>NZ_BMXU01000001.1:0-1242500 GCF_014651915.1 Parvularcula lutaonensis
CTGATCTGGCCTCCACCATGTGAAGGTTCCGGCCAGATCAGCCTTCCATCGGGAGCAACGCCGTGGTTACATAAAGGGTGGCTGCGCCATCGGGGTCTCGTCAGGTCTCGTGAGATAGCAGGCATTTCAGGACCTCTCCTGCTGACGCATTCCCAACGGGTAGAACATCCTCGTTGTGTCTCTGTGTGTTCCGCATGATCGTCTCACCGAACCTTCGCCGGGTCGAACCTGCCGAGCAGCTCGGCGGATACCCCTAGGGTCTTCGCGTAGTACCGTGCCTTACCCAGAGTGATCCTATTGGGATCGTTGGTGTCGATCTCAGCGTGGAGGGCCGTCACGGCCTCACGGAGAGCGGTCAGTGCATTCTCGCAGTCAGCCAGCATACTGGCAGCTTGATGGGCGTAGACGCGTTCTGCGTCGGTCATTGTCATATCCTTTGTGTGGGTGGGTGAGGCCTCAGAGGGGCAATTGCCCGCATATATCTGTGCCCCATTCGGATGCTTCCCCGTGCTTACCCTCAGGTTCAACACGAGGTGTTTCCTGGACTTCAGTGGGGACAAACGCGCGGTGCTTCCCAAGACCTACTCGGGGAATGCGCGGAGCGTTCCTGCTTCGCTGTGGGGGGAAACACTGAGTCTACCGGTTGACCTCATAGCCGACTGTGATACGTCGGTATTCTCACCTGCTGTCTCAAGGAAACCCGTTAATTATGTTGTTCCGTATAGTTCTCGCCACCGTCCTGTTCGCGAGTTCCACTGCGTCCGCTCGGGTTATCATCGTGGATGTCACCGGAGAGATTGGACAGCTCCGAGAAGCGACCTTCACTGGCACCGATGACGATCGATCATGGGACAATAAGCAGGTGTCCTCATCGTCTTGGTACCCCGGCCAAACGTTTCACCTTGGCCAGCGCTTCCGGACGCGAATGAGAATAGACACTGAAGCTGGTCGCGGAGTGCTTTCGAAGGACGGTGTCCAGACGACTTACCTCGGCGGCGTAACCAGAGCGTCAGTAGCGGCAGGGTCGTATCGCTTCGACCTTGATAAGGACACCAATCCGCGTGCTGACGGTACGTACAGCGTCAGGCAGACTAACTCCACGGGTCTCCTAGTCTCTGATGGGTTTCACGACGCAGAAGGTGTCTTCAACTCCAGTAGCCTATTCTTCTTCGACCGCGATGGCTCGTCGTTCTCCGGGTTCGAGCTTCCTGGTGTCTCTAACGAAATTTTCTCGCTAATCTCTTCGATGACGCTGACGTTTGTTTTCGAGAACAGCGATCAGCTGTGGCTGCAAGGATCAAACCTGTCTGCCGTAGTGACAGAGCCAAACCTTCAACCAGTGCCTATTCCAGCCTCCGCGGGGCTCTTCGGTGTGGCCCTCGCGTTCATCCTGAGGAAAGCTTGGCGTAGCGCCAAGCCTGCCTCAGCGTGAAGCTTTAGGACACCCTATCCAGCACCCTCGACACGGCCTTAGCCGTCCAGCGTCCATCCCGTGAGGTCGGCTGACCAGCCTCGTTAAGTGCCTCCGCGATCTTCCCCAAGCTCATCCCTTGGTTCCGCATAGGGACAATCATCGGGCCAACCTTTCGGGCAAAAACATCGGCAGACGCGCGGGCAGCTTCGTTCGCCTCTCTGAGCGACCCCCTGTCGCCCCCGAGCTTCACCCCGCGTGCCTTCGCCTCGGCCAATGCTGCCTTGGTCCGCTTCGATATGAACTCGCGCTCCTGCTCTGCGAGGGCTGAGTAGATGTGGAGCTGGAAGGTGTCAGCATACGGCATAGATGCCACTCGGAACCGCACCCGTTTATCCTCTATGAGAGACGCGATGAACGACACCTTGCGGCTCAGTCGGTCGAGCTTCGATACCAGCAGCTCGCTCCCCGGCGTGCGCCTCACGAGGTCCAGCGCCTTGGCTAGCTCAGGGCGGTCATCGTGCTTACCACTCTCGACATCCTGAAATTCTCCAATGATCTCCCAGGGTTCTTCCGAGTACGTCTCTAGGAACAAGCTGATGTCCCGCTCCTGAGCCGCTAGGCCATGGCCTGACTGCCCTTGGCGGTCGGTAGAGACGCGGGTGTAGATTACATAGCGCTGCATCACGGGGTCCTCTCGGTGAGGCACTGAGATGAGTCAGTATGCGTCTATTGTCAATCCACATGGAAGGTTGTGCGCGACAAGAAAGAGGCGGCTAGCTAGCCCGTCGCTCAAGTTCGCTAACGATGGCTGACCGGGAGTTCGCAGCGTTCAAGCTGGCTCTAACGCTTGCGATGAAGCATCCAGCGACTGCGAGGGACAGGGGTCCGTCCAGCCATCGCGTTCCGAAGAATGCTATGTGTCCGCCATTGAACAAAAGGATGCAGAGACTGGCAGTCGCCCCCGCTATGCCGATGCCTGAGGTGACGTCCTTCTTGTGAAGTCGCTTCACCAGTGAGCCTACTGTTTCCTGTCCCATCGCAATCCCCCAAAGACGAATTAATTATGGGGCTGGCTCACGAAACGGGAAGGGGTACGGGGGAATTTGCCCAATGGGTCCCATCCAATGATCAGGACCAAGCATACCTCCCGGATTTCAATGACCCCACTCTCACAGCTCCTCGTAGTTCTCTCCGAGAACCCGCCAGCGTTTGTCGTCCAGAAGCGCTGAAACCTTCTCCATCGATTCCGCTAGGCCGTCCTGCATGCTTTGGTCAGCATACACCCGAGCCCATACTTTCTGGACCTTGTCTCTCCGCAGTCGCTCGACATGTTGTCCGACCCCAGACTGAATAACAGCGGTGGTGAAGGTATGGCGCGTTGAATGGAAGACTACTCTTCGTCGTATTCCTTGGTTCAGCCGTTCAGTGTCCGGGTGATCCTTTAGGGCCCTTCGGACTACCGTATTAAGCCTTCTACTGATGTTCTGGGTAAGCTGGCGTTCGTACAGAGCAGGCTTATCGATGTCGTGAGCAAACAGCTCTGCGGGTGAAAACAGGCGGTCGTCCTGACACTTGCCTTCTGCTCTTCTTAGGAGAACTTCGCGTACCTGAGGGCAGATAACTGGCATCCAGTCGGCAGCTGCATCGGTCTTCGTTCCAGCTGCGATCACGCGGTCAAGCGTATTCCCTTCGAATCTGAGGTGGTTCACAGTTAGGTTGGCGGCCTCGCTCAGCCTGAAGCCAAGTCTTGAACCTAGAACGAATAGGTCCGCATACGTTTCACTGATTTCGGCCATGTGCTGTTGGACAGCCTGATATTCGGAAACGCTGAACGGTCGGGTTTCGATCTCCGCCTTCTTGCTAAGGCCAATCTGCAATCCTTCCCAGATGTTCGGGAGGTCGCCTCCGTCAGCGGCTTTGACGCGTTCCTCATAGCGAGCCCACTTCCAGATACTCGAAAGGGCTGTGAGGTACTTCGCGATTGTCTTATCGGCAAGTGGTCGACCAGAGCGGCGTCCAGACGTCCGGGCTAGCTTCCTTTTAAAGGCGTGTGCGTCGTCCCCGGTCAATTCCCCGATCAACACACCCGGTTGATGTCGGCGCTCTGCCCATTCGATGAACGCCCAGAGCTTCTTCAGTTTCTCTTCGAGCGTCCGCTTGGTGATAGCTTCCGGCTTGTGTGCTCGGTCTTGTTCCCATCGTTCGTACAGAGCAGGAATTTCGTTCAACCGAAGCTCTCCCCGGGACTTGGCCTTGACCGCAGCATAGAAGGCATTCGCGACGCCATCCCCTGCCATGTGTTCGAGGGCTTCGCAGTACTCTGAGAGAAACGGGTGATCATCCGCCACGACATCAATGAATCGCTCCGGGTGACGCTTCCAGTCGCTCTCGGTGTTCGGATCAAAAAGAGCGGAGACGTCCACCTCGCCATCGGGAGTAGGCTGGCGTTCCCACCTGTTGATACGTTCGCTGCCACCCTCATACACGACGGCGTCGGCCAAGGGGATTTCTCGGTGGACTGGCTCCAGCGCTTCCCGAAGGATCTGTTCGAGAACCACCAGTTTGACCCGCTCCGCCTTCTGCCGATCAGACTCCCCGGTCGTCTTCACGATCTCGGTCTTGAGCTTCCCTGTCGTTGTACGCGGATGAAGCTTCTGAAGCCACTTTGGTAGCCTAACCCGAACAGACCAGTTGCGGGTGTTCGGACGCCGTCGCAGTTCTGCCCTCAAACCAAAAACCCCCATGAAGAACTGTACCCAATTGGGAACAGATTCGATGGGTACAGCCGACACTTCTTCCTGCATAATCAGAGACTTAAGGGATTATGGTGCCGCATGCCGGACTCGAACCAGCGACCTCCTCATTACGAATGAGATGCTCTACCAACTGAGCTAATGCGGCCTAGGCGGGCGGAGCTAGCGCATGGCCGCTCCGCCTGCAAGCGGGGTTTTAGCCCCGCAAGGTTGCGCCGAGTTTTTCGGCGGCGGCGACGATCTTCGCGGAGACAGCTTCGATGTCCTTGTCCTTCAGCGTCTCGCTGCGGGGTTGCAGCACCACCTCGATGGCGAGGCTACGCTGGCCTTCCGGCACACCTTTGCCGCGGTAGACATCAAAGAGCCGGACGTCGTCGATGAGCTGCTTCTCCGAACCCTGGATCGCCTTGATGAGGTCGAGAGCGGGTTTGTCCTCGGGGTAGAGGAAGGCGAAATCACGCCTGACGGGCATCAGCTCGGGCAGGTCCAGCGCCGGCTTCGTCGCCGACTTGTTCTTCGGTGCCGGGACCTTGTCGAGCTCGACTTCGAAGACCGCAACCGGCCCCGTGAGGTCGTAGGCCTTGGTCACTGATGGGTGCAACTCGCCGAAGCGGGCGAGGGTGTTCTTCGGGCCCAGGCGCAGTTGCCCCGAGCGTCCCGGATGGTAGCCTTGGACCTCGTCGGAAAAGACCATCAGCTTGTCTGCTGGCGCGCCGATGGCCTCGAGAACGGCGATCGCCATTTCCTTTGCGTCGAAAACCGACGGCGCGGCATTGCTGCTGCGCCAGTCGCGCGGACCTGCGCCCCAAAGGAGGCCGGTGGCGACGGTCCGCTGGCCCTTCGGCGTGTTATCCGTATACGCACCGCCAACCTCGAACAGGCGGACGCTTTCCGCGCCGCGAGCGGCATTCTTCGATGCCGCGAGCAGGAGGTTGGGCAGCGGGGTGGGACGCATGACCGAGAGGTCGGCGCTGATCGGGTTGAGGAGATGGATCTCCTTCGGCTGGGCCGCGAAGTGCGCGGCACCCACTTCGTCCGTGAACGCCCAGGTGACGGCTTCGAGCAGCCCGAGAGAAGCCATTGCCTGCTTCGCTGCTGCGACGCGGGCTTCTGACAGCGAAGGGTTGCGCCGCGGGGCGTCGCCCAAGCGGGGGAGGACCTCCGTCGGCAGTTTGTCGAGACCGTGAATACGCGCGACTTCCTCGGCAATATCGGCCTTGCCCTCGACGTCCGGACGCCAAGTCGGCACGCGCACGGACCAGGACCCGCCGCGCGAAACCTCGAAGCCCAGGGCTGAGAGGATCTCCTCCTGGCGGCTTTCAGGGACATCCATGCCGGTGAGCCGCCTTACCTCCGTCGGCGGATAGTCGATGACCTTTTCTTCGACAGGCGGCTTGCCGGCTACCGTGATGGTCGAAGCTTCGCCGCCGCAGGTGTCGAGAATCAGCTTGGCTGCGCGCTGCAGGCCGTCTTCGATCGACGCAGGATCGATGCCGCGCTCGAATCGGTAGCGTGCATCGGAGGTGAGACCCAGCTTGCGGCCGGTCTTGGCGATCGTGAGCGGGTCAAAATAGGCGCTCTCGACAAGAACGTCCGTCGTCGTCTCGTCACAGCCCGATGAAGTCCCGCCCATGATGCCGCCAAGGCCGAGAACCTTCTCGTCATCAGCGATCACGCACATGGTTTCGTCGACACTGTATTCCTTGTCGTTGAGAGCCTCGAAGCGCTCGCCCTCTCGGCCCATGCGAGCGTGGACGCCGCCGTTCAGCTTCTTGATATCGTAGACGTGGAGCGGACGGGCGGCGTCATAGCTGAGGTAGTTCGTGACATCGACGAGCATGTTGATCGGGCGAAGGCCGATGGCGGTCAGTCGCTTTTGGAGCCACTCTGGAGACGGACCGTTCTTGACGCCGCGGATAACGATGGCGCCGAAGGCCGGGCACGCCTCTGGAGCCTCCGTGGTGACGGCGACGGGTTGGTCGAACGTGCTGCCGACCTCGGGGATTTCCAGCGGCTTCAGCGTGCCGATGCCTGCTGCAGCGAGATCGCGCGCAATGGCGCGGACGCCATTTGTGTCCGGGCGGTTCGGCGTGACCTCGAAATCGATGACGGGGTCGAGCGGGCCCACGAGGTCCGCGAGTGGCGTTCCGACTTCGGCGTCCCCGTCCAGCTCCATGATCCCGTCATGGTCGTCGCCGAGCTCGAGCTCGCGGCTGGAGCACATCATGCCAAGGCTTTCGACACCCCGGATCTTGGCTTTTGTGAGCGTGGTGTCGATGCCGGGTATGTAGGCACCGACCGGCGCATAGGCGACCTTGATGCCTTCGCGAGCATTAGGGGCACCGCAGACGATCTGCATCTCGCCATCCTTGGTGTCGACCTTGCAGACGCGCAGGCGATCAGCATCAGGATGCTTTTCCGCATGTTTGACGTAGCCCACGCTGATGGGGGCCAAGGCTTCGGCGGGATCGATGACCTCTTCTACCTCGAGGCCAATCTTGATCATGGTCTCGACGATTTCGTCGAGGCTCGCATCGGTATCGAGGTGATCCTTCAGCCAGCTAAGTGTGAATTTCATTCCGGACTCTCCGTAGGGAGCGGTGTGGGTTGGCCCTCTTTGTCGAGGGCGACGAATGTGAAGTCGGCCTGGGTGACCTTTTCGAGATCGAACGTACCCTGACGTTCGACCCAGGCCTCGACGCGGATGGTGACAGAGGTGCGGCCCTCGCGCACGATCCTGCCATAGCAATTGAAGAGGTCTCCGACCCGGACGGGCCTGACGAAGTGCATGGCATCGACCGCGACTGTCGCGACGCGACCACCCTGGGCGCGGCGCACGGCCAGGACCGAGGAACCGAGGTCCATCTGGCTCATCACCCATCCGCCGAAAACGTCACCGGCAGAGTTGAGGTCAGCAGGCATCGGCTGCACACGGACGACGAGCTCGCCTTCGGGTTGTTCGTCGCTCATGTGGCCTCGCCATCGATGTCGCGTGTCTGCCAGTAAACCTCGCTGGGGTCGTCGCCTTCGGGGCAGGAGCGCACGCGCTTCGGCTGTGCACTACCGAGAGAGGCCTGCTGCCAGCATTCATCGAACACGGAGCAATAACATAGGACCAATGACGTTTTCTCGGTCCTATCCGCCAGCTTGGTGCTGAGAAGCTCGCTCAGTGCTTCGCGGTTCTCTTCCGTGTCCTCCCAACGGAAGGAGAGGACCGGCTTGCTTTCACCTGCGATGAGAAAGCCCTCCATGCTGTACCAGCTGAGATCCGCGCTCCGGCCGAGTTCTTCGGTCAGGACCTTGCGGGCAAAATCGGAATAGGTACGAAGCGGTTCGCCGTCATAGCGAAACTCCGCAAACTGAACGAAAGCGGTGCCGTGGCCGGAATTCCTGATCGTGAAGCCGAGGCGCAGGTCGTTCGTGCCAAGGCTGAAGGAGGGCTGCGTTTCAAGGATTGGCATGAAGGTGGCGGCCTGGTTCTGGCGCTGCAGGCGCGCCTCGTCCCAGGCTATGAAGACCGCCACGACACTGGTCACCAGTGCCGCGACAGCCACGATGGTGTTGGTGTTGGCCTTTTTCACGTCAGACCTCTTCGGGCGCGAAGCCGTAATGCTCGATCCAGCGCTGGTCGCCGGAGAAGAAACCACGCAGGTCGGGTATGCCGTATTTCAGCATGGCGAGGCGGTCGATACCCATGCCGAAGGCGAAGCCCTGATATTCGTCCGGGTCCAGACCACATGCCTTCAGGACATTGGGGTGGACCATGCCCGAACCCAGGATTTCCATCCACTTGTCGCCTTGGCCGATCTTCACCACCGCGCCGTCGCGTTCGTAGCGGACATCCATTTCTGCGGAAGGCTCCGTAAACGGAAAGAAGTGGGGACGGAATCGGGTCTCGAGTTCCTTGACGCCGAAGAATTCGCGACAGAACGCCTCGAGGGTGCCCTTGAGGTGGCCCATATGGGTCGACTTGTCGATGACGAGGCCCTCGACCTGATGGAACATTGGCGTGTGTGTCTGGTCACTGTCGCAGCGGAAGGTGCGGCCCGGCGCGATGATGCGAATAGGCGGCTTTTCGGTCATCATGGTCCTGACCTGGACCGGGGAGGTATGGGTACGGAGGACCATCTTTTCGCCGTCTTCTCTCGGTGGGAAGAAGAAGGTGTCATGGATCTCGCGCGCGGGGTGCTCCGGCGGGAAGTTGAGCGCCGTGAAGTTGTGGAAGTCGTCCTCGATGTCCGGGCCTTCGCGCACCTCGAACCCCATGGCGGCAAAGATCTCAGCCACCTCATTGAAGACTTTCGTCAGTGGATGGAGGCGGCCGCGACCGGGGGCGCGCACCGGCAGGGTCACATCGACCCTTTCGGCTTCGAGCTGCCGGGCGAGGGCGGCTTCCTCGAGCACGTCCTTCCGCTTGGCGATCGCTTCGGCGATGCGGTTCTTGAGGCCGTTGAGGGCCGGGCCCGCAATCTGGCGCTCCTCTGGCGACATCTTGCCGAGCGTCTTCATCTTCTCGGAGACGACGCCTTTCTTGCCCAGCGCGGCGATGCGGATGTCCTCCAGCGCACGCTCGTCAGGAGCGGCGGAAATCTTGGCATTGAGGTCGTTTTCGAGTTCTAGGATGTCGGCTTCGAGGGTCATGGTCGCACTTGCGTTCAGAGCTGTCCGACGGCGTGTGCCAGCGCGCGCCGCCGCAATCAACCGAGCTTGCCTCTCAATCGGCCACCGTCATCGGACCTTCCGGAGAGGTCGCTCGGCACGCGGCATGATCGACCGACTTTGGCATCCGTGCGTCCATTCTTGGTTGTCGGGCACAATGGTTCATGCCCGCAACCAGGCCAGTCTTCTTGGCGCACGAAAAAGCCCGCCTGGCGGGGCCAGACGGGCTTCGGTGTTCTTGAGCTTCGGAAGCAGCGCTCAGGCAGCGAGGGCCTTTTTCGCTTCTTCGGCAATCGCTTCGAAGGCCTGCGGCTCACGGGCGGCGATATCGGCGAGCATCTTGCGGTCGACTTCGATGCCAGCCTTGGTCAGGCCGTTGATGAACTGCGAATAGGTCAGGCCGTGAAGGCGGGCCGCAGCGTTGATGCGCTGGATCCACAGCTTGCGGAACTCACGCTTGCGGTTCTTGCGGTCGCGATAGGCGTACTGGCCGGCCTTCTCCACTGCCTGGTTGGCGATGCGGAAGGTGTTCTTGCGGCGACCGTAATAGCCTTTGGCGGCCTTGATGATCTTGCGGTGACGGGCGTGGGACGCGGGGCCCCCTTTGACGCGTGACATGTCTCAGAGCCTCCTTAGCGTGCGTAGGGCATGTAGATCTTGACGATGCGCTGATCCGGCTTCGACAGAGGTTCCATGCCGCGCTTCTGGCGGATCTGCTTGTTGGTGCGCTTGATCATGCCGTGGCGCTTGCCGGTGTGGGCGGCCATGACCTTGCCCGTGCCGGTGATCTTGAAGCGCTTCTTGGCGCCCGATTTTGTCTTCATCTTGGGCATTTTCGTCTCCTTGTACTCAGGCGCGCCGAGGCAATGCCGTGGGCCAGGCACGCGCAGGAACGCGGCGTAAAGCAGAAGGTGGGAACTGAGTCTAGCCTGTTCGGCTAGCGCAGGACCGGGAACGCGAAGTTCAGGCCGAAGAGGGTCATCAGCATCACCACGGTGCCCATGGCGAAGTTGCGGCGCTTGTGCTCCGGGTGATCTTCCGGCTGCGAGAAGGCGAAGAGGAAGACCGGGATCAGCGCGATATTCGTCGCGATGACGAAGATCTTGAAACCGTCCGACGGGAAAGCGTCGGCGAGGCTCGAGCCATTGCCGGAAACGGTCTGGGCGAAGAGCGGCAAGCCGACGGCGAGATCGACCGAGACGACGATCCCTATGAACGCCTTCGCAAGGTCTTCCGCCGTGTCGATCACTGCACGGGTCAGGCGCACGGCCTCACGGGTCAGGGCGAAGCCGTATTCCCGGCCGGCGATGAGGCCGAGGAACACCCAGGTCGTCGACATCGGGATATCCGACAGCTCCTTGAAGAAGAAGAGGAGCGAAGCGTAGGCGAAGTCGATCAGCGTCGCAGAGCGGATGTCGATGACATTGGTCTTGGTGCGCAGGATGCGCTGCACCGGGCCGCCCGCATTGGCGAAGGTGAGGGCAAGGAAGAAGACGATCACCGCCACCGCGCCGAAGCCCTGGATGACGGACAGCTCCCGCGGCAGGAAAACGAAGATGTTGGCAAAGTCCTGGATCAGCCAGATCGACCAGAGATAGCCCGTGGTCGCCCACTGGGTGACGACCCAGTAAAGCCCGCGCCCCCTGTTGAACGCCAGCAGAAGGGCCACGGCCTCCACCGCAAGCGTGATGCCGATCCCGATCCACATGACGCTCGCGCGCTCGATCGTGCCGAAGAGATAGTATTGCGAGAGGAAGAAGGCCGTGCCGACCACGCCGATGAGGCCCATCGGCACGTGGCTCGCGAGGTCATTCTCCTCGAACCATTTTTCGAGGGTCTGGCTGATGAGCAGCCAGATGCCAAGCCCGACTGCGAAGGCGAGGCCATAGCCGATCAGCGACTTCTCGATCATCGAGCCAAGCCCGCCCACCGAGGCGAAGATGGTCAGCACCATGAAGGAAGTCGAAACCGGGATCCCGAGCCGGGTGATCAACACCAGCACCAGGGGCGGCAGGCAGTGATACCACTCGATCGCGATTGGCGGATATTTCGATGTGTTGGCGAGGCGGCCATAGGATGGGTCGCCACCATTGACGATCCAGCCATAGGTGAACGTCGCCACGAGGATCGCTGCGGCGAAGCCGAACAGCACGGTCCAGTGATGGCGACGGTTCGAATTGATGAACGTGCCGAGGGTTTGCAGCGCATCGTTCCCGACGACCGCATAGGCCGCGAGCGAAAATCCAACGATGGCCCAGATCCCGAGATCCATGGCGCCAGCCTCTCTTTTTGCGGCCCGCATAGGCCGCGTCAGCGAAGCTTTTGTGACAGCGGATCAGCTGCGGTGTTTCTCTTTCGGATTCTTGAGAAAAACGTAGAAGGCGCCGCCCCCGCCATGGCGCTGGTGGGCGGGTCTGACCGAGGTGATAGCCCCGCCATAGAGACCCATCTCGATCCCCGAGAGGAAGTTCTTCCGCAAGACGCCGCGGCCCTCTTCGCCATCCTTCGAGCCCTTGCCGGTGATGACGAGGAGCACGCGGTGCTTCCTGCTGACGGCGCGGGAGATGAAGGCGGAGGTGGCGCGGTCAGCCTCGGACTGGCGCATCCCGTGAAGGTCGAGGACGGCGTCGATCTCGATCCGCCCGCGGGCCACACGGCGCTCGCGCCGCGGGTCTCCTGCCTGGAAGGGCGATTGCTTGGGCGGCGTGGGCTGCGGCGTGGCGTGGCGGCCATCGTCGGCTTTTCGCGGTGAAAGCGCGAGGGGTGTTTCCGGCTTCGGTTCGAGCTCGGGCAGCTTTTTGTCAGGCAGCGGGGCTACGGTCCGCGCCACTGTGTTCCAGAGCGTTCGCTCGGCATCGGTGAGCTGGCGGCTCTTCTTCCGGCTCATGCCCCCGGTTCGGCGATCGGCAGGGCCGCTCCTTTGGGGATGAGGACCACGATGTCGGCGTCGAGCTTCAGCCGCCCCGCCGTCTCTCCTGCCTCGTCGCCGCGGCCGAGGAACAGATCGACCCGGTCCGGCCCACGGATCGCGCCGCCGGTATCCTGCGCGACGGTCAGCTTGCTGATCGAGAGGACGTCGTCTTCGCCGGAAATGAAGACCGGCGCGCCAAGCGGGATCGCGAACCGGTCCACCGCCACCGAATAATCCGCCGTCAGCGGAACGCCTGCGGTGCCAAGGGGGCCTTCGTCACCTTCAGCAGGGCCGCGGTCGGTGAAGAACACATAGGAGGGGTTGCTTGCCCGGACGCGCGCGGCGTCCTCTTCCGGTGCAGTCGCCAGCCACTGCCGGATCGACTGCATGGTGACGTCTTCGAGGGCCATGTGCCCTTCCTCGACCAGCGTCTTGCCGATCGCCTTGTAGGGATGGCCGTTCTGGGCGGCGTAGCCGATCCGGCGCGCGCCCTCGGGAAATTCGAGCACACCCGAGCCCTGGATCTGCAGGAAAAAGAGGTCATCGGCGCGCATGTAGCCCAGGATTTCCGCCTCCGCAGGAGGGCTCAACTCGATCGCCTCACGGTCCGCATAGGGAACAAGCCTTCCGTCTTCGATCCGTCCGGCGATACGGCGACCCTTGAGGTCATCGCGAAAGGCCCCGAGATCGACGGCGACAAGATCCTCCGGCCGGGCGAGCACGGGCTGGTCAAAGGCTTCGGTCCGCGCCGCCGACGCCTCGAAGACAGGCTCGTAATAGCCGGTGACGAGGGCGTGCCCGCCATGCAGCTTCACCGCATCGAAGCGGCTCGTGAAAAAGACGCGGGCATCCCCTTCCGTCGCAATAAATTCCGCCTCCTGACAAACGGGCTGCCAGTCTTCCTCGCCTCCGAGAACAGGGTTCTTCTCCGTCAGCCAGTCACAGCTCTTCACGAATGTCCGGACGGCCGGAAGAAGGGGGCTCTCGCCGAAGCCTTCGATCTCGGTCACGGCCATCCGCTCGAACGCCGGGGGCTCTTTCCCGAAGGGAGCGCAGGCCGTCAGCACAAGGAGGAAGGGGAGGATCTTGCGCATGGCGGGAGCCCTCTTCGCTGGAGTTTACTCCGTGTCGGTACCGTGGGTTGCCACGAGGGTCCAGTTCGGGTCGTTCGAGCGGACCGGACGGGAGAACGTCCATTCGTCGATCACGGTGATGACTTCTTCGGGATTGCCGTCGATCACCTCACCCTTCGCGTCGCGGACAGCGCGCACCTGCTCCGACTTGAAACGCAGCTCGGCACGCAGTTCGCCGCCATGCTCTTCCATCGACAGGACCTCCGGCGTCTCGACACCGACAAAGGTCAGGTCGACCGACTGGCCATGGGCCGTCCGCCCTTCGATTGCCACTTCGAAGCTCTTCAGGACCTCCGGATCGACGAAGCCGCGCACGGTGGAAAGGTCGCCATCGGCATAGGCCTGGACGATCATCTCATAGGCAGCGGCCGCGCCTTCGAGAAAGCGCTTCGGCTCGAAGTCGGGAATGCTCTTCCGCGCCGTGACAGCCCATTCGGGCAGGTCTTCACTTGGCGTCGTCGGCTCGGCCTCGAGGCCAAAATCGTCCTCCTGCTCCTCGGACGGGTCACGAGACGGGACCGGCCGGAGCACGGGCCGCTCATGCTCTTCAGGCTCATGTCCCCCGCGTGTGCCAAGGACATTGAACAGCCGGTAGGCCAGGAAAAGCGCCAGAGCGGCGAAGATGATCAGGGTCGGTTCCATGGGGTGCTTTGTTGCAGCGCAGCGGGTGTGGTTCTAGTCCCTTAGCCATCAAACACATATGAATGAAAACCGGCACTGCCAGTTTTCTGCCTGCGTGGCGATGTCTCACCGCTTGGCACGAGGCCGGGTCGGCCCCACCTCTGGGCCAACGCTTTCTGGAGAACACCTTGGGACTGGTCCTTTTCATCCTGCTGATCGGGCTCCCGATCGTTGAAATCACCCTGCTTATCCAAGGGGCCATGATCATCGGCGTCCTTCCGGTCATCCTGCTCACCATCGGCACCGCCGCCCTCGGGACTTTTCTCATCAGGCAGCAGGGGCTGACCGCGATCCGGGCGCTCCAGCGCGACCTGAAGGAAGGCAGGCCGCCGGTGGCTTCCGTGGTCGATGGCGCAGCCTTGCTGGTCGCAGCGCCTTTGATGATGACCCCCGGCTTCGTCACCGACGCCATCGGGTTCCTGCTTCTTATCCCGCCGCTGCGACACGCCGCGGCGCGCATGGCGCTGCGCCGGATCAGGCGGGCGCAGGAACGCGGCAACATCGTCATCATCAGGCGCTGAGGGGCGGTTCTCGGGCTCGTCACTTGCCCCCGGAGCAAGCCGCGTGTAGCGGGCCCCTTTCACATGAATTCCCGACGGAGCCTCCATGTCCGAGACCCCCGAAACCCCGCAAGACGGTAACGATCAACAGCCGGCCCAGAACGGCGGCCAGCCGATGATGCGCCTTCTCACCCAATACCTCAAAGACCTGAGCTTCGAGAGCCCGGCCGCCCCGGCCAGCCTCTCGACCCAGGCGGCGCCGCCGAACATGGAAGTTTCCGTGGACGTCAATGGCCGTGCGCTCGGAGAGAACCGCTTCGAAGTCGAGCTCAGCTGCTCGGCCACGGCCCGCCGCGACGGCAACATCGTCTATGTCTGCGAGGTGAACTACGCCGGGCTCTTCCATATTGAGAACGTGCCTCAAGACCGCATGGAGCCGATCCTCCTGGTCGATGCCCCGCATCTTCTCTTCCCGTTCGTGCGCCAGATCGTGGCACAGTCCACCCGAGACGGCGGATTCATGCCGCTGCTTCTCGAGCCGCTCGACTTCGTCGGGATGTACCAGCAGCAGCGCATGAAGGCGGCGCAGGCCGCTGCTCCGGAGGGCGTCGCCTAGGACGCCTCCCCAGGTTTTTCGCGTCAGTCGGCCGTGCGGGCGAGACTGACGCCTTTCGCCTTGTTGAGGATGGCGCTGAACCGCTTCTCTTGCGGGATCAGGTTCACCGCCTCCTGCACCTCCTCGAATTTCGACTCGCCAGCCGCCGCGACGAGCACGACGCCGTCGAGCGACGGCATGATGGTCATCACGTCGTCCGAGCCGAGGATCGGCGGCAGGTTGAGAATGACCACCGTGTTCGGCGCCACGTTCTTGAACGCGTTGAGGGCGTGGGTCAGTCGCTTTGACGCCAGAAGTTCCGCCGACTGTGCCGTGGCCCGGTCGGACAGGAACAGCAGGAGGTTGCTGTCCGGAACCCGCGTCAGATAGTCTTCGGCACGGCCTTCGCCGCGGAAGAAACCGATCCCCGAGCGGAACTCCCGCGCATCGAGATAGCCCGCCAGCAGCGGGCGCTGCAGGTTGAGATCGGCAAGGACCACCGTCTGCTCCGAACGACGGGCACAGGCGCGCGCGAGTTGGATCGAACAGACGGTCTTGCCATTGCGTGCCGTGGGCGAGGTGATGCCAATCACCTGGCCGTGGTGCTTCTCCAGGGTCTGGAGGACATTGGTCCGAACAATGCGAAAGGCGCTGTCAAAGGCCGTGCGCTGGCCTTGGTCGATGCCAAAGCGATCTTCGAAACGCTGGAAATCCGCATCGGAAAGCGCGAAGCGCGACAGGTCGCGGTTGCGGTCCGAGGCACGGCGGCGCGGTCGGTCTGAGAATTCGTCGGCCTGGATGACGACGCCCGAGCGGTCTTCCCACGGCTTCTCGTCAGGTTCCTGGTGGGGCTGGCCGAAATCGGGCCGCGCCACCTTGGCCATCGCTTCTTCGAGCGGGCTCTTAGAGACCGGGTTTTCACTCATAGGAACCATCCCGGGCCGCGATCGCGACCCTGTTCAATACGCTTCTCACCGACACGGCCCGCATCAGACGAGCACCTTGTAGGCAACAAAACTGGCGATCGCGGCAAGAACGATCGAGAGCGCCGTAAGCCCCAGGAACACGGCCCGGCGGAACTTGGCCTCTTCCTCGTCAACGATTTCCGGGACTTCGACGACGGCGACGCCGGGCAGGAGTTGTCCGAGCTGGCGGCCCGTGTCGACGCGCGGGAAGAGGAAGATCGGAGCGAGGCCGATGGCTGCGGCAAGACCGCCGGCGACACCGGTGAGCAGCAGCGCGGCGCGGGGCTTGTCCGGGGCACTCGGCACGTCGGGCAGGGCCGGCGGCTCGACGACGATGACCCGTTCGGCTTTTTGCTGGGTCTCGAGGGTTTCGCTCCGCTCGACGGTGGCACGGCCCGCTTGCGTGTTGGAGAGAAGGCCCAGAAGGCGTTGCTCTTCCGAAGCGAGGTCATTGAGGACAGCCGCGACGGCCGGGATTTCGGCAAGGCGCTGCTCGGCTTCCGCAAGTTGTGCGCGCATCTCTTCGAGGCGCTCCTCATCGGCTTCGATATTGGCGAGGATACGGCGCTCGTTCGCCTCGAACTGGAGCCGCGGCAGGCTCAGCTCGCCGCCTTCGCGACGGACGCGGGCGATGTCTTCCTGCAGGGTATCGCGGCGCTCGCGCAGCTCGGCGAGTTCTTTCTGGGAAAGCCCGTCGCGCTCGGCGATCTGGCGGTTGAGGTCGCTCAGGAGGCGTGCAGCGCGGCGCTCGAAAGCGGCCGGTTCGAGTCTCGCCTCGAGGTCGAGAACTTCGTTCGTAACGAGGATCACCTCGGGGTAGTTGTCTGTGTATTGGGCCCGCAGGGCGGCAAGCTGGCGGCGTTTGTTGCGCAGCTCGATACGCTCGGCATCGGCGCGCTCATTGGCGTCGATGATGATCGGTTGCTGCATGCGCAGCAGGCTGAGATCCTGGTTGGCCGCCTCGATCCGTTCCTCGGTCCGGGCGATGTCCGTGGTCAGCCGGGCAATCTGCGCCTGGATCAGCCCCTGGTCGCTCGGCGTGCGGCCGGGATTGGCTTCCCGGACATCGGCAATCTGCTTGCGGACATTCTCGATCTGGCGTCGGAGGTCGCGCTCTTCCTCCCGGAAGAACTCCGCCGTCCCCTCGACCGCCTCGATCCGCGATTCCACGTTCTCGGCGAGGAAGTCCGTCACCAGCTTGTTCGCGACACGGAAGGCGGTCTGCGGGTTCTCGTGCACGAAACCGATCTCGAAGGTGATGGTCGAAGGCTGCTGGTTGCGCCTGTTGCGCTGGGAATTGACGCTCTGGATCGAGATCCGGATGTCGTTCCGAATGTCATCCACCTGTTGGGAGAATGGCCTCGTGCTGTCGCGGTCGAAAAGCTGGAACTCCTGGCCGAGCTCGACGATGTTGTTGCGCGCTCGCATCTCGGCGCGGATCGTCTGCAGCCGGTCTTGGGCGATGGAGCGGATGGCCGACGGCACGAGAGCCTGGGAGACCTGTTGGTCCTCGACCATCAGGACGGCGGTCGACTGGTAGCGGGCGGGCACCTCGTTGAGGACGATCAGCCCGATCGTCAGCAGCACGCAGAAGGGGATGAAGACCCAGAAAAAACGGCGCAAGCCGAGTTTGATCAGATCCCCGATGCTGTAGCGTTCCATGTCGGTCCTCGTCTCTCGGAAGCCTCTGGTGTCAGTCCTCGTGGAGAGGTGCAATCCTCATGCCGCGAAACGGCTGACCCGTTTACCCCCAACGGTTGGAAAGTATTCGCCAACCTGAAGACGACCATACGCCTAAAATTGCTTACCGTCATTTGCGAAGCAGCAAAATGACTGCCTTTCCATTCATGAAGTTGGAGTGGCGAGGTTCACGTCCTCGTCCGGACACGCCGCTGGCGCGAGCAGGCCGCCCGCCTGACGGGAGCGGCATGTCTTGTCTACAGCGATCGGTTGCGGCGCTCGGTTAGTCCCGGAAGCGCACCGAGCCGCCGCTGGAAGCCTTGGTGTCGCGCCGTTCGGGCTTCCCGCGCACCGTGATGTCGGCGCCGCTCGAAGCGCGGGCCTTGATGCTGCGCGTTGCTGTCACCTCGATGTCGGAACCGCTCGACGCTTCGGCCCGCACGTCGGCACATTCGAGGTCGAACGCCATCAGGTCCGCCCCGGAGGATGCATCGGCATCGAGGCTGTCGCAGCTTCCCTCGGCTTCAAGGTCAGAGCCTGAACTCGAGGACAGTTCGATATCACCGCCATCGATACCCGAAATCCTGAGGTCCGAGCCTGCTGACGAGCCGGCATGGGTCAGCTCCGGCAGAGTCACCCGGTAGACGAAGCGGGCGGAGCGGCCGAAATTGAGGCGCATGCCCCGGCTCTCGCGACCGAGGATCAGGGTGTCGCCTTTGACCTCCACGCGGGCGGTATCGAAGTCTCCCTCGGTCTCGAGCTCGATCGAGTAGTCCGGTCCGACCTCGACGATGACATCAACGCCGGAGGTGGACTTCACCCCGTCAAAGCCTGTGAGGTCCCAGCTCTTGGTTTCGGCATAGGCCGTACTGGCAAGGATCGAAGCCGCCGAGGCGGCGCAAAGGGCAGTCCTGAAAGCGACCATGGCAGCGCCTCCTCCCGTTCCGAGACTCAACAATGGGAAGCATGTGAACCGGCTGCAATGAAGCCAAAGATGGACTTTCTGTCACATTGCAGCCGGCAGGTCGCCCAGGATCAGTCGTAGCGCGTGATCGCGATCGGGCCGTCGGCCGTGTGCTCGCGGGTGAGGATGAGCCGTCCACCATGCCGGACCGTGTACGAAACCGCTTCCGAGCGGGTGGCGAATGCCTCGTCCGCGTCTTCGGGCAGGCTCAGGCGCTCGTCGTCGCCGGGTAGGAATCCGGCGTGATCGGGGTGTAGCAGGATCGTGTCGATCCGGCCTTCAATGGCTGCCCGGCGAAGTTCGTCGCTGCCGCGAAGCGCGTTGCTGGTATCGAGTTCGCTGACCGTCTCGTGGTCAAGGGCCGCCTGACGCTCGTCCATCAGCGAAAAGGCCCGCTCGAGAAGCTCGTCTTGCTTGAGGGCCTCGCCCGCTGCCTGGATACCTTCGTCAAGAAGGTTCCGATGGCTGAAATGCTCCTTGAACGCGCCGATACGGGCAGGGTCCCCGGCAAGGATCAGAGGATCGTCTCCGCGAACGATGTCTGCGACCTGCTTACCGAAGGCTGTCAGCACCTGGCGAATTTCATCCTTGCGAAGATCATCTGCCGCGACGCCGAGGGCATGGTAAATCGGCTGCGCCCCGGAGCGGCGGACGGAGCTGGCGCTGTGCCAGACGATGTCGTCCATCGGCTCGCACTGCTTCAACGCATCGCTCAGTGTCATGACTTCTCGGGGCGTCTTGTCCTTCACGATGCCATCGACCACGTGGAGAAGCATCGGCTGCTCGACATCAAGCACGGCAATCCAGAACCGGTGGCTGGTGGCGGCGTCGGCAAGGACGGGTAGGGCCAGGGCGGATGTCCCCAACTGAAGCCGCGGCTGGGGACGCTTGGACAGTTCGACGAATGTCGTCTCCTCCCCCGTGGTGAAGATCGCAAAGCCGCCGGGGGGCAGGTCCGCCTGGCCAAGGCTCGCAACGATCTCGCGGATCGCGCCGCGCATGACTTCCGGCCCCGCATCCGCGTCTTCGAGGCGCGAGAGCAGGTTCCTCTTCACGATCTCGAACTTCTCGTGATCTCCATCGAAATCCGGCGTCGGGTAAAGGAGTGAAAGCACGCGGTCCTTGGCGAGTTTTCCCTCAGAGTCGGGTTCCGGCAGGAATCCTTTGATCTTTTCGAGGAGCTCTGTGGTTTTGGATGATTTCATGGTCAATCTCCTGCTGATTGGACGGATCATTTCTCGCGCGTAACACCCGTACCGCCCCTAAGGTTCGTGCTGCGGTGCGGAACAGTTCTATGCTTCCTCAAGGCTTTGCATCGGACGAAAGTCGCGCAGGTCGCGTGGATTTCACACGCTCTACCGGCTGACGAAACAGCAACGATCTGGCAAACCGGCACCATAAAAAATCCTCTTGAGGGAGGCCCTTGGTATGGACGGCTTTGCGAGAACGGACACTGTGACAGATCAAAGAGACCAAGGCCGCGGTTTTCGTGTTCCCAAGCCACCGGCGCGTCCGGGCGAGACGCCTGATTTCTCCGGAATCAATCTTGGCGAGCCCGGCAAGCTCCCGTTGCTCGATGCGGAAGCACCCGTGGAGGCCTTCGAGCCTTTCCATCACGACCTGCTTCGGGTCCTCGACATGGATGGCAAGGCGCATGGCGACTGGGCTGGCCTCGTCACTGATGACGACAAGAAAACAGCCCTCAAGGCGATGATCCGTACCCGTGCTTTTGACGCGCGGATGATGCGCGCGCAGCGCCAGGGCAAAACCAGCTTCTACATGCAGTGCCTGGGCGAGGAAGCGATCGCCGTCGGGGCAACCCTTGCAACCAGGGACGGGGACATGCAGTTCCCGACCTATCGTCAGCAGGGGATCCTTTTCGCCAAGGGTGTCGACCCCGAAGTGATGATGAACCAGATCTATTCGAACAGGAAGGATCCGCTCCAGGGCAAGCAGCTCCCGGTCCTTTATTCGTTCAAGGAGTATGGTTTTTTCACGATTTCCGGGAACCTCGGCACGCAGTGGCCCCAGGCGGTGGGCTGGGCCATGGCCTCGGCCATCAAGAACGACGACAAGATTGCGGTCGCCTATATCGGAGACGGCGCCACCGCCGAGGGCGACTGGCACCAAGGCAACCTCTTCGCATCCGTGTACAGAGCGCCGGTTCTCCTTTGCGTGGTGAACAACCAGTGGGCGATCTCGACGACGGCGGCCTTCGCTGGCGCTGACAAGAATACCTTTGCTGCCCGGATGGCGAGTTACGGTCTCCCCGCGCTCCGTGTGGACGGCAATGACCTGCTCGCCGTTCTCGCAGCCTGCCGCCTTTCGGCGCAGCGTGCGCGGGCAGGGCTCGGCGCGGTGGGGATCGAATTCCTGACCTACCGGCGCGGCGCGCACTCGACGTCGGACGATCCGACCAAGTACCGCGCCAAGGAGGAGGTCGAGGGCTGGCCTCTCGGTGATCCTATCGACCGCCTGAAGCAGCACATGATCGTCACGGGTCTGATGACCGCCGACGAGATCGACACCCTTGAGAAGGATGCCGAAACCGAAATGCGCGAGGCAGAGAACCGTGCCGAGGAAAACGGCCTCGTCCACGCCGGTCAGGGCGCCGAACCCGCCGCGATGTTCGAAGGCGTCTATGCCGAGATGCCCGGTCGCCTCCGTGAACAGATGAAAGAGGCAGGTTTCTGATCATGTCCGAGACGCTCTCCAACACCAAGACCATGAATATGATCGAAGCCATCCGCGACGCCCACGACGTCGCGATGGAGCGGGATGATGATGTCGTCGTCTTCGGTGAGGATGCGGGCTATTTCGGTGGCGTCTTCCGCTGCACGGCGGGACTCCAGGAGAAATACGGCACCTCGCGCTGCTTCGATGCTCCGATCGCGGAAAGCGGCATTGTTGGCGCCGGTATCGGCATGGCGGCCTACGGCCTGAAGCCTGTGATAGAAATTCAGTTTGCGGACTACATAACTCCGGCCTACGACCAGATCAGCCAGGAAGCAGCCCGCATCCGCTACCGGTCGAACGGCCAGTTCACCTGCCCGATCGTCATCCGTACACCCACCGGCGGCGGCATCTATGGCGGCCAGACACACAGCCAGTCGCCCGAGGCGATCTTCACCCATGTCACGGGCCTCAAGGTCTTGATCCCGTCCAACCCCTACGACGCCAAGGGCCTCCTCATTGCCGCGATCGAGGACCCGGACCCGGTCATCATTCTTGAGCCGAAGCGCCTCTATAATGGCCCGTTCGAGGGCTATCACGACCGCGCGCTCAAGGGCTGGAAAGACCATGAAGACGGCCAGGTGCCCGAAGGCTACTACACCGTCGAGATCGGCAAGGCGAAGACCGTCCGTGCAGGGAACGCCGTCACGGTCCTCTGCTACGGCAACATGGTCCATGTCTGCCAGGCGGCGCAGGAGGAGGCCGGCGTCGATGCCGAGATCATCGATCTCCGCTCGCTCCTGCCCCTCGACCTTGAAGCCATCGAAACCTCGGTGAAGAAAACCGGCCGCTGCGTCATCGTCCATGAGGCGACCAAGACCTGCGGCTATGGCGCCGAGCTGATGGCCCTCGTGCAGGAGCGCTGCTTCTACCACCTCGAAGCGCCGATCACCCGCGTCACCGGCTGGGATACGCCGTACCCCCACGCCCAGGAATGGACCTACTTCCCAGGCCCGACGAGGGTCGCGGCGGCGCTGAAGAAGGTTGTTGAAGCGAAGTGACAGTGGCGGAGCGTTCCCCATTTGGACAGCTCATGCGTAGGCTCTGTCCGGATCTTGGCCTCTGCGGAACGGTACGTAGAGGCAAGCCACTTCACGTCAGTATGCTGATTCCTCGCGAGGGCCGGATCTCAGCGGATGAGTTTGCCTGCTTGGCAATCCTCGCTGACGGTGGGAACCCATTCGACTCCAGAGCTAAGTCATCCAGACATCGCAGCCGGATAGCCCAGTACTTCGTTGAATGCTTCGATGCAGAATGGGCGCATGTCTCCGAGCTAACCTATTCCGACGCTGATCTGGCACGCCCAGATGAGGAAGAGACCACAGAATGAGCATCCACACCATCAAACTGCCCGATGTCGGCGAAGGCGTGACGGAAGCGGAGTTTGTCGAGCTCCATGTGAAGGTCGGCGATATGGTCGAGCCTGACCAGAACCTCGTCGACGTGATGACCGACAAGGCCACCGTCGAGGTGCCGAGCCCCCGCGCGGGCAAGGTCGTGTGGATCGGCGCGGAGCCGGGCGACACCGTCGCCGTCGGTGCCGAGATCATCAAGATCGAAATGGATGACCAGGCGGCCGAAGAGGCTCCGACTACTGAGTCTGCCCCTGCTCCCAAGCAAGAAACGAAAGCGGAGCCCGCTCCGGCGCCTGCGCCGTCCGGCGGAACCTCCGAATACGTCATCAAGCTTCCCGATGTGGGCGAGGGCGTGACCGAGGCCGAAATCGTCGAGTTCCACGTCAAGGAAGGCGACACGGTCGAGCCTGACCAGAATCTTGCCGACGTGATGACCGACAAGGCCACCGTCGAGATCCCGAGCCCCCGCAAGGGCACCGTCTCCTGGATCGGCGCGGCTCCGGGCGACACGGTCGCTGTGGGCGCGGAGATCATCAAGCTCGCCGTTGAGGGCAAGGGCGGCGAGGCGAAGCCCGCTGCTGCCGATGTCGCGCCAGTCGTCGATCAGCCTGCGGAGATTGCGCAGTCCGGCGCGGTCAAGGGCGCGGATCCTGTCCCCGCCGCCGTCTCGACCGCGCCGAAGCGCTCCGGCGGCAAGGTGCTCGCCGCGCCTGCCGTCCGTGCACGGGCGATGACCAAGGGGATCGATCTTGCCGAGGTGCAGGGCACCGGCCCCGAAGGCCGCGTCACCCATGAAGACCTCGACGCCTTCGTCAAAAGCGGCGGCCAGGCCAGACCTTCGCACGCTCGCCCCGTTGGCGGCACGGGCTCGGGACCCAACACGTCTACGGAAGAAATCAAGGTCATCGGCCTCCGCCGCAAGATCGCGGAGAAGATGCAGGCCGCCAAGCGCCACATCCCGCACATCACCTATGTCGACGAGGTCGACATGACGGCGGTGGAAGAGCTGCGCCAGCACATGAACAAGACGAAGCGGGACGACCAGCCCAAGCTGACGGTCCTGCCCTTCATCGCGAAAGCCATCGTCCGTGCGCTGGAAGACTTCCCGCAGATGAGCGCCCATTACGATGACGAAGCGGGCATCGTCACCCGCTACGGCGCGGCCCATATCGGCATCGCAACGCAGACGGACAATGGCCTCATGGTTCCTGTCCTGCGCCATGCCGAGGCGATGGACCTCCACGAGATGGCGAACGAGATCGCACGGCTGTCGAAAGCCGCCCGCGACGGTTCCGCCAAACGGGAAGAGCTTTCGGGCTCATCGATCACCATCACCTCGCTGGGTCCGATCGGCGGCATCACTACCACGCCGATCATCAACCGCCCTGAGGTCGCCATCGTCGGCCCGAACAAGATCCAGACCCTGCCACGCTTCAACGCGTCGGGTCAGGTCGAGGCGCGCAAGATCATGAACCTTTCCTCGAGCTTCGATCATCGCATCATCGACGGCTACGAAGCGGCGGAGTTCGTCCAGCGGATCAAGGGTTATCTCGAATTCCCGGCGACGCTCTTCATCTAGCGAAGTGCGCGCAGCACCGTCCCGTAATCGGTGTTGTCCTGCTCCATGAAGCCGAGCTTGCTCGCGATCTCGGAGCATTCCTCGTAGCTCGGCGACTCGAGCGCCAGCGTGTCGAGGCGCTTGCCTGCGACCATGACGGAAGTCGCCTCCACCTCGGACGTGCCGCACTGGAACAGCCGGCGGTGCTTGCGCACGTCGACGATAGCGATCGACCCGATCGCGGCCTCGAGCAATGCCTTGCCAAGCTCCGTCTCCTTCGCCTCGCCAAGGAGGCCATCGAGGGTGCGAGAGCCTGATACCGGCTGTTCCACGGCCTTCACCCAACGTTCGCAACCGCCGCGGTTCTCGAGCAGCTCCTTGACCTCGAACAGCTTGCCGCCGCGGATCTTGGCGCTGATATGTTCAGCCGGGGTCAGGAAATAGACGTCGGACCGGTATTCGGATTTCAGCTCCTGGCCAAGCAGGCTCGTGATCCGGGCCACCTTCTCGGCGCCGGATTCAGGCCAGATCCTGTATTCCCAACGATCGTCTCTCATGGCTCTCAAGCGGGTGGTTTGTAACCGTACCGCTCGTAGTCTTCACCATAAGCCTTAAAAAAATGAGCGATGACCGCAGCGTCTTCTGCAAGAACCTTCCGGTCGAGGGCAGGAGCCTTGCCGCGCCGGGGCAGGGCGATGCCCTCGTAGAGCACGCGCCGGAAGCCTTCCGGGTCGGCCGCCTTCGGCACATAGTGACCTGAAGCGCCGAGCGCTTCGAGCGCGCTCTTCGGCGTGCGCGGCAGGCCGAACCGCTCTTCGATCGCCGGCAGGGCCTCGGCGGTCTCCTCGAGCCGGATCAGTTGAGGCGCGCCTTGGGGTAGCTCTTTTTCGTAGAGGTTGAACTGCCGCGCCTCGTGCCCGTCGAGGCGGCGATGGTCCTCGCCCGCCACCCACGCGAGGAACGCCGCAAAAGGCATCTGCGCCTCCGGGCCCGCAAGCCCCTGCGACTTGGCGATCCTCCGCCTGATCCCGTGCCGGTGATCGCCGGGTGAGAGGGCATCTATACCCTGCAGGGCCATATAGCTGGAAAAGGCCCGGTCTGCGGGGTCACGGACAAGCTTCAAAACCGGCCGTTCCCGGATCGCCCGTTCAAGGTCGGCCATGTAGCCAGGGCGCATCAGGAACACTTCCTGCTCGTAGCGGTGGACGAACTCGTGATGCGCTTTCGCCTCGCTCAGAAGGCCAGCGTGCTGGAAGAACCAGGCAACCCCCAGCGTCGATCCTGCCTTCTGCGACGTGATAAGGATGAAGGGTACGTCGGGGTGGTAGAGAGGAACCCGCTGATGCTCGCGCAGCCCGTCATGGGGAAACAGCGCCCGCCAGCGCACTGACCAGCGGGCCAGCGCTTTCTCGTCGAGGCCGAGAAGGCGCGCCGTTTTCCCTGGAAGGCTCGGCAAGTCTTCAGGCCGTCAGCTTGAAGAGTTCACGACCGATCAGCATGCGGCGGATCTCCGACGTGCCGGCGCCGATTTCGTACAGCTTCGCATCACGCAGGAGGCGACCGGTCGGGTACTCGTTGATATAACCGTTGCCACCAAGGAGCTGGATCGCATCGAGAGCGACCTGTGTTGCTTTTTCTGCTGCATACAGAATGGCTCCGGCTGCATCCTGCCGGGTCGTCTCGCCGCGGTCGCAAGCGGCGTTGACGGCGTAGACATAGGCGCGGCAGGCATTCATCGTCGAATACATGTCGGCAATCTTGCCCTGGACGAGCTGGAATTCGCCGATCGGTTTGCCGAACTGTTCGCGCTCATGGATGTAGCCGAGGGAGACATCGAGCGCGGCGCGCATGATGCCCAGCGGGCCTGCGGCGAGAACCGCGCGTTCGTAATCGAGGCCGGACATCAGCACACGGACGCCCTCACCGACGCCGCCCATGACCTGTTCCTCGGGCACTTCGCAGTCCTCGAAAACCAGTTCGCAGGTATTCGAGCCGCGCATGCCCAGCTTGTCGAGCTTCTGAGCTGTCGAGAAACCCTTGAAGCCCTTCTCGATCAGGAAGGCGGTGATGCCCCGAGCGCCAGCTTCGGGATCGGTCTTGGCATAGACCACCAGTGTATCGGCATCTGGGCCGTTGGTGATCCACATCTTGTTGCCGTTGAGGATGTACCTGTCGCCCTTCTTCTCTGCACGGAGCTTCATGGAGACGACGTCGGAGCCCGCGCCCGGCTCGGACATGGCCAGCGCACCGACATGTTCACCGGAGATAAGCTTGGGCAGGTACTTGGCCCGCTGTGCGTCGCTGCCATTGAGGGCGATCTGGTTGACGCAGAGGTTCGAGTGGGCGCCGTAGGAAAGGCCGATCGAGGCCGAGCCGCGGCTGATCTCTTCCATCACCACCGCATGGGCGAGATAGCCCATTCCCGCGCCCCCATATTCTTCGGGTACCGTGATGCCGAGCACGCCAATATCACCGAGTTCTTTCCAGAGATGGGCTGGAAACTCGTTTTTCCGATCCGTCTCGGCGGCGATCGGCGCGATGCGGTCGTCGACGAAACGCGCGACCACGGTCCGGACCTCTTCGATCTCCTCAGGCAGGCCGAAATTCATGCCTTGGAAGCTGTTGGCAAGCATGGCGGGTCCTCCAGAATATTCGTCATTTCTTGCGCCGCTTGTGGCGCTTTGGAGCAGGCGTGGCAACTGTTCGAGGCGTGGCTTCGCGCCGCCGCATGGCGCGGCAGGAAGCTGCGCATTGCGCATGAACCGCGCCGGTTCAGGCCATCGAAACGGCCTCCTGAGGCTGCATTCTCCTATAGGCAAACCTGACCCGCAATGGCGGCCTGTCTCGCTGGCATTTCGCGCTGAATGCTTTAGTTCAGCCCGGAAAAAGCAAGACAAGAAGAGGGAGCGCCGGTGCCGATCATCGAGACGCAGCTCGACACCGCGAGCGAGGAGTTCCGCCGCCGCCTGGGCGAGATGGAACCCCTGATCGAGGAACTGAAGGCCAAGGTCGCCGAGGCGCGCGAGGGCGGTGGCCCCGAGCGCAACGCCCGGCACAAGAAGCGCGGAAAGATGCTGGCACGGGAGCGGATCAACGCGCTCATCGATCCGGGATCTGATTTTCTTGAGATCGGCCAACTCGCTGCGAACGGCATGTATTCTGGCGATATCCACTGCGCCGGGATCATCTCCGGCGTCGGCCAGGTCGAGGGGCGTCAGTGCCTGATCGCCGCCAATGACCCGACGGTGAAGGGCGGCACCTATCACCCGATGACGGTGAAGAAGCACCTCCGCGCCCAGGAAATTGCCGACGAGAATCGGCTGCCCTGTCTCTACCTCGTCGAATCGGGCGGGGCTTTCCTGCCGATGCAGGACGAGGTCTTTCCGGACAAGGACGATTTCGGCCGCATCTTCTACAACCAGGCGCGGATGAGCGCCAAAAGCATCCCGCAGATCTCCGTCGTCCACGGATCATCCACGGCGGGCGGTGCCTATGTCCCGGCCATGTCTGACGAGACAGTCATCGTTAAGGAGCAGGGGACCATCTTCCTCGCGGGCCCGCCCCTCGTGAAGGCCGCTACCTCCGAAGTGGTGAGTGCCGAGGAACTGGGCGGCGGCGATGTCCATACCCGCATCTCCGGCGTCTCGGACCACCTTGCCGACAACGACCGTCACGCCCTAGCGATCGCACGGGAGATCGTCGCGACCCTGCCGATGGGACCGAGCTTCGAACATTTCGAGTTCGACGATCCGCTCTACCCGGCCCACGAGCTTCGCGGCACGGCGGAGACGGACCTGCGCCGCCCGTTTGATATCAAGGAGATCATTGCGCGGATCGTCGACGGCTCGCGCTTCCACGAGTTCAAGGCCCGCTACGGCGAAACCCTTGTCTGCGGCTTTGCAGAGATCGAGGGCATGCCGGTCGCGATTCTCGGCAATAACGGCGTGCTCTTCGCGGAAAGTGCGCAGAAGGGCGCCCACTTCATCGAACTGGCCTGCGCCCGGAAGATCCCGCTTCTCTTCCTTCAGAACATTACCGGCTTCATGGTCGGCAAGGAGGCCGAACACGGCGGCATTGCCAAGCATGGCGCGAAGCTCGTCACTGCCGTCTCCTGCGCCAATGTGCCGAAGATCACCGTCATCGTCGGCGGCTCCTACGGCGCGGGCAATTACGGCATGTGCGGCAGGGCCTACGGCCCGCGCTTCCTCTATATGTGGCCCAATGCCCGCATCTCCGTTATGGGCGGCAGCGCGGCGGCGAACGTTCTCGCCACCGTCCGCGAGGATGCCATGGCCGCGAGAGGCCAGACGTGGACGGAGGAAGAGCGCAACGCCTTCAAACGTCCGATCGAGGAGCAGTTCGAGGAGCAGGGCTCGCCCTACTACTCCACCGCTCGCCTCTGGGACGACGGTATTATCGACCCGGCGGACACCCGCCACGTCGTCGGCATGTCTCTCCGCGCAGCGCTCAACGCCCCGATCGAGGAAACGCGCTTCGGCGTGTTCCGGATGTAGGAGGTCCACGGATGTTCAAGAAACTCCTTATCGCCAACAGGGGCGAGATCGCCTGCCGGGTCATCAAGACGGCGCGCCGCCTCGGCGTAAAGACCGTGGCCGTTTATTCAGACGCGGACAAACACGCCCTTCACGTGCGGATGGCGGACGAAGCTTACCACCTCGGCCCGCCCGCAGCTTCGGAGAGCTATCTCCTCTCAGGCAAGATCATCGAGGTCGCCAAGTCCTGCGGGGCAGAGGCGATCCACCCCGGCTACGGCTTCCTGTCAGAGAATGCAGGCTTCAGCCGCGCCTGTGAGGAAGCGGGCATCGCCTTCGTCGGCCCCAAGCCGCACACGATCGAAGCCATGGGATCGAAGGCGAAAGCCAAGGAGCTCATGGGCAAGGCCGGCGTGCCGATGCTCCAGGGCTATCAGGGTGAGGATCAATCCCTCGCCACCTTCAAGGCCGAGGCCGAGCGTATCGGCTACCCCGTCCTTCTGAAGGCGGCTGCCGGCGGCGGCGGCAAGGGTATGCGGATCGTCGAGCGGCCCGAGGACCTTGAAGGCGAACTTGAAAGCGCCAAGCGCGAGGCAAAATCAGCCTTCGGCGATGACCGCTTTATCGTCGAGAAATTCCTGGCAGCGCCGCGGCATGTGGAGGTGCAGGTCTTCGGGGACAGCCATGGCAATGTCGTCCACCTGTTCGAACGTGATTGCTCCGTCCAGCGACGTTACCAGAAAGTGATCGAGGAGGCTCCTGCTCCCAACATCCCTGATGCCACGCGCGCCGCGTTGCACAAGGCTGCCGTCGATGCCGCGAGGGCCGTTGACTATGTCGGCGCGGGTACCGTCGAGTTCCTTTATGACGGCAAGGACGGCGTCTACTTCATGGAGATGAACACCCGACTGCAGGTCGAACATCCGGTAACGGAGGAAATTACCGGCATCGACCTCGTCGAATGGCAGCTTCGCGCCGCCGCTGGTGAGCCGGTCCCCCTCAGGCAGGACGAGATCCAGCAGCGCGGCCACGCTGTCGAAGCGCGTCTTTATGCCGAGGATCCCGAAGAGAACTACCTGCCGCAAATCGGCCGCCTGACGCGCTTCGATTTCGGCGAACTTTCCGGTGAGAGCGGCGCACCCCTGCGGCTCGACACGGGCGTCGCGCCCGGCGATGCGATCACCCCCTTCTACGACCCGATGATCGCAAAGGTTATCACCTATGCCGAAACCCGTGAGGACGCCGTGGCAAGCCTCGCCAATGCCCTCGCAACGGCGGATATCGGCGGGCTCGTCACCAACCGCGACTTCCTCGTCCGTATCCTGCGGCACCCTGAGTTCCGTGAAGCTCCGCCTACGACAAAGTTTCTGTCCGAGCACGACCTCGCCACGGGAGAGAACGACATCTCGGACGCGGCGCTCATCGCTGCCGCTATCGTCGCGGCGTCCGACGGGGGCGATCCCGAAGACGCGCTCGGCTTCCGCCTCAACGCGGCCAAGGCACTAGCGATGACGCTCGTACGCAACCGCAAGCCGGTGGATGTCACCGTGCGCAAGGACGGCCGCGACTGGACCGCAAGCTTTGACGGCGAGGATGTGCCTGTCGAGGTCGCCATGGCCGGCGAAAGCTTCACCGTCATTTCCGGCGAAAGCTCGAAGGATGTCGAGTGGGGGTGGTCCGATGGCCATGCCGTCTTCCTGACGGCGGGCGGCGAAACCCTCCGTGTGCCGCTCTTTGATCCCTTTGTCGAGGCAGGCGCGGCGGATGCCGAGGCGGCAGCCCTTTCCTCGCCCATGCCTGCCACGGTGACAGGCGTCATGGTCAGGGAAGGCGACACTGTCTCCGCGGGCCAGCCGCTTGTCACCCTCGAGGCGATGAAGATGGAGACCGTCATCAAGGCACCCCATGACGGGACCATTTCGGCGGTGCACTTCGCAAAGGGTGAGAGTGCACCGAAGGGCGCGCAGCTCGCGGAGATGGCCACAGGGTAGGACGCGCTGCGTCCTATTCCAGCCTGTTCCGGTCACGGAAGGTGATGATCTGGAGCTTGTCTTCCCCGACATGCTCCGCCACCGCGCGGTCGAGCTCGAGGCGGCTGAACCGGAACCACTCATTGTCCTCGAGCACGCGCCGCGTTTCGCCCGCAACTCCGCCCATGGCACCGATATAGCCCGAGATCGCGAAGACAAGGCCCGAGCCGGCGGCAAGGAGGAATTCCTCGCTCGCGCGCTCCGGGAACAGCCGCGCGGAGACCAGCGCGCCGACCACGATGACAGCAATCGTCAGGACAAATCCGCCTGCGGAATAAAGGGTTGCGTTTCGGTTCGCCTGGTACATCTGGTTCCGCACAAGGCGCTCGGAAAGCAGGAGCCTTTGGGCCAGCCAGTGATAGGCCAGGGTCCAGATCGCCGCCTCTTCCTTCAGCTCCTCGACCTGGTTCATCCGCTTGTTGCGCTCGACATTGAGTGCCTGGCGCTTGGCCACCTGGAAGTTCTGGTTGAGCTGCGAGAACCGGCTGGTGATCGTGTTGTCAAAGCCCAGCAGGTTCCTCTGCTGGGCGAACTTGTAAGGCCACTGATAGATCAGCGTCAGCACGAAGACGCCAAGCAGGGCCGCCATCGGCCAGGCCAGCACCTGCGCCGAACGCGGGCCAATCATCGGGATCTCGATTGTCTCGCTCGGCATCAGGTCGTGGATACCGAGGGCGACCATCGCCGACAGAAGGGCGATCAACGGCGTGTACCAGAGAAGCAGGCGGCGTGCATTGTCATTGAGGACCCGTCGGAAGTCCGATGACCATTTGACGAAGCCCGCATCCTCGCTGCCCACATGGACGCCGAGGGAGGCTTCGAGTTCCTGCAGCTCGACTTCCTCGTAGAACAACGAACCCGGCGGGAAGAGCGAGAAGGGGTGGCGGAAATAGGTCTCGGAGTGCCCGACCATCTCGCGCGCCTTGTCGAGATTGAACTCCGATGCCGACACCACCGGTAGCTTCGGCCGCCCGATCTCGCGAAACAGGAAGGTGTAGGGCCTTGCCGGGGTCAGCTCGACCTTGGCAGCTTCGGCGTCACGCCCAGCCTCCGCGACAAGGCTGCCCGACGCTTTGCGCGCTGCGGTTCCGCCGAAAAGGCGGGCAACGAGGCGTGGGAAGAAGAGTAAAATTCGAATAAGCGCTGCCATGCTTAACAGATTGACATCTTGCGGGCATGAAACAAGGCAGAGCGTCGGAGAAAACGCATGACGGATACCATGAATGGCAGGCTCGCGCTGGTCACCGGCGCTACCTCCGGCATCGGCAAGGCCACGGCCGAGCGGCTGGTTTCACTGGGTGCCGAAGTGATCGGCACGGGCAGGCGGCTCGAAAGGCTCGAAGCGCTGAAGGACGAACTCGGTGAGCGCTTCCGCTACGCCCGGCTCGATATGACCGATGTGGATGCGGTGAAGACCTTCGTGGGCGATCTGAGCCGTACGCCGGATATTCTCGTCAACAATGCTGGCCTCGCGCTCGGGCTTTCAGGGGCCGATGAAGCGAGCCTCGAGGACTGGGACAGGATGATCGACACCAACATCCGCGGACTCGTCCACATCACCCGCGCACTCCTGCCGAAGATGAAGCCGATGGAGCGCTCGGACATCATCAACATTTCCTCCGTAGCCGGAAGTTACCCTTATCCCGGCGGCAATGCCTATGGCGCGACCAAGGCCTTCGTGACGCAGTTCTCGCTGAACCTCCGCGCTGATCTGATCGGCTCGAAGGTGCGGGTGACGTCGGTGGAGCCGGGGCTGACGGAGACGGAGTTCTCTGAAGTGCGCTTTGCCGGGGACAAGGAGAAGGCTGCCAAGGTTTATGAGAACACGGAGCACCTGACCGGCGAGGATATCGCACGGGTGATCTGCGACGTTCTTGCCCTGCCTGCGCATATCAACATCAACCGGGTCGAGGTCATGCCGGTCTGCCAAGCCTTCGGCGCTTTCAACATCGCGCGGGGGTGCTAGGGATGGAGCTGACTCAGGAAGTCATCCGGAACCTGCTGACCGCCTGCGTTTTCGGCAGCATTATCTTCTTCCCAACTGTTGTCGCGCCAGTGGTGTTCCGCGTCCTCGATGGCGACCAGGCAAGCGACGTCCTGCGCCAGCTTTTCCCGCGCTACTACCTGTTCCTGATCATCACCTCGGGCCTCGGGGCACTCGCCTCTTGGGGCGAGCCGATGCAGGCGGCGGGTCTCGCGTTCATCAGCCTGACGACGGTCTTTGTGCGGCAGGTCCTCACCCCGAAGATCAACGAATGGCGCGATGCCGAGATGGACGGCGACGCAGCTGCAGGCGCGAAGTTCAAGCGCGGCCACCGGATCTCGGTGGTGCTGAACCTCGTCCAGCTCCTGATCGCGGGTGCCGTTCTCGCGAGGGTGGCGGGTTAGTCAGTGCACGTCATCTAGATCGTCACGGCGATTGCAGTGCTCGCCCTCATTGCGGCCTGGCCGTTGCGTCTCGTTTTCGGCGACGGCGGTGAGCAAATCGTATTGTACTTCGGCGCTGGCATGGCAGTGACTTATCGAGTTATCGCCTTTTGGCGTGGGGAGGGGAGAGTATATCTCTGCCCTCCTCTCGATCCTTTACACGGCAGTCGTTTGCGTAGCCTTGCATTCGCTGAATATCCGAATGTCGTACGAGATCTTCGGCTCCCGCAGTCCTGACTTTCAATCCAAGGGAGAAATGGTCGTCCTGTGAGTATCAGTGGCCGCAGCGATCGTTGGGGTCACTGCGGTGCTGATAATCGTCATTACTTAGACTAATGTTGTTTGGTTTTTGTCTCGCAGGGATTGACTACTCCGACTTCATCACTTCCTCATCGGGAAAGCCCACAATATGGAACCCGGCATCCACATGAAGCACTTCGCCTGTGATCGACTTTCCGAGGGCTGACAAAAGATAGAGCGCGCAGCCCGCAACGCCTGCCGGGTCCGTGTCCTCGCGCAGGGGAGCCCACTTACGGCCTTCGGACAGCAGCGACCGCCCGCCCGAGATACCGCCCAGCGAAAGCGTCTTGATCGCACCAGCCGAAATCGCGTTGCAGCGGATGCCTTTCGGTCCGAGATCCCGCGCGATATAGCGGGTGGAGGCTTCAAGCGCCGCTTTCGCCACACCCATCACATTGTAGCTCGGGATCACGCGCTCGGAACCGAGATAGGTCAGCGTCACCAAGGAGCCACCGGGCGCCATCATCGGCGCGGCGCGGCGCGCGGCATCGACAAAGCTAAACGCGGAGATGTCCATCGAGCGGGCGAAGTTCGCGCGGGTCGTGTTCTCGACAAAGGAGCCCTTGAGCTCATCCTTGTCCGAGAAGGCGATGGCGTGGACGAGGCCGTGCATCTCGCCCCATTCGTCCTTGATGGTGCTGAACACCTTCTCCATCGACTCGTCGGAGGTGACGTCGCAGTGCAGCATCAGCTTGACGCCCAGCTCTTCGGCCAGCGGGCGCACGCGCTTCTCCATCGCCTCGATGTAGGTGAAGCCCAGCTCGGCCCCCTGCGCCGCCAGCTGCTGGGCGATGGCCCAGGCGATCGAGTTCTTGTTCGCGACCCCCATGACAAGGACCTTGTTGCCCTTCATCAGGTCACCGGTCGGGTAGGTGGTCTCGTCGCTCATCGGGTCTCTCCAAAGTCCTGTCCGCTGGGCAATACCGGAGTGCGCGGGTGAGGCCAAGTCGCGCCGGCGGTTCACTTGGACGCCAAGTTTCGGGACCCGATGTTCGCCGCGCTGGCGACCAATGTCATGCGCTGCATCTCCACCGCCTGCGCGAAGCGAGTGTCCAGGTCGCGTTCGGCGTGACGAAGCTCGAAGCCATTCCCGTAACTCCGGAAATGGACTTCGTCGCCTGATTAGGGACCTGAAGGGTCTGGGTTGAGGGCTGTTGCCCGCGCCTGGGCGATGACATCCGCAGCATCCTGGCCAGTTCGGTTGCGTCCGGACTGGTCGAAGGTGGCCGCGCCTTGCTCGACCATGTCGTAGAAGTCGCGCAGGCCTTGCGCGCTCAAATCATCCGACAGCGCCACATAGAGCTGGTCTAGTTGGCTCGTTGCGCCCGAGAACGCCGCAAGCACGAGTCCGAAGAAAACCTCGTCTGCCGCCGCATTGGCCGAGCTGTCGAGGGTCGCAATCGCTGGCACTGTGGTCATCGGGTCGAACTGCCCGCCCGCGGAAAACGCATCCGCCACCAGCCGGTAGCCAGACTCGACACCGCGGGAAGATATGTTCTGGACGACACCGCCCGCGCGGGCGAGGGCGACATTGAACGCCATTTCCGAAAGCGGGGTGACCGAAACGGTCATCTGGCCGCCGGTCTGCGGAATATCGATCGGTGCACGGAGGAGGGGCACGTCGTAGCGGTCGCCTGTGGTCTCGTCCTCGTAGGAGCAGTTGCTCGCTTCGATGATCGCCGGGCCGACATAGTCGTTAACGGTCAGGGTGAAGCGAACGTCTGCGGCGGTTGGCTGGGGGACGGGGTTGCCGTTGGTGCTGAAGTTCTGGCCCACCACGACACCCGCAGGACGGTAGGAGATATCTGTCAGGGCCGTGCCCACCGGCTCGCGGATGACCACGTCGCAATAGGCAAAGCCCTTGGCAACGACACCCGTCACCGTGGTCGAGACGCCCGGAATGTACTCGCCGCCGGGCTCGTCATCGAGAAGGTCTTCGTAGCAGCCGGTCAGGCCCAGCAACGCGACGGCCGCGATGCCAGTATTGCGAAACGTGCCGAACATTCTCTCTTCCTTTTCTGCCCCGTGCCCGGACTATCAAGAAAGTCTGAACCGCTGGCATCGCCGGAGAGAAGAAGTCGCATCACCTTGGTAAGGTTAAATTCGGTCTTGCTGCGTGGCCACCGAACCAGCCCCGGCGCCTTTTCAGGAAGAGCGCTACACTGACGATCAGGCCGGCGGCATAGGAGGCGATGCAGGCATCGACCACATAGGTCATCCAGCTTGCATGGACCCCGTAAAGGTCTGGCGCCCAGACATCGGGCGGCACCTGCCAGAGCGCCTGCGCCAAGTCCTGTACGACGCAGCGATTGCCTGCGACAAGGCGCTGCGCCTCGACCCCCAGGGGCAGGCTCGCGATGCCCCAATAGATCCAGTCCGCCCGGTCCTTCCATGCCCGCCACGCCATCACTGGCCCGCTGGCGAAGACCAGCGCTGTAAGAGCCGTATGGAGGCTGAGGAGGAGGTGGATCGCCCAAGCGTTCTCCGCCGGCATTTCGGGCGGCGTCATGAAGGGCCAGATGGTCGGCAGCGCCTCCGCCCCGGTCATGCCTGTGTCCCGCACCGATCGCGCAGCCCGTTCCGCATGGCCATGTCAGTCCTCGGTACTCGACAGCGGACGGTAGCCGCCCATCAGGTTGCGCTCCATGCCATTGCCCCAGCCCGCGCCGTGGTCGGAGGTCAGCTCCGACACTTGCTTTTGCGAAATTCGGTGGTCGCCATAGGCGAGAAGTGCCAGAACCGAGCCTGGCCTGAGATGCATGCTGGCCCAGCCGAGCGGGGTGTCGCCATGGGCGTCACGGCGCTCCTTGTCCGCTCCCCGGTCCAGCAGCAGGCGAATGATCTCCGGGTCGGCATAGGCGGCGGCACGGTGGAGTGGCGTCTCGCCCCGTGTCCGCACGTCCCGCATGAAGGCATCGGTGGGCATGTTGTCCGCCGTCTGCGCATTGGGGTTTGCCCCATGGTCAAGCAGCACGCGCACCGTATAGATGAAATGCGGCCTGTTGGCCTTGCAGAGCGCCGAATGAAGCGCCGTCTCCCGAGAGCGCGGAAGCTGGTGGTTGGGGTCTGCGCCAAGGCCGAGCAGGAAGTCGCAGACCTTCCAGTGTCCGAAGAACGCCGCGCTGTTGAGCCGCGCGCCGAGCGTCTCGAAAGGGATGGCGCCGCCCCGGTCATGGACCAGGCGCAGCGCCGTTGTGTCATTGTAATAGATGAACCAATCGATCGGGTTCGGAAACGGCGCTGCCAGGCTCTCCCGCCAGCCATCCTGTTTCATCAGTTCCGTGACGAGATCGGTCCGGCCATCAATGATCAGCCTCAGGATCTCGTCACGGGTCAAGGCCGTCAGCCCTCGTATTTCGCCACGGCGAGGGAGGCATTGGTGCCGCCGAAGCCAAAGCTGTTGGTCAGCGCTGCCTGAAGGTCGACACCTTCTTTCAGCTCCCGGATAATTGGCAGCCCGACAAATTCTTCGCCCAGCTTTTCAATGTTGGCGGAGGCGGCAAGAAAGCGCTCTTTCATCTGAAGAAGCGTGAACACCAGCTCCTGAGCGCCGACGGCGCCAAGCGAGTGCCCTGTGAGCGACTTGGTCGAGGCGAAGGGCGGGACATCGTCGCCGAAGACTTCCTTGATCGCGGCCGCTTCGCGGGTGTCGCCAATCGGCGTCGAGGTGCCGTGGGTGTTGATATAGCCGATCTTCTGCCGGACGGTTTCGAGCGCCTTTTTCATGCAACGCACGGCGCCTTCACCCGACGGCGCAACCATGTCGTAGCCGTCCGAGTTGGCCGCATAGCCGACGATCTCGCCCCAGATCTTCGCGCCGCGGGCGACTGCACGTTCGAGCGACTCGACCACGACGGTCGCCGCGCCACCCGCGATGACGAAGCCGTCTCGTGCGGCATCGTATGCACGCGAAGCAAGCGTCGGGGTGTCATTGTAGTCGGAGGACATCGCACCCATGGCGTCGAACATGTTGCACAGGGTCCAGTCGAGATCTTCGCCGCCGCCGGCAAAGATCACGTCCTGCTTGCCCATGGCCACCTGCTCATAGGCGTGGCCGATGCAGTGCACGGACGTCGCACAGGCCGAGCTGATCGAATAGTTGAGCCCCTTGATCTTGAATGGCACGGCAAGGCAGGCGGAGTTGGTCGAACTCATCGCCTTCGGAACGGCTGTCGGGCCGATCCTGCGCGGGCTGCCGGTCTCGCGTGTCTTGTCAGCGGCCATGACGATCGTCTCCGTGGACGGACCGCCCGAGCCCATGACGATGCCCGTCATCTCGTGGCTAACCTCGTCTTCAGTCAGGCCAGCGTCCTCGATCGCATCGCGCATGGCAATGTAGTTCCAGGCGGCACCCTCGCCCATGAAGCGGCGGGTCTTCTTGTCGAGCACTTCCTCGACATCGACATTCGGCTTGCCCCAAACGCGGGACTTGAATCCGTGCTCGGCCATCTCATCGGAAAAGCTGATGCCGGAGATGCCCTCACGGAGGCTCTTTGTCACTTCTTCGAGAGTGCTGCCAATCGATGAGACGATTCCCATCCCGGTGATCACGACGCGGCGCATAGGTTTCTCCTTACAATAGCCGGAGAGGGCGCCCGCAACATGCCGGCGCCGGCCTCCCTCGGGGTACGGCCCTCACCGGGCCTTTCATCAATGCCTCAGCCGAGGACTGAGCCTTCGAGCTGTTCCATCGGGAACAGGCCGACCCGCAGGTCCTTGGCCTCGTAGATCTGGTGGCCATCGACAAACATTTTACCGTCCGCGATCGCCAACACCAATTTGCCGCGCATGGCGCGGCGGATATCGATTTCGTAGCGCACGAGCTTGTTGTCCGGGCGGACCTGGCCAGAGAATTTCACTTGCCCGGCGCCCAGCGCCCGGCCGTGCCCCGGGCTGCCGCCCCAGGTCAGGAAGAAGCCCGTCAGCTGCCACAACGCATCGAGTCCGAGGCAGCCCGGCATGACCGGGTCGCCGGGGAAGTGGCACTCGAAAAACCACAGGTCCGGCTTGATATCGAGTTCGGCGATGACCTGGCCTTTGCCATAGCTACCGCCTTCATCGGAAATATGGGTGATCCGGTCCGCCATCAGCATCGGCGGAACGGGAAGCTGCGCCGTGCCCGGACCCCGAAGCCCGTTGCGGCCGCACTCAAGAAGCTCTTCGTAAGTGAAGGAGGATTTGCGCTCGGTCATAGCCCGCGGCGTAGCGGCGCTGCGGGGCAGGGGTCAATCGGGGAAGCGGGGAAGGCGGGTCTCCTCGCGCGGAATCGGCTAGAGCGGCATCACCATGTCCAAGCTCTACTTCACCTACAGCGCCATGAATGCCGGCAAGTCGGCGATCCTCCTGCAGGCGGCGCACAACTACCGCGAGCGCGGGATGCAAGTCATGCTGTGGACCTCGGGGCACCATGCCGTGGACGAAGCTGCGACGATGGGGAAGATCGAGTCGCGCATCGGGCTTCACGCTGAGGCCCACATCTTCCGTCCGGAGACGGATCTCTTCGCCGCTATCGGCAAAGAGATCCGGGCCAATGGCATCGACGCTGCCTTCCTCGACGAGGCACAGTTCCTGTCCGAGGCGCAGGTGTGGCAGCTTGCGAAAGTCGCCGACGAGCTGCGCATCCCGGTCCTCTGCTATGGTCTGCGCACGGACTTCCAGGGTCAGCTCTTCGAGGGTGCGGCGACCCTCCTCGCCATTGCCGATGATTTGCGCGAGGCGCGCACGATCTGCCATTGCGGCAAGAAGGCGACGATGAACCTGCGCCGGGACGATCACGGTGACGCCGTGCGTGAAGGCCAGCAGGTCGAGGTCGACAAGTCGGAGTACGTCTCCCTCTGCCGCAAGCACTGGCTCGAGAGCATGGGCCGGTAGCTGTCCGGAACTTGCCTCGGAATGCGCTGGATCGTCTAACATCAGCTTTCAGCAGGAGAAGGGCGACTGGTGCCGTTTCCACGCCGCCTGCTGGTCTTCGGAAGTCCGGCCGAGGGAGTGCGCTCCTGAGGCTGATGGTCCCTTACGGGCGTGAGCTGATGTTCGGCCGTTCGCAGGAGAGAGGCGCCGGAGGCGCCGCGCGGTGATCCCTTCACGGACGGTCGCCCCTGGGGAGCGCCGCGGATGACCTATGTCCGCTCTGCAGTCCCCGCTATCCCTCGCGCATGAGGCTGCTACACCTCTGCCAAAGGGAGGTCCCATGACCATCAAACTCCACCACCTGCGCGTCGGGCGCAGTGTTTTCACGGCCTGGCTGCTCGAAGAGCTTGGCCTCGACTACGATCTTGAGATCTACATCCGTAACGAGATGGGCCGTGCGCCGCCCGAGTTGAAAGACGTCCACCCCCTCGGCAAGTCTCCGGTCATCGAGGTCGACGGCTTCACCCTCGCCGAGAACGCCGCCATTGCCACCTATCTCGTGGAGAGCCACAACCCGGACGGCAAGTTTCTTCCGCCCAAGGAAGGCAAGGCGCGGGGGCAGTGGCTCCAGTGGCTCCACTACCCCGAAGGCTCGGCTTTCGCTCCTCTCCTCATCCAACTCCTCCTGTCGCGTACGGAGGACCCCAAGCCGATGCTGATCTCGATGTTTGCAGCCGGGGAGACGGCTCTGCACCTTGGCTACATCCGCGACCAGCTCGGCGATAACGACTTCATCCTCGGCGATGAGATGACGCTGCCGGACTTCGGCGTCACTTATATCTGTCACATGGCCGACCGTCTCGGTCTGCTGGCGGACTATCCGACGCTCAAAGCCTATGCAGAGCGCAACACCGCGCGCCCTGCCTTCCAGAAGGCAATGGAAAAGACCGGAGGCTGAGGCCCAGGCCGCACCTCCGGCACCTTAACGCATGAAATGGTGCGGAGGTTCGGATGGGACCGGTGCGTCCTAGTTCTGGACGTAGTCCTTGATGGCTGCGCCGATCTCCGGATTGTCCATGCCAAAGGCGATGTTCGCCTTCACGAAGCCCTCGATCGAGCCGCAGTCATGGCTTTCGCCCGTGAAGGTGGCGGCGATGAACTTCTGCTTGCCGAGCAGCTTGGCCATGGAGTCGGTAAGTTGGATTTCGTTTCCTGCCCCCGGCTTCTGGTCTTCGAGAAGGTCGAAGATCTCCGGCTGCAGGATGTAGCGACCGGTGATCGAGTAGTTCGACGGCGCCTCGGCGGGGTCGGGTTTCTCGACCATTCCGGTCATCTCGACCGCGCCGTTCGACCATTCACCCTTGGGCGCAATGATGCCGTATTTGTTGACCTGGTCCCGAGGCACCTCCTCGACGGCGATGACGTTGGAGCCGTCCTCATAGCGGTCCATCATCTCCTTGAGGGCCTTGGGCGCGCCCTTGATGATGACGTCAGGCAGGATCACGGCGAACGGCTCGCGGCCCACGATGTCCCGTGCGCACCACACGGCGTGGCCGAGGCCGAGGGCCTTCTGTTGCCGGGTGAAGGAGGTGCGGCCAGGTTCAAGGACGCTTTCGAGGGTCGCTTCGAGGATCTTGGTCTTGTTCTTCTTCTCGAGGGCCTGTTCCAGCTCGACCTGGTGATCGAAATAGTCCTCGATGGCGCCCTTGCCGCGACCGGTTACGAAGCAGAGATGTTCGAACCCGGCCTCCAGCGCTTCCTCCATGATGTAGTGGATCAGCGGACGGTCCACGACGGTCAGGAGTTCTTTCGGGATCGCCTTGGAAGCGGGGAGGACCCGCGTTCCGAAACCGGCGACGGGAATGACGGCTTTTCTCGGTCGAATGCTCATGGCTGCGTTGTAACGGCGCAAGCGCCCCTGCCAACCGCTTTTCCGCTTGCGATGCAGTTCTTCCGACCTCACGTTCTGATCAACGGAAGCAATTGTAAAGGAGGTGATCGGATGTCGAGTCAGATGATCCGTCGTTCGTGTGGGGTTCGTGGTCTTGGCGAGGGCTTTGAGCAGCCTCGGGCCTGATCCGTTCCACCTTCTGACATTTTGTCCGATGCCCGCGTGGGCGACGACACTGACGAAGCCGCGGGCAGCCCCCGCGGCTTTTTCCGTGCCCGCCGCTAGAAGCGGGGCAAAAATGGATCTCAGGTTACGGTGGGGATAACAGATTTATCCGTTTACCGATCTTAAACCCTTATCTTAGCGGGTCTTTTACCGTGGTTTGGCAGCTTGCGTCCCGTATTCGAGTATTCTGCCGGGAACGAGACCATGGGAATAGCAGCGGCCATCAGTTACTGCCGGGCCTGCCACGGAACAACGCTGACCCATGCGTTCGAGATCGGCGATGGTGTCGAGTGGGTCTATTGCGGCGATCATGACGGGCGATCGGGATGCGGTCTTCTTCAGCGTGCCGAAGTCTATGAAGAACGCCCCGCGCCTCTCGCCCTCGACACATCGTGGACGGATGAGTTCCGCCTGAAGGCGGCCGCCCATCAGACTCTCGAGATGCTGTCGACCCGCGAGGGGACGGCCCTGGACATTGGCTGCGGCTCGGGCACGCTGGCCCGCGCCTATCCCCGCTGGATCGTGCCGATCGGTCTTGACCCTTCGCTGCCGGAAACGGGTCCCCAGGACTGGGGTGTCGGTATCAAGGAAGACTTCCTTTCCGCTGACGGCCAGAACGCCCTCAAGAAGATCGGCGTCAAGAAGTTCGATATCATCACCGCGATCTCCGTACTCGGAGAGATGGACGACCCGCTTGCCTTCTTCCTTCGTGCCAAGACCTGGCTCGCCAAGGACGGCGTCATGGTGCTCGAGACGCCCTATGCGGCCCTCGCTCTCACCCGGACTCTTGCCGGTACGTTCCATCAGCGTGCGGAGGCTGTATACACCCTCGCCGTTCTCCAGCGCATCGCGCAGGCCACAGGTTTCTCGATCGTCCGCGGGTGCATGACCGAGACCCAAGGCGGCTCGCTCCGCCTGTTTCTCACCCATGACGATTATTCCGGTCACGATTACGCGCCTTGGCGCGAACAGCTTGCTCGCCTCTGGGATGAGGAAAGCGCCCTGTCACTGGTGGGGCCGTCCGCGTACCGTGCGTTCGAGATGCGCGTTAATCAGCGCACAGCAGAAGTCTATGGCTTCTCCGAGGCTCTCGCGCGCCATGGCCTCCATGCCTACCTTCTCGGCACCGGTCCGCGCATGGACATGATCCTCGATGCTTCGGGGTTCGACACCGAGGTCATCGCCGCCGCCATCGGCCTGCCTCAGGTAGCGACGCCCTTTGAGGTGATCTCCGAAGAAGAAGGCCGGGCCTGCCCGCCGGATGTTCTGATCGCCGATGGCGCCTACAAGCGCGAGGTCCTCGAGAACTGGCACCAGTTCGTCATGGATGGCGGCCGCATCGCCTTCCTCGAGCCAGAGCTTCTGATCGTCGACGGCACCAACTACCCCCGAGAGCTTGGCCGCACCCTTGCCGTCACCGACGGTCCGGGCAGCGTCGACACACTGCGCGCAGCCCTCTCGGCCATGCGCAAGCCCGCACAGCTGGTGGTGGTGTCGAAGAACCGCGCCTGACCGGCTCGCCATCCACTGCGGCCTTCGGGGCCCGTGCTTTCCGGTCGCGCCTCTGCTAGGGCGCGCCCGCTGTAGGAGAGCTTTGGCGTGCGGTTTCTGTATCTTGGCGACATCATGGGCCGATCCGGCAGAACGGCCGTGGTCGAGCGCCTTCCTTCCTTGAGGGTTGAGCTGAAGCTCGATTTCGTCGTCGCCAATGCGGAGAACGCCGCGGGCGGTTTCGGGCTGACCGAGCAGATCGCCGGCGACCTCTTCCGGGCAGGCGTCGACTGCATCACCACCGGCAACCACGCCTACGACCAGCGCGAGGAGATCCACCTCTACGAGAACGACCACCGGGTCCTGCGGCCAGCCAACTTCCCGCGCTCGAATCCGGGCAGGGGGGCAGGCCTCTACCAGAGCGAGGCTGGCCACCAGGTCCTTGTCATCCAGGTCCACGGTCAGCGCTTCATGAACCCGATGGACGACATCCCCCCTGCGATCGAGCGCGAGATGGAGGGCATCAAGATGGGCCGCGAGGTCGACGCCATCATCGTCGATGTGCACGCCGAGGCGACGTCCGAGAAGTATTCCGTCGGCCATTGGCTCGACGGTCAGGTGAGCCTCGTGGTGGGCACCCATACCCACGTCCCGACATCAGATACGCAGATCTTCCCCGGCGGCACGGCATTCCAGTGCGACGCAGGGATGTGCGGCGACTATGATTCAGTCATTGGCATGGAGAAGTCGGGCCCGGTGAACAGCTTCCTGACCAAGATGCGGGGGCCGCGCATGCAGCCGGCTGCCGGCCCTGCCACGATCTGTGGTATTATGGTCGAGACAGACCGCCGCAGCGGTTTGGCAGTGAAGGCCGAACCTCTCCGTATCGGCGGGCGTTTGTCCGAGGCCATCCCGACGATCTGAACCCCTTTCGCGAGAGAAACCCATGCTTCTTTCCATCCTCCTGCTCGCCCAAGCTGCCACCAACCCTCTCGACGTGACGGGCATCTGGTACACCGACGGGCAAGAGAGCCAGGTCGAGATCAGCGAGACCGAGACGGGCAGCGTCCGCGGCGAGATCATCTGGTATCTCGGTCACGAGGATGACGTGGTCTTCGATGAAAAGAACCCCGATCCCGATGCACGCGACGAGGAGATCCTGGGCCTTCCTATCCTCGAAGGGTTCCAGCGCGGCGATGATAAATGGCGCAAGGGTGAGATCTACGATCCGACCTCCGGCAAGACCTACCGTTCGGCGATCTACCGCATCGATGCCGAGACGCTCGGCGTGCAGGGGTGCGTCGGCTTCATCTGCCGCGAGTTGAAATGGCAGCGCGTGCCCAGTTCAGAGGTCATGAGGATCGACCGGGCTCCTATCACGGCGACCGCTGAGCGCTAGAGCTGTTGCTTTAGGGGCGCATCTCTCGTCCTTCTCGTCCCACCCGCTTGCGCTTTTCCGCAACGCACGCACATTCGCGGGACGCCTTTCGCAGCGCAAAATCCGAGGATCTGTTCCAAGTGTTGTTTCTTCTTCTGATGCTGCAACTCAGCCCGCTGGACGTTGATGGGGTCTGGGCGACCGAGAACGGGCGAGCCCATGTCGAAATCGTCGAGACGGAAGACGGAAGCATCCGCGGCCAGATCATCTGGTATGCGAGCTTTGAGGAGGATCAGGCCGAAGGTGAAACCGGGATCCTCGGCGTGACCCTGCTCGAGGATTATGAGCGCCGGGACGACGGCTGGCGCAACGGGACGATCTACAACCTGAAGAACGGAAGGGCGTTTCGCTCAGCGATTTTCCGCACCGGCGAGGACACCCTGAACGTTCAGGGTTGTCTTGGGCCTTTCTGCCGGGATCAGCACTGGACCCGGGTTCCCGAGGACCAGATCGTTCGGCTGCAGCGAAAACCGGTGGCCGATACCGCTGGGAAGGAATAAGTTCCCGGCATGGATGCTGCCCGCGACATGGCGACGTTCCAGGTGCTTGCCCGCACCGGGACAATTTCTGCCGCTGCCCACGAACTCGGTGTCGCCCCTTCAGCCGTTTCGCGCCGCCTGAAAGCGTTGGAGGCGAGGCTCGGAATAGAGCTGGTGCGCCGGTCGACCCGCGCCATGGTGCTGACCCCGGCCGGAGAGGCCTATCTCGCCCGATCGAAGGACCTCCTTCAGAGCATCGATGCCCTTGAGGAGGAGATGCGTAAAGAAAGCCTCGGTGTTGCTGGTCCGATCAGGCTCGCGGCGCCGCTCAGCTTCGGCCTGTGCGCCCTGCCGAAGCGGATCGACGGGTTCCTGCGCCAGAACCCGGACGTGACCATGGAGATCGATCTCCGGGACGACCAGGTCGATCTCGTACGCGAAGGCTTCGACCTGGCTCTCAGGATCGGGGACCTCCCTCCCTCGACGTTGATCGCCAAGAAACTGACGCCGATCGAGATGACCGTCGCGGCCTCGCCTGAATTCGTCGAGAAGCACGGGCCGTTCAGAAAGCCAGCGGATCTCGAGGGACTGCCCGGCCTCATTTACGCCAATGCGCCTCGGAGCGATGTCCTGAACTGGACTGAAGATGACGGGAGCGAGGGCCGGGTGCAGCTCTCGCGCGGCATTGTCGCCAACAATGGTGACATCCTTGCCGCCCTCGCCGCGAAGGGGCACGGCATCTACGGTGCGCCTCGTTTCATCATGCAGGAGTATCTCGACGCCGGGACGTTGGTGGAGATCCTGCCCGAGGTCGACTGGCCGACAAACACGCTGCACGCGATCTGGCCACCGACGGCGCATCTCCCTGCGCGAGTCCGGGCTCTCATCGACTATCTCGGCGAGGCATTTTGAGGGTCGTCAGGGACTTAACAAACAGTTAAGCTCCGTCCCATGGGGCAGTAAACTTGGGACACTTCCATGAACGACATCCTTTCCGACCTGTCGGAGGCCTTCGGCTATGCGCTGAACGCCGATCCGCTGACGGTTCTTCTTCCTCTCGCCATCGTCGCCATTGCGCAGGGGCTCCGCGCCGACGGTATCGGCGCGGTTTTCTCGAACACCACGCGGGGGCTCGTCTGGTTCTCGCTGCTCGTCGTTCTCGTGGGCGGGCTGATGGCCGATGACCGTTTCGAGGTCGCCGGCTGGCAAGCGCGGGCCGAAGACGCCTGGAACGAGTTGATGGGCATCCGCTTCATGGAGGTGATGGGCTTCTGGCTCCTCCTCTTCGCAGGGATCGTCGTCGTGTCGATCGTGCGATCGATTGTCCGCCGCTAGCTCTGGCGCGATAGCCACTTAACAGAAGGCCCCGGGCGTCTTAGAGGCTCGGGGCTTTTTCTATTTCTACCGGAGGTATCATGGCCGGCCACTCCAAATGGGCCAACATCCAGCACCGCAAGGGTCGTCAGGACGCCAAGCGTTCGAAGCTGTTCTCGCGCCTGTCCAAGGAGATCACCGTCGCCGCCAAGATGGGCGCGCCTGACCCGGCTTTTAACCCGCGCCTCCGCCTGGCTATCGCGAACGCCAAGGGCCAGTCGATGCCCAAGGACAATATCGAGCGGGCCATCAAGAAGGGTTCTTCGGGCGAAGGCGATGACTACGAAGAGATTCGCTACGAGGGCTTCGGCCCCGAAGGCGTCGGCATCATCATCGAAGCGCTGACCGACAACCGGAACCGCACCGCTTCGGAGGTCCGTTCGACCTTCACGAAGAACGGCGGCAATCTTGGTGAGACGGGATCGGTCAGCTTCGGCTTCGACCGGGTCGGGCTGATCGAATACAAGGCCGAGATCGGTTCTGAAGACGATGTTCTCGAAGCCGCTATCGAAGCGGGTGCCGAGGATGTCGTGTCCAATGACGAGACGCACACGATCTACACGGCAGCCGATGATTTCGCCGAAGTCCAGAAAGCGCTTGAAGAGCGCTATGGCGAGCCGGACACGGCACGGCTGTCATGGCGGCCCCAGAACATGATCGAGGTCAGCTCGGAGAAAGCCGAAACGGTCGTGAAGCTCGTCGACGCCCTCGACGATCTCGACGATGTCCAGATGGTCTACGCCAATTTCGAACTCTCCGAAGAGGATGCCCAACGCCTCGCTGGCTGAACCAGCACCCGGCAACAAAAAGCCGCAGACGGGCAAGGGTGGATCAAGAGAAATGCCGCGACCCCTTGCGTGGGCGCGCCGCATCATCAAGTGTCCGGCCACGCGAGAGAAAGAATTTCTATGAGCCAGGCCAAAAACGGCGACACCGTAAGCATCAATTACACCGGGAAGCTGGCTGACGGCACGCTGTTTGACAGCTCCGAAGGCCGCGAGCCGCTGCAGTTCCAGCTCGGTGCGCACCAGATCATCCCGGGCCTCGAGCGCGCGATCGACGGCATGTCGGTCGGCGAAAAGAAGACCGTGACGATCAGCCCCGAAGATGCCTATGGCGAACGCGACGAAAGCCGCATGCAGGCGGTACCGCGCGCGCAGCTGCCCGCTGACCTTCCGACCGAACCCGGAACCCAGCTTGCCATGCAGACCCAGGATGGCCAGACCCTACCCGTGACGGTGGCGGAATCGAACGAAGAGACCGTTGTTCTCGATGCCAACCATCCCCTGGCTGGTCGCGAGCTGACCTTCGACGTGGAACTGGTGGATATTAAGGCTGCGGCCTGAGCCCGACAGGCGAAAGCGCATGAGAAGGCGGAGCATCCCTCCGCCTTTTTTTGTGCCTGGCCCAGCCCGGCGCCTTTTTCCTGCTGACTACGGTTGTAATCGAAGCGCCTCGTCCTTATCTCGTTTTTCGATAAGGGAGGAGGACACCTGTCATGCGCATGATTTCGACCGGAATTCTTGCATCCATCGCCTTCACGGGCTTCGCCCACGCCCAGAGCTTTTCGGGCGCGGACACCATCGTCATCGAGGACTTTTTCGGCACCGTCGAACTCGAGCTTTCAGGCGGGGGTGCCATCACCGTGGCCAGGTCGGGGGCGAATGCCGACGAGCTGACGATCAGCGGCGGCGACACTGCCGTCATCCGCGGCGATCGCGAAATCGACCACCAGCGCTGGTGGCGTGCGTACCGCAAGGAGCGCGGCGACTGGCGAGGCCGACGCGCGCGGGACGAAGACCCTGCCTTCGACAAACTGCTCGAGGACCGTCCGAAGCTGATCATCTCAGCCCCGGCAGGCACCGATATCGAGATCCGCGATAGCGCCATCAAGCTGATAGCCGAAGGTGACGCTGGTGATGTGGAGATCAATGAGAACGTCCACCTGCTGGTCAAGCTCGGCGACATCGAAAGCGGCCATCTCGGCGTTCATGGCAGCGGCTACATGGAAGTCGGGAACGTCGCTGGCGAGCTCGATGCCGGTGTGCATGGCTCGGGCGACCTGATCGCAGGAAATATCGGCTCGGGCGAAGTGAATGTTCATGGCTCAGGCGATCTCGAGGTGAAGAATGTCGCCGGTGATCTCGACGCTTCGGTGCACGGCTCGGGCGACATCGAGGTCGAGCGCGTCGCCGGCGCGGTTGACGCCAGCGTCCACGGCTCGGGCGACCTCGTGATCGGGCGCGTTGGCCGCGGTCTTGAAGCCAGCGTCCACGGTTCGGGAGATCTTGAAGTCGGCCAGGTGACCGGAGGCGACATCGAGGTCTCGATTCACGGCTCCGGCGATCTCGAAATTGATGGCGGTTCGGTCCGCCAGCTCCGTGCCGCCGTGCGCGGTTCGGGCGAGTTCGAGTTCGACGGCACGGCTGAGTCCGCGCGCCTGCGCTCGATGGGCTCGGGCGGCATCCGCGTCGCCAAGGTTTCCGGCGAGATCGACGCCGACGGCAAGAACATCCGCGTGGCGGGCAAGAAGGTTGGGGACCGCGATCGCGATCGCTGGGACGACTGATCGCGTCTCGCGCGCCGGGGTGCTTGAAGCTCCCCGGCGTTGGTGCCACACGCTCGGCTCAGACGAACACTGGCCGCAAGGCCCCCGAGCGAAGGCACCTCCGATGAAGATCAACGGCAATGAAATCCGCCCCGGCAACACCATCAAGCACCAGGACACGCTCTGGCGGGCGGTGAAGGTGGAAGCCGTGAAGCCGGGCAAGGGGCCGGCCTACGCCCAGGTCGAGCTCAAGAACCTGATCGACAGGCGCAAGCTCAACGAGCGCTTCCGCAGCTCCGAAACCGTGGAGAGAGTGCGCCTTGAGCAGAAGGAACACACCTTCCTCTACGCCGAGGGCGACATGCTGACCTTCATGGATTCCGAGAGCTACGAGCAGGTGCAGATCCCCGAAGACCTGGTCGGCGAGCAGCGCGCCTTCCTTCAGGACGGCATGGCTGTCGAGGTCGAGATGTATGAGGGGCGCGCTATCGGTGTCGCGCTTCCAGAGCACGTGACGCTGACCATCACCGAGACCGAACCGACGGTGAAAGGGCAGACGGCGTCCAGCTCCTACAAGCCGGCAATCCTCGAGAACGGCCTGCGGGTGATGGTGCCGCCGCACATTTCAGGCGACACGGCGATCGTCGTGAACACCCAGACGATGGAGTACGTCAAAAGGGCCGATTAACCCTTCTCTGCCCTTCCCGCTCCCTTCACTGCCGAAAAGTGTTAAACTCGCGCTCAGGGAACATTGCGAGGGAGGGCAGCCCGATGAGTCTGGGGTTGCTAGGCATGGCCGCAGCGCTGGCCTTGGCCGCGCAGGACACGGCCGCGCCTGAAGAGCCTCCTGAAGAGGAGGCCGCCGAAGAGGGCGGGACGCCTGTCGGTAACGACGGCGAAGAGGAGCCTGTCGGCCAGGTTCCGATGGAGGTCGAGACCGTCGAGGTCGAGGAGGAGAGCCTCCCCACCGTGGAAGAGCTCGCCTTTCCCGAATTGAGCGGTGATTTTGACGGCGATGGCAGCGAGGACACGGCCACGGCCCGCGAAAGCGATGCCGGGGTGCAAATCGCCCTCGAGCTTTCGAGCCAGAAGGACACTTTCGTCGAGGCGCTGGGCGCGGATAGCCTGCGCAGTGTCGAATGGGACGTGCTCAGGGCGGAAGAGCTCTGCGAAGAGGCTGGCGACTGTCCAGATACGGAAGAAGCCGCGCGGGACGCGATCATCGTGACCTTGGACGGCAACGACACCTTCGTCCTGCGCTGGGACGGTGATGCGCTGGAGACAGTGTTCCTCGACGCGTGATCAGCGACGGACTTCGTAAAGGTCAAGAGTCCGGGCGGGCCTTCCCCTTGTTGTGGCACGCAGGTCGATGAAGATCGATCCTACCGGAACAGCCTCTCCGAGTGCGGAATAGTCCTGTCCGGGGTCGCCATAGCGTTCCGTGACGAGGAGGCGGCGCGCACCTTCTCTCGGTGCGAAGGGCATCACGTATTCATAGGTGTTGTCGCTGCGCCCATCGCGGTCGAAGACTTCGAAGGTGACGCCTGCATTCCTCAGCTCCCAGACGAGATGTGCGGCGATCTCCCGGTCATCGACGATGAACCCGTCATAGCCTTCGCTCCGCACAAGGATCGCTTGTGCCGTTTCGGGCCAGGCGCGCGTGCGCTTGTAGGCGTTGGAGAAGCCGAGCGCATCGGCGCGGTCGAAATCGCTGGAGACGACCGCCATCAAGATCCAGACAGCGCCGTGAATGATGATCGACGGGATCAGCACCCAGCGCGTGAGGCCGAGGCGCGAAAGCCACACGGGCAGCAGGATGCAGGCTGCCGGATAGGCAGCCATGGCCCAGTTCGCATGGGCCCTTGAGAGGAGCGCCTGCACCGAGATCACCACGAGGGGCGGAAGCACAAAGCTCAGAAGGAAGGCTTCCTTGCCTCTGTCCCGGAAGCCAAAACGGACCATAGCGAAGATCAGCACAGGGAAAAGGATAGGTCCCAGAACGCCAAGCTGGTTCACAAGGAATTCCACCATTTCTCCAGGATGGATGAGGGAGCCGTTCCAATTCGCATTATCTGCGGTGTGCTTCACTGTCTGGAGGCCATTGGCGAGATTCCAGAGGACATTCGGCGCCGCGACGATGACTGCGCCGAGGAGCCAGAGGACTCGTTCTCGCCAACCGAATCCGTCCCTGAACCACGTCGATGCGAGGAGCGCGATACCAGTGCCCATGAAGAGATAGAGCGCTGCGTATTTCGACAGGAATGTCGCTCCTGCTGCTGCTCCGGCAGCGAGCGCGAGAAGGGCCTTCTTCCCCGTGGTCTGTGCGGTCAGGGCAAGGAGTAACAGGCTGGCCGACAGGAAGAAGGTCATCGGGATGTCGGTCGCCATGACCGTCCCGCCATAAATGACGGCGGGCATGATCGACCAGATCAGGAGTGCCTGAAGCCCGGCGCGATCTCCGAAAAGGCGGCGCCCCGTCTCAAAGAGAAGGAGGCCCGTTCCGCCGAGGAGGATCGGGGATAGCGCCCGGACCCCGAACTCGGTCTCGCCGAACAGGCTCGTGGAAAGCCGGATCATCCAGGCAACCATTGGCGGCTTTGAATAGTAGCCCCAGTCGAGATCCCGGCTCCAGAACCAGTACTGGGCTTCGTCGGCCCCGAGATTGGTGTCGATGACCGCGAGGTGCAGCAGCCGCGCGATGACGAAGACCGAGGTCAACATCACAGCGGTCGCGGCCGGGCGCTGGTCAATCATCGAGAGTGCTCGGCGAAACATGAGTGATCCTGGGTGTTGAGAAGCAGATATGGCCCGTCAGGGTTGAAAACACTCGGCAGTGCTCGACCTCAAGGCGACGCAAAGCCGTTTTTTTGCAGCGCAGGCCTAAGAAAATCCTTTCGCAATCGCTAACTCATTCCGAACCGGAAAACCAAGGAAGCTGAACGTGCCATCCCAACGCCCCCGCATGACGAGCAAGCCGTCGATCAGCGTCGTCGTGCCGTTCATGAACGAGGCCGGCAATATTGCTCCGCTGATAGCCGAGATCGACGAGGCGCTGGCCGACCTGCCTGCCGAGATCCTCGCCGTGGACGATGGCTCGACTGACCAGAGCCTCGAGGAGCTCGACGCCGCCAGGGCCGAGCACCCGCGGCTGCGTGTTCTCAGGCATGTGAACAATGCCGGCCAAAGCCGCGCGATACGGACGGGGGTCCTTGCGGCGCGGGCGGACGTGGTCGCGACGCTTGACGGGGACGGCCAGAATGTTCCCGCCGACATTCCCGCGCTCTACCGTCAGTTGACCCGCAATGACGCTGACAGCAACCTCGCCATGGTGGCCGGCCAGCGTGAAGGACGTCAGGACCGGCGCTCCAGGGTCTTGGCCTCACGGCTGGCAACGGCCTTTCGGCACTTCGTGTTCGGCGATGACAGCACAGACACCGGCTGCGGATTGAAGGTTTTCCGCCGCGACGCCTTTCTCATGCTGCCCTTCTTCGATCACATGCACCGTTATCTACCAATTTTGATGCGCCGCGAGGGGTTTGTGGTAGAGTATGCCCCGGTGCAACACAGGGCGCGCCGGACAGGGGCGTCGAAATACACCAATTTGGGGAGAGCGGGGGTGGCGATCCGTGATGTCCTGGGCGTTTTGTGGCTCCAATCCCGCGCGCGCGCGACGGGCGGAGTCGAAGAATGGTGAGTGAGTGGGCAAGAACGACGTACCTCTGGCACCGGTAGCGGCGTTGGCCTACGCTCATTCAAAAGGGGAGGGGCGTGAGCCCTCAAGGCTGTCTATGTTCACGATGTTTCCGCTGCTGACGCTGAGCCTCCTGGTGTACGGCATCATGTCACTCGCCCTTGGCGGATCGGAGTGGACCGGCGAAGCGGTCTTCACCGTATCCATGATCTCGGGCGACCAGTGGCGTGTCTCCGGCGGCGACCTTTTCTTGATGTTCTCGCTGTTCCTCCTGTTCATTGAAATTTTGCGGGCGACAAAGACGGGGACGGATTCCATTCTCAACCACGCCTTTTCGGCGGTCCTTTTCGTCGCTTGCTTCGCCTGTTTCCTGATCGTTCCGAACTTTGGCTCCTCGACCTTTTTCCTCGTGACCTTGATGACTTTCATGGACTTCATGGCCGGGTTCATCGTCACCACCCTGGCTGCACGGCGCGATCTCGGGGTGAGCGGCGGCATCGGCGCCTGAGGTTTCGCCGCTTAAAACTCAGCGAAACCGACACTTCAGCGTTTTTTCATTCCGACCGACTACGAGGGTTATCCGGTGCGCAGCCGGGCATCTCGCAGGAAGTAGTCATGTCGTCTGAGAAATCGCTCTTTGCCGTTGGTCCCGATACGGTCCGTTTTGCCTTGGAGGCGGCCGGGCAGGCGATGTTCGAGTTCGATCCGGACACGGGCGCCGTCGCTTGGGCGGATCCTCGGCAGGCCGGCGAGCTGCTCGGCATGGAAGGCCCCGCAAGCGATACCTGCTACGAGCGCCTGATCGGCTCCGTCAGCCCCGAACAGGCTGCCGCGCGCGAGGCGGAGGTCCTCGCCGCGCGTGAAGCTCGCCGCTCCTATTGCGTCGAGTTCTGCGCCGGCACCGGCAGCGAGCAGCGTTGGTACGAAGAGCGCGGAACATGGATGCGCTTGGGCGGACGTGAGCGCATGGTCGGCGTCATCCGCCGCATCGATGCCCAGAAGAAACGCGAAGCCCAGCTTTCCTATCTTGCAGCCCATGACGAGATGACCGGCCAGCTCAACCGTGGCCGGACGAAAGAGGCGCTGCAGCGAGCGATCGACAATTCAGTCGACAGTTCTTTCTTCCTCGTCGCAATCGACAATGTCGGCGGGATCAATGTGAGCTTCGGCTTCGATGCGGCCGACCAGGTAATTTCAACGATTGCGGAGCGTCTTTGCGAAGGCGTCGGCGAAGGCTGCACGGTAGGCCGGGTTGCTGGCACCAAGTTCGGCATCATCGCGCCGGGCCGTTCGCCCGAGGAGATGCGCGAGCGTGCCATTTCGATCCTGAACCTTGTCCGCTCAGACATCATCAAAACGCGATCTGGCTCGATCGCAGCTTCAGTATGCCTCGGTGTTGCTCCGCTCACGGCGGAAATGGGTTCGGCGGACATCGCGCTCGCCCGTGCCGAGGCTGCGCTTGACCAGGCACGTCAGGCTGGCCCTTCGAGCTGGTCCGTCTTCAGCGAGATGACCGATCCCGTGTCCATGCGCCACCGCGATACGGAGATGTCGGACACGATCCTCACGGCACTGAACGACCGGCGGGTGACGGTGGCCTTCCAGCCCATCGTCACTGACGTCGATGCACCGTGGAACAAGTATGAATGCCTGATCCGCCTCGACAGTACCGACGGCGAAGAGATCAGTGCCCCGAACTTCATCGCTTCCGCCGAACGCCTCGGCCTCGTCCACCTTCTCGACCGTCGCGTGCTCGAGCTTGCGACGACAGCGTTGGCGCGGGAGCCGGACATCGAGCTTGCTGTCAACGTTTCCTGGGAGACCGTGAAGGATCCAGTGTGGGCTGACGGTTATGTCGGCCATCTGCGTGCCAATGCCCACGTCGCTGACCGTCTGACGGTCGAGCTGACCGAGACGCGGATCGTCGATGCCATCGAAGCCTCCGAAGAGTTCGTGGCGCGGATCAAGGCACTGGGCGCGAAGTTCGCGCTGGACGATTTCGGCGCGGGCTACACGTCGTTCCGGAACCTCAAGGCGTTGGACATCGATATCCTGAAGATCGACGGATCGTTCATCACGGGCTTGGCCCAGAGCAAGGAAAACCAGCTCTTCGTGCGGACGCTGATCGATCTGGCCCGGAACTTCAGCATGAAGACCGTGGCCGAATGGGTCGACAACGAGAACGACGCCCGCATCCTGAAAGCGCTCGGTGTAGACTACTTGCAGGGCTTCTTCATCTCGAAGCCGGTGCGCCGTCCCGACTGGATCATGCGCGAACGCCGTGACGATCAACCCGCCCTGCGTAGCCAGTCCGAAGCTTCCTGAATGCGCCGATATCAAGGCGTGGGGACAGTGGAGGGCGGCATCCTCCCGTGAAGGTCGGTGTGCGTGTCATGAATCGCGAACGTCGAGATTTCGACTGATTCTCCGAAGGCTGTAGTCACGCGGACTAATCCCGTCAGTTTACGGACGGCTATGCGCGCCTCCTCGGGCGAACCTTCGACGGGGTTCGCCTCGATGGGCGTCTCGAGTTCCTTACGATCCACTCTTCTGCCTGCTGACGAAAGCGGCATAGTCCTCGGCGGTGTCGATGCCGGGGGAGGCGCGCTCGACCATGATGACGGCAACGCGTTCCCCGGCCTCAAGGGCGGTGAGCTGCTCCAGGCTTTCCGTTACGGCAAGGCTGGACGGCTCCATGTTCGCGAACCGCGCGAGGCAGTCGGGGTGGAAGGCATAGAGGCCGATATGCATTTTCGGGCGATGCTCCCGCGTGCGCGGGAAGGGCATGATCGAGCGGGAGAAGTAGAGCGCGTCTTCCGCCGCGCCGCCGCGGTTGGTCGTGACTACTTTCACCGTATTCGGATTGGTAGCGTCGATGTCGTCTGGCCACGGACAGGCGAGAGTGGAGATAAAGGCCTGCCGCGGCTCGCGCATCGCGGCGTCGTGGCCTTCGATCAGCTTGCGGATGTTATCCGGCTCGACCTCAGGCTCGTCGCCCTGGCAGTTGATGACCATTGTCGCATCGCGGCCTTTGGCGGCTTCGGCGACACGGGCGGTGCCGGATGGGTGCGCGGGGTCGGTCATCACCACTTCGGCGCCGAAACCCTCGGCCGCGGCGACGATGTCGGTATGGTCGGTGGCGATGAGGACGTCGACGCCATCGACGCTCTTGCAAGCCTCCCATGTGTGCTGGACCAGCGGCTTGCCGGTCTCGGCGAGCAGCATCTTGCCCTTGAGGCGCTCCGATCCGAAGCGGGCGGGTATGACGATCAGAGGACGGCTCATCGGCTGGCTCCTAGAGGTGTGCGCGCGAGGATACTGGCGAGACCCCACCCGGCAAGGACGCCGAGAGTGTTGGCGAAAAGGTCCGCAAGGGAGGAGTCGCGACCGGGGACAAAAGACTGAAGTATTTCGAAAAGGCTGCCATACCCAACCGCTACCCCTGCAAGCAGAAGGGCCGGAATGCGGGCAAAGCCAAAAACACCCGCACCAGCCAGCGCGGTGTAGGCGACGAAATGGCCGACCTTGTCCTGCGCCTGCGGATCGCCCAGCAAAAGGCCGGCGATCCAGCGCAGGAAGAGCAGTCCTCCTTCCGGGTTCGGCTCGGTCGGTGTCAGGGAAAGGAAAGCGATCGCAAGGGCGAGCACGGGAACGGACCAGCGTGCAACGCGGCGCAGGTCAGGAAGCATCGTCACCATGGGTGCCGTGCTTCTTTTCCCAGTCAATTGCGGTACGGATTATTAGGTCGAGATCATTGTAGCGCGGACGCCAGCCAAGGATCGAGCGGATGGAGGCCGTGTCGGCGATAAGCTGGGCGGGATCGCCTTCGCGCCGCCCCTCGACCCGCACCTCGAGAGGCTTGCCGGTGACGCGTTCGACCGATTGGATGACGTCCTGCACCGAAGCGCCTTCGCCATAGCCGCAATTGAGCACCACGGAGGAACCGCCGCCGCGGAGATACTCGACTGCGTCGATATGGGCGTCGGCGACGTCCGCGACATGCACGTAATCCCGGATGGGCGTGCCGTCGGGGGTGTTGTAGTCGTTGCCGTAGATGATGAGCGGCCCCTTGCGCCTGCCTATGGCGATGCGGACCGCAGCCGTGATGAGGTGTTTCGGCGCGTCAGCCTCGCCCGCACGGCCATCGGGGTCGGCGCCCGCCGCATTGAAATAGCGCAGGATGGCCGAAGGCATGTTCTGTCCGCGGCAGACTTCGCCAACCATGCGCTCTGCGGCGGCGGTGGCTGCGCCGAGCGGGGAGATCGGCCTGAGGGCAGCCGTTTCGGGAACGGGAATGTTCTCAGGCGTTCCGTAGACAGATGCTGTCGAGGAGAAGACGAAGCGCTCCGGGGTTCCTTCCGCCGCGGCGCGGAGACAGGCCATGAGCGGGCAGAGCGTCCGCTCGAACGCGTCCAGGGGATCTTTGAGCGATTTTGCCACTGTGCCGCGCTCGGGCAGGTGGATGACGTCAGTCACGTCGCGACGGTCAAAAGCAGCGCGGAGCGCCTTCGCATCGGTGAGGTCGACGTGCTCGATCTTCGCGTCCACGTCGCTTCCGTGGTCCGCGAAACCGACATAGGGCAAGCCTCGATCGGAAAGGGACAGCAGCATCTGCCGGCCCTCGTAGCTTGCAGCTCCGACGACAGCGATCATCGCCATGGCGATCCACCCGGAAATTAACGGAGCTCCACCTCTGCCCCGATTATCCGGCGCTGGGAAGGGCAAAGCGGCTTTCAAAGGCCCGATTTTTACAGCGGCTGGCGGCGCCAGGCGTCGAGACGGGCGCGAACCGCGGCAAGTTCCGTCGGGCTGAGGCGTCCTTCGATCTCTGCTGCCTGTTCCGCAGCTCGGGTGTCACCCTGCCTCGCGGCAAGGCGGTACCAGTAGAGTGCCTCTGCTGCATCCCGCCTGTCCTCGGGGAGGTAGGGATTTCTCGGGTCATAGATCGACCCGAGATTGTACATGGATGCTGCAAGCCCTGCATTCGCCGAGCGCGTGAAGCCGAGGATCGCGCGGTTGGTGTCCACGGGTCCGCCTATGCCCTGAATGTCGAGATAAGCGACCCGATGCACGGCGCGGATATGCCCGCGGCGTGCGGCCTCTTCGAACCAGTCACGGGCGAGAACGCCGTTCTGGGGCACCCCGTCACCCGCGAGATAGAGTTCACCGAGTTCGTGCATCGCGACGACAGAGCCTGCTTCCGCGGCCTCGGTCATCAGGGCGATGGCGGCCGACGTTTCCTCGGGAGTCGCGGCGGTGGCAAGAAGCTTCTTAGCCTCCGCAAAGAGCGCGTCAGGATCCTCTTCGGCGGGTGCCGGCTCCGTCGCAGGTAGCGCGCGCGCTTCTGCGGGCAGTGGATCGACAATCACCGGGGTGTTGTCCGACGGGGTGCTGAGCCGGATGGCCGTGATGCCGATAGCCACCATGCACACCGCAATCAGGATCCATCCGAGTGCCGAATTGTTTTCGACCGGTTCGGCCACCATCCGGCGAAGGAAGGCAGAGAGGCGTTCGGTCCATGTCTCCGGTTCTGAGAAGTAATTATCGTCGGCAAAGGCGGTTGTTTGCCGCTGGCTTTCCTCAGTGAACGGATTGTCAAGCGAGGACGGGACATGCCACTCGTCAGGCGCGTCGTAGGTGGGACGGTGATAGGCTTCACGCCCTACCTCCGGCTCGGTCGGGGCAGGTTCGACCGGATCGGGCTGTGCTTGCGCCGGTTCGTCACGAAGCGAGAAACCCTCCGTGAACGCAGGGGTCGCGGGAGCTGTCGCAACGGGGGCGGGTTCGTCGCCGGGTGACGTGTTCGGATAGCCGGGGACCCCGAGGTCGAGCGGATCGCGCAGCCCGTCGTCTGGAGCGGGCTCGGGCACGACCGTGACCGCTTCCGGGGACCGCGGCTTGGCCGTGAAATTCAGCGGATCGTCGAAGACGCGGTCGAACTCATCCTCCGGGTCCGGCGTGTCGTTCCCCTTGGTGAAGTCATCGACATAAGCCTCTTGAGGCAAGGGGGGTGCAGCGAAGGGAACGCTGGCCGTGGTCTCGGTGGACCGACCCTCGAGGCGGTCGACCACGGCATCGAAAGCGCCCTTGAGTTGGCCAAAGCGGCAGTCTGCTTCTTCGGCGGCGGTCTTGATACGCTTGACCGGTGCATCCTCGCCGGAGACGAGGCTGTGGTCTTCCATCTCCCTGCGGAGGGTTTCGAGGGACTGCGCCACGCGGCTGATACCCTCAGCGCTGCGCTCCTCGCCAGCCTCGATTTTCTTGGAAAGCTGGCTCACCGAACTTTCCAGGGTGCGGATCTGGTCCGATGTGCGCTTGATCTCGCTGCCAAGGAGCTGGAGGCGCTGGCTCGTGCGTTCGATGAAGCTCTCGTCGCGGGACTCGGCAGCCTCGCGGGCGGCATCGAGGGCCGCCTGGACCTGGGCGTCGGTTTCCGTGAGCCGGTCGGTGGTCCGATCGATGGCTTCGAGCAACTGGTTGATCTCGCCGCGCAGAGCTTCATCTTCAGCCGAGAGACGGGACTGGAGTTCCTCGATCAGTCCTTCATTGCGAGCAAGACGCTTTTCCGTATCCTCGCGGGAGCTTTCGACCTGCTCGACGAGGGTCGAGAGAGCCTTTTCGAGGGCGACGAGACTTTTGACCCAGGAGTTTTTCTCCGCCGCGCCTTCAAGACGATCGAGACGTTCGGCTATCCCCTCAGCGTCCGACAGGCCTTTTGCTTCTTTCTCAAGGCGCTTCACGCGCTCGAAGACGGTCTCGAGGCCCTTGTTCAGGCCGCCCATCGCCTCACGGGAAGTAACCTCGCTGGTGCGGAGAGATTTTTCCGCAGCCTTCAGCCGCTCATTGAGACGGTTGAGCGTATCGACGACGGCACGCAGCTGGTCCGTGGTGACTCCCGAGACTACTTTTTCTGAGCCGGCGTGACCGGCATCCGATTCCGTGCCCGTGGCGTCGATGCCCTTTTCACGGATCATCTCGGTGATGAACTCGCCCAGGGTCTGGCCACGCTTGCGCGCCAGCTCCTTCGCCACCGAGCGGGCATCGGGGTCGATGCCTTTGACGCTCCAGGGGACATTGGACTTCGCGCTCATGCGACCCTTTTCGGTTTGCGGGGGCGAAACAGCCAACGCCCTGCCACGGCTAGATAAGTTTCCCGATGTTTACGGCGTTAAGCTGATTTCAACCCTTGGTGAAGATGCCTGCTTAACAAACTCCTAAGAAGATGTAGCCGATTCAACCAAGGCGTGCGCAGCATGCAGCACGCTCCTGCAATATTTTGCGACGCTAAGCGTCTTTGCCTTCCGGCCTCAGGCGGGATAGGAGCAGGGCAACTTGTGAAAACGGCGCCAAGCTTAGCACTGCGGCGCCCATTGGAGGACCGATATGCCCGTCTACGAGGCACCTATCCGCGACATGCAGTTCCTGCTGCACGACGTGCTCAAACTGCAGAACTATTCGAACCTCCCCGGCTTCGCCGATGCGGACAGGGACACCATCGACGCCATCCTGGAAGAGGCCGGCAAATGGCACCGCGACGTGCTCGCGCCGCTCAACCGTGTGGGCGACATCGAAGGCGCGCGGCGCAATGATGATGGCTCCGTGACGACGCCGACGGGCTTCAAGGAAGCCTATGAACAGTTCCGTGAAGCAGGCTTCGGCGCGCTTGCCATGGATCCCGAATATGGCGGCTCTGGCCTGCCGGTGACGCTGGCCTATGCGGTCAACGAGATGAGCTCTTCGGCCAACCAGGCGTGGGCGATGTATCCGGGACTCTCCGCCGGTGCATGGCGTGCCATCCACGCCGCCGCATCGGATGAGCAAAAACAGAAATACCTGCCGAAGCTGACCTCCGGCGAGTGGACCGGGACGATGAACCTGACCGAGCCGCAATGTGGCACGGATCTCGGCCTCATCCGCACCAAGGCGGTCCCGCAAGAGGACGGCACCTACAAGATCAGTGGCCAGAAGATCTGGATCTCGGCCGGTGAGCACGACATGTCGGAGAACATCATCCACCTCGTGCTTGCGCGTATCGAAGGCGCGCCGGAGGGCATCAAGGGGATCTCGCTCTTCATCGTGCCGAAGTTCATGGTCAACGATGACGGATCGCTCGGTGAACGGAACAATGTGAGCTGCGGTGGCCTGGAAGAGAAGATGGGCATCCACGGCAACGCCACCTGCGTCATGAATTATGACGAAGCGACCGGTTTCCTCGTCGGAGAGGAAAACAAAGGCATGCGCGCGATGTTCATCATGATGAACGAGGCACGTCTTGGCGTCGGCATGCAGGGCTATGCGGCTGCGGAGGTCGCCATGCAGAATGCTGCGAACTTTGCCCGTGAACGGCTCCAGTCGCGCTCGGTCTCCGGGGTCAAGGCACCCGACAAGCCTGCGGACCCGATCATCGTCCACCCAGACGTTCGCCGCATGCTGATGGACACACGCGCTTTCGTCGAAGGTGCTCGTGCCCTGACCTTCTGGGCCGCGCTCCATGAGGACCTGAGCCACAAGTCCCCGAACGACGAGGAACGTCAGCGTGCGAAGGACTACATGGCGCTGCTGACGCCGGTCATCAAAGCTTACCTGACGGAAAAAGGGTTCAAGGGTACGAACGACTCCCTGCAGGTCTTCGGTGGCTCTGGCTATTGCGAAGAGTGGGGCATGTCCCAGTTTGTTCGTGATGTCCGTATCGCTCTCATCTATGAAGGCACCAACGGCATTCAGGCCCTTGACCTCGTCGGTCGGAAGCTGATGGCCGAAGGCGGCCGCTACTGGCAGACCTTCTTCAAGGAAATTGATGATTGGTGTGCTGAGAACAAAGGCCAGAACGACGAGCTCGACGCCTATATCGAGAAGCTCCTTACCGCGAAGGGCGAGCTGACCGAGGCGACACAGTGGCTCGGAATGAATGCCATGCAGGACTTCGAGCAAGCCGCCGCTGCGTCCACGGACTACCTGCACCTCTTCGGTATTGTCGCTCTCGGCTACATGTGGGTGATGATGACGAAGGAAGCGCTGGCGCACGCCGAAGACAGCGACCCGTTCTACAAGAACAAGCTGATCACAGCGAAGTACTTCTTCGATCGGGTCATCGTCGAAGGTGCAATGCATCTTGCCAAGGTCAAGACCGGCACAAGTTCGATGATGGATCTTGACGCCGAAGCGTTCTGATCACGGACCAAGCGAAAAAACGAGAAAGCCCGGGCCGAAGCCCGGGCTTTTTCTTTGTGCGCTCCACTTGCACTTCGTGCGGGAGAGAGTGGACGGAGCAAGGGGGAAAGCGAAAGGCTTTCCCTGGTGCGTTATTCGTCGTCAGCCTCTTCGGCTTCGGTCGCCACGGGCTCTTGAACGGGTGCGCTCTTCTTGCCGTTGAAGAGCTCGAGAATGCCCGGGCGAGCTTCCTCGCCGGAAAAGACGCGGTTGATCTTTTCAATCCGCGACAGGGCCAGCGCAGCGGCGCGGGCGGCGGAATCGTCGTCAAGATTTTCGTCGATCTTGGTACGGATTGAGCTGTCAAGACGCTCGGTCAGGTCATCGAAAAAGTTACCGCGACGAGCGAGGGTGGCGCTGAAGTTGTCAAGCTGGGTGTTGACCCGGTCGATCCGTGCACGGGCCTCGTTGGTCAGGGCTTTCGCAGTCTCTGTGTCACCCTGGGCAAGGGCAATGCCAACCTTTTCGAGAAGGTCGGTGAAACCACCGCTCTTGAGCTTGGCTTCTTCGGAGACGACTTCGACATCGACAACGCGTTCCAAGGTCTCCGTGGTGTAGCCCACGACGGCGTTGAGCTGCTCTTCGGTCAGCGTCTCAAGGCGCTCAGTGATTTTTTCGATCCGCTCACCGATTACCTCCTGGCGTTCTTGAACAAGTTCAAGACGTTCGGTCAGGAAGGTTTCGCGTTCCTGGATACGTTCCAAGCGGCTCGTGATCCGCTGCTCGCGGACCTCGACGCGGTCCAGGCGCTTCTCGAGACGTTCGAGTTTGTCGAGCGAGATGGTGAGGCCAGCTTTCTGGGCCTCCTTCTCGGCACGATCAAAAGCCTTCTGAGCAGCTTTGGTGTTGCCCTTCGCAGCAAGTTCCTTGGCCTTGCTACGAGTGTCCAGGGCTTTCGCCAGCTCTTTCTGGTCTTTGGCATCGGTCGGGCGAGCGCCGCTATCCACAAGGCGGTCGGTGATCCGCTCCTCGATCCGGTCGAGGCGCTCGAGCCGGCTCGTCAGGCGCTCCTCGCGAGCCGTGAGCTTTTCGAGGCGCGAGGAGATCCGCTCTTCGCGGTTCTCCAAACGAACCTGGCGTTCGACCAGCTTCTCGATCCGCGCGGTGAGACGCTCCTCACGGGTGATCGGTGTAGAGACGACTTCAGTGATTGTCTGAGAAACCGTCTCGGTTTTCGTTGCAGCCTCGGTCGGGGACAGACCAACGGCTTCGAAATTCAGCTGGCGGAAGTCGAACTTGCCACCATTTGCATCAAAGCCGAGCGTTACCGTCAGGGTCTCGCCTTCTTTGAGAAGGTTCGTGCCACCGAAGCCCGCTGCTGCGACGATCTTGGCGGTGTCGCGCTCGAGGCTGTCGAGCTGGCCGGAGAAGGCCGTGCCCGGAGCACCGGCTTCGACGGCACCGATTACGCTGTCGACGCGATCAAGGACGCTGCCGAGGGAGTCCGTGCCCACTTTGGCGGCGGCGATCGAAGCGTTAGCCTTGCCAAGGCTTTCGCCCAGCGTGCGGAAGATCATGCTTTCGCTCTTCACCGCACTCGAGATCGAGAAGAAGCTCGACGAGGCCGAGATGCTGTTGTTCTTGAACGAGCCACCGACCACAGCCCCGAAAGGCTGGATATCCTGACCCTTGGAGCGGCGGAGCGCAAAGAGCGCGGACTTCGCCGAGATATCACTGACAAGCGCTGACATACCCATATTCCCTTACCTATGCGCCTCAGCGCACTGTCGAACATCAGTCAAAAATCCTAATAGATCGTATCTTATGAAAAGGCGGATCAAAAAAAGTGCGGCAAGTATGGGAACAGTTCGTTATGCTTAAATAAACTTTACCATATAAAATGATATATGGTGGGACTTTTCCTTATGGTTACTTGCTGAGAAACCATGTCGCGCGATCGCGCGCTGGCAGCTAGGAATCTTGAAAAGTCTGGAGACACGCCATGTCCATGCCCCTCGATCGCCGCCAGATGCTGGCTGGAACCGCCCTTGCTGCCGGTTTGGCCGGGACCGGTGCCTTCGCTTCCCAGTCGACGCAGACGGGTCCCGACCTCTCCGGCAAGTCGATCCTCATCACCGGGACCTCGTCGGGCTTTGGCCGCCTGGGGGCGGAGCACTACGCCCGGCTGGGAGCGAAGGTCTTTGCAACCATGCGCAACATCCCTCGGCCAGAGGCGGAAGAGCTGCGCCAGCTAGCCTCTGACGAGGGGTACGACCTTCACGTGATCGAGATTGATGTCACCGATGACGCGCAGGTCGACGCAGGGGTCAAGAAAGCCCTCGGGATGAACGAAGGCAGGCTCGACGTCCTCGTCAACAACGCGGGCATCTCGAACGCCGGGGCGATCGAGATGCAGGACATGGAGCAGACGACTCTGCTCTTCGACACGAATGTCTATGGTCCCCACCGCATGGCGCGGGCGGTGCTGCCGGCGATGCGGGCGCAGGGTAGCGGGCAGATCTTTCAGGTCTCATCCCAGCTTGGCCGGGTGATCGCGCCTGCCTACGGGCAATACTCGCCCACGAAGTTCGCTCTCGAAGCCATGAGCGAGCAGATGGCCTATGAACTTGTGCCCCACGGTATCGAGGTGACGATCATCGAGCCGGGCGGGTATCCCACGAAGATCTGGGAGAATGCGAGCCGCCAGACTGAGCGCCTCTTGGCACGGACGCCTGAGGAGCTTCAGGCACCCTATGCCGATCTCCTGACCGTGGTGCAGGCGTCCGGCGCGCGCGAGCGGCCCACCGATCCGATGGACGTGCCGCGCGCGATTGCCGAAATTATCGCGATGCCGGCAGGTGAGCGCCCGCTCAGGCGTCCGGTGCATCCGGCTTTCATCCCCCAGGAAGCGATCAACAAGGTCAGTGCGGAGACGCAAGTGCGCTTCTTGGGCGACAGTCCGCTCGGACCGCTTGTGCGGGCCGTGCATAACGTCTGAGGACGGATTACCGGAAGAGGCTGAGAACCAGCGAAGAGCGGCTGTTGGCGCTGACGAGGCTCTGGGTCGCGAGCTGCTCCTGCACTTGCGCTGCTTGCAGGCGGCTTGATGCTTCGGCGAGATCCGCTTCGACGAGGTCGGCCACGGCCCCTTCGAGATCGCCGGTCAGGCCATCGAGATAGCTCCGCTGACGGTCAATCTGCTTTTCATAGGCGCCGAGCTGGGCGCCATATCGGTTGAGCTTCGCGCGGGCGGAGTCGAGAACGAGCATGGCTGACTCAGGCGCAAGGCGCATGGCCTCGGGGTTCACGAGCTTCAGGAGCTCCATGAAACCTGCTTCGGCGCGGCGGCGCTCCCCTTCGACGGGATCGGTAAAGAACGGAAGGTCCGATCCGCCTATGGCGGTCACCGGGGGCAGGGGGGTGGCTCCGGACGGGATCGAAGGGTCATCGGTGAACTCGATCCCCTCGATCCGTGCGCCGTCCTCACGACCCCAGATATTGATCGTGTAAAGACCAGGGGTTGGAATGTCGATGAAGACGCGGTTGCCGGTACCGGTTTCCCGCGTGCCCCATCCGGGGCCACCCGTAGGCAGGTCGACCCCGCCATTTCCGGTCAGCACCGTGCCGTTGAAACCCACATGAATACTGTCCGACGTGCCATTATAGCCCATCCCGCGAACGTTGATGTAGTATCTGCCGGGATTGGTAATCTGTACACGGTAGTCAAGCCGTGGCGAGCTTGCGAGGACCTCCGCGGGTGTCCGGTTGATGATGTTCGGGCCCGGAAGGTCGACCCACTCCATGAAGCCGGGCGCTGTCGCCGAATCCGACCATGTCGCTGTCCCCGCATCGGCGCGCCCCGAGAAGTTGTTGGCACGCAGAACGAAGTAATTCGCAGTCTCGACAGTCGCATTGTTGAACTGCTTGCGCTTGAAGTCGCCACCTGCGACCCCCAGCGTCTGGAAGCGAAACTGCGAGCCTTCGCGGTTGAGCCCGATGACGGACGTTTCGATACCGCTATCGGCCAGAAGGTTCCGGCCTTGGAATCCAGCGGCGTCGATCGTGTCGATCGCCTGTTCGATGATCTCGTTGAAGGTGACGTTGAGCTGCTCGATGGCGACGCCGTTCTGGGCAACCGGCACCATGTCGGCGAGCTGCAGAGTCAGCTCGTTGAGCTGCCGGATCCCGGCCTGGGCCGCATTGATCGCACCTTCTGTGACACTGAGATTGTCCCGAAGACCTTTCAGGACGGAGATGTCACCGCGTGTCGTGTTAGCGACGAGGAAATAGGCAGGGTTGTCGTCTGCCGAGCGAACCTTGAGGCCTGTCGAGATCTGTGCCCGCACGTCGTCGCCGACGTCCTGCGCAGTCCTGAGCTGCTTCAATGCGGTCACCGCGGACAGATTTGTAAACACTGAGGTCAAAGCAACATCCCCACTGGAGCACCCGGCTAAGGGTGTTCTGATGTAACGGACTTCGCTGCAATTTGTGAAAATTGAGTCAAGACCGATAGCGGCAGACCGCCTGTTTTGACCGTGGCGCCTGGCTTCGGCGCGAAGACGCTGCCGGAGAACGCGCGGCAGCAGGACGCACCCCGCAGCAGTTTAAGTCGGCGTTAACCGTGCCGGGCGATAACTATCGTGCGAGAACCCGTCGGGCTTCAGTCCGGCAGAGCCGGAGAACCGGTTCCCTCCTCCATGAGGGTCGCGAGATAGAAAACGCCCGCGGGAAACCGCGGGCGTTTCGCTTTTCGGGCTGGGCCACCCAACAGGAATGGCCCTGTTCATAAGGCTCAGGCCTGAATCGGAACGAGCTTGATCTCGACACGGCGGTTCATGGCGCGGCCGCTTTCCGTGGAGTTGTCGGCGATCGGCTGGCGCTCACCGAAGCCTTGGGCTTCGATCCTGACGGGCGGCACGCCTTGGGCAACAAGGTAATTCCCGACCGCTTCAGCCCGGCGGACCGAAAGCTGGTCATTATAAGCGTCCGAGCCGGTCGAGTCGGTGTGTCCCTGAACAAGAACCATGGTCTTGTCGAATTCCTGAATGACCTTGGCGACCGAGTTGAGGGTGGCGTAGAAGTCCGGGCGGATCGTCGCTTCGTTCGTGCCGAAGGTGATGTTGCCGGGCATGATCAGGGTGATGTCGTTGCCGTTACGGACCACGCGGACGCCGGTGGCTTCGAGCTCTTGGCGCAGGCGCGCTTCCTGGCGGTCCTGGTAGACGCCGATCGCACCGCCGGTCAGGCCGCCGGTGGTGGCGCCGATGATGGCACCCTTGGTGGCGTCACCGCCCCCGGTGTTGTTGCCGATCACGGCACCCACGATCGCACCGCCAGCGGCGCCGATCACGGCGTTGCGCGCGGTTTTCGATGACTGTTGCTCACCGGTGTAGGGGTTGGTCGTACAACCCGCGATCACCATCGGAGCGGAGAGGGCAGCGGCAATGACAAGCTTCTTCATTCGAAATCTCCGTTCGAAAGCTGGCTAGAGTTCCAGCCTGACGCGCTTCTATATCAGCGTCGCGAAAGCGCGCACGTCGCAATCGCACCAAATTGTATCGGACAGGCGGACTTCATGAGCGAGAGTAACAGCGAACGTATTGCGAAAGTTCTCGCGCGGGCAGGAATTGCTTCGCGCCGGGAGGCCGAGCGTCTCATCGCTGAAGGCCGCATAACCGTTGACGGAGAGGTCCTGACGACCCCTGCGCGCAAGGTCACGGGAGCGGAGGATATCCGGTTCGACGGAGAGCGCATCGGCGCCCCCGATGTGCCGCGGCTGTGGCGATATTACAAACCCGTTGGCCTCGTCACGACGCACAAGGATCCGCAGGGCCGACCTACGGTTTTCGACAATCTGCCTCAGGAGCTTCCTCGGGTGCTCTCGGTCGGGCGGCTGGACCTTACCACGGAAGGGCTTCTCCTGCTGACCAATGACGGGGGCCTCAGCCGTGCGCTCGAATTGCCGAGCACGGGATGGAAACGTCGGTACCGCGTGCGGGCCTACGGACGCGTCAGCCAGGCCAAGCTCGACCGGCTGAAAGATGGCGTCGAGGTCGATGGCGTGCAGTATGGTGGGGTCCAGGCCAGGCTCGACAGCACCCAAGGCGCGAACAACTGGATCACGCTATCGATCACCGAAGGGAAGAACAGGGAGGTGCGCAACATCATGCGCCACCTGGGCCTGACCGTGAACAGGCTGATCCGCGTCGCCTACGGACCTTTCCAGCTCGGCGCTCTCAAGGAAGGTGCGGTGGAGGAAGTCCCCGGCAAGATCCTGAAGGAACAGCTTGGCAAAAAGTTGTCAGCCGAGATCGGCCTGTGAGCCGATTGTTCGACTGCTACATCGCAGTGGACTGGTCGGCCGCCAATGCCCCGGCCAGAGGCAAGGACTCGATCTGGGTCGCCGCACGATGGGCCGAGGGCGGCGCCGAGCATACGCTTTGCGAAAACATCCCGACACGGAGCGAAGCTTCCGAGAGGATCAGCAGTCTCGTCGGTGAGGGCATGGCACAGGGCCGTCGGGTCTTCGTCGGCTTCGATTTCGCCTTCGGTTATCCGGCGGGGTTTGCCGGGCGGATCGGCCGGAAGGGCTGGCAAGACCTCTGGTCGGGCATTGCGGAGGCCGTCGAAGATGATGATCGCAACCGCTCGAACAGGTTCGCAGTGGCCGGGGCCCTGAACGAAAGGCTCGGAGAGCCGGTTTTCTGGGGAAAGCCCCATCAGCATAAGGATCGATACCCATCCCTTCCTGCGAAGAAGCCTTCCCACAGTATGGCGGAAAAGCGTGTCGTGGAGCGCTTGGTCCCGACCGCAAAGTCGGTCTTCCAGATGGCCTACAACGGGGCTGTGGGTAGCCAGAGCCTGCTCGGGATCGCCCGGCTGGAGACGCTGCGCCGACAGGTGGGGGCGAAGGTCTGGCCCTTCGAGACCGGCTTTGTCGAGAAGCTTCCTTCCGGGCCATCGGCCATCTTCGCCGAGATTTATCCCAGCCTCGTCCTTTCCCGCGCGCCCCGCGGCGAGGTGAAGGACGCAGCCCAGGTCAAGGCTGTGACGGCCGGGCTGTCGCGCCGGGATCGCGAGGGCACGCTCCGCCCTCTCCTTGACGCGCCGCCGGGCGTGACGGAGGAGGAGCGCGCAGCGATGCTGCGTGAAGAAGGCTCAATCATTGGTGCGGGAGTCCTGTGAGATGCGCATTGTCGGCGGGGAATTCAGGGGGCGGAGGATCGCGGCGCCTTCGGGGCAGACCACGCGCCCGACAACGGACCGTACGCGGGAGTCGCTTTTCAATATTCTCGCCCATAGACCGGGTTTTGTCTTCGAGGGCGCGCGCGTGCTCGATCTCTTCGCGGGCTCCGGAGCCTTGGGTTTCGAGGCCATGTCTCGCGGAGCCAGTTTCTGCCTCTTCGTAGATACCGATGCAGCGGCACGCGGGGCGATCCGCGATAACGTCGAGGCCCTCGGCCTCTTCGGGAACACGCGCATTCATCGGCGCCCCGCCGACGCGCTCGGCACCAAGCCCGCAGGAGTCGGCGCGCGGTTCGATCTCGTCTTCATGGATCCTCCGTACAGGAAGGACCTGATCACGCCGACTTTGAAGACCTTGGCGGAGGGCGAATGGCTGGCGCCTGGTGCGCTCATCCTCGCCGAACATGCGAAGGGCGAAACCTTCGAGATGCCGGAGGGATTTGGGCACGAAGAGACGCGCAGCTTTGGCGATACGGAGATCGCGTTCCTTACCGCCCCGTCCGCCTGAACAGGACGACATGGTTGTTCGCCGGGACGCGCTCGACATGATCGAGGGTGAGAGCGAAGCGCGCACCCAGCGGTTGCAGCGTGTCGTCGAGGTCGCGAACACCCCATGCCGGATCGCGCATACGGAGCGATTCATCAAAGCGATGATTGCTCTCCTCCATCTCGCCACGCCTGCTCATCGGGCCGTAGAGGAACAGGGCGCCGTTTTCGGGCAAGAGTGCCGCGGCGCCCCGGAACAGGTTCTCGTAGCCGGCGATCGAGGTGATGTGGATCATGTTGATCGCGACTATGGTGTCGACCGGCCTTTCGACCGCCTGCCACCAGCCATCGCGGCGAGTATCAAAACCTTTCGCTTCAGGCTGTCCAAGCTCGGCCATGCGAGCGGTGCTGCTTGCGCGGGCCGCACCGTCGGGGTCTGAGGCTTGCCAGTGGAGATTGGGCATTCGTGCGAGAACGGCCTCGGCATGCTCGCCAGTTCCCGAAGCCAGTTCCAGAACCCGCTCCGCATACGGACAAAGCCGTGCAAAGGCTTCAGCGATGATCTCCTTGTTGCGCGCGGCGCTGGTCGAATAGAGGCGCGGGTCGTCGGTCATCATCTCTCCGGCGTTGACTTGGGCGTGGCCCGCGACCAAATTCGAAGGCCGCGGCGGGTATGATGTAATGGTAGCCTGTCAGCTTCCCAAGCTGAACGCGCGGGTTCGATTCCCGCTACCCGCTCCATTCCCTGACGGTTTCGCTTGTCAAAGCGCGGAGAGGACTGCGTCGAGAGCATCTTTCGTGCTGGCGGAGCCGCCGAGGTCATGGGTGCGGAGCCCGTCCGCGAGGCACCAGGCTACGGCTGCTTCGATGGATGCCGCAGCGGTCTCTTCGCCCGCTGAATGGCGCAGCAGCATCGCCGCCGAGAGGATGGCGCCTATGGGGTTGGCGATGCCCAGGCCTGCGATGTCCGGGGCGCTTCCGTGGATGGGCTCGTAAAGGCCGGGCTTGCCTGCCTCGCCCAGCGACGCGGAAGGCGCGAGGCCGATCGATCCGACCACCGCAGAAAGCTCGTCCGAGAGAATGTCGCCAAATAGGTTCTCGGTGACGACCACGTCAAAGCGTGAAGGGTGGGTGACGAGATGCATGGCCATCGCATCGACAAGGACATGCTCGAGCCTTACGTCGGGATAGCTCTTGTGGACGTCCTCCACCACGCCGCGCCAGAGACGGGACGTGGCGAGGACATTTGCCTTGTCGACCGAGGTCAGCAAACCCTTGCGGCCGCGCGCCGCTTCGAACGCCGTTCGCGCAACCCGCTCGACCTCTTCGCGGGAGTAGGGGAGGCGGTCGAGCGCCCTGTCGCTCCCTTCTTCACGTTCACCGAAATAGAGGCCTCCCGTCAGTTCACGGACGACCAGGATGTCTGTGTCCGCGACCACGCTCTTCCGGAGAGGCGAGGCTTCTTCCAGCCCCTCGAACAGGCGGGAGGGACGGAGGTTCGCGAAGAGACCCATCTCTCGCCTCAGGGCGAGGAGTCCGGCTTCGGGACGCGGGGCGCCTTTCTTCGCGGCCTCGTCGTAGCGCGGGCCACCGACGGCGCCGAGCAGGACAGCATCCGCCCCAAGGCACGCTTCGAGCGTCGCAGGCGGCAGGGGGTCGCCATACTGGTCGATGGCAGCACCACCAAAAGCATGTTCTTCTGTATCAAGAGCAATATTCGAGGATGCGCAGGCGGCGCGCAGGACCGTGACAGCTGTTTCGCAGACCTCGGGGCCAATTCCGTCGCCGGGCAGGATCACGACCTTCATGACATGGATCCCGCGCGTTGTTCGAAGGCTTCGATCTCGGGCAGGGCATCGAGCAGGACACCGAGCGGGTCCTTGCCTTCAAGGAGGCAAAGCCGGGCGAAGGCTTCGGTCTCGAACCGCTCGACATGGTTGCCAAAGCGGATCTCGTTGTCCTCGAGGTCGATCGTCACCTCGGTTGCCGGTTGCTCCATCAGCAGGGTGAGGGTCTCCGGGCTGACCTGCACGGGGAGAAGACCGTTCTTGAGGGCATTCGACCGGAAGATGTCACCGAAGGAGGTTGAGACCACTGCATCGAAGCCAAAGGCCTTGAGTGCCCAGGGAGCATGCTCGCGAGAGCTGCCGCAGCCGAAATTGTCGCCTGCCACAAGGATCCTTTCAGCCTCTCGGTCGGAGTGGTTGAGGGGGTGGTCCGTCTTCTCGCCGTCCTGGCCGTAGCGCCAATCGTGGAAGCAGTATTTCCCGAGGCCCTCGCGGCCGGTCGTCGTCAGGAACCGTGCAGGAATAATCTGGTCCGTATCGATATTGCTCTGGGGCAGGACGAATGTCCTGCTGGTGAGCGTGCGGAACGCCTCCATCAGGCAGCCCTCCTTCTGATCGCGGAAGCATCGCGAATGAAGCCTGCAACAGCACTGGCGGCCGCGGTTGCAGGGCTGGCCAGCACCGTTCTCACACCTTCGCCCTGCCGCCCCCGGAAGTTGCGGTTCGACGTGGAGACCACGAGCTGGCCCGGCTCTCCCTTGTCACCATTCATGGCGATGCACATCGAGCAACCGGGTTCGCGCCACTCGGCTCCTGCTTCCTTGAAGACGAGATCGAGCCCTTCGGCTTCGGCATTGCGCTTGACCTCTTCGGAACCGGGGACAACCAGCATGGTGACGCCATCTGCCACTTTCCGCCCACGGAGGATGGCAGCCGCGGCACGCAGGTCCTCGATTCGGCCATTTGTGCATGAACCCACGAAGACGCGGTCAACCGGAACGGAGCTGATGGGTGCGCCTGCGCTCAGCTGCATGTAATCGAGCGCAGACGCACTCGTTAGGTCACCCGGCAGAGGAACGAGGGACGATGCCGGGACCGCCTCATGGGGGCTGACACCATAGGTGACCATGGGCTGGAGCGCCGAGGCGTCTATCGTGATTTCCTTGTCGAAGACGGCGTCTTCATCGGTCGACAGGCTCAGCCATTCGTCACAGGCCGAGACGAAGTCCGCGGGAACGCCTTCACGTCCCTGAAGGTAGGCAAGGGTCACGGCGTCCGGCGCGATCATCCCGGCCCTTGCGCCAGCTTCGATCGACAGGTTGCAGAGCGTCATCCGACCTTCCATGGAAAGCCCCCGGACTGCAGGGCCTGCATATTCGATCACATGGCCCGTTCCGCCATCCATGCCGAGTTCGGCGATGACGGCGAGGGCCATGTCCTTTGCCGTGACGTCGGCAGGAACCTCGCCCTCGAACTGCACACGGAGTGTTTTCGGCTTGCGCTGGAACAGGCACTGGGTTGCCAGAACATGGCCGACCTCCGTCGTGCCGATCCCGAAGGCGAGAGCGCCGAAAGCGCCATGGGTGCTGGTGTGGCTGTCACCACAGACAACGACCATCCCGGGATGGGTGCGGCCGAGCTCCGGCCCGACCATGTGCACGATGCCGCGGCGCGGGTCGCCAAGGTCCAGAAGTTCGATCCCGTGCTCCTGGCAGTTCCAACGCAAACGCGCGACCTGCTCCTCCGCTGCCTTGGTCGTGTAGGCGAGACGCCCCTCCTTTGCAGGAAGGGTCGGTACGGAGTGGTCGATCGTGCCGAGTGTCAGATCGGGCCGCCTGACTTTGAGCTTGCGCTCAGCAAGCGTCGCGAAGGCCTGGGGGCTGGTCACTTCATGGATCAGGTGCAGGCCGACATGCAGGATTGCGGGCCGGTCCTCTCGTTCCTCCGCAACGACGTTCCGTTCCCAGACCTTGTCGAAAAGCGTCTTCCCGCTCATGCCGTTGCCACCACGCGGTTCGATGCACCCGCCACGAGCGTCCGCAACTGGTCGTCGGTGACCTCATGGAACTCGTCGGCCAGGTGCTTGAAGGCAATGAACAGCGCTTCGCGCGCATCCACAGGGACATCGTGCCCGAGCTCTTCCAGGCGGGCGAAGAGCGCATGCTTGCCGGAGTGCTTGCCGAGAACAAGGCTGCTGACCGGGGCGCCGACATCCTGTGGCTCCATGATCTCGTAGGTTCTCCGGTTGCTGAGCATGCCATGCTGGTGGATGCCGGCTTCGTGGGCGAAGGCGTTGCGGCCGACGACGGCCTTGTTGCGCTGGACCTTCTCCCCGGTGATGTCCTCAAGGGTGCGTGAGGCCTCGTAGAAACGTCGGGTGTCGATGCCTGTCTGGACCTCATAGGTATCACGGCGGGTACGGAGCGCCATGACAGCCTCCTCCATGGCGCAATTGCCTGCGCGCTCGCCGATGCCGTTGATGGTGCATTCGATCTGGCGAACGCCCGCCCGGACCGCAGCGAGGCTGTTGGCGACGGCCATGCCCAGGTCGTCATGGCAGTGGGTCGAGAACACAACGTCGTCAGACGGCTCCACAGCCTCGATGAGGTAGCGGAAGACCTCGAATGTTTCCTCGGGCGTAAAGTAACCCACCGTGTCCGGAACGTTCAGCGTGCTAGCCCCCGCCTCGGCTGCGGTCTTGAGGCATTCGGCGAGGAAAGTTTTCTCCGTCCGCATGGCGTCTTCGGCGGAGAACTCCACATCCTCGAACAGCTCTCTTGCGTAGCGCACGCCGTGGTCGATCGCGTCGAGGACTTCGCCCTTGCGCATTTTCAGCTTGTGCTCCCGGTGTGTGGGGCTCGTGCCGATGAAGACGTGGGCGCGCTTGCGCGGCGCTGCGGCAAGAGCTTCCGCCGCAATGTCGATGTCCCTTTCGGTCACGCGGGCGAGGGAGCAGACGATCGGGCCGTCCGCCTCTTCTGCGATCGCCTTGACCGCTTCGAGGTCGCCCGGCGAAGCCGCAGCAAACCCAGCCTCTATCACATCGACGTTCAGCGCCGAGAGCACCCTGGCCATCCTCAGCTTACCCTTCATGGTCATGGAAAAGCCGGGGCTCTGCTCTCCATCCCGGAGAGTGGTGTCAAAGATCCGAACGTGGGAGGGCGGGTGATAGGTCATGATCTCTCCTCAGTAGTTCGCAAGTTCGACATCGAGTCCTTCCGCACGCAGAGCGCCGATGATGCGGTCCATGTGCTCGGGTCCCGTGGCCTCGACGGAAATGTCGAGATGGGTTTCCTTGGCGGGCAAGTCGTTGAAGACCTTGTGATAGGCAACGTCGATGACGTTCCCCCCTGCCTCTCCAATGGCGGCGGAGACGCGGGTCAGCTGTCCGGGAACGTCCATCAGGGCGATGCGCAGGCGGGCAAGTCGTCTTTGGCGCGCAAGGTCGCGCATCAGGATTGATGACAGGAGTCGGGCGTCAATGTTTCCGCCGCAGATGACGCTGCCAACTTTCCGGCCAGTGAACAGGGTCGGGTGGGCGAGTATCGCCGCTAGCCCTGCGGCCCCTGCACCTTCGGCAAGGGTCTTCTGGGTGCTGAGGAGAATGGAGAGAGCCCGTTCGAGGTCGCGTTCCTCCACCATGACGATCTTGTCGACCAGTTCGGCCACCACCTGCCGGGTCAGGCGACCTGGGCGACAGACGGCGATCCCTTCGGCGAGGGTCATCCCCCCGCACGGCCTTGCCGCTCCGTGGACGGCATTGAGCATACCCGGATAGAGTGCGGCCTGCACGCCGATGATGCGGATATCGGGGTTGAGGCTCTTCGCCACCGACGCCATGCCTGCTATCAGGCCGCCCCCGCCAATCGGCACGACGAGGGTGTCGATGTCGGGCACCTGCGCGAGCATTTCCGCGGCGATGGTGCCTTGGCCTGCGCAGACGTGGGGATCGTCAAAGGGATGAACGAGGGTCAGGCCTTGTTCCTTGATGAGACGGTCGGCCTCCTCGCTGGCCGTGTCGAAGCCGTCGCCGTGCAGGATGACCTCGGCACCGAAGCGCCGGGTTTCCTCGACCTTCACGGAAGGCGTATGCGCAGGCATGACAATCACGGCACGGATGCCCAAAAGCTCCGCGTGCCGCGCAAGACCCTGGGCATGGTTGCCGGCAGAGGCGGCGATGACGCCGGCTGCGCGCTCGGCTTCGGTCAACGACAGCAGCTTTGCCAGCGCGCCGCGTTCCTTGAATGCCCCGGTGACCTGCATGTTCTCGTACTTGAAATGCAGGTCGCAGCCCGTGAGGGCAGACAGCTTGGTGCTTTTCAGGCACGGCGTCTGGGCCACACGGGACCAGGCCGGGTCATGCTTGCCGATGACCGCCAGCCAGTCGGCATCGTCCAGCCCGAGCGGGTTGGCAGGCGGCGCGGGCGCTACGGACGGCTCGGCGACCGCTTCAGATGACAGCCGCATGGGGGATCTCCTTCCAGCGACTCGGTTTCTCCCGGCTGCGGCGCTCGAGCTTGACGTGGCGGACATTAACGAGACGCTCGATCTGCAGGCGGAGGGTCTCGACAGACCGGCCCTTCCCGGTCGGTGAAACCTGCACGCGGGTCTCGACGCCACCTTCGGTCTCCTCGACCAGGAGTGAACGCACCGACCAGCCCCTCTGCTCAATGACTGTCCAGATCCGGCGAAGTGTCCCGTTCACGTCGTCCGAGATAATCGTGAAAGTCTCGATCGTTCCCCGGCGGGTGTTGGGGTTGATGTGCAGGCTCATCGTCCGCCCTCCATCATTTCGCTGTTTGACTTGCCCGGCGCGACCAGCGGCCAGACATTCTCGGCCGGGTCGATGATGACGTGCATGAAGATCGGCCCTTCAGCGGCGAGCAGCCGGTCGATCCCGGCTGCAACCTCCGAGCGCCGGGAGACCGTGAAGGCCTCTATGCCGAAAGCCTCCGCGACCTTCGCGAAATCAGGGTTATCGGACAGGTCGATCTCGGAGAAATTGCCATCGAAGAAAAGCTCCTGCCACTGACGGACCATGCCAAGGCGTGAATTGTTCAGAACGATAACCTTGAGGGGGATGCCGTACCGCCGGAGGGTGGCAAGCTCCTGGATGTTCATCATGATCCCGCCGTCGCCGGAAATCGACACGACCGTGCTGTCAGGTTCGGCAAGCTGGGCGCCGATGGCTGTTGGCAGGCTGAAGCCCATGGAGCCGAGCCCGCCCGAGGTCAGGTGAGCCTCGGGTCGGGAGAAATGGCAGTGCTGTGCCACCCACATCTGGTGCTGGCCGACATCGGGCACAGCGACGAAGCGGTCGCCCGCCGCGAGGGACAATTCGCGCAAGAGAGTGGGGGCATACACTCCCTCTCCCGGGGCGTCGTATCGGGGCGCAAACTCCTCGCGACGGGCAATTCCGAGCTGGACCCAGGCGGAAATGTCACCGGGCTCGGGGTTGAGGCTGCGAACGGCCGGGCGCATCGCGCCGTGTACGGACACGTCGGCGTGGCGCAGCTTGGAAATCTCGCTGGCATCGCAGTCGAAATGGATCACCTTGGCGTGGGGGGCAAAGGTATCGAGCTTGCCGGTGGCGCGGTCGTCGAACCGCCCGCCGATATTGATGAGGAGGTCGCACTCCTGCACCGCCAAGTTGGCTGCGCGAGCACCGTGCATTCCGATCATGCCGAGAAGCTGGGGGTGATCCGTTGGCAGCACGCCGTTTCCGTGGAGCGTGCACACGGCTGGGATGCCAGACCGCTCGACGAGGGCGCGAACATCACCCGTAGCGCCTGCGCGGGTGATGCCGCCGCCGAGGTAGAAGAGGGGCTTGTCCGCATCACGAATGGCAGCCTCGGCGCGGCGCAATCCGTCATCGTCAAGTTCGATGACCTGCGCCTCGCGCGCGGGGGAGGTGGCGGCTTTTGCCATCGCCTGCTGAACGTCCTTGGGCAGATCGATCAGGACGGGCCCTGGACGGCCGCTCTCGGCGACCTCGAAGGCCTCGGCGAAGACACCCGGAATATCTGCGGCATCCCGGACGATATAGCTGTGTTTCACGATCGGCATGGTGATGCCGAAAGTGTCGACTTCCTGGAAGGCGTCGGTCCCCATCACAGGCTGGGCAACCTGCCCGGTGATCGCAATCATCGGGACCGAGTCCATGTAGGCGTCGGCGATTCCCGTCACGAGGTTCGTAGCTCCGGGGCCGGAGGTTGCAAGGCAGACGCCGGCCTTCCGTGTCATCCTTCCGTAGGCGGCCGCGGCAAAGGCCGCGCCCTGTTCGTGGCGGCAGAGGATATGGCGCAGGCCCGAGCCAGGGAGGGCGTCATAGACCGGCATGATCGCGCCGCCCGGATAGCCGAAAACGGTGTCGACCCCTTGCGCAAGGATTGCTTCGACGACGAGCTGCGCCCCTGATCGCGGCGCGGCTTCGGTGTCGGCCTCTTCGCTCTCTGTCAGGGTTTCAGCGGCGGAACCTGTCACGGCGCGCTCCCCATGAAGAAAGCGAAGTCCGTGCCTTGGGCTTCACGGCGCGGCTTGGTGGCGCGCGCAGGCTTCAAAGGTTTGGCTGCCGGCTTTTTCGCCGACCGTTTTTCCTCGGCCATCATGCGGTCTCCGCATTGTTCGCGCCCGGACCAGCATTCAGCCAGCTCATCTGGGCGCGGAGCTGACGGCCGGTCTCCTCGATCGGATGCTCGAGATCGGCGCGCAGCATCTGGTTGTAGGACGGCTTCCCGGCCTGGTTCTCGATGATCCAATCGCGGGCGAAGTTGCCGTTCTGGATATCCTTCAGCACGGCGCGCATTTTCTCGCGGGAGTTCTCATCCACGACACGGGGACCCGATTTCAGGTCGCCATAGATCGCGGTCTCGGAGATGAACTCGTGCATCTTTGCGAGGCCGCCCTCGTGAAGCAGGTCGACGATCAACTTCAACTCGTGCAGGCATTCGTAATAGGCGAGCTCTGGCGGGTAGCCTGCCTCGGTCAGGGTTTCGAAGCCCATGACCACGAGTTCCGTCGCGCCGCCGCAAAGGACGGCCTGTTCGCCGAAAAGATCCGTCTCCGTTTCATCGCGGAAGCTGGTCTCAAAGAGCGCGGCTTCGGTGCCGCCGATCGAGTCGGCATAGGCGATGGCCTTGTCTTTCGCGGTGCCACTTGCGTCCTGATGGACAGCGAAGAGGCAGGGAACACCGCGGCCCCGCTCGTATTCGCGACGAACGAGGTCACCGGGGCCCTTGGGAGCAACGAGGATCACATCGATATCCCGAGGTGGCGTGACGAGACCATAGAGAACCGAAAATCCGTGGGCGAACATCAGTGTGTTGCCTGGCTCCAGGCCGGGAGCGACAGCATTCGCGAAGATTTCCTTGTGCGCCATGTCCGGCGCGGTGAGCGCGATGAAATCGCCTTCCTTCGCTGCGTCCTCGGGACTCATCACACGAAAGCCGTCCTCTTCAGCCTTGTGCCAGGAGGGGCCACCTTTCCGGGCACCGATGATAACCTCGCGTCCTGAATCGCGGGCATTCATCGCGTGGGCGCGGCCTTGGCTGCCATAGCCGATCACGGCGATGACCTTGCCCTCGAGAACGGGTTTCACGTCTTCTTTGGTGTAGGCCTTCAGGGTGTTCGCCATTGCTCAGTATCCTTCTGTTGTGGTGGCGCCGCGACTCGCAGAGGAGGCGAGGCGGGCATATTTGTCGAAGACGCCGCCGAAACGGCGCGGCTCGCGCTGGGGCTGCGCACCGGCGCGGGCATCCCAGTCGATGTCTGCATCAATGCGGCGGACGTCTGCATCGATCTCGATGATGTCGCCCTCGGCGAGGAGGCCGATAGGCCCGCCCATCGCCGCTTCGGGTGCGATATGGCCGATGACGAAGCCGTGGCTCGCGCCGGAGAAACGACCATCCGTCATCAGAGCGACCTTGCCAGCAAGGCCCTGTCCGGCGAGGGCGGCGGTCACGGCCAGCATCTCCCGCATTCCCGGACCGCCGCGCGGCCCCTCGTTCCGGATGACAACGACGTCGCCTTCCTTGATTTCGCAGGCCTGCACGGCGGCGAAGGCGTCTTCCTCGCATTCGAAAACGCGGGCCGGGCCACGAAAGACGGCATTGTCATAACCGGCCGTCTTGAACACCGAACCTTCGGGGGCGATGTCGCCATAGAGAATGCGGATGCCGCCCTGCTTCTTCACAGGGTTCGACACTGGACGGACGACTTGCTGACCGGGCGTTTCCTCAGCGAGATCCAGCTCGCCGAACAGCGACCGCCCACTGACGGTCGGGGTGTCCTCCAGAAGCCCCGCTTCACGCAGCTTCTGGCCGAACAGCCGACCGCCGCCGGCCGCGAAGAGGTCCTGGGCCAGGAACCGGCCGCCGGGCTTCATGTCGGCGATCACCGGGGTCTCGCGGCTCAGCCTATCGAAAATCTCGATATCGAAGGGTACACCCGCTTCGGTCGCGATGGCGGCGAGGTGGAGGACGGCGTTGGTGCTGCCGCCCGAGGCGACCACGGAGACGGCTGCATTATGCAGGCTCTCCTTCGTGACGTAATGGCGCGCGCCTTTGCCGAGCGCGTTCTCCGCGACCAGGCGGCCACAGCGTTCTGCTTCGGCACTTTTGCGAACGTCCGTCGCGGGAACATCCCCTGCGCCGAAAGGTGCAAGGCCAAGGAAGGCCAGCGCCATCGCCATGGTGTTGGCCGTGAACTGGCCACCGCAAGCACCTGCACCGGGGCAGGCTGCTTTCTCGACCTGCTCGAGTTCGGCGTCATCGATCTTACCCTGGCCGTGGGCACCGACGGCTTCGAAGGCATCCTGGATCGACAGCTGGCGTTTCCCAAGGCAACCTGCCGCTATCGTCCCGCCGTAGAAAATCACGCCGGGTACGTCGCATCGCGCCAGCGCCATGGCGGCAGCAGGAAGGGTCTTGTCACAGCCCACCATGACCATTGCGGCATCAAGGGCGTGACCTCGGACGACCAGCTCCACGCAATCCGCGATCACCTCGCGGCTGACGAGGCTGGCGCGCATCCCTTCATGGCCCATGGTGATGCCGTCCGAGACAACCGGGGCGCCGAAGGTCATCGGCCAGCCACCCGCCGCGCGGATGCCCTCGACCGCAGGTTCGGCCAGGGCGCCCAGATGCATGTTGCACGGTGTGACGGTTGAGTGGGTGTTGACCAGCGCGACCAGCGGACGGTCGAAATCCTCGTCGGTCATGCCCGTCGCGCGCAACATGGCGCGCGCTGCGGCCCTGTCGGGGCCTTTGGTGATCTGGTCGCTGCGTTTTCTCGTGGTCATTTGGGGCTTTGGCTGGGTTCAGGTCAAAAAAAAGCTCCCCGTCGGGGAGCTGGTGATCGGTTGCTGATGACAGTCAGTCCGATGCCGCTCCCGCAGGGCTGTTGCTAATAAGGAGTACAAGGACGATCGGCAGCACGCCTTCCGAAGAAGGGCCGGTGAGGTTCGAAACGGTCACGGTCGTCGCCATGGTCTTGGAGCCGCTCTTTTGCCGTCAGGCGCTGCGTTAGCCTTAGGTATCACCACTACTGCTGCGGCGCAACAGGAAACTGGCAGAAGCCTGCAAAAAGATGGTTAACACTGCATCTTTTTGCCATGCACATGATTTCGGTTGGCGTTATCCACTTACGCCTTCGCGCGCGCCGTGGGTTCCGCGTCATTCGCTGAGTTGCGCTCTTGTGCTTTAGGAAGAACAAGACGGAACAAGGACTTAGCCTCTTCCCAACGGCCCAGGAGCTCCTGGCCCAGTGTGCTTCCCGTCTCATTGACGTGGCGTTCCAGAAGGGCGCGGCAATCGGGCTCCATGTGACCGAGGGGCACCCAGACCACGTGCTCTGGATTGGCCAACGCATCGAGCGCTCCGTGTTCGTCATAGACGAAGGCACGGCCTCCGGTCATGCCGGCTGCGAAATTGTCACCGACCGGGCCGAGGATCATCACGGTACCACCCGTCATGTACTCGCAGCCATTGGCTCCACAGCCTTCGACCACTGCCGTCGCCCCTGAATTCCTGACCGCGAAGCGCTCGCCTGCACGGCCCGCGACGAAAAGCGAGCCAGAGGTCGCGCCGTAGAGGCAAGTGTTGCCTGCCAGGACGAAACCCTTGCCGCCTTCGCCCTTGAAGCCACGGATGACGATTTCAGCACCGGACAGGCCCTTGCCGACATAGTCATTGGCATCGCCCTCGACCTCGATCCTCAAACCCTCTGCACCGAAGGCTGCGAGGGACTGGCCAGCAGAGCCGAGCAACCGCACCGTCAGATGGCCGGCGGGAAGGCCGCCGAACTGGCTGACGATGTGATGACTCGTCCGTGTGCCAACAGCCCTGTGGGTATTCTTCACCGTGTAGGTGAGCTGCATCTTCTCGCGGCGCTGCCAAACCGGCGCTGCGTCGGCGACGATCTGCTCGTCGAGGGTCGGATCGACTTCCTTGCGGCCCTCGCGCGTGGAACGGGGAGGCCGGGGGCCCTCATCGGCGCGAACCAGGACCGGGTTGAGGTCGAGGTCGTCGAGGAAGTCGGGACCGCGGCTGAACTGGCGAAGGAGATCCGAGCGCCCGATCACGTCTTCGAGGCTCCTGACGCCGAGGCCTGCAAGGATTTCGCGCACTTCCTCGGCGATGAACGTCATCAGGTTGACCACGTGATCCGCGGTACCGACGAATTTCTCGCGCAGCGCCTGGTCCTGTGTGCAGACACCGACGGGACAGGTATTGGAGTGGCACTGCCGCACCATCAGGCAACCCATGGCCACGAGCGACAGGGTTCCAATGCCGAATTCCTCGGCACCCAGCATGGCCGCAATGACGATGTCGCGGCCTGTGCGCAGTCCGCCATCGGTCCGCAGGGTAACGTCTTCGCGCAGGTCGTTGAGGGTCAGGACCTGGTTGGCTTCAGCAAGACCCAGCTCCCACGGGCTGCCGGCGAACTTGATGGAGGTCTGCGGACTCGCGCCCGTGCCGCCGACATGTCCCGAGATCAGGATCGCATCCGCCTTGGCCTTCGCGACACCCGCGGCGATCGTACCGACGCCCGCCGAACTCACGAGCTTCACGCAGACGCGCGCCTTGGGTGCGATCTGCTTCAGGTCGTAGATCAACTGGGCGAGGTCTTCGATCGAATAAATGTCATGGTGTGGAGGAGGCGAGATCAGTGTCACGCCTTCGGTCGCATGGCGCAGCCGCGCGATATAGGCATTGACCTTGAAGCCGGGCAGCTGTCCGCCTTCGCCGGGTTTTGCGCCCTGGGCGACCTTGATCTCGATTTCGCGGCACTGGTTGAGGTATTCCGCCGTCACGCCGAAACGGCCGGATGCCACCTGCTTGATGGCCGAGTTCATGTTATCGCCGTTGGGCAGGGGGGTGTAGCGGTCGCGGTCCTCGCCACCTTCTCCGCTCACGGATTTTGCTCCGATGCGGTTCATGGCGACATTGAGAACGCCGTGTGCCTCCGGGCTCAAGGCGCCGAGGGACATTCCGGGCGTTACGAAGCGTTGGCGGATGGCGTTGATGCTCTCGACCTGATCGACAGGGACGGCGTCCCCGAACTGCCGGAACGTCAGGAGATCGCGCAACTGGATCGGCCCCTCTTCCGCTAGTGCTTCCGAGAACCGTTTGTAAGCGGTGTAATCATTTTCGCGCACGGCCTTCTGGAGGTCCGCGATCATCTTCGCCTGATAGGCATGGCGCTCGCTCTCGGCGCGCACCCGATAAAAGCCGCCAACCGGCAGCCGGGTTACGCCGCCATCTTCGGGCCAGGCCTTGGCGTGGAGAGCGAGACCTTTCTTCTCGAGACCTTCGAGCCCGATACCGGAAATCCGAGACGAGGCGTCGGGGAAGAACTCGGCAAGCAGGGTGCGCGAGAGGCCCAGCGTCTCGAAGTTACAGCCCCCTCTGTAGGCGGAGAGAACTGAAACCCCCATCTTGGACAGGATCTTCAGGAGACCGTTCTCGACGGCAGTCTTGTAGGCCAGGCATGCTTGCCCCAGCGTCTTGCCGGGGTAGCGGCCTGCGGCGTGGTGGTCCGCGATCGTGTCAAAGGCGAGGTAGGGACTGACGCAGGTCGTCCCCACACCGATCAGGACGGCAGCATAGTGGCTGTCGACGCATTCCGCCGACCGCACCGTGAAGGAGCATTCGGAGCGCAGGTTGGCCTCGATCAGGCTGCGATGAACGCCGCCTGCTGCAAGGATCATCGGCACGGGAAGGCGATCAGGGCCCTGCGCCTCATCCGAGAGCACCACGTGGCTGTGTCCGGCCCGGACGGCATCGCAGGCCTGTTCGCGGATGCGCTCGAGGGCTTCGTGGAGCGCGCGGCCCGAGCCGTCTGCATCCTTGTAGGTGCAGTCGATGACTTTCGCGCCGAGGCGCCGCTTCATCCGCTCATACATCCCGTTGGTCAGAATCGGGCCATCGAGAACGAAAACGTCTGTCTGCGTCTCATCCTGTGCAAGGATGTTTCCCAGGTTCTTGAAGCGTGTCTTCAGCGACATGACCCGGCCTTCGCGCAACGGGTCGATGGGCGGATTGGTCACCTGGCTGAATCGCTGGCGGAAATAGTGCGAGAGCGGACGGTATTGTTCGGATAGCACCGCGAGGGGCGTGTCGTCGCCCATTGACCCGATTGCCTCTTTCGCCTCCATGACCATCGGTTTGAGGATCAGCTCGAGATCTTCCTGCGTGTATCCGGCAGCAACCTGGCGGTGCCGGAGTTCGTCGGGCTCGAAAAGCCGGTCTTCGGGTCCAGGGCCGATCTCGCTGTCGAGCTCGGTGACATTCTTGAGCCATTCCTTGTACGGATGGGCCTTGGTCAGGAGGTCGCGCGTTTCTTCTGCGTCGTAGAAATAGCCTTTCTCAAGGTCGACCGCGATCATGCCACCTGCGGGAACCGCGCCCCGGTGGGTGATGGTCTTGCCATCGAGCGGACACATGCCGGTTTCCGAACCGACCGCGAGCAGGCCGTCTTCTGTCAGCGCATAGCGGAGCGGCCGCAGCCCGTTTCGGTCGAGCCCGGCCACCGCCCAGCGACCGTCGAAACCGCAAATGGCGGCGGGTCCGTCCCATGGCTCCATCACGGAGTTGCAATACTCGTAGAGCGCCTGGACCTTCGGGCTCATGGAGGAGCCGCGCTTCGACCAGGCTTCGGGGATCAGGAGCGCCTTTGCCATCGGCGCAGTCCTTCCCGCACGGACCAGAAGCTCGAAGGCCGCATCGAGCGCCGCGGAGTCGGAGGAGGCCGGCTGGATGACCGGCTTCACATCTTCACCATGCGGACCGAATGCTTCCGCGGTCATCTTGACTTCGTGGGCACGCATCCAGTTGGTATTGCCCTTCAGCGTGTTGATCTCACCATTGTGGGCAAGCATCCGGAAGGGTTGTGCCAGCCGCCATTCGGGGAAGGTGTTGGTCGAGTAGCGCTGGTGGAAGATCGCAAAGGAGCTGACGAAGCGCTCGTCCCGCAGGTCGTGATAGAACCTGTCGATTTCCTCGGCGAGGAACATGCCCTTGTAGATGATGTCCCGCGGGCTGAGTGAGCAGACGTAGAAGTCCAGCAGGCGCTCAGCAAGCGCCTGCTTCTCGATCCGCCGGCGGACGATGTAGAGTGTCCGTTCGAGTTCGTCGTTGGGCCGGCCTGCCGGGTCATGGAACAGGATCTGCTCGATTTCGGGGCGAACGTCGTTCGCCTTGCGGCCGATGACCGTGGAATCCACGGGCGTCTGGCGCCAGCCATAGAGCTTGAAGCCAAAGCGCAGGACCTCCGTTTCGACGATCGTCCTTGCGCGATCCTGCGCGTTGAAATCCGTCCGTGGAAGGAAGACCTGGCCGACGCAGACTGGCGCGCGTGTCGGCTCGTGGCCGCCCTGGGCGATCTTCTCCCGGAAAAATTCCTGTGCCACGTCGAGGCGCAGTCCTGCGCCATCACCGGTCTTGCCATCAGAAGCCACGGCGCCGCGGTGCCACACAGCCTTCAGTGCAGCGATGGCGCGGGTGACGACCTCTCGCCGGGGCTTGCCGTCGATGGCGGCGACAAGGCCGACGCCACAGGCATCGTGCTCATCACGGGGGTCATAAAGTCCGAAAGCGGATGGTCTGGTCATGGGGTCACCGGTTCGTAGGCGCGGGGGTCGTAGGATGGCTGCTGCTTGCCGACGGTCATGACGTCGGCAGCTGCGCTGCGTGCTGAGATGTAGTCGTGGATACCCGCCGCAGCCTTGCGGCCGTCGTGGATGGCCCAGACGACAAGGCTCGCCCCGCGGACGATGTCGCCGGCCGCGAAGACGCCGGGGAGGGAGGTCTGGAAACTGCGAGGATCGGCCTTGATGGTGCCGTGCCGGGTCAGGCGGAGGTCTGGCTCGCCGAACGCTGCCGGAAGATCCTCGGGCGAGAAGCCGAGCGCCTTGATGACGAGATCGGCCTCGAGATCGACTTCTTGGCCCGGAACCTCCTCAGGGGTCTGACGACCGGAGATGTCAGGCGGACCAAGGCGCATTTTCGCCACGCGGACGCCCTGGAGGCTCTCGGCATCGCCCAGCACCAGCTTGGGGTTCGACAGCCAGCGGAAGGCAACGCCTTCTTCTTCGGCATTCTGCACTTCGCGGGCGCTGCCGGGCATGTTGTCCTTGTCCCTGCGGTAGACACAGGTCACGGAAACCGCGTCCTGCCTGATGGCTGTCCGAACGCAGTCCATGGCGGTATCGCCCCCGCCGATGACGACGACCCTCTTGCCGCGGGCGTTCAACGAGCCGTCATCGAAGGCCGGGACATCATCGCCTAAGCCTTTCCGGTTGGACGCGGTGAGGTAGTCGAGAGCCCTGACGACGCCGTGGCCGCCTGCGCCCGGGACAGGAAGCTCCCGCGCCTTGTAGACACCGGTCGCGATCAGGACGGCGTCGTGTTTCTTTCGAAGCTCAGCAAACGGAACGGTGCCGCCGATGTCCTGGTTCTGGAGGAAGGTGACACCGGAGTCTTTCAGTCGCTGGACCCTGCGCGCGACAACGTCCTTTTCGAGCTTGAAACCGGGGATACCGTAAATCAGGAGCCCGCCCGCCCGGTCGTAGCGGTCGTAGATCGTCACCTGGTAGCCAAGATGCCGGAGCATGTCCGCCGCCGAAAGACCTGCGGGCCCCGCACCGATGATGCCGATCGTCTCCGTGCGTTCACGGCGCGGCTTGATTGGTCCGATCCAGCCTTCCTTCCAGGCATTGTCAGTGATGTATTGCTCCACCGCGCCGATCGTCACCGTGCCATGCCCGGATTGCTCGATGACACAGGAGCCTTCGCACAGGCGGTCCTGTGGGCAGATGCGGCCACACACTTCGGGCATCGACGAGGTCGAGGCGGATAGCTCGTAAGCCTCCCTGAGATCCCCGTCGGCGGCGAGGCGCAGCCAGTCGGGGATATGATTGCCAAGCGGGCAGCCTGACGAGCAGAACGGCACCCCGCATTGCGAACAGCGCGATGCCTGCGCCTCCGCCTGGCGTTCCTGGAAGCCTTTGTAGATCTCCTCGAAGTCTTCCTTTCGGAGATCCGCCGCCCTCTTTTCGGGCGTCGAGCGTGGGGTATCCACGAAGCGGAGCATGTCGGTCATGGCAAATCTCCTTGGGAGGATCGGCGTAGGGGGCGAGCGTGCGCGATAGAAAAATCTACGATCAAATGCAAGCTTGGCAAAAAACACTACGCAATTTTGCGTGCGCTGCAATCTGTTCCGGGCGTTGCGGCACCCTGCATAGCCGCGTATCAGCCGGGACAAGCCGTGGGAGACACCGTGATGACTGCCTTTGACCCGAGCCTGTGGCGTAGCCTTCTTTTCGTGCCAGGTGCCCGTTCTGACCGATTCGACAAGGCTGTCGCGGCGGGGGCGGACCTTGTCTGTATCGATCTTGAAGATGCGGTGGCTCCAGAGGGCAAGGACGAAGCGCGTTCCGCGACGCTTGGTTATCTTGCGGCCAAGGACGGGCGGCCTGCGCCGCTAGGCCTTCGCGTCAATGGCCCGGACAGCGCGTGGTGGGCTGATGATCTCGCCTCGCTCAGGGCTGCGGAAGGTGTCGATTTCGTGATGATGCCGAAGCCGACCGCCATCGCCGAGATCGACCAGCTGTGTGATGCCTTCGGCCAGGACAGGATCATCGTCGTCATGGAGACGGCACGCTCCTTAGGCATGGCGGAGGCGATCGCTGACCATCCCGCCGTATGCGGAGCTATCTACGGCGCTATCGACCTTGCCGGCGAGATCGGCTGCGACCTTTCCTGGGAGGCCCACCTTTACGGGCGATCGCGCTGCGCCGCGGCCTTTGGCGCCGCACGGAAGGTTCTCTTCGACGTGCCCTATCTGGACGTGAAGGACCCTGAAGGACTGAAGGAGTCGACCCGAAGGGCGCAGGCTCTCGGCATTCACGCGCGCGCTGCGATCCACCCCGCGCAGCTTGGCCCGATCCACGAGGCTCTCGCGCCGACTGCGGAGGAACTTGCCCAGGCACGGCGAGTCGTCGAGGCGTTCGAGAAGGCCAAGGGCGGCGTCGCTCTGCTTGACGGGAAGCTGCTCGAACTCCCCGTTGTCAAGGCAGCGCGGCGGAAAATCGCTGCCGCAGAAAGGGCTTAGTCCCTTCCGTCCACCTTGCGGAGAGGTGGCAGCGGCGCGAACTGTCCGGGCTGGCCGGTCTGCTTCGCCGCCATGGCCGCCATCAGCTCCGACGGCTGGAGCATCGACGCGTTCCACAAAGCGATGCGGTCGAGTGCTTCTGCGGTGGTGTGATCGCGCGAATAGGTGATGATGTCCTTGCATCCGTGCACGGCCATTGGTGCTTTGCTCGCGATCTCTGCTGCCATTTCCTTTGCCGCCGCGATGCAGGCCTCATGGTCAGGCAGGACGCGGTTCACGAGGCCGTGGCGCAAGGCTTCGTCGGCTAGCATCTTCCGGCCTGTATAGGCCAGTTCACGGACGATCCCTTCGGGCAGGTGGTTGAGGATCCGGGGGAAGGTCCCGACATCGGCAGTCATCCCGATATTGATCTCGAAGATCGTGAAGAACGCATCCTCCGTGCACAATCTGATGTCGCAGGCCGTGATGAGATCGACACCGCCGCCGATGCATCCGCCCTGGATGGCGGCAATGACGGGCATCCGTGCATCTTCGAGGGCGTTGAAGGCGCGCTGCATACGCAGGACCGTCCGGTAGAAATCGAGCCCCTTGGCCGGGCCCAGGTCGTCCTTCTGCACCGTGGTGAACATGCCCAGGTCGATGCCCGAGGTGAACACAGGCCCCTCCGAGGCAATCACCAGCGCGCGGCATTCACCTGACGCCGAGAGCGCGTCGACCTGGTCGGGAAGGTCTTCCCAGAAAGCCGCGCCCATGGCGTTGCGTTTCTCCGGATTGGACAGGGTGAGGGTGGCGACGGGGCCGTCATGCTCGAGGCGAAAAGCTTGGGTCATGCCTCGCTCTACCATGGAAGCCGCAGAGGGACAGCCTTGGTCCTGCGACAGCATGCCGGGACAGTCTCGGGTCAATGATGCTTGACAAACGGAATCGTGATAAGGAAAGTTTCCTTGTCATCAGGAAAAGGGAAGGCGACATGTTCGGGGCCAAGGCAGTCGGTCTGACACTTCTTGCGGGATCGGCGATGTCCGTTTTCGGAGCCGTGGCCCTTGGGGTGACGGCGGTTGAGCAACAATGGGAACCCGACCGCGTGCTGGCTGCCACGGCAGCGCTTGCCATGATCGCGGAAGCCTGTTTCTGGCTGGGCGGGGGGCTTGTCGGTCTCTCGATGATTCGCCGGCGCCGGGTGGCGGTGGCAGGCTGGGCCGGCCGTGTTGCGTTCCTTGCGCCTATGCTGTCCCGAAGCGGTTCGCATGAGGAGAAACAAAATGCGATTTCTGAATAAGGCGCTGGGGATCAGCGTGCTCGCCCTGATGGCGGCCTGTGGTCAGCAGGCAGAGGAAGCCGCGGAGGCGGACAGCACCGGGACGATGGTCGCGGATACCATGTCGGCCGGCGCACCATTTTGGGTCGTCTCCGACGAGGACAGCAAAATGGTGCTGTTCCCGACAATCCACGTCTTGCCCGAGGACCTCGAGTGGAAGAGCGAAGCCTATGAGGCCGCCCTGGCGGAAGCCGACGAGGTCTGGTTCGAGATCCTTCCAACAGAGATGAACGACCAGGCGCAGATGCAGCAACTGGCCCTGCAATACGGCATGTCGCCGGACAAGCCGTTGTCGGAACGTCTGAGTCCGGAACTTTACGCGGAACTCGAAGCAGCAGCGACGGAAGTTGGCCTGCCGATGCAGGCGCTCGAGCCAATGCGTCCGTGGTTCGCGGCCGTGAATCTCAGCGTGATGGACCTGATGGGCGACGGTTTCACCCCCGGCGCAGGTGTCGAGACCGTTGTCGCCGCAGAGACGCCCGACGAGAAGGAACGGGGCCTTGAAACCGTGGCGCAGCAGCTCGGTTTCTTCGGCAGCCTGCCGGAGGATGTCGAGATCATGTTCCTCGAGGCGACCCTCGAACAGATGGAGAGCGGCCAGAAGGAGCTGAAGGAGTTCGCGGAGGACTGGGCATCCGGTGATGTCTCTGGCCTTGAGGAGTTCGTCATCGGCGGAATCCGCGATGTCTCCGAAGAGCTTTACCAGGTCCTCCTCGTGAAAAGGAACCAAGATTGGGTCGAGCAGCTTGCCGAGGAACTCGAGGGAAGCGGCAATGACTTCGTCGCCGTCGGTGCGGGCCACCTGGTCGGTGCGGATGGCGTGCCACAGCTTCTCGCTGCGCGCGGTTACAAGGTCGAAGGGCCGGGTTTCTGATCAAATCCGTGGCCCGGCATTCACCGGGTCACGCTTCGCGTGCGTAGGGACAGGATGGACAACACGCTCCGTGTGCTGCGCGCCGAACGGCGCTGGACCCAGGCTGACCTGGCGAAGGAACTCGGCGTGTCTCGGCAGACGGTCAATGCCATCGAAGTCGGCAAGTATGATCCAAGCCTCCCGCTCGCGTTCAAGATTGCGCGCGTCTTCGGCCGACCTATTGAAGACATTTTTCACGACGGGGAGGATCAGTCATGCCCCATCGAACCAAGCTGAAATGGATTTTCGCAGTCATCCTGTTCATCCTCGGCGGGATGATGGCGTCGTTGCAGGAAGGCGAGATCTCCGGCAGGTGGCTGGTCCTTGCCGGGCTGGGCATCATCGTGGTGACGATCCCGGCGACATGGATTGATTGGCAGGGCCTCGATGAGCTCGTCAGGCAGGCCCGCAAATCCGCTTGGATGTGGGGCGGTTCGTTCGACATGCTGATCCGGTGATGATCCTTGTCGAGCGCATCCAGAACCGGCGCTACGATTTCACGGGGCTCGATCCCGAGATCGCCTCGCTGCTGGGGTTCTCCGCAGGTGCGGGGATCACGATCTTCGGGGCCGTGGCCGGGTATAGCCTGGCCTGGATCATCTATTGGATGCGCAAACGATAAGGGGGCCCCGAGGCCCCCTTTTTTTGATCCGTGTCCGGGAGGCTCACTCCGCTGCGATCAGCGGGGTTTTCGGTGTCAGCGTCTCCGAGCACTCGCTCATGATATCCGAAGCTCGGGCCACCGGGTTGGTCTTGTAATAGTCCTCGAAGACCGGCCCGAAGACATCACTCGACAGCTCGCCTGCGCCCTCCCAATCGGAAGCGCTGGGTGCATCACCGATATCGACCTGGTCAAGGCCGGCAAAGCTCGGCGCATCTTCGATCATGGCCTGACGAAGGGCGAAGAGGTCGTCATAGGGCAGGGTCTTGCCGAGCCGCTCGGAAAGCGCCCGCAGGATCGCCCAGTCGTCTTTCGCTTCGCCGAAGGGGAAATAGGCACGGTTCGCCATCTGCACCCGGCCTTCCGTGTTCACATACAGGCCCGGCTGTTCCGAATAGGCGGCACCCGGAAGGATGACATCGGCGACCCTCGCGCCTGCGTCCCCATGGTGGCCCTGGTAGATGACGAAGGCATCGGCGAGGCCCGAAAGGTCCGCTTCGTCACAGCCCAGATTGTACACAACCTCGATCTCGCCGGTCCGCGCGCCGTCGAGGATGGCGTGGAAGTCGCGGCCGTTCTCGCCAGGCAGGAAGCCGAGGTCGAGGGCACCGACCCGGCCCGCCGCGTTGTGCAGGACGCCGAAGCCGTTCCATTCGCCGCCAAGCGCACCGACGCTCTCAGCCAGCTTGAGGGCGGATGCCATCACCGCCTGGCCATCTTTCCGGGCCAGTGCACCGGCACCGACGACAATCATCGGACGCTCGGCCTTTTTCAGCGTCTCAAGGAAGCTGTGCTGGCCATCGGTAAGCGTTTTCAGGCTGTCCGCACCTGCTCCGATATGTGTCGTGTCGTAGGTCAGGTCCCGGCGCTCGCCGATGACACCCACCTGCAAGTCTATCTTGGCGAGCCAGTTCTTGCGGATCCGGGCGTTGATCAGCGGCGCTTCGATTCGCGGATTGGTTCCTATGAGAAGGATCGCGTCCGCCTCGTCGATACCGGCGATCGTCGGCGCGAAGGTATAGGAAGCGCGGGGCGCTCTCTCGCCATTGGGCTTCACGCCGATTGTCGAGCCGTCCTGCCGACAATCCGTGTGCGGCGTCCCGATTGCAGCCATCAGGTCCTTGAGGGCTTTCACCGGCTCGGTGGCGACGAGGTCGCCCGCGATTGCCGCAACCTTCTCGGGCGCGGTGTTCTCGAGGCGGGCGGCGATGGCGTCAAACGCCTCGTTCCAGCTCGCAGCACGCAGCTTGCCGCCTTCGCGGATATAAGGACGGTCGAGGCGGCGCTTGGCGAGGCCGTCCCAGATGAAGCGGCTCTTATCGGCCAGCCATTCCTCGTTCACGTCGTCATGGATGCGCGGAAGAATGCGCATGACCTGGCGGCCTTTGACATCCATGCGGATGTTCGAGCCGACAGCATCCATGACGTCGATCGTCTCGACCTTCTTCAGCTCCCAAGGGCGCGCCGTGAAGGCGTAGGGCTTGGAGGTGAGCGCACCCACCGGGCAAACGTCGATCAGGTTGCCGGTCAGTTCCGAAGCGACGGCCTTCTCGAGATAGGTGGTAATCTCTGCATTCTCGCCGCGATTGACGAGGCCGAGGTCATCCACGCCCGCCACTTCTGTCGCAAAGCGGACGCAGCGGGTGCACTGGATGCAGCGGGTCATGATCGTCTTGATCAGCGGGCCCATGTATTTCTCTTCGACCGCGCGCTTGTTCTCTTCGAACCGGGAGTCGTCCCGGCCATAGGCGACGGCTTGGTCTTGCAGGTCGCATTCGCCGCCCTGGTCACAGATGGGACAGTCCAGCGGGTGGTTGATAAGCAGGAACTCCATCACACCTTCGCGGGCCTTCTTGACCATCGGGGTGTTGGTGAAGAGCTCCGGCGGCTGGCCTTCCGGACCGGGGCGCAGGTCGCGCACGTTCTGGGCGCAGGATGCCACGGGCTTGGGCGGCCCGCCCTTCACCTCAATCAGGCACATCCGGCAATTGCCCGCGACCGACAGCCGCTCATGGTAGCAGAAGCGGGGGATTTCCTCGCCCGCTTCCTCGCAGGCCTGGAGCAGGGTGAGGCGCGGATCGACGTCGATCTCGCGGCCATTGACTTTGATGGTGCGCAGTTCGGTCATTCGAGAAACAAATCGCTGAAGCTTTTCCGAGGCGAGCTAGAGGATGAGACGCCCGAGCGCCAGAGGTTTTAGGGTCGCTCCTGACGGTGGCGTGACCATCGGCAATGCCAGTCGCGCTGGATAGCGCATCGGCGCCAGACCAAGTGGTGCGCTGCTTGCACCGGGCCAGGCGAGATTGTGTTGAGTTGCCTGTCCTTATCGCTTCGCTTACGCAATTTCCGTAACGAATTTCGCGAACGTTCTGGGGCGGGAAAGCGTCGAGGGTCCTGTGAGTACAACTGTCCAAACGCCGTCTCGCATCGAGCGCGATGGGCCCGTCTACGCGGTTTCCGCAGGGCTCGTCCTGGCCCTCGTGTTCCTGTTCCATGAGTCGCTGGCCAATCTGTGGCTTCGCTGGGGCAATCAGAAAGAACTCAGCCACTCATACTTTATTCCTCTCATCACGGCCTGGATGCTGTGGGACAGGCGCGATGCGATCCGGCAGAGCATGGGCCCGTCGAGCTGGCTTGGCGTGGCGATCCTCGCCTTCTCGGTGATCCTCGTCTGGGGCTACCAAACAACCCACATTCACCTGCTCCAGCATATCGGCCTGTTCGTCAGCTTCTTCGGCGTGGCGCTCGTTGTCGGCGGCGTTTCGCTCCTGCGCCTCTGTTTCTTCCCGCTCGCCTATCTTGTCTTCATGATCCCGCCGCCCTTCTGGATCATCACGGTCACCTCGTGGCAGTTCCAGCTCTGGTCGTCGGAGCTCGGCGTCGCGATGATCCGCATGTTCGATGTGCCGGTGGCGCTGTCGGGCAACGTCATCGAACTGCCGACCCTGAACTTGCAGGTCGTCGAGGCGTGCTCCGGCCTGCGTTATCTTTTCCCGTTCCTCAGTCTCGGTGCGCTCGCGGCCTATTTCTACAAGGGGCCATTCTGGCAGCGGGCCATCATCATCCTGTCGACGATCCCGATCACGATCGTGATGAACAGCTTCCGGATCGCTATCACCGGCGTCCTGTCGGAAAACTACGGCAGCCAGCATACCGAAGGGTTTCTCCACTTCTTCGAAGGCTGGGTCGTTTTCCTCCTCTGCATCGCGATCCTTCTGTTCGTCGTTTGGTTGGTCGCGCGTCTCTCTGGCCAGAAGAACGTTCTTGGGACGCTCGGCCTGCCTGAAGCAAAGCCGATCCGTCCCGCGCAGCCGTTCGAGCGCAACCGTTTCATGGTGGTGGCCGGTGTCGCCGCTGCCGGTGTCGCGATCTCCGCCGTCCTGCTCCACACCAGCGAGGACGAGCTTCGCGTGCCGGAGCGCGAGCGCTTCGTCAGCCTGCCGCTCGAATTCCCCGGCTGGCAGGTCCAGGAATCACCCCTCGATGTCGAGACCGAGCAGGCGCTCGGTGCGGACGACTACATCGTGCTCAATCTCGTCAACCCCGAGAATGAACAGTACAATCTCTACGTGGCGTGGCTGGACTCCCAGCGCGATGGCAACAGCTGGCACTCGCCGCGGCAGTGCCTGCCGGGTGGCGGATGGGAATTCCAGCAGCAGGGGATCGTCAGTGATGGCGAAAACAACCCCCTCGGCCATCCCTACAACCGCATCGTGATGAAGAACGGACAGGTCCGTTACCTCGTCTACTACTGGTACGATCAGCGCGGCCGCTACTACGCCGACGAGATCAACATGAAGCTCGGACTGATCTGGGATGTCGCGACCCGTCAGCGTTCTGACGGTGCCATGGTGCGCCTGATGACGCCGATTGACCCGGAGGAAAGTGTCGCTGACGCCGATGCCCGCCTCATCGAGATGGCGCGGAAGACGGAAGAAATCCTCCAGCCCTACATCCCCGATTAAGGAGCGCTCGGATGCGCGTGCTCCTTGTCGCACCCAACGCCAGTGCACGCATGGGCGGAGAGGCGATCCTGCCGCTCCACTGGCTGCGCGAGCTTCGGGCGCTGGGCGTCGACGCCCATCTGCTGACCCATGAGCGCTGTCGCGCGGAACTCGAAGACTCTCCTTATGCGGAGATGCCGATCTCCTATGTCGCTGACTCCAGCGGTGAGAGAGCGGTCTGGCGCTTCCAGAAAGGCGCCAAGGGGTTCGCCTGGCGCGCGAGCGGGTTCCTCCTGTCGCTCCTTTCGATGATGCGCCTTGGCAAGGAAGTTCGGCGCAAGGTGGATGCTGAAGGGTTCGACCTCATCCATCAGGTGATCCCGGTCTCGCCGCGGCTGGCGTCACCGGTAACGCACAAAACCGTGCCAGTCGTGATCGGCCCTCTGAACGGCAACATGAGGTTCCCTGACGGTTTCGCGAAAGACTATGGCGACGGATCAGAGGCCGCCGAAGAGATGGCAAGGGGGCTGAGCGCCTTCACGCACAGGCTGCTGCCCGGCAAGCCGAATGCCGCGCGAATCCTGGTCTCCAATCAGCGAACGGAAGAAGGCTTGCCCGAGGGCGTAAACCGCGGGCGGGTGACCCATTTCATCGAGAACGGCGTCGATCTCGACCAGTGGCAGGCGAGCAGCCCGCTGCCTGAAGGCCCGGCGCGGTTCATCTTCGTCGGGCGGCTCGTCAACTGGAAGGCCGTCGACATCCTGCTCGATGCCTTTTCCCGCCTTGATGCCGGCGAGACGCTGACGATCTGTGGCGACGGGCCGGAGCGTGGCAGGCTCGAACGCTTTGCCAAGGCGCGAGGGCTCGAGGACCGCGTGACCTTCACTGGCCGGGTGCCTCAGGACGAAATCACGGCGCGGGTCGCGGACAGCCATGTCCTCGTCCTGCCAAGCCTCTATGAATGCGGCGGTGCCGTCGTCCTCGAGGCGATGGCGATGGAGCGTGCCGTGATCGCGAGCGACTGGGGCGGGCCGTCCGACTATGTGACGCCGGAGACCGGAATCCTCATCGAGCCGACCAGCAGGCAGGGTTTCTCCGACGCCCTTGCCAACGCCATGCGCGACCTCGGCGGCGACATGGACCGTATCAAGAGCATGGGCCAGGCTGGCCGCAAGCGTGTCGAGCAGCACTTTGCCTGGAAGAAGAAGGGTGAGGCCATGCTCAGGATCTACAAGGAGATCCTTGGCGGTAGCTAGGCGATCGCGACGGCTGCTCGGTGGCGACCAGCCTCAAAGCCCGCAGGTGACTGGATGCCGGTGTCCCGGAACCCGCGACGGTCGTGTCGCGCCGCCCCGGGACGTGGAACAAGGCTATTCAGCCGCTACGTGGGGCAGCGCCACCTGTCCGGGGCTGCGGCGGTAGTTCGTGATCTTCTCTTCGATCTCGTGGCGGAAATGCTTGATAAGGCCCTGCACCGGCCATGCAGCAGCATCGCCCAGCGCGCAGATCGTGTGACCTTCGATCTGGCCAGCCACATCCAGCAGCTTGTCGATCTCGTGCATTTCCGCATCGCCTTTCGCCATGCGGGTGAGGACGCGCCACATCCAGCCGGTGCCTTCGCGACATGGCGTGCACTGACCACAGCTCTCGTGTTTGTAGAAGTACGCAATGCGGGCGATCGCCTTCACCATGTCGGTGGATTTGTCCATGACGATGACGGCGGCAGTACCAAGACCAGAGCCATGCTCGCGCAGGGCGTCGAAGTCCATCAGGACATCGTCGGCAATTTCCTTGTTGATGCAGCGTACGGACGATCCGCCCGGGATCACAGCCTTGAGGTTGTCCCAGCCGCCACGCACGCCGCCGCAATGCCGGTCGATCAGTGTGCGGAGCGGGATCGACATCTCTTCTTCCACGTTGCACGGCTTGTTCACGTGGCCCGAGATGCAGAAGAGCTTCGTGCCGTGATTGTTCGGTCGGCCGAAGCTCTTGAACCAGTCGGCGCCTCTGCGGAGGATCGTCGGGACGACCGCGATCGACTCCACATTGTTCACCGTGGTGGGGCAACCATAAAGGCCGGCACCCGCCGGGAAGGGCGGCTTCAGGCGCGGCTGCCCCTTCTTGCCCTCTAGGCTTTCGAGCAGTGCCGTTTCTTCACCGCAAATATAGGCGCCTGCACCGTGAGCGATATAGAGATCGAACGGCCATCCATGGATGTTGTCCTTGCCGATCAGCTTCGCCGCATAGGCTTCGTCGATGGCCTTCTGGAGCTGCTCGCGTTCGTGGATGTATTCGCCGCGGATATAAATGTAGCAGGTATGCGCCTTCATCGCGAAGGAGGCGACGAGACAGCCCTCGATGAAGAGGTGCGGATCGTGCCGCATGATCTCTCGGTCCTTGCAGGTGCCGGGCTCCGACTCGTCAGCATTGACGACGAGGTAGTGCGGACGGTCCTTCACCTCTTTGGGCATGAAGGACCATTTGAGACCAGTGGAGAAGCCTGCGCCCCCGCGGCCGCGCAGGCCGGATTCCTTCACCTGCTCGATGATCCATTCGGGACCCTGGTCGAGCATCAGCTTCGTCGCGTTCCACGCGCCGCGCTGCTTGGCGCCTTCGAGGAACGGGTCCTTCAGGCCATAGAGGTTCTGGAAGATGCGGTCTTTGTCCTGGAGCATAGGGTCTCGAACACTCGGAGAAATCTGTCCGGCAGCTGCTAAAGCGCCGGGGCGCGGGACGCAAGGCGGTCCGTGGGCGCAGGGGCCAGTTCGCCTGTGCATAGGACGCTTGAGAACGGAAAAGTTCCACTCTAACGCGCCGCCGACAGGGAGTTCTGCGATGAAACGTCTGGTTTTTTCGGCCTTTACGGCCCTCTCTCTGAGCGCTTGCGGCGACACGCTGGCGCCGGATGTCGCTGCTTGGGAGGTGCCGGTGCTCGACGCGACCGGACACCCCACGGCGGCCTCTTTCATGTCCTGCATGGAGGGGAAGGCCGCGATTGTCAGCGCGCACCGCGGTGGGCCAGCGCCCGGCTATCCCGAAAACGCTATCGAGACCTTCCTGCATACCCTGTCGGAGGTCCCCGCGCTTATCGAGACGGATGTGCGCGAGACCGCGGATGGTGTCCTGATCCTGCTCCATGACGACACGGTGGACCGGACGACCAATGGTACGGGCAACGCGTCGCAGATGACGCTGGCTGAGATCAAGGCGCTCCGCCTTGTCGACGCTGACGGTCGCTTGACGGAGTATAGGGTACCGACCCTCGACGAGGCGCTTGAAGCCATGCGGGGCCGGACCATCCTGCAGCTCGATGTCAAGCGCGGGGTGGGCCTTGCCAAGGTCGTGCGCGCGGTCGAGCGGGCTGGGGCGGAAAGCTACGCGGCGATCATCACCTATAACGACAATGGCGCCGTGATCGCCGCCGAGGCCGGTGACAACATCACTGTGATCGCGGGGATCGATGAATATTCCGACGTCGCCTCCCTCGGCAGCCGTGGCCTCGACCGAGAGCGGCTGATCGCGTGGACCGGCATCATCGACGAACTCGAACCGGATCTCTACGAGGCGCTTGGCGAGCTCGACATTTCGGCCTCAGGCGGCGCGCTGAGAAACATCGACCGCCGCGCGGCCGAAGGGGAGGTCGGGCTCTATAAAGTGCTCGAGCAAGCAGGTCTCGATGTCATCGCCACGGACATGCCGGTGCGCGCCGCGCGCTATCTCGGCATGTCCGGCATCAGCGAAGCCATTGAATTATGTGCGCTTTGACGGAAATCATCAACCCGGCTGAATAATACTGTTCGGCTGCCAGAATGTTGGAAGTATAGAACTCGCGAGTTCTATCAGATAATGTCAGCACCTCTTGATTGGAGGGCTGACAATGTCCACCACGCTCCGGCTAGACCACAAACCGACTGACGTCATTCGTGCGCCGCGCAAATGGATGTTCCTCTTGGGCATCCCCAGTGCGATGGTTCCGACAATATGCGTCGCGGCCTATTACGCGTTCGGGCAGCAACCCTGGATCGCTGTCCTTCCCTTCATCTGGTTTTTCATCTGTATACCGATCCTTGATGCGGTGGTCGGCGAGGACCTGACCAATCCTCCGCCGGAGGATTTCGAGCGCTTGGCAGCGGACCGTTTCTACACGAACATCATTTTCGCCTCCCTGCCGGTCTACTTCCTGAATTTCGTCTTCGGCATCATGCTTCTCGTAGACGGGCTACCGGTCTGGGCGATGTTGCCGTTCCTCTACACGATTGGAATTGGCGGCGGGCAAGTCCTCATCATCGCCCATGAGCTGGGTCACAGGACCAACAGGCTCGACCGTAACATCGCCAAGCTGGCGCTCGGCCTGATCGGCTACGGACATTTCTGCATCGAGCACAATCGCGGGCACCACGTGAATGTCGCCACGCCTGAGGATTGCTCGTCGGCGCGAATGAACGAGACCGTCTATGCCTTCATGTTCCGTGACATCATCGGCGCCTTCGTCGGCGGTTGGAAGCAGGAGGCCAAGCGCCTCAGGAACCGCGGGCAGCCGGTCTTCTCCCATCACAACGAGATCCTGCAGTCCTACGCCATCACCGTGCTGATCGCGGCTGCGATGGTCGCTTGGCTCGGCTGGGCCGCGCTGCCCTTCATCATCGCCCACCACTTCCTTGCATTCTTTGCACTGACGATGGTGAACTATATCGAACATTACGGCCTCAAGCGCGAGAAGCTTCCGAACGGCCGGTACGAGCCTTGCCAGCCGCACCACTCGTGGAACACCAACCACACCGTTTCGAACCTCCTCGAGATCAATCTCCAGCGCCACTCGGACCATCATGCCAACCCGATGCGACCCTATCAGTGCCTGCGGAATTTCGAGGAGCTGCCGCGCCTGCCTTCCGGCTATCCCGGCTGCATCACGATGAGCCTGATCCCGCCATTATGGTTCAGGGTAATGAACCCCAAGGTTTTGGCCTGGGCTGGCGGCGACAAGTCGAAATTGAACTGGGGCTAGCGCAACCCCCGGAACTTCCCGCCCGCGCCGTCCGTTGGCTGGGCATGAGCGAGCCGATCCAGGGAGTGGAGGATGCGCTCGACCGTCTCGAGCAGGCGGTCGCATCCAGCAGCGACGCCGGAACCGGCAAGGTTTCCGTCGCCACGGTCCTCGATGCCTTCGGGCGCAGGAGTTATGGTCCGCTGCTGCTCGTTCCCGCACTCATCGAGCTGACGCCGATCGGAAGTATTCCCGGCGTTCCGACCCTGATCGCTTTCCTGATCCTGACCACCGCGCTGCAGATCCTCGCAGGCCGCGATCATGTCTGGGTACCGGGCTTCATCGAGAGACAGCGTTTGCGCGGCGACTGGATCGAAGCGGCGGACAGCAAGATCCGCCCCGTCGCGCGATGGCTCGACCGGCATACCAAGGCGCGCTTCCGGCCGCTGGTCCGGAACCCGGCGGTCAAGCTGGCCGCGTTCCTTATTGTCTGTCTCTGCCTGACAGTTCCGCCGCTGGAGCTTGTCCCCTTCGCAAGTTCGATACCGATGGCGACGGTCGCGCTTTTCGGTCTCGCCCTTCTTGTCGGGGACGGTCTCTTGATGCTCATCGCCTTCCTGGGCGTTGCGGCGGCGGTAGGCGGAATCATCGCCATGGTCTAGTCGGAAAAGACGCCGCGCTCCTCGAGCTTCGCGTCGATGGCCGCTTCGTCCGCTGACCAATGGTCAAAAACCTCCGCCCCGGATGCACCGCGGTCCGCGGCCAGCGCAGCCACCCGGCCCATGCCGGAGAAAGTCGTTTCCGGCAGCTCGTCCGCTATCGGATCGTCATAGGCTTCATCGGGAGAGATGATCTCCCATCCCGCCTGCCGCAGGGCCTTTACCGCGTCGCCAATGAAGAGCGCTGCGAGGTCGTTTTCATGCAGCAGGAGAACATGCGCAGGCTGACGATCCAGCCATTCCTCCGCCATGGCATCGTAATGCTCGGCAGCGTCGACGATCATGCTGACATAGACCTCGCGCAGGGCTGCGAGGTTCACGGATTTGCCTTCCGCCGCCGCTTGTCTCCATCGCCGGTCGATATGCCAGTCATAGGTATCGACGGTGACATAGCCTGACATCAGGCCGCGCTCAGCCAGTGCTTCGCGCACGGCATCGCGCTTTTCGACGTCCTGGCGCCCTTCATCGAGAAAGGGATACCGGAACCAAGGACGCCGGTTCTCGAACCGCGCGAGTCGCCGCTCTGCCTCGTCGATGTCGGCAAGATAAGTCTCGACGTCCGTCTGATGCAGCCACGGATGACTGTGCGAGTGATTGGCGATCAGGTGTCCTGCCGCCGCATAGGTCTCGATCCGCTCGACCCCGTCGAGGCCCTCCTCGAAGCCCTTGGTCGTGACAAAGAAGGCCGACGGCACTGCGCGAGCCTCGAACAGGCGGCGGACCAGCATATCGGTCCGCATGGCGCCGGACAGGACGGGTCCATCACCGCGGGGGGCATCATCGAAGGTCAGCGCAATCCTCTTCTCCGCCGAGGCTGATCCCACGAGGACGAGAGCGGCAATGAGAATACTCAAAAAACGGATCATCGGTGGCCTTACTGGTCCTGCCTGATGAAGACCTTCTGCACGATCTTCCACTCTCCATCGATCTTCGCGAGGGTCAGGGCGTCGAAGAAGCGGCCATCGCTATCGAACATGACCGTGGCGAGGCGCCCGTCTGCGATGTTCATCGACAGGATCTCTCCCTTGCGCTCTGCGGTCGATGGTTCGCCCTCGGACCAGCGCGGTATCGTCTCGCGCATCGCCCAGCTGCGAATCTCTGTCCCGCCGTCCTCGGCGCTCAGCACGCCGACCATCTGCGCGGTCTCTGCATGGAAGGCACGGTTGAGGCGCTCGGCGCTCCGCTCGCCCTGGCCTTCGAAATAGTCCATGACGGCGGCTTCGATCGCTTGCCTATCGGCCTCCATGGTGCGTTCCTCTGCCAGGGCCGGCGCGAGAAGGCTCACCCAGCATGCGGCAGTGGCCAGTGTCATCAGCATCGGTGTTTTCTCCCATCAGGCGGAGGGATCGTTGCCTGCCTGGCGAACGAAGGCCCGTTTCCACTTGTTCAGAAAGGCCCGAGAGTGCCCGTCCTGCGGCAAGGTGACGCAACTGTAATGCCGTTTGACCACAGATGTAGTCTTTTTGTCAGCTGCGCCGATGGATGATGGTTCCAATCGGTGATACCCCGACCATATCGGAAAACGGTAAGGCGCCCGGTCGGGGCGCGACGAGGACTTCGGAGCTATCACATTGAACGCACGCAAGTTTTTTGCGGCGGCACTGCCCCTGTGCCTGCTGCTAACAATCGCGCTCGCCCAGACGGAGGTCGATGGAAGGCAGGTCTTTGAACCGCGCTTCTTCGAGCGTTTTGCGCCCCAGACGGCCCTCGACATGCTGCGCCGGGTGCCGGGTTTCTCCGTTCGCAACAACAGCGATGGCCGCGGCCTCGGGCAGGGCGGCACCAACGTCCTGATCAATGGTCAGCGTGTCACTGCAAAGGATACCGGCCCGCTCGAAATCCTCGGCAGGACCCCGGCGAGTTCTGTCGTCCGTATCGAGATTTCCGACGCCGCGAGCCTCGGCGTCACCGGCCTGACCGGGCAGGTCGCGAATGTGGTGACCGAGCAGGACAAGCTGACGGGCAATTGGGAGTGGAACCCGCAGTTCCGCCACGGCCTGCCGCCACGCCTCCATGCAGGTTCAGTGTCCTTCAGCGGCAAGGCAGGCGGAATGGCGTACACGGTGGGCCTCGAAAGCAGCCCCTTCCGCAACGGTAATCGAGGCCCCGAATACGTCTTCGGGCCAGATGGGGAGCTGACCGAAACCCGGTATGAGGACGGGCAGTTCTTCGGTGACCGACCGTCGATCACGGTGAACCTCTCCGGCGGCAAGAAGGAGACGCTTCAGTACAACTTCACCGGCTCGGGGGTTCTCTTCGAGTTCGACGGCCGGGAAATTTCCCAGCGTCCCGACGATTTCGTCCGTGTCAACCGCAACAGTGAGGACGAGTGGAACGCTGAAGTGTCAGGCGATCTTACCAAGACGATTGGCCCCGGGGATGCGAAGATCATTGCCTATCACCGCTACGAACACAGCCCATTCGTCAACGAGTTGCAGGCATTCGACACCGGGACCCTTCTGCAGACGGATCACTTTTTCCAGACCTCTGACGAGACAGAGACCATCGCGCGCGTGGAATACGCGATCCCGCGGCCCAAGGACCGGTCATGGGAGCTGGCGGCCGAGTACGCCTTCAACAGCCTCGATAACGAAAGCGCTTTCGCGACGGATGGGAGCGGGACGGTGGTCCGCACGGATTTCGACGATGTCGAAGTGACCGAGGACCGGATCCAGTCATCCGTCACTTACAGCCGCAAGATCGGCCCGAAACTCGCGTTCCAGGGCTCCCTCGGCTCTGAATATTCCGAGATCCAGTCCCGGACGGGGACGGTCGAGGGTGAGCCGCGCAGCTTCTTCCGCCCGAGGGGGTTCGTCAGCCTCGCCTATCCATTTGGAGAGGACATGGACATCAGGGCGCGGATCGAACGCTCTGTAGGCCAGCTCAATTTCTTCGCTTTTGTCAGCTCCCAGAACCTCAATGACGAGACGACGCAGGCAGGGAACACCAATCTCGTCCCACAGCAGTCATGGGATGGCGAACTGGAGGTCGAACGCCGCTGGGCAGAAGAGGAAAAGGTTGTCTTCCGCACCACGTTGTCTCTCATCGAGGACCGCGTCGACAATATTGTCATCGACGGTGAGGAGGCTGTCGGCAACATCGATGAGGCGCGCCAACTCTCGCTCGAGGTTGAAGGCACGACGCTGCTCGACCGTTGGGGGATCGAGGGTGGACGCGTTGATTTCCGCGGTGAGCGGAACTTCAGCGAGATCGACGACCCACTGACCGGTGAATCGCGACCCTTCTCGGGCCAGCTGCGCTACTTTGCAAACATCGGCTTCCGCCAAGACATTCCCAATACGGACTATGCCTATGGCGCGGAGATCACCCACCTCGAGTTCGAGAACCGCCCGCAGGCGCTGCAGACCAGCTTCCAGAGCTTCAGCCAGCCGCAGACCGAGATCTTCATCCAGCACAAGGATTTTTTCGGGCTGAACGTGACTGGCTACGTGGTAAACCTGCTCGACATGGACGAGCGGTTCGAGCGCACGGTCTATGACGGCTTTCGCGACCAGTCACCCGTGCTCTTCCGTGAAGCGCGTTCACGGGATTACAAAGCCATCGTCGGGTTCAATGTGCAGGGGACGTTCTAGCGTCCCCCGCGCTTACGCTGCGTCGGTGTTCGGCAGCTTGGTGAGCGGTTTCGCCTGCTCACCCTTGTAGATTTCGTCGCTGGTCAGGGTCGTGTTCTCGCCCTCGGGGTCGGAGGTGTGACGGCCATCATTGAAGACGCCCGGCTCCACATATTCGCCGCGGTCAAGCTTCATGAGGATATCCCGGAAAATCTCGGGCGTGAGGTCCTGGTAGTAGTAGTCGTTGATCTGGACCATTGGCGCGTTGCAGCAGGCACCCAGGCACTCGACCTCTATCCATGACAGATTGCCCGAGGGAGTGATCGTGTTCTGGGGGCCGATCACGTCCTTGCAGACCTCCACGAGGTCCTCCGCGCCGCGGAGCATGCAGGGCGTCGTGCCGCAGAGCTGGACGTAGTATTTCCCGACCGGCTTGAGGTTGAACATCGTGTAGAATGTCGCGACCTCGTAGACCCGGATGTAGGGCATATCGAGCTGCTTGGCGATCGTTTCCATCGCCGCGATCGACACCCAGCCTTCCTGCTTTTGCGCACGCCACAGGAACGGGATCACTGCCGAAGCCTGTCTGCCTTCGGGGAACTTCTTGATCTGTTCCTCGCACCACGACTTGTTCTCGGGGCTCCATTCGAAGCTGTCGGGTTGTTGGCGCGAAGGGGTGCGTTCAGCCATCTTGAAAAGCCGTCTCCTACTCGAAGCCTGCCTAAAGCCGGACACGGGCGAATTGTCCAGATGCTGCGGCGAGAACCTTGCTCGCGAGGGCTGCCATCTTACTTGGACGAACGATGCCGCAACACAGTTTTCGTTACGCAAGCGTAAGCTTGGAGCGGCCAGATGACCGGTGTTATTGGCTCCCAGTTATGAACCAGAAAGCGCCGGGACGAAGCGCGTCGGTTCACCGGAGGAAAGTCTTGCCGAACGCCGCACTCCTGAGCGCTGTTGCGCTGCTCGCCTTTGCACCGATGGCCGCGTCCGCGCAGGGCGACGGGCAATCTGGAGGCTTTCAGGTTTTCGAACCGGAATATTTCGAGCGCTTCGCTCCCCAGACCGCCAGCGACATGCTCGAACAGGTGCCGGGTTTCTCGATCCGCCAGACAGGTGGCGGACGCGGCCTCGGCCAGGGCGGCACGAACGTCTTGATCGATGGCGAGCGGGTGACGTCCAAGGACACGAACGCGCTCGACATCCTGAACCGCACGCCCGCCAGCGCGGTCGTCAGGATCGAGATCACCGATGCCGCGACGCTCGGTGTGACCGGCCTCACCGGTCAGGTGGCGAACGTGGTGCTCGACCGCTCCACCGTGAGCGGGAGCTTTGAGTACCGTGCGCAGTTCAGGAACGGCGCGCGCCCGAACCTGACACAGGGTTCGGTTTCGGTGTCGGGCACGAAAGGCAATCTCGCTTACACGCTCGGCTTCGAGAACAATGCCCGGCGCGGTTTCGAAGAGGGTCCCGAGCTGCTCCTCGACCCCAATGGAAACCTCATCGAAGAGCGTTTCGAGCATGAAAGCGTGCGCGCGGAATCGCCGCGCCTCACCGCGGTTATCGATTTCGACCTCAGTGAGGGCACCTCGCTGAACGTGACCGGCTCGGCGCAGTCTCAGTCCTTCGAATCGCAGGAGCGGTCCGAGCGCTCCACCGGTGAGTTCCGCCGGGCCCTCAATGGCGAGGACGAGTGGAACGCGGACCTTTCCACTGAACTCAGCCGCAAGACGGGCCCCGGCACGCTGAAGCTCATCGGCTACCAGCGGTTCGAGCACAGCCCATTCTCCAACGAAGCCCTGACGGTCTCTCCAGCCGGGGCGGTCAGCGTCGTGTCTTTCGACCAGACCAATGACGAGGGCGAGACCATCGGCCGGGTGGAGTATTCCTGGGCACCTGCCGAGGATGTCAGTTGGGAGATCGCTGCAGAGACCGCCTACAACTTCCTCGACCGCGAGGCCGTTTTCACCGTCGGACAAGGACCCGGCGCCGTGGCGACGCCTTTTCCCGACACCAAGGTCGAGGAACTGCGCAGCCAAGGCTCCATCACCCGCGGTTTCGTCCTCGGCGAGAAACTGTCCGTGCAGGCATCGGCGGCGGCGGAATGGTCCCGCCTGACCGTTTCCGGAGATGCGAGCAACCGGGAGCAGGACTTTTTCCGGCCCAAGGGCTTTGTTTCCTTTGCCTATCCCGTATCTGAGAGCTTCGACATCAGGGCACGGATCGCCCGCGAGGTCGGCCAGCTCAACTTCTTCGATTTCGTCGATTCGGTGAACCTGACCGAGGACCGCGCCAATGCGGGCAATGCCGGCCTCGTCCCGCAGCAGTCTTGGGACGGCGAGATCGAACTCCAGAAGGAATTCGGCGACGACGAGAAGATCATCTTTCGTCTGAGCGGCTCGCTGATTGAGGACCGGGTCGACCGTGTGCTGATCGAGACTGATGACGGGAACGGGAACATCGTCCTTCAAGATGCCGTCGGCAACATCGACGAGGCCCGATTCGCCTCTGCCGCGGTCGAAGGAACCCTTCTCACGGATCGCTGGGGGCTCACTGGTGGCCGTTTCGACTTCTCCGGTGAACGCAGGACCTCGGCCCTCGACGATCCCCTGACCGGGGAAAGCCGCAATTTCAGCCGCCTTGCCGAATGGAACTACGATATCAATTTTCGCCAGGATATTCCGAACACCCCCTATGCTTGGGGCACCGGCCTGAGCGACCGGGCCGAAGAGGTGCTCATCCGCTTTGACGAGGTCACGGTTTTCGACCGGACCGATCCCTGGGTCAGGGCGTTCGTCGAGCACAAGGATGTCTATGGGCTGAACCTGCGCCTCTGGGCGAGCAACTTGGTGAACACGGAGTTCACCGTCGACCGTACCCGTTATGCCGAATTCCGCGATGGCCCCGTGCAGGAGATCGAACGGCGTTCCCGAATCGATAACCGGCGGTTCTCGGTGACTCTATCCGGGACTTTCTGACCGGATTCCTCATGTAATTTCTGAGATGTGGCGAAAACCACACTGGCATTGGCTTGTTTTTACCGGGGCATCGGTCCACCCTTCTTGCCGGGCAGCGCTCTTGTTTGAGCGGCAAAGGACGGCGGGGCACGCCGCGGAGGACGACAGTGAGCAATTTGGTGCGGCAGGGGTTGCTCGCAGGGGCAGCGGTATTGGCCCTGACCGGCGCGGCGGCGGCGCAGGAAGACAGCGGGCGGCAAGTCTACGAGCCTGCGTTCTTCGAGCGTTTCGCGCCGCAGACCGCCTTCGACATGATCGAGCAGATTCCGGGCTTCTCGATCCGCGAGACTGGCGGCGGCAGGGGCCTCGGCCAGGGCGGTACGAACATCCTCATCAACGGCGAGCGGGTGACCTCCAAGGATACCGACGTGATCGAGATCCTTGAGAACACCCCTGTCCAGGCGGTGAAGAGGATCGAGATCGCCGATGCCGCAACCTTGGGCGTGACGGGGCTGACTGGCCAGGTCGCCAATGTGGTTCTCGAGCGCAACGAGATGAGCGGCAGCTTCCGCTGGAGCCCCGAGTTCCAGCACGGCGCCAAACCTCTCTTCACGCGCGGATCGGTTTCGGTCACGGGCAAGCGCGGCGATCTCAACTATACCCTCGGCCTGTCGAATGGAAGCTCCCGCAGCTTCGAGGAAGGGCCCGAGGTCGTCATCTTCGGTGATGGTCGTCCGGATGAAGACCGTTTCGAGAGGACGCGTGTTGCGACCGAGCTACCGTCGATCACTGCAGCGCTCGAATTTCCGGTGGGCGAGCGTACGACCCTGAACCTGCGCAGCTCTGCCGGAACCCTGTCGCTCGAGCAGGAGGAGACTTCGCTCGGCTTTGATGGCGGCGTCCGGATATCAAAACTTTCCGCAGACCAATGGTTCGCAAACGTTGCAGCCGAACTCACGAGGCGTGTGGGCGATGATGCGAGCCTCAAGGTCATCGCCTCGCAGAACTATACCGAAGCGCCTCTCGTCAATGACATCAACGCCCTGGCCCGCCCCAATGCCGCCGACCTCACCGCCCGTTTCGTCAATGACGACAAATCGGGCGAAAGCATTCTGCGCACGGAATATGCGTGGAAGACGAACAAGAAGGTCAGCTGGGAGCTAGCAGGCGAGGTTGCCTACAACTTTCTCGACAACACCAGCAGCCTCGTCATCAACAACGGCACACCGACGTTAACGCCGCCGACCTATGTTGACGAGATCCGGGCGCAAAGCTCGATCACGCGCGGCTTTACTCTTGGCAAGAAGCTTGCGGTCCAGGCATCGCTCGGCTCGGAATGGTCACAGATCGAGGCGGATAGCGAAGGCAACGTCCGTTCGGACGAGTTCTTCCGCCCCAAGGGGCTTCTGACCGTTGCCTATCCGTTTACAGATGACCTCGATTTCCGCGCCCGTATCGAGCGCAGTGTCGGTCAGCTCGATTTTTCTGATTTCGTGGACTCGACAGACCTGACCGAGGAACGGATCCAGGGCGGCAACGTCAACCTCGTGCCGCAGCAGGCATGGGAAGGCGAGGTCGAACTCGAACGACGTTTCTCCGACAAGGAGAAGATCATCTTCCGTCTCGAAGGCGCCCTCATCGAGGACCGCGTGGACCGGATCGTGATCCTGACTGACGTGAACGGAACATTGCAGCTGACCGATGCCGTCGGCAACATCGACGAGGCCAGCTCGGCCAAGGCAACGGTCGAAGGGACTGTCTTCACCAAACGATGGGGCCTCGATGGTGGCCGCATCGACTTTCGCGGCACCCGCGAGACTTCCCGCCTTGAAGACCCGCTGACTGGCGAAGACCGGAATTTCAGCCTCGTTCAGCAATGGACCTACTTCGTCAATTTCCGCCATGACATCCCGGGCACGCCGTATGCGTGGGGGACCGGTGTGGTCAACGCGGCGCCGCGGACTGTCTACCGGTTCAACGAAGTGTCCCGCGCAGAAACGCCTCAGCCGAACCTCAGCCTGTTTGTCGAGCACAAGGACTTCTACGGCCTCAACCTGAACATCCGTGCAGGGAACCTGCTGAACCAGGAAGACGTCCGGGACCGGACGATCTTCGTCGATCGCCGCGATACCAGTGCGCTCAACCGTATCGAGTCGCGGGAGCGGATCGACAACCAGGTCTTCCGCATCACGCTGTCCGGCACGTTTTGATCGCAGGCAACACCTGCTAGGCGGCGGCCATGACTGCTGCCGCCGACAAGACCCTCGACGCCGAACCCGGCCTCGTTGACCGATCGCCAAGCTGGCTTCGTCCCTATCTCAGGCTGATGCGCGCTGACCGGCCGATCGGGGTGTGGCTTCTGTTCCTGCCCTGCAGCTGGGGCGTGATCGCCGCGCGGCCGGACGGTATGGATGCAGGCCGTTTCTGGTGGCTGCTCCTGTTGTTCGCCGTGGGCAGCTTCGTCATGCGCTCGGCGGGTTGCGCCTACAACGATCTCGTGGACCGTGACCTCGACCGTTCGGTGGAGCGGACAAGGAACCGGCCGATCGCGTCGGGTGCGGTCTCGCCGAAAGCCGCGACCGCCCTTATCGTCGGGCTCAGTCTCGTGGGTCTTGCCGTCCTCCTGCAGCTTGGGCTGCCAGCCATCCTCATCGGCATCGGAAGCCTTGCGCTTGTGGCAGGCTATCCTTTCATGAAGCGGATCACGTGGTGGCCACAGCTCTGGCTCGGCCTCACCTTCAACTGGGGCGTGCTTGTCGGCGCGGCTGCGGTCAGCGGCGGCGTGCCGCTCCCCGCCGCGCTTCTCTATGCGGCAGGCATCTTCTGGACCCTTGGCTATGACACGATCTACGCGCTCCAGGACATCGAGGACGACGCGCTTGCGGGCATCAAGTCCAGCGCCCGAAGGCTCGGCGGCGATGTCAGGAAAGGCGTTGCGCTTTTCTACACGGCCACGATCCTGCTCGCGGCGGGTGCGCTCGTTGCCGGGGGGCGAGGCGAGTGGATCTGGCTGCTTGCACCGGCTGCTCTTCACTTCGCGTGGCAGGTCGCCTCGATCGACCGCGACGATCCAGCGCGTAACCTTCGCCTCTTCAAGTCGAATATCTGGCCGGGTGTCTTCATCGCCGTGGCGATGTTGCCGCTGTGATGGACCTTCCCGGACCGGGAGCCATCTTAGGGGAGAAGACGATGATAAAGTTCGACCGCCGCTGGTTCCTGACCGCCTCCGCCGCAGGGCTTGTCCTGCCTACGGCGTCCTGTGCCCGCGTGCAGCCATCATCCAAGGAGAGCCCGATGTCCGATATCAAGCCTGTCCCGCTCGGCGAGAGCGATGTCGACTGGGATGCCATGACCGAGCGCGAATGGCGCGAGCGCCTCACCGACGCCGAATTCAGGGTCATGCGCAAGGAAGGCACCGAGCGCTCAGGCAGCTCGCCTCTCAATGACGAGAAGCGCAAGGGCGTATTTGTTTGCCGCGGCTGTTACCTGCCGATCTTTCCATCCGAGTACAAATACAACTCAGGCACCGGCTGGCCGAGCTTTTTCGACTACAATGAAGGCACGCTGGGCTTCAAAACGGACTACAAGCTGATCTACCCGCGCAAGGAATATCACTGTATTCGCTGCGGCAGTCATCAGGGCCACGTCTTCAAGGACGGCCCGGAGCCGACGGGCCTGCGCTACTGCAACAACGGTGTCGCACTGGCCTTTGTTCCGGACGAGGCGTGATCAGGGCGTGTTGGGAAAGCTGACCGCGCCAGTCTGACGGTCGATGACGATGGCGTCGCGGAACGTGCCGCCATCATCGGCTACCTTGATCGAGAAATCATCCGTACCCGCAAGGCCAAATTCGGCTTTCCCGGCCCAGCCCGACTGGAACACCAGCGTTGCGGTGTTACCGCTCCCGCTTTTGTTCAGCACGAACCGCACGTCGCCCGATCCGGGCGTCACGTCATCATGGCTGACAAGGACCGCGTCTGATTTAACAGCGAGACGGTTTGTCGCGTCGGGAGATGCATTGACCCCGAGCTTGGAAGGCTCGCTGACAGGCTTCCAGCCGGTGCCATCGAAATAGCGCAAAATGCCGTCATCCTCTGTATACGCGCTCATGCCGGAGGCCGGGGCAATGGCGATCCAGGCACCCTCTTGAAACACCATGAGTGTGCCCTCAGGCTGGCCGCCCCAGTCGGTCCCCGTGGCGCCCGCAGGCAGGATGTAGGCGTCGCCGTCGCTGGCGGCGGGCTCAGCGACGATCGAGACGCTCTTCACACTGAGGTGCACCAGCGCATCGAGCCGCCGGAAGCTCTCATTGACGGTGACATGCTTCTGGGCCTGCGCCTCGGCAAGGTAGGACAGGCTGAGGCGAGCGGAGGTGAGGCTCATGGTCTGGCTCCTTGTATCAGGAGGCCAGTATCTCCCGGCCGCGCGGCGCGGGGATAACTATTCCGAGGGCGTTACGTCGCCGGGCGCATAGCCGAGGCCGTCCGATCCCTGACCGACATCGAAGCTATGCAGGATATCGAAGCTCTCCATATCGATCTCGAAGACCTTCTCCGCGCCGGTCGCAGCCGCCCAGAGGACGTCACCTTCAGGGGAGAAGAGTAGGGTCACGGGCACTGTGCCCTCGCCAAGTTCCACCGTCGCCGCGGGTTGCAGGTCACCGACCTGATAGATCACGACATTGCCCCGGTCGGGCTGGCTCACCGCGAACAGCGTGCCGTCCGGGCTGATCTCGATGCGGATCGGAATCCCCTCCGTCTCCACCGTATCGCGCAGCTCCAGCGTCTCGGCATCGAAGATCATGACGCTTTTCGAGCCATTGTTGCCGACAAAGATTTCCTGTCCGCTCGGGCTGATCGCGATAGCTTCGGTCTGCTCTCCAGCCTTCACGTCGCGAAGCTTTTTCGCGGCCGGGATGTCGATCACCGTGAAGGTGCCCGAGCCGATATTCGCGACATAGGCCCTCAGACCGTCCGGGCTCACCGCCACCATGTGCGAGCCTTGCTGGTCGGTCTTCACCCTGTCGCGGATGCGGCCCCGCTGGGGATCGATAATCACGACGTCCTCGGTGATCTCGGTCGTCACGATCACATGATCCGTGTTCGGGATCCATTTCAGCCCGTGAGGCCCTTTCGAGCCGTCGAGAGACACGGGACCCAGCGGCTCGGCCGTGCGGGCGTCGAAGCGATAGAGCTCGTCACCATCGAAGCCCGGACCGCGGTAGCTGACCACGACCACCTGTTCCCCGTCCGGCGAGACCACGATCTCGTGGGGGAACCGGCCGGTCTCGCGCCGGACCACTTCTTCCCCGCTCTCGAGATCGACGAAACTGACCGTGTGCTCGGCCTTGTTACCCACGATGAGGGTCTGGGCCGAGGCGCTGCCGAGAAGGGCTGCGAGGATGAAAGCGAGGCGCATGGCGGGCTCCGGGGTTGGCATTGCCAAATGACCGACCGTCTTTCGGGAGGAGTCAATCATCCAGCGCAGCGATCCGCCTCAGTTGAGCCGCGCGCGCTGACGCATACATTTCCTTCGTGAAGCCGAGTGAACTCCTGCATCCCACGCCTGCCGGGCTCTACTGCCCGCCGGGAGATTTCTACATTGACCCCGTCCAGCCTGTCGGACGGGCGATCATCACCCATGGCCATGCCGACCACGCGCGCGCAGGGCACGGTGCCGTCCTTGCTACGCCGGAGACACTGGCCATCATGGCCGTGCGCTACGGCGAGGTGTTCACCGAAAAACGCCAGCCCTTGGCCTACGGAGAGGTGGTCGAGGTGAACGGTGTGACCATCTGGCTCGTGCCCGCCGGCCATGTCCTCGGTTCCGCCCAGGCCGTGGTGGAGCATCGCGGCATACGGATCGTCACGACCGGCGACTACAAGCGTCGCCGCGACCCGACCTGTGCCGCCTTCGAGCCGGTGGAATGCGACGTCCTCATCTCCGAGGCGACCTTTGGCCTGCCGGTCTTCATCCATCCGGACACGGCAGGGGAGGCGCGCAAGCTCATCCGCTCGACCGAGCAGTTCCCCGAGCGCGCGCACCTCATCGGTGCCTATGCGCTGGGCAAGGCCCAGCGGCTGATCTGCCATCTGCGCGAAGAGGGCTACGACAAGCCGATCTATATCCATGGCGCGATGAAGCGGCTCTGCGATCTCTATGAGGAACTCGGCGTCCCTCTCGGACCGCTGCTCCCCGCGACGATTGAGAAGGAGAAGGGTGAGAAAGACCGCTTCGCCGGCGAGATCATTATCTGCCCGCCCTCGGCCATGCAGTCGACCTGGGCCCGGCGATTCCCCGATCCTGTCCCGGCTTTCGCCAGCGGATGGATGCGTGTTCGTCAGCGTGCGAAGCAACGCGGTGTCGAGTTGCCGATCATCATGTCCGACCATGCCGACTGGGAAGAGCTGACCAACACGGTTCGCGAGGTCGACCCGGCCGAGCTTTGGGTCACCCACGGCCGGGAGGACGCGCTCGTCCGCTGGGCAGAGCTCGAGGGCAGGCGGGCCAAGGCCCTTCATCTCGTCGGCTATGAGGAGGACGCTGAGTGAACCGCTTCGCCGAACTCCTCGACCGCCTGATCTTCACGCCTTCGCGAAACGGGAAAATCCGGCTACTGACTGAGTATTTCCGGGAGGTGCCGGACCCGGAGCGCGGCTGGGCCGTTGCCGCCATCACGCGCGACCTCGAGATCAGGTCGGTGAAGATGGCGGCGATCCGCGGGGTCATCGCTTCGAGAGTGGACGAGGTCCTGTTCGACCTCTCCCGCGACTATGTCGGTGACACGGCCGAGGCTGCAGCTCTCATTTGGCCTGCTGAGCACGGAGCGAACCGCCAGCCGTCGCTTTCAGAGGTGATCGAAACCCTGAACAGCGCCAGCCGGACCGAAGCGCCCGCAATTGTCGAACAATGGTTCGATGCCCTGGACGCGAGTGGCCGCTGGGCGCTTATCAAGCTCATCTCCGGCGGCCTCAGGATCGGCGTCGCTTCCCGGCTTGTGAAGCTTGCACTCGCAGAGTTTGGCGGGAAGGAGCCGCAGGAGCTCGAAGAGCTCTGGCACGGTCTCAAGCCGCCCTATACGGAGCTCTTCGCCTGGCTCGAAGGCGGTGCTGAGAAGCCGGTCAATGCGATGAAGGCCCCGTTCCGTCCGGTCATGCTCAGCCATCCCGTTGAAGAAGCGGACAAGCCGAAGATCGACCTCGACAGAATGGCGGCGGAGTGGAAGTGGGACGGTATCCGCGTGCAACTCGTGCGCGAGGGTGGCGAGGCAAGGCTCTACTCACGCACCGGCGATGACATCTCGGATGCATTCCCCGACGTGATCGAAGGCTTCCCTGCTAATGCCGCGCTCGATGGAGAGCTCCTGGTCTTCGACCCCGACACCACCGACCATTTCGCTGTTCGTCCGTTCAATGACCTCCAGCAGAGGCTCAACCGCAAGAAAGTGTCGGCGAAGATGCTGAAGACCCATCCCGCCTTCGTCCGCGCCTATGACATATTGTGGGAAGAGGGCGAGGATCTCAGGACCCTGACGCTTGAGGAGCGTCGTCGGCGCCTCGAAGCAGTCATCGGCGAGGGCCTGCCGCGCGTCGATCTCAGTAAACGGATCGAAGCTGCTGACTGGGACGAACTGGCCAGGCTCCGGGCGGAACCGCCCATCGATGCGATCGAAGGCGTCATGCTCAAGTCCAGAGACGCTCCTTACGTCCCCGGTCGCCCCAAGGGGCCTTGGTGGAAGTGGAAGAAGGAGCCGTTCCTCATCGATGCGGTTCTGATGTATGCCCAGCGCGGGCATGGCAAGCGTTCGAGTTTCTACTCAGACTATACGTTCGGCTGCTGGCGCGGGGACGAGCTGGTCCCCGTCGGCAAGGCTTATCATGGGTACACGGACCAGGAACTCAAGAAGATCGACAAGTTCGTACGCGACAACACGGTGGAGCGCTTCGGACCCGTCCGCTCGGTGAAGGCTTCGCGCGACCACGGCCTTGTCTTCGAGGTGGCCTTCGAGGGCCTCAACCGTTCTCCGCGGCACAAGTCGGGGGTCGCGATGCGCTTTCCGCGGATCAACCGGCTTCGCTGGGACAAGCCGGCTGCAGAGGCGGACGAGCTCTCGACCCTCGAGGCGATGCTGCCCCGCCAATGAAAAAGGGGCGGCAGGAAGCCGCCCCTTTGCCGATCGTCGTCCGGCGCCATCAGCCTTCGAGATAGCCGTTCCTGTCGAGATATTCGACGATCATCTCGGCTGCTTTCTCGGCGGCTACTTCGGAGGTGTCGATCTCGATGTCCGGGTTCTCCGGCTCTTCATAGGGGCTGTCGATGCCCGTGAAGTTCTTGATCTCACCCTTACGCGCCTTGGCGTAGAGGCCCTTCACATCGCGCTGCTCGGCAACTTCGAGCGGGGTTGAGATAAAGATCTCGATGAACTCCCCGTCTTCCATCCGCTCACGGACGGCCCGGCGCTCCGAGCGGAACGGCGAGATGAAGGAGACAAGCGTGATAAGCCCGGCATCCACCATCAGCTTGCCTGCTTCGCCAACGCGGCGGATATTCTCCACGCGGTCGGCATCGGTGAAGCCGAGGTCGCGGTTGAGGCCATGGCGGACATTATCGCCGTCAAGCAGGTAGGTGAGCTTGCCAAGGTCGTGCAGGCGTTTCTCGACGAGGTTCGCCACCGTCGATTTGCCGGAACCCGAAAGCCCGGTGAACCACAGCATGGCCGATTTCTGGCCGAGCATCTTGCGGCGGCTGTCCTTGTTCACGTCCACGGCCTGCCAGTGCACGTTCTTCGAACGGCGCAGGGCATAATCGATCATGCCGACGCCAACCGTATGGTTCGTCAGGCGATCGATCAGGATGAACGAGCCCATGGCCCGGTTCTCACTGTACGGATCGAAGACCAGGCGCTGGGTCAGCGACAGGTTGCATTCGCCGATCTCGTTCAGCTTGAGCGTCTTGCCGGAGAGGTGCTCCAGCGTGTTGACGTCGATGCGGTGCTTGAGATCGGTGATCTGTGCCGGGATCATCCTGTTGTTCGATTTGAGGATGTATTGCCGTCCCGGCAGCATCTCCTCATCGTCCATCCAGAGGATCTTCGCCTGAAGCTGGCCAGCCTGTTCTGCAGGCTGGGCGGCGGCGGCGATGACATCCCCACGGCTGGCGTCGACTTCGTCTTCCAGGGTCAGGGTCACCGCACGGTTCTTGTCGGCAAAGGCCAGATCGCCCTCACGGGTCACGATGCTCTTCACCTTGGTGCGTTTGCCCGACGGCAGGATCACCACTTCGTCGCCCGGTGCGACCCGGCCAGAGACCACCGTGCCGGCAAAGCCGCGGAAGTCGAGATTCGGCCGGTTCACCCACTGCACGGGCATACGGAAGGGTTGCTCTTCATCCCTCGAGGTATCGACCGTCTCGAGATAGGGGAGCAGCGCCGCACCATCATACCACGGAGTGTTTGGAGACTTGGTCAGGATGTTGTCACCCTTGAGCGCCGAAAGGGGCATGCAGGTGATCGTCTTGAAGCCCAGCGGCTTGGCGAATTCGCGATAGGCTTCCTCGATCTCGCGGAACTTGTCCTCGCGGAAGTCCACGATATCCATCTTGTTGATGGCGACGACGACATGGCGGATGCCAAGGAGCGAGCAGATGAAGCTGTGACGCTTCGTTTGCGGAAGAACGCCGTGGCGGGCATCGATCAGGATGATCGCGAGATCAGCCGTCGAGGCACCGGTAGCCATGTTGCGCGTATACTGCTCGTGGCCGGGCGTATCGGCAACGATGAACTTGCGCTTCTCGGTCGAGAAGAAGCGGTATGCGACATCGATCGTGATCCCTTGCTCGCGCTCCGCAGCCAGGCCATCGACAAGGAGGGCGAAGTCGATCTCGCCGCCTTGCGTGCCGAACTTCTTGCTGTCCGAGCCGAGCGTTTCGAGCTGGTCGTCGAAGATCGATTTGGCGTCGTGAAGGAGGCGACCGATGAGGGTCGACTTGCCGTCATCCACCGACCCGCAGGTCAGGAAGCGCAGCATGTCCTTCTTTTCGTGCGTGGCGAGGTACTCGTGGATGTCGTCGCCATCTTTGAAGACGTCACTCATCAGAAGTATCCCTCTTGCTTTTTCTTCTCCATCGACGCCGACTGGTCGTGGTCGATAACCCGGCCCTGGCGTTCGGAGCTTCGTGAGAGGAGCATTTCCTCGATGATCTGCGGAAGGGTGTTGGCTTCGGACTCGACCGCACCGGTGAGGGGGTAGCAGCCAAGGGTCCGGAAACGGACCATCTTCTCTTCGACTTTCTCGCCTTCGTGGATCGGCATACGGTCGTCATCGACCATGATCAGCGTACCGTCACGCTCGACGACCGGGCGCTTCGCAGCGAGGTAGAGCGGCACGATCTCGATATTCTCGCGAGCGATGTATTGCCAGATGTCGAGCTCGGTCCAGTTCGACAGCGGGAAGACGCGGATCGATTCGCCCGGCGCGGTGCGGGTGTTGTAGATGTTCCAGAGCTCAGGGCGCTGCGATTTGGGATCCCAGCGGTGGTCCGCCGTGCGGAAGCTGAAAATCCGCTCTTTCGCGCGAGACTTTTCTTCATCTCGGCGCGCGCCGCCGAAGGCAGCGTCGAACTTGTAGTGGTCAAGGGCCTGCTTCAGGGCCTGGGTCTTCATGATGTCCGTGTGGACTGCAGAGCCATGCGTGAACGGACCAACACCAGCCTTCACGCCTTCCTGGTTCGTCCAGACACGGAGTTCGAGGCCAAGCCGCTCCGCGAGCTTGTCGCGGAACTCGATCATCTCGCGGAACTTCCACGTCGTATCGACATGGAGGAGCGGGAAGGGCGGCTTCGAAGGGTAGAAGGCCTTGAGCGCGAGATGCAGCATCACGGCAGAGTCCTTGCCGATCGAATACAGCATCACCGGGTTCTCCACCTCGGCGACGACCTCGCGCATGATGTGGATCGATTCCGCCTCGAGCCTGTCGAGGTGGGTCATCGCTTCGGGCGACAGCAGGCCCTTGGCCCGCGGTGTTTCGGCGACTTCCAGCTCGTCGAGCCTCCTGGACGCCTGCTCTAGGGTTTTTTCGGTCATTCCGCCCCCGTTCTTGATGCGGGCAAGCCCCTTTCCGTCATTGAGGAGCTTGCGGGAAATGGTGGTGAGAGACAGGCCAGTGCTCTCGCTCAGCCTCTCGGCGCGTCGTAAGAGCGTCTCTGTGTCGATCATCTGGGCCTCCGGGCATGGGACCTTGCGCCCATGCGTGGGAAAAGCAAGTGCAATCGGCATGCCAATCGTGGGAATGGTTTCCCACTCTCTAATTTACTTGGTTTCCGAGCCGTTAATGGCGCGAAAGTGAGAGCTTTATGGTATTCAGGAGTGCCCCGCTCGATGGGATTTCAAGGGTTTTGACGCCAGTCACGGTGCTTCTGTCCCTTGCTCTCCTGTTTCTTCCCACGATGATCGGGCCGGATGGCGACCTCGCCGAGCGCGGGACACAGGCGGTAGGGCTTGTCCTTCTCGTGAGCAGCATCGCGAGTTGGGCCGCGATGCCGAAAGCCTATAAGCTGTCGAGCGAGGGGCTGCTGATCGAAACCGGCGCAGGCGGCTCGCGCATCCCTCTGGACCAGATCGGCACAGTGCGCGCGATCCAGCCATCCGAAGCACCGGGCTTGCGCCTTTTTGGCGGCAGCGGTCTCTTCGGGCACTGGGGAACCTTCAGGACGAAGAGCGGCGATACCGTCTCCGTCCGGGCGACGCGTCTTTATCCTGCCGTCAGGATCGAGCGGCCGAACAGCCGCGATCTTATCGTTTCGCCAGCCGACGTGGACGGTTTCGTGGCGGCGGCGGAGAAGCTCCGGGCCTAGTGGAAATCGCGGCTGGCGAAGAGCCGTTTGGCCTGCTCCCTCGGATGCGCGACGCTGGGCTTGGCCGGCAAGGCCTTGGGTTGTTTCCGCGCAGGCTGCTGGACATTGTTCGGGCCCGGACGACGCGCTTCGTCCTGGCTTTCCCAGGTCGGGTCGATGGTCGCGCCATAGGCGTCGGCGTCGCCCAGTGTCTCGAGCATAGAGGAGCAGTCCTCGATCCGGTGCGCGACGATATGGGTGACAAGTCCCTCACGCTGGACCTCGCCTGAGATCTTGAGGAGACGTCCCGTCATCACCTCGCGCCTGTGGCGCTCGAACGTCTTGGGCCAGACGATGACGTTGATACTGCCGGTCTCGTCCTCCAGCGTGATGAAGATCACGCCGCTTGCCGTACCCGGACGTTGCCGCGTCGTGACAAGGCCGGCCACGGTCTGGCGGCTCTTCTCGGGCACCTCGCGCTGGGCTGCGGATTTGAGAAGCCGTCGCTCGGGGCTGAGGGCATTGTTGAGGAGGAGGACCGGGTGCTCACGCAGGGTCAAGCGCGTACTGACGTAATCCTCGAAGACATCCTCGCTCTTGGCCGGCGCGGGCAGGGCCGCCTTTGCCACCCGTTCCTCGGCCTCGAGCGCTGCGAGAAGCGGTGGGGCTTCGTTCTTGATTGCCTGCGCCTGCCACAGGGCCTGCCGTCGGTCGATACCGAAGGGTGCGAAGGCATCCGCCTCGGCAAGCTTGGTCAGGCAGCCAGGCTTCACCCCCGTCCGTGTCCAGACATCCTGGATCGAGCGGTAGCCTGCGCCGCGCGCGCCGGAGATCGCGTGCGCCTCATCCTCCTTGAACCCCTTGAGCTGGCGAAATCCGAGCCTGATCGCCAGCCGTCCGTGTCCGTCGGGTTCGAGGGCATGGTCCCAGGTGCTCTTCTGGATATCGATCGGCAGGACGATCACCCCATGCCGCCGCGCATCCGCCACCAATTGGGCGGGTGCGTAGAAGCCCATAGGCTGGCTGTTAAGAAGGGCGCAGGTGAAGATCTCCGGATGGTGCCGCTTCAGCCATGCTGAGGCATAGACGAGAAGCGCAAAGCTCGCCGAGTGGCTCTCGGGAAATCCGTAGCCAGAGAAGCCTTCCAGCATCTCGAAGCATTTGACCGCATACTCATAATCATAGCCGCGTTCGACAGCGCCCGTGACAAACCTCTCGCGAAACTTGCCCACATCGCCTGAGCCCCGGAAAGTCCCCACCGAGCGGCGAAGCTGGTCGGCCTCGGAAGGCGTGAAGCCTGCCGCGACCACAGCGATCTGCATCACCTGCTCCTGGAAAAGCGGCACGCCGAGCGTCCGCTCGAGCACGGCTTCGAGCTCTTTGGATGGGTACTCCACCACCTCCTCACCGCGCCTGCGCCTGAGATAGGGATGCACCATGTCGCCCTGGATAGGACCTGGGCGGACGATTGCGACCTCGATAATCAAGTCCCGGAACTCCCGTGGGCGCATGCGCGGCAGGAAGTTCATCTGGGCACGGCTTTCCACCTGGAAGAGGCCCACCGTATCCCCTTCGCAAAGCATGTCATAGACCACCGGGTCCTCAGGCGGCAGGGTCGCAAGGGTGTAGGGCTCTCCCTTCCACTCTTCGAGAAGTTTGAAACTCTTGGCGATACAGGTCAGCATACCGAGAGCCAGGACATCGACCTTAAGGATGCCAAGGGCGTCGATATCGTCCTTGTCCCACTCGATGACCGTGCGGTCCTCCATGGCCGCATTCTCGATCGGGCAAAGTTCGTCGAGCCGCCCCTTGGTGATGACGAAACCGCCCACATGCTGGGAAAGGTGGCGAGGAAATCCGACCAGTTCCTGCACCAGCATGCCGAGAAGGCGCACCCTGCGGTCTGTCTTCTGGAGCCCCGCCGCTTCGATCCGTTCGTCCTTGAGACCGCTCTCCGACCAGCCCCAGATCTGTGAGCTGAGGGAATTGATGGCATCGGCTGAGAGGCCCAGCGCCTTCCCCACTTCACGAATGGCTGCACGCAGACGAAAGTGTATCACGGTGGCGCAGAGTCCTGCGCGGTGACGGCCATATTTCTGGTAGATATGCTGGATCACCTCCTCGCGCCGCTCGTGCTCGAAGTCGATGTCGATATCTGGCGGCTCGTTGCGCGCTTCGGAGACGAAGCGCTCGAATACCATGGTGATGAGTTCCGGGCTGACCGACGTGACGCCGAGAGCATAGCAGACCACCGAGTTCGCGGCCGAGCCGCGCCCCTGGCACAGGATGTCCTTGGACCGGGCAAAGCGGACCACGTCATGGACGGTCAGGAAATAGCGCGCATAGTCCATCTGACGGATCAGCCGCAGTTCCTTCTCCACCATTGCCTGCACCTTGAGCGGCACACCATCAGGGTACCGCCTTCCAAGACCCCGCTCGGTCAGGGTGCGCAGGCGCTCGTCAGGGTCCTGCCCACGGCTGACTTCTTCGGGATATTCGTAGCGCAACTCGTCGAGGGAGAAGGTGCAGGCCTCGGCGATCTTCAGGGTGTTGGCGAGGGCATCGGGGTAGTCCGTATAAAGTCGCCGCATCTCGAAGGGCGTCTTGAGGCGCCGTTCGGCATTCGGCAGGGCCTTGAGGCCGAGCCTGTCGATCGTCGTCTTCTCGCGGATGCAGGAGAGAATATCGGCCAGCGCCCGGCGTCTGGCCCGGTGCATCAGGACATTGCCTGTGGCGACGAGGGGAACGCCCAGATCCTCCGAGAGCTGACGGGCCTGTTCGAAGCGCCTCTGGTCCTCGCCATCATAGAGCGGCGCGAGGGAGAGATAGATATCTTCGCCGAAGCGTTTCTTCCAGCGGGCGAGGGCGTCGAGGTCGAGCTTCGACGTCGTGTCCGCGATCAGGACCGAACCCTTGCCGAAATCATGCTTCTCGAGGTCCGCCGGGAAGATCTCGCATTGGCCCTTCACCGTCCTGCGCTTGCCGAGGGTGAGGAGCTTTGACATCCCTCCGTAGGCGTTGCGGTCCTTTGGGTAGGCGATCACCTCCATGCCGCAGGTGAACCGGAGCCGTACGCCGGGCAGATAGCGGACGCCCGCCTCCTTCGCCGCCACATGGGCGCGGACAAGCCCGGCAAAGGTGTTCGTGTCCGCAAGGCCTATCGCAGAAAGACCGCGTTCCTTTGCCCAGACAGCATATTCCTCAGGGTGCGATGCACCTGTGAGAAACGTGAAGTTCGACGTGATGGCGAGTTCGGCGTACATGGCGCACCAGCATCAGGGGAGTTCTCCGTAAACCGACCACTTACGTTTCGCTCCGGGCTCGGGGTCGGCGCCGAGCCAGAGGCGTTCCCCGCTCGCTGTTTCCACGCGCCAATAGTCGCGCGCCTCGTGGCGGCGGGGATCGTCGTGCCACCATTCGGGCAGCACCCGGCGGGGGCCGTCCGATCGCTTGAGCTTGAAAGCCTTGCCGCGCCAGCGGAAGCGCTCGGGCGGCCTTCCGGGTGCAAGAGGCTCCACCGGCTGTCCGGGGAAAAGCCGTAAAGGTCCGGGGGCGGAGGGCCTTGACCACTGCCCTGGCCGAGGCTGCGCGATCGCTGGCACCCGCGCTTCGTTAAAGCCGGGCAGGTGGCTCTCCGCAGGAAGGGGCTTGGTTACGCGATCAAAGCCGAGGCGGTTGCCAAGCGTGCCGATGAGGTCATCGATGCTGCCCTTTTTTGTCACCTCGCCCATGCCGGACTGCTTGACCTCGAGCGGGCCGTGGCCGCGGACGATGATACGCAGGACGTCGATGCCGAAGCCTGCGTCGAGCCTGCCGATCACCGGGCTCCACTGGCGCATGATCGCCGCGCGATCGATGGTCGGGCGGGCCATGCCGATGGTGTAGCTTTCGGAGGAGCTGTCCGCCTTCTGAACGATCAGCTCCAGCGCCGTGGTACCGCGACCGTCCTTCTCCAGCTTCTCGCAGAGGGCGGTGACGATCTTCTCGACGCCTGCCGTCACGTCATCAGTGAAGCCAATAGGTTCGGGAAAACTGAGCCGTGCGGAGTAACGCTTCTTCGCTTCGGTGGGGGCGACGGGGGTGGCGCTTCGCCCCAGGGCTTCCTCGAGCTTGCGCCCGAGATCGGCGCCGAAGCGCTTGGTAAGCTCCGCACCAGGAAGACGCGCGACATCGGCAAGGGTCTTGAGGCCGAGCCGCCTCAAGTGTCGGCTGTCTTGACCCAGCGCTGCGACCGGCAGGCGCTGCAGCATTTCCCATGTCTTGCCCGCCGGGGCGATTTGCGCCTCGTGGCCTGAGAAGCGGGCGAGAGCGCGTGCCGCGCCCTTGGTATCGGCAAGAGCTGCGCGGCTGTCGAAACCAAGGTCTTCTGCCTGCTGACGGACTTCGAGCAGCATCGCCTCCTCGCCGCCGAAGATATGGGCGCAGCCGGAGATGTCGAGCACCAGCGCGTCGGGCCTCTCCACTGCCACGAAGGGGGTGAAGCGGTGGGCCCAGCGGTGAAGGGCAGTAAGCAGGCGCTCCTCTCGCACGGGGTCCTCCACCCGGGTCAGGAGATGGGGCACCGCGGCGCGCGCATCGGCGAGGGCGGTGCCGGGGGTGAGGCCGATCTCCTCCGCCGCGCGGTTCAGGACCTTGAGCCTAAGCGTGCCTTTGCTCTCGGTCACCACGGCAAAGGGTTCGGCCGCATCGAGACCGTCACGCCGCCGCGCCTGGTCCGCTGCCAGCCTGTGAAGCCACAGATAAAGAACGCGTTTTCCAACTCCACGTGACATCCCACGACCCGTATGTTCCTTCTTTGTTCTTTTTAAGGCTCCAAGCCCAGCGAGTCGAGTCAGGATCGGGGTTCGGGCGTTGATGACACACCCAGCGGGTCGTCGCGGCGGTCGGGCGCTCATGCTCCGGACAGGCGAGAAGGCCTATGGTCCCGCCTGCCTCCGCCGCCAGTTGCAGGCGCCGGCTTTCGGTGAGGCTGGGCGGGCGGGGCAGTTCCAGAAGAACGCTGGAGACACTGCCCGAGCGCAAGGATGTCTCTGCCGCCCAGAGGATGTCCCGGACATCATGGACGTGGACAAAGAGGAGCGCCGCGGGATCGAGGAATGCCGCGAGTCCATGGGTATGCGGCTCCCCCGTCCCGAAGCGCAAAGCCCAGACAGCCCGCCCGCCCGCAGCAGCGATCGCGAGGGCAAGGAAGCTGAGCGACGCGCTGCCTGCGACCTCGTGCAGCCGCCCGAAGCTGAGGCCGGGCAAACCGTCCGCGAGGCGGGCTTTCGCACGCGTGGTGGGGCTTAAGGATTCCATACGGAACGATTCCAGAACACTGCCCGGGAGTCAAAGGATGTTCGGCATATGTTCTCAACAGTGTGAAGGGCTGGGCGGAGGCGGCGAAGACTGCTTATTCTGGGGGCCGGGAGGCCTCTCATGATGTCGAGTATCCGCCGGAGCGCCGAGCGTCGCGACTGGGCTATGTTGCTCTTTGAGCTGATTATTGTCGTGCTGGGTATTTATCTCGGCCTTGCGCTGGGCAACTGGAACGAGGAAAGAATCGAGCGGCAAAAGGCTGAAGCCCTGATCGGTCGTCTCGATGCGGAGTTTGAATCCCTTGCAGAACAAGCCGAGATCCTTGCCGAGGATTACAGGCGCAAGGCCAACCGGGCCGGAGAATTGTTCAAGATCATTCGGGGCGAAGGTGACGTGCCGCAGGACGATCTCGTCAACATCGTTGCCGATATTCAGACCTCGAGCCTGCCCGTCTTCCCGTCCGGGACCTATCAGGAGATGGTCGCGACCGGGACGCTGGGCCTGATCGAGAGCCCAGAGCTTCTCGAAGCGCTGGTCCAGTTCGACCAGAAGATCGAGCCGATCAATGCCGCATTCCTGTCGCAGATGCAGTCGATCGACGACAATGCCGAGATGATGCTGCGCTATGCGGAATTCGACGCCGTGGTCGATGAAGACGGGAACTACAGCCAACGGATCATCGGTGTCGATCTGGAAGGTATGCGGAGCGATCCGGAAGTCGCGGGCGCCATCCTGAGCTTTTTCGGGTTTTACGAAGGGATGGCCCTGGTAAGCGGGATCCAGAGGGACGACGCCAATCGCGTGATGCGGGAGATCGAAGCCTATGACGAGTGAGCCCTCCGTAGTCTCCGCCGAAGAGATCAATGCGTTTCTGGCCAAAGGCTTCGAAAGCGGCAGCTTGCCTGACGTCAAGCTGGCGGAGAGGGATCGCGTGATCCTTCGCCTCGACTGCGGCGCCGAGCACCTGCGTCCGGGTGGTTTCGTCTCCGGGCCGACCCAGATGACGATGGCCGATACGGCGGCCTATGTAGCCGTCTTTACCCGGATGGGCCTGACGCCCATGGCCCTGACCTCAAATCTCAACATCAATTTCCTCCGCCCCTGCCAGAGCACGTGGCTGGAAGCGGAGTGCCGTGTGCTGAAGTTCGGCCGTGCGAGTGTCGTGTCTGAGGTCAACCTGCGCGGCGAAGCATCAGACAAAGCAGTCAGCCACGCCACCGTCACCTATGTCCTGCCACGCTAGAAGCATGGGCGGATAAGTCCTAGCCGGTCCGCTTCTTCCTCGCCTTGTAGGGCTTGCCCGTATCGAGCCGCTTGCGCGGGCCCTGACCGTCGGTCGGCTTCTTGCTTTTCTTCGGCTTGCGTTTGAGGGCAGGCGGGGTGTCGGCAAGGACCGCGGTGTCTTCGGGACGCCAGGGTTTGTCCGTCTTCGGCTTGTCGGACTTCGCCGTGTCAAAGCGGGGCTTGTTGCTCTTTCCGGAGGTCCTGCCGCGCGGTTTGAAGGGCGGTTTCGGACCACGGCGTTCCGCCGGCGGAGGGCCTTTGGCGAGCCGGGCTTCAATGCCTTCCTCGATCTGCTTGCCGCGTTCCATGCCGATCAGGAAGTCGGAGGCACCCTCGGCATCGAGCTGGACGAAGGTTGTCTCTTCCTGGATGCGGATCGCACCGATGGCGCCTTTTCTGATGCCGGTGTTCTTGCAGAGCATCGGCAGGAGCCAGCGCGGCTCCGCGCGCTGTTTGCGGCCGACGGTCAGGGTGATCCAGACGGCGTCCTCGATCTCGTCGCGCTTCTTGCGCTCGCGCGGCTTGGTGGTTTCAGCGACCTCTGAGATCTCTTCGGGTGCCGAGCGGCCTGCCTGGTGCATACGGACGATGGCGGCTGCGAGATGTTCGGCGGAGTAGGCTTCGGCGATGCGCGAGGCGAGATCGCTTGGCTCTGCCTCTTCGGTCAGGACCGGATCGGAGAGCAGGCGTTGATCATCCCTCGCTCGGACTTCGTCGGCAGAGGGAGGGCTCGACCAGTGCGCATCGACCTTCACCTCGGCGAGGAGGCGCTCAACAAAACGGCGGGCGCGGGGCGGGACGATGAGGACGCTGGTGCCCTTGCGGCCTGCGCGGCCTGTCCGGCCCGAGCGGTGGAGGAGGCCTTCGCGGTTCTTCGGCAGGTCGGCGTGGATGACGAGTTCGAGGCCGGGGAGGTCGATGCCTCTCGCGGCAACGTCGGTGGCAACGCAGACCCTCGCCCTGCCGTCACGCATGGCCTGGAGGGCGTTGGTGCGCTCCTGCTGGCTGAGCTCTCCGGAAAGGCTGACTACGGAGAAACCGCGATTGGCGAGACGGCTTGTCAGGCGGGCGACGGCTGCACGGGTGGAGCAGAAGACGATCGCGTTCTCCGCCTCGTGAAAACGCAGGGTGTTGATGATCGCGCGCTCTGTATCGTGCTGGGCGGTGAGCATCGCGTGGTAGGCGATGTCGTCGTGCTGGCGCTGGGGACCGCTGGCGGAGATGCGCAGGGCGTCCGTCTGGTACTTGCCTGCGAGCTTGGCGATGCCGCCCGCGACGGTGGCCGAGAACATCAGGGTGCGGCGTTCTTCGGGGCAGGCTTCGAGGATGGCCTCGAGTTCTTCGCGGAAGCCGAGGTTCAGCATTTCGTCGGCTTCGTCGAGGACGACTGCCCGGAGGTTGTCGAGCCTCAGGGCGTAGCGGTTGATGTGGTCGACCAGGCGGCCAGGGGTGCCGACAACGATCTGGGCCCCCCGGCCAAGGGCCTGGCGTTCCGCGCGGACGTCCATGCCGCCGACGCAGGTGGCGACCTTCACGCCAGCCTCGGCGTAGAGCCAGCTCAGCTCCCGCGCGACCTGCATGGCGAGCTCGCGGGTCGGGGCCACGGCGAGGGCGACGGGGTCACCCGCGGGGGGCAGGTGGCCAGCCTCGTCGAGGAGATCGGCGCCGAGGGCGAGGCCGAAGGCGACGGTCTTGCCTGAGCCTGTCTGGGCCGAGACAAGGAGGTCGCGGCCAGCGAGCTCGGGGGCGAGCATCGAATCCTGAACCTCGGTGAGGGTGTCATAGCCCTTTGATTTCAGGGCGCGAAAGAGGACGGGCGGGAGGCCCGGCGCGTCAGTAATGGCGGTCATGGGTTGTCCAATGCGGTCGGGGCCGGCGGGCAGGATGGCCCGGCATCGGCCGCTCCTGCCTCGCAGCAGGAAGAATTCGTTGGACGCCCCTAGTCGAGACTTGACCGGAATGCACGCATTGATTCGTGGGGGTTTGTTGAGGTGGTTGGCGCTCCGATATCTCAGCCCGTCATCCCGGACGCCGGAGGCGAGCCGGGACCCATGGACTGCTGCTGCCGTCGGGCGCGCTCGCTCACTCTTTCAGCGATGGGTCCCGGATATTCGCTGCGCGAATTCCGGGATGACGGGTGGAGAGGAGCAGCGCCGATATCCGCCCGTGGGCGGTTTTTGGGAACTCAGGGACCGGAGCGGACGCTAGGGCTCGCTTCTAATGTAATTTGTATGCGGGCCGTTCGCGTCCGCTCCCGGTGTTTTAGCGAGGGGCCCACAGAGCACTTTAAGCCCTCGTCCAGCGCCCAGGGTTGTCATCCTAGAGCGAAGGAACACCGCCCCGCTGCCAAACCGTGACGAACCCGGATTGTCCTGAACAGCAGCAGGGACGGGTAGGATACGCTGGCTGGAGCGGGCGGGGATAAGTCCCTAGCGGAGGAGGGCTGCGCGGGCGGCGGTCGCAGCGTCATCGCTCTCGATGTCCGGCGTCAGGCCGCTGCCCTGCCAGCTTTCGCCGCCGGGACCGAGAAGCTCGCCGGTGCGGATGAGAAGGATGTCGCCCTCAAGGCCCAGGGGGCGCACGGTCTTGATCCCGGCTTCGCCAAAGGAGGTCTTTCCGACGAGGAGGGCGTCACGGCGGGAGCGGAGGGCGAGCGCGACGAATTCTGCGCCGGTTGCGGTCTTCTCGTTGATCAGTACGGCGATGGGTTTTCCGTCGAGGATGTCGCCGAGCTCCGCGATGTAGATGCGTGGATCGGCTCTCTCGCGGCTGCGGTAGGAGCCGAGGGGGCCGCCGCTGACGAAGAAGTTGGCGATGCTGATGGCGCTGTCGAGAAGTCCGCCCTGATGATCGCGCAGGTCAATGATGAGGTGCTCTGCACCTTGATCGAGGGCTTTGGCGACTTTGGCTTTGATCGTGGCGGGCGACTGGGCGTTGAACGGGCCGGGCGTGATCGTGGCGATGGTGCCGTCCAGCGAAAGCTCCGTGTTCTGCGTGTCGGGCTGTTCTTTCGCCCGTTGCTCCATCGACGCGTAGGTCACGTATTCGATGCGGTCGTTGAGGCCGAGGGCAGTGAGGATCTCGGAAATTTCCGTCGTGCCCTGATCGTTGAGCGCGTTGAGCGTCACCTCGTCAGGCTCGAAGGCGGGGTAGGCCTGGCGGACGGCGATCTTGTGGATCTTGTCGGCGGTGGTGGAGGTCGGCGCGGCGGGGTGCGGTTCCGGCGCGCTGGTCGTTGCGCAGGCCGCGAGAGCCAATGCAGCTGCGAGAAGGCGGATCATGAGATTTATCAGTCGTCGGATAGTGTAAGAGGTGGCCTTCACCCGAAATCGGAGATTTTGACCTCTCCCCGAGGGCGAGGTTGGGGGCGTACGGATCAGCGTTCGGTGAGTTTGAACTCGATGCGGCGGTTGATGGCGAGGCTGGCGGGGTCGCGGCCCGGGACGAGGGGTTGGTGCTCGCCGAAGCCTGCGGCGACGAGCCGTTTCGGCGGGACGCCTTGGCTCTCGAGATATTGGACGACCGAGATCGCCCGCTCGGCGGAGAGGTGCCAGTTCGAGTCATAGAGCAAGCGGCAGGCCGGGCCGAGGGGCTCCTGGTCGGCGTGGCCATCCACGCGGAGGATCCATGCGATTTCGGAGGGGATCTGGCCGCGGATCTCAAGAAGCACGTCAGCAAGTTTCTTCAGTTCAATCCGTCCTTGTGCGGAAAGAGAGGCGGAGCAGCTTCCGAAGAGGACATCGCTTTCAAAGACGAAGCGGTCACCGACGACGCGAATGTCATCGCGGTCGCCAAGGGCCTCACGCAGGGCTTCGAAGAAGCGTGAGCGGACTTCGGCCAGCTCCTGCACTTTCCTTGCAAGGGCGGCATTGAGCCGGGTGGAGAGGTTCTCGATCTGCGCCTGCTGTTCGAGATCTTTCGCCTCGGCGGCTTCCAGTGCTTCTTGAAGGCTGGCCAGCTGTTTCCTGAGCGCTGCGAGCTGGGCGTTGAGGGTGGCGATTTCGGAGGCCTGCTCTTCGGTCAGGGCCTTTTCGGCTTCGAGTTCTTCGGCGCTGGCGGCGATGGCACTGCCTGCAACGGCAAGTTCTTCCGTGAGCTGCGCAATGCGGGCCTCGCCCTCGGCGAGCTCATCCTCGAGGGTCGCAATCCTGAGTTCGAGGCGGGTCTTGTCGGCCCGGGCGAGGCCGAGGTCCTCGGCCAGCTTGGCGATCTGGGCGCGGAGGGAGTTAAGCTCGGTATCCTTCTGGGTGAGCTCCTCGCCAAGATAGAACTGCGCCACCACGAAAAGCGACAGCACCACCATCAGGACAAGGATCAGGCTCGACAGGCCATCGACGAAGCCTGGCCATATGGCGGCGTCACCGCCGCGGGAACGGCGCCGGGCCATCGCTTAGCGACCCTTCGGAGCTTTGCCCTCGAGGAGGGTGCGGCCGAGCTGGCGAATTTCCTGCTGCACCGCGCCTGCGCCTTCGTGCTGGGCGGAGGCGAGGCGGGAAATCGCCTTCTCAAGGCGATCGAGGGTCGCGTCGATGTCGGCTTCGGAATAGCTGGCCGACGCGCCGCCGGATCCGGCGGTGGTGGTGTCGGTGATTCCCGAGAGCCAGTCTTCGAGGTCGGAATAGAAGCGGTTTTGCGCCTGGCCGGCCTGGATATCGAGGAGGCCGAGGACGAGAGAGCCACCGAGCCCGAAGAGCGACGAGCTGAACGCCGTGCCCATACCGGAAAGCGGCTCGTTGAGATTGGCGATGAGGCTTCCGACCGCGTCGGAGCCATTGCCGTTCGAGGTACCAGCGAGGCTGCCAATGACGTCTGAGACGCCATTCACGGTCTGGAGGAGGCCCCAGAAGGTGCCGAGCAGGCCGAGGAAGACGAGAAGGTTGGTGGCGTAGCGGCCGATCTCGCGGCCTTCGTCGATGCGCAGACCAACCGAGTCGAGGATGGCACGGGTCGAGGCTTGGGACAGCCTGCCGCCGCGCTCGTCGGCGTCGAGAAGCATCCGCGAAACTGCGGTGATGAGCATCGGCGCGCGGGGAAGCCGGGTGCGCGAAGGGTCGACGGAGTTCCGGAAACTATTGATCCAGCTGACCGCCGGGCTGACCATCATCGCCTGGCGCAAATTGTACATCACGCCGATCAGCAGGACGAAGATGATGAGGCCGTTGAGATAGGGGTTGGCGTTGAACGCCTCGATCAGGAGATCGTTCGGCTGCGGGCTGAAGGGTGAGAGGTACCAGACGATCGCACCGACGAGGGCCAGCACGATGAGCATGTTGAGGACAGCTCCGCCTGCCCCGGTGAAACGGACCGAGCGGTCGAGCGAACGCGCCATGAAGATCTTCCCCTGACCAAGACCTCCACTATGCAGGGAATGGGCCGGATAGTGAAGAGTTAACAGGGGCGGCTTTCGCGTTAACCGGCTTTCGGCTTGAGATCAGAGACTTTGACTGCGCCGAGGAGGAGGCTGACGAGGCCGTAGCCCACGGCTCCTGCGCCTGCGAGGGCGAAGAGGAGGAGCCAGCTCTGGCCGAGGAAGACGGCTTCGAGGGCTTCGCGGTTGCCGAGGGCGTACCAAAGGCCTGTGACGAGGCCTGCCGTGGCAACGGTCATGGCGAGGAGCCTCGGGATCAGGGGCTTCCAGTTGAGGATGCCGCGCCTGTGCAGGGTGGTGGAGAGAAGCATGACCTCGGTCCAGCCAGCGATGACGGTGCCTGTGGGCACGCTCAGGAAGGCGATGAAGGGGAAGAGGCCGATGGAGATGACAGCGTTGATGGCGATCGCCGTGAGGGCGAAGCGCATCGGCGTCTTGGTGTCTTCGCGGGCGAAATAGGCGGCGGCGAACACCTTCTGAAGGACGAAAGCGGGGACGCCCCAGCCGAAGATGAAGAGGGCCGCGCCGACCATCTGGACGTCGGTGTCATTGAAGGCCGAGCCGCCTGCGCCGATGGATTTGGTGGCGGCGCCTGCGAGGTCTTGGAACAGGGCTTCGGCGATGAAGCTGCCGAGCATGATGAGGCCCGCGGCGGCGGGCACGGCGAAGAAGAGGGCGGTGAGGACGCCCTGCTGCAGGGTGCGGGCGGCCTTGGTCTCGTCGCCCGATTTCACGGCCCTGCCGATGGCGGGCATGAGGACGACGCCGAGGGCGATGCCGATGATGCCGAGGGGGAGCTGGTAGAGCTGGTCGGCATAGGCCAGCCAGGCGACGGCACCGATTTGCTGGCTGGCGATGTTGGTACCGACGATGGCGTTCACCTGCAGCGCCGAGGCGGCGATGAAGCCGGGTGTGCCAAGGGCGACCATGCGCTTGGCGGACGCTGTGATGCGGGGGATCCTGAGCCTGAGGAGGAGCTTCGACCGGCTGGCGCCCCAGACCAGCCAGAAAAGCTGGCTGATCCCTGCTGCTAGAACGGCGAAGGAAAGGGTGAGGCCCGTCACCTCGACATCCATCTGCGCAGTGACGAGCATCGCGGAGATCATGCAGATGTTGAGAAGGAGCGGGGCGGCCGCGGCCACGGCGAAGCGGCCGATGGCGTTGAGCATGCCGCCATAGATCCCGACCACCGACATGCAGGCGAGGTAGGGGAACATGATGCGGGCGTAGAGCACTGCGAGGTTGAAGCGCTCGGGATCATCTCGGAAGCCGCTTGTCAGGATCGAGATCGCCACGGGCGTAAAGACCATGACGAGGCCCGACAGGACCGTCAGGACCACCACGAGCCAGGCGAGAATATCTTCAGCGAAGCGGCGGGCCTCCTCGATGCCGCCCTCTGCTTCCTTTCCCTGGAAGAGGGGCACGAAGGCGGCCTGGAAGGCGCCTTCTGCAAGGAGGCGGCGGAACATGTTGGGCAGGCGGAAGGCGGCCATGAAGGCGTCGGCGACGGGGGTGCCTGAGGCGCCGATAATGCCTGCCATCATGAGCTGGCGCACGAAGCCCAAGAGCCGCGAGAGCAGGGTCAGTCCGGAAACGGTGGCCAGGGATTTGAGGAGTTTCGGCAAGGGACGCCCGCCTGAGTACTGCGCCAGAAAGCCCGGAATAGGGCCTCGGGATTAACCAAACAAGAAATCCCTCGACCCGGCATTCTTATCATGTGCTGCGTTCGGCTTGCGCTATCCTTTCTGGAGCGCTCTGCTGCGCTGCATCAGCGTAAAGAGGCAGGGGGCCTATGCGCGCAGAATTGATGGCCACGGCGCTGTGGACGCTGCTCGCGGCGTGCGGCGGCGAAGCAACCGGCGACCGCGCCTATCTAGACTCCGAAGGCCTGTGGGGCTGGCAGAACGGTGCGGGCTGCGAGGGGCTGAAGGATGCCGTCGAAGTCGACGGCAAGCGGATCGTTTTCTTCGAAGATGGCCGGCGGGTCGGGCGGGCGAAGCTTGTCGAGCGGACCTACGACACCGATGACGACGGCAGCGGCATGGGCACAGGCAGGGTGATGTTCGCCACGTGGACCTTCATCGCGCCGGATCCGCGGGCGCCATCCGACCTTGTCCGGCACGCCATGCGGTTCGAGGTCGAGCGGGACGGCGATCGGATCACGCGTCTTCGCGCGGTCGATACGCGGCGACTGATCGACCGCGCGAAGACCCAGCGGATCATCGACGAATCCCGCGCAGGCGATGGCCTTGCCCATTGCGACACGGGCGTGCCCCGCGCAACGGACTAGCGCGGGTGGATTCCCTTTCGGTCGCTCCGTGCACGGAAAGTGAACCCGGAAGGCTTGCCCTCGACATCGAGCTGAGGCGGAAGGCCTGCGCGTTCGAGAACTCCGGCGAGGAACAGGTCAGGGGCGTTCATCCCTTCGGTGGTCAGGAGCCTCAAGTCCTCGATCCGTTCCTGCGATCCGCCGAGCTTACTCAGGGTCTCCCAGTAAAGCTCTGCTGAAATCCTGCGATCGTTTTCCTCGACGGCGCTCGCCTTGAGGGCGTTCCAGAAATCGTAAAGGTCATGACGCGGAAGAATGGCATCGGTGGCGAGAGCGATGAAGTCGCCGCAGGCATAGTGGCCGGGAAAGGAGCCGCGCAGGCTCGCTTCATCGAGAGGACCCTCGCGGAGGGTTTCGAGGCAAGTCGACCAGGCATTCTGGTAGCTCTCGAGCAGGAATGCATCTGGGTCTGACGAAATGGCCGAGGTCAAGGCATAGGCCATGGTGTTGGCCGAGCCCTCGTGCATCCAGGCGTCGATCGTGTCGGAAGCCTGCACCTCGCCGTTCTGCTGGTAGAGGTGGGCGGCTTCGTGGCTGAAGAACCACAGCAGGTAGTTGCGGATTTCCTCGTCGGCACTTTCGAGCGCCGAGCCTTCGATTTCGAGGCCGAGGAGACCCTCGAAAGCACCCCCGGTCATGGAGAAGCCTTCTTTCTCGTAACCCTTGAAGGCGAAGAGGATCATTGCCTTTCGAGGCAGGTCGGTGCCCCAGCCATCGGACAGCTCACGGAAGATCATCTTGAGATCGCGGTCGAAGCTCTCCGCGATCCATGCCGGCAGGCCGGGGTCGATAAAGCCTATGAAACTCGAACCCTCTGTCGGCCGAGCATCGCCGATATAGGCGTAGGTGCCATCGCCGACGGGGGTCATGCGGACTTCCCCGCGATAGCGCTGGCCTGCGTAGTAGATCGGGCGCGGCGAGGAGATGACGACATCCATCGACAGTTTTTCGCCTTGCCACTGGCCCGGCGCACCTGCGGAGCGCTCGATCGCCTCGCGACTCTCGGCGTCGAGGAGGCGGAACTGCCCGGTCAGGACACCCCAGTCGCTGCCCGAAAAGTCGAGGAAGGGCGTGTATGCCTTGGGGAGGTTTTCGGTGAAGGGCTCGATCGCGAATGTGACGCTGGACGTGGGCCGTTCGAAGGTGAGGACATCGAAGGGGCCTATCGTCTCGACTCGGGCGCCAGGAGTCTGGGTTTTCCAAGCACCGGTGCGGTAGGCCCCGCCTGACTGGCCGAAGACAAGAACCGTCCGAGGCTCGGCGAATTCGAAGGTCACGGTGAACGAGCCGTCACGGGCCTCGGCGAGGGTCGCCACGGCATCGGGCTCCTTCGCGTGGAGCATGCCAGTGCAGGACAAGGCGAGTGCGAAGGCCACGATCGCCCGGCAGAATGTCTCGATCACGCGTGTTTCCCCGTTTGGTTCCTCCAACGTGCCCGTTCCTCGGGGCCTTTCAAGGTGTCCGGACACGCCCCAACTCATGTCCCGATGCAAAAACTGACGACAATCGGCCTCGGCGGCGGCTGTCACTGGTGCACCGAAGCGGTGTTTCAGGCGCTGCGCGGTGTGCAGGAAGTGGAGCAGGGCTTCATCGCCAGCCTGCCGCCGCATGATTTCGCGTCGGAGGCGGTCAGGCTACGCTTCGACGAGGCGGTGCTGCCGCTCGTGGTGCTGCTCGAGATTCATCTCCGGACCCATGCCTCGCAGTCGGACCATTCGATGCGGAGGAAATATCGCAGCGCTGTCTATGCAACGGACGACGCTATGGCGAAGCGTTGCGCAGGGCTGCTGGCGGAGCTGCAGGCCGGGTTCGAGAGGCCGTTGGTGACCAAGGTCCTGCCGCTGGTGCGTTTCGAGCTGAACGAAGAGCGCTTCCTGAACTACAGGGCGAAGCACCCTGACGCACCTTTTTGCAGCACGCATATCGACCCGAAGCTCGCGATGCTTCGCGCGCAGTTCCCAGCGTATACGGAGGAAGGTGCTTAGAAGGTGCCCCAGAGGTTCTGCTTCTCGGCCCAGCCGCGAAAGTCTTTCGTCTTCACCCGGCACCAGTCGCCTTCGCACATTTCGAGCTTGGCCATCACCCCTGGCTCGAGCCGCGCGCGTGGGAGGGCTTCCTCGGTGGGCTCGGCGAAGATCACCGTGCGCTCTTCGATCAAGGCGTGCTTGTTCTCTGCGAGCATGGATCGGTTGATCCAGACGCGGCGGCCGGTGTGGTCCTCGACCCGGCGCCAGACGTTGTCCGAGGTCTCGGCAATGACTTTCACGGGAAGGCCCTTCTTGCGGTAGATCACGACGACATCGAGATCGAGGCTCGGGCCAGCCCGGCCATTCACCACATCCTTCTTCAGGGCCACGAAGCGCGGGACCGGCAGGCCGGAGAAACCCGTCCGTGTCTCCTCGTCCTGCGCGCGGGCGCTGCCGGTGATGGCGGACACCATGCTGATGAGCGCAAGGATGAGAATGGACAGGCCAAGACGCTGCGGCATCGCGCGCATGAGCGGCTTCCCTCCGATGACCACGGGTACGCCTCAACCTCTGGGCGAGGATGGTAAACGGGAGGTTAAGCGCGCTCAGGCATCCTTGAGCGGGCGCGCCTCGCTTTCGAGCATGATCGGGATGCCATCGCGGATCGGATAGGCAAGGCCCGCCTGGTCGGAAATCAGCTCCTGCGCATCCTCGTCATAGCGCAGAGGCGCGCGGGTCACCGGGCAGACGAGCAGGTCGAGAAGCTTGGCGTCGGGTTTGAGTATGGTGTCGGCCATAGGGGCCTTATTGCAGCCGTTCGGCGCTGTCGTCATCAAGATCCTGGAGCTTCTGCGCGATGGCCATTTCCATCAGGGCTATGAGCGTCTCGCCGCGCTTCTCGATCGAGGGCGCTTCGAGGAGGGCCTGCTTCTCGTCCGGTTCGAAGGGGCAGGACATGGCGACGGAGTTGATGATGGTCTCGGCGCTGGCGCCGTCGATCGAGTCCCAGTCGGCCCTGAGCCCGACATCCTCGAGATATCGCATCAGGAGCTCGATCACCCGCTCACGCAGGAGGGTGTTCTCGTCCTGGTCGGCGTGGAGGTCGGCGGCGAAGCCGCCCCAATCAACCTCTGCGACGCGGAACCCGCCATCTGTGAGGTGGTGATTGAGCAGCCTGAAGCGCGAAACGCCGGTGAGGGTCAGCAGGAAACGGCCGTCGCCTGTCTCCATGAACGACGTGATCCGCCCCGCGCAGCCAACGTCGTAGAGGCTGGGATTGACGTCATCGCCGTGCCTCGGACGGACCATGCCGATCATCCGGCCATGACCGAGCGCGTACTCCGTCATGGCGAGATAGCGCGGCTCGAAAATGTTGAGTGGCAGCTGCGCCCTTGGCAGCAGGATGGCACCGCGAAGCGGAAAGATGGCGATCTCTCCAGGCAAGGCCTTGTCCTGTCCGCTCATACACGTTGATCCAACCATTGGACGGAGCGGGAATACGCTCCATCCCTAGGAGTTAGCTGAAAAGCAGGGAAGACAAGCGGCGGCGAGCTTTCTTGACCTCGGGATGGGCGGCACCGAGCGCATCGAAGACGGTGAGCAGCTTGGCCTTCGCCGCGCCCTCGTTCCACTCGCGGTCCTTCGCGATCATGTCGAGGAGGGTGGCCATGCCGCCTTCGGTGTCGCCTGCGCTGATCTGCGCTTCGGCATAGGCGAAGGCTGCTTCCTGGTCCTCCGGGTTGCGCTCGTGGGCGGCCCTGAGCTCCGCGAGCCCCGAGCTGTCGGTGGTGTCGCCGGCGAGTTCGAGCTGGGCGCGGACCTGGGCGAGGGCGGGGTGGTCCTGCTTGTCTTCGGGGATTTGCGACAATGTGGCGCGGGCGGCCTCCTTGTCGCCCGCGGCGAGCTGGACACGGGCAGCGCCCGCGATGGCTTCGACCTGCTCGTCGCTGCCGGGCTCGGCCTGCTGGGCGGCTTGGCCGAAGGCCTGCATCGCCATGCCCAGATCGCCCTGGGCGAGAGCCTGCTCACCGGCGGCGATGACCTCGCCGATGTTCAATGCCTGGGGCTGCCCGCCGCCAAGACCCATCTGCTCAGCGGCAGCGATGATACGGTCGAGGAAACTGTTGACCTCGCTCTCCGGCACCGCGCCCATGAAGCCATCGACGGGCTGGCCGTTTACGAAGGCCATGACCGTGGGCAGCGACTGGATGCGAAGCTGCTGGGCCAGCATCTGGTTCTTGTCGGTGTCGACCTTGACCATCTTGACCTTGCCGCCGCGGGCGAGGGTGGCCTTTTCGAGGATCGGGCCGAGGGTTCTGCACGGGCCGCACCAGCTGGCCCAGAAATCCACGATGACCGGGACCTCGGTCGATGCGTCGAGGACATCGGCCTGGAAGGTCTCGATGGTGGCGTCCTTGATGAGGTCGGCGGCGTCGGGCGCACCGCCCAGGTTCGGGGTGGGAGACATGGCGTCGGTCCTGTCGTTTTGTGCGTTGTTGCTGCGGAGATGGCCGCTCGCTCAGTCCTCGGCAAGTCCGAGAACGATGACGGCCCTGCTGTGAAGCTCGGCGAAGCGGCGGAGGTCCTCCGGCGCGATGGCCGTGGACGCCGTGTTACGCAAGGGGTGCGCCCAGACCGTATCAAAGCGGAAGAGGTCCTCGTCGAGCACCACTTGGCCGATGCGCATGGACCTGTCGTTGATGAGGGCGAAGGGGGTGAGGTGGCCAGGCGCGACGCCTAGCACCTCCTCCATGACCGCGCCCTTGGCGAAGCTAAGCCTGCCGCGAGCCCCGACAGCTTCCGCGATCTTCTTGAGATCAGCCCGGTTCGAGCCCAGGGCCGTGACGAGGGTCAGGCGCCCGTCCTTGTCCTGGAGAAGAAGGCTTTTCGACCGCCCTCCGGGAAGGCTTTCGGCGAGATGTCGGCTCTTTTCGACCGTGTGAGTCGCCTCGTGTTCCACCGTTTCGGCGGCGATGCCCATCTCCTCGAAGCGGGCAAACAAGCGGCGCTCTGCGTCCATTCTCTCTCCGCCCTGGCGGCCAGCCCCCAAGAAATCGGGCGTAATCTGTCAGGATTCGCGCTGGCTGGAAGCCAGCCGCTCCACGATCTCCCGGAGAAGCCCGTCGAGGGTCGCCACCTCGGCGTGGCTGATGCCTTGAAGGGCGCGCGCGACGCCTTGATAACGGCGGGACAGCGCCTCTTCGATGACCCTGCGGCCTTCGTCGGTGAGGGAGACGACGCGACCCCTGCGGTCATGGTCGCTGACCCTGCGCGTGACGTAGCCTGCGTCCTCCAGTCGGCCCAGGGCCGTGGTCATGGCGCCGGAGGTGCTCATCATCGCCGTCGTGGTGTGGCTGATCGCGGGGCGGAAAAGACGGGGCTTATTCGGGTGGGTCGGACTGAAGCCGCCGACAGGCGGTTCGATGCTGGTGGCCCTCGGCGTCTGGGTCGCCCTCAACATCGTGACCCTGCCGATCTACCTTTTCACCGGCCTCAAGGACCTTGCGAGCGGGGAGAACACCGTCGCTGCAGCGGTGGCGGAGCGGGGGCTGGCCCCTGATGTCCTGCTGCTGATCTTGCTTTTGGCCGGGGTCAAGACGGCGCTGACGGAGGAGATCCTGTTCCGCGCGGCGATCTTCCTCCTGCCGGGGGCCGCGGGTTGGCTGATGGGGTGGCTCAACGAGAAGGTAGGGAACGGATCGATCTTTCCCGGATGGCTGATGCATGCCCTTGGAAATGCTGTGTCCCTGACGTTTTTCGCAGCCTCCTGAGCCGGTGGAAAACTCACGCCGATTTTTCTCGAAAAAGGCGCTTGCACGGGGGCTTCCGAGGTGCTTATTACGCGGCTCGCCAGTGAGCGGGCGTAGCTCAGGGGTAGAGCATCACCTTGCCAAGGTGAGGGTCGTGCGTTCGAATCGCATCGCCCGCTCCAGATTTCTTTTCTCGAAACTTCATAAGCCATTGAAAAGCAAGGATTTACTTGCTTTCTCTGCGCATTCGAATCTTTTTCGTGCTATTTTTGGGCTAGAATATTGCTAGATTTTGGGCCATAAAATGCCATGGCCCGACCTCTTGATGGTGATCGATACCTCCGCCAGCGGGCGGGATGGTACTACTACTACCGGCACATTCCGCGCCGGGTTCAACCCTTCTATGAGAGCCAGACGATCCGCCTCGCGCTCAGCACTCAGTCACGCGACATCGCCCGGATGCGCCGGGATGAACTTGTCGAAGCGGATGACGCCTATTGGGCCCAACTCAAGCTCTCGCTTGACCTGGAAAAAGCCGGGCAAGCCATGGACACGGCCCACGCGCGCAAACGCTATGACATCGCCAAGGCGCGCGCGATGGCGGCGGGCTACACCTATCGCCCCGTGGACCAGCTCGCTGATCCGTCCCAGATTGAGGATATCGTCAGGCGGCTACTCACTGTCGAGCAGCAGACCACATCGGACGGCCGTCTGAACGAAGCTGTGGTCAATGCCGTCCTGGGCGGTGTCAGCGAACCGAAAACGACTGTTTCGGAAGCGATGGATATCTACAAGTCGAAGATCGCACTTGGCGAATTGCGCAGCAAGTCACCGGCTCAGAAAAAGCTCTGGCACGCCACAAAGGATAGGTCGCTTCGGTATTTTGTCGAAGTGATCGGCGACCTGCCTATCGCCGAGATCACACGCGAGCATGCGCAGGCCTATTTCGACTGGTGGAACCAGCAGCTTTCGCCGGATGATCCAGACGAAAAACCGAAGAAACCGAAAACCGCGGCGCGGCATTTCAGCGACGTTCGCAAGCTCTACGCCGAGTATTTCCGATACATGGGCGAAGAGGATCGCCAGAACCCGTTCCGCAACATGAACTTCAAGGGCAAGTCGCGGACGGTGATCCCCGCGTTTCCGGATGCCTGGGTGCGCCAGAAGATCCTTGTTCGCGGCGCGCTCGATGGCCTGACGGAGGAGCTTCATCTCGTCACCTTCATGCTGATCGAGACCGGCTGCCGCCCAAGCGAGATCATCAATCTGCGGCCGGAAGATATAGTTCTAAAGGCAAAGGTCCCACACATCGCCATCCGGGCGCGCGAAGACCGCGAAACCAAGACCGAAACCTCGATCCGCGAAATCCCGCTGGTCGGTGTCGCACTTGAGGCAGCCAAACGCGCGCCGGGCGGTTTTCCGCGTTATGTCGACAAGTCCAATTCCTTCTCTGCAGCGATGAGCGCGGCCTTCAGGCGCCGCGAGCTCTTCCCGACAGCGGATCACGTCATCTATTCGTTCCGGCATTCCTTCGAGAAGCGGATGCAGGAAGCCAACATCGACTACGCTCTGCGCTGCCTCCTGATGGGGCACAAACATGACCGCCCTAAATATGGGGATGGCGGATCGTTGAGCTATCGTCGTGATGAGTTGATGAAGATTGCGCACCCCGTGCCAAACGATTTGTTCGCAGACTTCGACGCGGCACGCACGGCCTAGTTTGGGCCGAGAGCGACTGAATACGGTCGAGTTTTTCGGTGAGTGACCTCCGGCGCTCGAAGTCTGCGTCGAGGATTTCGAATAGCGGCAGAAACTTGTCGCCGAACTCAGCAACGATCCGCGCAGCGACGGCGCGCGCCCGCTCAAGGTCTTCCGTCGAAACCGTCATGCTCGACATGATCAGACAGGACCGCAAGAGCCGCCACCTCGGAACCTCGTGAATGCGCGGGGCGATCGACCTGGATTTGCAAGGGTTCAGAAGATGGTTTGGCGACGGAACGGTTAGCGGGTGGTGGGGCGGAGGCGGACCATTCCCTGACGGACGCCAAAGACGATCGATCTGTCCGGCAGGAGGGCGTTGGTGTTCCCTCCATCGGTGAATTTCGCCGAGCGACCAAGTTCGACTTCGAAGGCGACGGCGCCCGTCCTCCGGTCAAGACCGCGATAAACGTAGCTGCAATCGCGGTCGCGACCGCTGCCATAAAGCAGGCCGGAGCCCGAGCTGAGTGTCATCACATTGTTGAAGGGAATGTCCGCATTCGCCCAGACAAGTTCGAGTTGGTCAGTGTCGGGATCCCACCGCACCATCTGCACTCCCCGGGGCGCATTCCGCCGGCACCGGAGCGAAATGCCAAGGCCCGCATACTGGGCGACGGCGATGTCATAACCCGAAACGGGCGGCGAGTTCTCCGCTGTGAACCCGTCACCTTCCCAGGTCGAATAGGGAAGCTCGATTATTCCTGCGATCTGCCGGTCCTGGCCGGCAAGGCCTTGCCAGTCTGCGGGCGGCTCGCCACGCCAGAAGGCGACGAGATTGTTTTTCCGATGACTGTCCACGGCGACCACAAGCTCATCCATGCCCGCACGGCCGACCAGGGTCGGCGTCGTCCCGCTGCCTGTGCAGGACTGGCCGGTGATCGCGCGGCGCTCCTCAGCCTGCCGGTCCTCCGATGCTTCATCACAGCCTGGGCCGCGAAAGTCATAGGGCGCGCGCCAGACAAGGGTGAAGCGCGCGCCATCCCAGTTCACCTTGGTCATGGCGAAGTATGAGGCGATGAAGATGTTGCCGTCTTCATCCATTGGAAACGAGTTGTGCGTGGAGAGGTCGTTGGTCGCCTTTCCGAGGTCGAACCACGCGGCCTCTGAAAAGTCCTGGCGAACCGCGCCGATATAGGCCGCATCGGTGACGTAGATCACCCAGCCGTCATAGGAGAGGTTCAGGACGACCGGCTCGCCCTTGACCTCGGGCGGCAGGGCGTAGCGTCCCTCGAGGATAATCGGCGAGCCAGGATCGGTGTCATCGGCCTCGCCAAACTTCAGGATTTCCCGCGTGTTTGGCGATGGCACGAAGGCCGTGTTGCCGACGGCCAGCTGCATGTTCCAGTGAATGTTCCAGTCCAGCGCCCGGGGTGTAATCTCATAGGCATCGACGAGTTCAAACCGGTCGCCCTTGATATGGACCTTGAACAAATGGGTGAGGTTCGTGGACCAGGCGGTGCGGGAGCCGTCCGGATAGGCATCCGATATGTGCATCTGCGTCGGCGCGCCGCCACGGCCGGGCATGCGGATGTATTGAACGTCCATGGCATCCCCCGGCTCGGGACCACGCGCGGTGGTGGAGGACTGTGCATAACCATTGCGGTGAAACTGGCCCCAGACATCGCCCGCTGCAAAGGGGTTTGCTGGCGCCTCTCCCTGCATGTCCAGCGGCGTTTGGGCCGATGCGGCAGGCGGCATGGTGCAGGAAATGATGACCAAGGCAAAACCGACCATCGCCCGATCAATAAATGCTCTGACCATCATCATTCCTCCTTATTATATGTGATCATAATAATATTTCGCACCTTTTGGAATGCCGCAGAAGCCCTATCGTGGCTGAATGACTGAAAACGCCGATCACGCCGTCGCCAGCCGGCGCCTGTCGCCGGAGGACCGGCGCCGGGCTTTGCTCGAGACTGGGCTGCGGCTCTTCGGCTCAGCTCCGTTCGACCAGGTTTCACTGGAGGACATTGCGCAGGCTGCAGGTGTCAGTCAGCCACTGATCCAGCACTATTTCGCCAGCAAGCGCGGTTATTTTGTAGCCGTTGCCCGCCACGGCCTCGACAAGTTGGAAGCGACCACTCGAACCCGTGCGGAAGGTGGTGCGTTCGAGGCGCTGGAAAGCAATCTCAGGGCGTTCTTCCAGTTCTTCGGCGACCATCCTGCGGTGGCGGGTCTCCTGAAGACCGCCACCGGCTTTCCGGAGGTGGCCGAAATGATTGATGCCTATCGGTCGCGCACTGTGGACATTGTTCTCGACGTCCTGCCGGTCGACGCGCGCACGGCGTACACCAAGGCTGCGATCCATGCCTGGAACGGCCTAAACCAGGCCCTTGTAACGCGGCTTCGCGATGATCCTTCCTTGACGGTCGACTGGGCTGCGCGGTTTTCCAGAGACGCCCTCTTGTCGCTATTGAAGCTGGCCGAGCACGGCGGCGTCCCTCAGGACAAGAGATAGCCCTTCAGCATCTTCGTGGCTTCGCTCGCCATGCGGTCGGCCGGCAGAGGTAGTCCTACCTCATCGATCAGCCACCGATGGGCCAGCGCATCAGCGGTATCGACCAGAAGTGTCGCCCTGATCCCGGGATCGCTGACATTAGGCGCAAGAGCTGCGGCGAGGAGGGAGATGGTGCGCTTGCGCAGGGCCTCGACACGGGCACGCTGCGCCGGAGAGACAGGAACCTCGCTTGAGAGGGCGCGGTGCAGGCGCGGATCATTTTCGTGCAGGCGGACGAAACCGGCCACCAGCGCCTCGACCAGGACTCCAGTGTCCGTCACTCCAGCCAGCGACGACGCTGCTGCCGCGAGCGTCTCTTCGGCCTCTGTCAGGTGCCGGTCGATGATCACGTCGAGAATGGCCTGCTTGTTGGGAAAGTATTCATAGACCGATCCAACTGATACGCCCGCGCGGCGTGCAATCGCATTCGTGTTCACGGCTGGCCACCCTGCCTCGGCCAGAATCCGAGCTGCGGCCTCCACGACAGCATCCACCGTGGCCTTCGCGCGGGCCTGCTGCGCCTGCCGCACGGCGCGCCTCGCAGGTTTTTTGGGCGATTGTCCGGCCATTGATAATCCGAGTACCAAAATCCGAATAATTGCTCAATAATATAGCTATGAAGCGTTTTCGCAATTCACGATCCTGGAAGCGATACAAGGCGGTCATCCGCGAGGCGTTTGGGATCAACCTTACCGTGGAACCCAACGAGATGGTGCGCGACATTCGCTGTCATCGCGTCCGGATCGATGAATGGTTGCCCGACGGCGTGCCGCGCGGAACGCTGCTGGCGGTGCATGGCGGGGGCGGCAATGGGCGCATTCTCGCGCCCTTGTGCGAACCGGCCGCGGCGTTGGGATGGCGAGTGCTGGCGCCGGATCTGCCGGGATACGGCCTCACCCGCCCGGCGAAGGGCTATCGCGGCGACTATGGCGAATGGATCCATGTCATCGCCGAACTCGCGGGCTCGGAACCGGGACCGGTGGTGCTCATGGGTTTGTCCATGGGCGGGCTGACGGCGTTCCTTGCCGCCCAGGAAAGCCGCAACGTGGCGGGCGTCATCGCGACGACCTTACTCGACCTGTCCGACCCCGAGGTCTTCGTCCATGCGGCGCGCTGGCGATGGCTCGGCCGGTTCAGCCTGTTTTCGATGTCTGTGATGCCGTGGGTCTTTGACCGATTCACGATGCCCTTGTTCCTGGCAACGCCGCTTGCGGCCATGAGCGACGACCGGCGCGTCCAGGACTATTTCCGGACCGATCGGCTGCTTGGCGCAAGCTGGAAGTCGGCCCGGTTCTTCCGCACCGTACACCAGCACCGCATAACGCGCTGGGACTGCCACTGCCCGCTCCTGCTGGTGCATCCGGGAGCCGATGCCTGGACGCCGACGCGGCTCAGCCTTGCCGTGTTCGACCGCATCGAGGCCGACAAGCGCTTCGTCGAGCTCAGCAATGGATCGCACCTTCCCCTCGAACAGCCTGCCAATGATGAGCTGATGCGGGAGTTGGCGGGCTTTCTGGGGGAGCTTGCCTGATGCTCGGGACGGGTCTGGCGCAAAGGGCTCCGGTTAGTGATCTGAAAAATAATCAGCCCATGTGTAGAAATCGATCCTGGCTCAACCGTCTTCTTTACGAAGCCGCCTTCTGGCTTCTCTCAAAGAAAGGAGACGTCAAACATGTTGAAACCTTCCCTGATCGCGCTCGCCGCCATGGCCTGCGTCCAACCTGTCGCAGCGCAGGATTTTGCGCCGCGCGAGGCCCTGCAAACTGTCGAGGGCACCTTCCGGAGCGCTGCTCCGGAGCCCTGGTATGGCGGCTTCGGCACCCGCGAATTCATCTTCGCCGACGGCCAGTGGCAGCTTGTCTTCACCCATGCGCTCGACCCGGCGATGACCCTGCGCACCTTCCAGTTCCGCACGGGTGGCCCGTTCGAGATCGGCGCCCCGTCGGAGACCGTTGCCGGCGCCTATCGCGGCGTGTTCCAGGAGGATTGGAAACATTTGACGCTGCTCACCGACAATCCGGAGATTGTCGCCGGAATGGGCATGGCCGGGTGCGGGCTGACCTTCAATCTGGAGACGGACATTTCCGAGACCGGATGTGCGTCCTGGCGGCCCGTGGCTGAATGCGGCGAAGATCATGACCTCTTCGCCATGGATGAGGTCGGCGTCTATTTCGGCGTTCGGCCAGCTGACAATAACATGTGTACGCCGGACAAGACGCCCACCGCGCTCCTGCCTGTCGTTGCACGCTTTGGTGAATGAGGGAGGCTGCGATGAGTTCCGATCTGCAAATCCACACCTTTATTCGTGCGCCGCGCGAGGCGGTCTGGGCTGCCATCACCGAGGCGGACCGTGTGGCGGCGTTTCACCCCGCCGGCATGCAGGCCAAGGCCCTGCCGGGCGGAGGCATAGCGCTTCACCGCCCCGATGACGGGTCTGTCTTCATTCGCGAACCGCTCCTGTCGCAGGAGGTTGGCACGCGACTGGAGCTTGGCTTTGAACCGGCCTGGGCCGACGTGCCCGGCGGCTCAAAGGTCGTGATCGAATTGTCCGACGATGCGCTCGGCACCAAGGTCACGCTGAGCCAGACCAATTGCGCCGCGCTCGGGATCGGCGACAATTGGGACCGGTTCCTGGCCTCCCTGAAGTCCTGGCTGGAAACTGGCGAGAGCCTTTACCGTGCGCCTGAAAGCGCCGCGTAAACCGAAACAACTGCGTCCCGTCGATCTTAAGGCGGGACGCCCTGAACCTTATGGAGAAACCCATGCAATACATCATCATGAATTATACTCCGCCCTCGGACGACGCCGATGCTGACTCGATCCGCGCCGCCGCAGATGGGGAGCTTTGGGGAGCGTACACACGTGCGCTCCTGGAAGCCGGCGTCATGGTCGGCGGCGAAGCGCTGCATCCGCCCCACACCGCAACCACAATCCGTGTGAAGGACGGCCAGCGCGAGGTGCAGGACGGGCCCTACGCCGAGACCAAGGAGCAGTTCGGCGGGTTCTACGTCATCGACGTTCCTGACCTCGACACCGCGCTGGAGTGGGCCGCGCGCAATCCGGCTGCCGCCAGCGGCGCGGTGGAGGTGCGCCCGGTCGTAATGCGTGCATGAACAAAGACCCGTCCCGTGCGGTCGAGCAGGTGGCCCGCTTGTCCTATGGCAGGCTGGTGGCGCAGCTTGCCCGACGGACCGGCTCCCTCGCTGATGCGGAGGACGCGCTGGGTGATGCGCTCGCCCGGGCGCTCGAAGCCTGGCCAGTGAGCGGCGTCCCGGACAATCCGCGTGCCTGGCTCGCCACTGTCGCATGGCGCCGCCTGACGGACCAGGCGCGACACCGGGCGCTGCCGGACACTTACCAGATGGAACTGATCCGCATGGCTGAGGAACGTGGCTCCACCGCAGAATGCACAAGTGATCCGCGCCTGGGGCTCATGTTTGTCTGTGCGCATCCCTCTATCGATCCAGCCCTGCGTGCGCCGCTCATGCTGCAAACCGTGCTCGGGCTCGATGCGCGGCGTATGGCCAGCGTGTTTCTGATACCGCCGGGCACGCTTGGCCAGCGGTTGACGCGGGCAAAGGCGAAGATCGAGGCGGCAAACATCCCCTTCGCACCGCCAGAGGGGCGGGATTTCGAGGGTCGGATGAGGGATGTGCTGAACGCGGTCTATGCCGCCTATGCAGTGGGCTATAACGGCATTCCTGCCGGTGATACCAAGTCGGTGGGCATGGCTCAGGAGGCGATCTGGCTGGCGAGCCTGATTGCAGCGGAGTATCCGCCGGAGTCCGAGGCCCATGCCCTGTTTGCGCTGATGCTGTTTGCTGAAGCGCGTCGACCAGCGCGTACCGACAAGGCTTCAGGCGCGCTTGTTCCGCTGGAGGAACAGGACACCGAATTGTGGGATGCCGCGTGCCTTGCCGATGCCGAACGCGCGCTCGCCCACGCGGTACGCAATCCTTCTCTTGGGCGTTATCAGCTGGAAGCATCCATTCAGGCCGTCCATGCCGCGCGCCGCAGGACGGGCAAGACGGACTGGCAGGAGCTTGCCCTGCTTTATACCGGGCTGGTGAGGATCGCCCCTACTATCGGCGCACGCACAGGGCACGCTGCAGCCCTCGCCAAGACAGACGGGCCGGAGGCGGCTTTGGAGGCACTCGACGCCATAGAGGCTGACAAGGTCGCGTCCTACCAGCCCTGGTGGGCAACCCGGGCGCACGTACTGGCCGAACTCGGGCGGACTGAGGACGCCATGGCGACCTTCGACCGGGCCATTGGCCTCTGCGACGATCCTGCCGCCCGTATTTACCTTGCTGGGAGAAAATCTGCCCTGCTGCATAGCTGAAACGAGAGGTCGCCAACGGTGTTTCCTGTGATCGAAATTCCCGAACGGGAATAAATCACTCAAAGAAGGCTCGACGCACACGATTATTCCCGTTCGGGAACATTTCTCTTGACGCCATCGCTCCGATTGAGTATCTTCCCGCTCAGGAAGATTACCATGACGACACCAACAGACATTGGAACCACCATACGCGCCGCACGCAAGGCGCAGGGCCTCCGGCAGGACGAGCTTGCGGCGGCGGCCAATGTCGGCGTGCGCTTTCTGATCGAGCTGGAAGCCGGCAAGGAAACAGCCCAGATTGGCAAGACGATGGCCGTTCTGGCTGCGCTCGGTATCGACGTTTCGCTTACCTTGCCTGACGGGGATGCTGCGTGACGCGGCGGCTGATCGTCTGGTGGAATGGGGCGCGTGTTGGCCAGCTTGCCTTGAATGAATATGGCGAACCTGAATTCGCCTATGCAGCGGACTGGCTCGCTATACCGAATGCGAGGCCGGTCTCTGCCTCATTGCCGCTACAGCCAGAACCTTTCGATCGGCGGGCGACTCTCCCCTTTTTCGAGGGCCTCTTGCCGGAGGCGTCGCAGCGAACCGCCATCGCGCAGGCGCTCGGTATCTCCGAACGAAATGAATTCCGCCTCCTGGAAGAGATTGGCGGCGAAGTCGCGGGGGCGATCGAAGTGTGGCCGGAGGACATAGAGCCCTCAGTACCCAGCGTAACCGGCACGTCCCGAATTCTGAGCGATGATGAGCTTGTCGCGCTGATCGACCGGCTGCCTACGCGACCCATGCTGGCGGGCGGCGAGGACGGATTGCGGCTTTCGCTCGCTGGCGCGCAGTCCAAACTGCCTGTGATCTACAAGGGTGGCCAGATCGCGCTGCCCGCACCGGGGGAGCCGACAACACATATCCTCAAGCCTGAAATCGCCCGGTTTGACGGCACCGCCGAGAACGAGGCCTTCTGCATGCGGCTCGCCCGCGCGATCGGGCTTGATGTGGCCGAAGTTCAGTATCGGACCGTTGGCGACAAGCGGTTCCTGCTGATTGCGCGTTATGACCGGCAGGCGAGAGAGGACGGGAAAACCAATCGTCTTCATCAGGAGGATTTCTGTCAGGCTCTCGGCTTCACCTCGGCGCGCAAATACGCTAGCGATGGCGGGCCGGTCTTTCGGGACTGTTTTGCGCTCGTCAGGCGAATGACAACCCGGCCTGCGGCTGAAGTTCTCAAGCTATTGGACGCCGCCCTGTTCAACGCGATCATTGGCAATGCCGACGCCCATGCGAAGAATTTCAGCCTGCTCTATCTGCCGGACCGAACGCAGCTTGCGCCGCTCTATGATCTGCTTTCCACGGTTGCCTACCCCGATCTCAGCCAGAGGTTTGCCATGAAGATCGGCGGACGCCGAACGCTGGAAGAGATTTATCCCGCCGACCTGGATAAGTTCGCGAAGGACATCGAGATCCGCGCGCCATTTGTCCGCAAGCGGATGGGCGAGATTGCAGAGGCCATCATTGGGCGATCGGATGAAGTTGCGGCAGCGCTTGCGTTGCCGAATGACCGGCGACAGCGGCTGAATGGGGTATGCGACAACGTTACAGGGCGAGCGAAGTTGCTACTGGATCGGCTCAAGTCCTGATGGATACCCAGTCGCCGTTACGCAATATCGAAACCGTTTCGCCCAATATCAGGATGGCGCGACTCTCCAACTGCGCGATCGCGCTGCTTGAGCATGCCGAAAAGAGCGGCGGTCTTGGGCTGACGCCTGGGCGTGCGCTCAAGCGCGTGCATGTCGATTGGGCGGCTGAGACTTTCGACTGGCCCGGTTACACATCCGACGAGCTCTATCGTGTGAACAAAGTGCTCAATGAGGAGGACGTGTTTCCGCTGTGGGTGATCCATCAGCTCTTGCTCGATACAAGGCATGCCCGTCACTTCAAGAGGCAACTCAGACCGACAAAGATCGGACGGCTACTCATCGGCAATCCCAGCCGCGCTTTCAATGAAATCGTTCCAAGGTTCTTGTTCGACATCGATCATGCCGCGATGGGGCGTGGGCGCTCGGAGATTCCTGGCGAATTGTCTGACTATCTCGACATGCTCAATCTTGCGGCAGATGACTGGATTTCTGTCAAAGATCTGACCGTACAACTGCGGGGTCCGTCTCCAAACCAATGGGACTACCGACCTTCATCACTGTATGTGAACGTCCTACGCCCGCTTGTCTGGGCTGGCTTGATGCTGGAAACCGAGGACAGCGCCGAAGAAAGGCACGTCCAGAAATCATCGCTCTGGCATGAAGCGCTGTCACTGCCTTCCGACAGCATGCGTGTTCATGGTGCCCAACCCAATTGATCGCAGACTTCGGCTATTCATTTCGCCCGGTTCCAGACCATGACGCCGGTGCCATCCTTTTCATTCTCGAAGAAGGCTGCGCGCATGGGGCTGGCAAAGCTTGGGTCATCAAGTTTGACGGCGAGATACGGGGTCTCCCCATCCTTGCTTTCCTGACGCCAGGCCGCGCCGAGTTCGGCCCCGCCGGCATAGAGGCGGAAGTCGGGTGCGCCGTCTGAGACCTTGTCCGCATTGGGAACAAGCTGCGCTTTGACATTGATGGTCATGGTGCGGATGGTGCCGGTATAGCTGCCATCTTTCAGGGTGAAGGTGCCGATCTGTGCCATGGGTTTAGGTCTCCTTGCTGGCATTGGAATGAAGGGCGCGGCGCGCCCGCTTAAAACCGGCGTCTGAGGCCAGGAAGCTTTCGATCATGGCCGGGATCAGCGCTTCAGGCTTTTCTTCCGCGCCATAGGTCTGAAGGTAGATTTCGGCATAGTCGCTGAGCGCGCTGGCGAGGTCCGGATCAACCGAGAGGCTCATGCGCACCGGGGTGCGGTCGGGAAGACGGTCAAGGCGAAGGGTCATCGTGTGGCTCCTTGTGGATGGGGTCTGAGAATGAGGTCGCGGGTGACGACCACGCGCAGCGGCCAGCCGGGCCGCACGCGGATGGTCGGCTGGATGCCAAGGTTGCGCTCGACGACCCGCTGACCGGCCTGATTGACGGTGTCCGTCGTGCCTCGCCGGATGGCGCGTTCGAGATCGCCGTCGCCGTCCGCGCCGAGTTCCGCGCCGACGCCGAGGATGGTGGCGAGGCCTGCGGCGATGAACACGCGGTCCCAGTGATGATCGGTTCTGTCAGACAGCCCGGCAAAACCTTGAGCATCAGCACCCGGCGCAGAAATCACAATCGAAGACCCGTCCGGGAAGATGATCCGGTCCCACGTGACGAGCGCGCGGTCCTGCCCGAACGAGACTTCCGACTGGTAGCGCCCGATCAGGCGCGAGCCCTGCGGGATGAGGAGGTATTGCCCGGTGACCGTGTCATAGACGGGCTGGGTGACCTGCGCGACGATCGTGCCCGGCAGGTCTGAGTTGATGCCCGTGACCAGTGAAGCCGGAATGAGCGTGCCCGCCATGACCTGATACGGCGACGCAGGGTCTTCCACGCCGTGTGGATTGTAGATGTCGCTGTCTGGACCTTCGCGCGCGAAGGCGAGCTTGCGGGATTGCAGGTTGGTATCGCTTGGCTGCCCAAAGGCGGACGGCGCACCCTGCGGCAACGCGGCGAGCGCCAGGAGTTCGGATCGGAGGTCGCCTGCAGGATCGCGCCACGCGGGGTCGGAGGCAGATACGGACTGACCTCCTGCTTCAGACTCAAGCCGGAAAAAGACAGGCGCCCGGGCCGCTTCATCGGCAAGAGCAGCTTCGCGCATACGCCGGGCCCGTTCGGCCTCATCGGCCGAATTCGGGCGGAAGTCGTCCTCGAACCGAGTCACATATTCCGGTTCGATGCCGAGTTCGCGTTCAGCCCGCAGCATGGTCGCGCCAAGGTCACCGGAAAGCGGCGGGCCGAGACGTGTAACTGGTTCCGGCCTTAGATCGCTGTAGCTGGTCGGAAGTGTGGAGAGGCCTTCAGGCTTTCTTGTGTTCGTCGTGTTGTAAAGCTCGCGCCTCGTGTCCGGGTCGACGGCGGTTGGCGGTTTGAGCGCAACGCTCATCGCGGCGAACAGGGCGAGCACGCCAAGACCTGCGCCGACCATCAGGACCTTGCGATTGATGCGCGTGACCGGCTTCGGGCTGGAGCGGATCTTCAGCCGCTCGGCATGCTCGTCGAAGGGAATTGGCTCGGACATTTTCCTAGCCCCCGAAGATCGCGGCAAGAGGCGAACGACGCTCGTTGCGGGAGATGCGCACAACGGTCTGGTTGCGCTCGCCCAGGCGCAGCTCGGCCGCGCGGAACAGCCGGTCCACGACATAATAGTTGCCGCGCACGCGGTAGTTTACGAGTTCTGCGTCACCGTCAGCGCTAAGCACAAAGAGCGGCGGCATATCGGTCGTGGCGATGTCTTCGGGCATCTGGATGAACACCTGACGGCCATCGTCGAAGACCCGGACGGGCTTCCAGTCCGGACTGTCGCCACCCATACGGTAATCGAAGTTGAGGCCCTCAAGGGTCAGGCCGCGCTCAATGCTTCCCGCGTCGCGGGCGATGGCGCGCTCATTGCGGGCGGTGAGGCCCGCCAGTTCATCGGCCGGATAGCGCCAGGAGAGCGCGGCCATGTATCCACCATCCGTGCTTTCGAGTTCGAGGTGATAGGTGCGCCGGTCTGTGGCGATCATCAGGTTTGTGCGGATGCCCGCGCTGATCGGTTTGACCAGCACATGGGCGCGGGCGGTGTTGCCGGAGCCGGAGATTGTGTCGCCAACCACCCAGCGCACCGTGTCACCCGCCGAGACCGAGACCAGTTCCTCGCCCGGCTGCAGGGCGATGTCGCTGACCTGACCTGGGCTCGCATAGAGCCGGTAGAGCGCGCCTTCGGTATAGGGATAGACTTGGATCGCGTTCACATAGCCATCGACAGAGGGTTCGATCAGGGCACTGGTGCGGCCCTGACGGATCGCTTCAGCGGGCGACACGGAAGACGTGGCAACGGTACGGGCATAAGTCCGCGTCACGCTGCCATCGGGATTGGTGGTGACGCGCGCGCCGATTGGCATCATCTGGCCGGGCAGCGGAAGCGCGACGGCGGTTTCGACGATCTCGATGGGATAGTCAGCGCGGTCCTCGACCGGCGTCGCGGCGACGAAGGCGCTGGCATCGATGGGTTCGAGTTCCGTCGTGGCGCAAGCAGACAGCAAGGCCAGTGCGGACGCGGCGGTGAGGATGCGAAGCATGGGGATCATTCTCCTGTGACGAGGTCCTGACCCCAATTGAGGGCATGGACGTATAGGCCGAGCGGATTGGCGCGCAGGGTCTCTGCGTCGGTCGGCGGCTGGGTGATGAGGGTGAAGTTGCCGGTGAACCGCTGTGCACGGACGAGCGCGCCATTCTCATAGGTCTTCTCTATCCAGCGGGCCTGGAAGCTGTCGTCTGAGACGCGTACGACGCTGACGACATCTACGGTACGCGACTTGCGGCCGACGTCAGCAAACGGATCATTGGCCGAGGCGTATTCGTTGAGCGTGGTGGCCGCGCGGTCGGTCACGAAGTCATAGGCCCGCAACCAGTTCTCGCGCACGACGACGGGATCGACGCTCAGGCCCCGGACATGCTCGATGAAGTTGGCTAGGTGATGCGCGATCTGCGCATCGGTCGGCGTGTAGCGTTCCGTCGCCGGAGCAACGGCGCGGGCGGCACCCGTCTCGTCGACCTCGACGACATAAGGCGTGACGGTGGATTGCATTGAGCGCCAGACCAGCGCGCCCGAGGTCGCAAAGCAGAGCCCGAGGCAGCCAAGGGCCATCAGACGCCAATTCTTCGCCTGAACGCGGGCGGAACCGATCCTTTCATCCCACACTTGCCCAGCCTTCTGATATGGCGTCTCGGGGAACGGGCAGGGGCCGTAGCTTGAAGATGAACGCTTGAACGCCATGGCTCAGACCTCCTGTCTTGTTGGGTTGAAGCGGGAGCCTGCGGGCCGCTGCCGCGGCGTTCTTCGCCTACAATCCATCCCCCGGATGGATTGTTTTGCCTGCGGCAAACCGGCTGCGAACTCCCAGATTTGACCCGCCTTCTGGTAAGGCGTTTCGGGAAACGGGCTTGGGCCATAGCTGGAGGAGGATCGCCTGAAAGCCATCGTCTAATCGTCCTTGTCTCTGAGGGTTGGGTTCGCGCCGGAGGCACCGCGATCGCCGTCGCGGATCGAATGGGCGGCCATCTGTCCGGCCTGGCCCATGCGCTGGCTGGTCTGCATGCGCCGCGCCCAGCCGGGACTTTGGGATGAAGGTGACGCTGGTGCGGAGGTATCCGAACCGCCGGAGCCGCCCGTGGCGCGCCAGGCGCCCTGACTGCCACGGCGGTAGGCGTCTCTGAGAGCTTGCGCCGGGCGGGATGCCGTGCGGCGCATTGCGTCCCCGCTTGCGCGGGCAACACCGGCGAGACCTGCGGCCACACCCGCTGCGCCTGATGCGCCGGAGGCGACGGAACCGAGCGTGTAGGAGGTGCGTGCCGCGCCGGCCATGCTGGCGCCGGCCTTGACGGCGGAGGACGCCCCGCCCGCGACCGCGCCGACTGCGGCGCGTCCGCCCATGCCGGCGACGTAGGTTCCGGCCGCGACGCCTGCGGCTGCCCCGGCTGCAGAACCTGCACCGAGCTGGGGTGCGCCGGTGATCAGCCCGCTTGCAATGCCGGGCGCAAAGATGCCCATCCAGAAGAAGACGATGGCGGCCAGCACGGTCCCCATGACTTGGGCCAGCGTGACATCATCGCCGGTGCGGAACGCGTCTGTGACGGAGGAGAAAAGCGTCGAGCCGATGCCGATGATGACGGCAAGCACCATGAGCTTGATGCCCGAGGTAATGACATTGCCGAGCACGCGTTCGGCGAGGAACGTCGTCTTGTTCCAGAGCGCAAACGGGACAAGCACAAAGCCTGCGAGCGTCGTCAGTTTGAACTCCAGGATCGTGATGAAGAGCTGCACGGCCAGCACGAAGAAGGCGACCATGATGATCGCCCAGGCGATGAACATCACCGCGATCATGATAAAGTTATGGAAGAAAGAGATTGGCCCCAGCATGTCGCTGATCTCTTCCAAGAGCGGCTGACCGGCATCGAGACCGACACCGGCAATGAAGCCGGGACGCAGGAGATCATCGGCGGTCATGGTCCCGCCGCCAGCGGTCACGCCGAGTTCTGCAAAGCTGTCAAAGACAATCCCTGCCAGCAGCGAAAAATTGCCGATGATGAACGCAAAGAAGCCGACATAGAGCACCTTTTTGAGGAGCCCGGCGATGACGTCCGTGTTCTGAGAGAGGGCCCAGAACAGGCCCGCTAGCGTGATGTCGATGGCGATCAGCGTGGTCGACAGATATGCGACATCGCCCGCCAGCAGGCCGAACCCGCTGTCGATATAGGCGATAAAGGTCGCAAGGAAGGTGTCGATCACGTCCATCTTCCATCACTCTCCGAGGAAGGCCCGTGTCCGCGCCCGGCCGCGTTCGGCCTCGGCAAGCTGGCGCGCGCGCTCCAGCGCCTCGGCGCGGTAATGGGCCGCCATCATGGCTTCCATCTGCATGAGCTGCTCGGTTTGCAGCGCCTCGATCTGGTTGCCCGCTTGCGCCACCTGGAGATTGCCGACGGCGGACTGACTGTCGGCAATCAGGCTGTCGAGGCTTTCAGAGTCCTCGCGCGCCGATGAGACGACTGAGGCCGTGACCTCAAGGCTCTCGCGATAAGCCGTGCGGGACTGACGCCAGCGGGCGCGGGCCTCTTCGACGAGCACGGCCTGACGCGGCGGCTCGGCTCCATAGTCTTCCGGATACGCCTCTTCATACTCGCGCTCGATTTCCTCGACGCGGTAGCCGATCCCTTCAGCCTCGCGCATCAGCTCCTCAATGCGGCGCATACGGCGCAAGATGTCATCGGCGATGCTATCGGGCAGCGCTTCGAGATCGCGCGCCATGTTCTCCAGCATCTCGATCTCATGGGTGAGCTGCTGGATTTGCTGGTTCACTTCCTGAAGGGAGCGGATGGCCTGGTAGATGTTCTGGATGTGGTTGGCCGGGTCATAGACCGTCCATTGGGCGGATGCTGGCGGCGCTGTGATGACAGAGAGCGGCAAGGCGCAAAGGGCGGCGGAAATGAGAAGGCGTTTCATTGCGGGGCTCCTATTCGGCGGCGAGGATGTGAGTGGGGTTGAAGGGCGCGTTCGCCTCGGTCTCCGGCGCATGTCCGGGCCAGCGCGTCAGCAATTCGGCGGCCCAGGGCAGGCCCTTTTCGATGAGCCAGCAGGCGGCAAAGCCGTCGCCTTCGGTTTCCGCCCAGATACGATCCAGGCGCGCCTGATCGTCGGGCGAGGACGCGCCGCAGACGGACAATGCAATCGGCCCGAGACCGAGATCGAAGATGCGCGCGCCGAGCGGCGATTGATAGTAATAGTCGCGCTTGGGCGTGGCTCTCGAGATCAGTTCGACCTGGCGGGCATTCAGGCCAAAACGCTGATAGGTTTCTCGGGCGAGCGGTTCCTGCGCGCGTTCATTCGGCAGAAAGATCCGTGTCGGGCAGGATTCGACGAGTGCTGGCGCTATCGACGAGTTCGCGATGTCCGCAAGGCTCTGTGTTGCGAACACAACGGACACGTTCTTCTTGCGCAGGGTCTTCAGCCATTCGCGGATGCGCGCGGCGAACATCGGATCATCGAGGAAGAGCCAGGCCTCATCGAGGATGAGGAGTGTTGGTGTGCCGTCGAACCGCTCTTCCAGCCGGTGGAAGAGGTAAGTGATGACCGGGGCCACTGCGCCCTTTGCGTGCATCAGCTCTTCCATTTCGAAACAGACAGTATCGGCGAGCGTGAGGCTTTCATGATCGGCATCGAGAAGCCGACCGTGCGAGCCTTCCAGCGTGAAGGGGTGCAGGGCTGATTTGAGCGTATCGTCCTGCAGCATCAGGCTTAGGCCGGTCAGTGTGCGTTCGGATTCTGGGGCTGTGCTGAGGGACTGGATGGCGTCCCAGAGACGTGCCTTGAGGTCCGGCGTCATGCTGACGCCTTCGTTCGTGCAGAGACCCGCCAGCCAGTCGGCGGCAAAGCTTGCCCCGGCCTCTGCGTCGATGTCCGTCAGGGGCTGGAGGCTTGGGGCGTTCGAGCTGCCAAGATCAATATGCGCGCCGCCCATGCAAAGCGTCGCCGCGCGGGCCGAGCGGCCCTTGTCGAAAATGAAGACCTGGGCCCCGTCGTATCGCTTCCATTGCAGGGCGAGGAGCGAGAGCAGCACCGACTTGCCCGCGCCGGTGGGGCCAACGACCAGCGTATGGCCAACATCGCCGATGTGGAGGTTGAGGCGGAACGGCGTTGTCCCATCCGTCTGCGCCTGAATGAGTGCAGGAGCTTGCAAGTGTCTGTTGGTGTCCTCGCCTGCCCAAACGGCAGAGAGTGGCACCATATGGGCAAGGTTCAGCGTGTGCAGAATGGGCTGGCGGACATTGGCGTAGGGGTGACCGGGCAGTGAGCCGAGCCAGGCATCGACGGCGTTGAGGGTCTCGCGGATCGCGGTGAACCCGCGGCCATTCACGATGCGCTCGGCGATGCGGATGTGTTCGTCCACAGTGCGCCGGTCTGGGTCGGCAACGGTAATCGTCGTTGTGACATAGCCATAGGACACGAGGTCGGAGCCGAGTTCCTGGAGGGCGGCATCGGCGTCACTCGCCTTGTTGTCAGCGTCATTGTCGACGAGCGCGGCCTGTTCATTGAACATGGTCTCGCGCAGAACAGCGCCGATGGATTTGCGTTTTGCGAACCAGTGACGGCGCTTTTTGCCCAGGACCTTCTCGGCCTCGGCTTTGTCCATGGCGATGAACCGCGTCGCCCAGCGATAGGCAAAGCCCTGTCGGTTCAGCTCATCGAGAATGCCGGGCAGCGTCGAGGCCGGAAAGCCGAGAATGGTCAGGGTTCTTAGGTGCCCGTCGCCGATCATCGGCTCCAACCCGCCTGCGAAAGGCTCATCAGCGAGCACCGCATCGAGAAAGACCGGCAGCTCGGGCGTGACTACCGGATGGCGTTTGGTCGAGATCGTTGAGTGGAGATAGGTCAGCGTCTCATCATCCGAGAGCTTGGCAATCTCGGCGAGGCAGGTGGAGAGGAGATCAAAGACGCGGCCCGCGTGCTGCTCGAAAGTCTCCAACCGGTGACGCCAGGTGGCCGCATCTTCGGTCTCGGCGCGCTGGATCAGAGCCTTCTCGGCCCGGCCTGTCGTATCGGCGGGTGGTAGCCAGAGGAGTGTCAGATAGTAGGAACTCTCAAACCGCGTGCCGCTTTCTTCGGCTTGCAGTGCGCGTTCCTGATCAATCAGCCAAGTCAGGGCATCGGGAAACTCCGCCTCCGGATAGTCGTGCACCTCTTGGCGCTGCGCCTCGAAGAACAGCGCCCAGCCCGAGCCGAAGCGGCGCAGCACATTGTTCACCCGCGCCATGACCGAGACGAGTTCTTCCTCTGTCGAGCTTTCTAGGTCAGGGCCGCGATATTTGAATGTCGTCTGGAAACTGCCATCCTTGTTAAGGACGACGCCCGGTGCGACGATACAGGCCCAGGGCAGATAGTCTGCCAGAAGCGTGGGTGTGTCGGCATATTCTCTGAGGTTCAGCATGTCAGATGCTCCTTGTGCCGCGTCGAGCGGCTGGCCACGGCCATGAAATCCGGATCAGATCGCGCCATGAACACGGCGGCTGAATGCCCGACGACCCAAAGCACGAGGCCGGGAAGCCAGAGCTGGAGGCCAAGGCCGACGGCGGCAGCCAGTGTCCCGATGGCGATGGCTGCTGTGCGCGGCGCGCCCGCCATCAGGATCGGCTCGGTGAGGGAGCGATGGAGGGGGATTTCATAGCCGTCGGCAGACATCAGATGAGCGCTCCGCCGCCGAAGCTGAAGAAGGTCAGGAAGAAAGAAGTCGCTGCGAACGCGATGGAGAGGCCGAACACGATCTGGATCAGCTTGCGCATGCCGCCACTCGTCTCGCCAAAGGCCAGCGTCAGGCCGGTAATCGTGATGATGATGACCGCCACGATACGTGCAACCGGGCCCTCGATTGAGGTCAGGATCTGATCGAGAGGGCCTTCCCAGGGCATGCCGGAGCCTGCCGCATGGGCTGGCCCTGCGATCAGCAATCCGAGGCCGATACAGGCTGCGACCTGGACCGTTCGGTTCACCGTCTGAAGATGGGTGTAGAGCGTCATTGGGTTTCTCCGTGTTGGACGAGGGACAAAGAGCGGGAGACGAGCGGCTGGGTCTGGTAGCCCTCGCCGTCAAAACCGGTGACGCGCAGCGCCTCTTCGACGCGGCGCTGGCCGCCCGCGCGGGTCATGAACACGACGACGTCGATCGCCTCGGCGATGAGGTCGAAGGGCGCGCGCGGTGTGGCCTCCAGCGTGAGCTGTTCGAGCCGGGTCAATGCGCCGTGGGCGGAGTTCGCATGCAGCGTGGTGATCCCGCCGGGATGGCCTGTGTTCCAGGCCTTCAGCAGGTCTAGCGCTTCGGCCCCGCGCACCTCGCCGACAATGATCCGGTCGGGTCGTAGTCTGAGGGTCGAGCGCACAAGGTCCTGCAGGCTGGTGCTGCCGCGATGGGTGCGAAGCTGGACGACATTGGGCGCGGAACATCTCAGCTCGCGGGTATCTTCGAGAATGACAATGCGGTCGTCATGCAGGGACGCCTCTGCCAGCAAGGCATTGGTAAATGTCGTCTTGCCGGAAGATGTCCCGCCCGCGATCAGAATGTTGGCATGCGTTGCAATCGCGTCCTGGAGTGCCGCCGCCAGCGCAGGCGCGAGCGCGCCCTGGGTGACATAGTCGCCAAGTGAAAAAGGCGTCGTCGCGGGCTTGCGGATCGAAAAGCATGGGCTCGTCGAAACAGGTGGGAGAAGCCCTTCAAACCGCTCGCCGCTGCCGGGGAGTTCGGCAGAAACGATGGGTGCGGATCGATCGCAGGCCTCGCCTATGCTGCTCGCGACAAGGCGGATGATCCGCTCGCGCGCCGCCGCTGAAATGATGTCGGGACTGACCTCGACCCCTCGCCCGGCACGCTCGATCCAGATTGAGCCATCCGGGTTGGCGAGGATTTCGATTACGTCGTCAGTTTCCAGCGCTGCCCGCACCGCGCCTTCGCAGGCAGACCGCAGCATGGATACGCGTCGTTGGTCGGTCTCAAGCGTTCGGGCGGGTGCGGACATCGGGGGAGAGGCTCCTGTCGTTGCTGACAGGTCCAATCCTCTGATGTCGTGCTAGTTTCTGACAGTTGGGAAAGTCGCAAACGGTCGGAACGTATCGAGAGGTCTTGCAAGAGAGATCAAATCAGGTCTGCTGTAGCTTCACCAAGCTGGTCCGAGTTCTTCGCGAGTTTCCTTGCACCGACGGTCAAGTGAAAACGCGGCCGCTACAGTTTTCTACTCCTACTTAGCAAAGCAACCACCGAGATCAGATTTATCTCTTGGTTCGCCAGACTGAGTCGCCATTGCTAGCGGTGTTTAGGGCTGAGTTGGATCCTGTGAAGAAAACTAGGGTTTGCACGTCATAAATCTCTTTCGTGCCGGGCAATTAGCGCCTCGTCAGCCTTTTCTTCATGGAAGTTCGAAATGGCCCGCGCCAGCAATTCGCGCCCGCGTTCGGCGGATCCGCTACGCACCAGGTAACTTCCTTGGAGTGCGTCCAGTCTGGATCGCCATTGGGTACTGGGAGCCCCTGCTTCCAGCCCCTCGACCGTCAACGTCGGCAGCAGTGCGCTGACGGCTTCAAGGTCTCCGCCCTCAAGATGAGCGGCGGCGAGTTGATAGCCCATGACTTGAACGGCTGGCGATGTTTCGCCCATCAGGCCAATGAAGCCATTTCGCGCCACCGTCAGATTCTCTATCGCGCCAGCAATATCGCCGGTTTCGATCCGCGCCACGCCTTCATTGCCGATTTGCAGAAGGCAGGCGACATGGTCATGACCATGGGAGTCGCAAGCCGCTTTCCGTGCAAAGACGCGCTCCTCGAGCGCCTTAGGCCATTGCCCCATATCGGCGTAAGCCTGGCTCAAGACGCCCCGGGCTTCGGCGACTTGTGGTGCGTCTTCCCCATAAATCGATTCGAGTTCCTCGATCGCCTGAAGCAGAACGGGTTCGGCGTCGTCTGGGCGGACATCATAAAGCAGAGCCGCACCATAGATCATCCGAGTACGGGCGAGCCGCCAATCAGGGATAACGCCCTCAGTGAAAGGCGGCTCAACAAGAGCGCCAAGGATTTCTGCTGCTTCGCGCGTCTGCCCGAGCCGGCTGAGCCCCTGGGCCAGGTCGATATCGATGGCGTGGCGCAAGACCAGGTCGTCTGGCGCCGCCTCGGGCAACAACGCTTTGGCCAGGCTGTACTGGTCGGCGGATCGCTGGAAGTCCAGCTGGACAAGCGCCAGGCGACCCTTTGCAATCGCAGCGCGCAGACGGGTCTCAGCCCCCTCAATCCCTGGGTTCGACGCCTGCTGGTCCGCTTCGGCGATCATCGCCTCAGCCTCGTCGTAGCGGCTGGCGCGGATCAGGGCTTCGGCCAGCTGATAGCGTTCCTGGATTGTTTGCGGCGCCGTTTCGCCATGAAGGCGTTTCAGCAATGTCAGACGGCGATCGCGTTCGGAAACCTCCGCATCGAAATCTGCAAGTCCGTTATAGACGTCGATCAGGGCGCTGCTGATGAAGAGCTGCGTCTGCACATCGTTGTCAAAGCGCTCGGCGACGGTGTCGCTGGCGCGTGCGAGCGCATCGCGGACGCTCGCATCGGGGCCGACGCCCGGCGTGCGCGGGTCGGCCGAAAGAATGATGTCCTGTAGAAATCCGTTCGCGGCTTCCGCCTGCGCAGTGCGCATCACCGCTTCTTGCCGCGCCGTATCGGCTGACCTGGCGAGGAAAAGCGATGTGGCGAGCCCTGCGGCGAGCACCGCCCCGGTGGCGTAGACCCACGGTCGTCGAGCTCTGATCGCATTGAGCGAGGCCTGCGCCTCTGCATATCGCGCCTCGTCGGCCGCCGCGGCGGCGGCGGCGTGTCTGCGCGCCTCAAGGGATTGGAGGCTCGCTTCGAAATCAGCAGCCGATGCAAACCGTCTTTCGGGATCCCCGGCGGTCGCTCGCGCGATGTCTTCGCGCAAGAGCGGATCGGCGATATCCTCCTCCCAGCCGGTTGTCAGCGGCTTCTTCATATCACCAGCGAGGACCTGGTAGGCGAGAACTCCGAGGGCATAGATATCGCTTCGGATCGTATGGGCCTGACCCGCCACGATCTCCGGGGCCATGTAGAGCGGCGTTGAGCGCCCGCTGCCTTCACCGTCGAGCGTCAGGCCAAGCGGCGTCACGCCAAAGGCGTCCAGTCGATCGCGGTCATGCACGCCGCTGCTTCCGAAATCCACGAGGCGCACGACACGTCGGCCGCCGTCCGTCGAGATCAGGACGTTGGCGGGCTTCAGGTCCTTGTGGAGAACGCCGGTCTCGTGGACCGCGGCGACGGCGGCGGCGATTTCGGACACAAGCTCGAGACGCTCGTCAAATGTCGAGCCGGCGTCGGACCCCAGACGCAGCAAATCCTCGCCTGCGTCGTCGCATTCGATGAAGAAGGGTGGGGTTTCGAAGTTCCAATCGATAATCCGGGCGAACGGCCCGTCCTCCCCGATGCTTGCGGAGAGGAGCCGAAAAATCGTCGTCTCCCGCTTCAGCATACCGAGCCCGGCGCCGTCGCTTGCAAACTTGAAAATGCGGGACGCGCGGGTTTTCTCGTGGTGCGCGCGCCAGACCTCGCGGCCCTCTGCGGCGGATAGCTGGGTCGTAAGTTTGAAGTGGGTCCGTCCGGGTATGGATGCGCCGGCCTTGAGCTCCAGGGCGCTCGCGATTTTCCGTCCGCTCGCCAAACGCTCCACGGGCCCGTCAAAACGGTAACCGATCCTTGGCAGCGTCTGCAGACGACCTGAGAGGTCGGGTCCGAGCGCCTTTCTGAGTTTGGCGATCGCGTTGGCGAGAACGTTCTCGACTGTTGTCTGTCCCGCCCAGACCGTGTCGAGCAGCTCGTCCTTGGTCAGGACCTCCCCCACATGGGCGAGCAGCGCGGACAGGAGCTCCAGTGGACGGCGTTCGAGATCGATCGGTTCGCCATGGATGACGAGCGACATTGCGGCTTCGTCGAATTCGGCCCCGTCGAATGTGTATTTGTAAGCAACGTTGTTGGTCAGTTTTTCTGTCGACATGGAGCAAAGAGAAGCTGCGAGAACGAGTTGATAGTGCTCGTTTTTTTAGCCCGTTATGAAACCGTTAGCCAGTCGTTAGGACGCGCAGTCGCTTGAGGAATAAGTCATCGCTCATTTGCGAGGTTTGGCGACATGCGACGAATTCTGTGCCCCAAGAACGCCCTGTTGATTTCGAGCGCATGCCTCGTTCTGGCGGCTTGCGGCGGCGCTACGGACTCGGAAACCACCTCAAGTTCGACGACCGGGCGCTCGGACGCTGACGTGGCGGAGCGAACCATCGCCCCGCGTGTCGATTGCCGCGCCGTTGCGCGATCAGCGGATGACGCCAAGAGCGAAGGCGCGGCCTACGATATTCGCGGTCTCAAGCCTGGGCTGAGCTATGATGATGCGTTTGCTGCGGTGTCCTGCGCCGAAGGCATTGCGCGCGTCGAGGATGGCGGCGCTTTCTTCCGCATGAACACCCATGGGTTTCCAACACGACAAAAACTGATCGCCTCCAACGGCGTCGCATGCACCTCGGACGATGCGGTTCGCGGACGATACGGCCAACCCGATTACGAAAAGGGCGGTTGCGACAACCGCCTGCGGGGGTTCTCCCAATACTTCAAGAATGTCGATGACGTCATGATGCTCGCCTTTACCGGCGTCGAGGGCGAAGAGACCCTTCGAGGGGTCTGGCGGGCTCGGTATTTCGACGCGGGATCGCGTCCGTCCTATGATGCGATGCGCGCCAGCCTCGTCGAGAAGTATGGCGAACCGCACTTCACGACACACACGGATGCCTGGCTTTCATGGGTGTTCGATGCACGCGGCCGCCCCATGTCGCAAAGCGATCCGAACTTTATCACCTGCGCAAACGGCAGTCCGATGCTTGACGGCGCTATCGGGTGGAACGCGGCTTGCGGGGTCACGCTCGCGGCGTACCTGCACCGGAGCCGATCGGACCCTGCGCTGATCGAGAAACTCGACATGGGTCTGATCGACCAGGCGGGCCTGTATGAGGGCGCCGAGGCGATGCAGGCCGCGCTTGATGCGATGCATGCCGAGCGCCAGGCGGCGGAGGCGTCCGAGGCGAGCAAGTCGCTCTCGGCGGATGATCTGTGATCGGGTCGCCATCCCGGAAAACAGCGATTGCAGCCTGGCTCTTGCTTGGTGCGCTCACCGCTTGCGACAGCTCGGACGGCGCCGTTGCGGAGCGCCAAGCCGATCCGGTCAGCGCCCGAACGGACGCCGGGCGGAAGACGTCCGACGCGTCGGTTTCCGCCGCACTCATGGACGCATCGGACGTCCGTATCAAGGAAGAGCGGACCAGACAGATCGATCATCCTGACCCGGACATGATCGGCTGGATCGCGCTTGACTGGCTCGACCGGTCGGCGCCGCTCGATGAATGGGCGCGGCGTGATGTGGAAAGCGGCCGCTTTGGCCCAGGGCGGATCAATGAATTCAATCGCGACGAATATACCGCCCAGGCGCGCACGGCGCTGGAAGACCAGAAGAAGGCTGGCATGGGCGTCGGTCGCCTGCGCCTCAGCGTCAACGCGCGGCTCAGCGATTATGACCCAACCTATGAGGAATTCTATCTCGGCGCGCTCTCGCCCGGCTCGCATCTCACCTATCGCCCGTTTGGCGCGTATTTTCCAAATACGTTGAGCGCCGGCGTGCGTGTCGAGTTTGCAAACGCCCGCGAAGCATCGGTTCTGTCGGTCACCCCGGCCGAGGCGGAGGCGATGATCGAACGGCTCGACAATTTCCGGAACGTCACCCTCGACCTCGACCTGAGCATTCTGGATGTGACGCCAGCGAGCCAGAGCGCTGTCATCCGGACACGGATAGACCGCTACACGATCGTTTCAAAAGGCCGCCCCGGACCCGGCGGCGTGTCGGAGCGGATCGTTCGCACCGTTTCGCTTGGAGGAGGAGAGGACTGATGGGGCGTCTGCAAACCGTGTTGAGGGCCAAGACGGCGAAGGCCGTGATCCTCCTGTTGGTCTGGCTGGGGTTGGCGACGCCGGCGCTCGCCACAAATCCCGTACCCGATAGCGCTCTGCCGGAACTCGAGACCCATATCGTCAACGGTCCGTGGACGTCTCATATTGATCGTCCGAGGAACGGAACCGCCCTTTACATGTATCATTGGCGCCATTGCCCCTATTGCCGGGCCTTCATGGAGTCGGAGAAACAAGCGCTCCTGTCCGCAGGCGTCGATATCAGGCTGCTGCCGTTTCCGGCGAATTCCGACAGCGCCGACGAACTCGCCTATGTCGCCCATCGAAGAAGCCTCGCCCTCTGGCAGGATTTCGACGCCGGGCGCCCGCTTGGCGCGCCGAGCGCCCAGAGCGATCAGGCGCTCATCGACGCGTTCAACGCCATGATCGCCTCCGTCACCTTCGCGCGAAGCGTGCTGCAGGCGCAGGGCCAGTTCGCGGGAACGCCGCTCTTTGTCTATCAGGACAAGGACGGTCAATGGTTCGCCGTCGCAGGTTATTCAGAGGAGGTGTTTGCGCCTGTCCGGACCGCGCTCCTCGAGCGTGCAACCGCTTCCAAGACAGTAGAAGCTGATACAGGCGCAAGCGTGGTCATACCTGGCTGTGATGCGTTGATTGACTGGGCGGAAGCGGCGGGGATTCGCGACGCCAACATCACCGGCGCGCAAATCGCCGGCGGTGCGCGCCCTGGCGGACACCTGCTTTGGGGCCTGCGCGACGAACAGCTTGAACCGGTGTTTCGTGCGACACTGGACAAATGGACAAGAGGCGACGTCGCACGACTGAAAGCCGCCGCCCTGCCTTGTCTTGCCGCCCAATACGAAACCTACCGCGCGGCGCAGGCCCGCTTTCATGCGTCTGGCGGGAGGCTCGACCGATCCGTCTTCCAGGCGCCCGCCGACCGGCATCGAAACGCCAGTCTGTTCCTGAACAACATGCTCCACATGGACCGGCCCGTCCGCGACCAGTTCCACTTTGATGCGGTCATGGCGAACCAGATCGCCCTCCATGCGAGAGACCTGGCCCTGCGTCGGGCTGAAAGCGCTCAGTGAGGGGACGACGTTATGGGTTCGGAAATACTAAAGGGGCAGATCTCCGATATTGAGAAGGGCGCTGTCACCGAAGGTCGTGTTTTCGAGCGCGGCGGCACAATCGACACGTCAGAGACGGTTACCTTTCGAGTTGGGAAGAGGGCCGTGTCGTTTAAACTTGGAAAGGCCTTCAAGAATCGCCAGCTCAGCCTCAAGGAAGGGGATCACGTCACCATCGTCGGCAAGCCGAGCGCCGGGGAGTTCACAGCGCGCGCCATGCGTAACGATGATACCGGCGTCGTATACGCGCCGTCGCCCTCTCATTTCTGGGGCTGGTTTATTGGCCTCTTTGTTGTTGGATTGTTGCTGAGCGTCGTTTTCATTGGCCTTGCGCTTATTCCGGTGTCTTTTCTCATGATCCTCGAGGCGCTTAACGCTCAAAGAATCAACAATAAGCTCCGAAATGCTTAAGAAAGCATCTGCTGGGTAGGTCGAGACGAGAAGACAATATTTAGCGGCACGTTCTAATCCGACATGCATTCTCTTAACTTCTTGTTTCATCGGAGGTAGACAAAGCCCGCTTCGATAGCGGCTCATCGGATGCTACGCGTCTCGCAACCTGATCTATGAAGAACTCGAACCGCCGCTGACCGAGCAGCTGGGCGGCGTCGCGTTCAGCTTCGGGTATCGGGTCTGTCCGGGTCAGCCAGTAGAGGACGAACTGGCCGAGGGTTTCGAGACACAGGGCGAGGTCCCGCTCCATGGCGTTCTGGCGTGTCTCGATCCGGTCGAGGCGCTGTAAAAGGATATCATCCCTCGCCGCTGTGCGCTGTGGATCGAGATAGGCTCTCAGCGCATCTTCCATGATCGCTGATTTCGTCGCGCCGGGCGCAAGGACCATCTCTTCGAGCTGGCGATGCATCTCATAGGACAGGCGGATGTTGACGCGTGGCTTCATGGATCAGAATTTCGGAAAGAAGTCGCCGTCCGCGCGGTCCATGCCGAGAGCGCGCTGGGCGGGTTTGAGGGGCTTCACCGCGAGATCATCAATGTCGCCATCCTGATACGGCGCATCAGGCGCCTCCTCGCGCGCGGGCGCTTCCTTTTCCGGTGGGTCGAGGCTCGGTGTCTGGTTGTGTTGCAGACCGCCCTCGTCTGACCCGGTCGGGCCCGCAGTTTGCGGAACAGGCTCAGCGCTGGCCAATAAACCAGCCCAGTCATGGCCCCGTCTCTCCGGGAGAAGCGGATCGACTGGCGCCGGCAATACGCGCGAGGTGAAGTTCTGGTCTAAAAAATAGCGAAGCTTCTTCGCCTTCAGGGGCCGCGCGCCCGAGACCATGACAAGCTCTTCGTCAGGAGGCAGCTGCATCACCTCGCCCGGTGTCAGGAGGGGGCGCTGGGTTTCCTGAGCCGAGACCATGACGTGGGAGAGCCAGGGCGCGAGGCGGTGACCGGCATAGTTGCGCTGGGCGCGTTGCTGCGTAGTTGTTCCGAGGGCGTCGGAAATCCGTTTCGCCGTTCGCTCATCATTGGTCGCAAAAGCGATGCGCACATGACAGTTGTCTAGGATCGCATTGTTCGGCCCATAGGCCTTTTCGATCTGGTTCAGGGATTGGGCGATCAGATAGGCGCGCATGCCATAGCCCGCCATGAAGGCGAGCGCGCTTTCGAAGAAGTCGAGCCGTCCGAGTGCGGGAAACTCATCCAGCATCATCAGGAGCTTGTGCCGCGCGGCGCCCTTCTTGGGCAGTTCTTCCGTCAGCCTGCGTCCGATCTGGTTGAGGATCAGGCGCACCAGCGGCTTGGTTCGGGATATGTCTGAGGGCGGGATGACCAGATAGAGCGAGCATGGGTGCTCGCCCTCGATCAGGTCTGCGATACGCCAGTCGCTGTCGCTGGTCGCGCGCGCGATAACCGGGTCGCGATAGAGCCCCAGAAAGCTCATGGCGGTGGAGAGCACGCCGGAGCGTTCATTCTCTGACTTGTTCAAAAGCTCGCGCGCCGCCTGAGCGACAACGGGATGTGCTGACGCCCCCAAATGCGGGGTTGTCATCATGGCGGACAGGGTCGCTTCGAAACTGCGCTCCGGGTCAGACAGAAACCGCGCGCAACCGGCCAGTGTCTTGTCTTCTTCGGTATAGAGCACGTGCAGGATGACGCCCACAAGCAAGGCATGTCCTGTCTTTTCCCAATGGTTTCGGCGCTCCAGAGACCCTTCGGGATCGACGAGGATATCGGCGATGTTCTGGACGTCGCGCACTTCATTGTCGCCGCGCCGCACTTCGCTCAGAGGATTGAACCTGACGGAATCGGCATGGGTCGGTTCAAAGCGCAGGCAATGGGAAAACCGCGATCGCCAGCCCGAGGTCAGGTCCCAGTTCTCTCCCTTGATGTCGTGTATGACCGCGCTGCCGGTCCAGCCGAGAAGGGTCGGAACGACAAGGCCCACACCCTTGCCGGAGCGGGTCGGTGCGAAGGCCATCACGTGTTCCGGCCCGTCATGGCGCAGATACGCATTTTGCCATCGCCCGAGAAACACGCCGTCATCGACCAGAAGGCCCGCCTTGCGGACATCGCGCGCACTGGCCCAGCGGGCGGACCCATAAGTGGTCAGGTGCTTCTTTGATCGCGCGCGCAAAAGCGATCCAATCACCGCAACAACAGCGCCCAGAAACCCGCCGCCTGCCGCCATGAACCCGGCCCGTGCAAACACGCCTGGAGCATACGCTTCGTAAGCGTACCACCACTGGAACAGGCGCCAGGGGCGATAGATGGGCGTATCGCCCAAGATGAACCAGGGCCGCCCCAGTCCGGGCTGGTAGCCCAGCTCATGCGCCGTCCACTGCGTCGCCCCCCAGGTCGAGAACACAATGATCAGGCAGACTAGACAAAAGGTGCCGATAAGAACTTTGGTGCCGGTCATGATCCGCTCCGAACAGACAAGAGGAGCGCTCCAGCATTCGGCAAGACTACGCCGCCGACCAGTTGGGAAAGGCGCAAAAGTTCGCAAGTCCTCGATGTTGCGCTTTTCAACTTGAGCGCGTCATTTTCCTGATTGCAGGAATCGTTAATCCCGCTTAACGTACGCGTGCAACTAGTTTCTGTGTGGGCAAAGTTTCTGGATCAATCATGTCGGCAGGAGGACATGGGTGTAATGAACAAGTCGGAGCTTCGCTGGGGCGTCGAGCGGCGTCTCGAATTCATCGAGTTCCGGCTGTATTGGGAGGGGCACGTGAACCGCGGCGATCTGATGGAAGTTTTTGGCGTCTCGGTGAACCAGGCCTCCACCGATCTTAACCGCTATCTCGAGCTCGCGCCGGGCAACATGGCCTATGACAAGAGCGAGCGGACCTATGTCCGTGCCGATGGTTTCGCGCCGAAGTTTTTGGAGCCCGATGCGGGACGATATCTCTCCCAGCTCCGTCTGCTGGATCAGGGGATCGTGGAGCGGTCCGACGCCTGGCTCGGCAGTCTGCCGGAATTCGAAGCCTCGCCAACCCCTGCGCGCGGTGTCGATGCGCCGATTCTCCGTTCGGTCCTGAAGGCGATCGAGAACCGGGAGGCGATTGAGGTTCGCTACCAATCCATGTCGCAACCTGAACCGGCCTGGCGTTGGATCGCACCCCACGCGCTCGGATTTGACGGGTTCCGCTGGCACGCCCGTGCATGGTGTTTCAAGGACGAGGGTTTCAAAGACTTCTTACTTTCGCGCATCCTGAAGGACCGCGCGCGCAAACCGTCAGAAATTGATCCGCAAACGGATAGCGACTGGCACAAGAAGGTCGATCTGGTTGTCGCGCCACACCCTGACCTGTCGGATGCGCAGCAGGCCGCTGTCGCTCTCGATTACGGAATGAAAAATGGCCGCACCACCCTCTCGGTCAGGAGTGCGATGCTCTACTACACATTGCGGCGTCTCGGCCTCGACACCGATCCTTCAGCACGCGCACCGAAGGACCAGCAGATTGTGCTTGTCCGGCAGGAGATGACAGCATGAACCGGCTCGAAGACTTGAAACCCGGCAGCCTCGTAACAGGGGTCGCGCCCGGTCCCGCGGTGGAGATAATTTCGGTTGAGTGGATTGGCGACCAGGCCATCAATGTCGTTTATCGCTCCTCTTCAGGTGCACCTTCGGAGACAACGCTTTATCGGGATGACGAGTTTCGTCTGAAGGTCGAGGAGTCGGGAAGGCTTTGGTCCTTCGATGCAGACGGGTCGATGCTGCGTCTTGTTACTGAAGCCAATCGCATAAAGCTCGCACACTACTTCGACCCTTATCTTGCAATCCATACGAGCCTCGTCGACCCGCTTCCACATCAGATTTCCGCTGTTTATGGCGAAATGCTGCCACGACAGCCTCTTCGCTTTCTTTTGGCTGACGATCCCGGTGCAGGAAAAACAATTATGGCCGGCCTCCTCATCAAGGAGTTGATGGCGCGAAGCGACCTTGATCGTTGCCTTGTCGTTGCGCCTGGAAGCCTTGTTGAGCAGTGGCAGGATGAACTTGGCGAGAAATTCTCGCTTGAATTCGACATCCTCACCAAGGACATGATCGAAACTTCGAGGTCTGGAAATGCCTTCAATGATCGAAACCGCTTAATTGCGCGCCTCGACGTGCTCGCACGGAATGAGGATCTCCAAGAGAAGCTGGCGGCCTCTACCGAATGGGACCTGATCATTTGCGACGAAGCCCATCGCATGTCGGCGAGCTATTTCGGTGGGGAGGTGAAATACACGAAGCGATATCAGCTTGGACAGCACCTTGGGCGGTTGTGTCGTCACCTGCTCCTGATGACCGCCACACCTCATAACGGCAAGGAAGAGGACTTCCAGCTGTTCATGGCCCTACTTGACGGGGATCGCTTCGAAGGTCGATTTCGGGACGGCGTCCACTATGCCGACAGCGCGGACATGATGCGGAGGCTGACCAAAGAAGAGTTGCTGAAGTTCGACGGTCGTCCGCTCTTCCCCGAGCGGAGGGCCTACACTGTCAAATACGATCTCTCGCCGGAAGAAGCTGCTCTCTACAGTGCTGTGACCGAATATGTTCGCAATGAAATGAACCGTGTACAGCGGTTTGCAGAAACGGACGGCAGAAAGCGAAACAATGTAGGCTTCGCGCTTCAGATTCTTCAGAGACGCCTCGCCTCGTCACCGGCGGCGATTTACCAGTCTCTCAAACGACGCCGGGAACGGCTCGAAAATGAACTTGCAGAAGCGCGGCTATCGCGAAGAGGCGCACGGTCCGGTCTGGATGCAGAGGCGGTTTCAGACGAAGTCCTGAAAAACATCGAGGAGCTTGGTCAGGACGAGATTGATGATCTTGAGGATCTGATCTCAACAGGGGCCACAACTGCCGAAACGGTTGAACAGCTCGAACTGGAAGTCGAGACCTTGAAAGGCCTCGAATCGATGGCCCTTGAGGTTCTGCGTTCAGGCAAGGATACCAAGTGGACGCAGCTTGACCGGATCCTCGACGATGATCTGATGATCGATAGCGACGGCAATCGCCGCAAACTGATCATTTTCACAGAGCCGAAGGACACCCTCTTTTATCTCACAGAGAAGGTACGTGCACGTTTGGGGCGTCCTGATGCTGTCGAGGTCATTCACGGCGGCGTCACGCGTGAGGAGCGCCGCAAGGTCGTAGAGCGGTTCATGCAGGACCGTGACATGCTGGTTCTGATCGCCAATGATGCGGCTGGCGAGGGCGTGAACCTCCAGCGCGGGCATTTGATGGTCAATTATGACCTGCCCTGGAACCCCAACAAGATCGAGCAGCGGTTCGGCCGTATACACCGGATCGGACAGATGGAGGTTTGTCATCTCTGGAACCTCGTTGCGGCCGATACGCGAGAAGGCGAAGTCTACGCGCGCCTGCTCGACAAGCTTGAGGCCGCACGTGAAGCGCTCGGTGGTCGGGTCTATGATGTGCTTGGCGAACTCTTTGAGGGCACTGCCCTGCGCGATCTCCTCTTCGAGGCAATCCGCTATGGCGAGCAGGATGATGTAAAAGCCAAACTGTTCGAGGCGGTGGACGGCGCGGTCGATCAGCGACATCTGATGGATCTCTTGCAGCGACGCCAACTCACAAATGACACAATGCCTGCCGCGCGAGTGCAGGAGTTGCGGCTCGAGATGGAACGGGCTGAAGCGCAGCGCCTTCAGCCGCATCATATCCAGAGCTTCTTCGTGGAAGCGTTCAAACAGCTCGGTGGACAGATCAAGAAGCGTGAGGAAGGCCGGTTCGAGATCACACATGTGCCGATGAGCATTCGCGAACGCGACCGGCAAATCGGCACTGGCGCGCCGGTCCAGAAGAAATACGAGCGCATCTGTTTTGAGAAATCCCGCATCAACCAGCAACCGGTCGCGGCCTTTGTCTGTCCCGGTCATCCGCTCCTTGAAGCCGTGATCAGCCTGATCCGGGAACAGTATGACCACCTGATGAAGCAGGGCGCGGTGCTCGTGGACGACACCGACTCCGGCGAAGACATCGGTGCGCTCTTTCTGCTTGAGCACAGCGTTCAGGACGCTCGTCCCACAGCGACCGGCAAGCCACATATCATATCCGAACGACTGCAATTCGCGACCATCGACAAGGCGGGTCAGGCTACCAATGCCGGTATCGCACCTCATCTCAATCTCAGTCCGGCTGAGACATACGAAATCGACGCCGTGCGCGATCTTCTCGATGCGGACTGGCTGCGCGGTAATCTTGAAAAGACAGCGATCGGGTTTGCCACCATTGAGCTCGCACAATCCCATGTCGCCGAAGTCAAGGCGCGCCGCCTCCCGGAAATTGACAAGGTCGAGCAGGAAGTTCAGGCGCGCCTGAAGAAGGAGATCAATTACTGGGATGCCCGCGCCTTCGAACTGAAGGAAGAAGAACGCGCCGGCAAGAAGACCCGCGTCAATTGGCAGAATGCGGAGCGCCGGGCCGAGGACCTGGCCGAACGCCTGAAACGTCGCATGATGGTGCTGGAGCAAGAGCGGTTCATCTCGGCCCAGCCGCCCCGCGTGCGCGGCGGCATGGTGGTCATTCCACGTGGGCTCTTGGGTGCTCGCCTGCCGCGCCCAGACGTGGCGGGTGGAAAACCCTCTGGCTTCGCCGAGGACCCGGTCGCGCGCCGCGAAATCGAGCTGAAAGCGATGGACGCCGTGATGGCGGCGGAGCGGGGCCTCGGGAATACGCCAACGGACGTTTCGGCCCAGAAGGTTGGATATGACATCGCCTCGTTTGATCCGAAAACGGAGCACCTTCGCTTCATCGAGGTGAAGGGGCGCATTGATGGCGCGGACACCATCATGGTCACGCGCCAGGAAGTCATCACCTCGCTACACGAACCGGACAAATTCATTCTGGCCATTGTGCAGGTGGAGAACGGGTTTGCCCGAGAGCCGCGCTATGTGCGCCGCCCCTTCACACAGGAACCGGAATTCGGTGTGACCGCTATTCAGGTAAACATGAAACAACTTCTTGAACGCTCAGAAAGCCCCGCATGACCCCCACGCCCTACAAAAAGAAACTCATCGAAGTGGCCATTCCGCTGGAGGCGATCAATGCGGCGTCGGCGCGGGAGAAGTCTATCCGGCACGGGCATCCGTCGACGCTCCATCTGTGGTGGGCGCGGCGGCCTTTGGCGGCGTGCCGGGCGGTGTTGTTTGCGCAGCTGGTGGATGATCCTTCCAGCCATCCGGACAAGTTCCCGACGCCGGAAGATCAGGAGGCGGAACGCAAGCGCTTGTTCAAGATCATTGAAGACCTCGTGAAGTGGGAGAACTCCACCAATGAGGAGGTGCTGGAGCGGGCGCGCGCGGAAATCCGCAAGAGCTGCGGCGATGAATTGCCGCCGGTCTACGACCCGTTCTCGGGCGGCGGGTCGATCCCGCTGGAGGCGCAGCGCCTCGGCCTGCCGGCTTATGGGTCGGACCTGAACCCCGTGGCGGTGATGATCGGCAAGGCGATGATCGAGATCCCGCCGAAGTTCAAGGATCAGCCGCCCATCCATCCGGGGCCGAAGGCGCGGACGCATTACCGCAATGCGGAGGGCCTCGCCGAGGATGTGAAGTATTACGGCGAATGGATGCGCGAGCGGGCGTTCGAGCGCATCGGGCATCTCTACCCGCAGGTGGACCTGCCGAAAGAGTATGGCGGCGGCAAGGCGACGGTGATCGCCACGATTTGGGCGCGCAGCGTGCCGAGCCCGGACCCTGCCTTTTCAGATGTTCACGTTCCGATTGCATCCAGCTTTCTCCTGAGTTCAAAGAAGGGGAAAGAAGTCTGGATCGAGACAGTCGTAAACAAGCAAGCAAAGACGATTAGCTACCGCATTCGACACGGTGGAACGAAGGCAGAGATCGCGGCCGCAAAAGATGGCTCCAAGGCCGGACGGGGCGCTAACTTCCGCTGTTTGTTCTCCGGAGCCGCGATTACACCGGAGCACGTCAGGAACGCGGCCAACACTGGAACATTGTCTCAATCACTCATAGCCATTGTGGCCGAGGGCACGCGCGGCCGTGTCTATCTTGATCCTACTTCGGAACAGGAGAGTGCGGCATTCGCGGAGCCCCCCCAAGAGCGACATGACATCAGGTTCGAACCGAAGGCTCTGGGCTTTAGGATTGGCAACTATGGCATGACAACCTTCGGCGATCTCTTTACGGATCGCCAGACAATCGCCCTAAATACATTCAGTGATCTGGTTTTCGAAGCGCATCAAGAAGTCGAGCGGGATGCATTGTCAAAAGGTTTCGACGGAGACCAGAAATCCCTTGCTGATGGCGGCAAAGGGGCGCCCGCTTATGCAGATGCAGTAAGTGTATACTTGGCCTTCGCGGTTGGACGCTCTGCGAACACACTCTGCACCCTGGCGAGGTGGACACCAGATCGGCAGCAGACTGTAACTGTCTTTTCCCGCCAAGCCCTGCCAATGACGTGGGATTATCCCGATGTGAACCCGTTCAGTGGGGCGGCCGGCGACTACACTACTTCGATCTCAGGCGTCACAAAGGGTTTGTTTGGATTGGGCGCTGGTGAGTTTGGTCTTGTCAAACAAGCAGACGCTCAAACTGTGGAATATCCTCCGCAGGTAGTCATCTCAACCGATCCGCCCTACTACGACAACATTGGATACGCCGACCTCTCTGACTTTTTCTTTCATTGGATGCGCCGCGGTCTGAAGCATCAGTTTCCTGACCTTTTTGGATTGCTTGCAGTGCCGAAGAACGAGGAACTCGTTGCAACGCCGGTACGGCATGGTGGTCCGGAAGCGGCACATGACTTCTTCCTCAATGGAATGCGTCAAGTGGTTGGGAATATGGCTCGTCAATCGTCTGACGATATCCCAGCAACAATTTATTATGCGTTCAAGCAAAGTGAAATCGATCAGGAGGGAATCAGCTCTACCGGCTGGGCCACATTCCTCGATGCGGTAGTCGCGGCAGGCTATCAGGTTGTGGGAACTTGGCCGATGCGCACCGAGTTGGCGAACCGAATGCGAGGTATTGGCGCGAACGCCCTCGCCAACTCGGTCGTTCTCGTCTGCCGCAAGAAGGAAGCCTCGGCCGAGGTCATCACCCGCGCCGAGTTCATCCGCGCCCTGAAACGCGAACTGCCCCCGGCCATTGCCGAACTTCAGGCCGCCAATATCGCCCCGGCCGACATGCCGCAATCGGCCATCGGCCCCGGCATGGGCGTGTTCTCGCGCTATGCGGCTGTGCTCGAAAGTGATGACACCCATATGAGCGTGAAGACCGCGCTGCAGCTCATCAACAAGGAGCTGCAAGAGTATCTGGAGGGCGTCGTTGGTGATCTTGATGACGAAACGCGGTTCGCCATAACCTGGTACGAACAACACGGTCTGAAACCGGGCGATTACGGCGTCGCCGATAACCTCGCACGCGCGCGCGGCATCTCCGTTGAAGCCGTCAAACATGCCGGGATCGTAGAGAGCGCGGCGGGCAAGGTGCGTATTCTGCGCCGCGATGAGCTGGACGCGGACTGGGCGCCGGAAACGGACAAGCACCTCACCATCTGGGAAATGCTGCAGTATCTCATCCGCCTGCATGAGGCGAGCGGGCTGTCCGAGGACGCCGCCGCGCTGCTCAAGCGCTATGGCGCGCAGGCCGACGCGGTGAAAGACCTTGCCTATTGTCTCTATGACATCGCCGCCAATAAGCGCCGCGAGGCAAGCGAGGCGACGGCCTACAACGCGCTGATTGCCGACTGGACAGAACTCAGCCGCATGGCCGCCAGCGTCTCCCTCGAAGACGCAAACCGCCAGCTGTTCTTTGATGTTTGAGGAGTAAACCGAGATGGCGAAGAGTACACGTCAGCATGTCTTTGAAGGCATGGAGATGCTCCCCGAGGGACTGATCCCGTTCGTGGAAAAGCGGCTGGAAAGCTCGCTGAAAGGCCATTGGCAGGTGGAGCTGATGGAGCGGGTGCAGGGCCTGCGGGCCACCTCCGATGGCGGTATCAACTGGGACCAGCAGGGCCTCTTGAAGACGATGATGTTTCTCTGGAAGGAGGCGTTTGGCACCGTGCTGGGGCATCAGGAACGCTCCTATGTCTCGGAACTCTTGGAGGTGCGCAACAGGCTCTCTCACAACGAGACCTTCACCTATGACGATGCCGAACGCGCGCTCGACACGATGCGCCGCCTTCTGGAAGCCGTCAGCGCGAAGGAGATCGCCGAGAAGATCGGCCATGCGCGCGACACGGTGCTGCGCGTCAAATATGCCGAGCTCGCCCGCAATGAGGAACGCCGCAAAACGCAGCGCACGGATATTTCCGTTGAAACGGTGGCCGGCCTTCTGCCCTGGCGCGATGTGGTCGAGCCGCATCAGGATGTCGCCACGGGCGAATTCCAGCAGGCCGAATTCGCGGCTGACCTCGCCAAGGTGCACAATGGTAGCGCGCCGTCAGAGTACAAGAACCCGACCGAGTTCTTCGCACGCACCTATCTGACCGAGGGGCTGAGCAATCTCCTGGTCGGCGCAGCGAAGCGCCTGAACGGCAGTGGCGGCGACCCGGTGGTTGAGTTGCAGACCAATTTCGGCGGCGGCAAGACCCACTCCATGCTCGCGCTCTATCACATGGCGAGCGGTACCGTAGTGCAGGATCTTCCGGGGCTTGATCAGCTTCTCTCCCGCCATGACCTCAGCGTGCCGAAGACAATCAACCGCGCTGTGCTGGTGGGCACATCACGGGGCCCGCAGGATGTGATCAAACTCGAAGATGGCAAGACCATCCGCACAACTTGGGGCGAGCTTGCCTGGCAGCTTGGCGGCGTGGCCGGTTTTGAAATGCTCGCCGAGAATGACGCCAATGGCATCGCGCCCGGATCGAACCTGCTCGAAGCCTTGTTCAAGGCGTTTTCGCCGGCGCTGATCCTGATCGACGAATGGGTCGCGTATCTGCGCCAAATCTACAAGGTCGAAGGACTGCCATCAGGCTCATTCGATGCGAACCTCTCCTTCGTTCAGGCCCTCACAGAAGCGGTGAAAGCCAGCCCCGGCACCTTGCTGGTCGCGTCGCTGCCCGCCTCACAGATCGAGGTGGGCGGTGAAGGGGGACAGGAAGCGCTCGCCCGCCTGAAGCAGACCTTCAGCCGGGTGGAATCCTCCTGGCGCCCGGCCAGTCAGGAGGAGAGCTATGAAATCGTTCGGCGACGTCTCTTCAAGGAGATACCTGGCGACAAGTATATGCACCGGGACAATACGCTGAAGCAGTTCGTCAAACTCTACCGAGAAAACGCGAACGACTTCCCGCAGGGCTGTTCTGACGAGGATTACCGGCGCAAGCTCGAAAAGGCCTACCCGATCCACCCGGAACTGTTCGATCAGCTTTATACGAGCTGGGGCTCGCTCGAAAAATTCCAGCGCACGCGCGGCGTCCTCCGCCTGATGGCGCAGGTCATCCATGAACTCTGGATGGGCGGCGATCCATCAGTGATGATCATGCCGGGCAGCGTCGCGATCAGCTCCGCGCGGGTTGAGCCTGAATTGCTGCACTATCTCGACGCCAGCTGGCAGTCGATCATTGCTGGCGACGTGGATGGCGTAACCTCGACACCCTACAAGGTTGACCAGTCCGCCCCCGGACTGAACCGCTATTCGGCGACGCGACGCGTCGCCCGAGCCGTGTTCATGGCCACTGCGCCAACGCACGGGCAGGAAAACCGCGGTCTGGATGACAAGCAGATCAATCTCGGCGTCGTTCAACCCGGCGAACGCCCGGCCATCTTTGGGGATGCGCTCCGCCGTCTGACCAATCAGGCCAAGTTCATGCACAGCGATCTTGGTCGCTACTGGTACTCTATGTCCGCCAGCCTCAACCGGATTGCTGCCGATCGCGCCGGTCAGTTTGAGGAAGCGCTGGTTCTGATGGAGATCGACAAGGCACTTTCGACCTATATCAACGGCCTCGCTGACCGGGGACATTTCGATGCCGTACAGGTCGCGCCGGGCAGTTCATCGGACGTGCCAGATGAACCGGGCGGTGTGCGCGCCGTTATCCTTGGCGTCGCCCATCCCCATAGCGGGCGCGAGGGCTCGCCCGCCCTGACAGAGGCGAAAGACATTCTGATGCAGCGCGGCTCGACGCCGCGTGTCTACCGCAACATGCTGGTGTTTCTCGCCGCAGAACAAAGGCAGCTGGATAATCTGAAAGCGGCGCAACGCTCGGCACTGGCCTGGGGTGAGATTGTCGGACAGACGGATCGCCTTGACCTGAAGCAGAGCGATGTTGCGCTGGCCAAGGCGAAGCTCTCCGAAGCCACAGAAACCCTGAAGACGCGCCTGAAGGAAGCGTGGTGTTACTTAGTCTATCCCGTTCAGGAATCCGCGCAGTCGGATGTGGAATGGACATCCTCGAAGGTCCCCGCCCAGGACGGACTTCTTTCACGCGCCAGCAAGAAGCTCGTGAGCGATGAAGGATTGTTGCCAGAACTGGGACCGGCACGACTCGACCGCGAACTCCAGAAGTACATCTGGAACGGCAAGCCGCACCTCCACCTGAAAGACCTTTGGGAGTATCTCAATCGATACACCTATCTTCCTCGCGTGAAGAACCGATCGGTCCTGATCAATACGGTGCGGTCAGCGGTTGGCGGGATGTTGCCGGGTCCATTTGCCTACGCAGATCGTTGGGATGAGACCAAGCAGACCTATCTGGGGCTGGCGATATCGGGCGCCGCCAGCACGCAGGTCGTGATCGACAGTGACGCTGTCATCATTAAACCTGAAATCGCAGAGGCCCAAAGACCGCCGGAGCAAGAGCCAAAAAGCACGCAACCTGAAGCCACCGGAACTGGAGGCGCGACAACAAGCTCCGGCGGTGCATCCGGCTCAGGCGGTGTTGTTGACGAAGAACGGATGCCCACCCGCTTTCAGGGGACGGTCATGATTTCCGCTGACAGACCGGCGAAAGAGATTCACCAGATCGTCGAAGCGATCGTTGAGCAACTCACCACGCTTCCCGGTGCAGAGGTCAGCCTGAAACTGGAGATCGATGCGGAAGCGCCAAGCGGTCTTGATCGCGCCAAGGTCCGAACACTTCTGGAGAACGCGGCAACGCTCGGCTTCATAGACAAGAAAGTCGAATAAGCCGTTTGTTAGGGAACGGCTCCGCATAGTCATCTGACGGTGTCCTCACACCAAGCCCGAGTCACCGCCCAATCCCTTTGCTTCTTCCCACGCTCCAGTCGATGCCGCCCGTGCGAGCTTTCACGCTAATCTCCGCGCCGCGATAGCGTTCCAATTCCGGCCGCCAGGGGACGAGCGTAAACTCCTTTGATCGTGTCACGAGTGCGAACCGGCCCTGGGCTAGGTCCACCGGGCGCTCATAGACCCCGCTGATTGACATGCCGTCTTCCAGTTTCAGGAACGCGCCTTTGCCTTGAATTCTATCGGCGGCAGATTTTAGTTCCTCGGCGGCGAGTTGGTCCCTCATGCCGGGCTTCAATTGGCCGTCCTCCCCAAGCCAGCCTTCACGCTCCAGAAAGGCGCGCCTTGCGCTCAGCGCTGAGGCGGTTTGCTGACCAAATCCTTTGCCCGTCAAACTCTCGCGTTCAGCGCCGTCCAACCAGACAGGTGCCCGCCGCGTGATCTGCGCCTCGACAGAGAGCCAGGATTTCACCTCAACCCGCACACCACCTGTGCGGGCCGTTTCGAACCGTGCCGCCTTGGCCAGATAGTCCGTACCGACGGCAAAGCGCCCGTCGCTGTCACGGGTGACAAAACCTGCCCGCCGCAGGGCTTCGAGACGGCGAATATGGGCCAGGCGATAGTCGGCCCGTGAAGCGGGGTCGAAGGCCTCGTGCAAGCTGTCTGAGTAAAGGCCACCATTCAAAGCGGCGATACGGGCAATGGTTTTATCTGACGCACGCGGGCTTCTGGCTGCAGGCGAAATTTTCACCACCGCATCTATCGGCGGCACCGCGCCCGGCAGGGTTTCACCAAGGCCGACATGCCAGCGCTCCCCATCGAGGGCTTCGACGATGAGATAGCGGCGATTGCGCAGCTCATCTTCCGGGCCGTCGGTCACGACACGACAGATGATCGCGGGCGCATTCTCATGGGTCGGATCATAGACCCTGCCGGAAAGGCCATCGCCTGTCTTGCAGGCGGCGGCGATTTCACGGATGCGGTCGCCTTCGCGGCCAATGGTTTGCAGTCGCTCCTTCCAACCGTCTTCAAGCGCCCACGTTTTATCGCTACGGGCGGATGCAAGTCCCATCCCTCGCAAGTGTTCCAGCCGCCTCTGGATCAGTGTACGGTCAAACCGGCTCAGCTTCGACATCCCCTCCGGGCGCGTCAGGTCACCGCCCCGCGCCAGCTGTTCGATTTTCGCATCGAGCTGCGTCATCCTGCCCGCTGTCACATCGCGTTCCTGGGCCCTGGCAATCTCAAGCTCGCGTCGGGGCCCCAGTTCATCCGTCACAATCGCGCTGGCGCGCTCTCGCAGGCCTCCGGTCAGATAGTCCCGGGCGATGATGAGATCGCGTCCCAGCTGATCCTTGCCGCGCAGGACGATATGGGTGTGGGGGTGGCCAGTATTGTGGTGATCGACGGCGACCCAGTCGAGCCTTGTGCCGAGATCCTTTTCAGCCTGGGCCATAAGGGCACGCACCGTCTCTCTCTGATCGCTGAGGTCTGAGGCGTCCTCGGGCGAGACGATGAAGCGAAACTGATGGCGGTCACCGGCGCTGCGCTCCTCGAACGGGGACCCGTCCATTCTGTCTGCGTCTCTGCCATAGAGTTCACCGCCTTCACCGTCTCGGTCCACACCGTCCCGCTGGATGTATCGAAGATGCGCCCGGAACGCGGCGGGGCCAAGGCCTCGGGCGGCGCGCGCGATTTGCACCTTCACCACGACGCGTCGCATGCGGAATGTCGGGTACGGCGACTGACGAAACTGACTCGCCCGTCCCGCACCGCTGCCACGGGCGATCTGCGCCCCGCTGAATGCTGTCTTGCCGGTGCTGGAAGAGAGGCGTTTTGCGGCGCGGGTGACCTGCGATTTGAATCGCCTGCCGCCCGCAGCGCCGACATCGCGAGGCCTGCCAAGTCGCGGGGTGAACTTATCCTCCCCGCTCATAAGGTAGCCGCCGCTGGCGCCCTCATAAGCACCTGTTTCCAAGGCGAATTCTCACAAAGAGGGCGCCACAAGGTCTTGCAAGAGACGCCAAAAAAGTGATGTGCAGACAAGGGGTTCAGGGGCCGAGGGCGCCAACCCTTTAATCTTGCCCTCCGGGTCCGCTTTCCAAATCCTTGCCAGCACTTGCAAGCGCTTGCGAGATCGCCGGTCATCGCAACCTCCACAAGAGGATCGCCACGCCATCAAGATCACTTTCCTTCATGACCCCGAAATACCGCCCATCGAGGGATTGCGGATGTTCATTCAGGAGGAAAACCTCGCCTTCCTGAAGTACGTAGCAACCTTGCCAGCGGGGAAGATCAAGGCCGCTGGAGGCCTGTATGAGCGCCTCGGCGACGAGGTTTTGATTGATCGATACCGCCTCATTTTCGCGGCAAATTTCATCGCCGGGAAGCCCTCTGATCAATTTGATCAGGGGCCAGTCAGCCCCTGTAAATCCGTGCGCTGAAGCCCACTTCGCAGCCTCTGATCTGGCAGAGACGACGGCCCACCCGTTCAGGGTGAGAGGGCCGTCGCTCCGCCAGTAGAGGCCGACAGGCGCGCTCTCCGTGCGGTTCCAGATCAGTCGGTTCTGATCGGAAATCACGCTCGCTGAGCCCATCAGGACTATGGCAATACCTGATAGAATGAGAGCTATTCTGCGCTTCACGGACGCACCCGTGTCGCGCTGTCCTTGAACTTTCTGCGTTCGGACCATTCGATGAGATCATCGATGTGATAGAAGACGAGACCGCCATGTTTGCGGTAGCTGGGGCCGCCCCCGATCCAGCGATAATGTTCAAGGGTGGATCGGGTCAGCCCGAGATAGTCGGCGGCTTCCTGCGCTCTCAGAAACGGGCTCTTGCGTCCGCCATTTTCATGGGTGTTTGTCATTGTGCTCTGTCCTTTCCGGTCCTTTCGTGACCGGGGCAAGGTCAGCACAAATCGCAAGAATTCAGGGGGATCGTTTAGCCTGCAGGGATCAGCGATCCCCCTCCGGATCGCGCCGGATTCATCAGATCAAGATAGCCGCCTTGCATCAGGGCGAGGCCTTTCTTGCGCAGTCTGCGCATACGGTTTCTCACGCTCTCGTCCGGCGATTTGTAACGCTCAATCCCGTCTGTTTCGCCATAGATGACGATCGCCGCATCGCGGTGTGAGCCGCCTTCAAGGTGGACATCGAGGGCGATCAGCGCGTCGCGCAAGCCAAGCGCAGTGCTGGTCCATTGCGGGCCTGCGGGCTGCTCGGGAAGGAAGCCGTCATAGACCATTTTCAGTCTGCGTAGTGTCTCGATCTTTGCATCAACCGGCCCGAAAAACCGCAGCATGAAGCGTAGATCGACATCGCCCAGAAGCAGGCTGTCGCCCTCGCAGCGCAGCTGGATCGAGCGTTTGCAATAGACGATCCGAAGGTGCTGCGCACCATCATGATCGATGAACAGGGACCTGCGACAGGTCAGTCGCGAGAGGTTGAACAAGCCTTCGAGACATCGGTCCGTAAGGCTTCGCTCAACCGCTCGAACATCCACCGTGGTGACGCGGTGATTGGCCTCTTCCGTCCAGAAAATCGGCGCATCAAGACAGGTGCGACGCGGGCTGACGAAGAAGGAGAGCCCGAATCGCGCCGCATCAGGCTCCGGCCTCGACAGTTCCAGGATTTCCATGCCGCAGGACTGTTTGGTCCGCGTCAGGGCGCCGTCGCGATGGTCGGCATGCGCGTCTTCATATTGGGGCCAGCGGCGGGCGAATTCCCAGGCCCAGCTGCCCAGCGTTACGTTCTTGAGATAGGCGTATTCGTCTGCATTCAAACGCTGAAAATCCCCAACCTTTTCAATCCATAAGAGCAAAATTCGTGCCAACACGCGTCGCGCGAGCGACGCGAATGGCATGAAGGCGAACGCAAGAACCGCCCCGGAGATGATCTCCAGAGCGGCTCGATTGCGATGGATGCCCCCCCTAATCTCGAGGGTTCCAGAGGATCACATGGCGGCCTTTCTTGCCTTTCACGGGGGCGAGGTTTGCGTAGATCTTGCGCGGGCCGATCTGGGGGTCTGCGAGCGTGATGGAGACATATTCGCGACCCGAGGCTTTGGCTTTGCGAAGCCAGCCACCGCCGATTTCTGTCGAGGTTTCTCCGGCGAAGATGCGGTAATCGGGCTGTCCGTCGGCTGACTTCTCCGCGTTCTTCTCGATGCGGATTGCAGCGGCGAGGTTCATCATTGCAAGAGCGCCTTCGAAGCCGGTCTTGGTTTCGCTGACATATCCGAGTGCGTTGGCCATGGTGTGGTTCCTTTCGTTTCCATGTTGTCTTCGGAGACCCCTTGTCCCCGTCGACGCCGGACCGCTCGGACGGCGCGGGGCGGGCCTGAACCGCTTGCGGGCGAAACGAAGTGGAGCACCGGACAGGCAAGAAAACTTGATCCGCGAGGAGCCGCAAAGTGGCGGGGAAGTTTTCTTGAATAGCCGGTTTCAAGGCCCGACAGGCGTCGTCCAGGTCACACGGCAAGAGACGGGAACAAGGGGATCTGAGCGCATCATTCGGAAACGGATGGACCAACGCTGGCCTACCTTTCGGAAGGCCCAGCGATACCCAAAGACGGGCGATTTTTTTCCGGCGCGGTTCAATCAATGAACCCCTTGCCTGCGCCCAGACTGCATCCATCAGTGCGCGGAAAACCGCCCGGCGACTGTCACCGGGCGGCTCCGTCATCCGCCTGACAAGGAGACTGATAGGTCAGGCGGCGTGTGGCTGATCGAAGGTTTCGGCGTCGGCTGACTCAATGTCTTTGTGCCCCTTGAACAGGCCCGTAATCCGCGCCCATGCGTCTGCAGGCGGTGAGCCTGCACCCTCGAGAAGGCGGGTTGGCGGCACATGCATCCATGCGGGCCGCCAGTCGAGATTTGGTTCACATCCATGACCCATGATCCGGTTGCCGATGATCTGTTTCTGGATTTTGGCGGTGTCGCTCGCGCAGCTTTCCGCAAGCGATTTCGATCCAATATCAGCGACCATGGCATTGATGGCCCGCTTGTCGCGGAGCAGGTCGAAAAAGGCCGGTTCCGGCTTCCAACAGGCTGACAAATTCGTCTCGCAGACATGCAGAACGGCTTCGACAACCGGCCCACCTGCCTCCAGCGTCTGCGCCATGGTGAAAGCCAGAACCTCCATGACTTCCTCGTCCGACATGGCAAGAAGCGCGGCGAAGACTTCGCAAAGCCGGTAAGCGTCACCGTTGCGCCGCGCCTCGCCGTTCACGCCCAGCGCCTTGAACAGGGAGGCAATGCGGGTGCCTTCTTCTTCCATTTGTGCGGCGGCTTTCGATGTCTCAAGGCTGGCGCATGTGTCCTCCTTGCGGGAACGGCATTCATGGGCGCGGACTTGCCAAAGGGCGCTGCCGGTCATCGCGTGGGCGACCATCAGGCGAAGGGCAATGGCGGGCTGCGCGACAAGGCTCGCCTGCGCCGCGCCATGGCGATGCAGAAGAATGTATTCCGCGAGTGGGCCGGACATCTCCGGTTTCACGGGAGCGGCGGGGCCGTCGCCATCACCGGTCTTTGCCTTCTCCTGCCGCCGCGCCTCGGCCTGTGAGATATAGCCCTCATGGAAGGTCACAGTGCCGTCATGGCGAAGCTCGACATAGACCTTGCCGCCTTGTTTCTTCGTGCGGGTCTGATGGTCCCAGCGATGGAAGAACGCCCCGCGTTCAAGGCAGACAACGTCCTTCCAACCGTCTGCAATGTAAGCCTCAATGCGCTGCGCCACGGCGGCGGACTGCGCCTTCCAGAAGGCGTCGGGATCGGCGAACACGCCATGTTGTCCGAACAGGTCTGCAGTGATCTGGCCGTCATAGTCTGCAATGTCGAACAGCGCCTTGTCGGTGGTGATAATCGCCCCGCCGGTGATCCATGCCTTGCAGTTCCGGCCACGCGGGGCGCGATCGTCTTCGCTTTCGTAGAGCCGCAGCCACTCGCCTTGCCGGTCCTCTGTGGCGAGCGTCAGGGCGCGGATCGTCTCGCGGTCGATCTCGTCCTCGGCGTAGAGCTTGCGGATAGGTTCGGACAAAGAGGCGAGCGCCAGAACACGGCGCACCAGAAGCTCCGTGACGCCAAAGAAGGCGGCGATCTCGTCCACGCTGCGGCCTTCATCGTGCAGGCGTTTGAAGGCGGTGTACTGCTCCATTTCCGACGCTGGCAGGCGTCCGACATTCTCGATGACCGACGCAGCAATGGCGCTGGCGGCGTCTTCCTCGGTCATGATCGCGCATGGGACATGCGGGGTCTCGCCGGTCTCCTTCTCGATCTCTTTCAAGGCAAAGAAGCGCCGCCGTCCGGCGACGACGCCATAATGATCGCCCTCTTTACGAACGAGCAAAGTCTGGCGAATGCCGCTCTCGCGGATCGATGGCAGGATGTCGGACACATCCGGCTTCTTGCGGCTGTGGCGCATGTTGAGTTTAGAGATTTTCAGCTGGTCGAGCGGGATGGTTTTAAGAATGGGCTGGGCCATGATCTGGCTCCTTCTTGATTGGCTTTGAGATTGGGGGCGCGCCGTCAGGCGCGCGCCCCGCTGGTATCCAGCGCCGCACAAAGGCGGCGGGCGGCGGCGAACCCTGCGTCCAAGGCTTCGGGCAGAAGTTCCTTCGCGACATCGGTCAGATAAGCGTTGTCGCTGCCCGGATAGTTCGCCTCGATGCCCCAAAGGCTGGCGGCATGGGTGTCCAGCGTGACGCCCTCCAGCGCGACCGACAGAACAATCCCGCAATAGAACCATTCGTCCTTGCGCCATGCGGCCATGACGGCTTCGGCCTTGGCCTGCGCCTCGGCGAAGCGCTGGCGATGGTTTGGGCCGGGACCAATGAACCCCGGCGCGTCCTTGTAGAGCGAAGGCCAGAATCCGTCCTGACGCTCATCCGGTGCATCGGGGCAATCATCGCGCACAATCCGCGCGGTGATCTCGAAGCCTGCAACCCCGCAGGTGATGCTGTCGCCCTCGCAAACGAAGGTCTGGAAGCGCTGCGTGAACGTCATGCCGCGCCCTCCTTGAAGAGTCCGGCAATCGCGATCCAGTGCGGGCCGTAGACGGCATGTTCGCCGCATTCGTCGCAACGGTAGGCGCTCGCATCGGGTTCGCAGCATCCGCGCGGGGCGCGGCAGGCCAAGCAGAAGCCTTCCGACCAGTCGTCAGCCTGCTGCAGTTCTTCCAAAGTGAAGCGATAGCGGGTGGTTTCGGGAGTCATGTCCAAGCCCTCCGCTATCGTGACCAGAAAATGTGGACTTCATCGAAGCCCGTCTGGAAGACCATGATCTCGCCATTAAGCGCCATGTCGCGGGCGAGGGCCTGCCAGTCGATGTAGTAGCGAAGCGAGTCCGGAATCTCGGTGCCGGTGTCCTCGTGCAGCTGCTCGGCAAAGTCTGCGGCGCTGCGATATTCGCCTGCGTATTCGTCGAAGGCGGCGCGCGCTTCGGCGAGGTCGTCGCCGAAATGGCTCAAGACCTTGCCGCCAAGCTCGCCATGTTCCTCGATGAAATCCGCAAGCTCGCACACCGTCTCGAATGAGGCGTATTCGGACAGGTTCGCCCCCTCGAAGCCCTCATAATCGTGGATCGCCCATTCTTCCGCGTCCGGCTCCGGCGATGCCGCCAGCATGGCGCGCACCTGTTCCCCAATCTCGTTAGGGGTGGTGGCATCAATCCATCGCCCATGCAGGCAACCCGAATTGTAGGCCGCAAGGCAGGCCACATAGATGCGCGGTCTCTCTGCTGGCGCGGGTGCGGGCGTTGCCGCATGCGCGTGGGTTGCGAGTTGGTCAGTCATGTCAGTCTCCTTCCCCGCCCGCGTTCTTTTCCCGACAGTCGGGTGGGCGGCGAGGAGGTGCTCAGCCAGAGCGTGATAGGGCGGCGCGCAAGGGGAAGCTGTAGGTATGACGCCTAAAGACGATCAGAGATGACGAAGTCCCGCCCCCTTGCGCGGCGACCGCGCTCTGGCAGACGCACCGTCCGCCCACCTGACTGATGGGAAGAGATATTGAGGCGGAGGGAGACTCAGGTGGCGTTGATCGTGAGGGGAAGGAGCTAAGCGTTAAGACGCCTAACGTGCGAAGCGTTGCAAAATGATCGTCATTGAGGCAGCCGACTGCCTTGCGTTTCGTTTTCCGGGCAGGCATTCGAATCACAACGCCGCTTCGAACGATTTTGCGATCGTGATTTGGGCCATAATTTTATCAGATTTTGGGCCATAATTTGGAAGAGCAGAATTTATAACATATTGATATTATTGGATTATTTTTCTCATTTGGCGCGCATCGCCCGCTCCATTTTCCTCCCCCACCCCAGGGAGAACGACGAGGCGGCCCGAGGGCCGCTTTTTTTGTTGCCTGCGATCTAGCGGCCCCGGTCGCGGGGAATTTTCAGGGCAACCTCATCTTCGAAGCAGTAGGACCAGATTTCCTTCGGCTCCATGGAGCAGATGACCGGGTGGCTGTGGGCAGCGGCGTGCTTGCGCGCGTGCCGGTTGGGGGAGCTGTCGCAACAGCCGACCTGTCCGCAGTGGAGGCACTTCCTCAGGTGCACCCATTGCCCGCCCATCGCGATGCAATCGGCGCAGACCGCGCCTTCTTTCTCCTCCTCGCGAGGCACGAGATATGTGACGGATGCTGCATGCTCGCAATTGGCCATGGGCACTCCTCCCCAGACAGAGAACATAGCCGGGAAGAGCGCGGGTGTGCGGATTTTCCGCAGTTAGCGGAAAAGAGGCTCGTCGAAGCTCCTGAGCTTGCGCGAATGGAGCGAGCCTGCATCCGCCTCGGAGCGGAGGAGCTCCAACGTCCGTAGACCGATCTTGAGGTGCTGGCCGACGCGCTCCTGGTAGAAGGCGTTGGCCATGCCGGGGAGCTTGATCTCCCCGTGAAGCGGCCTGTCCGAAACGCAGAGTAGCGTGCCGTAGGGGACGCGGTAGCGGTAGCCCGCTGCGGCGACGGTGGCGCTCTCCATGTCGATAGCGATGGCACGGGACTGGTTGAGGGTCACCGCGAGGTCCTCGAAGCGGAGCTCCCAGTTCCTGTCGTCAGTGGTCACGACCGTCCCTGTACGGAGGTGCCGCTTGAGCTCCCGCCCCGAGAAACCGGTCTCTTGCTCGACAGCGGCGGTGAGGGCGAGCTGCACCTCGGCGATCGTTGGCAGTGGGACGGCCGGGGGCAGGGCGTGGTCAAGGACGTGATCTTCCCGCAGGTAGGCGTGGGCGAGGACGTAGTCGCCAAGCTGCTGCGTCCGGCGCAGGCCGCCGCAATGGCCGATCATCAGCCAGACATGGGGACGAAGGACGGCGAGATGGTCCGTGATCGTCTTGGCGTTGGACGGACCGACGCCGATATTGACGAGGGTGACACCGCGATTGCCCTTCCGCACGAGGTGATAGCTCGGCATCTGCGGGGCTTTTTCCAGCGGATCACGGGAAGGCTTGCCGTCGGCCTTGGTGATCCGGTCACCGGGCTCGACCAGACGCTCGGCCCTGCCGGCTTTCACCTCTTCGAGCCCCCATTCGACGAACTCATCGACATAGCGCTGGTAGTTCGTGAACAGTATATAAGGCTGGAAGTGCTCCGGACTCGTCGCAGAATAGTGGCGGATGCGGTTCAGGGAGTAGTCCACCCGTTCCGCGGTGAAGAGCGCAAGGGGCGATGGGCCGCTGCGGTTCAGGATCTGCTTGCCGTCGACGATGTCGTCATTGGTGGAGACGAGGTTCGGCGTGAAGAAGAAGTTCTGGATCTGGTTGCGCTGCTCCGTCGTCAGGGTGGCCGTGGCGGCTTCGAGCGCGAAGGAGAGCGGGATCGGACGGTTCGACAGGCCGACCTTGATCGTGGCGGAGAAGCGCTTCTGGATCTTGTCGAGCTGGCGCATGAAATACTGCCGGAACAGCGCAGGCTGGGTCACCGTGGTGCCGAACAGGTGGCGCGACGCGATGCGGCCGAGAGCGAGGCTCGAGGTCATCGTTGCCTGCTCAGCCGGGATGGCGACGGTGAGGGCCGGGTAGACGCCGTGGAGGTCGTCCTGCGGATCGAGTGATCCGTCTGCGAACTTCTCGAAGCGGTCCTTGATGATGCCGACCTGCTGCTCGTAGAGTTCGATCAGGCGGTCGGCGGCCTCTGCGGGCGTTTCGACAATCTCGCCGCCCTGCAGAATGAGGGGGCCGTTGGAGTCAGGTAGGTTCACGTGCGTATCGTCCGTCATTTCAGGGCGCGCGCTTTCTTCGCCATGGCTTTCTGCCCACGGATGAAAGCAGCGAGGATGTTCATGTTCTCGACAGGCTCTTTCCCGTCGGCGATGCGCGCAATGTTTTCGTAAAAGAAGGCCATGACCGCGAAGCCGTTGAGGGTCTTCATGATCTTGAGCGGTGAGTGCGGTCCTAAAATGCCAGGTCCAATTCGGAGGTTCTTCTCATAGGACTTCACCGCGTCGACTTCACCGCTTAAAAGCTGGTTGGGAAACTCCGGTTTGACGCAGAGCGGCCGTGCAATCCCGATGATGTCGCAGGCGCCGCTTTCGAGGGCTTCGTTCATCCCCTGCCGGCTGCGGAAACCGCCGGTGACCATGAGCGGCATGTTCGTGCGTGCACGGACGGCTTCAGCGAATTCGAGGAAGTAGGCTTCGCGCTTTTTGGTGCTTTCGGCTTTCTTTTCCTCGTAGCGCTTCTCCATGCCTTCCATGTCCATCATGGCCGGCTGCTCGTAGCTGCCGCCGGAGATTTCGAGGAGGTCGACGCCGGAATCCTCGAGCCATTCGGCGACCTGGAGGCTGTCCTCCGTGGTCAGGCCACCTTTCTGGAAATCCGAGGAATTGAGCTTGACCGAGAGGATGAAGTCCTCGGGAAGCTCCGCGCGGATTCGGTCGACGATGGTCATCAGCACCTTGGCGCGGTTTTCGAGCCTGCCGCCATAGCGGTCGGCGCGGTGGTTCGTCAGGGGGCTGAGGAAGCTGGAGAGAAGGTAACCGTGGGCGGAATGGACCTGCACGCCGGAGAAGCCTGCCTCCGAAGCGACATGGGCGGCCTGGACAAACTGGCCGATGACCGTGTCGATCTGGGCCGAGGTCATCGAGCGCGGCTCACCGAAATTGTTGCCGGGAAGATCGACCTTCACCGCGGAAGGGGCCAGGGGCCGGGTGTTGACGAGGATCGGCGTCTGGCGGCCTGCGTGGCTGAGCTGCATGATCGCGCGGGCGCCGTCCTGCTGCGCCGACCGGGCGAAGCGGCGGAAGAGGTCCATGGACGGCCCGCCGGGCTTCCTGTCGATGACGATGTTGCCTGGGTGCTCGAGATGCTTGCGGTCGACCTGGACGTTGCCCGTGATGATGAGACCGGCCCCGCCCCTCGACCAGCGCTCGTAAAGTCGGAAATGCCGTTCGTTGGGCATCAGGTCGCTGTTCGCGAGCTGTTCGGTCATGGCCGCCTTGGCGAGGCGGTTCTTCAGCGTCGTGCCGCAGGGGAGGCGGAATTTGTCAGCAATCGTGGTCACGCAAAGAGCTCTTGCCGGTGATGACGGACATGGTCGTCCATGAACGTCGAGATGAAGTAATAGCTGTGGTCATAGCCCGGTTGCCGCCGGAGGGTATAGGCCTGCCCGGCGGTGCGGGCCGCATCTTCGAAGATGCCATGAAGGAGCTGTTCGGCCAGGAACTGGTCGTCCGTCCCCTGATCGATGAGGATGTGTGCCTGAGATGGCTGGCGTCCGACGAGGATTGCGGCGTCGTAGTCAGCCCATCTGGCCCGGTCGCTGCCAAGATAGGCGGTAAAAGCCTTCTCCCCCCAAGGACACTGACTGGGCGCGGAGATCGGGGCGAAGGCGGAGCAGGTCTTGTAGAGGTCGGGGTTCTTGAGGTGCAGGGTAAGGGCGCCGTGCCCGCCCATGGAGTGGCCGAAAATGCCCTGCCGTGCTTCTGCGACCGGGAAGCTGTCGGTGACGAGCGTCTGCAGTTCGTCCGTGATATAGCTGTCCATGCGGTAATGCTTCGACCACGGAGCTTGGGTCGCTGTCAGGTAGAAGCCTGCGCCCTGACCGAGGTCATAGCCCTCGTCATCGGGGACCCCTTCGCCCCGCGGAGAGGTGTCCGGGGCGACGATGGCGAAGCCGTGGCCCGCGGCTGCGCGGGTGATCTCGCCTTTTTCCATGACATTTGCCCAGGTGCAGGTAAGGCCGGAGAGATACCAGAGACACGGAACCGGTCCTTTCTCCGCCTGCGGAGGGAGATAGGCGGCGAACTGCATGGGAACGCCAAGGGTCTCGCTGTCATGCTCGATGACCCGGACCTGGCCACCGTGGCTCTTGATCGTCTGGACGGTCTTCATCCCGCGCGTGCTCCGGATGGCTGCTGGCGCGCCCTTGGTCGCGTCACAGCCCGCCGGGGTCAAGCGCTGTCAGCCTAGCCTGCCATTCTGGAAATCCTCGAAGGCCTGGCGCAGCTCATGCTGGCTGTTCATCACGAAGGGGCCATGGCGGGCGATGGGTTCGCGGATTGGACGGCCAGCGACGAGGAGGAATTCCGCACCGTCAGGACCCGCCTGCACGCGGACTTCCTCGCCCTGGGAAAGGACTGCGATGGCCGGGTCACTGACTTCAGGCTGGGGTTCGCCCTCGGCAAGGCCGGTGACGCTGCCGCCATAGACCGCGAGGAAGGCGTTGTGCTCCTCAGGCAGGCGCTCCTCGAAGGTGGCGCCGGGCTCGAGCTTCACGTCGAGAAGGCGGATGTCGGTGTCTCCCGCAGAGCGGCCGGGACCTTGCCTGCCTTCCTTGGTCGAGCCGGCGAGAACGCGAACAGTACCGCCTTCGCGTTTTTCGACGGGCACGGTCTCCGCCGGATGGTCGTGCCATTCGGGTTCGATCATCTCCTTGCTCGCGGGCAGGTTCACCCAGAGCTGGAACCCGGACATCCTGCCTTCGGCCTGCTCGGGCATTTCGGAGTGGATGAGGCCGCGGCCCGTGGTCATCCACTGGATGCCGCCGGGCGCGACGACGCCTTCGTTGCCGCGGCTGTCGCGGTGGCGCATCCGGCCTTCCTTCATGATCGTGACCGTCTCGAAGCCCCGGTGCGGGTGGTCCGGGAAGCCTGCGATATAGTCGTCGGCGTTCCCTGAGCGGAAATGGTCCAGCATCAGGAACGGGTCGAGGTCGGGCAGCTGCTGCGTGCCCAGCATCCGGGTCAGCTTCACCCCGGCCCCGTCCGATGTGGGGATGCCGCGGGTCGTGAAGATGATGCGTCTGGTGGTGGTCATCATGGCCTCCTAACGCGAAGAACATGGGCTGCGTTCATGTCAGGAATGAGACGCTGGCGACTGAAAGCTGATTTGCCGCGATCACTCAGGCAGCGTGTAGAAGGTGAAGCCGCGCTTCGGCGCCTTGGTCGTCAGCCGCTTCCAAAGGGATAGCGGGACGATGCCCTCGATATCGACATGGGGGGCGCTGGCCCGGTTGCGGGCCTGGTAGCCGCCGTCCCGCCACTCAATGGCAATCGCCGTCTTGGCCGCCTTGATGGCTTCCTGCTCGTCCGGTGCCTTGATCCGGCGCGAGGTCGTGAAGCCGATGATCGGGTCGTCGACCGAAGGAAGGTCGATGCCGGTGGCGTTGATGATGACGTCGTAGGTGGGCACGGGGTTGGTTTATCCGGGCTTTGTTAAAGACCTGTGCCGGTTTGGGGTGGGTTGCAAGGGCCGTGCGGGTTCTCGGGTGTGGTGTGGTGGTGCAGTCATCCCGGGACGCTCGAAGACCGGACCCGGGACCCTTGGCGGGCGCTGTTTGGGTTCCGGGCGCTGGCTGCGCCAGCCCCGGAATGACAGCGTAGAGCGGAACGTCGGAGACGATCCGCCTTCGGTGGCTGGATAGGGGGTAGGCGGATCGCTGCCGCGTTCCGCCTGCTACGGCGAATTTACTGCGATCGTCAGGCTTGTCGTCGAATCCGGAGCGATTTCGGCCTTATCTATGGTGAAATGACTTCCACCGACGCCGTTCTCGACGAGCTGAAGGATCCGCACAGCCACATGGAGCAACGCCGATCGATCCCCAGACAGCAGCATTTCGCCGTCCGAGAACTCAAGGCTTGCTTCCAGCCCGTGCTGGCTGGCCAAGTCGTCTCGAAGCCTTTGGATCTCACCAAGGATGATGGGATTGAGCCTGCTCACCTAAAACTCCACCACACTGCGAATGCTCTTGCCTCCATGCATCAGGTCAAACGCATCGTTGATCTTCTCGAGCGGCATTTTGTGGGTGATGAGGCTGTCGATGTCGATGCGGCCTTCCATGTACATGTCGACGATCTTGGGAACGTCCGTACGCCCCCTTGCGCCGCCGAAGGCTGAGCCTTTCCAGACGCGGCCGGTGACGAGTTGGAAGGGGCGGGTGCTGATCTCTTCGCCTGCGCCTGCGACGCCGATGATGACGCTTTCGCCCCAGCCCTTGTGGCAGCATTCGAGGGCCTGGCGCATGACCTCGACCTTGCCGATGCATTCGAAGGAGTAGTCCGTGCCGCCGCCGGTGAGTTCGACGAGGTGGCCGACCAAGTCCTTATGATCGTTTGGGTTGACGAAGTGGGTCATGCCGAATTGTTCGGCCATGGATTTCTTGTCTTCGTTGATGTCGACGCCGACGATCTGGCGTGCACCGACGAGTTTGAGGCCCTGGATCACGTTGAGGCCGATACCGCCTAGGCCGAAGACAACGGCGGTGGAGTTCGGCTCGACCTTGGCGGTGAACATCACGGCGCCAATACCTGTGGTGACGCCGCAGCCGATATAGCAGATCTTGTCGAAGGGCGCGTCCTGCCGGACTTTCGCGAGCGCGATTTCAGGGAGCACGGTGTAATTCGAGAAGGTCGAGGTGCCCATATAGTGGAGGAGCTTGCTCCCCTTGTAGGAGAAACGCGAGGTGCCGTCGGGCATGACGCCTTGCCCTTGGGTCGAGCGGATGGCCTGGCAAAGGTTCGTCTTCGGATGAAGGCAGTAGTCGCACTCGCGGCATTCAGGCGTGTAAAGAGGAATGACGTGATCGCCGGGCTTGAGCGAGGTGACGCCGGGGCCGACCTCCTGCACGATCCCTGCGCCTTCATGGCCGAGGATCGCGGGGAAGGCGCCTTCGGGGTCGGCGCCTGACAGGGTGTACGCGTCGGTGTGGCAGACGCCAGTGGCCTTGATCTCGACGAGGACTTCGCCGGCTTTGGGGCCTTCGAGGTCGACCTCCACGATCTCCAGCGGCTTTCCGGCTTCGAAGGCGACGGCTGCGCGGGTTTTCATGGTGCTTCCTCCTGAGGTTTTCGCGGGGCGTAGACTTAAGGCGCGGCGCGCGTCCAGCGATGCAACTGCAGAGCGTGGTTCCGTCTCGCTGCGCGCGCCCTATGGTCCGGGCGATCAAGTGGTGAGGGAGTCCGAGATGAAGCACGCTATCCTTGGCCTTGTGGTTTTGGCCCCGGCATTGGCGCTGGCTGACGACCATGAAGATGTGAAGCGGTTCACGGCCGCGAAGGTGTTCGAGATCGAAGTCGCGAACGACCCGCAGATTGCGCCCGACGGCGAGAGCATCGTCTATGTCCGCCGCTCGATGGATATCGAGAAGGACCGGCTGGCAAGTGCGCTTTGGGTCTATGATCTCGATGAGGACCGGCACTATCCGCTGCTCGATGGCGATAGCGCGGGGAGCGCGCCGCGATGGTCGCCGGACGGCGAACGGATCGCGTTCCTGTCGAGCCGCGAGGGCAAGCCGGACCTCAAGGTTCATGACCTCGAGACCGGGCGGACATTCTCTCTGGCCAAGCTGCAGGAAGGGACCTCGCCGCCGGTCTGGTCGCCTGACGGGGATCGGGTCGCCTTCTCGATGTTCGTGCCGGAGAAGCCCGAGCCGCTGATCTCCCTGCCGCCGAAGCCCGAGGGTGCGGAGTGGGCCGAGCCGATCCGGGTCTACGACAAGCTCCGCTTCCGCGGCGACGGGCAGGGCTATCTCGAGCCGGGCGAGTATCAGGTGTTCGTTCTGCCTACGGATGGCGGGACGCCGCGCCAGGTGTCGAGCCTTGAAGGCGGGACAAGCAGCCCTGTCTGGCTGGACGAAAAGACGCTGATCGTGTCCGGCAATGAGGATGAGAAGCGGGACCTGCAGCCGCAGGAGAACCGGCTCTACCGGATCTCGCTGGAGGATGGATCCGCCGAGGCGCTGACGGAGGAGGGGAGCGCTGCGTTCTCCCCGACGCTGGGGCCGCGGGGCAGCCGGGTAGCCTACCTGATGCAGCCCAATGGCGAAGAGGTGCATCAGCAGACGGATCTTGTGATCTGGGATGTCGATAGCGGAGAGAGCCGCAACCTGACCGAGGAGTATGACCGCTCGCCGGTGCAGATCGCCTGGCATCCGAATGGCAATGCCGTGCTGGGCCTCGTCGAGGATGAGGGGCTGTTGCGGCTCGTGGAGTTCGGCGTGAATGGCAATGTCCGGACGCTGACCGATGAGGTCGGTAGCGCGGGAACCGGGCGGCCCTATGGCGGCGGGTCGTTCTCTGTCTCCGATAATGCACGGGTGGCGTTCACCCAGAGAAACGGCGTGCTGCCTGCGGAACTGGCGGTCCTCACGCGACGCGGGACACGGACACTGACCAGCCTCAACGACGATGCGCTCGGCGATGTCACGCTGGCGCGGGTCGAAAAGATGAAGGTCCCTTCGAGCGTCGGTGACTACGACATTGATGCGTGGGTGGCGTTCCCTCCGGGCTATGAGAAAGACGGAAGCTATCCGATGATCCTCGAGATTCACGGTGGTCCGTATGCGATGTATGGCCCACACTTCTCGGCAGAGGTGCAGCGCTATGCGGCCGAGGGCTATGTCACCGTGTGGACCAATCCGCGCGGCTCGACCGGCTATGGCGAGGAATTCGCGCAGGAAATCGACCTCGCCTATCCCGGCGAGGACTATGACGACCTGATGAGCGTGACGGACCATCTGGTGGACGAGGGTTATGTCTCGGAGGACCGTCTCTTCGTCACTGGCGGGTCTGGCGGCGGCGTGCTGACAGCCTGGATTGTAGGTAACACGGACAAGTTTGCCGCGGCGGCATCGATCAAGCCGGTCATCAACTGGACGTCGGAATCGCTGACGGCCGACCTTGCAGCTTTTGCGGTGATGGACTGGCTGCGGGACTATCCGTGGGAGAACCAGGAGCTCTACTGGGAGCTCTCGCCGCTGTCGAAGGTCGGTAACGTGACGACGCCTACCATGCTGATGGTGGGTACGGAGGACTGGCGCACGCCGATGTGGGAGGCGGAGCAGTTCTACACCGCCCTCAAACTGCGCGGGGTGGACACGCTGCTTGTCCATGTGCCCGGCGCAAGCCACTACATCGCGGCCCGGCCGAGCCACCTGATCGCCAAGACAGAGGCCATCATGGCGTGGTTCGAGCGATATGATCCGGAGGCGGCCGAAGACGAGGAATAGGGTGTTGAAGTGATTACAGCTTCTCGTGACAGCCCTCCGGGGCGTTGCAGGATAACGTTCGGCTGCAGCAGGAAAATGCTCATGCTGCAGTTGCGAAGGGTTTGCTGCGCCTGCGAAAGACTAGGCGAGAACACACTTCATGTGATGCAGTCACATTATTCTACCGCTGCTTACGATTGATTTAGAGAAGCGGCCCTGTCTAGGGTTCTCGCGATTCCCGGCGCTTCCTGCGCCTGTGGCAGTTTGAGGGAGTTCTCATGACCTTTTCGCTGATGCTCGTCATTTTGGCGGGGTTGGTTGCCGTGGCCTATGGCATCGTCACCACCAGGCAGGTGATGGCGGCGCCCGCGGGCAATGAACGGATGCAGGAGATCGCAAGCGCGATCCAGGAAGGCGCATCCGCCTATCTCACGCGGCAATACACAACGATCACCATTGTCGGCGTCATCGTCGCCGTCATTCTTCTCTTCGCCTTTGGATGGATTGGCGCGGTGGGCTTCGTGCTCGGCGCGGTGCTCTCCGGCGCGGCAGGCTTCATCGGCATGCTGATTTCGGTGCGCGCCAATGTGCGGACAACGGAAGCCTCGCGCAAAGGGCTGCAGGAAGGCCTCGATATCGCCTTCAAGGCCGGCGCGGTGACGGGGATGCTCGTCGCGGGCCTCGCGCTTCTCGGCCTTGCGGTCTATTTCTGGCTGTTGACGGGCCCGGTGGGCCTTGGCGAGGGAAGCCGTGACGTGGTCAACGGCCTCGTCTCGCTCAGCCTCGGCGCTTCGCTGATCTCGGTCTTCGCGCGCCTCGGCGGCGGCATCTTCACCAAGGGTGCGGATGTCGGCGGCGACCTCGTGGGCAAGGTGGAAGCAGGCATCCCGGAGGATGACCCCCGCAACGCGGCGACCATTGCCGATAACGTCGGGGACAATGTCGGCGACTGCGCGGGCATGGCGGCGGACCTGTTCGAGACCTATGTCGTGACCATCGCGGCCACCATGGTTCTCGCCTCGATCCTGTTCGCAGGCGCAGCGCCCGTGGACGAGGGCATGCTGACCGAAGTGCAGCGCTTCATGCTCTACCCGCTGGCCATCGGCGGGGCGTGCATCCTGACCTCGATTGCGGGCACCTATTTCGTCAAGCTCGGCAAGGGTTCGACCAATGTGATGGGCGCTCTTTACAAGGGCCTGTTTGTCACCGGTCTCCTGTCGATCGGGGCTCTGGCTGCCGTCACCGGATGGGTCGTTCCCTTCGGCCAGGAGTTCACCTTCGTCAGTGCCGGAAGCGAGGAAGTCAGGACCTTCACCGGCATGAGCCTGTTCCTCTGCGGCCTTCTCGGCCTCGCCGTGACATACGCGATCGTCTGGGTCACCGAGTACTATACCGGTACTGGTTTCCGCCCGGTGAAGTCGGTGGCCAAGGCTTCGGAATCCGGACACGGAACGAACGTCATCCAGGGTCTCGCGGTCTCGATGGAGGCGACGGCGCTTCCGGCGATCATCATCATCGTCGGCATCATCATCGCCTTCAACCTCGCAGGGCTCTACGGTATCGGCATTGCGGTCACCACGATGCTGGCGCTGGCAGGCATGGTCGTTGCCCTCGACGCCTTCGGTCCGGTGACGGACAATGCCGGCGGCATCGCGGAAATGGCAGAACTCGACGGCTCTGTCCGGGACACGACGGACGCGCTCGACGCGGTGGGCAACACCACCAAGGCCGTGACCAAGGGCTACGCCATCGGCTCAGCGGGCCTTGGCGCGCTCGTGCTCTTCGCAGCGTATGCGGAGGACCTCCGCTATTTCGCCTCGAAGCCCGAGACCTATCCGTTCTTCGACGGGATGGTGGTCGATTACTCGCTCATCAACCCCTATGTCATCGTCGGTCTGTTCTTTGGCGGGCTGCTGCCGTTCCTGTTCGGCTCCCTCGCCATGCAGGCGGTGGGGCGGGCGGCCTCGGCCATCGTCGAGGAGGTGCGTCGTCAGTTCAAGGAGAAGCCGGGCATCATGGACCGCACCGAGAAGCCGGACTACGGCCGCGCGGTGAACCTGCTGACGGGGGCGGCGATCAAGGAGATGATCGTCCCCTCGCTGCTGCCGATCCTCGGGCCCATCGTCCTCTACATCCTCGTCGGGATGGTCGCGGGAACGGCACAGGCACTGGCAGCCGTTGGCGCGATGCTGATGGGCGTCATCATCACGGGCCTCTTCCTCGCGCTGTCGATGACGGCGGGCGGCGGCGCTTGGGACAACGCCAAGAAATACATCGAAGACGGCCACCACGGCGGCAAGGGCTCCGAAGCCCACAAGGCCGCGGTGACTGGCGATACGGTGGGTGATCCGTACAAGGACACCGCAGGTCCTGCGGTGAACCCGATGATCAAGATCACCAACATTGTCGCACTGCTTCTTCTCGCCTACCTCGCTAGCGTGGGGGCGTAAGAGGCGGACAGCTCTGCCTCGACCCCGAGCGGCTGAGGCAGAGGTGACACCATGGCGATCGGCGCCGTCCTTTTTGATTGCGACGGCGTCCTCGTCGACAGCGAAATCGTCGGGCTGGAAGACAGCGCCGAGTTCCTGAGGTCCAACGGGTTCTCCTGGAGCCCCGAGGACCTCATTCGTTTGTTCACGGGCAAACGCGACGACCTCTTCCGCAAGGGCCTGATGGAAGGCTTTGCGGCGGTCCTGGGGCGGGAGCCGCGCGAAGCCGAAAAAGAAGCGCTCTACGAAGGCCTGATCGAGGCGCGCAGGGCCAACCGACACAAGATGAAAGCGGTGCCCGGTGCGCTGGAGACGGTCAAGCTGGTCTCGGAGCTTGGCATACCGCTGGCCGTCGCGTCGTCATCCAAACAGGTCTATCTCGACAGCAAGATCGAGCGCTATGGCTTCGGGCCCTATGTCCTGCCGCATGTCTATTCGGCGGAGTTCGTGGACCATGGAAAGCCGGCGCCGGACATCTTTCTCCATGCCGCAGAACGGCTGGGCGTGGCGCCCGATTCGTGCATCGTGATCGAAGACAGCCCTTTCGGGGTGGAAGCCGGTGTCGCAGCAGGCATGGAGGTCTGGGGTTTCACAGGCGGAGGGCATTGTCTCGAAGATCACCCTATGCGCCTGAACCAGGCGGGTTCCTCAAGAATTCACGCCACTCATTCTGCGCTGCAACAAGATCTCGTTCGCGTTATGGAGGAACAGTAGGAAAAAAAACCCGCTTTACGCGAACTCGATAATTGCTATTTAACTAGTGAGGCAGCGCTTCCCCCACCCACCATCGCTGCCGGAATCCAAGGCACACGCGATCGGCCTTTGGACACGCGGCGGCGCTGACCCCCACAGCGCCGCCGCACCTTTTTGGAGAATGCTTCAGCCGAGCGAACGGAAAGCCGCATGCCGCGCAATGCGGATGAGAGCGGTCTTGCGTCGGGCGCCGGCGAGGGATGCGGTCTCGGACTCCCGGACGACGGCCCCGCCAAAGGCATCGGCGATAATGAGACCCTCATCTTCGGGCAGGAGGTCCCTCGGGAAATCCTCGGCCACGCCGAAATAGAAGCGGTCGCAGTACTCCTTGTACTCTGGCCATTTGCTGTCGACGTCGAAGTCTGCGCGGCAGGACTTCACTTCGACCATCACAATCTCGCCTTTCGGCGAGATTGCCGTCACGTCGGCGCGGCGACCATTGGGAAGGCTGAGCTCGAGGACAGGCGCATAGCCCATCTCGATCATCACCCGGCAGACGCCGCGGGTGACGGCAGCCGTCACCTCCGGCCGGGCATCGCCTGCCGCAGTTGCGGCTCCGGCGAGGTCTTCGGGGGTCGGGTCGTTCCTCAGCCCTGGAACTCCGGCACTTTCACCTTGAGGCCCTCGAGCTTCTCCGAGACGCTGATCTGGCAGGAGAGGCGGGAGTTGTCCTGGCGCTCCGACGCGAAGTCGAGCATCGACTCCTCCATCGGCGAAGCCTCGCCCACAACGTCTTTGAAGGCGGGATCGACATAGACGTGGCAGGTCGCGCAGGCGCAGGCGCCACCGCAATCGGCATCGATGCCGGGCACGCCGGCCTTGACCGCCACCTCCATCAGGGTCAGGCCCGTCTCGGCCTCAACCTCGTGTTCCTGCCCGCCATGTTCGATGAAGGTAACTTTGACCACGTCACATCCTCTTGTCGCTGCACCCCGACTAACGGGCCAGGGGCAATGTTCCAAGCTATCAGCGTTATCGGCGCGGTGAAAGAATGACGACGATCATCGTCTCCACCCAAGACGAGATGACAGCGCTCGGGCGGAAGCTGGCGCGGGGGCTGACGCGCGGGGACTGCGTCGCGCTGCGGGGGGATCTCGGTGTGGGCAAGTCCGTGCTGGCGCGGGCAATGATCCGCGAGGTGGCGGGCGAGCCGATCGACGTGCCGAGCCCGACTTTCCCGCTGATCGAGGCCTACCCCTTCGAGCCACCGCTCCATCATGTCGACCTCTACCGCCTGGACGGGCCGGAGCAGGTGATCGAGCTCGGACTCGAAGACCTGATCGACCACGGCGTCACGCTGATCGAATGGCCGGACCGGGCCGAGGGTATCTTGCCCCATAACCGACTCGATGTGACGATCACAGAACGGACGAATGGAGAGCGGATGGTGGAGCTGATGCCGCGGGGCGAGGGCTGGTCGCGCAGGATCGAAGCGCTGCTCTCGGGAGGTATCGTTTGACCCCCGAGGCGGAACGGAAGGCTTTCCTTGCCACCACCCCCTGGCGGGACGCGGAGATCGTGCCGATCCCCGCCGATGCCTCCGTGCGGGAATATGCGCGGCTGGTTGGCGGGCCGAGCGCGGCGATGCTTATGGATGCAGAGGCAGCCGCGAAGACGCCTCCCTGTCCGCCGGACGCGGATGAAGAGGAGCGAAAGAGGCTTGGCTATCCGGCAATGGTGCGCAGCTCGGGAAGCGCGCTCTTGGCGTTTGAGGCGGCTTCGAAAGTGCTGGCGGAGCGCGGCGTGATCGTGCCGGAGGTCTGTGTCTCTGACCATGGTCGAGGGCTCGCCGTGATCGAGGACCTTGGGGCACGGATGATGCGCGATGCCATCGAACACCGTCCAGATACAGAGCTTTCGTTTTATAAAGAAGCGGCGGCGGTGCTGGAGAAGCTTCGAGGAAACCCGGTGGAGCCGGGAGAGCGCCACGCCTGGCCGTTCCAGACCTATGACCGCCTCGCCTACCGCGCGGAGGCTGCGCTGCTGGAGGAGTGGTACCTGCCGAGGGTTCTGGGACTGAGGCTGCCTAACGAGGATGTGGCGCGGCTGGGTGAGGCTTGGGACGACGTGCTCAGTGGGCTTTCGAAGGCGGACAGGCTCGTCCACAGGGATTTCCATGCCGAGAACCTTCTGCTCACGGACCGCGGCATTGCGGTCATCGACTTTCAGGACATGATGGTCGGGCAGGCGGCCTATGACTGGGCTTCGCTGCTGGAGGATGCGCGGCGCGATGTATCGCCGGAGGTGCGGGATGCGGTTTATGCCCTGGGTGTTCAGGGAGCGGAGGACCCGGAGGCCTTCGAGCGGGACTACGCGATCCTCGCCGCGCAGCGCAATGCCAAGATCCTCGGGATCTTTGCACGGCTGATCCATCGCGACGGCAAACCGAAATATGAGCGCTTCATCCCGCGGGTGGCGGCGCTCCTGAAAGCAGACCTCGCGCGGGAGCCGCTTCGTCCGGTGGCGGAGGTCCTGCGCGTGGTGGCTCCGGAGATCGTGGAATGAATATCGATACGGCGATGGTGCTGGCCGCTGGCCTTGGCACGCGGATCAGGAGCCTTGATCCCGAGACGCCGAAGCCGCTGATCAAGGTCGCAGGCATGGCGCTGATCGACTACTCTTTCGAAATGCTGGCCGATGGCGGTGTGCGCAAGGCAGTGGTCAACGTGCATCACCGCGCCGACCAGCTCGAGGCGCATCTCGCCGGTGTCGAGCGGCCCGAGATCGCGGTCTCGGACGAGCGGGAAAGGCTGCTCGAAACCGGCGGCGGAATCCTGAAAGCCCTGCCGATGCTGGGCAAGGATCCGTTCTTCTGCACGAACACTGATGCGATCCTGCTCGGCGGGTCGGAGAACCCCGCTTCGTTCCTGCGCAGGCAGTGGACGGAGGATTGCGATGCGCTGCTTCTCATGGTTCCCCTTTCGGAGACCTCAGGCTATCAGGGGCAGGGTGACTTTTCGCTGACGCCAGAGGGGCTTATCGCCGACCGTTCGGAGGGAGCACCGCTTGTTTTCACCGGGCTGCAGATCCTCCGGCCGGCCTTGTTCGATGGCGCCGAGGTGGAGCCTGTGTCGACACGGGCTTTCTGGGAGAAGGCGCGGGCGGCGGGCCGGATGCGCGGCGTCCTCTTTGACGGCCGCTGGATGCATGTCGGGGATCCCGAGGGTCACCGCCTGGCCGAGGAACGCCTCGGAAAGGAAGTGAACTGATCGTTTGGGAGCACCCATGGCTGTCTTTGACCTCGCCGGAGAACCGGCTCCGCATGTTTACGCCATGGCGCCGGGAAGGCCGTTTTTCGACGATCTCGTCGGGGCCTTGCTGTCGGATTACGCGGGCAAGCTCGATGCGCTGACCGCGATCGAGATTTTCGTTCCCAGCCGAAGGGCTGTCCGTTCCCTGAAGGAAGCCTTCGCGGCGCAAGCGCCCAGCGGCGTGATCCTGCTGCCGAGAATAACCGCCGTGGCCGACCTCAGCGAAGACGATACGCTGACCGCATCTCTCGAGCGGGTGGACCGGGCAGTAAAGGACGCGCCGTCCGCAGCGATCAAGCGGTTGAAACTCGCGGGCATCTATCGCGATGCGCTGGCAGAGGCAGGTGAGCCGATAAGCTGGGTCGGCGCCCTGCGCGGGGCGTCGGAGCTGGGCAAGACCTCGGATCAGTTGACGGAATACGGGATCGATGCCGGGCGCCTTGCCAAGCTGCGCGACGAGCCAGCAATCGCTGGGTCGGCGGAGCATTGGCAGGCGAATGCCCGGCTGTTGAGTCTCGTGACCGAGGCGTGGCCGGCATGGCTGGCCGAACAGGACCTGATGGACCAGCGCGAGCGGCGCGCCCTGCTGCTATCGGCGCTCTGCGACCGCCTCGAAGACCAGAGCGATGCCGAGCTCATCCTTGCTGCGGGCTTCCTCGGCACCTCTCCGTCATCGGAGGACTTTTTGCGCAGGGTTGCGAGACTGCCGAATGGCGCCGTGATCCTTCCGGCGCTCGACATGCACATGCCGGATGACGCCTGGGAGGAAATCCGCGCGCCTGATCCGCAGTCAGCCTATCGGAGCCTTCTGAAGGATGGCTTCGGCGTGCCGCGGAGCCATGTGCGCCCGGTTCCTCCAAAAGGCACCGACGAAGGCGAAGCGCGACGGCGGCTTCTTTCGCTCGCGCTGATGCCGGCGAAGTCGACCAGCGGCTGGGCCGAGGCGTTCGCCGCGTTCAGGGACGATCCCTCAGCAAGCGGAGCACGTGACGGCCTCGAGGTGGCGGTGGCCAAGACGATGGAGGAGGAAGCCGACTTCATCGCGCTGACGCTGAGGGCGCAGCTCGAGAAGCCGGGCAAGACCGCGTTCCTTGTGACCGCCGATCGCGGGCTCGCAAGACGGGTGGCCGCAAAGCTGGCGGGCTGGGGTATCGACATTGACGACTCCGGCGGCGCGCCGATCGCGGGGTCCTACCGCGCGACGTTCCTGAGGCTGATCGCTACGCTGATGGCCGAACCTTCGGACCCGGTGGTGCTGGCAGGGCTGGTGCAGCACCAGCTCTTCGGGCTCGGGATGGACGCCCAGGAACGGCGTCCACTGGTGCAGGCCCTGGATCTCTTCCTGCGCGGGCGTGCGCCGCGGAAGGGCTGGGACGGGCTGTTCCAGTCCCTCCACGATGCCTGGCGGCCGTTCATGCCGCAAAAGCGCGACGAGGCCGAAGAGCTGACGGCACGGATCGAAGGCTTTCTCCGTCGACTGAGGGATGTATTCGAGAAACCTGTCGAACAGGCCGGGACGTCAGTCGGCGCTCTCCTCGATGCGCATCTCGAGATTGCCCGAACACTTGCGGCGACTCCGGATGAAAACGGCGAGGAGCGGCTCTTCCGCTTCGAGGATGGCGAGGTGCTGGAGCCCCATCTTGCACAACTGCGGGGCAGGCCGGAGCTGCTTGGCGAGGTTCCGCTCAAAGACTATCCGGAGCTGTTCACGGCGCTTCTTCAGGGCCCGGCCTTCCGTCCTCCCGGTGGCCAGCATCCGCGGCTGGCGATCTATGGCATTCTCGAAGCGCGCCTGCAGACCGCGGATCTCGTGGTCGTCGGCGGCTTGCAGGAAGGGGTCTGGCCGGGGGATGCGGCGGTGGACCCTTTCCTGTCACGGAGTATCCGCAAAGCGCTCGGCATGCCGTCACCCGATGCAGAGATCGGGCGTGTGGCCCACGATTTCCTCGACTTTGCCGCGCAGCCGCAAGTGCTGCTGACGCGCTCGGAACGGGCGGGCCGCTCGCCGGCACGGGCGTCACGCCTGATGATCCGTCTCGAGAGTTTTCTCGCGAAGCTTGAACCTGAACGCAGCTATGATGCCGCGCCGCGACTGCGCGCATGGCGGCAGGCCCGGTATGGTGCCGACGGACCAGCCGTGCCAGCGCCCCGGCCGAGACCCGCGCCCCCGGCTGACGAGCGGCCGCCGCGGTTGTCGGTCAGTGCTGTCGCCACCTGGCTGCGCGATCCGTATGCGATCTATGCTGGTCATGTACTGGGTCTCAAACCCCTTCGTGCGTACAATGAGGCCTTCGGTGCGCGAGACCGTGGGGACATCCTGCACAAGCTGCTGGAGAAATATGCTGACTGGGCCAAGGAAGATGATGGCCTCTCGATCGAGGAGCGTCTGCGAACGATGCTGCCGGATGTCCTTGACGAATATGATATGCCTGAAGCGCAACGCGTGCTGAACGACCGTTTTCTTCATCAGGCGATTGCCAATTTCGCTGTCTTTGAACGCGAGGCGCAGCGGAGGGGGAAGATCATCGCCGTGGAAGAGCGCGGCGAGATGGAAGTGCCTGCAAGAGAGAGAAGAATTCTGGTCCATGGACGTGCCGACCGTATCGATCAAACTACGGAGGGGCTTGCGCACGTTATCGACTACAAGCTCGGTGGTGCGGCGACGATCGCGGAAGGGGCGGCGTTCTCGCCGCAACTGTTCCTGCTGGCGATGATGCTGCGCGATGGCGGCTTCGCGAAGCTCGGGGCAATCGAGCCGGGGCAGGTGTCGTTCATCAAGCTGACCGGTAGGGACAGCAGGGAAGTCGAGAAGATCTGGCATCCGTCCACCACCACAACAAGGCGGCATAGCCTTGGCGATCAGCTCAAGGATGATCTTGAAGGGTTTGAAGAGAAATTCCACGCCTGGCTGGACCGGAGCTACTCCGACGAAACGCCGATGACATCGCAGCTTCATCCCTATCGCTCTGACATCGCTGGGGACTTCGATGACCTCGCGCGGCGGGCCGAGTGGGAGCGGGAGGCCCCTGACGATGAGTGAGCTCAAGGACTTCAAGGAGAGGACTGACCAAATCCAGAGCGAAGTGGGCAATCCTGCGAACTCGGCATGGGTGTCGGCGAATGCCGGGACGGGCAAGACCTATATCCTCGTGCGCCGCGTCATCCGCCAGCTTCTGGCAGGTGCCAAGCCTGCGTCGATCGTCTGCATCACTTTCACCAAGGCCGCGGCGGCGGAGATGGCGGACCGCCTGCTCGGTATGCTGAGCGACTGGGCGCTCATGGAGGACGAAGAGCTCGTCAGGGCTATCAAGGAGGTCACTGGAGGCGCTCCGGACAAGGAAAACCTCGGGGAAGCCCGCCAACTGTTCGCGGAGGCGCTCGAGAGTCCGGGCGGCCTCAAGATCCAGACCATTCACAGCTTCTGCTCGAGCATCCTGTCACGCTTTCCGGCCGAGGCGGGCCTGCCTCTGGGCTTTCGCGCCCTCGAAGACGATGAAGCCAATGCCCTGCTGCGCGAGGCAACGCGGATGGTGGCAGAGGTGGCAGCAGACCCGCGTCATGATCTGCATGCAGACCTCAACGCGGTGACGGAGCGATTCCAGGGGGAGCAAGAGGAACGGGCAGGGTTCGAGGTGACTCTGGAGGACGCGCTGCGGACCTTCGCCCGGAAAACGCGCGGGGCAGATGCCTTGCCTGAAGAGTCCGGAGCGTTGCCAAAGATTCTCGATGACGTTCTGGGGCCGAAGCAAAGCGAGGAGGACATCGTCAAGGCGTGTTTCGATGGCCTCACCGGAGAGCATCGGGAGTTCCTCGCCGAGATCGAAGCCAATGCCGCCAGGGGCAAGAAACGGGCAAACCAGCTGGCCGCGGCGGTCCGTGCGACGCTGGAGGCCGGCCCCTCGCTGGAGCTGTTGGAGAATCCCTTTGCTCTCAAGAATGACGGGACGCCTTACGCACCGGGCCATTTCGGGAAGGACTTCGAAGCGAGCATCCCCTCTTTCGAAAGGCGCTACATGGCGCTGTGCGATCATATCCGAGCGCACCGCGAAAGGTTGTTCCTTGCACGGATCAGGAAGGAGAACGACCACTTCATCAAGCTCGCATGGCTGTGTCTCAAGCTCTACCGCGGGAAGAAGGCGGCGCAGCAAGGGCTCGACTATGATGACCTGATCGAGAAGACCCTCGAGCTCCTGACCGAGGTCGAGAACGCCTGGGTTCAGTACAAGCTCGATGCCGGTATCGAGCATGTCCTGCTCGACGAAGCGCAGGATACCTCGCGGGTGCAATGGGAGCTGTTCAAGCAACTGGTTGCCGAAATCGTACAAGACGATCCGGACACGGCGGGCGTCGATCGCCAGCGCAGCCTTTTCGTCGTGGGAGACCCGAAGCAGTCGATCTATGCCTTTAACGGGGCGGAGGCGGCGCTCTTCAACGAATATCTTGGTCACTATACTGACCGGCTCGGTCCGCGTCTCGCCAGTCACAGACTGTTCTTGTCGTTCCGAACATCACAACCAGTGCTCGACATCGTGGACGCGGTGTTCGACGACGAAGCGTTCCGGACCGTTTCGGGAGACTATGAGCGGCACCACTCTGCCCACCCGCAGCGCAGCGGGTCGGTCGAGTTCTGGCCGCCTTTTCCCGATCCTGGAAAAAAGGAGACGGATATCTGGGACACGGTGGACCGTCCGGCCAAGGACAGTATCGACCGGCAGGCTGCAATGGCGATCGCCAAAGATATCCAGCGCCGGATCAAGGTCGGCGTGAAGCTTGCCTGCAAGGGGGGGCGACCCTTGCGCGCGGCCGATGTGATGGTCCTGTTCCAGCGCCGCGGCCCCCGCTTCCGTGAAACGCTGCGGGCGCTCGCGGAGATGGGCATCCCGTCGGCGGGCACGGACCGGATCGAGGTTGCCAAGGATCCGGCTGTGCGTGATATGCTCAGCCTGCTGCGGTTCACGGCGAACCGCGATGACGGCCTCAGCCTTGCGGTGCTGCTCAAGTCGCCATTCTTCGGGTGGGATGAGAAACAACTCTATGACCTTTGTCATGGGCGTGAGCGACAGGTCCTGTGGTCGGAGTTGCAGCGACGGGCGCAGGGGACAGACAGCCTCAGCGAAGCGGCAGCGACGGCGGTGCGAGAGTTGCGGCGGATGGCCGATACTGGCATGCGTCACGGGCCCTATCGTCTTCTCGCTTCGTTCCTTGACGGCGGCGAAGGGCCACCAGGGCGTGCACGGATCGAGAGACGGCTGGGGACCAGCTATGTGGATGCCGTCGAGGCGCTCCTCGACGAGGCGCTGAGCTTCGAAGACAGCGAAGCCCGCAGTATCCATGGCTTCCTGCACCGGGTCGAGTGCCTGAACTATGACATCAAGCGCGAGATCGCCGGTGAGGAAATCACCGGTGTGCGGGTGATGACCGTGCACGGAGCGAAGGGGCTTGAGGCCCCCCTCGTTTATGTCGGGGATGCGGATTATCTCAAGAAACCTGCTGACGCTGCGCGGCGGGAGCCATTCGTCATGGCGGAGCATCCGGCGGTGAAGGGCGAGCTGCCGATCCTCGTCCCGATTGGCTCGAAAAACGATCCTGCGCCGATTGCGGTCTTGAGAGCCGATGGCGAAGAAAAACGTCTGCAGGAATACCAGCGGCTTTTCTACGTGGCGGCGACGCGAGCCGAAGAGCATCTCGTGATCTGCGGCGGCAAGGAAGCAGAGTCCAAGAGTTGGTACGGGATGACCGAAGCGGCCTTTGCGCGACTCCAGATGCATGCGGAGCAGTCGGAAATGGAGGCGCCGTGGGGCGGCATGATCCGGAAGATCGAACAGGTGGGTACGGACGACGCAGCCACCAACAAGCCGCGGAGCCTGCCTAGCTTCCAGGTGCCGCAATGGCTCAACGCGCCGGCGCGCGAGGAGGTGGCCAATCCCGTCATCTATCCCTCCGCCATCGGGTCAATCGAGGACGAGCGCGGGGAAGCGAGGCCCGTCGCAGGGCCATTGGGTGACCCCCGTCGGCGCGGCCTCCTGGTCCACAAACTGCTCGAGTTCCTGCCGCGCTATCCAAAAGGCCAGAGAAGGGCCGTTGCCTTGCGGCTGGCAGAAACGGACCGGCAGGCCCTCGGCGAGGGATCCGTCGCAGAGGCTATCGACGGGGTCTTGGGGATCCTCGACAACCCGCGCTATGCTGAACTCTTTGGCGAGCGCTCCCGCGCAGAAGTCTCGATCCAGGGACAGGTCGAAGGCGTGACGGTGAGCGGGCAGATCGACCGCCTGCTGCTGACCGAAGACGCCGTTGTCGCCGTCGAGTTCAAGAGCTCACGCTGGGTTCCCGAGAGCGAAGCGGGCATTCCAGTTGCGCACAGGCGGCAGGTGGAGACCTATCTCAAGCTTCTGAGGGCGATGGACCCGGCGCGCGAAGCCCGTGCTGTGCTGCTCTACACGGCCGGGCCCGTGGCCTTTGACATCCTGTGAGATTTTCGCGAACCGGGGACGAGAAACATTCACGTCTTGCGCTGCGAACAGGCGCGCATAACTCTCAGCCTTCGAAAGGACACCGCTATGAGCACGAAGACTGTCACCGACCAGAGCTTTGCCACCGACGTCCTCGGCGCCGATGGCCCGGTTCTCGTGGATTTCTGGGCGACCTGGTGCGGCCCCTGCAAGCAGATCGCTCCGGCTCTCGAAGAGCTGGCGGAAGAGTATGCGGGCAAGTTGACCATCGCCAAGATCGACATTGACGCGAACCCGAACACGCCCGGCCAGTATGGCGTTCGCGGCGTGCCGACGCTGATGCTGTTCAAGGACGGCGAGCTTGTTGCGACCAAGGTCGGCGCTGCACCGAAGGGCCAGCTCGATGCCTGGATCAAGGAAAATCTCGGCTAAGAAAGCCGGGCGGAGCTTGATGCGAGAACGGCGCCCCTTGGGGCGCCGTTTTTGATTCTAGCCGAGCTTGATGACCTTGCCGTCGTCCTGGTCAACGGTTTCCGCCTCGTCGTCCGGTGCCACCTCTTCGGCTTCAGCTTCGGTTTCGGCGTCTGGTTCCGTGGGCGGTTCGTCCGCGGCTGCCTCCGTCTCCGGTTCTGTGCTGGGCGGCGCCTCGTTGGTCTCGTCCGCGACCTCGGTCGTGGCGAGGGGGGTTTCGGGGGCAGGGGGCATGAGGAGTGCCCGGACCTCGTCGGCACCGATCTCGGGGGTTTCGACCTCCAGCGGCGGCGGAGCGAGGCGACCGTGTTCAGAGAACTCGCGAATAAGGCGACGCCAGCCCTCGGTTGTGTAGTGGAACGTTCCGTCAGCACCCGGAATGACCTCCTCAGGTGCAGCCTCGGCGCGGATGCGCCACGCGGTCGCGGCAGCCTCGCCATAGCGGGCCTGCGTGATGTCGGCCATGGTCCTCAGCACACGGCGGTTAGGACGGCCGATGAGGAGGGGTTCCAGCGTTTCCTGCGCTGCGGCGGGATCACCGCCTTCGAGCTGGACCTGGGCGAGCAGGAGCTTGCTCTCAGGATGGTCGGGATTGCGCTCGGTCAGCTTGATCAGGCGACCGCGCACGCGTTCGTCGCGTTCATGGGCGAAGATCCTGCGCAGGACGGCAGCAAGACCGGGATGCGGCTCGGCTTCCCATGCGTCGGCGAGGATCTTGGCGGCTTTGGAGCGGTGACCGGCATTGACTTCGATCTCTGCTGCGAGAGCGGCGGCTGGAGTGAGGGTCGGCGCTTTCTTGAGTGCTGCCAGAGCATCCTTGAGGGCCTGGTCGTGGTCCTCGGCATCAAAAGCGCCGTAGGCTTGGGCCGTCAGGAGCGCGCCTTCCATGCGGCGGTATTCAAGGCTGTCCGCGATGTTGTGCTTGCGGGCGAGGGAGAGGGTATCGAGCGCATCACCCCACGCGCCGCGCTCGATATTGAGGTTGAGCACGCTTTCAAACGCCCATGAGGTTCCCGGACGAAGCTGGAAGGCGCGCTCGGCATAGGCGCGGGCCTTTTCGCGGTCACCCGACTGGAGCGCCTGCATGTAAAGGCCGCGCAGGCCGAGAAACTCCGTCTCCGGAGCTTCGAGCATGGCTGTGTAGCTGAGCTGCGCAGTCTCGGTATCCCCCGCGAGCTGGGCGGCCTGGGCGGTAAGAAGCCGGGTGAGGGCAGGCTCGTTGAGGGATTTGTCCGCCAGCCTTGCGAAGCGCTGGGCGTCGGCGGCGTCGCCTGCCGCGACGGCCTCGAGACCGCGGGTCAGCGCCGTCATGCCCTTGGCGCGGCGGCGCTCTTGGCTTCGGCGGCGCAGGCGTCCGGGAAGGGCGGAGACCCAGCTGACGAAGGCGCCGCTGAAGAAAAAGAAGAGAACGGCGAGCACGGTGAGGACCGCGAGGACGCCCGTCTGGACGTCGATCCGCTGCCCGTTGATCTCGATCACGGTGTAGCCCGTGAGGTCGAGGAGCGTTCCCAGCCCCCACGTGGCGACCAACACGACAACGATGAGGGTGAAGATCCTGATCATCGATCCATCCGTGCGCTCATGGCTGCACGCCTTTTTCTAGTTGGTCGACGTTCCCGTCACCTGTTTTTCGAGGGCAGCGAGGCCGCGATTGGCGGTGGCGCGGGCTTCGGCGGCTGCGATCCAGTCCTGGAAGGCTTCGGCGGCACCGCCCTCGAGATCCCGCAGTTCGTCTACCGCTGCGCCGATATTGCCGTCCTCGAGCCGGGCTTCGGCCCTGGCGATGATGGCGCCGGGATCGTCGCCCTCGGCCTCACCGATCGGGCGGACCGTGAACAGGCTGGAGAAGTTCGAGCCAAGCCGGTCGAGAACGCCGTCCGATCCTTCGCGCTTGCTTCGTGCCAGGGCTTCGCGGGCGGCGATGTCAAACCGTGAACGAAGCTCGTCGTTCGTCGGCAGGCCTTCGTCGGCATAGGTGCGGAGGGAAGACAGCTCGGTTTCTCCGCCCACGATTGATTCGACGGCATTGAGCTGGCGGCGGAACGGCCGGCCTGCGTCGATATTGTCGCCAAGTTCGGTCAGGGCAACGAGCAGTGCCCCCCGGCGGGCGACGGCGACATCGCGGGTGGCGATACGGTCAATGCGGTTGTCGAGTTGCGAGAGCTGCTGTGCCTGCGCCTGCTGCTGCTCGGCGAGGGTTTGTTGCAGCTCGGCAAGACGCTTGTTCGTCTCCTCCACCTGCGCCCGCGTTTGGGTGACGGCCTGCGATGTCTGGGCGACCTGGGCGCGGGTTTCATTGACGGCCTGTTCCGCCTGCTGAACGCTCTGTGAGAGCTGTTCTTCGGTCTGGGCGAGGCGGGTGTCGAGGACGCGCTCGGTTTCCGCAAGCACCTGGGTGCGAACGCCCTCGACCTCTGAGGCAAGCTCGCGCTTGAGGTCTTCGAGACGTTCTTCGGGGATAACCGCGGCGACCATGGTGCCACCACCGCCGTTGCCGTCAGCAACGACACCGCCGCCGCCAGCGCTATCGCTTTCGGCAACGACACCGCCGCCGCCAGCGCTCTTGTCGTTTGCGTCCTGTTGCGGCTGGTCGTCCTCGGCGGCTCCTCCGGAGCCAGCCACGCTGCCATCCTGCGCGCCTTTCGCAGCACGTTCGGCGGCGGCTTTCTCGGCGGCCTGGCGCTGGGCGGCGCGTTGTTCGGCAAGGCGGCGGAGCCCCAGGACGCGCTCTTCGGAGGCGGTGCGTTCGGCCTCTTCCTCGGTGGCCTGTTCCGCGAGAGCTTCTGCCGTGCGGGCTTCGGCTTCCTGCCGCTCCGCAGCAGCGGCAGCGTCGGCTTCCGCGCGCTCTTGCTCTGCCTGCTGACGTTCGGCCTCGGCCTGTTCTTCGGTGGCGAGGCGCGCAGCGCGCATCTCTTCCTGACGCGCGCGGTCAGCATCGGAGAGACCAGCCACGACGGCTTCGCCTTCTTCGGTGTTCGCACTTTCGGCGAGGTCCGCCTGCGCTTTTGCTTCCGTGACGGCGTCGCCAGCGGTGCGGTCGGTGGCGACCGCATTGCCTGAGATGCTATCATTGCCCTCGGCCAATTCAGTTGGCGCGATGGCGGCGTCGCCGGGGTTGGCGCGATCGGCCGCGGCCGCCTTCAGGCTGGCCACGAGCGCGAGGGCTTCCTCGCTGGGCTCAACGGCTTCGGCCCCGGCTGTCTGCGAACCTGTGGTGTCTTCGGCCTCTTCGGCAGGGATTTCGGCAATCTCGGTCTCTGCCGGTTGAGAAGGCTCCGCCATGTCTGGTGCCGGAGCGGGCTGTTCGGCCGTGGGGGACCCGGCGGTCTCTGCCGGGACGGGCATGGCCGGGGGGACGTCCGCTGCGGGTTCGCTCGCAGGCGTGGTCCGGGCACTGAGCTGGTTCTGGGGGAAGAGAACCACCTGCTGCTCGCCGTCTTCGGTGATGACAACTCCGTCCTCCGCGATGGCGGGAGGTTTTTCGTCACCGTCGTTCAAGAAGATGACGGCACCGACCACCACGGCGGCGAGGCCGCCGACGGCGATCCAGGTCAGGTTCGAACCGCCCCCGGAGGAAGGCGGCGGGGTCTCGGCCTTCATCTCCTCGTCAGCGGGCTGATCGTCGCCCTGGGCTTCCATCGCCTCGACAAGACCGGCTTCATGGCGGACGTCGTCTTCGTCGACGATCTCGGCTTCGACGGTTTCGGGCTCGGAGGTGCCTTCGTTGTCCGCTTCGACCTCGCTCGCAGTCGCCTCGGTGGCTTCCGGCGTGCCGGCGTCGTCCTTCGCGGGCTCGTTCTCGTCGTTCTTCTTCTTGTCGTCGTCGGCCATCTCGAACCCCCTTCGAGTCATGGGTAAAAACCGGGCCGGAGAGGAGTTCCGGCGCCTCGGTTTATGTGCAGCGCGACAGGGCGAAGTCAACGAAGCGCTCGGGCTCAGGCTGCCCCTGGGAACAAGTCTTCGCGAAGCGGCCGGTGGTTTTCGCGGCCTCTTCGACGCGGGGACTGAGGCAAAGTGCCGTCAGGGGCGGCAGAGCGCCTGCCGATGCCTCAGCAAGAGTGAGGGACGTGAAGGTTTCTGCCACGCGAGCTGACAGGAAAGTCACATAGTGAGGGCCGGGCGCAGCGAAGAACCGGCGGAGGTCTTCGGGCGGCGAGGCTACGGGCGCGGAGCGGTAGGTGACGACCCGGCGGTAGTTGACCCCGCGAGGCTCGAGCAGCGGCGCGGGGTCGGTGGCAACAGTCTCGCCGCAGAAATGGAGGAGGCGGGTGCCGGGTGGAATGAGCGCAGCGAGCTGGTCGCCGATTCGGCCCGGGCCTTCTGCGAGGACCGTAAGGCCAGCCGCGCGGGCGGCTTTCGCTGATGCTCCGCCTACAGCGTAGACGGGAAGGTTGGCGTAGTGTGCAGCTGCTTCGACCGCGCGGGGCGAGGTGATGAGGAGAGCGTCGAAGCGGGTCGGGTCCGGCGGAGTGAAGGGCGCCGGCTCGGTCTTGGCGAGGGGGGCCTTGAAGACAGAGAGCCTGGATCGCTCCGCAAGCTGACGGGCGAGGTCCGTGGCGCCGGGTTCGGGGCGCGTGACGAGGATCGCGCCCTCAGCTTTGGCCCACTTATCCCTGGCCGATGACACGGCGGAGGTCTTCCGGGGTTTTGGCGAGGAGGGAATCGGCGAAACGCGCGCCTTTGGCGAGGGCGTCGGTCACGTCCGAGGTGTCGAAATGCTCTTCATGGCTGACGTGGGAAGAGCCATCTGGGTGCAGAATTTCGGCGCGGAAACGGATCTTGCCGCCGTCCATGTGGGCGTGGCCGGCCATTGGCGTGCGGCAGGAGCCATCGAGCCTAGCAACGAAAGCGCGCTCGACCGCGGTCGTCAGCTCGGTCGTTTCATGGTTGATTGAGCGGCAGAGGCTCAAGACATCCTCGTCGCCCTCGCGGGACTGGATGCAAAGGGCGCCCTGGCCAAGGGCTGGGAGCATCTCGTCCGTGTCGATGGGGCAGCGCCTGACATCGTCCCTACCCAGACGGTTGAGGCCCGCCTGGGCGAGGAAAGTGCCCAGGGCTTCGCCACGCTCGAGCTTGGCAAGGCGGGTCTGGACGTTTCCGCGGAACTCGATGATCTCGACATCAGGACGCATACGGCGGAGCTGGGCTGCGCGCCGGATCGAGCTCGTGCCGATGATGGCACCGTCGGGCAGCTCGTCAATCGGCGTGCCAGTGAGCGAGACGAAGGCGTCGCGCGGGTCTTCGCGCTCGGGCACGGCAGACTGGACGAGGCCGTCGGGCATCTCCGCCGGCATGTCCTTCATCGAGTGGACGGCGATGTCCGCGTCCCCCGTCAGGAGTGCCATCTCGATCTCTTTGACGAAGAGGCCCTTGCCGCCGACTTCGGCGAGGGAGCCCTGCAGGGCCCGGTCGCCCGTGGTGACGAAGGTCTTGATCGGGAAAGCCGCTTCCCATGAGTCCCCCGGAAGGCCGGCGGCGCGGCCGAGCATGGCGCGGACGGCCTTCGCCTGGGCGACGGCGAGGGGTGATCGGCGGGAGGCGATGACGATGGGTTTCTGCATGCGTCCGGCGTTGCTACGTGCGTCCCCATGCAGCAGCAAGCGCGTTATGTCTTCGGGGTGGAGTCGAGTTGCGACGACACCGCCGCCGCCGTCCTGAAAATCACCGACAAGGTGGAAGTCTTGTCCTCGGTCGTCCTCGGCCAGGATGCAGACCATGCGCCCTTTGGCGGCGTGGTGCCGGAGATCGCTGCACGGGCCCATGCCGAAAAGATCGACAAGGTGGCCTACCAAGCGCTGCTGCAGGCGGATGTGCCGCCGGCCGATCTCGACCTGATCGCTGCGACGGCGGGGCCGGGGCTGATCGGCGGCGTGATGGCGGGGTTCACCTTCGCCAAGGGGCTGAGCATGGCCACCGGGGTGCCGCTGGTGCCGGTGAACCACCTCGAGGGCCATGCGCTTTCGGTGGGCCTCGAGGCGGACGTGGCGACGCCGTATCTCCTGCTGCTGGTGAGCGGGGGGCATACGCAACTTCTCGTGGTCGAGGGGCCGGGGAAGGCCCGGCGGCTCGGCACGACGATCGATGACGCGGCGGGTGAGGCGTTTGACAAGACGGCCAAGCTCATGGGGCTCGGCACGCCGGGCGGGCCTGCCATCGAAAGGGCTGCGAAGGAAGGTGATCCGGACCGCTTCGAGATGCCAAGGCCGCTTCTAGGGCGTGGCGGCTTCGATTTCAGCTTTTCGGGCCTGAAAACGGCGGTGCGGCAGGCGGCGGAGGAAGCGAGCCCACTTTCCGATCAAGACCGCGCCGATCTTGCGGCATCGTTCCAGAAGGCTGCCATCGAGCACCTTGCGCGACGGACCAGGGCTGCCCTGGAGGAGACCGGTGCAAAGACGCTGGTCGCGGCTGGCGGCGTGGCGTCGAACCAGATGCTGCGCGGACGGCTCGAAGAAATCGCCGAGGGCGCGGGGGCCGCATTCGTCGCGCCGAGCCTCAGGTTCTGCACCGACAATGCGGCGATGATCGCGCTTGCGGGCTACCTCCTGCATGAGGCGGGCATGGCCCCTTCGCAGGAGGACGCGCTGGCGCTTGCGCCGAGGCCGCGCTGGCCTCTGGACGAGAACGCGGCTCCTGTGGTCGGCAAGGGCAAGCGCGGAGCCAAAGTCTGATGACGAAACCGATTTTCGTAGCCGGCGCGGGAAGCTGGGGCACGGCGCTGGCTGTGCTGGTGGCCGGTACCGGGCGCGATGTGATCCTCTGGGCGCGCGACCCCGAGAAGGCCGGGGCCATCAATGCCGCGCGGGAGAACAGGCGCCACCTGCCGGGGGTGAAGCTGCCCGAGACCCTCTCGGTCACGTCCGACATGGATAAGATCAGGAAGGCGGAGGGCTGCCTCTTCGTCGTGCCGGCACAGGCCGCGCGGGAGCACCTTGAGGCCTTTCGCGAAGCTTCCGGCAGGGCGGCCATGCCGGTGGCCCTCTGCTGCAAGGGGCTCGAGCGGGCGACCATGGCGCCGATGCACCGGGTGCTGGAAGAGGCCTGGCCCGAGGCGAAGGGCTCGGTCCTGTCAGGGCCAAGCTTCGCGTCCGACGTCGCGAAGGGCCTGCCAACGGCGGTGACGCTGGCGTCGAGGGATGAGAGCCAGCGGAACTTCTGGCTCGACCGTCTCGCCACCTCGACCTTCCGGCCGTATGCGTCGGATGACCCGCTGGGGGCAGAGATCGGCGGTGCCGTGAAAAACGTGCTGGCCATTGCCTGCGGGATTTCTGCTGGCAAAGGTTTCGGCGAAAGCGCCAAGGCGGCGTTGATCGCGCGCGGCTTTGTCGAAATGTCGCGCTTTGCGCTTGCGCTGGGAGCCAAGCAGGAGACGCTCTCGGGGCTCGCAGGGCTCGGGGACCTCGTCCTCACTTGCAATTCGAGCCAGTCCCGGAATTTCTCGCTCGGCTACGCGCTGGGGCAGGGGGAGGAGGCGCAAAGCTATCTCGCGGCGCAGAAGTCCGTGGCCGAAGGCGCGGCAACGGCCCGGCCGCTGGTCCTGTGGGCGCGCAAGATCGGCGTCGAGATGCCGATCTCGGAGGGTGTCGCGGCGATCATTGATGGCGAGGCAAGCGTCGATGAGGTCATCGACGCGTTGATGACACGGCCCCTGAAGGCCGAAGGCTAGCGGTAGTCGTCCGGGCGGCAGCTGCGACGCTGGCGCGGCTCGGCGGAGGCATCCATTGCGCCGCGCTCGAGTGCGGCGGCACCCTTGGCGCCGAGATTGTCGTAACAGGTCTGAAGCTGGCCTTCGAAGATCACGCTCTCCGGGCCGATCCTCTCGCGGACCATGTCGTAGCCGAGGAAATAGCACTCGCAAGGCTTGGTCGGCGCGACATAGTCCTCGGGATCGTCGCTGAGCAGGCCGCTGAGCGAAGCCTTGGTCATCAGGCGCGCGCGGGGAGTTTCACTGGCTGCAGAGCTCGCCGATGCGGTGCTCGAGCCCGCGGAGCCAAAGAACACGAAGGCAAAGACTGCGAGAATGCCTGCCGCGAGCAAACCGCCGAAAATCGTCTCGATCCGTGTCATGGCCTGACTTCCACCCTGTGACCCTCGACGGACCTTAACCTGAACGCGAGGTTAAGAAAAGCGCCGAGCCGTTCTTTCGTTACGCACCGCGGCTTTCATTGGTGGCGCTGACCTCCCGTCTGAGGCCCTGCATCAATCCTGAGCGGGGTCGGTGTCGGTGGGGCGCTTGGGAAATGCCGGGATCTGGCTGGTATCGAGGGACGCGCCGCCCACTGGAAAGGCTCTCCCGAGCCCGGCCGGGTTCTCGTCCATGAAGGGCGGGCTTGACATTGTTAGTCATTTAGCTAATTATCTTTCCATGGCTTCGGTGTTCAAAGCTCTCTCTGACCCCACGCGGCGCAAGGTGCTCAGCCTCCTCAAGGATGGGCCGATGTCGGCAGGGGAGATTTCGGAGCATTTCGATTTCTCGAAGCCGACTATGTCGGCACACCTCGGTGTGCTGAAGGAAGCGGGGCTGGTCCTCGACAAGAGGGATGGGCAGCGGAAGATCTATCATCTTCAGATCTCTGTCCTCGAAGACGCGCTGCTCGGCTTTGCCGATCAGTTCGGGTTCGGAGCATCCCTCAGGAACGGGGCGGAGGAGCCCCGGGGAGAAAAGACATGAACAATCAAGTTGTCTCGAGCCTCGTCTGGGCAGGGCTAATGGTCGGTAGCGCGGCTGCGCTCACGGCCCTTGAAGGGGCGGGCATCCTGCCCGATGGCGGCGAGCGCGGGTTCGGCGTGGTGATGGGACTGGTCCTAGCCTGGACCGGCAACATGATGCCGAAATGGGGCGCGGACAAGAAATGCGCCAGCGACGGCGAAGCGTTCCGTATGAAGCGCTTTGCCGGGATCACCATGATGCTCGGCGGGATCGGCTACGCCGTCGCGTTCTTCGTCGCTCCGCTGGAGAAGGCCCCTTACTGGGCGATGCTGCCCGTGGTGATCGCGCTTCTGGTCATCTTCCTCATGGTGCTGACGAAGAGGCGCATTGTCTGATCACTCAGGCAGCTGGCCGTCGCCGTACAGGGCTTCGGCCCGCAGCTCTGACGCGCGGCGCTTGACGCTTTCGGTCTTGAGCTGGCCACAGGCTGCGCCGACGTCCCGGCCCCTGGGAGTCCTAATCGGGGAGGCGTAGCCGGCGCGGTTGACGATCTCGGCGAAGGCCTCGATCCGGTCCCAGTCAGAGCATTCGTACTCGCTGCCCGGCCAGGGGTTGAAGGGGATCAGGTTGATCTTGGCCGGGATACCCTTCAGCAGGCGGACCAGTTCCTTGGCTTCGGCGTCGCTGTCATTGACGCCTTTCAGCATGACATATTCGAAGGTGATGCGGCGCGAATTAGACGTACCCGGATAGTTGCGGCAGGCATCGAGGAGCGCCTCGATGTTCCACTTCTTGTTGATCGGGACGAGGACGTCGCGAAGCTCGTCATTCGTCGCGTGGAGCGAGATGGCGAGCATCGCCTCGGTCCGCTCACCAAGGTCGTGCATCTGGTTGACGACGCCCGATGTCGAGACGGTGATCCGCCTACGGGAAATCGAGATGCCCTCGCCGTCGGAGATGATGTCGATCGCCTGGGCGACGCCGTCGAGATTGTAGAGCGGCTCGCCCATACCCATGAAGACGATGTTCGAGAGCTGGCGCTCGTCCTTGCCCGACGGCCACTCCTCAATATCGTCCTTGCACACCAGAACCTGCGCGACGATTTCCTCGGCCGTCAGGTTACGGACGAGGGCCTGGGTACCTGTGTGGCAGAAGGTGCAGTTGAGCGTGCAGCCGACCTGGCTCGAGACGCAGAGCGCGCCGGAGCGGCCAACGCCGGGGATGAAGACCGCTTCGGCTTCGACGCCCGGAGCGAAGCGAAGGAGGTATTTTCGCGTGCCGTCGCGGCTGACCTTGCGCTCGACAATCTCGGCGCGGGGAATGGTGTACCAGTCCTCGAGCTTCTCGCGCATGGCTTTCGCGATATTGGTCATGGCGGAGAATTCGGTGGCGCCGATATTGTAGATCCAGCCCCAGATCTGGCGTGCGCGCATGCGCGCCTCCTTTTCGGCGAGGCCGAGATCCGACTGGAGCCGCTCGGCGATTTCCTTGCGGGTAAGGCCGATGAGGGAGGTGCGCTGATCGGTGCTGACCGCAGGGGCGCGGTCGAGGAGGGTCGTGCTCATGTGCTTCCGCCTTGTGACAGGACTTGTGGAAAAGAGAGCGGCGGATACCGGTTTGTTGGAGGGGGGGCAAGTGACGCTTTCGCTGACATTCCGGGATGACAACCTCAGGATTTGATACCGAAGGCGATGCGGAGGACCGGGATCCGGCGGAAGACCTCATAGCTGATCGCGCAGGTGGCCACGGTGCCGAGCGTGACAATGGCCAGTTCGACCGGGCCGGGGACCTCCCTTCGTCCGAGGAGAGCGACGAGGGTCACGATCGCGGTCTGGTGGACGATGTAGTAGCAGAATACCGCGCCGGTGAGATAGCGTAGCGCCTTCGATGGCCCTGTCAGGAAGCGCTGGGCGAGTCCGAGGAGGCCGAGGATCACGGCCCATGCGTACAGAACATTGGCGAGCGGCCATGTGGCGGCTGCGAGCGTGAGCCAGAAGCCTTCGATGACGATCTCGACGTCGTCGGGGATCGTCTCGACGAAGGCGCGCCAACCGCCGAGCATGACGGCGGCGATGAGAAAGACCGGCAGTCCGCGGCGGATCCCTTGCCAGAACGCCTCGGACTTTGCAGCGAGAACGCCCAGCAGCGTGACGGTGAAACTGACAGCGTGGGTGTTCCAGTCGCCGAACAAGGCGTGGGTCGTCTCGAAGCGCGGGTCGAGGACGTAGCGGTAGACGACAAATGGCAGGCTCAGGCCGAAAAGGAGCCCAAGCGGCCGACGAGCGATTGCTTGCCACGGACCGCTCTCAGTGATCGAGCGGACGACTGGCATGAGCGGCATCAGGATGAGAACGTAGAGGAGCAGGTAGACGATGTACCAGAGGTGGTTCCACGTCGGGGTGAGGATCGAGAATTGCTGCTCGAAAGAGAGGTAGCGGGGCCAGAACGCGAGGATGCCCGGTTCGATCTCGCCATAGCGGAGGAGCTCGAAATAGCTCTGGGGCATGACGATCACGGCCATGCCGAAGACGATCGGCAGGCCAAGGCGCAGGAGGCGGGATGCCGCGAACTTTCCGGGGCCGAGCTTGTCGCTGGCGAAATGGATCGCCACCCCTGAAATGAAGAACAGCAGGGCGAGCCGCCACGGGTTCACCATCAGCATGGGCAAGCGCCAGGCTTCGGAGCCGTGGGGGCTTTTGACGTGCCAGTCCCAAGGCACATAGGCCATGCCGATATGGTAGAAGATGAGAAGCCCGAACGCGATAACGCGCAGCCAGTCGAGATCGTGGCGGCGGGCGGAGACAGGGGGAAGAGACATCGGATGACCGACCGGGTTGCTGACAATCCAGAAACTGGCGCGACCGCCCTTGCTGCACGAGCGAGAGGTGATGGTCGGCGGCGGGAAGTGATGTCCGGTCAAGGGCTTGGGATGAGCGGCGAGGCCTCAGGGACGAAACCGCTGACCCCTGACGAGGAGGACGCGCGGGCCGACCGCAAGACGTTCTTATGGTTCGCGGGGCTGACCGTGGCGATGCTGGTTGTCGGGGTTCTGTCTGCCGGAACTGAAGCCTCGCGGGGCAGCCCGGTCGATCCAGGCAAGATGCTTCTGTGGGACTCGACCAGCATCCTCGTTATCTTCGCACTCATGCCCGCGGTGGCGCAGGTCGTCTCCCGGGGGATGCCCGGCGTGCATAGCTGGTCGCGGATCGCAGCGGTCCACTTGCTTGGCGTGGTTGCTTTCTCGGTCGTCCACATTCTCGGGATGGTGCTGCTGCGGAAGCTCCTCAGTCCTTTGGTGTTCGGCGAGCCTTATGTCTTTACCGACAACCTGCCGCGCGAGTTCGTCTATGAGTTCCGCAAGGATGCGCTGACCTACTTCATCCTCGTGATGTTCCTGATCCTCGGGCGCGAGCTGGCGCAGAAAAAGCGGGCCTTGGAGGAAGCGAAAGCTTCGGCCGCACCGCGGATGCTGACCTACCGCTCCGGCGGACGGACGATCATGCTGGCGGCGGGTGATGTCCTCTGGGCCAAGGCCGAGGGCAATTATGCCGAACTGCACACCCGCAGCGGAACCTATTTCGTGCGAACGACCCTCAAGGCCGTGGCGGAGGATCTTGAAGGCGCTGGAGCCGAGGCGGTGCGGGTTCACCGCTCTTATCTTGCCGTGCCGCGGGAAGTCCGGCAGGCGGCACCGACAGGCAATGGCGATCTCAGGCTGACCATGTCGGACGGGGCGGAAGTGCCGGTCAGCCGTCGCTACCGCGGTGGGCTCTCTCTCGGCTAGCGAGATTTGCGGCGCAGGAATTTGAGACCAGACCAGTCCTTGTCGACGGCGCAGACCTTCACGTCGACGAAGCCGGTCGGCAGGATCACCTCGCGCAGGTCATCCTCGGTGAGATCCTTGAACAGCGGCGAACTTTTCTTCGGCCAGCTCACCCATAGCATGCCGCCGTCCGCAACCTTCCCGAGGGCGCTTTCCAGCCTAGTGTTCAGGGCCTTCCGGTCTGAGCAGAAGAGATGGACGAGGTCGGCCACCTTCGCCCGGACGCGCCAACGGACATCGTCGGTCTTCGGGACGAGATCGTGGTAATGCGCGGGCGCGCCGATCGTCAGCACGGTCATGCCTGGCCTGATACCGAGCTTATGAGCGAGAGGCTTGCCGGAATAGCCGTGGGCTGCGCCTCGATCCGGCACGGCGCTAATCCGGGACGTATTCGAGAATGTCGCCGGGCTGGCAATCGAGAACCTGGCAGATCTTGTCGAGCGTCGTGAAGCGCACGGCCTTCGCCTTGCCGGTTTTCAGGATCGACAGGTTGGCGATGGTGATGCCGACCCGCTCGGACAGTTCGGTCAGCGACATATCGCGTTCGGCGAGTATCTTGTCCAAGGTCACGCGGATCGTCACTGCCTACATTTATCCTTTATCGATAATCAAAAAAGGCCCACGGGTGATGAACGATCTTTCACTTCGTCGCAACCCTTCCGGACGTTTCACCGCAGGAAGGAAAGGATCATCATGGAACTGTTTCCCGGCAACCGTCTAGTTCTCGCGACTCGCAATGAAGGAAAAGTGCGCGAGATGCAGCGGCTTCTCGAGGGGCGCGGCGTCGAGGTCACAACTGCGGCAGCGCTTGGTCTCCCTGAAGTGGAGGAGACGGGGACGAGTTTCGAAGAGAACGCAACCCTCAAGGCGGAAAGTGCGGTGAAGGCTTCAGGCTTTGCGGTGCTCGCCGATGATTCCGGCCTGTCCGCGGATGCTTTGGGCGGAGCGCCGGGGGTTTACTCGGCGGACTGGGGCGGGCCCGAGCGGGACTTCGGCAAGGCCATGGCGAGGCTTGGGCGCGAGGTGAAAGCCGCCGGCGACGATCGCGGAGCGAAATTCGTCAGCGTGCTGGTTCTTCTGTGGCCCGATGGCCGCCGGGTCGAAGCGCGCGGCGAGGTGCGAGGGACGCTGGTCTTCCCGCCGCGGGGCGAGGGCGGCTTCGGCTACGACCCGTGTTTCATCCCCGAAGGCGAGGACCGGACGTTCGGCGAGATGGCTGCGGAGGAAAAGGCGCGGTTCTCCCATCGAAGCCGGGCGATGGAGGCCCTGATGAGGGAGCTTCTCGGGTGAGGCCACTGGGGCTTTACGTCCATTGGCCCTATTGCGCACGGATTTGTCCGTATTGCGATTTTACCGTGGCGAAGGCGCGAGCCGTGGATGCCTCGGGCTGGAGCCGCGTGTTGATGGAAGACCTGAGACGGCTGGCAGCGATGACCGAGAGGCGGGCCCTGACCAGTGTCTACTTCGGTGGAGGGACGCCTTCACTCATGCCGCTTTCGGTTGCCGGTGCGGTGCTTGAAGAGGCTGAGCGGCTTTTCGGGTTCACCGATGGAATCGAGCTGACTGTGGAGGCGAACCCGGACGATCTTTCCCTTCTCGAAGGTCTGGCCGGGGCCGGGTTCAACCGGCTTTCCCTTGGTGTGCAGAGTTTTGATGGTGGAGAGCTCGAATTTCTCGGCAGGATCCATGACGGCCGGGAGGCCCGCGCCGCCGCGGACACCGCCTTGCGGCTGTTCCAGCGGGTCAGCCTGGACTTCATCTACGCTTTGCCCGAACAATCGCTTGGGGATTGGGAAAAAGCCTTGCGCGAGGCGGTAGAGGTCGGTGCGGGGCACCTCTCGCTTTACCAGTTGACGATCGAGCCCGACACGGCGTTCGGGAAGGCTGCCGAGCGGGGTAAGCTCGTTCCCGTGACGGATGATCGGTCTGCGGATTTCTACGAACTGACGCAGGATGTGACGGCGGATCTCGGCCTGCCGGCCTATGAGGTCTCGAATCACGCACGGGCGGGAGAGGAAGCCGTTCACAATGCGCTTTACTGGTGCGATGCGGAGTGGCTCGCGATCGGACCCGGAGCGCATGGACGGCTTGGCTCCCCCGAAGCGCGCCTCGCAACCGAAGGCATGAAGCGGATTTCGCAGTACACGTCGCTCACCGATGGTGAGAGAATTTCGATTTCTTCCCTGTCGCTAGCAGAGCATCGACTCGAGGTCCTGAGCGGAGGGCTGCGCCCGGTGAAGGGACTGGACCTTGCGCGCTTGGGGAGTGACGCGGAGGGGGTCCTTTCCCGAGCGAAACCTCTCATCGAACAAGGCTTTCTTTCCTTGGGTGGAGGGTATCTCGCGGCGAGTCAGGCAGGTCGGCCGCTGATTGATCAGCTTGCGCTGCTTCTTTCCGAAGGGCTTGCCGACCCGGCACCGGAGGCATAGCGGTCGATCAGGCCGAGAAGTTCTTTCGGTTCGAACGGCTTCGAAAGGAAATCATCCATGCCCGCTGCAAAGCAGGCATCCTGGTCCTCCTGGAGGGCATTGGCCGTCAACGCGATGATGGGGACGCGCCTGCCGCGTTCCTCAGCGCGGATAGCCTTCGCCGCTTCGAGACCGCCCATGACAGGCATGTGCATGTCCATGAGCACGATATCGTAGCTCTTGGTGCGGACGGCCTCGACGGCGGCGGCGCCGTTCTCGACGACGTGAAGGGAGTGGCCCCCGCGTTCGATGACGGCGCGCGCGAGGACAGCGTTGATTTCGTTGTCCTCCGCCAGCAGCACGTCGTAGGTCCGGTCAGACCGTTTTGTCTTTTTCTCCTCCGCGGCGGCGCGGTCGAGTTCCTCCATCGTCAGGCTGAGATCTTCGCCCGAGAGAACGCGGTTGAAGCTCCGTTGGCGGATGGGCTTCGTAAGGTAGACGTCGAAGCCTTCCTGCATCACCTCTTCAACGCTCGATCTTTCGCTGGCCGGAAGGAGCAGGATGGCCCGCTCGGCGAGGGCGTTGGCTTCGGCGGCCTGCCTTGCGAAGGGATAGTCGCATAGGAACAGGCCGTTCCGCATACTGCGCAGGAGTGACGTTGCCTCCGCGAGATCGTGGGTGGTCTGGACTTCCTGCGCGCCGCCCATCCTCAGCTGGAGGCTGAGGGCGCGAGAGAGAACCGTGTTGTCGGTCAAGAGAACGACCTTGCTGTCGGCGACGGGTTCCGGCCGCTTCTCGGGCGCAGCCTCAGCCACGCCGAAGGGCAGGGTCAGCATGAAAGTGCTGCCGACATTCTCTTCGCTCTCGACACGGATGGTTCCGCCCATCTTCTCCACGAGCTGCTTGACGATGGCGAGGCCCAGGCCGGTGCCTTCGATCGAACGCTCCTCCATCTTCTCGTCGCGCGAATAGGCATCGAAAAGGCGCGGCAGGAGCGTTTGCGGAATGCCAACGCCGGTATCGAGGACATCGATCGACAGCTCTGCATGGTCCTTCTCGATACGGAGCGCCTTGACAGTGATGATGACGCCGCCCTTGTCCGTGAACTTCACGGCATTGCCGACGAGATTGATCAGAAGCTGGCGTAGCTTCGAGACGTCGCCAGTCAGCTTCTTCGGCACCCGCGGATGGACAAGGGCCGTGATCTCGATACCCTTCTCGATCGCCTTCGGGGCAAGGAGCTCGGCAACGTTTTCGCAGGCCGCGGCAGGGCTGAATGTCTCAATACGAAGCTTGGCACCATCGCTGTCGAGCTTGGCGTAGTCGAGGATTGCGTTGATCAGGTCGAGGAGCGCGTGGCCGCTCTGCTTGATGTTGCTGGCAAAGTTCGCCTGATTCGGATCGAGGCCGGTGTCCAGGAGCAGGTCCGCCATGCCGAGGATGCCATTGAGGGGCGTGCGCATTTCGTGGCTCATGGTGGCGAGGAATTGCAGCGTCCGCTCGGTGCCTCGCGCGGTCGTATCGCGCGGCTCGGCGGCGATGTGGACGACAACCCCGTCGGTGGGTTGCCCCGAGATCACGCGGATCGTCCGTTCGCGACCATCGCGCTGAACTTGGAAGTGGTTGTCCCCGGTGGCGCGCCAACCGAATGGCAGACGCCTTTTCGCAAAGATGTCAGCGCGTTCGATGCCGAGAGCGGTGGCAGTACTGTTCGCGGCGAGGACGGCACCTGTCTTCGCGTCGGTGACGAAGGCTGCCACCGGAAGCGTCTCCAGATGCGCGTAAGCGCCATGTCCCATACCGCACCATCCCACAGCCGATGGTGGATAATGTCACAGAAAGGTTGCCCAGCCGTTGTCTCAGCATGCGGTCGGCGCGGTGGCCAAGGCGGGTTCCGGCCGCCGGAAGCTGATGGCTTCGGCAATGTGAACGCGCCGCAGGGCATCGGATCCCGAAAGATCGGCGAGGGTGCGGGCGACGCGAAGGATTCTCGTATAACCGCGGGCCGAGAGATTCAGCTGCTCGCAGGCGCGCCGGAGGAGCTGGAGTCCGTCGCCATCAGGCACGGCGATGGCGGCGATCTGTTTCTCATTCAGGTGCGCATTGATGGCGCCGCGCGCCTCCTGCACCTCACGGGCCCTGGCCACGCGGGCGGCGACGGTCGCGGTGTCTTCGCCCTCAGCGGGACTTGCAAGGTCGAGAGCGGAGACCGGCGGGGTTTCGATCGTGATATCCATGCGATCGAGGAAGGGGCCTGAAACGCGCGATTGGTATTTCGGCGCGCAACCCGCGCCGCGAATGCAGTTGGCACCACAGCGGCAGGGGTTCATGGCGGCCACGAGCTGGAAGCGCGCAGGATAGCGGACATGGGCGTTGGCCCTGGCGATGAGGATGTCCCCGGTTTCCAGCGGCTGACGGAGACTGTCTAGGACCTGGGCCGAGAATTCCGGCAGCTCATCGAGGAAGAGGACCCCGCGATGGGCGAGGGACGCCTCACCGGGCTTTGCCCGCATTCCGCCGCCGACCATGGCCGCCATAGAGGCGGAATGGTGCGGTGCACGGAAGGGACGGACCCGGCTGAGGGTGCCGTTCTCGATCAATCCGGCAACGGATTGGATCATCGACACCTCGAGCATCTCTTCGGGGGAGAGGGGCGGCAGGAGGCCGGGCAGGCGGGACGCGAGCATGCTCTTCCCGGAGCCCGGGGGACCGATCATCACCATGTTATGCCCGCCAGCGGCCGCGACTTCGAGGGCGCGGCGGGCGGTTTCCTGCCCCTTGACGTCGGCAAGGTCGGGAATGTCGGAGGGCTGGACCAGCTCCCCCGGCTTCGGTGCGGAGAGCACCTGCGTGCCTTTGAAGTGGTTGGCGAGCTGGATGATGCTGGCAGCAGCGATGATCTGCGCATCGCCGCCGGCCCAGGCCGCTTCGGCGCCGGAGCTTTCCGCGCAGATGAGGCCGAGGTCAAGGCTGTTCGCTGCGACGGCGGCGGGCAGGGCGCCTGTGGTCTTGGCAATCGAACCATCAAGGCCAAGCTCGCCGATCACGGCCATGCCCTCGACAGCGTCGCGAGGGATGGCCCCCATTTCGGCCATCAGGGCGAGGGCGATCGGGAGGTCGAAATGGCTGCCTTCCTTCCTGAGGTCGGCGGGGGCGAGGTTCACGGTGATCCGCTTGGGCGGCAGGCCCAGACCGATGGCCGAGAAGGCGGCGGAGATCCGGTCCTTGGCCTCGCTGACCGATTTGTCCGGCAAGCCGACGATGACAAAGGTGGGCTGGCCGCCGGTCAGGTGCGCCTGCACCGTGACAGGTCGGGCTTCGACGCCTTCAAAGGCGAAGCTGGTGACCTCAGCGACCATGCCGCTCCCTTCGTTCCCGCAAGACGCGTCGCAGGAACGAAAAAAGAACGCAAGGATCTTTTGCAGCTGAAAACAGTATAACTATCAGTCGAATGGCTTGCCGCTTGCAGATATTGCTTGACCATTGCGTCGCGCCGGGGTCGGGCAGGCCGTCATTTGCACCGGGTCGGCTTGCTGCGCGTTCCCATGCGATGTCGATCGCTGTCCCTAGCGTCCGAAGCCTGACAACCGTTCGGCTGTATCCGTGATTGCCTCGTAGTCCCGCGCGACTTCTTCTGCGAGAGCCTCTTCCAGAGGCCGGTTCTCCATCGCAAGTGTGAAAAGGTCCTTATACGCAGCAATGGCACCGGGAGAGTTGGCGGCGATCCGCTTCGCCATGTCGAGAACGGCTGCTTCGAGATCTCCGGCAGTGTTGTAGCTATAGTTGGCAAGGCCCCACGCTGCCGCTTCCCTGCCGGTAAATGTCCGTGCGGTGAAGGATAGCTCGCGAGCACGACGGATGCCGACGGCCGTGGGTAGCATCTGGCTCATCCCCCATGTCGGACGGATGCCGAACTTGGCATGGGTATCGCCGAACCTGGTGTCGTCCGTAGTCAGGATGAAATCGCAGTGGAGTGCGATCTCGAGAGCGCCGGTGAAGCAAGCGCCGTGGACCTGCGCGATGACCGGGACGCTCGTGCGCCTGACGGCTGCTGCGGCTTCGGCGGCGGGGCCATCGAAGACGCCGCCGACCCGACCGTGTTCGAGCGTCGCTTTCTGGAGGACCTTGAGGTCGACGCCGGCGGAGAATGCGCGGCCTGCGCCCTTGAGGATGATGACCCGCGCGGTGTTCGATGCTTCGGCGAGGGCGTTGACGAGCGCTTCGAGCATGGTCGGCGTGAAGGCGTTCATCGCATCGGGGCGATGGAGGGTGATGGTCGTGATACCGTCCTCGGTATCGGTCAGGATTTCACTCATCAGGTCCTCCGTACAGGGTCTAGCTGGTTTCCTTCTCGCACCAGTCCCAGAACATCTCGGCGACGTCATTGCCGCCAAACCGCTTGAGCTCGCGGATGCCGGTCGGGCTGGTGACATTGATTTCGGTCAGCATACCGCCGATTACGTCGATCCCGGTGAGGACGAGACGGCGCTCTTTCAGTGCGGGCGCGATGGTGGCGCAGATTTCAAGGTCGCGCTCGGTGAGCTCGGAAGGCTCGGCCCGTCCGCCGACATGCATGTTGCTTCGTGCTTCGCCATCCGCAGGGACACGGTTGATGGCGCCGACGGGCTCGCCGTCGAGGAGGATGACGCGCTTGTCGCCGCCGCGGACCTCCTTGAGATAGGCTTGCGCGATGATCGGCAGGCTCCGTGGCTGGCCAAGGAACATCTCCAGCAGCGAGCTGAAGTTCTCGTCGTCCGACCGGACACGGAAGACCCCTGCGCCGCCATTGCCATAGAGGGGCTTGAGAATGATGTCCTCGTGCTTGTCGCGGAAGGCGCGAATGGCTTCCTCGTCGGAGGTGACGAGGGTGGGGGGCATCAGCTCCGGATAGTCCATGACGAAGAGCTTCTCCGGCGCGCTTCGGATCTCTGCCGGGTCATTCAGCACCAGGACGTTTTCGGGAAGCTTTTCGAGGATATAGCAGGCGGTCATGTAGACCATGTCGAAGGGTGGGTCCTGGCGGATCAGGACGACGTCCATGCCTGCAAGATCGAGAATCTCCTCCTCGCCAAGGCGCACGTGATCGCCCTGCTCGTCCTTGAGGTCGAACAGGCGCCGGCCACGGGCGCTGACGTGGTTACCGTCAAGTCGCAAATGCTCCGGCTGGTACTCCCACAGGTCGTGGCCGCGCGCCTGTGCCGCGAGGGCAAGGGCGAAAGTGGTGTCCCCGCGGACCGTCAGGCTACGGAACGGATCGGTCTGGATGGCGATTTTCATGGCAGTCTCGCTAGTCGCGCGGTGAGAAGATAAGCCCGAAAAGCGAGCTGGCGACTGCAAGCCACGCGCCGGGCGGCGGCGGGACCTGCAGCACGAGGAAGAAATAGGCGATCGAAGCCGTGGAAAGGAACAAGCCGATCAGCAGCAGGACCCGGACGATCCTGTACATCACCGGGCGCGATCGCTGCGGCGCGGATCCCTGAGATAGATGACGTGGCTGACCACTTCCTTCACGCCGTCGATGGCCTGGGCCTGCCCCGTGACCCGGCGCAGCTCGTTCGGCCCTTGGGCGACGCCGAGGAGGTAGACCGTACCGCGGCTGACGAGCACGCGGTAATTGCCCGCCTTCACGCCTGTGTCGGCGATGAGGGCTGTCTCCAGCTTCTGGTCTATCCAGCCATCCTTCGTTCCTTGCCCGATGCTGGTCTTGGGCAGGACTTGCAGTTCGTTGATGACCTCGCGGACCTGCGGGATCTTGCGGGCTTTTTCTTCAATGATGATGGCGTCGCCTTCGGACCGGACCGTGCCGGTCAGGAGGAGACGGCCTTCGAAGATCGTCATGTCAATGTCGGAGGTATCTGCCTCGCGGTCGAAGAGGAGCTTCGTCTTGAGGTTCACGCTGGCGGCGGAATCATCGAGCCGGTCGCCTAGCGTGCGATTCTGCGCGCAGGCGGCAAGGAGCAGGACAGAAGCGACGAGAGCAATACGGCGCAGCATGGAAGGTTCTCCTTCGGAAGGCGCGCCTAACTTATGGAGCGTCGCCTCGGGTTCCAATGCCTTTTAGCGGAAGGCATCGCGGATATGCCTGATTCCCCGCGGGCTGACGGCAACAATGTCGTAACGCAACGGAAGATCGGTGCGCAGGGCTTTTCGAGCGAGGTAGGCATCGGCGGCCGCGCGGATGCGGGCGGCGTTTCGCGGGGTGACGGCGAGGCGGGCCTCTTCGAGGGTCCTGCGAAGCTTCACCTCGACGAAGACAAGCGTGCCGGCTTTGCGGGTGACGAGGTCGATCTCCCCGCCCCTGGCCACGAATCGCTGGGCGAGGAGCCGGTAGCCCTTCGCCACCAAGAAAAGGGCGGCAAGTGTCTCGGCGAGGCGTCCCGCCTTCTCGGCGCTACGCCTCCTTGAGCTCGAGGGCGCGGGCATAGCACTCCTTCTTGGGCTTGCCGGTGATTTCGGCGGCGGTTTTCGCGGCCTCGCGGACGCTTTCTGTCTTGAGGAGGCGGCGGAGGGTCTCGTCGAGGTCCGGGCCTTCAGCGGCGGAGGCCGGATGGATGATGAGGACGATCTCGCCTTTCGGCGCGGCCTTTTCATACTGCGCTGCGAGTTCGGCAGCGTCGCCTTCGGCGATCTCCTCATGCAGCTTGGTCAGCTCGCGGGCCACGGCCACGGTTCGGGGGCCGAGGGTCTCGGCCAGGGCGGCAAGGGTCGCGGCAAGGCGAGGGCCTGATTCGTAGAGCACGAGGGTTTCGGGGCGGCCTGACAGCTCTTCGAAGAAACTGCGAATCTGTCCGGGTCCTTTGGGCGGGAAACCGAGGAAGGTGAAACGGTCCGTGGGTGCGCCTGCGATGGAGAGAGCGGCCGTCAGGGCGCTCGGTCCGGGCAAGGCGTAGACCTTGTGGCCCGCGTCCCTCGCCTCGCGGACGATGCGGTAACCGGGGTCGGAGATGAGCGGCGTGCCTGCGTCGGACACAAGGACGATGGCAGCCCCCGAAGCGAGTTCGCTGAGGATCTGGGGGCGGACCTCGGCGGCGTTGTGTTCATGGTAGGGGAGAAGCGGCCGCTTGGGAATGCCAAGGACATTCAGTAGCTTGCCCGTGATGCGCGTGTCCTCGCAAAGGATGCGGTCGGCCTGCGCCAGGGCATCGATCACCCGCTTGGTGATGTCCCCCAGATTGCCGATCGGCGTCGCGGCGACATGAAGGCCCGGCTGCAGCTTTTTCTCCATAGGGCTTGGGGCTGCGCGGTTCAGGACGCTTCGTCAACGGCTTTGCCGGTGGTTGGGCAGGAGCGATGCCCGCCCTAGTGTGTTGTGACTGTCGCACAGGCCCGGTATGGCTTCAGGCAGGGAGTTCCTCCGATGATCAATGCGTTGCCCAAATTTTCGTTGAAACAAGCCGGTATTCTCGCCTGCGCGTTCATACTCGCAGCCTGCGAGACACTGCCGACCCGGACGTCAGAACCCGAGGAGCCGCCGGTGGCGACCGACGAACCGGTCGGCCTCGAAGCGCCGGTGACCTTGCCGGACATCGACGAGGACAGGGTCGTGCGCGTCGCGCTGCTGCTGCCTTTCGGCGATTCTTCCGAGAATATTCAGGACCTTGCCGATGCGATGCTGAAAGCCGCCCAGATGGTGGCCTTCGAAAGCGGCAATGACAGCTTCCTGCTCATTCCCGAAGACACCAAGGGCACGCCGGCCGGGGCGCGGGCCGCGGCGCGGAACGCGATCAATGGCGGTGCGGACATCATTCTCGGGCCGCTTCTCGCTTCGAGCGTGCAGGCAGTGTCCCAGGAAGCGCGGCGCCGGGACATCCCGGTGATCGCCTTCTCGACGGACCGGCGCGTGGCAGGGAATGGCACCTACCTGCTGAGCTTCCCGCCGGAGCCGGAGATCGAGCGCGTGACGTCCTACGCTCTCAGCCAGGGCTATGCCCGCTTCGGCCTTCTTGCGCCGCTCAACGAGTATGGCGCGCGGGTGGCGGACGCTTTCCACGAAGAGATCTACGAGGGCGGCGGCACGCTGGTCCATGAGGAGCGCTATGAGCGCAATGCCGATGCCATGCGCGAGCCCGCGCGGCGGCTGGCCCAGTATGCAGCGCCGGCATTTGTCCCCCAATACGTGACGCCGCGTGGTCCGCGCCCCGAGCAACAGGAGGACCGCTATGGTGCCCTGCCTGGATCGCAGCCGGAGCAGCAATACGACCAGTACGGACCGCTGCCGGGTACGCAGGAGCCGGAGGGCCCGCTCAACCGAGCCGACGTCCCGAGCGAGAGCTATGATCCGATTGAAGACGGCTTCCAGGCCGTGCTGCTGCCCGAGTTCGGGCGCCTTCTCCGGGCACTGGCACCGCTTCTTCCGTATAACGACGTCGATGTGCGCCAGATCAAGCTGCTCGGCGTGTCGGCGTGGAACAACCCTGGCCTGATCGGCGAGCCTGCGCTGGCCGGCGGCTGGTTTGCTGCTCCGGACCCCGAGCGTTCCAAGGGCTTCACCGCGCGCTACCGTGCAGCTTACGGCGAGAATCCTCCCCGGCTGGCCTCGCTCGCCTATGACGCGACCCTGATCGCGGCGCGTCTTGCGGAATCGGGCGCTCCGAACCCCTATTCACAGGCGATGCTGACCAACCCGAACGGCTTCATCGGTGCGGACGGCCTGTTCCGCCTGACTGAAGAAGGGGTCGTGGAACGCGGGCTCGCCGTGCTGGAGATCACCCGGAACGGCGTGCGCGTGATCGACCCGGCACCGCTGTCGTTCAAGCCCGATCCGTACGCGCCCCAGTATTGAGCAAGACGCCGGACCTCCCGATCCTCGGGCTTGTCCCGAGGGTCGCAACGCCGGTGGAGCCGGCGGATTTCCCGAAAACGATCCTCCGCTACCGCAATGACCGGGCGGCGGAGGAAGTGGGGCTTTGCGGCCTTTCGGACGACGAATGGATCAGGCATTTCGCGCGCTTCGATCCGCTTCCTGACAATCTCCAGCAGCCTCTCGCCCTCGGCTATCACGGCTATCAGTTCCGGGCGTACAATCCCGATATCGGCGACGGACGCGGCTTCCTGTTCGCGCAGCTTCGCGATGGGCGCGGGCGGCTCATGGACCTTGGCACCAAAGGGTCCGGCCGGACGCCGTATTCCCGCGACGGTGACGGGCGGCTGACGCTGAAAGGCGCGGTGCGCGAGGCGCTGGCGACGGAGATGCTGGAGGCGCTGGGCGTGCCGACGAGCCGTACCCTGAGCTTCGTCGAAACCGGCGAGCAGCTTGCGCGTCACGACGAGCCGTCGCCCACGCGTTCCGCGGTCCTCGTGCGGCTCAACCATGGCCATATCCGCTTCGGCTCGTTCGAGCGGCTGAGATACCTCGGAGATGATGAGGGGCTGAGGCTGCTCCTCGCCTATGCGGTGCGGGAGTTTTATCCCGACCTGGCAGGGGACGATGCGGCAGGCTTCCTGGTTGCCGTGAGCAAGCGGATGGCCGTGATGGCGGCACGCATCATGGCAGCGGGTTTCATCCATGGTGTTCTCAACACGGACAATATGAATGTCACGGGCGAAAGCTTCGATTATGGCCCGTGGAAGTTCGCGCCGACCGTGGAGGCGGGCTACACCGCGGCCTATTTTGACGAAGCGGGGCTCTATGCTTTCGGGCGGCAGCCCGAAGCGATCTACTGGAACCTCGCGGCCCTCGCCGATGCGCTGCGCCCGATCGCGGATGGCGAGCAACTGCGCGCGGCGCTGGGTGTCTATCCTGACGCCTACGGAAATGCCTTTGGCGAGGCGATCCTGAGAAGGCTTGGCGTGAAGGCGACGGAGCCGGAAGCGGACCAGAAATTCGCGAGCGATCTCTTTGTCTGGATGAACAAGGAGAAGCTGCCTTTCGAGCAGGTGTTCTTCGATCTGTTCGGCGGCAGCGCCGGGCAGGGGAAGCGGCTCCGCTCGCCGCTTTCGGCGCGCTACGGGGACCAGGAGATCATCCGTCGCCTCGATGCTTATGAGCCGGACCGACCCGGACGGGTCCAGCACCCAGCGTTCCGCACCGATCCGCCGACGCTGCTTGTCGATGACGTCGAGGCGGTGTGGGAGCCGATCGACCGGTGCGATGACTGGTCGGCTTTCGAGGAGAAGATTGCTGCGATCAGGCGCTATGGCGAGGCGCTTGACCTTCCTGCGGCGCATTGATTGTTGAACCTTCGCGCCCATTTCCCCAGACCGTGCCGATGACAGAAACACAGCTCACCGATCCGCTCGCGCTGGCAGAGGCCCTGATCGCCCGGCCGTCGGTAACGCCTGTGGATGCGGGCGCGCAGGACCTGCTGGAAACCTGGCTGACCAGGCTGGGCTTCGAGGTGCACCGGGTGACCTTTGGTGATGTCCCGAACCTCTATGCCCAGCGCGGTGAGGGGGGCCACAGGCTCTGCTTTGCCGGGCACACCGATGTCGTGCCGCCAGGGCAGATGGAAGCCTGGACGACGCCGCCTTTCGAGCCGTCGGTGGATGGCGGTATGCTGCGCGGGAGGGGGGCGTCGGACATGAAGGGCGCGATTGCCGCCTTCATCGCCGCCGTCGCGAAGACGTCCGACACGCCGCCCCTGGCGCTTCTCATAACCGGGGACGAAGAGGGGCCCGGCATTGATGGCACCAAGAAGATGCTCGGGTGGATGCAAGAGCAGGGCTATTCCTTCGATCACTGCCTCGTCGGGGAGCCGACGAGCCGCGAGGTCCTCGGCGACATGATGAAGATCGGGCGCCGCGGCTCCATGAATGCGACGGTCAGGGTCGAGGGGCGGCAGGGTCACGTGGCCTACCCCCATCGCGCGGACAATCCGCTACCCGCGGCCGCGCGGATCGCCAGTGCACTGACGACGCTGGAGCTCGATCTCGGCTATGAAAGCTTCCAGCCGAGCAATCTCGAGGTGACGGGTTGGGGGTCTGCGGAAACGGCAGAGAATGTCATTCCCGCCGAGGCCTGGGTGCGGTTCAATGTGCGCTTCAATCCGAACTGGACCGGGGAAACGCTTCTGGCGCATCTCGACAGGGTGATTGGCGAAGCTGCAGGCGGCGCGAAGTGGAGCTGGAACCCGCGGGTATCGGGAGAGGCGTTCCTCAACGACGATCCCGCGCTGGCCGGGCTCGTGGCGCGGGCCGTCCGTACCGTGACGGGCCGGGCGCCGGAGCTGTCCACCAGCGGCGGGACATCTGACGCACGGTTCATTGCCAAGGTTGCGCCTTGCGTCGAGTTCGGCCTTTCGGGGGCGACGATGCACCAGGTAGATGAGCAGGTGCCGGTGGCCGATGTCGACAAGCTGGCCGACATCTACGCCGAGATTCTTCGTCTGTATAAGGAAGGTCTGCTGTGATCTCTGGCGGCGATATTGCGAATGGTGTCCGGGCGGCCTTTGCCATGGCACGCGACGAAGAGGGCTGGCAGGACCGCTTCGATTTTTCTGCGGACCAGGTGTTCAAAAGCTTCTGGGCCATCGGATTGTCGCTGCCGGCGATCGTCCTGTCGGCCGAGGTTTCCCGGCAGGTGGCAGCCAGTGCACCGCCGGACCCCTTCACGACGTCGATCGCCTCGATCAGTCCTGCCACGCTGGCCGTCAGCCAGGTGTTGAGCTTCTCGGTCCTCTGGGCGGTCGAGCTCTGGATGCTGATGACGCTGGCCAAGCGTCGCAATATAGGCTGGAAGGTCAGCCCCCTGATCATCTCTTACAACTGGTCGAAGTTCCTGTTCGCGATGGTCGTGGCCCTTCCGCTGGGCGTTTCGATCCTGACCGGGGCCACGGCGCTCGGGACGTTGGGGTCGACCACGGGCCATGCGCTTCTCCTGTTCTTGCGCTGGGGAATTTTCAGGCGGACACTGGACCTGACGCCAATCGGCGTGATCGGGGTCCTGGCGCTTTTGATCCTCGCCTATTTCGTGATGTCGATGCTGTCGACCGGGCTGCTGGTCTTCTTCGGACTGATGGAGCTGCCGCAGGTTTCGTCGTGAACGCTCAGTAGACGGCCTTGACGAAATAGAGGCCCTGCGCCGGCGCGACCGGGCCGCAGCGAGAGCGGTCAGCAGCTTCGAGTGCGTCCTGCACATCGCCTTTTGACCAGCGTCCCGCGCCGACACGCTCCAGCGTGCCGACGATGCTGCGGACCTGGTTGTGCAGGAAGGATGGCGCGCGGAGCCGGAGCTGGATCTCGTCGGCCGAGCGCTCGACGGAGACCTCAGTGAGGGTCTTCACCGGGCTTTTCGATTGGCAGTGGGCCGAGCGAAAGGTCGTGAAGTCGTGAAGGCCGACGAAGACTTCTGCGGCATCAGCCATGGCCCTGTCGTCGAGCGCGTAGGGAACCTGCCAGGCCCTGCCCTGGTCGAGGGCGAGCGGCGCGCGGCGGGCGATAATCCGGTAGAGGTAGTGCCGCTCCTTCGCCGAGAACCGGGCGTGGAAATCGTCCGTCACCGGAGTAGCGGACAGGATCGCGACGGGAGCGGGGCGCATGAGGGCGTTGACCGCGTTCTGGACGGTGAAGCTGGCCACGGGCTTTTCGAGGTCGAGATGGGCGGTCATGCAAAGGGCGTGGACCCCGGCATCGGTCCTGCCTGCGCCGTAGCAGTGGGTTTTGCCGCCCGAGAACTTCGCCGCCGCGTCCTCGATGGTGGCCTGGACCGAGGGGGCGTTTTCCTGTCGCTGCCAGCCCGCGAAAGGCTGGCCGTCATATTCGATCTCGATACGGTGGCGGGTGGAGGGCTCCTCGCTCACGAGAGCACCGTCCCCGGATCGATCTTCGTGCCGCGCAGGAATTCGGCGGCGGGCTGGGCCGCCTTGCCCGAGCGTTGGACGCGCGTGATGAGGACTTCGTTGCCATCACCGCAGGTCACGGCGAGCCCGTGCTCGTCGGCGCCCGTCACAGTGCCCGGCGCGCCAGCGCCGGTACCGCCAAGCTTGCTCATCAGGAGCTTCATGCGGATGTTGCCGAACTCCGTATACGCCCCCGGGAACGGCGAAAGGCCGCGGATCTGGCAGTCGACTTCGTGGGCCGGCTTTTCCCAGTCAATCTTCGCATCCTCGGGCGTGATTTTCTTGGCGTAGGTGACGCCATCCTCGGATTGCGGTGTCGGCGCAATGCCGCCGCGTTCAAGGGCGGCCAGCGTACGGGGCAGGAGTCCTGCGCCGATCGGAGCGAGCTTGTCGTGGAGGGACTGGTAGGTCTCGTCCTCGGCAATCGGAACAGTTTCCGAGAGAAGAATTGGACCGGTGTCGAGGCCGGCCTCCATCTGCATGATCTGGACGCCCGTCACCTTGTCGCCCGCCATGATCGCCCGCTGGATCGGCGCCGCGCCGCGCCAGCGGGGGAGAAGGGAGGCGTGAATATTGAGGCAGCCGTGCTCCGGCAAGTCCAGGATCGCCTGGGGCAGGATCTGCCCATAGGCAACGACGATCGCGACATCGGGCTCCAGGGCTGCGAGGGCTTCGACTTCCGAGGGCGCTTTCATCGTCTCCGGGGTGCGCACTTCGAGGCCGTAGTCCGCAGCGAGCTCTCCGACAGGCGATGGCCGCAGCTTGTGTCCGCGTCCGCGCGGGCGTGGCGGCTGGGTGTAGACCGCGGCGACGTCGTGTCCTGACGCCACAAGCTCGGAGAGCGCCGGGACCGCGAAGTCCGGCGTGCCCATGAAGACAACGCGCAAGGGGAGTTACTCCGCGACAAGGGCAGCCGCGCTGCCCGCTTTTTCCTTCAGCTTCGCCTCGCGCTTCAGGCGCTTGAGGATGCGTTCGCGCTTGAGGCGCGAAAGATGGTCGATGAAGAGAATGCCTTCGAGGTGATCCATCTCGTGCTGGATGCAGGTGGCGAGAAGGCCCTCCGCCTTGAGGGTCTGCGGTTTGCCTTCGTAATCGAGGTACTCGACCGTGCAGGTCGCCGGGCGCTCGAGCTCTTCATAGGCATCAGGCACGGACAGGCACCCCTCTTCATAGGGCGCAGTCTCTTCGGCCGGGTCGATGATCCTAGGATTGACGAAGTAGCGCGGTTGCGGCTCCTCGTCCTTACCGGCGATATCCATCACGATGATCCGGAGCGGTTCCCCGACCTGGATCGCGGCAAGGCCGATACCCGGCGCGGCATACATCGTCTCCAGCATGTCATCCATGAGGGCGCGGATCTCGTCCGTCACCTCGGGGACTTCCTTGGAGACCTCGCGCAGGCGCGGGTCTGGAACGGTCAGGATCTCTCTAATGGCCATGGTCCTGAACTAAGAAGCTGACGCGCCGCGGTCAATCGGGCTCTTTGCCCCTGAACCTAACGGCAATCTAAGACTCTTCTGCAACCTATGCGTTTAGCGTCCTGCGGCACGTATCTCGCATTGCAGAAGGTTTGATGACATAAAGGCTTTGCGGGAGACAATATCACGTTTTCCGCGGGTGGTTGAAGACGAACGCGCTGGATCCCGCTGTGATGGCACACATTGTGAAACGCTTGCCGCAGCAGCTGGCCGAGATTGAAGTCGATGAGGCCATGGATGCAGCGTTTGAGCAATTGTCGGGGGCCGACAGGGTGATGAGCAACAGTAACCTCATGGTCTACGGAATACTGGGATTGGTGATCCTTCTGGTCATCATCGCGTTGTTCGTCGTTTATGGCCGTATCAACCGCAGCCGTAACGAATATGACGACGGCGAGGACCTCTTTGACCAGCGTTTCGGCGGTGGTGACGATCCTTTCGACCAGCAGGAAGAGGACTTCGCTTCGATCCGCATTACGCGAGAGCCGCAATACCAGGACCGGGAGCCCGGCCCGCTGGTGACCGAAGCGGAAGAGCCCTATGAACAGGCGATGTCCCGAACCGAGACGGTCCGGGAGCCCGCGGAGAATGTTGTCCCGCTTCGGAGCGCCGAGCCCGAGCCGCAGCCGATCCAGCGTGCCGAACCCGTGCAACAGCGCGAGCCCCTGCAGGTCGCGGCGAACGAGACTCCGGGCGAGTATGATTACGGAGCCGCTGGCGGCTATGCGGGTGATCGCGGCAATGACTGGCAGCGCGGCGGTTATGATGACCGCATGTCCTCCGGCCGGGGCAGCTATGAGGACGACGCGCCCTTCGTGGCCCCTTTCATCCGCGAATACATCGAAGAGAGCGAGCGTCGGCAGTCCCATCGCCTTGATGACCTGCGCGACGACATGCGCCGCCAGCTGAGCAGCATTCGCGAGGAGCAGTCGAGCCGGCTCGATCTCTTCCTCAGCTCCATCGAGCGCAAGCTGAACCGCACGAGCAGCCTGACAGGTGTCGGTGACGAGGAAGGGGCTTCGCTCCGCCGCCGGATCGACAGCCTGTCGGATGCGCTGGACCGGATGCAGAAGGTGCTGGAGCGCAATGGCGAGAGAATGAACGATCTCGGCCGAATGGTCGAAGACCGCCTGGCGGACATGGCGACGATGCGCAGCGAACTGCGCAACCTGCACGACGACGTCCTGAGCTTTGGCAATGATGTCGAGCAGAACACAGCCGCCATCGCCTCGATGCGCGAGCAGTTCGACCTGCTGAAGGAAGACTTCGGACGCCTCGAGCGCAGCTTTCTCGAGCGTGCGCAAAACGAGCAGGGCGTGAACATGCGCCTCGCGGACGTGGTTAGCGGCACGCTCGACGATGACGAGTACGAGTTGAACGCGAAGCTCTCCACCGGCGACGTCGCCGACTGCGTGATCTACCTGCGCGGCGGCCGGAGCAAGGTCGTCATCGACGGCAGCTTCCAAATCGACTGCTTCAACCGCCTGCCGTCCCGCGATGCGGTCCGGCGCAACCTGCCGCAGGCGAAGGCTGCCGAAGACGAGTTCCGCCGCACCGTCCTCAGGTCGATCTTTGCGTGTGCTGATCGTTTCATCATCAATGGCGAGACGGTGGATTCGGCGATCCTGTTCCTGCCGTCAGAAGCTGCGTACACGATACTTCACGACCGCTTCCCGGATCTTGTCCGCGACAGTCACCGCGCGCGGGTCTGGCTGACCTCTCCGTCGACGCTGATGGGAACGCTGAACCTGCTGCACAACGTCATGCCGGCCGAGGCGGGGCGCTATGATGACGATGCCGAAGAGGGCCCGTTCTATGCCGGTCCCGCGGACCATGACGACGAACCACGCCCGATCCGTGCACGGAAAGATTCCGAAGAGGATGAGCGCGCCGCCGCGATCGAACGACGCCTTCGCGAGCTTCGCGAAGAAGAAGAGGCGCTGGCCGAAGAGCTGGTCCGCCGCCGCGAAGAGGCACCCCGGCGCCGCTACCGCGCCGCAGGTGAACGGCCGCGCCGCGAGCAGCCCGAGGACGATTTCGAGACGCGCCTCGAGCGGTTCTCTTTCGACCTCGACGACGACGGCGTGACCTTCGAAGAAAATGACAGCCGCCGCGGCTTCAAGAACCGGGACGACGACCTGCGCTAGGCAAGGTCACCCCTTCCGATCACCGACGAATTGAGGCGGAACTGCCTCGAGACCCAGCATTTCATCGATGCTGGGTCTTCGTCTTATGACGTGGAAGCGGTCGCCATCGACAAGGACCTCGGGAACGAGGGGGCGGGAGTTGTACTGCGATGCCTGGACGGCGCCGTAGGCCCCTGCGGTGCCGAAGAGGAGGAGGTCTCCGGCTTCGGGCGCGGTCAGCTGGACTGCGGGATCGAACTGATCCGTGCTTTCACAGATCGGCCCGACCAGAGCGAAGGTAGCGCGTTCGCCGGCTTTCTCCTTGACCTCATGGACATGGTGCCTCGCGCCATAAAGGGCCGGACGCATCAGGTCGTTCATCCCTGCGTCGACGACCACGAACGATTTGGTCGTCTGGGTCTTGGTCAGGATGACCGAGGTCATCAGCATACCCGCATTACCCGCAATGACACGGCCTGGCTCCAGGATGAGCTGGACATCAAGATCGCTGGTGATTTTTACCAACGCCTCGGCATAGGCGGAGGGAAGGGGCGGGACGTCACCCTCTGCATAAGGAACGCCGAGGCCGCCACCGAGGTCGAGGCGGCGGATGTCGTGGCCACGCTCGCGCAACGCGACGACGAGGTCCTTCGCCCGCATCGCCGCGCGCTCAAACGGCGCCAGCGACGTGATCTGCGAGCCGATATGCAGATCGAGGCCGGAGGCTTCGAGACCCGGAAGCTCACGCGCCAGGTCATAGACCTCGAAGGCGCGGTCCCAGGGAATACCGAACTTGTCGTCTTTCTTGCCGGTGGAGATGCCGGGGTGGGTTTCGGCATCGACGTCGGGGTTGATGCGCAGGGCAACCGGTGCCGTCTTGCCAAGCCGCTGGGCGACATCGCTCAGCATACGAAGCTCTGCTTCGGACTCGACATTGAACTGCAAGATCCCGGCATGGAGGGCAGCTTCCAGTTCAGCGACAGTCTTTCCAACGCCGGAGAAGACAATCTGGTCCGGCGCCATGCCTGCCCGCAATGCGCGTTCGAGCTCTCCGCCAGAGACGACATCCGCGCCGAAGCCCTCCTGCCGCAGGAGCGAGAGGACGGCGAGGTTCGAGAGCGCCTTCACCGAGAAGGCCGTGACCGTCCCTTCGGGAAAGGGCTCGCGGAACACCCGCGCATGGCGGCGCAGGGTGGCTGCCGAGTAGACATAGACCGGCGTACCGACCTCTTCGGCTATGCGCGTCAGGGGCACATTCTCCGCATGGAGAATGCCGTCCTTGCGTTCAAAATGGTGCATCAGGCACTCCGGGCGTCAGCGCGCTCCTGCGGCGGCGGAGGGACTTCCAGCGGCGCGCGCTTGCCACAGGCGGCGAGGGCGGCGGCGAGAACGGCGAGGGCGAGGAGGCGTTTTTGCATTGCGGCGGCCTATCACGTGGCGCTGGGCCGATGAAGCGCCTAGGTGCGGTTGCAAAGGAGTGTGACCATGGATCGCGTGCTGTCCTACCTGCGGTCGCTGAAAGACCCTATGAAGCTGATCCAGCTGCTGATGATCATCGGCGGCCTGGGGGTGGCCTATACCCTGCTGGCAGCAGTGCAGAAGCCTTCGGAGCTGCGCAGGAGCGAGGACGAACCCGTCTATGTCGTGGGCGAGATGGAGAGCTTCGAGCGGACGTTCCCGCCCCAGGGACTGCCATCGCTGAAGCTCGAAGGCCCGGACGGCCCTGTGAACCTGACAGGCTATGCCGATGGCCGTCCGCTGGTCGTCAATCTCTGGGCGACGTGGTGCGCCCCCTGCATCGAGGAGCTGCCGTCCTTGGCAGCGCTTCAGGAACAGCTTGGCGACGAGGTCAGGGTGCTGGCGGTGGCGCAGGAAGGTGGCGACGGATCGCGCCAGCGCGCCATGCTGGAGCGCGTCGGCGCGGAAGACCTCGAGCTGCTGCTGGATCCGCGTCTGAGCTATGGCCGCAGTGTCAGTGACGAGCTGAGCCTGCCGATCACGATCCTCTACGACAGTCGGGGGCGCGAGGTCGGGCGGGTGACGAAGCCTGCCGACTGGGCTTCGCCCGAAGCCGTGCGGCTGGTCCGCGCGGTGGGGCAGGGCGCCCTCCCGCGCTAGCGGGCTAGCTGGATGATCTGGATGAGGTTGCCGCAGGTGTCATCGAACGTGGCCATGATGGCTTCGCCGACCTTCACCGGTGCCTGGGCGAAGGTGACCCCTTCGGCCTCCAACCGTTCCGCCTCAGCTTCGATGTCATCGACGCTGAACGCCGTCCAAGGTATGCCATCGGCTTTGAGCGCCTTCTGAAAGGCCCTGCCTGCGAGATGCTGGTTGGGCTCGAGCAGGAGCTCGACACCGTCCGGTTCTTCCGGGGACACGAGGGCCAGCCACCTGAACGCGCCCATCGGGATATCGTGCTTGACCTGAAAGCGCAGCTTCTCAGTGTAGAAAGCGAGTGCCCTAGCCTGGTCGTCGACCAGAATGCTTTTCGCGTACATCCTCACGGGCCTTCTCCCTCAATCCTCACGGCACGAAAGGACTAGAACCGGCCCTCGGCAAGGAGCTTGGACAGTGGCCGGAAGCTCTCGACCAGTTCTGCGTAGACCTTCCTCTTGAACGGCACGATGAGGTCCTTGATCTCGTCGAGATCGGCCCAGCGCCAGCGCTCGAACTCGGCGGGGCTATGGACATTCAGGTCAATTTCGCTGTCCTCTCCATCAAACAACATGACGACCCATTTCTGGCGCTGGCCGAGCCAGTCCTTCTTTCCGCGCCGGATATGGGGCGGGAAGTCATAGGCCAGCCAACCCGGTGTCGTGAGGAGGATGCGCGCTGTTTTCACGCCGGTTTCCTCGTGCAGTTCCCTGAAAGCTGCCTCTTCAACGCTCTCGCCCTCGTCGATGCCGCCCTGGGGCATCTGCCAGCGATGCGGGTTCACCTCCCGGGAGCCGGGAGCGGTGAGGCGCTCGCCCAGCCATACCTGGCCCTGCCGGTTGAACAGGCAGATGCCGACATTGGGACGGTATTTCTGAAGTTCCGGGATCTCTATCATCGCCCGGACGTGTCCACGATCGGCGCTATCGGTTCAACCCGGAAGCCGCCGCGAAAGAACGGCCTGGCGCCTCGCTGACGTCAATTTCGAGATAAGGCACCGCTGTCGTCGCCGCATTGCGCTTGTAAAGGACGAGGCCCGCGGGCAGCGCCGCGGAGAGGGCCATCAAGATCAGGAGAAGAAAGGCGGGCGAGACCACGCCAGCGAGCGTCTCAAACTGAAACACAACGTTTCCGCGAGCGAGCTTGGCCTCATACCGCTTCTGTGCGTCATTGAAAGGTCGCATCGGAACCCCTAAGCCTTGCGCCCAACCCAGAGACCTCAAGAGGCGCGTGATGGACGGTTCGACACCAGTAGAACAGAACAAGGTTAAGGAACCCGCCGAAGCCGCGAACGACGATAACGAAAAACGGATCGCTGCTGCCGAAGCCCGTGAGGAAGCGGCCGCGATGAAGGCCCGCGAGGAAGCCGCCAAGCGCTCCCGCCGCAAGATCTGGTCGCGCTCTCGTTCCACCGTGATCTCGAAGGTCATCGAAACGAAGAACAGGATCGGCGGCGACAAGGTCGCTTTCATCGAGCCCGAAGGTCGCGAAATCACCTACAAGGACACGGTCCGGGGCGCCTTTGCCCTCGGCAACGCGTTCTCGAAATTCACCAAGCGGGGCGAGAATGTCGGCGTCCTGCTGCCGACAAGTGCCGGTGGCCTGATCACCATCCTCGCGCTCCACGTCGATGGCCGCGTCCCGGCAATGCTGAACTTTACCGCCGGCGAGAAGGCGCTGTTCAGCGCCCTCGAAACCGCAGACATCAAGCACATCATCACCTCCTCGAAATTCATCGAGCTGGGTGGTCTCGAGCCTCTCGTCGATGCGCTGTCATCGAAGGCGGAGATCCATATCCTCGAGGAGATCAAGGAAAATCTCGGCACAGCTGACAAGATCCGTGCCGCGATCGGCGAGAAGTTCCCGCTGCTCGCACGGCGAAGTCTCAAACCCGACAGCACCGCCGTGATCCTCTTCACTTCGGGTACGGAGGGCAAGCCGAAGGGGGTCGTCCTGACCCATGCCAATCTTGTCGCCAATGTCGAGCAGGTGCGCAGCCACGTGCAACTCGAGCCCGAAGACATCTTCTTCAACCCGCTGCCGATCTTCCACTCTTACGGCCTGACCGGCGGCTCCCTCTTCCCCCTGATCGACGGCAAGCCGCAGGTCCCGTATCCCTCGCCGCTGCATGTCAAGATCATCCCTGAGCTGATCAAAAAGCATAAGGCGACGATCCTCTTCGGTACCGATACTTTCGTGACGCGCTACCTGAAGCAGGCCAAGGAGGGCGCGCTCGATACGTTGCGCTATGCGGTCTGCGGAGCGGAGAAAGTGCGCGACGAAACGCGGAACCTCGCAAGGCGGAAGTTCGGCTTCTCGGTTCTCGAAGGCTACGGCGCGACCGAAGCATCGCCGGTGATCGCCGTGAACCAGCCGGGTGATATCCGTCCGGGTACGGTTGGCAAGGTCCTGCCCGGCATAGAGTGCCGCCTCGAGCCTATCGAAGGGCTTTCGGGGGGTGGACGTCTCTTTGTCCGTGGACCGAACATCATGGCTGGTTACCTCGACCCCGAAACGAAGGAGCTGCGCGCCCCGGAAGGCGGCTGGCACGACACAGGCGATGTCGTGACGATCGACGGCGGAGGCTATGTGGCCATCCGTGGACGGGTCAAGCGCTTCGCGAAGATTTCGGGCGAGATGGTCAGCCTCGCCGTCGTGGAGAACTGCGCTTCAGTCGTCTGGCCCGATGCTGTCAGTGCAGCGATCATCATGCCCGACGACAAGAAGGGCGAGCAGATCATCCTGCTCACCGAAGAAGAAAACCCGAACCGCTCGGAGCTTCTCTCCTGGGCGCAGACCCATGGTGTGCCGGAACTGGCCGTGCCGAAACGCGTGCTGCATGTCGATGACATCCCGGTCCTTGGCACCGGCAAGGTCGACTACGTGACCCTCCAGCGCCGCGCCGAAGAACTTCTCGCCGAGGCCGAAGAACTCCAGCGTCAGGCTGCCGAATGAGGGATCGCAAGGAAAAACCGCTAGGCCTTCAGCTCGCCCGTGCGCTGGCGGAAGGCGTGGTCACGGCGGTGCTGTTCACCACGGCAGTGCTGGTCGCGGGCTCGATCCTTGGAATGCAGGACCGGCTCGCTGGCCCGAACACGGGCACGATCATCGCCATCTGTGGCGGACTGGGCCTGCTGCTTTCGGGGCGACTGACCATCTCCGCCTTCGACGAGCGCGGCTCCTGATCAGTCGACGGGCCTGACGAGGATTGTCGCCAATAACCCTATCCCGCCGACGATCGCCCAAAGGGGCAGGTCCATGGCGAGGTTCAGCGCACCGAGCGCCCCTTCCGTACCGAGCGGGTTGATCGCGACGCCGGGCAGGAGGTTGAAGATCTCGCGCGTCGTCCGCACCACGGGCTGGCCAGCCTCGAGCGACGACACAAGGTCCGCACCAACCAGCGCCAGCGCGAGCGCGATCATGATCCATGCGGTGAAACGCAAACTCTTCATTGGAAAACTCTCCACCCAGACCCACGAATAGCCGCCACGCGGCGGCTTGCCAATGGCCATGCCCTATGGCTATTGGAACGACCTTAAAGGACAGGTGGCCGAGTGGTCGAAGGCGCACGCCTGGAACGCGTGTAGGCGGGAAACCGTCTCGAGGGTTCGAATCCCTCTCTGTCCGCCATCCAGTTTCGAACCGGGCTTATGTAGCAAAAGCACCATATGCGATGCTTTATGTCATTGCAAGCGATGCCTACATATTCAGGCATGGAAATTGTCATCTCTAGCTTGGTTAAAGAGCGCAAGAACGTGCTCTCTCGCCTTCGCGACCACGAGGCCATCGTCGCTGACTTGCGCACCACCCTTAGCCATCTCGACGCCACACTTTTCCATCTAGGCCATTACCCTGACGGCGAACCCGCACCGAAGAAGCCAATGGCTGCTGGCTTGTTCTACCATGGCGAGCTGCCCCGGCTGATCCTGCGAATGCTCCGCCAGCACCCTAAGGGCCTTGGTCTCAAAACGATGGTCGAGATGATGAACGCGCAGAAGGGCTGGGCCGGCGATGATGAACGGTTCAATCGAGAGCTTCGCCTGAAGATCAGCAGGACGCTGGACCGGAAGCGGCTGAAGGGCATCGTGGAGCGGATTGGGGAGGATGCGATCGGCGTCTGGCGACTTGTTCCCCTTGCTGAGGACTGAGCTATCCTAGCGGTCGAACATCTGGAAGGCGTGGGAGTAGGCGACAGGGTGAAGGCGTTTCATAACAGCAGACGACGCGCCTTTCGGCGCGCCGTCAACACTCTTTAAGCTAACTACTTCCGTTTCTTACGGTCGTTATCGTTGGCAGGAACGATAATCGGCATCGACCTCGTGGACCTGATCAGCTTGCCCGTTTTCGGGCAGGTGCGCGTGAAACGAAAGATGAGCTTATGCCCCGGCGGCACCGGGGTGTACTTGGTACCCATAGTGGGTCTCCTTAGGAAAATCCGAAGGAGGGGCTGGACGCGATGGTCGGCGCGACGTATGAAGAGTCAACATGATCATGACTTCCAGCCCTCCTGCCGCTGGTTTACGGAAACGGCGCCCCTGCATGGGCGCCGTTTTTCGTTCTATTAACGTTCCGTTGCCAGAGTCGAGGGCATTCAATCGGACTTAGTTCGTGCTTTCACGGATAAGCCCCACATTTTGTGGTCTTAGCGCTGCCAGTAGCCCTTCCACTGACGGCTAACCGGGGCGGCAAGGCCGAGGGCCAGCACCGTGCGGGCCTGCGTGCCGTTGTCGTCGCGGCGGTGATCTTCGAGCCAAGCGGCGTGCGCTGCGTACTGGTGGAGATAGCCAGGGCTGACGAAATGATGCTGGCCTTGGACCATCCGACGAAGGCGCGAGAAGAACGACTCCGCTTGGTTCGTGCAGGCCCCATTGATCGAATAGCCTTGACCGTGGTCGATACGGGCCATCGGGAAGCGGGCTTCCAGCTCATCCCAGTGCGGAGCTTCATCGGCATGAAGCTCCGAACCCTTGGCGAGGCGGTCGAGCGCGAAGAGAACGCCCTTGGCTTCGGTGCGCTCGACCTTCGTGATGGTACGGCCTTGCTTCTCGCGCATGGCGATGACGACGCGGCGCTTGCCCGTCTGGTTTCGCTTCAGGCGTCGGTCGCGGCGGTTCTCTTTCAGGTTCGACGGGCGAACGTGGCCGCCGTGGTACTGGCCGTCGATCTCGACTGCGCCGCTCAGGATCAGGCCGCGCGTCTCGCTGGTCATCGTTTCGCGGAGCTTATGAGCGAGGACGAAGGCCGTCTTGTATTGAACATCCAGGTCCCGGCTGAGCTGCACGGCGGAAACGCCCTTCGCAGCGTTGGCAATGATCAGGATAGCGGCCAGCAGGTCCACGTAGTCGAGCTTCCGAGCGTGGAAGATCGTGCCCGAAGTCACGCTGAACTGGTGGTGACAGTTCTTGCACTTGAACTTGCGGCGTGTGCTGATCGTGTAGGCTTCGTCGTGGTCGCAACGCGGGCAAACCGCCTCGCCGCCCGTTTCCAGCCAACGGATTTTGCGGAACGTCTCGTACGCCTTGTCCTCGCCAGCCTTATAGATCGCCTTCAGCGAAAGGGTGCGGGATGCTGCGGAGAGGAGATGATGTTGCGTCACGTTTGTCACTATTTCCAATGCCTATGCACTGTATATAGTGGCATGATGCATCGCTATCAAGGGCGAATGTCATCGTTTATGCGATATTCGCACTTGCAGACGGTTTAGAACCTGCCTACCTCAAGGGCATGGAACAGTCTGACTGGGAAGCGAAGGTCAAGAACCTTCTAAAGGCCGAGCTGAAGCGCAAAGGGATCACCTATGCGCAACTTGCTGAGAAGCTGGCTGAGATTGGGGTCTCGGAATCAGAGCCCAATATCCGTAACAAGCTAGCTCGGGGTAAGTTTACGGCGGTGTTCTTAGTTCAATGCTTGGAAGCTATTGGAACAACCGACCTGCGTATATCCTAGCGGCTCTAGCGGCTGTTTGGTTGGCAGCGGCGCTGTCAGCCGGGGAACAGGATCGAGACCGCGCTCAATCCAAAACACGCGCCGAATACCCCGCCGATCACGAAGGCAGGAAAGGCGAACTTGCCACGGCCCTGTCGCCTCAAACCCCAACGCACGGCGAACAAGTAGCTCAGCAAGCCCAGTGGTGGGAGGAGCGCGATCTTCAGGCCCAAGAGCGCATGGCGCGATGGACCGTTTGGATCGGTGTTGCGACTTGGGTAGGCATAGCCTTGCTCTCCTGGACGCTCTGGGAAACGCGGAGAGTGACGGTCGAGACCAAACGAATTGGCGAGGCGCAGACCCGCGCCTACCTCTCGATCATAAAACCCAAAATCATCATCCATGATTACATGGTGTGGGGCGTCGTCGCCGACGTGGTGAACTCCGGCAATTCTCCGGCCAAAAATGTCGAGGTTAAGACTGGGCCGATGATGTTCGATGTGCACGGCAATCCGCTTTGCCGCATGGCCGGAGTTGGCCCGCCCGCTCTCCCCGATTTTGAAACTGACACCTCTAGACTTGGCAGCATCGCCGCCGGGACCAAGGGCCGAGGGGTGTGGTTCACCGGTGACTATGAAGGGCATCCGTTCGCCGAGGTCCCCGATTGGGCCAAAATGTACGTTGCCGCGAGCGTCCGCTATCAGACCGTATTCCAGCGCGGCGAAGAGGCAGAGCGCGAAGACTACCTTTTTGTATTCGAGGTTTCCGAAGGCCTGCCGGACATCGGGAAGGATGTTGTCGAGATCGAGGGCGTGGCGCTTCCCTACCTCAACGCAGACGGTTCGTTTCGTGAAGCTTCTACTCACTGACACCCCCTAAAAGTGGGGCTGTCAGACTCGCAATGCGAGCGATTGCTAACGCAATCGTTTGTGGTGCTTTTGCTACATAAGGCCGGGCAAAATGCGAAACGGTCGAGCAGATGCGGCTGTGAATATGGTATGCGCCCTCCCAAGACTGCTCTTGAAACGGTAGCTGCCAATGCATTTCGACCCCAAGGATATTGTCGAACACCTGCGCCACAACCTCGAGCGCTATCCCTACGGCAACGGCATCTCGGTTTTTCGCGAGCTTTTGCAGAACGCAGATGACGCGAAGGCGCATCAAGTTTCTTTGCACCTGCGACCCGGCTGGCCAGAGGCCTCGAACCCGCTCCTTCGGGGGCCTGGCCTTCTTCTCGTCAACGATGGTGAGTTCGATGAACGCTCGGCCACGGGCATGCAGACCTTCGGCGGTAGTGTGAAGGCACTCGATGACGCCTCCGTGGGGCGTTTCGGGCTCGGGCAGAAGTCGGTGTTCCATCTGTGCGATGCATTCGCCGTTGTTCCCGACGGCTTCGGCGCCCACGACGAGCCTTTCGTTGTGAACCCCTTCGAGGCCCTCGGACGCGAAGGCGACGACTGCCTCCGTTGGCCCAGGATCAATGATGAAGATGCGCGTCGCATCGCCTCGGAGGGCAAGCAACTCCTGGATGCGCGCCGCCGCCTGAACATGTGGTTTCCACTCAGGAGAGAGGGGCTTCGCCCAAAGCCGACGAGTAAGGGGATCATTGCTTCGGACATAGCCCCCGAAAGTCTCGCACCGCTCGCCGATGAGTGGCGGATTGCAGAGATGGTCGCTTCTCTGCGCCATGTGCGCCGCGTGGTGGTCGGGATTGGCCCGTCAAACGCCGAAATCGACCGTGGTACGGCACGCGCGATGATCGGTTACACCGCTCAACCGGGTGATCGCAGTTTCGGCGGTCCCTTGGGCAGGGGGATTGCCTGTCTTGGGCGCGAGCGTCGCGCCACGGACGACTTTCGCCGAGACCTTCGCGGGTCGCAAAACTGGCCGCGCAGCCGAAACCGTGATACCGACGAGGAAGCGCCACAGAAGGCGACCCCGCACGGCGCTGCGATCCTCGTCGTGGATCCCGAAGGCATGGGCCAACTTCTAGCCGACTGGGCAGTGCTGCTGCCGGTGACCGAAGCCTTTCCACCACAGGCGCATGACGGAATGGGCCGTCTGAAGCTGCTCCTCCACGGATGTTTCTTCGTAGACAGCGGCCGCAAGGCAGTGATCGGGCTCGATGAAGCAGGCCCGGCACCCACTGACCAAGCCCCTTTGGACGAGACAACGCTGCGCGCCGAGTGGAACCGCAGCGTTCGCGACCGCCTCGTCCTGCCGCTGATCCCGGCCGTCCTCTACGATGCGCTGCAAGAAGCGAAGGTTTCAGGCGAGGCGCTGGGCGCCGCCGTTAGGGCCCTCGCCGCGAGCGACTTCGGCCGCACCCATCGCGCGGCCATCGCAGCCCAGCATGCGCTCGCCAGAATTGTCGAGACAAGCAATGGAAATCTGCGCGTGCGCTGGCAACTTGTGGCGAGCACTGGCACGTTTCGGCCAATTCCTGCCCCCGATGCGCGTGGGCGTGTGGGGCTGGCGGATATCCTGCCAAATCTGACCGACTGGGCCACAGAACGAGGCGTTACGCTGGTTTGTGGCAGGGATGCGGTTCTGACGACGAAGGACCTCGTCTGGGAGGCCGACGAGATTGCGAAACTTCTCGAAGGGCTCGCGGCGGATTGCTTTTTGAGTGACACCCAGGTCCGGGTGCTGCGGGGTTTTTTGGAAACGGCCTGCACGAACCACGATCTGCGAGTTGCCGCATCGGGGCCGGTGCTCAAGCGACTACGCCAGGCGATGGCTTCGCCGCGCGCACTTGCACCGCATGAGCGCATAGCCAAGGTGCTCGAGGTCACTGCTCCTGATGGTGTCCTGCCTCTGCCTCCTGGCGCTTCCGAACGGTTCGTTCTGCGGGCGCTTGCCAGCGCGAAAGGGGCCCCAATCTGTCTGCCCCAGGAATGGTTGCCCGACGAAGTAAAGGGGGCAACCATTGGAGCACATGCGGTCCATTCGCTGATCGCCGCTCTGCAACCGCTGCTTGAGACGGATGGGCAGGCGGATTCAGCCAGTGCAGCAGCCCTCGCCATTCTGCGCCGCATCGAAAGCATTGAAGCCGCCTTGGAGCATCCAGAGTTGCCCGCGCTGCCGGTCGTCAAGGCTCTGGACGGGATCCGCACGCGTCGGCTGAGCCTCGCAGAGCTCTATGGGGCATCACGCGAACAGCGGCTCTTCCGTGACCATCCCCAAGCCCGCCGGCTTCTTGGGGTCGCTGCGAATGCGCTGCCAGAATCCGAGACATTCCTTCTGCCGAGCGCTGCCGCCAGTGCACTGCTGGACGCAAACGGCAGTGCGCCGACAAACGCCGTATTCAGATTGCATGATCTCGATGCCAGGGCCGTCTGCGCGCTCGTGCGCAAGGCCGAGGCGCTCGGTCCGCCGCAGGCCCGCGCCAACCTCCTGAATGCCATTTTCAGCAATGAACTGGAAAGTCGCGATGCCCTCCTCATGCTTGCAGCCGGGGATCGGCGTGCGCACGAAAACCGTTTCAGGCTCAATGCGTTGGGACAGAGCGCTCCGGCGCTGGACGCGCTGATCGCTCGACTCACGGCAAATTCGGAGCCAGTCATTTTGGTGCCGAGCGAGGTCATGGACACGCTCGACCGTGCCAAGGTGCGCCATCTCTCGATTGACACGCTGGAGGGCGCCTGGCTTGGTGACTTGCTCGTTCGCCATGCCGATGAACTGGCCACGCAGGGGCTTGATCACGCGGCCGTGGAGGCAATTCTTTGCGCTGGCATTCCCGACGAGCATCTGAAACAGCTGCCGATCTTCCCCACGCGGCAAGGCGGCTGGGCGCGACCGGACAGCGTTTACCGCCCGAACCCGGACTGGGCCGTCGCGAGAGGCATGACAGCCATTGTGCCGCTGCTTGGCGAATTCGAGGAACCGAGAGCACGGGAGCGTGCCGAAGCACTTGTCGAGCGCTGGTCACCCGAGGCGCAGATTGCCGTTTGTCTCGGCCAATCGGAACCCATTCGTTTTTCCACCGAGATCCTGGACGCTCTGGCGAGTATCGAAGCGCCAGATGCCGATCGCCTGCGCCGCGCGAAATGGCTGAGAGATCGCTCCGGCAACGCTTGGGCGCCGGAGGACGTGGTCGATCTCTCCGAAGATGTTCTGGTAGCTGCGCGCCGCGTGCTCGGTGACGATCTTCCGTTTCTTCCGGTGAGTGACATAGATCCGAGGATCCGGGAACACCAGGGCTTCGCGGACCTGCGGGAAAAGGGCGTTCTGCCCGACGACATGGGTTCCCTCGACCGGCTGCTCCTCATCATTGAGGAGGCAAGACCCGTCGCCTTTGTCGGCGGCGCAACAGATGAACTGGTGCAAGCGCTCGCCCAGCTGGCCGATGCCGGCGTCGACCTGCCGCTGCCTGGTTGGCCTCTGCTTGCCGCCGCGCTGCGGGTGCTTCCACCAGATGCCGGGGAAACCCCGGCGCGCATGCTCGAGGTTGTTACCCGTTTCAAGGCGGCAGACCGCGCACAGCATAGAGACGTTGCCAACTGGCTTAACGAGCTGGCTGAAATTGCAAAGCAACGCCACGGCACCAACGAGGCAGCCGCTGCTCGCGTTGCCTATAGTGCGGCATTCAAGATGGTGGCCTCGTGGCCCGTCTCCGAATTCCGGGCGATCATCGGTGGAGTTTTCGTGCCAACCGATGCAGGCAATTGGCGGCGGGGTGCGGAGGTGACTGCGCCTTGCGAAGGAATATCACGTGATTTTCTTCTTGCCGCCGACCTGGCCAAAGACTTGCCGCCCAACTCGGAACCCGCCGGACCTGAAGCAGGGCAGAGCGAAGGTGGCGAGGTCGACAAAGGCAACAATTCGAACAGGGAAGAGTGCGTCAAAAGCCTGGTGTCGCTTCTCAAGCGAATGCGGGCCCAGGTACCGGAGCCGGCCTTGGCTTTCTTTGCAGCCGTTGTTTCCGAGCGCGATCAGTTTGAGAGGATTGCAAGCGATTGCTTCGCCTTGCCGCATGCAACTATCCAATCGATTCTGAATCGTCTGGATGAAATCGCCGGCAGCCTCGCTGAAGGCGACAAGGGAACCTCCTACCGCTTCGCGTTGCTTCGGAAAAATGCTGGCCTGCACTTCACTCTCATCACTGGCGGCGAGGTGAAGATCATGGCGCTCGACGGAAATGTGCGCAGTGCCCCGAGCGAGATTGATCAACCGTTTCAGGTTCTGGGCACGGGGCATTTGGAGGCTGTCGCTGGGAACCGAGGCACGGTGATCCATGAGATCACCATTGCCGACCGTGAAGGGCGGATCACACTCAAGACGCTGGAGGACTTGACCCGGAATGTTGGGCCGCTGGTCTTGTGGCATTTCAAGCGCTGCGAAGACGCCATCCTCGAGGAGCTTCGGCAAGCGTTTCAGGTTGGACAAGCGACGGTCGAAGATGCCCGCGCGCGTCTCGAGGATCGGCTGCCACAAATCCTGGCTGAATTGAAGCCAGCCCCTGGGTCGAGGCTGCGTGAAGCCCTTGACCGCTACGAGACGCAAGAGCAGTCGATCCCTCCCGACAAGCGCGCAAAAGAACTGCCTGACGCGAAACGCGCTCTCTGGGATGAAGTCGCGTCCGAAGACTCCGCGACAGAATTGCTTGGTTTGATCCGCCAAGGTATCGAAAGTTACGGCTATGGCCCAGGACGGGTCGCGTTTGAACTTTTCCAGAACGCAGATGATGCAACCCTTCAGCACCCACCCGAAGGGCTGAGGGCGTTCAGGGTTGCATTCGAGAATGAGCGGATGCGCATTCTTCATTGGGGGCGGCTCATCAATCACCTCGGGCCATCTTCTGCGGAGGGAGAGCGCAGGGGCTGGCAGCGTGACTTGTTCAACATGTTGCTGATGAACCTGTCCGAGAAGCGCGAGGATGTGACTGGAAGATTCGGATTGGGGTTCAAGAGTGTCCATCTTATTGCATGCGAGGTGGAGATTGCTTCGGGGTTCATTGCCTGCAGGATAAAGGGCGGCATGCTCCCAGAGGTATGGGAGGGCGGGCAACAACACTCCCTTGATGCTAGCCGGAATGATCGACGCGCCACGATAATCTCTCTGAAGATAGATCCCGACCCCGAAAGAGAGGCGCAGGAAGCGCATGGAGTTTTCGCTCGCTGTGCGCGCTGGCTTCCGGTGACAGCGCGGGCGATCCGGGAAGTTCACCTCGGCGGTCACCGCTACGCTGCGCGCCTCAAAGAGACGGGCATGCAGGGGATCCGGCATGTCGTCTTCGAGGGTGTTGAGCCGGGCCAGGCGCTGGCACTGTCGCTGGACGACAATACGACGCTTTACCTGCCCCTCGATACTGATGGACCTCGATCGCTGCCCGAGGAAATGCCTAGGCTCTGGCTTCTCGCGCCGCTCGAAGAGGAAATTCGTGCCGGATGGCTTTTGAACTCGTACAGTTTCCGTGTCGATCCCGGGCGCGGCCGGCTTGCAGGAAGTGTTAAGGAGCGCGCAGAACTCTTCGAACGCCTGGGTAGAGCGCTCGGACATCGGCTGGTTGAACTTTTCGATCTTCTGGATCGTGACTGGGCCGGCTTTGCAGAGCCTGCCGGACTTTCCGAACGAAACGCCGCATCGGGACGGAAGCTGTTTCTTGAACGCCTCGTCAGTCTTTTCAAGGAGGATGTATCCCATGGTGGTGGGGACGACCGGCTTGAGACGAAGCTTCACCACGAAGGCGGGCTCAGACATCTCTTCTGCGAGCGCGAGGCCTTTCCGACCAGGCTGCCGGCACCCTTTGAACCTTTCCTGCGGGCCGATCAGGTGCGCTGGAAGCTCGCCGGCGGCCTCGTCGAGCCGGGCCGTGTAGAACGGCTCATCGGCTGGCGGTCGGTTGCCGATATCGCACAATCGGCGGTCAGCTCGGAGATGGCGACCGTGTTCGAGCACCTAGGCTTTCCCGCTCCACAGCGATTTGACGCGGCAATGCTCGTCAGCATGGAGATAGGTGCGGACAAACGGGCGGATCCTGAGAGCGCCGCACGGCTTGGGTCCTTCCTTGATCAGCCATTCGTCGAAGCCTTGGATTGGAAGGAGCGGCAGGAACTGCTCAAGGCGGCGGCTGGTGCGAAGTTCCTCATGGCGGATGGCCAATGGCGGGAGGCTCGTCTGGTGCCGCGGGATGCAGCGGATGCGGACGAAGAAGAGCGACGCATACTCGCCTTCGCTCCGAACGAGGACGTGGCCGACGATTCCTATTTCGGCGACGCCCTGTCCTTCTACCGTCTGGCTGCCCGTCAAAGCGGATATCAGCGCACCGCTGAAACCTTTGCCCGCTGGGCACATCAAGTCACGGAACCCGCTGCCCAGCGGGCGCTGCTCACCTATGTTGCCGAGGGCAGCCAAGGCGAACGACTCGGTAACCTATTGGCCACAAAGCGGCCGCACTGGCTGCCCGCCGAGGCGGAAGAATTCCGGCAAAGCGAGCTGGCAAAGGGGTTTGATGACGATGCACGAGGTCGCCTGATGCCCATCCTTTATCCATCTCTGAGGCGCATGATCGGTTCGGGCCGCTGGCTGTCGCCCGACCCGGGCTCCCCAGAGATCGGGAACACCCCGCCCGATCCGGCAGAAGAACTCGCCCGAATTCGCGACTGGTGGCTAAGAGATCACGTTGACCAGCGAGAAGACTATGACAATCGCATCTGGCCAAACGGGTTCAGGCCAGGGAGCTTGCGCGACCTGGAAGCCGAAGACAACCGGGTCGGGTGGTTCACCTTCTTTGCTCTTGGGATTTTCCGGACTCTGCCTTGGAACAATGAGGGTGCCCACAAAAGCTTCGTGGAATCCGCCGCCCGAGCGGGCTGGTGGGACGAGATGGCGACCGCCCGCCTGCCGGAAGACCCGACGCCATGGCTGAAGCGCCTGGAAGACTTTGCATCTCCCGCCGCTTGGAAAATCGATTTTCCGCAATGGCGCAGAACGATAGCCGATCTCTATGCCCTTGCCCGCTGGCTGCCGGATTACGCCGATGCCTTCCGGCTCCTGCCCAGGGTGGTGGAGCGCGAGGGACAGGTGGCGCTAAGCGATATCTGGCGCCTCAGCTACGCGCCCATCTGGCAGAGGCGCGGCCTGGAAGGGGCACCGCTGACGCAAAGCCTTGGACTCGGCGCGAACTGGATGATCCGCGAGGCGATCCGGCACGGCTTGTGGGGCGAAGACGAGGCTGCCCGGATGCACACTTATGCCTGGGCGGCGACGGGGCGCGTGCGTCGGCTGTTTGCGGAACGGCTTGGACACCCCTTGGGCGAGCGGGGAAACATGGACCTTTCGAGAGACATCTACAGTTTCGTCTCCCAACATCTCGGCCCGGATGTCACATTCCTGGGCGATCTGGACCTCCCGCTTCAGCTTTGGGAGAGTGGAGAAGACGACGCTACCGGACAGCCCGTGTACAGCGACGAGGCAAGGGGATGACCGATTTGCACGAGGATCGCCCCGTTCGCCACCCCCGCCATGGGGAGGGCCGGGTCGTCGCTGACCTTGGCGAAACCGTCGTCGTCCGCTTCGGCGCCGACATTGAACAAGTCGAACGCGACGAGCTGGTGGTGGTTCGCTCGCTTGCCGAAGCCGTGGCCCAGGGCGTGCCCGATAATCCGCTCGAGGTTCTCACCCGTGCGCAAGCACTGCTCATCCGCTCGGTCAACGACCAATGGGGCGTATTCTCGCGCTCACGCGTGCAGCTCCTGCCGCATCAGCTTTGGGTTTGCCGGCAGGTCACCCAGCACTGGCCGACGCGTTGGCTGGTGGCTGACGATGTCGGTCTTGGCAAGACGATCGAGGCAGGACTGATCCTGCTGCCGCTGATGGCCACAGGACGCATTCGGCGGCTCTTGATCCTCGCTCCGGCCCGTTTGGTCCCGCAATGGCGGGCTCGGCTGAAGTCCATGTTTGACATTCGCCTGCAGGAATACACGCGGGAGCAGGATCGCGGGAAGCTCTCCTTCTGGGACACGGCTTCGCAGGTCGTGGCCTCGTTTCATACGCTGCGTCAGCCCGCGGTCCGTGAACGTCTGCTGCAAGCCGAATCCTGGGACATGGTGATGGTGGACGAGGCACATCATTTCCAGGCGCAAGAACGCATTTCCACGCAGACATACGACCTGCTTCGTGAACTCCAGGAAAGGGACCGAATACAGTCGCTCGTGATGTTTACCGGCACGCCGCATCGTGGAAAGGATTTTGGGTTTCTGGCGCTCATGCGTCTCGTGCGGCCTGATCTTTTCGATCCCAAGAAGCCCGTGCAGGATCAACTCCCCCAGCTCCGCGAGGCAATGATCCGCAACAACAAGGCGCTGGTGACCGACCTTGAGGGCCGAAAGCTCTTTCAGCCCGTGCGCACCAAGACCGTGGACTATGCCTACACGCCTGCTGAGGCCAGGTTTTATGAGACGATGAGCGATTTCATTCTCGATGGCCGAGCCTATGCGTTGAGCCTGACGGGGCGCGAGCAGTCGGCACGGATGCTGTTGCTCATTGCCCTGCAGAAGCTGGCGGCAAGCTCGATTGCGGCGATCCGGAGCGCATTGGAACGTCGAAGGGCGATGCTTGCCGATGCCGCTGATCGAGTGTCGGAAAAAATGCTGGAGGAAACCGAAACACTTGACGAAGCCGCCGAGCAGGAGGAGGCCGCGCCAAGTCAGATCGCCCTCACGCTCATCCAGGGCGAGGTCGAACGGCTCGACGAACTCATCGCGTTGGCGCGTGAAATCAGAACGGAATCAAAGATTGAACGGCTCATCGAACTCATAGAGACTGAACTGCCGAAGAGCGAGCCGCTGCTACTGTTTACCGAGTACAAGGCGACGCAGGCTCTTGTGATCGCCGCGCTCGAAGCCCGTTTCGGACAGGGCTGCGCCGGTTTCATCAATGGTGATGAACGGTTGGCCATTCGCGAACCGGATGGCTCTGTCGACGTGCGCACACTTTCTCGCGAGGTCGCTGCTGACGAGTTCAATTGTGGTCGGACACGTTTTCTCGTTTCGACCGAAGCCGGAGGCGAGGGGATCGACTTGCAGGAGCGCTGCGCCAGCCTGGTACATGTCGATCTTCCCTGGAATCCTATGCGCCTGCACCAGCGCGTGGGGCGGCTCAATCGGTATGGGCAAAAGCGGGCGGTAAGCGTGTTTCTGCTCCGCAACCCGGCAACTGTCGAGGCCCGCATCTGGGCACTGCTGGAGGAAAAACTCGCCCGCATCCAGGCCGCGCTTTCTGCTTCGATGGAAGAGACTGAAGACATCGCGCAGCTCGTGATCGGTATGCAGGGCGGGCGCTTCTTCGACGAGATCTTTGCTGAAGGCGTGAACGACGTTGCCCGAAACCGAGGGGAAAGACTGGAGGAATGGTTCGATGCACGCACGGCTACATTTGGAGGGCGCGACGCGATAGAAACCGTTCGCTCGATGCTTGGTCAGGTTGCCCGGTTCGATTTTGGTGCGGTCGGTGGCAGCATGCCACAGACTGACCTACCCGATCTTGAGCCGTTCTTTCGGAACGCCATGATGCTGATGGGTCGGCGCGTCAAGCAAGGCGAGGACGGGCTATCGGTTGTCACGCCGGAAGAATGGAAGCACAGCCTTGATCTGAAGCCGCGTTACGGTGGGCTGAGCTTTGATCGCGCGCTGCCAGGAAACGAACGCATGATCCGTCTTCTCGGGATTGGCCATCCCCTTCTTGACCATGCACTCGAAGAGGCAGCTCGGCGGCCCGCTCTGATCGGTCGCATCAGGGGTCTTGAACGGCCCATCTTGCTTGCGGGTGTCGAGGACGAGGTCACGGGAACGGGGGGTAATGTGCACCGTATCGTCGTCGGGTTGCAAAGGCCTGGATCCGCTGGGCGAACTTGTTTCGCCGACTGGGAAGTGCTTGTTCAACTGAACAAATGTCGTTTTAAGGACGACTGGGCTGCGCCACTTTCGACGATGGAAGTCGCTGAGACACGAGCGTTGTTCGAGATCCTGCCTGATGCGATATCCACTCTGGGCCTGCCGTTTCGTCGGCCAAAGGCGATACCGCTTCTGAGCCTGCTCCCAGAACCTGGAAAATGAAATGTGTCTCGACTGCTGTTCGAGCAGACGATTTCCCCGATTAGCCACGGTGGAAAACGTTCGTCCCCAGTCCCGCCCCCTCCGCCACTGTGCTTTGCGGAATTTTTCTCTTTCCCGTCGCGCCCGAAATTTTCCCACTGTTTTCAAGGTTTACGCCGATGGGCTGTTCACTTTCGCCGGTGTAAAATTGTCAAAATCCGTCTCTCGGGGCCGATATTCTCTGAACCTGTTGACTGCGCGGATTTGGTGAATTTCCTGCAAGGCATTGAATGGCAACGAATAATGCGTAACGCAACCTGAACACTTCGATGCCGGTGGCGACTTCGGAGAAACGACTCGCATCGGACGTTCTCAGGCTAGGGCTCGCTCCAAACGGTTCTTCCTACGTTCCCAGTCTGGCATCACCTGATCGAGAAGCTCGAAAAACGCCGGGCCGTGATGCGGCTCCGCAATGTGGCAGAGTTCATGGGTGATCACGTAGTCGATGGCGTCGATCGGCGCTTGAATGAGGCGCAGGTTTAGCAGCAGCCGTCGGGCAGGTGACATGGAACCCCACCTCTGGCGGATTTGCCGAACGATCAGACCCCTTGGCCGAAACGCCTCGGGGTCTGGAAAAAACCCCAGGCAATGCTCGATCCGTTCCGGAAACTTGACGCGAGCGCGCTCACGATACCACGCTTCAACCAACGCCCGCGTCATATCGGGCCTGTCCGGTCGGTGCGTCTGCACGAGGATGAACCCCCGGATCAGCCTCACTCCGGCCTGAACATGCGGGACAACCCTCAGCCGATACTGGCGCCCGAGATAGAGATGCGTTTCACCGGAGACGAACCGGCGTTCGGGCGTGCGCGGCAGGAACTGCGCGAAATACCTCTGCTGCCGCAGCACCCAGGCCGCCCGCTTCCGCAGCCTTGCCTCGATCGCTTCCAGCGGCGCGTCCTCCGGGGCGGTTACTACCACAGAGGTATCGGGCTCCACGGCAATCTCCAGCGTCTTCCGCGGCCGCCGCACGATTTCATAGGCGATGTCGTGCGAGCCATAACGCAGACAGTAGCCTTGGCGTTTCATGCCGCGAACCTGGCCCTGGCGAGGTCCATGATCTTCAGCTCGATCTCGTCGAGCGTCTCGACCGGAAGTTCGATACCCTTCTCGTCGCGCAGGACGTCGAAGAAGTAGTCGTCGATTGCGTTGCGCAGATTGTTCTGGGCGACGTCGTTTGACCAGATGCCGACGATCAGGTGCGACTTGATGATCTCGATGATCGCGAGTGTGATGATCGCGACCTCGCTTTCGGGCACCTGCTCCCCGCCCTTCGTCTGCAGTTGCCCCTCGAGAATGCCGAAAAACGCTTGGGCGTCCTCGTTGCTCCGAATACTTTCAGGGACGTTGCGGTTGCGCTCCTTGCGCGCCACCTTGCTTGCCAGATCGACAACGCTGTTGAGGTAGTCACGTTCCGACAAGCGCTTCTCGCGGTAGTCGCGGATGGTCTCTTCGAGGAGCTCCGAGAACTGTTTGTAGAAGGTTGGATCCTCCTCCATTCGTTCGCTGATGACCCGGCGGGTCGCGCTGGCAATACGGTCTGCCCGGGAGGCCTCTGAGACGCTAGTCTCCTCGATGATCGCCTGCAAGGCATCGGGGTCGTTGATGTTCACGACTTCGATGATGGTTTCAGCCGGCATCGCCACGACGTGATCGTCGAGCAGTTTCTGGATCTTCGGCTCGAACTCGCGGACGTCAACGGTTTCCTGGTAGCGCAGCTGAACCGAGCGCTTGAGTTCCGAGAACTGCTTCCAGTCCCGCTTCAGCGCATCGATCTTTGGCTCGTCGAACACGTCATAGAGCTTGTCGGATGAAAGCGAGATGTGGAGGCAGCGACTGAAAGCCTTCAGGCGGGCGTAGAAGTCCTGTCGCAGAGCCTCATCGGCCAGCAGCTGCTCGAATTGCTCCATGTCCTTCTTGTTGCGCACGGGCTTGAACAGATCCCAGAGCTGGTCGTGAAGCTGCGGCAGCTTGCGGATTTCCTCCCTGATGTCGTGCACCGAGCCGGCAAGATCGGCCGGGTCATAGCCCTCGAAGGCGCTGTAAGTCGTCAGCGCCTTGTCGAGCTCTCCGAGGAGCCCCTCGTAGTCGATGATGAAGCCGAATTGCTTCTCCACGCCGTCCTCTTCATAGAGGCGGTTCACACGCGCGATGGCCTGCAGAAGATTGTGCTCCTTGAGAGACTTGCAGACGTAGAGAACGGTGTTGCGGGGCGCGTCGAAGCCGGTCAGCAGCTTTGAGACGACGATGAGGATTTCGGGGTCACCAGAACCCTTGAACGCCTCGATGATCTGCCGGTTGTATTCTTCCTCCGTTTTGTAGCGCTCCATCATTCGCGACCAGAATCGGCGGACGAGGTCCTTGGACTCCTGGTCGACCTCTTCGTTGCCTTCGTTTTCATCGGGCGGCGAGATGATGATTTCGCTCGTTACATGACCGATCTCGTCCAGAACCTCCTTGAACTTGACCGCCGCGGCCTTGGACGGAGCGACGAGTTGTGCCTTGAAGCCGGTGCCCTGCCAATGCTGGCGGAAATGCTCGGAGATATCGAATGCCTTGGCGCGGATCGCCTGATCCGTCTTGGCCAGCGCATCCATGCGCGAATACTTGCGTTTGAGGTCGGCTTTCTGGCTGTCGGTCAACCCCTCACTGATCTTTTCGAACCATTTGTCGATCACGCCGCCGGTTACCTGCTGTTCGACCATGCGGCCTTCATAAAGTAGAGGGACAACCGCGCCGTCTGCGACGGCCTCATCAATCTTGTAGTGGTGGATCAACCGGCCGAAGGTCGAGAGCGTGTTCTTTTCCTTCTTGAGCAAGGGTGTGCCCGTGAAGCCGAGGTAGCAGGCCTTTGGCAGCAGGCGGCGCATCTTGGTGGCAAACTGGCTGTGCCCGCCGTAGCGCCCGGTCTGGCTGCGATGGCTTTCGTCAACCAGGACAAAGATGTTCGGGTCATCGTCCGCGAAGTCGCTGCTTCGCAGCGCGGTGTCGAACTTGTTGATGATCGTCGTGACCAGCGGCGTCCGGTTGCGGATCAGATCCAGCAGGTTTGCGCCGCTGGTCGCCCGCACCGGCTCCATGTCGCAGGACTTGAATGTCGCCTTGATCTGCTTGTCGAGATCGTCGCGGTCGGTGACGATCAGGATGCGCGGGTTCTCGATACTCGGCTCGAGAGCAAGGGCGCGGCCCAGCATGACCATGGTCAGCGACTTGCCCGAGCCTTGTGTGTGCCAGATCACGCCGCCCTTGCGCGACCCATCCGGGTTGAACTGGCGAACCGTCTCGATGGCACGGCGAATGCCGAAGAACTGCTGATGTCGCGCAACCTTGCGCACGCCGCCGTCAAAGACCGTGAAGCGCCGGATGATGTCGAGCAGCCGTTCCGGCCGGCAAAGGGCATGGATGGTGCGATCCTGCGCGGTCATCTCCCGGGCGCCCTCCGCCGCCATCTCATCGAAATAGCGGCGCGCGGGCGCGAAATCGCCCGAAAAGATCGCAGTCTTTTCCGCCTCGCTCAGAGGGCGGTTGGCGATGCGGGCGATATCCTCGTCGCTGTCCTCTTCATCGCGCCAGGTCTGCCAGAACTTGCGCGGCGTCCCAACCGTGGCATAGCGCGCCTCGTTGCGGTTCATCGACATGAGCAACTGCGCGAAGTGGAAAAGCTGCGGGATGTTGTCCTCGTTCTGGTAGCCGATCAGCTGGCTATCCGCCTTCTTCAGGCTCTCGGTCGGCCGCTTGTTCTCGATCACCAGGACGGGGATACCGTTGACGAAGGCGACGATGTCGCACCGCTTTGTCTTGCTCGAGCCGGTGCGCTCGACCGAAAACTCGGCGGTAACGTGGAAGACGTTGTTCTCCGGGGTCTCCCAGTCGATGTAGCGGAAGGAATAGCTCTTGGAATCGCCGTCGATCGTCTTGGTGATCGTGGTGCCGAGGATCAGGGCGTCATAGATGTCCTGATTGGTGCCACGCAGACCCTTGAGCCGGTCCGGCGTGGGCTTGAGACGCCGCATCGCCTCGTGCGCGTCCTCGAGGTCGAAGGCGTATTCGCGGCCGCGATGGGTGAAGCGATTGATCTTCATCAGCTGCTCGGCCAGCACGTCGTCGAGCACCACGTTGCGCAGCCGCCCGCCGCGCAGGCGCAGCGCCTCTTCCTGGCTGAGCGGCGTGAATCCCAGCCCCACCAGCATCTGCATCGCGGGGATCTGCGACTGGTATTTCTCGGCGGCGTTGAAGGTCATGGGCTGGCTCCCGAGGCTGCAATTAACTTGCGACTCACGCCTCCTGTGCCTATATAGGGCTCAAAGGATTGGGCATTTCCCGGTCGACAAAGGGGTCCTGGAGCTTCCGGGCCCCTTTTGTTTTTCGTTGCTTCGCATGGGCTTAGGGGAAGCATTTGAGTCCTCCCAACTTTGGGCGGATGATTTCGAAGGCGCGGTTGGGCTGGCCGGGGCGCAACCGCGACAGTGCAATCGGCCGCGCCGTCAGATCGGCCAGCTGAAGCCCCGAGGAGTTCGCGGCCTTCGACACGAAGACTCGCTGGAAGTCGAAGCGGCTGAAGTCATGTCGGCGGTAACCCCAGTGGCTGTTGTTGGAAGCGATGCGGCGAAATTCGAGCTCGAGTTCCCGGTCCTCCTTCGCGCCCCGGCTCTCGAAGACGATGTGCACGGTCTTTCCATGCTGCCGTTCCCGGGTGAGCATCTCGTGCAGCCGTTCCATGCAGAAATGCATGGCGATCTCGTAGGGGTTCCAGGGATTGACGTATTTCGCCCGATGCGCCTCTTTGTCGATGACCGAAGCGAAGATCGTCATAGGCGCGGCCTCGATCAGGCCGTTGAGCCCGTCGAAGAACCGCTCCCGCAGCGCCCGATCGGTGCGCAAGATGCCAAAGGGGCCGAGGCTCTTGCGGATTTCGTGCTCGTGCAGCACGACCGAGTCGTGCCCCCAGATGTCGAACTTGAACTGCTGCATCGCGGGCACGATGGCGCCGTGATAATCGTCCTTGCGCATGACGCAAAAGACCAGCGCGAAGACGGGATACTGCGGGTCGATGCTGACCATCCCGTGATCGCCGCTTTCGTCGGCATAGACGATGAAATCGCAGTAGTCAGGCAACCGGCGCCTCCGTCCTGACCCGCCATTCCCCCGTCAGGAGCTTCTGCATCAGCCCGCGTTTCTGGCGGGTGAGGGCTTCGATTTCGGCGTCGATGAGGGTGAGTTCGGCGTTTGAGGTGTTTACAACCTCCGCGATGGCCGCCTGTTCATCCGGGTCCATCGGAAGACGCAACTTGCCTTCAAGGAACTGGCTGTTGGTCACGGCGATGGTGTTCTTTGCGCCTTTCTGAACGAGGGGGCGCAGGTAGTTCTTGGTGGCCACGGGCGACTCGAACAACGCGTCAAGGATCACGCCGAGCGCCTGGGTCCTGGGGGTGAACACGCCGTAGAGCGGCGAGACGATCACCTCACGGTCGATCTTGCTTTGCTTGATGATCCCGAGGGGGAAATCCCCCGTCGGGCTCTTCGTGTAAACGATGTCGCCGGGCAGGACGCGGTTGTAATGGTCCGTGCTGGCAGCCGAGAAGGACCGGCCGAGATGCTCGATCTGGTTCACCAGCCCCTTGTGGACGGAAACCGAATAGACCTCCTCCTTGCCGGTGGACTTGAGGCCGTGTTCATGCAGCACCTCGCTGAGCCGCACTTCGCGCCATTCGCCGGAAAAACCGGGCAGCCGCGCCTTGCCGGTAAACAGATGCGTGCGGAACCAGGTGCGCAGGCGCGCCTTGGCGGTGCGCAGCGTGGTGAGGGCCTCCAGCGCGGCGTCCCAGGTCCGCAGGATCTCGGCGATCTTGCGCTGTTCGGGGAGCGGGGGGAGAGGGATGGGCGTGGACTTCAATAACTCGGTATCAAGCCGCCCAGTCCCGTGTCCTGCACTATCGACGTGACGGAGAATGTCTTCTTTCCGTGCCGTCAACGCTATGGCTAGGAAATCTGGCTCGACGTTCGGTTTCGGGACCAGTGCTTTGATGTCCTGATTGAAGGCCACCGACCTATCGCAAATCGTAACTGGTAGGTCCTTGAATAACCCCATGCCCCGGACGAGCACCAAGACCGATCCCGGCGGAACGACGCGAACCGTCGCGGCCCCTTTTCCGGTAAGCGACAGCCCAACGCCGTTCAGGCGGATGCCCTTCATATCCTTGACCGTGACCCAAGGGATCGTGCCGCCCCAATAATCCTCTCGTGCCTTATTTGGCGTTCCACCGGAATGGATCGCCGCCACGTCTGAAATCGGCGCCGTTGTCCACCCCTCACGCATCAACACCCAGCTCCCGCAGATAGCCCGCCATCTTCGCCCGCACCTCCGCAAGCTCGGCCTCGATCCGGTCGATCTCTTTCTGCACCGCGGCCACGTCGATTTCCTCTTCCGGCTCGAAGGTGTCCACATAGCGGGGGATGTTGAGGTTGAAGCCGTTCTCGGCAATCTCCTCGGGGCTGGCGCGGTGCGAATAGCGCTCGACCTCGGCGCGCTCGCGATACGTCCGCACGATCTTCTCGATATGCGCGTCCTCCAGCAGGTTCTGCTTCTTGCCGGGGGTGAACTCGCGGCTGGCGTCGATGAAGAGCACGTCGCGCTCGCCCTCGCGCGCGCCGCCTTCCTCGCGCGCCCGGTCAAAGACCAGGATGGCGACGGGAATGCCGGTGGTGGTGAAGAGGTTGGCGGGCAGGCCGATGACGGCATCGAGCAGGTTTTCCTCGATGAGCTGCTGCCGGATGCGCCCCTCGGCCCCGCCGCGGAACAGCACGCCGTGCGGCACGATCACCGCCACCCGGCCCGACTGGCGCTTGGCGGTCTCGATCATGTGGGTGATGAAGGCATAATCGCCCTTGGATTTCGGCGGGATGCCGCGCCAGAACCGGCCCCAGGGGTCGGCCTCGGCATTCTCGTGCCCCCATTTGTCAAGGCTGAAGGGCGGGTTGGCCAGCACCACGTCGAAGCGCATCAGGTGATCGCCCTCGACCAGCGCGGGGCTATTGAGCGTGTCGCACCATTCGATGCGGGCGGCGTCGCGGGCGTGCAGGAACATGTTCATCCGCGCCAGCGCCCATGTGGCGCCGTTCACTTCCTGCCCGAAGAGGGCGTAGTTGTCCGAGCCGACCTCCTGGCTGGCCCAGATCAGGAGCGAGCCCGAGCCGCAGGCCGGGTCGCAGATGGTGTTGCCGGGCTTGGGCGCGGCGAGCTTGGCCAAGAGGCGCGAGACCGGCGCGGGGGTGTAGAACTCGCCCGCCTTCTTGCCGGCGTCGGAGGCGAATTTCGAGATCAGGTAGATGTAGCATTCGCCGATGATGTCCTCATTGACCCGGCTGGGGCGCAGGTCAAGCTCGGGCTTGGCGAAGTCCTCGAGCAGGTTCTTGAGGCGGCGGTTGCGGTCTTTCGGGCGGCCGAGATTGGCCTCGGAGTTGAAGTCGATATTGCGGAAGACGCCTTCGAGCTTGGCGCGGTTGGCGTCCTCGATCTTTTCCAGCGCGATGTTGATGAGCTCGCCGATATTGGGCTCGTTCCGCTGGTTGTAGAGGTCGTAGAAGCTGGCGCCCTCGGGCAGGATGAAACGTTCGCGTTCCAGCCGGCGGCGGATGCGGATTTCGTCCTCGCCATATTGCTTGCGGTAGGCTTCGGCGTGGTCGTTCCAGAGGTCCGAGATGTACTTCAGGAACAACATCACCAGGATGTAGTCCTTGTACTGTGCCGGATCGACGGCGCCGCGGAAGGTGTCGCAGGCGGCCCATGCGGCGTTGTTCACCTGGTCCTGGGTGATCTGGTCGGTCATCGGGCAATGTCCTTGTGTTCGGCGGTACAGGCGGCCTGCTGAAGAATGGCGCTCATGTATTGGGTGCGTCTTTCGGCGAGGTCCTGCAAGAGTTGCATTTCACGCGCCGCGAGTGCGCTGAGCGTGACGATCCGCCGTTGCGCGTGGAGATCCGGCACCGGGATGTCGAGGCGTTCCAGCGCACGCATTGGGATCATTCTGAGGCTCGTTCCCTGGGCCTCGGCCGCAAGTGCGCGTTGCGCGACTGGTTGATTGATGGCCCAGGCGAGGAATTCCGGCAAGATGCGCGCGCGGTCGGGGCGGATGACGACCAGCGGTACGATGACGGCGATGGGCTCGGGAAGGTCGTAGGGAATTGCGACCGCGGTGTTCGGCTCGCCGCGCGAACGAAACACCACCTCACCTCCGCTCACGAGGTATCGGTCGGGAAGCTCGCCCAAGTCGTATCGCTGCAGGTCCGCCGCCGGGATATCGCCACTGGCGCCCACGTCGCGCAACTGCAGCGCGGGAGTGCCGCCATCAGCCCGCGGCACGAGCCTGCCGCGCGCGGTGTATCCAGAGTGAATGTCAGATAGCTCGGAGAGCCGCATGCGGGATCCTCTGTTAAGTGATTTACAGAGGAATAGACGGGAATCTAGATTGAGTCAACTAAGATTAGTGCTGTAATGGAGTTACAGAGAAAATCGCAAGCGCTGCCTTTCCCACTCCACCGGAAACGGCTCCAGCAACCTCTCCAGCGTCACCTCCGGCCCCTGCCGCCCGTCCAAGATCGTCTCGGCGATATCCGGCGCGAGCAGCGTGAGGCGCAACGCGGGTCATGTAGGAGGGCGCGATTCCCTCGCACTCGGTCAGTTCAGAAATCGACGCGAAGTGGCCCGACTCGAGCATGCGCTTCCAGCGGAAGGCGCGGGCGAGCGCCTTGACGAGGGTGTTGTCGGTCCGGCGCTGAAGCGGCGCACCGTCGGGCAGCGGTACCTCCTTCCGCCCGCCGCGTTTGACCACGCGGAACGGAACATACAGCGTGATGGTGTCGGGTGTGGCTCTGGTGGTCATGCGACTTTCTCCCCGCCGCCGGCCAGCATCTCGCGCGCGAGGCCATGGAGCCCATCGACCCGCAGCCGGATGTCGAGCCCCTCGGTACTAATCCCAAGCGCGTCAATAGAAGCCAAGCCTGACGCATCAGCCGGGCCACTTTTCGGGGGCAGACCATGTCCACTACCGCAAGATCGAGGTCCAAATCATTTCTCCGGATCAGTCCTTAGACTGATATCAAGGGGGCGATGTCACAGTCACCCGGCAGTCTGCAGCGCTTCGCTGCCACCTTGTCCGCCCTCCACAACCACGTTCATGCTCCCGCCCGAAACCGAACCAACCTCAGCCGCCACATCGCCAGATCGCGAGCTTTTGCCGAACTCAGCACCGTCCATGGGGCGAAGTTCGCGTGAGAGTACTGAAGACCGGCCTTATAAGGCGTACGCTGACGACCTTCGCCCGTTGATGTGCCACTGCCATAAACTCTCAACAGGCCACCGCCCCAGCAGTGCAAAATACACATCCCGAACCTAGGCTCATCGCCCAACAGTTCGCCATTCTTTTCAGTCTTCCGGTGATGAAAAAGCTGTCCCGAAGCGCCCTAGCAAGATGTCGAGTTGCAACCGTGCCTTTTCCGCCTCTGCTCGATTGGTGATGAGCGATTGTTCGGTATCCAGAAGGTTTCGCCTGGTCTGGACCAACTCACGCAAGGTGACTGCGTGCTCTTGATGCCCGCTCTCGAGCCTGATCAAAGATTGCCTGATCGCGCCGGACCCGTCTCTGGCGAGTTTTTCTTGTAACGTAGCGTTCTCCGCCGCCGCGCGCAGCATGGCCACGCGCTGTTCACCGTCGAGCACCACGCGGCGGAGAGCAGCTTCCGCTGAGGCCGCGCGGGCTGATGCGGCGGCGGAGGTGGCTGCTCTTGCTCGTCCTCCGATGGGTATGGACACAGACGCCACAACCGCGGTTTCCCTGCCGCCGAACTCGTTGCTGAAACCAACGCTCAAAGTGGGATCAGGCAGGGTTTCGTATCGCTGACGTCGACGGAGCACCCTTCCGTATTCGGCTGTGACCCGAGCCAGTTCCGTGTCAATCAGGCGAACGCTCTCAGAAGCCGTGGCGGTGTGGCTGGTCAGATCGTCATCGACGTCTTCCAGATCACTGACGATCAGTGTCGGGAACGTACTGAAGAGCATTTTTTTCTGGCGCTCCGCGTTGAGCGCCATACGCAGGGCATCGGAACGAAGCTGGCTGGCGTAGGCCAGGGCGATCTCGGCGTCGACCTGCCGGCTGCCGCCGATTTCTGCTCCCGACAATTCCATACTAGCGAGCTGTTCGGCTTCCTCAGCGGCTTGCTGGAGGAGCTCCGCAAGTTGCTGATCGCGACGCCAGGCGGTCCAGAGGTCAACGAACCTCAGGGCCAGGTCCTGATATGCTTTTTCGTATTCCAGTCGGGCGCGGTCATATTCAAGACTGGCCAGCTGACGGTCGAGGCCCCTCTTGCCGGGGAGGCGAACCGTTCGACTGACATCCATTCGCCATTCGGAATATGTCGCGTCGGGCGCCATGCCGTTTTCAACGGTCCGTTCACCAACGCTTCCACTCAGGGCTACTTCATAGGGCCCCACTCTCCGGACCCGGGCGAGAGCCTCGGCTTCTTCCCGTTGGGCCTTGGCCTCCTCCAGGGCTGGGGACGTCACAATTGCCTCGGTAACAACGTCGCGAGAGGGGAATGCCGTTGCATTGGACGTCAGTGAAACGATCAGTGACGTCATCGCAATCCAGAATGGGGTTTTCATGACAAGATCCCGAATTCAAGCACGGGCTCGGTCCAGTAGGACAGGCCAGGTCTGTTGAGCTTCGCCTGCACCTCATCGAGGATCTGTGCCACGTTCCCTTCGTTCAGGACCAGCTGGAACATGCTGTTTTCTGCCATGCCCGAGACCTTTTCAGATGCGGATGTGAGGGCTGAGGGTTGGCCGTGACCAAGGATCGATATTTCCGAAAAACCACTTCCGCCTGCAGGACCTTCAAGAAGGATGTCCCGAACGTGCCGGCGAATGGATCGTGGACAGACGATCGTCAGCTTGCATAGGGATTTTGCCATTGGAGTTCCCTTTCCAGCTCGTCTGGAGCGGTTGAACCCAAGCCGAAACGCTTGAAGAGAGCGGGCAGGAGGAAGAGCGTGAGGAAGGTCGAGGAGGTCAGGCCACCGATGACCACGATGGCCAGTGGCTTTTGAATCTCCGCTCCCGGTCCGGTGGCGAACAACAAGGGCAGCAGGCCGAATGCACCTGTGGTGGCGGTCATCAGTACAGGGCGCAAACGCCTACGAGCCCCTATTTTCACGGTTTCCGCGATTCCATGCCCGCTAGCGAGCAGGTCGTTGAAGCACGACACCAGAACCAGTCCGTTCAAAACCGCGATGCCGAGCAGGGCTATGAACCCCATCGAGGCGGGTACGGAAAGATATTGGCCCGAAATCCACAGCGCGAGGATTCCTCCGACAAGGGCAAAGGGGATATTGAACAAGATGAGCATCGCCTGGCGCAAAGAGCGCAGGGTGATGAAAAGCACCGCGAAGATCAGGAGCAGAGCTACCGGAACCATCAACCCTAGTCGCCGGCTTGCGCGCTGCTGGTTCTCAAACTCCCCGCCCCATTCCAGCCTATAACCAGGTGGAAGCTCGAGAGAAGCGGTAATGGCCTGCCGAGCATCGCTCACAAAGCCGACTAGGTCGCGTCCGGAGACAAAGGCCTGGATGGCGGCGTAACGCGAAGCATTCTCGCGAATAGTGCTCGCCAGTCCTTCCTCGTACCCGATACTGGCCACGTCCTCGAGGGGGACGGAGCGACCGTCAGGCAGCGTAATCCGGATGGCTTTCAGGGCGTCGGCGGTCCCATCGAGGCCGGTTCGGAGGATCACTGGGGTCCGACGACCCGGTTCGATCACCTCGTCAAGGCGCGACCCCTCGATGGTGGCGCGCAGCTTGTCCTGGATAAGGCGCGTGTCGAGGCCCAGTTGTCCGGCCTTTGCATGATCCACTGTGACGGTCACATATTCGGCCAGGTCATCGGATGTGGTGAAGACCTCCGCGGCTCCCCGGACACCTGCCAGCAGCTGTTCAGCGCGGGTTGCCAGCGCGGCGAGTTGGTCGGGGTCAGCGCCGAAGATTTTGAGAGTGACGTCGCCGCGGGACCCGGTGAGCATTTCCGAGACCCGCATCTCGATCGGTTGGGTGAACGATGTTTCGATGCCAGGGTAATTGCTCATTACACTGCGCATTTCACCGACAAGCCAATCCGTATCCGGACCCCTCCAGCTACCCCGAGGAGCGAGCTTGAAGAACATATCGCTCTCGTTCAGGCCCATGGGGTCGAGGCCTATCTCATCCGATCCCACTCGGGAGATAATCTGCTCAACCTCGGGCACAGCTTCCAACAAGGCACGCTGCAGCATCAGGTCGTCATCTTCGCTTTGTTCGAGTGAGATGGAAGGAAGCGACGCCGCCTGCATCACGATGGTGCCTTCGTTCATGGTGGGCATGAAAGTCTTGCCTACTCCGAGATAGGCGAGTGCAGCGAGCACGGTGGAAACGCCAGCGATCCCGTAAATCATCACGGGGCGCTCCAGCACGCGTTCGAGCAGCATTCCGTAGCGCGGGGTCAACCATTGCATGAGGGCCGCTTCCCGCCCCTTTCCCGGCTGCAACACAAAGGAGGCCAGGACCGGAATGACGATTATCGCCAAGAGTACCGCCGATCCCAGTGCAAAGATGATGGTCGCCGCCACCGGCGCAAACAGCTTTCCTTCAAGCCCCTCGAGGGTCAAAAGCGGTGAGAAGACGAGACAGATAATCAGCGTTCCAGCGAGCGTCGGGGCAGCCACATCAGAGGCTGCATTGAAGATGGCATGGAGCCGGGTCACGGAACCCTGTTTCAGCCGTTCGACTGCATTCTCGGTGACGACAATGGCGCTATCGACGATCATCCCGATGGCGATGGCCAAACCACCGAGACTCATGAGGTTGGCTGACATCCCAAAGACCTGCATCAGGAGGAAAGTGGCAAAGGCCGACAGCGGCATGACCAACGTCACGACCAGCGATGCCCGCAAATCGTTGAGGAACAGTCCCAGCAGGGCGATCACCAGTACCGATGCAATGACTAGCGCGACAAGTACCGTGCCCGTTGCTTTTTCGATCAGGTCTGACCGGTTGTAGAAGACATTGATGGAGACACCCTCCGGAAGGGAAGGTGCCAGCTCCGCCAAGCGTTCTTCCACACCGGAGACTACCCTTCGCGCATCGGCGCCGCGCAGGGCCACCACGATACCTTCGACGGTCTCACCCTCGCCATTGTGGGTCACGGAACCGTAGCGTGTCAGGGAAGAATGGGAGACCCTTGCGACATCTCCCAGACGCACCGGACCCTGGTCCGTGTTGCGGACGACCAGACGCTCAAATGTCGCTGGCGATTGGAGCGCCCCGACGCTTCGGACAATGAGCGATTCCTCCCCGGACGATACGCGTCCTGCGCCGTCATTGCTGTTGTTGCTGGTCACGGCATTGCGAAGGTCTTCCAGACTGACTCCCGCGGCCATCATGGCCGCATCGTCCGGCCTGATTTCCACCGCCCTGACGCGCCCACCGAGGGCATTGACATCGGCTACGCCGGGCACGGTCCGGAGCGCCGGGCGGATCACCCAGTCCAGCAGAGAGCGCCGTTCTTCTAGGCTCGCACCATCACCATCGATGGTGAACATGAAGAGCTCAGACAAGGCGGTTGATATCGGAGCCATCCCGCCTTCGACCGTGGTCGGGAGTTGTGGCGTGACGGCGTTCACGCGCTCAGCCACTTGTTGCCTGGCCCAATAGATATCAGTGCCGGGACGGAAATCGATGGTGATATCCGCGATGGCGTATTTGGTCCGCGCTCGCATAACGTCTTGGCCTGGGATTCCGAGCAGTTCCCGTTCAAGCGCGCGTACCACCCGGGCCTCCACCTCGGCGGGGGTCATGCCTGGCGCCTTCATGATAATCTTGACCTGGGGAGGCGCAATTTCCGGGAAGGCGTCAATCGGCAGGCGGAGGGCAGCCCAGGTTCCTGCGACGGCAAGGCCAAGGGCCATGGCCACCACAAAAGCACGCTGCGCTAGTGAAAAGGCGATCAGGCGCTGCAACACAGGCTCAGGACCTCTCAGCCAGATTCTTGAGGGCGGCCGTCCCTGACGCGGCCACCTGGGCGCCCGCGGGTATGTCGCCGGAAATGACGACGGTGTCTGCATTGCGCGCGACGATGTGGACCGGCTTCACATCGAAGCCGTCGTCGGACCGGATGAAGATGGATGGTCGGCCATCGATCCGGGTCACAGCGCGGGCGGGGACCTTCATCGCAGCGTCCGGCGCGGGAATGGCGATCCGAACCTTGATGAGGCTGCCCACGGGAGACGAGCTTTCTTCGGGCAAGCTGATCCAGACTTCACGCGAACGGGTTTCGCCACCGACGACAGGGCTGACGGCTTCGACGTGGCCAACCAAAAGGTTCTCGCCCAACTCGGCATCGCTTCCGATGGGGATCTCCGCCAGTGTCGAGGCTGGGACCGGAACCTTCACCAGGCGACGATTGTTTTTCGCGATCAGGGCCACGGCGTCGTCAGCGGCGACGGCCTGACCGGGTACGAAGGGGAACGCCGTGACCACGCCTGCATGGGGAGCCAAGAGAATGACCTGCCGTGCGCCGGAGCCTCGCTTTGTCTGGCGAAGCTGGCGGCGAAGCGCTTCGCGCCGTTGGGACGCTTCCTCGGCATCGTGGTGCGCCTCTTCGGCTTGGGCGAGGGAGACCAGGCCCAGCTTGAGGAGTTTGTCCGATCGTTCTGCCAGCGAAGCGCGGTGTTCCGCCATGAGGGTCGCGGCCTCCAGCTCAGCCACAGCCGCGGGGTAGGCGCTGCTCTCCAAGGCCAAGATTGGCTCGCCCGTCTTGATCGGCTTCCCAGGGGCAGTGAGAAGCTCGGTGACGACTCCGGCGAACGGTGTGGCTACAGCCGCGACCGCGTCCGGGGCCGCGTCCACCATACCGATGGCCTCGATCTGAGCCTGTTCAGCGGGTTCAGCAGTGACCGTCGCCACACCGTGGGCGCGGGCTGCCTGCTCGGAAATCATGACCTTATACGTCCCGGATGCGGTGTCGCCCGAGGCCGCGAGGGCCATAGACAGCGACAGCACTATGAACAGACCAGCCATTTGAAGTGCTCCCTCGGAAAGGACGCGCCTAGCATGGAATTCTGACCTTATCCTGACGTCCCGCAGGCGGGGGCAACGGGCCACACCCTAGCCGGAGAAGATGATTTCGATCGCTGATCGCTGGGGGAAGACACTCTGGATCTCGCCGCCGTGGGCCTCGACGATGCGGCTGGCGATGGCGAGTCCCAGGCCGGTGCCGCTTTTCGTTGACTCGTCCATGCGCTTGCCGCGCGCAAGCAGGCTACTCAAGCGGTCCGGCGGAATGCCGGGGCCGTCGTCATAGATGACAATACGCCTTCCGGGGCCCGCTTCAATCGTGACGCTCCCGCCTTCGGGGGTGGCCTCGAGGGCATTGATGGTGAGCGTACGGATAGCGGTGGAGAGCGCTTCTTCCAGACCCGTCATGGACCCAGCACCCAGATCCCGAAGCGCCACATCCTTCCCGCGATGCACGGCATAGGGCGCAAGATCGCCGACAACTGACGCGGCGATCTCTCCCAGATCGACCCACTGCGCGGTGTCAGCAGCTTGGGCGGACTGGCTGCGGGAGAGCAGAAGAAGCTGGTCGATCAATCCCGCGAGGGATTGAATATTCGCTTTCATCCGGCTGCCCCAAGGCTCGTCGACCTGATCGAGTTCCAGCTCCATGATCGCAAGTGGGGTCTTGAGTTCATGGGCAGCGTCTTGGGCGAACTCCTCCTGAAGCTCCGCGTGACGTTTCAGACGGATCGAAAGGTCGGACAGGGACTGGGCGAATGGAGCGATTTCGCTCGGCAACCCATCGGCTTGGGGAAGATAGACATCAAGGCGCTGGGCAGAGGCGGTGGCCTTCTCTGTTTCCTTGCGCAGGTGGTTGGTGACGCTCCTCAGCACGATGGCGGCGCAGAGACCGAATGTCGTTGTAAAGATCAGTATAGGGACAATAACGTGATCGGAGATCTCCCGCCAAGCGACCATGAGGGGAGGGGGTGAAGCCGACAACAGGCCATAATGATGGGCCACGAAGACCGCCATCACCACGCCGCTGATCAGACCTGCAAGCAGGAGTCCAATGGTCAGCTGCAGTTGGATCGAGCGTCTCACGGCGCTTCCACGGTGAGCATGTAGCCGACGCCTCGCACCGTGTGTATGCGATGCGGCGCACCGCCTGCCTGAAGCCGTCGGCGGAGCCGTGACGCGACAGCCTCGAGCGCATTGGGCGTGACCGGCTCGGCCAGCCCGTAGAGCCGATCCTCCAATTGTTTGCGGCTGCAAACGCGACCGGGACGCTTCAGTAGCGGTTCGAGAAAGTCCGCTTCCTTGATGCCTATGGAAAGCGGCGTGCCCTGATAGAGGACCTCCCGACTGTTGAGGTCAAGCACCAGATCCTCATGTTCCACCCTGGGTTCCTGACGGGTTCCCGGTCGGCGCGCCAGAGCGCGTAACCGTGCGGCAATCTCGTCGGGGTCGGCAGGCTTGCCCAGATAGTCATCCGCCCCGGCATCGAGACCCAGGACGCGATCCTGAAGGGTGCTCCGCGCGGTCAACATCAGCACGGGCGGGCGTGTTGCGGGCAAGCTTTTGATCCATTCGGCCCCATCCCCGTCGGGCATTCCGAGGTCCAGGATCAGGGCTTCATACGTGCAGGTCTCGAGCATGGTGCTGGCTTCGGCAAGGGTTGTGGCGATCTCCGCGCTGATTCCCCGCCGACCGATGGCATCCTTCAACAGGACTGCAAACTTCGGGTTGTCCTCAATGATGAGCGTTCTCAAGGCCCAGTATCCTTCCAAGCCTAATATCACCGATCAGGCTGACGCCATGCTGACAGACCCGTCCATCGTAACTTTCTGGAGGTGTCGCGCCGGAAAAGCAAAGGAGCAATGTCACATGAACGGGGTCAGGCCACCTGAGGTGACCCCAGATTTGTACGGGTCTGCCCCCAGTTTCTGATCCGGTTGGATCGCAGTTTTTTCGGGCATCTTGGACCTTGGAATGCAGGATCAGATGCCGAGGAAAAGATACACCGAGGAGCAAATCGCGTTTGCTCTGAGCACCGGCGCTTCCTGGTCCAACCCTGGGCAGCGAAAGCGGCCCTGTCCCCGCGGCGTGGCTGCCGACACTTCGGATCCTGGTCTTGAAAGGCATCAGACCTTGCGGCACCGGCTATGCGGCTAAGGCGCTCCGTATCGGGAGGAAAGTCGATAGGGGAAGCGAGCGCCCGGTCTTCTTCTTGAGCCTTGGGTCATGGAGAAATCATTATCCCGATTGGGGCGCGTGCTGACTATCGAAGAGCAGCGGGAGGTTTACCGCAACACCCATCAGCCGAGGAAGGTCGACTGGCCCGATTGGTAGACCGAGTATGGAGAGGGGCCGCTCTCTTATGTCGCTACGTCTGGATGTTTCCAGCAGGAGACTTTGGAGCAGTAAGAGATGCCAGGTGACGTGACCCCAGCTGGCGGTAGAGTTTTCCGGGTCGTGGGCTTGAGCTTGAGGTGCGCGGCAACGGCCAGACCTACCATGTCCATCTGCACGCGCGCGGGGCACCCTGCCGTGGCAGTTCTATCAGGCGCCGATCGAGGCTGTCGCCGACTGGCGCGTCGTGCGCATACCCTTCGACGCCTTCTGCCCGCGCGGATCCGTAGAATCGCGGTGGTGGCCTATGGCCGCGATCACGAGGCCGATCTGGCCATGCGCCGACTGGGGTGGTACTGACCGCGCGGCCCGATCGTCGCGGCGCCCGCGCCGCAACCTACCCACTTCGAGCGCGCCCCTCGCACCGCATTCGGCTAGCGCAACAACAAGCAGGACGCCATGACCGAGCCGACCCGGAAATCCGTTGCCCCCGGCATCGTCGGCACCGGCGCGGCGGTGAAGACCGCGCAGGTGCCGCTGCCCGAGCGCGAGGACACGCCCGCACGCCGGGCGCGCCGGTGGCCGTGGCTTATAGGGCTGGTCGTGATTCTCGCCGGTGCGGGGGTGGCCTTCATGCGCAGCGGCGGTGGAGGGCCGGCCGTGCCGGTCGAGGTTCTTGTGCCGGCGCTGGCTGAGCGGGTGCTGATCGTCTCGGGCCGGACCGAAAGCGCGCTCACCGCGGATCTGACCAGCCCCGTGGCGGGCACCGTTCTCGCGGTCCTCGCCGAGGAGGGTCAAAAGGTTGCCCAGAGCGCCGAGCTGGTTCGCTTCGATGACGGCAGACCGCGCGCCGCACTCCGGCAGGCGGTGGCGGCGTTGGATGCCGCGATCCTGCGCCGACAGCAGGCAGAGGACGACGCCCGGCGCGCCGAGGAACTGGGTGCGGTCCTGCCGAAGGTCGAACGCGACCGCGCCGAGAAGGCGCTGGCTCAGGCCCGTGCCGAGGAGGAGCGCCTTGCGGCCACGGTCGAACAGGCGCGCCTTGCGCTGGCCGACTACAGCATTCGCGCCCCCTTTGCCGGCACTGTCCTGAGCCGCGCCGTTGATCCGGGTGAGACGGTCCAGCCCGGCCGGCTTCTCCTGCGGCTCGCCGATCTCGGCAAGCTGCGCGTGAGTGTCGAGGTGGATGAAGCTCTCGCCGCCGCCGTCAGCCCCGGCCAGCGAGCGGTTGTCGAGCTTGCGGGGAGGGATGCACCGCTACGGGGACGCGTTGCCTGGGTCGCGCCCGAAGCCGATGCCGTCACCGGAACGGTGCCGGTGCGTATCGCCTTCGAGACGATGCCCGAGGACGCGCAGGTGGGCCTGACGGCAGTGGTGAACATCACCGTTGCACAAAGCGCGGCGGCACTGACAGTGCCGCGCTCGGCGCTCGTCGAGGGGCCAGCGGTCTTCGTGCTGCGCGACGGGCGGGCGGTGAAAACCCCGGTCAAGATCATCGACTGGCCGGCGGAGCGGGTGGAGATCACGGGCGGGCTGGCAGCGGGCGATATGGTCATCCTGAACCCCGAGGGCCTCGCCGACGGGCAGGAGGTGCGCACCGCGCCGATGCCGGGCGGGGCGGGCTGAGCCATGCTCTACGGGGCCAAGATGGCGTGGCGGCATCTGGGGTCCGCGCCGGGGCAGACCGCGCTTCTGGTCGCGGGTGTAGCCGCGGCGGTGTTCATCTTCATTTTCATGAGCGCGCTGATCGGCGGGCTGGCGGAGCTTCTGGTCATGCGCACGCTCGGCAATCAGGCCGATGTCACCGTCGCGGCCCCGGACCCGCCGCTCCCCGTGCTCGTGCCCGTACAGGGGCGCCACGTCCTCGCCGCAAGGCAGGCCTCGACTAGCCCCAGCCTCGGACTCGCGGCGCCGCGCGCCTGGGAGGCAACACTTGCCGCCTTTCCCGGAGTGCAAGTGGTGGCGCCGAAGCTCCTGGGCAGCGGTGTGCTGATCCGGGGCGAGGTCACGCGGCCGGTGACGCTGAGCGGGCTGGAGCCGGGGCGCGAGAGCGCGATCATTCGCTTCGATCGTGCCATGTTGGCGGGCACAGCGGCGCTTGCGGCAGGCGAGGTGCTGATCGGCGAGAAGCTAGCGCGCGATCTGGGGCTTTCGGTGGGCCGGGCGGTCACCTTCCGCGCCGACAACGGCAACAGCGTGACACTGACGGTAAGCGGCATCTTCCGCCTCGGCCTCGGCCAGCTCGACGAGGCGGCCGCCTTCGTGCCCATGAGCACCGCGCAGGCGGTGCTGGAGCGGCCGGGCCGTGTCTCGGTGATCGAACTGAAGCTTGACGACCTGTATGCCGCGCCCGCGGTGGCCGCGCGCATTGCCGCCTCCACCGGGCTGGACGTGACGCCCTGGACCGAGACCAACGCCCAGCTTTTCGAGGCGCTGCGCGCGCAGGGCAACACCGGACTGATCCTCAAGGTCTTTGCCATGATCACCGTGGTCATCGGCATCGCCTCGGCGCTGATGCTGACCACCTTCCGCCGGCGCGGCGAGATCGGCATCATGCGGGCCTTCGGCGCCACCCGGCGCTTCATCCTCTATGTCTTCGTGCTGGAGGGCGCGCTGATCGGGCTGGCTGGCGGGCTCGCCGGGGCGCTTCTGGCGGCAGCGGCCCTGTCGCCCTTCCCGCCAATCGAGGAGGTGCAGACCGGCCAGCTTCCGGTCGATCTCGGGCAGGGCTCGATCGGGCTCGCCATCTGGCTGACCACGCTGGGTGCGACGCTGGCCGCGCTGTTGCCCGCGCGTGCGGCGGCGCGGCTCGATCCCGTCGAGGCGATCCAGCAATGAGCGGGCTGCTTCTCGAGGTGCGCGAGGTGCACAAGGTTTATGGCGAGGGCGCCACGGCCACCCATGTGCTGAAGGGCGTGAGCTTTGCCATCGACCGGGGCGAGATGGTGGCGCTGATCGGGGCATCGGGCTCGGGCAAGAGCACGCTTCTCAACATCCTCGGCACGCTGTCGCGGCCCACCTCGGGCGAGGTGGCGATGCTGGGCGAGGATCTCACCCGAGCCGACGACGTCACGTTGACCGAGTTTCGCAACCGCCATATTGGCTTTGTCTTCCAGTTCCACCACCTGCTGCCCGACTTCACCGCACTTGAAAACGTGATGTTCCCCTCGGCCGTGCGCGCGGGGCGCGAGCGGGCGCAGGCGCGGGCACGCGCGGCAACGCTCCTCGCGCAGGTGGGGCTGTCGGAGCGGGCGGATTTTCGCGCCACGCAGCTTTCGGGCGGGCAGAAGCAGCGGGTGGCGATCGCGCGGGCGCTGATGAACGAACCCGAACTCATCCTCGCCGACGAGCCGACCGGCAACCTCGACCGCCAAAACGCCATGCAGGTCATGGACCTGCTGGAGCGCATCAACCGCGAGAGCGGCACGGGCTTTCTGATCTCGACCCATGACGAGCAGATCGCCGCGCGCTGCAGCCGCCGCATCGTGATCAGCGACGGGGTGATCGCGGCGGACAGACACTCCGACCGCTGAAATGCTTCGCGGGAGTCTTCGACGAAGAGTGACCCGCCCGCCGGCGCGGGCCCTGTCAGCGGAACTCGGCTTGCCGCGGAGGCAGGCGTCGCGTCCAGCGATGGCCAAAAGATCTCCCTTCAAGGACTTCGAGACAAGCCCCGAAGCATGCTCCCGCGCGGCCGCGCTCCCGGCGCCCCGATGGCATCTGGTGCCGCGCGGGAGGCCCATGCATCAACCAATGCGTGGGTCTCGGTCGGAAAGTGACTCGTTGAGGCTGGCCATGGTGCCCGACCGGCCTGTTCTATTCTGCCGGTGTGGGCGCGACACGGCTTTCGCCAAGGCGCAGCGAGGCGGACTTGCCGAATACGATCCGGTTCACGCCCAAGGCGAAAGCCACTGTCGAGAAGAAAGTCACCGCCATGAAATGGATGTAGTGCATCGTGATGATCCCCGCATCGTTCAGCCAGAACGTGTACAGAGCGTAGAGTCCGACACCGAAGACGACACCGGCCATCGCCGCGCGGTAGTCGACATTGTTGAAGAGCAGCGCCAGTGCGAAGGCGGAGAGCACCGGCATCGAGCCGAGGCCGTAGAGTTCCTGCAGCAGATTGATGAGGCTTTCCGCATTCTGATAAACGGGGACGAGAGCGAGCGCCGCGACCGTCATGACAAGCGAGAAAATGGTTGAAACACGCGGCACGTTCACGTCCGGGTTGATGTAGCGCTGGTGGATATCGACCACATAGAGCGCCGCCACGGAATTGAGCAGCGAGTTGAATGTCGTCAGGACCGCGGCGGCCATCATGGCTGCGAAGGCACCTGAAAGATAGGGCGGGAGGATATCGCCGACGAGCGTCCCGAACGCGGCGTCGTTGATGTCGCCATAGAGCTTGAAGGCAACGACACCGGGCACGACCACGATCACAGGTACGATCAGCAGGCGGATCGCCGCCGCGGCCATGATGCCTTTCTGTGCTTCCCTGATGCTCGGTGCCGCCATCGCCCGCTGGGTGATCGTCTGGTTGGTCGACCAGTAATAGACCTGAATGAGGATCATTCCCGTGAGGAGCGTCGGCCAGGGAATGGGCGAATCTGGCCCGCCGACCATCGAAAGCCGCTCGACCGGGACGCCTGTCACGATGTCGAAGTCAACGGCCTTGAGCGCCAGGTAAACGACGACGAGTGCAAGGCTCAGCAATCCGATGCCGCTGAACGTATCCGAAACGGCCACGGCCCGGAGGCCACCGAGGATCGCATAAGCCGCGCCCACGACTGCGAAGAAGAGCGCGATGAGCATCAGCGGCACATCGGTGTTGAACATCGTCTTCATGAAAAGCGACCCGCCATAAAGCGCAGCAGGCAGGAAGATCAAAGCAGAGCCCAGCATGAAGATGATGGAGATCAGTGCACGGATGTGGGGATTGTTGTAGCGCCGCTCCAGCAGTTCTGTCGTCGTTGTGCAGTTGTTCCGGTAGTAGACCGGTATGAAAACGAAGGCGAGGATGAAGAGCCCTGCGACAGCCGCAAGCTCCCACCAGGCCAGCAGCAACATCTGGTTACCGTTCATTCCGACGAGTTGGTCGGTCGAGAGATTGGTCAGCGTGATCGACCCGGCGACGAAGAACCAGGGAAGGCCGTTGCCTGCGAGGAAGTAGTCATGGGCGGAATTCTCCTCGATCGCAGAACCCCGCGCCCTGCCGCCGCTGCACTGCCACCAGGTCAAAAGGCCGATAAGGGCGGTCAGCCCGAAAAAAACGCCGATCTGTATCGGATCGAGTGCCAAGCCCTGCTCTTGCAATGTATCCTCCGTCGGCGCTCTCGGATCGGCACCTGATCGTCAGGACCCTATTTTCGTTTTTCAACTGCGTATAGGAGAGAATCGGCTGCCTCTCGTCTTGAGACCCGACGGCGACGATTGCCATGAGAAGATGCCATGACCGAAGCGTCCTACTTCACGCTCGCCTCCGAAACCACGCAGTTCAGCCTGTTGGCGACGAAGGGCGAGCGCCCGCGGATCATTCATTGGGGCGCGGCGATGCCGGGTGTCGAGCCGTCGGAACTCGACCTGCTTGGAACGCGGCAATGGGTGTTCGGCGGTCCGAATGTGGACCTCCAGCCTTCCTTGATGAACGAGCTCGGCGCCGCGCTCGGCAGCCCCTCCGGTTTTCTGGCCCATAGGGCGAGCGAGGCTTGGGCCAGCGTCTTCAGGACGTCGGAAGTCGTGCAGGTCTCGCCGCGGGAGCTGCGCATCCGGACGCTTGACGAGGCCACCTCGATCAGCGCGGTCCATGACATCGTTCTTCATGAGGAAAGCGATGTCCTTGCAATCCGCTGCACGGTGACGAATGAAGGCGATACCAAGCTTACCGTCGATTGGAGCGCGGTTTGTGTGCTTCCCATCGAACAGTCGATGACTCGCCTCATGGGCTTCACTGGTCGCTGGGCGAACGAGTTCCAGACCGAGCGTATCGAACGCTTCACCGGCAGCTATCTCCGCGAGAACCGTGCGGGCCGGACGAGCCATGACTGCTTTCCCGGTATCATCGCCCTCGAACCCGGCGCGGGTGAGCAAGGGGGGCGCTGCAAGGGCTTTCACCTGGCATGGAGCGGGAACAGCAGGCTGCGTGTCGATCAGCATTCCGATGGTAGGGCTTCGGTGCAGATGGGCGAGCTTTTCCTGCCCGGCGAAATGACACTGAAGCCGGGCGAGTCCTACGAGTCACCGCAGCTTCTCGCATCTTGTTCGGACGCGGGACTCAACGGGTTGTCCCAGCGGTTCCACCGCCATGTTGACCGGGTGGTTCTCGACCGGCGGACCAAGGCCCGTCCGCGCCCGGTGCATTTCAACACTTGGGAGGCGGTCTACTTCGACCACAACGAAGAGAAGCTTCTCGCGCTTGCCGAGAAAGCCGCAGCGGTGGGGGCCGAACGCTTCGTGCTGGATGATGGCTGGTTCGGTGCCCGGCGGAATGACCGCGCGGGGCTTGGGGACTGGACGGTGGCGAGCGAAGTCTATCCCCGCGGGTTGCACCGGTTGGCCGATCGCGTGCGTGAGCTTGGAATGGAATTCGGGATCTGGTTCGAGCCGGAGATGGTCAACCCAGATAGCGATCTTTACCGTCAGCACCCGGATTGGGTCCTGCACGCCAGCGGCGTGGACCAGGTCCCGGAGCGGAACCAGCTCGCCCTCGACCTGACCAAGGCCGAGGTCTGCGACTATCTCTTCGGTGCAATTTCTTCCATCGTGGAGAACTATGGTGTCGCGTATATCAAGTGGGACATGAACCGCGACCTTCATCATCCGGGAACGGATGGAGGGCGAGCCGTCGCCCATCAGCAGACGAGGGACCTCTATAGCCTCCTCGCAAGACTGCGAAAGGCGTATCCCGAGTTGGAGATCGAGACCTGTTCTTCTGGCGGGGGCAGGGCAGACTTCGGTATTTTGAGGTATACTGATCGTGTATGGTCGTCAGACAACAATGATGCGCGGGAAAGACAGGCCATCCAGCGCGGGGCGAGCTATTTCTTCCCGCTCAAAGTCCTGGGCAGCCATGTCGGGCCGAAGGTCTGCCACATCACGGGCCGCGCCCTGGATATGCGTTTGCGGGTTGCCAGCGCCATCTTCGGCCATATGGGCATGGAGGTCGATCTTTCCGAAGAGAGCGAAGAGGACCTCGAGATCCTGAAGAAAGGTGTTGCTCTTTACAAGGAGCACCGGCTGCTGCTGCATGACGGCGTGTTCCATCGGCTTGAAACCCCTTCCACCTATAATGCTCTCTCGGTCGTTTCCTGCGACAGGCTGGAAGCGCTTGTTTCCTGCGCCAAGCTGGACAGCCAGGTAGCGACCCATCCGAGCCGGTTGCGGTTTGCCGGGCTCGCGGATGAGTATCGTTATAGGGTGAGGCTGGTTTGGCCAGCTGGCCTTGTCAGCGCGACGGTACCTTCGATCATCGAAACTGCAGGCCTGCAAGCGGGCGGATCAGTCTTTTCGGGACGGGCGCTGATGACCCATGGGATGCAATTGCCCGTGACGCATCCAGATGTGTGCCTTGTCTTTCATCTGCAGGCGGATAATCAAGAGGGAGCGGCCGAGAGATGAACGCTGTCACCAGGATCGGACAGGTTGGCGAGAAGGCAGTCTTTCGCCGGCATCATCGCAAGCCCGATGGAAGATCGTTGTTCCTCTACGGCTTCGCCAAGCCCGACGGAGTCTCTCTTCCTGAAGGGAATGATCCGGTGGCGAAGGGCGGGGAGCTGCGCTGGCATCCGTTCCGCCGCGAATGGAACGTCTACGCCGCGCACCGGCAGAATCGGACCTTCAAGCCAAGCTCTGCCGAGGACCCGCTCGCCCCGAGCAAACCCGGCGGCGCCGTGACCGAGATACCTTTCGAGACCTTCGAAGTCGCGGTCTTCGGCAACAAGTTCACGAGCCTTCACCCCGAAGCACCGGATCCGCCGGAGATCCCTGGCGTGTCCAGCCAGCCGGCTGTCGGGGCGTGCGAGGTCGTCGTCTACACCCCGGAACAGACAGGCAGTCTTTACACGGTGGGCCAAGAGCGCCGGAGACTGCTCCTTTCAGCATGGAACGATCGGTATGAAGCGCTTTTCCAGCAGGGCTGTGCCTTTGTGATGCCGTTCGAGAGCAGGGGAGAGGAAGTGGGCGTCACGCTCCATCATCCCCACGGTCAGATCTATGGCTTCGGAGAGGTCCCACAGGTCCAGAGACAGATGGCGAGCGCTTTCGACGACGGCTTCTCGCTCGAGAGACTTCTTCCGCAGTGGTCTGAGTATAGTGTCGATGAGGCAGGGGGCGTTTCGGCATTCTGTCCGCCCTTTGCCCGCTTTCCCTTCGAAGTCTGGCTCACGCCAAGGCGGCGCGTGCCCGGTCCGTGGGACTTCAGCGAGGAGGAGTCCGATGGCTTCGCCCATCTCCTCGGCGAGGTCACGAGGCGGTATGACCGCTTCTTCGGCAGGGACACTGCCTACATGCTGACGCTTCACGCCGCGCCGAAGGGATGCGAGCAGACCTTCCACTTCACCGCGCAGTTCTATCCGATCTTGCGGGCACCGGGGCGGGTGAAATTCCTCGCTTCGGTCGAGCAGGGAACGGGGGTCTTCACTGTCGATGTGATGCCCGAAGAGGCCGCCAGAACGTTGAGGGCGCAATGACGATCGAGGAACTCTTCCGTAAACGGTTCGGAGCAGAGCCGGAGGCTGTTGCCCGAGCGCCGGGCAGGGTGAACCTCATCGGTGAGCATATCGATTACAACGGCGGTGCTGTCCTGCCTTTCCCGATCAGCCGTGGTGTGACCGTGGGGATTCAGCTCACGGAGGAACCGGTTGCGTCGATCGCTTCGGACCGGTTTCCGGATATGGTCACCGCGCGGCTCGAAGGCGAGATGCGGGAGGGTTGGGCACGGTATGCGTTCTACGCGATCAGGCTCGCAAAGGACCTCGGCTGGTTTTCCGGCGGAGCCCGGCTCGCGATTACGTCCGATCTCAGCGATGGGGCGGGGCTGTCCAGCTCCGCCGCGCTGTGTGTCGCTGTCCTCAAGGCCCTGCGTTCTCTATCCCAAGTCGGCGTCACCGATGTCGAGATCGCGAAGCTCGCCCGGCGTGTCGAGAACGAGTTCATCGGGATGCCCTGCGGGATCATGGACCAGATGGCAGTGGCAATCGTACGGCCTGGCGAGGCGCTGTTCCTTGATACGGTTACACTCGAGTTCGAGACCATTCCGCTTCCGGATGGATACGACTTCATAGCCCTTCACTCCGGCGTGCACCGGGAGCTGGCCGATGGCCGATACCGAGCGCGGAAGGAGGAGTGCGACGTCGCCAAGGAAGTGTTGGGAACGGATAATCTTTGCACTCTTGACCTGGCCGAGATCGAAAAGGCGAGCCTTCCTGATAGTGTTCGCCGTCGTGTACGGCACTGCATCACGGAGCATCGGCGCGTGGGTTTGGCCGCCGAGGCTCTCAGGAAGGGAGACGCTGCGAGATTGGGCCGGTTGATGAACGAAAGTCACGCGTCGATGCGGGATGATTTCGAGATGTCCCTTCCGGCCATCGACGCGCTTGTGGCGACTGCCTTGGCTGAGGGCGCGGCCGGGGCACGCCTGACTGGCGGCGGCTTTGGCGGGTGTATCGTGGCCTGCGTCGAAGCCGCTGCTTCGGATGCCTGGCAGCAGCGCGTGCTCCGTCAGCATCCGGAGGCTTTCGCCATCGAGGACCGGTAGGCCCGGACCTATCCAGCAGCAACGATGAAGCAGCAGTTTGTCGTTCCCGATCCGCCGACGTTGTAAGTCGCTGCGCGCCGGGCGCCTTCGACCTGATAGTCGCCAGCCTGACCGCTGACTTGTCTCGAAGCGTCGAGGACCATCCGCACACCGGTTGCACCGACCGGGTGGCCAAGGCCTATGAGGCCGCCTGACGGGTTCACAGGCAGGCTGCCTCCGAACGCAATCCTGCCATCCTCGACGGCCTTCCAGCCCTCGCCGGGTAAGGTCAGGCCGAAATGCTCGATCGCCATATATTCAGTGATGGTGAAGCAGTCATGGGTCTCGATGAGATCAAGATCGTCTGGTCCCTGAAGGCCAGCGCGGTCATAGGCATCGGTGATGGCCTTGCGGACCCATGGGAAGACGTAAGGGCTCCCAGCGCTATCCTTGAGCTTCTGCTCCAGCATCATAGGCGCAGTGGTATGACCCCAGCCGTCGATCCGCGGCAGATTCTCAAGAGACAATCCGTGCTGGTCGCAATAAGCTTTGGCGCGCTCTGGTGAAGCGAGAAAAAGAACGGCAGCGCCGTCGGTGACTTGCGCGCAGTCCTGCCTGCGCATCCAGCCCTCGATGACGGGGTTCGCCTCGTCATCGGCGGTGAAGCTTTGCGACGTGAAGCCCCAGCCCCTTGTCTGGGCGAGAGGATTTCTCTTGGCGTTTGCGAAGTTGATCTCGGCGATGCCCATCAGGTGACGATAGTCGAGCCCGTATCGCCGATCATATTCCTCCGCGAGGTCCGAGAACATCGCTGGCCAGACATAGGTCGCGCCCTGCGCTTCCTTCCCGCGCCAAGCCGCAGCGCCCAGATGGTCCGCAGCCAGATGGCCTGCCACATTGCGCATCAGTTCGATGCCGACGACACAGGCAAGATCATACCGGCCGCTCTCGATATCGGCCATCGCGGCCATGAGGGCGAGGGATCCCGATGCGCAGGCGCCTTCGTGCCGCGAGGCAGGCATCCCGGCAAAACCCGGATCAGCGTGGGCAAAGAAACCACCGAGCATCCCCTGTCCGGTGAAAAGTTCGGCGACGAAGTTGCCCACATGGCCCACCTCGACCTCGTCAGCGTCGATCCGGGTGCCGTCGAGCGCATCCAGCAGGCAGGATTGGAAAAGGTCAAACAGCTCGGAGCCTTCGCGCGTCCAGTTGCGTGCAAAATCGGTTTGCGCACCGCCAAGAATATAGACCGGTCCAGCCATTATAGCGCTTCCTCCGCATGGATGGGGACGCGTCCTCACCCTTGCTTGCGAGGGTAGGCCCGGCATCACCACCAACACAAGCTATGCCTGATGGGCTGACTTAATTCTTGCTGCTTTCTACCCCGCTCCATAGGCTTCGGTCGAGGAAAGAGCGCCGCGAAAGGCACCGCCCGGGAGGACAGGATGAGCATCAACATCGTCAACCGCTTCCAGTCGGGGATCCGGCCGTCTGCACACCCTTACCTCAACGGTGCATGGACGCCGTGTACGGAGGAGGTTGACGCGGACGAGCTTGAGGTGATCGGGGAAATCCCGAAGGACCTCAGCGGTGTCTATATTCGCAACACCGAGAATCCGCTTCACGAGGCCATCGGCGTCTATCATCCCTTCGATGGCGACGGAATGCTGCACATGATGTCGTTCGAGGGCGGAAGGGCAAGCTATCGCAACCGCTTCGTGCGAACGGAAGGTTTCCGCGCCGAGCAGGAAGCAGGCCGCGCCCTCTGGACGGGGATTGCCGGGAATCCAAGCAAGTCCGAACGTGAAGGGTGGGGTGCGCGTGGCCGGATGAAGGATTCATCGTCCACGGATGTCGTGGTCTTCGGCGGGGAGGCCCTGTCGACCTTTTACATGTGCGGGGAAGGCTATCGCCTCGATCCGTATACGCTTGAGGATCATGGGCGCGCGGCCTGGGTGCCGCCGGAGGGCATTTCGGCCCACCCGAAAGTCGATCCGAGGACTGGCGAGCTCCTGTTTTTCAACTACGGCAAGAAAGCTCCCTACATGCATTATGGTGTGGTGGGGCCTGACCGGAAGCTCAGGCACATGACGCCGATCCCCCTGCCGGGACCACGCCTGCCACACGATATGGCGTTTACGGAGAATTATTCCATCCTGATCGACCTGCCGCTGTTCTGGAAGGAAGAGCTTCTCGAGGCGGGCATCCACTCGGCGGCCTATCACGAGGACCTGCCGACGCGTTTCGCTGTCGTTCCGCGCTACGGATCAGAGAACGAGATCCGCCGGTTCGAAGCGGCTCCGACCTACGTCCTGCACTGGACGAATGCTTGGGAGGAGGGGAACGAGATCGTCATAGACGGCTATTTTCAGGAGGACCCAGACCCCGCGCCGATCCGGATGCCGGGCATCGACCCGCGCTTCGGAAAGCTGCTCGCGAACATCGACTACCACTCCTTCAAGCCGAAGCTTCATCGCTGGCGCCTCAATCTCGATACCGGAGGCGTCCGGGAGGAGAGGCTGCACGACGAACTGGTCGAGTTCGGAACGATCAACCAGCATTATGCCTGCCGGCCCAACCGTTACGTATACAGCGCAACCGCCGTGCCGGGCATGTTCCTTTTTGCGGGCTTGAAGAAGCACGACCTCGAAACCGGAGAGACCACGTCGCTGTCTTTCGGTGAAGGCAGGGTCGGCAGCGAGGCACCCTTCGCACCGCGTGTCGGTGGTGAACGGGAGGACGATGGCTATATCGTGTCTTTCGTGACCGACACGAATGAGGATCGCTCCGAGTGCATCATCGTTGACGCCCGCGATATTGCGGCGGGTCCCGTGGCGCGGGTCATTCTCCCTCACAGGATTTCCAGCGGGACCCATGTCGTCTGGGCATCACATGACGAGATCCGCCAGCAACGAGCGATGGCCTGAGGTCCCATGAGCGGCATCATTCTCTCCAACCTCGCCATCATGCTCGGGATCTTCACAGTCGTCTGGGTACTGAGCATTGCAATCCGGAATGCCAGCATTGTCGATATCCTCTGGGGACCGGCCTGCGCCCTTCCGGCATTCCTCACTTGGGTGCGGACCGACGGCTATGAGCCAAGAGCGCTCATCCTGACCTTTCTTGTGGCGCTATGGGGACTGCGCCTCGGCTTCTATCTTGCCCGGCGGAACATCGGTCACGGGGAGGACTACCGCTATGTGGCCATGCGGAAGAAGGCAGGCGGCGACGGACCGTTCAGAATGATCAGTCTCGTGAGGGTGTTCTGGTTGCAGTGCCTGATCTCCTTCTTCGTCTCCCTGCCCACACAGGTTGGCCAGTTCGGGGTATCGCCGTTCCTGCTTTGGGGAAGCGAGCCGCTCGGCGTCCTTGCATGGCTCGGCATCGCGGTGTTCGCCGTCGGGTTCCTGTTCGAGACAGTGGGCGATGCGCAGCTCCGCGCCTTCAAGTCGAAGCCTGAAAACAAGGGCCGATTGATGACCGAAGGGCTTTGGGCATGGACGCGGCATCCGAACTATTTCGGCGACGCAGCGGTCTGGACCGGCCTGACGCTGATAGCCCTCGAGAGCCAATGGGGCTTCGTGACGGTACTGAGCCCGGCACTGATGATTTTCTTCCTTTACGCGGTGTCCGGGAAGGCGCTGCTCGAGCGCGCGATGGTTCGGAAGTATCCTGAGTACGAGAGCTACAAGAAGCGAACGAGCGGCTTCTTCCCGAGGCCTCCCAAAAGGCTGTAAGCCTTCCCGCGGTGACTCCGGAACTGCCGGGAGCTCACCGTGGGCTCAAGCGGTGGGCGCGGGTTCCCTCCGTTTCGTTCCGGCGACGGGGCTCAGGGGCCGACCATCAATCCCGATGGCGGGCACCGAAATCTGCACCTCAAGCCCTCTCGGCTCGAGCGGTACAAGCTCCAACCGGAAATCGTCTTGGAAGGCCGACCGCAGTCTCTGTTCGACATTGCGCAGGCCGATTCCCGTGGAAGAGGGCGCGTTGCGTTCTTGCCGTCTTTCTTCGTCGCTGCCGCTGTCGCGAACCCGGATTTCAAGCCGTCCCTCGTCGAGCCATGCGGCAAGCGTGAGGGTGGAAGGGCTTAGGCTCCGGCCGACCGCATATTTCATCGCATTCTCGAAAAGCGGCTGGAGGAGGAAGCTCGGCACCGTGGCCTTGATGGCTTCGGGTTGGACGTCGAATTCGGTCTGCAGCCGGTCGCGGAATCGGATTTTCTCTATGCTGAGATAAAGGCCGAGGAGATCGATTTCCTGGTCGAGGGTGTGTTCGAGTTCGTCGTCGTGTTCGAGGGTGGCGCGCAGGAACTCGGCAATTCGGGCCAGCATCGATGTTGCGCCCTCGGCTTCGCCCTTGCGGACCAGCCCGCTCACCGAGTTCAGGGCGTTGAAGAGGAAGTGCGGGTTGAGCTGGTACTTCAGCATTCGGAGCCGGGCCTCCTGGTAGAGGCTCTCAGCGGTGAGGCGTTTGACGCTTTCCTCGTGGGCGCGTGCCGTGGCCTGCAGCGCGGCACGTTCTACCGCCGCGATCCGGTCTTTCTGCTCGAGGGACTGCCGGTAATACTTCGCGGCATGGTAACAGAAGACCCAGCTGCCGAAGACAATGACCGAGGCGAAGAGCCAACCGCCATAGTCGACCGGGCTGACCCATTCGCCTGTGAGCCATCCGAAAGTCAGGAGACGGAGGGCTGTCCAGATGACAGAGGCTGCGATCACTGCAGCGGTCACGATGGCGATCCGTACGAAGATCGGAGCGTTCCAGGCCCACCTCGAAACATAGCGGAGAGGGTGGCTGACGATGAGGCCGAGCACCGATTGCACCAGGGTGTGGAGCGCGTAATCCCATTGGCCGGGGTTGTACCAGAGCGTCAGACTGAGATAGCTCAACATCGTCAGGGCCAGCCAGCCTGCGATTTGTAGCGTCCAGTAACGCCTGTTGTCGGAGGACAGCCACATTTGCGTTCGCTGCTCGATGCTGGTCATATGCCCCTTCAACTCCACGTCTGTAAGCGACGTGCCGACATGGTAAGACCCCTCCACAGCGGATGGCAAATCTGCGCAACCAATTGTTCTTGGGCTGAGCATGACACTTCGTACCGTTGTCTGCGATGACGAGCCGCCAGCACTCGAGCTGCTATGCGATCTTCTTCGCGCAACGGGCGACGTCGAGATTGATGAGGCTTGCCAGTCGGTTGATGCGGCGATCGAGCGGATCAACCGCGGCGGCATCGATCTGGCCGTCTTCGATATCGAAATGCCGGGCAGCAGCGGGGTCGAGGCATGGTCGCAGATCTCGGTCGAGCCGAAACCGCTGCTCGTCTTCGCCACGGCCCATCCGGAATACGCGCTCGAGGCTTTCGACATCGACGCGATCGACTATCTTGTGAAGCCGCTGGAGCAAGACCGCGTGAACAAGGCGGTGGAAAAAGCACAGCGCATGCACCGGCTCATTGCTTCGGTCCAGCCGGAGGTGCCAGCGGAGTCCTCGGCCCTCGAACAGGGCGAAACCATCAAGGTCCGCGATGGCGGAAGGGTTCATTTTATCCCTTATGAAGAGGTGACTTGGATCGAGGCCGCTGGCGATTACTCGCTTGTCCACACCGCGGACAAGGAGTTTGCGATGCGAACGACCATCTCCGCGCTCGAGAAGCAGTTGCCCGATGATCGTTTCGTGCGGATCCATCGCTCGACGATCATCGCGCGGGGCCATGTCCGTGAAGCCCGGCTGCTGGCCAAAGGGGAGGCGATGATCACCCTCGACACTGGAATCAAGGTCCGGGCGAGCCGCAGCTACCGCAAGGTGATCCGCGAGCTGACTGGCGGCTGACTTCGTTGCGCTGCAACATCCCGTTCGTCGCGTGAGCAGGGCGCTTCACCGCAATATGCGCAGACGGTAGTTGAAACGGTGGTGCCGTTCGCAACAATACGAGTGCTTGCGAGCCGGCCGGCTCGCCATGATGGCGGCTGGGTCGAGGGCGGCAGTTTGAGAACGACAAAGTTCGAGGAAGCCTCATGAAAGCTATTCTCGCCGCAGGGACGGCACTTCTTTCCAGCAGCCTGCTTGCCGGAGCCTTGGCCCAGGATACCGCAGCCGAGAAGGCAGAGGCTTTGCTCCAGCAGATGACCCTCGAAGAGAAAGTCGGCCAGCTGACCCAGTACAGCGAGGCCTGGGACGTCACGGGCCCTGCGCCGACCGGCGATGTCGCGCGCGAGAAGTTCGAGCACGTCGAGACCGGCATGGTCGGGTCCATGCTGAATGTCATCGGTGCGGAGCGTGTACGGAAGATCCAGGACTATGCTGTCGAGAATTCGCGGCTCGGTATCCCGATGATCTTCGCCTACGATGTTATCCACGGTCACAAGACGGCTTTCCCGATTCCCCTCGCAGAAGCTGCGAGCTGGGACCTCGAGATGATCGAGCTCAGCGCGCGCATCGCCGCGCGTGAAGCGGCAGCGCAGGGCCTCAATTGGACCTTTGCCCCGATGGTCGACATCTCACGCGATCCGCGCTGGGGCCGGGTCATGGAGGGGGCTGGCGAAGACCCCTATCTCGGCTCTAAAATCGCGGTTGCAAGGGTTCGCGGCTTCCAGGGCGAGGATCTCTCCGACCCGCTGACGATTGCAGCCACGGCCAAGCACTTCGCGGCCTACGGCTTCGCAGAGGCAGGCAAGGACTACAATGCTGCCGATATCGGCACGGTGACACTCTGGAACGTCGTCTTCCCGCCGTTCAAGGCCGCTATCGATGACGCTAATGTCCGTACAGTGATGAATGCCTTCAACACTTTGAACGGCATTCCGGCGACGGCTGACGAATGGCTCCAACGCGATGTTTTGAAAGGCAAATGGGATTTTGACGGCTTCGTTATTTCGGACTGGGGTTCGGCCGTGGAAATGATCGACCACGGCGTTGCCGCAGACCGCGAAGACGCTGCATTCCTCGCCATGAAGGCCGGATCGGACATGGACATGGAGTCGTATGTCTACCGCGATCATCTCAAAGATCTCGTCGAGGCGGGAAAGATCGACGAGGAGCTGGTTGATGATGCTGTCCGCCGTGTCCTGACGGTCAAATACGAGCTCGGTCTTTTCGATGACCCTTATCGTTATATCGACGAGGGTCGCGAGGCTAGCCTTCTGTTCACGGACGAACATCGTGAAGCTTCTCTGAAGATGGCCGAGCGCTCGGTGGTCCTTCTCAAGAATGAGGGGTCCTTGCTCCCCCTGAAGGAAGGCGAATCGATCGCCCTGATCGGCGCTCTGGCAGCGGACAAGGACAGCCCCCTCGGCAACTGGCGTGGTCAGGCCGAGAAGGGCTCCGCAGTCTCGCTCATGGAAGGGTTTGAAGCTGCCGGTATCGATTTCACCTATGCCGAGGGTGCGGCCGTCGAAACCGGCGATGCCGGCTTCGCGACCGAGGTCGAGGTCAATCTCGACGACCGCTCCGGGTTCGCCGAAGCGGTGGAGGCTGCTCAGTCTGCGGACAAGGTTGTCATCGTCCTCGGCGAGGACGCGCTCCAGTCCGGCGAAGGGCGGAGCAGGGCCGATCTCGGATTTCCGGGCGTACAGCAGGAGCTGCTGGAGGCCGTTCACGCGGCCAACCCGAACACGATCCTCGTCGTGATGAGCGGGCGCCCGCTTATCCTCACCTGGGCGGACGAAAATGTTCCGGCGATCGTGCAGGCGTGGCATCTCGGCCACGAGGGTGGGCACGCTCTGACCAACGTCCTGACCGGCGCCTACAACCCGAGCGGCAAGCTTCCCATGACCTTCCCGCGATCGGTCGGGCAGATCCCGATCTACTACAACCACCTCAACACCGGGCGCCCCGGACCCAGGGACGTCGTGTTCTGGCAGCACTACATCGACGAGAGCAACGACCCGCTCTATCCGTTCGGCCATGGCCTCAGCTACACCGAGTTCGACTATTCGCGTCTTCGCGTGCGAAACCGTGGCGATCAGGTCGAAGTGTCCGTTCGGGTGCGAAACACCGGGGACGTCGAGGGAGAAGAAGTCGTCCAGCTCTACATCCGGGATCGCGTCGCCAGCATTGCCCGGCCTGTGAGAGAGCTCAAAGGCTTCGAGAAAGTCAGCCTGAAGCCGGGCGAGGCGCGCCGTGTCAGCTTCACCCTGACCGACGAGGAGCTCGGCTTCTACGGTCCGCGCGGTGATTACCGGGTCGAGCCAGGCGCGTTCGATGTGTTTGTCGGTGGGTCGTCCGAAGCGGACCTGACGGCGACTTTCGAGCTTTCTCGCGACTGAATCGCAGAAACAACCAAATGGGAGGTGTGCGGCGCAGCAATTGCTCCAAATCGTCGCACAACCGTCCCGTTCACCGCTGCACGCGACCCGTTCGTCGCAAACCGATTGAGCGAATAAGGCGACCCCATCACCCTGTTCCTAACGCCAATGCAAGATTGGCGATCGTTAGGGTGGACATGCAGAAGCACGTGAAGATCACGGCTGCCAGGGGTATCGTCGGAGGGGTTCTCATCTCCGCGGGGCTTGTCGGTTGCACGGCGTCCGGCGGCGTTGCGGAGAGCAGCAGCGCCCGCTGGGAAGTGGTTTGGTCCGACGAATTTTCCGGCAACGCGCTCGATCGGTCCAAGTGGCTCCCTGAAGAAAGCTGCTGGGGCGGCGGTAACAATGAGCGCCAATGCTACACGGACCGGCCGGTCAACGTGTCCGTTGCGGATGGCAAGCTCAAGTTGACGGCGATCCCCGAGGAGTTCACCGGCCCGATGTATCCGGAGGGCCTGGGTATGGATGGTCCCGAAACGGGGACGCAGGCCTACACGTCGGGGAAGGTTCGCACCCGCGGTCTTCACGCTTGGAAATACGGCCGTTTTTCCGCCCGGATGAAGCTTCCCAAAGGGCAGGGTACCTGGCCCGCCTTCTGGATGATGCCCGAGGCCGACCATTACGGCACTTGGCCGCTGTCGGGCGAAATCGACATCATGGAGGCGACCAACCTCGGAACGCCCTGCGACGAATGTCAGGGCGGGTTCGAGAGTCGCACCTCCGCAGCGCTTCATTTCGGCGACCACGCGCCGGACAACACCTACCTGTTTCACAAGACTGAAGCTCGCCCGGTCGATGGTCCTGGCGACGGATGGCATACCTATACGGTCGAGTGGGCCGATGGGGTCATCCAATGGTTCGTGGACGATGAGATCCTCATGCGCGTGCACGAGGACCAGTGGTTCACGGGGTCGAACGAGGCGCGCGAGGGCAGCGCCGCGCCCTTCGACCAACCTTTCTACATGATGATCAATCTAGCCGTGGGCGGAAGGCTCGCTGAAGAAAGCAACGGCCGCGGCTTTGATCCACAAGCTTTCCCGGCGGAAGTGCTGGTCGACTGGGTCCGGGTCGAACAGTGCGTCGGGGATGAGGAGACGGGCCGGGCCTGTCTCTCCGATCAGGCCTGGAACGGCCAACCACGCGGGCCCTGGGAACCAGAAAAACAGTAGGGCTCGAAGGCGAAATCGCGCCGTACACGTCGTCAAAGCTTCAGGGAGGGTACTCAATGCAAGATGACAAGAAACTGAAGGGGCTGAAAATGTCCCTCGCGCTGCTCGGGAGCGTCTCCGCGCTTTCGATCGCGCAACATGCCTCGGCGCAAATCGCCGTCGATACATCGGATGAATTCACTGAGGATGATGTCATCATCGTCCGCGGTATCCGCAGCTCGTTGGAAGCGTCCTCTGATGTGAAGCGGAACGAGCAGGGCGTCGTCGATGCTCTGACCGCGGAAGACATGGGCAAGTTCCCCGACACCAACCTCGCTGAATCGCTTCAGCGTATCACCGGTGTGGCAATTGACCGTTCGAACGGTGAAGGATCGCGCGTCACGGTTCGCGGCTTCGGTCCGGACTTCAACCTCGTCCTCCTCAATGGCCGCCAGATGCCGACTGCCTTCCTCGAAGGCGGTGCGCCCGCATCGCGGAGCTTCGATTTCGGTAACCTCGCATCCGAGGGCATTGCTGGCGTCCGCGTCTACAAGACGGGTCGCGCAGCGCTTCCGACCGGTGGTATCGGCTCTACGCTGAACATCCTGACCGCGCGTCCGCTCGACGCTCCGGGTATGCGTGCTTCGTTTGGTGCGAAGGCGGTTATCGATGACTCGGTCACCACGCTCGGTGACGGTACGAGCATCACCCCCGAATTCTCGGGCTTTTATTCGAACACCTTCGCCGACGACACGTTCGGCGTGACGCTGGTTGGCTCCTACCAGGACCGCGAGTCCGGTGTTGCACAGTTCGGGACCACCAGCGGCTGGCGCGGCGCCTATCTCGGCTCCGAAAACAACTGGGGCACGCTGCCGCAACCGCCGGCTGACACCCAGGTCACCAACCGTCCGGGCCCGAACGACATCTATTCGGTCCCGCAGAACGGCAACTACTCGCTCACCAACATCAATCGTGAGCGGATCAACGGTCAGCTGGCGCTGCAGTGGGAGCCGGTCGAAACCGTCCGCGCGACGCTCGACTACTTCTACTCGCAGAACAAGGTCGACACCGAGCGCTCGGATCTTTCGGTCTGGTTCAACCACGGCAATACGACCAGCGCATGGGGCGATGGCCCGATTGCCGACATTCTCTTCTACAACGAGAACTTTGCTCCGGGTACGACCGACCTCTCGATGGGTGCGGCGAAGTTCGCTACGGTCGCAGAGAACAACTCGCTGGGCGGCAATATCGTCTGGGAAGCCACCGACAACCTGACCCTGACCCTCGACGCCCATTCGTCGAGCGCCGAGTCGGGTAATGATAGCCCCTACGGTACCGCTGGCGTCGTCTCGACGGCAGACTTCTCGCTCGACTTCCAGGGCCTGGATTTCCGGACAGAGCTTCCGAGCCTCTCGCTCGGCTGGGTTGATCCGATCAACGACATCGACCCGAGCCGCATGGTCGGTACCGGCTCGACGTTCCAGGACAGCTTCATCCGTACCGAGATCGACCAGATCCAGCTCATCGCGACCTATGAGTTCGACAATTCGATCGTGAACAGCATCGATTTCGGTGTGTCGTCGACGACCAACAACTATCGTTCGACCTTCTCGAACAACCAGCGTGACAGCTGGGGTGGTGTCGGTACGCCTGCGGACTACCCGGACACGATCTGGCGGCGTCTCGACCTGGCTTCGAACTTCGATCAGTTCGATGGCTCGTCGCAGACCTTCCAGGACTTCCTCGTCATCGATTTCGATGCGCTGATTGCAGTCATGGACACCGATTTCGGTGGCTTTACCGCGGTCTGTGGTGGTGACGGCATCTGTACGGCCGACTCGGTTGCCGTTGATCGTCGCTCGGAAGAAGAGAGCCTTGCTGCATTCTTCGAGTTCGACACGGACTTCGAGATCGGAAGCATGCCTGCTTCGCTCATCGGTGGTGTCCGTTACGAGAAAACCGACGTTACCTCGCGCGCGCTCGTTCCGATCCCCACCGGTTCGCAGTGGGTTGCCGCAAACGAGTTCGGTCTGCTCGGCCTGAACGACCCGAACAACCGCGACTTCACCGAACTTCAGGGTGAGTACGAGTTCTGGTTGCCGGCCATCGACTTCGAAATCGAGCCGTTCGAGAACTTCGTGTTCCGTGCTTCCTACAGCCACACCATGACCCGTCCGTCCTATGCGGATATTCAGGGTGGCCAGACCGTGGACCAGCTGTTCCGTGTGGACGGCGGCACCGGTTCAGCGGGTAACCCGGACCTCGATCCGTTCCTTTCGAAGAACATCGATTTCTCGGCTGAGTACTACTACGCTGAAGGCAGCTATGTTTCGGCGGGCTACTTCACCAAGGAGGTCGAGAACTTCATCGGTATCGACACCACCTTCGGTGTGCAGCCGTTCCCGAACATCTACACCCCGGTTGGTGGCCAGCGCTACAACGACGCTGTCGCCGCTCTCGGCACGACGGACGCCGAGGCCATCCGTCAGTGGATCTTCGCGAACGCCGATCCGTCGACCTTCGAGATCACCGGCGGCGTGCCGGGAGCCTATACCGGTAACATCTTCGCTGTTCCGGGCGAGGATCCCGTCCTTGAGTTCCGGATCACCCAACCGGTCAATGATGACGAGACCAAGTCGGTCGATGGTTGGGAATTCGCCTGGCAGCACCTGCTCGGCGAGACCGGCTTCGGCTGGATCCTGAACTACACGATCGTCGATGGCGATGTTGAATTCGACAACCTCTCGGTTCCGTCGAGTGGCGATGTCCAAACCCCGCTTCTGGGTCTGTCGGACAGCTACAACATCATTGGCTTCTACGACAAAGAAGGCCTCCAGGTCCGTGTCGCGTACAACTATCGCGACCAGTTCCTGGCTTCGGCTATCGGTGTCAGCGGTCAGCCGAACAACCCGCTGTATCGCGAACCGTTCGGTCAGCTCGACTTCTTCGCGTCGTATGACATCAAGGAAGGCGTGACGGCCTTTGTCGAAGGCATCAACGTCACGAACGAGACGAGCCGGACGATCGGCCGTAGCGACGCCTACGTCAATTTCGCGACCCAGACAGGTCCGCGTTACGGCGTTGGCCTGCGTCTCAACTTCTAAACACACTCCCTAGGTGGCGGCTCCCAAATGGCCGCCTCCTAACTTTGCCGGGTCCTCCACCTGCGCGGTGATGCCTCTCTCGAACTCTGCGCGTTCGTGGTATCATCTGAGGAGGGCCCGGCTTTTTTCTTTTCGGGCCGGGGAAGGGTTGCGTGACGGACACGGTTGAACGTGTGGTGATTGTTGGAGGCGGAACGGCCGGCTGGCTCACCGCCGGTATCCTCGCAGCCGATCATTGCGCGCACGAGCCAGACGGGTTGAAGGTCACGCTGATCGAGGCTCCCGGAATTCCCATCCTCGGCGTGGGCGAGGGAACATGGCCGACGATCCGTGACACGCTGCGGCGTATCGGGATCAGCGAAACCGAATTCATCCGGCGCTGCAATGCAAGCTTCAAGCAGGGCTCGCGCTTCGACGGATGGCGCGACGGTTCCTCTTCTGACAGCTACTTCCATCCCTTCGGAGCCCCTCCGAACCCTGACGATTGTGACCCGCTCGCCCTGTGGCGAGCGGCTCCGCAGGGTGAGGCCTTCGCGCGCGCCGTCAATGTGCAGGCTGATCTCTGCCTTGCAGGGAAGGCGCCGAAACAGGCAGGGACGCCCGAATACGCAGCCGTGGCGAACTACGCCTACCACCTCGATGCAGGTGCATTTTCGGAATTGCTGAAAGAGCATTGCACGGACCGTCTGGGGGTCGAGCATATCGAGGCCGAGGTGGTCGGTGTCGATCTCGACGACCATGGCTGGGTCCGGGCAGTGGAGACCAAAGAACGCGGCAGTGTATCTGGCGACCTCTTTATCGATTGCTCGGGAATGCGTTCCCTTCTGGTCGGGCAAGCTCTGGGCGCGGCGCTGACCGATGTCTCGGATATCCTGTTCAATGACCGCGCCCTCGCGCTTCATGTTCCTTACGCAGACGAGAATGCACCGATCCAGTCGCAGACGAACGGCACGGCCTTGCCTGCTGGCTGGGTCTGGGACATCGGCCTTCAGACTCGCCGCGGGGTCGGGCATGTCTTTTCTTCATCGCACAGCACCGAAGACGATGCGCGGGCAGCGTTGCAGCAGTATCTCGACCGCCATGCGCCCGGTGCCGGTGTGTCCAGTGCCGATGCCCGGCTGATAAAATTCCGCTCGGCCTACAGGGAGACGCCCTGGGTCAAGAACTGCGTTGCCGTGGGCATGGCGCAGGGTTTTGTCGAGCCGCTGGAAGCGTCCGCGATCGTCATGGCCGAGCTTTCCGCGGGAATGGTCTCGGACAGCCTTCCGGCGCACCGCGTGCTCATGGAGAGCACGGCAAGAAGGTTCAACGAACGCTTCGCCTACCGCTGGACGCGCATCGTCGATTTCCTGAAGCTTCATTACATTTTCAGTGAGCGGCGCGAGCCCTACTGGCAAGACCATCGCAACCCCGAAAGCTGGACGCCCCGTCTTGTCGAGCTGGTCGAGCGGTGGCGCTTCACGCCTCCCTCCCGTGAGGATTTCGTCCAGATCCAGGAGATATTCCCCGCGGCCAGCTACGCCTATGTCCTTTATGGGATGGGGTTCGAGACCGCACCGTTGCGCACGAGGAGACGGAAGGATGCCCCTGAAATCGCGGCGCGATTCCTGCAGGATATTCACGCAACCAAGCGCAAGTTCCTCCAGGGCCTGCCCACGAACCGGGAACTGCTCAATCACATCATGGCCCACGGATTGTCCCGGGTCTGAGGAAACAACTGATGCCTAATTTTACCCAGCTCAACAACGTCGAACACGCAGATCTCCGAGTCCGTACGGAGCGCGGCACCGAGTTCGGCGATAACGTCATGTCTGCCCCCGTCTTCCCGCACGAGTTCCGCAATCTCCAGGGGCACTATCCCATCGTGTTCATGAAGGAGCCGGAGTCCGGGAAGTTCCGCCCGATTGCGCTCTTCTCCTTTGAGGAAGGCCAGAACCTTTTCCTCACGGAAGACGGATGGGACGCGCGCTACATTCCGCTGTCCATGCGCATGCAGCCTTTCGTCATCGGTCTGAACAATCGGGACGGCGGTGCCCCCAGCCTCGAGGTTCACGTCGATCTCGATCATCCGCGCGTCAAACAGGAAGGTGGCGAACCGGTTTTCCTGGCGCAGGGCGGGCATACGGACTTTCTCAAGGAGAAAACCGAGCTGCTGGGGGAGATCCATTCTGCCGAGCAGGCGCTTCCTCAGTTCATGGCGCTCCTCGACGAGTTCGAGCTCATCGAGCCTTTCACCCTTGATGTAACGCTCAAGGACGGATCGCAGGGCCGACTGGCTGGCCTCTACGTCATTGCCGAGGAGAAGCTTTATAACCTGGGCGACGAAGCGGTTAGCAAGCTTCACAAAGCCAATGCGCTGCTGCCGATCTTCATGGCGGTGGCATCGTTCTCCCAGTTCGGCAGCTTGGTCGAGCGCCGGAACCGGCAGCTGGAAAGTTCCTGATGAGCGTTCTTGCCGGTTTTCCTTCGCGCGGACTGCCGAGCGGCACGCCGGTTGAGGAGATTGGCGCACGCCCCGGTGCTCCGGTTCCTGAAGAACTCATCGACCGCCAGACGCCTGCCATCCTGCGCGGCTTCGTTGAAGACTGGCCTGTTGTGAAAGCGGGACGCGACGGCGCCGATGCGCTGCGGGACTACCTGCTCCGGTTCGAGAACGGGGCGGTGGTGCCTGTCTCCGTTGGTTCATCGGGGCTGAAGGGGCGGCTTTTCTACCGGGAGGACTTCTCCGGTCCGAATGCGGACAGGGGAAACACGAAGATCGGTGAAGCGCTTCGGAGGATCGCGCTGCATGGCCAGGAAACCGATCCGCCGCTGATCTACCTGGCGTCCGCGACCATCGACCAGGTCCTGCCTGGGTTCAGGCGGGAGAATGATGTCGATTTCGCGGGGTACGAACCTCTTGCGAGCATCTGGATTGGTACACGGACGAGAATAGCGGCCCATAACGACCTTCCGCTCAATCTCGCATGCGTTGCTGCGGGCCGTCGTACGTTCACGCTGTTCCCGCCAGACCAACTCCCGAATCTGTATATCGGCCCGATCGAGAATACCCCTGCCGGGCGGCCAATCAGCCTTGTTGATTTTGCCGACCCCGATCTCGAGCGATTTCCGAGATTTGCGGAAGCCATGAAGCACGCTCAGGTCGCCGAACTCGAGCCGGGTGACGCGCTCTTCATTCCTTCGATGTGGTGGCACCATGTCGAGGCGACCGAGGGGTTCAACGTGCTCGTCAATTATTGGTGGCGCACCGTGCCGCGCTTTCTGGGGACACCTCAGGACGTGCTGAATCACGCCATGTTGACGATCCGCGACCTTCCGCAGGCAGAGAAAGACGTCTGGCGCGGGATCTTCGATCACTACGTTTTCGGTAACAGCGACGAGACCGCGGCACACATCCCTGAACACGCCAGAGGTATGCTCGCTCCGATCGATGAAGCATCCGCGCGGCGGATTCGTGCCTTTCTCCTCAATCAACTCAATCGGTGAAGCTATGAGTACCGTCCGCAAACAGAGAGTCGTGATCGCAGGCGGGGGGACCGCAGGCTGGATGGCGGCGGCCGCTATTGGCAAGGCCGTGGGCAAGGTTTCCGATATCACGCTTGTCGAATCCGACGCGATCGGAACAGTCGGCGTGGGGGAGGCTACGATCCCGCCGCTTCTCAACTTCAACCGGCTCTGCGGTATCGAGGAGCCGGAGTTCATGAAGGCGGTTCGCGGCACCTTCAAGCTCGGTATCGCTTTCGAGAACTGGACCGATGTCGGCCACCGCTACATTCACTCCTTCGGCATCACCGGAAAGGATCACTGGACCGCCGGGTTCCAGCATTTCTGGCGTCGCGGCAAGGAAATGGGCATTGCTGACGAGTTTGGGAACTATTGCCTCGAGCTTGTCGCCGCCGAGGAAGAGAAGTTCGCCCATCTTCCGGACCTCGGCCTCAACTACGCATACCATATTGACTCCTCCGCTTACGCAGCGCTGTTGCGCAAACATGCAGAGAGCCACGGCGTCGTCCGGAAGGAAGGCAAGATCCAATCGATCGAGCGGGATGGCGAGAGCGGCGAACTGCGTTCGATCACGCTTGAGGATGGCACTGTCCTGGAGGGTGATCTTTTCATCGACTGCACGGGGTTCCGTGCACTGTTGATTGGCGGTGCCCTTGGGGCCGGTTACCATGACTGGACGCACTGGTTGCCTTGCGACAGGGCAATTGCCGTGCAGACGAAGTCTATCCGAGAGCCTCTTCCGTACACGCGATCAATTGCGCACGAAGCAGGCTGGCGCTGGCAGATTCCACTTCAGCACAGGACAGGCAACGGGACGGTCTTCTGCAGCCGGTTCATGTCCGAGGACGAGGCGCGAGCGAAACTGCTGGAGGACGTCGAGGGAGAAACCCTGACAGAGCCGCGCGTGATCCACTTCCGCACTGGAATGCGTCGCGAGCATTGGAAGAAGAACTGCGTCGCGTTGGGGCTTGCCAGCGGTTTCATCGAGCCGCTGGAATCGACGAGCATCCACCTGATCCAGCGCTCGATCATCCGCCTCCTGCAAATGTGGCCCCACGGCCGGGTCAGTGATGAAGATATCGCGGAATTCAATGCGCAGACTGACTATGAAGTCGAGCATATCCGGGACTTCATCATCCTTCACTACAACCTGACCAACAGGACGGACACCGAATTCTGGCGTCACGTCAGGAGCATGGACATCCCGGAGAACCTCAAGCACCGGATGGACCTGTTCCGCGAGACCGGTCGGGTGTTCAAAGCCAATGACCAGCTCTTCGCCGAGAACTCATGGGTGCAGGTCATGCTGGGGCAGGGCATCATGCCGGAGACCTATCATCCGACGGCTGATGTCATGGACGAGCAGGAAATTACACGATTCCTCGATCATGTGAAAACCAATGTGTCCCGCACCGTGGCGGGGCTTCCCCGGCATAAGGCCTATATCGAGAGCTATTGCCCGGCCGACGTATGACCTGATTCCGGCAGGGATCCTTTTCTGCAACGAAACGGGAGCAACCTGCCTGCTGGAGCGTTTCATCGTCTCCTATTCCTGAGCAACTCGAGCCGGAAGAGGTGTTGCTCATTGGGATCGGCGGACGGGCGTGAAAGCGGTGTGGCCACCGGGCGCGTCGATATCGGTCGGTGTTGATCGAACGAAGATCAGCCCGGCGAAGGACCTGCTTCCGGTTTCCCTTTCTCCGACTAAGGGTCGAGATAGAGCGCGAGGTAGGCTTCCAGCGCTTTCTCGCCTTCTTCGAAAGCTGTCCCCCGCTGGTCCGGAGGCAGGCTTTCGTAGCGGCGTTCGACTGCCTCGACGATGGTGATCACCATCCCGGCGATGTTCGCCGCGGCCTCCTCGTCAAGATTCTCCGCCACCTTGAGGATCCGGTCGCTCAGCACACTGTTGATCGCGCTGCTTTCGTCTTCCAGCCGACCGACATGCCCCATCAGGGCACCATAGGCGGGGTGCTCGTCGTGGGCGTCTTTGACGATCGCGAGGATGCGTCTGAGGTCGTGCCGCCAATTGGAAGGCGTGACAGGGAGGGCTCTGACGGCCTCGACAGTGCGCTCATTGAAGCTTTCGAACAATGAATGAAGCAGGCCTTCGACATTGGCAAAGTAACGATAGACAGAACCGATTGGGATGCCCGCCCGCTCCGCCACCATGCGGGTCGTCACCTCCGACGGTGGAACCTCAGACAGGAGATCCTCGGTCGCGGCCAGGATTTGCTCGCGTTTCTTGGCGGCGCGGGCCTGCTTGATCGGGGGGCGGGTCACACTGTCATTCACTGGACTTCGTTAGCAGCGCTCGGAACCGCAGGCGAGGGTTGCAAATAAAATGAACATTGTTCACCTTATCGATCCCGGAGGATTTCCCATGCGCCTAGCTGCTGTTTCGATTGTCGTCCTGTCCCTTGTCGCTTGTGGACAGGAGGCCACCGCTCCTCCCGAGACGGATGTGAGCTTCCAGGACCAGCTGCAGGCCCAGCTTCTTGATGCGCAGCCCGGTGACGTGATCACCATTCCAGCGGGAACCTATGCGCTCGACCGGGGCCTCAGCCTTGCGCAGGACGGTGTCACCATCCGCGGCGCCGGCATGGACGAAACCGTGCTGAGTTTCAAAGGCCAGCTCGCGGGCGCCGAAGGGCTCCTTGTCACTGGCGACGATTTCGTCATCGAAGACCTCGCTCTCGAAGACGCCAAGGGCGATGCCCTGAAAGTGACGGAGGCGGACGGCGTCACGATCCGGCGGGTGCGGGTGGAGTGGACGGGCGGTCCCAAGACCGAAAACGGGGCCTATGGATTCTATCCGGTGCAGACGACGAATGTCCTGATCGAAGATACGGTGGCAATCGGTGCCTCCGATGCGGGCATCTATGTCGGCCAATCGAAAAACGTCATTGTCAGGAACAATCTCGCAGAAGAGAACGTCGCAGGCATTGAGATCGAGAACACGCAAGATGCGGATGTTTACGGAAACACGGCGCGCGGGAACACGGGCGGCATTCTCGTCTTCAACATGCCGAACCTGTCCCAGGAGGGTGGGCGTGTCAGGGTCTACCAAAACGTCGTGACTGGGAACAACCTTGGCAATTTCGGACATCCGGGGACGCCAGTCGCTTCCATCCCGGCCGGCTCGGGCGTCGTGATCAACAGCCATGATGACGTCGAAGTCTTTGAAAACCAGATCAGCGACAATCGCACTGCGAATGTCATCATTTCATCAGTCTACAGCTCGAACTATGCCGAGGACAGCTGGTCTGAGAGCTTCGATCCTTACCCAGAGCGCATTTATGTCCACTCCAACACACTCTCCGGAGGCGGGAACCGGCCTGACGGCATGGAGCTCAAGGCGGCGAAGCTCGTCCTGTTCGGTCCCAACGGGCGCTTCCCGCATGTCCTGTGGGACGGTTTTGCGCCGGAAGACCGAGATCCAAAGATCTGCATCTCCGACGAGGGGGCGGAAGTCCTGAACGCTGATGTCCCCGGTGGGTCGAAGAATGCGCGGGTGGAGAACGAACCCTTCGATTGCTCGCTTCCGCGGCTTCAACCTGTCCGGCTGGCGCGCGCTGGCTGAAAACCATGCTCCGTCTTCTGATAATTGCCGTCCTCGTCTTCGCAGCGGCGTGTTCGGACCGGCAGGTCACACCGCGCTTCCATGCGTCTCAGAACCCCCAGCTCCTGTCGGAGTGGGGCGCCATCGCCGTCGAGGGAGAGATCCTTGCGCTTGGAAGGGGGGTCACGCCTTATGCCCTCAACACGCCGCTGTTCACCGACTACGCGCACAAGCTCCGCACTGTCTGGACGATGGGCGACGCCTCGCCTTACCAGGAACAGGATGTCTTCGCACTTCCGGTCGGAACCGTCATCACGAAGACCTTTTATTACCCGACATCGGGCGACAGCGTCCTTCAGGCAGAGGACCTCGAAAGCGTCAATGGAGCGAACCCGCTCGATCTGTCCAGACACCGCCTCATTGAAACGAGGCTGCTCGTCCGGCGAGACGATGGCTGGCACCCGCTCTCCTATATCTGGAACGAGGCACAGACGGATGCGGTGCTGAAGCGGACCGGCGCAGTGATCCCCCTGACCCTCGTCGCCGAGGACGGAGGCGAGCGATCATTCGCTTATGTCGTCCCCAACAAAAACCAGTGCGCTGCCTGCCACGCAACGAATGCTACGACGAAGGAAATAAGCCCGATCGGCCCTTCTGCGGGGCAGCTGAACCGATTTTATTGGTATGCTGAAGGCGAAAGAAATCAGCTGCTGGCTTGGGCGGAGCGCGGTCTGATCGAGCGGCCGGTCAGTGTCCCTATCCGTCAGGTTTCCTGGATGGACCCGGAAGCATCGCTCGATGCACGTGCGCGCAGCTATCTCGCGGCCAATTGTGCGCACTGTCACAATCCGAAGGGACCGGCTGATACGTCAGGTCTCGACCTCACCCTTTCTGCGACGCCATTGGCACTGGGTCGTTGCAAGCTCCCGATCGCCGCCGGTTCTGGCACGGGCGGGCACCGCTATGACATCGTGCCGGGCGCACCCCAAGAGTCGATCCTTGTCTATCGCACCGCTTCCAGCGATCCGGGTGCCATGATGCCAGAACTGGGGCGCAGCCTTGTGCATGACGAGGGGGTTGCGCTCCTCTCCGAGTGGATCAGCGCGATGGAAGGGAGCTGTTCCTGATATAAACCCCCGGACCGCAAGGCCCGGGGGTTGCCAAGGGAGGCTCTCGATGAGGGAAAGCGAGAGCTATTCTCCCTGTGCCGAATGAAAAACTGCCACGGCCGCCTGATGCCGCTGGACTTGGCCGGGTGGCACGCCTTCCAGTGCTTGCAGAATGGTCGAGCGAAGCAGGTCGAAATCGATTGGCTTGCTGAGGACTGAGTCCATTCCCGCTTCTTCGGCCCGGTAGAGCTCGGCATCAGAGGTCGATGCTGTCAGGCCGATGATGGTCGTCCGGGCGTTCCGGCTGTCACTTTGCCGGAGGCGACGGGTGGCGTCGAAGCCGCCCATGACCGGCATGAAGACATCCATCAGGATCGCACCGAATTCTTCCTCGGCTGCCAGCTCGAGCGCTTGTGCACCGTTCTCCGCGGAAACAGTCTCCATACCCATTTTCTTGAGCACCGCTTCGACCAGCAGCCGGTTGGCAGGAACGTCATCGACGATCAGCACCCGGCGCTCGTTCTTGAATGGCTTGAGGGTGACGATGTTGTCTTCTTTCACCGAGGCAGGACGTTCGTCACGTTGGCCTTTCTCGCTCTCGCCCCGGAGCGTGAATTCCAGGGCTTGCGAAATCGTCCCGTCAAAGATCGGCTGGTTGACGACGAAGCTTTTGCCGTCCTCGGAGATGCCAGCCTTATCAACGGATCCACCGTAGAACACCAAGGCTGCTTCATCCACCAAGCGTTTCCGGCGCAGCTTGTCGCCAACATTCAGGGCGGCGTCGATGTCGTGACTGATGAAGACCGCATCTATGACATCGCCTTCGGAACCCATCCTTGAGAGACTGACGAAGGCTTCTTCGGCGTCACAGAAAGCAACAACGTCTACGTTCTGGCTGCGGAGCATCGCGGATACAATCTCCGCATTGATCCCCACGCTGTCGACAAGCGCGACGCGCAGCGCGGTACCCGTCTTGGCGGGGGCCGGCTTGTCGAGCACGACGGCGTCCACGTCGGCGCAGAGGGGGACTTCGAAGCTGAAGCAGCTCCCGGTGCCGATTTGGCTTTCGCAGCGGATGTCCCCGCCCATTGCGGTGACCAGCTCGTGGCAGATGGCAAGGCCGAGGCCTGAGCCTTCGAAGCGGCGGGTGTCGCCGTCGTCGACCTGGCTGAAGCGTTGGAACAGGACGCGCTGCTTGTCGGCGGGGATGCCGATCCCGGTGTCGCGGACCTCGAAACGGATCTCGCCGTTCTCGCCAGCAGGCTTGATGGTCACAGCGACAGCGCCAGTCTCGGTGAACTTGATCGAGTTACCGACAAGGTTGAGCAGGATCTGGCGGATGCGATCTTCGTCGCCATTCACATGGCTCGGCACCCGCGGGTCGATGTGCAGGGCGAGGCTCAGGCCTTTCTCCTGCGCTTTCGCACGGAGGAGCTTGACCGCGTTCTCGGCCGTCACGCGGAGGTTGAACATCGAGCTGCGGAGCTTCAGCTTGCCTGCCTCGATCTGTGAAAGGTCGAGGATGTCATTGATCAAAGTCAGGAGCGCCTTGCCCGAGTTGTCGATGATCTCGACCTGCTCGCGCTGGTCTTCGCTCAGGTCGCTGTGGAGCAACACCTCTGTGAATCCTAGAATGCCGTTCATCGGAGTACGGAGTTCATGGCTCATCGTCGCCAGGAAGGTCGACTTGGTACGGTCGGCCTGCTCGGCCTCTTCCTTCGCCTTGATAAGGTCGCGTTCGATGACTTCGCGCTGCGCGATTTCGTCATTGAGCTGGTCGACAGTCGAGCTGAGTTCGTCATTGATGCGGGCAACATGGCGCTTGTTCGAATAGGCGCCGACGGCTGCAAGGAAGGCAAAGAGGAGCACGACGCCGCCAGCGGCAATGACGACACGCTGCACGTGCTGTTGGCGCTCACCTTCGGAAAGCTCCTGCGCCTGTTGCAATCGCTCGTTCTTGAGGCGTTCGATGTTGAGCTGTTGCTCTGCAAACTGAAAACGGGCGCCGATGATTGCCAGGTTCGACGACGAAGCGATTTTCTTGGCCTCGTCCGAGAGGCGTTTATGGTTGCGCTGGTGCGCGAACGCAGTCTCAAAGTCGCCGAGGCTCGAATAGACTTCGCTCGCGACGCTGTGCATCCCTTCAAATGACAGGGACGTGGTGTCGAGATCGATCCCCGCGAAACCTGATTCGATGCTTTTCCGGGCCTGCTCGATATTACCTTCAGCCATGGCGATCTCGGCTTCAACGCCGTGTACGAACCGATCCCAGGGCGCGCCTTCGTCGGTAGCGAGCGCCTTGTGCGCACGAAGGGCGGTCATGCGAGCCGATTCGAGCAGGCCCGTAGCAACCTCGAGGCGCGCAATGTTCGTCAGGATACGTCCGACCAGGATATCGCTTCCCATCTCTTCGGCAAGCCCGAGCGCTGCTTCGAAATTCTCGCGAGCACTTTCGTGTTCGCCCATTTCGAAGAGGATATTGCCGCGATTGTTCGCCATCGACAGGGCCACGACCGTGTCCGCGTCGTAAACATCACCAGCACGGCGGTAGTAATCGAGTGCCTTGGCGTAGCTTTCGGCATCCTTGTAGATCGACCCGATCGCCTGCAGCGCGATCGATTCCTTTCGCTCGTCGCCCAGTTCCACGAACTTGGTATGCGCATCAAAGAAACTGCGGGCCGCCAGTTCGGTCTGTGACAGGCGGCTGGCCAGCCGGCCACGCGCGAGGAGGAGGTCAGCTTCGAGCTGTCCATGGTCCTCGATCCGTTCCAGAATCGTCAGTGCACTCTCGACCGCCGGTGCACCCTGTTCGGGGATACCTGCGCGCAGAGCCGCTTCGCCTTTCAGCCAGAGGGCTGTGGCACGCGCAATTTCGCGCTTTCCGTCTTCAAGGCTCGTGGCGAGGTGCTCGGCCTGCTCCGCCGCGGTGAACGAGCCCTTCGGGTCGTTCATCATCATGTCCTTCGAGGCCGCGATCAATTCGTCATACGCGCTTTCGAGATTCGCACGGTGGGACATATTGGTGTCGAGAGCGAAGGCGGACGAAGCCATCACCGTGCCGGAGAGAGCGGCAGCGAGGACGGACTTGCGCTGCACCCTGCGCGCAAGACGCTGAAGCGAGATCATGCTCATTGGACAGATCCTCTCCAGATTTTTCTCAATAGCTGATCGTCAGCTTGCTGCCGAACGACAGGGCGTCGTATCGACCGAAGCTGTCGACCACGTTCTGGTCGTAGCGGGTGAAGGCGCTCATCCGAACGGCGTCGCCGGCGAGGCCGAAGCCATATTCCGCCTCTGCCGCCAGGTGCCGAGCGCTGCTGCCCAGGGCCCAGTGGTCCGTGACCTTCCCGGTCGTGCCCGACAGGCGGTCCGTGACCTGAACGGAGGTGTAGGCGACATCGCCGGCTTCCACATGCATCGGCTGCATTACGCTGGCGCGCAGACGGTCGCGCTTGCCAAAGATCTGGTCCTTGGTGATCGTGAATTGCATGGCGCTGGAGAGGAGGCCATCCTTGGCGATCGCCAGTGCACGCTGGTCATCGAGCGACGTCGTTCGCGCGCCCGTGGCCGATGCCGTAAGCGACAGGGTCGGGGCAAGCTCATAGCGCCCTGTCAGGGTCAGTGCTCCCGTGGCTGCACCGTTCTCCATGCTGAGTATCCCCGCGCCCTGGGCGCCAAGGACAGCGTTTTCCTCCACGAGACCGGTGAAGCCGACGCCGATCGAAAGGCGCTCGCTCGGGGCCCACGCGATTTCGGCATAGGTCGCAGCAGCATCGCGAGAGCCGAAGAGCGGATTCTCGGCCAGGAAGTCCCCGGTTGCCGGGTCGGCGACACGCTGGTCAAAAGCCGTTGCCGACATCCCCAAGGAAAGGGTCAGGTCACCAGGCGTCTTGACGGTGAGGCGCCCGAAGCTGCCGCCGGAGGCAAGGCCGAGAAGGGGGTTCGTGCCGCCCGTCTCGGCGTGATAATCCGTGCTCGAAGCAGTCGGGTTGATCGCGCTGAGGTGGTGGCTGCCGAGACCTTGGCCGCTCAGGACCTCGACGTCGCCCTCCTGCGAGGTGAAGCTGAAGAAAACCGAGCCGCCAAGCACGCCTGAAGCATCATCGGTGGTGCTTGTCACCATCGTGTCAGCCCAAGCGATGAGCCTGTCGGTGACATGGCGCTGGAACCGTTCACCGGCGAGATGCATGCTGGAATTGCCGTGCAGCAGCGTCGACAGCGGGATCGCAAAGTCCCGGAAGGTACCCGCGGTTCGTTCGAAGGCGATGATGCTGGCGCCGTTCGCCTCCCAGAGGTCGAGGACTCCAGGCGTCATGATCGCCGTCGCGAGAGAGACACTGTTGGTGTAGGAATAACCGTAGTTTCCGAGCTCATCGAGATAGATATGCAGATCGGAGAAATCGATCGGAGAGACCGCCGCCTCCACATCGAGAAGCCCATGTCCGTACACGGCATCGACACCCGGATCACCAAGGTCGCGCGCAGTGGCCAGAATGATCTCGGCTGTTGCCTCCGGGTTGCGTTGCAGCCACGGCCAGAAGTCCTGCATGAGGGCAACGGTGCCGGTGACCAGCGGAGCGGCAAAGGACGTGCCCGTGGCGCGGGCCGTACCCCCATTGTTGTCGGACACGAGAAGCAGCTCACCCGGCGCGACAAGGAAGCGGTCCATAAGGCGGTCGCCTTCGGCGCAGGTGCCTGCGGTCGATACGAAACAGGCACCACCCGGACGGTTCGAGAACGAGCTGATCGTACCCGTGGGATCGACCGAACCGACGATCAGCAGGTTACGCGTCGAGAACGCGCTCCCGCCAAGGATCACGTCGCCCGTTTGGGTAACGCCCTCGTTCCCTGCGGCGAAGACCATCAAAGCCGATCTGCCCGCCAGAGAGAAGTCTGGCGAGTTGAAGATGTCCGCGATCGACTGATCGAAAGTCGATCCGGGCACACCGAGCGACATGTTAATCACGCTGGCGCCACCATTGACGAGGGCAAGAAGGCCTTCGCGGACAGCATCGGGGTTCGTCGTGCCGGTGTCGTCGAACGGGTTGTAGGCAAGAACCGATGCGGTCGGTGCGATACCCATGACGCCCTGGCCATCGTGACGCGCGCCGATGAGGCTGGCCACCGCGGCACCGTGCGGATTCGTATCATTCGTGTACCCACCGATGTTCGTGAGATACTCGATGTTGTGGTCCGTCTGTGCGATCCGCATGTCCAGGAGGCCCACCACCGTGTCGAAGCCTGCGCCCTGGTCCTACGAGATCATCGGCGTCCAGTTGATCATGGGCATCCAGTGATCCGGGATGTCCATGCCGGCATGGGCCATCAGCTCATCGTACCATGAGAGGAAGAAGGCCGAACGCTGGGCGTCGGTAAACTGTGCGAGCGTGTCGGGATCATTGAGGTCGATCCCCCACTCGGCAAGGAATGGATTGGCGAAGCCTGTCCAGAAGTCGAGACCCGTCGACGTGGTGACGGCGCTGGCCCAGCTGGCCTCGGCATTGGCGAGAAAGGCGTTGAATGCGTCGGTGACGGCGTTCCAGTCAGCGCCCGTCGAGGCCGCCGACCAGTCGCGGTAGAGGGACCCGATCTGCTCGCCGGTTTCTGCCCAATAACCAGCCATGCCCCATTGGTGGGTGACCGGATCGCCATCAACAAACGGATCAAGGTCACCCCAGAAGGGGTTGATGTCGCCGGTCAGGCTCGTGCCATCGCCAAAGAACGGATTGATATCCCCGGTCAGGCTGGCGCCGTCACCCATAAACGGGTTGATGTCATGCCAGAAGGGATTGATGTCCCCGAGGAAAGGGTTGATATCGCCGACCAGGCTGGATCCGTCGGTCGTGAACGGGTTTATGTCGACCGTGAACGGATTGATATCCGAAACGAACGTTCCCGTCCGTGTGCCGAAGGCCTGAATATCACCGCTTCGTGGGCTGATCGTTTGTGCTACCGCGCCAGAAGCTGCAGCGGTAAGGCCGCCGCAGCAAAGAGCGACTTTTGCAACCGAGAGCTTGAACGTCTTCCGCGACATGACGGACCTCTTGAAGGATCAAATCGAGGCGCATTAGGCGCGGTTTTTCGTAAAAAGCTCTGAAAATGCTTCGTTAACGGACGTTATCCATAGATGAATGCTGGAGCTAGAAACCTCGGAAAAACGGAGGGTTCCGAGCGATTGGCTCAAGCGCGCAGAAAAAACTTTGACGATCTCGTTCGATTTTCTCGTCGGTGAAGAAGCCCCGCTCAGGGTGCCGGGTCGGCTTTCCCGAGGAAGGGAAGCCGTGCGAGCAGGCTCCGTGCGTCAACGATCAAGGGGTGCCTCAGAACACCAAGCGCGATCAGCCAGCCCATGCCCGCGCCGACCAGACCGACCGTTAGCTGTGCTACCGGGCCTGTCTCTGGAGGAACGAGGAAGCCGAGCGAAGCGCCTCCACCGGCGACGGCCGCAATCGCCAAGCCTTGACCCAGAACCCCGAGGAGCTCGGCCGTGTCGTAGGTTATGCGCCGGTGAAGCTCCCAAACCACTGCGGTCATTTTTAAGAAGAGGGCGATTGTGATCCCCGCACAGGCCCAGGCCAGGGATTGGGTCGCGCCGATCCCGGCAAACAGCAGCCTGATCACCTGGAACCCGGTCTGTATTCTCAGGTAGACGGGCGTGAAATCGAATGTCGCGTAGAGCTTGAGCCCCATCTTCGTGAACGGCGTCGTGAGCGCGCCGATGAGAAGAAGGCGGGCCGGCAGAACCGCCTCTGCCCATTGCGGACCCAGAAGCGTCATGATCAGCGGTTCTGTCAGGACGATCATCCCGACAAGAATCGGCCAGAGGAAGCTCGTCAGGTACTGGATCTTCCGGACATAGACCTCGCCAGGGCTGTATCCGTCTTCCAGGGCTCGGGCGAGGATCGGCATGATTGCTGGCTTGATGGCGTTCATCACTGCGCGGTCGAGCAATGTGACAATGGCCTGTGCCCGGTTGAAGAGACCGACAGTGGCCACGCCCAGGAGTTCTGCGAAGATCGCAAGAAGGGCGAAGCCGCCAAGCTTGGGAAGCGTGTTGGCCAGGGCGTAAGGCGCGCCGAAGGCGGAAAACCGTTTCCACCCGCCTAGGCGCGGGCGTACCCGCCCTTGCGGCGCGAAGATCAGGACGCCAGCAGCGGTGACCGCCCGTCCTGCGAGGAAACCGATTGCGATGGCAATCGGGCCGTAGCCCAGGACGGCGAGAAGCGCCCCGATACCGGTCTCCGTGATACTGCGCCCCACCGAAAGGGCCGACACGAAGCCGAAGCGCAGATCCCTTTCGAGCACCACCTCGGCAGCCAGGCCCATCGGCTGGATGAGGAGCGAGGCCATCAGGACCAGGAGCACGGTTGCGAAACTCTCCGGCACCGCGCCGTCGGGCAACAGCATCAAACCGGCGATGCAGAACAGAAAAGTCGCAAGCCCGGTCGTCAAACCCAAGCCGACCGCATGTTCAAGATCGAGTCGGCTGAGCTTCCGTTCCCTGACGAGAAACGGCTTCAAGCCAAAGAGACAAAGCTGCTCTGCAACCTGGAAGACGGCAAACGCCAACGCGTAAACACCGAACTCGGTAGGGGTCAGGAAGCGCGCGAGAATTGCGACGCCGATCGCCATGACCGCAATATTGAAGGGGCGTGCCATCAGCGTGTGGACAACGGCCAGCCGCATCCGGTGGGATCGGTCGGATGTCGGCTGCTCGCTCGTCACGACATGCGTTTCCTCTGCCGGTTCTGTTGGTCCTGAGCCCAGACGAGGGTGCTGGCAGTGAGGGCCGCGACCGGATCGACAAACTTGGCTCCAAGATTGACGAAGTTTCGGTTGGTTCCAAGGCCCGGCACCTTTTTGAGAAGGGTCTTGCTCACGCCTTCCCGACGGCGCCAACCGAGCTTCGAGAAGCGCCCTGCGAAATACTCGTCGTTCTTGAGCCCCCATTTGTCGCGGAAGTGCTCAAGGCTTCGCCTCTGCCATTCCGGCGACCAGCGGACGAGGAAGAACGGGAAGTCGCCGATCTCCATGGCGTGCTGCCTGGTGGGAAAAAGGTAGGTCACCACCGATTTCGGCTCGAACCAGACCGTCCCGCCCGCTTGGTGCACCGACATGCATAGGTCCATATGCTCCTTGGTCGCGCACATTTCCTCGTCGAGCGGGCCGATCGTGTCGAAGATCGAGCGCCTGACCAAGACGCAGTGGAACTCGCAGACGCCGGTTTCCTTGCGCTCAAGGGGCGGGAGGTCGGAACGCCTGGCTTTGTGATGATGCATGATGTCGGCGATGGCGCGTTCGCCTCGCGGCGCCCGCCAGAACGTCGTCCGGTCGACCGCGTAGTCTCCGCCTGCCTGATGAACGACCTCGTGGATAGCCGGGCCCTCGCAGGTGAGCGGCGCGACAACGTCCGCACCCGTCTCGTCTGCGCAATCGACCAGCGCGCCCAACCATCCTTTTTCGAAGATCACATCATTATCGACGAACACGATGTAGTCCGTTTTCGCGGCCTCGAATCCGAGGTTTCTCGCCGCGTTGGGCGGCAGGACCGTTGGGCTGTGGGCGAGGTGGAAACCTTTCTCCTCGGCTTGTTCCTGAAGCCATGCGCGCAGGCTGCGCGGTGTGCCCGCATCAACATAGACGAGGTCAAAGGGCGTATCCGTCGCTTCGTAGAGGCTTTCGAGGGAAGCTTTGGCCATGCCAAAGCGTTCGCGCGGCGTGACGATCACCGTCGCACGTGTGGAACTCTGCTTCATACTCTTGCTCCCTCGGCCAGCATCGAGCGGTAGATGCTCAACATTTTCTCGCCAGTACTTTCGAGATCGTAGTCGTTTTTGACCTTCTCGGCACCGGCCTTACCCATGGCAGGCCAACGTTCCGGAGAGGCGAGAAGTTCTGTCACTGCGGCAGCAAGTGCTGTTGGATTCCTTTCGGGAACGATGAAACCGGATCGACCATGCTCCAGAAGTTCCGGTATTCCGCCATGCCGGGTGCCGACAACCGGTAGGCCGCTCGCCATCGCCTCCTTCAAGGTGTTGATCGGACCGTCTTGGTTGCCATCCGAAGCGGTCACCGACGGACCAAGGAAAATATGCGCATTTTGAAGTTCTTGCGCGATGCGGTCGAGCGATTGGGCACCCAGGAACTCGACCCGGTCACCAAATCCTACCGCACGGGCACGGGCTTCGAGTTCGTCCCGGAGGGGGCCGTCGCCAATAATCGTGTAGCGCAGGGGCTTGTCTGTGCTGATCTTCGGAAGGGCATCGATCACATCGACGAACCCTTTCTTTTCAACCAGGCGCCCGACGCTGATGAGCCTCACCGGCCCCTCGGTCGGCATGGTTCTCGCTGCGAATGTGAACTTCGACGTATCGAGCCCTGACGGCAGGACGTCAGAACGATCTGCGGGCGCTCCGAGCTTGATGGCCTTCTGCCGGAAGAACTCGGAGTTGGCGCAGAAGTGGTCGGCGTCGCGGAAGGTCGCATCATAGACGTCTTCGCCTTGGGCCATCACGTAGGAAGAAATATCGCCGCCGCGAAAATGAACGAGGACCTTGCCCTTCAGGAGACCTGCGCGCCGGAGCTGGAGAACCCGGTGCGAGAGTTGGCCAAAGTGCACATGAATGACGTCGTAGCTCGCGCCTTCTCTGAGCGCTGAGGCATCGAAAATGGTGCGCGCTTTCGTGCGAAGGCCGTCAGGGCACGGGGTGGTCAGGAGACGGAAGGCTTTCGAACCCTCGCGCGCGTAGGTTTTGCCGAATGCCTTGGCCAGTCCTGCCAGCTTGCCAGCGCCATTCGGGACGTGGGGCGACCGTGTCCGCTCCACCATGTCGTAGCGTGCAACCGTGTCCTGGACCTCGCTGGTCTGCCTGAACTGCGGATCGACGGCATAGATGTCGAGGTCGTGACCTGCATCCAGCACCTTTTTCGCGGCATTCACCACGAAGGTCTCCGACGTCATCGGGAATGCTCCGACGAAAAAAGCCACACGCAAACTCCGGCTCATTTCTTGTCTTCCTCCAGGTTAGGCGCCACATTGCCGATGCTTAGCATGGCGAGACTTATGGCCAGGGTTTCCGTTGTCATCCCGACTTACAGAAGGCCCGACGACGTCATGCGCGCGATTGAATCCGTCCGCTCCCAAACGTTTCAGGATTTTGAAATCGTCGTGACGGTGGATGGACGGGACAATGCCACTGTCAAATCCGTCCGCAAGCTGAGCGATCCGCGGATAAGAGCGTTCGTCCCCGACGCCAATCTCGGCAACGCGGAGGCCCGCAATGTCGCGATCCAGGCGGCCGAAGGAGAACTCATCGCGCTTCTCGATGACGACGACATCTGGATGCCCGGCAAGCTCGCCGCGCAGGTCGAGACCTACGACCGCATCGGCTCTGACCGCGCGATCGTCAGTTGCTTTTTCCGGGTTCAAAGCGAAAGCGAGAGGCTGGTCTGGCCACGCCGACGACCCGGAGAGGGGGAGCCCCTTTCGGAGTTCATCTTCTGCCGCCATCGCAGCCTGAGCGTCGAGGGCGCTGTGCAGACATCCACGCTTCTCGCCGCACGGGCGCTGTTCCTCAGCGTTCCGTTCGACAAGGACCTGCCCCGCATGGTCGACCTTGACTGGCTCTTGCGGGTCGCAGGGGAAGGTGCCTTTCTGGTCTTTCCTGATACGGAAGAATGCTTGTCCCTCTACGCTGTTGACGATACGCGACCTCGGGTCAGCCATAAGGCTCGGTGGAGCTGGGAAAGGGACTGGGCGATCGCAAGGCGCGAGCTCTTCACCGACCGGAGCTTCGCTGCTTTTCTTCTGACATCCGCCAGCCTCGCGGCCAGCCGGGCCGGCGATCATGGCGCTTTCATTCCGCTTCTGAAGACGGCGCTCCGTGAAGGTCGTCCGAGTGCTGCTGAAATAGCGTTTCATTGCGGCAACACGGCACTTCCGCTGCCGCTGAAGAAGCGGATTGCAGCGTGGCTCGAACCGAGGAAAGCTTCCGCGTGACCCCAGATTTTTCTATCGTCATCCCGACCTATAACAGGCCGGGCGAGATACGCGGGTGCATCGATGCTCTGACCTCGCTCCGTGGACCGAGCTTCGAGGTCATCGTCGTGGACGATGGCAGCGACGAGCCGGTGGCCTCGGTGCTCGATAGGTCGCAGGCGGACATTGATGTCCGCGTCATTCGTCAGGCCAATAAAGGTCCTGGCGCTGCCAGGAACCGCGGAGCACGGGAGGCGCGGGGAAGGTTTCTCGCTTTCACCGACGATGACTGCAGGCCCGTCGAGGGTTGGCTCGAAGCCTTCGCCGACAGCCTCGCAGAGCACCCCGACCGGCTTGCAGGCGGTCTGGTGGTCAACGCCCTCACCGGCAACCCTTTTGCCGCAGCCAGTCAGGACATCATCGCCTACGGCTTCCTCGAGGACACGACGGAGCTGACCTTCTTCACCTCGAACAATTTCGCCTGTCATCGCGAAGCGTTCCTCGCGTTGGGCGGGTTCGACGAAGCGCTGAGGATCTCGTCCGAGGACAGGGACTTTTGCATCCGTTGGCGGGCCGCAGGAAAGCAAACGGTCCGCGCCGACGACGCACTCGTGCACCATCGTCACGAACTCGACCTGCGCGGTTTCTGGGAGCAGCACACCAACTATGGTCGTGGTGCACGGCAGATGTCTGACAAGCTCAAGGTGACGGGCGATGCTCCGCCGCTCCATGTGCGAGGCCCGGACTATTATGCCGATCTCATCAGTTTTCCCTTCCGCGCAGGTGGAAAGCACCGCTTTGCGCGCTCCATGCTCATCGTTCTGTCTCATATCGCGATGGCCCGGGGCTTTTACTGGTCGGCCGGGTAGTCGGTTTCCATGAGGGCGACGTGCTGCCGGGCCAGAAGTGGCGGCAGAGGCAGCGCGCTGTTCAACCACACAAGCGCAAAGGCCGTGCTCGAATAGGCATGGTAAGCGGCGTGCAGGAATATTCCGGGAACGAACGTCCTGACCCCGCCGCGCTTGAGCAAGAGCCAGAAGAACGGGAGATTCATTGCGACGTAAACTGAAGCGAACAAGACAGCGAAGGGCAAAGCACCAGGCACGAACAGAGACAGTGCCAGCAAGAGAGCAGAGGCGTAGACCAGAACAGCTTTCAGCTTTTCACCGCTCCGGGCATTCAGGACCTCCGGCGCGCGCCCATGCACGATCAGGGTCGACCAGGGCAGGGCGCGGGACACGATGTCATCTCGCCAGAGCTGGCGAAGGGTCCAATTCTTGAGGTGCGTTCCCTGGGCTTGCGGTACCAGTCGCACACGGTATCCGGCCCGCGAAAAACGTAGCCCGATCTCGACATCCTCCATCGCCGGCTTCTCGATCTTGTCGGAGAAGCCCCGAAGATGCGCGAATGCCGACGCCCGGACCATGCCCAGCCCGGTCCAGAAGCTCTTTGCTTCGCGGCGGCCGGACTGATGGAAGAAGTGGTGTCGAAGATTGGCGTAGCGCGCTGCGATATTCGGACAGGCCTGCCACGCACCGTAGGAGCCGAAAGCAGCCGCGATCTTCGGATCGTGACGGAGCGCCCGGATCAAATGATTCGGGGCTTCTGGGTGGATGACCACATCCGCGTCGAGGAACAGGTAGAGGTCGCAGGTCGCCGTCTGTGCCCCGAGGTTCCTGGCGCGGGCAGGTCCGATAGGCTTGTCGCCACCGTGTGACACCACGCGAGCGCCGGAGGCTTTCGCGATCTCCGCAGTGTTGTCGGTTGAGGCATCGTCGACAACGATCACTTCTGCCGGAGCCGGCTTGGCCGACAGGGCTGCATCGATGACACGAGCGATCTCGTTCTCCGCATTCCTTGCGGGGACAATGACGCTGTAGCTCTCGCTCGCCTGCAAATGACCCACGGACTTCTCCCTCGCCGGATCGACCCGTCCCGCGCTTATCGTCTAACAGAGACGAACCGAAATGATTGCATTGACAAGCGGCAATCAACAGCTTGTTAATCAACCTTTTCCGGCTATTGGCCGAGGTATAACCCAAGTGTGATCCTCGTGGGGGCAGTTTGCTGCACCGTAAGCTGGTTTGGTCGCGTTCGGGCTGGAGGAGTATCGCACCTGCATGCGGCCGAGCTTTATCGTGATAGGCGGAACGAAGTGCGGCACGACGAGCCTTTACAGCTCGCTCGCCGACCATCCGGGCATCTTCCTGGCGCCGAAGGAACTCCGCTTTTTCACAATTGAGCACCGGTGGAGGCGCGGCGAGGGGTGGTATCGCAGCCAATTCGCGGCCGCCCCGCGCACGGCCGTCTCCGGAGAGTTTTCGAACGCCTATACGCGCGATCCCGTCTATGCCTGCCCGGCTTCGAGAATAGCCAGGATGCTTCCTGAGGTCCGGCTCGTTTACCTCGTGAGAGACCCTTTCGAGCGCCTCGCCTCGCATTACCGGCACCGCTTCGTGACAGGTGCTGAATGGCGGAACCCATCCCGAGCCATCGGCGCGGATGATGGCTATGTCGCGGCCAGCCTCTATGGCCACCAGCTCAATCTCTTCCGGCAGCACTTCCCCGAAGAGCAGATCAAGGTCATTGACAGCGCAAGGCTGTTCTCTGAACCAACAGCGACCCTTGCCGAGATTTGTAGCTTCGTTGGGGCTGACACAGACCATCCGCTCGAGCTTCGGCGCGAGAACGCGTCCGCCGAACGCCACGTCGTCCCGCCGATGTTGCGGAGCCTTGCTCGGTTTCCGGCCCTGCGACCGGTCTTGAAGAAGACCCCGGCGGCGATGCGCGCAATTGGCCTCCAGGGGGTGACGCACACGGCGGACAACCGCAAAGCCTCTCTTCCCGATGAAATGCGCCGTCGTCTCGAGCGCCGCTTCGCAGAAGACTTTCACCTTCTTCGCAGTTTGGCGGGGAACGTTTCGTTGTCCTGGTCGTTCGGCCAGGACGGATACAGGGGAGGGGCCGCAGGCGGCCGTTCGCCCATGCCCAGCCAGGAGGGCAGGATTGATGCTTGAGAACGCAGGGGCGACTCCAACCGCGAAAATGATGCGGAGCGTCGGACTGGTGACGCGCTACGGCGGCAAGCTTGCGAAAAAGCAGGCCTTCGTCGTCACGAATGCCATCGCCAGGAATTGGGAGAAGGCCAGCCCCCAGACGTTCAAGGCTGCGCGTGCCGTGCTCAGGGGCAAGGACGCTGCGCAGGTCGAAGACCCGATTCCTCCTTACGGATCGGTCGTCGAGGTCGATGGCTTCCGTATCCGTATCGACCCACGCATGGCCAAGGCGAACATCCGGAAGCTGATGGCCGGGAAGCACGTCCTGCAGGAGCGCAAGATCCTCGATCTCATCCTCGAACCTGGTGACCGGATGGTCGAGCTTGGCGGCGGCATCGGCATGGTGGCGATTGCCGCGTCGCGCGCGATCGGTTCCGAGAATGTCACGTCCTTCGAGGCCAACCCGGCGCTCGAGGAGGTCATTCGCGAAAACTACCGCCTGAACAATGTCAGCCCGACGCTTCGAATGTGCATGGTCGGGCCGGAAGCGTCGAGCAGGACGTTCTACGTCGCCAAGAAATTCTCGCGTTCCTCGGTCTATGATCCTGACGGAGAGGATACGACGGCGGTGGACGTCCCTGTCGTTCCGTTCAATGACGAGTTGATGGCCATAAAACCCAATGTGCTCGTCATCGACATTCAGGGGGCCGAAGTCGAGCTGATCGACTATGCTGACTTTACCGGTGTCGAAAAACTGGCCATCGAGTTCCACCCGAGCATGACCGGTGTCCGGCCGATCCTCTCGATGCGCAGGAAGCTTGCTGAGCAGCACGGCTTTGAAGAGACGCACCGCTTCGGCAACAGCTTCGTGTACCGAAAACCATCCTAGAACCCGAACGCCACCCCGGGAACATGGGGACGCCCTGTGATGTCATAGTCCTGGGCGTCGAGGTTTGCCCTGAACGTCATGGGCTTCCGGACCCGACGCCCGCCTGCGGGCGCCGTCACTGGTAGGGGGTGTCCTGTCGGTTGTCTTCCGCTCTCGAGCCATGAATTCCCGACAGTCCTGCCTGTCACCCATGGCTGCTTCTGAGTATGGATACGGACGGAATGGGGCGCCTCAGGCAGCCGCCTGTGACCGATCGCCTTTGAGGTGAGAGAGAACGAGGTCAGAAAGACGGCCATGCAGCCTCGGCGGAAGATCGTGCCCCATGCCTTCGATCAATTCGAGACGCGAGCCTTCGATATTGGCGTGGACGTCCTTTCCGGCGGCTGTCGGGACCAGCTTGTCCTCGGTTCCGTGAATGACCAGCGTCGGTGCCTTGATGGTCCGGCTGTGCTTGCGCAGGTCCCCGGTTTCGAGAATCGCTGCCATCTGCCGCTGCCAGCCCTCTTGGTCCATGCCGCGTTCTGCAGCCGCCCGGTGGAAGGCCCTGAGTTCCTCGAGGGACATGCCACCGTCAGCCGTCATGAAGAACTGCCATTTCGCGACCATCCGATCCACGACCTCATCGATGCTGGCGGGTTCGGGATCGCGCCCCATCAGGATCTTCCGTGCTTCGCCGCTCGGCAGGGGCAGTGAGCGGTTTCCCGTCGTGGTCATGAAGAGCGTGAGTGTCTCCGTACGCTGAGGGTAGCGCGCGGCGAACATCTGGCTGATGATCCCGCCCATGGAGAGGCCGAGGACGTGGGCCTTTTCGATGCCCATGTCATCGAGCACGCTCGCCGCGTCATCCGCCATGTCAGCCAGGGAGTAGGGCGCGCCTGCCGAAAGGCCGAAGAGCCCCAGGCCGATCTGCACCCAGGGATTGGGGATTTTGCCGCCCGTCACCCGTCCGGACAGGCCAACGTCGCGGTTATCGACCCGCACGGTCCTGAAACCGGCATCATGGAACGCTTCGAGCATCGACTGTGGCCATTGGGTCAACTGCATACCAAGCCCGTTCAGCATCATGATGACAGGCGCGCCGTCGGGCCCGTCGACCTCGTAGGCGATAGGGATTTCGCCAGATGTCCTGTGCTCGCTCATTCCTCAGTCTCCGTTCTTCCGGATACGGCGCATGCCGGGCTGTGGAGGGGTTTCCGCACCCCCGGCGAAGCACTGGGCCTTGCTCATCCAGTCCTTCGCCACCGCTCCGGTGACCTTCAGGGGAACATCTGCGATGTTCCGTGTCTGGGCCACGACCTGGCAGAAGGCCGTCGCTGGTCCCTCGATCCGTTCGTCGTCCCGTTCGTCGTTGAACCGCCACACTTTCCCTGAAGGAGCCGTCAGGACGACATGCGGTTTCGTCTCGGGTTTCCGCTCGCCGCGCACCGTGTAGGTCCAGCCGAAGGTCCTCACGCCAAGCTCCGCAATCGGATAGATCCGGTCCTCATCCTGCCGTTCGATCCCGGCTGCATCATAGATCGCCTGGCCATGGGCCCATGTTTCCATCAGCCGCGCAGAGATCGACGAGCGGGCACTCATCGGTGGGCCGGCCCAGGGAAGGCGGGCTTCGGGGTCGGCGACCCTGAAGGCGTCCGCCGTCTCTTCCGCGCCCTCGAGCCAGGCCTCAAGCAAGTCCTCACCGGCGAGGCCGCTGAACCGGTCGTCTTCATAGCCGCGCATGCCGCCTTGCATCATCTTCGGCATGGCCTCCTTCAGCATCGCCATAAAGCCGTCAGCATCTTGAAGGCTCAACAGCGCGGCGCCATTCCACATGTGCAGGTGTCGAAGGATCTGGTTCGGGGTCCAGTCCTTGAACAGCGTTGGTTCGTCAAAGGGCAGCGCACTCTCAGCGATCACCCGGCCCAAGGCCCGGCTCTCGGCAAGGAAGAATTCGGCTTCCTCGATCATTCTCCGAGTGCCTCGGTCAGGCGCTCATACGCCTCTGCGAACTCTTCCTTGAAGCGCTGGACAACCTGTCCCGAAGTCTCCCTTTCATTCATCAGGCCAACAGCTTGGCCAACCCAGTAGGTGGAGAGCTCCCTGGCGCCCTCGTGGCCGCCATCAGCGAGCTTGTCGAGCTTTCGCAGCGCTGGCTCGGATACCAGCGTCTGGAGCGGCATGGGCAGGGGCTTCGGTCCTTCGGATTCCCATGCATCCGTCCACGGACTTCTCAGCTGGCGGGAAGGCTTGCCCGTACGCGAGCGTGACCGCACGGTGTCCGCGGACGTTGCCGTCAGCATTTTCTCCTTCACCGACTCGGAGGTCTCTGCCTCGGCGGTCGTCAGCCAGACTGAACCGCACCAGGCGCCGGCGGCGCCCATGGCCATCAGTCCCGCCATCTGGGCGCCCGTGGCGATGCCGCCCGCCGCCAGAACGGGTGTCCCCTTGGCGGCGCGGACGACTTCCGGGACGAGGACGATGGTCGAAACCTCGCCGCAATGGCCACCAGCCTCTCCGCCGGCAGCGATCAGCACGTCCACTCCCGCTTCGACCTGTTTCGCGGCGTGCTTGGCCGAGCCGACCAGAGCACCGACCTTCACGCCGTGCTCCTTGCCCTTGTCGAGCATGATCTGCGGCGGCACGCCGAGGGCGTTCACAAGCAGCTTGATCGGGTGCGACAGGGCGACATCAAGAACCGCACCCGCACCGTCAGGGGTCAGATTGTCCGTGAAGTGAAGCTGGTCGCGCCTTGTGTCCTCGATCCCTTCGGTCGAAACGCCCTTGTCCTCCAGGACCTTGTTGGCGAACGACTTGTGTTCTTCAGGCACCATTCCGAGGAGCGCGTCCTTGTCGACGGGCCCGGCTTGCAGGACGCTGGATGTCGGGACGATGAGGTCGAGGCCGTAGGGCTTTCCGTCCACATGCTCGTCGATCCATGCCAGTTCTTCCTCGAGAAGTTCGGGCGGGTGGTTCACGGCGCCGAAGACACCCATGCCGCCGGCCTTGGAAACGGCGGCCACCACGTCGCGGCAATGGCTGAAGGCGAGGAGGGGGAACTCGATCCCGAACATCTCGCAGATTGGCGACTTCATCTTATTCCTCCGTATCAGGTTCGATCTGCACGAGAAGCTCGCCGCTCCCCACCTGCGCACCTTCCCGCGCGGGCAGGGACGTCACCACGCCGCTCACCGGCGCGGCAATCTCGTGCTGCATCTTCATCGCTTCGAGGGTCGCAAGCCGCTGGCCTTTCTCTACCCGCTCGCCGTCCTCGACAAACACGCTGGTGACAAGGCCGTGCATGACGGCGGTTACGGCCCCGACGCCTCCGGCATCGTTCGCGCTCTTTCTCGTTGCCACCTTGTTCGTAAGCTGAAGGTCATTGCTTGGTGTCGAGAGGAAGAGGTCTGGTCCTCGCGTGACGAAGGCAAACCGAATCCTGTTGTCCCCAACCTCAGCGGTGCCTTCGTTCCCCGCAAGCCTCAGCTGGCCCACCGGGACCTCTTCCCCATCGACATCCACGATGCAGCCGTCTTCCGACGAGCGAACCGCGCAGGCTATGGTCCCCTCGGGCCCCTCGTAGAGGAACGGCGCAGCGATGGGTTCGGCGGAGCTCCAGCCAGCAAGATCTTTCGGCAGGCGGAATTTCTCAGCGACTTCCTCGAAAGCCGTCCGGAACTGAATCGCGGCCGCAAGAGCGAATGTGTCCCTGTCCGGAGTAATAGCAACCGGCGGAGGAGCGCTGTCGATCGTGTTGGTCCGCGCCTCGCCTGTGCGGAACACTTTGTCCCCGACGAGATCGATCAGAAAACGACGGTTGCTGACAGGGCCGAGGAGAGCGGTTTCTTCCAGCATCCGGTTCAATTTACGGATCGCTTCGTCACGCGTATCACCGCGCGCGATCACCTTCGCGACCAAAGGGTCGTAATGCGGCGTGATCTCTCCACCTGTCTCGATTCCGGCATCGGTCCGTCCACCGGGCGCGGGGCGCCAGAGATGGACTGGCCCGGTGGCAGGAAGGAATCCGGCCGCTGGGTCTTCGGCATAAAGCCGCGCTTCGATGGAATGGCCGCGGAGCCGGACCTCTTCTTGGGTCAGACCCAAGGGCTCCCCCTGCGCGACATTGAGCTGGAGCGCCACGAGATCGAGCCCCGTGACTTCCTCCGTAACCGGATGTTCGACCTGCAGGCGCGTGTTCATCTCGAGAAAGTAGAACTGCCGATCATCCGCCAGCAGGAACTCGACCGTTCCTGCTCCGCGATAGCTCACGGCTCTCGCCGCCTCGACGGCAGCTTTTCCCAAGGCCTGCCGAAGTGCTTCATCGACCGCAGGCGAAGGCGCTTCTTCAATGACCTTCTGGTGACGCCGCTGGAGCGAGCAGTCTCTTTCGCCCAAGTGGATGATCGTGCCGTGGGCATCCCCGAAGACCTGCACCTCCACATGGCGCGCGTTCTCCACGGCCTTTTCGAGGATCAGGTCGCCCGAGCCGAACGCGTTTTCTGCTTCGGACCTGGCCGTCTGCAGCGCCGCTGGCAGCTCGTCGGGGTTGCGAACAATCCGCATACCTCTTCCGCCACCGCCGGCAGCTGCCTTGACCATGACAGGATACCCAGCCTCTTCGGCTGCGCGGACGAAGCGCTCCTCGTCCTGCTCCTCCCCCTCATAGCCCGGGATACACGGGACACCGGCGGCGATCATCGCGCGTTTCGCGCGCGCCTTGTCACCCATCAGGTCGATCGCCTCGGGGGAAGGACCTACAAAGACGAGCCCTGCATCTTCGACCTCGCGCGCGAAATCCGCGTTCTCGGAGAGGAAGCCATAGCCCGGATGGATAGCTTCCGCCCGGCTCTCCTTCGCCGCCTTCAGGATCCGTTCTGCGTCGAGATAGGACTGGCCCACAGGCGCGGGCCCGATGACAATGCACTGGTCAGCAAGCTTCGCGTGCGGAGCATCGCGATCAGCTTCGGAAGCGACGGCAACCGTCCGGTAGCCGAGAGCCTTCGCGGTCCGGATGACCCGGCAGGCGATCTCGCCACGGTTTGCAACGAGGAGGGAGGTAAACCGTTCAGCCATCCTGCCTCCAGCTCGGTTTGCGCTTCTCGACAAAGCTCGCGATGCCCTCCCGGCCTTCCTCAGAGAGGAGGCATTCGGTGAACATCTCCGCCGCCAGCTTTTTCATCTCCTCAGCTGGAAGACGAACAGATGCGAGGGCGAGCTTCTTGGTAGCCGCATTGGCAGCGGGAGCGCATTGCAGGACCTGCCTGCGGATCGCTGCTTCGAAATCGTCCAGACCATGACTATCGGGGACAAGGCTGTCAGCCAGCCCTAACCGCAAGGCCTCCTCGCCATCGAACTTGGCACCGGTGAGCATCAGGCGCTTTGCCTGGGGTAGCCCGATCCTTGCCACCACGTGCGGAGCGATTTGCGCAGGTGGGATGCCGAGTTGGGTCTCGGTCAACGCGAAGCTTGCTGCCTTCGTCACCGCGACAATATCGGCGCAGCAGGCGAGGCCAAGGCCACCCGCCAATGCCGGTCCATCGATCAGTGCAAGGATGGGCTGTGGTTGGTTCTTCACCTGATCGAAAAGGTCGCCGCCAGCCCGGCTCATGGCTGCAATCGCCTCAAGATCGCCCGAAAAGATATGCTTTGCCATTCCCTTCAGGTCCCCCCCTGCGCAGAACACACCGCCTTCGCCACGGAGCGTGATGCCGCGGACGGAACGGTCGTCCGCCACGGCGGCGAGCGCGGATGAGAGATCGCGTGACATTTCCTGCGAAAGGGCATTTTTCCGGGCGGGGTCGTCGAATTTGATGGTCAGCCAACCGCCCTCGACGGAAGCGTTGAGTACCTTGCTAGTAGGAAGATCCGTCATCGTCACATCCTTGCTACGCCGAAGGCATTGGGTTGCAACGTCCGTGCCCGTCCTTCGAGGCAGGTTGCGAGCAGGAAGCCCAGGACCCGACGCGTATCGCGCGGGTCGATCACGCCATCGTCGCAATTGCGGCCCGATGTGGTGAAGGCGTCCGCCTGGTTATCGAACATGTGTTTGAGCGCCGCTTCCTGGAAGGCGAGCATCTCCTTGTTTGGCTCCTCTCCCTTTGCGGCAGCCTGCGCTTCGGCGACGATCCGCATGACCTTGCCGGCCTGCTCGCCACCCATCACGCCGGTCATGGCATTGGGCCAGGTCACGACGAAGTCGGGGCGGAAGCCTCTTCCGCACATCCCGTAATTGCCGGCGCCAAAGCTGGCGCCGACCTGGACAGTAATACGCGGCACACGGAGGTTCGCGACGGCCTGGATCATCTTGGAGCCGTTCTTGATCATGCCCAGCCGTTCATGCTCGACCCCGACCATGTATCCGGTCGTGTTTTGCAGGAAGACCACTGGCGTCTGCGCGCTGTCACAGAGCTGCAGGAACTGCGCCGCCTTATGCGCGCCCGGATTGTCGATCGGGCCATTGTTTCCGAGGATGCCGACCCGCTGCCCGAAGATGGACGCGAAGACGCAGACCGTCGCCGATCCGATCCGTTCCTTGAAATCAGTGAAGTCCGAGCCATCGACGATGCGGGCGATGATTTCGCGGACATCGTAAGGCTTGCGATAGTCCGTGGGCACGACGCCCGCAAGCTCCTCGGTCGGGTAGACCGGCTCCTCGAACGGTTCTCCGCCAAGGTCCGGGGTTTCGGGAAGCCGACTGACAATTTCGCGCGCCATCAGGATGGCTTCCGCGTCGTCTTCGGCCAGCATGTCCACAAGCCCGGAAACATCCGCATGCATCTGTGCGCCGCCAAGGCTCTCATCGTCGGCCACTTCGCCCGTTGCCGCCTTCAGGAGAGGAGGCCCCGCGAGGAACGCCTTGCCCCTGTCCTTGACCGCAACCACGTAGTCGGACAATCCGGGCATGTAGGCGCCGCCAGCAGTTGAAGAGCCATGAAGGACGGCCACTGTCGGCACCCCTTGTGCCGAGAGCCGGGCAAGGTTGGCGAAAATCGATCCGCCCTCGATAAACCCTTCGACCGTATAGTTTTTCAGGTCGCCCCCGGCGCTTTCGACCAGGTGCACGAACGGCAGGTTCTGTTCGAGCGCGATCTCCTCGCAGCGGATGAAGCGCTGCGCCGATCCCGTTGTCAGGGCGCCGGCCTTGATGGCGCTGTCATCGACCGTCACCACGCAGCGCCGGCCGGAGACATAGCCAATCCCTGCGATGATGGTCGATCCGGGAACGGAGCGCTCTTCCTTGTCCGTGTCCACCATATATCCGGTGAGGTTGCCGATCGCGAGAAAGGGCATCCCCGGATCGAGTAGCCTTGCGAGCCGTTCTCTTGGCAGGAGCTGGCCGCGCTTCTCAAACTTCTCCGCCTTGGATGCCGAGAGCCTTGCCCCCCGCGCATTGAGTTCCTGCAGGCGCTCGATGAGAGCCAGCATGTCCTTGCGGTTCTCGGCGAACCCGTCGGAGTTGGTATCGATGCGGCTGGAATAGACGCTCATGACCACGCCTCGCGCAACAGGCTCTCGGGCACTTCGACTGGAATAGTCAGCATGATCTGGCTGAAACCCTTTCCTTGCGGATCATTTCTCAGGGACGCGATCCCGCCGCCGCCGAGACTCCGGGTCAGGAGGAAGTTGATAGCGTGTGGTCCCGGCATCGCGAAACGGGAAACGTCGCCTTCGAGGACATGCGCGAAGCGTTCAGCAACAACGCCTTCGGTCAATTGCTCCCAGAGATAGGGGAGCAGATCTGGATGCCGCGCAATGACGCCGACATTGGCGCTGTCGCCCTTGTCGCCGGAACGTGCCCATGCCGCCTCGATCAGCATCACGCTCACCATGTCATCCGTCCGCTGCGCGGGAGGCAGGGTCGGAGCGTTGACCTGAGCTGCTTCTCCGGACGGTGTATGCTGGTGAACCTGTTGCGGTCCGCTGCCAAGGTCAAAGGTTGCCTCGACGCGGCTCCGGTCAATGAGGAAGGAATAGAGCTGGACCACTGGCGAAGGCTTGGGCCGCGCGCCCGCGAAGCCGCAGAGGCCCGGAGGTGTCGCCAGCCCCATGCCCGCGGCTTCCTTGAGCAAAACAGCGATGCCGTCCTGCTCAGGGTGGCGCGCGGCAAGCTTGAGAACGACTTCATCCGCAGGTGCCGTTTCGCCGAACATCGTCCCTGTGCCGATGACTTCGACCGAGACCTCAGTGAAAGGAGCAAGGTTCGCTGCGCGCAAGGTCTCCTCCGCCCGGGCTAGTGTCGCGGCGGCGAACTCTTCGGCCTTTTCCGAAGCCTCGAAGCCATAAAAGGTCGGCGTCAGGCCACCGCGCCATCCTGCGACGTGTGTGGCGCAGACCTTGAGCTCTTGAGGGGGCGGACGACCCTTGGCCCCACTGACCCGGACCCGGTCCTTCCCGGTTTCCTCGATTTGCACCGAAGAGAAGTCGCAGCGCACGTCGGGAAGAACGTAGTCGGACGGGTCTCCGATCTCGTAGACCAGCTGCTCGGTCACCGTGCCGCGACTGACAAGCCCGCCGGTCCCGCCGGGCTTTGTGATTACAGCGGTTCCGTCGGCTTCTACCTCAGCGACCGGATAGCCGATGGCGGCACGTCGCGTGACATCACGCCAGTCTGTGAAGTTCCCGCCCGTCGCCTGCGGGCCGCATTCAAGCAGGTGCCCGACAAGGCTGCCGGCGGCGAGCAAGTCGAGGTCTTCAGCCTGCCAACCATAATGCGCGATGAGCGCGCCGAGAGTCACAGCGCTGTCGACGCAGCGTCCCGTCACAACGATGTCCGCGCCAGCATCGAGCGCCGCGGCGATGGGGAAAGCACCGAGATAGGCGTTCATGCTGACCACCGTCATTGGGTGGGGAAGAGGTGCGCCGGAGAACATCTCCTTGACGCCAGCTTCGGCAATCTCGGCAAGCCGGGGTTTCAGGTCGTCGCCTTCCACCACGGCAACCTTCAGGTCCACGCCAGCCCTGTCGATCAGCTCCCGGAGAGCCTTGCCGCAGGCCTGCGGATTGATTCCTCCGGCGTTGCTGACCACCTTCACGCCCTTCTCGGCGATCTCGGCAAGGTGAGGCTTCATCGCGGCACTGACGAAGTCCTTGGCGTAGCCGCCTCCCTCGGGGTCCTTCATCTTCGCCCGAGCAAGGAGGCTCATCGTGATCTCTGCAAGGTAGTCGTAGACGAGGACATCGACGCCGGCTTCCAGCAATTGTGGCGTCGCCATCGCGCTTTCGCCCCAATAGCCGCTCGCACCGCCGATCCTGATCATCGAAGCCTCCTTCTGGCCGCGCTGACCATGCCCTTGACGAACCGAATGAGCAACCCTCATTATTTCTGAGCGTGACTTCAAACCGCGGGAGCAGGCCATGCGCAACCCTTTCGATACGCCGGAGCGCGAGGCCTTCCGGGACACCGTGCGGAGCTTTGTTGCGCGGGATATCACGCCCTTTGCGGACGGCTGGGACGAAGCAGGCGAAATCCCGTGGGAGCTTCACCAAAAGGTCGCCGAGCTGGGCGTTTTTGGCTTCGGCATTCCCGAGGAGCATGGTGGCCTCGGTTTTGACGATGCCTTCATGCGTGCCATTTGGGCCGTGGAGCTTGCCGCCTGCGGGGCGGGGGGTGTCGGGGCGGCTCTCGGCGGGCGGACGATCTCGATCGACCCGATCGTCAAGTTCGCAAGCCCCGAAATCCGTGACCGCGTCGTTCCCGAGATCGTCTCGGGGCGGAAGGGCTCCTCCCTGGGGATCACGGAACCCGGTGGCGGGTCCGATGTCGCCAACCTCAAGACCTCCGCCCGCAAGGACGGTAACGGCTGGAGGATTTCCGGTTCGAAGACTTTTATCACAGGAGGGATGACGTCCGATTATTTCGTCATCGGTGCACGGACGGGCGGCGAGGGGATGGGAGGAGTGTCCCTTTTCTTCATCGAATGGGGGGCGGAAGGGTTCACCCGTACAGCCCTTGAGAGGAAGATGGGCTGGTGGTGCTCGGACCAGGCGACGCTTTACTTCGACGATGTCTTCGTTCCTGCCGATGCGATGATCGGGCCGGAGAATGCCGGATTCATGGTCGTCATGAACAATTTCAATCTCGAACGCCTCGGCTTGATCGCCGGCTCGCTGGGCATGGCGAAGGTCTGCCTCGAGGACTCGATCGCTTGGGCCAAGGAACGGGTCACGTTCGGCAAGCCTTTGATCCGGCACCAGGTCATCCGCCACAAGATCGCGGACATGAGCGCAAGGATTGATGCGCTCGAGGCGTATACGAACCAGATCTGCTGGCAGATCAATGAAGGCGACATGCCGGTGGCGGAGCTTTCCAAGGCAAAGTTTTTCGCGACCAAGACCCTCGAGCATGTCGCCTCGGAGGCCATGCAGATTCTCGGCGGGGCAGGCTACCTTCGGGGCAACCGCATCGAGCGGATCTACCGCGAGGTGAAAGTCATGGCGATCGGCGGAGGTTCTGAGGAGATCATGAAGGACCTCGCGGTCAGGCAGATGGGCCTATGACCGTCCGGACAAAGACCAAACGCGAGAAGCTTGCCGAGCGGGAGGAGGCTATCGTGTCTGCGGCGCGCAAGATGTTCCATGAGCGCGGCATGCAGGCAGCGAAGATGGCCGACATTGCGGCAGCGGCGGGGGTCGCGGAAGGCACGCTCTATCTCTACTTCAAGAACAAGGAGGCATTGTTCGCAGCCGTCGTCACCCGGCACTGGGAAGACCTGACCGAGGGTGCTTCGCGGGTCGTGGCGGAAGTGGACACACCGCGGGACCAGCTCGCGGCCCTTGCGCAGTTCACCCTGCGGCGCATCCTCGATGACTGGAAGCTCTTCGAGCTTAGTTTCGTTCTCCACTATGGCAGTGGCGACACGAGTGATGCCACGGACAAGCGCGCCTATGTCCGGATCTTCGACGGCATCATAGAGCGGGGCATCGACCGCGGGGATTTCTCCCCCGAGGCGCCGGTCCGTCTCCTACGGGACCTTTTTTTCGGCACGATGGAATACGCGGTCCGATCCATGCTTCGGTCTGGCAAGCAGGACGATGAGCCCGCAGCGCTCGCCATGCTGCTCAAGGCCACGGACGGCGTGCTCATGCCCACAGCCGAGCCGCAGAAAGCAGATCTTGCCGACCGGCTGGAAGCGGCGGTCGCGCGTCTCGAGGCGATGTCAAATCGGTGAAATGGAGCGGGTAGCGGGAATCGAACCCGCATCCTCAGCTTGGAAGGCTGCTGCACTACCATTGTGCTATACCCGCAAAGGAAGGGCCGCATAGCAACCTTTCGCGTCCGCGCAAAGGGTCCGATTTCCCGATCTGCCATTGAGCTCTCGGAATGCCCTCACCGTTCAGCGCGACCGGATGCGTGACGAGGGGCTTCAGGAGAAGGCCTGAAGCCCGGTCATTGCCCGGCCAAGGATGAGGGCGTGGATGTCGTGGGTGCCCTCATAGGTGTTCACGGTCTCGAGGTTCACAGCATGGCGCAGCACGTGATAGTCCTCGCTGATACCGTTCCCTCCGTGCACGTCGCGAGCGACGCGCGCAATGTCGAGGGCCTTGCCGCAATTGTTTCGCTTCATCAGGGAAATGGCTTCGGGCGATCCTGTCCCTTCGTCCAGCATCCGGCCAAGACGGAGGGAGCCTTGCAGCCCAAGGGCGATCTCGGTCTGCATGTCGGCGAGTTTCTTCTGCACGAGCTGTGTCCCGGCGATCGGCTTGCCGAAAACCCTCCTGTCCATGGCGTAGTCCCGCGCCGCGCGCCAGCAGAACTCTGCCGCCCCCATGGCGCCCCAAGAAATGCCGTAGCGGGCCTTGTTGAGGCAGGAGAAAGGTCCCTTCAGTCCACGGACCCCTGGCAGCAAATTGTCTTCCGGCACGAAAGCGTCACGGAGCACGATCTCGCCGGTGATCGAGGCACGCAAGGATAGCTTTCCCCTGATCGTCGGCGTCTCGAAGCCCTTCGTCCCGCGCTCGACAACGAACCCGCGTATCTTACCGTCGAGCTTGGCCCAGACCACGGCGAGGTCCGCGATCGGCGAATTGGTGATCCACATCTTCGCGCCGTTGAGCACATATCCGCCATCGGCCTTCGCGGCGGTGGTCCGCATGCTGGCGGGGTCTGAGGCGCCATCGGCCTCGGACAGACCGAAACAGCCGACCAACTCGCCGCTGGCGAGGCCCGGTAGGTATCGTTGCTTCTGCTTCTCGCTGCCGAAGGCTTCGATCGGATACATGACCAGCGACGACTGCACCGACATCGCCGAGCGGTAGCCGGAGTCGACAGCCTCAATCTCCCGCGCGATCAGTCCGTAGGCGACGTGGTTCACACCAGCACCGCCATAGGCTGGATCGACCATCGCGCCGAGAAGGCCAGCTTCGCCAAGCTCGGTCATGATCTCCCGGTCAAAGCGCTCCTCACGGTTCGCGCTGATGACGCGAGGCATCAGCCTGTCTTGCGCATAGGCGCGGGCCGTGTCGCGGATCGCGCGCTCCTCGGCCGTCAGTTGCTCATCGAGAAGAAAGGGGTCGTCCCACTGAAAACCGCTCATCCGCCGAACACCACTTCATGCATGATCCGTCCGGGCATCAGCGTGAAAGCCCCGGCGATGACAAGGCCGAAGATGTAGATCGCCCTGAACGCACCGCCATGGCGCTTGAGGTCCGGGCCGCCCCTGACGAGGTGCGCGATCCCGGCCAAGAGGCCAATCGTCGTGATCCCGCTCAGGACGTGGATTGGCGAAAATCGGATGTCTCCGAACATCCAGACCGTCATCCAGGACGTCGCTACGACGAGGACCAGGAGGACGATCCAGACGAGCCCGAGGCTCCGGTGCGGCAGCGTCCCCTTCGGTGCCAGAAGCTGCACGGTTCCCAGCATCAAGGCCCCGAGCGCCGAGAGCGCGTGAACCTGCAGGAACCACGGGGCCTCCCATAAGGGTTCCCAATCAATGCCCATGGTGGTTGCCTCCCTGCCTGCACTTTGATTGAAAGCAACGCCTAGTCTGCGCGCAAGGAGTTCCGTCATGGCTGACACGAAATTCGACCTCATTGTCATCGGCGCAGGACCCGGGGGCTATGTCGCGGCGATCCGCGCGAGCCAGCTGGGGATGAAGACCGCGATTGTCGAGCGCGAGCATCTGGGCGGCGTCTGCCTCAACTGGGGCTGTATCCCGACCAAGGCGCTGCTCAGGACCGCGGAGGTCTACACCAACATGAAACATGCCTCGGCGTTTGGCCTCAAGGCGGAGAATATCGGGTTCGACCTCGACGCCGTGGTCCAGCGCTCGCGCAAGATCGCGAAGCAACTGGCTGGCGGTGTCGGCTACCTGATGAAGAAGAACAAGATCACCGTCATCGATGGCGAAGGGCGCCTTGGGGGCGCCAATGGCTCGGGGCCGTCGGTGATCGTGAAGGGCAAAGACGGCAAGGAGACGACCTACCACGCGACCAACACGATCATTGCCACCGGCGCGCGTGCACGGACCATCCCGCAGGCAGGTCTGGAACCTGACGGAAAGCTGATCTGGACCGCGCGCGAGGCGATGACGCCCGACCACTTCCCGAAGAAGCTGCTGGTGATCGGCTCCGGCGCGATCGGGATCGAATTCGCGAGTTTCTATAATGCTCTTGGCTCTGACGTTCACGTGGTGGAGATGTTGGACCGGATCTTGCCTGCCGAGGATAAAGAGGTCTCTGCCTTTGCGCGTAAAGCCTTCGAAGGGCAGGGGATGAAGATCTCCACCGAGGCGAAAGTCGACAAGGTCGAGCTGAACGGTGACAGCGTGAAGGCGACGATTACCGGCAAGGACGGCAAGTCCGTGACCGACGTGTATGAGCGGGTCATTCTCGCTATCGGCATCGTGGGCAACACCGAAGGTCTCGGTCTCGAGGAGGCTGGCGTGAAAGTCGAGAAGGGCCATGTCGTTGTCGATGAGTGGCTGTCGACCGGCGTGAAGGGCGTCTACGCTATCGGGGACCTCACGGGCCCGCCATGGCTGGCGCATAAGGCGTCCCATGAAGGCATCATCTGTGTCGAGAAGATCGCCGGCTCGAACTCTGTTCATCCGCTCGATGTGAAGCGCATTCCGGGGTGTACGTATTGCCAGCCGCAGGTCGCTTCTGTTGGCCTCACCGAAGAGAAGGCGAAGGCTGCGGGGCGCAAGGTCAAGGTCGGCAAGTTCCCCTTTCAGGGCAACGGCAAGGCCATCGCGCTGGGCGAGCAGGAAGGCTTCATCAAGACCGTCTTCGACGAGAAGACCGGTGAGCTCCTCGGCGCCCACTGCATCGGCGCGGAAGTGACCGAGCTGATCCAGGGCTTCGGAATCGCGATGACGCTCGAGGCGACGGAGGAGGACCTCTTCCACACGGTCTTCCCGCACCCGACGCTCAGCGAGATGATGCATGAATCGGCGCTCGATGCGTTCGGGCGGGTGGTGCATATCTAGTGCTCGCCCGTGTGCTGACGGTTTTAGCTGTGCTCGTGCTCGGCCTTCTTGGTAGTGGCGCATATTGGCTGCACGTCAATATCGCACCGGAATTGGCCTACGACGGTGTTTGGATCTGGATCGCAGCTCCTTTCTTTGTCAGCGTGATTTTCGCTGCGTTGGTCGCTTCAAGGATGCCGATCTGGATTAAGCTTCTCGGCTCTGCGGCTTGGTTCCTAGTCGCGGTTCTCCCACCGCTCAATCTCCTCTTCGGACTGTATTAGGGTCCCGGTGATGCTCAAACAATCCGACGACCATATCCTTCTTGGTGCTGATCATATGGGGGCTGGTGTCGAGCTGCCTCTCAAGATGTGCAACCGCCACGGGCTGATCGCCGGGGCGACGGGGACGGGGAAGACTGTCTCTGTGCAGATCATGGCGGAGCATTTCAGTGCGGCCGGGGTTCCTGTTTTCGTGTCTGACGTGAAGGGTGATCTTGCCGGGCTTGCGGCGGAAGGGGGAGACAAGGACTTCCTTCACGCGAGGGCGGAGAAGATCGGGCTGCAGGGGTATACCGGGAAGAGCTTCCCTGTGCGCCTGTGGGATTTCTACGGCGAGGGTGGCCTGCCGATCCGGGCGACGGTGACCGAGGTCGGGCCGCTGCTCATGTCACGCATGCTCGACCTCAACGATACGCAGGAAGGTGTGCTGGCGATCACCTTCCGGGTGGCTGACGAGGATGGGCTGCCGCTTCTCGATCTCAAGGACCTGCGTGCGCTGCTGGCCCATGTCAGTGAACGGAGGGCCGAGCTTTCGGCGATGTATGGTAACGTCTCGCCGTCGTCAGTGGCAGCGATCCAGCGGCGGCTGATCCAGCTCGAGGACCAGGGGGGCGAGCTCTTCTTTGGTGAGCCTGCCCTCGACGTCAGAGATCTTCTGAGAACGACCCGTGACGGACAGGGTATCATCAATGTCCTGAAGGCCGATAAGTTGATGATGGCGCCGAGGCTCTACGGCGCTTTCCTTCTCTGGCTGCTGTCAGAGCTGTTCGAAGAGCTGCCGGAGGTCGGTGACCCGGAGAAACCAAAGCTTGTCTTCGTATTCGACGAGGCGCACCTCCTTTTCGATGGAGCTTCCAAGTCGCTCCTCGACAAGGTGGAGCAGGTCTGCCGCCTGATCCGGTCGAAGGGCGTCGGCGTGTTCTTCGCGACGCAGGATCCCGGCGACATTCCCGATGACGTGGCCGGGCAGCTTGGCAGCAAGATCCAGCACGCTCTCCGCGCCTTCACCCCTGCGCAGCAGAAGCGGGTGAAGGCTGCGGCCGACGGTTTTCGTCCGAACCCGGCATTTGATACGCGCGAGGTCATCACCGAGCTGGGTGTCGGCGAGGCGCTGGTCTCGACCCTCCAGAAGAAGGGCATCCCGACCCCTGTTTCGCGCATGTTGATCCGTCCGCCTGCGTCACGGCTCGGGCCGCTGACCGACAAGGAAAGGAAGGCGATCCTGAGGGACGATGAGCTTTCCAGCATCTATGCCAAGCCTGTGGATAACCGCTCGGCCCACGAGATGCTGGCCGAAAGGGCCGAACGCATGGCCCGCGAGGCGGAAAAGGCCGAGACCAAGACGGTACGGGAGAAGCGCCAGCGCTCAACGAAACGCCGACGCTCCTCACGCATGACGACCACGGAGCGCGCGATCAACCAGGCAGCACGGACGGCCTCGGGCACCTTGGTCCGTGAGCTGATCAGGGGCCTACTCGGCGGGTTGAAGCGGCGCTAGCTTCCGTGGGAAGAGGTTTCTTTGCGTTCTTGGCCCTGTTGGTCTTGGTGCTCTCGACCTCCCTCGGTCTTGAGGCGACGATGTCGGTCAACTGCGTGAATAGTGAGTGCGTGACCCGAGGGTCGACCTCTCCGGCAGCGATGGTGGCTGGAGTGTCGCTTTTTCGCCTGTCCTTCTTTGTCCCGCGAAAAGCCGTGGCAGAGGTGATCGACGGTCCAGCCAGTCTGCGCCGACGCTTGGTGGCAGCGTATACCGATTTTTTCATCTCGCTGAGCATCACCCTCCCGTTTCTCGCATTTTTCTTTGTGGCCGTGGAAGCGCTGAATTCTGGAGAGTTCGCGTGGGAGTTCAGCAGGGATTATGTGTTGCCTACAGACTTGCTGATCGTATTTGCATCGCTAGTCTTAACGTTTGGGTTCCTGTTTTTCTAATTCTGGTGGGCCATTCGCAGCCGGACGGCGACTGTTGGACAGTATATTTTCGGGTTTTCGGTCATCGCGTCGGAAGAAGGCAGGTTGCCAGCGGCTCGTCTTGCCTGGTGGCCAATCCTGACGTCAGATCCGATGAAGCTACGCGGGATCCGTCGTCTGCTCGAAAGGCTCCGGGATGCTGAGCACGCTCGGCGGGTCGTGCGATCTTAGTAGCTCCGTCGGAACCTTCGCGTTCGGCACTTTTCTTCAGGGGCGGTGAGGCGCGGGTCTCGCTGCACTCCACCCTCTGTCCTTCCGGGTGGGCGAGGCTGACGCCCGGAAGTCATAGGAAGCACTGTTTGGTCCTGGGCACGCTCTGCGAGCGCCCCACAGAGCACTTTAAGCCCTCGTCCCCGCGGCACGATTGTCATCCGTAGCGACGAGGAACACCGCCCCGCTGCCAAACCGTGACGAACCCGGATTGTCCTGACCAGCAGCAGGGACGGACAGGATACGCTGGCTGGAAGGAGCGGGGATAAGTTTTGGGAAGCTGGCAAAATCGCTCACTGATTGCGACCCGTGCCTATTCAATTGAACGGAGAACTGCAGTAGGCTTTTCGCCATGACCGCGAGCTGGGGACATCGGCGTCAACAAACTGTGCGGGGAGCGTCCTGGCTGATCGCCGCGCTGGTGCTGTATGTCTTCGCCAGTGCGGCAGGTGCCGCGCACCAGCACGCCGGTGACGAGCACCTGCCTGGAAACAAGCAGGAATGCCTTGCCTGTGCGATCGGGTCTCTCGGAGACGACCCGGTGCTGCCCGCCGACGAGGCAGAGCTCCCCTTGCCAGCACTCACGCGCGACGCCCCGGAGCGAGCGGACGAGAGCACTGCCGGTCGCCGCGCCCGTCAGAACGTCCAGCCCCGCGCGCCCCCTGCTGCCTGACTGAAGACGCATCCACGCAGATTTTCATTCAGGGAGGACGATCATGTCCCATCGTCTGGCGGTCGTCAGTGACCGCAACGCTATCGCCCAACCGGTCAAGCGCCGGGAGCGCATGACCGCCAATGACCGCATGGTTATCGAGTGCCTGCGTGAGCAGGGGCGACCGATGAAGGCCTATGACTTGCTGGATTGCCTTCGCGCCGGCGGGATCAATGCGCCCATGACCATCTACCGCGCCCTGTCGCGGCTGACGGAGAGTGGCAAGGTCAAGAAGATCGAGTCGCTGAACGCCTATTTCGCAATGCCCGCCGATGAGGCTTCAGGGCCGACAGCCTTCCTGCTCTGCGACAGGTGCCAGGCGGTGAGCCTTCTGCCTGTGGAGGACCATGCGCTGCTGGCGTTGGTGCCCGAAGGTGTCGAACTCAAAGAGGCAGCGATCGAGCTGACGACGGGATGCCTCGACGGCAAGCCGGCTGTCTCTGAGGGGACCTGCCGGAAGAGCTGACCACGCGCCGGGATTGGGATAGGCTGGGGCCATGTCCGTCTGGTCCCCCAGCCGCTCCGGCGATCCGGAGCCCGACGCCTTTCGCCGCATGGCGGAGGAAGCCTATGCCCGTATCCCCGAGGCGTTCCGTACCCTGACGGCGGATCTCGTCATCAGGACGCCTGACCTGCCGACCGAGGACGTGCTCGCCGAGCTCGGGATCGAGGATCCCTACGGGCTTCTCGGACTCTATCACGGCATCGACCTCACGCGGAAGTCACTGTTCGACGTATCAGGGGAGCCGGACACGGTGTTCCTCTACCGGCTGCCGATCCTGCGCTTCTGGCGCGAGGGGACGGACAGCCTGGAGGAGATCGTGGAGCATGTGCTGGTCCACGAGATCGGCCATCACTTCGGCTTCTCCGACGAAGACATGGAGGCCATCGAAAGCTCCGAGGACTGATCGGTGTCCCCGGCCTCTTCGAGGGCTTCGCGCTTCTTCTTCTGGACCGAGTTGTAGGTCGACCAGAGGCCGAGGGCGATCAGGACGGCGATGGCGCCATAGACCCAGCCGGGCAGGTTCTCTCCGAATACAGCCACGTAGAGATAGGGCTGGATGGCGAAGTAGAGCAGCAGCAGCGCCTGCAGCGTCACGGACTTTTTCTGCCGCGCGCGGTTCGTCAACCAAGCAAGGATGCCGAGGAAGACGGGGATGCCGCCGACATAAAGGATCCCGAAGATCCAGGGGTTCACATTGTAGGCCTCACTCAGCCCGAAGAACCATTCGCTCAAGCCTTCCATGCGGCCTCCCGGTTTGCTGCCCCCCTGTTCGGGGCGCATCGCTGCGCGGTTACCATGAACAGGTGCTTAAGCGCATCGCGCGAGTTGGCCAGCGCGGGGAAGCAGCATCGTAGGACAAATTTGATCCAATGCCCGCTGGTTCGGGAGGGTATGGAACCTATGAAACGTCTTCTTCTTACTGCTGCCGCATCGGTCGCGGCCCTGTCCTCGTCCGCTCTTGCCGGTATCGGTGCGGATGTTTCTGTCGGTACGCCCGGCGTCAGCGGCAATGTGCACTATCAGGTGACGCCGTTCGTGACCCTCCGCGGCGGAGCGAATTTCTTCGAGTTCGAGATGGAGGACATGGAGTTCGACGGCATCTCCTATGATGTCGATTTCGGCTTCACGCAGCTCGGCGGCTATGTCGACCTGCACCCGATGATGAACGGCTTCACCGTGACGGGCGGGATGCTGTTCGGCGAGCGCCAGATCGAGCTGAGCGCAACGCCGGTGGACCCGGTCGAGATCGGTGGACAGACCTTCTCCGCGAGCGATGTCGGTTCCCTCGTCGGGAGCGCGAATTTCGGCGATACCTCGTACTATGCAGGTGTCGGCTGGGACTCGACGACCCATGGCCTGATGCCGGTGTCCTTCGTGATCCGCGCAGGCGTGCTGATGACGGACTCGCCGGAGATCTCGCTGGTCAATGTCGGCGGCAGCACTGACCCGATCATCCAGTCGCAGATCGACGCGGAGATCGCGACGGAGATCAACCAGCTCCAAAGCGACTTCGAGGACTTCGAGTTCTATCCGATGGTCTCGATTGGGATCGGCTTCGGCTTCTGAGCCAACGAGGATTGACGATATAAGGAAATCCTTATATCGCAGCGCGGTGAGGTGAGCCGTGCTTTTCGGTCCGAGTTTAGAACAATTGCGCGCAGCGGGTGAGGAAACCCGCCTGCGCGTTCTTTGCTTATTGCGGCAGGGGGACCTGACGGTCTCCGAGCTGACCCGCGCGCTGGGCCAGTTGCAACCGCGGGTGAGCCGCCACCTGCGCATCCTCGTCGATGCAGGTCTCATCAAGCCATACCAGGAAGGCTCCTGGCGGTTTTACAGGCTCTCGGCCTTGCCTGCGTGGCTGGCGGAGCTGCTCGACGGGCTCGAAGGCGAAGAGGTCGATGCGCTGGCGAAGGCGATCGACGAGATTCGCGCCGAGCGGGCCAAGAGGGCCGCTGACTTTTTCGCGGAGAATGCCGAGGAGTGGGACGCACTGCGCCTCCTGCACACGGATGACCGCCTGATCGAAGAGGCGATCCTGTCGCTGGCGCCTGACCGGGTGGACAGCTTTGCCGACCTCGGAACCGGGACGGGACGTATGCTGATCGTCCTCAAGGACCGCTACCGTGAGGCCGTGGGCTATGACCTCTCCCCGGAGATGCTCTCGGTCGCGCGCGTGCGGCTGGACGAAGAGGGGGTGAAGAACGCTCGGGTGAGACGACGGGACATCCTGGCGCCGGACCAGGTGCCGCCTGCTTCGGCTGACCTGGTGTGCCTGCACCATGTCCTGCACTTCCTTGGCGAGCCGGAACGGGCGGTGGAGGTTGGCGCGGCGACCCTGCGTCCGGGGGGATCGCTTCTGATCGCGGATTTCGCTTCTCATGGGATGGAAGAGCTCCGCGAGCGCTATGCCCACCGGCGACTTGGTTTTGATACTGAAGATATTGTCGAGTTTGCCCGGCGCGCGAACCTGATCCTGAAGGATGAGACCTCGCTGGCGCCGCGCTCTGGCGGCGGGCTCGTCAGCAAGATCTGGCGGCTGGACAAGCCGCTTTCAGCCACCCATTCGGCACCCCAGCGGGAGACAGCCCTTGTCTGACTTATCGGTGAGTTTCGAGTTCTTCCCGCCCAAGACCGAAGCGATGGCGGAGAAGCTGTGGGCGTCAGTGGAGAAGCTCGCACCGCTCAAGCCGAGCTTCGTCTCCGTCACTTATGGCGCAGGCGGATCGACTCGCGAGCGAACCCATGCCACCGTCGAAAAGATCGTGCAGAACACGGATCTCCCGGTGGCGGCGCACCTGACGACGATCGACGCGACAACCAGCGAGGTGGACGACGTCCTGCGCAGCTACTGGGATGCCGGGGTCAGGCATATCGTGGCCCTGCGCGGTGATCCCGCCGACGGTGTGGGTGAGCGCTACGTACCGGCTCCGGATGGTTATGCAGGCGCGGCAGAGCTGGCGGCGGGTGCGAAACGGATTGCGGATTTCGAGATCTCGGTCGGCTGCTATCCCGAGAAGCATCCGGAAAGCCCGAGCTTCGAGCATGATATCGACCTCCTGAAACGGAAGGTGGACAACGGCGCCACGCGGGCCATTACGCAGTTTTTCTACGATAATGATGTCTACGAACGTTATGTCGAGATGGTCCGAAAGGCCGGGATCGACATCCCGATCGTACCGGGAATAATGCCGGTGAACAGCTTCAGGGCGCTGACCCGCATGGCGAAGCTGTGCAACGCCACGGTGCCGGCGCGATACGAGAAGCTTTTCGGGCATCTCGATGACGACCCGGAGACGCGCCAGCTTGTCGCGGCGACGGTGGCGGCCGAGCAGTGCCACGACCTTGCCGAGCGCGGCGTCGACCATTTCCACTTCTACACGCTGAACAAATCCGAACTGACCTATGCGTTGTGCCACATGCTTGGCCTGCGTCCGAAGGCCTGAGGCTCATGCAACCCACTTTCGTCAATATCGGTGAACGGACCAATGTTACCGGCTCAGCCAAGTTCCGGAAGCTGATCAAGTCCGGTGATTATGCGGCGGCGGTCGAGGTGGCGCGCCAGCAGGTGGAGAACGGTGCGCAGGTCATCGACGTCAACATGGACGAGGGGATGCTCGATGGCGTCGAGGCCATGCAGACCTTCCTCAGGCTGATCGCTTCGGAGCCTGACATCGCGCGGGTGCCCGTGATGATCGACAGCTCGAAGTGGGAGGTGATCGAGGCGGGCCTGAAGCAGGTGCAGGGCAAGCCGATCGTCAACTCGATCAGCCTGAAGGAAGGCGAGGGGCCCTTCCTCGAGCAGGCGCGCAAGTGCATGCGCTATGGCGCGGCCGTCGTTGTCATGGCCTTTGACGAGCAGGGCCAGGCGGATACGGCCGAGCGCAAGATTGAGATCTGTACGCGGAGCTACAAGCTTCTCACCAGCATTGGCTTCCCGCCGGAAGACATCATCTTCGACCCCAATATTTTCGCCGTGGCGACGGGGATCGACGAGCATTCGAACTACGGCGTCGACTTCATCGAGGCGACGAAGGCGATCAAGGAGACCCTTCCGGGCGCCAAGGTGTCGGGCGGCGTGTCGAATGTCTCGTTCAGCTTCCGCGGCAATGACGCAGTCCGCGAGGCGATGCATTCCGTCTTCCTCTACCATGCCATCCGTGCAGGGATGGATATGGGCATCGTCAATGCAGGGCAGCTTGCCATCTATGACGATATCCCACCGAAGCTGAAGGATGCAGTCGAAGACGTGATCCTCAACCGCCGCGAGGACGCGACGGAGCGGCTGCTGGACGTGGCCGAAGAGTATCGCGGGCAGGGCGCGAAGGCGCGGGAGCAGGACCTTTCTTGGCGCGAGCAGGAGGTCGAGAAGCGGCTCGAACACGCGCTGGTCAAGGGAATTACGGAGTATATCGTCGAGGACACCGAAGAAGCGCGGCAGAAGCTCGGCCGCCCACTCCATGTGATCGAAGGCCCCCTGATGGATGGAATGAACGTCGTGGGTGACCTCTTCGGCTCTGGCAAGATGTTCCTGCCGCAAGTGGTGAAGTCCGCCCGCGTGATGAAGGCGGCGGTCGCCTATCTCGAACCCTTCATGGAGGAAGAGCGACTGGCCGGAGGCAAGGCCCCGGAGGCCAAGGGGCGTGTGCTGATGGCCACTGTGAAAGGCGATGTCCATGATATCGGCAAGAACATTGTTGGCGTCGTTCTTCAGTGTAACAACTACGAGGTGATCGACCTCGGCGTCATGGTCCCCGCCAACGACATCCTCGACAAGGCCGAGGAACACAAGGTCGATGTCATCGGGCTTTCGGGCCTCATCACGCCGTCGCTCGACGAGATGGTCGGTGTGGCGAAGGAAATGACGCGGCGGGGCATGACACAGCCGCTGATGATCGGCGGCGCCACGACCTCCAAGGCGCACACGGCGGTGAAGATCGCACCGGCTTACGAAAATGGCGTGATCTATGTCGCGGATGCGAGCCGCGCCGTGGGGGTCGTCAGCGACCTGATCTCCGAAGATCGGAAGGCTGACTATCTCGCCAGTATCGCGAATGAATATGACAGCGTGCGACAGAGTTTCTCCAAGCGCCAACGGCAGGATGACCGCGTGTCGATTGCCGAGGCGCGGGCGAATGGCCATGCGCTGACCGACTGGGACGTGCCAACGCCGAAGAAGCCGGGCGTGACCGTCCTGCGGGATATTCCGCTCAAGGAGCTTGTTCCTTACATCGACTGGACACCGTTTTTTGCAAGCTGGGACCTGCACGGACGGTTTCCGGCCATTCTTACCGACAGCGTGGTCGGTGAGGCGGCGCGCTCGCTCTATGCCGATGCGCAGAAGACGCTGGAAAAGCTGGTCGATGAGGGCTGGTTCACGGCCCACGCCGTGGCGGGCCTTTTTCCTGCCAATCGCGACGGCGATGACATCGTGATCTGGGAGGACGAGAGCCGCACGAAAGAGCGCACGCGCCTCCATACGATCCGCCAGCAGATGAAAAAGAGCAAGGGCGCGAACCTGGCGCTGGCGGACTTCATCAAGTCCGAAGGCGAGGACTGGATCGGCGGCTTCGCCGTGACCGCCGGGCATGGCGAGGACGAGATCGTCGCGAAGTTTAACGAGGCGGGCGATAATTACGGCTCGATCATGGCATCGGCGCTCGCGGACCGGCTGGCCGAGGCGATGGCGGAGTGGCTGCACGAGAAGGTGCGGCGGGAACTCTGGGGCTTCGAGGCTGGCGATCCACTGTCGAACGCCGAGCTGATCGCGGAAAAATACCAGGGCATCCGCCCGGCGCCCGGCTATCCCGCGCAGCCGGACCATACCGAGAAGCGCGTGCTGTTCGATCTTCTGTCTGCAGAGGAGAATGCAGGCATCACCCTGACCGAGAGCTTTGCGATGCAGCCGGGGGCCGCGGTCTCGGGGCTCTATTTTGCCCACCCCGATGCGCATTACTTTGGCACGGGCAAGATCGCGAAGGACCAGGTTGAGGACTATGCGCGCCGGAAGGGCTGGGACCTTCCGACGGCTGAAAGGTGGCTGGCGCCGATCCTGGCCTATGAGGCCTAGGACGCCTTGCGGACCTCCGAATGGCTCTTGAGGACGCGCTGGCCGTCCTTCTGCTCGATCATGTAGGCGGGGCAGTCGCGTGAAGCCTCGCGCTTGATGTCATTGCCGTCGATCTGGCGCTCGACGTCCTCGGTGAAGCTCTCCTGCACCTCGCCGGTGGCGGTGCCGTTGCCCCAGTCCCATTCGACTTTGGTGCCTTTGTTGTAGGCTTTGCTCATGGCGTTCTCCTCTGCGGATATGGAGGGGGAACGACGCTCACGGCGCGCGCTATCCATCACGTTGATGCGCGGGGACAGTATGCCGCAATAAAAAAGCCCGGCGGAGAGCCGGGCTTCGTGATGGTTCCAAGCCTTCGGGGCTTAGAGGACCTTGAGGTCCACGGCGCTGGTCTTGCCACGGCGCTCATCGGTGTAGAGCTCGTAGGAGACCTTCTGGTCTTCCGCGAGGCCCTGGAGGCCCGAGCGCTGCACTGCGGAGATGTGGACGAAAATGTCCGAACCGCCTTCATCCGGCTGGATGAAGCCATAGCCTTTTTGGTCGTTGAACCATTTCACTTTGCCGACTGCCATACTGGCTCCTTGTCGTTAGATACCGCCCTTTCGGGCCTTGAGCATTCCGGGGGTATCAAGTCGTAGAGCCGTCGGTCTGACGGTAGTCCAAGTCCAAGACCGACCGTATGCAGCCCTAGACGTGAAACGCCAGGGGTTCGCGGTCAAGACCGAAGTTCATCCGTAGGTTGATAAGACCCGCAGGTCCGGCGTCGGGGGCAGGCTGAGACGGCGTAGAATGGCGGACGCTGACAAGGGCTGCGGTGACCGTGTTACAAAAAATTCTTGCAAGACCCGCGACGCTCGGCCCGTGCGACGGAGAAGCGGTGCAGGTGCTGCCGGAGGAGATACAAAGGCGAAGCTGGTGAGATTTTTGAAGGCGATTGCACGACATTGCTTAAGGCAAGGCCGGGAATGCGCCAACGCTTGACGACTGGCAGACCGTGATCACCCAGCCAATGAACATGCAGGTCGTGGAAGACCTGTTGGCCTGTTTTGGCCGTCCGTACCGGGAAGCTTATGGCCGGTGCAAGGTCGCGGACTGAGCGGTCAGCCAGTGCGCTTCACTTCGATGCCCTGCTCCTGGACCTTGCGGTAGAGGGTGGAGCGGCCAATGCCGAGGCGGCGGGCGACTTCGGACATCTGGCCGCGATACATCTCGATGGCGGCGGCGATGAGGTCGCGTTCGATGTTCTGGAGCGAGCGCAGGTGGCCGTCATGGTCGAAGACCTCGATGCCCTCGGGGCCCTGACGCTGGACGCCAGCCGTGGAGGGGCTCGGCATGGGCGCCGCTGCTGCGGCTTCGGTCGGCGGGGGACCTGCGCTGACGCCCGCTTCTTCGAAGGCTGCGGCCATGGTCGGGAAGTCCGCCGCGGTCAGCCACTCACCCTCGGCAAGGACGACGGCGCGATAGATCGTGTTTTCGAGCTGGCGGACATTGCCGGGCCAGTCCTGGGCCACGAGAACGTCCATCACTTCGTGCAGGGCGCCTTTGACATCGCGGCCTTCCTCGGCGTTGTAGCGCTCGATGAAGTGCTGGACGAGGGACGGGATGTCTTCGCGGCGCTGGCGCAGCGGCGGGACCTCCACGGGGAAGACGTTGAGGCGGTAGTAGAGGTCTTCGCGGAAGGTGCCTTCCTTCACGCACTCGGCGAGGTCGCGGTTCGTCGCGGAGATGACCCGGACATCGACCTTCACGGGGCGCTTGGAGCCGACCGGATCGACTTCGCCTTCCTGCAGCGCACGGAGGAGCTTGACCTGCGTGTCGAGGGGCAGCTCGCCGACCTCGTCGAGGAAGAGCGTGCCGCCATTCGCTTCCTGGAACTTGCCGATATGCTTGGCCGTGGCGCCAGTGAAGGCGCCTTTCTCGTGGCCGAAGAGGATCGATTCCACGAGGTTCTCAGGAATCGCACCGCAGTTCACGGTGACGAAGGGCGCGCCGGAGCGCTCTGACGACCCCTGGATGGCGCGGGCGATCATCTCCTTGCCGACACCGCTCTCGCCAGTGATCAGGATGGGGATGGTCGAGGCCGCTGCACGCTCGGCGAGCTTGAGGCATCCGCGGAAAGCGGGGGAGGTCCCGACGACATCGTCGAAGCTCATCTCGCCCTTGCCCTTGCGCTTGAGGCGCGAAACTTCGGTGCGGAGATTCGAGACATTGAGCGCATTGGCGATGCCCACCGTGATGCGCTCGGGCGAGGCCGGCTTCACGAAGAAATCGACTGCGCCTGCCTTCATGGTCTTCACCACGGTGTCGATACCAGCCTTGGCGGTCAGCATGATGACCGGGAGGTCCGGCTTGATCGAGGGAAGCTGCGCCAGCACCTCCATGCCGTCGGTACCGGGCATGACGAGGTCGAGCAGCATCACGTCGACGGAAGCACCGCGATCTGATCGCAGGAGGTCGATGGCCTCCTCGCCGCCCTCGGCCTGCTTCACGAAATAGCCTGCTTTCTCGCAGACCGCCTGCACCAGACGGCGTTGCGTCGGGTCATCGTCAACGATCAGAACGGTCTTCGGCATCGGTGTCTCTCGCAACTCGTGGGGGCATCCCACGCCCCGATCTAACCGTTATGTTGTAAAGATCCGGTTCACCGCGTTTGCAGTTCCGACTGCGTGTGGGACTTGCCTTTCAGCGCGGTGCACCATTTTGCTGTGGGAAAGGACGGGCTCTCTGGTGAAGAGGCCGCCGGTCGTTGCGTGAGAGGAAAGGTGCCGGTCCATGAAGCTAGCTGGTGTGCGAGCCCAAGGAGAAAAGCGCTCCCCTCTGTCGCCGGAGACGGTCAAGAAATTCAGACAGCTAGGTTTTGAGGTCGCCATAGAGCCCGGCCTTGGTAAGGACGCTGGGATCCCCGACGCGGCCTTTGAGGAAGCCGGTGCCACGGTGACGACCGACGCAGCGAGCGGTGCGGATGTGGTGCTCAGCGCCGGGCCTCTCGAGGGTGAGGCGCTGTCAAAACTTGGACGCGGCACCCGGCTGGTCGGCATGCTCGACCCCTATGATGCGAAGGACCGGGTCCATGCCTATGCCAGTGCCGGGATCGACGCCTTCGCGATGGAACTGCTTCCCCGGATCACGCGGGCGCAGTCGATGGACGTCCTGTCGAGCCAGGCAAACCTCGCAGGCTACAAGGCGGTGATCGACGCGGCCGCGAATTACGGCCGGGCCTTCCCAATGATGATGACCGCGGCGGGCACCGTGCCTCCCGCGAAGGTGTTCGTGATGGGCGCGGGCGTTGCGGGACTGCAGGCAATCGCTACGGCGCGACGGCTGGGGGCCGTGGTCTCGGCCACCGACGTGCGCGCGGCGGCCGGCGAACAGGTGGAATCGCTCGGCGGTACCTTCATCTTCGTCAAGGAGGCGATGGAGGAAGGCGAAGGTACGGGCGGCTATGCCAAGGAGCTGACGCCCGAACAGCAGAAAGCCCAGCAGGAGCTGGTCACTGAACATCTCAAGAAGATGGACGTGGTCATCACCACGGCACTGATCCCCGGAAGGCCGGCACCGAAGCTCATCACCGACGACATGCTCAAGGGCATGAAGCCGGGCTCGGTGATCGTCGATCTCGCCACGCCGCGCGGCGGCAATGTGGATGGGGAGGCCGACGGCGTGACCATCCTCCGGCCAAAGAACATTCTCGATGGCCTGGCCGGGGAGGCGTCAAACCTTCTCGCCAAGAACTTCCTCAGTTTCGTGACGCTGATCACCGACAAGGAAGAGAAGCAGATCAAGGTCGACCCTGAAGACGAGATCATCAAAGGCGTCCAGCTGACGCGGGACGGCGAGATCGTTCATGAACGGTTCAAGGGGGAAGGATGACGGCGAAAGCGCGATCACCTCTCTCGGCGGGAGAGGTGGAGTCCGGAGTAGATGATGAGCCAGGAACAAACGCATATTGAGAAAACGGCTGAAGAGCTGGAGATGACCGTCGAGGAGTTGCGGGCTGCGTCCGAGCAGCTGGCGGCGGCCTCGGAGGAGGCGGATGCCGCCGCGGCAAAGGCGGAGAGCCTGCTCGGCACGCTCGACTCCCTCGCCCATGCCGGCGGGCCGAGCGACCTGATCTATCTCGCCGCTATCTTCGCGCTGGCGTGCTTCGTCGGCTATTACGTGGTGTGGTCGGTGACCCCAGCGCTGCACACGCCGCTCATGTCCGTGACCAACGCCGTCTCCTCCGTGGTGATCGTCGGTGCGCTGATCGCGGTCGGCGCGGACATCACCCAGTCGCCTGCAGGCGGGCTCAGCCGATGGCTGGGCGTCATCGCGGTCGCGCTGGCCTCCGTGAACATCTTCGGCGGCTTCCTCGTCACCAACAGGATGCTCGCCATGTACAAGAAGAAAGGGGGATAAGGCGCTCGTGGTCAGCCCGTTCGCCTTTCACACCGTGAAAACCATCCGTTTCGAACCGGGGATTGCATCCCAGATCGCCGACCCGCTCGGCGGTCTCCTCGGTGAGCGGGTGCTGGTGGTCACGGATCCCGGCCTGATCGAGATCGGGCTGCCCGGCCCTGCGCTCAAAAGCCTGCAGGATGCCGGTGCGGAGCTTTCGGTCTTTTACGAGGTGGAATCCGATCCTTCGCTCGGCACGCTGATGAAGGCGGTGGATCTGGCCAAGGAAGACCGCGTGACGGGTGTCCTCGGCTTCGGCGGCGGCTCGTCCATGGATGTGGCGAAGCTCACGGCCCTCCTCGCAGGGTCCGGCGAGGATATCGACGGAGCCTGGGGCGTGGGCAATGCGAAGGGTCCGCGCCTGCCCCTGGCGCTGGTGCCGACAACAGCCGGGACCGGCTCTGAGGTGACGCCCGTGTCGATCATCACGCTGCCCGGCGATGAGAAGCGGGGGGTCAGTTCTCCGCTCCTGATCCCCGATGCAGCCATTCTCGACCCGGACCTGACGCTCGGCTTGCCTCCGCACACGACGGCAGCAACGGGGATCGACGCGATGGTGCACGCGATCGAGGCCTATGCCTCGGCGAGCCCGAACAACAACCCGATGTCGAAATCGATGGCGATCGAGGCGCTCAAGCTCCTCGGGCCGAACATCGAACGTGCGGTGCGCAGCCCCAAGAACCGCGAGGCGAGGGGGGCGATGCTGCTGGGCGCGATGATGGCGGGACAGGCATTCGCCAATGCGCCTGTCGCAGCGGTCCACGCACTGGCCTATCCGATCGGCGGGCGTTTCCATGTCAGCCACGGGCTGTCCAACGCCATCGTCCTGCCCCATGTCCTGCGGTTCAACGCGGCGGGCAGCGAGGAAGCGATGCGCATGTATGCGGAGCTTTCCCGCTATGCCTTCCCGGACCTGCCCGCGACGGACGGGGCGCAAGCGCAATGCGCGGCCTTTATCGAGCGGTTGGCGCACCTTGCCGAGGATCTCGGTCTCGAGACGAAGCTGCGCGACGTGGGGATCGGAAAGGGAGACCTGCCAAAGCTCGCCTCGGACGCGATGCTGCAGACCCGGCTGCTCGTCAACAATCCGCGCAACGTCTCCGAAGCGGATGCGCTGCGCATCTATGAGCAGGCCTTCTGATGGCGGAGAGGAAAGAGCCATCGACGAGGAGCGACTACCGCGCCTTCCGCACCCTGACGACCCGCTGGGCCGACAACGACGTCTACGGCCACATGAACAACGTTGTGCACTATGCGCTCTTCGACACGGCGGTGAACCAGCTGCTGATCGAGGAAGCAGCGCTCGATATCAGGAGCGGCCCTCAGGTGGGCCTCGTGGTCGAGACCCGGTGCAGCTATTTCTCCGAGATGGCATTCCCGGACAAGGTCCATGCCGGGATCAGGACTGACCATGTGGGCAACAGCGCCGTCACCTATGGCATCGGGCTGTTCCGTAATGACGATTTCTCCGCCGCTGCCGAAGGGCAGTTCACCCATGTCTATGTCGACGCGATTTCGCGCAGGCCCAAACCGCTCGCGCCGAAGCTGCGCGCGCTGGTGGAGGGCCTGGCGGCGTGAGGCAAGTGTTTCAACTTTCTCGGCATCCCTTGTGCCGGTCTCTCCCAACGGAGAGAGGAGGGCTGTCCTGTGATCTTACCCGAGGGGTCCTATGAGTACTGACCTGACCGCCATTCTCTATATCATTGCCGGGATCATGTTCATTCTGGCGCTCCGTGGGCTGAGTTCTCCGGCGACTTCGCGGGCCGGCAACCGGAACGGGATGATCGGCATGGCGATCGCCGTGGTGGCGACGCTGTTTTCCGAAAGGTTCCTCGAGGCCGCGAATGTGTCGGCATGGCTCCTCGTGATCGTCGCGGTCGCCGCGGGCGCGATACCCGGAGCGATCATTGCACGGAAGGTGGCGATGACCGCGATGCCGCAGCTTGTTGCGGCGTTCCACGCCATGGTCGGCATGGCCGCTGTGCTGATCGCCTGGGCTGCGTTTCTCTCGCCACGGGCATATGGGATTGGCGAGCCCGGCGCTATCGAGGCACAGGCGATCGTCGAGATGTCCATCGGCGTCTTCGTCGGTGCCGTCACCTTCTCCGGCTCGGTCATCGCGTTCCTGAAGCTGTCGGGCAGGATGTCGGGCAAGCCGATACTCCTGCCTGCGCGGCACCTCATCAACATTGCGCTGGCCGTTGTGTCGGTGATCCTCATCCTGATGCTGTGCCTCGGCGTGCAAAGCCCGACCCTGTTCTTGATCCTGACGGCGATCGCCTTTGCGATGGGCTTCTTGCTCATCATCCCGATCGGTGGCGGCGACATGCCGGTCGTGGTCTCGATGCTGAACTCCTACTCCGGTTGGGCCGCGGCCGGGATCGGCTTTACGCTCCAGAACATGGCGCTGATCATCACCGGAGCGCTGGTCGGCGCTTCGGGCGCGATCCTGTCCTACATCATGTGCAAGGGCATGAATCGGAGCTTCATCTCCGTGATCCTGGGCGGCTTCGGCGGCGAGGATGACGCGGGCGGCGGAGGCGGCGGCGGTGAGGAACGCCCGGTGAAGCAGGGCTCCGCCGAGGACGCAGCCTTCATCATGAAGAATGCCGGCAAGGTCATTATCGTGCCGGGATACGGCATGGCCGTGGCGCAGGCCCAGCACGCCCTTCGCGAGATGTGCGACAAGCTCAAGGAAGAGGGCGTCGAGGTGAAATACGCCATCCACCCCGTGGCGGGCCGGATGCCGGGGCACATGAACGTCCTCCTGGCCGAAGCCAACGTGCCTTATGACGAGGTCTTCGAACTCGAGGATATCAACTCGGAGTTCTCGAGCGCCGATGTGGCCTTTGTCATCGGCGCGAACGACGTGACCAACCCTGCGGCGAAGACGGACAAGTCCTCTCCGATTTACGGCATGCCGATCCTCGACGTGGAGAAAGCCGGAACCGTGCTCTTCGTGAAGCGCGGCATGTCCTCGGGCTATGCCGGGGTGCAGAACGAGCTCTTCTTCCGCGACAACACGATGATGCTGTTCGGCGACGCGAAAAAGATGTGCGAGGAAATCGCCAAGGCCCTCGATTAAGAGCCTATGCGGGGAGAATGGACGCGGGCTCCGGCCTGCGCTATGGCCCCGCGAAGTTTCCACGAATCTGCCTGAGGCCTGTCCATGAGCATTGTGAAGAGCGACACCGACAAGATGCCGGACGACGTGATCGAATCGCGCGCCAAGACCTATGAAGGCCTGATGACCTTCGCCTATGTCTGGGGGCTGCCGATCGTTCTGGCGATCGTCATGTTCCTGACCCTGCTGCTTCGCGATGTCGGTTTCCTGACCTCCCTCATCATTTCCTTCTTCACCTTCCTCGGTGTGATGGCGTTCTCGAAGACATTCTTCGTCCATTAGGCGACGCAGAGAGCGATCCGGAGAACCGGCATGGCGCGCAGACTGCTTCCGCTTTTGCTCCTGGTCCTGATCGCTGCCTGCGGACAGCGAGAGGAGGCGGGGGAGAAAGCGATGCCTTCCCCTGTCAGTGACGAAGCGCCTATCCCCGACGAGGCACCGTCCAATCCCGAGCCGCTACGCATTGCGACTTTCAATGTCTCGCTCTATCGCTCCGAGGGCGGACAGCTTCTCGAGGACCTGCGCGAAGACGCCGATCCCCAGATCGAGGCGGTGCGCGAGGTCATCCGCCGGGTGGACCCGGACATCCTCGTCCTCAACGAGTTCGACCACGACGAGACTGGCGAGGCGCTGGCGCTGTTCGCGCAGCAGCTGGACCTCGGCTACGATCACTGGCTGAGCCTACCGTCGAATACCGGCGTGCCGAGCGGCGTCGACTATGACGGCGATGGCCGGGCCGACCATCCCGAGGGCAGCCGGGAGTACGGCAATGACAGCTTCGGCTACGGCGTTCATCCGGGGCAGTACGCGATAGCGATCCTTTCGCGTTACCCTATCGACAAGGGCGGCGTACGGACATTTCGCGAGCTTCTCTGGAAGGACATGCCGGGGAACCTTCTTCCCACGGAGTTCTACTCCGAAGAGGCGCAGCAGGTTTTCCGGCTCTCGTCCAAGACTCATGCCGACGTGCCGGTCATGGTCGGTGACGAGACCCTGCACATGATCCTCGCCCATCCGACACCGCCGGGTTTTGATGGACCCGAAGACCGGAACGGCCGCCGGAACCATGACGAAATTCGCTTGATCGAGAACTATATAGACGGCGCGGATTGGCTGGTGGATGACGCGGGCAAGGCAGGGGGCCTCGATGCCGGGGCCTATTTCGTCATCGCCGGCGATCTCAATGCAGATCCTGTCGATGGGGACGTGCCCGACGGCATTGAGCCACACGCGATCGTCAGCCTGCTGCAGAACCCGCAGCTGACCGATCCTGAGCCGCGCAGCGCAGGCGGGGTAGAGGCTGCCGAGCGGCAGGGCGGCAACAATCTTCGCCAAAGCGGCGACCCGGCTCTCGATACCGGGGACTTCTCCGACAGCCGTGTCGGGAATCTGCGCATCGACTATGTGCTGCCCTCGAGCAATCTTGACGTGGTGGGCAGCGGCGTCTTCTGGCCCGCCGAGGGCGAGGACGGCTTTGATCTGGTCGGGCCGGGCTTCCCGCCCGTGAGTTCGGACCACCGCATGGTCTGGGTCGACCTGCTGTTCCCGCCGGACGAGTGAGCCGAAGCGCGTTCTCGAGTGTTAGGGTTCCATGACCCGGATCGCGCACCTTTCCGACCTGCATTTCGGTTCGACGGAACCGCGCCAGCTCGACGCATTGGCGCGGATTCTGGTCGCTGACGGTATCGACCACGCGATCGTCACGGGGGACATCACCCAGGCCGGCCGGAAGAAGGAGTTCAGGGAAGCGGCGCATTGGTTTGCCAAGCTTCCAATGCCAGTGATCGCGATCCCCGGAAATCACGACACGCCCGTCCACAATCTCGCGCGCAGGTTTCTCGAGCCTTGGAGCCGGTTCGAGGAAATAGCGGGCTTTCAGCAAGAGCCGATCGTGCGGCACCGTGATTTCGTCTTTGCAGGACTCAACAGCGCCCGCCGGATGCGGCCGGGCCTCGACTGGTCAAAGGGCAAGCTGTCGACGAGACAGCTCGAACAGATCAAGCCTGCTTTTGAGGAAGCGGGGAGGCGCCTGCGCATCTGCGGCTTCCACCACCCTCTGCGCGGCTTTGACGATGGCGGTAGTGCCGGACGGGCAGTTCTTCCAAAGACTGACGATATCCTGTCCGTCCTGACCGACGCGAAGGTCGACGTCGTGATGACCGGGCATGTCCACAAGACGCGGTTGCTTCGGATGGAGCACAATGGCTGGTCATTCGTCCTGAGCCAGGCAGGGACGGCGGTATCGACGAGGCTGCGCGGGGAACCTGCGAGCTACAATGTCCTGACGATCGAGAGTGATCGAGAGATCGATCTTTCCGTTCACAGGTGGAACGAAGAGGGTTTCAGTGCGGAAGGCAGTGTCAGGTTCTTTCGAGATGAAGCCGGCTGGAGAGAGACGCCATGAGCGCTGATTACCTCGTCCTCATCAATTCGAAATCCGGCCGTGCGAGCGCCGAAGGCCCAGAAAACATCGAGCGCGACTTGCGTAGCGTGCTGGACACTCGCGGCTCCACGGAGGTTCTGGTTGCCCCCGTCGAAGAGCTGATGGAGGTGGCGCGACAAAGCGGGAGCAGGGCGCTGGTCACGGTTGGTGGCGACGGCACGATCGCCGGTATCGCAAGCTGCGTCTACGGACGGAAAGATGCGCCGCTCTATATCCCGCTGCCCTATGGCACCGCGAACCTGATCCCGCGGGACCTCGGCATGCCGATGGATCCTGTGGAAGCGCTTCGGCTGTCGATCGATGCCCCGCCACGGAAGATCGACTTCGTCGACGCGCAGGGGAGGGCGCTTCTTCACTCCGCAGGCTTCGGCACATTCGCTGAGATTGCCGAGGCGCGGGAAGCTCTCCGGTCTGCACCGACCTTCGGCGACCGTGTGGGCGCTGCGCTGATGATGTGGGACCAGTTCCTCGAAACTGGCGAGGAGCCCTATCGGATCACCGTGGATGGCAAGCTTGTGGAGATCGAGTCGGCGGCAGTTTTCGTGTCGAATAACCCCATCACGGGCGGTCAGGGCGCCCTGCCGCTCCGCGAACGTCTCGATACCGGCCAGATCGTCGTCTATATCTCGCGCGGTCGTGGGGTTTTCGCTCTCGTCCAGCACGTTATCGAAGCGATGACCGGGCAGTTCGACGAGAGCCCGGAGTTCATCCGCGAGACGGGCCGCGAGGTCGAGATCGAAAGCCGCGGACACGGCCTCCACTATACCATTGACGGCGAGCCGGGGAGCAATCGCGACCGCATCAGGTTCACGATGTATCCGAGCTGCCTCACGGTGCCCGACCTCAGATAGGCGTCTGGCATCCCGCCCGGCTTCCCTGTAATGCAGCGCGAACGACCAAGGAGACCGCCATGCCCCGCACGCTTGCCTTCCTGCGCCACGGCCAGTCGCAGTGGAACCTCGAGAACCGCTTCACCGGCTGGGTCGATGTCGACCTGACGGAGAAAGGCGAGGCCGAGGCGCGAAAGGCCGGGCAGCTCCTCAAGCAGGAAGGGACCGAGTTCGATGGCACCTTCACTTCGGTCCAAACGAGAGCAATCCGTACGCTGAACCTTGCGCTTGAAGAGATGGGCGAGTGCTGGTTGCCGGTCATCAAGAACTGGCGCCTGAACGAGCGGCATTACGGCGCCCTGACCGGGCTGAACAAGCAAGAAACTCGCGAGAAGCATGGCGACGAACAGGTGCACATCTGGCGCCGCAGCTACGACGTGCCGCCGCCGCCGCTCGAAGACAGCTCGGCCTTCCCGTCGCTCAACGACCGACGCTACCGCGGCGTTGATGTTCCGAAGACGGAGAGCCTGAAGCTCTGTCTCGATCGGGTGGAACCCTACTGGAACGAGGCGATCGCGCCGGCGGTCCGCGATGGCCAGAACTGTATCATTGCGGCGCACGGCAATTCCCTTCGCGCGCTGGTGAAGCTGCTCTTCGAGGTCAGCGACCAAGACATCACGTCGGTGGAGATCCCGACGGGCAACCCGCTGCTGATCCAGCTCGACGAGAATCTCAAGCCGACCGCGGCCCGCTATCTCGATCAGGACCGGGCGCAGCCTCTGCCGGGCGGTTTCTGATGACGCCAGCGGCGCCTCCGCTCCCTGACGCGGCGCTGCTCAGGGAGCGGAAGATCGAGGTCCGTCGCCTTGGTCTTCATCTCCGTGTCTGGGGTGATGCGTCGAAGCCGTTGGTCCTTTTGCAACATGGTGGCAAGGACCACGGGCGGAGCTGGGACTGGACGGTCGAGGCCCTGCGCGAGGACTATTGCCTCGCCGTGCCGGACCTTCGTGGCCATGGTGACAGCGACTGGCCGACGGGCGGCGGCTATGAGAGCTTCGACTTCGTTAGCGACATGGCGGCAATCGTGGAGCACCTCGTCTCCGAGGGGCATGACGCGCCGATCCACATCATCGGGCATTCCCTGGGCGGGAATATCGCGCTCAACTATGCCGCGGCCCAGCCCCACCGTGTGCGGAGCGTCATCGCCATCGAAGGGCTCGGCTTCAGCCAGAAGAGCTATGACGAATTGACGGCCAAGCGTGCCTCCGAGCGGATGCGCGAGGGCGTCGAGCGACGGCTCAAGGTAGCGCAGAGAAAGCCGCGGCGGTTCAGGAGTGCAGAAGAGGGGATCAAGCGCCTCGCCAATCTCCACCAGCAGCTCTCCCCTGAGCAAGCGGAGCATCTCGCGCTCCATGCGCTGCGCGAGCACGAGGACGGGTGGAGCTGGAAGCATGACCCGCTCCTGGGTTTCATGCCCATCAGGCCCATGCCACCTTCAGAATACGGACAGTTGTTCGCTGATATCGAGGCGCCGGTGCTCCTGATGTACGGCCGCGAAAGCTGGGCTTCCTCGCCAAAGGACGACGGCAGGCTGGAATATTTCGGTCGCGCCGAACTCATCGAGTTCGATAATGCAGGCCACTGGTTGCATCACGACCGCTTCGAGGATTTCATCAGCCGAGCGAAAAAGTTCCTGAGGAGCCATTCATGACCACATCCGTTCGCGCCGCGAAGGTGAAGCTTGTCGTCGCCATCGCCTTCGATCTGGCTGATTTCGTGATCGGCCGGGTGATAGGCATCGGCACCGGGTTCGACATCGTTCTCACGGCAATCGGCTTTGCGCTGTTCGGTTGGAAGGGCCTTGCCCAGGCATGGGAGGTCGTCGATGTGACTGATCAGATTGACGGTTTTATCCCGACCCTCACACTTCTGGCGCTTGCGGAGCTGCGCGAGGCGAAAAAGCGGGAAGCGCAAAAAACTGCGTAGATCGCGCTTGACGCCCCCGGCTCAGGGTATTATTCCCGCGGCTCCCGACGACATATGTCGGGTTCGCGGGTGTAGCTCAGTTGGTTAGAGTGCCGGCCTGTCACGCCGGAGGTCGCGGGTTCGAGCCCCGTCACTCGCGCCACTTTCCTCTCAGAAGGAAAGTGGGAAGATCAGACTTCTTGCAAATTCCAAAGCCATTTCCAGCCAGCGATAGGTCCGCTGGTTGCGCGGTTTCCTGAACCACACGACGCGAACCCTTGGCGCGGTGGAGCAAGTGAATCGATCCTTACCCGGATCGAAGTTTGTCCGGCAATACTGCCCTGCCGAGATCTGAGGAAGTCGCTTCAGTCGCTGTCATTGTTTTGTCATCGCACATTGGCGGAACTGACATGTTGCGTCGCTAGCTGCGCCGCCATGGGGCGTCGGTGGATGTTTTCAGGATCTCGCCCCGCAAAATTTGGCCGATCAAGAACCTCAGGGGTACCCATGTCTTTTCGCTCTTCCGTCAGCCTCATCGCTCTCGCCCTTCTCGCAGCCTGCACGGCGGGGGAAGATATCGCTTCACCGGGCGCAACAAGCCCAGGCACCGGCGTCGGTGGCGGCGGAACGGGCGGCGGTGGCGGTACGGGTGGCGGCTCCGCCAGCTGCCCCGCAGGATTCGCCGAGGGCACTGGTGTCGGCAACCTGACCGTCTGTGAGATCTCGGGCCAGATCACGTCCAACCTGACATTGCCCTTTGTCGATGGCGTCGCCTACAAGCTCGACGGTCGCGTTGACGTCGGCGTCGATATCGGCGCAGACGGAAATGCCGTCAATGGGGCGCGCGCGACGCTGACGATCGAGCCTGGAGTGACTGTTTTCGGTAGTTCGGGCAGCGACTATCTGGTCGTGAACCGTGGATCGGAAATCGTTGCGGATGGTGCAGTCAGTGCACCGATCATTTTTACCAGCGAAGATGACCTCGTCCGCCAGGCCGACAGCGACCCGACGAATGACGATGGTGGCGATGCTATCGGCGAATGGGGCGGGCTGGTCATTCTGGGCCGGGCCCCGATCAACCGTTGCGCCGGGGCAGGTGCGACGCCGGGTTCGGTCGACTGCGAAAACGTCGTGGAAGGGGTGACCAACCCCGATGCGCTCTATGGTGGTGCGCTCTCGAGCGATCGGAGCGGCAAACTGAAGTACGTGCAGGTTCGGTTCGCCGGCTTTGCGATCAACGCGCAGGGCAACGAGCTTAACGGTATCACTTTCGGCGGGGTCGGAAGCGAGACCGAAGTCGATTTCGTCCAGGTGCACAACAATTCCGACGATGGCGTTGAATTCTTCGGCGGCAATGTGAATGTCAGCCACCTCGTCCTGACGGGCAATGACGATGACTCGATCGACACCGACAACGGCTACCAAGGGAACATTCAGTTCGCTCTGGTCATCCAGAGGGACAGTGGCGGCGACAATATTGTCGAGGCTTCCAGCGTGGCTCCGAATGCGACGCCTGCGTCGGATGCGACGATTGCCAACTTCACCTTCGTCGGTAATCGGACGAATGCCTTCCGTCTGAACACCGGCACGATCGGACAGTACCTGAATGGGGTCGTGGACTACGGACAAGAGTGCTTCCGGTGGCAGGACTCAGCCGGCGACGGAAACGCCTCATACAGCGCCCAGTTCGATCCGGCCTTCAATTCCGTTCTGTTCGACTGCGATGGCGGGGTGGCTACAAGCAATTCCGAAGGGCTCCTGGCGCAAGCCGCGATCGACGCGGACCCGAACAACGTCGTTGGGCCTACCTCGCTGGCGAGCCGTTTCTTCCCCGGCCCGGAAGAGGAAGAAGTGATCCCATTCGACCTTACGACCCTCCCCGGCGTGTTCTTCCAGGATACGGACTATATCGGCGCCTTTGCGCCTAGCGAGACCGAGACCAGCAACTGGGCAGCGGGTTGGACCTTCGCGCTGTTCCCAGACCCGGTGTGCCCTGTCGGGACCACCGATGCCGGGACTGCGATAGATGGGCAGACAGTTTGCGATATTCAGGGCACCATCACTGATCCCCTGCGGCTGACGCGCGGCAACCTCTACAGGCTCAACGGCCGTGTCGATGTCGGTGTGGATGTCGGCGCCGACGGCATGGATCCGAACGGTGACCCGGCGACCCTGACCATCGAGTCGGGCGTGACCGTGTTCGGGAACAGCGGCGCGGACTACCTCGTGGTGAACCGCGGTTCGCAGATTTTCTCGAATGGAACGCAAACCGATCCTGTGATCTTCACGTCGCAGCCGGATCTCCTCAACCCGAACCGTGACGACACGGATAATATCAGCGAATGGGGCGGCATCGTCATCCTGGGCCGTGCACCGATCAACCGTTGTGCCGGTGCGGGGGCAACTCCTGGCAGCGTCAACTGCGAGAACGTCGTTGAAGGCGTCACCAACCCAGACGCGCTCTATGGTGGTGCAGTCGCGGACGATAACAGCGGTTCACTCAGCTATACCCAAGTGAAATTCGCAGGATTTGCGATCAACGCGCAGGGCAACGAACTCAACGGTATCACCTTCGGTGGTGTTGGCAGCGGCACGGAAGTCGACCACATCCAGGTCCACAACAATGCGGATGATGGGGTCGAGTTCTTCGGCGGCAATGTGAATGTCAGCCACCTGGTGCTCACCGGTAATGATGACGACTCGATCGACACCGACAACGGCTACCAAGGCAACATCCAGTTTGCTCTCGTGGTCCAGCGCATGAACGGTGGCGACAATATTGTCGAAGCATCGAGTGTTGCACCGGGCGCGACGTCGGCCTCCGATGCGACGATCGCCAATTTCACTTTCGTCGGTAACCGGTCCAACGCCTTCCGCCTGAACACCGGCACGATTGGCACATATGTGAACGGCGTCGTGGACTACGGCCAGGAGTGTTTCCGCTGGCAGGACTCCGCAGGCAATGGTGTGGCCGGCTATCAGGCCGGTGCCGATCCTGCCTTCCAATCCGTGCTGTTCGACTGTGCTGGCGGGCTGGCAACCTCCAACTCCGACGTCGCCGCGGCCCAGGGTGCCGTGAACGCAGACCCGAACAACACAACAGGGCTAGCGGCCACGCTCAGTGCGACCTTCATCAATGGCGCCAACGAAGCGGGCGTGACGGCCGTCGATCCCGCAAGCCTGGACAGCTTCTTCACGTCCACGGATTATATCGGCGCGGTGCGCGATCTCAATGATCGCTGGTGGGCCGGATGGACCTGCGGCCTCGAAGCGGGAAGCTCCTGCTGATCACGAACAGAGAGGGGAGCTTCGGATCCCCTCTCTATTGATCTCAAAATTCAAATCTAGGTCTGGGCCATGAATTCCAAACATAGTTTCTCCGCTTGGTTGCTAGCGTCGACACTGCTCGCACCAGCGCAAGCTTTCTCTCAGGACACGGACATGAGTTCGGATGACGGCGGCGACGTCATCACCGTTCGCGGCGTGTTCATTCCCAACGAACAGGAATCGTCCTCGCAGGTTGCCACGTTCCTCGATGACGAGGATCTCGCGCGTACGGGTGACGCCACGGCTGCGGAGGCACTGACCCGACTGAGTGGCCTGAGTGTCGTCGGGGGCCGGTTCGCCTATATCCGGGGGCTCGGTGACCGTTATTCCTCGGCGCTTCTCAACGGCTCGCCCCTTCCGAGCCCCGATCCCTTGCGCCGGACTGTGCCGCTTGACCTGTTCCCCTCGAACATCCTGTCGGGCGCGGCGGTCCAGAAGACGTTTTCCGCGGACTATCCGGGAGAATTCGGCGGCGGGATCATTGATCTGCGTACGACGCGCCTTCCTTCGGAACCCTTCCTCACCCTGAAGGCTGGCTCGGCCTACAATTCCGAGACGACCGGAAAGGACGGGCTTTTCGTTCGTGGCGGCGATTCCGACTGGACGGGTTTCAGCTTCGGCCTCAGGGATGTCCCGGATCCATTGCAGGCGGTTCTTGATTCGGACCAAAGGCTCAACGAGCTTTCGGACAGGCAAATCGAGATCGTTGGTGAAAGCCTGATCAACTCGCCGCTGACCGTGATCCAGTCCGGGGAGCTAGGACCGAATTGGAATGGCTCGATCGAGGGAGGCACGTCCTTCCTGAAGGGTGACCTTGAAATCGGTTTGGTCGGTGTTGTTGGCTACAATCAACAATGGACGACCGAGCGTGCGAAACGGCAGACGGTTCGTGGTGATGTGCTTGCCTTCGATTTCGATGCCACGGAAACGATTCTGGATGTCACGGCAAATGCTCTGACCTCGGCATCAGCCAACTGGGGCCAGCAGGAAATCCAGTCCACGCTGTTCTACGTTCACTCGACGTCGAAAGAGGCCCAGATCTCTGAGGGCCTCGACTTCGATGCCCAGGGAGAAAACTCGTTCACGGAGAGTTCTGGCTGGTACGAGCGTGAACTGATCATGTTCCAGACCAGTGGCGATCACGTTCTGGGCGATTTCGAGCTGAATTGGCGCGGCGCTCTCGCGGAATCCTCACGCGATGCGCCTTATGAGCGATTCGTCCAACGTGAAGTCGACGACACGGGCACGCCGAGATACTCCGTGGCCAACCGAAACGGTACCAACTTTTCGTTTCTCGAGGACCAGGTCGCGAGCGGCGGGGCCGATCTCTCCTACTCGGCGATGATGTTCGACGGGCTGAACCAAATTTTCACCGTCGGCTACGATTTCTCGACCACGGAGCGGACCTACGACTTTTTCTCCTTCCGGTTTGCCGGGGGCAACTCGCTGCCTGATGACGTCCAGCTCGCGCGAACGGACTTCCTGTTTTCGCCTGACAATATCGACCCGGCGCGGTTCGAGTTGATCGAGGTTTCTTCGGTCAACGATTCCTACGAGGCCGAACTCACGGTGAATGCAGCTTTCGCGCAGGCGGATCTTGAGCTGACGCCGTTCATTCGCTCGACATTGGGTGTGCGCTACGAAGACGCCGAGCAATTCGTCTTCACCCGCGACCGGTTCGGAAATGTCGGTACACGTTCCGATCTCAACAATGATTACGTCCTTCCGGCTGCCACGATTACGTGGAACTTCGCAGACGACATGCAGCTCCGTTTTGGTTACTCCGAGACGATCACGCGCCCGCAGTTCCGCGAACTGGCTCGCTCGTCCTATTTCGATCCGCAGAACGACCGAGTCTATCGAGGGAATGATGGGCTGATCGACAGCCAGCTGACCAATTATGACGCCCGTGTGGAATGGTATCTGGGCAGGGAACAGTTCGTCACCCTTGCCGGCTTCTACAAGGAAATCGAAAACCCGATTGAAGAGATCCAGATCGAAAACGGAACCTTCGTTTTCGAGACGACGTTCATCAACTCGCCGAAGGCCGAGTTGTTCGGTCTGGAGGCGGAGTATCGTAACACGTTCATGATGCCGTTTGGCGGGGCGTGGTTCGAGGACCGTGACTGGCTGTTCTCGGCCAACTACACCTACACCAATTCCGAAGTCCAGGCGGAAGAGGGCGACCTGATCGTTGATCCGTTGTCAGGTCGCTTGGTCGAAGCTTCACTCTTCGGGCTGGATGGTGCTGACCTGCAAGGCGCACCAGAGCATATCGCGAACACCCAGTTCGGATGGGAGAGTGACCGGGAGCAGATGACCCTGCTCGTCGGCTATGTCAGCAATCGTATTCTCCAGCGCGGGATCCCGCTCGCCGGAGCCGAGCTGCCCGACATTGTCGAGGAGCCAGGCGTTCAACTCGACCTTGTCTATCGCAGGGATTTCGAAGTGAAGGGGCGCGACTTTACCCTTGGGATCAGCGGCCGAAACCTTCTAAATACAGAACATCGTGAGTTCCAGAACAGCGGTGGCTCGCTCGGGGAAACTGAGTTCAACACCTATGACCGGGGGATGTCACTGTCTGCGAGCCTTTCGGCCTCGTTCTGATACCGCTTCTCTACGCCGAAGGAAAAGCGCCCCCTTGCGGGCGCTTTTTCGATGTGCGGTTTCCATTGTTCAGGGATTATGCCGGTCGCCCCATGACCCGATGAAAGCGCGTGTGCAGAGGACGTTCAAGAGGCGGAAGGTCTCATCACGTCTAGATGCCCTGTCTTCGCTCTTCGAATCTTTTTTGAGGTGTCGGCATCTTGCCAAACCGCGAAGCGTGTATGGCATGGTATGTATTCTGAACGAAAGCTGCGGCGCTTGTCGCTTTCCTGGAAAGCTCCTTGCGCGCATCGCCTTGGGAAGGGGCGGGGGAGGAGCTGGTGGTTAGTCGGCTTCCCCTGTCCCATGCTCGGGTGCAGCAACATCCGATCGGAGAAAAATCGGCGTGGGCCCGGAGCCGAACGGATTAAACCCTTCGGCCCGGCATTGCTCATAGACCGTTGCATCAAAAAGATACCGGCAACTAGGCAGGAGCGCTGCGTCTAGCAGCGCCGGGCTGTCGTCGTTGGCCGACATCACGTCGCCTCAGCGAAAGACGATGTTCCTTCAGACTGCGACTTCGCCAGCTTGCGGAGCCTCAGACCCAGGGCGATCATGATTACGCCAAACACCAAGGCGTAGAAGCCAATAATCCAACCGAGCGCCAACAGCGCCGCCTCGGGTTGAACCACGACCAGCCAGGCAACCGCGATGCCGAAGATGATCGAAACAATACCGCTCAATGCCAGCCAGATCTCGCCGGTGATCGCCTTGCGAAGCCGGATCGCGGCCGCGAGTTCGAGAGAGCCTGTCGCGACCGACCAGAAAGCGACGATGGTCCAGAAGAAGGTCGCGAGCACGACCGTGGCGACGAGCGGCGCGACGACAACAATCACACCGATCCCTATGCAGAGGATCCCACTGAGCAGAAGCCAGAGAAAGCGGTCCTTGGCAGGGGTGTTCCTTACGGCCGCGTAGACGCTAAACAATCCGTTTGCGAATGTGAATGCGCCGAACACGATTGTCAGGGCAAGGAGAGACCCCGACGGGACGACGAATGCAAAGATAGCAAAAAGGAGTGCCAAAACCCCGCGCAGAATGAATGCGGGCCAGTTCCTTGCAAGCCAGACAGTGCTGAATTCTGCTTCCACTCGGCTGACGCTCACGGTCTCTTCGACGTGGTCGGTCATTCCAGGACCTCCTTAGAATAAAGACTCAACTCTAATCAGTGGGCGGAAGGGGGAGATCCCCCTTCCGTCAGCTGTTAGGGCCGGGATTCGTCGCGATGACCGATATCGCCCGATTGGCCATTGCGCATCGCGGCAACATCGTTGTCCGGGGCGTCGTCTGAATCTGACTCACCAGACGAGCCGATCGCCGACTTTTCACTTTCTTCACCGTGGCCGTTCGCGCCTTCTCCGCCGGTGGAGTTTGCTTCCTTCTCGTCAGCGGAGCTTTTGGAGATGGTGTCGAAAACGACGACACCATCTTCGTCAGACCACCGTACACGGACCTTGGAGCCGTCTTCGATCTCTCCGGAAAGAACCCTGCGGGCCAATTCCGTTTCCAGCTCGGAGCGGATGAGACGACGAAGCTCGCGGGCCCCGAACTCCGGCTTGAAGCCGACCTCTGCGAAGTGCTCGACGATGCTTTCGTCGAACTCGAGCTCGATGCCCTGACCAGCAGCCGTGCGTTTGACGCGGTCCAGCTGTAGTCCGACGATCTGCTTGATCTCGTCCCGGTTCAGCGAGTGGAAGACGATGATCTCGTCGATCCGGTTGATGAACTCGGGCCGGAAATGACCACGCAGGACTTCCATGAGCTCGGCCTTTTGCGTGGCTTCGTCGAACTCCTTCGTTCCGCGTTTCTGCAGGTTCTTCTGGATGACGTCGGAGCCGAGGTTCGAGGTCGCGATGATGATCGTGTTGGTGAAATCGACCACGCGACCCTTGCCGTCGGTCAACCGGCCATCGTCGAAGACCTGCAGCAGGATGTTGTAGACATCGGGGTGCGCCTTCTCGATCTCGTCGAGGAGGACCACCGAGTAGGGCCGACGCCGGACTTTCTCGGTGAGTTGTCCGCCTTCGTCATAGCCAACATATCCCGGCGGTGCGCCCACGAGACGAGCAACGGCATGACGCTCTCCGTACTCGGACATATCGATACGGATCATCGCGTCCTCATCACCGAAGATCGTTTCGGCGAGGGCCTTGGCCAGCTCGGTCTTACCGACACCCGTCGGTCCGAGGAACAGGAACGTCGCCGTCGGACCGGAGCCTTCGCGCAGGCCGGCGCGAGCGAGCCGGACGGCGTCGGACACGGCCTTGATGGCCTCGTCCTGACCGATCACCCGTTCATGGAGCTTCTCTTCGAGCTTGAGGAGCTTGTCCTTCTCTTCTGTGGTCAGGTCGGTGACCGGGACACCGGTGATCTTGGAGACGATCTGGGCGACGTGGTCGGCGCGGACCTCGGCTTTCGCAGAGGCGCGATCGCGTTTCCAGGTCTCGAGAAGCTCGTCCAGCTCCTTCTGCTTGGCCTGGAGTTCCTCCTTGATCTCCGCAGCACGGTCGAACTGCTTGCGCGCGGCGGCATAGTCCTGTTCGCGTTTGAGCTGGGCGACTTCAGCTTCGAGCTCCTGGACCTCCACCGGGCGCGCGGTCGCGCTGATCTTCACGCGGGCGGCGGCCTGGTCGATCAGGTCGATGGCCTTGTCGGGCATGAACCGGCCAGTGATGTACCGGTCCGACAGTTCGGCCGCGGCAACGATTGCCTCGTCGGTGATGGTCACCTTGTGGTGGGACTCCAGCGTATCCCGCAGGCCCCGGAGGATCATGATCGTCTGCGCGACGGTCGGCTCTTCCACGTAGACAGGCTGGAACCGGCGCTCCAGCGCGGCGTCCTTCTCGATGTATTTCTGGTACTCGTTCAGCGTGGTCGCGCCGATGAGGTTGAGCTCACCGCGGGCCAGAGCAGGCTTGAAGGTGTTGGCGATATCGAGCCCGCCTTCGCCGCCGCCCTGTCCGGCACCGACGATGGTATGGATCTCGTCGATGAAGAGGATCAGGTTGTCCTTCTCCTCCATGATCTCCTTGAGGATCTTCTGCACGCGTTCCTCAAATTCGCCGCGATACTTCGAACCGGCGACCATCGAGTTGATGTTGAGTTCCACGAGGCGCTTGTCACGCAGTGCTTCGGGGACCTCGCCCGCAACGATGCGTTGGGCGAGCCCTTCCACGATCGCGGTCTTACCGACCCCCGGCTCACCGATCAGGACCGGGTTGTTCTTCTTGCGGCGGGCAAGGACTTCGATCGTCGTCTCGATTTCCCGCGCGCGGCCGATCACCGGATCGAGCTTTCCTTCGCGAGCGAGTTTCGTCAGGTCACGGCTAAACTCGTCGAGGTCCGGGGTGTTGGATGGGGCTTCGACCCTTCCTTCCTCGGCGCCTTTACCGACAACCTTGGTGACCTTCTGACGGAGCGCTTGCGGGGTCAGGCCGTATTTCTTCAGCACATCCGACGCGAGACCTTCGCCCTCTTCGGCGAGGCCGATCAGAAGGTGCTCAGGTCCGACATAGGAGTGACCAAGCTCGGTCGACGAGATCAGCGCACGATTGAGCGCATCTTTCATCCGTGGGCTGACGCCGATTTCTCCGCCCTCGGATGAGCCTTCTCCTTTCGGCGCATTCGCCTCGACGTAGCGGAGCAGGTCGTCAGGATCGATCTTGAACTGGTCGAACAGCGTCCTGACCACATCCGAACTCGTGAGCGCCATCAGGAGGTGTTCGGTGTCGACCTCGGAACGGCCGAACTCGCCAGCCCGCTGCGCTGCCTCCTGCAGGAGACGGTTACCCTGCTCGCTGAGCCGGTCGGCAAGGCTTACGCCGTGACCGCCGCGGCGTGCCGCCCCGCGGATCGGGATACGGCTACCGTCCGAACCGTCGTCGGCCCGGTCGATGCTGCTGCGGAACGGGCTGTCGCCGAAGAATTCATCGAAGAGCGAGCTGCCGCCGAACAGGGATTCAAGGGGAGACGTGCTCCGCCCCTGCCGACGCGCGAGCCGACGATAATCCTCGTCACACAGTTCCATGAGGCGCTTTTCTCCGTTGACGGAGACTTGTGCACGGAAGCTTGCGGGACGTACTTTGCAGACGTCGCAGATTCCTTGGGCCATTGGTGAATCCTCCTGTGAATCAGCGTTGTACTTCGTACGAACTGACTGGCGTTTCCTTGCGCCTGATCAGGGCGCCTGATCAGGCTGCTTCGACGCTTTCCCGTTGAGTAAGACGTTCGGCCAACCCTTTGAGTTCATCTTCGGTCAGCGTTTCCCTGTTCAGCAGGCGTTGCGCGTACTCCTCGAGAAGGTCGCGGTTTTTCTCGAGGATCGAGAAGCTCTGACTGAACGCGGTTTCGATGATCTCCCGGACCTTCTGGTCGATCTTCTCTGCGGTTTCCTCGGAATGGGGTCGGCGTGCCCAGATCTCGTCGCCAGGCCTGCCAAGGAAGCCGGGACGCTCCTCGTCATAGCTGACGTGGCCAAGATCGCGGTCCATGCCGTACCGGGTGACCATCGCCCGGGCGATGTCCGTCGCCTTGGCGAGATCGTCTGCGGCACCGGTGGACAGGTGATTGAACACGAGCTTCTCGGCCGCACGCCCGCCCAAGAGGACCGATATCTTGTTCCTGAGTTCTTCCTCGGTCATCAGGAACCTGTCTTCGGTTGGCCTTTGCAAGGTGTAGCCGAGCGCGCCAACGCCGCGGGGGATGATCGAGACTTTGTGAACAGGATCGACTCCCGGCAGGGCCAAAGCGACCATCGCGTGCCCCATCTCATGGTGGGCGACGATCTCGCGCTCACGCTGATTGAGAACGCGGTTTCGCTTCTCGAGACCGGCGACGATCCTTTCGACGGCATTGCTGAAATCGTCCATGGTCACGGCATCGGCCTTTCGCCGGGTCGCAAGCAGCGCAGCTTCGTTGACGAGATTGGCAAGGTCGGCCCCCGAGAAGCCGGGCGTCAGCGCCGCCACCTTTTCAGCGTCGACATCATCGGCCAGCTTGACCTTTTTCATATGCACACGGAGGATATCGATACGGCCTTTCTTGTCGGGCTTGTCGACAAGAACCTGCCTGTCGAACCGGCCAGCCCGCAGCAGCGCCGGATCGAGGATTTCCGGTCGGTTCGTTGCTGCCAGGAGGACAATCCCGACGGACGGGTCGAAGCCGTCAAGCTCGGTCAGGAGCTGGTTCAGCGTCTGCTCCCGTTCGTCATGCCCGCCATAGATCTGGCCGGCCGAGCGGGCCCTGCCGAGGGCATCAAGCTCGTCGATGAATATGATGGCGGGGGCCGCCTTCCGCGCACCTTCGAACAGGTCCCGGACCCTCGCGGCGCCGACCCCGACGAACATCTCGACGAATTCCGAGCCAGAGATCGAAAAGAAGGTGACACCTGCCTCACCAGCGACTGCACGGGCAAGCAGCGTCTTGCCCGTGCCCGGCGGGCCGACGAGCAGGATGCCTTTCGGGATGCGGGCGCCAAGCCTGCTATACTCGGATGGGTTCTTAAGGAAATCGACGACTTCCTTGAGTTCGGCCTTCGCCTCATCGACCCCGGCGACGTCGTCGAAACTGACGCCGGTTTCGCTCTCCATGTAGACCTTCGCCCGGCTTTTGCCGATCGCCATGAAGCCGTTCATCCCCTGCTTCTCGGCGAATTGCCGGAACAGGAGCATCCAGACGGCAAAAAACGCGAATGCCGGAACAATCCAGGACAGAAGATCCCTGAGGAAACGGTTCTCGGGCTCGCCTACAATGTCGACACCGGTTTCTTCGAGGCGGGCAACGATATCAGGATCGACGCGCGTGGTGACGTATCGGGTCTTGCCGTCGATCGGGGTTTGAAACGTGCCGGAAATGAACTGGTCGCCGATGATGGCCGTGGCGATCTTGTCCTCCTCCGCATACGTCTCGAACTGGCTGTAGGTGAGGGTCATCGTCTGCCGGGCGGTCGAGACGAGGTCCTGCACAAACAGAACGCCCAGCACGGCGACGACCAGGTACCAGAGATTGGCCTGGGTCTCTTTGCTCATCGGGATTCCTTTTCGGTGGATGGGCAGGCGTCGGGAGACTTTGCGGCCGGGTTATTCGGATACCCGGCCGGTGCGGAATGAGGGGCCTATCCGACGGTGACGCCGGTGAAGGCAGGAGGATCGCTGGCCGGGAAGGTTTCTTCCAGGGCTTCGTCGATGATCCGGTCCCTGAGCGGCTCAACCTCGGTGCTGAACTCCGGCGACCGCATCTGCTCGACGATCGGGGCACCGGAGCGCAGTTGCAGGCGGCGCTTCAGGTCCGTCGCATAACTTCGCTCTTGCCGACGGACCACAGGATCGGAGACCTGATACCGCCAGCCATGGGCCTCGGCATATTCGACAGCGCTCTCGAGATCCGGGAAGGTGAGCTCGATCGATGTGTACGGATCGTTGTTCGAGGTCCAGCCCATGAGAGGTTCGGGAGCCTGGCGGCCAAAGGGTTCGAACGTCAATTTCCACTGGTTCCGCCGGGACCGGCCACCCCGTTCGGGTTCAGAGGAAACAGGCGTGATGAGCGCCGTCGGCAATTTCCGCGCTTCGAGAACCGACCCTGGAACCTTCGGCGTGCCGCGCATGGTGTTGCGACGGTCCACGATAGACGGAGCGGAAGGAAATTCTCTCGCCATAGATTTTGCCTCCGGGGGAAGAGCTGCACTGCCAGAACTCGTCTCACTGGATGAGACGAGGGCCGGGTCCAAAAAGTTCCATCCCGCGAAACTTTTCTGCAGTTCGGCGGCGCGTTCCTTCAGCGGCGCTTGCGGGCGCGCTTCAGGTTCCCTCTCAGGCCGCCACCCGTCAGGGCCGCGACCGCAACGACCGCGGCTGCGATCCGCCATGGCGAGCCGGCGACGATGTATGCCGGGTGCCAAACCGGATCGAACTTGTCCTTGAACGTCCTTAGCCCGTCGAAATTGTAGAAACGTCTGCCGTGTTGATAGGCCAGGGTGCCCAGACGGGCGAGGAGGGAGTCCTGTTTCCTGTCCTCGAGCCCGGCAAGGGGAGCGAGGCCCAGGTCCAGCTCTTCAAACCCCTCGTTCTGTGCCCAGAGGGCGAGCTCGGTGAAGAGATAATCCATCCCTCCACCGGGACCGTCATCCCTGAACCGCATCAGGTCCATGGTCACGAGGCCCTTGGACGACCAGACGTTGGCGAATGCCACGGGGGTGTCCTCGCGATAGACGACAGCGAGCCGGAACCTCCGGAGGTAGTCGGGGTCGAACCGGCCGAGGGAGAAGGTCTTCTCGGCTCCGCTTTTCATCTCGAGCCACGCATCGGAGACGGGCTTGAGCGACGCGATCAGCTCGTCAGGCGCGTTCTCTTCGTGAACGACGAAACGGCAGCCCGCCTTGATCGCCTTGTTGCGGGAATTCCGGAGGTCCTTCTTTCCCTTGCCGGAAAGGCTGAACGTGGAAAGGTCGACCACCGCCCGCTCACCGATCTTCTCGGCGGAGAATCCGTGCGACCGGTGGCGGTCGGCGGTTTCCTCGCTGACCGAGTAGAAGGCAGGCCAGCCACGCCCTTTTCGCGCGATGTCGATGAACTTCGCCTCGAGTTCCGGGAACTCCTCTGGAAACCCCACAGGGTCGGCCATGGCAATCCGGGCCCGGCCTTTCGGAGCGAACATGATGAAGCTGCGCCCGGAGTCGCTGAAGACGAAGCGCTTGTCTCCGGTGAAGGCAAGGAAGGCTTCGCCGTGGGAGTATTTGGCTTCCTCGATGATCTCGGCAACGAGGTCGAGCTGGCGCGGGTCGGCAGTGGGGGGGAGGGCCGCCTCCCTCTGGCGCCGGAAGGCCAGCCTTGGGTTGAGAGGAAGACCGCGCTGTCTGCGCCTGCCGCTGCGTCGCGTTTTCGTTTTTGGGTGGTCGACCAACTGACAAATCCTCTGTGGCTCCGACAAGGTCCGCCTATCAACCGAGATGGCCGGGGAGGGTCGTTCCGTCGGGTGGCCATGACGCCCGCATTATTGCGGAAGGAACCACATCCGCGGTTCTCTCGCCAGCAGCTTGCTCACGGCTCGCTCTCGGGGAATGCAGCCGCGGAGGGCATTGCGCGATGGGTCACGCCCAAACGCGATGAGGGGTGATCGGCGATCCGAGGAGTTGCAAACCCTCGGTGAGACTCGTCCGCTGTCCTGCGACCAGCCCTTTGAACCAAGGGTTTCAAACTGGCAGGTGTTGCCCGACCGGCCCTTCTAGCTCGATCTCGTGGGTCCCCACGTTACGCACGCCAGCCTGCCGGAGCGCTTGCAGTACCGTTTCCTCGAGGACGGAACCGTCGATCCGGACAAAGACGATCAGGCCACCGCACATCAGCTCGAAGCGAAGTTTGCGAGCCTGCTGCTTGCCGAGGTCGGTCTCGAGGACCTCATTCAGGTCGCCCCTCGGGACCTCCCCCGAACCTGCTGCGAGGACAGCGTCGGCTATCGCTCCGCCCGAGGCGAGAACGGCACCCGTAGCACCGAGGGCTCCGAGATGAATCAACGTCCTGAACGGCCCGGCTCTTGTCGAATCCGCTCCCGTCTTGAGGACCAATGCCTTGCGCGGGACGCGTGGGTCTTCTGCCATTGGCGCTGGATCGACATAGAGGTGGCCGAGCTTTCGCAAGATCGCTTCGCGGCTTCCCATGATGTCAATATGGTCGCGTGGCACGCCAGTTGCCGCAAGATGCTGGCAGGTGCAGTCGAGTTCATCCTCCGTACGCACCACACCGAACGCCTCACGGACTGCCGGGATGGAGGCGCCAGGATGGTAGGTAGCGGGAGCGACCGCAGCAGACGACCTTTCGAGTTCCTTTATCATCTTCGATAAGTCTTGCTCCCTGTTACAGTCGGTCAGGGTCGGCAGCCTGGTTCAGCAGCCGGTCCATGGCCTCCCAGTTTCTGTCTTGATGGATCAGTTCAGTCTTGCAGGCTGTGTTGCCCGTTGACGGTTCAGGAGCGCACCGGAAGGCGCGCTCCTGATGGCTTGTTAGCTGTTCTCGCCGGGCATCAGGTTCGCAACCTGACGGCGCAGCGACTTCAACAGGCCGCTCGAGTCTTTTTTGTCCTCGATGCGATCCTCGAGCCTCTCGAGGTCACGCTCCAGCTTGCGATAGAGCGACTTGTCTCCGTAGCCAAAAGCCTTTGCGAGCTGGACCTCATAGGCGGCATTCTGACGAAGTTGCTCCGCGACTTCAAAGGCATCGTCTTCGCCTTCGGCAAGAACCGCTTCAGCGAGGGACAGCATGGCATCAGCCCTCAGGAGAGGGATCGGAATCGTCTGCTCAGTGACGACAAGCGTCGACAGGGCTGCGTCGAGGGCAACCTTGGCAGCCTCGATCTCACCATCGTCGATCAGGGCTGCGACTTCCTTGATGGCGTCCGGATAGGTCGCGAGCGGAATGCTGGTCGTCGTGATGATGAACTCGCTCCCGAACGATTCTGCGAGCGGCCTTGCTTCCTGGATCTTTCCGTCTTCGACAAGTTCCTCAATGGTTTTGCGCAGGGCCTTCACATCTTCGACCGTGGCGATGAGATCCTGACGGGAAGCGGTGACGCTGACCGGAGCGAGGGCGAGGTCAGGCTCGCGCGCCACGATCACTTCCAGTTTACCGGTTGCTTCGGCCAAGGCTTCAAGAGCGGCCTCCGGATCGCCGTCAGCGAGAAAGATGACGGCCTGACGCGACTGCTCGAGGGCGATGGCTGCGTCCCTCAGCAGGGTAGCGCGCTTTTCGGCGAGTTTCTGGCTGGCGTTGGAATCGACTTCGTCAGCGACAGAAGCCTGGGCTTCGGCCTGGTTTTCGGGAGCCTTTACGTCAGCGCTACCGCTCTCGGTGCCTTGTTCGACAATGGTCGAAGCGGCCGGCACGGCATTCGCGGTGTCTTCCGCAAAGGCGGGCGAAAGCAACAAAGCCAGCGACGCCAGTGCGGCCTTGGAGACGTCACCCATCATCAGGGTCTTGGTACTGATTTTCGGCATTTCAAAGTTCCTCCTCGTTTCGAATTCCGGTGCAGTCGAACAGACTTTTCGGCGAAGGCGAAGGAGTCCTGCTTTCTCTGACTGGACCTCAGTACACAGCCGGATGGTTCTGAGATGTCGCACTGATACTGCTTTTGATCTCAGATCGTCCTTTGCCGACGCTCGCCTTCGTAGCTATAGACGGACCAGCCGCGGAAAAGTTCAGCCGGCTCGTCAAACCGAAAGGGCCATCGATGGAAACCTACGCTCTGGTCGCAGAACTTCCGCGGCTGCGGGGATATGCCCGGTACCTCGCCAGGGATCCCGCAGAGGCAGAGGATCTCGTCCACGACACGATCGAGAAGGCGCTGAAGGCCTTCCAGCAGGCCGCAAAGCCGACATCATTGCGGGCGTGGCTCTTTTCGATCATGCGCAATCGCCATATCGATCTCGTTCGTCGGCGAAATGGGGCCGCGGAAACAACGTCCGCGGACGAGGCGGAGATCGAACATGCCGTGCCCGATGTCCGTCTCGAGGCTTCGGACTTCCTGCGCGATCTCGAAGGGGCCTTCTCCCGCCTGCCGGGAGAGTTGAAGGAAACGATCTGGCTTGTCAGTATACAGGGCTATTCCTATGCAGAGGTCGCCGAGGTCATGTCCGTACCAGTCGGCACGGTCAGGTCCCGCGTCTTCCGTGCAAGGGAACTGCTGCGCGAACACCTGAAGGATTATTTTCCGAAGCTGAACCCTGAGGCAGACGAGAATGACTGACCTGCGACCGCCAACGCCCGAAGAACTCTCCGCTTACCATGATGGGCAGCTCGACCCAGATCGTCTTGTCGAGGTTGCTCAGTTTCTTGCCGAGAACACGACCCATGACGAGCTGATGGCGACCGACGCTGCGATTCGGGATGGCTTGAAGGCCCTGCACCAACCTGTTTCCGGAGACATCCCAAAGATCCTGAGGGCCGCCCTCGACGAGCAGTATCCGCCGCCCTGGTTCCGTCGCCACGCCATTGCCCTGATTGCCGGCACGGCATTGCTGGGCCTGGCTGCTGTCCTTCTGACCTAGAACGAGGAGCGGGCCGGGGGCGCCCCGGCATTCGCTCTCAGCCCTTTTTCCAATCCTGCCGTCGCGGACGGGGCCAGGTCCGCTCGCCTGTCAACCTGGCGACGCCGGGCGACAATTTTTTCGATTTTTTTGCGGCAGGCCGTGAACTTTCCGGGTGCCTTCTTCGTCCAAGAGGACAGAACAGCAGAAAGGAGGTCGCAAATGATGCTGAGTTCCTTTGACCCGTCCCGCAACTGGGATCCGTTCACCGAGATGCGGTGGCTTCAGAACCAGATGAACCAGTTCTTCGAGAGTGTCGCTGATCGGAGCAGCTCGGCATTCCCTGCGGTCAATCTCTACGCGAATGACCAGGGCCTGCTGATCACGGCGGAAATGCCGGGCTTCAGTGAGGATCAGGTCGAGCTCTCGGTCCAGGACAACGAACTCGTTATCGAAGGCGAGACGTCCGAAACCAACGAGGCAACCGACTGGCATCGGAAAGAGCGTCGCTATGGCAAGTTCGTCCGGAGGATCGAACTGCCGTTCCGCGTTGATCCCGACCAGGTGGATGCCCGTTTTGAAAACGGTGTCCTCGAGATCGAGCTCAAACGGCCCGAAGAGGACAAGCCCCGTAAGATCCCGGTGAACCGCTAAGAAAGACGACGAAAGGAGGTTTGACATGTCTGCAGATCTCGTCCGTCAAGACCGGGAAGAGAATGTCACCCGGCTCGACGACCATCGTTCGGTCCCTGTTTATCGTCCCGATACGGACATCTACGATGACGGGGACCGCGTGATCATCGAGGCCGATCTGCCCGGCTGCTCGGTGGATGACATCGACATCACCCTCGAGAACGGTGTCCTGACGATCAAGAGCCAGCAACCGCGCCAATCACGCAGCGGCTGGCGACCGATCTACACGGAGTATGGAGAGGGTCGGTTCGAAAGGAGCTTCGCGCTCACCGATGACATCGATCAGGACAAGATCGATGCCTCGGTCCGCAACGGGGTTCTGCGTCTGGAACTCCATCGCTCCGAAAGCACGAAGCCGCGCCGGATCAGCATTTCGGCAAAATAAATATTCTTCGAAAGGAGGATAAGACGATGAAAGTGCGTGATCTTGTACCTTGGGGTCGGCGCAAGAACGCGGATCATGCGCCGGCCCTTCGTTTCCGCGGAGGCCGTGACCACCGGCAAGACCGCGAACGGCCGCTCGACCTGTTCCAGGACGAGATGAACGATGTGTTCGAGCGGTTCTTCCGGCGCTTCGACGCGCCGTCCTTCGACCGCTTTGGCGGTCTGTTCGGCGGGGTCCCGCAGCCGCTGGTCGATGTTTCTGAAACCGACAAGGAGATCAAGATCGTCGTCGATCTCCCTGGCCTGGATGAAGACGACATCGACGTGAGTGTCACGGGTAACCTGCTGACCGTCCGCGGTGAACGCCGCGAAGAACGTGACGAGGACGAGCGTGGCTTTGTTGTCCACGAGCGGACTATCGGAACGTTCTACCGTTCGATCCCGCTGCCTCCGGGCATTGACCCTGACAAGGCGAAAGCCGAGTTCAAACGGGGTGTCCTGAAAGTCCGTATCCCGAAAACCGCCGATGCGGCAGGACACACCAAGCGTATCGAAGTCAAGGCAGCTTGACGGAGAGACACCCCCGCGCACTTCCCTGCCTCCCCCGCGCGGGGGTGGTCTACCGCCCGGAACTCCTAGCCCCCATAGAACGTGAGTAGGCCATGGGTCAGGGGCGGGCCTTCAATGGGCGGGCGGTTATGACAGGCCAGCCAAGTCGGCCTCACCCGAAGACCTGGCGCTATCAATTCCCAAATCGTTGGTAAGCTGAATATCGCGCTGTGAGCGCGAATGTCTCCCTGCACCCTTGCGATTGCCGACGGACGTTGGTCCCCAGCGGCACTTTTCTTGCCGTGCGCCCTATGCGCGACACGAGCGCGCGCCTAAGGTCGCCGAAAAAAACAAGAAAATTCTACCAGGGAGAGAAAAGTGGCAGGGACAGAAGCGATCCTGCGGGAGTTGGGCGTCACGACGCCCGGAACCGTGCATCACAACCTCAAGGAAGCGAGGCTCTACGAAATCGCCGTGCGCAGGGGCGAGGGCGAAGTGGCCAAGGGCGGCGCGCTCGTCGTGAAGACCGGCGCGCATACCGGCCGTTCGGCGAAGGACAAGTTCGTGGTCCGGGACGCCGAGACCGAAGACACGGTCTGGTGGTACAATAATACGCCGATGACGACCGAGCATTTCGACGCGCTCTGGGCTGACTTCAGGAACCATCTCGAGGGGCGCGAGGTCTATGTCCAGGACCTTTTCGGTGGCGCGGATCCGGCGCACCGTATTTCTGTTCGTGTGGTGAACGAGCTGGCCTGGCACAATCTGTTCATCCGGCATCTGCTTCGCCGTCCGTTGGACGATGAGCTGGCGAACTTCGCGCCGGACTACACCATCGTGAACCTGCCGAGCTTCAAGGCCGATCCTGCGCGCCATGGCTGCCGCTCGGAGACGGTCATCGGCGTCAATTTCGCAGAGAAGCTGATCCTGATCGGCGGTACGGCCTATGCCGGCGAGACGAAGAAGTCTGTCTTCACGCTGCTGAACTACATCCTCCCCAAGCAGGATGTGCTTCCGATGCACTGCTCGGTGAATGTAGGCGAGCGTGGCGATGCTGCGGTCTTTTTCGGTCTTTCAGGGACGGGCAAGACGACGCTCTCCGCCGATCCGAACCGTCGGCTCGTTGGTGATGACGAACACGGATGGTCCGAGGGTGGCCTTTTCAATTTCGAAGGCGGTTGCTACGCCAAGATGATCCGCCTTTCCGAAAAGGCCGAGCCGGAAATCTACGCCACCACGCAGAAATGGGCCACAGTGCTCGAGAATGTCGTCATGGATCCCGACACGCGGGAGCTCGATCTCGACGATGCTTCGCTCGCGGAGAACAGCCGTGGCGCCTATCCGATCCACTACATCCCGAACATCGTCGAAGACGGCCGCTGCGGCCCGGCACAGAACGTCATCATGCTGACCTGTGATGCGTTTGGCGTGATGCCGCCGATCGCCAAGCTGTCGACGCCCCAGGCGATGTATCACTTCCTGTCAGGCTACACGGCAAAGGTGGCCGGGACTGAGCGCGGGGTGACCGAGCCGACGGCAACCTTCTCCACCTGCTTCGGCGCGCCGTTCATGCCGCGGCACCCTTCGGTCTATGGCGAGCTCCTTCGCCAGCGGATCGATACGACAGACGCGACCTGCTGGTTGGTCAATACCGGCTGGACCGGCGGTCCGCATGGTATCGGCCACCGTATGCCGATCAAGGCAACGCGGACGCTTCTCAACGCCGCGCTTGACGGTTCGCTCAATGACGCGACCTATCGAGAGGACCCGCATTTCGGCTTCCTCGTGCCCACGTCGCTCCCGGGCGTGGACAGTGCGATCCTCGATCCGCGCGGCACGTGGGGCGATGCAGATGCCTTCGATCAGCAGGCGGAGAAACTGGCGGCCATGTTCCGCGAGAATTTCGCCAAGTTCGAAGATTATGTCGCGGATGACGTCAAAGCGGCTGCTCCGGGTCGATGAGGCCGAAAACGGCGGAGCACCTATCGCTCCGCCGTGGCCTGGCCGCGAGGGACAGGCGGCGCTTGGCGTCGCGGGGCAGGGCGCCTAGGCTTTTCCGATGGAACAGGTGATCGTTTCCGCCGAAGACCTGCTGGCCGAGAAGGGCCCCGTGGCCTTTGTTGATGGGAGCTGGTTCCTCGAGCCCGGCCGCGACGGCGCCGAGGGCTACCGGCGGGAGCACCTTCCAGGTGCTGTCTTCTTCGACCTCGATACCGTGTGCGACCATGCGAGCAACCTGCCGCACATGCTGCCTTCGCCCGAGCAGTTCGCCCACGCCGTCGGCCAGATGGGCCTCACACAGGACGACGCTATCGTCGTTTATGACCAGCAGGGGTTGTTCTCCGCTCCGCGCGTCTGGTGGACGTTCCGGGTCATGGGCGCAAGGCACGTCCGTGTCCTGAATGGTGGCCTGCCGGCGTGGAAGGCAGCGGGCGGGAAGACTTCGAGGTCATGGGAGTTCCCGGAGGTGAAAACCTTCACGCCGTCGTTCGAGTCCCAGGAAGTCGTGTCCCATGACGAAATGCGCCAGTTGGTGGAGCGCGGCGGTGCACAGATCCTCGATGCCCGGCCACGCGGGAGATTCGACGGCACCGAACCCGAGCCGCGGGCGGGAGTCAGCTCGGGGCATATGCCCGGTGCGCTCAGCCTGCCGGTTTCGGAGGTCATCCGGGACGGCAGGATGCCGCCAGCCGAAGAGCTGCGGACGATATTCGAGGGGCTCGGGATCCGCGATGACGCCATGGTCGTGACCACGTGCGGCTCAGGGGTCACCGCGGCGGTGCTGCTCCTCGCGCTCACCATCGCAGGCCATCAGGATGTGAGGCTCTATGATGCGTCATGGGCTGGTTGGGCGTCCGATCCTGACGCGCCGATTATCCCACCCCGCTAGAAAAGATATACCTATTGCTCTATCCTGCGCGCGATGAGGACATTGTTCGACAAGCTCTGGGACGCGCACCGGGTCGAGGGCGCCGCAATCGGTGGCCACGATCTGATAGCGATCGACCGCTTGCTGCTACACGAGCGGACGGGCGGCGTGGCGTTGAAGAGCCTCGCGGAGAAGGGTCTCCGTCCGCTGGATCCGAAACGCGCCTTCGCGGTGATGGATCATATCGTGTCTTTCCGCGAAGGACGCGATCGTGACGAGGCCAGGAGCCCTGGCGGCGGTGCTTTCATCACCGAAACCCGAGCAATGGCGACCGAAGCTGGTCTGAACCTCATCGATACCGATCATCCGTCGCAAGGCATCGTTCATGTCATTGCGCCAGAGCTTGCCATCGCGGCGCCGGGATTGACGCTGGTCTGCCCTGACAGTCACACCTGCAGCCTTGGCGCACTGGGAGCGCTTGCCTGGGGTATCGGTTCCTCGGAGGCCGAGCACGCGCTGGCCACGGGTTGCGTGCGCGTGAAGAAGCCCAAGCAGATGCGCATTCGAATCGAGGGGCGGTTGCCACCGGGCGTGACGGCCAAGGACTTGGCATTGCATATCATCGCAAACTACGGAGCAAATGGCGGGAATGGATGCGCCATCGAATATTCTGGCGAAGCGGTCGCTGATCTCGACATCGAGGCGCGGTTGACGCTTTGCAATCTTGCGGTCGAGTTTGCTGCCTTCACCGCTGTGATCGCACCCGACGAGAAGACCAGAGCCTTCCTGGAAGGCAAGCCGTTCGCGCCCCCTTCGAATGTATTGCGTCAGCGCCTTGAGACTGACGAACAGGCCGTGTTTGATCGGGAAATCCTCATTGAGGCAACGACCGTCAGCCCACAGATCAGCTGGGGCACCAGCCCCGAAGAAACGATCTCGCTCAGTGGACGTGTCCCAACCGACGGCCGAGAAAAGGCCTTGCGCTACATGGGTCTCGCGCCCGGTATGCCGATCGAAGGCGTACCAATTGGCGGAGCGTTCATAGGATCGTGCACGAATGGGCGTTTAAGCGATCTCGTTTCGGCTGCGAAGGTGCTGCGTGGGCGGAAGGTTGCAGAAGGCGTCAGGGCCGTTTGCGTGCCGGGCTCGCAAGGGGTCAAGCGCGAGGCCGAGCGGCAGGGGCTGGACGTGATCTTCAAGGATGCAGGTTTTGAATGGGGAGCACCGGGCTGCGCCATGTGTTTTTATGCAGGAGGAGAGACCTTCGCGCCGGGAACGCGCGTCGTCTCATCAACCAACAGGAATTTCGAGGGCCGTCAGGGTCCTGGCGTCAGAACGCACCTGACCAATCCGGCCGTCGTTGCGGCCAGCGCAGTTGCGGGCAGGATCGCCTCACCGTCCTCCCTGCCCGTACGTGAGGAGGCCGCGTGATGGCTGAGCCTTTCCGGGTTCATAGAGGAAGAGCCGTTGTGCTCCCCGTCAACCATGTGGATACGGACCAGATCATTCCATCGCGCGAGATGAAGAGGGTGAGCAGGGAGGGCCTCGGTGAAGGGCTGTTCGCGGGCTGGAGATACCGTGAAGCCAGCGGGCGGGAGCCGGTGCCCGAATTCCCCCTCAATCGACCCGAGGCGGAAGGTGCCACGATTCTCGTCTCTGGCGAGAACTTTGGGTGCGGATCATCTCGCGAGCATGCAGTTTGGGCCCTTGCTCAATATGGCTTTCGGGTGATCATCGCCGAGAGCTTTGGCGCTATCTTTCGCGGGAATTGTATCCGGAATGGTATTTTGCCCCTGAGCCTGCCCGGAAAAGACTGCACGCAATGGCGAAATGGGGTCGAAATTTCTGTCGATCTCGAAGCGCAGAAGTTGATCCTTCACGACCAGACCGTCCGGCAATACGACTTTGATATTGATCCGTATGCGAAAAAGCTGTTGCTCGAGGGGCTCGAGCCGATTGCGATGACCCTGTCCCAGTCGGAAAGCATCGAAGAGTTCATCGAGCGAGACAAAAAGATGCGGCCCTGGCTTTACTCTGCTGCGTGAGCACGGCGATGGCGCTTTGGAGTATCGATGATGCCTCGGTCTTCGAGACCTTTTATGGTGTCCTCATCCCGTCCAAGCGACCGGAGAATTTCAACCGTGTTCTGACCAATCTCGGGCGGATCGAAACGAAGGGCAGGCCGCTCTCCTTCTATGGCTAGCGGCAACGCCGGAAGAGCGATCTCTCCGCCGTCCGGTATCGTCATCTCGAGAAGGCCGCCGCTTTCAGTCAGGTGGGGGTCATCGAAGAGATCTTCAGGCCGCTTGATCGGCGCGAAGGGCAGGCCGAGTTCTTCGAGCTTGGCCATGAGGTCAGACTGGGCGTGCTCGGCGAAGAGCTTCTTCAGGCGAGGAATGATCTCGTCGCGCCGGGCCACGCGTTGATTGTTCTCGCGCAGGCTCTCATCGGCAGCCCATTCATCGAGGCCGAACGCTTCGCAGAAGGTCGTCCATTGGCTGTCGGAGACAACACCGACGAAGACTTTCTCGCCATCCTTCGTGTCGAAAACATCATAGACGGCCCACGCCGATATACGGGCCGGCATGGGTGCGGCCGGCGATCCGGTCACGGCATATTGGGCCATGTGCTGGCCTACGAGGAACACGGATGTTTCAAAAAGGGAGCTTGATACATGCGTGCCCACGCCGGAGAGGTCCCGCTGGCGCAGAGCCGCGAGGACAGCAATGGCGCCGAACATGCCGCCTGCGACATCAATGACGGATGCTCCGGCGCGCAACGGACGACCGGGTGGCCCGGTCATATAGGCAAGACCACCCATCATCTGGGCCACCTCGTCAAGAGCGGTTCGATGCCTGTAGGGGCCGTCGAGAAAGCCTTTTTCCGAGCAATAAATCAGCTTGGGATTGAGCTCTTTGAGCTGCTCATAACCGAAGCCGAGTTTGTCGAGCGCACCAGGGCGAAAATTTTCGACGAATACGTCTGCTTCTTTGATGAGGTCGAGAGCAATCGCCCGGCCCTCTTCGGATTTGAGATCGACAGCGAGGCTCTTCTTGTTGCGGTTGTACATCGGAAAATAGCCAGCACCGGAACCGCGCAGGCGGCGGGTCTTATCGCCTCCGACAGGTTCGACCTTGATAACTTCGGCCCCAAGATCGGCAAGGATCAAACCGGCCGCTGGGCCCATGACCATATGCGTGAATTCAACGACCTTGAGGCCGTCGAGCAATGATTTCGCGGGCATGAGATCCTCCCGAACCGGCGAAAACCGCTGGTTTTCTTTATCTGAAGGAATTGGTATATCATTCCGGAAGCAAGTCTGCACCTGACTTTTGAACCGGAGCTGTCAATGGACGCCGTGCTGATAAGCGAAGTCGGTCCGCGGGACGGCCTGCAGAACTGCAAGGCGGTGATGCCGACGGCGGCAAAGAAGGCGTGGATCTCCGCCCTTGCAGAGGCTGGGCTGAAGGAAATCGAGGTCGGCTCTTTCGTTTCGCCCAAGCTGCTGCCGCAAATGGCGGACACCGCAGAGATTGCCCGCCATGCTTGCGGTATTGATGGTCTGGCAGTCGCCGTGCTGGTGCCGAACCTGAAAGGCGCGCAGCTCGCCGTGGAGGCAGGGGCCCACAAGATCACCCTGCCGATGTCCGTGAGCGAGACCCATTCGCTGAGAAACATTCGCCGGACCCACGACCAGGTGATCGAAGAAGCGCACGCGATCAGCGAGCTGATTGCGAGCCTGCCGGAGGATGAGCGACCAGACTTCGAGGGATCGCTGTCGACAGCTTTCGGCTGCACGCTGGAAGGACCGATTGATGAGAAGATCGTCCTTCGTTGCGCAGAGCGACTGATTGCGGCGGGCTGTGACGAGGTCGGGCTGTCCGATACGACGGGGTATGCAAACCCGCGCGCGATCCGTCATCTGATCAAGGCCGTTCGCGCGGAAGTCGGGGCGGACAGGCTGACCGGGGTGCATCTTCACAACACCCGCGGCCTCGGCCTCGCCAATGCCCTGGCCGCCTTCGAGGAAGGGATAACGACCTTTGACAGCTCGCTCGGCGGGCTTGGCGGCTGTCCGACGGCCCCTGGCGCGAGCGGAAATATCGTGACCGAGGATCTCGTTTTCATGTTCGAAAGCATGGGGGTTGCCACCGGTGTGGATCTCGACCGGTTGATGGCTTGCCGCGAGTTTCTGGAACGAGCCCTGCCGGAAGAGCCGCTTTATGGTTTCACGCCGCTGGCGGGCCTGCCCTTGGGTTTTCGGCCTGCCGCAACTGAAGCGGCCTGATCTGCATGATGCTCAGTTCAGAGACGTCTTGGGCGCTTCTCACCCTGATCGGCTATGCGACCATTCTGTTTGGCATAGGAGTCTGGGCGGCGCAGCGCGCGACGACAAATGCTGATTTCTTTCTCGGCGACAGGTCGCTGGGGCCTCTGGTAGCGGGTCTGGCCTACGCTGCCTCAACGTCGAGCGCGTGGGTCCTTCTAGGGTTTTCGGGCTTTGTTTATAGCGCGGGACCTTCTGCGCTTTGGATGGTGCCGGGAATTCTTGTCGGATATGCGGCGGTCTGGCTTGGAGCGGGGAGGGTGCTGCAGGAGGAAAGCCGAGAGCGGGGTTTCCTGACACTGACGGACTTTCTTGCAGCAGGCTCCGGTCCTGTCGAGCGATGGATCAGAGGGGCTGCAAGCCTGATGATCGTCTTCTGCTTCGCATACTATGTCGCCTCGCAGTTCCAGGGAGCAGGGACGGCGTTCGACGGCTTGTTTGGCAGCGGACTCACCAATGGGGTGCTGCTCGGTGCTACGATCATTCTTCTTTACACGTTTCTCGGTGGCTTTGTTGCCGTCTCGCTGATCGACACTCTTCAGGGACTGCTTATAGCATTCGTTGCGGTCTTGCTCCCTGCGGTGACTTTTCTCGCGGCCGGAGGATTTGCCGGATGGGAGTCTGCCTTCGCGGATGCGCCTGAGACTTACGCCAGCACCTTCGGAGGGCGGACAGCTTTTGCGGCGTTCGGCTTCGTGGTCGGTCTGTTCGCCACGGGCTTTGGCGCGCTCGGTCAACCGCATCTTGCTGCGTGGATCATGGCGAGTCGCAGTCGCAAGGCACGCATCACCGGTGCCGGAATCGCGATTGGCTGGGGGGCCCTCGTTTATTCCGGCATGGCTGTTCTCGGCCTCTCGGCGCGGGCTCTTTTCGGAGGGGGTGTTCCGGCGGAGGGGGTGTTCTTTCAGGCAGCGTCAGAGCTGCTCCCACCAATCTTCGCCGGCGTCATCATCGCAGCCACGCTCTCGGCGATCATGTCGACGGTGGACAGCCAGTTGCTGGTGGTTGGCGCAGCGGTCAGTCACGATCTCGGCTTGGCAAAGCTATTCGGAGGGCGAGAAGTGCTCGTTTCCCGGCTGGCGATCGTGGTGGTCTGTGCAGCCGCTGTGGTGCTGACGCTAGCGCTCCCCTCGACGATCTTTGCCCGGACGCTTTTCGCCTGGACGGCTTTAGGGGCGAGTTTTGGTCCCGTGGTCATCGCCCGCGCCTTCGGCTGCACGCCGAAGCCCGGCGGCGTGCTGGCGGCTCTCTTGATCGGTTTCGGGCTGAGCCTTGCCTATGAATTCGTGCTGCCCTCGGGACCGGGCGCTGTTTGGGCGCGTACGGTCCCGTGGGGGGCAGGATTCCTTGCGCTCTGGTTGTTTACGGCGGCGGGATCGCGGCCGGTGATTGCTGACAAAAGCGTTGCCGAAGCAGGCTGATGCGTGCGACGGTGTAAAAGATATACCCTTTAGGGGAGGAGGAAAAAAGTGATCCGTTCGATCCTTCTGGCAGGCGCAGCTGCCATCGCATCACTAGGCGCCGCGCAGGCGCAGGACCGTCTTGACCCCGGTGACCCTCAAGACACGCTCAAGATCATGCGGAAAATCCAGTGCTCGCTCAAGGAGAACGAGCCAGCGATCTACTGGTGGCACGGCGTCGCCTATTCGCGGAAGCAGGGCGAGCGCGATCGCAAGCTGTTCAACGTCGAAGGCATGAACATACGCGCTTGCTCCCGGACCCGCGACCGGGAATTGGGCCAGGGCTTCGCACTCGTGTCGCGTGAGATCCTTCTGTACAAGGACCCGGAAACGAACGAGGTCCTCACGACCTGGGACAATCCGTGGACGGGCGAGACTGTCGAGGTGCTGCACGTCGCGAACGACCCGGTCAACTTCGAGATGTACGAGACCGGACGCGGGGGGCAGCCGACCTCCTGGGCTGGCGAGATCGGCCCCGACGGGACCTGGTGGTACCGTTCGACTTTTCCGCTTTGGTATCCCAACCCACTTGGTGGTGCGTTTCAGCAAGAGGTCGGGGGGACCTACCACGCGACAGAGCTGTTCAACTTCTTCGGGCGAACAGATGATCTTCTCGACCCTGATCTTCCGTCTGCGAAGGTGACGGTAGGATGGTCGCGCATTGCGGACTGGCTTCCCTGGATGAAGATGAATGGCCGCGAGGGGATCATCTACATGCATACAGCCGGGCGCAAGCTCTCGAGTTTCGACGAGCTCAGCGACACCATGAAAGAACAGATCGCGACTCACTATCCCGACTATGCGCGGCCTCCCCGGCGAGGGGACGATCGGGAAAACATGACGAGCTGGGAATACTACAAGCGTGTCAAGGAGGGTTCGATCGAGCCGCCGAGGCGGGGAGGGGACTGACCCCTCCGGAGGTTGAGGGGTTCGTCAGAACTCCTTGCCTTCGTATGATTGCCAGTCCTTCGTGACGAAGTGTTCGTCGACAAGGGTTCGCTGGAATAGGCGGTCAGCCTTGAACCACTGCCACACCCGTGCACGGGACTTTCCGTCATCGGAAAGCTGGATCATCTCGTAGAGATAGAGGTCTGGCTCGCCGGTGCGGGTCCAGTTCAGCATGGTCGTCCGGTGGAAGTCGTCCAAGTCCACATCGCATGCCCAACCATTGATGAACTCGTTGTCCCAGAAAAGGCGGCCATCCTTTACAGTTGCGGGGAAATCACGGACCTCGCGGCGACCCTCTGGCCATTTGTAATGATTCGTCTGATGGTAAGGGTGACCCTTTTCGGGGAATCGACAGATCAATCGTGAAGCGTGCTCGTCGATCAGATTCCCATCTCGATTGTAGTAACGGTAAGTGCCTTCCCACACACCTTCGTGTCGTGCGAGCAGCGGCATGATCCTTTTGAGTTCGTTGGAGGTGATATCGCCCGACATCTTTTCTGCCTTTCCGTGAGTGTGGTCTAACTGCAGCATTAATTTGTCGATTTGCAGTTTCCGCGACAATCCGCCCTTGCATCATCGCCCGATCCGACGGATGCTCAAATGATATATCTTTTGTCGGGCGTGTCGAGAGCTATCGGCATAAGGGAGGTGCAGAATGGTCAACAAAACGAATCAAGCGGCGTTGTTCGCAGGTGCAGCGGCGTCAGCAATAGCGTGGGTCATGACATCGGCTCATGCGCAGACGGACGATGTCGAAGACGGTATCGAAGAGGACGACGTCATCACCGTCACAGCGCGGAGGAAAGACGAGACGATTCTCGAAGCGCCTGTCGCGGTGAGCGCGTTCGATCGTGACGCGATCGAAAACCTCCAGCTCCTCAACATTGACGACGTGGCCCGGTTTACCCCTGGTCTCTCATTCTCCAAGGCGTTTGGGCGGGCTACGGAACGTCCCGTGATCCGCGGACAGTCGAATGTTCTTGCAGGCGTCCAGTTTGGTGTTGAATCAGGTACGGCCTATTTCGTTGACGGCGTTTATTACGCAGGCTCGATCCAGAACCTCGACCCCAATGAACTCGAGCGGGTCGAGGTCGTCAAAGGTCCGCAGTCGGCGCTCTATGGCCGGAATACCTATGCCGGTGCCATCAACTTCATCACCCGCGGCGGTACAGATGAGCCATCAGGCTCTTTCACCCTCCGTGCGGGAAGCAATGACACGATTGACGCAGCGGCGTCGTTTGCCGGGCCGATTCTTCCGACCTTGAACGGCCGTTTGACTGTCCGCTCCTACGAGTATGGCGGAGAGTTCCGGAACGAGGTCACGGGCGAGCTGGTCGGTCAGGAAGAGACCTTCAGCGTGGGTGCTGTTCTCGATTGGGAGCCCACGGAGAACTTCAACTCGCGGCTCCGCTATAACTACAACAGTGACAAGGACGGCCCGCTGCCGATTTTCCTGCAGGACGCTTCGGAAAACAATTGCGAGCCGGGCTACCGGTCGCTGTCGTCGATCTACTACGTGCCTGGCTACCAAGGCGTGCCGTTTCCGCGTCCGGCTTACACCAACCAGAACCAGTATTACTGTGGTGTGATCGAGCCCGGCCAGGTGGCATTGAACACCGGTCCGGATGCGGACGGTATTCCGAACGTCATTCCGGGTGCATTAGAGGGGACGAGCTTCGTACCCATCTATGGGCTCGCTGATGGAACGGCGTTCGACGGCATCGATCGCAAGCAGAAGCTCATCAGCTGGATCAACGAACTGGAGCTTGGCGGCGGCTATAATCTCAAGTTCCTCGCAGGCTATCGTGATGAGGAGCTGAAGCAGGGCTATGATTCGGACCACTCGCCGGTCAATTGGTTCATTTTCGGTCCGCAAGCGGAGCCTTTCTTTGCCAACACCACGAGAGACGAGGTCGAAGACTACAGCCTTGAACTCAAGCTCTCATCGCCGACCGACCAAAGGTTGCGCTGGCTTCTCGGGCTCTATTACTATGAGCAGGAAATCAAGGACTTCGATATCACCTTCAGCGATATCGAAGGGAACGATCCGGCGAACTTTCAAGGCGATCGCGGGATCGAAAACCAGGCGATCTTTGCCTTTGTCGAGTACGACATCACCGACAACCTCTCGCTGACCGTCGAAGGGCGCTACGCGGAAGAAACGAAGACAGACAGCAATTCTCCGATCGGGGAAGCCGAGTTCGATGCCTTCACCCCACGGGTGACACTGGATTACGACCTGCCCAATGGCGGCGTAGTGTACGCGCTGTATGCTGAGGGCGTGAAACCCGGTGGTCTCAATGGCGCCGAAGGGGCCGAGGTCGGCAATCCGGACTATCGGCAGGAAGAGTCGAAGAACTACGAGATCGGTATCAAAACGCCTCTCATCGCTGGCCTGAACATGACCAGCGCCCTGTTCTTCACCGATGCAACGGACGTCCAGCTGACAACCGCACTCGCGACGCCGTCGGGTGCCCTTAACTCGATTGCCACGAATCAGGGTTCTGGCGAGATATTCGGCTTCGAGATCGAAGTCGCCGGCAATCTCAACGAGTGGTTTTCGACGGCTGTCAACTACGCCTATGTCGACAGCGAATTCACCAAGGGCTGCGACCCCGATGAGTGGATCATCACCTCGGGTGGCGGTATCCTCAATGACCCGGCCAACCAAACGGGTACGGATTTCACGGCGGACTTCCCGGGTTCAGGACCTGCAAGCTGTTCCATCGAAGGGCGGCAGTTCCCTCTGACGTCGAAGCACCAGGCCTCGGGCTTCTTGCGGTACGATTCGCCCAACGTCGGGCCCATGGGTTCGAATTTCTTTGCATCACTCGATGTCACTTACGAGAGTTCGAAATTCGTGCAGGTTCATAACCGTGCCGAGACCGGGGATGCCACAATCCTCGGTGGGCGGATCGGTTTCGATCACGAGAACTGGACGCTCAGTGCTTATGGTCAGAACATCAATGACGAGGACTCGATCGTGATGGCGACCCGTTGGCTGCAGAACCCGTACTTCTTCGCCAATATCAACACAGCGCCTACGGGCGCGTCGACCTCGCCGCCACGCGCATTCTTTGGGACGCTGCGCCGTGGCCCGCAATATGGCGTCGAGCTGCGTTACCGGTTCTGACGTCCCCCCTCAGCCCTCCCCCTCAGGGCTCGGGCACGCTTCTTCCTTCGGGGAGGGGCGTGCCCTCTTGCCATCGCCGCGGAAGTGAATTGATATACCAAAAAAGCTAGCGGCCCCGTACCGGCGGGCCGGGTCCTACCGGGAGGTCGCCTATGGCACGAGAGACGGAGTTTGGACGCGGTTGGCCGGTTCTCGCCGCAGCCGCGGTTGGGGTCGGGCTGGGTCTTTCGCCTCTGCCTTTTTACACGATCGGTGTTTTCATCCCGCCCCTGCTCGGAGAGTTCGGGCCGCTAGGATGGGCACCCGGTGATATCCTGAACGCCTTGGCGATCTACACGTTCGGTGCCTTTGCCGCTTCGCCCATTATCGGCATCCTGACCGAGAAGTTCGGTGCAAGGACGGTGGCGCTAACGTCGATCGTGACGTTCAGCCTGGCCATGATGGCCCTCAGCCTCAATACAGGCTCGAAGTCTCTCTACATCCTTTTATGGGTGGTGCTGGCGTTTGCTGGAGCGGGGACTCTGCCTATCACCTTTACCCGCCCCGTGGCGAACTGGTTCAAGGCGAACCGCGGCATCGCGCTCGGCATCGCCTTGATAGCCACGGGTGTCTTCGGTGCGCTCGCGAAATTCTTCGCCCAGTATGTCGTAAGCAACGAGGAACTTCATTTTTTCGGCGGCTCAGGCTGGCGCTCAGCCTACGTCCTTCTCGGCCTGTTACCGCTGGTGATCGCGCTGCCGGTCTGTTGGCTCGGGCTGCGGGATATCAATGATACACCTGCGCGGGATGCTGCGATCACCAGGTTCAAGCTGCCCATCCTGAGTATTTCGCTGGCTGGGACATTGGCGCTGATCTTCATCGTGCTGCGCCAGGTGATCCCATTGGCCGAGGCGAATGGGCTGCGGCTGGAATACCTGATGGCTTACGGGTTCTGTGCCCTGGCGCTCCTACCCGTCGGCATGATGCTGCTGCTCGACATCAGGAAAGCTCCGCCGGAGGTGGATGAGAGCGGGCCAGTGGTCCTCGAGGGGCTGACGCTGCCGCAGGCGCTGAAGACCTGGCGTTTCTGGCTGCTGGCTTTCTGCTTCGTTCCGATTTCCTACGCGGTCGGCGCCGTGATCCCGAACATCGAACGTATCCTCACGGCAAGCCGGTTCGGCATGGACGAGGCGGTCGGTCTTGCCACCCTGACGGGCCTGGCGGTGTTCGCGGGACGGATGATCGGCGGGTTCCTCATCGACAGGTTCTGGGCGCCGGGGGTGGCATTCATGTTCCTTGCGTCACCCGCGTTGGCGCTATGGCTTCTGTCCCAGCCGGGCCTTGACGCGGGAAGCGCGACGATCGCTATTCTGATGATCGGGTTCGGTGCTGGCGTGGAATACGATTTCATGGCCTACATCGTCTCCAAGTATTTCGGGATGAAGGCCTACTCGGCGATCTATGGTGCCTTGTACGGGTTTTTCGCGCTGGGCGCGGGGCTTGGCCCAACGATCATGACGGATATCGCCGATGGCCGCGGGATCCATTTCTTTGGCATCGACACCGGAATCCTGCCGGGTCACGACTGGGAATTCACGCTGACCACGGCGGCAATCGTCCTGTTCTGTTCGACGCTACCGCTGCTGGCGCTCGGCAAGTACCGCTATACCGTGGACTGATCAGGCAGCATCGAGTTTGGGCAGGAGGAGGTCGGCGACTTCCTTCGCATGGACGTCGAGGAAGCCGTAGGTCCAGTCCGGCAGCTCGATGATCTCGCCATTCGTCATCATTTCCCTGGCCCGTCTCGTGCAGACCTGCAGGTCGTCCGCGGGATTGAGGATGATCTTGCGATGAGGGAGCTGCTCGAGGCCCTCCGTGAACGGCGCGTTGTAGGCGAAGGCTGCTGTGTGGCCCCATTCATAGGCCTCTCCGGCCATCTGGGTCTGGAGAAAGCTACGGTCCATGTGCTCAAGCGACCAGGCCGGACCTGCCGAGGCGACGATACGGCGCCAGTTTTCCTTGATCCTCGTGCCCTCTCTGTCCAGCGGAATTGGCGTGAAGAAATCAGCGAACTGCGCGCGTTCCTCCTCGGTGAGGATTGCCGCGGACACCATCGCGATGCCGCGCACACGGGCGGGCTGTTGCTTCGCCATTTCGATGGCCACCTTCGAGCCAGTGTGGTTGCCGAAGACGTCGATCCGATCGAGCGCCATTGCGTCAGCGACCTTCCACATGCTCTCGGCGTAGAGTTCGACCGAAGCTTGTTCCTCCGAAGGCGGAGCGTCGGACATGCCATAGCCGGGATAGTCGCCAGCGACGGTCAACCGATCGCGGGAGGCTTCGAGCAGAAAAGTCTCGAACTCGAGAGAGTTTTTGGGACTCTGGTGGAGGCAGAAGAGGGGGAGTCGGTCCGTTTTCTCTCCGGCGAAGCGGTAGTGGATCTGACCGTACCTACCGTCAGTGTAGGCCTTCCGGGAGCGGGGCATCACAGTTTCTCCGGTGCGATCTGGACGAGGGCCTTGCCTTGGTTCTCGCCGTTCATCAGCCTTTCGAAGTGGGAGGGAAGAGCGTCGAGCCCATTCGCGCGGTCCTCCTGAAAACGGAGCCTGCCCTCACGGATCCAGGCGGACGCCTCGGCGATGAATTCGTCCCAGCGCGGATAGAAGTCATAGACGACGAGGCCCATCAGCTTCGCGCGCTTTCCGATGATCATGCCGGCATTGATCGGGTGCTGGCTCTGCTCCTCGCTGTGATAGGCGTCAACAAGGCCGCAGAGAATGCCGCGGGCATAGGGCCGGGCGTGCGACAGAGCGATCATGGCCATGTCTGCACTGACGTTTTCGAAGAAAGCGGTCAAACCGCCGGGCAGGGCTTCAGCGAGTGCGTCCCGCCAGTCCGCATCCTTGTAATCGACGCAGGTATCGAAGCCGTAGGTTTCTTTCACGATGCCGCATTTCTCAGGCCCCCCGGCAATTCCGACGACGCTGGAAGCACCCTTGATACGGGCAATCTGGCCAGCCGTGCCGCCAACGGGACCAGCCGCAGCATCGACGAGGAAAACGTCCCCTTTGCCGACCTCTGCCAGCTGCGTGACGCCCGCCCAGGCCGTCAGTCCAGGCATACCGAGAACACCGAGATAGGCGGAGAGCGGAGCATCCTCTGGCGAAACCTTCCGAATGTCTTCAGCATTCAGAGCAATGGTCTCGGCCCAGGCGCCATCCATCGAATAGATATAATCTCCTGCTGCGACCTTTTCGGTGTCGCTCTTGATGACCTGCGCGACCACAGCGGCGTTGACCGGATCTTTCATGGGGACGGGAGGCGTATGCCCCATGTGCCTGCCCCGAAGGGCTGAACCAATGTAGGGGTCGAGAGAGACATGGATCACACGGGCGAGGACACCGCCGGGTGGGCAAGACGGAGCCTCTGCTTCGATCACAGCGAAATCGTTTGCCTGCGGCTTATGATCGATGGCGTGGCGGGGCGTGACAAGCTTCATGCGTCGCCTGCCACGATTTCGACGAGCGTGCCATCAGGGCCTTTCATCGTGCCTGCGAGGCTATCCTTGTAGATCGGGCCGGGACGCACGGTCGGTTCGGTGATCCACGGCCCTTCGAGGCTACGGAAATCAGGGTTCCACATCGTGCCGATGGCGCAGCCTGGGACGAGCATCCCGTCATGGCGCGGGCGCTGTGTCGCCGCCGGCGGATACTGGTCGAGCTCGAGGAAGACGTCCCGCTCATGGACCATCGTTGCGATCCGATGAAGCTCCGCCTCGTCGGTTCCGTAAGCCTTGGCCAGCATTGTGTAGACGATCTCCATGTCGCGACCGAAGCTGACGCCCGCATGCTTGGCCATCCAGTCGAGACCTTCATCGAGGTCGCTGCATCCCATCACGAGGATGAAGAGCTTGTCGATGAGCGTCGACGCACGCGGAAGATCGAAGGCGGGAAGGTCATCCTTGATCTGGGTCAGGTAGACGATCTCCTCGTCGGGGCCCTTCACCTGCATCGGATGAATTGCAGGCAGGCCTTCTATCTCTCGGGGCGGGCCGATGATCTCAAAGGGGCTGTCGAGCATCCGCTCATTCGCGGCGAGGACGTCCTGCACGCAGATCTCGATCGCGTTCCAGCCATGAGTGACAAGCGCCTTGAAACCCTCGACGGGTGGCTGCTCGATGAAGCGGAGATAGATCTCTGCGCCGGAGCTCGGCTGCATGATGGCATAGTCGAGACCTGCGCTTTTGGGCGCGTCCCAGCTCTTGGCGAGGTCATCTGGCACCTGGCCGCGCTCGACGACCGAATAATCGAAATACTTGGCGTAGAGGCCTGTCGAGCGTTCGAGATCGCTCACGGTAAGGGTCGCGGCGCGCAGAAGTTTCATGCTGGCTCTTTCAACGGCTCTTGGGTTCTCCGATAAAAGGTATACCATTTAATCCGAGAAGCGAACAGGAACGATGCCATGGCCGCCTATATGATCGTCTTTGCCGCAGTGCATGACCGTGAGAGGTTCTTTCGAAATTATGCCAAGCCGACGGCCGAGCTGATCGAAAACTACGGCGGCGAGTATGTGCTGCGGGCACCTGGTGTCGAAAGCCTGGAAGGTGGACTGTTCGACGGCGCGAGCGCCGTCATTTCGAGATGGCCGGACAAGGCGGCGATCATGAAATTCTGGAATTCACCAGAGTACGAAGCATTGAAGTCGGCGCGGCAGCCGCTTTGCGATGCGCATGTGATGGTGGTGGAGGAGCCCGCATGATCGGCCTACTGATCGCCATCATGGCGCCGCCGGCCCTGGAAGACAGGGCAACCATGCCTGCTGCCGTACAGGCAGAGATCGAGCTTTCCGGTCGGGAGATCATTGAACGAGCGCAGGATGCCGCCGGCGGTGAGCTGTTCGTGCATCCTCGGACATTGAGACTCACGGGCTATAACATTATCCGCGATGAGGCCGGTGGGGAGACCCTATGGGACCGCTACGCCATGTGGCGGCAGTTCCCCGAGCAGAAAACCGATGCGCATACTGCAGATGGCAAAGTCAGGATCGAAGCGTGGTCGAATGGCTCCCTCGCGATGCTTCTGACCTTCGATGGCCATCGGACCTATAACGAAAAAGGTCTGGTGGCGGATCAGTCGGCGAACGCTATGTGGGGCGCGAACTTCGGTTTCGGAGCGATCCGGAATGCGCTCGATGAGGGATGGTCGCAGAAACGCAAAGCCGACCGTCTCATCGATGGCAATCCGACATTCATGGTAGCGCTGACCGACCCTTCCGGTGGCGAAACGCTCTTCGGGATCAGGCAGGCGGACAGCGCGATTGTCTATGTCGGCTTCGACACGCCTAAAGGTTGGCATGAAAGACGGTATTCGGAGTTTTTCTCCAAACCTGGAAGCGACTGGGTCCAGGCAGGGCGGGTTCGGCTATTCTATGACGGGGTGAAGTCCAATGAAGCGGTGTGGACGGATTACGAGGTCGGCACGCCGCTTCCGGACGCACTGTTCGTGGTGAAAGAACCTCCGGAAGAGCCGAGCTTTTAGCCGCCTTCGGCGAACTCCTCGGCAACCTCTTCGCTCGAGGCCTCCTTGCCTTCGGTCAGAGCTTCACGGTCCTGTTGCAGGATGCGAAGACATCGGGCGATAAACTCCTGCTGCCAGAGGCCTCGTTCGTCGGCCTCTTGCTTGCTGGGTTCAAAGGCCTCGATGGCTTCGCGCGTGATGTTGCCGTCACGTTCGAGAAGGCGTTCGATGGTATCGAGACGCTCTCGCATAACCGCGACCTCCTGCATCAGGACGAGAGTGATGTTCAGGACCCGCTCAGCGTCGGTGTTATCGAGAAACCATGGACGCTTGCCCTTGGCCTTGGCCCCCGCGAGGGCGAGAGGATCGAGCTTTTCTGCCATCATGCAGCCTTCCGTGCGCCGATGACGTGCCATGCGGCCTTTCGCCCGTAGTCCTCCTGGCCTTCATCCTTGGCGGCTTCTGGGAAGACTTCCGGATCCACCACGGCAGCGACACCGCCATGGATGAGGGTGTTGTGGCCGAAGCCTGCGTCTTCCATCCACTGGTCGAGATCGATCTCGTGCATCTTCGTCCAGAACGGTTCGTTGTTGTAGAAGGCGTCCCAATCCCGCATCGCCTGTTCGAAAAGAGACATGTCCTCTGTATACTGAGGCTGTTCGACGTGCAGGACAATGCCTCCGGGTCTCAGTAGACGTCTGGTTTCCCTGAAGATCATCGGCATCAGTTTGTAAGATGTTTCGTGGAGGAACATGGTCGACTGGATCCAGTCGAAGCTCTCGTCCTCGAATCGATCGAGCCGTGAAACATCTCCCTGTATGAAGCGGACATTCTCGATGCCCATGCTCTTGGCGCGGGCAAGCCCGTAGCGAAGCATCGGGGCACCAGCGTCGATACCGATCACCTCTGCATCCGGGAAAGCCGCCGCGATCGGGAGGACGTTGTGGCCGAGACCGCAGCCCAGGTCGAGGATACGTTTCGGGGCAAAGTCGGGCAGGTTCTGCTTCACCCACTGGGCCACCGCAACTCCGCCTCCATCGTTGAACCTGCCCAGCATGCCGCCGGTCGTCGCAAAAATGCCGATATCGTAGTTCGCCGCGCCGGACACGTCGCCGGGGAACAGTTCCGTGTAATAGCTACCGGGCATACAGTGATGGTCGATCGCAGCGGTGGAGCGAGGCTGCTCGAAGCAGGGATCGAGTTCGAGACGGTCGTCGCCTTCCGTCAGCTCACGGACCTTGTCCGCCAGTTCCTCTGCCTGCCGGATTGTGGTCCAGCGGCCCGCCTGTTGGCGCGATTCCATGGTCGCCCTGCGAAGAGCCGACCACCACTGCCAGGCCGGGTCTTTCGCCAGCGCCTTTCGGACCTCATGGCGGTTGGCGAACTCACGACCTTCAGCTGCTTCAAACGCCGGTCGGACGCGCGCTTCGAAAGCCTCCGCCACGCCGGGCATCAGCTGCTTCGACAGGTAGCGATTCATCTGCGCGAGAAAATTGAAACGAGCGGCTTCGTCATGACTGACCTCCGGATACACCCCGTGACGGCCGACGACGCGATAGTCCGGCGGGCCGTCATAGACGGCGGATTTGTCCTTTTGAGCCATGTTGGTCTCCTGGTTCTACAGGCTACGCGTGCTGATTGCAGCAAGCGGTCTGGGCATTTCAGGCAAATGGTATATCATTTCTGGAGTACAATCCCAAGGGAGCTTGCCCATGAGCACAAAAATTGTCGTTCTGTTCAATCTCAAGGACGGGGTGAGCGCCGCCGATTACGAGGCCTGGGCGAAGGCTACGGACCTGCCAACGGTCAATGGGCTGAAGTCAGTGGACAGCTTCCAGCCGTTCAGGTCGGTGGGGCTTCTCGGCTCTGACGCGAAGCCGCCCTACGCCTATGTCGAGATCATCGACGTCAACGACATGGACACCTTCGGGGATGAAATCGGCACGGATGCCATGCAGAAGGTGGCGAGCGAATTCCAGAGTATGGTCGACGATGTTTTCTTCATCCTGACCGAACCGGTTCGCTGAGATGGGGCGCTTCTCGGGAAAGACGGCGGTGATCACGGGCTCGGGCCGGAAGAACGGGCTCGGAGAAGCAATCGCCCTGCGCCTGGCCGAAGACGGCTGCGCAATCGTCATTTCTGATGTTGGACAGTCCCGGGACTCAGCCACGGGCACAGAGCATATCGGGACAACGGACGAAATGGAGGCGATTGCCGAGGAAATTCGGAAGAAGGGCGTGCAGGCTTCGACCAAGACCTGTGATGTCCGTTCCCTCGAAGAAGTCCGTGCACTGGCGAAGCACGCGAAGGAGACCCACGGCTCTCTCGACATCTGGGTCAACAATGCAGGTATAGGTTACATCATGAAGCCGCTGCTGGAGGTCACCGAGGATGATTGGCGCGCGGTAATCGACGTCAATCTCACCGGTGCCTTTTTCGGTGTGAAAGCCGCGGCCGAAGTGATGGTGGAGCAGGGCAGAGGCGGCCGTATCATCAACATTGCCAGTCAGGCTGCAAAGTCGGGCTTTCCCCACGCGCAGGCCTACACGAGTTCGAAACACGGTCTTGTCGGTCTCGTCCGCTCGGCGGCAGTGGAGCTGGGCCCGCACAAGATCACCGTCAACAATGTCTGTCCGAACCATGTCACGACGGGGCTCGGCGCATGGCAGAACGAGTATTTCTCGAAAGTCGTCGGTGCAAAGAGCGTCGACGAGTATCTGAAGGCGATGACAGCCCGTATACCGATGGGACGGCCCGGTCTGCCAAAAGACACGGCAAATGCGGTCGCGTGGCTGTGTTCCGACGAGGCAGAATACATCACGGCCGAGAGCATGAATGTTTCCGGTGGGGAGGAGCCACACTAAGGTCCTGGTGATGAATTTGAATGCTTTTCTCAGTCGTCCTCAGTCGAGCTTATGCGCTCTCAGATTTCATGGGTTAGGGACCCGGCGTGACGGACAGACGCGGTGCTGGCTTCGCCCTCGAGGGCGAGAGTGACGTTCCTAGACACGCAGATGATCCGCTTGATGACAGTGTGTTCCCTGAAAATCACCGCGGCAAGACTGGCCGCGTGGTCTGGAAGTTTGTCAAACCCGTTATTCAGAACGAGAGGGCGGTATTGCACTGTCTTCCGTGAAAGGAAATTATGAAGTTGCCGCGAGATCCAGCACCTCAAGATTTTACATGGCCGGGTGGTAAACGGCTCGCGCTTTCGATCGTCGTCAATGTCGAGGAAGGCGCGGAGAGCCGTATCGACGAGGGCGATCGCGGGCCAGAGCCCGTGGACGAGCTCGGGGTGACGCTTAAGAAGCCGATCCGCATGTATGGCAATGAAACAAACTATCAGTATGGGATCAATCGTGGCGCGCCGCGTGTGCTGAAGCTCCTTGACGAAGCCGGGGTCAACGCAACGTGGACTGCCTGTGGGTTGGCTTTGGAAAAGGCCCCCTGGTTGGCAGAGGCGATCGTGGCGCGGGGCGATGAGCCTTGCAATCATGGCTACAAATGGGCGTTCACGGCGTTCATGAACGAAGAAGCCGAGGCTGAATTCATCCGCAAGGGGACGGAATCGATTGAGAAGACCTGCGGCAGGAAGCCGGCTGGCTGGCTATCCCGTTACCTGCATAGCGATGCCACCCGACGGCTCCTGAAGGAACAGGGCTACTTTTACCACATGGATGATTATTCGGATGATTTTCCGTTCTGGGATCAGGTCGAGATGAAGGATGGCCACCACGAACCGATGGTCATCCTGCCGTATGCGATCGATTCCAACGACATGAAGTTCTGGCTCGATCCGAGCTTCACCCCGAACATGTGGCTCGATTACGCGACGCGAACGTTCGACTGGCTGCGGACGGAGGCGGCCGAGGAGGGCGCGCGAATGATGAGCATTGGGCTTCATCTCCGGATCATCGGCAGGCCGGGACGGATCGCTGCGCTAAGGGACTTCCTTTCCTACGTGACCGGACATGACGACGTCTGGATCACGACACGCGAAGCAATTGCCCGGCATTTTGCCGAGAATGTGCAGCCCGGATGACCTGGGCAGCTATTTTCCTCTTTATGCAGATGGCGTCTCCTTCTGACGATGCCGAGGCGTTTGCTCGGCAGGCGGTCGGTGTGTGGACAAGCGCTGAACAAGCTTCGGACGACGCCTATGACTACGTCGTCACCGAGGTGGTTCCGATCTCCGTGGACGAGGGTGCGAGCTACATCTACCAGCAGAACTGGATCTTCGGTTCTTCTACGCAGGAAGCCGACAGCCCCTCGCTCAGGCACGGAAAGCGACCCTATTTCCAAGTTGTCACTGCTGCGCGCGACCTCGGCGACGGGCTGGTTCACCTGACGACCTATCGGCTCACCAGTGAAGGCAGGTCGGCTGCGCGTGTTTGGATAAAGCACCGCGAAGCACCATTCGATCTCGACTGGCTTTCCGAGGTGGCCTGCATGAGCCACGTCCAGAAAGTCGCGGACGGATATTGGGAGGGCGGGGCTACATGCCCGAACGGTTACAAGGGCGGGGCAAGGGTTGAGAGCCGCTCGATCAGGACGCCCGATGCTTACGTGAACTGGGACCGTGGATTCTCCGCTGACGGTCGGTTCATCTGGGGTCCTGCTAGCGGCGGTTACATTTTCAAACGGTGGGAGAGCGCGGAATGATGCGCATAGGGACATTGATCGCGACGCTGTGGCTCATAGCGTGTTCGGGGGAGACAGTGACGACCGCTGCGGCCGAAGAGGAGGTTCGCAACCCTTTGGACTTCAGGCGGACCACGCTCATCGTGCGTGACATCGAAGCTTCGCTGGCGCTCTATCGGGACGCGCTGGGCATGACCGTAGCGTATGACGAGGAGCTGACCTCTCCGGGTCTTTCGACCCGCTTCGGCGCTGACGGTGTGAACCGCTCGCGCCTCGTCCTTCTGAAAGCCAATGACGACTACATTGGGATGCTGGGTCTGTGGCAGTTCCTCGACCAGACCGAGGCTGACAGGTCTGCACCCGATCCCGCCGATTTCACGCCGGGTGACATCGTTCTCCTCTTCAATACGCAGACGCTGGAAGAGACCTTCGCCAGGGCCGCCACAGCACCGGGCGTGAGCGTTATCGGAGAACCAAAGGAGCGTCGCTATCCGTCGCCAGCCGGTGATATCGTGGTCATGGTCTCGATGCTCACCGACAATGACGGCCATACCATCGAGCTGAACCAATTGTTGGAAGACCCACGCCGCGACTGATCGGCGCTCAAAGGATATGCCATTTGACGCCGATCGCATGGCGCTCTAATTTGTCCGGACAAATGACGCCGGACGGAGAGGCACGCCATGGTTCAGCAGTGGAAAGAGGTCGGTCCCAACCGGTACCGTGAGACCTTCGGTCGATATTTCGAGGATTTCCGCGAGGGCGATATCTACGAACACCGCCCCGGAAAGACCGTGACCGAATACGACAACCACCTCTTCACCCTGATGACTATGAACACCCATCCGATGCACTTCGATGCGGAGTTCGCGAAAGAAAGCGAGTTCAAGCAGAACCTCGTTGTTTCTCCGTATACGCTTGCCATTCTCATCGGAATGTCAGTCACGGATGTGAGCCAGAAGGCGATCGCCAATCTTGGCATGGAAGAGGTGAAGTTCACTGCGCCCGTGTTCGCCGGAGATACCATCTATGGTGAGAGCGAGGTCATCAAGAAACGCGAATCCAAGTCGCGCCCCGGTCAAGGTATCGTCACTGTGCTGACGACCGGCAAAAATCAGCGCGGCGAAACAGTGTGTACGTTCTACCGTAATCTCCTGATCCCGTCCCGCGGCAATGCGGTCGAGGACAAGATCGAGAACTATTGAGGACCATCCCATGGCCTATGAGCAGATGAATAGCGACGACGAAATGATGCTGGACGCCATTGGGAAGTGGCTCGAGCAAAAAGTCCATCCCGTTGCCATGAAGCTCGAACATGATGACGAGTACCCCACCGAGCTTGTCGAGGACATGAAGGAACTGGGACTCTTCGGTGCCCTGATCGATCCCGAATATGGCGGCCTCGGCCTGTCGGCAACGACCTACTCGAGGATCGTGACGAAAATTGCCGAGGAATGGATGAGCCTTACGGGCATCTTTAACTCCCACCTGATGATGGCACAGATCGTCCAGCGCTTCGGCACAGATGAGCAGAAGGAATACTGGCTTCCAAAATTTGCGACCGGCGAAATCCGCGGCGGGCTAGCGCTGACCGAACCTGATGCGGGTACCGATCTCCAGGCCATCAAGACCAAGGCGACGCGCCGTGGCGACAAGTACATCGTTGAAGGTGCCAAGACCTGGATTTCGAATGCCATCCAAGGGCATTGCGTCGCTCTCCTCGTGAAGACCGACCCCTCGGCTGAGCCGCGATACAAGGGGATGTCGATCCTCATTACCCAGACGAAAGATCCTTCCACAGGTCAGTGCCTGCCGGGGGTCCGAAATGGCAACAAGCTCGAGAAGCTGGGCTACAAGGGCATCGACAGTGGCGAGCTGATCTACGACAATTACGAGTGCGATGCAGACCTTTGCCTTGTCGGTGGCGAGGAAGGCAAAGGTTTCTTCATGGCGACAGGCGGACTCGAAATCGGCCGAATCAACATCGCTGCGCGGTCGGTTGGTATTGCGCGCCGGGCGCTTCGTGAATCTGTGGCCTACAGTCAGACGCGAAAGACGATGGGGAAGCCCATCTGCGAGCATCAGGCCATCCAGTTGAAGCTCGGGCACATGGCAGCACGCACCCGTGCTGCGGAGCTGCTCGTCGAGGACGCCGCACGTGCGTACGATACCGGTGAACGCGTCGACATGGAGGCCGGGATGGCAAAATACTATGCTTCGGAAACCGCTGTCGAAGTCGCAACTGAAGCCATGCGGATTCACGGCGGATACGGATATTCCAAGGAGTATCCGATCGAGCGCCTGTATCGCGACGCCCCGTTGATGTGTATCGGTGAGGGCACCAATGAAATGCAGCGCATCATCATTGCGAAGCAGCTCGTGAAGAGAAATCCCGTCTGATGACCGGGAGACCGCTTTCGGGTATCCGTGTGCTCTCTGTCGAGCAGTACGGGGCCGGCCCATACGGAACGATGCTTCTGGCCGACCTCGGAGCGGAGGTCATCAAAATCGAGGATCCTGACCGGGGCGGGGATATCTCGCGATCAGTAGGTCCTTTCACCCTCGGCGAGGGGGACAGCCAATTCTTCCAGACCTTCAGCCTCGGGAAGAAATCGGTAGCCCTGAACCTCAAAACTGAGGAGGGGCGATCGGCGTTCGAGCGACTGGTGCAAGACGCTGACGCTGTCGTCAACAACCTGCGAGGCGACCAGCCCGCGAAACTGCGATTGACCTATCCGGACCTATGCGAGAGCAACCCGGCGATTGTCTGTGCACATTTATCCGCTTACGGACGGGAAGGTGAGCGTGCCGACTGGCCGGGCTACGACTACCTAATGCAGGCGGAGGCGGGATTCATGTCGCTAACCGGCGAGCCTGACGGGCCGCCGGTGCGGTTCGGTTTATCGATGGTCGATTATCAGTCAGGAAGCCAGCTCGCGACCGCGGTGCTCGCAGGGATCATTGGCGCAAAGCGGACAGGAAGGGGCTGCGACATGGACGTCGCTCTGTTCGACACGGCGCTTCACCAGCTGTCATACCCCGGAACCTGGTATCTCAACGAGAAGTATGTGACTGGCAGGCTTCCGCGAGGGTCGCATCCCTCCATTACTCCGAGCCAGCTCGTGAAGACCAAGGATGCCTGGGGGCTCCTGATGTGCCAGACGCCGAAGTTCTGGGACCTTTGGTGCAAGATCGCTGGTGCAGAACATCTGCAAGCTGATGAACGTTTTTCTTCCATCCCATCCCGCCGGGAAAATCTCGCAGCGTTGAGCGATGAAGTCGATAAAGTGATGATGGCGCGGACCACCGACGAATGGACGGAGCTCCTCGGCGGGAAGGTGCCCTTCGCGCCGGTATACGACATCGCCCAGGCGCTTGATAATCCCTACGTCCAGTCCGTTGCCATGACATCCGAAATTGATCATCCTGATAGGGATCGACCGCTCCGCGTGCTTTCCTCACCATTCAGGATCAACGGCGAAAGACCCACCCCGCACCGGGCTCCAAAGATGGGTGAGCATACGAAAGAGTTTCTGAAATGAAGCTTCAGGGGCTCAAGGTCTTGGATCTCTCGGCATTTCTTCCGGGCCCCCACATGACGATGATGATGGCCGACCATGGGGCCGACGTCATCATGGTCGAGCCTGCAAATGGTGTCGGCGAACCGACTCGCGAGATCGGAGAGAAAACAGCCGATGGTGTATCAGTCTGGTTCCGGAATATTGCTCGGGGCAAGCGTAGCCTGAAACTCAACCTCAAGGATGATGCAGGGCGGGAGCTGTTCCATCGTCTTGCGGACCAGGCGGACGTTGTCGTGGAGGCATTCAGGCCAGGCGTGGTCAAGCGCCTGGGCGTCGATTACGAAACGCTTTCGGCGCGGAACGAGCGTCTGATCTATTGCTCGATCTCTGCGTTTGGGCAGGATGCATCAATCGCCAAGAAGCCTGCTCATGACCTGACGGTGCAGGGGCTTGCGGGCCTTGTCGATCTCAACCGCGGGCTCGAGGACGGAAAGCCGACCCTTCCCAATGTTCCGTTTGCTGACGCCTCGGCCTCGCTGATGGCTCTCTCAGCGATCATGATGGCTCTCTACCGCAGAGAGACGACGGGGCGAGGCGATTACATCGATCTTGCGATGTTCGACGCAGCCATGGCCTGGACCCCGAATGTGCTGGGGCCAGTCTTTGCGCAGAACCGCCCGCCGGAACCGAAGGAGATGCGAAGCTTCGGGGGAAGTGCGATGTACAATCTCTACGAAACGGCCGATGGCGAGTATCTCATTCTCGGCGGTTCGGAGGTGAAGTTCGCTGCGAACCTACTCGAAGCGTTGGGTAGGCGTGACCTGCTGCCTATTGCGAAGCTGCCGCCTGGACCCGATCAGGAGCCGCTTCGGTCGTTTTTCCGCGAGACTTTCATCGCAAAGGATCTGGCGAGCTGGAAGAAGTTCCTTTCCGAGGTCGATTGTTGTTGGAGTTGGGTCCGAAGTCTCGATGAGGCTATAAACGATCCGTATACTAATGAACGCCGTATGGTCTTTACTGACAGCGAAGGTCACAGGCATCTCGGCCCGCCGATCAGATTTCGTGAGGAGCCACCGACACCGGTTCCTTCGGTGCCGGGTTACGGAGAACACAGCATCGAGATTGCTCGTGAAGCTGGCCTCTCCGAGCCAGAGATTGACGCGCTGATCGCGAGAGGTGTCATCTGATGAATTTTCCTGCGACGCGCGCGCATGAAGGGACGTGGCGCGGTGTCTATACGCATCTCGACGAGGCCGGCAGGCTCATCGATCGGCACCGATCAGTTGTCGAGTGCGCGTTCCCCGATGACGGCGAAGTGTTCTACCGTCAGACGATCCGCTTCGACTGGGAAGACGGGCGGGTGCGCGAGGATGTCTTCGAAGGCCAGGTCGATGGCGACAAGCTCCGCTATGACACGGAAACCTTCTGCGGCGTTTCGTGGGAGACGGACGACGGCCTGATCCTTCTCAGCCTTCAGCGCAAGGATGAACCCGGCACCCATTTTTATGAGATCATCTGCATGGGTGAGGGCGGCCGCAACCGGGCCCGGACTTGGCATTGGTTCAGGGAAGGAAGGCTCTACCGCCGCACGCTTTGCGACGAGATGCGGGACCTGCGCTAGCGCCGCTCGAGTTGCATCTCGTAGGCAAAGCGTCCCGCCGGGTAGAGACTGATCGACAGAAGAATGACTTCGTCTGATCCGTCTCGGAATCTTCTTATCGCGGAGAGGGCGGGCGTGCCTGGATCGAGATCCAGTCTGGCGGCCGACTTCGGATCGAGTGCGACGGCCTCCATGCGCTGTGTGACCCGCGCTATCGGGATGCCATGCTGCTGTTCAATTCGTTCGGAGATCGATCCCTCGAGTATCGCACCGTCAGCCAGGTCTGGCGCAAGATCCCTCCTTACAAGGATGGACACACTGGCTTGAGGTGGTTTGTCCAATTCCCTCCGTATACCTTCTAGAATTATGAAATCACCAGTCAGACCGTAGCGGTCGAGGATCTCGCTTCCTGCGTCACAGCGTTCAGTCACTTGGAAATGGGCATCCCGCGCATATTGAAGCAGGCTGTCGAAGTCGTTTATCGACTGCGCGAAGGCGGCGACGCGCTCACCGACAACGACGGTGCCGGCGCCGCGGCGCCGCTCGATCAGGCCGTCATCCGTCAAGATCCGGAGCGCCTCGCGCGCGGTATGGCGCGAGACTGAATGGATCTCGCAGATTTCCATCTCCGTCGGGAAGCTGTCTCCGGGCTTGAACTTGCCGGATGTGATGTCCGCGCGAAGTGAAGCTGCAAGGGTTCGGTAAAGAGGGAGAGGGCGCTTCATTCAGAGTATCCGTTCGATCTCGGCCCAAGCCTGTTCGAGCGACGGCCTGTGTTCTGGCGCGGCGATAGCGATAAGCCGCTCCGCACGCTCTATGTCTGTTGCATGGCGAAGGTCTGCCACGCCATGCTCGGTGACAACGGTCTCGACATCACCGCGCGCCACCGAGACTGCGCTGCGGGCAAGATGCGGCACGATCCGGCTTATCGTGCCATTTCTTGCCGATGAAGCCAGAGCGATGATGCCGCGCCCCCCAGGGCTGGTCGCAGCACCCCGCAAAAAATCGACGAGTCCGCCGGTTCCAGAAACCTGGCGTCCACTGAGGAACTCTGCATTGACTTGGCCGAACAGGTCGACCTCGATGGCGGAGTTGACGGCCTTGAACCGGGGGATGGCGCTGAGTGTGGCCAAGGCATGGGTGTTCGTGACCGGCTCGAAACGAAATTGCGGTTCGCGACCTGCCGCTTCGTAGAGCTGCGACGAGCCGATCGCGACCCCGGTGGTGATGCTTCCATCCTCCGAGGAGATGGCCCCTGTGTCCATGAGGTTGAGGATCGGGTCCGATACCATGCCGGAGTGGATCTTCAGGTCCCGGTGATCGGTCAGGGCCTCGAGCACCGCCTGTTGGACGCTGCCTAGCCCTAGCTGAAGCGTGTCTCTGGATTCAATGAGCATCGCGACATGCTTGCCGATCGCCTCGAATTTTTCCGGCAGGTCTGTGGGCGGAACATTGATCAGGGGATAGTCGCTTTGGACCTCATGGGAGAACCGCGCCTTGCTGACTGAAGGGCTCCTGCCGGGAGCGGGCATCTGGCGGTTGATGATGCCCATTACCGGGACATCTTCCCGTTCAAGGATGATTTGTGAAAAGTCGCACGCCACACCGAGGCTGACCGTCCCCGGATCGCCGGACAACTCTTCGCTCGTCATCACGAAGGCGCCATCACAGGGGGTCCGAGCAAGCCACTGGCACGCTTGCGTATAGGAGAGTGGACGAAATGCCGTCTTCCTATTGGCAAAAGATTCGCGCGTAGCGGGAGTGACGAAGATGCTCTCGGCACGAGCCCCTGGAGCGAGGGAAGCCCAGTCCGTCACATTCACGCCGGGAATCCAAATGCCGAAGAAGGTCAGTCCTTCGGCGAGGGCGGGCTCGTGTCGGAACGCCTCGGCCAAGGCCAGCGGCTCACCAGCGCAACCAGCCACATAGACCCGTGCACGGGGAGGCAGCCGCGACCTGAAACGCCGGAGTTCTTCGAGCAAATTGCCATCTGTCACGCGTGTGCCTCCGGGGGCGATTCCCTATTCACTATAGGCGCGATGGCGTGCTAGCACAGCGAAATGTCCGGACAAATGAAGCGAGCGTCGATCCTGGAGAGACTTGCCCAGCTTCTCTCCCGTCCGCCGGGACCCGAAGAACGGGCGCGGGCAGCCTGGCACCTTGCGGACTGGCTCGCCTGTGCCGCTGCAGGGCGGGCCGAACCGGTCGGATCCGTGCTGGCGATGAGGCCGCGCTCCGGGGCCTCGGACGATGCCTTTTACTGGGGTGGTCTTGGCAATGTTCTGGAGATGGATGACGTCGATAAACGCGCGCTTCTCCATCCCGGTCCGGTCATATGCGCGGCTGCGTTATCCATGGGGAAGCATAAGCTGATCGGTCAGGCAGAGCTGCTGGATGCAATCGTTCGCGGGTATGACGCAACGATCAGGCTAGGTCGCGCAGTCGGTCCGCAGCACTACCGCTTTTTTCACAACACAGGAACGTGCGGTCCGATCGGAGCAGCCGTCGCGGGGTCAGCGATTCTCGGACATAAGCCGGAGCGCACGGCCCACGCGATGGCACTGGCAATGAGCCAGGCCTCGGGCCTTTGGCAGACGCGTCATGAACCTCGGAGCATGGGCAAGCAGCTGCACACCAGCCATGCAGCGCGGGCCGGTATTGATTCTGCGCTTCTCGCCGAGGACGGTTTCAAGGGTCCAGTGACGATCCTTGAGGGAGAGCAGGGCTTCTTCGCAGCGACGTGTGGCTCGGCTGACCCCAACGCCGTCCTTGATGACAACCCCAGGTGGCGAATCCACGACGTCAGTTTCAAGCCTTGGCCGGCATGTCGACATGCCCATGCGGCCATAGATGCCGCCCTGGCGATCCGGGAAGGGGTTGATCCGTCTACGGTTGAAAGTGTGGTCGTCGAGACCTACCGCGATGCGTTGGTCTTCTGTGATCGACCGGAACCCAAGACGGTCATTGAGGCAAAGTTCTCCTTGCAGCATGCGGTGGCCGTGGCACTTCTGAACGGGGAGCCGACGCTCGACGATTTCTCCGACAAGGCCGTTCAAGACGAAACGCTGGCGAGGCTTCGCGAGAAAATCCTGGTCCGCCAAGATGAGGAGCTGACCGCTACTTATCCGAACCGTTTCGGCGCGCGGGTCATGGTTGATGACCGAGAAGTCTTCATCGCCGATGCGCTTGGCGATCCGGAAAACCCGATCCAAAGAGACCAGCTGCATGCTAAGATCCGTATGCTGCTGGAGACTAGAGGCACCAAATCCGAGGCGCTTAAGCAGCAATGCAGCCGTCTCCTGCGTAATTCTGAGCCTGTCGATCCCGAAAAACTCGCCGTTGCCTTTGAGGAGGCACTGCGATGAGCGATGCTGCGCGTTTGTTCGCCGCCCACGGCCTTGGCGTCCGGTTCGACGACCTTCCGGTCGAAGCGATCGATGCCGCGAAGACTTTTGTTCTCGACACGATCGGCGTGGGGATTGCCGGGAAATCCGCTCCGCTAACGGATAATGTACGAAGCGCAGCGTCGCGCTGGGGAGGCGTCGGCCCCGCCCACCTACTGGGTGGCGGAGCTCCGGTCACTGCCGCCCAGGCCGCTTTTGTCAACGGGTTCCAGATCCACTGCCAGGAGTTCGACTGTGTCCATGAGCCCGCCGTGGTGCATCCTCTCGCGACGATCCTTTCAGCCATGCTTGCGGAGGTGGATCAGGCTGAGCAGGAAGTTTCGGGTAGTCAGTTCACGGTCGCGCTTTGCGTGGCCGTCGACATGGCAGCCAGCCTCGGGGTTGCTGCCAGATCGGCGCTGAAATTCTTTCGGCCAGCCAATGCCGGGATCTTCGGCGCAACGCTCGGGATATCACGCCTTCGCGGCTTCACTGAGCAGCAGACGGTGGATGCCCTCGGCCATGCGTTGGCATTCTGCTCGGGGACGATGCAGGCCCATGTCGAGGGCAAGCCTGTCCTCCCGCTCCAGATCGCTAACGCAGCGCGGGGCTCCATTGCCGCAGCTGACTTGGCCGGTATCGGTATTCCGGGTCCAGAACAATCTATCAACGGGCCCTACGGCTACTTCGCTCTCTTCGAGGATGCCTGCGATCTCAACCCTGTGCTGGAACAGCTTGGCAAGCGTTGGAGGATCGCGGAGGTGAGCCACAAGCCGTTCCCGACGGGCAGGGCGGCTCAAGGCGGCATAGTCCTTGTCCAGAACATAAGGCGGCGTATCGACGACGTGCAGTCTATCAGTTCCATGTCCCTGTCTGCACCTCCGCTGATCAAGCGCCTGGTTGGTCGTCGTGCGACGATCGGAATGCCTGCGAGCTATGCTCGCCTCTGTTTTCCCTACCTTGCAGCGACTGCCATGGTTTCCGGAAGCGTGACGCTGGAAGACTTCACGGACAGCGCGCTGAAGCGCGGCGACGTGCTGGATTTGGCTCAGGGTGTAACGGTCGAGAATGATGGATCATCGGATCCTTCTGCCTTCACACCCCAGACCCTGTTGGTCACGCTCAAGGATGGGACCACGTTGATGGAAACCACGGAGACACTCTATGGTTCGCCCGCTCACCCAATGACGCATGCGGATCACCTAGCGAAGTTCCGTAATTGTCTCGCATTCGGCTTTGGTGAGGAACGGACTGCTCTCGCCGATGCACTGATCGAGGCTGTCGACGACTTGGTGGAGCTCGGAGATATCCGCGAACTGACCCGATTGGCTGCAGGTGGAGGAGCCGATAATGGCAGATGAGCACAGAACTTACTTCAATTCGGTCGATTGGAATGCACTGCAGGAAGACCATCCGATTGGCGAGGGATTCCTGGCTTTCGCAGGCAAGAGCGCTGATGAAATCCGTCAGCACCAGGAGCGCCTGTTTGCCCGATGTGTCGAGAGAGCCTGGAAAGTGCCGTTCTATCAGCGTCTCTGGGGCGAGGCGGGTGTCGAACCAGGCGATATCAAGGGGCTCGACACACTGCCAAAACTGCCGAGCTTCGACAAGGCCGACATCATGGCGTCGATCGAGCGCGCCCCACCGCTCGGTGACTTTGCCGGTTTCGAGAGCTACGGCAGCGCTCGGCCGCCGGTGGTGATGCACACCACGTCGGGCACAACCGGCACCCCGCAGGTCCTTTTGTTCGGTGCAAAGGGTCGGGAGGCACAGAACCTGCTGCTTGGACGACTCTACAGGTTCCAGGGTCTGCGCCCTGACGACGTCGTTCACTCAGTCTACGGCCACGGCATGATCAATGGCGGGCATTATGTACGGGAGGCCGTGATCCACTGGACCAGCGCGCTCTTCCTGTCCGCTGGCACGGGCGTGGAGACCCGATCGGTCCGTCAGGTTGAGCTGATGCGCGACTTTGGTGCGACGGTGATTGTCGGTTTTGCCGACTACATCAAGAAGCTGGCACGGGTCGCAGCCGAGCAACGTATCGATCCTGTCAATGACCTCAATATACGGATGATCTCGGGCCACCTCGGCCGGGAAGACAAACATGCCCTTTCAGAGAGCTGGGGCGGCGCGGAATGCTTTGATTGGTATGGAGTTGGCGACACGGGCTGTATCGCGGGCGAGGGCCCTGATCGAGACGGCCTCTATGTCATGGAAGATGCTCAATTCCTCGAAATATGTGATATTGAATCTGGCCAGCCAGTCCGTGATGGAAGTGATGGGGACATGGTCTGCACCTGTCTTTACAAGGACGATATCTACCCGATCATTCGCTTCAATACCCATGACGTGAGCAGGGTGAAAACCGGGCGGTCTGCTCTCGGCCTGAACTTCAAGAGGATCGAGGGTTTCTTGGGCCGTTCCGACAACATGGTGAAAATTCGTGGTCTGAATATATTCCCGCAGGCCGTCGGTCCATTGCTCGAAGATATTGATGCGTTTACGGGAGAATTCATCTGTCGCGCTGTTCGACATCCCGATGGGCGTGATGAGTTCATCGTCTGTGCGGAGGTCAGCGGCGATCGGAACGACACTCTTCGAAGCGCCTTCAAGTCTCTCCTCAAGCAGAAGCTCGGTCTCGATTGCGGTGTCGAGCTCTTCGAGCCTGGAGCGCTGGCAGACCTGACGCAGACGGAGAAACGGCAGAAACCGATCCGCTTGATTGATGAGCGTTTCGCATGAATCCAGTGGAACGGTTCGAGCGCTACCAAAAGAGGATCGCCACGCTTGATGGCGACCTGCACGCCTTTCTTCATCTGCGTCTGGACGACGCAAAAAGGGAGGCCGAAGCCAGCGAAGCCCGTTTGCGGAAGCAAGAGGCGCTTTCGCCGATCGACGGATGGTGTGTAGCAATAAAGGCGAATATCGCGGTCGCCGGAATGCCGTGGCACGCCGGGATTGCTGCCTATAAGGATCGTCTCGCTGAACAAGATGCCGAATGCGTTCGTCGCCTCAAGAGCGCTGGCGCGGTGATCCTCGGCATCGTGAATATGGACGAAGGCGCCCTTGGCGCAACGTGCGGCAACGAGGCGTTTGGCCGCACACACAATCCCTGGCGCCACGGGAACACGCCAGGGGGTTCCTCTGGAGGATCAGCGGCTGCCGTAGCGGCTGATCTTTGCGATATAGCTCTCGGCTCGGACACGATGGGATCAGTTCGCATACCCTCGGCCTATTGCGGCGTTCAGGGTTTCAAGCCGAGCCGCGGACTTGTCAGTCTCGACGGAGTGCTGGCCCTGTCGCCGACCCTTGACCATATCGGGCCCCATGCACGAACTGTCAGTAAACTGCGTCAGTCTCTCGCGGCCATGACTGGAAGGGCCTTCAACCGTCAGAAGGATGATGCATCCGGAATCAAGATCGGCGTCTGGCTGCCGCTGGACGATGTTGCGATGCAGCCGGACATCCTGGAGAGGTTCAACGAAGTGATCGAGATCCTCGCGGCGCGGGGCTTGTCCTGTCGAAACGTCCAGGTCCCGGCCTATCGCTTCGGATATTCGCGCCGCGCCGGACTGCTTGTTTCGGAATTCGAGGCCGCGGCGATCCACAAAGACCGCCTTGAGGCTGATCCAGGGGGTTTTTCCCAAACATTCCGCAAAATGATGGAATGGAGCCTTGCCCAACCGGCGGAGAAACGGGAGGTGGCCTACCGTCATCTCGAAGAGATTTCAGAAAGCGCTCCTACAGCGTTCAGCGATGTCGATTTCATCCTTGCACCGACTGCACCACAATCGTCGTTCGCTTTCGAAGAAGAGGTCCCCGCAAATCAGGCAGACCTGACTGCTTGGGCAAACTTCGCCGGGTTGCCAGCATGTGCGATCTGGAGCGGTTTTTCGCCCAGTGGCCTTCCTCTTTCCCTACAGGTCATTGGACCACCAAACAGCGATGGTGCCGTTCTCGACATGGCTGAAGCGATCGAGGATTTTCTCGGGCAGCCGCCTGTACCGCCTCGTTTTCGCTAGCGATAGGGAAAGTCGGGCTTCCGCTTGGCAAGAAAGGCGCGGTAGCCTTCCTGGAAGTCCTCACCGGAGAAACCGTCGAGAAACAGGTTGATCGCTTCTGCGGTGTGATCGTCCCAGCCGCTCTCCAGCCCACGGATCATTCGTTTGGTGGCGCGGATCGACCATTGGGATAGAGCTGCCATCTCTCCCGCAAGACTTTGCGCCACCTGGAGTGCCATGCCCGCAGCGACCAAGCGATCGACAAGGCGCATGTCCTTGGCTTCTCGGTCCGTAATGATTCGTCCGGTGAACAAGAGTTCCTTGGCCGCCGACACGCCGACCGTTCGGATCAGGCGGCGCGTATCCGCGGGGTTGTAGAGGATTCCGAGCTTGCCGGGCGTCACCCCGAATTTGGAGCCCGCGCCGGCGATCCTGAGATCCGCTGCGCAGGCGAGGCTGACCCCGCCACCCACGCAGACGCCTTCGATCGCGGCGATGACTGGCTTGGGACAGTCCTCCACTGCCTGGACTCCCCCAGCGATGATGTCAGATGTCCGGGCGGCCTGATCCTTGGTTTTGTAGTTCTCTTCGAACTCCGAGATGTCAGCACCCGCAGCAAATGTATTTGCCTCGCCTCCGTGCAGGATGACCGACAGGACAGCCTCGTCGTGCGCGGCTTTGTCGATAAGCTCGGGGATCGCCTGCCACATGGCAAGCGACAGGGCGTTTTTCTTCTCCGGTCGGTTCAGCGTTATATGGGCACTCGGCCCGATCAGCTCGTAGCGGATGTGCCCGGTCATTGATCCTCTGAGAATGCAGATAGCGGCAAAGGTTCGCCATGTTGCGCGATCAAGGCCTTGCGCCGCAAGAACCTCTGGAAGCCTGCCGGACCCATCCGCGATCCGCCGAGACCTGACAGCTTGAAGCTGTGCTTCTCTGCTTCATGGAACAGTGAAGTGAGGGCCGCATCGTTGAGGCTGACCGCTCCGGCGTTGATGCGACGTGCGATGCGTTCCGCCTCTTCAAGGGTGCCCGCAATGACGGCGGCTGACAAACCGTACTCGCTGTCGTTGGCCAGGTTCACCGCGTCGTCTTCGTCCTTGTATCCCATGACCGGGATGACGGGTCCGAACGTTTCTTCTCGCATGACTTTCATATCGTGGTTGACGTCGACCAGAACCGTTGGGCGCAGCCATAGGCCGCCATCCAGCGTCTCTATCGTCCCGCCCGTCAGGACCTTCGCCCCTCGGCGTCTCGCGTCTTCGATCTGTAGACGGATAATATCTGCTTGTTTCTCGAAGATGATAGGACCGATTTCGCCTGAGGCAATGTCAGGATGATTGAGCCTTACGGCCTCGGCTTTCTGGACCAGTAGGTCGACGAATTCACCTAGTACGGATTGATGGACATAGACGCGCTCGATGGATTGACAGGCCTGTCCGCTGGACAGAGTGGCGCCGCGAAGAGCTGCTGTCGCTGCCCTCTCGAGGTCGGCGGTTCCGGTGACGATGAGGGGATCCTTTCCACCGAGCTCGAGAAATGCAGGGATGAGACGCTCCGCTGCAGCACGCGCGACCTTCTTTCCCGTTGCAACTGACCCCGTGAAGCAGACGGCATCGACTTGCGCGATCAGAGCCGCGCCCGTCTGGCCTCCGCCCTGCACGAAACCCAGCACGTGATCGAGGCCGGCCTGCCGGATCGCATCGCTCAGGGGGCGGACGAAGCGGGGTGTAACTTCGGAAGGTTTCACAATGACCGTGGACCCGGCGAGAAGCGCCGGGACAGTGTCAATCATGCTGAGCGTGAGGGGGAAGTTCCAGGGGGAGATAACACCGACCCTCCCATAAGGAACAAATTGCGGACGATGTCTAATGCTCGGATTTTGTCGGCCTTCCTGCCATCCGTCGGGCAGAAGGTGCGGAATCTGCTTCACCCAACCTTCGATCGAGGCGGCAAGACCACTGACCTCGAGGCGGGCAATCCGCCTGCGACCGGTATCCTGCTCCAGGGCTTCCGCAATTTCATCCGCATGCGCTATCAGGGTCTCCGCGAGGCTGAGCAGTCTTTCGCCGCGATCGTCAAGGGAGAGTGCTTGCCAGGCTTCTGACGCAGCGGATTGGCGTTCCGCCAAGGCCTTGATGTCTTCCCTTGAAGCCGGGATGAGATGTTCATCGATCCTTCCGGTGCGGGGATTTCTGACAGGTATCGGCTGTTGCTTGCGCGCAAGGCCAAGGGCGCCGGGGTTGACGAGCCCGTTCTCATCGACGGCACCCTTGATCCTTTCGAGAAGGGCGCTCACCTCGGGCCGGAGCTGATCCTTGTACCGATAGGTTCGCCCGATCTGGAAGTGGGCCGCGCTATATTTTTCGAAGATGTCAAGACAGGTTTGGCGAGCCCTCTCGACGACTGCCGTAGCGCTCGGATTTTCCGGGAATGTCTGGAGCTTGTCCAGGAAGCTCCGCTCGACCGACGTTTCGTGGATGGCGAAGCGCTTTTCCGGCCAGAGAAACACCGGCTCGATGAGATAACCGTTGTTGGAGAGAGTGGTGATGAGAAATCCAGTTGTGATCTGGTGCGCCTGAAAATCGCTCTCCATACGGTCAAAAGCATCCGCGATCTCCCGCCACGCCTTAGGTCCATCAGCCATGGAGACGATGCCGTGGATGGGGACCCAGCGTTCGCCGCGAGGCCCGAGCATATTGTTGAGGGGGGTGAACGGATTGGCGCGAATGACCTTCGGAATGGTGTTGGCCACTTCTTTGCCGCCTAGCTGGGAACAGATCCTCCGTAGGCGGTCAAGATCCATTCGCACACCTGCATCGGAACGGCCTTCGACAACGAGGTGAAGCGACCATGTGCCGTTGCCCAGGAACTTTCGCCCTGCCGTGGCCATTTTCGCGCCTTCGCGAAGGCCCTTCAACAGGTTGCCTTGGCCCAGAACCACCTTGCCTAGGGTTTTGGCATCAGAGGCGAGGGAAGCGCGCTGCAAACGGACTTCGGTCAGGTTCGGGTCGAAACCGAAAAGCTCCGAGGCGAGACCTTCCTTGCCGACTTCACGCATGGCTTCCGCGCATGCATCCCGAGTGGCGAACTCAAAACTCGCATAGTCCTCTGCTTCTGGTTTCCGGATCAGGCGAAAGGTGGCCTCAGCCTTGTGTCCGAGGGCTCCTGCGTCGCCAAGGAACAGGCCGGTCAGGTCCGGGCCATAGTGGCGAAAGAAAGGTTTTCCATCCTGTATCGCTGCTGTCCCCGTGCGGATGAGTGTTCCGTCGGCGAGGACGACGGTCACCGATACGACACTCTCCGAGGTCGGGCCGTAGGTGCCGGCACCGAAGAACGCGTTGTTCTGGGAGAGTCCGCCGCCAATGGTCGAGGAGATGCCCGAGAGCGGCCCCCAAAACGGAGTGCGAAGCCCGCGGGCGCTGAGAGCGCCATGAAGGCTTTTCCAAGTGCAGCCGGCCTCGACGGTCACGGTCATGTCGCCTTCATTGATCTCGACGATGCGGCTCAGGCGACGGAAATCGATCAGGCCGATACCTTCGCGGTCGGGCGTGTAGCCGTTTGTGTACGACATGCCGCCACCACGTGGGTTGAGGGGCACGCCAGCCTGATGGGCTTCGCGGACAACTTCGCAAAGTTCGCTGATCGTGGCCGGTGCCGCGACGAACGCCGGGGGCTGCCCCTTCTTCCAAATGTCCTGTCCCATCAGCGCCAGGGTTCCTGGGTCGCGTGTCAGGCCGTCTCCCCCGAGCCGCTGGGCGAGGTTTTCAGTCAGCCTCGCAATGGTTTCACTTTGGTTGCTCATGTTTGAGCCTTTCTAGAGCGATGTCGGCGTCCAGAGGCCGAAGAACGCAGCTCCGATGAGCAGGAGCCAGATGCCCGTCACGAGAGGCCGTGCCTTTTTGAGGGTTGCTCTGATTTCGGCCTCCCCATGTGCGGATGTCGCGGGGTTCGAAAGTTTCATCATGGCCGACGGAAGAGGCTTCAGAACCGATCTGATCGCCAGGCCGAGAAGCACGCAAGCCGCGAGAGCAAGGAGCTTCACGGAGAGAAAGAGTGGCAGGCTGACGATCTGCGCGAGACCGGCGATGGCCCAGCACGCGGCCCCGATGGTCAGTGCCCACCGAAGCGCCATGTCGACGGGCCGCATCCAGCCTGGCTGCTCGCCATGCTTGAGGTGGATCTGCCATGCGACGACGAGCCAGAACCCCGCAACCAGCGCTGCGGCGATGACGGAGGTCCATCCGAGGTCGACCCAGCCTTTTGCCTGCGCGAGGGCAAGACCCGACGGGAACGCCAGGATAAGCGCCGAGCGCGGCGCCATGTCGATATCGCCGACGATCTTGGCCGCCAGCATCCTTCGGTCAGCGGAAACCCCTTCCGCAGAGAGAAAACGGCTGGAATAAAAAGCGCCGAGGTCGCCGCCCAGCCAGTAGACGAACACCAGGATGTGGATCAGCGCGAGCAGGGCTGGAACAAGCACGATAATGGCCTCCCAGGAAAAGATATATCATTTCCCGGTGTCATGGCCATAGGCGACTTATTGTTTCGCTACCCAGTCCGAATTGCCCGTACCCTCGCGATTCAGGCGCATCCGGTATTCAAAACGATCGGCACGGTACTGGGCCGTGATGTCCTGGACCGGTCGACCTGCGGCATCCCGCATGATGCGGTGGATCTTGAGGAGCGGCGAGCCCTTGCTGACACCCAGGTTGACGGCAACCGCTGCTTCGGCGGGCACGGCGGAGATCGTCTGTTCCGCCTCCACCGGGGCGTGGCCCGCGCGTTCGAGGAGGGAGATGAGCGAAGCCGATGCCAGCTCTTCTTCGTCGTAGGTTTCGGCGATGTCTTCGGGAACGTGGGTGACAAGGTAGGAGAGGGGCTCGCCCTCAAGGCGGCGGACCCGCACGATTCGCTGCACGATCGCGCCCTGCGGAAGGTCCAGGGCTTCGCACACTGCCGCGCTGGCCGTCGTGGGTGTGCAATCGAGAAGCTGGACCTCTGTATCGAGGCCCATGCGCGTGAGGCCGTCGATCATGGTGTCGAAGCTGCCGCGGATCATCGGCGCGCTGGCATCGTAAGTGACCACGGTGCCGATGCCGCGCTGACGCCTGACGAGACCAGCGGTGGCCAGCTCGTTCATCGCGCGCTTGACGGTGATCCGCGAAACACCCAGCTGCTGGGTGAGTTCGGCCTCGGCAGGAAGGCGGTCATTCACGCCCAAGGTGCCATCGGCGATCTTCTCGCGAAGCAGGTCATAGACCTGCTGATAGAGCGGTGTCGCGCGGCCTTCGTCGAGCATGGCCGGTGTGAGCTTGAGCGGCTGGGTCATCGGTCGAGGCTCCCCGAAAGATCGAGTCTTCTCGGAACCATCCGCCTATGATGTCAAGCGCTTGTCATGTGGGTCCACCTGCAGCCCTGTGCGCAATGGACTGAACATCCTTCCAGATTTTGCCACCGATGAACTGGCCAATCGAGTTGGAAAACTCATGATATTCGATCGAGCGATAGAGCCCGCTGGTGATATAAGGGTCGCCGTTCATCAGCTCCTTCGCATCGTCGAGATCATCCGCAAGGACGAGGAAGACCGAGCCGCAGAGCGCTTCCTGTCCCGGCTCGCGGATTGGGCCGGCCGTCACGTAGCGCTGCCAATGACGCTCCACATGCTCAAGATGCCCCGCAAGGTTCTCCGTCCGCAGACGAGCGCTGTCGTCTCCATCGCGGCATGTGACGAGGAAGCACTTCTGCTTGAGACGTTCGACATAGGGAGGTTCTGTGGCGGGCATGTTTACCTCTTCAGGATTCCGTCTTGGGTCAAACGGTCGATGACGGCCTGTTGCTGGGCAATGGCCTCGGTCTTCTCGACCATCTTCCCATCAGCGGAGCGGTTGGGCGGGGCGTGTTCCGCGGCCGCGTAGCCCTGCGCAAAGGCTGTGGTCGGCAGGCGCGAGAGGGTGTTCGTCATTCCAGTGTTGGCGCGCGCCGAGCGCAGGCCTTCGATGTCGAGGACTGCATTGGCGTTGATCGTCTCGCCCTGGCTCGCTTCAGCGAGAGTCCGTCCGTACCAGTCCAGAACTGTCGACATGCCATCGGTGGAGGCTGCGGGAACGGGGGTTCCTTCTATCCGCGCCGAGTTGGCAGAAACCACATAGGCGATATTCTCGATTGCGCGGGCCTTCTTGCAGATATGCTTCGGTGTCAGCGTCGGAGCGGCGACCTCAGAGGTCGGATGAAGCAGGATTTCTGCGCCTTTGAAGGCATGCAGTCTGGCAATTTCCGGATAAAGAATCTCCTCGCTGGCGATCGTGCCGAGGGTGCCGATCTCCGTTTCCGCCACCGGGAAGATCGCGTCGGGGCCATAAGCGTCAATATAGGCGTCCCACACATCGTAGGGGCTCGGCGTATAGAGCGAGATCATCCGCCGGTAACGCAGGAGCACATCACCTGATGGTCCGTAGACGACGTTGGCCTGAAAATACAGCTCGGGGAAGTTGGGGTCGTTCTCATAATGGTTCGAGCACAGATAGATGCCGAAAGCCTGTGCGATGCCTGCGAGCTTCTCCGAGAAAGCACCGTCCACGTCGATCGCAGCCTTGTCCTGCCATTGTTCCCGCGTCTCGCGTAGGGGGAAGCCTGTCATCCAGTATTCAGGCAGGACGACGAGCTTGAGGTCGTATCCATTGAACCCCTTGAGAAACCCCTTGGCACTGGCGATCTGGCCGCGGACACGGTCGATAGCGCGATGCATCCTTCGATGTGCCTCTTCTGCGGATGCGTCCTGGTTGACTGCGTCGCAGACGGTCTGGAGAGCGAGAGCCGTGTAGCGCATGGGCGTCTTTCCTCGTGCCAGAACGGGGAGGGCTGCTACCGTGGCCCCGATCAGGAGTTGGCGTCTGTTCACGGAGTTTCACCGAAAAGGTCGACCGCCTTGGCCGCCGTGCAGACCCTGATCTCATCCATGGCCGCGAGGCCTGCCAGGATTCGGCGGAGAGCCTCGATGCGGAAAGGCTGGCCCGCGATGAAAGGCGTCAGGGTGAAGGCAAAAGCACCCGCCCCCTCGTCCTCGTAACGGCCGACATGATCATCCGCAGTGGACAGGATCTGGGTCACCCACTCATCCTCGCTCTGGTTGCGTGTGGCGAGCAGGGTGAAATCCGAGAGTTCATTGTAATGAGGGACCGCAGTGATGCTGCCGTGCGCGGTCTTCATGGCAAGGGGGCGCATGTCGGCTTCCCAGTCGAGACATACCTTGAAACCCGCTTCGGCGAGCAGGGGCAGGGTGTTGAAGCTCTCGTTACGCGCCGGGCTCAGCCAGGTCGTCGCTTGGGGAAGCGCGCTCCTCACGCGCTCAATCAGTTGGCGCTCTTCGTTTTCGGTGAGACCTGCATGGTGGATGTGAGCGGTAGATACCCCGGCTGCCGCGATCTCGTGCTTGCCGTCCTTGATTGCGTCGAGCAGGGGAGGGTAGCGCTCCGCGGTCGCGGCGTCGACGCAGAAGGTCGCCTTGCAACCGGCGTGGTCAAGCTCCCGGAGTATGCGGAACACTCCGACGCGGTTGCCGTAGTCCCTGCTCGTATAGTGACGAAGGTCCGGATAAGGTGTTTTCATCCCGGCCGGGTGCCTGAATGGCTCGGACGGCGGGTCGAGCGGGAAGAATTCGCAAGGGACGACGATTGTCGCTGTAGCCTTGAGCCGCTTCTTGAGCTTGGCTTTCTTGCGCAACGGGACGGGTTCCCAGCCGTAGAACGGCTGGTCAAATCCCCGCTTTCGGTGAGGATACTGAAGGTATTCGTCAGGCAGGGGCAAAACCGGTCCCTCCCGTTGCAATGCCGCGCTTTTCGATGTCCGCGAGGGTCTGGTCCCAGAAGTTATCGCGAAAGTGCTCGGCGATTTCGCTGCCGGTTGCGAACCAGACATCGTCATTGTGCGAAGTGATGTGCTTCAGCACACGCTTGAATGCCCGCAGGCGATGCGGCTGGCTGACAAGATAGGCGTGGAGCGGGATGCACATCACCGTGCCCGATTGGGAGCCCTCTTCGAGAAGCTGGTCGAAATGGCGGATCAGGACATCCGCATAACGTTCGGCTGACCATCCCTGCACGGAGTAGCCGATCACGTCATTGACCTCGAGAGAGTAAGGCAGTGAAACAAGCCTGCCCGCTTTGGTCTTCAGGGGTTGGGGCTGGTCGTCCTGGAACAGGTCGCAGGTGTACCAGAAGTCGTACTCCGCGATGAGGTCGAGGGTCTTCTCCGTATGCGTCAGAGCGGGCGCGAGATAGCCTCGGATTCGCTGGCCGGTAGCGTTCTCCACACTCTTGATCGAGTCTTCGAGGACGGCGCGCTCCTGCGCTTCATCCATGCCGTAGCTGAAACGGGTGTTGTAGATGCCGTGGGAAAAGAACTCCCAGTTGCGCTCGACGCAGGCTTCGATAATCTCGGGATGATGGTCGATGAGGCCAATCGAAAGCGAAATCGATCCGCGCAAGCCGTATTTGTCGAACAGCTCCATCATCCGCCAGTGGCCGACGGTGTTGCCCCAAGTCCGCTGGGAGTAGCCGACGACATCCGGATTGCCGCGAGGCCAAGGCTTGCGTTGCGGGTTCGGAGGCGGATTCCACTCGTAATACTCGATATTCGGGGCGATCCAGAAGGCGAGCTTCTTTCCGCCCGGCCACTTGATCCGTGGACGTCCTTCATAGGGCCAGTAATCGTAGAGATTTGGGTCGGAGTGCATCAGCCGGGATACTCCTCGATCGCAGCGTAGACCTCCTGGACTGTCACCACATCAGCGTATTTCAGGTGCAGATCGGTGAGGTTCGCGTAGTGATAGCTTTCATGCTTGTCGGCCACGCATTCGATGGGAACGATGGTCCTGTACCCGCGTGACAGGCTGTCCACCGCGGTGGCCCGGACGCAGCCCGAGGTGGAACCTCCGGTCACGACCACGGTGTCGACCTTGTGCCACACGAGGAAGCTTTGCAGGGGCGTCTCGAAAAACGCGCTCGGCATTCGCTTGGTATAGACCGCATCGACGTCTTGGTGGATCGAGAGCCGGTCATCGAAGGCGTGCCGCTCCGAGCCATACTTGATGTTCTGAAGACTGTCTGGTGTGTCTGTCCTCGTGCCCCAGACGCCAGCGTCGGCCCCGTTCTCCATATAAGCGACATGGGTCCAGACGACCGGCAGGCCCTTGGCCCGTGCGGCCTTCGAGATCCCGTCGATGTGCTCCATCTGCCGCGGATCGGTGATGTAGCCGGTTTTCGGAAAGAGATCGGGCCTGGTGTAGGCTTTTTGAGGATCGACATTCACGATCGCCATTTTCTCGCCGAAGCCAAAAGCCGCCCTGGCCGGGTTTGCCCAGACCTCCTCGAAGATTTCGCGGGCAGTCTTGTCCGAGCGGATCATGGTCGGCTCGGTCAGACGGTCTGTCATGCTGTCGGTTCCCGTTCCAAATGTCCGGACAATGATATACCCTTTCCCGGAAAAATCATCCCCGAGTGAAAGGGAAACCTGCATGAAGTTTGGTTTGATCGCCGTCTTGCTGTCGCTCATCACACCCGCGCCAGCTGCTGCCGAGGAACAGGCCCCTGCTTACCTGATCGTACTCGGCGAGGTGCGAGACCGCGAAGCCTTCATGGAAGGCTACGCTTCGAAGCTCGCCCCGCTTTATGAAAAATACGGCGGAGAGTACCTCGCGATCGGGCAGGGAGTTGAGGTGCTCGAAGGCGACTTTGTGCCAGAGAGTTTTGTCCTTGCTCGATGGAGGTCGATGGACGCTGCGCGGGCGTTCTGGAACAGCCCGGAATACGATGCCCTCCGGCGCGCCAGGATTGAGAATGACTGGGGCCGTTTTGACGTCCTCCTTGTGCCGGGGTTGCCGCTCCGGAGTGAAAGATAGCGTGTTGCGGCGCAATATGAGGCAATCCGGCCACAGAGTCCGGTCAAAGTAAATTTTCCTCGTTTCCAGGTCGACAGAAAAGATATATCTTTTCCACGGCAACAGGGAGACTCGTGTCATGAGACGGCTTAGAGCTACGCTGGCAGGTGCCGGCGCAATCAGTGCAATCGTGACCGCGTGGGGTGCAACGGCTAGCGCGCAAGGGCCGGAAGCCGATATCGAAGACGACGACGTCATCCTCGTCACAGCCCAGAGGCGGGTTCAAGACATTCAGGATGTCCCGGCCGCGGTGACGAACCTCTCCCAAGACGAGCTTGAGGCGAACCAGGTCGCTGACGTTACAGATCTCCAATACCTGATCCCGAATATTTCGATAGCAGCCGGCACCGGCACGGCAAACTCCGCTAGGATCTTCCTCCGCGGTGTCGGTGAGGACGAGAGCCGCGGCGCGGTCGACCCCGCCGTCGGGATCTACATCGACGGCATCTATATCGGACGTCAGGTCGGCTCGCTCTTCGACCTCGTGGATGTCGAGCGGATCGAGGTGCTGCGTGGTCCGCAGGGCACGCTCTACGGCCGGAACACCAATGGCGGTGCAATCAAGCTCGTCAGCGTCCGTCCCCAAATGGAGAACGGCGGGGAAGTCCGGACGCTGATCGGTAACGAGGGCAGGGTCGACCTGCGGGCGACCGCGAACCTTGCCCTTGGCGACAACACCGCGTTCCGCGTGACCGGCTTCAGCCGAGACCGTGATGGGTTCTGGGACTTCAATCCGAACGGAGCCGCCGCGCAGTTCGGCGGCGAATTCGGTGAGCTGAAGACCCGCGCGGTGAGAGCCAGCCTGCTGCACAACTTCACCGAGGACTGGCGACTGCTTCTGTCTGCTGACTATACCAACGACCTCAGCGATCCGATCCCGGACTCGGCAGCGCCGCCTAATGATGCCGATGGGGACGTTTTCACGATCGAGCCTCTTCCAGGCACCACATGCGCAGCGGGAACCCCGATCACGTTCCAGCCGCTGGGCTGTTTTGGCGGCTACGACAACAACACGGAGTCGCAAGGCTATTCCGCGAACCTTGAAGGTGTCTTCGGCAATTTCGACTTCGTTTCGCTGACGGGTTATCGGGAGATGGAGGACGACCTTGCCACCCGGATCGGGTTCCCGTATTTCCAGCAGACGACGCAGGACCAGTTCAGCCAGGAGTTTACGCTCAGTTCGAACTTTGACGGGCCGTTCAACTTCGTCGGCGGCGTCTACTACTTCACCGAAGATGTCCTGCTCGAAACCACTTTCATCTTCCCCTTCTCGGTGGATACGAGCACCGAGAGCTATGCAATCTTCGCGCAGGGTTTCCTCGATGTCGGCGACAACGGAACACTGACGGTCGGTGGCCGGTACACAGACGAGGAGAAGGAGCTCGATGCCGCGAACCTTGCCTTCAACCTTACCCGGATGGAGGACATCAGCTTTGACGACTTCAGCTACACGCTGAAATACGACCATGACTTCACCGAGGACGTCATGGGGTATGTCAGTTACTCCACGGGTTTCAAGGCTGGTGGTTGGTCGCCTGATTGCTTCGGCGCTGCTGCGTGCTTCCTGCCCGTCGAAGAAGAGACGCTGGACAGCTTCGAGATCGGCGTGAAGACGGACCTCTTGGACGGGATGCTCCGCTTCAACGCGACTTATTTCAACAACGACTACGAGAACTTGCAGATCGGCGCGACGGTGCCGGGCCTCGGTTTCACCCGGTTCAACGTCGACGAAACGTCGATCCAGGGTTTTGAGTTCGAGTGGAACCTCGACTTGAGCGATAGTTTCTCGGTCTTCGGTAACCTCGGTCTTCTCGATGCGGAATATACCTCCGTGACCCAGAGCCAGGCCGGTGGCCTGACCAACTCCGGCGCATCCTGCCCTGGCGGTGTCGTCACTATCGAGTGCGCCCTCGACCTCGAGCTCAAGAACGCTCCCGAGTACAAGGGCCTCGTCGGTGCGCAGTACGAGACGCCGTTTGCCAACGGCATCTTGACCGTGCGGGGTGATGTGTCGTTCGAGGACGACAGCTGGAGCCTCGTGGCAAACGGTCCGCCCCATGCGCTCACTGATCCGGGCGCGTTGCTGAACGGCCGGATTCACTACGAGCCAATGGACGGCAATTGGTTTGTCGCCGTTTGGGGCCAGAACCTCACGAACGAAGAGTATTGGCGCGCAGCGTCGGCAAACAGCTTCACGGTCTACGCGTCCCCGCCGATCACCTATGGGGTCGAACTCGGAGTCGAGTTCTAGGAGGCGCCGTGGCGAGCAACTTCGGCAAACTCTGGAGGTATGCTCTTGCAGCATACCTCCTTTTCTTTGTCTTGCCCGCGCCGGCGATGCAGCGGCCGCCGCCAGTCACCACCGAGCCTTGGCTGATGGCGACGGCCAGCGTCACCGACCTTGATCGCTCGGCCCGGTTTTTCCGGGAAATTGGCGGATACGAGACTGCGTTCCAAGGCCCGCTTGACGAAGCCGAGATCGAAGCGCTCGGGCTGCCTGAGGGCGCAGGTGGCGAAGTCCTCGTCCTGCGTGCTCCGGGTGCCGAGCACGGGCTTGTCAGGCTGATACGCTTCGATCATGCAGGTCAGAAGGTGCCTACGCGTCCTGGTGCCCGCGCCTGGGATACCGGCTGCATTTGGTCGCTCATGGTGCGGATGAAGGATATCGAGGCGATCTATCACGATGCGATCGCGCTCGGTTGGTGGACCGAGACTCCGATCACGTATCTAGAGTTCGGCCCTTCCAAGCTGAACGTCGTCGTCTTCAAAGGTCCCGATGGACTTCAGGTGCAGGGCTATGAGCGCCTGACCACGCCGCTCCCTGACGGTTTCCCCGCGTTCGAGCGGATGAGCCAGCCGTTCAACGTCATGCAGATGACCCGTGACAGGGAGGCAGCCCGTGCCTTGATGGAGGATATCCTTGGCTTCGCCAGATTCTGGTATGGAGATCCTTATACGGACAAGGAACCAACGGTCATGCCGCTCGGAATTCCGAGAAACTTGACCACGACGATTCCCTATCTGGCGGGTATTTTCTACCCTGAGCCGATGGAATTCGGGCGCATGGAATACATTGAAATTCAGGGACTCGACGGGGCCGACTACGCCGAACGCTGCGATGCCCCCAATCTCGGCTGGCTCTCGGTGACCTACCCCGTGGAAAGCGCCCGTCGGGCCAAAGCCGAGATCGAGACGCGTGGCGGCAAGGTCGAGGGTGGGGCGTTCACCGCGTTTCGCCCTCCCTTCGGTGTTCAGGAGGTGATCCGCGTCCGCGCACCGGACGGCGCCGTGATCGAATTCGCCAGTCTCGCCGAGTAAGCATCGAGGCGCGGAAAAGCCTTGGCAACCGCCTTGTCTTGGCGCCATGGTTCGCCGTGGTCGCGGGGAGGGCGGCCAGACGCTCTCGTGTGCGCCGCTCAGGTGGTGCCGCAATTCCTTGTTCGCTCTCCCGAAACCGGCCACACAGAAGACCTGCGGGCGCCTCAGAGCGTCCGTTTCTCAATGGATAAGCAGCCTTCGAGAGCTGCGAGCTAGGGCAGGAGGGTGAGCGTGAGCGCTACACTTGCACAATCGGAAGGGGCTCTCGCGGAGCCGAAACTCGGGGCGATCATCGGTGTCGCCCTCGTTGCCACGCTGGGTGGCTTCCTCTTCGGGTTTGACTCAGGGGTCATCAACGGGACGGTCGATGGCCTCCAGCAAGCCTTTGATTCGAATTCGGTCGGTACGGGGTTCTCGGTCGCATCGATGCTTCTCGGGGCGGCGCTGGGCGCGCTCCTGGCAGGAACGCTGGCGGATGCCTTTGGCCGCCGGACGATGCTCATGGCTGCGGCAATCTTTTTCATCATCTCGGCCTGGGGTTCGGGGATCGCGGGCGGCACGACGGAGTTCGTGATCTACCGCCTGATCGGTGGCTTCGCCGTCGGTGCTGCGTCGGTGATGTCGCCCGCCTATATCGCGGAGATCGCCCCGGCGAAGATGCGCGGCGCCCTGGCCACGATCCAGCAGATCGCCATCGTGGTCGGTCTCTTCTTCGCCTTCCTGTCGAACTACATGCTCGCCAATTCCGCAGGTGGTTCGACCGCGGAATTTGCCCTGGGTTACGAGACCTGGCGCTGGATGTTCTGGGTCGAACTGATCCCGGCCGCGATCTTCCTGATCGCGCTGTTCATCATCCCGGAGAGCCCCCGCTTCCTCGTTGCCAAGGGCAGGGATGCAGCCGCGCAAAGCGTCTTCGACCGCCTGTTCAAGCGGGGCGGCCAGCAGAAGGTCGCGGAGATCAAGGAAAGCCTCGCCGCAGACCACAAGCCGCGCTTCAGCGATATTTTCAAAGACGGGAAGCTGCGCCCGATCGTCTGGGTGGGGATCGGTCTCGCCGTGTTCCAGCAGCTGGTCGGCATCAACGTCATCTTCTATTACGGCGCTGTGCTCTGGCAGTCGGCGGGTTTCACCGAAGAGGACGCCCTTCTGCAGAACGTGCTGACTGGCGCATCGTCGATCGTGGCGGTGCTGATCTGCCTGTCGATGGTCGACAAGATCGGCCGCAAGCCGTTCCTGTTCTGGGGCTCGATCGGCATGGCCGTGACGCTCGGCATCATGGCGTTCGCGTTCTCCACCGGAGAGCTCGGCGAAAATGGCTTGCAGCTGTCGTCCGAGATGGGGATCGTCGCTCTTGGTGCGGGGCTTGCCTATGCGTTCATCTTCAACATGTCCTGGGGCCCGGTCATGTGGGTCATGCTGGGTGAGATGTTCCCGAACCAGTTCCGCGGCAGCGCCCTTGCGGTTGCCGGTCTGATGCAATGGGTGGCGAACTTCCTCGTCACCATGACCTTCCCGATCATGCTGACATCGATCGGGCTGGCGGCAGCCTATGGCATCTACTGCTTCTTCGCAGTGGTCTCGGCGCTCTTCATCGCGAAGGCGGTGAAAGAGACCAAAGGCCTCGAACTCGAGCAGATGGAAGGCTGAGCCTCCTGGGCGCGGGAGAATGGTTTCCTCCCGCGCTGCCCAAGCGCGGCGAGCCTGGATCCCCGAAGGCCGGGCCCGCCCCGGCCCTCAGGCGGTTCGGGCGCGCTCGGCGAAGAGGGCGGAGCGTTCGCGGTAATCCTTGAACGGAGGAGACGAGGGCGCAGCCGGGGAGAAGAGGATCACGCCGCCTGCCGGACACATCTCCTCGGCACTGGTGATGGCGTCCTGCAGGCTCTCCACCTTCTTTGTGAGATTGCGCAGACGCCGCCCGGTCGGGCCGAAGCCGATCGCGCGCACCGTTCCGTGCTCGGCAAGATAGGCTTCGAGGGGCGAAAAATCCTGCTGGCGGTCTCCGCCGCCGAGCAAGACCACGACGGGCCGGGAGGCGAAGCGCTGGAGCGCTGCGATCGCCGACTCCGGGATCGTGGACAGGGCATCATCCACCCAGGTCCGACCGTCGATTGACGGAATGATCTGCTGGCGGGATGGCAGCCCCTTCCATTCGGCTGCGGCAGCACCCGCAGCTTTCGCAACATCCTTCGAGGAAAGGAACGACGTGGCGACAGCTGCGGCTGCGGTCAGGGCGAGGCGCAGCGGCCCTCGGCGGAATCCCTGCATTTCGTCACCTGTATCGATAATCTCGTCACCCACATGAAGAGCATCGCCAGTGTCCCTGACAGCATCCTCGATTGCCCTCACCGACGCGGGGAGCGCGTGGGCGTCGATGACACTGCGCGGCGCGAACCCCTTCGCCGGGTCCGGCCGCGTGAAGGGACGGAGCTTGGCCGCGTGGTAGGGAGCGGCACCGCCATGCCAGTCGAGATGGTCCCTGTAGAGATTGGTGACGAGGTGGATGTGATCCGCCTTCGGAAGATCGTGCATCATGTAGCTCGACACCTCGAGGACCGGATGCACTTCCTCGGGCAGGGCGGCGGAAAGCGGCGGACGACCGATATTGCCATAGGCCGCCGCGCGCAGTCCCGCCTTCCGGAGGATGAGCGCCGTCAGTGCCGAGGTGGAGCTTTTCCCCTTGGTGCCGGTGACGGTGACGGTCCCTGACGGGGCATGGTTTTTCAGCCAGAACCCGGTCGGCGTTGTCGAGAGGAGCGCATGGGATTGTGCATACTGAACAAGAGGGTGATGGGGAGGGATGCCCGGCGACCGCAGGTAGATCCCGCTCCTTATGATGCGCTCTGCTGCGGTTCGGTCCACGCTCTCGCAGCCCGGAATACTCCCGCCATGGTCGTCAAAGACGGCAAGCTCCTGCTGCAGGACGTCTCGGAAATATTCCGCGGCGGCGAGGCCCTCGGTCCCCGTACCATGAAGCAGGTGCTTCATGCTGGTAGCCTCAACGCAGCGTTGAACAGCATTTCGGGAAGGGCGCCGCGTGGATGGGGCTTCATCGATGCTGCGACCTGGGCCTCGAGCGCGGCCTCTGATTTTCCTTCCAGCAACCGCGGCATCAGTGCACGGACAGCCTTTGTCTCGCTCCAGCGCGGATGGCGTGACAGGAGGAAGAGCGCAGCCTGGCATTCGTCGATCGTGCCGACGCAGTCCCACGGTTTCTGCTGGGAAAGGCCGCACAGTTCCTCATAGACTGGCAGCAGGGCGTCTTGGTCGAGCATGATCCGTGAGAAGATCGTCATGGCTTCCTCTTCGCCAATGAATGGCGAGAGGACGAGCGAGGTGAATGCGCATTTCGCACATTCACCGCACCAGCGCTTGTCAGCGTCGCCGGCGATGCGGAAATTGCGGTTACAGCTCGTGAAGCGGGGAAAGGCTTCCTCAATCTCTGCGAAGCGCGAGGCAATCCAGAGCTCCGAGAAGGGTCGCAACACTGAATAGGTCGGCGGGGCCGCCGGCGCAGCCTCGGCCACTGCGGCACGGACAAGCGCTTCGAACTGTGAAGACTTCGAATACTGATGGTTGGCAATGATCCCGCCTGCGTTGAGCGTCGGCTCGTCCGCCGATCGTTCGTTGGCGAAAAGGATCGGCCCTGACCCACGAAGCAGACCAGCAATGGTCAGGACGAGGATGTTGATGGCGGTGATCGGAACATGGCCGCTGAACGCGCATTCGAGCGTCATCAGCTTCGGATCGAGGCTCCGCCAGATCAAGAGAGGGGGCGCGGGAGCGGTCTTGGCGAGGACATCGGCCACGGGCTGGGCCATGACGACGGAAGCGAATTGAGGTGGCATGCCGAGCGCTTCCTCGACAATACGCCCGGCGACGTAGCTGTCCTTGCCTCCGCCGAAAGCGACGAGGGGTGTCCCGGAGGCCGTGACATCGGCGGCGGCCGCTGCGTCTTGGATCGGGCCGCGGAACTCCGTGCCAGCGGGGTAGTCAAGGCCGCTGCGGACGAAGAACTCCGCGAGCCCCTCGGTATAAAGCGCCTCGGCCATGGCGCGCCCGGCAGGCGACAGCGAGGGCAGCTCCACCGTCTTCGCCGCGGCGGCCTTGTAGGTGCTGACGCCCAACGCAACGTGGAGCAGGGCGAGGAGCTCATCGGAAACCGCACCGTCGGCGCCAAACTGAACGCGCTCTTCGAAATCGCCGAAACGGCTGCAGGAGAAGCCAAAACTGGCTTCACCTCGCGCATATGTGCGCGGACCGAAGCGAAAAAGTTCCCCGCGCGTCTTGCTGTCCTGAGCTTTCGTCATCACATCGTGTGGAGGCTGTCTCGCCGTCGCCGTCAAGCTTTCTCCGGGCTTGAGCGGTGCATTGTGGTTGTGCCCAAGCTTGGGGGTTCAACCTTCAAGTCTCGACCGGATCACTGCAAAGATCCGAAAGGTGTTATGTTATACTAGTCTTGCGTGACAAGTTGCTGACACTAGAAAATCTCGAGACCGTTATTCCAAATTAAGCGAACTGTTTGAAAGATTCCTGTAGACACGACTGCCCCTGAGCGGATATGAACCTCCTTGTCTGAAGGGAGGCATGGGCAATGTCTGATTACTGCTCAAATGAGGGAGCCGTCCGTCTGCAGTCGATGATCCGGGATTACTGGAAGAAGCAAGGCTTCGACGTCGACGTGAAACTTGTTCAGGAAGGCTTCGTCTCGACGATGCGTTCCTCGCGCTACGATCTCCGCAGCGACATGGTGAATGGCATGCCGCGCCGGGGTGGCGATCTGCACGCCTGACTAGGCGAGCGGCGAGAGGCGCGCAAAGACGCGCCCAGGCAGCTCACGGAAGCTGTCAAAGGTTTCGGCGACCGCCAGTCTGGGGTCGCCGAAGCCATAACCGAACCCAGCGATGAGTGACGGAATGCCAGCAGCTTCGGCTGCGAGCAGGTCCGTGGCCGTGTCGCCCACCATCACCGCGCGGTCGCTGGCGGTGCTCTCGACAATGTGAAGCAACGGTGCCGGGGACGGTTTCTTCTCCGGCAGGCTGTCGGCGCAGACCACCATCTCGAAGAAATCCCTGATCCCGAGGTCGCGGAGCAGCGGCTCGGCGAGGCGGACGAGCTTGTTCGTACAGACCGCAAGCCGGGCGCCCTCGTCCTGCAGCTCCCTCAGGCTCTCCTCGACCCCCTCGAAGACGAAGGAATGATCGCTGATATTTGCCGCGTAATCATCGATATACGCCGCGACCTCGGCGTCGCCCTTCTCGTCTTCGGGGAACACGAGGCCATGACGCTTGTAGCCCTCCCGCAGCAGCGCGCGGGCGCCTTCCCCGACCAGCGGGCGGACCTCTTCGGGGGGGATCGCCGCAAGGCCCTTGCGGGCGAGCGCCCGGTTGAGGGCGGCGGAGAGGTCGGGGGCACTGTCGACGAGTGTTCCGTCGAGGTCGAAGATGCAGACGGCACCGGAAAGTTTTCCCATAACGCTCCCTCGCCAAGCTCGCGCGCTGTAGCAAGCCTTCACAGTCTTTGAGACGCCGCCTAGGCCAAAAGCGCCTAACGCAAGCTCACCATCCGAGCCCAGGGAGACGGAATGGCCGCCATTGCATCGATTGTCCTCGCCGCAGGTCACGGGACCCGCATGCGCTCCGAGAAGCCGAAGGTGCTGCACGAAATCGGCCATTTGCCGATGGTAGGCCACTGCCTGCGGACTGCGCGCGCCCTCGGTGCCGACCGGCTCGGCGTCGTGATCGGCGCTGGCGGTGACAGGGTGAAGGCTGCCCTCGGCAAGCTCGATCCGGATGCGCAGATCGCGGTGCAGGACCCGCCGCGGGGCACGGGCGATGCGGTGACGGCTGCGATGCCGGTGCTCGACGGGTTCGAGGGCGTGGTCGTCGTTCTCTATGGCGACACGCCGCTCCTCCGTGTGGAGACGCTTGAGCGGCTGGTGGCCGAAATCGACGGCGGCGCGGCCATGGCGGTCCTGGGCTTCGAGGCTGAAGAACCGGGCCCCTATGGCCGTCTGATAACGGATGAAAAGGACAACCTCCTGAGGATCGTTGAGGCGAAAGAGGCGACGCCGGAGGAGCTGGCGGTCAGGCTCTGCAATTCAGGCGTCATCGCTGTACGGACGGATGCGCTGCGTGAATTCCTGCCGAAGATCACCAACGACAATGCCAAGGGCGAATACTACCTCACGGACCTTGTCGGCTTGATTGGCGGTGCGGGGCACAAGCTGGCCTTCGTGCGCGGGTCGGAGGACGAAGTGCTCGGTGTCAACAACCGTGCAGAGCTGGCCGAGGCCGAGCGCCTGTTCCAGCAGCGCCGCCGCGAGGAGCTGATGCTCGCCGGTGTCACCATGCAGGACCCCCAGACTGTCTATCTCGCGTGGGATACGGAGATCGGGAATGACTGCGTCATCGGCCAGAACGTCGTTTTCGGCCCCGGCGTGAAGCTCGAGCCCGGCGTGACCGTAAAGCCGTTCAGCCATCTCGAAGGGACCGTCATGCGCTCGGGTTCTGCCGCCGGACCGTTCGCCCGCCTGCGTGAGGGGACGGATGTCGGCGCGAATGCCCGCATAGGCAACTTCGTCGAAACAAAGAAATCCGTGCTCGGAGAAGGTGTGAAGGCGGGCCATCTGACCTATCTCGGCGACGCCACGATCGGCGCGGGGACGAATATCGGTGCAGGGACAATCACCTGCAATTACGACGGCTTCGGCAAGCACAAGACCGTGGTTGGAGAGAACGCCTTTATCGGCTCGAACACCATGCTCGTGGCACCGGTCACCATCGGGAAGGGCGCCTTCACGGGCTCGGGTTCGGTCATCACGAAAGATGTCTCCGATGACGCGTTGGCTGTCGGGCGCGGCAAGCAGTTCGAGAAAGCGGGCTGGGCTGCGTCCTTCCGCCGTAAACACGGAGATACCTGATGTGTGGAATTGTTGGTATCGTCAGTGAGCACGCGGTGGCTTCACGGCTGGTCGAGGGCCTGAGGCGACTTGAATACCGTGGCTACGATTCCGCCGGGATCGCGACGGTCCTTGACGGCAAGGTCCACCGGCGCCGTGCCGTGGGCAAGCTGCGCGCGCTCGAAGACGTGCTCGAAAAGGAGCCCCTGGCAGGGCACACGGGCATCGGTCATACCCGCTGGGCAACCCATGGCCGACCCACGGTGTCGAATGCGCACCCCCACGGCAGCGAGAAGGTCGCCGTCGTCCATAATGGCATCATTGAAAACTTCAGTGAGCTGAAGGAAGACCTCGTTGCCAAGGGTGTCAGTTTCGAAAGCGAGACTGATACGGAAGTCGTTGCGCGCCTTATAGAGTGGGAGCTGTCGCGCCTCGAGGATCCGCAGGCAGCGTTCAGCTCGGCCCTCAAAGCCCTTGAGGGCGCCTTCGCGCTGGGCGTGATCTTCGCCTCGCAGCCCCAGACGCTTTATTGCGCGCGCAGGGGCAGTCCGCTGGCGATCGGTCGCGGCGAAGGGGAGATGTATATCGGCTCTGACGCTCTCGCATTGGCGCCGTTCACCCGCCGCGTGACCTATCTCGAAGAGGGCGACTGGGCCGTCCTGGGACTCTCCGGGGCTGTGATCTATTCCGCAGGCGGAACGCGGGTAGAACGCAAGGAGACGCTTTCCGATGCCTCGGCCGCGCTCGTCGGCAAGGGACGTCACCGGCATTTCATGGCCAAGGAGATCGAAGAGCAGGCCGAAGTCGTCAGCCATGCCCTTGCAACTTACCTCCTCCCTGCCGAAGGCAAAATCGAACTCCCCGAGGGAGGCATCGACTTCTCGAAAGTCTCGAGGCTGACAATCTCGGCGTGTGGTACGGCGTTTTATGCCGGGCTGATTGCCAAATACTGGTTGGAGAGCTGGGCCCGTCTACCGGTCGAAATCGATATCGCCTCGGAGCTTCGCTACCGCGACGTGCCTTACCAGAAAGGCGACTCGGCACTTTTCATCAGCCAGTCCGGAGAGACGGCCGACACGCTCGCGGCCATGCGCCATGCCAAGGCGTCAGGCGTGAAGGTGGGCGCCATTCTCAATGTTGTCGAAAGCTCGATGGCCCGCGACGCCGATGCGATCTATCCGATCAAGGCGGGGCCGGAGATCGGTGTCGCCTCGACGAAAGCCTTCACCTGCCAGCTTGCGACGCTCGCTTGTATCGCGATCGCAGCGGGTCGCCAGCGCGGGCACCTGACCGAAGCCGACGAGAAGCGGCTGGTGCATGAGCTTCTCAAGATTCCAAGGCTGATGGCCGATGTTTCGTCCAAGGAGCGCGACCTCGAACAGCTTGCCCTGGACCTCGTGCCGGCGTCGGACGTCATCTATCTCGGACGCGGCGTGAGCTTCCCGCTCGCCCTCGAGGGCGCGCTGAAGCTCAAGGAAATCAGCTATATCCATGCGGAGGGTTATGCCGCTGGCGAGTTGAAACACGGGCCGATCGCGCTCATCGACGAGCATGTCCCGGTCGTCGTGATCGCTCCTGACGATCAACACTTCGAGAAAACCGTCAGTAACATGCATGAAGTCATCGCGAGGGGCGGGAAATGCATCCTGTTGTCGACAAGCGAAGGTCTTGAGAAAGCCAGGGCTGATGACGAACTCCTCGGGAGCTTCGCCATGCCTTCTGTCGAGCCTATGCTGGCGCCGCTTGTCTACGCTGTGCCGATCCAGCTCCTGGCTTACTACACCGCGGTACATAAGGGCACGGATGTCGACCAGCCGCGGAATCTCGCCAAGTCCGTCACGGTCGAGTGAGCGAACCCGCGGTTATGTAACAGCGCGAAACAGAACCTCACTTCGGTTGGCCGGGTTAGCCATACATAAGTCACACTAGAGGGCTTAGGGGTAATCCGATGTTTGACGAGCCGGCCAACGATATGAGGGCAGCTGCCACCGTGCGCGAGATCGTGCGCCTTTCGGGCGTGGGTCTGCATACGGGCGAGGTCGCTGAGCTTGTCATCGAGCCTGCTCCGGCAGGGGACGGCATCCGTTTCATCCGTTCCGATCTTGAAGGCCCGGTCGCCGACCGGACGATCCCGGCCGATCCTGCGCTCGTCACCAAGACCCAGCTCGGCACGGTCCTGACCAACGCGAACGGCGCTTCGATCTCGACTGTCGAGCACCTGATGGCCGCCTTTGCGATGCTCGGCATCACGGATGCCGATGTCTTGTGTTCGGGACCCGAGGTCCCGATCCTCGATGGTTCGGCCAAGGATTTCATCGCGGCGATCCAGCGTGCCGGGATCCATGTCTCCCCGCACACCGTAGAAGCCGTTGCACCGAAAGAGGCCGTGTCGGTCGAACTCGGCGATTGCTGGGCCGTGGCCGAGCCGCTGCCTGAGGGAACGGGCGCCGAGCTCCTTCTCGATGTCACCATCGAGTTCGACCATCCGACCATCGGCCTCCAGCGCATTGTCATCGAGGGCGACCGCGACACCATCATGAAGGAAGTCGCCGAAGCCCGGACCTTCACGCTGCTCGAGCATGTCGAGGCCCTGCGCGAGATGGGACTGGCCCGTGGCGGTTCGCTCGAGAATGCCATTGTCCTCAACGCGGCCGGCGTGATGAACGAAGGCGGCCTGCGGATGGAGCGTGAGTTCGTGCGCCACAAGGCGCTTGATCTCGTCGGGGACCTTTACCTTCTGGGGCTCCCGCTTGGTTGCAAGATCACGGCGCACAAGCCGGGTCACACGCTGAACACGATGCTCGCCAAGGCCCTGGCGGCCGAAGCCCGTGGCGAAGTTCAGGAAGATCTCCCTCTCGCCGCGACTGCCTGAACGGCTTGAGAACCTTTCACGACACGCCTTTTGCATTTGCGCGCCCGTGACATTACACCGGGTGCGTCCGGGGTGTTTCTCGTCCGGTGGAGGCTTAGGGGCTGATTGATGAAGTTCTCGCGTATTGCAGTCGTATCCGTTCTTTCCCTCGCGCTCGTGAGCTGCGGGAGCCGGGACAAGACCGGGACCGACCGCTTCGCTTATGTCGAACAGCCCGTGGAGCAGCTCTACGCAGAAGGCGCCCGCGCCGTCGAGCGCCGCCGCTATGACGACGCCATTGCCTATTTCGCAGAGGTCGAGCGCCAGCACCCATATTCAGCCTGGGCACGACGAGCGATGCTCATGACGGCGTATACGGAGTATCTTACAGGCGACTTCGATGCTTCGATCGAATCGCTCGACCGCTTTCTTGCCATCCACCCCGGCAACAAGGACGCCGGCTACGCCTATTACCTTCGGGCGATGAATTATTACGAGCGTATCCGCGATGTCGGGCGTGACCAGGATATTACCAAGAAGGCGCGCGATGCGCTGATGGATGTCATTCGCCGCTATCCGGACACGGAATATGCCCGCGATGCGCAGCTCAAACTCGACCTGACTCGCGATCACTTGGCGGGCAAGGAGATGGATATCGGCCGCTGGTACCTGCGTCGGAACCAGCACATCGCCGCAATCGGCCGTTTCAACAATGTCCTCGAGAACTATCAGACCACGGCGCATACCGAAGAGGCCCTTCACAGGATCGTCGAAGCCTATCTCGAACTCGGTCTGGTGGACGAGGCAAGGCGCCACGCGGCGATTCTTGGCTACAACTACCCCAACTCCCGCTGGTACCGGGATACCTATCGCGTCTTCACCAAGCATGGGCAGGAGCTCGAACTCAAACAAGCGGCCAATGATGCCGCCGGTGACGCGACAGATGAAGAGCTGACGCCTGCGGAGCGTCTCGCGCGCTCGCGGGGGCCCGTCGATCTGGAGAACGCTCCGGAGATCGATGCAAGCGAAAACGATGTGACGCCGCCAGCGATCACGCCGGGCGTTCCGTCGAACCCGCAGTAACCGTGCCATCTTAAGCCTCCAGTCGGTGTCCCCGGCGGGAGCGCGAAGCGGGGGCGTGGCAACTCTCCTGAACGGAGCGGTCGGCATCGCCCTTGATGGCTGGCAGCAGGCGAGTGGGCAGAAAAAAGCCAGGCTGGAGCGGGTCCTGCCTGGCTCGACCGTTTGAACGGGATGGTCCTCAAGCGATCGTTCAGGCCGCTTCCATGACTTCGATCAAATAGCTCTCCATCACCGGGTTCGCCAGGAGCTTGTCGCACATGGCTTTCGCTTTCTCTTCGGCCTCAGCCGCAGAGGATGCGTCCTTGATGTCGAGTTCGATGAGCTTGCCCTGGCGGACATTCTCTGCGCCTTCGAAGCCCAGGCCGTGCAGCGCGCCTTCGATCGCCTTGCCCTGCGGGTCGAGGACCCCGTTTTTCAGGGTGATCAGAACACGAACCTTCATGACGGAGCCTTTCCGTTGGAGCTAACGAGCTTTGGGCCGGACTTGTCTCCCGTCCCCTCATCGTCATTGCGGAGGATACCGAGGCGGCGGGCCACCTCGCGATAACCTTCCACGACATTACCGAGATCCTTGCGGAACCGGTCCTTGTCCATGATCTCGCCGGTTTGGAAGTCCCACAGCCGGCAGCTGTCGGGGCTGATCTCGTCGGCGAGGATCAGGCGGACCATGTCGTTCTCGTACTGACGACCGAATTCGAGTTTGAAGTCGACGAGACGGATGCCGGCGGCTGCGAAGAGGCCCGACAGGTAGTCGTTCACGCGCAGTGCATAGGCCATCATGTCGTCGATTTCCTGCGGGCTGGCCCAGCCCCAAGCGGTGATGTGGTCCTCGGAAACCATCGGGTCGCCGAGCTTGTCGTCCTTGAAGTAGAATTCCACGACCGAGCGGGGGAGGGGCTCGCCCTCTTTCAGGCCCAGCTTCTTGCAGATCGACCCGGCGGCGACATTGCGCACGACGACTTCGAGCGGGATGATCTCGACCATGCGGATCAGCTGCTCGCGCATATTGATGCGCTTGATGAAGTGGGTCGGGATGCCGATCCGCTCCAGACCGGTCATGATGAACTCGGAGATCCGGTTGTTGAGGACGCCCTTGCCCTCGAGAACGGCGTGCTTCTGGTTGTTGAAGGCGGTGGCGTCGTCCTTGAAGAACTGGACGAGCGTCCCGGGTTCGGGGCCCTCATAGAGGATCTTGGCCTTGCCTTCGTAGATCTGCTTGCCGCGGGCCATAGGTTTTGGCTCCTTCGAGAAATGCGTGAGGGGCGCGGGGCGGGCTTTCGCCACCCGTCGCGCCCCGGAGCCCGCGCTGCTACCACGGCTGACGCTGCACCGCAAAGCGCTTTGACGGGAGGCACAACACTCCTAGGTAGGGGCGAGTTTATGGGAGAATCGCCACGATGACGACGTTCGACGATCGCGAAAAAGCTTTCGAAGCCAAGTTCGCGAAGGATGAAGATCTGCGCTTCAAGGTCGAGGCCAGGCGGGACAAGATTGTGGCCCATTGGGCAGCCGAGAAGCTCGGCAAGACCGGCGATGAGGCAGAAGAGTACGTCAGGTCGATCATCCGGGCCGACCTCGAGGAGCCTGGCTCCGATGACGTGTTCAGGAAGCTGCGCGCCGACCTGCCAAAGGCGGACGTGAGCGACGCGGAAATCCGCAAGGCAATGGCCGACGCGCTCGCCAAGGCGATGGATGAATTCCGGACGAGCTGAGCTCTCCCAACAGGACAGGAGACACTCAGTGTCTAAACGACTTAAAGGCAAGAAGGCCTTCATCACCGGCGGTGCGCAGGGCCTCGGCCTCGCCATGGGCAAGCGCTTCATGGAAGAGGGCGCTGATGTGGTGCTCACGGACATCCAGCTCGACAAGGTGGCGGAAGAGGCTGAAAAGATCGGCGCTGCCGCGGGGATCGAGCACGACGTGACCGATCCTTTCGCGTGGAAGGCCGCCCTTGAGGCCGCCAACGAAGCGATGGATGGCATCAACGTCCTCGTCCACAATGCAGGCATTGGCAGCTTCGGCAATGTCGAGACCGAGACCTATGAGATGTACCGCAAGGTCTGCGCCATCGACATGGACTCGGTGTTCATCGGCACCCAGGCGGCGATGCCTTACCTGAAGGAACACCAGCCAGCCTCGATCATCGTGATTTCATCCGTGGCCGGACTGATGGCCGATGGCAACTTCCTCAGCTACAACACGGCGAAGGCCGGCGTTGCGATGATGACGAAGTCGATCGCGCTCCACTGTGCCCGTAACGGGATGCAGATCACGGCGAACTCGATCCATCCCGTCTTTACACGGACGGCCATCATCGATCCGATGATCCAGCTCAAGGGTTCCCAGGAAGAGGGCGAGAAGGCGCTCACCCGCAACATCCCGATGAAGCGTCTCGGCGAGCCTGAGGAGGTCGCGGCGATGGCGACCTATCTTGCCTCCGACGAGGCCAAATTCGTGACGGGATCGGAGTTCAGGATCGACGGCGGTATCACGGCCTGCGGGCTCGGTGCGAAGTAGCTCCTCAGCGCTCCCCACGGCTTGACCGTGGGGGCCGGGCCGCCGTCGCGTTCCACCCTCGACCTTCGGGCGGTAGGCGCCACGGTCCAGCCGAGAAGAGCGCGATAGTCAAAGAAGCGACCCCTGCTCAGGTCTCCGCACCTTGAGCGGGGGACCATCCTCCCGCCTTGCGGCCTCGATTTCAGCCGAGTACCGAATATCCGGGTCGCGATCTGTCAGGAAGGGGATAAGCTGCACGTCGCGAAGCTCTTCCCACTTCTTGCCCTTGAGGTCCCCGCGGGGTACGCGAGGGAGCTTGCCGGGAAGCTCCGTCCACGTCATGAGGTCGCTCGGACCCTTCATGTTCAGCATGTCGCGCAGGTGAAGCGCCGAAGTGTAGGCATCCGGATAAGCCCGGTGGACGGGCAGGGCGCGTTCGCGGTCCAGACCTTCAGGCATGCGCCAGTATTTCAGCACTTGGTTCGAGAAGGACGGGCTGTCGGGGAAGCACCGCAGCGCTGTTTTCCATGTGCAGATCCAGGACATTCCGCCGGTCAGCTCGGGCGTGCAGAACCGGCTCTCGAACGAAACCCGGTGCGCCGCCAGCGCGATGCAGCCCTCACCGGGGCGCAGGATGTCCTTCGCGACGTCGCGCCATTTCGGTGCGCCCTTCACGTCCTCATCGGTGATGTGGTGCACGGCCTGCGTTACGGCGGGAATCGGCCGTTCGGGGTCGATTAGCATGCTGCCGTGCTCACCGCCGATCTCCCAGCGGCCGTCCACCTCCACGACATCCTGCCAGCCGATCTCGCACACTGCATGTGCAGGCGGGCGGGTGCCTGTGGTCTCGAGGTCGATGGTCCTGACAAAGCGCATGCTGGCGGCGATTTTCCTTCAGGTGTTTGCTGCTACGCTCAGCCTAACACGGGAGGGATGTCATGTTTGCAGGACACTACGCCGCTGCCTTCGCGGGCCGCGCCGCAGGGCCGATGGTCCCGCTTTGGGTGCTCTTCATCGCGGTGCAGTTCGTGGACTTTATCTGGGCCGGATTTATCCTTGCGGGCATCGAAACGGCGCAAATCGTGCCGGGTTTCGCCCAAGCTTCGAACCTAGATCTCTCTTTCATGCCGTACACCCACAGCTTCGTCGGCTCGCTCGTCTGGTCGGTCGTTTTCGCCGGTGGCTACGTCCTGCTGGCGAGGCCGCAGGATCCCTGGCTCGCCGCGCTGGTTACAGGCGGAGCGGTGTTTTCGCACTGGCTGGCGGACCTGCTGGTCCACCTGCCGGACCTGCCTATCGTCTTCGGTGAGCCGAAGGTCGGGTTCGGGCTCTGGAGGAGCCTTCTCTGGTCGCAGGTGCTGGAGGTCGGCCTGCTGATCGCAGGGACGTTGTGGTACGTCCGCGTGACGGAACCCAAAGGGTTCCTCGGCAAGGCCGCGCCGTGGATCCTCCTGGCTATTCTCCTTGGCATGCAGACGATCAGCCATCTGCCTGCGGAGGAGTATCCGTCGATCGAAGGCTTCGCTGTTCAGGCGCTGCTTGCCTTCACCGTTCTGGTCGTGGCCGCAGCATTCGTGGACGCCACGCGCCGGGCGCGGTGATCAGCTTTCCCCGAACACCCGCTCGAAGATCACATCGACGTTCTTGGTGTGGTAGTTCATGTCGAACATCGCTTCGACCTCTTCCGCACTCAGAGCGTTCATCACCTCGTCGTCGGCTTTGAGATAGTCGAGGAACTGGCCACCTTCGTCCCAGACCTTGAGGGCATTGCGCTGGACGAGGCGATACGCATCCTCGCGGCTGACACCGGCCTGTGTCAGCGCCAGCAGAACGCGCTGGGAGAAGGTGAGGCCACCGAGCTGGTCGAGATTGCGCTGCATGTTCTCGGGGAAGACCAGCAGCTTCTCGACGACACCCGCCAGGCGGTGCAGTGCGAAATCGAGATGCGTCGTTGCGTCCGGACCGATGCCGCGCTCGACGGAGGAATGGCTGATGTCGCGCTCATGCCAGAGTGCGACGTTCTCCATGGCCGGGATCACGGCTGAGCGGACGAGGCGGGCGAGGCCGGTGAGGTTCTCGGTCAGGATTGGGTTCTTCTTGTGCGGCATGGCCGAGGAGCCTTTCTGGCCCTTGGAGAAAAACTCGGCAGCCTCGAGCACTTCAGTACGCTGAAGGTGGCGGATCTCGGTGGCGAGGCGCTCTACCGACGAGGCAATCACGCCAAGCGTCGCGAAGAAGGCTGCGTGGCGGTCACGCGGGATCACCTGCGTGGAGACCGGTTCCGGCTTGAGGCCCAATTTCTTGGCAACGTATTCCTCGACCCTGGGGTCGGTATTGGCGAAAGTGCCGACGGCGCCGGAGAGGGCGCAGGTGGCGATTTCCTCGCGTGCCGTCTTCAACCTTGTCAGCCCACGGTCGAATTCTGCGTAGAATGTCGCGAGCGTGACGCCGAAGGTCGTCGGCTCTGCGTGGATGCCGTGGCTGCGTCCGATCTTGATCGTGTTCTTGTGCTCGAAAGCGCGTTTCTTCAGCGCTGCGAGAACCCGCTCCATGCCTTCGATCAGCATGTCCGACGCACGGGTGAGCTGCACGGCGAACTGCGTGTCGAGAATGTCGGAAGATGTCAGCCCTTGGTGCACGAAGCGGCTGTCGTCGCCGATGAACTCGGCAAGGTGGGTGAGGAAGGCGATGACGTCGTGCTTGGTCTCCGCCTCGATCTCGTGGATTCGTTCGACGGAAAACTCAGCCTTCGAACCTTTCTCCCAGATCGTCTTCGCGCTCTCCTTCGGGATGACGCCGAGCTCGGCCATTGCCTCGGCTGCGTAGCCTTCGATCTCGAACCAGATCCGGTACTTCGTCGCGTCCGACCAAAGCTCGATCATCTGGGGGCGGGCGTAACGGGGAATCATGGCGTTCGGTCCTTGTCATCTTGCGCGGTGCACCGCACACAAAGGAAGCGGATGAACCCAAAGAGGCCGACGATCAAGACCCTCTACGACTGCATGAAGTGCCCGGCCTATTGCTGCTCCTACGAGCACATCCCGGTCACCGATCCCGACATCAAGCGGCTTGCGAAGCACTTCGACCTGAAGGTCGAGGATGCGCGGAAGAAGTTCACCAAGAAGGGTGATGCGGAGAACCCGCGCGTCCTGCGCCACAAGGCAGACGAGCATTTCGGCACGATTTGCAGGTTTCTCGATTCAGAGACCCGCGGCTGCACGATCTACGAGGCGCGGCCCGAGATCTGCCGTGATTTCCCGAACCGGAAGCGATGCGGCTACTACGAATTCCTGATCCACGAGCGTGAGACCCAGGAGGACGAGGAGTGGATTTCGACCACCGGGAACTACCCGGACCGATAGCTGCTCCTAGCGCTTGTGGTTCCGCCAATCGTCAAAGCGCACGAGAATGACGTAGATCGCGGCGATGACCGCGATGACGCCTGCCGCGATGATGATGGCGTCCCAAGCCTCCTCCTGGTCCTCGAAGGTCGAGACAAAGACTTTCTCGGTTGTTTCGGTGACCTCTTCGGGCTCCGGCAGCGTGCCAGGATTGTCGGTCGGGGTTTCCTGAGCAGTCTCGTCGGTAGGACCGGAATCCCCAGGTGCTTCCGGTTCTGAGGAACCGTCCCCTTCGGACGCGGTTTCTTCCTCGCCGTCGTCATCATTGCGCATGAGCACGGAGCCTGCACCGACAGCACCCGCGACCCCCGCAGCAGCGGCACCGCCAACCGTCCGCGAGCTGCCGAGATTGGGCCTGCGCGGTGAGTTCTCCTCGACTGGAGCGCCCTTTGTCTCGTCGATCGGCGAGTTTTCTTCTTCGGCCTCTCTTGTGAGTTCTTCGAGCCCTTCGAGGAAAAGGGCGGCTTCGGCAGCGCGGCGCCTCTTGAGACCGTTCACGACCTTGCCGCCGGCCTTGTTCCACCACAGCATGGCCTCGGCTGCGCCTTCGTAATCCTTGTTGTTCAGCCGCTTGATGAAGGTCGAGTTCCGCATCGCGTTGATGCCGATGTTGTAAGTGATCGATACCAGCGCATCGAACATGTTCTGGGTAATATCGACCTTCACCGCGCGCTCGACGGCTTCCTCGTACTGGCGGAGGTCACGGCGAAGGATTTCCTCCGCTTCCTGCTCGGTGATTTCCATGCCGGGGACGACTTCCGGCGGGCCAGCCATCGACGTATGGCCATATCCGATGGTCCAGACGCCGACGATGTCCTGATAGGCCTCGAGCTCGAGCCCTTCGAATTGCTTGATGAGCTCGAGCCCCCGTTCGGATATCTTCATCAACTGCCCCTGTCACCAATCCACCAGCTATCGATATAGTAACACAATCGATGAAGGCGGTCAGCTTCTTCGGTTTAACGAATCCTGCATAACTATTACGCGAAAATCCTTGAAGGTTTCACGAGCGGTGTTGTCCTCGACTGTCACCGCCGTTAATGGCTCACCGAACGGGCCACGTGTTGGCCGAGGGGCAAACCACGGAGGCGGCCATGTCCGTCGCTGACAACGACGAATATCGTCCTAGCGCCGATGAACCGTTCATGAATGAACGGCAGCTCGAGTACTTCCGCAAGAAGCTGCTCGACTGGAAGGCGGACATTCTCGAACAGAGCAAGATGACCATTGGCCAGATGCAGGACGCGACCCTGCATGCGCCTGACGTGGTCGACCGTGCCTCGTCCGAGACTGACCATGCGCTGGAACTTCGAACCCGAGACCGCCAGCGCAAGCTGATCGCCAAGATTGACGCGGCGCTCAGGCGGATTGACGAAGGCGAGTACGGTTACTGCTCAGAGACCGGAGAGCCCATTTCGCTCGAACGGCTCGAGGCGCGACCGACCGCGACCATGTCGCTGGAGGCGCAGGAGCGCCACGAGCGGCGTGAGAAGGTGCATCGCGACGACTGACGCGCTTGGCGTTGGTCCGGGGCACGATAATTGCGTCGGCGAGTTCCGACGATTGAGGGTGGATATCATGCGCATTATTGGCGCTTTCGCGCTTTTCCTAGGGGCCGCGGGCCTCACTGCCTGTTCGACTGCGGGATCACCTTTCACCCGCTACGAGGCGCCGCCGAGCGAAGGCGTCGACACGACGACCCTGCAGGACCAGGAATACCCTGAATATGTGATCGGGCCTTATGACTCTCTGACGGTCTTCGTCTGGCGTGCGCCGGAGCTTTCCGCGCAGGTGCAGGTCCGGCCCGACGGTCGTATCTCGACCCCGCTGGTGGAAGACATCATCGCCGCGGGCAAATCGCCGACGCAACTGAGCGCCGAGCTCGAAGACAGGCTCGGCCAATATGTCCGCAGCCCCGAAGTTACCGTCATCGTCAGCGGTTTCTCCTCGACTTTCGACCAGCAGGTCCGGGTCCTTGGCGAGGCGCAGCAGCCTTCGGCAATCCCGTACCAGGCGGGCATGACTGTTCTCGACGTGATGATTTCAGTCGGCGGCCTCACCGATTTCGCAGCGGGCAACCGGGCCAAGCTGATCCGCGGCCGTGGCGAGGACAAACAGACCTACCGCCTTCGGCTCGGTGACCTTCTGCGGAATGGCGATGTCAGCGCCGACGTCGCGCTGCAGCCGGGTGACGTGATCCTGATCCCGGAAGCCATCTTCTAGCAGGGGACCTGCGGCACAGCTTGAGAGGGAGCGTACCTTGACCTCATCCCGACGATTACTTCTCTCCGCCGCCTTGCCGGCGCTTCTCGTTGGGACGGCGCAGGCGCAGCTCCAGCAGGGCCAGAACCAGCCAGGCCAGACCGGAGGCGTCCAGGCGCCGACGGTCCAGCCCTCAAAGGGGACACCTGCCGTTTCGGGCGGGCGTCAGGGGCGCTCGCTCATCAACAGCTGGTCGCTCGATCTTTCGCTGAACTACACGGACAATTTCGCCCGTATCCAGGAGGGCGACTATGAGCGCCGCTTCCTGCTCGACGGCCAGGCCTTCGCTTCTACCCTTGAGGACGTGACCCTGCCCGACGGCACGACGGTACAGGCGGTGGTCCCGGTCAGCGATACGGTGCCCCTCGAGAAAATCGGCAAGCTCTTCGCTTCGGCCTCCATGTCGGGGGCCTCGGTGATGAGCCGTCCGGGCATGCGCGGGCTCCTGCGCGGCACGGTCCGCGTAGGGCATTATTTCGACGGCACGACATTCGCCGAGGAAGTCGAGGACGATATCCAAGGCAACCTGCCCGCGATTCTCGACCAGGTCCCGCAGGGGGTGACGATCGAGCCTGTCGTCGGGGGCCGCGGCGCCTTCCGGGAGACCTTCGTCGATCCGAACATCTCCGGCATCGCGCAGGTGGATATCGTCGACAAGCTGCTCTTCATCGAAGGCGGCGGCTTCGTGACCGAGCAGCAGCGCGGCAATGGCGGGTTCCTGACCCAGCAGCAGGCCGGCCAGAACTTCGGCGAGATCATCGTCGGCGGTTTCTTCATCAGTCCGGGCTCGCGGATCGACCTTCCGTCCCAGCAGGCGGTGGAGCTGCGGCTGCGCAACTCCTCGGTGGTCGTGATCGACGAGGTCGACGATCCCAATTTTGGCGGCACCGTGCCCCAGCTCGGCGACAGCGTCAGCAACGAGGCGCGGATCGCCTATTCGAGCGGCAGCCTGCTGCCGAAGCTCGGTTTCTCGACCGAGGTCTTCGCGCGACGTTTCGAGGAAGAGGGCACGGACACGCGGCCTGAACAGACGCTCGACCAGTTGAGCGGCAGTGTCGCCGTCAACTATGACGTCAATCCGCGTTTCTCGCTTCTTGGCGTCGTCGGCTATGACGATGCGGAGATCGCCTCGACACCTGCACCGCTCGTCGATCCACTCGACCCGACGGCGCCTCCAACGCCGCAGCCCGAGACGACGAGCGATATTTCCGGTGCCTTTTACACGGCAGGTTTCTCGCTGCGTTCATCGAAGGGCAGCTCGATCTCGCTGAGTGTCGGCGAGCGTTTTAACGGGACGCAGATCAACGGCGACCTGCGCTGGATCATCACTCCGCGCATGCGCGCCTCCGTGGGCGTCAACCGGCGGCTGTCCTCCGGCCTGCAGGAGCTTCAGGAGCAGCAGGTCCGACTCAATAATGTCGGCATCAATTTCATCGAGCAGCTGCGTTCACAGAACATCGCGTTCTCGGACCGGGACGTCCAGAGCCTGGTCAATGTCGGTTTTGGCAATGCGGCACAGATCAGCCAAGGCGACCTGACAATCCGCCCGATCACGAACGTAAACGCCAATCTCAGCGGCAATGCCGGTCGCACGAGCTGGGCGATCAACAGCTTCGTCATCATTCCGGAGAAATTCGACCCCAATCCCGATGATGGGATCGAGCCGGGCGCGCCGAGCAAGCGGATTTCGGTCGGCGCGCAGGTGAGCCGCAATCTCAACCGCCGCCTTCGGGTCGGTGTCCAGGCCAGGTCGCTTCACCTCATCGCGGATGAGGACAGCACCAATCCCTTCGACCGCGATGCGAGCGAGTTTCTTTTCGGCGTCACGGCTGGGTACGCGATCAATCGCCGCTGGGCGGTGACGGCCGGATACAGCCACCTTCGTCGCGACGTGGACGAAACGGGTGGGCCGCTTTCCCTCTTCGGTGGCACGCCTTTTGATTTCCAGGAGAATGTGGTCCGCGTGGGTACGCGACTGACGTTCTGACGGAGGTGACATGATGAGGGCGCAACAAGGCAACATGGCCGCGCCCTTCGCCGTGGCCCGCAAGGCGGGGTTCCTCTTCCGCACAAGCGCCATGCGACGCGTCTTCGATGCCCTCGACCACGCATTCAACCAGCGCGTTTTCCCGGTGATCCTTGCGGGTTCCGAGGGTATCGGGAAGCGCACGGCCCTGCACGCCTGGGTCGAGGAAGCCCGCACTTCGGACGACGCCGTGATCGCGCTCAGGGCCGACATGCTCGTTTCCGGGGACATGGCTGAAGCGATCCTCGCAGGCTTCGGCCTCGCTCCCGTCCCGGGATCACCGGCCAAGCTCGCCCTTCAGGATTATCTCGAGGATTGTGCCGAAGCGGGACGCCGCACGGCTGTGCTTGTCACCGACCTGCACCGTCTTGAGCCGCAGGCCGTGGATGCGCTGGTCGCGCTGACCGTCCGGCGCGCGCAGGGTGGGATTTCCCTGCCACTGATCGCCACGACTGATGATGTCGATGCCGCCAGCGCTTTCCCGGCGCCGCCGCTGATGCTCGGCGGGATGTTGACCGATGAGATCGAGTCCCTCGCCGACCAGCTTTTCGGTGGCCGGATGCGCCTGTCGAACGACGCCGCCGAGGAAATCCGGAAGCGCACTGGCGGCGCGATCGCGAAAGTGGGGCCGATGCTGGATGAAGCCCATGCACGCGCCACCGGCGAGGGCGTGGGACGGATCTCGGTCCGGCATCTCGACGATGCGGAGCCCGCTGGCGGTGCTGACGCGCCCGAGCCTGAGCGGCCAGAGCAACAAGGCGCGCGCCCGAAAGCCATCCCGACGCCCGACGACATTGAGAAAGCGCTGCTCGCGCTTGATGAGCCTTCGCAGCAGAGAGCCGACGAACCGGCCGGCACGCGCGCCGAACCAGCCGATGAGCGGCAGGCGGACGAGGACGCGCTCGATGCGCGGCTCGAACGCTCGCTGGCCGTCGATTTTCCGAAGATCGAGCTGCGCCAGCCGAAACTGCCCGAGGACGGGCCTGCCAATGATCCGAAAGCGGGTCTCGACCCGGCCGTCATCGAAGGGCTCAAGGGTATCGCGAAGGAGCTCGCATCGCTCCAAGGCCATCTCGCCTATATCAGGACCGAGACCGAGGCGCTGCAATCTGCGGCTGCAGAGCGTCGCCGGCGGGTGCTCAAGGCATCGGAAGATTTCGTGAAATCACTGCGCGAACCCGTTGATCGGGCCTCTGGGGAGTAGTCCAGACGGTTAAACTCGGTTAACCTTCGCCCCGATCAGACATCGGGGTGTTCAGTATGATCCGCATTATTCTCCCACTCGCCATGGCCATCGTGGCCTTCTTCGGTCCTTGGGCAGGGGGCTCGACCGGTTCCGAATACGCCAGCAACACGGTCGAATGCCTCCTCGACGTGAAACTGCCGACAGCGCCGGAGTGCCGGCCGGACGGCTCGCTCAATGACCAGCTCATCGGCTACACCGTCGCAGGGGGCGCCGCGGCGGCCGTTCTTTCCGTGCTCGGTCTTCTGCCCTTCGTGGGTCGGCTGACGAGCCTCGGGGTTCTTGCCGCGGGGGCCGCGGGCCTCGGCGCTGCCGGCCTCACGGCCTTCGGCGCGATGGGCGAGCAGGGCCTCACAGCCGTCGGCTGGGGTGCCTGGGCGACCCTTGCCCTTGCTGTTCTCACCATTTTCGCCGCGATCAACGGGATCCGCGGCGAGGGCGAGAACTAGCCTCAGCGCCAGGTGGCGATCGGCGGCAGGCTCGAGAGAATCGATTTCACATTGCCGCCGGTCTTCAGGCCGAAGGTCGTGCCACGGTCGTAGAGCAGGTTGAACTCGGCGTAGCGGCCGCGGCGGAACATCTGTTCCTCGCGGTCAGCGTCGGTCCATGGCTGGTCCATGCGCTTCGCGACGAGTGTGGGGTAGGTTGAGAGAAAACCTTCGCCAACTGCTTTTGTCAGCGCAAAATCAGCACCCCAGTCGCCAGTGTTCAGGTGGTCATAGAAGATGCCTCCGACCCCCCGCGGTTCATTGCGGTGGGGTAGCCAGAAATACTCGTCGCACCATGCCTTGAAGTGCGCGTAGTCTCCTGACGGGCTTTTGGCGCAGGCTTCCTCCATGCCCTTGTGGAACGCGATGGTGTCTTCGTGCTCCTGGGTCCGGTAGCGGTCCAGCATCGGGTTGAGGTCACCGCCGCCTCCGAACCAGGTCTTCGTCGTGCAGACGAAGCGGGTGTTCATGTGCGCCGCGGGCGCATGGGGATTCCGTGTGTGGGCGATCAGGCTGATTCCCGCCGCCCAGAAGAGCGGGTCCTCCTCGGCACCCGGAATCTGTTTCCGGAATTCCGGCGAGAACTCGCCATGGACCTCGGAGAAATGAATGCCCGCTTTTTCGAAGACGCGGCCACGCAGCATGCCCATGCGGCCGCCGCCCTGATTCGGGCCGCGCTCCCATTCTTCGAGGTCGAAGCGCCCAGCCTCCATGTCCGCGTAGAGCGGCCCTGCGTCGTCCTCGAGCTTCTCGAAGGCCGCGATCAATTGCTTCTGAAGGGACTTGAACCAGGCACTGGCGGTACGCTTACGCTCGTCGAGATCGGTCATGGGGCTGCGATAGCGGACGTTCTAAGCCGGAACCAATCAGGAAAATATCTTACCTGAAGAGTCCGAGCTGTCGGCTCGCCTCGGCGAGCGCGATGGCTCCCGCGACACTGACATTCAGGCTTCGGGCCGAAGGGGCGAGAGGGATGCGGACCCGTTCGTCGGCGCGGTCATGGACGTGTTCCGGCACGCCGGCGCTTTCCTGTCCCAGAAGGATGATGTCGCCGTCTTCAAATGCGACGGCATCGACCGGTTTATCCGCGTGAGTCGTCAGCAGGACCCGGCGGCCCGGAACTTCGGCTTCGAAGCATTCCCAGTCACGATGGCGCTTCAGGGAGGCGTCATAATCCATGGCGACGCGGCCAATATCGCGGTGCCGCCAGGGAAAGCCACAAGGCTCGATCACATGGAGAGGAACGCCGAAACAAGAGGCGATCCTGATTGCCGCTCCTAAGTTTGCGGCAATTTCCGGTTGGTAGAGCGCCAGTCTCAACACGTCGCGCGACCTCCCGGCACATGGACTTTTCGGGGTCTATCCGTCACCTGCGCTCTAGACCTTGCGGGCGCTTAGTGGCATGCGCGAGCGAAAATTTGAAAAGGAATTCTGGACGACGATGAGTTCCACGTCAGAAACCACCACCGGCCCCAAGGGCGACTGGGTCCAGCCCGACAGCTCCGAGCCGACGAAACGCGATTTCATTCACCTGCTTGCGGGCGGACTGGCCGCTGCGGCAGGCGTCGGAATCGTCATCCCCCTCGTTGCGCAGCTTGCCCCCGATGCGGCGGTTCGCGCGCTCGCGACCAAGGAAGTCAGTGTCGCTGGCGTCGAGCCTGGACAGGCGGTCAAGACGATCTGGCAGGGCAAGCCGGTGTTCATCCGGCGCCTGACCGAGGCCGAGCTCGAAGCCGACGCCCAGACGCCGCTCTCGGCGCTCAAGGACAAGGACGCCCGCAACGCCAACATCCCGAACGGGCTCGCCACGGTCGAGAACCGAACCGTCGACGGCGGTTTCGTTGTCGTCACCGGTGTCTGCACGCACCTTGGCTGTGTCCCCCTGGGCACCGAGCCCGGCGAGAACCGCGGCGACTATGGCGGCTGGTTCTGCCCCTGCCACGGGTCGCACTACGACAGCCTCGGGCGCATCCGGAAAGGTCCGGCGCCAGACAACCTCACGGTGCCGCCGCTCGAATTCATCTCCGACACCACCATTCGCCTGGGGTAAGATATGTCTCACGAAAGCACATACGTTCCCTCTACCGGCATAGAGAAATGGATCGACGAGCGCCTGCCGATCATCCGGCTCGGCTATGACAGCTTTGTCGATTTCCCGACGCCGAAGAACCTGAACTACTGGTACACCTTCGGCGGCATCCTCGCGATCTGCCTGATGGTCCAGATCGTGACCGGTGTCGTGCTGGCCATGCACTACACCGCGCATACGAGCCTCGCCTTCCAGTCGGTCGAAGAGATCATGCGCGACGTGAACTATGGCTGGCTGATGCGTTACACGCACGCCAACGGCGCCTCGATGTTCTTCATCGCGGTCTATGCGCACATCGCGCGCGGCCTCTATTATGGTTCGTACAAGGAGCCGCGCGAGATCCTCTGGATTCTCGGCGTGGTGATCTTCCTCCTGATGATGGCGACTGCATTCATGGGCTACGTCCTGCCGTGGGGCCAGATGAGCTTCTGGGGCGCGACGGTCATCACCTCGCTGTTCTCGGCGATTCCCGTCATCGGTGACCCGATCAAGACGCTGCTGTGGGGCGGCTTCTCGGTCGACAACCCGACCCTCAACCGCTTCTACGCGCTGCACTACCTGCTGCCGTTCCTGATCGCGGGTGCCGTGATCCTGCACATCTGGGCGCTGCACGTGCCGGGGAACAACAACCCGTCGGGCGTCGAAGTGAAGGACGTCAAGAAGGACACGGTTCCGTTCCACCCGTACTACACGGTGAAGGACGGCTTCGCGATCGTCGTCTTCCTCCTGCTGTTCGCGACCTTCGTGTTCTACATGCCGAACGCGCTTGGCCACCCGGACAACTACATCGAAGCGGACCCGCTCGTGACCCCGGCGCACATCGTTCCCGAATGGTACTTCCTGCCGTTCTACGCGATGCTCCGCGCGATCGACTTCAACTTCCTCTTCATCAACTCGAAGCTCGGCGGCGTGATCGTCATGTTCGGCTCGATCCTCATCTGGTTCGTGCTGCCCTGGCTTGACCGTTCCAAGGTGCGCTCGATGCGCTACCGTCCGATCGCGAAGCAGTTCTTCTTCCTGCTGATGATCAGCTTCTTCGCGCTCGGCTATCTCGGCGCGATGCCGGCGGAAGGGATCTACGTGGCGCTGGCGAAGGGCTTCACGCTCTACTATTTCGCCTACTTCCTGGTGATCCTGCCGGTGCTCTCGGTCACGGAGACGCCGTTGCCGCTGCCGAAGTCGATCAGCGAAGCGGTGCTCGCCGACAAGAACCAGAAGGGCAAGGCGAAGAGCCCGGCCCCCATCACCGGCGGCGCCCAGCCGAGCCCTGCGGAGTAATTGAGAATGCTGAAACGTCTCCTCAGCGCCGCGGCGATCGCTGCGGCAGCCCTCCCGATGGCGGCCGGTGCCGCCACCGGCGGGACCAAGCCTCTCAAGGACAAGGAATGGTCCTGGGAGGGTCCGTTCGGCCGCTACGACAAGCCTCAGCTCCAGCGCGGCTTCCAGGTCTACCGCGAGGTTTGTGCCAACTGTCACTCGCTGAAGCTCGTGGCGTTTCGTCACCTCGGTGAGAAGGGTGGTCCTTTCTACGTTGAAGAGTGTCCCGAAGAGCTTGGCCTCGGCGAGAGCACGGATTGTTCGGTTCCTTCGCAGAACCCGATCATCAAATCGCTCGCGGCTGAATACACGATCACGGACGGCCCGGACGAATTCGGCGACATGTTCGAACGCCCCGGCCTGCCGGCTGATTACTTCCCGTCGCCCTACGCCAATGTGCAGCAGGCGACGGCAGCCAATGGCGGCGCCTATCCGCCGGACCAGAGCCTGATCGCCAAGGCCCGGCCGCACGGCCCCGACTATATCTACAGCCTGCTGACGGGTTATCCGGACGGCGAGCTGAACACGATCGAAGTCCCGCCGGGCAACTACTATAACCCGTATTATCCCGGTGACACGCTCGGCCTCATGAAGGAAGAATACCTCGATGAGGAGGGCCACCTTCTCGAGGACAAGATCCGCGAGGACGAAAAAGAGGGTTACGTCTCGAAAGAAGGCTACATCTATGGCGGTGCCTTCAAGATGGCTCCGCCGCTGTCGGACGGTATCGTTACCTATGAAGACGGCTCGCCCGAGACGGTGTCTCAGTACGCTGAAGATGTCACCGCGTTCCTGCAATGGGCTGCCGAGCCCAAGCTCGAGGAGCGCAAGGGCATGGGCACCTATGTGATGGCCTATCTCTTTATCTTCGCTGGTGTGACTTACGCCTCGTACCGCCAGGTCTGGCGCAACGTCGAGAAGTAAGACGTCACCGCATCCAAGCAACGAAGCCGCGGAGAGCGACCTCCGCGGCTTTTTTCTTTTTGGACTGGCGGGTGGGTTTGCTACTCCGGCCCGATCACCAGGAGGGCACCATGACCGAACAGACCCGCGAAACCTGCCTCGCCATTTTCGGCGGCTCGGGCATTTACGAGATGCCCGGCCTGACGATCGAGGAAGAGCGCGAGATCGAGACGCCATGGGGGATGCCCTCGGCTCCAGTAACCATCGGTAGACTGAACGGTGTCCGTGTTCTCTTTCTTTCCCGGCATGGCAAGGGCCACACCATCCCGCCGTCCGAGCTTAACGCACGCGCCAACGTCGCGGCAGCGAAGATGCTGGGAGCCACGGACATGCTCAGCCTCTCCGCCTGCGGATCGTTCAGGGAGGAGCTGGCTCCGGGAGACTTCGTGGCCGTCGACCAGTTCGTCGATCGTACGAAGGGACGCACACCGAGCTTTTTTGAAAGCGGCTGCGTCGCCCATGTCTCGATGGCGCACCCAGTCTGCTCGCGCCTGACCGAAGAAGCCGCTCAGGCTGCGGAAGCGGCCGGTGCCAGGGTCCACCGCGGCGGCACCTATCTCGTCATGGAAGGCCCGCAATTCTCGACCAAGGCGGAGAGCGAGCTTTACCGCTCGTGGGGCATGGACGTCATTGGCATGACCGCCATGCCGGAGGCCAAGCTCGCCCGCGAGGCCGAGCTTCCCTATGCGATCCTCGGCATGGTGACGGATTACGACTGCTGGCACGAGGATGAGGGGCCGGTCGATGTCGCTTCGGTTCTCGCCATTCTCGCCCAGAACCGCGATGCGGGCCAGCGCACCGTTGCCGAGATTGCCAGGATGATCGGGCCTGAGCGCACGCCAAGCCCTGACGGCATCGAGACCTGTCTCGATTTCGCTATCGTGACGCCTCCCGAAGCTCGCGACCCGCAGGTCCTCCGCAAGCTGAAGACGATCGCAGGCCGCGTTCTGGGCTAGTTTCTCCGAACCGGGAGTTCGATCACCTCGACGGCGCCGCTTTCGAAAATGAGCGTTACCTTGCGCTCCTCGCCCTCCTCGAAACCTTCATCGAGACCGATGAGCATCAGGTGATCGCCGCGCGGTGCGAGGACCAGCGGCTCTCCCGCCTTGACCTCGAACCCTTCGACCCGTCGCATGCGCATGACGCCGTCGGTCTCGGTATTCGTATGCAGTTCGATCCGCTCGACGCCTTCGATCTCGGCGTTGATGAGGCGGTCATCGCTGTCGCGCGTCACCGTCAGGTAGGCCGCCGTCATCATCGCTCCGTCGGCTGGCAGGCGGATGAAGCCTGTGGGAGCATCGTCGCCCGACCCGCAGGCAAAGAGAGTTATGCTCGCGACAAGGGAAAGGATGACGGCGCGCATGGCGGCTCCACATGGTTGGACAGTTGACGTCGGCCCTACGAAACCGCAGGCCAGCGCGAAACCCATAAATGGGCGCGGGGGACCGTGCCCAGCCGAAAGGAGCACCATGGACACTCAAGAAGTTGCGAAGCTGCAGAATTTCCTGCGTCGCCGTTTCAATGACCAGACTCTCACCGTACGCGCGCGTCCGAACAAGGATGACAGCGCCGAAGTCTACATCGGCGAGGAATTCATCGGCGTCCTGAGCCGTGACGATGAAGACGAGGACCTGTCCTACGACTTCCACATGGCTATCCTCGACGTCGATCTCGACACCATTGGCTCGGCCTGAGCCACTTTCGGCGTTTCGCAAGGAGCTATCGGCCTGCCGCCATTGCGAGCGGCATGGCCTGATCCCCGAGGCGCGTCCCGTCTTCCAACTGCCCGAAGGCGCGCGCATCGGCATTTTCAGCCAGGCGCCTGGCAACCTTGCCCATCAGGGCGGCATGCCCTTTCTCGATCCCTCGGGCGTCCGCCTGCGCCAGTGGCTCGGGGTGAGCGAAGCCCAGTTCTACAACAGCGGGTCCTTCGCCATCGTCCCGATGGCTTTTTGCTTTCCAGGCTATGACGGGACCGGGAAGACAGGGAAGGGCGGCGATCGCCCGCCGCCCAGGGTTTGCGCCGAGATCTGGCGGGAGCGGGCGCTCGAGCATCTGCGGGGAGACCTCGACCTCGCCCTCCTGATCGGCAGTTACGCGCAGGCCTGGCACTTGGGCGGTGCCCGCCGGAAGACCCTGACCGAGACCGTGCGGGCGTGGCGCGACTATCCGCGAGATCCTGCGACCGGAGCGAAGCTCTATGTCCTGCCGCACCCGAGCTGGCGGAACACAGGGTGGCTGAAGAAAAACCCGTGGTTCGAGGAAGAGGTTGTCCCGGCGATACGGGCCGACGTGCGCCGGGCGCTGGAGCGGACATGAAAAAGCCCGGCACGGGGCCGGGCTCCATCTTCACGAACTGGAAGAGCCGTGCTTAGCGCGTCGGTTCGTCGCCATCGTTCTCTTCGACATCGACATCGACGTCGCCTTCGACGTCCACATTGAGACCTTCATCGTCCGTGATTTCGGTCTCTTCGCCGTCGGCATCGTCTTCCGGCACGTCAATGCTGACAGTCGGGACTTCAACGGTCACTTCCTTCGTACCGGTGGTGACTTCCGGACCGCGAACCTCGACTTCAGGAAGTTCAGCGCCTTCAACGTCGACGTCGACTTCCGGCATCTTGCCGCCTCCGACATCGGTATCGAACAGGAACGTGTATCCGAGGAATGCGAGGACCACGACCACGACAGCAGCTACAATTTTTCCCATGACAAACCCCTTTCGTGTGTTGTCTTGCCCCCTCTAACACTGAGGTAACGATCGAGTTCGGACCCTTGCTGCTTCTCCGGCATTTTAGGAAACTTCGCGACTCCTTGTGAGGTTTGTTTCAAGACCCGTCAGGCCTGTTCGAATTCTTCACGCGCGCGTGTGGAAGACTGCTGCTTCCACAGACGTGCATAAAGGCCCCCCTTGCCGAGAAGCTCCTCATGCGTTCCTTCTTCGGCCACGACCCCTCCGTCCACCACTACGATCTTGTCCGCATCTATGATCGTGGACAGCCGGTGCGCAATGACGATGGACGTCCGGCCCGAGGCAAGCGCGTTCAGGGAGGTGAGGATTTCTGCCTCCGTTTCACTGTCGAGTGCTGAGGTTGCCTCGTCCAGGATCAGGATCGGCGGGTTCTTGATGATCGTCCGTGCAATCGCCACCCGTTGCTTCTCCCCGCCGGAGAGCTTGAGGCCCCGCTCACCAACCAGTGTTTCGTACCCATCGGGCAGGCGGGAGACGAACTCATGGATCTGCGCCATCTGCGCCGCGCGCTCGATCTCGTCCTTCGTCGCTTCGGGTCGCGGGTAGCTGATATTGTAGGAGATCGTATCGTTGAACAGCACCGTGTCCTGAGGAACGACACCGAGGTTCCGCCTGACGCTGTCCTGCGTGACGTCGCGAATGTCGGTCCCGCCGATCGTGATCGCGCCTTGGGTGACATCGTAGAAGCGGAAGATCAGCCGGGCGATGGTCGACTTGCCTGCGCCGGACGGACCGACGATTGCTGTTTTTTTCCCAGCTTCGGCCTCGAAGCTCAGCCCTTTGAGAACCGCGCGCCGCGGGTCATAGCCGAAATGCACATCGTCGAAGCGGACGGAGCAGGCATCGACGTCGAGATCCTGCGCACCCGGAGCATCCTTCACCTCGGGTTCGATCTTCAAGAGGTCGAACATCTTCTCCATGTCGATGAGTGACTGTTTGATCTCGCGATAGGCAAAGCCGAGGATGTTCAGCGGCTGGTAGAGCTGCATCATGATAAGGCTCACGCCAGTCACCTCGCCAATGCCGTAACGGCCTTCCGCGACCCCGAGCGCCGTGATGCCGAGGGCGGCGACCATTCCGCCATTGACCACGGCAGCCTGGCCGATGTTCACCCAGGCGAGGGAACGGTTCGAGCGGATCGCGGCGTCCTGGTAGTCCTCGAGTGCCTTGGAGAAGCGCTCGGTCTCCCGCTTCTCCGCCCCGAAGAGCTTCACCGTTTCGAAGTTGAGAAGCGCATCCACTGACCGCGACGAGGCGAGCTGGTCCTTCTCGTTCATCTTCCTACGGAACTTCAGCCGCCATTCGGTCGACGCGATCGTGAACCAGAAATAGCCGATCACCGTCACGGCCGCGATGAGCGACAGCGCGATCTCGTAGCGGGCCGCGAAGATCACGCAGACATAACCGAGCAGGATCAGGGTCGGCCCGATATTGAAGAGGAGGAAGCGGAACAGAAAGTCGATCGACCTGTTCCCCCGCTCCATGATCCGCGACAGGCTGCCGGTCTTCCGTTCGAGGTGGAAGCGCAGCGACAGGTTCTGCAGGTGGCGGAAGACATCGACGCCGACCTCCCGCTGCGCCGTCTGGCCAACCCTGGCGAACAGGAATTCGCGCAGGTTCGGGATGACCACCGACAAGAAGCGCAGCACGCCATAGCCGATGATGAAGCCGAAGACGCTGGCGATCGCCGCGCCCGTCATGTCCGTCTCGGCGAGCCTGTTGATACCGTCTGCCAGCACGAGGGGCGCCTGAACGGTGATGAAAGTGCCGAGCAGGATGACCAAAAGGGAGAGGATGATCCGCAGCTTGAACCCCGGCCGTCCTTTCCTCCACAGATAGGGGAGCAGGAGGCGGAGATTGCCGAGCTGTTCGGCCAGCGTCGTTTCGCGGACCTCTTCGAGTTTCCGGGCTGAGCCTTGCATCGGTGGAACTTAAGCGCTCATCACCGCATTGCGACCCGCGACATCAGGCAGCAAGGATCAATTGAAGCCCAGCACCTGCACCCGGAACAGCAGCTCGCGATCCTGCTGGAACCCAGGCACGGTGGAATCGTCGAAGCGGTAGAGGATCGTCATGCCTGCGCAGCGGTTCGCGAGCCTGAGCGCGAGCTGCGTATTGGTGGTCGAGCCGCTGTCGAGGTTCTGGGCCTGGCTATAGGCGAGGTTGATGTTCTTCGTCACTTTGAGGGCGGCGGAAACAACGAGGAATTCGTCGAGCACCTGGTCGGTTTCGAAGTCGTCGCTCTCGATACGGAGGTAATTGAGCCGGCCCGACAACCGGCCCAGCCTCCCGCGCACGAGGGATTCGACGCGCCGGAAGGAGCCCGTGTCGTCGTCGATGCGGAAACGGTTGTCGATCGCGAAGTTGCTGCCGAGGTTCACGTCGACAGCGCCGACGATGTCTGATTGGACCTCCCCGATGCCCGTATTGTCGTTGAAGGCGTCGCTCGACTTGGCCCTGAACTGCCCACCGACCAGCGTGTTCACGGTGACGCCCTGGCCGAACGTGGCAGTCGTCGAGACGCCAGCATTGACGCGCTGCCCGCCCTCCCAGAGATCGAGCCCTGTCGCCTTGTTGTAGTCGAAAAGCGTCACCGTATCGAACTGGAAGAACTGGCTGTCTTCGTTGAAGACGTCGTCTGCGAAGCTCTCGTCAGGGCTGACGACAGCCTGGACGCGCGGCTCGATGATGAAGCTCGCATTCTCGCCGATCCTCGCCAGCGGATAAGACCACTCCGCACCGACAGTCGGCAGGAAGCGCGAGACCGAGAAGCTCTCCTCGTTGCCGCCGCGCGGGAACATCATTCTGCATGCGTCGTAAGCGCGGTCGTCGACATTGCAGGCTTGCGTGCCAAGGTCCGCATCGCGGTATGTGTAGAGATCGCCGCGCAGCTCACCGAAGGTCTCGAAGCGGTGCCCGCCGCGTGTCAGCTTCACCCGTTCGTAGCGCAGGTGGCCCGAACCGCGCATGGAATCGAGGCCATCATCGCGGAGGAGGGTGAGGAAACTTCCGCCGAGGGTGAAATTGCCTCCGAGCCCGTCGAAGTAGCGCTCATGGCGGATGCGGGGCAGGGCCTGCGCCGTGAACGCCTGGTCCTCGCGGACCCGCAGCGTCTGGAAAAGCCAGGCCGAAACATCGGTAAACGAATTTTCTGTCCGCCGGTCGAAGGTCAGGTTGCTCTCGAGGCGGTCGGGGCGAAGGATGCCGATTTCCTCCTGCAACTCGCCATCGGGCTCGAGGTCATAGATCAGGAGGTAGCCCTGGTCCGACACGGCATCGACGTCAGCTTCCAGCGTCCACTGCGCGGGCAGCTCGCGGCGGTACTTGCTGAACCAGTGCCAGCGCACATTGTCCGGGTTACCGCCTTCCGCGCTGAGATCGTTGGTGGGCTTGATGATCCCGGCCTGGACGATGGCCGAGGAGTTCCAGGTGTTCCGCCGGTATTCGCCCTTCCATTGTGTCCCCAGGAGTTCGAAGTGCCGCGGCGAGAAGGTGAAATCCTGATAGTCCGAAATGGCCCAGTAGTAGGGCACCTCGACCTCCGTTCCGCGGACGGAGGAGCTCCCGATCTGCGGCGCGAGGAAGCCCGATGCGCGATCCACCGAAGGGTCGGGGACCTGCACGTAGGGCACATACATGGCCGGGACGCCGTAAATCTCGAGGAACGCGTCCCGGAAGGTGAGTTTCTTCTTGTTCTCGTCCTGTATGACCCGGCGTGCCTTCAGCTGCCAGGTCGGCCGGTCGCGACGCAGTCCTTCATCGCATACCCGGCACAGCGTGTAGGTCGCCTTGCGCAGCTCATTGGTGCCTGACTCCCGCCTGATCGCGGTCGCAGCGCCAAGCGTGCCGTTCGGAGGCAGTTCCGCGGCGAAGGCTGCAACGATACCGTTTCGCAGGTCGCTGGACAGCACCACGTCCTCGCCGAAGAAAAGCTGTCCGTCCTCGGACCTGACGGCGACATTGCCCTGCGCGGTCACGGTGTCGGCGGCAATGTCGTAGACGACACGGTCGGCACGGAGGAATTGCGCCCCGGAAGCAGCGCGCACATCGCCCTCTGCGATCAGCGGGCCATCTTCAAATTCGCGGTAGATCCTGTCGGCTTCGAGCAGGACATCGCCTTCGCGCACCGTTTCCACGGGCTCGGCCTGCACCGTGATGGCTGAGCTGAAGAGGAGGAGGAACGCAGCGAGCATCGGTGGTCCTGAAATATGCAATCGGGCCTTAGAAGGATTTCGTTAACCGTCCTTCACCGCGAATCGAAAGGGCTTTCAGCCGTCTTCCCGGAAAAGAATGAGCGTCATCCCGACAAGCAGTGTCACCAAAGGCGGCGTCCAGGCTGCGATCCGCACGGGGATAAGGCCTGCTTCCCCGATGGCCTGGCTGAACTGCACGAGGATGAAGGCGAGGAAACCCGCAGCGATCCCCTGAAGGATCAGCTTCGCCGTCCCGCCTCCGCGGGAATGGATGGGCAGGGCAAAGACACAGGCAAGCACCGCCATGGAGGCGAGCTTGAGCGGGGTCGCAATCAGCTCGTGCAGGCGCAAGGCATAGGGCTCGAGCGGTATCCCCGCATCGCCGATCCGCTTCATCAGCCTGGGCAGGTTCCAGATGTTGAGCACCTCGGGCCGCTTGCCGGTTTCCGCGAGGTCTTCGAGCGCGAAGCTCATCGGGAAGGCGCGATCGCCCACGGGTTGCGACAGCTCACCGCCGGGGACCGAGCGCGATGCATCCCGCAGGGTCAGCGTGCCGCCGTCGAGCACGGCTTCGTCCGCATCGAAGCGCTCGATGAAAGTGCCGTTCTCGGTCTTCCGCCAGACCACTGCCTCGGTCAGCCTGCCGGTCTCGATATCGATATCGTCGGCATGAAGAATCAGGACGTCGCCCCCGGCCTGCGGCTGGCGCAGCCAGACCCCGTCGCGGAAAATCCTTGGGGTCTCCGCACGCAGGCCACGATATTCGGCAAGCTTGTTATCCGCCGCATAGGCCATTTTCGTGGTGATCGGATCGACGATCGTGACGAGCGCGACGCCCAGGGCCAGAGCCAGCCAGACTGGCGCGCCAATGATCCGCCAGACCGAGAAACCTGCGGCCCTGAAGACAGCGATTTCGAGGGATCGCGCCAATTGGGCGAACGCCATCAGCGTGCCAAACAGCATGATGAAGGGCGACAGGATCATAAGGAGCTGCGGGGAGCGGAGGAGGGTGAGCTGCGCCGCGGCGAGGGGACCAGCACCCGGGTACTCGCTGACCTGCCGGAGCGCCTCGAGGAAATCGATCGACATGGTGAGACCGAGCGAAGCGGCGCCAAGGACGAGGACGGCCTTCAGCGTCCTACCCATCAGGTAGCGTTCTGCAGGGGTCAGGCCGATCATGCCCGTGCCCCGGCATGTCCGAAGAGGTCGTGCTGGCCCTCCGGCGCACGGCGGGCTTGGAGCGAGAAGCTGCGCGGATTCATGAGAGCCAAGCTTGCGATGACGATGGCGGAAATGGGAACCGCATATTGGGTCCAGTTGAGGCTTGGATTGTCGGATGCAAGGCTCTGGGCGACGAAGCCGAGAATGCGGATCAACCCAGCCACCGCCGATGCGTAGAGAATCCTCTGCCCATAGCCGCGCCTGCTCGTTGTTGCCGTGAGCATGAACACGGCGGCGATCAGGACGAAGGCGATCGAGTAAAGAGGTGTCGCCAGCCGCGCATGGGCCTCCGCGAGGAAAATCAGGCGATGCTCCTGATTGTAAGGACGGTTGAGATCGGGATTGAACAGCTCGCCCAAATAGCGCTCCGATGTCTCCCAAGGTTTGTTGACCGGACGACCGTTCGTAAACCCCTCAAGCCCGACATTCGTGTTGTCGAAGCGAACGATCTCGATCTCGCCAGTCTCGGGATCAGGCCATTGCGCAGTGCCCTTGAGCAAATAGAGGCGAGGCCCAGCCTCGGTTTGCGTGAAGAGACCGTTCTCGGCGGTGTAAGTGACCGGTCGTTCGGGATTGCGTTCGTCATGGATGTGGACCCCCACATACTGGTCGCCCGGCCTGACGTCCTCGGCATAGAAGGTGACGCCGCTGGTGACACGCGCGAAGACCTGATCCCGGACGAGCGACGAGGCGATATTTGACCGGACGTCCCAGACGGTTTCGCGGAGCTGGCGGTAGCTCCGTGGCTGGAGGTCGAGGTTGATGATGTAGACCGCCCCCGCTGCGAGGATTCCCAGCAGCAACAGCGGCCGGGCGATCCGGAACCGGCTCGCCCCCGCTGCGCGCATCACCGGGATCTCCGAGTCGACCATCAGGACGTTCAGGACATAAAGACACGCAGCGAAGAGAGCGACGGGGATCACGATCCCCACCAGGCTCGGGATCAGCAGCACCGTGATCTTCAGGAACGCTGCCAGCGTTCCGCCATCATCCACGATAATGTCCATGCGCTGCAGCACCTGCGTCAGCCATGCGACCGCTGTCGTGCAGACCAGGATGAGGAGGAAGGGCAGGAGAGCTGCGCGAAAAATGTAGCGGTCGAGACGGCTCAAGCGGAAACCCCGAAAGACATGGACGTGAAGAAAGGGAGGTTCCCCTTCCGGCCCGGGACGCCTAGCACGCCCTGAACCCATGGCACCACGCCTTCACGAGACGGGAGATGACACGATGGAATTAAACTTCACCAACCAGGTTCCCGAAAGCGGCATGATTTACGTGCCGGTGGCGAAGGACGGGGAGATCGTCCTGCCGGGCACGCTCAAGGGCGCGGAAGCCGAGGTGAAGCGCGCGGCGAAGGCTTCGGACTTCTCCGGCAAGCCGGGCCAGTCGGTCACGGTCGCCGGTCCCGAGAAACTGCCCAATGCGACCATCGTCCTGCTCGGCGCGGGCGAGATCAACGCCGACGACGCCCTGGCCATGCAAAAGCTCGGCGGCAAGGCCTCGGCTCCTTCGGTGAAGAAGGCCCGCTCGATCGCCATCGTCGCTCCTCCGGGTGCGGCAGCGCAGGTTGCCTATGGCGCCGCCCTGCGTGCCTATACATTCACCAAATACATGAAGAAGGCCGAGGCCGACGAGCTGCCGAAGCTCGAGAAGATCACCATCATCACCGACGACAAGGCGGCGGCTGAGGATTACGCACCGTTGGGCGCAGTCCTTGAAGGGGTGAACCTCGCCCGCGATCTCGTCTCGGAGCCGCCGAACATCCTGTACCCGGAAAGCTACGCCCTGCGCTGCAAGGAAGAACTCGAGGGCCTGGGCGTCGATGTCGACATCCTCGGCGAGAAGGAACTCCGGAAGCTGGGCATGCACATGATGCTCGGCGTCGGCCAGGGCTCGGTGCGTGAGAGCCAGCTCGTCGTCATGCGCTGGAACGGCGGCGGTTTGGAGAAGCCGGTCGCCTTTGTCGGCAAGGGCGTGACCTTCGATACCGGCGGCATTTCCCTGAAGCCCGGCGCCAATATGGACGAGATGAAGATGGACATGGGCGGCTCGGCCGCCGTCGTCGGTGCCATCCGTGCGCTCGCTGGCCGCAAGGCTAAGGTCAACGCGGTCGGTCTCATCGGCCTCGTCGAGAACATGCCTGACGGCAACGCCCAGCGACCGGGCGACATCGTCGATACCATGTCGGGCCAGACGGTGGAGATCCTGAACACCGATGCCGAAGGCCGCCTCGTCCTCGGCGACGTGCTCACCTACACCCAGGAGAAGATCAAGCCGCAGGCCATTGTCGACCTCGCCACCCTGACCGGCGCGATCATCATCGCGCTTGCCTATGAATATGGCGGCATGTTCACCGAAGACGATCAGCTTGCGGAGGCTCTCTCGAAAGCCGGCAAGGAGACGGGTGACGAGCTCTGGCGGATGCCGCTCGGCGACGCGCACCGCGAGATGATCAAGTCCGACGTGGCCGACATGAAGAACATCGGCGGCCGGGACGGTGGCTCGTCCTCGGCGGCGGCATTTCTTTCGCGCTTCGTCGAGAAGGGGACGCCCTGGGCGCATCTCGACATCGCGGGCACGGCCTGGATCAAGAAAGACACGGACACCAACCCGAAAGGCGCCACCGGCTTCGGCGTGCGCCTTCTCGACCAATGGGTTCGTCAGTACGAGAAGTAACCACCGCCGGAAAAATCACCTCTCCTCTGAGGAGAGGTGATTGGCGCAGCTTTTACGGCCTGTCTTTCAAACCGGCCCTTGCAATGCCCGCCCGCGCGCACCTTGCGTCCTCGACGGCCGGGGCTCCGGAGACGCCGACACCGCCGAGAAGGACGCCGTCCTTCGAATAGACCGGCACGCCGCCCTCGATAGGCGTCCCGCCGGAGGAAAGGGCAAAGCCGAGACGGCCTTCGGAAACGGCGTCGGCCAGTCCCTTGGTCTCCGACCCCCAGCGGGCCGAGTAATCGGCTTTGGCCTTGGACAGATCGGCGGGGCCTTGGCGCAGGCCATCCATCCTGCGGTAACCCACGAGCTGCAGCCGGTCATCGACCACGGTGACGGCGACGGAGAGATCGTTCTCCGTCGCATAATCGTGGCATCCGGAGAGAATGGCCTGGGTCGAGGCATCGTTGAGGCGGACGCTCGCATCCTGCCAGGCGATGGAAAGCGCTGCGATCGCGAGGGTGGTCAGCATGGTGGTCTCCCTGAAACGGCGGTGCGAGGGGAGCCTTCCCGCCGTCTCCGGTCAATCGCTGCGCTGCTGAAATCAGGCGGCGATCATTCCGCTGTCAGGCCCAGCGCTTCGAGGGCATCTTTGTCCCAGCCCTTGCCGTCCTCGTAGAGGGCGAAAGTGTTGGCGTAGGACCAGATGCACCAGGCGATGCCTTTCTCCGACATCGCTTTGGTGACGGCGCCGAGATATTTGACGCGCTCCTTGTTCTTGACCGGGCTGTTGACCCCGACCTCGCCAAGGAAGACCGGGTGCCCTGTCGCCTCGGCGAATGTCGCCGCAGTTTCCGTCGCGCGGGCGAGCTCTTGGCGGTCAGCCTTGCTGCCCCAGCCACGGGTGCCCTTGGGCATGGCATCGCCCAGCCACTCGGCCTTCTGGTGGGTGAAGCTGAACGGGTCGTAGTAGTGGAAGGAGTAGACGATGTTGTCATCGGGCGGGGCGATGTTGCTGCCGAGGCTCCGGATCCCCGACCAATCCTCGCCCATCAGGATCACGATGCGATCGGGATTGCTTTCCCGGATCGCGGCGACGCTCGCGGCCTGGACCTGCTGCATCAGTTTTCCGGTCAATTCGCCATTCGGCTCGTTCAGGGTCTCGAACCAGAGGTTGTCCGAGCGGTCGGCGAAATGTGGGGCGATCTGCCGCCACAGGCCGATGAGCCTGCGGGCGTGGCCGCGGGGGTCGCGCATCATCTCCTCGTAGTGGTGGACGTTGAGGACGACGTTGAAACCCATATCAAGCGCGGCATCGACGATCGTCTCGACCTCTTCCATGAAATCGGGCTGGATCGTGTACGGAGGTTCCTGCGCGGCATAGTCGCTCCAGCGCACGGGTATGCGCACGGTGTCGAATCCTGCGGCCTTGATCCGCTCGAGATCATCGACCCGCATGCGTCGGCCGCCCCAATTCTCGCCCTTGGGCGTCTCCAGCGAATTGCCGAGATTGACGCAGCGTTCGGCGTCGTAAGCGGCGGCCTTCTCCTGCGCCGCCACCGGGCTCGCCGCTAATGCGACGAGGGCCGCTCCCACCATGAATGTCCGCACCTGATCCTCCCTTTTTGAAAGTATGATAACGTTGTCAGGATTTCGTGCAAGCGCTTGCGACCGCGCAAACGCAAGGCGGGGTCATCCCTGAGGGTGGAAGTGGTCGTAGATCCGCTGCGCCATGGCTTCGGAGATGCCGTCCACGGCCATCAGGTCCGTTGCCTTGGCGCGGCTCACGCCCTTGGCGGAGCCGAAATGGTGGAGGAGGGCCTTTTTCCGCGCGGCCCCGATCCCCTCGATCGCGTCGAGCGGGTTGTTCGTGATCTGCTTCGTTCGCTTCGCACGCTGGGCGCCGATGGCGAAGCGGTGCGCCTCGTCACGAAGCCGCTGGATATAATAGAGAACCGGCGAGCGGGGTGGCAGCATGAAGGCTGGCTTGCCCGGTACGAAGAACTGCTCGGCCACCGCGCCCGCCGAGCGGTCCGCTGTCTTCCCTCCGCGAGCGTCTTCGCGCCGTGCCTTCGCGATCGAAAGCAGCATGATCTCGCCGCCTTCGAGGTCCGGCCCGACGCGGATGCCCGCGTCCTCCATCGCCTGCTTGGCAGCCGAGAGCTGGCCGATGCCACCGTCGATCACCACCAGCCCAGGCCAGTCGTCCTGGCCCGGAGCGCTTTCCTTGACGAGCCGTGAAAACCGGCGCTGCAGGACCTCGCGCATGGCGCCGAAGTCGTCCCCCGCGGCAACCTCCGGGTCCTTGATGTTGAACTTGCGGTACTTGTTCTTCTCGAAGCCTTCTTCGCCCGAGACGATCATGGCACCGACCATCCCTGTGCCGCCTATATGCGAGTTGTCGTAGCATTCGACGCGGGTAGGCGAGGCCGTCAGCTCGAGCGTCTCGCAGAGAGCCTGCATCAGGCGCTTCTGGCTGGCCGTGTCCGCGAGGCGTCGCGCAAGGGCTTCGCGGGCATTGACCAGCGCGTGGCGAACAAGCTGCCGCTTCTCGCCGCGCTGGGGCACGGAGACCTCGATTTTCCTGCCCGTCTTGATCGACAGGGCTTCCGCCAGCAGATCCTGGTCCGCGATCGGCTGGTTCAGCATGATTGACTTAGGCGGCATGTGGCCGTCATAGAACTGCGTCAGGAAGGCGCCGAGGATATGCGCTGGCAGGTCCTCTTTGTCCGCCTTCGGAAAATAGGCGCGCGAACCGAGGTTTTGTCCCGCACGGAAGAAAAAGGCCTGCACGCAGCACTGACCGCCTTCGGCATGGACTGCGAAGACATCGGCTTCATCCACGGATCCCGGATTGATGCCTTGGCTCTCCGTCAGGTGCGCAATGGCCCTGATCCTGTCCCGGAGCCGTGCTGCGCGTTCGAAGTCCAGCTCCTCCGCCGCCTCTTCCATTTCTCTGGAGAGCGCTGCCGTCACTTCGCGATTGCCCCCGCGCAGGAAGGTCGTCGCCTCGCGAACGAGCTGGGCGTATTCGGCCTTGTTCACGACGCCCGTGCACGGAGCAGCGCAGCGCTTGATCTGGTGGAGGAGGCAGGGCCGGTCGCGGTTCTCGAACACGCTGTCGTTGCAGGAGCGCAGGAGGAACGCCTTCTGCAGTGTGTCGATCCCCTTGTTCACTGCGCCCGCCGAAGCGAACGGCCCGAAATACTCGCCCGGCCGTTTTTGCGCGCCGCGGTGTTTGAGGATCTGCGGGAAGTCGTGGTCCTTGGCGATCAGGATCGAGGCGAAGCTCTTGTCGTCCCGCATCAGCACATTGTACCGTGGACGGAGCTGTTTGATGAGGTTCGCTTCGAGGAGAAGCGCCTCGGTCTCCGTGTCCGTCACCACGAACTCCATCGCCGCCGTCTCGGAGATCATCCGGGCGATGCGGTTCGTATGCCCGTTCAGGGTGGCGTAGTTGGCGACGCGGTTCTTGAGGCTTTTCGCCTTGCCGACATAGAGGACGTCGCCCGCCTCGTTGAACATGCGATAGACACCGGGACGCTGCGGCAGGCGTTTCACCTGGTCGGCGATCAGCTCCGTGCCACGCAGCTTCTTGTTGATGTAATCGCTCATCGGGTTCCGGGTTCTCGGCGGATTCCGGCCTATAGCGAAGCGGGCGCGGCGGCTCTAGCCCACGAGGCTTGCTTCTCCGTCAGATCGCCTGCCCTTGACCTTGTGCCGCACCCACTCCTTGGCGCGGCGCAGGCCGGAGCGCGCACGGGCGTGGAGCGCTGCCATCGCCGGGACAACGAACATCAGGACAATGGTGCCGAACAGGATACCGAAACCCAGCGACACAGCCGTCGGCTTCAGGAAGGCCGCCTGCACTGAATGCTCGAGAACGATCGGCGTCACACCGAAGAACGTGGTCAGCGAGGTGAGAATGATCGGCCGGAAGCGCCCGACCGCAGCATCCACAATGGCTTCGGTCCGCTCGAGCCCCTTGCGCATGTTCTCATTGATGTAGTCGACCATCAGGAGAGCATCGTTGATGATGACCCCCGAAAGGCCAATGATCCCGAAGATCGACAGCAGGCTGATGTCGAGATTCAGGAAGGCGTGACCCCACAGCGCACCGATAAGGCCGAAAGGGATCACCGAGAGAACGATCAAGGGCTGGGTATAGCTCCTGAATGCCAGTGCCAGCAGGGCGTAGATGCAGAACATCGCCAGGATGAAGTTGCGGTAGAGCGCGGGCAGGGCGCGGGCCGACTCCTCCTGCTCGCCGCCAGGCGCGACACGGACCTGCGGGTAGTCCGCCGCGATGTTTTCCCAGGCTGGGCCGAGAATCTGCGCAGTGACTTCGTCCGCCGTTGTGATCGCTCCGTCGATGTCGGCCGAGAGAACGAACACCCGCTGGCCATCGACCCGCGTGATCGAGGCGGGAGCCTGGCCGATCGAGATATCGGCCACCGCGCTGATCGGGATGGCGGTACCGTTGACGATGATCTTCTGGCGCTTCACGTCTTCTATGGTGCGGCGTTCATCCTTAGGCAGACGAACACGGACCTCGATTTCCTCGCGGTCCCTCTGGACACGGACGGCCTCTGCACCGAAGAAGGCGGCGCGTACGGCGCGGGCAACGGTTTGCAGGTCGATGCCATAGGACACCGCTTCAGGCAAAAGGCGCACCTGGACCTCGTCCGTCGTGCGGAACCTGTCATCGGAGACGTCGAAGACCCCCCTGATGCTTTCCAGCTCGTCCCTGAGTTTCCCGACCACTTCGCGTGCAGCCTCTTCGTCGCGCGAGAGGACCCGAATCTGCACCGGCAGGCCGCCGCCCGTCAGGTCGAAGCTGAAGGTCAGCTTCTGCGCCCCGGGAATGGGACCTGTCGCCTCGCGCCAGGCTGCCTCGAACTGCTCGGCGGTGAAGTTCCGGATCGCGGCATCCTGGATCTTCACATCGATATTGGCGAAGTTGGGGGCGGCACCGCCAGAGGTTTCGGTGCTCCCGATGCCCGGTCCGGATACGGACTGCCCGAGCGACCAGAAGATGCTCTCAATGACCTTTTCTTCGGGGGTTCCCGAGCGTTTAGCGACGACCTTCGCGGCTTCTTCGGCGGCGGCCAGGATCTGGTCGACGGAGCGCATGGTCTGGACTTCCGATGCGGCCTCGGCGAGCTGGAGCTGCGCGGTGACGTAATTCCCTTCGATCTCGGGGAAGAAGATCGTCTTGATCCGCCCGCTGGAGAACAGCGCGAAGGTCGCGATAAGGATCGCCAGGGCGAAGAGTAAGGTGGCGAAGGGTTTCGACGCCGCGAAGGTGATCCAAGGCCTGAGCTGGTTGTCGCTGAACGCGTCAAGGCGCTTCGCTGTCCAGTTGCGCAACGGATCCGTGTACCGCCGGATCGAAATCCTGCCCGGCGGCCTGTCGTGAAGGTGCGAAAGGTGTTGCGGCAGGATGAAGAAGCTCTCGATCAGTGACATCACCAGGACGGCGCACACGACGAAGGCGATGTCGCCGATGAACTGGCCCACCGTGGACGGGACGAACATCAGGGGCAGGAACGCAGCCACCGTTGTCGATACCGAGAAGAAGACCGGGGAGGCGACGCGGATCGTGCCACGCTTGGCCGCTTGCTTGGTGTCTTCCTCGCCTTCCTCGATGGTCGCGTAGATGTTTTCGCCGACCACGATGGCGTCATCGACCACGATCCCGGTCGCAAGGATGAAGCCGAAGAGCGAGAGCTGGCTGATCGCGATACCGGCCGCGGCCATCGGGATGAAAGCGCCGAAAAAGCTGATCGCCACACCCACCCCCACCCAGAAGGCCACCCGGACGTCGAGAAAGAGGAGCAACAGGACGAGGATCAGCATGAAACCGATGATCCCGTTGGAGATGAGGAGGTTCACCCGGTCCCGGAGGCCTGTCGACTGGTCGCGGAAGAGGTTCGCTTCCACACCCGGCGGAAGGGTTTCGTCGGCCTCCGCCAGCACCGCCTTGACCTCCTCGATGATCGCGAAGACCTGCTCGTCGCCCACGCGAAAAACATTCAGACCCACGGCCGGATGCCCGTCGAAGCGGGAGAGAATCGGGGTTTCGGCCAGTCCGTCCGTGATGTTGGCGATTTCCTGCAGCAGGACCGGCGCCTTTTCCTCCGAAGTCAGGATGGAAATCTTGCCGAACTCCGAGCCGACTTCGGCCTCGCCCAGGGTGCGGACGAGAAGCCTGTTCCGGTCGCCCTCGATCTCCCCACCGGAGAGCTCCAGAGATCGCGCGCGGATCCGCGCGGCAATGTCTTCGAGGGACAGGCCGAGCGATTCGAGCCGGGCCGAAGGTATCTCGATATCGATCAGGTATTCGGGCACGCCGACAATCTCGACACGGCTGACGGCGTCCGAGGCGATGATGCGGGACCGTACCCCGTCGGCGATCTTCTTAAGATCGATCGCGTCCCGGTCACCCCACAGGACGACTTGCGCGATGACCTCCTCGCTTTTGACCTCGGAAATCTGCGGTTCTTCGGCGTCAGCCGGAAAGACCGTAATCTGGTTGACCGCATTGCGGATATCGTTGGCGAGCTCGGGTGTGTCTTCGCCGAAATCCAGGAAAACAAGGACGTTGGCGACATTCTCCGCGGCGAGCGCATCCACCTTGCGCACGCCCTCGAGGCCCTGGACCTGCTCCTCGATGGGTTCCACGATCCCTTCCTCGACCTCTTCGGGCGAAGCGCCGGGGTAGGGGACCGTGATGTTCACCGCATACGGATTGACGTCGGGAAAAAGCCTCACGGTCAGTGACCGCGCGCTGACAAGGCCTGCCGCGACCAGGAAGATCGCCAGCAGGTTCGCGGCGACGCGGCTGTCGACGAACCAGCGGATCAGCTTGTTCATTGCATGGTCTCTTGCAGGGATGCCGAGCGGGAAACCGGGGTAACCTTCAGGCCCTCCGCCTCCTCGGTCAGGGCCGTCAGGACGATCCGCTCATCCCGCAGGTCGGTCGCCGTTCGGAAAATCACATCGGTATCGGTTCGCTGGACTGGCGTGACCGGAACCATGCGCAGCCTGTCTTCTTCATCGAGGGCCCAGACGAAGCGCTCTTCGCGCACGGTGCCCAATGGCGCCGCGAAGAGCTGCCCGCTGATTTCAGCAGGAATTTCGACGGTGACGAAGTCATTCGCGAACGCCCCGCTATCGCTTGCAAAGGCGTCGGGCACTTCGATGACGACGGGGACGGTCCGGCTCTGCCGGTCCACGGATTGACCGAAGCGCTTCACCCTGCCGGTGAGCGTTACGTTGCTGGCACTGGCGCGGCTTGGCTTGACGATCACGTCGAGCGGACGGTCACTGTTCGATGCGGCGCGACGGACAGCCTCGGCATCCCTTGGCAGCAAGCCAAGCAGGATCTCCGCCGCGCCAGTATCGAAGATGGTGGCAGCGGCCATGCCAGGTTGCACCAACCTCCCCAGGGCGACGTTCTCCGAGATCACCGAGGCATCGAAGGGCGCCGTGACACGCGTGTCCTCCAGGCGCTTTCGCGCTACCGTCAGCGCCGCTCCGGCCTGGCCGACCCGAGCGCGGGCGCTGGCGAGGGCGGCATCGGCTTGCTGCCTGCGTGAGGTCGCCGTGGCGCCGATTTCCTCGAGCCGCTTCTGGCGCGCAGCTTCCGCTTCGGCCCGGGCGAGTTCGGCCTTTGCCGCTTCGAGATCCGCTGCTGCCCGTTCAAGATCCGCCTCGAAAGTCCGGGGATCGATCCTGAACAGAAGCTCGCCCTTGGCGAACCGGCCGCCCGGTTCGAGCTTGGGGGAGACTTCGACCACCTTGCCGGAGACCTCCGGCATGACATCGACTTCGGCCTTGGGTCGCAGGAAGCCTTCTTCGACCACCGAGAGTGTTTCCACCGGGCGGGCGCTCACGGTCTCGACCAGCGGGAAGGATTCTTCGCGCGGTGGCCGGGCATTGTCCCGCGCCTTCGCGACCACGCCCGCGCCAAAATAGATCAGCAAACCAAGACCCAGTGCGCCTAGGGCGATGACGACCCACCGCATGCCGCTACTGTCTTCTTGGGTCAGGTCCATTAGTTGGTCCTCCGGGACGCTCAACCTACCCTTACCAACTCAGTGCTAGGGGAGCGTAAAATTCCAAGGGTTTTGCAGATGCAGAAATACCTAATGCTCGTGCTCGCGATGACGCTCTCGGGATGTATCGCGGTGGGGCCGCGCTACAACGAACCGGGCGTTGAGGGCCTGCAGGAAGGGTATGTCTACGGCGGTGAGGATGTTTTCGCCGCTGGCGAGGAAGCTGACGCTAACCCGGTGTGGTGGAGGGCCTTTTCCGACCCTCGCATCGGCGAAATGGTCGGCCTGGCCCAAGCACAAAATCGTGACCTCCGGGCCGCGTTTTTCCGGCTCGAGGCGGCTGAGGCCCGGGCTGGCGCAGCGCGCCGGGCGCTTTTGCCGCAAGGCGGCACCAGCTTCGCCATCACGCGCCAACAGCAGCCACGGGCGGCCTTTGCCGGCTTCGGTGGCGCTGCGGGGCAGCAGCCTCAGCAGCAGGGCGGGGCGCCCGAATTCACCCTGTACCAGGCCCAGGCCCAGGCAAGCTGGGAGGTCGATCTCTTCGGCCGCCTCCGCCGTCAGGCACAGGGCGCCAGCGCGCGCGCCGAGCAGCAGGCTGAACTGCTCCGCGATGCCCAGCGGCTGACGACCGCGCAGACCGTCGATACCTTTCTCGTGCTGGTCGAGGCGCTGAACCGGCGGCGGGTGGCTCTCGACAACCTGGCGCTGCAACAGCGGACACTGGCCCTGACCGAACAGCTTTACGAGTTGGGAGAGATCCCGCAGCTCGACCTGTTCAGGCAGCAGACCCTGGTGAACACCACCGCCGCGCAGGTGAAGCAGCTGGAAAACGCTGCCGCCGATGCCACGGCGTCGATGGCGCTCCTCGTCGGCATGACCGTGCCGGACTTCCTCGCCCGGTTCCCGGATCTCATCGACAAGGACGTCGCACCGCCAATCCCGAGCGCGGAAGGCGCGATCGTCCTCGCCGAGCCGGCAGAGGTCCTGCGGAAGCGCCCTGACGTTATCGCCGCGGAACGCCAGCTCGCAGCGGAGACCTACGACATCGGGGTGGAAACGGCCGGCCTCTTTCCCCAGGTCAGCCTTGTCGGCTCAGGTGGCCTGACGGCGCTCGATTTCTCTGGCCTCGGCGAAGACAATGCCGTGGGCTATTCGGTGGGGCCGCAGATCAGCTGGCAGATCCTGAGCTACCCGCTGCTCCTCAGGCAGCGGGCCGCGGCCAGCGCCGAAGCGCGCGCGGCTCTCGCCAATTACGAACAGACCGTGCTCCGCGCACTGACCGAGACTGACCGGGCGCTGGCGGTTCACTCTGGCGCGGTGGAGCAGGCGGTGCTGCTGAGTGACGCCGAGCGCACCGCCACCCGCGCGGCCGAGCTGACGGCAATCCGCTACCGGGAGGGTGCCGACAGCCTCCTCAACCTCCTCGATGCCCAGCGCACCGCGCTCAGCATTCAGGACCAGGCCGTCACGGCCAAGGTGGCGGCTCTGAGGACGAGGGCTGCCGTTCACCGGGTGCTTGCCGACTAGAAGCGGAACCCGGCGTGCGAGATCAGGAAGCTTCCAAGGCACCCGACCGGGTGTCCGGCGCGTTTGCGCCGCCCCATCGGAGCGCCCCCGGCGCGCGAGATCAAAGGATGGTAGGGGCGGAGGGACTCGAACCCCCAACCTAGCGGTTATGAGCCGCCAGCTCTAACCAATTGAGCTACACCCCCGAACCCGAAGCGCGGGACGGTCTCCCTAGCATCAGCCGCACTGTTCTCAAGGAAAAGAGCTTCCTCCGATGCGCTTTCCTGCTGGCTCTCGACAGGGCAGCCCGGTGTGGGGGTCCGCTTGGTGATCGTCGGATTGACCATGCGCCGCAGCATGTTCTGGCCTTCGCGGCTTTGGACCTGTAACGGTCTCCTCAACTGAGAAAAGAGGAGACGCTTCATGACTGAGGCCTTCATCTACGACGCCGTGCGCACCCCGCGCGGCAAGGGCAAGCCGGACGGCTCGCTTCACGAAATCACCCCGGTACAGCTTGGCGCGCAGGTCCTTCAGGCCCTCCGCGACCGCAACGAGCTCGACACCCGTTATGTCGACGACGTGATCTTCGGCTGCGTGTCGCCGGTGGGCGAGCAGGGTGCCGACATTGCCCGCACGGCGGTGCTGCAGGCAGACTATGCGCAGACCACCGCGGGTGTGCAGATCAACCGCTTTTGCGCCTCGGCGCTCGAAGCCACCAACATGGCTGCCGCGAAGGTCATGTCCGGTGAGGCCGACATGGCTATCGGCGGCGGTGTCGAAGCGATGAGCCGTGTACCGATGGGTTCAGATGGCGGCGCCATGGTTTCCGACCCGGCCGTCACCTTCAAGAACTACATCGTCCCGCAAGGGATCTCGGCCGACCTCATCGCGACCAAGTACGGCATCAGCCGCGACGACGCCGACGCCTACGCTGTCGAGTCGCAGAAACGCTCGGCCAGGAGCTGGGAAGAGAACCGCTTCGAAAAGTCCGTCGTCCCGGTGAAGGACGTCATTGGGATGACGGTCCTCGACCATGACGAGAACATCCGTCCGCAAACCGACATGCAGAGCCTCGCGGGCCTGCCGCCGGCCTTCCAGGGCCTGGGCGAGATGATGCCGGGCTTCGACAAGGTCGCGATCCAGAAATACCCCGAGCTCGAGCGGATCGAGCACATCCACACCGCGGGCAACTCCTCGGCGATCGTCGACGGTGCTGCCGGCATCCTCATCGGCAACGAAGAGATGGGCAAGAAGTTCGGCATGAAGCCCCGTGCACGGATCAAGGCGATGGCCTCGATCGGTTCGGAGCCGACCATCATGCTGACGGGTCCCGAATTCGTTGCCAAGAAGGTCCTCGAGCGCGCGGGCATGTCGAAGAATGACATCGACCTCTGGGAGCTCAACGAAGCCTTCGCCTCGGTCGTCCTGCGCTTCATGCAGGCCCTCGACATCGACCACTCGGACATCAATGTCTGCGGCGGCGCGATTGCGATGGGCCACCCGCTGGGCGCGACTGGCGCGATGATCCTCGGCACGGTCCTCGACGAGCTCGAGCGCACCGGCAAGTCGACCGCTCTCACCACGCTGTGCATCGGCGGCGGCATGGGCACGGCCACGATCATCGAGCGCGTCTAATTGGGATCGCTGTCCAGCCGGGCGGTCCCGCCCGGCCCGGACGGCGGGGAGACTGGAATGACCGTACGCAAACTGTCTGTCGTTGCTTCTGCCCTCGCCCTGTTGGGCGTGGCGTCGGCACAGAACAGCGCATGCAATGCGAACACCGACTATGCGATCGGCCTTCACGGCGGTGCGTATACGAACGGTGAGAACATCAGCCAGCAACAGATGACCTATATCCGCGAGCTGGCTGCCCAGGTGAACCGCAGGCTGCAAAACGGTGCGACGGCTGTCGACGCCGTGGAGCTGGCCGTCGGGGCGATGGAGGAAAGCGGGCTCTACAATGCTGGCCGTGCTTCCATCACCAATCAGGAAGGCTATGTCGAGAACGACGCCTCGATCATGGATGGATCGGACCTCAATGCAGGTGCCGTCGGTTCGCTGATCAACACCCGCTCGCCTGTCCATGCGGCCCGCCTTGTCATGGACAAGTCGCGGCACGTCATGGTCGTCGGCGACCGGGGCGAGGCGTATGTCCGCGAGCTGGGTGCAGAGGAAGCGCCGAAAGGCTGGTTCCTCAAGGCCGGTTCGGAGAAAGACGAGCACGGAACGGTGGGCGCGGTCGCGCTTGACCGTTGCGGCAATATCGCGGCAGCGACTTCCACCGGCGGTTATGACGCCAAGGTTCCCGGCCGGCTGGGTGATGTCCCGGTCATCGGCGCAGGGACCTATGCGGACAATATGGGTGCGGCGGTCTCCGCCACCGGTCACGGCGAATGGTTCATTCGCCACGCCGCGGCACACTCGATCTCCCTCCTCGTGGAAGGCGGCCTCTCGGTGCAGGATGCATCCGAAGCCGTCCTCGAACGCATGGCCAGAAAGAACGGTCTTGGGGCCGTGATCACGCTGGACCGGCAAGGCAACTTCGCCGCTCCGCACTCGACGCAAGGCATCATCCACGCCTTCGCCAGCGACGACACCCAGGCCTATTCGAAGAAAACCAGCGCAGAGCCCGTGGGCCGCGCGAACCAGGAATAAGGGGATAATCCCATGAGCTACGAAAGCTTCAAGATCGAAACCGATGCCGACGGCATCGTCACCATGACCATCGACCTGCCGGGCAAGTCGATGAATGTCTGGGACCAGAACCTCATCGCGGACTTTGAAAAGTTCGTGGACGAATTTGTCTCGAATGACGACATGAAGGGACTGGTCATCACGTCTGGCAAGGACAGTGGCTTCCTCGCGGGTGCCGACCTGACCATGCTCGGCTCGATGCCGAAAGATGCGACCCCGGAGCAAATGTTCGAGGCAAATTACGGCCTGCAGAAAGCGCTCCGCAAGCTGGAGACCGGCGGCCAGGACGTCAAAGCGCTGCAAAAGGGACAGGCCCATGCCAAGCCCGTCGCGGCTGCGGTCAATGGCCTCGCCCTCGGAGGCGGCATGGAACTGGCGCTTGCCGCGCATTACCGCGTGGCCTCCGACAGCCCGAAGGTCCAGTTCGGCCAGCCTGAAGTGCAGGTCGGCCTGATCCCGGGCGCAGGCGGCACCCAGCGCACGATGCGCCTCGCCGGCGTCCAGAACGCGATGCAGATCTGCACCCAGGGCAAGCCGATGAAGGCCGACGCCGCCAAGGCCATGGGCATCGTCGATGAAATCGCTCCGCATGAAGAGATTGTCGCCAAGGCGAAGGAATGGGTGAAAGCCAACCCGAAAACCGCGGCGCGCTGGGACCGCAAGGGCTTCAAGATCCCCGGCGGCGCAGGCGCCATGGACCCGAGGGTCGTGCCGATCTTCGCTGGGTCCTCCGCCATGGCCCAGGGCCAGACCTACCACAACTACCCCGCCGTCGAGCGTATCCTCTCGGCGATCTATGAAGGCTCGATCGTCCCGATCGATGTCGGCCTCCGGATCGAGAGCAAGTATTTCGTCAAGTGCCTGATGGAGCCGCAGGCGAAGAACATGATCCGTACGCTGTTCATCAACAAGACGGCGGCGGAAAAGGGCGCAGCGCGCCCCAAGGGTATCGAGAAGCAGGTGATCAAGACCCTGGGCGTCCTCGGTGCCGGCATGATGGGCGCTGGTATCGCCTACGTCTCGGCTAAAGCGGGGATGAAGGTCGTCCTCCTCGACCGCGACATGGAGAGCGCCGAGCGGGGCAAGGGCTACTCGGTCAAGCTGAACGAGAAAGCCATCTCGCGCGGCAAGCTGACGAAAGAGAAGTCGGACGCGATGCTCGACCTCATCATGCCGACTGACAAGGTCGAGGACCTCAAGGATGTCGACCTCATCATCGAGGCCGTCTTCGAGGATCCGGCGGTGAAGAAAGACATCACCGAGCGCGTCGAAGCCGTCATCCGCAAGGATGTCATCTTCGCATCGAACACTTCGACCATCCCGATCAAGAACCTTGCGAAGAACTTCACGCGTACGGAAGACTTTATCGGCATCCACTTCTTCTCGCCTGTCGACAAGATGCCTCTGGTCGAGATCATCACGCCGGAAGGCTGCGGTGACAAAGCCCTCGCCACGGCTCTGGACTACGTGCAGGCGATCAAGAAGACGCCGATCGTCGTCTCCGACACCCGCGGCTTCTACTGCAACTCGGTCGTCATGCCCTACCTCAACGAGGCGGCGCTGATGGTCAAAGAGGGCATCAATCCCGCGCTCATCGAGAACTGTGCCGTCCACATGGGCATGCCGATTGGCCCGCTCGCGCTGATGGACGAAACCAGTCAGGAGCTCGGCTGGCGGATTGCCCAGGCGACCATGAAGGAGATGGGTGACGATTATCAGCCCACGGGAGTCGAAGACCTGCTCAAGACCTTCGTTGAAGATCTCGGGCGCAAGGGCAAGAAAGTCGGCAAGGGCTTTTACGACTATCCCGAAGGCGGCAAGAAGCACCTCTGGAAAGGTCTCTCGGAGTACTTCCCCCTGCGCGAAGACCAGCCGACGCCGGAAGAGGTCAAGGAACGTCTCCTCTACATCCAGCTTGTCGCTGCATCGAACATGTATGCCCAGGACGTCGTCCATGATCCGCAGTCGGCCGATCTCGGCGCTATCTTCGGCTGGGGTTTTGCTCCGTGGACGGGTGGTCCGATGAGCTACATCGACACCATCGGCGTGGACGAGTTCGTCCGTATTGCTGACAGTCTGGCCGAGAAGTACGGTTCGAAGTTCTCGCCGCCCGCGAAGTTCCGCGAGATGGCCGAGAAAGGCGAGAAGCTCTACAACGACGCCGCGTAACCATTCCTGCTCCTGGCTTTCAGGAGCGCTTGGATAGCTGCGGAGGTGATGACCAAGCCATCACCTCTGCACTCAGGGATCTCTTCGACGAGGTCATGCCCCAGGCCGAGGTCACGCTCGCCTGGGGTTTTTCGTGTCAGCCTAACGGCCCCAGGCCCTGTGTCGCCTCGATCACAGGCTATCGCGACCGCTGCAACCCCCAGCATTCGGAGGGTGCCGCGTGTGCCGGACAATTTCCGCACGAGACCAAGGGAACCGGGATGAAGCTGAGCCATGCTGAAATCCGCCCTTGTCCCCCAGCCAAGGGTGCCCTTCGGGTCTGAGCGAGCGTGCACGCTCAGGCGAAGCTCTCTTGAGCAACTTGCGAGGTGTCGGTTTGGATCGCGCCGTCATCATCGAGGGTCAGCGCCGCCGGGTTTGGCCAGGCGTGCTGAAGCCTCAGACCATTTGGGAGACCTGATGGCCCACCGATCCTCGCGCTCGCCATCACCTCAACCATCCGCTATCACACCAAAGGTCTCTCGAAATGAGCGAGGGTGCTCAAGCGCGCAGGTCATGGTTGATTTTCCCCAGACCACCGGCTGGAGGCAGACATCGGACCACGAAAGACGCAAATCCGTCCGCATTGCGCTTTTGCTCGCCGCATTTGGCGCAATCATGATCGCCGCATCGTTTGTGTTCCATCGCATGGACAATGCCTTCTTCGCATCGGCTGTTCCGACGACGGCGACCATCACGGAAAAGCGTAAAGCCATAAAGCTCGATGGCGGGGGAGCCTTGAGGCTCGACTATGCCTTCGAAATCGACGAACGGGAGGCTGTCGGCGGCGACTTCTGGGGAGGGTCGGAGCGTGCGTTCGATGCGCTCGAGATCGGCGACACGGTCGAGATCGCCTATGTCATCATTGATGGTGGAAGGAGCTATGACAGCAGGCTCGTTACAGGCGCTCAGCTCGGGTTTCCCTACGGCATAGCGGGGATCGGCCTCGTCATGTTGGGCGCCGGGGCAGTGCTTGCCGTGCGGGCCATGCGCAAGTAGCGACGAGACCACCTCGAAAACCGGCAATGTGACTCGGGCAGTCGGAAGCTAACTCTGATCCTCGGCCACCAATACCGAGTGGTTAAACCCTGCCGATTCTCACGTTACCGTTAGACCCCTGATGGGGTCAGGCTCGGCTCGAAAGGGTGAACACATCTTCCGTCCGTGCCCGTCCACGGTGACAGGTCCCGATCAACGCGTGCCGAAAAATCCGTAAAACAAGCAAAGCCCCGGCAGCGTCCTTGGCGACCGCTGCCGGGGCTTCTGGCGCATATTCCTCAGGGCGGGTCCACCCCCTCGTGGACCATAGGAACGCTGCCGGCGCAGAACCAAGACTGATGGATGCGTTCTGTGGACGGCGATAAAGTCAGCAAGCGCCGGCTCTCGCCCCGGCACCAACTGACCAAGTCATATCTGTGTCCCACCCACCAGTTGCTCGGTTCAGCGGTTACTTCTCGCAATGAGTTCGAGGGGTGTAGGCAGTCATTCCCGAACTCGATTATCCGAAGCCGTGTCAGATTTGACCGTTCGCCTCCAATTGCATTGTAAAATTCCGACACTCGGGCAAGAGAGGGGTGAAATCAGCCGGCGTTGAGGGGAGTGGCGGCTTTAGCGGAATGAAATTCCACTATTTTCATGTCGGAAGTTCGGTCGCTGACGCGCTGAGCAGTTTTTATGATTTCGCCACGTCGGCGGAGGTCAACGATATCTTGCGCGCCGACATACCGAATCTGCGCTTCGTCATGGACGGTTCGCTGACAGTGGACCTCAGTGGCGAAACCGAGACCTTCGCTGCCGGGTCGGTCATCGTCTGTGGTCCGACCTTCCATGCATGCAACATCACGCTGGCCGCGGGAACGCGGATATTCGGAATGTCCGTGCTTCCGCTCGGCTGGGCGAGGCTGTTCCCGGACGGCCGCGACGTCCTGACCAACAGGTTCTGCCAAGGGCAAGACTGGCTCTGCGATGAGGCCATGGACTCGGCCCGAAGCCTCATGGGCAGCAAGGACGTCCGTGAGCGGATGGAGGCTGTAACAAGGCTTGTCATTGCCCAGCGCAATGACGACGCGCGGGTGAACGCCGATTTCCTGGCCGCGGCGGACGATTGGCTGAAGGCTCCGGGCGAGTTCGATGTCGAGAACCTTGTCGAGCGCACAGGCCTTTCGCACCGCCAGGTCGAGAGGCTTTGCAAGTCCTATTTCGGCGCGGGTCCGAAAAAGCTCTTCCGGAAGTTCCGTGCACTGTACGCCGCCAACCAGATGATGTGGCAAGGTGTCTCCGACTGGCGAAAAGTTGCGGCCTCGACCTATTACGACCAGGCGCACTTCATCCGGGAGTTCAAGGCCTTCAACGGCCAGACCCCGCGGGAATTCCTGTCCGAAGGCCCCACGCTTGCGCGCCTCATTCTCGGCGAGCGCCAGCTTACGGGTCATCCGAACACCTTCACCGTCATCAGTTAACCGTCACGCGGCACGGCGTTTGCACTTCGTTCAGCATGAGACTGGACCCTGACATGATGATCGAGGCTCTGGAGGGACGCACCTGGGCCATTGCCCGAACCGTGAAGCGCGAGATCGATGCGGTCGCGCCCTTTGCGGAGTGCGGCCTTGCCATGGGCGTTCCGACCTGGTCGGTGCACCACCGCGTTGTCTCGCTCATACCCTTCCCGGCCAAGTGCAATCTTCATTTCTGGCAAGGCGAGCGGCTCGAAGCGCTGGTCCCCGGCAGGCTCAGGGGTACCAATGCCGGGAGCATCCGCTTTCTCGAACTGCATTCCATGCTCGACGTCGACGGCGATGTCCGCGCACTCATTCGTGAAGCCTTCAGCCTGACCCTCAGCGACCTTGCAAAGGAAGAGGCGGCGAGGGAAAGCAACGCAGCTTTGCAATTCTGAAGCAGTCTTTCCTGTTGTTCTCGCGGTCGATCGCGCCAACTTTTCCTCGCGCAACAGTCACGAGGGAAAGCCTCATGAAACTTCTCACCACTTCGCTCATCGCCGCGGCGAGCCTTGTCTCGATCGCGCAGGCACAGGACGTGCCGAGCGGTGAATACAAGCTCGACCCGGCCCACACGACCGTCATCTGGGGCGTGAACCACGCGGGCTTCTCGCTTTACCGAGGAAGTTTCGACAGTGTCGACGGAACGCTGATCTGGGACGCGGAGAACCCGACCAAAAGCAGGCTCTCCGTTTCCATCGACGCCAACTCGGTCGATAGCCCGGAAGCCGTGAGCCATGATGGCAACGCGAACTTCCAGGAAGACATTGCAAAGAACGCCCTCGGCGCGGAAACCCAGCCCGTCATCACCTTCACCTCGAAGCGTCTCGAGCGCACGGGCGATACGACCGGCGTGATCTATGGCGATCTGAGCTTCAACGGGAACACCGGTCCGGTGGAGATGCAGGTTTCTCTCACCGGCTCGGGCGATTTCATGGGCACGCCGAAGCTCGGTTTCTCTGGCGAGACCACGATCGACCGGACCAAATGGGGCTCGAACGCCTGGACCCAGTTCGGCATCGGTACGGATGTCACGATCTCCATTCAAAGCGAGTTCGCCAAGGCGGACTGACGTGAAGTCCAACCCATCGGGAAAGCCGGGCCTCCGCCCGGCTTTTTTCGTGCGCGGTGAACGAGGTGGCTTGCCTAGGTCAGGCGATGGGGCCACGCTCTTTCCTGACATATCGGGGAAGGGACAAAGGCCGATGTTTCGTATTCTAGCTGGTGTCGCCGCGGCGGCGGCAAGTCTGTTGGGCGCAGCCTCCGCGCAGATGGCGAATCCGACCGGGGTGATGCCGAATTTCGACCCGCAAACGGTGAAGCCGGTGATCGAGGAACTCGGCGGAACCGCGGAGGTCCTGCAGGACGGCGACTTCGTGGCGATCGGCGTCATCTGGCCCGACGGCGTGCGGTACCTGATGTACCCGACCGTGTGCAACGACTTCGGCCGGGAGTGCCGTGGCCTGTCGATCCAGGGCCTGTTCGAGGCCGGGAACATGCTCCCCGGTGCGGTGAACACCTTCAACCAGCAGGGCACCATTCCGAAGGCTGTCCATGAAGGCCAGCGTGTCACGCTTTACCATTATCTTGTTGCTGACCATGGTTTCCTGCGCGGGAATTTTGAGACCCATATGGGCATCATGCATTTCTCGATCGGCCGCTACCTGCAGTTCATCAACGGCGCGAGTCCGGCGCAGTCCGTATCGCTGGCCCTAAGCAAGAACTCCGGCCACACCCGCCGGGTGGAGGCGGTGCCGGATCTTCACACCGGAAGCATCCCGCCCAGCTTCACGCCGCCCAAGGGTTACTACAACCGCTGATATTATGCGCTAGCGGACCAGGGTCAGCTTCTTCGCGGCCCTGGTCACGCCGGTGTAGAGCCAGGCCATCCTGTGCTCCCGGAAGGCGTAGCTTTCGTCGAAGAGCATGACGTCGTCCCATTGGCTGCCCTGCGCCTTGTGCACTGTGAGGGCGTAGCCGAAGTCGAACTCGTCCGAGTTCCTCTTTTTCGGCCAGGGGATGTCCTTGGCCTCCTCGGTGAAGAACTCAGGCAGGACGGCGACTCTCGCCGCACGGCCCCCGTCTTCGGGCAGGAGGTCCATTCTCAGCATGCCTCTTTTCTTGCCGTTGCGCTGCTTCACGGTCCACATGGAGCCGTTGAGGAGGCCTTTTTGCTTGTTGTTCCGCAGGCAGACGAGGCGTTCCCCGACGCAAGGCTCGATCCCTTCGAAGTCCTGCCGCTCGCGCAGGCGTTCGTTGTAGCGGCGGCGAGTGCGGTTGGTGCCGACGAGGACCTGGTCCGCTTCGAGGACAGAATCGGGGTCGATCTCGCGCTTGCCGATGACCTTGGCCTCGCCGTAGTCACCGAAGTCGGGGATCTCGCCTTCGCGGATCTGCATCGAGAGCCGGACGATAGGGCTTTCCTCCGCCTGCCGATGAACCTCGGTCAGCATGACGTCAGGCTCTTCCTCGGTGAAGTAGCCGCCGCCTTTGACGGGCGGGAGCTGGGCCGGATCGCCGAGGACGAGGACCGGCGCGCCGAAGGAGAGAAGGTCGCGGCCAAGCTCTTCGTCCACCATCGAGCATTCGTCGATGATGATGAGCGAGGCTTCGCCCGCGGGCGCGTCGCGGCGGATGGTGAACATCGGGCTTTCGCCGGGGTCCTCATCCTCCGCCACGGCGGGGCGGTAGATCAGGGAGTGGATCGTCTGTGCACCCTCGCAACCCTTCTGCCGCAGGACGTGGGCTGCCTTGCCGGTGAAGGCACCGAAGACGACGTCGCCGTCAACCTGCTGCGCCAGTTCCTTGGCGAGGGTGGTCTTACCCGTGCCCGCGAAACCGAAGAGGCGGAAAACCTGATCGTCGCGCTTCTTCAGCCAGTGGCTGGCAGCTTTCAGGGCGTCGTCCTGCTGGGGGGACCACTTCATCCGGGGGTGCTCCTGTGAATCCGAGAGTGGGCGGAACGTAAGGAGAACCTTCGGTTGTGTCCAGCGGGCGGGGATGGATAGTTTGGGAGTTTTTGCTGCGTGCGTGGGCGCAGGAGGCGAGCCGGGGTCCGCGGCCTTCTTTCTCTCATTCCGGGGCGGGCAACGCCCGAGCCGGAATGACAGCTCTCTATTGGCCGACGCGGACGAGGGTGACTTCGACGTCTTGCGGGTACTCTTTACGCTGATTGACCAGCTCTTCGGTCGTGATGGCGACTTCCAGCTCGCTGTCGGAGAGCCAGCGCATGCCGGCGATGACCTGGCCGGGTTCGTCCTGGATGGCGATGGCGTTGCCGAACTCGTTGGGCAGGTCGAGGTCCGCGGCGAGGATCGAGATGTGGGCCGAGGTGCGGATTTCGCTGCCGCACTGGCGCTCGAACAGGACGGCCTTCACCTCGCCGGAAGGGGCGAGGGCGGTCTGGACGACCTCGTTCTCGCACTCGGCGAACTGGAAGTTCGAGACGTTGTAGATCGTCGTGCCGAGGATGAGCAACGCGAGAGCAGCGAAGATGAGGAGGATGATGCGTGTACGGTTCATGCGATATTGATCCAAACAGGAACGTGGTCTGACGGTTTGACGTCTCCGTTGCCGGTCTCGGGATCCCGGACATCAGCATCGACGCCTGCTTCTTCCAAGCGGTCGGCGGCTTCGGGGGAGAGGAGGAGGTGGTCGATCTGGAGGCCGTGGTTCTTCTTCCACGCGCCGCCCTGGTAGTCCCAGAAGGTGTAGTAGGGCTCCTGCATCAGGGCGTGGACGGCGCTGGTGAAACCGATGGCCTTCATGCGGCGAAAGGCGGCGCGGACCTCGGGGCGGAAGAGGGCGTCATCGGCCCATCCCTTGGGGTCATAAACACCGTCTGCAGACGGAATGATGTTATAGTCGCCCGCGACGCAGAAGGCTTCCTCCCGAGAGAAGCGGTCCTCCATGTGCCGTATCAGGGCTTCGATGAAAGCGAGCTTGTAATCCCACTTCGGACCGGGGGCGGGGTTTCCGTTCGGCATGTAAAGCCCACCAACGCGGATGGGGTCCGTGTCGTCGGGGATGATCGTGCCTTCGATATAGCGGGCCTGGTCGTCCTCGAAATTGGGGAGCCCCTTTATGACATCCTCGACCGGATGCTTGGAGAGGAGCGCAACACCATTATAGGTCTTCTGTCCGTATACGAAGACGTTATAGCCGCGCTCCTCGAAATCGCCTGTGGGGAAGGCTTCATCGACGCATTTGATTTCCTGGAGCACGCAGACATCAGGCTTCGCTTCGTCGAACCAGTCGAGAATGCGCGGCTTTCGGGCCTTGATCGAGTTGACGTTCCAAGTGGCGATTTTCACGCAGCACCCCCGAGCATCATCCCGCCAAGGTGCCACCACATGAAGACGACCGCGAAAAGGCCGATCCCGAAAACACCTGCGCGCAAGGGGACGAAGTTGAATGTGCAGTGGATGGCTGCGTGGACCAGGCGGCTGATCGCGAAGACCCATGCCGCGGTTACGAGGGCTGGAGTGACGAGGTTTGCGCCGATGGCAACTGCGACCGCTGCGTAAAAAAGGACCGGCAGCTCGAATTGGTTGGCGACGTTCTGGGCGATGAGCTGCGGCGTCCGGGCGTATTTCTCTTTCGAGCCCGCGAGGACAGCCTTCTTGACCTCGGGATCGGTCGCGGTCTGGGCGACGCGGGAGGTGACGAGGATGACGTAGAGGACCAGGGTCAGAGCGACCTGGATCAGAAGAGGGGCGGCGATCGCAGACATCGGGAACTCCTACAGCTTTGCAGGAGCCCTAACGGAGATCGCGCGAGCTTGGGAAGCTCAGATGCTGAAACTGGTGCCGCAGCCGCAGCCGGACTTGGCGAGCGGGTTGTCGATCTTGAATGCCGCGGCGATCAGCTCATCGGCGAAGTCGATGACCGCGCCGGGCATGTATTGCTGGGAAATCGCGTCGATCAGGATGGTGGCACCATCGCGGGAGAGCACGAGGTCGTCGTCGCCTTTTTCCGTGGTGATTTCAAAGTCGTACTGGAAGCCTGAGCATCCGCCCCCAAGAACGGCCACGCGCAGCATGGAGCCCTCGGGCTCGCTCGCGAGAATCTCCGCCACGCGCTTGGCCGCACGGTCGGTCATGGTGATGGGCTTGGTTTCGGTTTCGACGTCCATGGGGAAGAAATAGGCGCTGTTTCAGGCGAGATAAAGGCCTGAACGCGTGCTGCGATCTCGCATCAACCCTAATTTAGGTGCTCTCCTGTAACGCGGCTCTTCAGGGTTGGAGAGCATAAGCGTGACTTTTGACAGAGCACTTACAGTCGGAATCCGTCTCACCGCGGGCTTTCTCGCGGTCTCGTGCATCGCCGCAGGCGCCGTTATGGCGACAGGCGGTGCCCCGTGGGCTGCCCTGACGGGCGTGATTTTCGGCGTCCTGGCCCTCGCCGCTGCCAGTTGGACGATGGTCTCTTCTGGCGCGATGTCCAGAGGGTTTGCGGCTGAGAAAGCGCTGGCCGAGGAGCTTGAGGCTGCCGCGACGGAGGCGGCTGCTGCGCGGGATGAGGCCGCGGCGAGAGCCGAAGCGTGCGAGGAAGCTCTGCGGTCCGCAACGGCGGTCGCGGATGCCGCGTCGCGGAGCGTCGCCCAGATGGTGTTCGGCGCGGATGGGCGCGTTCTGACGGCTTCGGAGGAAGCAGCTGTATTGATGGGCCGCGATGAGACGTCGCTCCCCGGCGAGCCACGCGAGGCGCTGGTCGAGGATGGCGCCTTTGACGGCATCTGGGACGCGGCCATTGATACCGGCCGGGCGTCTGGCCGGGTGAAGATGGGCGAGCGGGTTGTCGCGGTATGGCTGTCGACCACGGAAGAAAAAGAGCGCCGCATCGTGGCGCAATTCGTAGATGTGACGGACGAAATGCGCGAGCGCGCGGCCCTCGAAGCGGCCAAGGCCGCTTTCGACACCGCGCCAGTGGCCCTTGCCACTGTCGATGGATCGGGCGCTGTCGTGGAGAGCAATGCGGCTTTCGCCGCTGCAGGCTATGACCGGTTCGCGGCCGCAGAAGGGCTGGTCGAGCGGGACGGTAGGGCTGTGCTGGTCGAGCGCGTCGGGAACGTGGTCGCTGTCCGGGACGTGACCGAAGAGATGCGGGCGGCTGCTCCTGCCGAGGCCATCGAGGCTTCTCTGGCCATGGTCCATCTTGATGCGGAAGGTTTCGTGCTCGACGCGAATGATGTCTTCTGCATGCAGATCGGTCGCGAAGCGGGCAGCGTGATTGGCAGCTCTTACGAGGCCTTGCTGGCCCACGAATCCGCGTTCGAGCTGGCTGCGGGCAGCCAGCGTCTGGCCCATGGCGATGTCTGGCTGGCCATGCTGTTTGTCCCGATGGGCGAGGGCTTCCTTGCGATCGGGCACGACGTGACGGCTGAAGTCGAAGCGGAGAATGCGCGGGCACAGGCCGCCAGCCGCGGCTTCGTGCGGGCGACACTCGATGCGGCGGGTATGATTGCCGATTGTAGCGAGGCTTTCGCAAGCGCGTTTGGTGGTTCCGTCGACGGCTTCGTGGGCCGGAGCTTCGCTTCCGTTGCGGGAGTTGAGCCGGAGAGTGGCGAGACCATCCGTGCCCGCATCGACAAGGCTGGCGAAGCGCGGGTGTTCGATATCGTCAGCGCCTCGATAGGCGAACACCGTGACGTGTTCTGCGTCGATGTCACCGATGCTGCTGTGCGTGAAGAGAAGCTCGCTGGCCGGGCGGGCGCGTTCGAGGCTGCTGCGCCTGCGATGATCGTCGTCGATGGCGCAGGTCGCATTTGCGCCGCGAACAATGCGGCCACCGAACAGGTCGGCACGTTCTTCGATGGCGCCAGCATCATCGCTGGCGGACGGCTGGCGGACCTTCATGAGGACCTGGCGCCGCTTGTCGAAGCAGCGCGAGTGGACAGCGCTGGAGAGGCCGTATCAACCCTGATCGTCGGAGATCGGATGATCGGGGCGGCGGTCAACACGTTCGGTGATCGCAACGGGTTCGTCGTGACGCTGCGCGACGTCACGGACGACATGGAGAACCGGGCCTTCGTCGATACGCTCCATGCGCGCCGAGCGATCATCAAGTTCGACCCCGAGGGGAACATCCTGGAGGCGAACGGCAACTTCCTTGATGCGGTGGGGTATACGGAGGATGAAATCATCGGTCGTCATCATCGTATGTTCGTGCCGACAGACGAAGCCGCGCGTGAGGAATACAAGGCGTTCTGGCGGGACCTCGCAGCTGGCAAGACCAAGGCTGGCCTGATGGAACGCCGCCGCAAGGATGGCAGCGTCCTGTTCCTGCAGGCTGCCTACACGCCGCTGACCTCCAGCGACGGGACGATCGTCTCGATCGTCAAGACGGCTTCGGACATGACGGAGCAGGTGCTGGCTGAGCGCGAACGCCGGGCGGCGGAGGAACAGCAGCAGGCGGAATATCGCACCGTTGTCGACCACCTCGCGACTGGCTTGAAGCGCCTGTCTGAGGGCGACCTGACCGTCGAACTGACCGAGATGTTCCCCGAGGCGTATATCCAGCTGCGCTACGACTTCAATGATGCCGTCGCAAAGCTTCGCGAGGCTGATGCGCTCCGTAAAAAGATATCCGGCGAACAGGATGAAGTGGTCGGACGGCTTGCTGCGGCTCTCAAGGGGCTTTCGGAAGGCGATCTTCTCGAAACGCTGGCCGAGCCGTTCCCTCCGCAATACGAACAGCTTCGCGTCGACTTCAACGCGGCTGTGGCGAACCTGCGCGAAGCCATCGAAGGCGTGTCCGAGACATCGCGGAACATTAGGTCGGGGGCTGACGAGATCAGTCAGGCCGCAGACGACCTGTCCAAGCGGACCGAGAACCAGGCGGCGACGCTGGAAGAGACTGCGGCCGCCCTTGACGAGATCACCGCGACGGTCCGCCAGACCGCTGAAGGCGCAACGCAAGTGAACCAGGTGGCCGATGACACCCGCGCCGAGGCGCACAATTCCGGCGAGGTCGTCCGTAGCGCCGTCGCTGCGATGGGTGAAATCGAGAAGTCCTCGAGCCAGATCAGCCAGATCATCGGCGTGATCGATGACATTGCCTTCCAGACCAACCTTCTTGCACTGAATGCTGGCGTGGAAGCTGCGCGGGCGGGCGACGCGGGCCGCGGCTTCGCCGTCGTCGCGCAAGAAGTCCGCGCACTGGCGCAACGATCGTCGGAAGCGGCGAAGGAGATCAAGGACCTCATCTCCACCTCATCGGCCCAGGTCAGCCAAGGCGTGGACCTCGTCGGGCGGGCCGGGGATGCTCTTGGCGAGATCGTCGACCGGGTCGCCAATGTCTCATCGCTGGTCTCCGAGATCGCGGCGTCAGCGCAGGAGCAGTCTGTCAGCCTTGCCGAGGTGAACGCGGCGATGAACAAGATGGACCAGGTGACACAGCAGAACGCTGCCATGGTGGAGCAGTCGACGGCCTCGAGCCACTCGCTGGCACAGGCTTCTTCGATGCTGATCCAGAAGGTCGCCCACTTCAAGACGGGCGTGACAATCGAAGCTCCGACCGGGAACGAGCCGCCGACATTCCACGATGATGGCTTCGACTTCCAAGAGGATTTCGGTGGTGATGGCTCTAGAGGATCCGAGGCGGAGCCGCCGGTCGTCAAGCAGCGTGAAGCTGCCCAGGCGTTCTTCGCTGGCGTCGGCGGTGCCGCTGAAAAGCTACAAGACGAAGACGATAATTGGGAAGAGTTTTAAGACGTTGGGCGCAAGAATGTAAGCGACGGGTCCGACGGGGCGATGCCCCGTTGGACCTTTTGCGTTGAGTGAGAGAGCAAGGGGCACGGCCTGTGTCGTCCGTTAAAAAGAGTGCGATCAGGGTTCTGATCATCGACGACAGCGCCACCATGCGTGGGTTGATGGCGCACGCCCTGCAGAAGGACCCGGGTATCGAGGTCGTCGGATATGCCGGCGATGCCTATGGTGCGCGCGAGGCAATCAAGACCCTGAACCCGGATGTCGTGACACTCGATATCGAGATGCCGCGCATGGACGGTCTGACCTTTCTCGAGAAGCTGATGCGGCTGCGTCCGCTGCCTGTGGTCGTGGTGACGTCGAAAACGGAGTCTGCGGAGGAGATCGAGGTCTCTGCCCTGAAACTCGGTGCGGCGCATTGCCTGTTCAAGCCCGCGGGGGCTGCGGGAGCGTCGCTGTTCGACGCGCTTCCAGGCAAGATCCGGGAAGCGGTGCAACAGGGTGCCGAAGAAGCCCCGAGCGATCGGGACAGCTCGGTTGGCTCCGAAATCAATCCGAAGAAGCGTATTTTCCTTGGCGCGTCCACCGGGGGCGTGGATGCTCTGGTCTCGGTGCTTCGATCGTTTCCGCGGAACTGCCCGCCGACAATGATCGTGCAGCACATGCCGAAGAAGTTCATCCCGCTCTTCGCGCAGCGGCTCAACACGCTTTGTGCACCGACGGTGCAGATCGCACGCGGAGGGACCAAGATCGAGCCGGGCAGGATCCTGATCGCTCCGGCCGGGGAGCATATGCGCCTCAGCCGCCGCGACCCGGATATCTGCATTCTCGAGGACCGGCCGCCCGTAAATGGCTTCAGGCCATCCGTAGACGTTCTTTTCAAGTCCGCGGCAGAAGTGGTCGGGAAGCACTGCGTCGCGGCATTGCTGACGGGTATGGGGCGCGACGGGGCCGATGGGCTGCTGTCGATCAGGATGGCTGGGGGTGTGACGCTGGCCCAGGATGAAGAAACCTCCGTGGTCTGGGGCATGCCGCGGGTCGCCTATGAGCTTGGTGCCGTCGACCGGCCCCTGCCGCTGAGAAAAATCGCGGCGTCCCTGCTTGATCCGTGCAGGACCCCGGCGCTGCGAGATGCGTCATGAGGCCGGTTTCAGACTACGCGCGCGCCGGACGGCGCCCGCCGACACTTATTGGCGTCGGAGGCATCGCGTGGAGCGGCGACTCAGCGGTCGTCTACTCGACCCTGCTGGGGAGCTGCATCGCGGTCTGCCTGTGGGACAAGATGGCGATGAAGGGTGGGCTGATCCACTTCCTGCTCGCCAAGGCGCCGAGCGAGGATTGCGACGACACGCGCTATGGCGAGGTCTCGCTGCCGCTGCTCGTCAACAACCTGTGCGCCGTGGGCTGCATGAAGCACCGCCTGCAGGCCATTGTCGCCGGGGGAGCGGATCTCCTCTCCAATATGCAGCCGATCGGGACCGAGAACACCGAGTTCGCCCTTGAATGGCTGCGCAAGGCTGGCATCCCGATCATCAAGAAAGACTATGGCGGCAGCAATGCACGGCGGGTCCGCTTCTATCCGACCACAGGTCTTTGCGAAATCACGACAATCGAAGGCGCCACAGCTCCGCCGCGCGGTTAAAAGCAAAGTAACTGCAGTGCGCTACACGATCACCCTGAGAGAAGATCCGCCGCCTGGTGTGCGGTGACTTGGGCATGAGGGAATTGGGGCATGAGCGAGGAGAGCGTCGGCTATTGCCAGATCACGCTTGATGCGAAGCTCGCGTCGCGGGCCGCTCCTGATCTTTATGCGCAACTTGCCAAGCAGCGCGGCAATACGCTCGTGCTCGATGCATCCAGGGTCGAGCAGATCGGCGTTCTCTCATGGCAGATCCTCGTGTCCGCAGCAAAGACGTGGACGAACGAGGGTAAAAGTTTCGAAGTCATCGACCCTTCGGTGGCTTTCACAGGCAGCGCAGCGGATCTCGGTCTCGATCTCTCGCTGGTAGGTGTCGAGACCGACGGGGAGGCCGCAGGTGGCGCTTAAGATCCTAGCCGTTGAAGACAGCCTGACTGTCCGTACCATGATCGAGCATGTCCTGAAGGACGCGGGCTTCGAGGTGCATCTGGCCGAAGACGGTCAGCACGGGCTGAAACGCCTGGCCGAGGTGCAGCCGGACGTCATCACCACCGATATGAACATGCCGGTGATGGATGGCCTCGGTTTCATCAAGGGTGTGCGTGCTGACGAACGATTCAAGATGACCCCGATCCTGGTCATTTCGTCGGAGACGGCGCCAGAGCTCAAGACCAAGGCCCGATCGCTCGGTGCTTCGGGCTGGATGGCGAAGCCGTTCCACGACGAGCGTCTCATCTCTGCAGTCAAACGCCTTGCGGCGTAGGCGGAGGATATGTCCGATCCGCTCGCAGAACTGAGGGAAACCTTCTTCCTCGAATGCGACGAGCTTCTCGAGAAGCTCGAGACGGACCTGCTTGCCCTAGAGCAAGGGGTCGAAGACGAGGAACTGGTGAACTCCGCCTTCCGCGCGGTCCACTCGATAAAGGGTGGCGCGGGGGCGTTCGGCATGTCCGCAATCACGGATTGCGCCCATGTCTTCGAGACGGCGATGGACCATGTCCGGGCGGGGACGCTGAAGCTGGGTCCTGACCTCTGTGCGCTGTTCCTGCGGGGCAAGGACTGTCTTGCGAGCCTTATCCTCGCCGAGAATGGCGGTCCGCCTGCTGACGAAGCCGAGGTGAAGGCTGTCGAGGAGGCGTTCGACGAGGTCAATCCGAAGGAAGAGGAATTCGATCCCTCGGAGATTTTCAAGCCGGTCTCGCTGGCGGCGGACCTGGGCCTCGAGGTCGAGGCCGATGCTGCGGCAGAGGCAGATGCGGCCGCGACCGATCCGATGGATATCCTGGCCCAGTTCGAAGCGAGTGAGGAAGAGATTGCCGCTGCCGAAGACGCTGGGGCGGGCAAGGAACTGGTCGTCGTCTTTGCGCCAAAGGATGCGTTCTTCGCGCGCGGTAATGATGCTGCGCCGTTCATTCGTGAGCTGCACGATCTCGGCGATGCCGAGGTGATGCTTGATGCCTCGCGCGTGCCGTCCTTTGATGACCTATCCGCGACAGGCGCCTATTTCGAATGGACCGTGTGCCTCGATCCGTCGGTGAACCCCTCGACAGTCGAAGAGATCTTCGAGTTCGTCGAAGAGGACTGCGTCCTGTCCATCGGCGAGAGCATCGGGCTGGCGTCCGAGGAGCCGGTGGCGAAAGAGCCCGAAGCAGATGTCTTCATCGACTTCGAAGCCGAGTTCGAGGCAGAGGATGGAGCGGCAGGAGAGACCGTAGCTCCTGCAAAGGTTGCCGAGGCGGAGGGCGAGTCTGAAACCGAGGCGAAGGAAGAGGCCGCGGAGCCGCAGATCATTCTGCCGAAGCCTGAGGACGTGCCCGATGTGGCGGCTTCCGAGGTTGCGGCGGATGCGAAGCCCGCCCCCGCCAACGACCAGCCGAAGCCCGTCGAGCAGAAGCCTGTTGTGGCGCAAGCTGCCCGGCCCGGAGGCGGTCCGAAGCCTGTCGTTCGGGTCGAGCTTTCCCGTGTCGACCGCCTCATCAACCTCGTCTCCGAGCTGGTCATCAGCCAGTCGATGTTGAGCCAGGCCGTCGAGGACCAGCACAAGCTGGCTGATAACGAGAACCGCGCGCTGGCGTCCGGTCTCGATGAGTTCCGTGCACTGACCCGCGAGCTGCAGGAAAGCGTGATGGCGATCCGGGCGGAGCCCGTCCGCTCGATGTTCATGCGCATGGGGCAGATCGCCCGGTCAGCGGCCCAGGTCTGCGGGAAGAAAGTCCGCCTGGTGACGGAAGGCGAGACGACCGAGGTCGACAAGACCGTCATCGAACGCCTGACAGAGCCGCTGACCCACATGATCCGCAACTCCGTTGATCACGGCATCGAAGATGTCGAAAAGCGCATCGAGGCCGGCAAGGATCCAACAGGAACGATCCATCTGTCTGCGGATCACCAATCCGGCAAGGTGGTCCTGACGGTGACAGATGACGGTGGCGGCGTGAACCGGCCCAAAGTCCTCGAAAAGGCGATCGAGAAGGGCATCGTGCCTGAGGGTGCGCAGCTCACCGATGCGGAGATCGACCAGCTTCTCTTTGCACCGGGCTTCTCCACGGCGGCAACGATCAGCCAGGTGTCCGGCCGCGGCGTCGGCATGGATGTTGTCAAGCGCGAGATCAATTCGCTCGGCGGAAGGATCAGCCTGTCCTCGACTCCAGGCGAGGGAACGGTCTTCACCATCTCCCTGCCGCTCACCCTTGCGGTTCTCGATGGCATGGTCATCAAGGTCGCCGGGCAGACAGTCGTGGTTCCGCTTTCCGCCATTGCCGAGAGCCTTCGCCCGGAGGCGGACGAAATCCAGAATATCGGCGATGGGGGCAAGTGCATCTTCGTGCGCGGGAACTTCGTGCCGATCCTCGATATCGGGCTTTCGCTCGGCTACCGCGAGCCGATCGAGAGCTACGAGGGCAAGGTGATGCTGTTGGTCGAAAACGACCACGGCGGGCAATACGCCTTCGCGGTCGACGACATCGTCGATCAGCGACAGGTGGTGATCAAGGGACTGCAGGACAATTACGGCCGGATTGAAGGTGTCGCCGCGGCGACAATCCTCGGCGATGGCCAGATTGCCCTGATCCTCGACGTGAATGACCTGACCCAGGACGGCTCCGCTCTCGGCGCGCCGATCGGGATGGCAGGCCAGATGAAGGAGGCTGTCGGTGTCTGACAAAGAGCTTGAGACCAATCGTCACTACACGGAAGTCATTGCCTTCAAGGTGCAGGAAGACGAGTACTGCGTGGATATCATGTCGGTGCGCGAGATTCGCGGCTGGACGCCGGCGACGCGTATTCCGCACGCGCCGTCCTATGTCCGCGGCGTTATCAACCTGCGCGGCGCGGTGCTGCCGATCATCGACCTTGGCGCACGTCTCGGCTTTGGCCTGACCGAGCCGTCGGAGCGCAACGTCATTATCGTGGCCCAGATGGAGGGGCAGCTTTTTGGTCTTCTGGTCGATGCCGTCTCCGACATCATGACGATCACCTCCGACGACCTTCAACCTACGCCGAATATCGGCTCTGAAGAGGCGCGGACCTTCATCAAGAACGTCATCGCCCGCGAGGAGCAGATGATCCGGTTCGTCGACCTCAAGCAGATCCTTCCGCAACAAATGGCGCAGGTCGCTTAAGGGTCGGTTCTTCCGTGCTGCACAATCCGCGCGCTCCAGAGTTCGAGTATACGGACGAAGACTTCCGTCAGATCAAGGGCATGATCTACGACGACGCAGGCATCTTCATCCCGGATACCAAGATGAACCTCGTCTATTCGAGGCTCGCGCGACGCCTGCGCGCGCTCGGCATGACGACGTTCTACGACTACGTCCTCCACGTACAGAGCAGGGCAGGCCGCGAAGAGCGCGGGCACCTGATCAATGCGCTGACGACGAACCTCACGCATTTCTTCCGTGAGCCCCATCATTTTGAGACGGCGCGGAAGGAGCTCGTGCCGAAGGCCCTCGAGCAGACCGAGAAGGGCGGGCGCTTCCGCGTCTGGTCTGCTGGTTGTTCCACCGGGGAAGAGGCCTATTCGCTGGCCATCACGCTTCTCGATGCGGCACCGGAGCTTGGCAAGCGGGACGTGATGATCCTCGGCACGGACATCGACTCAAACGTGGTCGAGAAGGCGACCAAGGGCGCCTATGAGAAGGATATCATCTCGCCGGTAGAGCCGCGCCTGAGGCAGCGCTTCTTCCAGACCGGGTGGGGCCCGAATGCCGACCGCTATGTGGTGGGTGACGAGCTGCGAGCGATCACGCAGTTCAAGGTCCTGAACCTGATGCAGCACTGGCCAATGACAGGGCAGTTCGATGCGATCTTCTGCCGTAATGTCGTCATTTATTTTGACGAGGCGACGAAGTCGGTCCTCTGGGACCGCTATGCGAACATCCTCAAGCCGGGCGGCCTGTTATTCATAGGGCACTCGGAACGCATCGGCGGCAAGGCGCGGGAGCGCTTTGAACCGGCGGGTCTGACGACGTATCGCAAGAAGGGCTGAGAGGCCGTTCGGAGCCATTTTGGTTAGCCGATCGCGGAAATTCTGCGGCCTCTGTCAGGCTCGCATTAACCCACGGTCGCTAAAGGGTAATTCTGGCCCATCCCTGGGGCCTTGGCAGGAGAGAGCCGAAAATGTCGCTGGCGAAAGTGCTCAAAGTTCTGGTGGTCGATGACATGTCGATCAGCCGTGGGCTGATCACGCAGACGCTTGCGTCCGTGGGTATCCAGAACATCCGGTATGCCGAGGACGGCAAGCAGGCCCTCGCGATGATGCGTGAGGACCCGGCTCATCTCGTGATCTCCGACTATAACATGCCGAAAATGTCCGGCATCGACCTGCTCTATGCACTGCGCCAGAACCCGAAGACGCAGAAGGTCGGTTTTATCCTGATTACCGGCAAGGCGACCCGGACGATCCTCGAAGAGGGTGTTCACCTGAAGATGAACAACTACCTACTCAAGCCGTTCGAGCCGCCGCAGCTCATCAAGGCGATCCAGGACGTGTTCGGACCGCTCGGGGCATCGAAAGCGAGCTAACGGGCGCGATTGTCCCGGCTGGGGGTCTGGCCTAGCTTGCCCGGACGCGAAGGGACATCGGATGACCGCGACGGCCTTTGACAGCTTCGAGACCTACAAGGCGCGTAAGCGGTTCCTGAACCTCGACGGGATTCGCTTTCTCTGCATCTCGGCAGTGATCTGGCACCATGCGGGGATCGAGCTGCCTTTCCTGACGCAGCTGTTCAGCCGAGGGTTCCTGGGCGTCGATTTCTTCTTTGTGCTGAGCGGTTTCCTCATTACGACGCTGTTGCTGCGTGAGCGGGAACGCAAGGGGCGGGTGAGCTTCCGCGGTTTCTACTGGCGCCGGTTCCTGCGGATCATCCCTGTCTATTTCTTCGTCGTGACGGCGGTGACGGCCTATTACGGGATCGTGCAGGGACAGGCCGAGGCGCTGGAACGGGCGCCTTATTACTACCTCTTCCTGTCGAACTTCATGCAGGGCGATACGCCGCTCCTGGCGCCGACGTGGTCGCTGTCGGTGGAAGAGCAGTACTATGTCCTCTGGCCGCTGCTTCTCGTGTTGATCCCGGCACGGTGGATCGTGCCGTTCCTACTCGCCATGATCGCGGTCAACGTGCTGATCATCATGGGCGCGTTCGATTTCATCGCCGAGGAGCCCTATCAGAGGGGGCTTTTCATCCTGACCCTGCCCAATGCTACTTATGCACCCATCCTGATGGGGTCTCTGGCGGCAATCCTGCTCAACCGGAAAGGCGCCTACGAAGTCTTGGGCCGTTTCCTCGGGCAACGATGGATGGCGCTGGCACTTGGGCTCGCGCTGCTCGTGATGTTCCAGGTGACGCCAGCCGACCTCAGGGGCCTGCCGAACCTCGCGATCCACCTGACGATGACGGCGATGCTCATCAGCCTTCTGGTGCGCGAAGAGAACCTCCTGAAGCCGTTCCTGAACTTCGCGCCGGTCGTGCGGGTGGGGGAGATCAGCTACGGGATGTATCTCTACCACCTGATCGGGCTGCATATAGCGACCGTCGGGATGAAGCTCGCAGGTTTCGAATCGAAGTGGCTGGGCCTCATCGGCATGTTCGCGATCACCTGGGTGATCTCGGAAGTCAGCTACCGGACGCTGGAGGCCGCGTTCCGGTCGTTGCGCGCCAAGCCGCCCTTCTTCATCGCGCCCTCAACGAAAGTTCAGCCTTCGAGCTGAGCACGCTCCCTCGACCGGGGGCATGGAATCATCGAGAAGGTGGGGTGTTTCCCTTGAGAGATGCCATCTATGCCGCTCGCATTCCCCGCGCCCCTTGCGCCCTTCGCATCGAAGGCCGAGGCGACGCGCGGGCGCCTTCATCCTGAAGAAGAAAGCTCCGGGCGGACGCCATTCCAGCGCGACCGCGACCGGGTCCTGCACACCGTCGCCTTCCGCCGCCTGAAGCACAAGACGCAGGTCTTCGTCTTCCATGAGGGGGATCACTACCGCACCCGGCTGACCCACAGCCTCGAAGTCAGCCAGATCGCGCGGGCGATGGCCCGGACCCTGAAACTCGACGAGGATCTCGCGGAAGTCGTTGCGCTGGGCCATGACCTCGGCCACCCGGCCTTCGGGCATACCGGAGAGGATGTCCTGATCGAGATGATGGAAGGGGCAGGGGGCTTCGACCACAATGCGCAGACCCTCCGTCTGCTGACCAAGCTCGAGCGCCAGCACGGGGCCTATCCGGGGCTGAACCTGACCTGGGAGGCGCTCGAAGGGACCGTGAAGCATAACGGCCCGCTGATCGGTGAGCACCGGACCAAGGACAAGCCGCTGCCGCTGGCGATCGAGGAATATGCCGAGAAACACGATCTGTGGCTGCACGCCTGGCCGAGCCTCGAGGCACAGCTTGCGGCGCTGTCAGATGATATCGCCTATAACAATCACGATTGCGACGATGGCCTGCGGGCAGGGCTCATCACTTTTGACGAAGCGATGGACGTGCCTCTCATCGGCCCGGCGCTCCATGCAGCGCAGAAGGACTGGCCCGGCGAGCCGCGGGAGGTGCAGATCGCCGAGGCGGTATCGAGCCTGATCGGCCGGATGGTCGCCGATGTGCTGGGCGAGACGCGGGCGCGACTCGAGGCCCTCAACCCTCAGTCAGCGGACGATATTCGTCTTGCAGGCAGGGCGACGGCTGCATTCTCGGAAGGGATGACCGAGGAGCTCAAGGTCTTGCGCGGCTTTCTCTTCGAGCGGGTCTACCGGCATTACAAGGTCAACCAGGTGCGCAGCCAGGCCAAGCGAATCGTCCGTGACCTGTTCGTGCTCTTCCGGGACGAGCCGGAGGTCCTGCCGCCAGCGTGGTTCGAACGGCAGAGGGGCGAAAGCATGCAGAAGCGCAAGCGCGTCATCTGCGATTACATTGCTGGCATGACCGACCGTTATGCCATCCATGAGCACAAGCGGCTCTTTGATCTCTCGCGAAGTTTCATCTGATGGTTAACAGCGTCTTTACCAATGGCGCGCGAAAGCCTTAACCGAGCGGAAAGGAAATCCCGATGTCCAGCACGGTGGCCAATGTGAACGACATTCTGGAAGAAGACGAAGGCGGCCTGTCCGGCTTCACGATTCTCGCCATTCTCGCGACCCTCGTCGCGGTTTTCATTCTCGTGGTCTTCTACGCCTATCGCCAGGGCAAGGCGTCTGCGATCGCGGCGAGCGAACAGCTCCCGGTCGTGGCCGCGGATCCCTCGCCGGTGGCCGAAGACATTCCCCTCGACGTGACCCGTGAAGGGGCGCGGCAGGAGGTCTATGACCGGGTGTCCGGCGCCGTCGATACGCGGGTCGTGACCTCGGAAGACCCCGCGCGCGATGCCCTTGATGGCTATTCCGGCGCGCCGAGCAGCATGTTGCCGCAATCGGGCACGCTGGCGAGCGCGGACGAGCCTGCCGATGATCCGGTCGTCACCGCGATGACCCAGACCTCCGAGCCTGAGCGCCCCGTCACCCCACCGAGCCAGAAGCCTGCTACCCAGGCATCGGCTCCAGCCCAGTTGCAAACCCGCACGGCCGAACGCCAGACCCCGATCCGTGCGACCACGACGCCGGAGCGCCCTGCGACGACCGAGGCGGCAAGCGCCACCACGGTGTCCGCCCTCGCAGGCACCCACGTCGTGCAGGTCGGTGCGTTCCCCTCCACGCAGGCCGCCTACGACCATTTCGACAGCCTCTCGAGACGCATGGGCACGCTGCTCGCCGACAAGAGGCCCGACGTGCAGGTGGCCGAGGTCAATGGGCGGACTTACCACCGCCTCCGCATCGGCCCGTTCGATTCCAAGGCCGCGGCACAGAATTACTGCGCGCAGCTCAAGAACCGTGGTCAGGACTGCCTGGTTCGCGGAGTTTAATGAGACAGCGGGAGGCGACTCGGCTTAGCTGATCCTTCCCGCTGATTTGAAAGAGAAAGCGTGTTCGACGATCAGGTTCCCGATTTCGAGGAAGACGCCGGCCGGAGCGATCCGACCGAAACCCTGATCCTTCGCCTCGAAGGCTATGAAGGCCCGCTCGATGCGCTCCTGGATCTCGCCCACCGCCAGAAAGTGGATCTGCGCGAGATTTCGGTTCTCGCACTGGCCCAGCAATATATCGAGTTCGTCGAGGAGGCGCGGTCACGGAACCTGCAACTCGCCGCCGACTATCTCGTCATGGCGAGCTGGCTGACCTACCTCAAGACGCGCCTGCTTCTTCCCAAGCAGGAGGGGGATGAAGAGCTCTCCGGCGAGGAAATCGCCGCGCTGCTCGCCCACCGCCTGCAAAGGCTGGACGCGATGCGGAAGGCCGCGCGGGCCCTGACCGGGCGGCGGCTCCTTGGCCGGGACATCTTCCCCCGAGGCGTGCGCGGGACGGAAATTCGCCGGACGACCCACACGGCGGCGGAGCTTTTCGACCTGCTGCAGGCCTACTCCAACCAGCGCTTGCGCGCCGCGCCGCCCGAGAAGCGGGCCGACCCGATCCCGCTGTTCCGTATCGAAGAGGCGCGGGACGAGCTGAAGACGGCGCTCACCGAGAACGATGACTGGTTCGAGCTGACCGGGATATCGAGCCGGCGGGACTTCGACGCGCCGCGTGGCTCGGTTGTCGCCTCGACGTTCACCGCTGCGCTCGAGGCCGGCCGGGACGGCCATGCCGCGCTGCGACAGGACCAAGCTTTCGACCCGATCTTCGTGAGGGCCGCAAAATGAACGCACTCCAGCCGATTGAAGCCGCCGACGAGGCCGAGGCGCCGCTCGACCTGCAGGACGAGGCCATTGCCGACGCCCAGCGCTTGCGCCGGATCGAGGCGCTGCTCTTCGCATCCCCTGAACCGCTGAGTGAAAACCTCATTGCGGACAGGGTGCCTGGCGGCGCCGTGAAGCCTCTGCTCGAGGAACTCCAAGAGCTTTACAAGGACCGCGGCATCAACCTGCGCAAGGTGGCGAACCGATGGCAATTCGTGACGGCCGAAGACTGCGCCGAGGTCTTGGTTACGACTCAGGAGACGACAAGGAAGCTGTCGCGTCCGGCTCTCGAGACCCTTGCGATCATTGCTTATCACCAGCCCTGCAGCCGCGCGGATATCGAAGATGTCCGCGGTGTGTCCGTGTCCAAGGGATCCCTCGACCAGCTCATGCAGCTTGGCTGGGTCAAGATGCGGGGCCGCCGCGATGCGCCCGGCCGCCCGTTGCTCTACGGCACGACACCGGCCTTCCTTGAGCACTTCGACCTCGAATCCATCGGAGACTTGCCAGGTCTTCAGGATTTGAAAGCCCAAGGTCTGCTAGAGGGCACCCTGCCGCCGGGCTTCGACGTCCCGCGCCCCACGGATGCCGTGGATGGCGAAGACGAGGACGAAGACAGCTACGACGGTTGATGTCGGTAGGCCTTCGGCGCAGGAGGCCTTGTCCACTCTGATGAGTGCTTAAGGAGGCTCTATGGCGATCGGGCCGTGGCAAATCGCGATAATTCTGGTGCTGGTGCTTCTCCTGTTCGGGGGACGAGGCCGCATTTCCTCGATGATGGGCGACCTTGCGAAGGGCATCAAATCCTTCCGCTCGGGCCTCGCTGACGACAGCGATGACGAGAAGCCTGCGGGTGCGACCTCGTCGCTCGAATCGAAGCCCGTCGAGCCGGTGACGACCGACGAGAAAGAGCGCACGAAGGCTGAATAATGAGCCTCGTTCCGCAGCTCGGCCTGCCGGAGATCCTGGTGCTGGCCATGCTGGCCCTCCTGGTAATCGGGCCGAAGGACCTCCCCAAATTTCTCCACTCCGTCGGCAAGATGGTGGGCAAGATCCGCCGCCTGGCCGATGAATTCCGTGCAGGGATCAGCCAGATGGCGCGCGAAGCCGAGATGGAAGAGATGCGCAGGGAAATCGAGGAACTGAAGAAAACAGCGGGTGCTGATGACGTCCAGAAAGCCTTCCGCGACCTCGAAAGCGATGTGAACAGCGCTGTCAGCGTGGCCTCCTCGCGACCGCACCCCCATGACGAGCATCCTCCGCATGAGGGGGAAGAGCAGGCCGGAAGCGATGGCGCCCCGGAGCCGGAACCCGGTGCGAAGACGTCCGAGGGCACGCATGGCTGATAACGTTCCGCAACCGGACATTATCGACGCGCGAGACGGTGCCGACGAGATCGAGCAGAGCCGCGCGCCGCTGATGGAGCACCTGATCGAACTGCGCGCGCGGCTGATGATTATCGTCGGTGCTTTGGCAGCAGCCTTCGTTCTCTGCTTCCTCGTCAGTGCGCCGCTCTACAATTGGCTGACGCTGCCCTTCGTCAATGCTGTGACCGCGGCAGGACAGGAGACGGCGGTCCTGAATTACGCCCCGCTCGAGCTGTTCTTCAGCCGGATCAAGCTGAGCTTCTTCGCGGCGCTCATGGCATCCTTCCCGATCACGGCCTGGCAGATCTATGCCTTCGTGGCGCCCGGTCTTTACAAGTCGGAGAAGCGGGCGGTGCTGCCGTTCCTTTTCGCCATGCCCGTGCTGTTCGCGATGGGGATCGCGCTGGTGCACGTCATGGTCCTGCCCATGGTGCTCGATTTCGCGCTCGGTATCGAAGCGGGGACCGAGGCGGGCGCGCCTGCGAACTACAATCTCTTCGTGAAGGTGGGTGAGTATCTGAGCCTCGCTATCGCGCTGATGGTCGGGTTCGGATTCGCCTTCCAGCTTCCGGTGGTGCTGATGCTGCTGGGGCAGGCGGGGCTGATCTCGGCGGAGTTCCTGTCGCGCAACCGCCGCTATGCAATTGTCATCATCTTCCTCGTCGCCGCCTTCCTGACGCCGCCGGACCCGATGAGCCAGATCGCCCTCGGCGGGACTATTCTGGTTCTCTACGAGCTCTCCATTTGGGGCGTGCGCTGGACGCAAAGAAAAAGGGGCCCAGTGGCCCCTGAAACAAGCGCTGGTTGAACCAGCTTGATTGTTTTCAATTAAAAGCGGCCAGCAGCTGAGGCGGCTGGCCTGATCAGGGCACTGCCTTACGCGGCCGAGGCTTTCTTGCGGCCACCGCGCTTGGTCGCGGCCTTGCGGCCACCTTGGGTGCCGAGGCCGATTTGCTTGGCGAATTCCGACCGGCGCTTGGCGTAGTTCGGAGCGACCATCGGGTAGTCAGCCGGCAGGTTCCATTTGCGGCGATATTCTTCGGGGCTGAGATTGTACTGCGTGCGCAAGTAGCGTTTCAGCATTTTCAGCTTCTTACCGTCCTCGAGGCAGATCAGGTAATCGTCGGTGATCGACTTCTTCACCGGAACGGCCGGCTTCTGCTGGACCTCTTCTTCCTTGGCGGTGCCGCCGAGGTTGCTCAGCGTCTGAAAGGTGTTTTGCAGCAGCTCTTGGAGTTGATCAGCAGGGACCGAATTGTTGCTGACGAAAGCGGCGACGATGTCGGTGGTCAGCGCAAGAGTTTCGGAGGTGTCGATGACATCCTGCTGAGTGGTATTGTCTGTCATTTTAAGTCCTTGAGGGGTCATTTGTTTGGGCGCTTTGCGTACAGGTAGAACGAATTCCTGTTCATTACGCCTCATTTTGATCTAGGGCGCTTAGAGAGCTTTGACTGCCCTGCCAAGAACAAAATCGCGTAAAGGTACTGCACTGTTGAAACTCAATTGGGTGACAGCGAAGTGTTCGCAGGTGCCAAAAATTGAGACGTTGCGACCCCTTCCAGATGAAGGCGGACGGGCGTAGGGACCGCATGACGACGAAAGGTGCTCAAGTCCCGATGACCACTGCAGAACCCCTTGCAGCCCAGCCATTCTCCTTTGAACGCGGCCTCGCGGAAACCGATCCCGAGCTCCAGGCGATGATCGACCGGGAACTGGACCGGCAACAAAGGCAGATCGAGCTGATCGCTTCAGAGAACATTGTCAGCCAGGCCGTGCTCGATGCACAGGGCTCGGTCCTGACCAACAAGTATGCGGAAGGTTATCCGGGCCGCCGCTATTACGGCGGCTGTGAGTTCGTCGATCAGGTCGAACAGCTCGCCATCGACCGGGCCAAGCGCCTCTTCGGCTGCGAAGAGGCGATCGTGCAGCCGCACTCCGGCAGCCAGGCCAACCAGGCCGTCTTCATGGCGCTGCTGAAACCCGGCGACAAGATCATGGGCCTCGACCTCGCGGCCGGTGGGCACCTGACCCACGGCGCCAAGGTCAACCAGTCAGGCAAATGGTTCGAAGCCGTCCATTACGGTGTCCGCGAGGATGACCACCGCATCGACATGGATGAGGTCCGCAAAAAGGCGCTCGAAGAAAAGCCGCAGCTCATCATCGCAGGTGGCTCCGCCTACAGCCGGATTATCGATTTCGCGGCCTTCCGTCAGATCGCTGATGAAGTGGGTGCGTATTTCCTTGTCGATATGGCGCACTTCTCTGGCCTCGTCGCAGGCGGTCACTATCCGTCCCCGGTCCCGCATGCCCATGCCGTGACCTCCACGACGCACAAGACGCTCCGCGGTCCCCGTGGCGGCATCATCCTCACCAACCACAAGGACCTGGCCAAGAAGTTCCGCTCGGCGCTCTTCCCTGGCCTGCAGGGTGGTCCGCTGATGCACGTGATCGCAGGCAAGGCGGCGGCCTTCGGTGAGGCCCTGACGCCTGAATACAAGATCTACACGAAGCAGGTGATCGAGAACGCCAAGGCGCTCTCGGCTGTCCTCGTGGAGGCGGGCTACGCGGTCGTCTCGGGGGGCACGGACAGCCACGTGATCCTGGTCGACCTGCGACCGAAGGGTGTGAAGGGCAACGAGGCCGAAGAAGCGCTCGAACGCGCAGGCATGACCTGCAACAAGAACGGCGTGCCGAATGACCCCGAGAAACCCACGGTGACGTCGGGTATCCGCCTTGGGACCCCCGCGGGCACGTCACGCGGGTTCGGCGTTGCGGAATTCCAAGAGACCGGACGCCTGATCGCAAGGGTGCTCGATGGGCTGGCCGAGGGCGGTGATACCACCGAGCTCGAGAACGCCGTGCGTGTCGAGGTCGAGGCTTTGACGGCGCGCTTCCCGATCTACGGGGGCTGAGCCTTTCTCCTGCGAAGAGCTGCGGCTAGGGTCCTGCGATGCGCTTGATCCTGACCGCCGCCATCGTCCTTCTCTCCTTCGCACATGCGGAGGAGCCCGAGGAAGCCATCCGCTCGGTCCTTTCGGCCCAGGCCGAAGCCTGGAACCGGGGCGACATTCCGGCTTTCATGGACGGGTATCTGAAGACCGACGCCTTGCGGTTCGCCTCAGGCAATTCCGTCCAACGCGGCTATGACGAGACACTGGGGCGATACCTGCGCAATTACGGCACGCCGGAGAAGATGGGGACGCTCAGCTTCAAGGACCTCGATGTCGATGTCCTGAGCGATGACGCTGCCGTGGTGTTCGGGCGGTTCCACCTTGAACGACCGGAAGAGGGCGATGCGACCGGGCTGTTCACGCTGATTTTCCGCAAGATCGATGGGTCGTGGGTCATCGTCCACGATCACACGTCGAGCTGAGACCTGAATGACAGAACGCTAGGCCGGAGGCGGCTTCCCAACGCCTCTGGAAAAGTCTATCTCCCGCGCGATGCGCTGCCCTTTCTGCAATGGTGAAGACACCCAGGTGAAGGACTCCCGGCCTGCCGATGACGGCGCCGCGATCCGTCGCCGACGGCTGTGCAACACCTGCGAGGCGCGGTTCACGACCTTCGAACGGGTGCAGCTGCGGGAGCTTGTCGTGCTGAAGTCGTCGGGGCGCAAGGTGCCCTTCGACCGCGAGAAGCTGCAGCGTTCGATCCAGATCGCGACTCGCAAGCGCGATATCGACCAGGATACGATTGATCGGACAGTCAGCCAGATCGTCCGTACGCTGGAGCAATCCGGCGAGACCGAAATCTCCTCGAGCACCATCGGCTCCCACGTCATGGCCGCGCTCAAGGATATCGATGACGTCGCCTTCGTCCGCTACGCGAGTGTCTACAAGAACTTCCGCGAGGCCAAGGACTTCGAAGGCTTCCTCCGTGAGATGAACAAGTGAACGAGAAAACCAAAGACTACGCCAAATCCCGCCGTGAGGCGCGGACGCTGGCGCGGCTCGGTGCCGTGCAGGCGCTTTATCAGATGGAGCATTCGGGGCAGGGCGTGGACGCGACCGTGCGCGAGTTCCTGAACCACCGCCTCGGAAGTGAGCTCGACGGCGTGGCAATCCGCGAGGCTGACGACGAGTTTTTCGTCGACCTGACCCGCGGTGTGGTCGAGGCGCAGCGCCCGATTGACCGCCTGATCGACCGGAACCTGCGCGAAGGCTGGAGCCTGAAGCGGATCGACAGCACTGCGCGTGCCATCCTGCGCTGCGGCGCCTTCGAGATGATCCGTAGACCCGATGTACCGGCCAAGGTGGTGATCGACGAGTATGTCGAGATCGCCAACGACTTCTTCGGCGAGGGCGAGCAGGAGCCGAAATTCATCAACGGCCTGCTCGAAGCCTGTGGCCGCGAGGCGCGCGCGGAAGAGTTCGCGTAGGGCCCGTGGGCGAGTTCGAGCGCATCGCCCGCTTTCTCGCGCCACTGGCGGGGGAGGGGGCGGAGGGCCTCAAGGACGACGCCGCCTATTCCTATGACCGTGTGCTGACGAAGGACGTCCTTGTCGAGGGTGTCCATTTCCTTTCCTCCGACCCGGTCGATCTCGTTGCGCGCAAGGCGCTGCGGGTGAACCAGTCCGACGTGATCGCCAAGGGCGCGACGCCTGAAGCCTACCTGCTGGGGCTTGTCTGGCCAAAGAGCCGTACCGAGAGCGCTTTTGCCGATTTCTGCGCCGGGCTCGAGCTCGAGCAGCGGGAGACGGGCCTGAAGCTCTTGGGTGGTGACACCACGGCAGGGGATCGGCTGCTTGTCAGTGTCACGATGTTCGGAATGCCTGTCTCGGACCGCAGGATCCTGCGCAGTGGCGGACAGGCAGGTGACCTTGTCTATGTGTCGGGGACCATTGGCGACGGTTTGCTGGGGCTTGAAGCGGCGAAGCTGTCTCCGCCAGCCGACGATGCCGCGGCGATGCCTTACCGCGTGCCGCGAGTGCCGTTTGGCGTCGAGCGCCTGATCGCCGACCATGCCACGGCGTCGCTTGATGTCTCGGACGGGCTGGTGGCGGATGCCGGACACCTCGCTGAAGAGAGCGGTGTGCAGATCATCATCGACGCAAGCCAGGTGCCTTTGTCCGATGCCGGACGGAAAGCAAGGGCACAGGGCAGGCTGGCCGAGCTCCTCACAGCTGGCGACGACTACCAGAGCCTGATCCTCGCGCCTGCCGATGCTGCGAAGGCGCTGCGCGGCAGCTTCACGGCGATTGGCAGGGCGGTGGAAGGCGAAGGGGTAATCGTGCTTGGTGCCAACGGGGAGCCGATGGAGCTGAAGCGCTCCGGGTGGGACCATTTCGGTCGTTGAACACTGAAATGACAGGGAGGACACATTGCTGTCCTGCCCCTTGCGCAGGCGAGGCCTCTCGCCATATGCTGATAAACGATAAAACGACCGGTCTCAGACCGGCACCATTGTTTGGGGTGAGTTTCTCGCGCGATGCGGGGTTCGCCCGGCAATGACGGACGAATTCCCTATCGCTTGGCTCAAGCTCGACCTCTGCCCGGAGGTCCCGATACAGGGAAATCAACCGTGCAAAAACCAATCCTTCCCGCCATTGCTTCCGCCGCCTTCATGGTCGCCAGCGCCTCGGCCCAGGACGTCGCCGTGACGGTGGACACCTGGATGCTCGAACACAACAAAGGTGCCGAGCAGGTCTACAAGAATTTCGAGCGGGCGGTGGACCGGGTCTGCCGCAAGACCACGGGCCGTCTTCACTGGGTCGATCGTGAGTGTACGGCGGACCTGATGGACCAACTGGTCGTCGACATCAACCACCCCCGGATCGACCGTCTGCATACGGGGGCTGCCGTCCGTTATGCCGAAAGGGATGGCAACGCGGATAACCGATAGCCCTCCTGTCGGTCAGGTAATAGGGTGACGCCGCGCTCCTCCTGCGCTATGCGGGAGCCGCGTCCCCTTAGCTCATCAGGATAGAGCGACAGATTCCTAATCTGTAGGTAGCAGGTTCGAGTCCTGCAGGGGACACGTTTTCCTTCTGTCCTATCGCTTGGTTGTTGGAGGCGGTTCTTGTGTCCCACGCCTCCAACGGCGCGGCCGTTGACCTCACGCTATCGTTAGCAGTCTTCGCTCTTTGCTTCTTCATGCTGCACCTGCTGAAAGGCGGAGACGATTCTATCGGAGAGGCCCATGACTGACCGCGCCCATGCCAAGCTGTCCGAGCTGAAGAAGCGGCTGCAAGAGCTTCGCGGACGGCTGGAAGACGACCCGTTGGCCAACCCGGTTCGTCGGCTAGGCCACGACCTTTCCCGCGCCATCGAGGCGGGCGAGCTGAGCCTCGACGATACCGAGAGGATGATCGAAGCGCTGGCCGAGGAAGCTGCCGCCGCCCGCGCCGAGAAAGGCAGGGCCTATCTCGCCGCAGGAGGGAAGCTGGTCGACGCAATCAAGCTGCTTGCCGAAGGCGCCGACGATCTGGAGACCCTGCGCGAGAGGACTGAAAAGCCGCTGGAGACCATTGTCTTCACCGGCCACCCCACCTTCGCGATGACCGAGAAAGGCGGCGCAGCGCTCCGCGGCCTTGCGCCCTTGGTCGAGGCCACGAAAATTCGGAAGCGGATCACCCTCGAGGACGAACACCGTGAGGCTCTCCGCGCGCTGGCCTCAGCCGCCGACGCGACGAGCAGGGCTTCCGAAGAAATTCTGAAGATCGCTCGGGAGCGCTTCGGTGACGGGTTCCGTTCGCTGCTTCCCATTCCGGTGAGTCTCGCGACCTGGGTCGGCTATGACCTTGATGGCAGGCAGGATATCGGTTGGACACGGATCTTCCGTCACCGCTTGCTCGAGAAGACCGAGGCGCTGGCTGACTATGTCCGCCGTCTTGAAGACTTGCCTGGCTGCGGTGACATCGCCGCGCGCCTGAACCGAGCCCATGACCGTGCCCGGCTCGAGGCTGACGGCTTCGCCAGCGACGATATTGTCGGATCACCCGAGGCCGTCGCCGAAGCGGCCAACCGGCTGACTGCGGACGGACCGGACAGGCTGGTTTCGCTGGCGCCGGTGATCGAAGAGCTTCGGGACATCGCCAGGACGGTAGAAGCTGATGACGCGATACGGATCCTCGGCGTCGCTTCGCTGATGAAGGCGAGGGGTCTTGGCGTCGGCGAGATCCATTTCCGGCTCAACGCCTCGCAGATCAGGAACGCGACGCGCTCCCTGATCCCGATTGCTCGGGATGCGGACCTTTTTGGCCATACGGTGTTGCACGCGGTGAATGAGGCTGCCGCCAATGTGAAGCCGGTGCGCGTGAACTTCGCCAGCCTCGCGCAGGAGACCTCTTCGGCGCGCAGGATCGCCATCACCGCGGCGCAGATTATCAAGCACATCGATGCAGACACGCCGATCCGCCTGCTGATCGCGGAATGCGAAAACCCGGTGACGGTGCTGACGGCGATCTACATGGCGCGGCGCTATGGGACTGAGAACCATCTCGATATATGCCCGCTTTTTGAAACCGCCAAGAGCTTTGACCGCTCGCGCAGGATCCTGAACGTGCTGCTGGCGCAGCCGGCATTCCGCGAACAGGCGGAGCTGCGTGGCCGGATCGCCATCGAAGCCGGATTCTCCGATGCCGGACGGTTCATGGGACAGGTCCCGGCGACGCTGGCGATCGAGCGGCTCCAGGTGCAGCTTGCCCGCGAGATGCGGTCGCAGGGGCTCGATCATCTCGACGCGGTGATCTTCAACACCCATGGCGAAAGCATGGGCCGGGGCGGCCATCCGGCCTCGATCCTCGATCGCAGCCGATACGTGCTGTCGCCCTTCGCACGGGACACCTTCGGCAAGGCGGGGATCCGGCTTTGCCATGAGATCAGCTTCCAGGGCGGTGACGGCTACAGCTGGTTTGCCTCGCCTGAGGCTGCCGAGGCCATTGTTGCGGGCCTCATCAAGGCGGAAAGCTGTATCGGTGATCCGTCAACTGATCCTTTCTACAAGAACACCGAAGCGAGCCTCGATTTCTACAACTCGATCCGCCAGCAGCAGATCGACCTTTTCCATCAGGAATCGATGACGCAGGTCGCGATGGGGCCGGGGCTGGCGCTCCTTCCGCCCGCTGGGTCGCGGAAGACCAAGCGACAGTTCGAACGTCCGGGCGAGGAGGAGCTGAGCCTCCGCCGCATCCGTGCCATCTCGCACAATGGCAGCCTGCAGCAGATCGGCTATGTCGCGAACATTCACGCGGGCGTGGGCGAGGCGATCGGGACCGAGCCCGAGGCGTATACGGAGCTCGCGAGAAACTCGGACCGCTTCCAGAGGCTGATGCGCCTTGTCGAGCGGGCGGCAGAGCTGTCCGACATGAAGACGCTGATCGCCTATATGAAACTCTATGACGGCAGCTTCTGGGCGACGCGGCCGATCTCGGGCAGGGAACCGGAGCTCGAGAAAGCCTGCGCCGATCTTGCGACGCATCTCGTCGGCGACAAGCGCTATTTTGCTGCGCTGGAGCTTGCGGCCCGGCTGCGGCCCGGCGCGATCAAGCTGAAGCGCGGACTGAAGAGCATGGGCTTCGACAAGCTCGGTCCGGCGCCTGCCAATCTCGACCTGTTGCACGCGCTACGGCTGGCCCTGATGCAGCACATGTTCCTGCTGGGCGCGCGACTTCCGAGCTTCGTGCGGGCAGGCGGTTTTTCCCGGCCGGAGGTGATGGACGAGATCCTCGCCCTCGATGTTCCGCGTGCGGTAGAACAGCTGCGTGAGGGCTTTCCGCAGCGCAAGGAGGACATGATCCAGAAGCTCGTTGACGAGCCTGCCGACGAGACGGATGCGGAAACTGGCTACGATGTCATCGAGCGCGAAACCATCGCGCCGCTGGAGCGCAGCTTCGAGCAATGCCGCAGGATCAGCCTCGCGATTGCCCACCATTTCGGGGCCCATGGCTAGGCCGCATCACCTCTCCCCCACGGGAGAGGTGCCGCTGCGCGCGTCATCCGCCTAAGCGATGTCGATAAGGTGGCTCGCTTCGGGGAGGTCTTCGCCGAAGGCGCGTTGGTAGAATTCAGCGACCAGAGGACGCTCCAGCTCGTCGCATTTGTTCAGGAACGTCACCCGGAACGCGTAGCCGATGTCGCCGAAGATCTCGGCGTTCTGGGCCCAGGTAATCACAGTCCGTGGGCTCATCACGGTGGAGATGTCACCAGCCATGAGGGCGTTGCGGGTCATGTCGGCAACCCGGACCATGGCGTCGAGGGTCTTGCGGCCTTCTTCGGTCTGGTAGCTTTTCAGCTTGCTCGCGACAATTTCCATTTCTTCCTCGTGCGGAAGATAGTTCAATGTCGTGACGATCGACCAGCGGTCCATCTGACCCTGGTTGATCTGCTGCGTGCCGTGATAAAGTCCCGTGGTATCCCCAAGGCCGATCGTGTTGGTCGTTGCGAAGAGGCGGAAGCTCGGATGCGGCTTCAGGACCTTGTTCTGGTCGAGGAGCGTCAGCTTGCCCTCGGCCTCGAGCACGCGCTGGATCACGAACATCACATCCGGGCGGCCAGCATCGTATTCGTCGAAGACGAGGGCGACGGGGCGTTGGAACGCCCACGGGAGGATGCCTTCCTTGAACGAGGTGATCTGCTTGCCGTCCTGGATCGTGATCGCGTCCTTGCCGATCATGTCGATGCGGCTGACGTGGCTGTCGAGGTTGATCCGTACACAGGGCCAGTTGAGGCGCGAGGCGACCTGCTCGATGTGGGTCGACTTGCCCGTGCCGTGATAGCCCTGGACCATCACGCGGCGGTTGTGGGCGAAGCCCGCGAGGATCGCGAGGGTCGTCTGCGGATCGAAGCGGTAAGAGGGATCGCGCTCGGGCACGTGCTCTCCGCCTTCGGAGAAGGCAGGGACCTGCATGTTCGACTTGATGCCGAAGGTCTCGGCCACGGACACCGTGGTATCCGGCTGGCGGGAGGGGTCGACGTCCGAACGCTCGCTCATACGCACTCCTTGACTGGGTCTATGGGCCGCCGCGGCGGCTCACGGCGGGGAAATTGCTCCCCGCCGTGTCTCAGGGCTAGCCCGGAAAGTCTAGGGCGCCTTTGCGCCGCAGCAATCCTCGCCTATTTGCCTGACGCTGCCATCTGCTCGTCGCGGATGGCGCGGAACTCGTTGCCTTCGTACCAGTTTGGATAGCCTTCGGTGTTGGCGATCTCGAGGCCGGTGTCGCGGAGGATCGTCAGGAGCTCCGTCATGCCGTCCCAGCGCCAGGTCGAGGGGTGGTCCACCTCGTCGGTGACGTTGTGGTACGGGCCGGAGGTGTAGGCGTCGCCAGCCGCATTGCCGGCCTCTTCGCCGCCTTCGATCAGGTCTACGCCGTTGTCGACATAGAGCATCGGGACACCGCGTTTCGCGAACTCGACGTGGTCAGAGCGGTAGAAGTAACCGCGCTCGGGCGTCGGGTCGGGGCGGAGGACCTTGCCTTTCCGGCCTGCTACCTCAGCCAGGATGTCCTCGAGCTCCGAGGAGCCATAGCCGACGACGGTGAGGTCGTTGGCGGGACCCGTGGGCAGGATGGCGTCGATATTGATGCCGCCGACGATCGAAGAGAGCGGAACCGGCGGGTTCTCCGCGAAGGCTTTGGAGCCAAGGAGGCCCGATTCTTCCGCCGTCACGGCGAGGAAGATCTGGGAGCGCGAAGGGCGGTAGCCTGCATCGGCATAGGTCTCGGCGATGGCGAGGATGCCGCCCGTGCCCGTCGCGTTGTCAACGGCGCCGTTATAGATTCCGTCTTTGCCATTTGCCTGCATCGCCTCGTCAACGCCCAGATGGTCCCAGTGCGCGGTATAGATCACGTATTCGTCAGGCCTGTCGGTGCCGGGCAGGACACCCGCGACATTGGCGCTTTCGGTCTCTTCGAGGCTCTGGGTCAGGTTGGCGGAGAAGGTGATCTCTCCAATCGGCACGGGCGTGAAGCCGGCCATGGTGGCCTGCTCTTCCATGCCCTCGAGATCCATGCCTGCCTGCTCGAACAGCTGCTCGGCCTGTTCCTCGGTGATCCAGCCCTCGAGCATGACGGGAGCCGTGTCGTTCGGGTTGCGCGGCAGGTTGAGCTGCGGGCCCGACCATGAGCCTTCCACGACGCCCCAGCCATAGGCTGCGGGAGCGGCCTGGTGAATGATGATGGCCGCCGCTGCGCCCTGGCGCGCGGCTTCTTCGAACTTGTAGGTCCAGCGACCGTAATAGGTCATGGCGTTGCCGCCGAAATCCTCGCCCTGCTGGCGGAAGCCCGGATCGTTGATGAGCATGACCACCGTCTTTCCGGTGGCATCGAGCCCTGCATAATCGTCCCAGCCATACTCCGGCGCCACGACGCCGTGGCCGACGAAGATGACTTCGGAGTCCTCGATCGAAAGCTCGGGGTCATCGCGCTTGGTCCAGTAGACAGCTTCCGGTCCGTATTCGAGCGGATCGCTGAGCGTGTCGGAGTAGTTGAACCGTGCCGATGACCGGCTTGGGTCGAGGGTCCTGCTGACCAGCGTCACCGGGTGCTCGAAGCTGTCGCCGATCGGCTCGAGACCGAGGCGCTCCATCTCCGAGACGAGGTACTCACGGGTCTTCTTGCCGCCGGGCGTGCCCGGTGCGCGACCCTCGAAGCTGTCATCGGCCAGGGTGAGAACATGGCGCTTCAGGACCTCTTCGGAAACCGGGCCAAGCGCCTCCATCGGGTCTTCGGAAGCGGCCTGGGCCTGAGGCGCGGCCGTGGTGTCCGCGTCCGTCCGCTCGCTGCCGCCGCACCCAAGGAGGGCGATAACAGTTATGCCTAGAAGCGCCTTTGTCTTGAACATGAATTCTGCTCATCTCTTGCTTAATTTGCTGGATAATCGCGCCTGGCCTCGGGAACAAGCGGGAAAGGGCGCTGCAGGGAGGAACATGGAGCAGCAACGGATCGAGGATGTCGTCATCATCGGTGCCGGCCTGTCAGGGATCGGCGCGGCCAGTCGCCTGCGCATTCACCTGCCGCACCTGTCGCTCAGGATCTTCGAAGCGCGTGATTCGATGGGCGGGACCTGGGACCTCTTCCGCTATCCCGGCATCCGCTCGGACAGCGACATGTACACCCTGGGCTATCCCTTCAGGCCCTGGCACCTGCCCAAGGCGCTGACGGATGGTCCTTCGATCAAGAAATATATCGAGGAGACGGCCGCCGAGTACGGTGTCGACGACAAGATCGAGTATCGCTCGAAGGTCACCGAGCTCTCCTTCAATTCCGACGAGGCGCTGTGGACCGCCAAGGTCGAGCGCGAGGACGGCTCGGTCGAGCGGGTGATGTCGCGCTTCGTGATTTCCGGCGTTGGCTACTACGACTATGAGCGGGGCCATGTGCCGATGATGGGCGGGGAGGAAGACTTCCGTGGCCAGATCATCGAGCCGCAGTTCTGGCCCGAGGACCTCGACTACCAGGGCAAGAAGGTTGCGGTGATCGGCTCTGGCGCGACGGCCGTGACAATCGTTCCGGCCATGGCCCAGTCGGGGGCCGGACACGTCGCGATGATCCAGCGCTCGCCGACCTACATCGCCTCGCTGCCCGCCAAGGACCCGTGGTTCGATACGGTCAGCAAGGTGCTGCCGCCCGCTGCGACCTACAAATTCTTCCGTATCAAGAGGCTGCTGATGGGCACCATGACCTATCAGCTCTCGAGGCGCTTCCCCGGCTGGATGAAAAAACAGATCCTCAAGGCGACGGAAGAGGCCCTCGAAGGCAAGGTGCCGGTCGACCCGCACTTCAAGCCGAGTTACAACCCGTGGGACCAGCGCTTCTGCCTCGTTCCGGACAATGACCTTTTCGATGTCCTGAAAGACGGCAGTGCCTCCATCCACACGGGCGCTATCGAGAAGTTCACCGAGAAGGGCGTGCTGCTCGCCGATGGGACGGAGGTCGAAGCCGACATCGTCATCAAGGCGACGGGTCTCAAGCTGAAGCCGCTTTCGGGCATGAACATGTTCGTGGACGGAGAGAAGCGCGAGTTCAAGGACAGCTTTATTTACAAGGGCTTCATGTTCTCAGGGATGCCGAACTTCGCGGCGCTGTTCGGGTACACGAACGCTTCATGGACGCTGAAGACCGACCTTGCCTGCCGCTATCTCTGCCGCCTCATCAAGGAGATGGAAGACCGCGGCATGGACATCATCGAGCCGAGCTATGGTGCGGTGGCGCCCGAGGCACACCCGGCGATCGACCTCAAATCCGGCTATGTGAACCGCGGCATCGACATGTTCCCCAAACAGGGCGGCGAACGTCCGTGGAGGAACCATCAGTCCTATATAGCGGATTACTTCGACATGAAGTTCGCGAAGCTCGATGATGGCGTCATGACCTTCCGCAAGGCCGAACCCGTTCCCGTGCTGATGAAGGAAGCCGCTGAATGACCCAAGGCAAGGGCACCGTCGTCATCACCGGTGCAGGGAGCGGGATCGGCAGGGCGCTGACGGCGCTCTGTGCAGAGCGCGGCTATGACCTCGTCCTTTACGACATCAATGGCGAGGAGCTGGAGAGCTCTGCCGAAACCGCGCGGGCAAAGGGCGTGAAGGTTGCCGCCCGTGTCCTCGACGTGGCTGATGAAGGCGCGATCAACCAGGCCGCGGAGGAGGTGGCGCAGGAGCAGGGTGCGATCCGTATGCTGTTCAACAATGCTGGGGTTGCACTGGGCGGGCTGTTCGAAGACTACACGCCGGAGGAATACAAATGGCTGATGGACATCAATTTTTACGGTGTCGTCAACATGAGCCGGGCGTTCCTGCCGCTGTTGCGCAAGTATGAGGGCAAGGCGCAGCTGGTGAATGTCAGCTCTGTCTTCGGCATTATCGCGCCGGAAGGCCAGACGGCCTATTCAGCCGCGAAATTTGCCGTGCGCGGCTTCTCGGAGGCGCTGCGGCACGAGCTTGAAGGCTCGAATGTCGGCGTGACGGTGGTCCATCCCGGCGGCGTGGCGACCAATATCGCCAAGCGCGCACGGGTCTCCGACAAGGTCCCGAAGGAACAGCACGAGATCGCGCTCAAACGCGCGGAAAAATCGCTGAGCATGCCCCCGCCGCGGGCCGCGGAGATCATCCTGAACGCTGCGGAGCGGGGCGACGGCCGGATTCTCGTCGGGACCGACGCGCGGATCCTGACGGCAATCACGAGGGCCTTTCCGATCCATTATTGGAAGATCCTGAAAGCCATACCCGGCCTGCGACCCCCGGAACGGCAACAATGATAGCGCTAACGCCGGTTTTAAGCATGTTTCTTCCAATGTTACGGCGAACTCACGCGGTGGACTGACAGGTTCTGTTACGTTGGAACTCCTGAGGGGATGAAAGGAGTGTTTGATGCGTATCAAACCTGTTGCCGCACTCCTGGCGGCTGGATTTGCGGTTTCTCTGTTGCCGGGTGTGGCAGCGGCGGAAGACGGCCGCGACAAGACCCCGAAGATCAGGCTCGAAGGCGCTTCGGAACCCGAGACGGGATCGGCGCGCAGGGAAGCCCAGCGCCGGGAGGCCCGGCGTCCTGAGAACGTCCGCCGCTACTCGAACAACGAAGACCGACATGGCGTCGATGCCGACATCCGCATCCGCGTCGGGGATCGCCACCGCCGCGATCGCGACCGGCATTACGGCGGCCGCCACTGGCGCGGCGACCGTTGGAACCGTCTGTACTATGATGATTGGTACTGGGACAGCTGGTACTGGAACAATTGGGACCGCTGGGACCGCTACGACAACTGGAACTGGCGGGTCGACAACCGGCGCCACTACCGCCGTGGCTTGCGCAGTGAGCTAATCATCACCCGTGATGGCGTCATCAAGCGGCTGTGGATCCGTCGTGGCCGGGTCGTGGATGTCGATATCATCGGCAGGGTCTCGAACCGTGGCCGTCGTGGAAGGGATTACGGCTGGCACGATGATCGCGACTGGGATGACCGGAATGATCGCCGCCGTCGCCGCGATGATCGCTATTATGATGATTATGACGACCGCCGTGACCGCGACTATTATCCGTACAGGGGCAATTCGGCGCAGAACCTCGAAGGGCCCGAAGTGCGCTACCAGAGCGATGATGGCGAGATCGTCGGCCGGGTGATCCGAGATCCGAACATCCGGCGCGAGGCGCTGGGCGATGCCGACCTCCGTCTCGATGACCGGCTGGAAGGCGGGGAAGTGAGACGGCCCGTCGAGCGCCTGGCGCCGGAAACCCGGTCCCCGGAAGCCCAGCCCAAGACCTTCCAGGGCATCAAGGGCCGCGTGGTCTACGACGACTGATTGGCCAGCGCAGGGGCACCGGCCTCCCCCTCGACGGTGCCCCAGCCAAGAAAGCGCGCTCCACCCGGAGCGCGCTTTTTCTTTGGAGATCAGGCAGCGGTCAGGAAGCTGCTGATGACCTTCTTGACGCCGACATCGTCGAACTCGACTTCGAGCTTGGTGCCTTCGGCGCGCAGGACGGTGCCTTCGCCGAATTTCTTGTGCGCCACGCGCTCGCCCTTGCAAAAGGTCTCGTCTCCCGGCGCGGACGAAGCGATCAGGCGCGCTGTCCCTTCGATCGGCTCGTTCGTCTGTTGGCGGCCATATTGCCGGGCGCGCTTCCAGCCGGGGGTCTGGTAGGTCGAGGCGCTGTCATCGAGGACAAGATCGGCGAAACGCGACTGCGCGGGCATCTCGCGGGCCGAGACGCCGTAGAGGCCCGGCTCTGAAAGCACGTCGACCTCTTCTTCAGGCAGCTCGTCAATGAAGCGCGAGGGCAGGGAGTTCTGCCAGCGGCCATAGACCTGCCGGTTCGATGCAAAGCTGATGCGGCAGCTCTCCCGCGCGCGGGTGATGCCGACATAGGCAAGGCGCCGCTCTTCCTCGAGGCCGACCTGGCCGTTCTCGTCGATGCTCCTCCGTGAGGGGAAGATCTCTTCCTCCCAGCCGGGCAGGAAGACGACAGGGAATTCGAGGCCCTTTGCCGCGTGGAGGGTCATCAGCCAGACCTGCCCGTCCTCGGACTCCGTGCTGCGTTCCGCAACGAGGCTGACATGGTCGAGGTAGCCCGCAAGGGTGTCAAACTCTGACGCCGCGTTGACAAGTTCCTTGAGGTTCTCGAGCTTGGTCGGGGCCTGGACGTTCTTGGAGTTCTTCCAATAGTCCGTGTAACCTGCTTCTTCGAGGACCATCTCGGCCAGCTCTGCCGGTTTCATGGTCTCGGCCTCGCGTGCCCAGCGCTCAAGGGAGAGGAGGAATGTGGCCATGGCGCCCTTGGCCTTGCCCTTCAGCTCGTTCGTCTCGAGCATCAGTTGCCCGGCAGCAGCCATGGAGATGCCGTTCTTCCGTGCAAGGACGTTAAGTTGGGCCAGCGTCTTGTCACCGAAACCGCGCCGCGGCTTGTTGATCACCCGCGAGAACGAAAGGTCATCCGCCGGGTTCCTGACCAGCCTGAGATAGGCGAGGGCGTCTCGCGTCTCCTCGCGTTCGTAGAAGCGCGGACCGCCGACCACCTGGTAGGGAATACCGTTGGTGTTGAAGCGCTCTTCGAAGGCGCGCATCTGGAACGACGCGCGGACGAGGACAGCCATGTCGCTCAGGGAGCGGCCCTTCATCTGCTCGCTCTCGATATCCTCGGCGACCTGGCGCGCCTCTTCCTCGCCGTCCCAGACTCCGCGCAGCTTGATGAGCTCGCCGCCTTCCTGCTCCGTCCACAGATCCTTGCCGAGGCGTCCCTTGTTGTTGCTGATGATCGCACCGGCGGCATTCAGGATCGGCTGGGTCGAGCGGTAGTTCTGCTCGAGCCTGATGACCTTCGCGCCCGGAAAATCCTTCTCGAAGCGGAGGATGTTCTCCACCTCCGCACCGCGCCAGCCATAGATCGACTGGTCGTCGTCCCCGACCACGCAGATATTCGGCGGGGTGTCGTCGGATGTCTTGGCAAGGAGGCGCAGCCAGAGATACTGCGCGACGTTCGTGTCCTGATACTCGTCCACCAGCATGTAGCGGAAGCGGCGATGATACTCGGCCTGAATGTCCGGATTGCTGCGAAAGATTGTCAGGTTGTGGACGAGGAGATCGCCGAAATCCGCGGCGTTGAGCGTGATGAGACGGTCCTGATACTCCCTGTAAAGAGCGATCGCCTTGCCATCGCCGAAGACATCCGCCTCGTGATGGGCGAGATCCGACGGGCGCTGGCCCGCGTTCTTCCAGCCGTCGATCACGGCGGCCATGCCGCGGCCCGTCCAGCGTTTCTCATCAAGTCCCGCCGCTTCGATCACCTGTTTGCAGAGGCGGATCTGGTCGTCCGTGTCGATGATCGTGAAGCTCGGTTTCAGCCCGACGACCTCGGCATGGCGGCGGAGGATCTGGGCTGCGACCGAGTGGAAAGTCCCCATCCAGCGGAGGCCCTCCGCACGCTCGGACCCGACCAGGCTCGCCACGCGATCCCGCATCTCCCGCGCGGCCTTGTTGGTGAAGGTGACGGCGAGAATTTCCCACGGGTTCGCGCGGCCGCTGGCGAGAAGGTGCGCGATCCGCGTGGTCAGCGCCTTCGTCTTGCCGGTCCCGGCACCGGCCAGCATCAGGACCGGTCCTTCGGTCGTGAGCACGGCATCGCGCTGGGCGTCGTTGAGGTCGTCTAGATAGGGCGCGTTCTGCGCCGGCGCCGTCGGTCGGGCGCGCTCGGAAAGAGAAGGCATCGGCTCCCTATAGAGGAGTCGGAACGCCTCGTGAACGCCTCATCAGGGGCTTCCGTGCACGCTGACGATGATTTCAGGAGTTGCGATTCTTCTTTGTGGATAACTGGCCAGGATTTTCTCGCGGTGCGGAACACATTGAGAACACTGGGTTCTGGGTGCTTCTCCGGTGGTTTCGTGGCGTGACACCCCAACGACCTCCGAAAAAAGCCGTTGTCTTGTTGCTGGAAAAATGCGAACGGGAGGAGAACAAAAAAGGGGCGAACCATGACCTTCGTGAAAGATCTTGCCGGATTTACCATTGTTCTCAGTATTCTTGCCACTGCTGTTGCCCTGATCGGTTGAATTCTGGCCTGTGGAGAATGAGCTGCGCCACGGGGCGGCGGAATCGCCTAGCGTCTGGGCCATGCCGGCCTCGTTCATCCATCTCCACACCCATTCCGCCTATTCGCTCGCTGAAGGGGCGATCCCCGTCAAAAAGCTGAAGAGTCTGTGCGAGGCGGCGCAGATGCCAGCCCTCGCGGTGACGGATACGAACAACCTGTTCGGCGCGCTCGAAGTCGCGGAAACCTTCGCCGAAGCAGGCATCCAGCCGATCACGGGCATCGAACTCGCCATTCTTCCCGAAGGGGAGGCCGATCCGCGGGCCAAGCCGAAGCCGCTCTGCAAGCTGGTCCTTCTGGCGCAAAACGAGGCCGGGTACATGCGGATAATGGAGCTCGCCTCGAAGAGCTTCCTGCAGCCTGCCCGGCCGGGCGAAGCTTGCGTCACGCTGGTGGATGCCTGTCAGGACACGGACGGCATTATCTGCCTTTCCGGCGGGCTCGACGGGCCGATTGACCGCGCCCTCAAGGAAGGCGACCGGCGCAGGGCGTCGAAGCTGACGTCGATGCTGGCCTCGGCGTTCCCACAGCGGTTCTATATCGAACTGCAGCGCTCGCCACTCACCTCCGGGACCGACGCGCGCGGGCGTTTCCCACATGAAAAGGCGCTGGTGGAAGAAGCCTTCGGCAAGGACCTGCCGCTGGTTGCGACCAACAATGTCTATTTCCCCAAGCGGAAGGATCACGCCGCGCACGACGCGCTGCTCTGCATCGCCGACGGTACCTATATCTCCCAAGACGATCGCCGCACGGTGCCGGAGGACTTCTGGTTCAAGACCGAAGACGAGATGCTTGCGCTCTTCGAGGATCTGCCAGAGGCGACGGCCAACACTGTCGAGATCGCCCAGCGCTGTGCCTTCCGGCCGCGGACGCACGCTCCGATGCTTCCGAGCTTTGCCGGCGATCTTGAGGGAGAGACGAAGGCGCTCGAAACGATGGCGTGGGAGGGGCTCGAGAAACGCCTTGCCGAGATCGAGCCTGCCGCTCCGCGTGAAGAGTATGAAAAACGCCTGACCCACGAACTCAACGTCATCGCGACGATGGGCTTCCCCGGCTATTTCCTGATCGTGGCTGATTTCATCCAGTGGGCGAAGGCGCAGGACATTCCCGTCGGTCCGGGCCGCGGGTCCGGTGCCGGCAGCCTCGTGGCCTATGCATTGACGATCACGGACCTCGATCCGCTGCGCTTCGGCCTGCTTTTCGAGCGCTTCCTGAACCCCGAGCGGATCTCGATGCCGGACTTCGACATCGACTTCTGTCAGGACCGGCGGGACGAGGTGATCCGCTACGTCCAGGAGAAATACGGCCATGACCGCGTGGCCCAGATCATCACCTTCGGCAAGCTGCAGGCGCGCGCCGTGCTGCGGGATGTGGGCCGTGTGTTGCAGATGCCGTTCGGACAGGTCGACCGGCTCTGCAAGCTGGTGCCGAACAACCCGGCGAACCCGGTGACCCTCCAGGAGGCCGTGGACGGAGAACCGCGCTTCGCCGAGGAGCGCCGCGCCGATCCGCAGGTCGGTGTACTGATCGATACGGCGCTCAAGCTCGAGGGGCTCTACCGCCACGCCTCGACCCACGCTGCGGGCGTCGTGATCGGTGACCGGCCGCTGCACGAAATCGTGCCGCTCTATCTCGACCCGCGCTCGCCAATGCCTGCGACCCAGTTCAACATGAAATGGGTTGAACCCGCGGGCCTCGTGAAGTTCGACTTCCTCGGCCTCAAGACCCTCACGGTGATCCGCAGGGCGATCGAGAACCTCGCCAAGGAGGGCATCTCGCTCGATATCGACAAAATTCCCGTAACGGACGAACGCACCTTTGCCATGCTGACCCGTGGCGAGGCGACCGGCGTGTTCCAGCTCGAAAGCGCGGGCATGCGCGCCGCGCTCAAGGGCATGAAGCCGGACACGCTCGAAGACATCATCGCGCTCGTCTCGCTCTATCGTCCGGGGCCGATGGACAACATTCCGACCTACAACGCGCGAAAGGCGGGCGAGGAAGATCCCGACTACCTGCACCCGATGCTGGAGGGTGTGCTCAAGGAGACTTTCGGCGTCATCATCTACCAGGAGCAGGTGATGCAGATCGCGCAGATCCTCTCCGGCTACTCGCTTGGGGAAGCTGACCTTCTCCGCCGCGCGATGGGCAAGAAGAAGAAAGAGGAGATGGACAAGCAGAAGGTCCGTTTCATCAAGGGTGCAAAGGAAAAGAACGTTGATCCGAACGCCGCTGAACGGATCTTCGAACTGGTCGCGAAGTTCGCGGGCTACGGCTTCAACAAGTCCCACGCCGCTGCCTATGCCTGGATCAGCTACCAGACGGCTTATCTGAAGGCGCACCATCCGGCGGCGTTCCTCGCCGCGTCGATGTCGCTTGACCTTGCGAACACGGACAAACTCGCGATTTTCGTGGGCGAAGCGAAGCGCTCGGGCGTCAAGATGCATCCGCCCTGCATCAACAGGTCCGGTGCCGATTTTGCCGCCCGGAACGGTGAGGTCTACTACGCCCTCGGCGCGGTGAAGAATGTCGGCTTCGAGGCGATGCGCCACATCGAAGCTGTCCGGCGGGAAGGTGGTCCGTTCACGGACCTTTATGACTTCGCCGAGCGCATAGACGGGCGCCAGGTCGGCAAGCGTGGAATCGAGCAGCTTGCGCGGGCCGGCGCGTTCGATGCAATCCATGACAACCGGGCCGAGGTGCTTGCTGCGGCTGACTTCATCTGCCGCTATTCCGCTGCGTGTGCGGAAGAACGAAGTTCGGCCCAGGCTGGCCTGTTCGGCGGCGGGCGGAGCGACGTGCCGCGGCCGAAGCTGCCCACGGCTGCGCCGTGGCCGGTGGCCGAAGCCCTTGAGGAGGAGAGAGCAGCCATTGGCTTCTACCTTTCCGGCCACCCGCTCTCCGCCTACCGTGATGAGCTCGAGCGGATGAACATCGCGCCCGCTGGCCCGCTGCACGCCGAGCAGGATATCGGCACGCGGAGCCTGCTCCTTGCCGGTGTCGTCCGTGAGGTGAACAACCGCCGCTCGAAATCGGGCAAGCGTTTCGCGTGGATCGCGCTGTCCGACGAAAGCTGTGATTTCGAGGTCACGGCGTTCAGCGAGGTGCTTGAGCGCTTTGAAGAGCTGCTGACGCCGGGCACGCCGCTGGTCCTGTCGGTCACGGCTGACGACAACAGCGGTAGCCTGCGCCTGACGCTTGAGAGCGTGCGGAAGCTCGACAGGACATCCGCGCCGAAAGGTCTTGAGCGGTTGGCGATCACTGTGGCCGAGCCTGATGCCATGCCCGCCATACGGGCGAGCCTCAAAGCCTGCGCGTGTGACGACGAAGATGTGGCCCCACGGCTCGTCCTGCCGCTCTCGGATGAAGGGTGCGAGGTCATCATTGCCCTGCCTGAGGAGTACCGTGCAGGCGCGAAAAGCCGGGGTCCGCTGCAGCTTATCAAGGGCGTGGGCGCCGTGACACGCTTGGCCTAAGTTCCCATAAAGGAACCATCTCATCCGGCACTCCGTCCGGGTGGCCAGAAGAGGAATCTGTCATGTCGATCCGCCACGCACTACCCGCAGCCCTGTTGACCGCTTTCATTGCTGCGTGCGGAGGCGGGGACAAGGCATCCCAGTCCGAGGGCACTGGCGCTTCCTCCGAAACGTCGACCACAGCGGAGGTGGAAGAGGGCCGCTCGATGCTGGATGTCATCCGCGAGGAGCCGCGCTTCTCGACCCTGCGAGCGGCGATCGAGGCGGCGGACCTCGAGGCTACGTTCGAAGAAGAAGGCCCGATGACGCTCTTCGCGCCGAACAATGAAGCCTTCGCGAACCTGCCCGAAGCGGCGTCGGTCGAGGTGCTCACTGCCCCCGCCAACCGGGACCTGCTGCGTGAGATCCTTGCCTACCACGTCGTCCCCGGACGGGTTCAATCATCCGACCTCGTTGGCAAGGCGTCCGAGACCGAGACGCTCAACGGCACGCCTCTGCGCTATGACGGGACCGGAGCTGTCATCCAGGTCGGGCAGGTTCCCGCAACCGCGGTGGTCACGATCCCGGATATCGAGGCGACGAACGGGGTTGTCCATGTCGTCGATGCCGTTCTTCTTCCGCCTTCGGAGTGATCAGCGCAGGGACAGGAGGATGCCCGGCTGCACGTCCCATTCAGGCTCGCCGCCAAGACACTTGGCGAGGGCCGCCGGGTAGAGGAGGTGCTCCGCTTTCTGGACCCGCGCAGCGAGCGTATCCGGTGTGTCCTCTGCCTTCACCGGCACCACGGCCTGGCCAACGATGGGACCGCCATCGAGCTCGGGCGTGACGTAGTGGACGGTGCAGCCTGAGACGGCGACCTTCGCCTCAATGGCCTGTTCATGGACATGCAGCCCACGGAAGAGCGGCAGGAGCGAGGGATGGATGTTCAGCATGCGCCCGTTCCACCGGACGACGAAGTCTTCGGACAGGACCCGCATGAAGCCCGCAAGGCAGACAAAGTCGGCTCCTGCCTCTTCGAGCGCGGTTTGTACGCCTTTCTCGAATTCCGCACGGCTCTTGCCCTTGCTGGCGACGACGGCCGTCGGGATGCCGGCTTGCTTCGCGAGCGCGAGACCGCCTGCACCATCCTTGTTCGACAGCACAAGGACGATCTCGCCCGGGATCTTTCCCGCACGCTGGGCCTCGATGATCGTCGCCATGTTCGAGCCGCGCCCCGAAATGAGAATAGCGATCTTCGTGGTCATGCGGCCTCGAGCGATCCGATGGCGAAGCTGCCTGGGACAGTCGAGAGGACGGCGTCGGCCTTGTCCTCGGCCGCGACCAACACCATGCCAATCCCTGCATTGAAGACGGTGCGAAGCTCCGTGTCCGACAGGTTGCCCGCGGTCTGCAGCCATTCGAACAGCGGCGGTCTCGGCAGGCGGTCTTCGTCGTAACGTGCCGTCAGCCCGTCGGGCAGCACCCGCGGCATGTTCTCGACCAGGCCGCCGCCGGTGATGTGGGAGAGGCCCTTGAGAAGTCCCGCATCGAGGGCGGGCTTCAGATCCTTCACGTAGATCCTCGTCGGTGCCATCAGCGCCTCGGCCCATGTGCCGCCCCACGGGGTCTCGGCATCGAGCTTCACGCCCTGTTCCCTGATCAGCTTACGGATCAGGGAATAGCCGTTCGAGTGGGCGCCGGAGGAGGGCAGCGCGAGGAGGACATCGCCTGCCTGCATCTCTCCCATGCGCGGCAGGAGCCCTTCGCGCTCGGCGGCGCCGACGCAGAAGCCTGCGAGGTCGAAATGGCCGTCCTCATAAAGGCCCGGCATTTCCGCGGTCTCCCCGCCGATCAGTGCCGCTCCGGCCTCGAGGCAGCCATCTGCGATGCCCTTCACGATGGTTGCGGCATCGTCGACCTCGAGCTTACCGGTGGCGAAGTAATCAAGGAAGAAGAGGGGTTCGGCGCCCTGCACGAGGACGTCGTTCACGCACATCGCGACGAGGTCGATGCCTATGCCGTCGAAGATCCCGGTTTCGATCGCCAGCAGGAGCTTGGTGCCGACACCATCGGTGCCCGAGACGAGGATCGGGTCCTTGTAGCCGGTCGCCTTAAGGTCGAAGAGGCCGCCGAAGCCGCCGAGATCGCTGTCAGCCCCCGGCCTGCGGGTTACCTTCGCGAAGGGAGCGATGCGTTTTACGAGTTGGTTGCCGGCGTCGATATCCACGCCGGCCTTTTTGTAGGCGTCGGTCATGGCCCCCGATAGGCGGCTCCGGCCCTCCCGTGAAGCCCTTACCGAAGACCAAGGTTTCAGACGCGGTTAGCAGTCGCGTCGCGGGGCAGGCGGTGCTAGAGATTCGCCGAACGTTCCCGGGGACCCCTGAATGCCGCGTCTACTTGTCTTGATCGCCCTCGTGTTCGCAGGCGCCAGCGCTTCGGCGCAGGACGTGTTCACCGTGCCTGAAGTGCCGGTCTTTGCCGAGGCGAAGACCTCGGCAGAAGCCCAGCAGCAGGCCCGTGACCAAGGTCGGAAAAAGGCTCTCGATCTTCTCTTCCGTCGCCTTGTGGCCGAGGAGGACTGGATCTACCTGCCCACGCTCTCGACCGGTGCCTATGCACCGGCGTTTGACCGCGCGCAGGACGAGTTCGCGGATTACGGCCTCTCGGTGACGGTGAAGCAGCCGATTACCCTGTCCGACGAACAGGTGCAGGCTTTCGAGCAAGAGACCAATGTCTTCGACGAAAAATCGTCGGGCACGACCTACCGAGCGAACATCACCTACCGCTTCAAGCCGGACGCGATCCGCAACACCCTGCGCCGCGCCAGCCTGCCTTACTCCGAGGAGCAGGCGCAGCAGGTGATGATCCTTCCAGTCCTGCAGACGGACAACGGTGTCTATCTCTGGGAAGCCAAGAACCCCTGGGCCCGCGCATGGCTGGAGCGGCCCCTGACCCATGAGCTGACTCCCATGGTCTTGCCGCGTGGCGACCTGATCGATACCCAGGCGATTACCGCGGCCGAGGCCCTCAACCTCAACACTGCGGCGCTGCGCGCTTTTGCCGAGCGCTATAACACCGGGCGGCTGTTCGTGGCCCTCGGTCGGCTGACCGAGGCGGACGACCAGTTCCGCCTCTATGTCCGGCTGATCGAGGCGACGCCGCCCGCAATCGGTAGCCGGGAAGCCTCGGCCATCGGCTCGCAGGTGACCGAAGCGTTCTTCCGCGGCCCGAATGACGATTTCCCGCTGCTCGCCCGCCGCGCGGTGGAGAGCACGGTCGCCAAGCACGCCAACAACTGGAAGCGCCAGACGCTCGTCGATTACTCCCAGCAACGCCAGTTCGAGCTGACGGCCTGGTTCTCGTCCCAGCGGGAGTGGTCGGATATCCAAGAGGCGCTCGACTCCACGGCCCTTGTGGTCGACCGGGAGGATGGGGTCTTCAACCGTGAGAACGCCAAGATGCAGCTCACCGTGGTCGGGGCCGAGGAGCAATTCGAGCTCGCCATGCGCCAGTTCGGGCTCGACGTCTGGCAGGACACGGGCGGCAACTGGCATATCGCCAAGCGTGAGCTGGCGGCCGAGCTGAAGACCCGCCTCGAGCCGCTGACCACTGACCTCGACCGCGAAGAAGAGCGCCGCCGCGGGCTTGGCCGTTTCTTCCGCCGCGACCGCGAGCGCGGCGATACTCCCGAAGCCGAGATCAGAGCCGGAGAGAGCGAGAGCGAGGACGATATTCCCGATCTCCCTGACGATCTCTTCGGAGACGGCGGACAGTAAGCCTTGAGCCAGCAAACCGCCTTGCCCTTTGCGCCTCGGGTGCATGGCGAGGCGCCCTATCGGCCCAGCCCTCGCCAGACTGAGGTCGGGGACGCCCTGACCCGGCAGGCCGAAGCCTTGCTGCGTGCGCCTGGTGGCCTGACGACGCTCGTTCTTCACGGGCCTGAGGGCGCGGGGAAAACGCGCCTTCTCTTCGAGCTGTTCGGAGCGCGGCCCGAGCTGCCGGTGGAGGTGCTCGACGTGGCGGAAGTCGGTCCGATGGATCTCTTTGCCGAGATCAACCGCAGCGCTGCGGTGAGGCAGGTTCTTGTGCTCGAGGCGCGCATCGCGCCACAGCGGTGGTACCGTGAGGCCGAAAACGTGCCGCCGGACCTCCTCTCAAGGCTCCATGCATCGCCTCAGTTCCACCTCGACAGGCCAGGCGCTGACGCGCTTTTCGCTGTCTTGTGTGCAGACCTATCGCTTCACGGGCACAAACTTAACGACGCTGAGGCTAGGATGGTGGCCGACAGGCTCCCGAGGCACTTCGGCGCGCCGCGGGCGTTCTGTCGCGCTCTCGACCGGGCCGGGCGTCAACCTTCGCGCCGGGCGCTGTTGAACTGGGCGCTCGAAAGGGTTCATGTCGCGCCGAAGGATTGATCCGGAGAGATCTCGTGACCTCGATGCCGCCGCAGCCGCCGGTCCCTGCCCAAGGCGCTGATAAAGCGCCAGCCCTGACGCTCGACAGTCCGGGCCGGTTCATCAATCGGGAGCTGAGCTGGCTCGACTTCAACGATCGTGTCCTCGAAGAGGCGAACAATGAGCGCCATCCGCTACTCGAGCGGCTGCGCTTCCTGTCGATCTCCGCGTCGAACCTCGACGAGTTTTTCATGGTCCGTGTCGCGGGCCTGGTCGGACAGGTGCGCTCCGGCGTCACGACGCTGAGCCAGGAAGGCTTGAGCCCCCGCAAGCAGCTCAAGCTTATCAATGAACGTGCCGCCGCCGTCATGGGACGCCAGCAGGAGACCTGGCGCACCTTGCGCCGTATGCTGACAGAAGAAGGTGTGGAACTCGTCGAGGCAACCGATCTCAACGACAGCGAAGCCCGCTGGCTCGAAGCAGAATTCCTGGCCAACATGTTCCCGGTCCTGACGCCGCTCGCCCTCGATCCGGCGCATCCATTCCCGTTCATCCCCAATCTCGGTTTCGTGCTCTGCTACCAGCTCGAAGGCCCTGCAGGCGAACTGACGGCGCTCCTGCCGGTACCGAGCAAGGTCAGGCGATTCATCCGCCTTCCGACGAATAGCGAGATGGAGAATGGCCGACCAAGGGTCCGCTATATCACCCTGGAGCGAACGATCTCCCACTTCCTGCACCATGTATTCCCTGAACGGACGATCATGTCCTCCGGCGCGTTTCGTGTCATCAGGGACAGCGATGTCGAGATCGAGGAAGAGGCCGAAGATCTCGTCCAGCAGTTCGAGACCATGCTCCGACGCCGCCGCCGAGGTGATGTCATCCGCCTGACGATGGATGCGGAGATGCCGTTCGCCCTTCGCGATCTCGTCAGCGCCAAGCTCGATGTGCATCCCAACGATGTGGTCCTCGTCAATGGCCTCCTCGGGCTGGCGCAGACGTCCGAGATGATCCCGTCGGACCGGCCCGACCTCCTCTTCCCGCCGTTTGAAGCCCGCTTTCCCGAACGTATTCGCGAGCACAATATGGACTGTTTTTCCGCCATTGCGGAGAAAGACATCGTCGTTCACCATCCGTATGAAGACTTCGATGTCGTCGTCCAGTTCCTCAATCAGGCCGCAGCAGACCCTGAGGTTATCGCGATCAAGCAGACGCTCTATCGCACATCAAAGGACTCGCCGATCGTCAAGGCGCTGATCGAAGCAGCCGAGGCAGGAAAGAACGTGACCGCGCTTGTGGAGCTCAAGGCGCGCTTCGATGAAGAGGCCAACATCCAGTGGGCAAGGGCGCTCGAGCGGGCAGGGGTCAATGTCGTCTACGGATTCGTCGACTACAAGACCCACGCGAAGCTGAGCTACGTTGTCCGGCGCGAAGGCGCTTCGACCAGAAGCTATGTCCATGTCGGCACCGGGAACTATCACCAGATTACAGCGAAAGTGTATACGGACATTTCGCTATTCACCTGCGACGAAGCGATCGCTCGGGATACGGCCCGTGTTTTCAACTATGTCACCGGCTACGCCGCGCCGAAGTCCTTCGAGCGACTCTCCATCGCTCCGGTGAACATGCGGCAGACCTTCGAGCAACTGATTGATGACGAAATCGCGCATGTGAAGGCCGGACGGCCCGGAGCGATCTGGGCCAAGATGAACTCGCTTGTCGATGGACCGCTGATCGACAAACTGTATGAGGCAAGCTGCGCCGGGGTGGAGATCGACCTCATCGTTCGCGGCATCTGTTGCCTCCGTCCGGGTGTCGAGGGTCTCTCGGAGAACATCCGTGTCAAGAGTATTGTAGGCCGGTATCTCGAGCATTCTCGTATCTATTGCTTCGGCGCCGGGCAGGAGCTTCCGTCTGACCAGGCGAAAGTCTTCATCTCGTCAGCGGACTGGATGCCCCGGAACCTCAACCGCCGGGTTGAAGTTCTGTGCCCGGTCACCAACGAGACGACGCATAACCAGATCCTCGACCAGATCATGGTCGCAAATCTCAAGGACAACATGCAGAGCTGGTCGCTGGGACCGGATGGGCAGTATACCCGCGTCGAGGTGGAGCCCGGTGAGGATCCTTTCAACGTGCACGACTATTTCATGACCAATCCAAGCCTGTCAGGGCGCGGAGCAGCGTTGAAAGAGCGGCCCCCACGCATGTTGTCGGTGGAGGACTAGACTTTCATGCCCCACTGGCCACGCCGCGCCGTCGTCGATATCGGGTCGAACTCCGTCCGCCTCGTGATCTTTTCGGGGCCGCCGCGCGTCCCGGTGACGATTACGAACGAGAAAGCGCTTTGTGGTCTTGGCGACCGTGATCCTGAGACTGGCGAGCTGCGCGAAGAAGCGATGCAGCGCGCGCTATCGACGTTGCGCCGCTTCCGCGCGGTGATTGAAACCGAAGAGCCCGAGACGCTCGACGTCTTCGCCACCGCAGCCGTGCGCGATGCGCCGAACGGGCATGGGTTCCTGAACGAGATCAGGGATATCGGTTTCGAGCCTCGGCTCATCTCGGGTGAGAAGGAAGCGCGCCTGGCTGGCCTTGGCATCCTGTGCAGTGCGCCGGAAATCAAACGCGAGAAGATCGCTGCGATCGGCGGTGATCTCGGTGGCGGCAGCCTTGAGCTAAGCCTCCTTGGCGGACCGCGGGGTGACGTTACGAATATGGTCAGCCTGCCGATCGGTTCACTCAGCATGCAGGCGCGTTTCGGCACCGACCGGAAGGCAGCAGCCAAGGCGGTCGAAGCCTATTTCGACGAGCTGCCTTGGCTGCGGGAAGTCCCGACGCCTCAGCTCTACATCGTCGGCGGTTCATGGCGAGCCATTGCGCGAGTGGCGATGCACCAAGGCGAGCATCCTGTCCCCATCCTTGACCATTATACGATGAGTGCGGAACAAACGGTCGAGGTTTGCCAGTTTGTCGAAACAGCCGACCCCGAGGCGATCGGGTCGATCAGCGGCGTGCAGAAAAAGCGTGTCCCGGTCCTTCCCATGGCTGCCATTGTGCTGCGGAAGCTGGTCGAAGTCTCTAGGCCCAACAAGGTGGTGGTCAGTGCCTGCGGCGTGCGGGAGGGGCTGCTCTTTGACCGCTTGCCCGCGCGCCTGCGAGCGGAAGAGCCTCTGTTCGCCTTGGCCGAGGATATTGCCGAGCGGTTGAGTGGCGGACGGACGCCGCACGCTGACGCCGTCTGCAGACTGGTCGACCCGATTTTCGATGAGACCCCAGCAATGCGAAGGCTGAGGACTGCAGCGGCCATCATGGTGCGTATGGGGAACATGACGCACCCTGACCGTCGCGCTGTCCATGCCGCTGCGACGATCATGGCTGCGCCATTCTTGGGCATTGACCATATCGAACGAACGATCCTAGCGGTGATGGTGAAGGCCCGCTTCAACGGGTCGATCAATAAAGACGACCCGGTGATCCCGATGGCCGTCATTGATGACGAGCAGCAGGAATATGCCGTGCGCGTGGGCTATGCCCACCGCCTGGCCAGCAGTCTGCGGACGCCGCTTTACGATGAAGAGAGCGGCTTCGAACTTGAGCTCGATGACGGGGAGCTTCTGCTGAAAGTAGAGCCGAGGGTTGCCGACTTCGTCGCGGAGGCGGCGGTGAAGGACTTCCACCGGCTTGCCTCCGCAATGAAGCTCGAAGGCCGCATTGTCAGCTAGACGAGCGGTCTACGACCGAAACCCGTTTGCCTTCGAGGCCCAGCGCAAGCTCGCCGCGCTTCAGCCTTAGGGCCATGTCTCCAAACACCTCGCGCCGCCAGCCGCGCAGGGCGGGAATATCCGCATTGTCGTCCAGTGCCAGGGCGTCGAGGTCGGAGGCGCTCGCGAGGAGCTTGGGCGCAACGTTGTGCGCCTCGCACTGCCGTTTCAGCAGCACACGGAGAAGGTCGACAACATCCGGTGGACCGGGCTCCCGCTGTCGCTTCTCGATACGAGGCAACGCATCGCGGGGTATCTCCCGACCCCGGGCAACAGCATCGAGAAGACCCTTGCCCGCTGCTGACCGCTCGAAGCCGTTGGGGACAGAGCGGAGATTGCCGAGTTCGCCGGCCGAGCTTGGCAGGGCACGCGCGACTTCGAAGATGACTTCATCCTTGATGATCCGGGCGCGCGGGACGTTCTTGCGCTGCGCCTCTGCTTCACGCCAGCGGGCGATCTCGATGATCGGCCCCAGTTCTTTCGGCTTTACGTTCCGCATCTTGAGGCGCTGCCAGGCTTCTTCCGGCTTCACCACGTAAAGCGAAGGGTCGGAGAGGGCCGCCATTTCTTCCTCGACCCAGGCATGGCGCCTAGTTTCCCGCAGGCGTTGCAGCAGGTTTTCGAACACATCGCGCAGGTGCGTCACGTCACCGAGGGCGTAGTTGAGCTGCTTCTCGGACAGGGGACGTCGCGACCAGTCCGTGAAGCGACTGCCCTTGTCGATCTGCTTCCCCGTCAGCTCACGGACAAGTGGTTCGTAGCCGACCTGGTCGCCAAAGCCGAAGACCATGGCTGCGATCTGCGTGTCAAAGAGCGGGGTGGGAAGCTCGCCCATAAGGTGCACGAAAATTTCGAGATCCTGTCGGGCGGCATGGAAGACTTTCACCACCTCTTCGTCGCGCAACAGCTGGAAGAAGCCTTCGAGCGAGACACCTTCGGCCAGGGGGTCGATGATGACGGCCTCGTCCGGCGTGGCGGCCTGGATCAGGCAGAGTTGGGCGTAATAGGTCTTTTCACGCAGGAACTCGGTATCGACCGTGACGTATTCAGCCTTGCGGGCCCGCTCCGAGAACGCGGTGATGTCTTCCGTTTTCGTCAGGACGGGGATCATGCTCGGCCCTCCTTGAGGTGGAGAAGCGGCCAACGATCGGTGCCGCGCTTCTCCGCAAGATCGAGGCCTTGGTCCGCATACGCAGCTTCGACCCGGTCGGATTGCTCATCAAGCAGTCCCGCGAGGATGACCCGCCCCCCATCCGCGGTAACCGCCCTGATGTCCGGCGCCAGTTCGATAAGCGGGCCTGCGAGAATGTTGGCGATCACGAGGTCAAAGGGCGCGTTGTCAGCGATGGCTGCCGAAGCCGTGCCTTCCGCGACCTCCCAGATGATTCCGGGAGCGTCGTTGATCTCGGCGTTCTCGGCAGCGATGGGTATGGACGGCTCGTCAATGTCTGTGGCGACGATCACGGCATCGGGCCAGAGCTTCCGCGCTGCGATGGCGAGCACGCCCGAGCCGGTTCCAAGATCGAGGATCTTCTTCACCGGCAGTCCTGCCATGTCGCTCAGCATGTCGAGACAGGCATGGGTGGTGGGATGATGACCAGTGCCGAAGGCGCGGTTCGCCTCGATCTGGAGCTTGATGCCGTCCATCTTCGAGGCTTTCTCCGCATCGTGGGAGCCGAAGAGGACGAAGCAGCCGGACTTGACAACGCCGAGGCCTTCGAGCGCGTGGGCGACCCAGTCGCGGTCTTCGAGGTCTTCACGGACGGGAGGGCCAAGCTCTTGCGGGAGCATTCCTAGGGCGTTGGCCGGAATCGGGTCCTCCGTATAGGCATGAAGGCCCCATGGGGCATCCGCCGCCTCGACCGAAGCGTCATCCAGCCGGACGAGGGAGGCCGCATCGACAGGGGGATCGATAAGCTCCGTCAGGATCAACTCAGCCTGTTCGAGAAGCTCCTTCGGCCCGGTCCAGGTGGTGCGGACAGTCATGAGGACACCTTCACGAGGCCGTGCTTCTTCTTTCCGATCGAGAGCTTGATCGCGCCATCGCGGACATCCTCCGGGTTCAGCGGGCGCTCCTCGATCAGTGGTTCATCGTTGATCTTGAGGGCGCCGCCCTTGATGTGCCGGCGGCCCTCGCCATTGCTGGCAATGAGCGAAAGCTCCTGAAACGGACGGAAGAGCGGGAGTCCCTCGGCAAGCTCGGCCGCGCTGACCTCCACCGACGGCAGGTCGGACGCCGCCGAGCCCTGCTCGAAGGTCTGGCGAGCGGTTTCCGCAGCCTTTTCCGCAGCTTCACGGCCATGGAGCAGCGCCGTGGCTTCAGTTGCGAGAATCTTCTTGGCCTCGTTGATCTCGCCGCCCTCCAGCTTCTCGAGGCGCTCGATCTCGTCGATCGGAAGAAGCGTGAAACGGCGCAGCATTTTGCCGACATCGGCATCGTCGGTATTGCGCCAGAACTGCCAGTAGTCATACGGGCTGAACTTGTCGCCATTGAGCCAGACGGCGCCGCTTTCGGTCTTGCCCATCTTCTTGCCCGAAGCCGTGGTGACAAGCGGCGTGGTCAGTCCGTAGGCGTGACGCTCCCTGCCTTCAGCGGCAGAGACGCGGCGGATGAGTTCGACACCGTTGATGATGTTTCCCCACTGATCACTTCCGCCCATCTGCAGGATACAACCGTGACGCTTCTGCAGTTCGAGGAAGTCGTAGGCCTGCATCAGCATGTAGTTGAATTCGAGGAACGTCATCGGCTGTTCACGGTCGAGGCGGAGTTTGACCGAATCGAACGTCAGCATACGATTGATCGTGAAGTGGACGCCGTAGTCTCGCAGGAACGAGATATAGGACAGCTCCGACAACCAGTCGTCATTATTGACCATCAGTGCGTCGTTCGACCCGTCACCGAAAGTCAGGAAGGGGTCGAAGGCTTTCTTGATACCGGCAATATTCGCCGCGATGTCGGCATCGGAGAGAAGCTTCCGCTGCTCGTCCTTGCCCGTCGGATCACCAACTTTCGTCGTCCCTCCGCCCATCAGCGCGATCGGTTTGTGGCCGGCGCGCTGCAGGTGGTGGAGCATCATGATCTGGGTCAGGCTGCCGACGTGGAGGCTGTCCGCAGTGGCGTCAAAGCCGATATAGGCGGTCACGGTGCCGTTCAGGAATGCCTCATCCAGTGCGCCGGGGTCCGTTGTCTGATGAATGAACCCGCGTTCGTCGAGAGTGCGGAGAAAATCGGAGCGGAAATCGCTCATAGTCGTTGTTCCTGCTTGTCGATCCACTGCTGGAGGTGCGTGGACAGAAGATGTGCCGGGAGCGGCCCTTCAGAGGTCAGGGCAGCCGCAAATGCTTCCGGGTCATAGCGGGGGCCAAGGCGCGCTTTTGCATCCGCTTCGGCCTGGAGGATCACCAGCAAACCGGTGAAAGCCGCGAGGTGCCTGTCGGGCTGGTGGCGGATCGTTTCGATGACCTGCCGACTTTCCTCCTCGCCGAGTCCCGTTCGTGAGCGGAAGACAAGGAGCGCCTCCTCTTCGGAGAACGAATGGCCATGGAGTTGCAGGTCAGCAAGGGCGAGGGTGCGGTACCACGGGAGGAGGTCGGCGCGCTGCTCTGAGGTCTTGAGCTGCTCGTAGAGCGCCAGACCGGCACGGTACTCGAGGAAGTCGATCTGGGAGCGGAACACTGGCACCACTGGCCCGTCGACCAAGGGCTGGGTCGGCGGCTCAAGGGTCAGGCGGACCGCCGGCATGTGGTGGAGCGGCCTGACATCCTCTTCCGCAGTCAGCACGCTGAAAGAAGCTTCCGTTTCATCCGCCTTCGCGCCGATATGGTAGCGGCTCAGTGCCTCCCTGCGGGCTGGTGTATCCTCCGCTGCGAGCGCGGCTTCAGAAAGCGCGATGTCTCTCAGCGAGACCTCTGAAAAGAGGTCGAAATTGAGCTGCCCCTCGGGGGAGAGGCCTTCGCGGTCGAACTTGCGGTTGAGCTCGGTGAGCTGACTTTCGATCATGCTCTTTCGCTGCTGCGCCTGGCCTGCCGTCAGGGGAATCGAAGGGTCGATGAAGGGCCATTCGGCAGTGCGGAGGGGGTCACGGGCCAGCCGTTCGGGCCACAGGCCGTCGAGGAAGGCCACGAGCCTTCCGTCCTGCCGTAACCGCTCGGCATCGACCGCCTCCGTCAGCGGTTCGAGCGGGCGGGACCGGGCCGTGTCCGCAGGTTCGCCGCAGGCCGCGAGGGCGGCTACAGCTCCTGAGATAGCGATCAGTCCACGCCTCATTGTCGTGCGCCTTCGGTGGGGAGAATCACTCCGCGGCTTGCGTTCCCGCGTTCGGATGGCCGTGGCAATGCTTGAACTTCTTGCCGGAGCCACAGGGGCAGGGCGCGTTGCGGCTGACCCGGCCCCAGGTCGAGGGATCATCCGCACGCACCGCCTTGCTCGCGCGTTGTGCACGGACGGAACTGGTGCCGACGGCCTGGCCGTAGCTGCGATAGGGGGCTTCGGGCCCGCCATGGCCGGCGTCGTTCTCGCCCGTGGTGGCGTCGATGTGAACTTCCTTCAGCTTCTCCGGGTCGAGCTGCCCGCGCTTCTGGAGTTCGGCGATCAGGCGCTTGGCCTCCTCGACATCGAGACGCGGAGCCTCGGCAGGGCGCTGCTGCTGGATCTGGACGTGGTAGAGGCTCCGCGTCACCTCGCGGCGCAGACCGTCGAGCAGGTTCTGGAACAACGCAAAGGCTTCGTTCTTGAACTCGTTCAGCGGGTCCCGCTGGCCAACGCCGCGCAGGCCAACGACGGAGCGCAAATGATCGAGCTGCTGCAGGTGCTCGCGCCATTCGCGGTCGATCGTCTGCAGGAGGATCGCCTTCTCGATCTTCCGGGTGTTCTCATCACCGAATTCCGCGGTCTTCTCGGCCCACTTCTTCTCGGCAGCTTCGCGAACCCGGCTGATGATCTCGTCATCCGCCACGCCTTCTTCAGCGGCCCAGTCGTGAACCGGCAGGTCCAGGCCGAAGATCTCTTCGATCTCCTTCTTGAGGCCGTCGAGATCCCATTGCTCCGCATAGGAACGTTCCGGGACATAGGTCAGGACCGTGTCTTCGATGACGGAGTCACGCATGTCCGCGACGATCTCGCTGACGTCGTCGCTCTCCATGAACTCGATACGCTGCTCGAAGATCGCTTTGCGCTGGTCGTTCATCACGTCGTCGTATTTCAGGACGTTCTTGCGGATGTCGAAGTTGCGCTGCTCGATCTTCTTCTGGGCGTTCTCGACCGCCTTGGTGAACCAAGGGTGCTCGATCGACTCGTCCGGTTGGATGCCGAAGCGTTTCAGCATCTTCTCCATGCCCGAGCCGAAGATCCGCATCAGGTCGTCTTCGAGCGAGAGGTAGAATTTCGTCGTACCCGGATCGCCCTGACGGCCCGAGCGGCCCCGGAGCTGGTTGTCGATCCGGCGACTTTCGTGACGTTCCGTGCCAAGAACGTAGAGGCCTCCAGCCTCGAGGGCCTTCTTTTTCTGGTCTGCGATCCGGGCCTCGATCTCCGCACGCTTGGCGGCGATCGTCTCGGCATCATCCTCGTCGGACAGCTGGGTCATGATTTCCATGTCCACCGAACCGCCGAGCTGGATGTCCGTACCACGGCCAGCCATGTTGGTGGCGATGGTCACGGCGCCCGGCTCACCGGCCTTGGCGACGATCTCCGCCTCCTGTTCGTGGAAGCGGGCGTTGAGGACGCTGTGCGGCACCGGGATCGGCTTGCGCGACATGGCCTCGATCTCGTCCGCGAGCTTTGTGAGCTCGGCTTTCTCTTCGACCTGCTTGTCCTTCAGGTCGTCGGCCTTCTTGCGGAGGTCGGCTGCGACCTCGCGCCAGAACTTCTTGTCCGAGAGAAGCTGCGAGAGATACTCTGACTTTTCGATGGAAACCGTGCCGACGAGGACCGGCTGGCCTTTCAGGTGGCAGCGGGCGATTTCCTTGGCGATCGCGCGGTATTTCTCGCGCGCCGACATGTACAGTTCGTCGTCGAGGTCTTCCCGTGCGATCGGCTTGTTCGTCGGAATCTCGTAGACGTTCAGGTCATAGATGTCCTGGAATTCGCCTTCTTCGGTCAGGGCCGTCCCGGTCATGCCGGAAAGCTTCTTGTACAGACGGAAGTAGTTCTGGAACGTGATCGACGCCATCGTCACGTTCTCGGGCTTGATATCGACGCCTTCCTTGGCCTCGACAGCCTGGTGCAGGCCATCGGACCAGCGGCGGCCTTCCATCATCCGGCCGGTGAACTCGTCGATGATGACGACCTTGTTGTCCTTGACGATGTAGTCCTTGTCGCGCGTGAACATCTTGTGCGCACGCAGGGCGTTCTGGACGTGGTGGACGATGGCAACGTTCTCGGCCTCGTAAAGGCTTTCGCCTTCGATCAGCCCGGCCTCGCGGAGGAGGTCTTCGATCTTCTCGTTGCCTTCGTCGGTGAGGATGACGGTCTTCTTTTTCTCGTCGATCTCGTAGTCTTCTTCGGTAAGCTGAGGGATCAGCTTGTCGATGGCGATGTACAGCTCGGACTTGTCATCGGTCGGACCACTGATGATCAGGGGGGTCCGCGCTTCGTCGATCAGGATCGAGTCCACCTCGTCCACGATCGCGTAGGCGTGGCCGCGCTGGACCATCTGGTCGCGCGATTGCTTCATGTTATCGCGAAGATAGTCGAAGCCGAGCTCGTTGTTCGTCGCGTAGGTGATGTCGCAGGCATACATCGCGCGCCGCTCGTCGTCGTTGAGCTCGTGGTAGATGACGCCCGTGGTCATGCCGAGCTGGGCGAAGACCTTGCCCATCCATTCGGCGTCGCGCTTGGCGAGGTAATCGTTGACGGTGACGATGTGCACGCCTTCGCCGGTCAGGGCGTTGAGGTAGGCTGGCAGTGTCGCAACCAGGGTCTTGCCTTCACCGGTCTTCATCTCGGCGATGTTGCCGCCATGAAGGACCATGCCGCCGACGAGTTGCACGTCATACGGACGGAGTCCGAGAGCCCTGTCGGCCGCTTCGCGCACGAGGGCGAAGGCCTCGTCGAGAAGCTGGTCCAGCGTCTCGCCGTCCTGATAGCGCTTCTTCAGCTCTTCGGTCTTGGCCTTGATGCCTTCGTCGGAGAGCGCGGCCATGTCATCGGCCAGCTCCCCGATCTTCTTCGCGCGCTTCATCAGCGGCTTCAGACGCCTTTCGTTGGCGGAGCCGAACAGACGCTGCGCGAGCGATTTTTTTGCCATTCCTGAATGCCTTCTCGAACCGTCGATGCCCCGCGGGAGAGCAAGAACCGTGCACGGCCGCTTGGCCGCGGGCAGTGGGCCCTCGGGGAGGTCTGCAGATAGGGAGGGGTCCCGCGCGATGTCAAATCCCCGAGGGGTGTGTCGGGACGGCACTTGTCTTGCACTGGATAATTCTTCACTGGCTCATAAGCCGGTTAATGACGAGTTAACGGATCACGGAAACGGGAATGGTGAGCGTGGAACACAAGACACCTTCTACGAAACGTGTGGGCGCGAAGGCGTCCTGGGGTTTTCAGGCCAAGGCTGCTGCCGCGGCGCTGTCCGGCTTTGGACCGCGCGCGGCGCTGCACGGGGTCTTCGCAGCGGTGCTGGTCTGCACCGCTGCGGCCGAAGCGATTCGCCTTGGCGTGGTCGAGCGTCCCATGACGCTGATGACCGCCTACACGGATGTCGATCCGGTGGTGGCCAAGGTCGGCCGCGAGGTTCTGCGTGTCTCCGATGCCGTGGCACATGCGCAGTTCATCGGCGACGACGTTGAGAATGCTGCTGTTCCGCAACTTATCGCCTCGGGCACCGTGGATGACGCCGCCGATCATCTCGCTCTGGCACAGCTTGCGCGTGAGCAGGGCCTCGACGGGGCTCTAGAAATCCGCGCGGCAGTGGCGCTCGCCGAACGCCAGATCCTCGCCGAGGCATTCCTCGACCGCGTTGTCAGCGCGGCCGTGACCGAGGATGCCATCCGCGCCCGCTACGAAGCGGAGAAGGCTGCCCTCGAACAGGACAGTATCCTGCGCCTTTCGAAGATTGTCGTGGCCACCGAAGAAGAAGCCCTTGCGATCGCCGACCGCCTGCCGCGTTCGACGTTTTCCAGCCTAGCTGCGTCGAAGTCGCTGGACGAGGCGACTGCAGAGAAGGGGGGCCTGATGGGCGATGTCAGGCTGTCGGAACTGCCTGAAGAGCTTGCCGCTGCCGTGGCCGAGCTCCCGATCGGTGGTCATACCGCTCCGATAGCGACGGACGACGGCTACACGATCCTGAAACTCGAAAGCCGACGTGCCCAGCGTCTGGCCCCGTTCTCTGAACGGCACGATGCCATCGCCGCCACGCTGCGCGATGAAGCCATTGCATCCGCGATTGCTGCAGCACGGGAGAAGGCGCCGGCCCGGATCCGCGCCGCCGAAGCGATCATGGCCGATGAAGCGCAAGTCTCGGGTGGCACCCTCGCCACCGTGCGCCGTCTCTGATTCGCATCGCTGTTCCCCTCCGGGAACAATCTCACTAAGGGCCGCGTATGCTCATCGTCGCGGCCGTTGCCCTGATCGACAAAACCGGATGTGTCCTTCTCAGCCAAAGGCCTGAAGGAAAGGCCCATGCTGGCCAGTGGGAATTTCCGGGCGGCAAGGTCGAAGAGGGCGAGAACGTCGGCGAAGCCCTGATCCGGGAGCTGCGGGAAGAGCTTGGCATCGACACGGAGACGAGTTGCCTCGCTCCGCTGGCCTTCAACGGAGAGGGCGACCTCCTGCTGCTCCTCTATGCCTGCCGGAAATACAAAGGTGTCCCGACACCCTTGGAAGGCCAGACCCTCGCATGGGCGCGTCCCGACGAGATTTTCTCCTATGACCTGGTCCCGGCGGACAAGCCACTGGCTGCCGCCGTGCGCGACCTTCTGAGTTAGTCGCCTTTCATGCCCCGCACGGCGTCGGCCAGCGATGCCTTCGCGCTTCCGGGCTTGAGCGGCTTGGGCTGGCTCGGATGCGGCGCCCAGCCAGTCAGCACGCCGATCTCGAACACCGTCTCCTGTCCGTCGAGCGTCGCCAGCGCCTGACCCAGCACGTCACGCCGCAGAGCCCGGCTCCCCTTGGCCAGCGCGAGCGTCTCGCCCATGCCGCGGAGGTCCTGCAGCAGGGTCATGGGGTTTCGGTAGCGCACGGTCACTGGCTGCACGTCCACCACGGGGAGGGCGAACCCCGCCCGCTGGAGAAGGCCCCCTGCGTCCTTCGTCGCGACGAACGGGGCAACCCGCGGTGAGACGCCGCCGGTCACGGCCGCTTCGGCGTCACGAAGCGCCTGGCGGAGGTTCGAAAGCGTCCGCTCGGCTGGGAAGCTGGCAATGAAAAGGCCATCGGGTTCCAGCACCCGCCGCATCTCGACCAAAGCGCCCGGAAGGTCGTCTTCGGCGTGGAGGCTCATCAGCGAGACAACGAGGTCGAAGCTCTTGTCAGCGAAGGGCAGGGCGTTGGCGCGGGCCTCGACCGGCGCATCGGTGCCGAGCGCCTTCAGGAACGCTGCGCTCTCGCCAGCGATCGTTACCTCACCCACATCGGCCTTCTCGGTCAGGATCTCTGCCAGCAGCGGCGCGCCGGGACCATGAAACAGGGCTCGCTCGAAGCGTTTCTGCACCGTCTCGAGACGGTCGAGCGCGTCCTCGGCCACCTTTCGGTGCAGGAAGTCATGCGCTGGAAAGTTGCGCGCGGCGCGGGCGAGCCGCAGCTTGCGCAGTTCGGGGGCAAACACCGAGGGCGGCGAAGGTTGAGTCATTCCGGTCGAATCCATGACGGAGCCCTTGCCACGAGGCAGGACGGAGGGCGAGGCCAAGCCTTGCTTGCAAGGCCGTTTGCCGCGGTCGCATCGCTTCTTTTCCCGACCCAGTGCCCGGTAACGGGCCAGGCGGTGGCAACATCGGGGTTTTTCTCTCCCGAAGGTTGGGCTCGCCTGAGCTTTGTCGCTCCACCCGGCTGTTCGCTCTGCGGTGCGCCCTTCGACCATGCGGAGAAGGAAGAGCCGCTCTGCGCGCCCTGCGCGGCTCCCCACAAATACCCCCGCAATCTGTGTGGACCGAAGCGGCTCGACGCGGTCCAAAGCGCGCTGCGCTATGACGAGGTGTCCGCGCAGCTTGCCCTCTCTCTCAAATATGCTGACCGGCAGGACCTCGTCCCGGCGCTCGGCGCGGTCATGAAGGTGGCCCTCGACAGGCTCGCCCCGTCGCAGGACGCCGTTCTCGCACCGGTCCCGCTTCACCCGAGCAGGTTACGGCAGCGCCGTTTCAACCAAGCCGCGCTCCTCGCAAGCGCGCTTTCAAAGCGCAGCGGGCTGGCGGCGGATCCGGCGCTCCTTCTCAGGCGCAAGGCGACCTCGCAGCAGAAGGGGCTCGGTTTCGAGGGGCGCTTCCGCAATCTCTCCGGAGCGTTTGAGGCGCGCCCGGCAGCCCAGGGCCGGAACGTCATCATCGTCGACGATGTTCTCACCTCGGGAGCCACGCTGGTTGGTTGCGCGCGTGCCCTGCGCAGGGCGGGTGCTCGCGGCATCACAGCTGTGACCCTGGCGAGGGTTTTCCCCGACGCCAAAGCTCCCCAAGTGGATTTGCCGGAACTCTAGGGACCACAGAATGGCCAAAGTCACAGTTTATACGAAGATCATGTGCCCGTACTGCATCCGCGCCATGGACGTCCTCAGGAAGAAGGGCGCCGAGATCGAGGAGATCCCCGCCGCTTTCGACAAGGCGAAGAAGCAGGAGATGGTGCAGCGATCGGGCGGCCGGACGACCTTCCCGCAGATCTTCATCGGCGACGAGCATATTGGCGGCTGCGATGACCTCCTTGCCCTTGAGCGCGCGGGCAAGCTCGACGCGAAGCTGGCGGCGTAAGCGATGAGGGCGGCGGTCATCCAGATGCGCTCCGGGATCGACCGGTCCCGCAATCTCGAGGATGCCGAGAAGCTGATCCGCGAGGCGGCGGAGGACGGTGCGCAACTGATCCTGACGCCCGAAATGACAACGCTGCTCGACCGCAACAGGGACCGCCTGATGGCGAGCCTCATCGAACCCCGGCCTGACGAGGAGGACTTCTTCGCCGAGCTTTCCCGAGAAGTCGGCGCGACGCTCATCATCGGCTCGGTGCCGGTCCTGGGCCAGCAGAAGGTCGCCAACCGCTCCATGGTCTTCAGCGAAGGCCGCAAGATCGCGACCTATGACAAGATCCACCTTTTCGACGTGGACCTTGATACCGGTGAGAGCTGGCGCGAATCGAACCTCTACCAAGAGGGAAAGGAAGCGGTTCTGGTCGAAGGCATCGGTGCCAAGGTCGGCCTTTCGATCTGCTACGACCTGCGCTTTCCGCACCTTTATCGTCGCCTGGCCCAGGCAGGGGCGGAGGTGCTGACCGTGCCCGCTGCTTTCACGGTGCCCACCGGCGAAGCGCACTGGGAAGTGCTCTTGAGGGCGCGGGCGATCGAGACAGGCAGTTTTGTCCTCGCCGCCGCGCAGGGCGGAGAGCACGAGGATGGCAGGCACACATTCGGCCACTCCATGATCGTCGATCCTTGGGGATCGGTCCTCGACAAACTGTCCCACGACAGCCCGGGCGTCGCGATGGCCGATCTCGACCTCGCCAAGGTCCGCGACGTGCGGTCCCGCATCCCCTCGCTGGTGCTTGAACGCAGCCCCGCCATTCGCACATATAGAGCGTGATTAAATACTCTCTCCGCTGTGCCCAGGACCACCGGTTCGAGGGCTGGTTCTCGTCATCGGCCGATTTCGACCGGCAGAAGGACGAGGCCATGCTCGAATGCCCGGCCTGCGGGACCTCCGATGTTTCCAAGGCCCTGATGGCCCCCGCCATCGTCAAAGGCGGCGTATCCGCCTCGAAAGCCAAGAATGCCATCGAAGCGATCTCCCAAGAATGGAACGAGGTCGCGCGCAGGGCCAAGGACTACGTCGAGAAGAACTTCGAAAACGTCGGCAAGCGGTTCCCCGAAGAAGCCCGCCGCATCCACTATGGCGAAACCGACCCCAAGCCGATCTTCGGCGAGGCCACTCCGAAAGAGGTGAAGGAGCTGAAGGACGAAGGCGTGCAGGTCGCGCCCGTCCCGCAGCCGATCCCTGATGCCGGCGAGACGAAGAAGAAGCTGAACTAGCCAGCGTCGCAGTAATCAGGCTTCTCAATCCAGAATTCGGGTTCCTGCTCGTCGACTGCAACGTACCCAGAGCGATCCTCATTCCATACGAGGCGCAGTGTTTTCTGTGTATTGTAACTCCCGACTTTCGACTGGTCGGTCATGGTGACCAACTGTTCCTGCTCATCCGCGACTTTGAAGGATCGATACCAATCGGGCTCATCGATTACGAGCGTGTCGGCTCCCAAGCGAATTGTGTTCGCCGGGAAAAAATCGATTGGCGTGTCCGCGCAGCTCGCCTTCAGCCGCTGGCCGAGGCTTGAGCGGAAGCTGCGGAGCTGGAGCTCCGTCTGGAGAGCTTCAGCGGTTAGGACTGGAGGGGGAGCTTCGAAAAAGATCATTGAGATGCTGTAAGGGTGGATAAGTATCTAGCTGTTGCTAGTCGGCCAGGGCCCCGCTTGTCTACCGTCCAGCTATCAGACCGTGTAGCCTGTATCCGTGCCCCTTGATTCGTTTTCCGACGCGCCGCTCCTAGGCGTCAGCCGGTCCGCCTCCGGACGGATCTGGCGGCAGCGTCCTGTCTGCAGGCGGACGGCCGATCTCGCTGTCCAGCGATACGGCATCGACGCGCTCCTTGCCGACGTTCTCGTCGGGCGCGGGGTAGCGGCGGAGGAGATCGAGGCGCATCTCGCGCCATCGCTGCGCCAGAGCCTTCCTGACCCTTCTGTCCTTATGGAGATGGACGTCGCTGCAGAGCGTCTTGCAGACGCTGTCCAGCGCGGCGAGACGATCGGCATCTTCGGCGATTATGACGTTGACGGAACGACAGCCTCGGCGCTCCTCTACCGTTACCTGCGCAGTATCGGCGCGGAGCCGGTCGTCCACCTTCCGGATCGCTTCACGGAAGGCTACGGGCCGAGCCGTGAAGGATTCCGCAGCTTGGAAGAGCGCGGGGCGAGCGTCATCGTCACGGTGGACTGCGGCTCGAACCACGGAGACATCGTCGGCGCTTCGTCAGCGGACGTCCTTGTCCTCGACCATCACCTGATGTGGGAGCGGCCGGAGGTCTTCGCGCTCGTGAACCCCCAGCGGCCGGGCGACACTTCTGGTCTCGGCGGGCTGTCAGCGGGCGGCATCGCCTTCATGACGATGGTGGCGACAAACCGTGTCCTGAGGGGGCGCGGCTGGTTCCAGACGCGGCCCGAGCCGAAGATCATCCAGTCCCTCGACCTCGTGGCCCTCAGCCTCATCTGCGATGTCATGCCGCTCAAGGGCCTCACCCGGACGCTGGTTGCCCAGGGTCTCAAGCTCCTCGGCGATCTCGAGCATGGGCAGGGCGGTAATCCTGGCCTCCGCGCGCTTGCCGCAGAAGCCGGGTTGTCCGGCGCTGCGCAGGCAAGCCATTTCGGCTTCCAGATCGGCCCGCGGATCAACGCGGCAGGCCGCATCGGCCATGCGCGCATAGCCTTCGATCTTCTGACTACGGACGAGACTTCACGCGCAGCAACCATCGCCGCAAAGCTCGAAGCCCTGAACAAGGAACGCCGCCGCCTCGAAGACCAGGTAAGGCGCGAGGCACTCCAGCAGGTCGATGCGCAGGACCTCCCCGAAGACGCGCCGATTGTTGCCGCAGGCGAAGGCTGGCACCCCGGCGTCGTCGGTATCGTGGCGGGACGCCTCAAGGAACGCTACAACCGTCCGGCCTTCGCCATCGCCATGCAGGACGGTGAGGGGACAGGCTCGGGACGTTCCGTACCCGGCGTCGACCTTGGATCCGCCGTCAGCGAAGCGGCCAAGCTCGGCATCATCACAGGGGGCGGTGGCCACGCCATGGCCGCGGGTCTCAGTCTCACTGAAGCGCAGATCGCGCCGTTCCGGGAATTCATGGCCGAGAAACTCAGCCGGGCGGTGGCCAGCGCCACGGAGGAACATCCGCTGATCCTCGATGGCGTGGTCGGGATCGGTGCTGTCCACGGAACGACCTGCAAGGCTCTCGGCCCGGCAGGCCCCTTCGGCAATGGCAACCCGGAGCCGCGCTTCGCCCTCGCGGACGTCGTCATCCGCCATGCCCGTCCGGTGGGTGAGCGTCACCTTTCCATCACCATCGAAGACAAAGTCGGCAAGACCGCCCGCGGCATCGCTTTCGGTGTCGTCGGCGAGCCCCTCGGCGACCTCCTCGATTCAGGCGACCGCCGCCGTCTCCATCTCGCAGGCCGGATCACGCCTGATACCTGGCGCGGCGGCGAGGCAGCCCAGTTCGAGCTCGACGACGCCAGCGAGGCATCGCCAGAGCTCTAGCCTCTGGAAAACTCGCGACGAAACTTCCCGCCGCTTCGGACAAAAAAGGGGTTGATCGCACTTCCGCGATTTTCTATGTGCGCGGCTCGGGCGCAGCCCACTGCGCTCCCTTCGTCTATCGGTTAGGACGCCAGGTTTTCAACCTGGAAAGAGGGGTTCGATTCCCCTAGGGAGTGCCACTTTTCTTCCTCTATTCTGCCATTGTTTCGGCAAAGTCTTGTGACACTTTGCGACAGAAGCGGCCCGTCCTGAGAAAGGCCTGCGACAAGGTCGGGACAGGGTCATGGCGGAAGAGAGGAGTCCTGCCATGTCGCTCAAGACCGTCATCACAGCCGCCCTGGCGCTCGGTGCCGTCGCCTGTGCCAGCCAGTCCCAGGCCCAAGCCGCGCCGGGTTGGCGTCTCAATCCGGCTGCATGCCCTGATCTTCGCGAGGATATCCGTGATGCCCGTGTGACGCGGAGCAGGCGGGACCTGCGCGAGGACCGGCGTGACCGCCGCGTCACCAATTGCCCGGCCTCTGCCTTCGTCTTTGTCGGCAGCCAGCGGACGAGAAAGCCCCCGCGGCCTCATTTCTCGGCGATCTACGTGACCTCCGGCGGGACCTATTACGGTATTCGCAGCGGTCGCCGTGTGCCGATCCTGATCGTCGAGAGATGAGCCCCTAACCAGCCCACGAGCCGGGTCTGGAAAAAACAACCCACCTCGCTGGCGGGTCGCTTCTTCGGAAGGACAAGGCTGGCACCAGAATTTGTGCGTCGGTTCGCGCCGACCGGCTTCCACAGCCGGTCGGTCTCGTGATGTCAGCCTTCCAGCTCTTCCCGCTTCATCTCCAGTTCCAGCCATTGCTCTTCTGCGGCCTCCAGCGCTTCCTGCGCGGCGGCGAGGCCCTTTTGCGCCTTGTCGAAAGCATCGGGGTCCTTGGTGAAGAGGTCCGGGTCGGCGAGGGCGGCTTCGTGCGTTGCGATCTCCGCCGAGAGCTCTTCCATCCGTGCCGGGAGGGTTTCGAGGGCGTGCTTGTCTTTGAAGCTGAGCTTGCCGGAGGATTTCCTGCGGGCAGGGGGCGAAGCTTTCTTCTCCGCTTTCGGAGCGGATTCCTTCGGCTTGAGCATGTCCTTGCGCTGGCGGGCCATGTCGGCATAGCCGCCGGGATATTCGCGCCAGCGGCCGGGGCCCTCCTCGGGCACGGGCGTCAGGACACTGGTGACCACCCGGTCGAGGAAGTCCCGGTCATGGCTGACCAGCATCAACGTACCCTGATAGTTCGCCAGCGCCTCTTCGAGAACATCGAGCGTCTCGAGGTCGAGATCGTTGGTCGGCTCGTCGAGCACGAGGAGATTCGACGGCTTGGCGAGCGCGATGGCGAGCGCCAGCCTGCCGCGCTCTCCGCCTGACAGTGCACCGATCGGCTGGCGCGCCTGCTCGGGGGAGAAAAGGAAATCCTTGAGATAACTCAGCGCATGGCGCGGCTGGCCCCCGATGGTGATCTGGTCTCCGCGTCCTTCGGTCAGCGCGTCCATCAGGCGGGTCGTGTCCTTGAGACCCGCCCGTTCCTGGTCGAGGCCGATGATCTCCAGCTTCGTGCCATGCCGGACCATGCCCTCATCAGGTTCCATCTGCCCAAGGAGCAGTTTGAGGAGGGTCGTCTTGCCCGCGCCATTGGGCCCGACAATGCCGAGGCGATCGCCACGGTTGAGCTTCAGGTCCAGGCCCGTGACTATCGCCCGGTCGCCATAGGAAAAGGAGAGGCCCTTCGCCTCGATCACCTGCTTGCCAGAAGCCTCCGCCTCGCTCACCGTCAGGTCGACGGCCCCCTGTGGCCCGCGTCGCTCCGCACGCTGACGGCGAAGGTCGCCGAGCTGAGCGAGCCTGCGAACATTCCGCTTGCGGCGAGCGGTGACGCCAAACCGAAGCCAGTGCTCCTCGCGCACGATCTTGCGGTCGAGCTTGTGGGCGGCGAGTTCCTCCTCTTCGAGGACCTTGTCGCGCCAGCTCTCGAAAGCCTTGAAGCCCTCGTTGAGGTGGCGCGTCTCGCCGCGGTCGAGCCAGACGGTCTCCGTCGTCAGGTTATCGAGGAACCGTCGGTCGTGGCTGATGACAACCAGTGCGGAGCGGCTGCGCTTGAGCTCGCTCTCCAGCCAGAGAATGGTATCGAGGTCGAGATGGTTCGTCGGCTCGTCCAGCAGCAGCACCTCGGGCTGCGGCGCGAGCGTACGGGCAATCGCGATGCGCCGCTTCTCGCCCCCAGAGAGCGGCTTCGGATCGGCGGAGGGGTCGATCCCGAGTTCCGCCAGCAACCGTCCGACTTCGCCGGGATCATCCGTAGGCGACAACCCGCCCATCACGACATCCTCGGCCGTTGCGTAGGCCGAGAAATCGGGATCCTGCTCGAGATAGTGGAACGTCGTGCCGGACCGCACGGTCCGCTCGCCGCTGTCCGCTTCCACAATGCCCGCCGCGATCTTCAGGAAGGTCGACTTGCCCGACCCGTTGCGGCCGACCAGTGCGATCTTCGCGCCGTCATGGACGACCATTTCGGCACCGTTGAGCAGCGGCGTGCCTCCAAAGGTGAGGCGAATGTCTTTGAGCGAGAGGAGCGGGGCAGCCATCCGCGCTCGGTAAGCGGGGGACGACGCTGATGCAATCCTCGGCGGATCGTGGCATGGGGCGGTATGGTTCGTATTGCTCTCACCGTTATCGCTCTTTGTCTCTCGACCGCCGCACAGGCGCAGAACACCGCTGGCGTCTTCGGCCCGATCATCAAGGAAGGCCACAAGCTGGCGGAGTATCGCTTCTCCAGTGGAGAGCCCTTCGACAACCTCACGCCCTGGGCGCAGAGGATCTTCTACGAACAGTCGTTCAATGACCGTCTGATGGGCAGGCTCGAATACCAATGGCGGGACCAGTCGGAGTTCACCGATGCCCAGTTCGAATTCCTTCGCGCGATGCTGTGGATCGATGCCGGCAAGCTGACCGAGAACTGGCATACCGGCTTCCGCATCGATGCGAGGGTCCGGGACGGTGGCAGGCCGGACGACATTGCGCTCAGCTGGTCGAACCAGTTCACGCTCTCCGAGGATACCTTCGCCCGCTTCGTGGTGATGAGCTTATTCAATATCGGCGACGGAGTCGATGCATCGCCTGTCATCGAGACCCGTTCGAGCATCTTCAAACGCCTCGACAGCGGGCACAGCATTGGCGTCGAACTCTATGACAACCTCGGCCAGGTGAACGCCTTCGCATCCTTCGAAAAAGGGCGTCACGAGATCGCGCCCGTCATCACCTGGCCGGTGCCCGGGCCCTACACGCTGTATACGAGCGTCTCGTTCGGCCTGTCCGATCCCGTTCCCGATTACGGGCTGCGCCTTCGGGTCGGGCGCCAGTTCTAGGCGCTGCTCCCGCGCCGGTTGTGCGCGCGCTTGCTGCTTTCTCCTAGCCTTGGCGCCGCGGGGCGCTAGGCTCCGCTTCTGACTGAACAAGGGAACCCGCCATGCTGCTCAGCCTGACCGCTGCGCTGTTCCTCAGCGCCGCTGCCATCGACGACCACGATAACGGGGCGGCTAAAGGCTCCCGCGCCAAGATCAGCCAGGTCGCAGGCGAGACCACCAGGCGCTGGGACCTGAAAGGCGAGGACTTCGACTACGACGTGAGGGCGGGCTTCCTCCCCCTCGGGCCTGAAGGCGCACCGGACGCCGAGATCTTCCACACGGCCTATCTCAAGAAGGGCGCGGATGCTTCCGAACGGCCAATCACCTTCGTCTTCAACGGCGGGCCGGGCGCAGCATCGGTCTACCTGCACATGGGTGCGCTGGGGCCGAAGCGGATCGCCTTCACCGAAGATGGCGACATCAAGGCACCGCCGGTGGAGCTCGAGGATAATCCCGACAGCTGGCTACCGTATACGGACCTCGTCTTCATTGACCCGGTCGGGACGGGCTTCTCGCGGTTTGTCGGGGAAGCAGCGGAGATGGAGGGCGGCGAGCCCAAGGGAGCCAAGGACTATCAGTCCGTAAGCGGAGACCTCCGCGCCTTGGGCGAGTTCATTGAACGCTACCTTGCCGAGAACAATCGCTTCCTGTCGCCGGTCGTCGTGGCCGGCGAGAGCTATGGCGGCTTCCGCGCGGCGATGCTGGCGCAGCTCCTTCCGCGCCAGCATGACGTGCCGCTATCGGGTTCGGTTCTCATCTCTCCGAAGTTCGATCTCTTCGGAGGCCGCAGTGACAACCTGCACCCCGCGCCATGGCTGACCCGCGTGCCGAGCTATGCCGCTTCTGCTGCCAGCCAGGGCAAGGGACTCGCCGACGAAAAGCTCACCTCGATCGAGGCCATGGCCGGCATCCTCGAGGAGGCGGAAGCCTTCGCGGTCGAAGACTACACGCGCTACCTCGTGCAGGGCGAGATGATGGACGAAAGCGAGCAGGCGGAAATCCTCGAGCGCTTCGCCGAGATCACCGGCGTCAGCGAAGGCTTTGCCAAGCTCCAGCGCGGGCGGGTCTCGCAGTCGGAATATGCGAGCGAGCTGCTGCGCGAGAACGGCCAGCTCGTCGGGATTTACGACGCAACGATTGCCGTCACTGATCCCAGTCCTGAGCAGTTCGAGTCCGGCTACAATGACGACCCGCTCTTCGTCCTGTCAGGTCCCTACCGCGCGGGGCTTATCAGCTATCTGTCGGAGATCGGCTTTTCCATGCCTGACCGGCGCTACGACAGCCTGTCGGGTTCTGTCGGCTCGGCTTGGCGCTACTATGTCGGCTCGCCCAAGCGGCCCCAGCCGCCCGCCGCCGCCGAGGCGCTACGTGAGGGGCTGACGATGAACAAGCACCTCAAGGTCTGGATCACCCATGGCGCGATGGACCTGCAGACCCCCTATTTCGAGAGCGCCTATGTCATTGCCAATATGGGTATTCCGGAGTCCGTCCGCGGCAATGTCCGGCTCGATACCTATTATGGCGGGCACATGTATTACATGCACCGACAGTCCTCGAAGGAATTTGCCGAGGATGCGGGGGCGTTCTTTGAAAGCCTGGGTGACTGACTGCGCGCCTCACGGCCTGACCGTGGGGCCTCCAGCCTGAACCAGTCAGCAGGCTGATGGGGCAAGCTGCTCAACCCACGATTCCCGGGCCACGCCTTTGCCGTGGGAGGGGATTTGGCCGATCAGTCGAAAAGGCTCGACACCGACTCCTCGTTCGCGATCCGGCGGATCGCTTCGCCAAGGAGGCGGTCGACGGAGACCACGTCGATCTTCTTCGCGCCTGCGCGTCGCCCGTCATCCGCGATCGAGTCGGTGATCACCAGCTTCGAGAGGTGCTCGGAGGTCTCGACGCGCTCGACGGCTTTGCCGGACAGGACGCCGTGGCTGATATAGGCTTCGACCTTCGTGGCGCCCTTGCCCTTGAGAGCTTCAGCGGCGTTCACCAGCGTGCCACCCGAATCAACAATGTCGTCGAACAGGATGCAGTCCATGCCGCTGACGTCGCCGATGATGTTCATCACTTCCGACACGCCAGCCTTCTCACGCCGCTTGTCGACGATCGCTAGGGGCAGGTCTCCAAGGCGCTTTGACAGCGCACGGGCGCGAACCACGCCGCCGACATCTGGCGACACGATACAGGTGTTCGAGAGGTCATCCCTCCGTGTGCGCTTGATATGTTCTTCGAAAACCGGCGTGGCATAGAGATTGTCGGTCGGAATATCGAAGAAGCCCTGGATCTGCCCTGCGTGGAGGTCCATCGTCAGCACACGGTCAGCGCCGGCCGTGGTGATGAGGTTGGCCACCAGCTTGGCCGAGATGGGGGTGCGGGGCCCGGCCTTCCGGTCCTGTCGCGCATAGCCGAAATAGGGGATGACCGCGGTGATCCGGCTGGCCGAAGCGCGGGCCAGCGCATCGATCATGATGAGCAGTTCCATGAGGTGGTCATTGGCCGGATTGGACGTCGACTGGATGACGAAGACATCTTCGCCCCGGACGTTCTCCTGGATCTCGACATGCACCTCGCTGTCATTGAAGCGTTTCACCTGCGCATTGGCGACAGGGGTATCGAGGCGTTTCGAGATGGCTTCTGCGAGGGTGAGGTTCGAGTTCCCGGTGAGGATTTTCATGGCGCTGGCTCCTGGACGCGCGGGGTTTGTGACGGCCCCATGTCAGGAGTCAAGAAGCTCGGGTCACGCAAGCGTGACCATGATGGCCGAGACGTTGTGGCCGAATTGCTTCTCGCCTCTTCGCTGCGCGGCGCGATAGCTGAAATAGCGCTCGGACTCTGCCAGCGTATCTCCGCCGACATCGTCGATCCTGTCCGCCGTGATGCCGGCATCCTGCAGCCTGTCGCGGACGAACCCCGTATGGTCATAGAGGCTCCGGCCAGTGCCGAGCGCTTCGAAGTGCCGCGTGGCTTCTGGAAACCCGGCCGTCACTTGGGCGATCAGGTCGTCCCGGACCTCGAAGCTGGCCCGTCGCAATGACGGGCCGATCACGGCGCGAAGCTCTGAAGGCTCAGCGCCTTTCGATGCCATAAGGTCGACCGTGCTCTGAATAATACCGAGGAGGCTCCCGCGCCATCCTGCGTGAACCGCCGCGACCATCCCGCCGCCTTCGATCAGGATTGGCACGCAGTCCGCGGTCAGGACAGCAACCGCCAGACCCGGCGTGAGGGTGACGAGGGCATCGGCTTCGGGCCGCCTGTCGTGGTCGAAAGGCACATCGATGAACAGCGCGCGGGCGGAGTGCGTCTGCTTGGCGGTCAGCACGTGGTCCGCGCCAAGCGCTCTCGCGATGCGCCTGCGGTTCTCCACCACCGGTTCCGGGGCATCGCCCGAATGAAAGCTGCCATTGAGGCCGGCGAAGACGCCCTTGGACACACCGCCTTCCCGGCTGAAAAAGCCGTGCGGCGACGAGATCAGCGCACTGACGAGCCTCGGCGGGCTCATTCGAAACCTGGAGGGACCGGGCTCCCCTTGGGGGATAGCGCCAGCACCTTGAACAGGCTTCCCATGCCATCCCGGTCGATGAGGCGAAGCCCGCCAGAGACGAACTCCTCGCGTTTCTTCTCATCAGCGATGCCTTTTGCCACCGCTTCAAGGCGGAGCTTCAGGCCCAGTCGTTCGAGGAAGTCGCCCTGGCGCACAGGGCCGTCCGTGCGCAGCTCTTCGGCGCGCGCGCGGCGGGCGAGGGCGGAGAAATCCACATGGGCGGTCACGTCTGCGAGGCCCGGTTTCTGCAGCACGGGCCAGAACTGGTGTCCTTTCATCGCCTGCAGCGTGTCGCCATAGCCTGCGCGACCGTGGCCGTAGTCGATGATGAGGGCACGGCCCTTGGCATCGCGCAGGCGGTGGCCGATCTCGGCGATGATCTCACCGCCAACCGAACAGGTTTCGAAGATATCCTCTGGCTTCGCGCCGGGCGGCATGCCCTGTTGCCCGCCATATTCCTTTTCGGAAAGCACGAAGGCCAACCGATCGTCATCGGTCAGGCCGACGAGACGCTCGCGCCAGGGGGTGTCGCCATCGCTGGCGGTGCGGACGAACTGCCTGATGGGCAGGCAGTCGAAGAATTCGTTGGCGACAAGCAGGGTCGGGCCGAGGGGCACGTCCTCGAGCTTGTCCGCCCAAGTGATCGTCACCCCGGTCTCCGCCAGCAGATGTTTCTGCGCATAACGCATGCGCCCCGAAGCCTCGATCATGTAGACATGGACGGCCTGGAGGAAGCGGGGACGGACCTTCGCCACACGGAGGATGTCCGACATCAGCGTGCCGCGTCCGGGGCCCAGTTCGACGAGGTTGAATGCAGAGGGCGCGCCCATTGCTTCCCATGAATGCACGAGCCAGCTCCCGATCAGCTCACCGAAGACCTGGCTGATCTCAGGGCTGGTCGTGAAATCGCCCTGCGCGCCGAGAGCGGTCTGGGTGGCGTAGTACCCGTGCTGGGGGTGGATCAGGGCGTCGGTCATGAAATCGCCGACGCGGATCGGACCGTGATCGCGGATCAGCTTGACGAGCCGTGTTTCGAGCGGTGTCGGCGTGTCGTCCTCAATTTGCGTCTTGCTCATGCTGCGTTCCGGGTCCCTCTGAACCGGGGGTGCCCGCGGTAGAGGAGGAAGAGGCCGACGAGCACCATCGGTAGCGACAGAAGCATGCCCCGGGTCAGGAAGCCAAGGGTCGCCGCATAGCTGTCGGGCTCACGGAAGAACTCCACGAAGAACCGCGATGCTCCGTAGCCTGCAAGGAACAGCCCCGTGGCTGCGCCGCGGAAGCGCAGGATCCGGAACCGGGTCACGGCAATGCGGAGGACAATGAAGAGAAGGACACCTTCGAGCGCGGCTTCATACAGCTGGCTCGGATGCCGCGGCACCGCATCGGCTGCGTAGATCCAGCGGTCCTGCGCCTCGCTGAAGTAATCCGGGAACCGCATGCCGATCCAGCTATCGGTCGGACGGCCGAAGAGCTCGCCATTGATGAAGTTCGCCAGCCTCCCGAAGAACAGGCCGATGGGTGCCGCGCAGGCGAGAAGGTCGCCGATGCGCAGCGGGTCCGTTCCCCGCTTCTTGGAAAAGATCCAGGTGACAAGGGCGACGCCGATCAGGCCACCGTGAAAGCTCATGCCGCCAGTCCAGACGGCGAGGGGAGGCCAGACCGGAATCGTCCCCAGAAGCTGCGGCCAGTCATTAAAATCCTGCCAGATCAGCTCTGGCCGGTAGAACATGACGAAACCGAAACGACCCCCGAGAATGACGCCAAGGATGATCCAACTGACAAAATCGTCTAACGCCTGTTTATCGAGCGGCGGGCGTTCAGGGTTCCTGATCGAGCCCCTGGCGTTCCATAGTTTGTGATCCTTGAGCAGCTTGCCAAGGTAAATCCAACCCAATGAAATGCCTGCCAAATATGCAAGAGCATACCAACGGATCGGCAGCGGGCCGAGGTGGAAGAAAACCGGGTCGATCTCTGGGAAATTCATGCTTCGCCCTTAGTCCGATTGGGTGACGCTGAACAGCGTCGGGCTTGCGGGTTTTCCACAGTCCGTGCTTGATCCTGTTAGGGCCGTGGGCGGTATTGAAAACCGTTCATTCACCGATGGGTTGTATCACAACCTCTGTTCGTTGTGTTGGGAACAGCGGGCAGCGACTCGCCTTGGTGGGTGGGGCGCAAACTTCGCGGACGGGTGCGACATCAGGGAAGGCGTCGTTTCGTTCATTGGTATGGTGCGGTGATCAAAGGGGATTGCAGGGAAGAACAGACGTGGTTGATGCTTGACGGCAGTGGGATTTGGGAGCTTTTGCTCGTCGTCAGTTGATAGCATCGAGGCCATTCACATGCAGACGAAATCGCCAGTCTTCGACGGTGTCGCGAAACTTATCGCGGAGGCCGCGGGAACGGCCGACGGTGTGCGCCGTGAGGCAGAAACTGCCTTGGCGAGCCAGCTGCAGCGCTTTCTGGCGGACCAGGACCTGGTCACGCGTGAGGAGTTCGAGACCGTCCAGGAGATGGCAGAACGCCTGCGTGAGGAGGTTGAGGCCCTGAAAGCAGAGGTCTCGGAGCTGAAGAAGAGCTGCTAGCCAGGCGGCCATCCACGCGTCCCAGCAATGAGCGGTGATCATCGCGGACGGGCCTTTTGGCCCGAAGGCGGTGAAAAGTGTTCAGTAGGACAGCTTCGACGATTGCGTTGGTACTGCTTCTGGCAGCTTGTAAATCTGGGGGAGCCGATGGCGGTGCCCCCGTGGGCGGTGCTCCCGCTCCCAATCCGGCACCGGCCCCTGCGCCGGCTCCCAGCCCCGATCCGGCCCCTGCGCCGGCTCCCAGCCCCGACCCGGCCCCTGCGCCGGCTCCCAGCCCTGACCCGGCCCCCGCGCCGGCTCCCAGCCCCGACCCGGCCCCCGCGCCGCCTCCCAGCCCCGACCCGGCCCCCGCGCCGGCTCCCAGCCCCGACCCGGCCCCTGCGCCGGCTCCGAGCCCGACCCCGGCGCCCCAGCCGACCACTCCTCCGGCTCCTCCTCCGAATCCGAAGAACAACCCGGACGACGCCGCTCGTTTCTTGGTGCAGGCGAGCTTCGGCCCGACGCCCCAGACGATCGTGGATGTCCAGACCCTCGGCTATGAAGGTTGGATTCAGGACCAGTTCGGCAAGCCTCTCGGTCAGGACCTGCTGGCTCGTTACCAGGACCACCTGGCAGCCGGCGGCGTGAACAAGCGTCTCGGCCACATGGTGCAGTTTTGGGAGCACGCGCTTTACGGAGATGACCAGCTCCGTTGGCGCTCGGTTCTCGCGCTGTCGCAGATTTTCGTGGTCTCCTACCAAGACCCCGAGCTCGTGCCGCTTTCGCAGGCGGGTACGGTTTTCCTGACCTATCTCCGTGACGAGGCGCTGGGCAATTACTGCGACCTCGTTCGCAAGGTTACTTACAGCCCGGTGATGGGCATGTACCTGACCTATCACGGCAACCGTAAGACGGACCCTGTGAAGGGCTTCGTTCCGGACGAGAACTATGCCCGCGAGATCCTCCAGCTCTTTACCATCGGCACGGAGGAGCTGAACCTCGACGGAACCAGCAAGGGCGTCGAGACGTATGACAGTTCCGACATCAGCGAACTGGCGAAGGTCTTCACGGGCCTCAACTCCGAGGGTGTCCTCTTTGCCCGCGGCGCGCGCGACCCTGAGTCGAACAAGCCGATGATCGGCTTCGACTATCAGCACGAGCCAGGCACGAAGACCTTCCTCGGCACCACGTTGAACAACGGCACCGACACGATCGCCGATGTGAACGAGGCCCTGGACCACATTCTCGCGCACCCGAACGTTGCTCCGTTCGTCGCCAAGCAGATGATCCAGAAGTTCGTCACCTCGAACCCGTCGCCGGCCTACGTCCAGCGCGTGGCGCAAGCCTTCAACGCTGGGCAATACCAGTTCAGCGATGGCTCGACCGCGGGCACGGGACGGCGCTGTGACATGAAGGCGACGCTCGCCGCAGTCCTTCTCGACCAGGAAGCGCGCAGCCCGACCTTCTACCAGCGTGACGACTACGGGAAGGTCCGCTCGACGCTCCTGCGTCAGGCCCAATTCCTTCGTCTGTTCACTGTGCCGCGCCAGATTTCGACCACGGGCATCCTGCCGGACATCGGCGCTCTGGGCTTCGACAACTCGAAGAACAACATGCCCTTCATGTTCGGACCGTCCGTATTCAACTTCTACCGCTCGACCTATGTTCCGGCGGGTACGGAGATTGCGCGCCGCGGCATGGTCGCCCCGGAGATGCAGATCTTCACGGCGGACAACATCCTCAACATCACCGATTGGACGCAAGGAAAGTTCGTCGGCAACTTTACCGGTGGCAACTCTGTCCTCATCAAGGACAACGACTACCTGGCGCAGCTCGCACGCACGCCGGACCAGCTCGTCGATGAGCTCGATACGCTGATGACCTATGGCACCCTCGCGCCCGAAGTCAGGCAGCACATGATCGACATGCTCAGTGAGATCGAAAGCAGCCGGTCGCCGTCACAGGTGTCCGACAACGGTCTCAGCCAACGTCTCAGCATCGCTGCATCGATGTTCATGACGACCCCTGAATACATCGTCCAAAGGTAGGCTCATTATGACGACCAGACGCGATTTTCTCAGAACAAGCCTCGCCGGCGGCATCGCCGTCACTTCGATGAGCCTGCCTGCGGCGGCTCAGGCACAAACCCCCGGCTACAAGGCGCTCGTCTGTATACTGCTGGACGGTGGTATGGACAGCTTCGACTGCCTCGTCCCGAACACGACGAACGACTACAATCGGTGGAGCGGCTACCGCCAATCCATGCTCAAGGGCTATGACCCCGGCCAGCGGGACATGTCCTCGCTCCATGCCCTGACGACGGCAGGCAGCCCGAACCTCGGCTTCGTGCCGGAGATGGCCGACATGGCCACGCTCTACAACGAAGGGTCGATGGCGATCGTCTCGAATGTCGGGCCGCTCGTCCAGCCGACCACGGCAGCTCAGGTTGCTGCGGGTACGGCGCAACTGCCTCCGCGCCTGGAAAGCCACAATGACCAGCTTGCGATCTGGCAGACCATGGCCCCCGACGGGCAGGCGACCGGCTGGGCGGGCCGTTTCATCGACCAGTTCGGCGACCTTGATCCGCTCGCGCGCATCACCGTCGGCCGCCCTGCACCGATGGCTCCGAGCGACCTGTCTCCTGGGATCACCCTGTCGCGCGGCTCGCTGACCCTGCCGCTCGGCATGGGCGAGAGCCGGATCTACGGTAGCCCGTGGCTTCCGAGCCAATTCGAGCGTCACTATCGTGGCCAGAACCGTTCGTATTCGAACATCCTGATGCAGGAGGTTCTCAACGCGCAGAACCGGGCGCTTGATGGCTCGATCTCCCTGCAGGACGCGCTGGCGATCCAGACCGCAGGTGGTGCTGTCGCACGGCCGGGCAACGACCTCTCCAATGACCTCGCCATGGTGGCTGACGTCATCGCGCACCACCAGCAAACCGGGGTCAGCCGCCAGGTCTTCTGTGTGCAGATGTACGGCTTCGATACCCACGCAAACCAGGCGGATCGCCTGCCGCCGCTCCAGGCAGAGCTCTCCGAAGCGTTGCTCTCCTTCCACCGCGGCATGGAAGCGATCGGTATGGAGAACGATGTCACCACCTTCACGGTATCGGACTTTGGCCGGACGCTGGTCGGCAACTCGAACGGCACCGATCACGGCTGGGGCGGCATGTCTTTCGTCGTCGGTGGTGCGGTCAATGGTGGCCGCTTCGTCGGCAATGTCCCGCCATACAGCACCGGCCACGGCCAGGACTGGCGGCGCGGGGCGCTGATCCCCGAGACCTCCATCGAGCAGTTCGGCTCGGCGCTCGGTAGCTGGTTTGGTGTCGACAATGCCGGGCTCGACAATGTTTTCCCCAACCGGGGCCGCTTCGACATGAACGCGACACAGATCTTCTAACTGCAGGTCCGCCGAGCCACGGGGCAGGGTAGCCCCTTTTTCCCGATCGGTTGGTGCGTTCCACCAGCCGGTCGGGATCGTTTTGTCTCCGACTCATTCCTTATCCAGATGTGCCCCGGTCGTCCGCGACTCCGCTTGGCGCTGGTCCCGAGTCATCCCCCTATGGTCATCACTCGCCCCCGGGTTGCCGCCAGGGCGCGCTTCGCCATACGGAGACGGCCATGACGCTCACGGATTTTTCGTACGAACAGCAACCGATCGACCCCATCGAGATGATCGAGTCGCTGGCCCGTGCGCGGGATCTTGACGCCCAGCGTGTCGATGACACCGAAGTCCATGTCTGTCTCTCGGGCTCCTGGCGCGACGTCTCCATGTGGTTCTCTTGGCGGCGCGAGGCACAGGTCCTGCAGATCGGCGCACCTCTCGAGATCAAGGTCCCGAATGCCCGCAAGGCCGAGGTGCTGAAGCTCCTTGCCCTGATTAATGAGCGTCTCTGGGTCGGCCATTTCGACCTCTGGCAGCGTGACGGCGAGGTGGTTTACCGCAATGGCGCCGTGCTGTCTGAAGCCGAGGGGCTCTCTCACGGCCAGGCCGAAGTCCTGCTGCGCGGCGCCATGGAAGCCTTCGAGCGCTATTATCCGACGTTCAACTACGTCGTCTGGGCAGGAAAGAGCGCCGAGGAAGCGATCGCTGCCTCGATTCTCGATGTCGAGGGTTCGGCTTAAATATCCGCTCCCGGAGCATCGTAGACGTCGACGCCTTCTGACCGCTTGAGGGCATTGACCACCTTGTAGGTCACCGGCGTCAGCAGGGCTTCCCACGCGACCTTGAGCGCATAGTTCGTCACCATGACTGTGAGAACGAGCTCCAAGGTCCACACGCCGAGGAAGGCGAGGGGATAGAAGATCAGGCTGTCGACGCCTTGTCCCACGATCGTGGAGCCGATCGTTCGCTGCCAGAGCCGCGAGCCTTTCATGCGCACCTTCATCACCGCCATGACCCGCGCATTGGCGATCTCCCCGAAATAGAGTGCCAGCAGCGAGGCCGCGACGATCCGCGGCGCCTGTCCGAAATTGGCCTCGAAGGCCGATTGTCGGTCGATTCCGCCGATATCAGCGTTCCAGCCCGGCGCGGGCGGCATCAGGGTGATGATCCCCGCCATCACCGCTGCGAACAGTGCCGCTGCCGTTGCCGCTCGGATCGCCCGCCTTGCCCGTTTGTAGCCATAGACCTCGGTCAGCACGTCGCCGAGCACATAGGAGAGGGGGAAGAAGAGGACACCGGCACCAAAGGCGAAGCCTCCGATATCCGCGACCTTCCCGGCGCCGATGATGTTCGAGCAGACGACAATGACGCAGGTCGCGGCGAGCAGCAGGTCGAAATACTTGAAATGCCTCGCAGAGGCTTCTTCCCCGCTGATATTGCGCAATGCTTCTGCCATGGCCCTGTCCGGTGCTGCCGAGGCCCGTCCTAGCCTCGGAGGCGAGAAAGGGAACCTGTCCGCTCGGCCCCCTTGGGTTCTGGGCAGACTCCGCTAAAGCGCCAGCCATGACCAAACCGATCAGCATGATCCAAATCGGCGCCGGCTCCATGGGCGGCGCTCTTCTGAAGTCCTGGATAGACAGCGGCGTCATCGACCCGGCATCTTCTGCCATCATCGACCCACGCCCGACGCCGGAACTGGAGGAGATGTGCGGCAAGGCCGGCCTCGCCATCAATCCCGAAGCCGATCGCGGTTACGACCTCTGCGTTCTCGGGATCAAGCCGCAGATGTTTGGCGGCATCGTGCCCGCGCTCGACTGGCCGGAATTCGGCGACACGCTGTTTGTTTCCATCGCTGCGGGCATCACGGTCGAGGAGATCGGCATGCTCCTCAAGCCGAAGGCTCCGGAGCCCCGCGTCCTCCGCGTCATGCCAACGCTTCCCGCCAAGGTCCGCGCGGGCGTGACTCTTCTTGCAGAGAACCCTGCGCTCTCCGCCGAGGATCGTGCCATGGGCGAGCGCCTGATGGCCGCTGCCGGTGCGGTGCACTGGTGCAGGGACGAGGATGAGCTCGACCGCCTGATGGGGGTCACGGGCTGTGCCCCCGCCTTCCTGCTTCGTGCTGTCGAAGGCCTGATGGCGGCAGCCGAGGACCAGGGCGCCAGCACAGAGGATGCGCGCTTCCTCGCCGAGCAGACCTTTATCGGGACCGCTAAGCTGCTCGAGGCCGACGGGCGTGATCCCGGCACTCTTCGGGAGGCCGTGACCAGCCCTGGCGGGACGACGGCCGCGGGCCTCGATGTCCTGAACGAAAGAGGAATCGTGGAAAGCTTCGTTGCGGCTGTCGCGAACGCGTACAAACGCGCGCAGGAACTGGCCAAAGGCACGAAATAGCTGGCCCTCGTTCGCGGGCGCCTTTAAGAACTTCGATCGATGACCGGCATGATCGTCACTGCGCGTCACGGGCGCCCCAATGTTGACCGCAGCGTGAAGATCACGGCGCGGGAATACGGGCGCTGGTGGGCGAATTACGACCTGACGGGGCTCGCTCCCGACCAAGAGCCGCCGCAGAGCCTCATCGACATCGCCTCGAATGCCGAGGTCGTCCTTTGCTCGACCATGCCGAGGGCGATCGAGACGGCCGACGCCGTGGTCGATAGTGCCCGGATCGTTCCGCGGGATTCTCTCTTCGTGGAAGCCCCGTTGCCGCCGCCGCCCTTTTTCCCAGACTGGATCAAGCTGACGCCGACGACGTGGGGCGTCATCAGCCGCACCTTCTGGTTCCTCGGCTACGCGCCCAAGGGTTGCGAGAGCCACCGCAAGGCCCGCAAGCGGGTGAAGGCCGTGGCCGACCGCCTGGTTGCGGAGGTCGAAAGCTCGGGCGGTGACGTTCTTCTTTGCGCGCACGGTTATCTCAACTGGATGATTCACCGTGTGCTGATCAAGCGCGGGTGGGAGCTGGTCGAGCACCGGGGCGGCAACGACTACTGGTCCCACAGGGCCTACCGCAAAAAGGAAAAGGTGAGGAGCCGCGCAGCAAGGCCGCGCCGCGCCTCGATGGCTGCCGAATGACCCAGAAGACCGACACGGATGTCGCGGCGCTCTCCTTCGAGGAAGCGCTGAAACAGCTCGAAGCGATCATCGCGAAGCTCGAAAGCGGCGAGGTCGCGCTCGAGGAATCCATTACGCTCTATGAGCGCGGCGCAGCGTTGAAAGCCCACTGCGAGAAAACCCTCGCCGCAGCCCGTGAGCGAATCGAGAAAATCGTCGAAGGCAAGGGCGGCGACGTGAAGGCTGAGCCTGCGAGCTTCGAATAGTCTGGGCCGGCGTGCCGCAGCATTGCTTGCTTGCGGCGCAGGACAGAACCGCTTAGCCCTTAAGGGTTATGCCAGTGAACACCCCCCTTCTTGACCGCGTCACCGTTCCCTCCGACCTGCGCAAATTGCCGAAGTCTGACCTTCGCCAGCTTTGTGACGAACTGAGGGCGGAGGTCGTGGATGCGGTGTCCCATACGGGCGGGCACCTTGGTTCGGGACTGGGGGTCGTGGAGCTGACCACGGCGATCCATTACGTCTTCAACACGCCAAAGGACCGGCTGATCTTCGACGTTGGCCACCAGTGCTACCCGCACAAGGTGCTGACGGGGCGGCGGGACCGGATCAGGACCTTGCGCCAAAAGGACGGTCTGTCGGGGTTCACCAAGCGGTCCGAGAGCGAGTACGACCCCTTCGGCGCGGCCCATGCGGCGACCTCGATCTCAGCGGCTGTGGGTTTTGCTGCGGCGCGGGATCTCAAGGCCGAAGCGGGCGACAAGTCCGAGGAAGACCGCCGGGTCATCGCGGTGATCGGCGATGGCTCGATGTCGGCGGGCATGGCCTATGAGGCGATGAACAATGCCGGCGACCGCGCTTCCCAGCTCACCGTCATCCTCAACGACAACGACATGTCGATCGCCCCGCCTGTGGGCGCGATGTCGGCCTATCTCGCCCGCGCGGCGAGCTCGGGCAGCTATCAGGGCTTCCGCAACCTCGCCAAGCAGCTGACCAAGAACCTGCCCAAGCGGGTCCGCGATCTTGCCGCCAAAGCCGAGGAGTATGGCCGCGGCATGGTGACCGGCGGGACGCTGTTCGAGGAGCTGGGCTTTTATTACGTCGGCCCGATCGACGGGCACAATCTCGACCACCTTCTTCCCGTGCTCGAAAACGTCAAGGACATCACCGATGGCCCGGTTCTGGTCCATGTCGTCACGCAAAAGGGCAAGGGCTACCAGATGGCCGTGGACAAGGGCGACAAGCTCCACGCGGTCTCGAAATTCGACGTCGTCTCGGGCGAGGAGAAGAAGTCTGTCTCCAATGCGCCGTCCTACACCTCCGTCTTCGCCCAGCAGCTGATCGAGGAGGCGCGGAAGAACGAGCGGATCGTCGGCATCACCGCGGCGATGCCCTCGGGCACCGGCATCGACAAGTTCATGAAGGAATTCCCGGACCGCACCTTCGACGTCGGCATCGCCGAGCAGCACGCCGTGACCTTCGCGGCGGGGCTGGCGGCGGATGGCATGGTGCCGTTTGCGGCGATCTATTCGACCTTCCTGCAGCGGGCTTACGACTCGGTCGCCCATGACGTGGCGCTGCAAAACCTGCCGGTCCGCTTCGCGATGGATAGGGCGGGCCTCGTCGGCAATGACGGCGCGACCCATGCGGGGGCGTTCGACACGGCCTATCTCGGCTGCCTGCCGAACATGGTGCTGATGGCCTGCGGCGACGAAGCCGAGCTCCAGGCGATGACCCGCACGGCTGCCGAGTTCGACGAGCACCCGATTGCCTTCCGTTTCCCGCGGGGCGAGGGCGCTGGCGTCGAGATGTATGAGGCGGGCAAGGTGCCACTTCTCGAGATCGGCAAGGGCCGCATCGTGAAGGAGGGGACCAGTGTCTGCCTCCTCAATTTCGGCGGCAGGCTTTCCGAGGTCCTCAAAGCGAGCGAGATCCTCGGTGCCCGCGGCCTCTCGGCCACCGTCGCCGACGCCCGCTTCGCCAAGCCTCTGGACGAGGACCTGATCCGCAGGCTCGCCAAGGAGCACGAGGTCCTCATCACCATCGAGGAAGGCTCGATCGGCGGCTTCGGGTCCTTCGTCCTCCACTTCCTCGCGCGCGAAGGCCTCCTCGACCTCGGCCAGCTCAAGGTCCGCACCATGCACCTCCCCGACCGCTACCAGGACCAGGCCAGCCCCAAGGAAATGTACGAAGAAGCAGGTCTCATGGCAGAAGACGTCGCGAAGCAGGCCCTCATGGCCTTCGGCCAGGAGCCGCAGGCAGCCGACGCCCGCGCCTAAGCCATGCGCCTCGACCAGGCGCTCGTTGAAAAGGGCCTCGCGCCCAGCCGTGCTCGCGCGCAGGATATGATCCGTGCGGGGCATATCCTTGTCGATGGTGCGGCTTCAACCAAGCCCGCGGCGAAAGTCGCCACCGGCGCTCGCCTCGAGGTCAAAGGCGAAGCCCATGACTATGTCTCCCGCGCCGCCCTCAAGCTGGTGGGCGGGCTCGATACCTTCGCCATTGATCCTGCAGGCAAGACCTGCCTCGATCTCGGCTCGTCCACCGGGGGGTTCACCGACGTGCTCCTGAGACGCGGCGCAGCGAAGGTCTTCGCTGTCGATGTCGGCACGGACCAGTTGCACGGGACCCTCCGCCGCGACCCCCGCGTTGTCAGCCTTGAGAACACCCACGCAAAGGCATTGAGCCGGGACCTTGTCGCAGACCCGGTTGATCTCTTTGTCTGCGACGTGAGCTTCATCAGCATCAGGAAAGCCCTCCCGCCAGCCCTTTGCTTGGCATCGCCCGCGGCTGAACTCTGCACTCTCGTGAAGCCGCAGTTCGAGCTTGGTCGCGAGGCCATCGGCAAGAATGGCCGCGTCTTAACGCCCCCGGAGGAGCAGGAGGCCTATATTCGCCGCGAGATCGTGCCGTTCCTCGGAAATCTCGGTTGGCCGGTTCATGCTCTTGCCGTAAGTCCCATTGCCGGGGGCGAGGGCACGTTGGAGTTTCTGCTTCATGCGACGAAGACGCCCACCTAAGCGCGCCTCGGCCAAGGCGGTGATCTGCACACTGAGGGTAGATGGCCTCAATGCTTCCGGCGAAGGGACGGCTGGGTCTGTCCGTGTACCGTTTGCGCTGCCAGGGGAGCGGGTTGTTGCTTCAGTGTCCGGCCATGCAGCGAGAGTGCGCGACCGCCAGACAGATGCGGAGGATCGGCACGAGCCTGTCTGCCCGCATTTCGGCCTCCCCGGCGATGGTTGCGGCGGCTGCTTGCTGCAGCATCTGGGCGCCGACCGGGCGCTTGAGCTGAAAGAAGAGCGCCTGCTGTCAGCGATCAGGCGCTTCTTCCCCGACGCCGAAATCGCTGCTGTCCATCGCTCGCCCCCGAAAAGCCGCAGGCGCGCCAAGCTGGCCGTCAGGCCCAATGCAGCCGGGTTCAGGGAGCTGGCCGGAAAGAAAATCATCGACCTTCAGTCCTGTGACGTTCTGCACCTGGAGATCTTCGGCCTCCTCGCGCCGCTGAAGGAACTGGCGAAAACCCTGGACGAGACTTTCGACGCGCAGGTGACATGCACGGCGACGGGATTGGACGTCGCCATCGAGGGTATTGACGAGAGCGAACTGAGCCTCCGCGCCCGCGAGGCGCTGGTCGACTTCGCGCAGGAAAGGGACCTTGCGAGGCTCTCCGTCGACGGCGTGCCCATGGCCGAGAGGCGCACCCCGCGGATCGAACTCGGCGGGGTCTCCGTCACGGTGCCATCCGGCGTGTTCCTGCAGGCCACCTTCGAAGGCGAGAAAGCGCTGATCGGCGAGGTGCTGGCGGCGTGCAAAGGCGCCGCTTCGGTTGCGGACCTGTTCTGCGGCCTCGGCACCTTCGCCCTGCCGCTCAGTGCCAGGGCCAAGGTCTTTGCCGTCGATGCAGCGGGACCGGCGGTCGCTTCGCTCGATGCGGCTGCGAAGGCCGCCGACCGACCGATCGAGGCCGAGGCGCGCGATCTCTTCAAGCGGCCGCTGATGGCAGGTGCGCTGAAGCCCTTCGGCGCGATCGTCTTCGATCCGCCGCGGGCCGGGGCAGGGGACCAGGCCGCAGAGATCGCTGCCTCCGGCGCCGAGACCATCGTTGCTGTGAGCTGCAACCCGCAGAGCCTCGCCCGCGACGCGGAGAAGCTGGCTGCGGCCTACGATCTCACCCGCCTCGCGCTGGTGGATCAGTTCGGCTGGTCGCCCCATGTAGAAGCGGTGGCGGTGTTCAAACGGAGGTAGCGATGGGGCTGGTCGGCACGATCGAGAGGCGGATGCGCGAGGCACAGTACCGCGCGGCGACGACGGCGAAGGTCGGCTGGTTCTCGACCTTCTACGTCATGGGGCGCCACATCGTCGGGCCGCTGACCAAGCCCGGCGAGGTGCCGAAGCCCAGCAAGACGCCAGCGCCATCGCTCGCGACCATGCGCGCCGCGTTCGGCCAGCTCTTCGATGATGAGTGGGCAGACATCGACCGTGGCGTCTACAGGATGCCGCGCGAGTTTCGTGAGCGGCCCGACCCCTTCCGTTCCCTGAGCAATGCGCGGGATTACCTGCGTGAAGCGAGGGCTGTGGCGAAGCGTGCCCATACCCCCGGCGGCGGCGTCGAGGTCCGCGAGCGCACATCCGACGACTTGCCGAACTACTACCGCCAGAATTTCCACTTCCAGTCGGATGGCTGGCTGTCCGAGCGCTCGGCCAAGGTCTATGACACGCAGGTCGAGGTCCTGTTCACCGGCTCTGCCGACGCGATGCGCCGTCGCGCTCTGCCCTTCATCGCCGAGGAAATCCGGCGGCTGGTCCGTGAGGGACGCGCCGAGAGTGACATCCACTTCGCTGACGTTGCCTGCGGCACGGGCCGCCTCCTCAGCGATGTGGTGGATAATTTCCCTGACCTGAGCATCTCAGCGGTCGATCTTTCAGAGCCCTATCTCGGCGAAGCGCGCCGCGCTGCCGAAGGTGCCAGAAATGCCCGCTTCATCGGTGCCCCCGCGGAGAAACTGCCCTTTGCCGATGGCTCAGTCGATATTCTGACCACGGTCTATCTGTTCCACGAGCTTCCGCCGAAGGTCCGACGGGAGGTGGCTGCGGAGATCGCGCGTGTGCTGAAGCCCGGTGGACTCTACGTCCACCTCGATAGCGTGCAGTATGGCGACACTTCGATGGATGCTCTGCTGGAGGGTTTTCCGGCCGCGTTCCACGAGCCCTACTATGACAGCTATTGTAAAGAGCAGCTTGCGGAGCTTTTCGGCGAAGCAGGGCTGGAGCCTGACGGCCAGCGGGTCGGGTTCCTGTCGAAGGCTTCGGCGTTCAGGAAACGCTGAGTACATCCCAGGGCGGAACGCAATGCGATCCGCCCTATCATCACTCCTCAAACACCCTGAGCGCGATCTGCGCGCTCGCCACTTCCCGCTCCCGGTCGCCCTGCCAGCCGCGGGCTTCGACAAAGGCAATCCGCCTGCCGACCCGTTGCACGGACACGGCGACGTCGAGGTCCACGTCCCGGCTTCCGCGGAGATAGCTCGTATGCACGCTGATGGACCGAGCCCTTAAAGGCTCTGGCGTCCGACTCAGCACTTCGAGCGTTGCCGCATACTGAAGGAATGCAGAGATCACACCGCCGTGCAGCGCCCGGATCACCGGGTTGCCGATATGCGGCTCGTCAAAGGTCAGCCGGTAGCGCTGCTCTCCGTTCTCGATCGAGATTCGGGTGCCGAACCAGGCGCCGATGTTCGAGCCTTCGACGAGAGCCCTCGCTCGCGCGAGGGTTTCCTCGGAAACGTCAAGAAGATCGCGTCTCATATCCGGCTCACCTGCGCTGAGCGCGTGCCGACCATGAAGGTCCCCGCGGCGGTGGCTAGAAGCGTTCCGTCTTCGGACGTTGCCTTGCCGCGCACGATGGAAACATCATCCATGATGCCCTCGCAGATCGCCTCGCAGACAATGTTCTCCCCCGGCTTCGCATGGGTGTAAGTATCGGTCTGCAGGTTGATCGTCGCGAGGGGCTGGAAGGTTTCGAGGTCCGACCATGTCGCCATGCCCATGATGGTATCGAGCAGGATCGTCATCAGGCCTGGATGGATTGTGTCGCCGTCGAGGAAGCGCTCGCTCGGCGTCACCCGCACGGCGATCTCTCCACGACCGACCCGCAAGGGTTTCGGCGCCAGTTCCGAGAACAGGGGATGTTCCTTGGTGAAAGCCGCCTGAATACCCTGGAAGGCCATGGCGATTCCGGGAGCGAGGGGTTGCGGCGCGTCGGTCATCGCGTTCTCAGTCTTTCTTCCTCGTACTGAATGCCCCAGCCGATGATCTGGCGCCATAGCGCCTCGGCGAGGGCAGGGGGAAGGGATTGCTCTTCGGCCCGGGCACGGACCTTGTCCACAACCTCCTGGATGCGCCAGGGCACGGTGGCCTCGTCCGGTGAGTTCTTGAGCTGCCATGCCCGGTCCACATAGGTCCAGCGCTCGGCCAAGAGGTCCACGAGCGCCTTGTCCAGCCGGTCGATCTCCGTCCGGACTTCGCTCATCGTCTTGCAGTCTTCAGCTTTCATCCTGCCCCCTCCGGTCAGGTAGCGGGCTCCTCCCGCGTGTCGATATCCGCGCCGCGTTCCAGCGTCCTGTGCACCGGGCACCGGTCGGCAATCTGGAGGATACGCTGCCTCTGCTCTTCACTCAATTCGCCTTCCAGGGATACTTTACGGGTGAAGTGGTCGATCGGCGGCTCCTTCTCCATGGCATCTGCGGCGCCGTCGGCGTGACGCTTCTCATGATCCACCTTGACGGTGACCCGATCGAGGGGAAGCTTCTTGAAATCCGCATACATCCTGATGGTCATCGTGGTGCAGGCCCCAAGGGCGATCGAGAGATACTCGTAGGGCGAGGGGCCAGTCCCAAGGCCGCCTTTGACCGCGGTCGGCTCGTCCGCCAGCAGGCGGTGCGGACCGGCTTTGACCAGGGCCTGGAATTTGCCCTGTCCGGTCTCGCGCACCTCGACTCCCATGGCCTCTTCCTCGGCTCCCTGGGCAGCCGCCACGCCGTCACCGATATAGCGCTCGGCCCAAGCCGCGATCACGTTTGCGGCATAGGCAGCGTCTTCCTTCTTGCTGAGCAGGTGGTCGGCCGTATCAAGACTGATGAAACTCTTCGGATGCTTCGCAGCGACGAACAAGCGGGTGGCATTATCAATGCCAACGACATCGTCCGTGGGCGCATGGAGGATCAGGAACGGCCGCTTCAGCTCTGCTGCGCAGGCTTCGATATCGTGGGCCTCAAGGTCGTCGAGGAACTGCTTCCGGATACGGAAGGGACGATCGGCCAGGCTCACCTCCGCTTCCCCCTTCTCATGGATCTCGTCCAGCTTGCCGCCAAACTGCTCAGCGACATGACTGGTGTCAGCGGGCGCCGCGATGGTTGCTACGGCTTTCACGGAAGGCAGGTCCCGCGCCACCGCGATCACGGCTGCCCCGCCAAGCGAATGGCCGACCAGCAGCGCCGGGGCTTCGTAATTGTCAGAGAGGAACTGCGCGGCAGCCTTGAGGTCCCCGAGGTTCATCGTGAAGTTCGTCGACACGAAATCACCGCCCGATCCACCGAGCCCGGTGAAGTCGAAGCGAAGGACAGCGATCCCTGCCTTGGTCAGCGCCGTCGCCACGGCTCGGCTGGCGGTCAGGTCCTTCGAACAGGTGAAGCAATGGGCAAAAAGCGCAAAGGCTTTCGGCATGCCTGCAGGCATATCCAGCCGAGCAGACAGCTTCGCGCCGCCTGCGCCGTCGAATTCGATATGGACGGGTTTGGCCATGGATGTCCTCCTCGCTCCTTTGACCGGAATGGGCCCAGTGTCGTTCCTGCGCCAGTCTTCGCCGCAGTGCCCCCTGTGGTTACGTGCGGGTACCGCTGCGATCGCAGTCTTTCGGGGTGGCAACAATTTCGGAAAACTCCTAAATGATTTTCCGAAAGGGAAGTCGGGCTCATGGTCACACGTCTGTTGTTGTTCGTCGTTTTGCTATGTGGGCTGGCGGGCTGCGGCGGCGAGCCTGAAGCGGGCGAGGGCCGGAGCGAGGCTGTTCTCGCTGACTACGCAGGCGACTGGGAGGGCGAGCTCCGGCTCATGGGCCAGAGGCTTCCTCTGGTCCTGCATATCGAACCGGGCACCGATGATGCGGTCACCCTCGACAGTCCGGCCCAGAGCGCCTTCGGCATCGCTGCCTCTGACTACGGCGTCGAGGAGGGCGTCCTCGATCTCCGCTGGGACGCTCTTGGGGCGCGTTATGTCGGCCGGTTGAGCGAGGATGGCGAGCAGATCTCGGGGCAGTTCTCCCAGAACGGCCCCTATTTCGAGCTGAACTTCATCCGCGCCGGGACTGCTCCCGCTACCGAGGGAAGCCCTCGCGCCGAGGCGGCAATGCCGAATCGTCCGCAGGAGCCGCAGCCTCCCTTTCCCTACCAGGTGGTCGAGGTCATCTTGCCCGAGGAGGCAGGCGCGCCGCGACTCGGTGGGACGCTGACCATGCCTGACGGTGAAGGGCCATTTCCCGGCGTTGTGTTGCTGACCGGATCGGGACCTCAGGACCGGGACGAGACGATCCTGGGGCATAAGCCTTTCAAGCTGATTGCGGACCGTCTCAGCCGGAACGGCGTTGCGGTCCTGCGCCTCGATGACCGCGGCGTGGGCGAAAGTGGCGGCGATTTCGCCGCGACAACCATGGACGACAAGGCGGCAGATGCGCGGCGCGCGATGAGACGCCTTGCAGACGAAGAGCATGTTGGCGCGGTCGGCCTGCTCGGTCACTCGGAAGGCGGAATGACGGCCTTGCTTGCAGCCGAGGGTGCTGAGGTCGATTTCATCGTGACGCTCGCAGGTCCGTTCGTGAAACCTGATGTCCTGATCGTGGAGCAGCTCAGGCTTGCCCTTGAACGATCGGGCGTCCCCGCTGCGACCGTGGAGCAGCAGACAGCGCTTCAACGCCGTCTCCTCGACGCTGCACTCGATGCAGACACGCCCGGTAAAGCTTGCGCCTCCGTCGCGGCGGTTGCCGAGGAATTTGGCGAAGCCATCAAGGCACAGGCAGGGCAGCTCTGCACGCCGAGCTTTTTCTCTTTCCTGCGCACGGACCCTGCCGCATTGGCAGCGGGTTACGACGGTCCGCTTCTTGCGCTGTTTGGCGAGAAGGATTTCCAGGTCCCGCCGCAGATGAATGCAGATGCTCTCCGGGCGATTGCCGGCGACCGCGACAATGTCGAGATCGTCGTCGTCCCGGACGCGAACCATCTCTTCCAGACTGCCGGAACCGGGCTGATCGAGGAATATGGAGAAATCGAGGAGACCATGCGCGAGGATGCCCTCGAACAGATTGCCTCTTTCGTCAGCGGTCAGACAGAAAGGTAATTACTTGATCGCCTTGTATCGGGACAGGGCCTCCTCGCGCATCTTGCCGTGGTCAACGATCGGCTCGGGGTAGTCTTTCCCAAGCTCGACCCCAGCCTTTCGCAGCACGTCCTTCGGCGCTTGCCAGGGCGCATGGATATGCTTTTTCGGCATGTCTTTCAGCTCCGGCACGTGCCTGCGGACATAGTCCCCGTCCGGATCGAATTTCTCGCCCTGCGTGATGGGATTGAACACGCGGAAGAAGGGCGCGGCGTCGGCGCCGCATCCTGCGACCCACTGCCAGCTTGCAGTGTTGGAGGCGGGGTCGGCGCAGACCAGGGTGTCCCAGAACCATTTCATGCCCTTGCGCCAGTCGACCAGCAGGTCCTTGACAAGAAAGCTTCCGACAATCATCCGCACGCGGTTATGCATATGCCCCTCGGTCCAGAGCTGGCGCATCCCGGCATCGACAATGGGATAGCCGGTCTGGCCCTTCTTCCAGGCTTCCAGCTTGTCTTCGTCATTGTCCCACTCGAACCCCTTGAACTTGTCCATCAGTGGTTCGTCGAACATGTGACCGAAATGGTAGAGGAGATTGTAGCTGAACTCCCGCCATGCGAGTTCGGAGAGGAAGGTGTTTCCTTCTTCCTGCGGAATGTCTCCGTCCTCGATCTTCTGCTGCATCTCACGATACATCGTGACCGGAGAAATTTCGCCGAAGTGGATGTGCGGCGCCATGCGTGAGGTATGGTCAAGATCGGGACGATTGCGATGGCTGGCATAGTTCTTGGCGCCTTCGCTCTTCAGCCAGTCAAGCCAGCGCCTGCGCGCGCCCCGCTCGCCGGGTGTCCAGACCGGCTCGAAGCCCTCGGCCCAGTTCGGCCTGGTCGGCAGCAGCCCCCAGTCATCGAGCTTGTCCGTGTCCGGAACACGGGATGGGGCTTCGAGCTTCTGCACCTTCGCAAGCGGGTCACGGATGTCGCGCTGCTGCACCTGCTTCCAGTAAGGAGTATAGACCTTGTACGGACCACCAGACTTGGTACAGATCTCCCAGGGCTCGTTAAGCAGCCGCCCGTTGAAGCTCTTGACCTCGAAGTCCTCTGAAAGCTGCTCTTTCAGCGCTTTGTCCTGTTCGATCTGCCAGGGCATGTAGCGGCGGTTCCAGTAGACCGCCCCGGCACCGAGTTCTTCGGCAATCTGCGGGACGATCATCCCGGCATTCCCCCGCCTGAGGATCAGGGTACCACCGAATTTTTCGAAATCGTCCTGCAATGCGGAGAGCGAGTGGTGCAGCCACCATCGTTGGGCGCCACCCATTTTCCACTCACCCGCAACTTCGTCGTCGAGCACGTAGAGGCAGGCAACGGCGCCGCCGCGATCTGCAGCCGCTCTCAGGGCCGGGTTGTCGTCGAAACGGAGATCTTCGCGGAGCCAGACGAGGGCGGGCTTTTCAATCATGCCGGACAGTTAGCGCGCATCCACGCAAGACCAGACGCGACGCCTTGCCTCGCACCGGGACTAACTGTGACGCGGGCACAAAAAAGCGCGGCCGAAGCCGCGCTTTTCTAATCTATGGGCCTGTCGCTTAGGCTTTGCGACGACGGCGCGCCGCGGCGAGACCACCAAGGCCAGCCAGGAAGAGCGGCAGGGCGCCAGGAACCGGAACGAGAGTGCCATCTTCCGGGCGGAACGTAATCCCGGCGAGGGCAAAGTCACCATCGCTGTCGTCCGCACCGGCGCCCGGCGAGAACATGATCGAGGTCACGCCACCAACACCGCCGAGAAGCTCGCTCTCGAAACCACGGCTCGTACCACGCTGGGTCGTCGCGAAGGTTTCCCAGCTGCCGATTGACGTCGTGCCGGTGAAGAGTTCCGCGATAGCGCTCTCGGTCTGAGCAAGCGTCGGCGTGGAGACGTTGGGGTCCGAGAACAGGTCGAGGTAGAACAGCTCGGTCACGATGACCGGAACGCTGAACGACACCTTGACCATCTGGTTGCCCTTGGTGCTGACTTCGTCGTTGCCGATGCCCAGGCCATCGCTGTCACAGGCGAACATGCCGCCCGGCTGGCAGTGCGGACCGGGTTGCGAGTTCTCGTCGGCGTTCGTGGCACCCGGGAAGCCTTCGATCGTGACGATCACTTGGCCGATCCGGATTTCGAACGGGTTGAGGGTGTTGTTCTGAGGCACGCCGTTACGCTCGTTGATACCGTTCGCGTTGGTATCCGAGCCGGGGCCCACAGCGTGTTTGGTCAGGTCAAGGAGCGCGGCGTTGGCGGTCCCGAGGCTGAGTGCAGCGATTGACGCAGCTGCAAGCGAAAAGAGTTTTTTCATGTCATTCCCACTGGTCACAAGGCGCGCTCGTCTTGGACCCCCCAAAACTGCTTACCTGCGATGCACCATACAGGAATTTATGACTACCTGTATAGCTAAAATTCGTAGCAATTCTGTGAACAGGTTAATGTCCTCAAAAAACTGGCGAATTTCCGCCGCCTGCTTCAGTTTCCAACGGCTCCGTAAAGTTAAGACAAAGGGTAAACGCAACGTTAACCATAGTATAGTGCGGATCGGTCGAGGGGAAGGGCTGTGCGCCCAGGTTGGCGTTTTACTGCAGTTATCGCGTAGTTCGACGAAGCCCCTCTTTCGAACCCCTTGATGAAGAGCGCGAAGTATATTTGCCACAAGGAAGTACGGGCCTCTCCGGCCTCTTTGACAGCGGCCTCACGGTTGGCCGCCAGGCGCTCTTCCCAGGCCTTCAAGGTCAAGAAAAAGTGTTCACGGAGACACTCGACGTCCATCACCTCGAGACCGATTCGCCCCATATTGGTGATCGTATTGCCCACGTAATCGAGTTCGCCGCCCGGGAAGATGTAGGTAGTGATGAACTCCATCGAACGTGTCTGTTTGCGGAAATTCTTGAGATCCCGGCCCCCGCGGCGCGTCGTCGCCTGATGATAGTGAATGCCCTTTGGTTTCAGGAGCCGCCTGATGATCTCGAAATGGCGGTCGAAATTCTCCCAGCCGACATGCTCGAACATCTCGACCTGGCTGATCTTGTCATAGACCTCGCGCTGGTCCGCCAGTTCTCGGTAGTCCTTGAGTTCGAGCGTCACCAGGTCTTGAAGGCCCATCTCCCGCACCTTTTCCTGGCCATGGGCGAGCTGTTCCTTCGACAGGGTCAGGCCATGGACATGGGCGCCGTAATGCTTCGCCGCATGGCAGGCGAGCGAGCCCCAGCCGCAGCCGATATCGAGCAGCCTGTCCCCCGGTTTCAGCCGCAGCTTCCTGCAGATCATGTCCATCTTGTGGAGCTGGGCTTCTTCAAGCGTGTCGTCTTCGGACCGGTAATAAGCAGACGAATAGAGCAGATTTTCGTCGAGGAAGAGTTTGAAGAACGCGTTCGAGACGTCGTAGTGGAAGCTGATTAGTTCCTTGTCATCGCGCTCTTCGTAAGTTGCGCCGGCGTCCTTGGTGTAGCCGGGCAGGTCCTTTGCCGCGATGTTGCCACCGATGATGAAGGGCAGGGCATGCCTCGCCATTTTCAGCCGGTCGATTCGCTTGAGAAGATGCACGGCGTCGCCGTGATTCCACCGCTCGATGAACTGGTAGGGGCTGCCGCCATTCAGCCTGATGTCCTGCCCGGCCACCAGCTGGAGCAGCGTCACCAGGTTGGGCTTGAGGAGGAGCTTCCGCACCGCGTTAGGCGAGGCGATCGCCAGCACAAGGTCGTCGCGCGCCCCTTCCTTGAGGGGCACGCGGTCACCGTTCCAGAGTTCGACCGTGAAGTCGGCCTTCAGGTGGGTGGCGATCTCGCCCAGCATCACTCTCATTGCTTCGAGCTGCTTGCGTGCGCGCTTGCCCCCCGATCCCAGGGTCGGCCCGTTGGCGGTCTGCTTCATGAATTCGTGCCCGGTCGTCAGTCTTGAGCCCTAGCCCTTAAAGGAGGTCACGTTTCCGCGGGAAGCCCAAAAGCGACCTGTCCCATTGATGATAAACTGGGGCTTTATCACTGGCGCGGTGCGCATTAACGCTGGCCGCTACCCTTCAAGGAGACGCCGATGGCCCGCCGCCCCAAGGGCACCAAAGCTGCGCCGCCCCCGCCGCCCGAGCAGATTTTCGATGAGCCGATCACGGAAGCGCTGTCCCAGCGCTATTTGGCCTATGCGCTCTCGACCATCACCGCGCGGGCGCTTCCCGATGTTCGTGACGGCCTGAAGCCCGTTCACCGTCGGATTCTTTATGCGATGCGCGGGATGCGGCTTGCGCCCTCGGGCAGCTACAAGAAGTCGGCCAAGATCGTCGGCGAGGTGATGGGCAATTTCCACCCTCATGGCGACCAAGCCATTTACGACGCCCTCGTTCGTCTCGTGCAGGACTTCTCCGTCCGAGTGCCCCTTGTCGATGGACAGGGGAACTTCGGCAATGTCGACGGCGACAATGCGGCTGCCATGCGGTACACGGAAAGCCGGATGACCGAGGCCGCCGAGCTCCTGCTCGAAGGCATCGATGAAGACGCCGTCGACTTTCGCGATACCTATGACGGCGAGGGCAAGGAGCCTGTGGTCCTTCCCGCCGCCTTCCCGCATCTCCTTGCCAATGGCGCGGCAGGCATCGCAGTGGGCATGGCCACGTCCATCCCTCCGCATAACCCGGCGGAGCTGATCGACGCGGCGATCCATCTCATCAAGACCCCCGCCGCCCGCACCGAGACGCTGCTGAAGCACGTCAAGGGCCCCGATTTCCCGACCGGCGGTGTCTGCATCGAGCCCTATGAGAGCCTGGTCGAGGCCTATGAGACCGGACGCGGCGGCTTCCGCCTGCGGGCCAAGTGGCACACGGAGGACCTTGGTCGCGGAAAATACCAGATCGTCGTCACCGAGGTTCCCTACCAGGTCCAGAAAGCTCGCCTGATCGAGCGGATCGCCGAGCTTATCAACGGCAAGAAGCTGCCGATCATCACCGATGTCCGCGACGAGAGCGCCGAGGACGTGCGCCTCGTGCTCGAGCCGCGAGCTGGCACGCTCGATCCCAACGCCGTCATGGCCGCCATGTTCAAGGCGACCGACCTCGAGATCCGCTTCCCGCTGAACATGAACGTTCTCGATGCGGACGGTGCGCCGCGGGTGATGGGCCTGCGCGATGCACTGAACGCCTTTGTCGATCACCGCCGTGAGGTGCTCCTGCGCCGTTCGCGCTTCCGCCTCGACAAGATCGAGCACCGGCTCGAGATCCTCGCCGGCTACCTCATTGCCTATCTCAACCTCGACGAGGTGATCCGGATCATTCGGTATGAGGACCATCCAAAGGAAGAGCTCATCAAGGCATTCGACCTCAGCGACGTGCAGGCTGAAGCCATCCTCGACATGCGCCTGCGCCGCCTGCGCAAGCTCGAGGAAATGGAAATCAAGAAAGAAAACGCCGCCCTGAAGAAGGAGCGGGCGGAGCTCAAGAAGCTGGTCAAGTCCGAAGAACTCCAGAATGCCCGGATGACAGCTGACCTGCGCGAAGTGAAGAAGAGCTTCGGTGGCAAGGACGGTCTCGGTGCGCGCCGCACCGAAATGTCCGATGCCCCTGCTGATGACAACATCAACATCGATGACCTTGTCGAGAAAGAGCCGGTGACGGTGGTCATCTCCGCCAAGGGGTGGGTCCGGACCCTGAAGGGCCACACGGAAGACCCCTCTTCAATCAAATACAAGGACGGCGACCGCGAGCGCTTCGTTCTTAACGCGATGAGCACGGACAAACTCACGCTCTTCTCCACTGCGGGCAAGAGCTACACTCTTGCGGTGAACGAACTGCCGGGCGGAAGAGGGCAGGGCGAGCCGATCCGCCTGCTGATCGATCTCGGGCCGGGTGATGAACCGGTGACGGTGCTCAAGCAGGCGGAGGGGCGGCACTTCCTCCTCGCCTCGACGGCGGGACATGGCCTGTTCGTCAAGGAAGAGGACACCTACGCCAACACCCGCAAGGGCAAGCAGCTCCTGAACCTCGCGCCGGGCGCCGAGATGGTCGTCGCGCGGCCGCTGGAGAAAGCGCCGACGAAGAAGGACTTCGTCGCTTCCGTCACATCGAACCGCAAGCTGCTCGTCTTCCCCGCCAGCGAGCTTCCCACCATGACCCGCGGCAAGGGCGTGATCCTGCAGAAATCGGCCAAGGCGAACCTTGTCGATGCCAAGCTTGTTGATCCCGAAATCGGTCTTACCTGGGTCGACCGTGCCGGCCGCGAGCAGTCCGAACCGAAGTGGAAAAACTGGATTGGCAAACGTGGCGGTGCGGGCACAGCCGTGCCGAAAGGTTTCCCGCGGAACTTGAAACTCGGCCAAGCAGGTTAACCTAAGAGGCGACCTGTGTGAGAGTAGAAGTCGAGTCGGGGAGTCGGTCTTTTATGTACCGGAAATACTTGGGTCTTCTGGCTGGCGCGGCCAGCATCGGCGCGCTTGCCCACGCACAGACACCGGAAGAGATCGAGCAGTACAAGAAAATGACGATCTTCCAGCTCGGCGCCGCGGTCGCGGTCAATAACGAGCCGTACCGGAATTTCAACGGCGGCGACCCGAACAAGCTGGTCGTCCCGTTCTACGTCTATAACAAGAACAACCTGACCCTTGCGGGCCCGAACATCTCCTACCGTTTCTGGCGTCCCCTCGACGTGCAGATCTCGGCAGAGGGCAAGTACCGCTTCCAGAACTACGAAGAGGATGACAGCCCGTTCCTTGAAGGCATGGGCGATCGCAACGGCACTTTCGAAGTCGGCCTCAAGGCGCAGAAGCGCTACAACCGCCTCCGACTGCAGGCCGAAGGCTTCGTCGACGCAGCAGGCCAGCACGATGGCTATGAGCTCACGGCGCGCGCGACCCTCGAGGTCGGCAATGGCCGGATGATCTCCTTCCGTCCGCTGGTGGGCGTGAGCTACCAGTCAGAAAACCTGATCCAGTATTATTATGGCATCACCAATGCCGAGGCCCGCGTGAACCAGGCCGTCGGAGACGGAACCTTCATGGACCGCCCGGCCTATTTCGCCGATGGCGGTGCCGTGACGCCTTTCGCGGGCGCTCAGGTCCGGGTCCGCCTCTCGCGCAGGCTCGCTTTCCAGGGGCAGGTGAAATCGGCCTTCCTCCCCGACGGCATCACCGACAGCGCGATTGTCGAGAAGGACAACCGCACCAGCGCCTTCTTCGGCCTCAGCTACGCGCTGTCAGGACCGGGCGTGAAGCCGGGGCAGTGGCTGTAAAAGGCGCCGAACAGAGCTGGAATTAGGGCCGAAGCTCCACATATCTTCATGAGGATATCTTCATGAGGAGCTTCAACGTTGAACCGGCCATTCTTCGACTTCGTTTTCTCGTTTCAGGGTCTTGCGACGCTGATCTTTCTCATGGTCGTTGCCGAGTACTGGGCGTGGTTCCTCGTCGGTTTCGGTCTCCTTCTGACGGTCCTTGTTGCCCACTTCTTCAGAGGCGGCACCGCCCCGATCGACCCGGACCGCAAGAAGATCAAGGAGAGCCCCAACAGCTATTGGACCGCCGAACAGAAGCGCGCGTTCTGGGCGCGGAAGGAGGCCGAGCGGCGCCGTGCCATGGCGGCTTCAGCTCCCCTCGATCCCCCTCGGTAGCTCCTTCGCGAAGCTGATCATCAGGCTCCCATCGCTCAATTCCTCGCGGCGGAGCTTGAGATAGGGCGCGTATTCGTCTGATCCGTAGAATCCCTGGGCTGCTTCCATCGAGGGAAACTCCGCCAGCACGGCCCAGTTGCCGGGTTGCTCCCCCTCGACCACTCCGGCGGTTTTCGTCGCGGCGAGGAACCGCCCCCCGAACTTCTCGATGATCGGGCCGAGATGCCGGCCATAGCGGTCCATGTAGTCGTCGTGGTCCTTCACCTGGACATAGACGAATGTGTAGACGGGCTGGTTCATCGGGCTCTCTCCTCTGGTCGCGTCATTGCCCCCGTTGCGCCGCCGAAAAGAAGCGGGCATCAGGCGCCATGGCTCGAATTCTGATTACCTCCGCGCTCCCCTACATCAATGGCATCAAGCACCTTGGAAACCTCGTCGGCTCGATGCTGCCGGCGGATGTCTATGCGCGCTTCATGCGGGCGAGGGGGCATGACGTGCTGGCGATCTGCGCCACGGACGAACACGGCACCCCGGCCGAACTCGCCGCGCTGAAGGCCGGGCAGGATGTCGCCGACTACTGCGCGACCCAGTACCGGATCCAGAAGGAAGCGGGCGAAGCCTTCGGCCTCAGCTTCGACCATTTCGGCCGCTCCTCCTCGCCGGAGAACCACCGGCTCACCCAGCACTTTGCGAAGAGGCTGCAGGAGAACGGCTTCATCGCCGAGGTCGAGGAAGAGCAGGTCTACTCCAATGCGGACGGACGCTTCCTGCCCGACCGCTATGTCGAGGGCACCTGCCCGAACTGCGGCTTCGAGAAAGCCCGCGGCGACCAGTGCGACAACTGCGGCAAGCTCCTCGATCCCACCGACCTGATCGAGCCGTACTCGGCGCTCTCGGGCTCGAAGGACATCGAGCGGCGAAAGACCAAGCACCTCCACCTCCTCCAATCCAAGCTCGAGGACGAGGTCCGCGCCTGGGTCGATCAGCACCCGGAATGGCCGGTCCTGACGAAGTCGATCGCGTATAAATGGCTTGATGAGGGCTTGCGCGACCGATCGATCACCCGCGATCTCTCCTGGGGCATTCCGGTCCCCGGTCTGCCGGGCAAGGTCTTCTATGTCTGGTTCGATGCTCCCATCGCCTATATCGCCGCGACGGAGCAGGGGATCGGAGAGGACTACCGGAAATGGTGGCGTGAGGACGAAGGTGCCGACGATGTCCGCTACGTCCAGTTCATGGGCAAGGACAATGTGGCGTTCCACACGGTCAGCTTCCCCGCAACCATTCTCGGCTCGCGAGAACCGTGGAAGAAAGTCGATACGCTGAAGAGCCTCAACTGGCTCACCTGGTATGGCGGCAAGTTCTCGACCTCCGAGAACCGCGGCATTTTCATGGACCAGGCGCTGGAGTTGCTGCCCGCCGACCTCTGGCGCTGGTATCTCATGGCTAATGCTCCTGAGTCGGACGATACGGCTTTCACGCTGGAGAGCTTCCAGCAGACGGTGAACAAAGACCTCGCCGACGTCCTCGGCAATTTCGTCAATCGCATTGCCCGCTTCACCGCCTCGAAATTCGACGGTGTCGTTCCCGATGGCGGTGAGCCGGGCGAGGCGGAGGCTGAACTGCAATCTCAGCTTTCGAATCGGATTGCTGAGTATACGAAGCATCTCGAAGCGATGGAGTTCCGCAAGGCCTTCGCCGAACTGCGCGGTATCTGGGTCCTCGGCAACGAATACCTGCAAAGCGCCGCGCCGTGGGCGGCCTTCAAGGAAGACAAGGACAAGGCGGCGATGATCGTTCGCACGGCCCTCAATCTCATCCCGCTCTACGCCCAACTCTCAGCCCCGGTCATTCCGCACACCGCGGACAAGCTGGCTGATGTTTTCGGCACGGAGGCTCAAGGCTGGCCAGAGGAAGGCGAAGCCCTGCTCGACAAGCTCGAACGCGGCAAAGCCTTCGAGGCCCCGCCGGTCCTCTTCAAGAAGGTCGAGGACGAGCAGGTCGAGGAATGGGCCGAACGCTTCGGCGCGCCCCGGGGGTAGGGCTTCAGAGCGCCGCTGCCAGAAAAGTGCTGTCATCGCGGGGCGCTCGGTAGAGCGAGCCCGGGACCGCAACAGTGCTCTGTCCGCAGTCCGGGCTCAGGCGTCGCCTGCCCGGGAATGACGGCGGAGATTGCTCCTGCAATTCAGGATGACCGTCAGGCTCTCTACCGCTTCTTCCGGTACTTCTTCTCAAACGCCGCGTTCAGCGTCTTCGCGTCGGTCGCTCGTGAGTAATGCTCACGGCGGAAGCGGCTCCGGACGAGGTAAGAGCCGATGAGCGCGAAGGCCAAGGTCCCGAAGAACACAAGTGCCGTGAAGGGAAGCAGCGAGGAGAAGATCTCAGGGCTGAACTTCCCGCTACGGAGCAAACGGACTGCCGTCCCGAGGATCAAGAGCCCGACGTAGAAAAGCCCGGCCGCCATCAAAGACTGGCGGACGATGGTGCCGAGGTCGGCGAGGTAGTATTTCGCCGCCTCGGAGAACGTCACTGGTTGGTGCTCTCGAAGATCTTGTCGGCACTGGCGGCGACGAAGCCCTGATAGAGCCCCCCTTCGGGCATCTCGTAGCGGCGGGCGAATTCGTAAAAGCAGCTCGGCAGCTCGAAGGTTCCATCCGTGAACGTCACCGGGACCTTGGTCGCCATGGTCGAGCACTGCTCCAGATAGACCTCGGGCGAGCCCTTGATGAGGCCGCCCGACGTATTCATCGGATAGCCGGACTCCTCGACAAACTCCGCGAGATCCTTGAGCTCGTCGAACGTCTTCAGGGCGTTGAAGAAGACGGTGAAATGGTTTGCACAGAAGCCGAACGCCGAAAGCCACGCCGCGTATTCGCTCTCGGCATAGAGCTTCTCATAGTCCGCGTGCGATGTATCCCAGGGCCGGCCCATGTTCAGCATCATCGGGTCCGAGAGCTGGTCTTCGGTCATTGTGTCGACCAAACATTCCATGGTGTGCCTAAGCTCGTCAGAGCACTTTTCGAGAAGCAGCTCCGAGATGAAGACCTTCGGGCGCAGCGGGTCCTCATGCGCGTAGTATTTCGCGTAGAGTTTCTTCGCCTCGAAATGGTACTCGTCCTGCTCGGTATAGCCGAGGTCAAGAAAAGGCTGGGCCAGTTTGTGGATGCCCAGCCTGTGATCGTTCAGCGTACGGAAGGCGACGTGGTCGTTGACGACCGTTTCGCCGCGCGTCTCGAAGAGATCCTTGATCTCCTGAGCCTGCGGGGTGAGGGCGGCGTAACGCTGCCAGAGCTGGCTGAAGAGATCGTCGAGGGTCATTCCTTACTCCGCAGGCTTTTCTTTGACCGCACCCTTCTTCGAGAAGGTCTGCTTGATATTGCCGAGCAGGTCCACTTCAACGCCTGCGCGCTTCATGATGACGTATTGTTGCACCACGCCGAGGAAGGTGTTCCAGAACCAGTAGAGCACGAGCCCTGAGGCGAAGGGCGCGAAGATGAACATGAAGATCAGCGGCAGGAAGCCGAAGACCTGCGCTTGGACCGGGTCGGCCGGCGGCGGGTTCAGCTTCGTCTGCACCCACATTGCCGCGCCCATCAGGAGGGGCAGGATACCGATGCCGAGGAAGGGCCCGATGACCGGAACGACCGTGGGGTCGTAGGGAAGCAGCCCGAAGAGGTTGAAGATTGTTGTCGGATCGCGCGAGGCGAGATCCTTGATATAGAGGAACGGTTCGTGCCGGATCTCGATCGTCGTGAAGAGCACCTTATAGAGTGCGAAAAAGATCGGCATCTGCAGGAGCACTGGCAGGCAGCCAGAAGCCGGATTGATCTTGTGCTTCTTGTAGAGCGCCATGATCTCCTGCTGTTGCTTGAGCTTGTCGTCCTTGTACCGCTCCTGGATGCGCTTCATCTCCGGCGCGACCTTCCGCATCCCGGCCATGGAGCGGTAGCTCGCATTGGCGAGGGGGAAGAGCAGGGCCTTGATGACGAGGGTGAGGAGCAGGATCGCGACGCCGTAATTGCCCGTCAGCTCGGCAAAGAAGTGCAGCGTGTGGAAAATCGGCCGCGTCAGGAAGAAGAACATCCCCCAGTCCACGGCCTTGTCGAAATCGGAGATGCCGAGATTTTTCTCGTAGTTCTGCAGGGTTTCCACGACCTTGGCACCTGCGAACATGTGCGAGGTAACCGAAGCCGTATCGCCCGGCTGGAGCATGAAACCATCCAGCTGGTAGCTCGCACGGTAGACTGGCGTGGCCGTGTTGGGCACGCGCGTCAGCTTGAGCTGGAAGGGGGTATCCTGCGGCGGGATTGCCGCGGCGAGCCAGTACTTGTCGGTAATCCCGGCCCAGCCGCCAATGCCTGTTTCGGTGACGGCGTTCTTGGGATTCTTGTCGAGCTTCTTGTATTTCCGGTCGTAGAGCTGGCCGTCCACGACACCCAGGGGACCCTCGAACAGGATCATGAAGTTCTGGAGGTCCTCCGGCAGGCCCTTCTGGATCGCGAAGCCATAGGGCAGCACCGAGGCCTGCTCCGTGCCTTCATTCGTCACCGAATGCTCGGCAGTGAACATGAACTCGTCATCAACCGAGATCTTGAGCGTGTGTAGCACATCACCGTCGCGGCGGGTGAGGGTGACGGGCGTTTCGGGCGTCAGGCGGGCCCCTTCGGGCGCGCTCCAAACGACCTGGTCATCGCCCTCGCCATTCACGATCAGACCGCTGCGGATATAGGTCGCTGTGGTCGTGGAGCGGGGGCTCAGCACGTTGACCAGAGGCGCATCATCGTCCGGTGCGACGCGATAATTCTTGAGCGAGATATCGTCGAGGGTCGCGCCGCGCAGGTTCAGCGAGCCGATCATGCTCGGTGTGTCGATGGCGATCCGGCCCGGCGCCTGTTTCAGGGCCTCGATCCGCGTCAGCGTCGCATCGACGGTCGGCACGGCCAGGTCGGCCGTGAGAGACTCAGGTGCCGATTCGGCGGCCGCGATGCCAGCTTCGCGTTGCGCCTCACGCTGTGCCTCCCGCTGCGGGCCCAGGACCATCACGTCCCAGCCGATCAGGATGATGAAGGCGAGCCCGAGGGCGACGATAAAATTGCGATCCATGGAGCGCTCTTTCTCTCGCGCCACCGGCCCTGACCGGTGCGCGTCACAAAGGGTTCGGGCGCGGATGCGCCTCAGCCGTCGCGAGCCTCTAGGAGGGCCGTGCGAAGCTCGTCAAGCAGGAGTGGGAACGGGGCTGTGAATGCTTTCCTGCGAGCGATCAGCACATAGTCACGACCGGGCTCTGCGTGGAGCGGGAAAACGTCACGCACGGCCGCGCGCAATCGCCGCTTGATGCGGTTCCTGATGACGGCTGTGCCAAGTTTTTTCGTAACCGTCAGGCCCACTCTTGCGAACTCGTGTTCATTCGAGAGGAACTGCAGGGTGAAGCAGCTTTTGGAAACACGACGGCCTGAGCGCGCGCGAATGAAATCGGCACGCTTCCTGAGCGTCTCGACCCTTAGGCCGACAGTTGCTTCCGGCCCTTGGAACGACGGTTCGCAAGGACTTTGCGACCGCCAACGGTCGCTTTGCGGGCAAAGAAGCCGTGACGGCGTTTGCGTTTCAGGTTCGAGGGTTGAAACGTGCGTTTCATCGGTGACCACCGGTCTATTGTCTGACAAGGCGTGGCCAATACTCGAAGACCCGGCGCGTGGTCAACGCGTCATGCGAGAATTTTGACGGAGAATTATCATGGCCGACGCTAGCGGCGCCGCGAGCGTGGACGAGGAAACACGGGTGATGAAGACGATCAACGCTGATGTCTGCGTGATTGGAGCAGGCTCTGCCGGCCTGACGGCGGCTGGCGGCGCGGGTGCGCTGGGCCGCAAGACGATCCTGATCGAAGCGCACAAGATGGGCGGCGACTGCCTGAACTTCGGCTGCGTCCCGTCGAAGACGCTGATCGCCTCGGCCAGGGTCGCGCACACCATGAAAGACGCCGCGCGATTCGGGATCGAGCCAGTGGCGGAGCCGAAAGTCGACTTCCTGAAAGTGATCGCGCGGGTCCAGAAGGTGATCGCGGATATCGCCTACCATGACTCCGAAGAACGGATGAAAGAGGAGTTTGGCGTGGACACCATCCGCGCCCGCGCGAACTTCGTGGGGCCACGCGAGGTCATCGCGGGGGATGTCCGGGTGAAGGCAAAGCACTTTGTCATCGCCACGGGCAGCTCGGCCTTCATCCCGCCGATCCCAGGCCTCGAAGGCACGGGCTACCTCACCAACGAGACAGTGTTCTCGCAGACCTTCCAGCCGAAGAAGCTGCTCGTCCTCGGGGGTGGCCCGATCGGCGCGGAAATGGCCCAGGCGCACAGGCTGCTTGGCTCCGACGTCACGATCATCGAAAAGGGGCGGATCTTGGGCAAGGACGACCCCGAGCTCGTGGATGTCGTCCGCAAGCGCCTCGTTGCCGACGGCATCGACATCCGCGAGGGCACCGGCGCCACCGCCGTCCGCAAGCAAGGCGATTCCTTCATCGTCACTGTCGAAACCGAAGACGGTGGGACCGAAGAGGTCTCGGGCGACCAGCTCCTTGTCGCGGTGGGTCGCAAGGCCAACGTCGATAATCTCGGTCTCGAAGCGGCCGGCGTCGAATACGATCCGCGCGGTATCAAGGTGAACGAATATCTCGAGACCTCGAACAGCCGGATCTACGCCGTCGGTGACGTGAACGGAGGACTTCAGTTCACCCATGTCGCGGGCGCGCAGGGACGCATTGCGCTCAACAACATCCTGCTCAAAGTCCTCAAGAAGAAATTCAACCCCGACATCGTTCCCTGGGTTACCTACACCGAGCCGGAGCTCGCCCATGTCGGCCTCACCGAGAGCCAGCTCAAGGAGCGCGGCATCAAATACGAGGTCGCGCGTGCGGGCTTCGACCATAACGACCGGGCCCATGCCGAGGGTGCGCCAGAGGGTATCCTGAAGATCTATGTCGACGGCAGCGGGAAAATCCGCGGCGTGGACGCTGTCGGTATCCACGCCGGCGAGATCATCCAGCAATTCGCGCTGGCTGTATCGAGTGGCCTGAAAATCGGCGCCTTCGACGACATGATCGCTCCGTATCCGACTCTTGGCGAGATTTCGAAAGCTGCGGCTGACGAGTACAGCTTCGACAAGCTGTTCACGCCGTTCAACAGGGCAGCGCTCAAGCTGCTGGCGATGTTCGACTGATGGATCGCCGCGCGGACATCTACCACAAGGCCGTCCGTGCGCTGCGCCACGACGCGCGCAACCTCCTGTCGGGCGTCGCCATCATGGCCGACCATTTCGAAGCGACCGGTGACGCCAAGGGAAAGCAGTTCGCCCGGTACCTGTCCGACAAGATCAACCTCATGGTGAGGATCGCCGAGCGGGCGGACATCCTTGCGGATATCGAGGAGACCTCGCCGTCTTCCCACGCACCGGGCGCCTTGGTCCGTTCAGTGATCGAAGAGCTGCCTGAAGGCCGGGACCTCGTCTCCGTCGATGTCGCCGATGATCCGCTCTCGTGCAGCCCGGTCCTGCTCGAACTCGCCCTGCGAGAGGTGTTGGGCAACGCCGTGGCGACAGGCACCCCGGTGTCCGTCCGTCGGGAAGGGAGCGAGCTCGTCGTTAGCGATAACGGTCCGGGCGTCAGCGACTTGGTTCGGGAGAAGCTCTTCGAGCCGTTCCGCGGCGCCAAGCGCCCCGGCGGCACGAGCCTCGGGCTACCGATTGCTCTCGCCGCGATGAAAGCCCAGGGCGGCGACATCTCCGTCGAAAGCTCCGCCGACGGAACGACGGTCAGGCTCAGCTTTCCCGGTTAGGCCGGGGTGATTTCCGCAGGCCACCTGCGGTGGAACCAGAGCCATTGCTCGGGCCGGGCGAGGATGAAGGAGCCGAGGACTTCGTTGACCTCCGCCGTCACTTCCTCGACCGACCGGTCGCCTGCTTCGATGGGCTTGTGCATCGTCACGACGAAGCGCGGGCCGGGGCGGCGGATGATCTGGAGCGGGACCAGCGGGATGCCCATCTTCTTGGCCAGCCTCGCCGCCGCCGGAGCGGTCATCGCCGGGTAGCCGAGCAGCGGCACTTCAATGCCGTCATTGAGCTTCTGGTCGACCAGCATGGTCAGCGAGTAGCCGTTCTTGAGGGCCGTCAACAGGTCGCGCCCGCCGCGCTTGCCCTTCGGAATCTGGAGCCGCGTCATCGCCTTGCCGCGCAGCTCGATGATTTTCTTGTCCACGAGAGCGTTGTTCGGTGCCCTGTAGACGGAACCGAACTGCGCCCCTTCCTTGCGCAGCATCGCGCCAAGGGCCTCCCAATTGGCAAAGTGCCCGGAGAAGTAGATCGCCTGCTTGCCGCCTCGCGTGAATTCGCGCAGCGCGTCGATATTCTCCACCTGCACGCGGTCGGCCAGCTCCTCGATGTGGGCATACTCTGCCATCGTCCGCCCGACATTCTCCCAGCAGTCGCGCAGGATGGCCGATCGCTCGGCCTGCGTCATATCCGGGTAGATCAGCCGCAGGTTCGCGTCGCCGCGCTTGTGCACCTTGCGCACGAGCGGACCCAGGACCCGCATCGTCTTGCCCAGGAAATCCGACGCCCGCTCGATCGGCATCTGGCCCATCAGCCACAGGAGGCCAAGAAACAGCCCGGCCTCGATCCGGCGGCCCACGGTCACCGGCTTGTTCTTGCGCGGCTCGGGCAGCGCGATGTCTGCGTCCCATGCAGGTGCTGTCGTTTCGCTCATCGTCGATCCTCAACCAGGCGCAGCAGGCGGTCCCTGTCATCGACCTGCGTCGCGCCGCGAATGGCGGTGATGCCATCTCGGGCGGCAGGTTCAAGCCGGATATAGTCTTTTTCCGTCGTCACAAGCTGCGCTCCCGCCGCCGTAGCCTCCACCCGGAGCGCGGCGATCTCACCCTCGGTGAAGCTGTGATGATCGGGAAAGGTCAGAAACTTGATAGGTTTCGCTGCTGCTTCTTCAAGGGACCGGGAAAAGCGCTCCGGCCTCCCAATGCCGCAAAAAGCCAGGATCGGCCCCTCGGGGATTGAAGTTCGATCGATCGCGAACCATGCCCGAAACAGCGGCTTGCCGCCTGCAAGCCTTGCCAGTTCGGGCGGCGTTTCAGCCTCCGGACCCGGCAGGACCGCGACAATCGCATCGGCTCGCGCTGCCGCCGCTTCAGGCTTCTCCCGCAGGGGGCCGGCTGGGAACACCCGTCCATTGCCAAACAGCGTGTCTCCATCGACCAGCATCAGAGAAAGCGTTTTCTTGAGGCTCGGGTTCTGGAAGCCGTCATCCATGACAATAAGCGTCGCGCCATCCCGCGCCGCAGCCTCGGCTCCTGCTGGCCGGTCGGCGCTGACCCAGACCGGCAGGTCCTGCGCAAGCATCAGTGGCTCGTCGCCGACCAGCGCCGCGGCATCGTCCTCCGTGACCCTCCGCGTGCCCTTCTCCTTGCCGCCATAGCCGCGGGTCAGGACATGGGCCTCATGACCACGCTCTCGCAGGGACTTCGTCAGCATCCGCACGAAAGGGGTCTTGCCCACGCCGCCCACGGTGGCGTTCCCGACACAGATGACCGGGCAGGGCGGCTCCGCCCCAGGCTTCGACAGCCTTCGCTGGACAATCTGATGGTAGATCTCGCCCACCGGCGACAGTGCGCGGGCGAGGAAGGCGTTCCGCTGGTCCCGCTGCCAGAAGCGAGGGGCGTCGAGCGGCATCAGTCTTGGATGCCGGCCTTGAGAAGCACGGGCTCAAGCGCTTCGATCAGGCCCTCGAGCACGGTCTTCGCGCTCTCCTCGGCCCATTCCTTCGCCTGGTCCGACATGGTCTTCCGGGTCATCTCGTCACTGAGAAGACGGCTGAGTGCGGCGGCAAGGTCGCGCTCGTTCCGCACGAGGGCCGAGCTTCCCGACTGGCGCATCGCTTCATAGGTATCCGCAAAGTTGAACACTTGCGGCCCATGCAGGATCGCACAGCCGAGCCGGGCAGGCTCCAACGGGTTGTGGCCGCCAATCGCGGGGAAGCTCCCGCCGACAAAGGCGATGTCCGAAAGTGAATAGAAAATCCCCAGCTCGCCCAGCGTGTCCGCGATATAGACCTGCGTCGTCTCGTCGATCTTCTCGCCATGGGACCGTCTGGCCACGGAGAAACCGTGGTCATGGCAGATGTCCTGGATTTCGTCCCCGCGCGAGGGATGCCGCGGTGCAAGGAACAGCACCGTGTTCGGAAGTTCTGCGAGGATCTGGCGGTGAGCCGACAGGACCTGCACCTCTTCGGTCTCATGGGTCGAGGCGGCGAGCCACCGCGGACGACCAGCGAGCCAGCCTTCCACCTCCGCGACCATGCCCTGCGGCGCGGGCAGCGGATCAGCGGCGAGCTTCAGGTTGCCCAAAGTGCCCACATGGCTCTCCGAAAGGGTCTCGAAGCGCTCCGCGTTCTCCTGATTCTGGGCGATGATGATGTCGAAGACCCCGAGAAGCTCCCGCGCCGCCCGCTTGCGCCCCTGCCAGCTTTCGAAGCTGCGCGGCGACATCCGGCCATTGATGAGAGCCATTGGCAGGTTGCGCTTCGCCGCTTCACCCAGCATCACGGGCCAAAGCTCGCTTTCGACGAAAAATGCAGCGTCAGGTTTCCAGTGATCGAGGAACCGCCGGACGAAATGCGGCTGGTCGATCGGCACGTATTGGTGGACCGCGCTCTCCGGCAGCCTGCGGCCCATCAGCTCCGCGGAGGTGACGGTGTGTGTGGTCACGAGAAACTTCAGGTCGGGATACTTCAGCGCCAGCCCCTCCACGAGGGGCAGGACCGAGAGCGACTCACCCACTGAAGCTCCGTGCAGCCAGATCAGCTTGCCGTCGGGCCGGGGCAGGGAAGGGATTCCGCGCCGTTCCGAGAGGCGCGAAGGGTCTTCCTTCCCGGCACGCAGCCGCCGCTCCAGCGCATAATTCGCCACCGGCCTCAGCAGCTTGGTCGCTGCGCGGTAGGTTCTGAGAGACCAGGCCTTGGGAGGCGTTGGCATGCGTTGGGCTCCTGACGGTCGGCAGTACTTATGCCACCGCGTGACGGTGGACGCAGCCTATGCCACTGGACGGTATAAAAAGCACGGCACTGCGACGCTTTTTTGCAAAAAGTTCGGCATCGCTGGACCGGCGCGGCCACTCGGGCAAAAGGAAGCCATGATTCCGCCCAAACGATCGCTCCTTTTGAGAATCTGGCGTGAGCACCTGTCCCGCTATGCGGGGCGGCTGGCGCTGGCTTTCCTGTTCATGATCGGCCTCGCCCTTGCCGAAGTGGGATTCGTGCTGGCGACGGAGTGGATCTTCGCAGGGCTCGAACCCGACCGGGCGAGTCGCTTTGCCGATGTGAACGCCCGAAACGTGATGATCTGGGGGCCTTTGCTCATCATCGTGCTCGCCATCGTTCAGGCAGGCTTTTTCTATCTCCAGGCGCTGACGGCACAGGGCGTGGGGATTGCGACCCTCCGCGACCTCCAGAACCGCATGTTCGGCGCGATCCTCCGCTACGACGTTGGCCAGGTCAAAGGGCGGACAGACGGCGAGGCCCGCGTCGGCGGCCTCGTCAGCCGCTTCACCAACGACATGACCACCCTGCGCGAGACCCTGCGCCGGGCGCCCAACGGTCTCCGCGATCTCGTCAGGCTGGTCGGCTTCATCGGCGTCCTTGCCTTTCTCGACCCGGTCCTCTTCCTCTGTGTTTTGCTGATCTACCCGCTTGTCGGCATCCCGATCTCCATCATCGGCCGGGCCATCCGCAGGCTCGCGCGGCGGGTCCAGGCCCAGATCGGTGACATGACGGGGCTCCTGGCGGAGAGCATCGGCGCCTTGGAAACCATCAAGGGCTATGGCCTCGAGGAGCATGAGCGGAAGCGCATGGCGCAGGCGTTCGAGGAGCGCCGCTCGCTGCTGATGAAGCTGGTCCGCTACACGTCGGCCAACGAGCCGATGGTCACCGTGGTCGCTTCCCTGTCGATTGCCTTCATCATCGCTGTCGCCGCATGGCGGATCGATGCAGGTCTCCTGACCGGGCCCGAGCTCGTCGCCTTTCTCATCGCCATGGCCCTGCTCAGCCAGCCCGCCCGTGGCCTCGGCACGTTGAACGCTGTCCTGCAGGAAGGTCTCGCTGCGATGGAGCGCGTCTTCGGCGTCATCGATGCCAAGCCCAAGATCGTCGATCCGCCCCATCCCAAACCACTCCCCATCGAAGCCGGGAAAGCCCCGGCCATCGGGTTCGAGAATGTTGTTTTCTCCTATGACGAGGGCGTGCCGCTCCTCCGGGGTTTCAACCTCGACATCCCCGCCGGGGCCACGGCGGCGCTGGTCGGCCCGTCCGGTGCAGGCAAATCCACCGTGTTCGGATTGCTCCCACGCTTCTACGACCCGCAGGCAGGCAGGATCACGATCAACGGCACCGGAGTCCACGAGGTGAGCCTCGCCGCGCTCCGTTCACAGATGAGCATCGTCACCCAGACACCGATCCTCTTCGACACCACCATCGCGGACAACATCCGCATGGGGCGTCAGAACGCCAGCGATGCCGAAGTGCAGGCCGCCGCCAAGGCTGCCGCGGCACACCGTTTCATCGAACGCATGCCCGACGGCTACAATTCCAGGGTCGGTGCGGGCGGCAATGCCCTTTCTGGCGGGGAGCGCCAGCGCATCGCCCTTGCGCGGGCTTTCCTCAAGGACGCGCCCATCCTCCTTCTCGACGAGGCGACCTCCGCCCTCGACGCCGAGAGCGAGCGCCTGATCGAGGAAGCCATGAAGCGCCTGCGCGAAGGCCGCACCACTCTCATCATCGCGCACAGGCTCTCCACCATCCGCGACGCCGACCTCATCGCCGTCATGCAGGACGGCCAGCTCATTGAGCAGGGGACCCATGAGGGCCTCCTTTCCCAAGGCGGCCTTTATGCAAGGCTCGTTGCGCTTCAGGACCGCCAGGCGGAGCCGGCATGAAGCCTGCCCATGCGCTGCTCCTGATCGCGATCTGCCTTGCGTGGGGCCTGCACATGGTCATCGTGAAGGCGGTGACCGGAATCGTCGACCCGCTGACCTATGTCGCCTTCCGCATGCCGATCCTTGCGCTGATCCTCTCGCCGCTCCTGCGCTGGTACCCGGGGCAGATGCACCGCGTGCTGATTGCCGGGGCCTGTTTCGGTGGCCTCAATTACATGCTGATGTTCACTGGCATTTCGCTGACCACGGCGTCCATCGGCTCGGTCCTCGCCGAAAGTTACGTCATCATCGCCACGATCTTCTCGGTCGTCTTCCTTGGCGAGACAGTCGGCTGGAAGCGCATCGCAGGCATCGCCACGGCGCTCATTGGTGTGCTGATCATCGCCACGGCAGACGGAGATGCTACCGGCAGCGCCAACCTTCCCCTGGGCGCGTTCCTCATCATCTGCGGCTGCACGGCCGAGGCGACAGGCGCGATCTTCGTCAAGAAGATCGACGGCGTGAAACCGCTCGCCCTGCTTGCCTGGATGGCCCTCGTGGGCAGTATCGTCAGCATCCTGCCTGCAGCCATCCTCGCCAAGGACCATTTCGCATGGATCTCCGATGGGTCCTTTACTGCCGTAAGCGGTGCGCTCCTCTATTCGATCCTCATCGCCAGCGTCTTTGGCCACACCAGCTACTATTTCCTGCTGCAGCGCGTTCCGCTCAGCATCATCGCGCCCTCGGGCCTGCTCATCACCTTTTTCGCCGTTCTCTTCGGCGTCCTGCTGCTGGGCGAGGTGCTGACCCCGCGCCTGATCCTGGGGACCGGTCTCGTGGTGGCAGGTGTTGCCGTGGTCCTGCTGCGCAGCCACCAGCCTGACCGCAAGCAGGTGCTTGCCGCCGCCGCGGCATCCGACGACCAACCGGCTCAGGAGGCTTTGACGCCATGATCGACAAGGAATGGACCTCGCCCAATCACGGCGACCGCAAGGGCAGGGACATCTCGATGGTCGTGCTGCACTACACCGGCATGAAGACGGCGGAAGAGGCGCTTGAGCGCCTCTGTGATCCCCAAGCGGAGGTGTCGGCCCACTACCTCATCGAAGAGAACGGCCGTCTGCACCAGCTCGTCCGCGAGGAGCGCCGCGCCTGGCATGCCGGCGTCGCCCAGTGGGGCGGTGAGACCGACATCAATTCCGTCTCCATCGGCATCGAGCTTGTCAATCCGGGTCATGAGTTCGGCTACCGGGACTTTCCCGACGACCAGGTCGACGCGCTCATCGACCTCCTCGAAGCTATCAAGGATCGTTACCAGATCCCCCGTGCGCGGATCGTAGGCCATTCCGATGTCGCCCCCGGCCGCAAGGAAGACCCAGGCGAGAAGTTCCCCTGGAATGCCCTGGCTGCGGAGAAGCTCGCCATCGGCCCGTGGTCAGGCCAGATGCCGCTCACTTTGCCCAATGAAGAGCAGGCCCTCGGCCAGCTCGCCACCATCGGCTACGGTGTCGAGACGTTCGGCGCTGAGGCCTGCATCCTTGCCTTCCAGCGCCGCTTCTGTCCGCGGCGCATGGGGCAGGGCCTCGACCAGGAAACCCGCGCCGCCATTGCCGAGGCCTGCGAGAAAACGGGCGCCTGTTCGGCCTGACCGCTAGCGGAAGAATCCGCCATGCCAGAGCGCCCAGCCGACGATCACGATGAACAGGACGAAGCCGACGGCGAAGAAGGATCCTTTGGGTTTCATGGTCATCGCTCCACTGTCTGCGCCCAGTTCTAGAGCGGAGGGGCCGCGCCGGTGCAAGCCCCCGAGGGGCTAGGCGCGACTTTGCAGCTCCGCTGGAACCGCGACCAGCTCCCGCCGCATCACCTGCCGCATGACGAGGTAGAGGAGGAGCCCGAACGGCCCGGCCATGAAGGTGAAGAACAGAGGCACGATCACGAGCAGGTGCGGAACCCGGTTGGCCTGCGCATCCCTGACGATCCAGGCGCCGACAAACAGGTCGAAGGCCAGATAGTGCACCCAGCCTGCCACGAACCCGTACTCGTTCGACATGAGCCCCATCACGCTCTCCAGCGTCGAGAAGTCCGGCGCCTCGAAACCCCCGCCCGCGGCGGTCAGGTGGATCAGGAGGCTGAGATAGAGAACCGCCAGCACCGGCACGACGAGTCCGAACGCAAAGAGCTGGGTGAACCGCCAGCGCGGCAGGAAGACAAGCAGCAGCCAGGCGGGCAGCACGCTCATATTGACGTATTGGAACAACTGGTCGGCGCTCATGCTATGCCCTCGAACATCGAATCCGGGAGAGCCTAGAGGGGATGAGCCAGAACGCCACCAGCCTTCAGCAGAGAAGGCTCATCGTCGTCATGGGACCGGCGGGCGCGGGCAAGAGCGCCGTCGGATCGGCTGTCGCCCGGTTGCTCGGCGTCAGGTTCATCGAAGGCGACGAGTTCCACCCGCCGGAGAACATCGCGAAAATCAGGGCGGGGATGGGCCTGACCAATGAAGAGCGCCGCCCGTGGATCAGGTCCATCGGCGAGGCCGTGCGCGCTTTGGATGACCCGGTCGCTGTCCTCGCCTGCTCGGCCCTCAACTGGAAAATCCGTGCGATGATGAAAGAGGAGATCCCGGCGGATCTCCGCTTCTTTCTCCTCGACGTTCCGGAGGCGGAGCTCCGCCGACGCCTCGCCACGCGTCAAGGCCACTTCGCGGGCCCCGCACTCCTCCAAAGCCAACTTGCCGCCATGGACAGGGCAGAGGAGGCGAGAAGGGTGGACGGCACGAGGCCGGTCGCCGCGATCGCCAGGGAGATCGCGGCGCTGGCCGAAGCCTAGTCTTCCTTCTTGCCTGAGAAGAGGCGCCTCAGGAACGCGAACGGCGCGAGGAGCACGAACCAGAACTTCTTGAGAAGCAGGAGTGCCGCGCCGAGAAGTCCCGCGCTCTTGGCGAATTTCACCCCGGCCAGCGCGGCGAGGACACCGACAGCGCCCGCTGCCGCAACCTTGTCGCCTTCCTCGAAGTCCGCATAGGATTGTTCCGCATTCGGCTCGTAGGCCGTGAGGATCGTTTCCAGCTCTCTCTCGATCTCTTCGGCCGAGATGTCGTCGTTGAAGGGAACGAGGCTGAACTTCACATAGCCGCGACGGTCGAACCGGGTTGCCTCGACATTGATGACCGGATCACCGGCCCAGTCCATCCGTGTCGCATAGTAGAGATAAGCCTTGTCACGATTGAGCGTGGGGTAGACGAACCAGTCATCCGCCGTGATCTCGATCCCGAGATTGGCGCTCTGGCCCTTGAGGCCCTCGACCATGTCGTCCCAGATCTGGTTGATCTGCTTCTCCCGGTCCGCTGCCTCCCAGTCATCGAACGTCACATAGCCATCGGAATTGGGCTTCTCGATGATGAGTGTATCGATGGCCTCGGTCGGCTGGAGGATCATGGCGTCGATGATCCGGCAACTGCCCGGTTGCCAGCCCCAGTCGTTTTCCGTCGTGTCGCAGATCGCATCGCGGCTCGCATCGATGCTGAACGAGCTGGTCGGCGTCAGGCTGCCGCGCTGGAGTTCCTTCGGCTCGGTCAGCCACGAATAGCCTTCGTAAAGCTCCGCTGCGCCGGGTCGCAGAATGTTCGGATTGGACAGCTCGGCCGCCAGTTCGACGGCGGGTTCGAGATCAGCCTGCGTCTCTTGTGCTTCCTGCGCATGAGCGCAAAGCGGCGCCGCCATGAACGCGCCGAGAATGATGAACTTCTTCATGATGCCCCTGTGTTTTCAGAAGGAGCATGAAGTGTTGGGCACGAGCGATCAACCGTTTGTGAGGCCCGGTTGCTTTTTTTGTCATGTCGGCCTTGAGCGTTTGGAAAAGCCGGGCGGCCACGTTTGTCGCTGCGGGCAGCGCGCGGTGATTGGCCTCGGATCAGTTTCTGACCGCGCGCCCAACCAACAGGTCCAGCGTCTGCAGGAACCGCGAGCGGTCTTCCTTCGTGAAGGGCGGGCCACCTTTGCCGTATTGGTCGCCGCTGCCGCGGAGGTCGTTCATGATGGCGCGCTGGGCGATCGCGCCGCCTATGGTATTTTCCGTGAACGGATGTCCGTTGGGGCCTGTGACCTCTGCGCCGGCCTTCAGGCACCTGTCGGCGAGCAGGATGTCCGCCGTGACCACCACCTTGCCAGGGCCAGAGAGCTCCGCAACCCTGTCATCGGCCTCGTCAAAACCTCCGCCCACGACCTGTTGCCTGATGAGCGGGTGCCGTTCGAGACGAAATCCCTGGTTGGCGATGAACAGGACAGGCACGCCGTAGCGCAGGGCAACCCGGATGCACTCTTCCTTGACCGGACAGGCATCGGCATCAACGAGCAGGACAGGCTCGTCCGTTGACGGATCAGTCATCGCCCGGCTTGTCGCTGTCGTCGGGGAAGGGGAAGTCCTCCTCGAACCAGCGCACCGCTGTCGCCCACCAATCGATCACGTCATCGAAATTGCGCTTCGTCAAACCGCCACGTGTCGAGACAACCCATTCCAGCCAGGGGTCGCCGTTCTTGTCGATGGACGCACTGCCAAGGGGTCGGTTGAAATTGTAGGCGTTCGTTGCCTCGAGCGATGTGCCTTCGGGCAGGTCGAAGCCGATCTGGAATTTCAGCGAGTGACAGACATCCTCCTTGTCACAATCGAGGAAGTAGATGTCGTAGTTCCATCCACCGATACCCGTGCGAATGACATTGTAGCCCTCATCATCCGTCTCGAGCAGCGCGCGATAGCCCGCATTCTGGAGATAGCGGACAACGGTCTCCGGACGCTCGGCCAGGACCTGCTGGGCGTGTGCGGAGGACAGGCCGGACAGGCCGAGAGCGGCAATTGCCGTGATTGACCGTGTGATCATGGGAACCCCCTGTATTCGCTGGCAAGCTTGCATGGCTTCTGCCTCAGGAAAAGAGGGGGGGAGCACCCGAAACGAAATAGGCCGCCCGGAGGCGGCCCTGCTTCTTAGTTGTCGAGGAAGCTGCGGAGCTTCCGGCTCCGGCTCGGATGCTTGAGCTTGCGGAGCGCTTTCGCCTCGATCTGGCGGATGCGCTCACGGGTGACCGAGAACTGCTGGCCGACCTCTTCGAGGGTGTGGTCCGTGTTCATGCCGATACCGAACCGCATACGGAGGACACGTTCCTCGCGCGGCGTCAGCGAAGCGAGGACGCGGGTCGTGGTCTCGCGCAGGTTCGACTGGATTGCGGCATCGATCGGGAGGACGGCGTTCTTGTCCTCGATGAAATCGCCGAGATGGCTGTCTTCCTCGTCACCGATCGGCGTTTCTAGGGAGATCGGCTCCTTGGCGATTTTCATCACCTTGCGGACCTTTTCCAGCGGCATGGAAAGCTTGTTGGCAAGCTCTTCCGGCGTCGGCTCGCGGCCGATCTCGTTGAGGATCTGGCGCGAGGTGCGGACGATCTTGTTGATCGTCTCGATCATGTGGACCGGGATGCGGATGGTCCGCGCCTGGTCTGCGATCGAGCGGGTGATCGCCTGGCGGATCCACCAGGTCGCGTAGGTCGAGAACTTGTAGCCGCGGCGGTATTCGAATTTATCGACCGCTTTCATCAGGCCGATATTGCCCTCCTGGATCAGGTCCAGGAACTGAAGGCCGCGGTTCGTGTATTTCTTCGCGATCGAAATGACGAGGCGCAGGTTCGCTTCGACCATTTCCTTCTTGGCGATCCGCGCTTCGCGCTCGCCCTTCTGCACGGTCTGCACGATGCGGCGGAAGTCCGACACAGTCAGGCCGGTCTCCTGGGCAAGCTGGCCGATTTCGTCACGGATGGCGATGATCTGCTTTTCGCCCTTGGTCGTGAAGTTCTGCCAGCCGCGCCCTTCAAGCTTCGAGACGCGTTCGAGCCAGTCCGGATCAAGCTCGTTGCCGAGATATTCGGCAAGGAACTCCTGACGGTTGACGCCATAGCTGTCGGCGAGGCGCACCAGCTTGCCTTCGAGGCCCATCAGGGCACGGTTGATGGCGTAGAGCTGCTCGACCAGCGCCTCGATGCGGTGGTTGTGCAGGCGCACCGAGCGGACCCGCTCGACAATGTCTTTCTGGAGTTTCTTCAGGCGCTTGAGCTGGCTTTCGGAAAGGTCTTCACCCTGCAGCTGCTGCTCGATCTGGATGTCCTGGAGCCTGCGGAGCTTCTTGAAGTCGTCCGCGATGTCCTGGAAGGTCTGCATGACACCGTCGCGCAGTTCGGCTTCCTTGGCCGACAGCGACAGGTCGCCTTCGTCGAATTCGTCTTCGTCCTCGCCAGTTTCGGCGGCGCGGGCTTCCTGTTCCTTCTGGACGCGCTCGGCGACTTCCGGCCGGGTCATGTCCGGGCGGCTCTCGGGGCCACCGGAGAAGGTCGCGTCGAGGTCGATGATGTCGCGCAGGAGCACGCGGCCTTCCTCGAGTTCCTCGCGCCAGACCGTGATGGCCTCGAACGTCAGCGAGCTCTCGCAGAGCGCGCGGATCATCGATTCGCGGCCAGCCTCGATGCGCTTGGCAATGGCGATCTCGCCCTCACGGGAGAGCAGCTCAACCGCGCCCATCTCGCGGAGATACATCCGCACAGGATCATCGGTGCGGTCGCTGTCGGCCTTGGTGTTGGTGGTGACGGTCTGGGCCGTCTTCTTCTCGACGACTGCAGAGCCGGTGGCTTTCTCGCCAGCCTTCTCTTCTTCCTCGGCCTCTTCGTTCTCGGTGACGTTGATGCCCATGTCCGAGAGCTTGGACATGATGTCTTCGATCTGCTCGGAATTGTACTCGTCCTCGGGGAGGACGGCATTCAGCTGGTCGTAGGTGATGTAGCCTTTTTTCTTCGCCTCTTCGATCAGCTTCTTGACCGAAGCGAGGTTCATATCGAGCACCGGCTGTTCGCCCGTCTCGTCGGCTTGCACTTGAGAAGTCTTGCTCATTCGGCCCCTTGTCGCGCCTTAAGGCCCGGACGAGGGTGCGCTATGCCGCGTCACTTCCTCCGGAGCCATTCTGCCTATCCGTCCCAGCTCCAAGGCTTAGCCGGACGGAGTTTAACCAAATTTTCTCTCGGGCCGGGTCGAGATGGGCCTCCGCACCCGCTTCACTGATCTCCGCGTTCAGGATCTTCTGCCGCCGGTCGATCAGGTAAACGTCGCGCCATCCGTCCTTGGCGATCCCGTCCTCTGCATCTCGTCTAATGAAACGGACCGTCCGTACCAGGGGGTCCGCAGACCAGCGCTGGTAGATGGATTCCGCTTCCGAACAAACGCTCAACTGAGTACGCAAGCCTTCAAAGTCAAGGTCTGGAGCGCCGATCAATGCATCCACCGTCCGGCTCCAAAGCTTTGCCAAATCTGGGTCTTCGATGGTGAGCGCGAGAATGTCCTCTTCGAAATGATGGAAGAGCTGGGGGTGATGGATCAGGCCGATCACGAGCTGCGCCTCACGGGCGGAATTCTTCGGCGCTCCGATGCCTCCCTGGCCAAGGCGTGAACGAAGCTCGGGCGACAGCTTGGCAGGTGGCTGAACCCTCCGCTTTCGCTGGGCTTGCCGTCGTTCCTTGCTGTCCCGGATGATCTGCCCCCGCAGGTCATAGAGCCGGTCCTTGAAGGCTTGGCGCATGGCCCCCTTCATCGCCGGGTCCTGGATCCGGCTCGCCCGCTCCATGATCTCGGTCTCGAGGGCTGCGATGTTCTCGGCGGAGCCGGCGCCATGCCTTGCTAGGGCCAATTGCCACATCGTGTCCTCGGCATCGCTGCGGGCGGCGAGGATCTGGTCCATGGCGGGTTTGCCGCCACGCCGCAGCAGATCGTCCGGGTCCTCGCCATCCGGGAGGAAGGCAAAGCGCAGGGACTGCTTCGCCGACAGGGCGGGCAGGGCACGGTCCAGCGCCCGTTCCGCGGCGCTGCGGCCTGCGCGGTCGCCGTCGAAGCACAGGACCGGCGCCTGCTGCACCCGCCAGAGGAGCCTCAATTGGTCCTCGGTCAGCGCCGTGCCCAGTGGCGCAACCGCGGCATAGCCCGCCGCGTCGAGGGCGAGGGCATCCATGTAGCCTTCGCAGACCAGGAGCGGGGCATCGCCCTTCAGCTTGGTCCGCGCGCGCCCGAAATTGTAGAGCACGCGGCCCTTGTGGAAGACATCCGTCTCCGGCGAGTTCAGGTACTTGGCCGGCGCGTCCTTTTCGAGTGCCCGGCCGCCAAAGGCGATCACGCGCCCGCGGCCATCGAAGATCGGGAACATCACCCGGTGACGGAAGCCGTCATAGGTGGAGCCGTCGCTCTCCCGGACCTTGAGAAGCCCTGCGCTGACGAGGATTTTCTCGTCCACGCCCCGGCCAAGGAAGAACCGCTTCAGCGAATCCCAACCCTGCGGCGCGTAGCCGAGGCCGAAGGCTTCGAGGCTCGACCGCTTGACCCCGCGACGACGCAGGTAGTCCCGCGCCTCGGCGCCTTCAGGCTCCATCAGCGCTTTCTGGAAGAAATCACTCGCATCGGCGAGGACCTTGTAGAGGACTTCCCGCTCGGACAGCTTGCGCTCGTCTGCCTGGGTCATGCGTGGCACTTCCATGCCTGCGAGTGCCGCCAGCTCTTCCACTGCCTCGGGGAAGGTCCGGTTCTGGTGCAGCATCAGGAACTTGATGATGTCGCCCGAATTGCCCGACGAGAAATCGAAGAAGGCCATCTTCTCGTCATTCACGTAGAAACTCGGCGTCCGCTCCTTGTTGAAGGGGCTGAGACCGCGCCACTCGCGGCCCGCCTTCTTGAGCTGCACGTGCCGCCCGATGACGTCCGACGCCCGAAGGCGCGACTTCAATTCATCGAGGAACTGGGGCGGAAAGCTGGTCATGGTCTGGAGCCTAACCCGCGTCGCGCTGCGATGCGACGCCGCGATATCAACAACACTTTCTTAAGAATCGTTTATGTGAGGTTAACGGCGGGATTTAGTATCATCGTCACTACCAGGAGAAGAACCGGGCACGGCTCTTGCAAAGCAGGGCGTGAGTGAAGCTGTCGAGGAGCGCCCTCTCTGACCTCTCGAGATGAGAATACGCGCCGCAAGGACGCCCTGCTTGTCAGCGCGCGTCGGGCAAGGCGATTGCGGAACGCCGTCATCGGCGGGACCAGCGCCCTTGCGCTCGTGGCCCTGATGGCATCGAAGGGCTCGTCGATCGCGGCCCTCTCGGGTGACGGTCTCGATCTCAATCCTGGCGCAATCTTGATGCGGAGCCTCGTCACCGGCACTGCGCCGGAGACGCAGGAATCGTCCCTCACTGACGTTCGGGCCCGTTCCGAGGCGGCGCTGGCCAAGCGTTTCGAGGAGCAGGGGCTCTCGGCTGATGGCGCGCATCAGGACGGCAAGGGCGAACGCTACGATGTCGGCGAAGACGGCGACTCGTCCGGCCACGCCAAGCGCGACGCAAACTTTGATCCTGACATGTTCGACCGGATCATGCAGGCCCTCGCCGATGCCGAGGCGGCCGCTGACACCGCGGGTGGTCTCGATTTGGGAAAATCGGCTTCGCCTCTTGTGCCTGCTGGTCTCGGTGGGCCGACGGGCGGGGACGGCACGTCCGATACGCCTGATGGCTCCTCCCGAGCAGGCGGCGACACAGGCTCGGCCGGTCCGATCGGCGGCGGCGTCGGTGGCGGTGTTCCTGTCGGCGGCGGCGGCACGCCTGGCGCGGTTCCAGGCGGAAATTCTCCCGTTCCCGGCGGAAATCCGGTTGACGATGATCCCGAGGCGGATACGCCGCCCGAAGGCGACAACCCTCCGGGCGACAACCCTCCGGGCGACAACCCTCCGGGCGACAACCCTCCGGGCGACAACCCTCCGGGCGACAACCCTCCGGGCGACAACCCTCCGGGCGACAACCCTCCTGATTGCGAGAGCCCTGTCGCCGGCATGCCTGTCCCGACGGATGGCATCGACGGCACGCTGGCGGGCGAAGTGATGCCGAGCGCTGGCGGTTCAGGCAGCCCCAACGGCGCCGATGGCCAGCTGCCGAGCGACTGCAATGGCGATGAGCAGCCGGACGATCCTGACGGGCCTAACCCGCCGGGCGACAACCCGCCGGGTGGCGAGGTGCCGATCCCGGCGCCGTTCCTGCTGTTGCCAGCAGGTCTCGCGATGCTCCTGAGGAAGAGAAAGCGCGCCTAGCTTCAGCCGAGGCGCGCCTTCACCAACTTGTTCGCAGCGGAGAAATCCATCCGCCCGGCGTAGTTCTGCTTCAGCGCGCCCATGCACTTGCCCATGTCCTTGAGCCCTTCGGCGCCAATCTCGGCGATCACGCTATCGACAGCGTTTTCGATCTCCGATTCGCTCATTTGCTTGGGCAGGTAGCCGCGGATCACGTCGATCTCGGCCCGCTCCTGCTCGGCCATTTCGATCCGGCCGGCCTCTTCATAGGTTCTCGCGCTGTCCTGGCGCTGCTTGACCATCTTGGTCAGCACCTCGCGGACTTCGTCGTCGGACAGGCCGCAGCAGCGGTCCTCGCTGCGCGCCTGGATGTCTCTGTCTTTGATCGCAGCCTGCATCAGGCGCAGGGTGGAGATCCGGACCTTGTCGTCGCGCGCCTTCATGGCCGCTTTCAGGTCCGTTGCGATTTGCTTCGCAAGGTGTCCTTGCTCGCTCATTTCAGTCCTTTCGGGGCCTGCTTGAGGGGGAGGGCAGGCCGATTTACCTTTTCCCTTGCGCGGGCCGCGACCAGGTGTATCAACCGGGCCGTTTGCCGCGAGATAAAGGGTCCCCGGTCCTTCTCGGAGCCTGACGGGAACCGCTGGAGATGATGTGCCGCTGAGACTGAGTCAAGACACGAACATCCGTCCTGTCACCGGGCTTCTGGTGCTTGAGGATGGAACAGTTCTGGAGGGCCAAGGGTTCGGCGCGGTCGGCGAGGCCGTGGGCGAGGTCTGCTTCAACACCGCGATGACCGGCTATCAGGAGATCCTGACCGATCCGTCCTACGCGGCGCAGATCGTCACCTTCACCTTTCCGCATATCGGTAATGTCGGCGTCAATGACGAGGACATCGAGAACGCCGCGGCCAACGCCGCCATCGCGGCCCGCGGCGCAATCGTCCGCGCGGATGTCACGGCGCCGTCGAACCACCGTGCACGGATGGACCTCGAGGCGTGGATGCGCCGCCGCGGCATCATCGGCCTTACCGGCGTGGACACCCGTGCCCTGACCGTCCGTATCCGGGAGCAGGGGATGCCGAAGGGCGTCATCGCTCACAATCCCAATGGCCGCTTCGACCGCGACAGGCTCATCGAGCGGGCGAAAGCCTGGCACGGCCTCGAGGGCCTCGATCTCGCAAAGGAAGTCTCCACCGAACGCCCCTTCGTCATCGACGGCGATGGCCCCCATGTGGTCCTTCTCGATTTCGGCGTGAAGCGGAACATCCTCAACCGCCTGAAGGCCGCGGGCTGCAAGGTCACGGTTGTCCCGGCCAAGACGGGCTTCGACGAGATCATGGCTGCCAAGCCCGACGGCGTCGTTCTCAGCAATGGTCCGGGTGATCCTGCCGCCACCGCGCAATATGCCGTACCCGTCATTCAGAAGCTGATGGAAGCACGGGTGCCGATGTTCGGCATCTGCCTTGGCCACCAGCTCATGGCCCTCGCCGTCGGCGCCACGACCGTGAAGATGGCTCAGGGTCACCACGGAGCCAACCACCCGGTGCTTGAGCACGAGACCGGCAAGGTCGAGATCGTGTCGATGAACCACGGCTTCGCGGTGGACGAGGAGAGCCTCCCGGATCGCGTCGAAAGCACGTATACGTCTCTTTTCGATGGCACCAATGCAGGCATCCGGGTCAAGGACGCCCCCGCGCTGGCCGTCCAGCACCATCCCGAGGCTTCGCCTGGCCCGCAGGACAGTTTCCCCGTCTTCGACCGTTTCGTGGAGCTGATGCTCAAAGAGAAGTCGGCGGCCTAGACCATCCTCAACAGGCAAAGCCGTAAAGGGACGTCCCGGCAGCGTCCTTTTTATTGTGCGCCTGCGAAGACACTTTCGCTCAAAAGAACGTTGCCAACGGTTAACCTTCTGCTAGCGTCGTCCTCTTGGGACAGGAGGTATATCATGGTCACCAAGGGGCTATTGGGGCTTTTCAATCTCGGCATCTTGCCGCTGGTCGTCGTTTTTCTCATCGCGATGTTCGCGCCGGGAATTTTTGACCAACTCGCCGCGGGTGGCGATACGGTCGTCAATCTCATCGGCGACCTGATCCCGGTGGAAGGTGCCGAGAACGCCAGTGGCGAACTCGCCGGTGGTTCGCTCGTCACGCTCTATCTCGGCGTATTGCTGGGCCGTGTCGCGGCGTTCTTCCGCTCGCGCGACTAAAGACGGCAGGGCGGATCAACCGCCCACCCGCTTCCAGTACATCTCTTCGAGCGGGGCGTAGTGGACCCAGAAGTCGCGCGCCTCGCAACCACTCACCAGGTCGACCAGCAGGTCGAGATGGGCGTGCCACCCTGCGGCCGCGCCCCAACGATGCTCGTCACGCACGAGCCTGGTGTGGAGGAGATGCAGGACGGTCCCGTCGCCATCCGGCGTCAGGGTGATCGTCACGTGGGTTGAAGCACCGCTTTCTTCCGGCCAGCTGAAGGCCAGGAGGCGCGGCGGGTCATAGGCCGTGATCGTGCCTTCAAAGGTGATCGGATCACCGCATCCCACCGTCTTCGGCGGAGGGGAAGCGGAAATTCTGCTATGGTCGAAGTCAAACACGACGGTGCCGCCGACCTCGTTTCCTGTCTCGCCTGCACAGAACCATCGCTTCCGCAGCGCAGGGTCAGTCAGGTATTCCCACACCCGTTCAGGCAGGGCAGGCAGTCGGCGCCGGATTTCGAGCTGGTCTTCCTCAAGCTGAACGTCCGTGCTCATCGCTCTTCTCCTCCTTGAGCGCCTGCTCGAGGGCATAGTGAGCGCTGCTCCAGAAAACGCGGTACTTGTCGAGCCAGTCATGCGCCCGCTTCAGCCGGGCCGCATCGAGGGCGATCATTTGCTGGCGGCCGTGCTTGCGCCTGCGCACCAGACCCGCCCGTTCAAGGACCTGCACATGTTTCGATGCGCCTGCGAGGCTCATCGAGAGCGGGGCGGCAAGGTCACTGACGCTGCGCTCCCCGAGGGTCAGCTCGGCCAGCATCGCCCGCCGGGACGGATCACTGAGGGCGCCAAAAGTGGCATCAAGATCGTTTAATTGCTCAACCATAGGGTTGAGTATATCGGCCACTCCAAAAAGTCAACCAATAGGTTGAGTGACGGTCGCGGTTGCCGTGCGTCCGCATGAACCATAACCTTCGGCTTCATCTGGGAGGGCACCATGATCAGGACTTTCATCGCCGCGGCAACCGCGGCACTTCTTGCGACCTCGGCGCAGGCGCAAATCCCCGAACCGCTGGCCAGCACCAAGCTGCCAAATGTGGATCGCGCGACGCTGGTTCCGGTCCTTCAGCAGATGGGCTTGCGCCCCGAGACCGTGACGCTGGAGAGCGGCGAAGCGCTCGCCATCACCACGCCGAGCATGACTGTCATCCTGCGTCCGCGGGTCTGCAATCCGGACTGCGCAGGACTCTTCATGCTGTCGATCGTGCCGGATTCCGGAACGGCGGATCAGATCAACGCCTACAATTCTTTCGTCCCCGGTTCGAAAGCCGTGCGTCTGCCGAACGGCTCCACCGCTATCAGCCGTTACCTCATCGCAGATTACGGGCTGATAGCAGGCTCGTTCCTCATCGACCTCCAGGTCTTCGCCAACACCGTCGGCCGCTGGCAGCAACGGAACTTCCCGATGGGCAGCAACGTCCAGTCGGTCTCGCTGACCGAGCCCGGCGAAAGCCAGTTCGACTCCGAGATGCAGGATCTCCTCGACGATGTTCTCGAGCGGCCCGAACTCTGGAGCCGGGAAGTCGGGCATAGCAAATTTGACGGGATCTTCCCGCAGTAGGCGGACTATCGATTCTTCTTCTTCGGTTTCCGCTTGAAGCTCAGGGGCGGCGCATTGGATGTCGGTGCGTCGCCTTTTTTCCTGTTCTTCGCGCGTGACGCCGCGCGCTTGGCCTTCTCATGCCGGGAAGGGGGCTTTGCGTCCTTCCTGTCCGCTTCCTTCTTCGTCTTCTTCTTCTCCGCCTTCTTCGGCGAAGCCTTTTTCCGCTCTTTCAGCTCCTCGGCAGGCCGCGGCTTGGTCAGCATCTCGAAAAGCAGCCCGCCCTGGACCGGCGTCACTTCCAGAAGCCGCACCTTGACAGGCATTCCCATCGTGTAGGCGCTACCATTGCGCTCGGAGACGAGGGCGTTGCGTGTCTCGTCAAACTCGAACCGTTCCCATCCTAATGTCCGTGCAGGGATGAAACCATCCGCACCGGTCTCGTCGAGCGTGACGAACAGGCCGACACGGGTCACGCCACTGATCCTGGCGGAGAACGTCGCGCCGGTGCGTTCCTGCAGGAAGCTTGCAAGCATCCGCGCCTCGGTATCTCGCTCGGCCTGCACGGCGGCCCGCTCGCGCTGCGAGATCCCTTCGGCCACGCTGTCGAGCCTGTTCTCGTCTTCGGGCCGCTCCGCCCCCGGACCAAGGCCGAGGGCCCGGACGATCGCCCTATGTACCGTCAGGTCCGCATACCGACGAATAGGCGACGTGAAGTGGGCATAGCGCTTCAGCGACAGGCCGAAATGCCCGATATTCTCGGTGTCATAGATCGCCTGGCTCTGCGACCGCAGGACCGACATCGCGATGATGTCCATCTCGTCCTGCTTGCGCGCCTTGGCGAGAATGCCGTTCAGGTTCGATGCCCGCACCTCGTCCGCGCGGGGTAGGGTGTAGCCCAGCGGCGCAAGGTATTGCCGCAGGCCATCCAGCCGCTCCGGGTCCGGACGGTCATGCACACGGTAGATCGCTGTTCGGTCATGCTCCTGCAGCGTCTCCGCCGCGCAGACATTCGCCAGGACCATGAACTCCTCGATCAGCCGGTGCGCATCCATCCGCTCCTTGCGCGTGACGCCGGTGACATTGCCGCTCCCGTCGGTTTCGATCCGCCGCTCGGGGATGTCGAGATCGAGCGGCTTCCTGCGCTCCCGCGCCACCACCAGCGCGCGGTACGCTTCGAAGAGCGTCTTCACTTCGGCCGGGCCATCCTCGGTTCCGTCCTCAATCGCCTGAGCCTCCTCATAGGCGAGGTTCCTGTGATTCTTAATCTGTGCACGGAAAAACCGATGCTTCCGCTTCGAGCCCGATTTGTCGATCTCGATCTCGCAGCACAACGCCAGCCGAACTTGGCCTTCCTTCAGTGAGCAGAGGTCGTTCGACAGCCTCTCCGGCAGCATCGGCACCACCCGGTCGGGCAGGTAGACCGAGTTGCCGCGTTTCTCCGCTTCCTTGTCGAGGGCGCTCCCCGGACGGACGAAGTAGCTGACATCGGCAATCGCCACGGTCAGGCGGAAGCCCCCATCCTCCAGCTTCTCCGCATGCACCGCATCGTCGTGGTCCCGCGCGGCGGCCGGGTCGATGGTCATCAGGGGCCGGTCCGTCAGGTCGATGTGATGCTCCGAGGGCTCCATCTTCAGGGCCTCGGCCTCACGAAGGACCTGCGGCGGGAATTCCAGCGGAATGTCCTGCTCGGCAAGGGCGATGAGCGAGAGGTTCTTCTGCTCCTCGACCGAGCCTATCACCTCCGTGATCCGCCCCTTTTGCGGGCCGTAGCCCCGCTGCGGCTTCGGCTCTGCCCAGACCAGGTCGCCGTCCTTCGCACCAAGCGTCTCGTTCTTCTCGATACGGAAGAAGCTCTTCGACTTGCGGCTGACAGGCTCCACCGTCCCGCCTTCGCGCTCTTCGCGGAAGACGCCCAGCATACGTCCCTGCGGCTTGCCCAGGGGCTTGAGCACCGAGGCGACAACCCGGTCGCCATCTTTCCGAAGCTTGCCGAGAAACCGGTCCCCGACGCCGATGGCAGGCTTCACCCGGCCCGCTTCCTTAGACGGCAGCACGACCTTCGTCTCTGCTTCGTCCTTCGTCAGGGAGCAGGTGAGGTCGCCCTCGTCATCCATCCCCGTGACGACCAGCACCGTGACCGGCGGCAATTGCCCTGGCCGCTTCGCCCGTTTGCCGTCGAGGGAGAGCTTGCCCTCATCCTCCAGCCGCTTCAGGGCGCGCCGCAGCTCCGCGCGCTCCGCGCCTTTCACGCCAAAGGCGCGGGCGATGTCGCGACGGGTGACGGGGGTTTTGCGTTCGGCATTCTCGCGCTCGACATAAGCGACGAGATCCTTGTCAGTGGGAAGACTCATGCATCTTCAATGGCACAGACTGCGCCCTGTCCCAAAAGGAAACGATCTGGGACGGGGGATTAGCCGTTTGTTAAGCGTAGCAGGCGCATTCGTTAGGGGTCTCCTAACCGGCAGACCCGGAGAGCCCACTATGCCTACCGCGCGCAAGAACCTTTTCCTTCCTGTTTCCAGCTTCGCCCTCGTGGCTGCGGCAGGTGTTGCCGTGCTGTTCGATGCGGCGCATGCGGAGAGCCAGGTGCCCGTTCGCTATGGCACCGATCCCGGTTATGCCGGTGAGGCGCCGCAGGCCCTGAGCTATGCTGATGAAGACGCGCCGGCCCCCGTGGGGGAGATCGAGCATATCGTCCAGGCTGGTGATACGGTCTACGCCCTTGGTCGCCTCTATGACGTCCCTCCGGCTTCGATCATCGCCAAGAATCGCATGGCGGCTCCCTACGAGCTTCAGATCGGCCAGCTTGTGTACATACCGCAGGGGCAGGCCGAAGCACTGCCGCGGACCCAGACGGTCGGCATCGACCGCCGTCCGATCGCCAATGTCCAAACGCCGCGCACCAAGCCGCGCGAAGGCCGCTTCGCCCTCGATTCGGTTTATGAGGTCCGTCAGGGCGACACGGTCTACAGTTTGTCGCGCCGTTTCGGCATGTCGGTCACCGACTTCGCTGCCGCCAACAACCTGCGCCAGCCCTACACGATTTCGGTCGGCCAGCGTCTCGTCGTGCCCGGTGCCGCAGCGCCCGCGCCTGGCCGCGCGACCCAGCCGATCATTGCTGGCAGCGACATTCGTCGCCGCACGCCTGACCAACGCCAGCTCAACGCCAAGGTGATCGAGGAGACGATGTCGCCCCGCCGCCTGCCGGAGCTGGGCTCGAACAGCCCCTTCGCGTGGCCCGTCCGCGGCCCTGTGCTGATGGACTTCGGTGACAAGACCGCTTCGGGCACCCGCAGCGACGGCATCAACATCGCAGCGCCGATCGGCGCGCCCGTGCGTGCCACCGCCGATGGCGAGGTCGTCTATCGCGGCTCCGAGCTCGACGGTTATGGCAACCTGCTTCTCGTCAAGCACGACAATGGCTGGGTGTCGGCCTATGCCCACACCGACGCGATCCTCGTCAGGAAGGGCGATTACGTCCGTCAGGGTCAGGTCATCGCCAAGGTCGGGCGCTCCGGCAGCGTTGACCGCCCGCAGCTTCACTTCCAGCTAAGGAAGGACCTGCAGCCCACTGACCCGATCGTCGCCATGCAGGGCGAACTTGATGGAGCAGGGCAGGCCCTCACAGCCGCCAGCCTCCGCCGATAGATCCCAGCTCCACTGTCATTCCGGGGCGGGCAAGGCCCGAGCCCGGAACCAAGACAGTGCCGGCGTCGGTTCCCGGGCTCGCACGACGAGCGTCCCGGAATGGTACCCTGAGCACCGCCCATCAGGCGCTTCCCACGGTCCGGTCGTGGGGAGCGTCAGAAAAGAAATCCCCGCGCGCTCCAGCCAGCGTATCCTGTCCGTCCCTGCTGCTATTCAGGACAATCCGGGTTCGTCACGGATTGGCAGCGGGGCGGTGTTCCTCGACGCTACGGATGACAACCCTTGGGCGCTGGACGAGGGCTCAAAGTGCTCTGTGGGCCCCTCGCAGAAAAACACCGGGAGCGGAGGCGAAAGGCCCGCATACAGATTATACTGGAAGCGAGCCCTACCGTCCGCTCCGTTACCTGATCTCCTCTGTCCTCAAGCAGCGAAGCGATAGGACAGACGAAAAGGTCCTCAAACAGCGAAGCGATAGGACAGACGAAAACCACGACCACCTACGGGCGGCTCTCGGTGCTGCAGTGATCCCGGGGCGCTCAAAGAGCGAGCCCGGCACCCGAAAAGCGCTGCCCATGGCTTCCAGGCGCGAGCCCCGCCCGCGCCGGAATGACGGAAAGGGGCGGAGTGAGGTTCCGCTCACCGACCCGAACGAAAGGAGCTACCCCTAGAGGTTCGTCACCTCGCCATCGGCCTCGATCAGCTTTGGACGTTTCGCCTGGAGCGATGCCCCGATCAGCCCCGACCGGGCGACGATCTTCACCGGGACGTATTTCAACGTCTCGCTCTGCAACGCTTCCGGTACTTCGGCCATGTAGACCCAGATTTCGCCCTCGATGTCGCCGCGGTTCTTTTCCTTGTAGCCGGCGATCTTCTCCTGCGTCAGGCGGCACTTGTAAGCGTCGCCCTTGAAGCGGCCGGAGCCGTTCTTCTTCACGTACTCCTTGCCATCGGGCTTCATCACCAGGTCGAAACGGCGGCGCCCATCGAGGACAGGAACGAGGCGGTCGCAGGGTTCTTCGCCGGGGGCGACCGGCGTGAAAGTGAGGGCCACGAGGGCGGCGAGGGGGTCGACGGCACCCTCGGCCAGCTCCTCGGGAACCGGCTCGCGGAAATTGTACTCGGGCAGGGACCACAGGCGGTAACGGCGCTCGCCCGGCGCCCGGTAGATCTCAGTGCGCTGCTGGTCGTCGTCTCCGTCATAGTCGTGATTGTAATAATAGGTGGAGACGATCTCGCCATCCTCGCCGAACAGGCCCGAGGCCACGGCCGTTGCCTCGCCGTCGGAGAACCAGCGGGCAATTCCCCGCTGCTCCATCTTGTAGTCGACCCGGTAGCCTTTCTCCGTGACCGTCACGTCAAGGAAGACCCGGCCGATATCGAGGCCAGCCAGCTCGCCCTTGAGGGTGGTGGAATAGGTGACGCCGTCATCGCCGATATCGAACGGCGCTTCCCCAAGGGGTTCAGGCTTGGGATCCACTGCGAAGAGCGCCGTCCAGGCCGGGGTGCCATAGTCCGGGTAGGGACCCGTATCGCTCGCGAAGGAGACGCCAAAAGCAACAGGAACCAAAGCAAGCGTGGAAGCCACGAGACGGACCATATTCTTACCCAAGAGCAACAGAGGCTCCGGGCCCCCTACAGGTGAATGCGTAACAATCTAAATGGTTCGCTGAAAGCGAGACTGAACGGTTCCCACGGCTTTGTAACGCTTGACGGGGGCCGGGGTCGCCGCTAGGCGCGCTCCTTCCGATTTCTCTACTTTTGCTCGAGGTCATCCATGTCCCGCGTTTGCGAGTTCACCGGCAAAAAGCCGATGGTGGGCAACAACGTCTCCCACGCCCAGAACAAAACCAAGCGCCGCTTCCTGCCGAATCTGTGCAACGTCACACTGACGAGCGAGCGCCTTGGCCGCCAATTCAAATTCCGTATCAGTGCTCACGCGCTGCGTTCGGTTGACCACATTGGCGGTCTCGACGCTTTCCTTCTGAAGGCGAAGGACGATGTGCTGTCCGACCGCGCCCGCAAGGTGAAGAAGGACATCGCGGCGGCCTCGGCTTAAGCGTAGGCGTCCTGTCCGTCGACAGCGCCTTTGGGGGTGCGGATGACGGCCGATCACAAGCCGTTCGATACGGGGTCAGCTGACCTGGCTGACACCATGGTGGTGGAGCGGTTCTACGACCGTGAGCTCACCGGTCGTGAACGTGCGATCAAACTGCTGAAACAGTCGCTTGCCGCGCTGGCCCGCCTCGTCGGGCTGGCGCTTTTGCTTGTGCCGTTCCAGCTCATGGGTGTCGTCACGCTCGACCTGCCCCTGTCGATGTTCGACAGGCTGACCCCTGAGGACGGGCTTGCTGCCTCCCGCTTCATGAGCCAAGGGGAGGGGTACCTGATGATGGTCCTCCTCGCGGTCCTGCTGATGACCCGGCGTTGGGGCAGCCAGCTCACCGGACGCGTCATCATGCTGTCTTGGGTGTTAACCATCGTCTTCCTCACCATGCTGATCGTCGACCTCGCGCCAGAGCTGGACAGCGAAGACTTCCCCAGTGCGCGGTTCGTCGGATCGCTCATCGGTTCTTGGTTTGTCGGCCAGCTTGTGGCCGTGACGGTCTACGACCTGCTCCGCGGTGGTGCGTGGTGGCGCGCGCCGTTTTTCGGCTCCGCCCTGGGGTTTGCGGTTCAGGCGGCGATCTACTTCCCCGGAGCCTTCGCGGGCACAGGTGCTCCCTGGGGCTGGTGGATGGCGGTGAGTCTGTTCCTGACCACCCTGATTTCAGCCGTCTTCCTTCTCTTCTACGGCCCGCTCCGCCGCCTCATCCGCCCCGTCCCCGGCCTGGGCGGGTGACAGCGCGCAGCTTCCAGACAGCCTGAGGGTCATCAGCACGGTGCGCTGGACGGGATTGAAATTGTCGTCGGAGACCAGGAGCAGGTTCTCGCCGCCGTCTGCCGATCGGTAGAACGCGATCCCCTCCATGTTATCCGCCCCGTCGAGGACATTGAGACGACCGAGATTCCTCGCCCTCACATCGCCACCATCAAGGGACCGGAGATCGGAAATCCGCAGCACCTTCACCTTCGCCCGTGGGCCATGGAACCGGTCGTAGGCACGCTCGAGCACGAAAAGCCGATCCGTATCCGGATCAGCTGTCGCGTCCGTTACCGCGAAATCTCTCTCCGTCCGGTAATAGCCGGCAAGCGTCGGCTCGTCTCCATCCCACAGGACGATCGGAGCGCGACTGCCGCCGATTTTGCATTCGGAGATGAAGACGACCTCATCATCCGACACCCGCGCGGCAGCCTCGAACCCGGTATTGCGGGAGAGACCGCGGACGAAGGACAGGTCGACTTCCGAGGACAGGACATTCATCTCGCGACCGAGCACCTCTGCATAGACTGCGTCATTGTCCCGCTCCCGCGTGATGAGCCAGCCATCCTTGTAAGGAACGAGCGCTTCGGTGTCCTTGCCGCCGCCTGGCGCTAACTTGTCGCGCTGGAAGTAGCGGATCACATGGTTGCTGAGGAGCTGCAGCTTCCCGTGCTCACCGATAACGACATCGGCGAACCAGAGCTGGCCACGGTCACTCAGGAACACGGCCCGCTTGTTCTCCGTATCGAGATCGATGCCGGAATAGCCACCGAATTGCGGCGGTCCGTAGGCCGTCGTCCCTGATGTCATGGTCATGCAGCCGATCTCGCGGCCGGCAGGGCGCAAGCCAGAGAAACGCTCGAACCGGACGTCGATCTCGATCGGCTCGCCGGGCGATAAAGCAAAAAACGCTGCCGCGAAAAGGCCGATCACGCGCGGCGCCTTCTCGCCACGGGCGCCTGGGTCTCGTCTTCGAACAGCGCCGCGAGCTGCTCGGTCATCGCGCCGCCAAGCTGGTCGACGTCGGTGATTGTGATGGCGCGGCGGTAGAACCGGGTGACGTCGTGACCAATACCGATCGCCAGCAGTTCCACGGGCGAGCGGTTCTCGATCATTGCGATAACCTCCCGAAGGTGTCGTTCGAGATAACTTCCTCCGTTGGCAGATGATGTCGTGTCATCGACCGGTGCACCATCGGAAATCACCATCAGGATACGCCGCTGCTCGGGTCGGGCGATCAGCCGGTCATGGGCCCAGAGCAGGGCTTCGCCGTCGATATTCTCCTTCAGGAGACCTTCCTTGAGCATCAGGCCGAGATTCTCCCTGCTCCTGCGCCAGGGAACGCCGGCGGGCTTGTAGATGATGTGCCGGAGGTCATTCAGACGACCGGGATGCTTTGGCCGACCATCGCGGACCCACTTCTCCCGCGACTGGCCGCCTTTCCAGGCCTTCGTCGTGAAGCCGAGGATCTCGACCTTCACGCCGCAACGCTCCAGAGTTCGCGCGAGAATGTCAGCGCAGATGGCTGCAACGGTGATCGGCCTGCCGCGCATCGATCCCGAATTGTCGATCAGGAGCGTGACCGTCGTGTCGCGAAACTCCTGCTCGGTCTCCTGCTTGAACGAAAGCGGCTGGAATGGGTCGATGACCACCCGCGAAAGCCGGGCTGCATCGAGGACCCCCTCATCAAGATCAAACTGCCATGCGCGGTTCTGTTGCGCCAGCAGGCGACGGTGCAGGCGGTTGGCCAGCCGCGCGACGACGGCATGCAGGTTTTCGAGCTGGCCATCGAGCTGTTTGCGAAGCCGGACCAGCTCATCGGGAAGGCAGAGCTCGTGGGCATGGGCGATCTGGTCATATTCTGTCGTGTAAGGACGATAGATTTCGCCTGAGTCACCGAGTGTTTCCCGGCGCAGGATCGGCGCCTCGTCGCCTGCCTCGTCGCGTGGATCGCCTTCGTCGATCTGGGTCGGATCATCCGGCATGTCGGCTTCGCCATCATTGGCCTCGCCAAAGTCCGGCGTCTGGTCTTCGGGCTCGCTATCGCCTTCAGGGGCCTGGTTCTCGTCCTCGTCCTGCCCGTCGACCTCCGGCTGTTCGCCTTCGTCAGGCGGGGCGTCCTGGTCGTCTTCCCGTGTTTCCTCGTCACCGGTCTTGTCACCAAGATCGATGGCTTCGATGATCTCGCGGGCGAGCTTCGAGAAGGCTTCCTGATCGATGTGGGTGTCCCGGGCGACCAGCGCATCAAGGGCGTCGCCGCAGGTATTCTCGATCTCCTCGCGCCAAAGCTCGACAAGTTTCTCCGCAGACTGAGGAACTGGTCGCCCGGTCATCCGCTCCCGCGCAAGAAGCTGGATGATATCGGTGACCGGAACGTCCTGCCGGTCTTCCATCCGGCGGTAGCCTTTCTCGTCGAGGGCCCGCTCCAACGCCGCGTCGAGATTGCGCCCGATACCCTCCATCGCATTCGCGCCGAGGGCCTCGCAGCGGAGGTCTTCGAGAGCCGCGAAGAGCACACGACCCTCCGGGTTATCCGGCTGGAGCTTTTGGTGCAGCGCTTCGTCATGATGGGCGAGTTTGAGCGCGGCAGCGTCGGCATGGCCGCGGCTGATGGAGACTTTCTTCCGGTCCAGCTTGCGTGGCGGAAGCGGCAGGCGCGCCTCCGAGCCATCGACAACCGGACGGTCGCCGCCAAACTTCACGTCAGCCTCGGGCTCGGCGGAAATGGCCCGCGTCGCCTGGGCGAGCACGCGCTTGAAGCGCTCGGTCGGGCTCTCTTGTTCTTTCATGGGGCACATTTAGGCGCGTGCACCCCTTGCCGTCACCCTCTCATGCGCGGCGTGTTGCCTCTACGGGATTAACCATGCGCGCGAGGTAGGTCAGTGGCCCGACTCGATACGTCCTGGTTAAGGCCAGAACATTCGACAGGCGAACATACGAGTCGTTCTTCCCGTATCGAATGCAAGCATTCCTTCCTTGATCGAAGCAGCTGTCAGAAAACGCCAGGTTGACGGAAACGTGTAATGGAGACGCAACGGCTGAGGAAAAATCCTTCCTTCTCAATCGTGTATTGGGGATCGAAGATTAATGCACTGAATTTGCGAGGAGAATTCAGAGGTTCAATGGTTAACACCAGCTTCATGCCGGAACGGTTCATGGTCAACACCCGCCCGATCTGCGGCGTCGGCCATCAACCATGCTTGGTTACGTTGTTGACTGGTATGGGGCGTGCACTGAATGGTCGGGAACCGAATTCTTACCTCACGGGGGTTAACATGAAAAAGCTTCTCACCGCCGCAGCGGCGTCCCTGTTTGCAGTCACCGGCGCGCAAGCTGCTGTGATCGATTTCGATGACGGGGTCGTTTGGAGCTCTGTCGGAGCTAACTACCAAGGCATTGACTGGTCAGACCAGAACCGCGGTTTCCTGTTTGGCAAAGCGAATGGTTCGGCAGACCAGTACGCCTTTGTCCATAATGGTGATCCTAACGATACAACGTTGCCTGACGCTACAATTCGCTCGATAGATGGCAGCCTCCTTCATTTTTCCGGAGGCGAGTTTGCAAAACGCTATCCGACGCAAGGACTCCTCTTCACGATTACAGCCTACGCGAACGGTGTCGAGACTGGATCCTTCACGATCTCTGATCTTTGGGCGGGACACTTTAAGGACTACAGTTTCTCCTTGATCGGCGATTCCTTCAAATTCTCATCGGGCGGCAATCTGGTGCTGAATCAGATCTGGCGCGCGCCATATGTCTGGATGGAATCCGCGGTGGCGATGGACGATCTTCGCATCTCATCAGTCCAGACCTACGAAAACCCGGTCCCCGCAGCAGGGCTGCTGCTTCTCACCGGCCTTGGTGCGCTTGGCTTCAAGCGCCGCAAGCAGAGCGCATAAAATTTGCTCACGGAGTAACTATGGAAACGGGCCCCTTGAGGCCCGTTTTTCATTGCTCAGACGTCGAGGACTTCCTGCGCAAAGGCTGCGTTTTCCTGGATGAACTGGAAGCGCGGCTCGGCTTTCTTGCCCATGAGGCGACCGAAGAGATCTGACGCAGCGTCACCATCGGGTGGCAACTTCACCCGCGCGAGCTGGCGGGTGGCGGGGTTCATCGTGGTTTCTTTCAGGTCACTGGCATTCATTTCGCCGAGGCCCTTGAAGCGGCCGATATCGACCTTGGCGTTGGCCGGGAACTCCTTCGCCCGAAGTTCTTCACGCTGAGCATCGTCGAGGGCGTAGACCGTCTTGCCCTTGTGGCTGAGGCGGTAGAGCGGCGGCTGGGCGAGGTAGAGCCTGCCAGCGCGGACGAGATCCGGCATCTCCGTGAAAAACAGGGTCATCAGAAGCGCTGCGATATGCGCGCCGTCGACGTCGGCATCGGTCATGATGATGACCTTGTCATAGCGAAGGTCGTCGAGATCGAACTTGCCGCCGAGGCCCACGCCCAGGGCAAGCGCGATGTCCATCACTTCCTGATTGGCCATGATCTTGTCGCGGGTGGAGCTTGCGACGTTCAGGATCTTGCCGCGCAAGGGGAGGATGGCTTGCGTCTCGCGGTTGCGAGCCTGCTTCGCCGAGCCGCCTGCGGAATCACCCTCAACGAGGAAAATTTCCGTACCCGTTCGGTCCTTCGCCGTGCAGTCGGCAAGCTTGCCGGGCAGGCGGAGCTTTTTCATCGCGGAAGCCCGCTGGACCTCTTTTTCCTTACGCCGACGAACCCGTGACTCGGCTTGGTCGATGACGTGCTGGAGGAGTTTCTCCGCTTCCTTCGGATGGTCGGCGAGCCAGTGATCGAAGGCGGGGCGCACCGCCGCGTCTGTCAGTTTCTGCGCCTCGACAGTGGCCAGCTTGTCTTTGGTTTGCCCCTGGAATTCAGGGTTCGAGACGAAGACCGACAGCACCGCCGCCGCCGTGCCGAGCACGTCTTCGGCCGTGATCTGTGCCGCCTTCTTGTTGCCGGTCATCTCCGCATAGGCCTTGAGACCGCGGGTCAGAGCCTGCCGGAAACCCTGCTCATGGGTGCCGCCTTCGGGGGTCGGGATCGTGTTGCAGTACGAAGACGTGAAGCCGTCCGCCATCTGACCAGCCGGGCTCTGGAACCCCGCCGCGCCCCAGGCGATGGCCCATTCGATGGTGCCATGGCCGCCTTCCTTGGCGACCTTTCCGGAAAACAGGGACGAGGTGATGGTCGGACGTTCACCGATGATCGTGCCGAGATAGTCCTTCAACCCGCCGGGAAAACGTAGAGTCGCCTTCTCGGGCGTCGTGTCGCCCTCGGACAGCAGTTCCTTGTCGCAGGACCAGCGGATCTCGACGCCGCCGAAGAGGTAGGCTTTCGACTTCGCCATGCGGAAGATCCGGGCCGGCTTGAAGCTCAGCTTCTTGCCGAAAATCTCCGGGTCCGGATGGAAGGAAACCTGCGTCCCGCGGCGGCCCGAGACCTTGCCGACCTTCTTGAGCGGCGAGGTGGGGATGCCCTTGGAATAGGTCTGGCGATACAGCTGCTGGTCCCGAGCAACTTCCACAGTCAACTGATCGGTCAGCGCATTGACGACGGAAATACCGACGCCGTGCAGGCCGCCGGAGGTCGCATAAGCCTTGTTCGAGAATTTTCCGCCCGCATGGAGGGTGGTCATGATGACTTCGAGGGCGGACTTGGTCTTGAACTTGGGGTGCTTGTCGACAGGAATGCCGCGGCCATTGTCGCCAACCGTCAAAGTTCCGTCCGCAGCCAAGTGGACTTCGATCCGTGTCGCGTGGCCGGCCACCGCTTCGTCCATCGAGTTGTCGAGGACCTCGGCGAAGAGGTGATGGAGTGCCCGCTCGTCCGTGCCGCCGATATACATGCCAGGGCGCTTGCGCACCGGCTCCAGGCCTTCGAGGACCTCGATATCCTTGGCGCTGTAGGAAGTGGCTTTCGCGGCCCGGCGGGTGGCGGACATGACGTCTCCGGTTTGTCTCGGAACAGGGTAGGAACGGAGGCCTTAGGCTGCTCCGGCCCTTGAGGGAAGCTCAGCGGAGCCTTCTGGGGATATCGACCCGTCGCATCGGCTCGCCCAAGGCCCTCTGGGTCGTTGCAGTCTCGTCCTCCCGGTCATCCTCTCCGTCCGTCTCATGGAGAGGCGCGGACAGCTCTTCAGGCAGGACCTCCTCGGCATTGCGGAAAAAGCTGTCGACCCGCGGGTCCTTCCTCCGGAGCCAGCGCAGGAAGCGCGCGGCAAGCGGGTTCGATGCCACGAGAATGATGATCGAGATGAAGAGCAACAGCAGCCCGAGCGGGATCGGCGAGATTGTCAGCGGAATGCTGACCACGAGCAATACGAGCCCGACGATCGTCCCAATCATGCGCCAGATCATCCGCGCTTCCTCCACGCCTGAGGATGTAATTTAGGGTTGGGCCGGGATGAATGCCAGTGTCAGGCCTCAACCGGGACGGCAGCGCGCGGCGTGATCGCCCCCGGTGCGATGTCGCAAACGACGGCACGCATCTGGACGCCCTGCTGCGCGGCCCAGCTCAGGCCTTCGGCGTATTTCGGGTCGAGGTCCGCTGCGGCTTTCACGGCTTCCGCGTCACCACGTTGGACGATGAAGAGGAGAAAGGCATCGTGTCCTTCGTCCACCATCCGCGCGAGCTCCCGCAGGTGCTTGAGCCCGCGGGTTGTCACACAGTCCGGGAACTCGGCGATGCCGTCGTCGCGCCGCAGGAGGTGGCAGTTCTTCACCTCGATGTAGCGGTCGCGTTCCGCTCGCTGGAGGAGGTCGATCCGCGACTTTTCCTCGCCATAACGGACCTCCCGCGCAAGGTCGCCTTCGGGGTCGATGCCATCGACGAAGCCTGCGCGAATGGCTTCTTCGGCCAGCCGGTTGGGCAGGTTGGTGTTGATGCCGACCGGGACCACCCCGCCGCTGGGCGGGCTGGGGCAATCCACGATCTCCAGCGTGAGCGGCAGCTTGCGGTTCTTGTTCGGCGAACGGCTGAGCCAGCAGGGTGCATCCTCCGGCGCAACGCCCAGCATCGCGCCGGGGTTCGGGCAATGCACTGTCTCTTCGCGACCATCCGGGTGGACGACATCGGCGAGGAAGCGCTTGTAGCGACGGATCAGGCGGGCGGGCTCGAGGGGTGGGTCAAACTGCACGGGTCAGGGGTTAGACGGGCTCGCCGGATAGCGCTACCGGGGCCGTATGACAGAAAGCTCCTATCCCCGCGCCGCGTGCCTGCTCATCGGTGATGAACTCCTCAGCGGCCGCACCCGCGACGCCAATTCCCACCACCTCGCGCGCGTTCTCCACGACCGCGGTCTCGAACTGATCGAGATTCGCGTGGTCCCCGACGAGATGCCCGCCATCGTGTCTTCGCTCCGTGAACTGAAAGACAAGGCGGAGATCGTCTTTACATCCGGTGGGATCGGTCCGACCCATGACGACATCACCGCCGATGCGGTGGCGGAGGCATTGGGGCGCCCGATCGCCGTGCGCGAGGACGCGCTGGAGATCCTGAAGCATCACTACGCGAAGCGCGGCGAAGAGGTCACCGATGCCCGACGCCGCATGGCGCGTGTGCCCGAGGGCGCCGAATTGATCCCCAATGCGATCACTGGAGCCCCCGGCTTCGTGGTCGACAATGTCTATGTCATGGCGGGCGTGCCCGCGATCTTCGAAGCCATGCTCGATGCGGTGAAGGACAGACTGCCGACCGGGCCGGAGGAGACGGCGTTCAGCGTCATTGGCGAGCTTGGCGAAAGCTCGATTGCCGATGGCCTCCGTGATCTCCAGACAGCGCTCAAGGGGCTGAAGATCGGCTCCTATCCCGGTCCGACGGGCAGGGGCGGTGACCTCGTCATCGTCTGCCGTTCCCAGAATCCCGCGACAGCAGAGCAGGCCGCTCTCGCGGTCAAGGCGCTCTTCGCGGCCCAGGGGGGCGATGCTCGCATCGAAGAAGGCCAGCTACGGCAATCACTTAATAGTAATTAAGCGAACGCTGACGGTTTTGTGGTGTCTTTGCTCCCATGAGAGGGACCACCACACCCGCCGTTCTCGTCTGCGAGGATGACCCGATCCAGGCCAAGGTCCTGGCCGAAGGACTGATGCGGCGGGGCATGACCGTCATCGGCCCTTGCGCGACGCCCGAAGACGCCAAGGCACAGGCGGAGCGCCATGAGGTGAGTGCGGCTCTCCTCGATGTCTCTCTCGAGGGCGGAAGCTGCGCCGACGCGGCATCGGTTTTGGCCGGGCGAGGCGTGCCCTTCGCCTTCATCACCGGCTACAGCACCGACGCGGCCAGCACTTTGCGGAAATTCTCCGACCACCTCGTGGTGCCGAAGCCCATTCCCCCAGACCTCCTGGACCAGATCATCGATACGCTCATCCCGCCTGCCGCCCTGCCTGCGGAGTAGAACGGCCCGGTTGCCATACGCAGCCATGCTGCCCCATATGACCCGACCCTGCGGGCGTGATGGAATTGGTAGACATAGCGGACTTAAAATCCGTAGCCTTCTGGCGTGGGGGTTCGAGTCCCCCCGCCCGCACCAGCTTTCCATCTCACGCCAAGTTGCGCTTCCAACGGGGCGGCGTCGATGGCCGGGGTCGCGGCCTTGGGGACTTCGCCCCTGCCAGCGGCATCCCGGAATCTGCGCAGCAAGTCTGCAGGACCCATCAACCAAGCCCTCGGCCTAGAAGCCCAGCAGTTCCTCTAGCAGCTCCACCTGACGCTCCCACGCTTCCGTGCCCGGAGCGATCAGCTCCACATGGCCGCCCGGCACTTCGACATAGCGGGCATCGCCGCCCGCATCACGGACATCCGCCGTGAAGCCGAGGCCGAGGATGGGCGGGGCGATCCTGTCGCGAGTGGCGTTGACGCTGACCTGTTCCGCGGGCGGAGGGAGAAGGCGCGCAAGGCTCGTGTCCGTAAAAACATCCGGACGGTCGGGGGAGGGCTCTCCGGTGAGAAGGTCCATGACGTCGGCAAGACAGCTCGGCAGCGTGACAGGTGCCGACCGTTCGAGATCCGCAAGCCCGCCTGATACAACGGCACTTGCGATCAGGAAGGGATCGCCTGAATGAAGGGGGCTGTCTTCCGGCAGGTTCGGCCGCGCCGAAGCCCAAGCGACCAGGTGCCCGCCCGCCGAGTGCCCGAAGCCGGCGACACGGCTCGTGTCCAGGGACCATTCGGCAGGCACGTTGCGCAGCGCATCGACGGCTTCTGCCACATCGGAAAACGTCCCCGGATAGCCGCCGCCTTCCTCGTCAACGCCGCGATACTCGATGTTCCAGACCGCCATGCCGCGCTGGCGCAAGTCCTCGGCGGCATAATTCATCAGTGTGCGGTCCGCGATCGCCTTCTGCCAGCAACCGCCGTGGATCATCAGGACGACAGGGTGCGGGCCTTCCCCTTCGGGCAGCCAGACATCGATGACGCCAGCATCCCCCTCACGGTAACGCAGCGTTTCGCTCGGCTCTGGCAGCGGGCGTGAGGTCAGGTCCGGCCAGGCCATCAGCGGGGCCTCCTCGCCGATGACCAGTGGCTCCTCGGCCTCGATCTCCATGTCGACTTCGCCGCAGGCCGCGACCAGCGCCAGCACGCCCAACATCACACGCATGTCTTTTGCCCCATGAAAGCTCCGTCCAGCCTAGGCCCACCGCGCCGATCTGTCAGCCGCCGAAGCTCTGGCCACAGCGCGCCTGACGCGGCAGAGGAGGGGGATGACCAGGATCCCGACCTCGCGCGCCGAAGCCGAAGCCCTCGACGCCGCCGACCCGCTCGCCCCTGCGCGGGCAAGGTTCAGGCTGCCCGAAGGTGTCACCTATCTCGTCGGCCATTCCCTTGGCCCGGCGACCGAGATGGCCATCGCACGGGCAGAGAAAACGGCGACCGAAGAATGGGCGAACGGCATCGTCCGTTCGTGGAACACGGCGGGCTGGATCGACCTCGGCCAGAGCGTTGGCGCACGGATCGCCCGGCTGATCGGCGCGAAGCCTGAGGAGGTGGTGGTCTGCGACTCGGTTTCGGTGAACCTCTTCAAGCTCGCTGTTGCCGCTCTTCCGCTCGCGAAAGAGCGGCGGGTAATGGTCGAGGACGACGAGTTCCCGACAGACCAGTACATGACCGGCGGCATTGCACGGACGACAGGCGCAGCCTTCGACCACTTGCCTGCTGGCGAGGGGATCGAAGCGCTCGCGAAAGGCGGGGTGCTGATCAAGAGCGCGGTCAACTACCGTACGGCTGAGATCATCGACATGGCGGCTTTCGAGCAGGAGGCACGCCGCACGGGCGCTGTCATCGTCTGGGATCTGAGCCACGCAGGCGGCATCGTGCCGGTGAAGCTCAATGATAGCGGTGCCCTTTTCGCGACGGGGTGCACGTACAAATACATGAATGGCGGGCCGGGTGCGCCGTCCTACCTCTACGTCGCTGCCGGTATCGTAGGCGAGGTCCATACCCCGCTGCCCGGCTGGCTGGGCCATGCCCAACCGTTCGCCTTCTCAAAAGAGTATCAGCCTGCGGAGGGTGTCAGCCGTTTCGTCGCTGGCACCCCGACCATACTGTCGCTTTCCGCCCTCGACGGTGCTCTCGATGCTTTCGACGGCATCGAGATCGGTGCCGTGCACGGGAAGGCGCAGGCGCTGGGCGATCTCTGCTCCATGCAGGCGGCGACATTCGGCCTCACGCTCGGCTCTCCTGCCGCAGGCGAGCGGCGGGGCGGGCATGTCAGCCTCCGCCATCAGGAGGGCTACGCCGTGACGCAGGCCCTCGCGGCGCGCGGCATCCTTTCGGATTTCAGGACGCCGGACACGATCCGCTTCGGGCTATCGCCACTTTTCCTACGGTACACAGACGTTTGGGACACAGTGGCCGCGCTCGGCGACATCCTGGAACACCGTCTCTGGGACAGGCCAGAGTTCAAGGTCCGGGCCAAGGTCACCTAGGCTTTCCCGAACGGGTCCTTCATCAGCTGGCCGAACGGTGCGTCATGCGTCCCTTCGACACCGTACTGCCCCCGCGTGTCCGCCTCCCGGTAGGTGCCGAAGAACCTGTCCCAGAAGGTGAAAAGCGTGCCGTAATTGCTGTCCGTGTACCGTCGCTCCGGGATGTGGTGGATGCGGTGGTGGTGCGGCGAAACAATCACCTTGCGGATCGCGTCGTCGGTCTTCTCCCTCAGCATGACGTTCGAATGGTGAAAGCCAGCCGCGATGATGACCAGTGCGTCGAAGAGCAGGATTGCCGGGATCGAAATATCCAGCGCAAGCACCCAAAGCCCGCGCACGAAAGCCGAGAGGATCACCTCGCCCGGATGGAACCGCAGCGCCGAGGTGACGTCGAGAAACTCGTCATAATGATGCACACGGTGGAAACGCCAAAGCAGCGGGACTTCATGGTTCGCCCGGTGCCACCAGTAGATGTAGAACTCGAGCAGCAGAATATCCGTGCCGAGACGAAGCCACATCGGCCAGGCCTCGCGCCAGGCCGGCCCGATCTCCGCCGCGCCAAGCGAAACAGGCGTCACGACGAGAAACGTCGTCCCGAACCCGACCACGCCAAGCATGGCATTGCGCAAGAGCCGCGCCCGACTACTTGGCCATGGGAAGGCGGGACGCAGCCTCTCCCATAAAAACCATCCGGCAAGCAGGGCGACGGTGACGCCCGTGAGAATGCCGGTCATCAGCTCGCAGGCATGGCCGCGATGAAGGCCTCGGCTTCCGCGATCGCCTTGTCCATCTCACGGATCAGGTCGTCCACGCGGCTTTTGATCTGGGCGAGTTCGGTATCGAGTCCGGCGATCGCCTGGGCGTTGAGGTTGTGCTTCAAGAAAAGGACCTGGTCTTCGAAGAGTTCTAGCACTGGATCCATCCGCGCCGCAGCCGCGTTCATCGCGGCGAGCACCTGCTTATAGCGCTGTTCTGTTTCGCGCAGTTGCTGCTCCGACCGCCGGCGGAGGTCCGGAGACTGATAGTCGTTCAGCTCCTGCCGCCATTCCCGGAAAAGCGCCGTGCCGACATTCTCGATCGAATCGATCCGCGACTTCACCAGCTTGGCTTCGCCCTCGAGCTTTTCGTACTGTTTCGACAGGCGGTCATAGGTCTTGCCAAGCTCGCCGCCGTCGAAATTCACGAGAGCGCGGTATTGTTCCAGCGCGTCCTTGAACTCCTCCTGCGCATGAGCCTGGGCGTCGCGGGCGCTATCGACCCTGTTCACCAGGATGTCGCGCTTCTCGATGCCGATATTCTCGAGCGCATTGTAATAGGTGCTCGCGCAGCCGGAGATCACGACGCTGCCGAGCACGAGAGCGAGGGCGGGAGGAGAACGAAACACCATTGTTCGATTATGGTCCGCGGCGTTCCGGCCCCCAAGCGAAATTCTCGTGAATGGCAGTCCCGCGACGCAAAAACGCCCCGGTCCGCAAGGGAGCCGGGGCGTTCGTGGAAAACTGCGTGAAGCGCGAGGCTTACTCGGCGTCGCCGTCCGCGTCGTCCTTGACCTCGGTGGCCGGGACTTCGTCCGGTGCGACTTCGTCTTCCTCGTCAGCTTCCTGCGACTTGAGGCCCGACGGCGCAGCGATCGTCGCGATGGTGAAATCGCGGTCGGTGATCGTCAGCTCGACGCCCTTCGGCAGGGTGGTGTCGGAGATCTTGATCGTGTCCGACAGCTCTTTCGAAGCGAGATCGAATTCGAAGGCTTCGGGGATCTCGGTCGCCGGGGCAACGACTTCGACTTCGTGACGGACGACGTTCAGCACGCCGCCTGCCTTAAGGCCCGGACAGGTCTCTTCGTTGAGGAAACGGACCGGGACGTTGACCGTGACCTTGGTGCGGGCATCGACGCGCATCAGGTCGACATGGATCGGCAGGTCCTTGACGACGTCGACCTGGATGTCGCGGCCGATGACCTGGTGCTTCTTGCCCTCGAGTTCGACGATCGACAGAACGTCGATGAGACGGCCGTTGTTATAGGCCTTCAGCACCTCGTTGTATTTCATCTTGATGTTCATCGGCTCGTCCTTGCCGCCATAGATCACGGCGGGGACCCAGCCATCACGGCGCACGGCGCGGGAGCCGCCGGTGCCGGAGCGCTTGCGGGGTTCGCAGGCAAAAACAGTTGCTTCAGAAGACATGGCTCGGTCCTTTCAGTTCATCCCGCAGACTGGACCTCCAGCCCCCGGAAGAAGAGCTGCGCATGCCTGAGCAGGGCGGCGCGCAGCCCGGGTTTCCTTTGAAGCGCTGGCGGGTAGTGGAAAGGCTGCCATTTGGCAAGCCCGTAGGGCGGAACGCAAAGCGATCCGCCTTCACCGCGACCAATGGCAGGTCGCTGGCGCGTTCCGCGTGACATATCCCCGCGCGCTCGACCTGCGCTATCCTCCCCTTGCAGCACCCACGGAGGGCCTCCCGGTACCGTCGGCGCGAAGGGGACGTGCTTTTCGGAGCTCCGTGGACTGAGGGTGCGCCCTCGGTTCGCCGATGGTCCATGACCGGCGTGAGCTGATGTTCGGCCGTCCCTTATGCGCTGGATCTGGAGACGCCAGGCGATGGGCGTGTAGGAAGCCTGCACGCTGCGGCAAGCCGCGGGGCGATCCCTTCTCACATGGTTCCGTCCGCGTCAGGCGGATGTCTGGCGCGCCTCAGACCTTTTCGCTGACCTTGATCGCGAGATTGCAGCCTGCCTCGATGATCCGCTTCATGAAGCGGTAGCCCGGTGCCTGCTCGGCGCCCTCTTCGATGGCGGTGTCGTGGTGCTCGAGCTCGTCTTCGCGGAACTCCGCGAACGTCGCCCGGAGTTCGTCCTCACCTTGACCATCAAGCTCGTCGACCTGCTCCTGGTAGTGCTTCTCGATCACGCTTTCGACAGCGGATGTGCAGGCCATCGCGGCTTTCTCCCCCATCAGCGCGGTGCCTGCGCCGAGGGCGAAGCCCGCCGCGTTCCAGAGCGGGGCGAGGAGCGTCGGCCGCGCGCCGCGCTCGGCAAGGAGGCGGTCGAAGGTCTCGAGGTGCTTCTGCTCGCCTTCCTCCATGTCCTTCAGGAGGAGCGCGATCCGGGTCTTGCCGGGGAGGTCGCCGAAGACGGCGCGCTGGCCGCGGTAGATCTGCACCGCGCCATACTCGCCGGCATGGTCCACACGGAGCATTTCTTCGGTCCGGCGCTTCAACTGGGTCGGGACGGGCGGTCTGGCAGTCTCGCTCAAGGCTTACTCCGCGATTGCAGGGGAGCCGACGCGGTCATTGCGGAGGCCCTTCGCCGCCCTGAGGAAGGATAGGCCGGCAACACCGGCAAGCATTAGCGAAATGAGAGCGTTGTAGCCAGCCATCGAGATCCCGAAGAGCCGCCAGGCGGCTTCGCTGCAGGACGGACCCGCGGCCGGTTCCTCGAGCGAGCTGAGCAGGTCGCTGCCTACGAAATTCGTCAGGTCCGCATTGCGTCCGCCGCCGGCGCATTCGTTCGGGCCGGGCCAGAAACCCCACTCGACGCCTGCATGGTAGCCGGCCAGCCCGGCGCTGAAGAGATAAAGGAGCACCATGGCCCCCAGGAAGGCAGCGAAGATCCGGGTGCCGCCCCGCGCCAGCATCATCACGGCGATGGCAAGAATGGCCACGCCAATGGCGGCCCAGTGGACCTCCCGCTGGTCAAGGCAAAGAAGGCAAGGGGTGAGACCAGCAATGCGCTCAAAGGCATGCGCGGCGGCGATCAGCGAGAAGCTGACCCCTGCGCACACACCGATCGCGATCTTGGGATCGGAAAGTCGTTCAAGACCTCTAGTCATTACGCTTACTTCGCGCCGACGCATCGTCATGGAAACCCTTCCGCGCGTCGCGCGCGCGTACGTCGCAGGCAGCCTAGCCAGAAATCCGGCCAACCACGAATGCCTTCATCGCCGAAATCGCCTCGGCGCCGAAAAAGACGAGCAGGAACACCCAGATAAGACCGATCGCAAGACCAAGCAGGATGAGAAGGCCGTCACGCTCCAGAAGGCCCACCGCGGCGAGCCCGACGCCGATTCCCGGCGTCGTGTTGGTCATCGGCAGGGGAACGAGGATCGAAGCCGCGGGAATCAGCATCAAGGCACCAACGATTCGGGCGCCGGTGCCTTCGGAAAGGAAGGTCAGGCGCGGCTTCGCGAGGCGCTCGAGAAAGCCGAGGGTCCGGTGAGCCCGGTCCACGGTCCTACGCAGGCCAGCGACGGAGACCTCACGCTCGCCCAGCGCCTTGGGCAGCCAGGGATGCTCCCGCCCCGCAGCCAGTTGCGCGGCGAGGGCCAGCATGGGCAGGGACACGATCTGCGGGATGCCATAAAGAAAAGGGATCGCGCAGGGCAGGGCCAGGATGAGGATGGCAAGGCCGAATGCGCGCTCGTCCAAGGCATCGATCAGCCGGTGCAGGGTGATCTTGTCCTCGTCATCCGGTCGCGGATCCTCGGCGGCGAAGCGTTCGAGGACATTCGCCAGCATGACGGTCACGCGGGCTTCGGCGTTCTCGGATGCATTCATCGGCTGCTCCATCCTGTCGGGGCTTTCGCGATAGCTGTCGAGCGTAAACAAACCAAGCACATGCGCCAGCCCTCGGAACTACTGGACATCGAAAGGAACGACCTTACTGTGGCGCCGTCACGCGGGTGTGGCGGAATTGGTAGACGCAGGGGATTCAAAATCCCCCGCCGCAAGGCTTGTCGGTTCGAGTCCGACCACCCGTACCACCTTTTGTTTCACGGAGCGCAGCGCCTTCGACGGCTCGCGGAGAGGGGCTTCTGCCTACCCAAAACGAACCTTCTCTTCCCTTTGGCCATTCCCTGACCACATGATGGAACCAGCACGGGAGACCGCCATGAGCGACAAGGCAGCCCAGACCCTCGACGAAGATGCGATCCGCCGGATCATCGAAGCCACCGTGGCCGCCGCGGGGGAACCTGATCCCTCGACGCTGCCACATCTTGTCCGCCAGCGCCTGCAGGGCCAGGCCACCGGCGACATCGACCTTGAGCAGTATATCAAGCGGGTCCTGCGCGAAATGCGGAAGGCCTGAACAAGCCTTTCTTAAACGTAGGCCACCCGGTTCTTGAGATCGCAAGACTTGTCGAGCAAGTCTTGCCGGATGAGGGCAATCCTGCTTGCAGCGCTTGCGGCGACGGTCGCGTGTCTGTCCCCGGCGGTGGGGCAGGAAGACGAGCCGCGCCGTCCGCTCTGGACGGGAGCGGATACCCTCGACGACCAGAGCCTGTTCGGCCAGTTCCGCGCCCTGCGCGACAGCCAGCAATTCATCACCGAGCCCATTCTTGATGGCGAAGCGCTCCCTGAGTTCCTGCAGCGCCTCGGTGTTCCGGCCACCGATGCAAATGCGGCATCGCAAGCGGTTTTCGCTGAGGCTGGGATCGAGAAGCTTCCCGACGACACCGTGGTCCGCGTCAAATTCATGCGCAGCCCGGCCACTGTCTTCGAGATCGCGTCAGGTGCCTACCCCAGGGCCCTGCAGGCGATGGAGATCCTTCTCGGGACGGACAGGCTGATTGTCGTCGGCCGGACCGATGACGGGTTCGAGGCAGCGTCCCGGCCGGTCGATCTCGAGATCCGCTACGTGGCCGCGGCGGGAGAGATCAACCGATCGCTGTTCTCCGCGGCTTTGGGAGCCGGCGTGCCGCGCGAGGTGATGATCCGCTTCGCCGACGTCTTCGCCTTCGACGTCGATTTCGCCCGCGAGATCTTCCGTGGGGACCGGTTCGAAATCATCTACGAGGTCTATGTCGACAAGGAGGGGGAGGAGATCGGCGTCGGAGAAATCGTCTTCGCGGCGCTAACCTGGAAAGGCGGGACTGAAGCCATCGGTTACTATCGGTTCAAGCCAGAGGGAGCCGAAGAAGCCGCCTATTACGCTGCCAACGGACGAAATCCACGCACGCTCCTGATGAAGTCGCCGATCAATGGCGCGCGGGTCACCTCGCGCTTCGGTCGCAGGCGCCACCCGGTGCTCGGCTTTGTCAAAGGCCATGCCGGCGTCGATTTCGGCGCGCCGCGGGGAACCCCGGTCCTGGCGGCAGGTGACGGTGTGGTGAAACTCGCAGGCCCCCGCGGCACGTTCGGCAATTACATCCGACTCGAACACTCCGAAGGGCTCGAGACCGCCTATGCGCACCTCAACGGCTTCGCCAAGGGCCTGAAACAGGGCCAGCGGGTCAAGCAGGGCGAAGTGATCGGCTATGTCGGCTCGACAGGTCGCTCCACCGGACCGCACCTTCACTACGAAGTCCTCGTCCAAGGCCAGCCGCAGAACCCCGAAACCGTCAAGGTCGCGGTGGGGGAAACCCTCGAAGGAGAGACTCTCGAATCCTTCTACGGGGTGCGTGAGACCTTCAACGACATGCGGATCCGCCCCTTTGCCGTCGCAGAGGCAAGACTTCCTTAACCTCTTGCCGTCGACCTCAGGGGGCTTCAATGCCGCTTCCCATCATCCCGGTCGGAGAACCAACCGAATGCAGCACGATTCCGAACTCGATTTTGCATCCCTCCTTGCCTCGCGACTCTGCCACGACCTCGTCAATCCGGCGGGCGCCCTGAACACCGGTCTCGACGTCGTGAAGACCGAGACCGACCCGATGATGATCGAGGAAGGCCAGAAGCTGATCGCCACGTCGATGGAGCGCGTGCTTTCTATGATCGAATTCGCCCGCGTCGCTTACGGTGCGTCGGGCGGCAGCGAGGGGACCATTGACATGGCCATGGTCCGTGACTTGACGAAACGGGTTTTCGCGCATTTCAAGGCTGACCTTGACTGGCAGATCGAGAAGCCGGGCCTCGAGAAAGCCGAGGGGCGGGCGCTGATGAACCTGCTGCTTGTCTGTGAGCGCATTGTCCCGCGCCGCGACAGCGTCGTCCGGGTCGAGGAGGCGGGAGACGGCTACGCCATTATCGCCACGGGCAAACGGGCCAAGGTGCCCGAGGATGTCGCTGCTGCGTTCGCAGGCGCGGACGGCGATTTCGAGCCGAAGGCGATGCCCGCCCGGCTGGCCCAGAAACTCGCGGCGACTGTGGGTAAGTCGATCACCGTCGAAAGCGGCGAGGACATGGTGACGATCCTGCTTCGATAAACTTTGAGGCGTCGAGTTAAATAACGCTTGAGCCTGTCTGCCCCATGGGATCGCTACCGCAAACCGAAGGGGCAGAAATGGCACGTTCCGTGGTGATCGAGGATTCCAGCCGGGTCCGCGGGATCGCGATCGAGCTGTTGGGCCGCCTCGGAATTGAGGCCGAAGGGATCGCAACGGCGAAGGAGGGGGCGAGCTTTCTCATCGAGTACAAGCCCGACCTGGTGCTCCTCGACTGGGACCTGCCGAAGCTCGGTGCACTCGACATCCTCACGGCCATGGCCGAAGCGGCATTGTCGCCGAAACCCAAGGTGATCCTGATGGCCACGGAGAACGACCCCAAGCAATTCGCGCTGGCGCGGGCGGCAGGCGCGGCGCGTTACATCCTCAAGCCTTTCGATGCCGATGACCTCCGAGCAGCCCTGCGCGGCGCGGGAGTCAATGTCGATCAGGATACGGACTGACCGCAGAGGTCGATCCCGCGCAGGAGCAGTCGTAGCCCGTTCCGCATCGCGAGGGTCCTGACGAGATCGCGGCAATGGCCCGGAAAGAGCCTGCGGTCCGAGATTGTCCCGAAGGGACCCGACAACCCGAACCAGACAAGGCCGACAGGCTTTTCAGCGGTACCGCCGCCGGGTCCTGCGACGCCGGTGACCGAGACGGCGATGTCGGCTCCCGAGCGCGCTCGGGCACCGGTCGCCATCTCCATGGCCACGCACCTGCTGACGGCACCGTGGTCATCAAGGGTTTCCTTCCGCACACCGAGAAGGTCGATCTTGGCTTCGTTGGCGTAGGTCACGAACCCATGAGTGAAAACTGCTGACGATCCGGGGACGGAGGTGAGGGCGGCGGAGATGAGGCCCCCCGTGCAGCTCTCGGCGGTCGCAGCGGTCAAGCCTTCCGACGCGGCGCGGGTGATGACCTTTTGGGCCAGCGCGCGGGACTGCGGGTCGCCGATCATGACGCAGGCAGGGTTACGGTCACGAGCGCCTGCGCGGCGATCCCTTCGCCACGCCCGGTAAAGCCGAGCTTCTCCGTGGTCGTTGCTTTCACAGCCACGCGGTCGAGGCTTATACCCATGATCTCGGCCAGCGCACCGCGCATCGCTTCGCGATGAGGGCCCACCTTGGGCGCTTCGCAAATCAGGGTGACGTCCGTGTGCAGGATCCTTCCCCCGCGTTTCTTCACGAGCTCGGCAGCGTGGCGCAGGAAGACTTCCGATGGCGCCCCGCGCCATTGCTCGTCCGAAGGCGGAAAATGCTGGCCGATATCGCCCTCGGCAAGAGCGCCGTAGATCGCATCGGTCAGGGCGTGCATCCCGACATCGGCATCGGAATGGCCCCTGAGCTTCTGCGTGTGCGGAATGTCAACGCCGCAGAGGGTGACGTGGTCGCCATCCTCGAAGGCGTGGACATCAAAGCCTTGCCCGACACGGGTTTCCATGGCGCTCTCCAGTAGCCGCTCGGCCAGAGCGAAATCCTCCGGACGGGTGATCTTGATATTGGTGGGGTCGTCTTCGACCAAGGTGACCGGCCTGCCCGCGGCCTCGAACAGGGAGGCGTCGTCCGTCATGTCTTCGCGCTCCGAGAACTGACGATGCAGGTCGAGAATTTCTTCGAAGCGGAAGCCTTGGGGCGTCTGCGCCCGCCAGAGGCGATCGCGCGGGACTGTGCCGCTAATGACCGGGCCGTCTCCCGCGCGCTTCAGGGTATCGCTGACCGGCAGCGCGGCGATCGCCCCGCTGTCGCGGCGGGCAGCGTCGATGACACGGTCGATGGTCGCGGAGCTGACGAAAGGACGGGCACCATCATGAATCAATACGATGTCGGGTTCTTCGCGCGCGAGCGCTTCGAGGCCGCGCAGGACAGAAGCCTGTCGCTCGGCGCCTCCCGGCACCGGTGGAGCGATCTTGGGCAGGCCGCTGGCGGCATCGGCAAAGCGGTCTTCCTGTCCCTCGGCTATCACGGCAAGGATCGACGTGATCCGTGGGTGATCCGCAAATGCGCGGAGGGTCCTTCGCAGGACAGGTTCTCCGACGATGCTCCGGTACTGTTTGGGAAGCTCGCCACCTGCCCGGACACCCTTGCCTGCAGCGACGATAACAACGGCAACTTTCATGGCCCGGCTTTGGCAGAAACCGGGCAAGGCGGGTAGCCCCGTCTCCAGCGACTCCCTTTTCTCCGTGATTTCGGATAAGAAATAGAGGCTTTTCTCCGTGATTTCGGATAAGAAATAGAGGTCAGGCTGGGTTGGAGCCGCGTATGGGTGCGATCGGAAGTCTCCTGAAGGGCATTATCGCTGCCGCGGTCGTCACGGCGATCGTGTGGATCGGCGCGCTTCTCCTGCTGAACGTCGCGTGCCCGCTTGGTTGCGAGGCACTCGCGCCGTATTCGGAACTGGTGAAACAGCCCGCTCCGCTGCTCGGTGAAGGCATGTCGATGGCGATGCTGCTGATCGCCATCCTGTTCCTTGGTCTCGTCATTGTGCTCACGCCGAGGGACATGGTGATTTCCCTCGCTGCGGTCTTTGCGATCCTGATCGGCGCGGTTGTCTTCCTGATGCACATGACCCCGGTTCTGGAGGCGCAGGAACCCGAGCCTGAGCCTGTCGTCACACCGGCGCCCGAGCTTGATGCCGCCGCGAGCGAGCTGCCGATCCTCGAGCCGGCGCGCTGCGCACCGGACGAGTTCCTGAGCGAAGATGGCTGCCGCAAATGCATGGTGACGGAGACGGTGACACGGCCCCCGCGCCTCGACTTCGGCCCGGTCGAGACCGGCGCATTCTGGCAGTACGCCAAGGACCGCACCGTCATCAGTGGCGGGCAGGCGATGGACGTCGACAGCTTTGTCCGCTCCCTCGCGAGCAGGGCGGACTTCTGTTCGGCGGAGGCGGTGCTGGTCTTCGGATCGGCTTCATCCGACGGCCTGCGTTCGGTGAACGAGCAGCGGGCCCGGAGAAGGGCCGAGAACCTGGCCGATGCCGTGCGCGAGGCGTGCGGGCCGAGCGGGCCTGAAATCTTCGCGCTCAGCCTTGGCCAGTCCGAAGCCGAACGTGACGTGGACGAGGATCGCCCGGTCACGATCACGGCGATCAGGCGCTCGAACGGCTATGAGCTGACCGGCGAGCTGATCCTCGATGAACTCGGCTATGAATTGGCCGAGGGCCGGGCGGTTTCGCCGCTCCTCGAACGCCGGGAGAGGTTCCCGCACCCCTGGTCAGGTCCGAACGGAACGGCATCCGCGCTCGAAGTGAAACCTCGCCCCGTCGAAACACGGATGGTCCCGGCCCCTGGCGCGCCTGAAAGCTGCGGCGCGCCTGATCTCTTGGGGGTTGACGGACGCCCGCCCCTGCGCCAGTAGGCCCGCTCGCGCAGGTGAGCTGCGCCACGTCGAAGACCGCAGGCATCCATAAGCCCTGCCGAGACGGCTGAAAGCCAATCGGATGCGTCAGGCCGTATGGCCCGATGGCACGCATCGTTCTCCGCCGCGGCACGGTCTCAACTGCCCATAAGCGGAGAGTTTCATGCCCCTCTCTAGGGAACAAAAGAAGGATCAGGTTGCCTGGTTCGAACGTGTCCTCAACGACAATGAAGTCGTTGTGGTCATGAAGAACAGCGGCCTGACCGTTGCGGAGGTCTCCGACCTGCGTAACCAGATGCGCGAAGCGGGTGGCGGCGTGAAAGTCGTCAAGAACCGCCTCGCCAAGATCGCTATCGGCGATCGTCCGGGTTCGGAAGTCAAAGAACTGTTCACCGGCCCGACCGTCATCGCCTATTCGGCGGATCCGGTGACGGCTCCGAAAGTCGTCGTCAAATGGGCGAAGGATCACGACAATCTCGAGATCCTCGGTGCCCTGATGGGCGAAACCGCCCTCGATGCGCCGGGCGTCGACAGCCTGTCGAAAATGCCGTCCCGCGAAGAAGTTCTCTCGCAGATCGTTGGCAGCCTTACCGCTCCGTGGACGAACGTCCTCGGTGCCGTTGGCGCACCGGCTGCGAACCTTGCCGGTATCGTCAAGACGATCGCCGAAAAAGAAGACGCGTAACAACAACCGTTCTCTGATCCGAACACAGACTAACCAAGGAAGACCCAAACCATGGCAGACATCAAAGCACTCGCCGAACAACTCGTTGGCCTCACCCTGCTCGAAGCCAAAGAGCTCCAGGACCTCATGAAAGAAGAGTACGGCATCGAGCCGGCCGCCGGTGGCGCCGTCATGATGGCCGGCCCGGGTGGCGGCGACGGTGGCGCGGCCGCTGAAGAGAAGACCGAATTCGACGTCATCCTCGCTTCCGCTGGCGACAAGAAAATCAACGTCATCAAGGAAGTCCGCGGCATCACCGGCCTGGGCCTCAAGGAAGCCAAGGAACTCGTCGAAGGCGCTCCGAAGCCGGTCAAGGAAGCCGTCTCGAAAGAAGAAGCCGAAGAGCTCAAAGCCAAGCTCGAAGCTGCTGGCGCGACCGTCGAGCTCAAGTAATCTCGTCTCCTCAGGGAGATCCGAGCGGAAAACCCCGCGGCAGCGATGCCGCGGGGTTTTTCTTTGCCGGGGGTGGTGAGCATAAAAGCATTTGATTCAGGGGGGTGATCCGTCCACCTTCGTGCAGGGCTTATGGGGAACTCGTTATGATGTTGGTTTTTGGCGATGGGTCGCAACAGGCGGACCTGTCCCGTGAGGGTATTGGGGCTGCCCTCCGGCGTCTCCGCCATGACGGGCTGCGAATGGTATCGCTGGTCCGGACCCAGGACGAGTGGCTGATCGCCATCGCCTGCGAGACGGGTTTTGAACTCTTCTACCTGAACGACGCCAAGCTCGATTACCGGCGTCGTCTGGGCGTGAAGTCGGCCGATGATGTCGCCGTCATCATGCTGGCGTTCGCTGATGGCGATACGTCATGGTCGCAAGGATTCGAGGCCATCACGGCTGACGAAATCATCTTCGCCCTCGGCGAGGATGAGGACGAAGTCGCCGGGTATCTCGCAAACCTTCCCGCCGGGATCGCGCTCCTCGTTGCGTTTGCCGTCGACACCCCTCTTGGTTTCGGAACCATTCTGGATGCGTTCATCGAGGGCGCCGCGGCAGGATTGATCGGCGGTCTGGGCGGCGGGCTTGCGGCAGGTGTGTTCCAGTCGAACCTGCCCAAGGCTGTTGGTTATCTCGCGGTCCTGTTTGCCATCGCAGGCAGTGTCGGTGCCTTTCTCGCGCTCCGCTGGTTCGCGCTGGGGCTCGTTGGCTGACAGGAAGGCCACTTGCCGGTGGAACCCTCCCATGCAAGCGTTTGCGCAAGGGAGAGCGACCATGCGGTTCATGACAGCGTTTGCGGCCATGCTAGCACTCGGTGCCTGCAATGATGATGGTGCCTATAATGCACAGCAGCCTGTCTACGCCGAACTTGCCGAGGAAGCGGACACGGTTGCCGTAACCGGTGCTCGGTTAAAAAGCGGCGCACCGCCGACGGAGCAGGGCGGGGAGCCGTCTGCGACCCGCTACCTCGCCTATGCGTATAGCGGCACGCTGCTCCTCCCCTCGGAATCGGTGAAGCCGGTCCTCAGCCGGCACGAGGAAGCCTGTATCGCCGCGGGCCCCTCGACTTGTCAGGTGCTGGAGAGCTCTGTCGAGGAACGAAACGCGGACAGTGTGTTCGGGACACTCAGTTTCCGGGCGACACGCGACTATATGAACGCCTTCCGTGCAGGGCTGGCAGCGGAGGCGGAGGCCGTAAAAGGCTCTGTCGTCAGCATGAATGCCAGCGTGGAAGACCTGACCCGGGAGATCCTCGACACTTCCGCCCGGCTCGAGGCGCAGAGGAAGCTGCGCGACCGTCTGCTCGTCCTGCTTGAGAAAGACACGGACGATGTTGGCGACCTGCTTCAGGTGGAGCGTGAGCTGGCACGCGTGCAGTCCGAAATCGAGAGCACCGAGAGCTGGCTCCGTGCCCTTGAAGGCCGGGTCAGCATGGACCGGATGACGCTGTCCTACCAGTCGATCCGAAAGCCGGTGACCCAGAGCACCGGCCAGCCACTGGCGGAAGCATTCCGCAACTTCTTCTACGTGGTGTCCGAGAGCCTCGCGGCAGTTATTCTCTTTGTCGCGGCGGCGCTGCCATGGCTGATCGTGGCGATCCCCGCGCTCTTCCTTCTCCGCTTCGCGATCAACAGGATCCGCCGGAAACCCTGATCGGGCCGGACTGCTGCTGACTGGTGTGTCGGCTTGGCAATCGCTCCGGAGCGCGTAACCTCTGAAGGAGCGAGGAGGGCGGCCCGATGAGCGTCCACCACTACCTTTTGTTTTTCGCGCCGGTTTTCCTGACGATGATCGCCGTCGAAGTTTTTGTCGGCCGCAAGCGGGGACTGGCGCTCTACTCACGGGGCGAGACAACGGCCTCGATCGCGATCGCCCTCGGCCAGCGTCTCCTAGCGCTGTTCCCGCTCAGCCTCGTCGGTTTCATCACCCTGTCGGCTTATGAGAACCGGCTGTTCGAGATCCCGAGCGATGCCTGGTGGTATATCCCGCTGCTCTTTGTGCTGATGGAGTTCGCCTATTACTGGTTCCATAGGCTCAGCCATGGCGTGCGGTGGCTCTGGGCGACGCACTCTGTCCATCATTCGATCGAGGAGATGAACATCCTCGCTTCCTACCGGTTCGGCTGGACCGGCAGGATCTCGATGGGCGGCCTGATCTACGCGCCGCTGGCCCTGCTGGGTTTTCCGCCTGCGCATTACCTTGCGATGCTGGCGGTAAACCTGATGTACCAGTCATGGCTGCATACCGATCTCATCGGGAAGCTCGGCCCGCTCGAGGGGATCGTGAACACGCCTTCGGCGCACCGGGTCCACCATGCGAAGAACGCCGATTACCTGGACCGGAACCATGGTGGTGTGCTGATGGTCTTCGACCGGCTCTTCGGTACCTACCAGGCCGAGAGGGACCACGTCCCGGTGGAGTACGGCCTGGTGACCCCGTCAGGGTCAAAAAACCCGCTCAGGATCGCTTTCCACGAATGGGGCAGCATGCTGAAGGACCTGCGGCGGCATCGGCCTGCCGCGTGGCCGGGTCTGCTCTTCGGCCCGCCCGGATGGGCCCCGGACGGGCAGGCTCGGACCAGCGCAGACATCAGACGGGAGTACCGTAACAGCCTGGGCGCGCCGGATGCGAACCTGGCGATTGCGCCGTCTGTTCAGCCTGCGGAGTAGGCGCGCGGTCTACTGCGCTTTCGCAGCTTCCATCTCAGCGATCAGCGCCATGTCCCGGGCCTTGGCCTTGCGGAAGGGGTCTCGGCCGGTGAGACGGCCTGCATAGGCCGCGAACGCGTCTCGCTTAGGCAGCGTCTCGAACTGGAGGCCCCAGACAATCTGGCTGCCGAGATAGACGTCGGCGGCGGAGAAGCGCGCGCCGCAGACATAGTCTCGATCGCTGAGGAGGGTTTCGAGCACATCGACGACCTTGTCGTAGCTGCCGAAACCGAAGGAGCGGCTCTGTTCTTCGGTGGGAACGATACCCGCCGAGTTCATGCTCACCGCCTGCTCGACCGGCCCAGCGGCAAAGAACATCCAGCGGTAATAGTCGTGCCTGTCTTCAGGCGTGGGGCCGAGACCCTTTTCGGGGAAGGCGTCAGCGAGATAGGCGCAGATCGCGGCGACCTCGGTCACCACCTTGCCGTCATGGCGGATGGCGGGCACTTTCCCCATGGGATTGATCGCGGTGTATTCCGGACCCTTCATTTCGGGTCCGTACTGGATGATCCGCTCTTCATAGGGCGCGCCAACCTCTTCGAGCATCCAGCGGACTATCTGCCCGCGCGACATCGGGTTGGTGAAGAATTCCAGCATGGCCTTGCCCTCGGATTGCCGCCTGAAGGGAACAAAAGATGTACGCTCCCGCAAGGATGGATCACAGCTCTCGGGAAAACTCCTGCCGCTAGGGAGTCGGCAGGGGTCCCGCGCACACCTCAAGAACCGCGAGCGGAGTGCCCGCGGCTCCTTCGATCGTGCGACACTCAGAATCGGGCGCGGTCTTGGTAGGCTGCTGTCAGGACAGGTTCGTCGAGTTCGGTGATCACGCCCTCAATGGCGTCCTCGGTACAGCGACGGATCTTGTGGCCAGGCGTGCCGTGGCGTTCGCCCTGCTTGCAGAAGCGGCGGGCCTTGGTTTCCAGCCGGTCGAGCAGCGCTTCGCGCGCACCTTCGGATCGAAGCTCGTTCTCGTCGAAGGCGAAGGTGAAGTCCTTGGCCTCGGCGGCTCCAGCGGGATGGGCTGCGTTGAGGATAGCGGCGGTGAGAAGGGTGGCGATCATGGTCGTGGTCTCCCCGGGGTTGGTGACCAGACCCAGATGGACCGCGACCCCGCTGCACAACCCGATGGCAGGCTGACGTTTTGCGGAGGGCTTTATGATGGCCACCATCAGTCAGATTTCGAGGGGAAATTCGCGCCTGCTGGCGATTCCATCAGGGTTTCATCAGGCCGCCATCCGGCGATTTCAGGGCCTCACGGGTGGAAGATCGTCGCAAACGATCTCATCTCGACGGGGAGTCATGGGGCAGGATCGCAAGGGAAGGAACACGACGTGCCGGAGAATGCCCGCCAGAAACTGGTCCAGATCGGTGAGTTCCTCTTCGATCGCAGCCGGAACCTGCTCACGCGCGGCGAGGCCGAGCAAACCCTTGAGCCCAAGGTTGCCGATCTACTCGCCCGGTTTGCGAGGGAACCCGGCCAGACCCTTTCTCGCGGCACGCTGCTCGACGATGTCTGGGGCACCCGCATCGGTTCCGATGAGAGCCTGACTCGCGCAGTATCGCTCCTGCGCAAGGCATTCAAAGCCGATGAGGGGGCCACCTATATCGAGACCGTGCCAAAGCGGGGCTATCGCCTCGTGGCGCCGGTGGGGGATGCCGAGCAGGCGCCTCGGGTCGAGACACAGCCTGCTGCGAAAGCCGCGGAGGGTCGAAGCGAGCCCGGAGCCGGTGAGGTTCGGCAACCGGAACATGCAGGGCCGTCAGTGTTCCGGCGTTCCGGACTGAGCGGGGCCGTGGCCCACGTAACATCGAGTGTCGTCTATAGCGTCGCCGGTCTTGCCGCGCTGGCGATCATGGCGATCGTGTTGGTCACCATGGTGGAGATGGCGAAGAAGCGGGACATGATGGCGAGCGGGGGCATCGCTGTCGCGAGCTTCACCGGCGAGGCGTCCAGCGAGCGTTCTTCCGAACTCGCCGCGTCGCTGGCGGAAAGACTTCCCGCGGTCCTGATGGCCAATACACTCGATGTCCGCACGGATCCGGAGCGGGCAGGGCTGTTGCTGTCAGGTTCGGTGGATCATCAGGGCGGGGACATTTTTGTCGTCTCCGTCCAGCTTGTCTCCCAAGCGACGGGATCGGTCCTCTGGGCGGCCCAGCTCAAGCGTCATGACGACGAAGGCTCATCCATCCGCGACGACGTCCTCGGATCGGTGGGTCACGCCCTTGGCTGTGCGATCAAAGGCTTTGACGTCTACGACATGAACGCAGCCTTTCTGCCGATCGCCATGCGCTATTGCAGCGCCTCGCGGGATGCACCGGGCACCGCCGCGCATATCGAGGCGATGAACGATCTCCTCGGTATCGCTTCGGACAATGCTTCGGTCTGGGCTGCGCAGGCCGTCGCGCAGGTGCTTTGGGCGCAGCAGAACACAGGCCGTGCGGACCGCATTCCCGAAGATGCGCTGGACGCTCTCGACAATGCCTTCAGCATGGCGATCGAAAAGGACGCCCCGGCGATCGCGCTGGCCGAAGTGATGACATCCGCCCCAGGAGCGCTTTCGCTCTCCGAGCGGGAAGAGAAGCTGCGGGTTGCAGCGCTCGACCACGGGCCGATGCGCAATCTCGCGCGGAGCCTCCTCGCCGAGCAGTTCCTCAGCGTGGGAAGGCACGCCGAGGCCGAGGCGCTGGCCACCGCGATCAGGAACACCGATCCTGCCCATGCAGGTGCTTACAGGCTGAGCGTGCTGGCCGAGACGCAGGACGGGAACTGGGAACGGGCCCAGGCGTTCCAGGAGGCGGGGGAGCGGTTCGATCCGGAGGCGGATTGGCTGGCGTCAAGCGGTTTCGATCTTGCGCTTTACCGAGGCGATCTCCCGACAGCTGCGGCTCTCTGGGAAGAGCAGGGAGCGAAAGCCTTCATTGGCGTCGGCGGTTCTGGTACCGCCTGCATCGACCTGTTTCTCGAGACTGCCCGCGCCAAGCAGGCGGACGACCTTGCGAGTGTTCGTCTCGACCGCGCCTGTATCGGCGTCGATCCAGTGACACGAGCGCGGCTCTTCCTGGCACTTGGCGAAAACGTCTTTGCGGCGCAGGAGCTGACCCGTGTGGGGTCGGGAACAACACCCGACGCAAGGCGGGCGCTGTTCGCGCCTGCCTTCGACCCGTTCCGGAATGACGAGAGGTTCTGGGGTGCTCTCCAGCGCACTGGCCTGATCGAGAGCTACATAGAGACCGGGCGCTGGCCGGATTTCTGCGGCGATCGCCGTTTCACCCCGGCCTGCGAGGAGGCCGCCCGCTTTGGGAGCTGACGGCCAACACTTTTAGTCCGTTCCGAGATGGTCTTCCAGGAACTTCGTGATTTCCTGGTACAGATGGACGCGGTTGTTCAGTTTCCTGACGGAGTGCCCTTCATCGGGCCAGCGCAGGTACTTCACCTCGACCCCGCGCTCCCGAAGGGCCTTCACCATGCGGTCGCTTTCGGAGACCGGGTCGCGGGGATCATTCGCGCCGTGGCTGAAGAGCATCGCGGCCTTGATCCTGTCGACATTGTTGATGGGTGAGATCGAGGCGAAGAAAGCCCGTTCCTCGGGGTCTGTGATGTCGCCATATTCGATGACGTCCGATGCCTTGAGATAGGGCGATGCCTCCTCCAGCGCGCGGACCCAGTCAGAGACGCCCACGAGCGAAACGCCCGCCTTGAAGAGATCAGGATACGCGCCAACCGCTGCGTTGGTGAGGTAGCCGCCATAGGACCCGCCCATGATTGCCACGCGCTCTCCATCAAGGCCGTCCGCCTGCTTCAGCCACGCCACGGCATCGGCGACATCGTCAACGGCCTTGGTCCGGTTCCGTCCGTTGTCCATCCTTGCAAAGCTCTTCCCGAAGCCCGTCGAGCCGCGGAAGTTAAGGTCGAGCACGGCGATGCCGCGGGTGGTCAGGTACTGCGCCAGCGGTTCGAAGGTGGGACGGGCCTGCGCCGTGGGGCCGCCATGGACCATAATCACCACCGGCGCATTGCCTTCCGTATCAGGACGATAGAGAAGCCCCTGCAGTTCCACTCCGTCACGGGCCTCGAAACGGACAGGCTTTGGGGCCTGGAAAGATGCCAGGTCGAGGCCGCCATCCTGCGGTTCCGCCAGGATATCGAAGCGCGGGCGGCGCTTGGTGAGGTCGAGGAGGCCCACCGTGCCGGGCGTTGTCGGTCCGCGCAGGGTCACAGCCAGCTTGGCCGCGTCCTTCGCGCCGTCGAGGCTGTAGATTCCTCGCGGCAGTTCGGGGAGGAATACCCGGCGGTTGTTCCGGGTGACATCAAAGGCACCGATGCCCGAATAGCCGTCCTCATTCTCGGTCCAGACGAGGTAGCGGCCCCCGGCGAGTTCGACATCCTCGATATCCCGGTCGTCATGCTCGTGAAGGAAGGAGAGAGCTGCGTTGGCGTCGCCGGTTTCCTCGAAGGCTTCGAGATCGAAGAAGGCGAGGGCCTGGAATTCGCGCCCGTGGTTCGTCGCCATCCAGAAGCCCGACCCATCGGGCTTGAAGACGAAGCTCTGGTAGTTCGAGATATCCTCGGGATTGAGGAGCGTCGTGAGCTCTCCGGTGCTGACGTCCAGCAAGTGGAGGACGTTGCCATCCTCGCCGCGGGTCTCCGTCACGATCACTTCGTCGGTGCCCGGACGCCATGCCTGCGGGAAGAAACCGAACCGGCCTTCATAGACCTCGCGCACGCCGTCGTCGTCGCTGAGATAAATGTCGAAGTCCGTGCCGTTCCGGCGTGTGGTCGCGAACACGAAGCGGTCGCCATCATCGTCGAAGTCACCAAAGCTGTTGAACGCCTCGGAGGCATCGAGCAGCCTCTCCTCGTGGTGGCCGTCCACGGTGAGGAGGGTATATCCCACCCGCTCGTTCCCGTCCGTGTCAGCGGCAATCCTGATCCTGCCGTCAGGGGCGAAGCCAAAGCCCGAAACACCTGTGCCAAAGGTCAGCTGTTTCGGCTGGCCGCCTTCATCGGGAACGGCGAAGACCTGCGGCTCGCCCGTGATGGAGCTGGTGAACAGGACCGTCTCGCCGTCGGGGCTGATCGTTCCGCCCGAAGCGCCGGTGACCTTGAAAAAGCGGACAACGTTCGGCGGTTCGGCGCCAGCAAGACCGACGCTTGCCGGTGCAGGCGAGGGGATGTCCTCGGGAAATTCCCAGTCTTGCTCGGATTGCGAGGCCTGCAGGGCGATCGCCGCGGCCGAAGCGGTCAGCATGGTGATGAGCATGGTTGCGCCTCCTTCTTGTTCCCGCCTCGTTAGCGTCGAGGCTGTCGCGGGGTCGAGGCGCTCAGGCAGCGTCGAAGGGGCACTGGGCAGCCCGCACGCCCACGCGTAGCCGCGGCGCCGGTTGGGCGTGTCACGGCCATGGGCGATGGTCCTTGCCTCGCGCCCGGGCGGGTGTCTCCCTGGTTCGTCGAGCGATGCTGATCGCGAGCGGTGATGAACAGGGCGTGGCGAAAAAAGCGCTTGTCAATCACTTAGCTTTGCATTAACGCGCGCGTTTCCGGGGTCGGCGGCCTTCCCGGAACTGGCTGTGCACGTGCAAACGAACTTCGTTGTAAACAACTGATTTTTTCGAGCGCTTCATACCCCGCTCGCCCGATGGGCGCGGGGTATTGGCGCTTTCACTCGCCGTCGCGTTCCGCCGGACGCGACTTGGAGCGCCTGAAGTCTCGGGCGTTCGGAAATTCTGGGTGCCCCGCCGGGCGCCCGCAGGAACAAAGGCCCACCGGGGTCAGTTAAGGGCGGTTTATGGCTCAGAGCTTTGTCGAAAAGAAACGCATCCGCAAGGGCTTCGGTCGCATCGGTGATGCGGTCACGATGCCGAACCTGATCCAGGTTCAGCGCGAATCCTACGAGGCTTTCCTCCAGCGCTATGTTGCGCCGGAACAGCGCAAGCGCGACGGGCTCGAGGCCGTTTTCAAATCGGTCTTCCCGATCTCGGACTTCACCGAGACCGCCTATCTTCAATACGTCTCCTACGAATTCGAAGACCCTAAATTCGACACCGAAGAGTGCATGCAGCGCGACATGACCTATTCGGCGCCGCTGAAGGTCAAGCTCCAGCTCGCCGTGTTCGAGGTCGACGAAGATACCGGCGCGAAGTCCGTGAAGGACATCAAGGAGCAGGAAGTCTACATGGGCGAACTGCCGCTCATGACGGACAACGGTACTTTCATCATCAACGGCACCGAGCGCGTCATTGTCAGCCAGATGCATCGTTCGCCGGGCGTCTTTTTCGACCACGACAAGGGCAAGACCCACTCTTCGGGCAAGTTGCTCTTCGCAGCGCGAATCATTCCCTATCGCGGCTCGTGGCTCGATTTCGAGTTCGACCCCAAGGACATCGTCAACGTCCGTATCGACCGTCGCCGCAAGCTTCCGGCGACGACGCTTCTCTACGCCCTCGGCCTCGACCAGGAAGACATCCTCGAGATCTTCTACGACCGGGTGAAGCACACGCGGCAGGGGCATGGTTTCACCATGCCGATCGACAAGGAGCGCCTGCAGGGCTCCAAACCCGAGCGTGACCTCGTTGATGCCGAGACCGGCGAAGTTGCCGTTCCCGCTGGCAAGAAGGTCACGGCCCGCACGATCAAGCAGCTCGAAGAAGCCGGCACGAAGAACTTCTTCCTGACCCGCGAGCAGATGCTGGGCCGCTATTTCGCGCGCGACCTCGTCAACCGCGAAACGGGTGAGCTCTATGCCGAGGCTGGCGACGAAGTGACGGAAGAGGCGCTCGAGCGTCTCGAGGAAGTCGGCATCGACGAGTTCGAGACCCTCGACATCGACCACGTCAATATCGGCGCCTACATGCGCAACACCCTCGCCGCCGACAAGAACAACGGCCGCGAGACCGCGCTGATCGACATCTACCGCGTCATGCGTCCCGGCGAGCCGCCGACGCTCGATACTGCGGAAGCCCTGTTCTCCGGTCTCTTCTTCGATGAAGAGCGCTACGACCTCTCGGCTGTCGGCCGGGTGAAGATGAACATGCGCCTCGGCTTCGACAACAACGAAGTCACCGACGAGATGCGCACCCTCCGCAAGGAAGACATCATCGCGGTCCTCAAGACGCTGAACGACCTGCGCGACGGCCGCGGCGAGATCGACGACATCGACAACCTCGGCAACCGCCGCGTGCGTTCGGTTGGCGAGCTGATGGAGAACCAGTACCGCATCGGCCTGCTGCGCATGGAGCGGGCGATCAAGGAGCGGATGAGCTCCGTCGAAATCGACAACATCATGCCGAACGACCTCATCAACGCGAAGCCGGCTGCCGCCGCGGTTCGCGAGTTCTTCGGCTCGTCGCAGCTCAGCCAGTTCATGGACCAGACCAACCCGCTGTCCGAGATCACCCACAAGCGCCGTCTGTCGGCGCTTGGGCCGGGTGGCCTGACCCGCGAGCGTGCCGGTTTCGAAGTCCGTGACGTTCACCCGACCCACTATGGCCGGATCTGTCCGATCGAGACGCCGGAAGGCCCGAACATCGGTCTCATCAACTCCCTGGCGACCCACGCGCAGGTCAACAAGTACGGCTTCATCGAGAGCCCGTATCGGCGCGTCGTCGATGGCAAGGTGACCGGCGAGGTCGTCTACCTGTCCGCCATGGAGGAGCAGCGGCACGCAATTGCCCAGGCGAATGCCGAGCTGAACGAAGACGGCTCGTTCGCGAACGAGTTCGTCAACGCCCGCTACCGGGGTGAAGCGACGCTGATCCCTCGGGAAGAGATCGCCTTCATCGACGTCTCGCCCAAGCAGCTCGTCTCCGTGGCCGCAGCGCTCATCCCGTTCCTCGAGAACGACGACGCGAACCGCGCGCTCATGGGTTCGAACATGCAACGCCAGGCCGTGCCGCTGATCCAGGCCGAAGCGCCTTATGTCGGTACCGGCATGGAAAGCGTCGTGGCGCGGGATTCAGGGGCTGCCATGGCTGCCCGCCGCGCAGGCTTTGTCGAGCAGGTCGATGCCCAGCGTATCGTTATTCGCGCGACGAAAGAGCAGGACACCTCCAAGCCAGGCGTCGATATCTACAACCTGCGCAAGTTCCAGCGCTCGAACCAGAACACATGTATCAACCAGCGCCCGCTGGTGAAGATCGGTGACGAGGTCGAGGCCGGTGACATCATCGCTGACGGCCCGTCCACGGATCTCGGCGAGCTGGCGCTCGGCAAGAACGTGCTCGTCGCGTTCATGCCCTGGAACGGCTACAACTTCGAAGACTCGATCCTCATCAGTGAGCGGATCGTGCGCGATGACGTCTTCACCTCGATCCACCTCGAGGAATTCGAAGTCGCTGCTCGTGACACGAAGCTTGGGCCTGAAGAAATCACGCGCGATATCCCCAACGTGTCGGAGGAAGCCCTGCGCAACCTCGACGAAGCCGGGATCGTGGCGATCGGTGCCGAAGTGCATCCGGGCGACATTCTTGTCGGCAAGATCACGCCGAAGGGCGAGAGTCCGATGACCCCGGAGGAGAAACTCCTTCGGGCCATCTTTGGCGAGAAGGCGGCGGACGTTCGCGACACTTCGCTCAAGCTGCCTCCTGGTGTTTCCGGCACGGTGGTCGAGGTCCGCGTCTTCAACCGCCACGGCGTCGAGAAGGACGAGCGGGCCCAGCAGATCGAGCGTGACGAGATCGAACGTCTCGCCCTCGACCGTGACGACGAGCAGGCGATCCTCGACCGCAACATCTTTGGCCGCCTCGAGGAGATGCTCCTCGGCGAGGAAGCCGTCTCGGGTCCGAAGGGCTTCCCGAAGGGTAAGATCACCCGCGAGAGCCTGAAGGAAACCCAGCGTGGGCTGTGGTGGAAGATCGCCATCGCCGACGATGCCAAGATGGGCGAGATCGAGGGCCTGAAGAAGCAGTACGAGGAGAGCCGCGAGCGCCTCGAAGACCGCTTCAAGGACAAGGTTGAGAAACTCCAGCGTGGCGACGAGCTGCCGCCGGGCGTCATGAAGATGGTCAAGGTCTTCGTCGCTGTGAAGCGCAAGCTCCAGCCGGGCGACAAGATGGCCGGCCGTCACGGCAACAAGGGTGTCATCTCGAAGATCGCGCCGATGGAAGATATGCCGTTCCTCGAGGACGGTACGCCGGTCGACATCGTGCTCAACCCGCTCGGCGTTCCTTCGCGGATGAATGTCGGCCAGATCCTCGAAACCCACCTCGGCTTTGCCTGCCGCGGTCTTGGCCGTGACATCCAGGAAGCCTGGGAAGCGTGGGAGCGCGGTGAAAGCGGCAAGAAGGAGTTCGTCGAGAAGCTGAAGGACGTCTACGGTCCGGACCAGGAGCTTCCGAAATCGGATGAAGACCTGAAGGAGCTCGGCAAGAACCTCTTCAAGGGCGTGCCGATCAGCACCCCTGTCTTCGATGGTGCCCGCGAGGCGGAGATCGTCGAAATGCTGAAGAAGGCAGGGATCTCCGAGACCGGCCAAGTGACGCTGCAGGATGGCCGCACGGGTGAAGCCTTCGCCCGCCCGGTGACCGTGGGGTACAAGTACCTCCTCAAGCTGCATCACCTTGTCGACGACAAGATCCACGCCCGTTCGATCGGCCCGTACTCGCTCGTCACCCAGCAGCCGTTGGGCGGCAAGGCGCAGTTCGGCGGTCAGCGCTTCGGCGAGATGGAGGTCTGGGCCCTCGAAGCTTACGGTGCGGCCTACACCCTCCAGGAAATGCTCACCGTGAAGTCGGACGACGTCGCGGGCCGGACCAAGGTCTACGAAGCGATCGTCCGCGGCGACGACAGCTTCGAAGCCGGGATCCCGGAGAGCTTCAACGTTCTCGTCAAAGAGATGCGTTCGCTCGGCCTGAACGTCGAGCTTCAGAACCGATAAGCGTTCTGGCCGGAGGGCGAGCCCTCCGGCCACAGAGTTTTCGCGGGGATGACCCGCACCGATTTTGAGAGGAGAGACCCTATGTCTCAGGAACTCGCAAACGTCTTCAATCCGCTGGCCCAGCCGCAGACGTTCAACCAGATCCGCATCTCTCTGGCTTCGCCGGAGAAGATCCTGTCGTGGTCCTACGGCGAGATCAAAAAGCCGGAGACCATCAACTACCGGACGTTCAAGCCGGAGCGTGACGGCCTCTTCTGTGCGCGGATCTTCGGTCCCGTGAAGGACTATGAGTGCCTTTGCGGCAAGTACAAGCGCATGAAGTACAAGGGTGTCGTCTGCGAGAAGTGCGGCGTCGAAGTCACCCTGTCGAAGGTGCGCCGTGAGCGGATGGGCCACATCGAGCTCGCCGCGCCGGTCGCGCACATCTGGTTCCTGAAATCGCTTCCGTCCCGGATCGCGATGTTCCTCGACATGACCCTCAAGGATGTCGAGCGGGTCCTCTATTTCGAGCAGTACATCGTCATCGAGCCGGGCATCACGCCGCTGGAGCCGCTGCAGCTGCTCACCGAAGAAGAGTATATCGAGGCCCAGGAGCAGTACGGCGAAGACCAGTTCACGGCCGGTATCGGTGCCGAGGCCATCCGCGAGATCCTCGCCAACATGGATCTAGAGGCGATCGCCGAACAGCTCCGTGTCGAGATCGCCGAGTCGACCTCCGAGCTGAAGCCGAAAAAACTCGCCAAGCGCCTCAAGCTGATCGAGAACTTCATGGCCTCGGGCAACAAGCCCGAATGGATGATCATGACGGTCATTCCGGTCATCCCGCCGGAGCTGCGTCCGCTCGTGCCGCTCGATGGTGGCCGCTTCGCGACGTCGGACCTCAACGATCTCTATCGGCGGGTCATCAACCGGAACAACCGCCTCAAGCGCCTCATCGAGCTGCGCGCGCCTGACATCATCGTCCGCAACGAAAAGCGGATGCTGCAGGAAGCCGTCGATGCGCTGTTCGACAATGGCCGCCGCGGCCGCGTCATCACGGGTACGAACAAGCGCCCGCTGAAGTCGCTGTCGGACATGCTCAAGGGCAAGCAGGGCCGCTTCCGCCAGAACCTTCTCGGCAAGCGCGTCGACTATTCGGGCCGTTCGGTCATCGTGGTCGGGCCCGAACTCAAATTGCACGAGTGCGGACTACCGAAGAAGATGGCGCTCGAGCTCTTCAAGCCGTTCATCTATTCGCGGCTTGACGCGATGGGCCTCTCCGCCACGGTGAAACAGGCGAAGAAGCTTGTGGAGAAAGAGCGTCCGGAGGTCTGGGACATCCTCGACGAGGTGATCCGTGAGCACCCGGTGATGCTGAACCGCGCGCCGACGCTCCACCGCCTCGGTATCCAGGCATTCGAGCCGAAGCTCATCGAAGGCAAGGCCATCAACCTGCACCCGCTCGTCTGTACGGCCTTCAATGCCGACTTCGACGGCGACCAGATGGCCGTGCACGTGCCGCTGTCGCTCGAGGCACAGCTCGAAGCCCGTGTGCTGATGATGTCGACCAACAACATCCTCAGCCCCGCGAACGGCAAGCCGATCATCGTGCCGTCGCAGGACATTGTCCTCGGCCTCTACTACATCACGCTCGAAAAAGAGGGTGAGCCGGGCGAGGGCATGGTGTTCTCGGACATCAACGAGATCGAGCACGCCCTGCAGGCTGGCGTCGTCACTCTCCACACCAAGATCAAGGCCGTCTGGCGCTCTGTCGATGCCGAAGGCAACGAGACGATGGAGCTCGTCGACACCACGGCCGGCCGGATGAAGGTCGCCTCGGTCCTGCCGAAGGACAACAATGTCCCGTTTGAGGTCATCAACAAGCTGCTGACCAAGAAGACGATCCAGGGCCTGATCGACACCGTCTACCGCCACTGCGGCCAGAAGAAGACCGTCATTTTCGCCGACCAGATCATGGACCTTGGCTTCAAGGAAGCCTGCAAGGCCGGTATCTCCTTCGGCAAGGACGACATGGTCATTCCGGAAACGAAGGCTGCGATCGTCGAGGAGACGCGCCAGCTCGTTTCCGAGTACGAGCAGCAGTATGCGGACGGCCTCATCACGCGCGGCGAGAAGTACAACAAGGTCGTCGACGCCTGGGCGAAGTGTACGGACCGTGTCGCCGAGGAGATGATGAAAGAGATCTCCACGACGAAGTTCGATCCCGAAACCGGGCGGCAGCTCGAGCCGAACTCGGTCTTTATGATGTCGCATTCCGGCGCCCGTGGTTCACCCACCCAGATGCGCCAGCTCGCCGCCATGCGCGGCCTGATGGCCAAGCCTTCCGGTGAGATCATCGAGACTCCGATCGTCTCGAACTTCAAGGAAGGCCTGACGGTGCTCGAGTACTTCAACTCGACCCACGGCGCGCGGAAGGGTCTTGCGGACACCGCGCTCAAGACGGCGAACTCGGGATACCTCACCCGTCGCCTCGTCGACGTCGCGCAGGATTGCATTGTCAAGGAAGAGGATTGCGGCACCGAAACCGGCATCACGCTGGAAGCCATTGTCGATAGCGGCGAGATTGTTCTCAGCCTGTCCGAGCGCCTGCTCGGCCGGACCCTACTGAATGATGCCGTCGATCCGGACTCCGGTGAAGTCATGATCCCGGCGGGCACCCAGCTCGACGAGAACCAGGCCGAAGCGATCGAATTGGCGGGCATCCAGAAGGTGAAGGTCCGCTCGCCGCTGACCTGCGAAACCCCGATCGGTGTCTGCGCCACCTGCTACGGCCGTGACCTTGCGCGCGGCGAGCCGGTGAACGTCGGTGAAGCCGTCGGCGTCATTGCGGCCCAGTCGATCGGTGAGCCGGGCACGCAGCTGACCATGCGGACCTTCCACGTCGGTGGTACCGCACAGGTTGGCGACGTCTCGCTGATCGAAGCCAGCCATGAAGGCACCATTCGCCTCGAAAACCGCAATGTCGTGAAGGACTCTGCCGGCGACCTCGTCGTCATGGGCCGGAACACGCTCATCAAGATCGTCGGCAAGGAGGGCGAGGATCTCGCTTCCTTCAAGGTGACGTATGGCACGAAGCTGCGCGTCGATGACGGCGACAAGGTCGAGCGCGGCCAGCGCCTCGCCGACTGGGATCCCTACACGCTGCCGATCATGACCGAGGCTGCGGGCAAGGTGAAATACGAGGACCTTGTCGAGTCCGTCAGTGTCCAACTCGTTGCTGACGAGGACACGGGTCTTGCGAGCCGCGTGGTCACCGACTGGCGTTCGAACCCGCGCGGTGCGGACCTGCGTCCGGCCATGCTGATCGTCGATGACGAGGGCGAGCCGGTGAAGCTGGAGAACGGCCAGGAAGCTCGCGTGCTCCTGCCGGTCGAGGCCATTCTCTCGGTCGAAGACGGAGCGAAAGTCGGGCCGGGTGACGTGCTCGCGCGTATCCCGACCGAGGGCGCAAAGACCCGGGACATCACCGGTGGTCTGCCCCGTGTCGCCGAGCTCTTCGAGGCGCGTCGCCCGAAGGACCACGCGATCATCGCGGAGATCGACGGCCGCGTCGAATTCGGTCGCGACTACAAGAACAAGCGCCGGATCTCGATCATTCCGACCGAGGAGGGTGCGGAACCCCGCGAGTATCTCGTCCCGAAAGGCAAGCACCTTGCGGTTCAGGAAGGCGACTTCATCGCCAAGGGCGAGTACATCCTCGACGGCAACCCGGCGCCCCACGACATCCTCGACGTGCTCGGCATCGAGGCGCTTGCTGATTATCTCATCAACGAGATTCAGGAGGTTTACCGCCTGCAGGGCGTGCCGATCAACGACAAGCACATCGAAGTGATCGTCCGGCAAATGCTCCAGAAGGTCGAAGTCCGCGATCCGGGCGACAGCCCGTTCCTCAAGGACGAGCAGGTCGACAAGGTCGAGTTCGACGAGGTCAACGCCCAGCTCAAGGAGAATGGCCAGACCCCGGCAACGGGCGATCCTGTCCTCCTCGGCATCACCAAGGCGTCGCTCCAGACCCGCAGCTTCATCTCGGCGGCCTCCTTCCAGGAGACCACCAGGGTCCTCACCGAGGCAGCGGTTCAGGGCAAGGTCGACACCCTGGAAGGCCTCAAGGAGAACGTCATTGTCGGCCGCCTCATTCCGGCCGGCACCGGTGGCCAGATGGCCAAGCACCAGCTCGAAGCCGACAAGCGCGACGAAAAGCTCATCGAAGAGCGCGAAGTCCGCGAAGCGGCGGCCCTCCCGGCACCCGACCAGGTCTTCGAGAGTGGCGGCGACACGGCCGCGGCCGAGTAAGAATTCAGGAAGGCGGGCTACGGCCCGCCTTTTTGTTTAGACAGAGCTGCTAGGATTCCGCCATCCCGAACGTCTCGGGGCGAATCCCGTTCCAGGGGCCGACTGACGCTGCCTGCGTCAGGTCTGGTTGGGATGAAGGCAGCAGGGCCAGGGACCACGGATCATGCTCGACGACCTCGGCATCGTCGTCATCGGACGGAACGAAGGAGAGCGGCTGAAGACCTGCTTCGGATCGCTGCCCAATGGCGTCCCCGTCGTCTATGTCGACTCGGGCTCCACCGACGGCTCGCCCGAATGGGCGGAGGCGCAGGGGGCGGAAGTGGTTCGTTTGTCGACGGACAGACCATTCTCCGCTGCGCGCGCGCGGAACGAGGGCTCCGAGCGGTTGGTGCAGCTGCATCCGGACACGTCCTATGTCCAGTTCATCGACGGCGACTGCGAGCTCCTCGACGGCTGGCTTGAAACCGGGCTTGCTGCCCTGCGCGCCAACGAAAAGCTCGCCGCCGTCGCAGGGCTGCGGCGAGAGCGCTATCCCGGAAAAAGCTGGTACAACGAGCTGTGTGCCTATGAATGGGACACCCCGATTGGCCGCGCCGACGCGATCGGTGGCGATGCGATCTACCGGGTCGAGGCACTCACGAAGGCCGGGCTGTTCGATCCCATGATGATGGCGGGGGAGGAGCCGGAACTCTGCCTCCGCCTGCGCAGGCTGGGCTACGAGATCGAGCGGCTCGATGCCGACATGACCTTGCATGACGCGGCAATCGAGAGCTTTGGCGCGTGGTGGAAGCGGGCGGTTCGGTCAGGCTACGCCTACACCCTCGGAATGCTCAAACACGGCCGTGATGGGTATAATGTCCGCGAGGTGATCAGGGCCCTTGTTTGGGGCGGCCTTTATCCTCTTCTCGTTTTCCTGACGCTTGTCTTCGGGCCCCGTGTCGTCGCCTTCGGCTTGATCGCATTCGGCATTCTCAAATGGTGGCGGGTGACCCGTCGCGTCGGTGCGCGCTACCGGAACCCCGGAAAATATGCGGCATTCATGATGCTCACGAATGTTGCAGAGGTTCGCGGCATCATTCGTGCTCTGGTCGAAACGGCCAAGGGAGAACGCCGTATCGTGGAGTACAAAGGGTGAGCACGCAGCTTTCGACGGACGACATCGAGACCCGCGCACCGACGCCGAGAGAGCGACCGCATATCGTGCTCTGCGGCTCCCTCCGTGCGGGGACGACGATGCTCAGGCTCATGCTCGGCCGTCACCCGCTGGTCGAGGGACTGGGCGAGAGTGATTTCCTGTTCGATGGCGCCCCCATCGACAACGAGGCGACGCCCGAGAGGATCGAGTGGTTCCGCCACCGGTCGGTCGACCGCCGACCCGCGCGATGCCTGGGGTTCAGGCCGCCGACCGGCGAGCGCTATGTCGATATGCTCAATGATCTCATCGCCCAGCACCGCATCGGGCGCGATCATCTCCTGATCACACTGCATCGCCACTTCGATATCGCTGCTCGGATGCTGCCCAACGCGTTCTTCATCAGGCTGCAGCGTGATCCTCGCGATGTCGCGCTGTCGGCCGTTCCGATGGGATGGGGTGGCATCCCCTATTTCGGGCTCGACGTCTGGATGCAGGCCGAACGCGACTGGCTCCGTGCGAAGGACCACATTCCTGAAGAGCGGCGCGCCTTCATCCGCTACGAAGACCTGGTCCGAGATCCAAGGGGCGAGCTTTCCCGTGTGCTTGATGCGGCGGGCCTGCCCTTCGACAAGGCCGTGCTGGCGCCGGGGGATAACACCACCTACGCAGCCCCCAAGCCGCGGGAGCACGAAGCTTTCCGCAGGAAACTGAGCGAAAGGGAGATCCGGGAGATCAATGCCCGGCTAGCCTGGCTGCCGGAGGATTATGGCTACAACCTGTCTCCCGCCGAATCACCCAGCGCGATCCGTTCCCTCGAGCTTCGAGCGCTCAAGATTGCTGGCATCTTCAAATGGCGGCTTGACCGCTATGGTCTCGGCCTCACGCTCGCTGACGTGGCGGGCCGCAAGCTTGGGCTGAAGGGCCTTGAGGCCAAGGCCCGCCGTGAGATGCGGGTCATCGACGCTGCGCATCTGAAGTAGTCGACGCTGGTCTGCGAGAACCTGACGGATTGCTTGTGGAAAGCCGCCTCTATCCTGCTTGACGTCTCGCCTATGACCCGCTAGCGGCACCAGACGCCAGATAGGGCGCTGTCGGTTCGCCGAAACAACCCTAGGCACATCGTCAAGGCAGGTCATTGTTACCGCGCGGGTTTTCCTTTGCGCGGCACTCTTTTTGGCATTTCTGTCTGGCGATCCTGGTCACGAGATTTTGGAACGAAAAGGGCTCTAATGCCGACGATTCAGCAGCTGATCCGCAAGCCGCGGAAGCCGAAGCGGAAGATCAACAAGGTTCCGCACCTGCAGGGTAACCCGCAGAAACGCGGCGTGTGCACCCGTGTCTACACCACGACCCCGAAGAAGCCGAACTCCGCGCTTCGGAAGGTCGCCAAGGTGCGCCTGACCAACGGTTACGAGGTCATCAGCTACATCCCCGGTGAGGGTCACAACCTTCAGGAGCACTCGGTGGTTCTCATCCGTGGTGGCCGCGTGAAGGACCTTCCGGGTGTCCGCTATCACATCCTTCGCGGTGTCCTCGACACCCAAGGCGTCAAAGACCGCAAGCAGCGCCGTTCGAAATACGGCGCCAAGCGTCCCAAGTAATAGGGTAGGCGAGCATGTCCCGCAGAAGACGCGCCGAGAAACGGCACATCAACCCGGACCCGAAATTTCACGACGTCCAGGTTTCGAAGTTCATGAATTACGTGATGCTCGACGGCAAGAAATCTGCCGCCGAGAAGATCGTATACGGCGCATTCGAGCGCATGGAAGAGAAGCTCCGCCGCCCGCCGGTCGAGACCTTCCGCGAAGCCATGGAAAACGTGGTGCCTGCTGTTGAGGTCCGTTCGCGCCGCGTGGGCGGTGCGACGTACCAGGTCCCCGTCGAGGTTCGCCCGGACCGCAAGCAGGCCTTGGCCATGCGCTGGATCATCGGTGCAGCTCGCAAGCGCAACGAAACCACCATGATCGAGCGCCTGTCGGGTGAGCTCATGGACGCGGCGCAAAACCGCGGCGCGGCCGTCAAGAAACGCGAGGATACGCACAAGATGGCGGAAGCCAACCGCGCGTTCTCGCACTATCGCTGGTAGTCCGGAGCAGGTTTGATGAACAAGCTTCTCTCCATCCTCGCAGTTGCGTCCCTTGCGATTGCTGCCTGCTCGACCACGGTTCCTGAGGAGCCGGAGGTCCAGCGCGCCAACGCCACGCCGCGCGCGACGCTGAACACCGTAACCGTCGGTGGCCAGTCTGTCCGCACGCTGGCCGACGCTGTTACCGCTGGTGAGATCGAGCGGCGGGCACGTCTTGCGGCGGCAGCCGGTTTCGAGGGCGACAACAAGGGCAACGCCTGTTTCCAGGAGCCGGTGTTCCGCGGTGTCGTCGGGGGAGAGCTTGCCTCGGACCAGACCCGCCGCCGCGAGTTCTGGACCTACTCGGTCTGTGGCGAGAGCTACGAAGTCCCGGTTACGGTAACAAAAAGACAAGGCTCGGCGACGGTTGATTTTTCCGTCGGTTCCGGGCGAGAGGCGCGCTGAGACCCTTAGGCTCGGCAAGGATCACGAGACATGACACGCGAATACCCTATCGAGGACTATCGGAACTTCGGGATCATGGCCCACATTGATGCGGGCAAGACCACGACGACCGAGCGTATCCTCTACTACACCGGCAAGTCCTACAAGATCGGCGAAGTCCATGACGGCGCCGCGACCATGGACTGGATGGAGCAGGAGCAGGAGCGGGGTATCACCATTACCTCGGCTGCGACGACCACCTTCTGGACCGGCCGCGACGGCAAGAAGCGCCGCTTCAACATCATTGACACTCCGGGCCACGTCGACTTCACCATCGAGGTCGAGCGTTCGCTGCGCGTGCTCGATGGTGCCATCGCTCTTCTCGACGGTAACGCCGGTGTCGAGCCCCAGACGGAAACCGTCTGGCGCCAGGGCGACAAGTACCGCGTGCCGCGGATGTTCTTCATCAACAAGATGGATAAGCTCGGCGCGAACTTCTACACGTCCGTTGACTCCATCCACGAGCGTCTCGGCTGCAAGACCGTCGTTCTCCAGTTGCCCATCGGTGAAGAGAGCGACTTCAAGGGCGTCGTCGATCTCATCGAGATGGACGCGATCGTCTGGAACGAGGAAACCCTCGGCGCGAGTTTCGATCGCGTGGAGATTCCGGACGACCTGAAGGAAAAGGCGGCGGAGTACCGCGAGAAGATGATCGAAACGATCGTCGAGCTCGATGAAGAGGCGATGGAAGCCTATCTCGAGGGCAACGAGCCTTCGAACGAGAAGATCCGTGAGCTGATCCGCAAGGGCACGATCAACGTCGAATTCCACCCGGTGCTGCTTGGTACGGCGTTCAAGAACAAGGGCGTGCAGCCGCTTCTCGACGCGGTGATCGACTTCCTGCCTTCGCCGGTCGACGTCCCGCCGATCAAGGGTATCGAGCCTGACACGGGCAAGGAAGTGACGCGTCTGTCTTCTGACGACGAGCCGCTTTCGATGCTTGCCTTCAAGATCATGAATGACCCGTTTGTCGGTACGCTGACCTTCTGCCGCATCTACTCCGGCACCTTGGAGCAGGGCGCTTCGGTGCTCAACACCGTCAAGGGCAAGAAGGAGCGCGTCGGCCGCATGCTGCTGATGCACTCCAACCAGCAGGAAGAGATCAAGAGCGCATACGCCGGTGACATCGTCGCGATCGCGGGCCTGAAAGACACGACAACGGGCGATACGCTCTGCGTTCCGAACAAGCCGGTGATCCTCGAGCGTATGGAGTTCCCGGAGCCGGTGATCTCGCTCGCTGTCGAGCCGAAGACCAAGGCTGACCAGGAGAAGATGGGCATCGCGCTCAACCGTCTCGCGGCGGAGGATCCGTCCTTCCGTGTGCACACGGATGAAGAAAGCGGCCAGACGATCATCGCGGGCATGGGCGAGCTTCACCTCGACATCCTCGTCGACCGGATGAAGCGTGAGTTCAAGGTCGAAGCCAATGTCGGTGCTCCGCAGGTTGCCTACCGTGAGACCATCACCAAGGCTGCCGACATCGACTACACCCACAAGAAGCAGTCGGGTGGTACGGGTCAGTTCGCGCGCGTGAAGTTCCGCATCCAGCCAGGCGAGCCGGGGTCCGGTTTTGTCTTCAAGAACTCGATCGTCGGTGGTGCCATTCCGAAGGAATACATTCCGGGTGTCGAGAAGGGTCTTCGTTCGGTTCAGGAAGCGGGTCTTCTCGTGGGCTTCCCGATCCTCGACTTCGAAGTCGATCTCTATGACGGTGCCTTCCACGACGTCGACTCGTCGGTCCTTGCCTTCGAGATCGCTGCTCGTGGCGCCATGAAGGAATACAAGGACCAGCTTGGCCTCGCTCTTCTCGAGCCGGTCATGAAGGTCGAAGTCGTGACCCCGGACGAATACACCGGAACCGTCATCGGCGACCTCAACTCGCGTCGTGGCCAGATCCAGGGCCAGGAGGTCCGCGGCAACGCAACCGTCGTCAACGCGATGGTGCCGCTTGCCAACATGTTTGGCTACGTGAACAACCTGCGTTCGGCCACCCAGGGTCGTGCTCAGTACACCATGCAATTCGATCACTACGAGCGCGTTCCCAACGCGGTCGCGGATGAAGTCAAGGCGAAACTCGCCGGGTAACACGGTCAGAATACGGAGATAGGATTATGGCCAAGGAAAAGTTTGAACGGACGAAACCGCACGTCAATATTGGCACGATCGGTCACGTCGACCACGGCAAGACCACGCTGACCGCAGCGATCACCAAGTATTTCGGTGATTTCCGCGCGTACGACGAGATCGACGGTGCGCCGGAAGAGCGTGAGCGCGGCATCACGATTTCGACCGCACACGTCGAATACGAGACCGAAAACCGGCACTACGCTCACGTCGACTGCCCGGGTCACGCCGACTACGTCAAGAACATGATCACCGGTGCTGCCCAGATGGACGGCGCGATCCTTGTCGTGAACGCTGCCGACGGCCCGATGCCGCAGACCCGTGAGCACATCCTGCTCGCCCGTCAGGTCGGTGTCCCTGCGATCGTCGTGTTCCTGAACAAGGTCGACCAGGTCGATGACCCGGAGCTCCTGGAGCTCGTCGAAATGGAAGTGCGCGAGCTTCTCAGCTCTTATGACTTCCCGGGCGACGATATTCCGATCATCGCAGGCTCGGCTCTGGCTGCGCTCGAGGGCCGCGACCCGGAAATCGGTGAGAACAAGATCCGCGAGCTGATGGCTGCTGTTGACGAGTACATTCCGACCCCGGAACGTCCGATCGACCAACCCTTCCTGATGCCGATCGAAGACGTCTTTTCAATCTCGGGCCGTGGTACGGTGGTCACCGGTCGTGTCGAGCGTGGTGTCGTCACTGTTGGTGATGAACTCGAAATCGTCGGCATCCGCCCGACCACCAAGACGACCTGTACGGGCGTCGAGATGTTCCGCAAACTGCTCGATCGCGGTGAAGCCGGCGACAATGTCGGTGTTCTCCTCCGCGGTGTAGACCGTGATGGCGTTGAGCGCGGCCAGGTTCTCTGCAAGCCGGGTTCTGTGACCCCGCACACCAAATTCGTTGCTGAGGCCTACATCCTCACCAAGGAAGAGGGTGGCCGTCACACGCCGTTCTTCAACAACTACCGCCCGCAGTTCTACTTCCGCACCACCGACGTGACCGGCATCTGCACGCTGCCGGAAGGCACCGAGATGGTCATGCCGGGCGACAACGTGAAGCTGAACGTCGAACTGATCGTTCCGATCGCCATGGAAGAGAAGCTCCGCTTCGCTATCCGTGAAGGTGGCCGCACCGTCGGCGCCGGGATCGTTTCCTCGATCATCGAGTAAAATAGGCCTTTTCTTCGGCGGGCTGCTGCATTAGTGCGGCAGCCCGCCGATCACTTTTTTCAGCTCCTCTGAGGCGCTCGGCCCGCCATCACGAGCCCAGTCGTAAGGACTAGGACATTGCAACAGAATATCCGCATCCGGCTGAAGGCGTTCGACCACCGCGTGCTCGACACTTCCGCCAAGGAGATCGTCAACACGGCGAAGCGCACCGGCGCCCAGGTCCGTGGCCCGATCCCTCTCCCCACCCATATTGATCGGTACACTGTCCTTCGCTCGCCGCACGTCAACAAGAAGTCGCGCGAGCAGTTCGAGATGCGTACGCACAAGCGTGTTCTCGATATCGTGGAGCCGACCCCGCAAACCATCGACGCCCTGATGAAGCTGGACCTGTCCGCTGGCGTCGACGTTGAGATCAAGCTGGGAGCGTAAGCGATGTCCGTTACGGAACGTCAGCAAATGCGCAAGACCCAGCACCGGCCGCAACCGCTGCCTGCCCAACACCAGGTGCGCACCGGTCTGATCGGCAAGAAACTGGGGATGACGCGCCTCTACACTGCGGAAGGCACCCACGTGCCGGTCACGGTCGTCAGCCTCGAGAACTGCCAGGTTGTCAGCCATCGCACCGCTGAGAAGGACGGATACACCGCCCTCCAGCTCGGCGCAGGCACCGCCAAGCTGAAGCGCGTTTCGAAGCCGATGCGCGGTCACTTTGCCAAGGCGAAGGTCGAGCCGAAGCGCAAGCTCGCCGAGTTCCGCGTTCCTGAAGATGCCATGATCGAAGTGGGGTCGACCATGACCGCTGACCACTTCGTCGCTGGTCAGCGTGTCGACGTTGTCGGCACCTCGATCGGTAAGGGCTTTGCCGGCGGCATGAAGCGCCACAATTTTGGCGGCCTCCGCGCCTCGCACGGCGTGTCGATCTCGCACCGTTCGCACGGCTCTACCGGCCAGTGTCAGGATCCGGGCAAGGTTTTCAAAGGCAAGAAGATGGCCGGCCACATGGGTGACGTCCGCGTGACCACCCAAAACCTCGAAGTCGTCAAGACTGACGTGGCTCGCGGCCTGGTCATGATCAAGGGCGCGGTTCCGGGTTCTGCCGGGTCGTGGGTCCTGATCAAGGATGCCATCAAGAAACCTCTGCCCGAAGACGCTCCGCGTCCGGGCGCGTTCGCCGCTCCCAACGAAGAGGTCGAAGCTCCCGAAGAGGAATCTCTGCTGGCCGAGGCCGGCGAGAAGACGCCCGTCGGCGCTTATGACGCTCCGGTCCCTGAGGACGGCGGCGAAGCGAAGGAAGCCAATGCGGAGGAGCAGGGCGGTGACGCTGCTGCTCCTGCCGCTGACGAAGGAGACAAGAGCTGATGAAAGTCGACGTCATCACTCTCGGCGCGGACAAGTCCGGCGATGCTCAGCTGAAGGACGAAATCTTCGGCATTGCTGAGCCGCGCAAGGACCTCCTGCACCGGTACGTCGTTTGGCAGCTTGCCAAGCGCCAGCAAGGCACGCACAAAACGAAAGAGCGCGGCGAAGTCGCTGGCTCGACGAAAAAAATCGTCCGCCAGAAGGGCTCCGGCGGTGCTCGCCACGGCAACAAGAAGGCTCCGCAGTTCCGCGGTGGCGGCAAGGCTCACGGCCCCCGCGTCCGCAGCCACGCGATCGATCTTCCCAAGAAGGTCCGCAAGCTCGCCCTGCGTCACGCCCTTTCTGCCAAGCAGGGCGCTGGTGAGCTGATCGTCATTGACGAAGCCAAGCTCGACACGCCGAAAACCTCGGCGCTTGCGGGCAAGCTGAAGTCCCACGGACTCAAGAACGCGCTCATCATGGATGGCACGTTCGACGAGAACTTCTCGAAGGCTGCCCGTAACATCGAGGGCGTCAACATTCTCCCGGTCGCCGGCGCGAATGTCTACGACATCCTCAAGCACGAAAAGCTGGTCCTGACCAAGGCTGCGGTCGAGGGCCTGGAAGAGAGGCTCGCATGACCGAAGCGACTGCGAAGCATTACGACACCATCACGTCTCCGGTGATCACCGAGAAGGCGACGATCGGTGCCGAGCATAACCAGTACGTGTTCAAGGTGCCGCTGAAGGCGACGAAGCCTGAGATCGCTGAAGCCGTCGAAGCTCTTTTCGACGTCAAGGTGAAGGCCGTGAACACGCTGATCAACAAGGGTAAGGCCAAGCGCTTCCGTGGTCGTCCGTACACGCGTTCGGACGTGAAGAAAGCGATGGTCACCCTCGAAGACGGTCACAGCATCGACGTGACGACGGGGCTCTGAGACAATGGCACTGAAGACATACAATCCGACGTCGCCGGGTCGCCGCACCCTCGTGACCGTGGACCGCAAGGGTCTGCACAAGGGCCGTCCGGAAAAGACGCTCACCGAGGGTCTGCACAACAAGGGTGGCCGTAACAACAACGGTCGAATCACGGCCCGTCGTCAGGGTGGTGGCGCGAAGAAGCTGTACCGGATCATCGACTTCAAGCGGCAGCGTTACGACGCCATCGCGACGGTCGAGCGTCTCGAGTATGACCCGAACCGTTCGGCCTTCATCGCGCTCATCGAATACGGCGACGGCGTCAAAGCCTATATCCTTGCGCCGCAGCGCCTGCAGCCGGGCGACAAGGTCGTCTCGGGCGAGCGCGTCGACGTGAAGCCTGGCAACGCGATGCCGTTGAAGAACATCCCAGTCGGTACGATCGTCCACAATGTCGAGCTCAAGCCCCTCAAGGGCGGCCAGCTTGCCCGTTCGGCTGGCGCCTATGTCCAGCTGGTCGGTCGTGATGGCGACTATGCGCAGATCCGGCTCAAGTCCGGCGAGGTCCGCCTCGTCCATGGAGAGTGCCGCGCCACGATTGGAGCGGTTTCGAACCCGGATCACTCCAACACGGTTCTCGGCAAGGCCGGCCGCAAACGCCATATGGGCAAGCGCCCGGCGGTTCGCGGTGTCGCCATGAACCCGATCGATCACCCGCACGGTGGTGGCGAAGGCCGTACCTCGGGTGGCCGTCACCCCGTCACGCCGTGGGGCAAACCCACCAAAGGTAAACGGACGCGGAGCAATAAAGAGACAGACCGTCTCATCATTCGCTCGCGTCACGCGAAGAAGAAGGGACGCTAATTCATGCCGCGTTCAGTATGGAAAGGACCTTTCGTCGATCGGTACCTCCTCAAGAAGGCGGCTGAGGCCGGCGAGGGTGGTCACAAGGGCGGTATCAAAACCTGGTCCCGCCGTTCGACGATCCTGCCGCAGTTCGTGGGGCTGACGTTCAACGTCTATAACGGCCAGAAGTTTATCCCGGTGCATGTCACCGAGGACATGGTCGGCCACAAGCTCGGCGAGTTCAGCCCGACCCGTACCTATTACGGTCACGGCGCTGACAAGAAAGCGAAGCGGAAATAATCATGGGTCAGATGAAAAATCCGGTCCGTCGTGAGGAAGATCAGGCGATCGCCAAGGGTCGCATGATCAAGACCTCGCCGCAGAAGCTGAACCTCGTTGCTCAGTCGATCCGCGGTCTGAAGGTCGAGCGGGCCCTCAACGAACTCGAGTTCTCCCGCAAGCGCGTCGCTCGCGAGGTCAAGGCTGTCCTGGAAAGCGCGATCGCGAATGCCGAGAACAACCACGATCTCGATATCGACAGCCTCGTTGTCGAGGAAGCCTTTGTCGGCAAGAACCTCGTCATGAAGCGCTTCCGTCCGCGTGCCCGTGGCCGCATCGGTCGCATCAAGAAGCCGTTCGCCGAGATCACCATCAAACTCCGCGAGAAGGAGACTGCATAATGGGTCAGAAGGTTAACCCGATCGGTCTCCGTCTGGGGATCAACCGCACCTGGGACAGCCGTTGGTATGCGCCGAAAGGCGCATATGGGGATCTTCTCCACGAAGACCTTGCCATCCGGAACTATTTGCTCAAGCGGCTCAAGAATGCAGGCGTTTCGAAAATTGTTATCGAGCGTCCGCACAAGAAGTGCCGCGTCACGATCTACTCGGCGCGTCCGGGTGTCGTGATCGGCAAGAAGGGTGCTGACATCGAGAAGCTCCGCCAAGAGCTTTCGAAGATGTCGAGCTCGGAAACGGTCCTCAACATCGTCGAGATCCGCAAGCCGGAAACCGACGCCACGCTGGTTGCCGAAAACATCGCGCAGCAGCTGGAGCGCCGTGCGTCGTTCCGTCGCGCGATGAAGCGTGCCATGCAGACCGCGATGCGCATGGGTGCCCTCGGCATCCGCGTGAACTGTGCCGGTCGTCTCGGTGGTGCAGAGATCGCCCGAACGGAGTGGTACCGCGAAGGTCGCGTGCCGCTGCACACCCTGCGTGCCGACATCGACTACGGCACCGCCACCGCCCGCACCACCTATGGTGCGATCGGTATCAAGGTCTGGATCTTCAAAGGCGAGATCCTCGAGCACGATCCGATGGCGCATGAGCGTCGCCTGATCGAGGCCCAGACCGGCGGTCCGACCATGAGCCGCGAGCGTCGTCCGCGTCGCCGCGAGAACGCATAAGAGGTCTGAAATGCTACAGCCGAAACGGACGAAGTTCCGTAAACAGCATAAAGGCCGGATCAAGGGCACCGCTAAAGGCGGCACCAGCCTGAACTTCGGTTCCTACGGCCTCAAGGCCGTGGAGCCGGAGCGGGTCACCGCCCGCCAGATCGAGGCCACCCGTCGTGCGATCACCCGCCACATGAAGCGGGCCGGTCGTGTGTGGATCCGGATCTTCCCGGACGTGCCTGTCACCGCCAAGCCGACAGAAGTGCGGATGGGTAAGGGCAAGGGCTCGGTCGACCGTTGGGTTGCCAAGGTGAAGCCTGGCCGGATCATGTTCGAAATCGACGGCGTCAACGAGCAGGTCGCGCGTGAAGCGCTCGCGCTCGGTGCCGCGAAACTTCCGATTAAAACCCGCATCGTCAAGCGGATCGGGGAGGACGCGTAATGAACGCTCAAGAAGTTCGCGATCTCAGCGACGACGAACTCAACGCGAAGCTGCTCGATCTCAAGAAAGAGCAGTTCAACCTGCGGTTTCAACGTGCGTCGGGTCAGCTCGAGAAGACTTCTCGCGTGGCGGAGGTTCGTAAGGCCATTGCCCGCATCAAGACCATCCAGACCGAGCGCCGCAAGAACGCCGACGCTCCGGCCCGCACCAAGCCGGAACAAGTGAAAGAGGACAACGATGCCTAAGCGTATCCTGCAAGGGTCTGTCGTTTCGGATAAGGGCGATAAAACTGTTGTCGTCCGCGTGGACCGCAGTTATCTGCACCCGCTCCTGAAGAAGGTCGTACGGCGCTCCAAGCGCTATCACGCCCATGACGAAACCAACTCCGCCAAGGAAGGTGACGTCGTTCAGATCATCGAATGTGCGCCGAAGTCGAAGACCAAGCGCTGGGAAATCTTCAGCGGAGCCGATGCGGCTAAGGCTGAAGCTTAAATCTATTGGATAGCGCCCGGTTTCCCCGGGGCTGAACGGAGGATCAAGCTATGATCCAGATGCAGACGAACCTCGACGTCGCCGACAACAGCGGTGCGAAGAGGGTGCAGTGCATCAAGGTTCTTGGCGGGTCGAAGCGGAAATACGCTTCCGTGGGCGACATCATTGTGGTGTCGGTCAAGGAAGCCATGCCGCGCGGCCGTGTCAAAAAGGGCCAGGTGATGAAAGCTGTGGTGGTCCGGACCGCGAAAGACATCAAGCGTCGCGACGGTTCCGTGATCCGCTTCGACGGCAATGCAGCCGTCATCGTGAACAACAACAAGGAGCCGATCGGCACTCGTATCTTCGGCCCGGTGACGCGCGAGTTGCGCCGAGCCGGTCATATGAAGATCGTGTCGCTGGCGCCGGAGGTGCTCTAATGGCCGCGCGTATCAAGAAGGGTGACAAGGTCGTCGTCCTCGCGGGCAAGGACAAGGGTTCGGAAGGCGAAGTCCTGAAGGTCTTCCCGAATGAACAGCGCGTCCTCGTCCAGGGCTGCCAGATGGTCACCAAGCACGTGAAGCCGTCCCAGCAATCCGCTGGTGGCCTTCAGCGCACCGAGGCACCGATCCATGTGTCGAACGTCGCCCTGAAGGATCCGAAGGACGGCAAGCCGACCCGCGTCGGCTTCGAAATCCGCGACGGCAAGAAGGTCCGCGTCGCCAAGCGTTCGGGAGAGGTCATCGATGGCTGATACTGCCGTGGAAAACTACGTCCCGCGCCTGAAGGCCCGGTACAATGACGTCATCCGGGCCAAGCTCAAGGAAGAGCTCGGTCTCGCCAACGTCATGCAGATCCCCAAGCTCGGGAAGGTTGTCCTGAACATGGGCGTCGGCGATGCGGTCAATGACCGGAAGTCGATCGAGACCGCTCTTGCCGAGATGGAAGCCATTGCCGGCCAGAAGCCGGTTGTCACGAAGGCCAAGAAATCAATTGCGGGTTTCAAGGTTCGTGAAGAGATGGCGCTCGGCGTCAAGGTCACCTTGCGCCACGACCGCATGTATGAGTTTGTCGATCGGCTGATCACCATCGCGATGCCCCGGATTCGCGACTTCCGTGGCCTGAATCCGAAAAGCTTTGATGGCCGTGGCAATTTTGCCATGGGCTTGAAAGAGCACATCGTGTTCCCGGAGATCGACTACGACAAGGTAGAAGGCCAACGCGGGATGGACATCATCGTCTGCACCACATCGGACAATGACGATCACGCCCGTGCGCTTTTGAAAGAGTTCAACTTCCCCTTCCGCAAGTAAGGGGGCCGTCTTCGGTACTTCCGTCCGTGAACGGAAAAGGCCGGAAAGGAGAAAGACATGGCTAAAAAGGCTATGGTCGAGCGGGACCTCAAGCGTCGCCGCATGGCCAAGAAGTGGGACGCCCGTCGTGAGCGCCTGAAGGCGATCATGAGGGACGAGGCGGCCAGCCCGGAAGACAAGTTCAAGGCAGCGATGCAGCTTGCCGAGATCCCGCGCAACGCTTCGAAGACCCGTATCCGTAACCGGTGCCTCGTGACCGGCCGTCCGCGCGGTTACTACCGTAAGCTGAAGATGTCCCGTATCGCGCTGCGTGAGCTTGGCTCGCTCGGCAAGATCCCGGGTCTCGTGAAGTCGAGCTGGTAAGGAAGTCGAGCCAAGATGACCATCAGCGATCCTCTCGGTGATATGCTCACCCGCATCCGCAACGCGCAGATGCGCGGGATGAACAAGACCGTCACCCCTGCGTCCAAACTTCGCCAGCGCGTCCTCGACGTTCTGCAGGCGGAAGGCTTCATTCGCGGCTACACCCGCGTGGAGCAGGACAACAACAAAGCCGACCTCGAGATCGAGCTGAAATATTTCGATGGTGATCCTGTCATCTCGAAGATCAAGCGCGTGTCGAAGCCGGGTCGCCGGGTCTACAGCTCGGTGAAAGACATCGAGCCCGTCCGGAACGGCCTCGGTATCTCCATCCTGTCAACGCCCAAAGGCGTGATGTCCGACGCGGTTGCGCGCGAACAGAACGTCGGTGGCGAAGTCCTCTGCCAGGTGTACTGATCATGTCGCGCATTGGTAAGAAACCGGTCCCCATCCCGAGCGGCGTTGAAGCGAAGATCAACGGCCAAACCGTTCAGGCAAAAGGTCCGAAGGGCCAGCTCGAGTTCGTCGTGAACGAGCTCTGCCTGGTCAAAATGGGCGACGATGGCGTCGAGGTGACCCCGGTCAACAAGACCAAGGAAGCCCGTTCGCAGTGGGGCATGAGCCGCACGCAGGTCGCCAACATCTTCGAAGGCGTGACCCAAGGCTTCAAGAAGAACCTTGAGCTTGTTGGCGTCGGCTACCGTGCACAGATGAAGGGCAAGACCCTCGTTCTCGCACTGGGCTATAGCCATGATATCGAGTTCGAGCCGCCGCAGGGCATTGAGATCAAGGTCGGGAAACCGACCGAGATCGAGATCTCCGGCATCGACAAGCAGGTCGTTGGTGAAGTCGCAGCGAAGATCCGCAGCTTCCGTCCGCCGGAACCCTACAAGGGCAAAGGCGTGAAATACGCTGGCGAGTACATCTTCCGCAAGGAAGGGAAGAAGAAGTAATCATGCCTCTCACCCGGATTGCAAAACTCAAGAAACGCGCCGACCGCACCCGGACGGCGCTTGCGAAGCGTGCCGGTGGCCGTCCACGCCTCAGCGTCTATCGCTCGGGCAAGAACATCACTGCACAGATCATCGACGACGCCGCGGGCAAGACCCTCGCTTCGGCTTCCTCGCTGGAAAAAGAACTCCGCGAGGCTGGCAAGGGCTCGACCACGGACGCCGCTGCGAAGGTCGGATCCCTTGTCGCCGAGCGCGCGAAAGCCGCTGGCATCGAGAATGTGATCTTCGATCGCGGCGGTTACCTGTTCCACGGCCGGGTGAAAGCCCTGGCAGAAGCTGCCCGTGAGGGCGGCCTGAAATTCTGAGGTCAGACTGATGGCAAGAGAACCGAGACAAGGTGGTGATCGCCGTCGTCGTGGCGGCAATCGCGAAGAAGAGCGGGACGAGTTCCAGGACCGTCTTGTTGCGATCAACCGCGTCGCGAAGACCGTGAAGGGTGGTAAGAACTTCGGTTTTGCCGCTCTCGTCGTGGTCGGCGACCAGAAAGGTCGCGTCGGCTTCGGCAAGGGCAAGGCCCGCGAAGTGCCCGAGGCGATTCGCAAGGCTTCGCAGGAAGCCAAGCGCAACATGATCCGTGTGCCGCTCCGCGATGGTCGCACGCTGCACCACGATGCCCATGGTCGTCACGGTGCCGGCAAGGTCACCGTTCGTACGGCGCCCCCGGGTACCGGCGTCATCGCCGGTGGCCCGATGCGTGCCGTCTTTGAGATGCTGGGCGTCCAGGACGTGGTCGCGAAGTCGATCGGCACCTCGAACCCCTACAACATGGTCCGCGCGACCATCGACGCCCTGAAAGAGCAGTCGAACCCGCGTTCCATCGCGGCCAAGCGCGGTCTCAAAGTGTCGGACCTCATCGCCCGTCGCGCGGCGGTGCAGGCTGACGCCACCACGGTGGATGCAGGCTAATGGCTGACTACGAGAAGAAAACCACCGGCCGCGGCCGTGTGGTCGAGAAAAACCACGGTGCCGAGAAGGCCAAGAAAGAGGGCCGGCCCACGATCACCGTGCGCCAGTACGGCTCTCCGATCCGTCGCGAGGCGAGCCAGCTGGCCACCCTCAAGGGCCTGGGTCTCGGCAAGATCGGCCGGGAGCGCGAGCTCGAGGACACCCCGGCGATTCGCGGCATGGTTCGCAAGGTCCGCCACATGGTCGAGATCGTCGGCGAAGGCCGCGCGCTCAGTTAACCGGCTGATCGCAAGACAGGTATGGAGAGGGGAGGGCGCTTGCCCTCCCGCTTCGTTTGGGGCATTGCCCCCTCAGATCAAAGGCGAGGCCCGCGACTGCCGGGCCGTATAGTCGAAAGGACAAGACATGAGCATTCGTCTCACCGACCTCGCAGACAATCCCGGTGCCCGTAAGGAACGCAAGCGCGTTGGTCGCGGCATTGGCTCGGGCCGCGGCAAGACCGGCGGCCGCGGTGTGAAAGGCCAGAAATCCCGCTCGGGCGTCGCCATCAATGGCTTCGAGGGGGGGCAAATGCCGCTCCACATGCGTTTGCCGAAGCGTGGCTTCAACGCGCCGAACACGAAGACCTTCGCAGAGATCAACCTCGCGACGCTTCAGGCTGCCGCCGATGCCGGCCACGCCACCATCACCGAGGATGCCCTCGTCGAAGCCGGCCTCGTCAAGAACAAGCGCGATGGCCTCCGTCTCCTCGGCTCGGGCGAGCTTTCGGCCAAGGTCGACGTGACTGTCACCTACGCGACCAAGTCGGCTCGCGAAGCGGTGGAGAAGGCCGGCGGGAAGGTCACCATGACCCGTCCGGAAAAGACCAAGCGTCTTCGCGGCAAGGAACGCGAAGAGGCGAAGAAAGCCGGCAAGAAGTAGCACGAAGCGTCATCCCGGAGGCCGAAAGGCCGTCCGGGATCCATCGGTTGATGCGATGGGTTCCGGATCCGTCGGCGCTCCGGCCGGGATGATGTCCGGGCACGATCTTCTCGCCGGGGATGGTGCGCCGCAACGCAAGAGCGTCTAAGGACGTCGTTATGACTTCAGCCGCAGAACAAATGGCTTCGAACTTCAGCTTCGGCAACTTCGCCAAGGCTGACGAGCTTCGCAAGCGTATCCTCTTCACCCTCGGTGCACTGATCGTCTACCGTCTTGGCACGTTCATCCCGATTCCGGGGGTGAATCCCGAGGCTTTTGCCGATCTCTTCCAGACCCAGACAGGCGGCCTCCTTGGCACGTTCAACCTGTTCTCGGGTGGTGCGACAGAGCGGATGGCAATCCTCGCGCTCAACATCATGCCCTACATTTCGGCATCGATCATCATGCAGATGATGTCGGCCCTGGTGCCTTCGCTCGAGGCTATCAAGAAAGAGGGCGAAAGCGGGCGTCGCCAGATCAACCAGTACACGCGTTACCTGACGGTGTTGCTTGCGACCGTGCAGGGCTACTTCATTGCCGCGACCATCGTTGGCCAAACCAGCCCTTCGGGTATCCCCGTCGTGGCCAATGCAGGACCGCTCTTCATCCCCGCGACGGTCATTACCCTCGTTGGCGGCGTCATGTTCCTGGTCTGGCTTGGTGAGCAGATCACCGCGCGGGGGATCGGCAATGGCATCTCGCTAATCATTTTCGCAGGCATCATCGCAGAGCTGCCGCGTGCGGCCGCCGGTCTCCTGACGTCCGGCCAGACCGGTGCGATCCCAGCCTATGTGGTTGTCCTCGTCCTCGTGATGGCGATCGGCATCATCGCCTTCGTGGTGTTCATGGAGCGTTCGCAGAGGCGCCTCATTGTCCAGTATCCGCGCCGCCAGCAGGGCAACCGGATGACCCAGGGCGAGACGAGCCACCTGCCGCTCAAGCTGAATACCGCTGGCGTTATCCCTCCGATCTTCGCCAGCTCGCTTCTTTTCCTGCCGGCAACGGCGCAGGGCGCCATCGGCACCGATGCACCGCTATGGCTTCAGGATCTCGTGGGCGCGCTCAGCCCCGGCAGTTGGCTATACATTGCCATCTACGCCGTCGGCATCATCTTCTTCTGCTTCCTCTACACTTCGATTGTCTTCAATCCGGAGGATACGGCCGATACGCTGAAGCAGTATGGCGGCTACATTCAGGGTTACAGGCCCGGCAAGAAGACTGCCGAGTATATCGATTACGTGCTGACCCGAATCACGGTGATCGGCGCTGCGTACCTGACCTTTGTCTGTGTTCTCCCTGAGTTTCTGAGAATGCAGATTTCGGCGATCCCGGTGTATCTAGGGGGTACGTCGCTGCTCATTGTCGTGACGGTCACGCTGGACACGGTGCAACAGATCCAAGGCCATCTGCTGGCGCAGCAGTATGAGTCGCTGATCAAGAAGTCGAAACTACGGGGAGCGCGTCGGTGATAGTCATTTTCCTTGGACCGCCGGGAGCTGGGAAGGGGACCCAGGCCAAGATGATTGCGGCCCGCCGTGGTATCCCTCAACTTTCGACCGGTGATATGCTCCGTGCGGCAATTGCCGCTGGCACCGAACTCGGGAAGAAATGCCAGTCGATCATGGCGGCCGGTGATCTTGTTTCCGATGAGATCGTCACCGGCATCATCTCCGAGCGCATCGACATGGACGATTGCAAGTCCGGGTTCCTGCTCGACGGGTTCCCTCGGACAGTTCGGCAGGCCGAGCTGCTCGAGGAAATTCTCGAGGAGAAAGGCCGCCAGGTTGATGTCGTTCTTGAGCTCCGGGTTGATGACGAAGAACTCGTCAATCGCCTCAAGTCCCGTGTGGAAGAAACAAAGGCCGCCGGTGGCGAGGTCAGGGAAGACGACAACGAAGAGACGTTCCGCAAGCGTCTCAGTATTTACAACGAACAGACCGCGCCGCTCATCCCGTTTTACGAGAAGCGCGGCCTCGTCAAAGTGATCGACGGCATGAAGCCGATCGACGAAGTCACCGCCGAAATCGAGGCAGCTCTCGATTCGGTGGAGCCTGGCCGAAACCACGCTTGACATGGAAAGATGAGGGTTTAGACCCCCACTTTCCGCTAACACGGACCGCGGACCCTTTTGCCTGCGTGGCGAAAGAAAGTCCCAACAATTTCAAGGCACCGAAGTTCGGTGCACCCGCTAGAGAGGAATTCGATGGCCCGCATCGCCGGCGTTAACATCCCGAATAATAAGCGCGTTCATATCGCGCTGACCTATATTCATGGCATCGGACCGGCCAAGGCGATGGAAATCGTCGAGAAAACCGGTCTCGACACGAACCGTCGTGTCCAGGATCTCACGGATGCTGAAATTCTGAAGATCCGCGAGACGATCGACGCCGACTATACCGTCGAAGGCGACCTTCGCCGTGAGAACGCCCAGAACATCAAGCGCCTCATGGACCTCGGCTGCTATCGCGGCCTGCGTCACCGTCGTGGCCTTCCGGTTCGTGGCCAGCGCACGCACACCAACGCCCGCACCCGTAAAGGTCCGGCCAAACCGATCGCCGGGAAGAAGAAATAATGGCACGTACTCCGACCCGTCAGGCGCCGCGTCGCCGCGAACGCAAGAACATCGTTTCGGGCGTCGTTCATGTGAACGCCTCGTTCAACAACACGCATGTCACCATCACCGACGCGCAGGGCAATGCCATCAGCTGGTCCACGGCTGGCCACATGGGCTTCAAAGGCTCGCGCAAATCGACGCCTTTTGCCGCGCAGATGGCAGCTGAGGACGCTGCGAAGAAGGCCATGGAACATGGCCTCCGCTCGGTGGACGTTCTGGTTCGTGGTCCGGGTTCGGGCCGTGAGAGCGCGCTTCGCGCGCTGCAGGCTGCTGGTCTGACGGTCACGACCATCAAGGATGTCACGCCGATCCCGCATAACGGTGTCCGTCCGCGTAAACGCCGTCGCGTCTAACAGACTCACCTTAGGCTCGGGGCTCGCCTGCAAGCGCCCCAATTGGAGACCATATGCTCGAAAAAAACTGGCAGGAGCTCATCAAGCCGCAAAAGCTTGAAGTGCAGCCGGGTTTCGACCCGCAGCGCAAGGCGACGATCGTCGCCCAACCGCTTGAGCGCGGCTTCGGCCTGACGCTCGGCAACTCGCTCCGCCGTATCCTCATGTCCTCGTTGCAGGGTGCCGCTGTGACTTCGGTCCAGATCGACGGCGTCGTGCACGAATTCAGCTCGATCCCTGGTGTTCGTGAGGACGTCACGATCATCATCCTGAATATCAAGCAGCTCGCGCTGCGCATGCATGTTGACGGCCCGAAGCGCCTGACCCTCAAGAAGCAGGGGCCTGGTGTGGTCACTGCCGGCGACATTCAGGAAACCGCTGACATCGAGATCCTCGACAAGGATCACGTGATCTGCACCCTCGACGAGGGCGCAGACCTTCACATGGAATTCACGGTCCAGACCGGCAAGGGCTATGTCCCGGCCGATCGCAACCGTCCGGAAGACGCTCCCATCGGCCTGATCCCGGTCGACAGCCTGTATTCGCCGGTCCGCCGTGTCTCCTACCGCGTCGAGAACACCCGCGAAGGCCAGGTCCTCGACTATGACCGCCTGATCCTCGACATCGAGACCAATGGCGCTGTCAGCCCGGAAGACGCAGCAGCCTATGCTGCTCGGATCCTGCAGGACCAGCTCCAGATCTTCGTCAACTTCGACGAGCCTCAGGCCGACCAGACGCAGGAGAAGGAAGAAGAGCTGCTCTTCAACGCTGCTCTCCTCAAAAAGGTCGACGAGCTCGAGCTTTCGGTGCGTTCGGCGAACTGCCTGAAGAACGACAATATCGTCTATATCGGCGACCTCATCCAGAAAACCGAAGGAGAGATGCTCCGCACTCCGAACTTTGGTCGGAAGTCGCTGAACGAGATCAAGGAAGTCCTGGCTTCCCTCGGCCTGCATCTCGGTATGGACGTGCCGGACTGGCCGCCGGACAATATCGAAGAACTGGCTCGCAAGTTCGAGGACCAGTCGTAAGACCACTCCCTGCGGGTCGACCGTGGGGTCCATTTCTACCCCCTCGACGAGAGCCTTGCTGTTGGAGAGGGGCACCCCGGGCTCCGCTGGCACCATGCCGCGGTGGTTGCGGGAACCGAACAACCAAACCATCCGGCCTCGCCGGAGTAGTGGAGAGTGAACCATGCGCCACGGCGTTGCGCACCGCAAACTGAACCGCACGGCGAGCCACCGGAAGGCGATGTTCGCCAACATGGCGGCGTCGCTCATCAAGCACGAGCAGATCGTGACCACCCTTCCGAAGGCGAAGGAGCTCAAGCCGATCGCCGACAAGCTCATCACGCTTGCCAAGCGGGGCGACCTTCATGCCCGTCGTCAGGCGATCTCCAAGATCCGTGACGTCGAGATGGTCGGCAAGCTCTTCGACACGCTCGGCCCGCGCTATCAGGAGCGTAACGGCGGCTACACACGCGTCATGAAAGCGGGCTTCCGCTTCGGCGACAATGCTCCGCGCGCTGTCATCGAGTTCGTCGACCGCGATGAGACGGCCAAAGGCCAGGACTCGGGCCCGACGATGAAGCTGGTCGAGGCCGACGAAGAGTAAGTCTCAGGCCCCTTGCGAGGGGTCAGGGTATCAGGTTTCAGGAGAACGCCGCGCGGCTATTTCAGCCAGCGGCGTTTTTCTTTTGCGACCAGGAGCGGCGCCATCGCCTGGGCGCTCAAGTTTCGCCAGGAAGCTCGGGCGTCGGACGGCATCGCGCTCAGGTCTGGCCTGGAAAACCCGAAGCGGTCATAGTCCTCGGCATAGAACCTCAGGATCGCCTCGGCATCCTCGCGGTGAACGGTGACGTCACCAAGTTCCTTGGCTGAGGAGTTCGCTCTTTCGATCCCATAGGCCACCGTGTCTCCCGCGACCGCGTCGAGCCTGGCGACAAGGGCGTCGAATCCTGTCTCGAATCGGAAAACCTCGGCGTTCGCCGGAACGAAGTCCGCCTGCGGACGGATATGATTGTGGTAGATGCGTGGATCCTTCGCCGCCCCCGCAAACATGCGCCGTAGCCAGGACGAGAAGTCCGTCGCCATCCGTCCCTGGGCCTGTTTCTGGAAGCGGAATTCGCTGACGATCCGGTCGATCGGATCGCGCACCATCGTGAAGCAGAGGTCTATATCCTCGGGAATGAATTCGGTCAGGTCTTCGGCCGTGAAGTGCCCCGGCGGCGTGACGAAGCCGCGCTTCGCGAACTCCGCCATGAAGGTAGTCCGGTTCGACATCACCGGCGTGCCGAAACGCCGCCCGAGATAATTGGTGATCGCCGTGCCCGCGGTTTTCGGGACATGGACGAAAAAAATCCGGGGACCGCCGCGTGGAATGTAGAGAGGCATGGTCGGACCCGGTTTCTCCCTGCTGCACCGCACGCGCCAAAGGGCGCTGAACCGTCGTCATAGGCCAGTCTGGACAGAGGCCTTCAATACGCTTCTAGTTCCATAATGGTTAGATTTTTGTTCGCCGCCTCCGCTCTGGCGCTCGGCACGGCCCAGGCCGCCGACGTCACCGTCCTCCGTACCGACCGCCTCGTCGCCGTTCCCGGCGACAGCAGCCCCAAAGCGGCGACGATCCTGATCGAGGACGACAAGATCCTCGAGGTCCGGGATGGGCGCATTTCCGATCGGGCACTGTCGGAAGAGGGCCACACGGTCGAGGCGAGCTATGATCTCGGCGGGCACACCGTGCTGCCCGGCTTCATCGACGGTCATGTCCACATCACCAGCGAGAACAATCCGCGCGGAAGGCTCCAGCGCGTCGAGCTGAGCTCCGCCGACCGTGCGTTGATGGGTGCAGGATTCGCGAAGAAGACCCTCATGGCTGGCTTCACGACAGTCCGTGACGTGGGTGCCGACGGCGAGGCGATCTTTGCCCTGCGCTCGGGCATCGAGAGGGGCGATGTTCCGGGACCGCGCATCCTCGCCAGCGGCAACTCCGTTTCGATCACCGGCGGCCATGGTGACGGCACGCAGGGCTATGCCCTCGAAGTGGCGGAGCTGCTAAAGAGCCCTGCGGTCTGTGACGGCGCTGATGACTGCCGTCGTGCGGTTCGGGAGCAGATCCGCCGCGGCGCCGACCACATCAAGATCACTGCCACCGGCGGTGTCCTGTCGAACACACAGACAGGAACGGAGCAGCAGTTCACCAACGAAGAGCTCGCCGCCATCGTCGATGCCGCGAACAAAATGGGCCGCGATGTCACCGCGCATGCGCACGGCAAGGGCGGGATCGAAGCGGCGCTCAATGCCGGTGTGCGGACTATCGAGCACGGCACCTATCTCGACGATCGGACCATCCGTGCCTTCCGCCGGAACGACGCCTTCCTCGTGCCGACGCTTCTTGCTGGCGCCACGGTGGCCGAGTGGGCGAAAGACCCCAACACCTTCCTGACACCCGCCCAGCGCGCCAAGTCCGCCGAGGTCGGGCCTTTGATGCAGGAGATGGGGCGCCGCGCCCATGAGGGCGGCGTGAAGATTGCCTTCGGCACGGACTCGGGCGTCTCCAAGCACGGCGAGAACGCAAAGGAGTTCGCGCTGATGGTCGATGCAGGCATGACCGAGGAGGAAGCCATTCGTGCCGCCACGGTCGTCGGATCCCAGAACATCCGTATGGAAGACAAGATCGGCACGATCGAGGCGGGCAAGCTCGCCGACATTATCGCTGTGGAGGGCGATCCTCTCAGCGACATCGAATTGCTGCAGACCGCGGTCAATTTCGTGATGAAGGATGGCGAGGTCTTCAAGGCGCCCCAATAGCTCCTAGCTTCGCGGCGTGCGGGTCCAGCGCTTGGTGCTCGCACGCCCGGACTTTCCATAGACCCCGAATTTCGAGAGCAGGAACACCGGGAGCCGGGACAGCTCCGCAGGCGGCAGGACGCTGCGCCCGTCGCGAATATAGGCGATGACGACGGCATCGAAGAAGGTGAGGGCGGCAAGACCTGCCAGCAGGAGCGGCAGCCAGGCGCCGAGCATGAGGAGCACTGCGCCCACCCCGCCCGCGGCAAGCACGGCCGCTGCAAACACCGTCAGCGGAGGCACGGCGACGTTGAGGGCCAGCATGGCCTTCCACGGTGCGGTCAGCCCACTGACGAGAAGGCCCGGCACCCGTGCACGGGCCATGCGGAGGGAGCCATGTTCCCAACGCGCGCGCTGCACGGTGGCGGCGCTGTCGCTTTCGGGGAACGTGCTCGTCACCGCTACATCTGGCAGGAAGTCGATCCGCATACCCTGCTGCGCTAGGGTCAGGGTCAGGGCCAGGTCCTCGACGATTTCGCCGGAGCCGAGCGCCAGTTTCTCCGCGACAGGCCACGGGAATGCCGCGCCCGCTCCGGTCAGGCGGGTCGTCTTTGCGAGCCGCCACAGCCCTTCCATCCTGGTCTTGTTGATCAACCGCCAGGCGAAGGCCGCGATCTTTCTCGCAGGGCTGGCGCTTTCCGCCGCTTCCATGAGGTAGAGCGCCTGCGCAGGCCGGCCGGAGGTTTCGGCCACCGAAGCCACAGCTTCGAAGAGTCCTTCGGCGTGAAAGCAGTCCGCATCGGTGAAGACCACCGTTGCTGGCGGGTTCTGGCGCAGGTGGTCGAGCGCGAACTGCAGCGCATAGCCCTTGCCGCGCTTCTCCGCATCCTTGCGCGCCAGCATTTCGGCGCCAGCCGCCAGCGCCACATCCGCCGTCCGGTCGGAACAATTGTCCGCGACGACGATCAGCCGGTCCCGCGGCCGCAATTGGCGCTTCACGTCTTCAAGTGTCGCCGCGATGCCCGCTTCTTCGTTATGGGCGGGAATCACCACGGCCATCGGCCCGGCGCCGCCCTTGGCTACAGGTCCTCCGACCTTTCCGGATGCGAGGACTTCCACCAGCAGCCACAAGCCCAGCAGCAGCAATCCGGCGGAAAACACCGATGCGACCACCGCGAGGAGCATGACAATCTGCATGGGAACCCCTTTTTCCCGTCCGGACGCGACCAAAACCGCCTATCTCTTGGGGACAGGACCGGCTCCGGTCTTGCCAGGCCGGGTCTAACGACCCATCCAAAGGGCTACAACACGCACCTTTCGGGGATGTTCATGCGCGCAGTCACGCTTGTTCTAGCAGTTTTCGTCTCTCTCATCGCCAGCGCGTCGGCCGAAACGCGCCAGCCCGCGACAGATCTCGATCTCCGCGCCACCTATGCGCCGATCGTGAAGCAGACGGCGCCAGCGGTGGTGAACGTCTATACCAGCCGCACCGTCAGAACGCGCAGCCTCTTCGACGATCCCTTTTTCAGCCAGTTTTTCGGGCAGGCGCCGGGAGGGCAGACCCGCCAGCAAAATTCCCTGGGCTCGGGCGTGATCCTCGACCCTGACGGCATCATCGTGACGAACAACCACGTGGTCGAGGGAATGGATGAAATCCGCGTCTTCCTCCCTGACCGTCGCGAGTTCGAGGCCAAGCTCCTGCTCGCCGACCCCCAGACCGACCTGGCCGTCCTCAAGATCGATGCCGGTGAACCGCTACCGGCGCTCCGCTTTGCGGACAGCGACGCGGCGGAGGTCGGCGACATCGTCCTCGCCATCGGCAACCCGTTCGGGGTTGGCCAGACCGTCAGCTCAGGGATCGTCTCTGCGCTCAACCGGACGAATGTTTCGGTGTCGGACTTCCAGTTCTTCATCCAGACCGACGCCGCCATCAATCCCGGCAATTCGGGGGGCGCGCTCGTCGATATCGACGGCAACCTGCTCGGCATCAACACGGCGATCTATTCCCGGTCCGGAGGGTCGAACGGCATCGGGTTCGCCATCCCCGGCAATCTCGTGCAGCGGGTCCTGGCGAGCGCAGTGACGGGAGAGACCGTGGTGCGCCGCCCGTGGCTCGGTGTGCTCGGGAGCGACGTTGACAGCCGCATTGCCGAAGCCATCGGCCTCGACCGTCCGCGGGGCGCGCTTATCAGCCAGCTCTTCAAGGGCGGCCCAGCGGACCGGGCAGGCCTCAAGGAAGGCGACATCATCGTCTCCATCGCGGGGCAGGAAGTCATGGACGGCGAAGCCCTTCGCTATCGCCCGGCGACCCGCTCGCCCGGCGAGACCATCGAGATTCGCTACCTCCGCGATGGCCGCGAGCGCCGCACAAGGGCAAAGCTCGAGTATCCGCCCGAAATCCCGGCAGCCAATCGCACACTGATCGAAGCGGACTGCCCGCTCTACGGCGTGACAATCGCGAACCTTTCGCCAGCCCTCAACGAGGAACTGGGTCGCAACCCCTTTGACAAGGGCGTTGTCGTCATCGGCGTCGATCCCCGCGTCGCCACGCGCCGCACACCGGTCCGCGCTGGCTACCAGATCTTCGCCATCAACGGACAAAGTGTCGATAAGGTCGACGATGTCCTCCGGGCGCTCCGCTTGCCGATGGAATCGATCACCGTGCGCGATGCCCGCGGACGGACCGGAACGATCAGGCTCCGCTGATGAGCCTTTTCGATGCGGCAGGTCTTGGCGATGCGGTCCCGACACCGCTGGCCGAGCGGCTGCGTCCGCAATCCCTCGATGAGGTCGTCGGCCAGAAGCAGCTCCTTGGCGAGGGCGGCAAGCTCCGTGTACTTCTGAAGACAGAGGCATTGCCATCGATCATTCTCTACGGCCCGCCCGGAACCGGCAAGACCACCATCGCCCGCCTGATCGCCAAGGAGACAGGCCGGCACTTCGAGCAGCTCTCGGCCATTTTCTCCGGCGTGCCCGACCTCAAGAAGGCCTTCGCCGAAGCCGAGGCGCGGCGTGACACCGGCAGGGCAACGCTCCTTTTCGTCGACGAGCTCCATCGCTTCGACAAGCGCCAGCAGGACAGCTTCCTGCCGCATATGGAGACCGGCCTCATCACGCTTGTCGGTGCAACAACAGAAAATCCCAGCTTCGCTTTCAACCGCGCGCTTCTGAGCCGCGCGGTCGCGCTCAAGCTCGAACGTCTGACAGCGGAGGATCTCGAAATTCTTCTTCAGCGTGCGGAGAAGGAACTCGCCAAGTCGCTTCCGGTCACGGACGAGGGCCGCGCCGCCCTCATCGCCATGGCCGACGGCGATGGCCGCGCGCTCCTCTCCCTCGCCGACCAAATTGCCGCCTCGAGCCCGCCTGAGCCCATGGGTGCCGAAGCTCTCCGCCGATCGTTCTCGGGCCGCGCCATGGCGGGCGACAAGAGTGGCGACATCCATTACGACTTCGCGAGCCTGCTCCAGAAGTCGATCCGGGGTTCCGACGATGACGCGGCCCTTTATTGGACCGCGCGGATGCTCGAGGCGGGCGAAGACCCGATGTTCATTTTCCGCCGCTTGACGGTCATCGCGTCCGAAGACATCGGCAATGCCGACCCCCGTGCCTTGCAGGTGGTCATCGCCGCCCGCGAGGCTTTTCGCCAGCTCGGCGAACCCGAAGGACACATCCCGCTGGGGCAGGCCGTCGCCTATCTTGCCACCGCGCCTAAGTCGAACGCCAGCTACTCCGCTTTCAAGAAAGCCATGGCATTCGCCAAGAAAACCGGCTCGCTCCCGCCACCCATGCATGCGGTCAACGCGCCGACGAAGCTGATGAAGGAAGAGGGCAGGGGCGAGGGCTACGAATACGACCATGATGCCCCCGGCGGCCATGCCGGACTCAGTTACCTTCCCGAGGGTATGGAGAGGCTGGATTTCTACCAGCCCGTCGACCGGGGCTATGAGCGCGTGATCGCGGAGCGTTTGGCCCTGTTCCGGCAAAAACGACAGCAAAGACAGCGGTGAGACAGGTTCCGCTGCGCCGCGGCATGGTTTAGTGTCCCCGGACGGGTGGTCTCATGCGCTTCATCAGTTTTCTCGTCACGCTCCTCATTCTCGCCGTGGTGCTCCTTTACGTTCTGGGCGATCGGCGGCAGCCTGAGACCCGGACGATCACGCAGGAGGTCGAGCTCGACGCTCGGTAGCGCCATGAAGCAAGCCATCCTCGCCAGTTTTCTCGCCCTTGCGTCCGCGACCGCTCCCTTTTCAGCGGCAAAGGCGCAGGTCGAACGTGCGAATTTCGACTCGAGCCCTTTCTCGCTCGGCACGCTGACCGAGAACGAAGGCGCCCTTGGCCGGGACCTTTGGGACGGGGCCACGGCCGAGGAGATCGCCGACCAGCTTCGCAACGTCCCCACCAGCTACGAGGATCCTGTCAAACGCCTGATCCTGCGGCGGGTGCTGCTTTCGCCGGGCAACGGCCCCGACGGCGCGGATGCCGATCTTGCCGGGCTGAAGCTGCTTCGTGCAGCAGAGGCCGGTTATGTGATGGAAGCCGGCGCCCTGGCCGAGCTGATGCCCGGCCTCGTGGTCCAGCCCTCGCTCAGCCGCATTGTCGCGATGCGCGACCTTTACAAGCTCCAGTTCGACCAAGCCTGCGCGCGCGGGGCAAACCTTCGGGAGGGGCGCCAGCAGCCCTTCTTCGTCCGCCTGCGGGCTTTCTGCTACATCCATGCGGGCGAGACGCCTGCCGCTGAGCTGACCATCAGTCTGGCGCGGGAAGAGGGCGTCCTCTCCCCTGGGGACGAGCAGATGTATGCGAACCTCTTCGCTCGCAGCGTTCCCAACGAATTTCCCCGCAGCGCTCTTCAGTATGCAGCCTACCGCAAGCTCGGCGGGCTGTTCGCGCCTACGGATATTCCGGATGTCACGCCGGCCGTTGCAGCGGCCATTGTCTATGACCGCGGCCTTTCGACTCCGACACGCTCGGCCGCTCTCGTCCGCGCTGCTCGGGAAGACCTGGTCCCCGCCCGCGATCTTGCTGACGCTGCTGCCTCGCTCGAAGGCGAGGAGGTCGCGAGCGTCATCGCCACCATCGCGGCCCAGCCCGCAGGCTCCTTCAACCGGTCCCAGGCCATCGGTGAAGCCTTGGTTGCAGCGAAGCAGAACCCGGATCTCTACCTCGTCCTGACCAAGATCTATGGTCAGGAAATAGCCTCCATGCGGCCCGACGCCGTGACCATGCCCTACGCGACCGAGCTTGCGCTCAGTTCGCTGATCATCCGAAACTTCGCGACGGCTGAAGCCTGGATCCAGGCGGTCGCCGCCGAGAACACCATCGGAGCGGAACGCGCGTTCCTCAACCTTGCCAAGCTCTACAGCTATCTTCGCCCCGGCGCGGCGCAGCGTCTTGCAGGCGCGATCGGCGAGCGCCTGCCCGACCCGCCGGTTCCCGCCATTCGCATTCCCGATGCCCTGGCGCAGGCGCAGGCGAGCGCGGATCTCCCCACGACCGTGGACCGGGCGATCACGGCAGCGGCCAGCGGCGCGCGTGGATCCATGCTCCTCGCCGCACTCGCCACATCCGGCGTCCGTGCCTCGGGCGAGCTTGCCGCTGTGCGCGATACGGTCGGCGCGGCCCTTTACAAGCGTGCCGAAGCCAACCGCCTTGCCGCGGACGCAGCCTTCCAGCGTCAGGCCCTCGAGAGCGTAGGGTCCCTCCGTGAGGAGGTCATCAACAAGGAAGCCTACGTCCCGCGCCTCAAGCCGATCGCGGCAGGTCAGTGAGCGACGCCTGGGCCATCGAGGCCTTTCTCGAAATGATGGTCGTCGAGCGCGGCTCGTCCCAGCGGACCGTGCGCAATTACGGCCGTGACCTCGGCCGAGTCACAGAGTTCCTGGGCAAGCGCAACAAGGACCTCCTCTCCGCGGGCCGCGATGACCTTGCAGCCTATTTCCAGCATCTCGAAAAGACAGGCCGGAGCCAGGCAACAGCCGCGCTCTGCCTGTCCGCTATTCGCCAGTTCTACGGCTACGCCTTCGCTGACGAGCTGCGCCCCGATAACCCCGCGCTCACGCTCGAAGCGCCGAAGAAAGCCAAGCGCCTGCCGAAGGTCCTGACGGTGGAGGAGGTCTCCGACCTTCTCGATACCGCCGACCGCGAGGCTGAAAGCGGTGATGCCAAGGCGCTGCGGCTGCAAGCGCTGCTGCATGTGCTTTACGCCACGGGCCTCAGGGTTTCGGAGCTCGTCTCCCTCTCGGCCAACAGCTTTTTCGGCACCGGTGGCTCGATCCTAAGAATCAGGGGCAAGGGAGACAAGGAACGCCTTGTCCCCCTGACCGAGGAGGCCGAGAAAAACCTCCGCCGCTATCACGAAGAAGCGCGCCCGGCCTTCCTGCCCGAGGGTGGCAGCAAGTGGTTGTTTCCGAGCCGAGGCAAGCAAGGTCACCTGACCACCGCCCGTTTCGCGCAGCTTCTCAAGGAGATAGCGGCGAGGGCAGGAATTGAGCCCACGAAAATCAGCCCCCACGTCCTGCGCCACGCCTTTGCGACCCACCTGCTCGAAGGCGGCGCGGATTTAAGGTCCCTCCAACACCTTCTGGGGCATGCTGACATCACGACCACACAGGTCTACACGCACGTCAGACAAGACAGGCTGCGCAGGGCACTCGAAGAGTACCACCCCCTGGCGCGCCCCGGGAAAGGAAGTCATGCGGACGTATCTTGATTTCGAGAAGCCGATCGCGGAGCTCGAGACGAAAATCGACTCCCTGCGCGAGATGGACGACGAGAATGCCTCGAAGGAAGTCGAGCCGGAGATCCAGCGCCTCGAAGAAAAGGCGAAGAAGATCCTCAAGGACACCTATGCCGGGCTTAGCCGCTGGCAGAAGACGCAGGTCGCGCGCCATCCGAACCGTCCGCACTTCATCGACTATTCAAAGGGGCTTGCCACCGGCTTCACCGAGCTGTGCGGTGACCGCGCCTTCGGTGACGATCGCGCCATCATCGGCGGGGTTGCGCATATCGGTAAGCACCGCGTGGTCATGATGGGCCATGAGAAGGGCACCGACACCGAGAGCCGCCTGACCCATAATTTCGGCATGGCCCGGCCCGAAGGCTACCGGAAGGCCATCCGCCTCGTGGAGATGGCTGAGCGCTTCGGCCTGCCTGTCGTCACCCTTGTCGATACCGCCGGTGCCTATCCCGGCCGCGGTGCTGAAGAGCGCGGCCAGGCTGAAGCAATCGCTTCGTCCACGGCCAAATTCCTCGAAGCCCGCGTCCCGGTGATCGCGATCATCACCGGCGAAGGCGGCTCGGGCGGTGCCATCGCGCTTGCCGCGGGCAACCGTGTCCTGATGCTCGAACATTCCATTTACTCGGTGATCTCGCCCGAGGGCTGCGCTGCGATCCTCTGGAAGGACGCCATGGCCAAGGGCGAGAACAAGGCGCCCGATGCTGCCGATGCCATGAAGATCTCCGCGCAGGACCTCCAAAAGCTTGGCGTGATCGACGGCATCATCCCGGAGCCCGTGGGCGGCAGCCACCGCGCCCCGGACCTTGCCATTGCTGCGGTCAAGGACGCCATCTGCCAGCACCTCGATGAACTCGTCGGCCTGTCGCCGGAAGAGCTGGTCGCCCAGCGGCGGGAGAAGTTCCTGGAACTTGGTCGACAGGGCCTCGACGCCGCGGCCTGATCCGGAACATCGGAATTCAGAACAAGAAAGGCCGACGGAGAAACCTCTGTCGGCCTTTCTTTTTTTCTGGTCTGCCGGCTCAGTCCTTTTTCAGGTTCGCCAGCACCGCGAAGGGGCTGTCGGGATCGGCCTCTTTCGACTTCCTCGGGCCAGAGCTGAACGTGCGTGGCTTTTGTGGGCCCTTTTGTGGGCGCTTGCCCTTGCCCTTGGGCGGTCCGCCGCGCTTGGCGTCTGCGCCGTGCTTCCCGCCCGGCTTGCCGCGGCGCTGCTGTCCTTGGCCACGGTTGTTCCGCGGCGGCTGGTAGCGCCACAGGGTCACCGTCTCCATCACGGGTTCTCCCGGCGTTGCCGCTGTCTCGGGCGTCACGTCAACGGTGGGGGCGGGGTCGCCCGCGGCGCTGACCGGCGTCTCCACCGGCTGGGCCTCACCCTCCGTGGGGGTCGCTGCCTCCGCAGGCAGTGCGCCGTCAGCAGGAGCCTCGGGCGCTCCAGCGATCTCGATGGCGGGCGTTGCTGCGGGATCGGTCTCGGGCTGCGCGCGCGCCGCCGTCGGTGCCGGATCCTCTACGGTCTCGGCCACCGGATCGGCAATCTTCGGCGCCTCGGCTTTCACCTCGCGTTCCACCGTCTGTTTGCGGTATCCGAGGTTCTTGAGAATGTCTTCGAAAGCCTCTCCGGAAACGCCGACGAGGCTCATCATCCGCTGGTTGGCTTCGAAGCCTTCCTTGGAGCCCTGTTCCCGCGCCGAACGGATTTCCTGCGCAAGGCGCTCGAGCATGTCGATCCGCACCGCCCGGTTGCCGGATGGCCGGTAGCCGACGGCGTACCAGAAGGCATGTGGGACCTTCTCCTCGGCTTCGACCGATGTTGCGCCAGCCTGCGGCACCGGGAAAGCGTCGGGATCGTTGCCGCTCCACAGCGCCCAGAGCAGGCCGAGGAACTGCGCCGGAGCAGGTTTCAGGAGGGCGGGGATAAAGAGGGTGTACTCGCCGAACCGGACGCCGAGCTTGCGCAGGCCCGCCCGCTCGTCCTGGGTCAGCGCCTTGACCTCCTCGGCGATCGGCCGCCGCGACATAGCGCCGAAATTCTCGACCAGGCGGAAAGCCACGCCCCGTGCACCGGGGGACAGGGCCTCTGGGTGATCGGACGGACGGTTCAGCGCCGCCTGCAGGGCGACGAGCGGCCCCGCCAGCCCCTCCACGCGGTCAGCGATGAAGGCGCGCAAACGCTCCTCGATCGCGGCCACCGCGCTGGCGGGCATGTGCTCCATCGCCACGAACTTGAAGTCGGGCCGCAGGGGCTGCGGGCCTTTGACGAGCTGAGCGACGACGCTCTGCCGCCAGACGATCTCGCCGCCGGGCTCGAGCCTGAATTCTTCCGGCTTGGCCGAGGCCAGCGCGGAGGCTCGCGCCATCAGCTCGGGCTGCAGGGCCTTCAGTGCGGCAAACCGCACGGCCTTTTCGTGAGGACCCCGGGCCTTGGGATCGAGAATGAACTGAAAGCCCAAAAGCCGTCCGACGAATTCGCCTTCCACGACGACCTCTCCATTGTTGCGGACGCCCGCGAGGAGCGGGGCGTCATCCTTGAGCCGCTTCAAAAGGACTGACGTGCGGCGGTCAACAAAGCGTTGTGTCAGTCTCTCGTGCAGGACATCCGAAAGGCGGTCCTCGATACGCCGCGCTTCGTTCTGGAAGTGCGCCGCGTCGTCAAGCCATCCCGAGCGATGGCTGAGATAAGTCCAGGTCCGCACATGGGCGATCCTGTTGGAAAGCGCATCGACGTCGCCGTTCGGATTGTCCAGCCGGGAAAGCTGGAGTTCGGCCCATTCCGAGCGTATCGAGCCGCGCTCCATCAGCTGCTGGTAGAGCTCGCCAAGCATCACCGCATGCTGGTCAGGGGTGACTTTCCGGAAGTCGGGGACCTGGCAGACCTCCCAGAGGAGCTTCAGCGCCGCGCCGCCCTTGGCCATGTCACGAATATCGTGACGCCGGGCGAGTCGGCGTAGGGCCTCCTCGTCATCATCCATCCGCGCCCTGACGAGGCCGTCTTCCGGAGGCGGCATTTCGAGCGACCGCAACAGGGCGGGCAAACTTCCAAAACGGACGTTCGGATTACGCCATTGGAGCGCGGTCACCGGCTCGAACGTATGTTCGGAAACCTGCTCGACCAGGTCTTCGTCAAAAGGCGGAGCCTCAGCGGTGGAGCCCCATGTGCCATCCCGAACATGCCGTCCGGCGCGCCCGGCAATTTGCGCCACTTCGGTCGGAAACAAGTGCCGCGCGTTCTTGCCATCGAACTTGCGGCCAGCCGCGAAAGCCACGTGGTCGATGTCCATGTTGAGGCCCATCCCGATCGCATCGGTGGCCACGAGATAGTCGACCTCGCCTTCGTTATAGAGCGCTGCCTGTGCGTTCCGGGTCCTCGGGCTGAGCGCGCCCATGACCACGGCCGCGCCGCCGCGCTGGCGCCGGATGAGCTCCGCGATGGAGTAGACGTTCTCGGCAGAGAAGGCGACGATTGCCGAGCGCCGAGGCAGGCGTGTGACCTTCTTGTGCCCGATATGGGTAAGATGACTGAAGCGCTCGCGGCCGAGGAAGTTGATCTCCGGGATCAACCGCCGAAGGATCGGCGCCATGGTGTCCGAGCCCAGCATCAGCGTCTCGTTGCGCCCTCGGGCATGGAGGATCCGGTCGGTGAAAATACGTCCCCGCTCGGGATCGGCTGCAAGCTGCACTTCGTCTATCGCGAGGAAACTCACCTCGCGCTCCAGCGGCATCGCTTCGACCGTGCAGACCCAGTAGCTCGGATTGGGCGGGATGATCTTCTCTTCGCCCGTCACCATGGCCACGGCCCGCTTGCCGCGACGATCGACCATCTTTTCGTAGACCTCCCGCGCGAGCAGGCGCAGCGGCAGGCCGATCATGCCGGTCGAATGCGCGGCCATGCGCTCGAGGGCATAAAAGGTCTTGCCGGTATTCGTGGGACCGAGAACGGCCGTGACACCGCTGGGGCCTAGCCCTGGCGGCACGGGAAGAGGGCGGGACATCACCAGAACCTAGAGCAGGGTTGGCCCCCGGCGTCAAAGCGGCGATAAGGACATCAGGGCAACCTGTCGCGGGCAGCGGCGGGTCAGGGAACAGGGGACTGGGACAATGCTTCTCCGCCGCACAATCGCTTGCCTTTTCATGGGCTTGCTCCTCGCAAACTGCAGCGAGAACGTCTCGGAGCCACCGGGCATCCCCGAAGCGATGCAGCAGGACCTGCCCGAGGACATGAAATCGGAGCGCACGCCGGTCGAGATCAAGACCGCGACATGCCTTCTGTGGCCTTCCAACTTTCGGGGTGACTGCAACTTCGAACCCCGCGGCCGGGGCTCTTTTTCCGTGACTCTTCCCGAGGGCGAGGCTTTCTACGACGATGTCACGCAGCTCCTCGTGACCGTCTACATGGAGGGTCACGCAGACGTTCGCGCCATGAAGGCCGACGGCACGTCGGAAATGGTGGGCGAGGCCAAACGGTCGGAAACCTATCCCGCATGCTGGATCGGCACCGGTTTCTCGGTTTGTGCCTATTGAGACTGCATTCGAGCTAATCCCGCAATTCTGCGGTGATGACCAAGGACTATCGTCTCCCGCCAGCGGGGGTAGAACGCCCAGTACGCGCCGGGCAGGGCGTGGGCGGGGCAGAGCAGAACGCAGGGACATCACCATGAACGCACTTCGAACCGTATCCGCTTTGGCACTCACTGCGGGACTCCTCGCCTGTTCGGGTGGTGGCGGCGACAGCGCAGGGCAGCAGCAGCCTAGCGCGGGCGGCGGGACCTCGACCCCGCCGGCGGCGTAGTCGGGCACACCGATCACGTCCGAGGGCGTCATCACCGGCTTTGGCAGTGTGTTCGTCAACGGCAAAAAGTTCGAAGTCCTGAACTCGACGGTGGTCCAGATCGAGGGCCAGAACGGTGTCGGCGGCGGACAGAGCCTCCTGCGCCTTGGCCAGAAGGTCCGCGTTGAAGCGCGCGCTCTCGCCAATTCGAACGAGGCGGACGTGATTGTCTTCGACGAAGACCTGCGCGGTCCGGCCGTTCGGATCACGCCCGATGGAGACGATCCGTCGGTCGGCACGTTCAAGGTGATTGGCCAGACTGTCACCGTCGATGCCCTGACCATCATCGGAGAGGACTTCACGGACCTGAACGGTGATGGAGCGGTGGATATCCGCGATTTGGACGGGCGGCTCGGGACCGCAGGGGCGCCCTTCATCGTGGAGGTCTCCGGCTCGGTCACCGAGAGCGGGTTTATCGCCTCACGGATCGACAAGATTGACCGGGCGGCAGGCGACCCGAACACCGATGGAGACGAGTATGAGGTGAAGGGCTTTGTCGACCAGGTGATCGGCAGTGGAACATCGATCGTCATCAACGGCACCGAGTTCCTGATCGACAATGCCACCGTTCTTGAAGACGGGCTGATCGCCGACGACACACTCTTGGGGGTCTTTGTCGAGGTGAAGGCGGACCAGCAGGCCGATGGCAGCTACATCGCCCGCGAGATCGAACTCGGCGACGACAACGCGAATGACGCTCCGCAGGAAAACGAGGAATTCGAGATCGAAGGTATCCTCATCCCCGTCGACACCAGCGTCACGCCGAACACCATCGTCATTGGTGGCAGGACGATCGAGGTCGACGATGCAAGCGGCCTTGCGTCGCTCGTCGGCCAGAGGGTCGAAATCGGAGGCACGTTCGATGCGGCGGGCACGCTCGTCGTCAGCAAGACGGAAGTCGAGGTCGAGAACACGCTCGGCGTCTGGGATGAAGTTGCTTCGATCGACACCGCCGGCGGTACGTTCACGACCCGCCTTGGGATCGTGATCGAACCTACGGGGGAGAGCCGCCTGCTCGATCTTTCCGATCCGCAAGGCGGACCGCAGCGCACCGTGGATGCTTTTCTCAGCCGTCTCAGCGTCGGTGACGACATCCGCGCCAAAGGCTATCCTGATGCCTCAGGAGCCCCGGTGTGGACCCGGATCAGGGTCGAGCCCAAGGACCGGGACGGCTGCCGCGTCATGGGACCGCCCTCCGACCCGATTACTGCAGGCGTCAGCTTCACGATCCTCGGTGTCACGGTGGAGACATCCAGCATGACAGCACCGGGCAGCTTCCTCGGCGCCGATGATACCGATCTCGGTGCCGATGCGTTCTACAACCAGATCGCATCCGCCACCGCGGTCAAGGCGAAGGCGTCGGGTGACGCAGCCTGCGCAACAGGGCGGATGACCCTCGCGGATGGCGATGAGGTCTCTCTCGAGGAGGATGACGGTGTCGCTGCGAATGGTGACGATTCCGGGACTGAGTCCGAGGACATCGGCGTGATCGGTTCGGTTTCCGCCATCGATGCTGCGAACGGCTTCCTGACGGTTGCCGGCCAAGAGGTCTTCGTCGGACCGGCAACAATGATCGACAATGACATCGTTGCAGCGTTCAAGGGCACATCGCCTGCGCAAGAGCAGGATACGGCCTTTGCCAACCTCTCGGCATCCCTCGACGCGGTGTTCACGGTCGGCGATGTCCTGGAGATCGAACTCGATATCGAAGGCGCTGCGGTCGAGATCGAATACGCCAACTGATCCGATCCTGAGGGGAACTGGCGGCGCAAGCCGTTCCCCGCGGCAACGCGATCAAACCCCTGTGCAAGCGCTTGTCCTGAAGCTCTGCTTGTTGTTCATCTTGCGTGTGCGAAAGAGCGAAGCGGTTCAGGAAGCCTTCCACGGCGATGCCGAGAAACTGGCCATAGAGGGCGACCGTTCGGTCGTCGTCGCGCGCTATGGCGTGCCCGACGCGGGCAGGGTCCTGCTGTTCGATCCGGGTTCGTTTGGCATCTATGCCGACTTCCATCACATTGCCCAGCACCTCGCCCGCGAGGACTGGTACGTCATCGCCATGACCCGCGCCGGGATGTACCAAAGCGATCCGCTCCCTGAGGGTCAGGACCCGGTTCCGAGGTTCCACGTGGCCGATATGGCACGGGTTCTCGATACGCTGGGCATCGACCGCAAGGTGATCCTCGCCGGACACTCGATGGCCGGGGTGCGGCTTCACATGGCGGGGCGCATCATGCCCGAACGTTTCCGCGGTCTTGCGCTTCTCGATGCGGTCTGCCCATCGCAAATGCGGGGGCTCGCATGGGCCGGCTGGGTTGCCTGGGCGCAGCTGATCGGCAGGGCAGGGGCCCGCTTTGCCCGCAGCCGCATGGGCGGGCTGATGGAGAGCGTGCATCCGAATCTTCTCAAGCTCGAAGGCCAACCGCGAAACGACAAGCTCGCTTCGGTCATGTCAGAGAAGCACCTGCGCTGTGCGGCCAGGGAGGTCGCGGTGACCGAACGCAAAGCCTTGGGCGAGCCCGTCGAGCCAGCCATCAAGCTCCCTGCGTTCTTCGCGACAGCGACACAGGTCAGTCAGGGTACATCCGAACTGCTGAGGGAATATGAGAAGGAAGGCACCTGGACCCGCCGTATCCATCTCAAGAATGACGGCCACATGTCGATGCTGACGCCTCCCTCTTCGCACCTCATCGCCGAGGGGATTGACGAGCTTTGGGAAGCGGGCGCGCGCTAGCCTGCCATGCCGCTTCCGATGAAACCCTACATGCCACCTTTGGAGCCGCGGCTCAGTCTCGTCCATGAAGACGGAGCGCTCCTCGTGTTCGATAAGCCATCCGGCTTGCTTTCCGTCCCCGGCAGGACCGAGCCGGACTGCCTCGAGGCGCGGGTCATTGAGCGCTATCCCGAAGCCCTCACCGTCCACCGCCTCGACATGGCGACCTCCGGCGTGATCGTCATGGCACGGAGCAAGGAGGCGCTCGCTCATCTGGGCAAGCAGTTCGAAAAGCGCCAGACGAGGAAGCGCTACATTGCCGTCGTCGAGGGTGCGCCCGACGCTGACAGCGGCACCATCGACGCGCCCCTGCGCTGCGACTGGCCGAACCGTCCCTTGCAGATGATCTGCGAGGAGCACGGCCGTCCGGCAGTGACCCATTGGGAGGTGCTGGAGCGCGGCGAAGGCAGGACGCGCCTTGCCCTGACCCCCGTCACAGGCCGCAGCCACCAGCTGCGGGTGCACCTTGCCTCGATCGGCCATCCGATCCTCGGGGACGAATGGTACGGAGACGCAACCTCGGCGCCGCGGCTTCTTCTGCATGCGGAGCGGTTGGAGCTACGCCACCCGAATGGCGGTGCGTGGATGAGCTTCGAAGTCCGGGCGCCGTTCTGACCATCTGGCATACCGAGGTGGCGACGCAGGATATTTGCGGTGACGTGGGGCCTAGCGTCCCCTACCAAGCCTCGCCGGGACATCCATCAGTAGCCTGCGGGCAAGATAATCCGGCTGCGCATCGATCAGGCCGTCGGCAATGAAGGGAGCTTCGGAGAAATAGGCGAGGGCCATGCCCGACTGGTAGCAGGCGGAGATCGCGGCACCGATCCGGCGCGAGGCGTCGAACTTCGTGATGATGCAGCGGCGCACGCCGAGATCGGCGAAGGCCGAGACCCAGTCCGTATGCTCACCGACATCGCCGGAAGCCGGGATGACGAGAATCATCTCTGCGCCGAGCGCTTCGCGGAAGGCGCGCACGGCGGAAACGTCGGCGCTGGCGAACGGGCTGACGCCGGGCGTGTCGAGGATGATGCCTTCGCCCGGACGCTCCTGGCGCATGATCTGGGCGACCTGGCGCGGCTCCTCGACGGCCCAGAAGCGGGTATCGAGCGCGTCGGCATAGGTCTGCATCTGCTCGATGGCACCGGCACGGCCGACATCGGCGGAGATGAAAGCGAGACGGCCACCTTGGGCCGCGGCGCTGGCGGCGATCTTGGCAGCGGAAGAGGTCTTCCCGGCGCCGGTCTGCCCGATCAGCATGATCGGAACATCGCGCAGGATGTTCAGCGGCGCGAAGCGCAGGGTGCGCGAAAGGGCATGAGCAAGCTGTTCCACCTCGTCGCCGCGCCCGCCATGGTCATGGGCCTCGTCGACCAGCGCCCGGATCAGGTGCGGGGTCAGGCCATGACGGCCGAGCTTCTGCTCCCACGAACGCAGGAGCGGGTCCGCGTCGCTGCCGTGGTCACGGGCAAGGTTGCGGGAAAAATCACCGCGCAGGGCACTGACCGGGCTTTCCTCGCGGCGCGGGCGTTCGGGCACGATTTCAGGCTCGCTCACACGGGGCTCGCCCAGACCGCCAAGCGACGGCGCGGGAGCGGGCTCCTCGCGCTGCGGCTTGCGACCGAACAGGCCACCGCCTCCCGTGCCGCCTTCACCCTTGTAAAGCGGCTGTCCTTTCTGGATGGCGCGAAGTTCGACCCCGCCAGAGGGACTGCGCCTCACGGCCAGCACCACGCCGTCGGGGCCGAGAGCGCGGCGCATGGCGCGCTTGGCTTCGTCGACGGTGGCACCCTTGAAGGTCTGATAGCTCATCGGCGCAGGCTCGGGTCCCTTATCGGAACGCCTGGGGCGTTGGCCCCGGCGTCCGTACTCACTCGACCTCTCTGATTTGAGAAGGTCCTGTGAGCTACCTAACGGTTCATAGCCGAGCCTGAAAGTGCCGTGCATCATATGTTTCGGTCAGGGAAGCCCTGACTCCCGCCCTAGCTGCATTCAGCTTCAGCGATGCACGTTGCGTGCCGCAGCGGACCCAGCCCCCACCGGGACCGCTGCTGACAGCGCTTCTAGCGGTATTGCTGGATGCGGGTGGCGCGGAGCCCCTGCATGCCATGCTTGTCGATCGCCTTCTCCCAGGAAGCGTATTCCTCATCGGTGAGCTTGTAGCGCTCACAGGCGGCTTCGAAGCTGAGAAGGCCCCCGCGCACCGCGGAGACGACCTCGGCCTTGCGCCGGATGACCCAGCGCTTTGTGTTTGGCGACGGAAGGTCAGCGAGCGTAAGCGGTGTGCCATCAGGACCGATGACATAAGGCTCTCTCTGCTGCCTCTGGTGCATCATTGCGTTCATGTGCTTCCCCACGAAAGACCACCCCCACGGCGGACATAACTTCGGTGTGTTTCTGTGGGTGATAGTACATAACGCCTTCTAACATTGACCTAAGCCACAAGGTGAAAGGCCCGTGAAACGCGCATAAAATCTGGGGTTTGGAGCCGTGGAACTGTTCCGGATGGGTACAGGGCAGGGGCAGATGTCCCAAGCCGGAGCGAAAATTTACGGAGCCTGACAGAGGGTAAACATGACAGGCGTTAACCTTTTCAGGCACTGACCGACGATACCAGCACGCCATCCCGGCGACATTATGGCCGCCAAAAAGGCCCCGCCGCTTGACGGTCCCGCAGCGGCACGTCATGGCGTGGCCTTTCCCGGAATTCTCATCAGGAAGACGATCGATGCATCCTTACAGGTCCCACCACTGCGGCGCGCTCCGGGGATCCGATGTCGGCAAGGAGGTTCGCCTCGCCGGCTGGGTCCACAGGAAGCGCGACCATGGCGGCATCCTCTTCATTGACCTGCGCGACCATTACGGCCTGACGCAGGTTCTCTGCGAACCTGAGTTCGCGCAATTCGCGGAAGTCGACGCCGTGCGCGCCGAGAGCTGTATCCAGATCGACGGCGTCGTCGTCGCGCGGGCCGAGGACCAGGTGAACCCGAACCTTGCCACCGGCGAGATCGAAGTGCGGATCACCGACTTCAAGGTCCTGTCCGCTGCCGGTGACCTGCCGCTGCCGGTCTTCCAGGAGCCTGACTATCCGGAGGACATCCGGATGCGTCACCGCTATCTCGATCTCCGTCGCGAGACGATGCACAAGAACATCGTGCTGCGCTCCAACGTCGTGAAGGCGCTGCGCCGGGGCATGGAAGACGCGGGCTTTACCGAGTACCAGACCCCGATCCTGACGGCCTCGTCGCCGGAAGGTGCGCGGGACTTCCTCGTTCCGTCGCGGCTTCATCCGGGCAAGTTCTACGCGCTGCCGCAGGCGCCGCAGATCTTCAAGCAGCTCATCATGGTCTCCGGCTTCGACCGCTACTTCCAGATCGCGCCCTGCTTCCGTGACGAAGATGCCCGTGCCGACCGTTCGGCGGGTGAGTTCTACCAGCTCGATGTCGAGATGAGCTTCGTCGAGCAGCACGAGGTCTGGGACACGACCGGCCCCGTGGTCGCCAGGACCTTCGAGCTCTTCGCGGGCGACAAGAAAGTCGACCCCTATGAAAGCTGGCCGAAAATTCCCTATGCGGAATCGATGCTGAAATACGGCTCGGACAAGCCCGACCTCCGCATCCCGCTCGAGATGCAGGTCGTCACCGAGCACTTCAAAGGCTCTGGCTTCAAGATCTTCGCCTCCATGGCCGAAGATCCCGAGAAGCAGATCCGGGCCATTCCTGCGCCGGGCGGCGGCAGCCGTGCGTTCTGCGACCGGATGAACAGCTGGGCGCAGAAGCAGGGCCTGCCGGGCATGGGCTACATCATGTTCGACGATGGCGACGGCAAGGGTCCGCTCGCCAAGAACATCGGTCCTGAGCGCACCCACGCGATCCGCGAGCAGCTCGGCCTTCAGGCTGGCGACGCTGCCTTCTTCTTGGCTGGCAAGGTCGAGGAATTCGAGAAGGTGGCCGGTGCTGCGCGGGTCGAAATTGCGAAACAGCTTCATGAGCAGGGCAAGACCATGCCTGACGGCTCGCCGATCTTCGACGAAAACCGTTTTGCGTTCTGCTGGATCGTCGACTTCCCGATGTATGAGTGGGACGAGGAGCGGAAGAAGGTCGATTTCGGCCACAACCCGTTCTCCATGCCGCAGGGCGAGCTCGCTGCTCTCGAAAAAGCAACGACCCCGGAGGAAATCCTCCAGATCAAGGCCAACCAGTACGACCTTGTCTGCAATGGCTATGAGATGGCCTCGGGGGCGATCCGGAACCACAAGCCGGAGATCATGTACGCCGCCTTCGAAAAAGCCGGCTACGGCCCCGAAGTGGTCGAGAAGGAATTTGGCGGTATGCTGAACGCCTTCAAATATGGCGCGCCGCCCCACGGCGGCATCGCTTACGGCGTCGATCGCATTGTCATGCTGCTTGCGGACCAGGAAAACATCCGTGAAGTGACGATGTTCCCGCTGACCCAGAACGCCGAAGACCTTCTCCTCGGCGCGCCGTCGGAGCCTTCGGAAGAGCAGCTCAGGGACGTCCATATCCGTGTCGTGAAGCCGATCGTCGAGGCGAAGGATTCCTGACGAATAGCCTCGCCCGGGCAAGACAAGGAGCGCCCCGCGGGGCGCTTTTTTTTGTGGACCGCCGCCAACTGCATCTCGCGTTGGATCACACCGGCCGTTACAGGCTAACCGCGCGGGATGCTGATTCATTCCATGCTTGCCGCAACCGCCATGCTGCAGCCTTCCGACGAAGAGGCTGTCCTGCAAACCGTCGATCGCTTTTTCGAGGCTTACTACGACCGCAACGTGGCAGGCGTGAAGGCGACGCTGGCGCAAGGTGCGCTCGGCCACGGGCTCGTGGTCAACGGCGATAGCCGCGGGATCACGGCGCCGCTCGACATGCACCAGTGGGCGGAAAGCCTGAAGACCCTCACCACGCGCAACAACGAACTCTACTGGGAACCGAAGGTCGAGATACGCGCAGGTTCGCTAGCGCAGTTCTGGGCGCCTTACGTGATCGAGGTCGATGGTGTGCTCACCCATTGCGGCATCGACGCCTTCACCTTGGTCAAAGCTCAGGACGAGTGGAAGCTGTCCAGCCTCCAGTTCACCATGGAGCCGAGGGGTTGCGACGAGCTCGGCTATGACATCAGGCGAGAGGGTATGCGCCCAGCGTCTCTGGTCGAACATCTCGAAGGAAAGATCAGGCTCCCGCGCCAGTAATGCGCGCGCGGAAAGGTGGCTGCCGGAGAGATCCAAAGGGCAGAGGATCTCCCCGGCGTCGGACGACCCCCGGTCCGGGGGACTAAGAGGAGGGAGCACGTCCAGACCCACCACGCTCACCCCTCCGTCCGTCGCAGGAAGAAAGACCGCTCACCGGGTCGATCCTTTTGGGGATGGACCTGCAAGGATGGTGAGTTCGATCAAAAAAGACGAAGAAAGAGAGCGCTCAAAAGAGGTAAGCTGAGTTCGGGCATGAAGCAACAGGAGGTTGCAGTATCTTCAGCCGGTCCGAGCAGAGGGCGTTTCTCCGGTAGCTCGAGTCCCTGTCGACGGCGCCGCCTTTTCAGACCGACTGCTCGGCAGGTGCTCTCGGTCCGTCAGGGCCCCAGTCGACGTAGAAATTCGTCGTCTCCCAGTTCTCTTTTCGGTGGAGCGCCGTGAAGTTGATGGCGAGGTCGCCCTTGGTGGAGGTTGCCGCAACCTGGCAGACCGCGACGAAATACTGGCCGTCCGCGGCGGTCACGCCAGACTGGAAGCTGGGATATTCCACCTTGTCTACTGACGTGATCGGGCCGAAAGTGGTCAGGAGAAGCTGGCTCACCTGTTCGAGAACGCCGGTATTGGCGACAGCCTCCGGCGAGAGGTGCTTGCGGAACACCTCGGGATCATAGCTCTCGCCAATCTCCAGGGTGGCCAGTTCGACATAGGCCTTGGCATCGTTGATCTTGGCATAGGCGGTGAAGCCGACGATCGTGCCGACGCCCACCAGCAGCAGGACGAGGGCAAAGAACAGCCCTCCAAAGATCATCAGGATCGTACGCATAGCCCGCCCCATCAAAGCCCGATGGGATGAAAGCAGGCAAACCTATTGGAGAGCAAGCATGTTCTCGCCTGCAGGCATCAGGACGCGGGTTCCGCTGGCGCCTCGGCCTCCAGATCGCGCACGAGCGGCTTCAGCCGTCTCTGCCACTCGCGGTCAGTGATCGGGCCGACATGGCGGTAGCGGACCTTCCCCGCTTTATCGAGGATGAAGGTCTCCGGCGCACCGGTCACGCCGAACTCCGCCACCGCACGGCCTGTCTGGTCGAGGCCCACGGCAGTGAAGGGACTGCCATGCTGGTCGAGCCATTTGGCGGCGGCTTCCGGCGTATCGTTCCATGCGAGGCCGTAGATCTGCACGCCTTCCTCGGCCATCCGCAGCAAGACCGGGTGCTCATAGAGGCAGTAGACGCACCAGCTCCCCCAGACATTCACCAGCGTCACTTCGCCCTCGAACTCGGAAGGATCGAAGGGGCCAGGGTAGCGCGGGATTTTATCCAGTTCGACGGCCGGGGCGTCGAGGCCAATCAGGACCGACGGCATGGCCTGGCCGTTGATGGACAGGCCCCGAAAGGCGAACACTGCAACCATGCCGAACGCGATCAGGGGGAAGATCAGGAGCTGCTTATTCATCAGGTCGATATGGAGGAGGGGGCTTGTAAACACCAGCGCCCGTTCTTTTATCGAATAACATGATGCTTACAGTATCGTTAGCCAACAATCGGAGGAGGGCAAAACGTGGAAGAGATTGAAGACCGTCGCGGCGGGGGTGGTGTCTGGAAGTTCCTGCTGTTCCTGATGGTGGTAGCCGTCGCGCTGGGGACCTACGCGGTTTATCACTTCGGCGCGGATGCGGACATTTATATCAACGGCCGCACGGTCGATGAGCTGCAGCCTTGGGAAGTCGTGGGCGGCGTGATCATCGGCATCTTCGGCCTCATCATCGGTTTGATCGGCGGAGCGATCGGTCTGCTTATCGGCCTCGGCGCGGCCATTCTGGCGATCGCGCTGGCCATGCTCGGGATCATGACGGGCCTCTTCATCACTGCGGGTGTCATCCTCGGCCCGTTCCTCCTGATTGCGGCGATCATCCTGCTGCTGCGGCGGCGGTCCCACCCCGAGATGATCTGAGGGGTAAGCGCGATGAGTCTTGGGAACATCATGCTCACGGCGGTGATCGTCGCGGCCGTCGTTTATATCGGCATCATCGTGACCGGGATGATCGCGCTCTGGCCTTACGGGGTCGTCGGGCTGGCGGTGCTCGGCTTCTTCGGGCTGATCTTTGGGGCCGTGGTTTTCCAGCGTGTCACCAACAAGGAAGACCGCCACTACATCGAGAACGTGAAGGAGTAGGCGATGCTGCTGACGACCACGGACTACGCCGTCGGGCACGAGGTCATTGAAGTGCTGGGCCTCGTGCGCGGGAATGTCATCCGTGCACGGCATGTGGGGAACGACATCATCGCGGGCCTCAGGAACATCGTCGGTGGCGAGGTCAACGAATACACCAAGCTCATGGCGGAGGCACGGGAGCAGGCCGTCGACCGGATGATCAAGCACGCCGAAAGCATGGGCGCGGACGGCATCATCGGCGTCAATTTCACGACCGCTGCCGTCACGCAAGGGGCGGCGGAGATCCTTGCCTTTGGCACCGCAGTGAAGCTCGGGCCGAAACGGGTTTCGCAGCCTGTCTCCATGATGTCCGAAGACGGAGTGATGCGTCGGCGGTAAGCAGGCCGGCGCACCACCGGCTCCCCCCTGGAGAGGCCGGCATCATCGATGTCGGGCGAAGGTTAGGGCAGGTGTCGGTGAAGCACCCCTTCGGCCCGAAACCGCTCATGCGGCCCCGACCTCTCCAGGAGAGAGAAGGTGGCCCCGCGCCGGGGCGCGGGACCATTGGCAGTCAGGCAACTCCGCCTACTGACGGCAGAACGCCTCGGTGACCTGCGCCTGAGCGACCTGGGGATCGCAGGACGCCTCGGTCTCACCTGCCTGCCCGTTCGTGCAATCGTAGGAATAGGTGCAGGTCTCGTCGCTCTCCTCACCCTCGAGCTTTTCGACCGTACACGTGCATTGTGAAGTGGTGCCGGAATCGCCCAGCAGCTGGTCGATCAGGGCCAGTTGCTGGTCAGCAGGCATGGGAGCCACGCTGAGATATGACGACACGAGCAGCGATATGAGGTTCATGACGAACTCCTCCTCTTCGGTTGAACGAAGACGCCCGGTTGCTGCGAGGCAGGATAGCCTCGGAAGGATGGGTACACGGAGAGTGGATACGCGGCCCGTTGCATTGCGGTAAGCAATTGAAAGGTCGATGCTTTGTATACTGTCCGTAAGGTGAGGAAGGAGTGTCTCACCTACCAGCGCGGGAAACTCCGGAACCGGTCGTTGAACATGAACTGTTCACTCACGCAGCGCGGGACGGATGTTGCGGCAGGGTCACGGGGAGGTGAACGGCGTGCTGGTATCCCGGCACCGGCACAGCCTGAGCGCGGGACCCACAAAACACGCTATCGGTTCCGGGTTCGCTCTGGCGAGCGGCCCGTCATCTCAGAGTGTCGCACAGCTCGCCCCCTGGCGCCGTGGCGCATTCCCGATCTCAAATCAGGAAGTGCAGGTGGGTGACCTCAAAGCTCCTGATTGAACGCTCCGACGTCCGGTTCGGTCGCAAGGACTTCTTTCAGCTCAGCGAACATCTTGTTGCGCGCTTCTTCGCTGGAAGGGCTTTCCACCACGACGACCAGCTCGGGCTTGTTCGAGGAAGCCCGGATGAGACCCCAGGTGCCGTCCTCCACAGTGATACGCACACCATTGACGGTGTTCACGTCGACCACCTTCTGACCGATCATCTCGGTCTTCTTCGAGAGCTTCTCGACGATGCGGTCGATGACCTCGTATTTCTTCTCGTCGTCGCAATGGGGCGACATGGTTGGTGACTGGTACGTGGTCGGAAGATCCCGGCGCAGGCTAGACAGCGAGCGGCCCGGATTGCGCTCCAGCATCTTCAGGATCGCGATCGCCGCGACGAGGCCGTCATCGTACCCGCGCCCATAGGGCTCGCGGAAGAAGAAGTGGCCAGACTTCTCGAAACCGGCAACGGCGCCAAGCTCAGTCGTCTTGCGCTTGATGTAGCTGTGGCCCGTCTTCCAGTAATGCGTCGTCGCGCCGTTGGCCTTCAGGACCGGGTCGGTCGTGAAGAGACCCGTCGACTTCACGTCCACGACGAAGACGGCGTTCTTGATCTGGGCGGAGAGGTCCCGTGCCAGCATGACGCCGATCTTGTCAGCGAAGATCTCCTCGCCCTCGTCATCCACCACGCCGCACCGGTCGCCATCGCCGTCGAAGCCGAGCGCGAGGTCCGCCCCGTGTTCCTTCACGGCGGCCTGCATGGCGTGGAGCATCTCCATGTCTTCAGGGTTCGGATTGTATTTCGGGAAGGTGTGATCGAGTTCGGCATCCATCGGGATGACCTCGACACCGAGCCGCTTGAGGGCCTCAGGGGCATAGGCACCGGCCGTGCCGTTGCCACAGGCCGCGATGACCTTCAGCGGGCGCTTGATCTCGATGTCCTTGGTCAGGTCGTCGATGTAACGCTCGCGCAGGTCGGTGTGGTAGACATACTCGCCGCCTTCGCGCGCCACGCTTTCGCCGTTCAGGACGATGTCCTTGAGGCGGCCCATTTCGTCCGGCCCGAAGGTGAGGGGGGCTTCCACGCCCATCTTCACGCCGGTCCAGCCGTTTTCGTTATGGCTGGCGGTGACCATGGCGACGCACGGCACGTCGAGTTCGAACTGCGCGAAATAGGCGACGGGGGAGAGGGCGAGGCCGATGTCGTGGACCTTCACCCCTGCGGACATCAGGCCCACGGTCAGGGCTTGCTTGATCTGGGCCGAGTAGCTGCGGAAGTCGTGGCCGACGACGATCTCCGGACGCTTGCCGAGTTCGTGGATCAGGGTACCGAGTCCCGCGCCAAGGGCCTGGATGCCGAGGGTGTTGATTTCGTCGCCAAAGATCCAGCGGGCGTCATACTCGCGGAAGCCTGTCGGCTTCACCTTCGGAATGACTTCATAGTCCAGCGTGTTGGCTTTGATATCGGCCTGCGGCTTGGGCAGCATAGGAGGTTCCCCTTCTCGGTCGCTGGCGACACTAGTGAACGGAATCGATGCCGCAAGCCTTACTGTCGCGAAACTTCAGCGATTGTAGGGTTCAGGGAGGTCGCAGGGCGGACCACCTTGTGGTATCCCCTCTCTCCGTGGGGCTATCGGTGATTCGAAAAGCACGATGAACGAGTACGATAACGACGATCATGCGTACCGCTTCGGCGGCGTGGACAGCCCGCTGCGGGACGGCAGAGGCTATGACGACGAGCCGGAGAAGAAGCGCGGCGGCGGGTTCTTCCGCGCACTCTGGCGCGTTTTCAGCGTCATGTTCATCGCTGGTTTCGTGGTGGCGATCGCAGGCCTCGTCTATGCCTTCATCTATGTGAAGGGGCTGGAGCCCGAGCTCCCCGACTATACCAAGCTCGAGAATTACCAGCCCAAGGTGACGACCCGCATCCATGCGGGCGACGGCACTCTCGTGGCCGAGTTCGCGCGGGAGCGGCGTCTTTTCGTCCCGGCGGAATCGATACCCGACACGGTGAAGCAGGCTTTCATCAGCGCCGAGGACAAGACCTTCTACGAGCATGACGGCATTTATTGGCTCGGCATTCCCCGCGCCGCGCTCAACAACATCGAGAATATCCGCAACGGCGCGCCCCTCGAAGGTGCCTCGACCATCACCCAGCAGGTGGCCAAGAACTTCCTCCTGACCTCCGACCAGAAGATCGAGCGGAAGGTGAAGGAAGCGATCATCGCCCGCCGGATGGAAAAGGTCTTCTCGAAGGAGGAGATCCTCGAACTCTATCTCAACGAGATCTATCTCGGGAACCGCAGCTACGGCGTCGCTGCGGCGGCGCTCAACTATTTCGGCAAGCCGCTGAGCGAGATCGAACCGCATGAGGCTGCCTATCTCGCGACCCTCGCCAAGGCGCCTGCGAACTATCATCCGGTCTATAATGAGAGCCGGGCGATCGCCCGTCGCGACTGGATCCTCGGCCAGATGTTCGAGAATGGCTACCTGACGGCAGAGGAACTTGCGTTCTACCGCGACATGCCCCTCGGCGCACAACTGGCGCCTCCGCTGGGCGCGCGCTCTGCCGCCTTCGAGTATTTCGCCGAAGAGGTCCGCCGCGACGTGGCCGAGCGCTATGGCACGGACGCCCTTTATGACGGTGGCCTGTCGGTTCGCACGACGATCGACCCCGAGCTGCAGCTCAAGGCGGAGAAAGCCTTCCGTGAGGGGCTTGCCGAGTACGACATGCGCCATGGCTGGCGGGGCCCGCTCACGACCATCTCCCTGCCCGAAGACTTGGACGCGAAGACGACGGTCGAGCGCGAAGGCGACGAGGAGGTGCCCCTCTGGGCGCTCAGCCTGCGCGAAGCCAAGAAGCGTCTGGTCGCTGAACGGAAGTCGGCCGAAGACCTGGCGCCTTGGAAAATCGCCGTGGTGCTTTCGACCACCGATGCGGTGGCGGAAATCGGCTTCCGCGACGGCTCGGTCGGCTCGATCACCCTTCCCAATCTCAGCTGGGCGCGCCAGTTCATCTCGATCAACGAACTCGGCCCCGAAGTGGAAAGCGTCACCCAGGTCCTGACGCCGGGTGACGTGATCCTCGTCGAGCCGGTCGAGGGCGACAATTCCTATGCCCTGCGCCAGATCCCGGCGGCCAATGGCGGGATGCTCGCCATGGACCCGCACACCGGCCGTATCAAGGCGATGGTGGGCGGCTTCAGCTTCGGCCTTTCGGAGTTCAACCGCTCGACCCAGGCGTGGCGCCAACCAGGCTCGACCTTCAAGCCGTTCATCTATGCCGCAGCGCTCGATAATGGCTACACGCCGAGTTCGATCGTGCTTGACGCGCCCTTCGTGGCGCCGGGGCTGGACGGCACCTGGTACAAGCCGGGCAACTACGTCGCGGATCGCTTCTACGGCGACTCGACCCTTCGCCTCGGGATCGAGAAATCGCGGAACACAATGACGGCCCGTCTCGCCCAGGATCTCGGCATCGGCACCATCATCGAATATGCGGAGCGCATGGGCGTTTCTGATCGCCTGCCGCGGAACCTGTCCATTTCGCTCGGCGCGGGCGAGACAACGTTGATGCGCCTGACTGCTGCTTACGCCCAGTTCGTGAATGGCGGGAAAAAGATCGAGCCCACAATCATCGACCGGGTTCAGGACCGGCACGGCGATACGATCTTCGCCAGTGACGACCGGCCATGCTTCGGCTGCAATGTCGATGTCTGGGAGAACCAGGAAGAACCGCCCATCGTCGATGACCGCGAGCAGGTGATCGATCCGCGTACGGCGTTCCAGATGGTCTCGATCATGGAAGGCGTGATCGAGCGGGGGACGGGGACGAAGATCCGCGAGATGTTCCTTGACGAGCCGCTCCCGCCGCTGGCTGGCAAGACCGGCACCACCAACGATTATCGGGACGCGTGGTTCGTCGGTTTCTCGCCGGACCTTGCTGTCGGTGTGTTCGTCGGCTTCGACATGCCCCAGAGCCTCGGCAATGGCGAAGGCGGCGGCAACGTGGCCGCGCCGATCTTCGGCAAGTTCATGAAGGACGCCCTTGTCCCCGAGGAGGTTGTCCCGTTCCGGGCGCCGTCGGGCATCCGTCTCGTCCGGGTCAATGCCCGCACCGGCAAGCCCGCCAATGCCAACGAGCCGAACGTCATCCTCGAAGCCTTCAAGGCCGAGGACGACATCTATGGCCGGAGCCGGCGTTTTACCGGTGACGGCAACATCAACGCGCCTACGGGCGACGAAGACATCGATGGCGATCTCGGCGTGATCTACTGAACAAGCGGCGGGCCGCTTCGCGTTCCGCCCGGCTTGTGCTTTCCTTCGCTGGGCTGCGCGCCAGACGCAGCATCATGCGGAGGACCCATGTGCAAACCGATCGCAGCAGCCTTGAGCGCCATGGCGCTCTTCGGGGCGGCCATGTCCGCGGATGAGCTTGGGGCCGGGGGCAGGCCGGTAGGCGAAATTTGGTCGCGAAGCCCCGTCTACGCCCAGAACGGCATCGCTGCGACGGCTCATCCGCTCGCCAGCCAGGTTGCAATCGATATCCTCAAGGAGGGCGGCAGCGCCGTGGATGCGGCCATCGCGGCCAACGCTGCGCTCGGGCTTATGGAGCCCACGGGCAACGGCATCGGCGGCGACCTCTTCGCCATCATTTGGGACCCGGAGACAGAAAAGCTCTACGGCTACAACGGCTCGGGCCGCTCGCCCAAGGGGCTTAGCTATGACACGCTGATCGAGAAGCTGGACGGCGCGGACAGCCTTCCGCCCTTTGGTGCGTTGCCGGTCAGCGTGCCGGGTGCCGTGGACGGATGGTTCGCCATGCATGGCCGCTTTGGAAAGCTTCCCATGCGGGAAAACCTCGCTCCAGCAATCGCGTATGCGGAGGATGGCTTCCCCGTCAGTCCCGTGATCGCGACCTATTTCTCCATGAACTATGCCCGGTTCACCGAAGAGGGCCTGCGCGAACAGATCGAAGAGTTCGCCAATGCCGAGGCGACCTACTTTTCCGATGGCCCGCCTGAAGCCGGTGAGATTTTCCGCAACCCGGACCTCGCCAAGACCTACCGCACCCTTGCTAGGAAAGGTCGCAGGGCCTTCTACGAAGGCGAACTGGCTCGCACGATGTCAGACTACATGGAGCGCATCGGCGGGTATCTCCGCTACGAAGACTTCGCCGCGCATGAGGGCGAATGGGTCGAGCCTGCCTGCGTCAGCTATCAGGGGGCGGAGCTTTGCGAGCTTCCGCCTAACGGCCAGGGTTTCGCCGCGCTCCAGATGCTCAACATCCTGAAGAATGCCGACCTCGCCTCCATGGACAGGGCAGGGCCGGAGATCTTCCATACCATGGTAGAGGCCAAGCGCCTCGCCTTCGAGGACCTCGCCCGCTACTACGCCGATCCGGACACGTCGGAGTTCCCGATGGAACTGCTTTCCGAGGAGTACGGACAAGAGCGCTTCGCCCTCATCGACCCCGAAAAACCGCTGGGGAATCCCGGACCGGGCGGGCCTTGGGACAGCGATGGCGACACGACCTACCTGACCGTCGCCGACAAGGACGGCATGATGGTCTCCCTGATCCAGTCGAATTATCGCGGCATGGGGTCGGGCCTCGTGCCCGACGGGCTTGGCTTCATGTTCCAGGACAGGGGCCAGCTCTTCAGCCTCGATCCGAACCACCCGAACGTCTACGCCCCCGGCAAGCGGCCCTTCCACACGATCATTCCCGCCTTCGCGATGAAGGACGGCCAGCCCTGGATCAGCTTCGGCCTCATGGGCGGCGCGATGCAGCCCCAGGGCCATGTGCAGGTGATGGTGAACATCCTCGATTTCGGCATGAACCTGCAGGAGGCCGGCGACGCCGCACGCTTCAACCATTCGGGGGGCAGGGCACCAACCGGCAATCTTGACGATCAGCCTGCGGATACCGGCCGCCTGAGCGTTGAACCCGGCGTGCCGATGGCCACGGTAAAAGCCCTGCGCGCCATGGGCCATAATGTCGAGGTCATCGACAATGGCATCATCTTCGGCGGCTACCAGGCCATCATGCGCCAGGACAACGGCGTCTATGTCGGCGCGACCGAGATGCGGAAAGACGGGACGGTAGCGGGGTACTAGGGTGTAATCCGGCCCTCTCTTGCTGCAGCGCACAATCTGGGATAGGGGCAGCTCCAGCAACACAATTCCCCGAAGGCTCCGATGACCTCGAACACCGCCGCGACCATGTTCGCGGACGGCTTCAGCGCCGTTCGCACCTACGCCAAGACCACCGCCGAAGACCTCGGCAAGCTGACCCCCGGCATCCTCAAAACGGAAGTGCTGGCCGGCCTGACCGTGGCGCTGGCGCTGGTGCCGGAGGCTGTGGCGTTCGCGTTCGTGGCAGGGGTGAACCCGCTGGTCGGGCTCTACGCGGCGTTCATCGTCGGATTGGTCACGGCCTGCATCGGTGGCCGTCCGGGCATGATCTCTGGCGCGACGGGGGCGCTGGCCGTGGTCATGGTCGAGCTCGTGAGCTCCCACGGCGTCGAGTACCTGTTCGCCACCGTGGTCCTGATGGGCATCCTGCAGCTGATCGCCGGGGCTCTCCGCTGGGGCAAGTTCATCCGCATGGTGCCTTACCCGGTTATGCTGGGCTTTGTGAACGGCCTCGCCATCGTCATTGGCCTGGCGCAGCTCGAGCAGTTCAAGATCCCGACCGCCGATGGCGGGCATGAGTGGATGACAGGCTCGCAGCTTGTCATCACCCTCGGCCTCGTGGCGCTCACCATGCTGATCATCTGGGGGCTGCCGAAGATAACCAAGGCCATCCCTGCGCCCCTCGCGGGCATCGGCATCGTTGCGGCGATCGTCATCGGCTTCGGCATCGACGTGCCGCGGGTGGGCGACATGGCTTCGATCGAAGGCGGCTTGCCGCCGTTCCACATTCCCGAGGTCCCGTTCAACCTCGAGACCCTCCGTATCATCCTTCCCTATGCAGTCATTCTCGCGGCCATCGGCCTGATCGAGAGCCTGCTCACCCTGAACCTCGTCGGCGAGATCAAGGGCGAGAAGGGCGGCGCTTCGCAGGAATGTGCGGCGCAAGGCGTGGCGAACGTCATCACCGGCTTCTTCGGCGGCATGGGTGGTTGTGCCATGATCGGCCAGTCGATGATCAACGTGAAGTCGGGCGGCCTGCGCCGGATCTCCGGCATCGCGGCGGCGCTGTTCCTCCTCAGCTTCATCCTCTTCGCGTCCGGGCCGATCGAGCAGATCCCGCTCGCCGCGCTGGTCGGCGTGATGTTCATGGTGGTGCTCGGCACCTTTGCCTGGAAATCGCTGCAGATCCTCGCCCGCGTGCCGAAGTCCGATGCGCTGGTCATCATCATCGTCACGGTGGTCACCGTCATGGAGGATCTCGCCGTCGCGGTGCTTGTCGGGGTCATCGTCTCGGCACTGGTCTTCGCCTGGAAGCAGGCAACCAAGATGCACATCGCTGCCATCGAGGAAGACGAGGATGGCAAGCTCTACCGCGTCGAAGGCCCGCTCTTCTTCGGCTCGGTCGAAAGTTTCATGGACCTCTTTGATCCCAAGGGCGATCCGGACAAGGTGATCATCGACTTCGGCAGCGCCCGCGTCGCGGACCATTCGGGCCTCGCCGCCATCGACGCGCTGGCCCAGAAATACGCAACGGAGGGCAAGGACCTGCGCCTGCGCCACCTGTCACCGGACTGCCAGCGCCTTCTCACCACGGCGGGCCAGCTGATCGAGCCTGCGGAAGACGACCCGCAATACGGCGTCGCCACAGATTACGGCGTCAGGATCGGCCGGACGGATACGGGGCACTGAGGCGGCAGCTCCTTCGGTGCATCGGTCGTTTCCCTTCGCCATGCGGAGCGTGTAGCTTGGCGCGCGATGCTGATACTCTTGCTGCTGCAGGCAACGGCCCAGGGCGTTGCAGAGCGTGATCTTTTTGATCTGACCGAAGCGCTCGCCGGTTCATGGAACAACACCGAAGCGGTCTACTTCGCCGGTGAACTGGGCGATGAACCACCGCCGCACATGTCTCTCCATGTCCATGCCGATAACGATGGCACGATCAACCTCTCCAACGGGCAACGCTGGACCCTCGTGGCCAGGGATGGAGGTCTGCAGGCCGAAGCCCGGCAAGGTCTTCACCAATGCAGTTTCCGCGTGGACCGGACAGGCGATGTTTTCTTCCTCGCGCCGCTTGAGAGCGGGTGCCCGATGTTCGCTACCGAGAACCCGACGATCATGGTGACGGCAAGGGAAATGGCCTGGCCCGGCGTCGGTACCCTTTACCCCGCAGACATCTACTCCTGCTGGGTCAGCCGTCAGCGACCGGATGGGAGCTGGACCTTCGACGCAGATATCGAACTTTCCGAAGGCACCTACCACCAGATGGATGCAATTCCGGGGCTTCCGCCCGTCGGCATCAAGCTACGCCATGTGCGCTGGCCCTATGGCCGAAATCGCGACAGCCAGGTCCTCTATATCCACGAAACGGAGGACGAGCCCGCGGTGAGCTATGTCTGGGGTGAGCCCGATGCGCCGCGCCTGGCGGTAAACCTGCGATGGGTGCAAGTCAGTTGTACCCGGAACTGAGTTGCTAGAAGAAGTAGGCTTTCCTTTCGGCCGTGAAGCCGAACTATCGAACCCATCGACTTCCGTATCGGGAATAACTGCCTCGCTCCGGAGCAGTCTCTCCGCTGAGCCAACGACGATTGGGGTTGAAGCCCTTGCACTTCCATGGCGCCTCACTTGTGTTTCGAAGTGAGGTAGGGACTTCCAGTCCTTCCATCCCTAGGTTTTGGATCGATCCGATGGTGCAGTTCCGCCCAAGGCAGTTGCTCAATAAAGGTCAGCGCTCTAGACGGTGCGGCCAAGCCTTACGGACCTCACCATGCGCGCAGAAATCACCCATGCTTCCGATCAGGTTCAGGAATCGCTGAACCTGCTGCGCCGGTCGCTCGATTGGGACGTGGCCAATGCCCGCCTCAAGGAGCTCAACGACAAGGCTGAGGATCCAGCCCTCTGGGACGACCCGCAGGAAGCGCAGAAGCTGATGCAGGAGCGCACGCGGCTCGAAAACGCCATCAGTGCCCTGACAGACATCGCGCAGGAGCGCGAGGACCTGCTGGAGCTGGCGGAGATGGCCGAGGCCGAGGGCGACGAGGCTTCGATCGACGAGGTCGAAGCTTCGATGAAGGAGCTGGCCAAGCGCGCCCAGACGGCAGAGCTCGAGGCACTGCTCTCGGGCGAGGCGGACGGCAACAACTGCTACCTGGAGGTCCATGCCGGGGCAGGGGGCACGGAGTCCAATGACTGGGCCGGGATGCTCCTGCGCATGTACACCCGCTGGGCGCAGCAGCACGGCCATAAGGTCGAGGTGCTGGAGGAGCAGGCAGGCGACGAGGCGGGCATCAAGTCCGCCACCATTCTCGTCAAGGGTCCGAACGCCTATGGCTGGCTCAAGACCGAAAGCGGCGTTCACCGGCTGGTGCGGATCAGTCCCTATGACAGCGCCGCCAAGCGGCACACGTCTTTCGCCTCGGTCTGGGTCTATCCAGAGATCGACGACAAGATCGAGATCGAGATCAACGAAAGCGACTGCCGCGTGGATACCTTCCGCGCATCCGGCGCAGGCGGCCAGCATGTCAACACGACGGACTCCGCCGTCCGCATTACCCACGAGCCGACCGGCATCGTGGTGCAGTGCCAGTCCCAGCGTTCCCAGCACAAGAACCGAGCCGCGGCTTGGGACATGCTCCGTGCCCGGCTTTACGAGTTGGAGCTTCAGAAGCGCGAGGAAGAGGCCAATGCCGAGGCCGCGTCGAAGACCGACATTGGCTGGGGCCACCAGATCCGCTCTTATGTCCTGCAGCCGTACCAGATGGTCAAGGACCTCCGCACGCAAGTGGAAAGTCCGTCCCCTGACGCTGTGCTCGATGGCGACCTCGACAGGTTCATGGCCGCCGCACTGGCGCAGCGGGTGGCGGGCGACGAGGAGTGATCGTCAAGGCGATCTGGATTCTCGCGCTTTGGGTTTTCGCCCTGATCGCATTCGGTTTCGGACTTCATGCCCAAGGGGCGTTCCGCTGGGTGGCGTTTGTTTCGGGCGGAGGGTTCGCGGGTGTGCTGCCGCTGGTTGTCTTCCTGAGCAATACCCCTGAGAAGCTCCGTACCCACGTGATTTATCTCCTTGCCGGAGTGTCTCTCGTGGCTGCGTTTATCGTGGTGTCTCCATCGGTTTTTGGGTGAGCCCCTTGTCCCCTGAATTTCCTTGCTTAGGTTGAAGCGCTCAGGGGGGAGCGCCATGCGCCAGGTCTTTTACTATCTCATCAATATCGCGTTCTTGGTTTATGGCTTCGCGCGGTTGGTCGGCTCGGGCCTCGGCTTCGGACAGGCCGCGCGCTGGTTCGACACCGAGGTCGGAAGGCAGGCTGTCGATGCCCTGCGTCCGGGCTTCGCTGAACTGAGCGAGAACGCCATCGTAACCCTGCCCATGGCGGGGTATCTCGGCTGGAGCCTCCTGATGGGGGTGGTGCTGACGGTCGGATCGCTGCTCGCTCTGTTCAAGGCGCGTCTCGGATACATACTGATGGCGAGCTATTTCGCACTCTTCGCTCTGATGTTCGTCAACTACCAGATCATCAACGTCAAGCTCGTGCACCTCACCGTCGGCCTCGCGCTTTTTGCGGGATTGCTTCTTCTCTCCAAGCGCCGGAGCGCGTAACGCCGCGGCTCCGATGAAGGAGCCCGGTCGATGAGCCTCCCCCGTTTCGAGATTTTCCTCGCAGCCCCTCCGGGCCTTGAGCCAGTGCTGCTCGACGAGGTGCGCGACCACGGCTGGACGGCGGCGAAAGCCGTGCCGGGCGGGGTGGAGATCAAAGGTTCCTGGCCGGACATCTGGCGGGCAAACCTCCTGCTTCGGGGAGCTTCCCGCGTTCTTGTGCGCCTCGGCAGATTCAGGGCTGACGCGCTGAACACTCTTCATGGCAAAAGCAAGGAACTTCCGTGGAAGGAATTCCTAGCGCCAGAGCAGCCCTTCACCGTCGAGGCGACCTGCCGCAAGTCGAGGATCTACCACTCGGGCGCGGCGGCCGAGCGCGTCGCCAAAGCGGCGGCAGCGGTCACAGGGGCGGAGCCTTCGGAAGACGGCCTTCGCATTTTTGTCCGCATCGAGAACAACATGGTGACGATCAGCGCTGACAGCTCCGGTGATCTACTCCACCGCAGGGGTTTCAAGGAGGACGTGGCCAAGGCACCGCTACGGGAGACGCTCGCGGCGCTGTTCCTCCGCTCCATGGGCTATCGCGGAGAGACCACTGTCCTCGACCCGATGTGCGGTTCTGGCACCATCGTGCTCGAAGCGGCCGAAATGGCAGCCGGCCTCGCACCGGGCAGGGGGCGGCGCTTTGCTTTCCAGGAGTTCCCGAGCTTCAACCCGCAAGCATTCGACCGCGCCCGGACGAAAGCTCTCGGCGGGAGGGCAGACACATCGCTGCGCTTTCACGGCTCGGACAGGGCCGAAGGTGCGATCAAGGCTGCGAAGGCCAATGCCGAGCGGGCAGGCGTATCAGGTCTTTGCCGGTTCGAGCAGCGCACGGTCAGCGAGGTCACACCGCCGGACAGCCCGCCGGGTCTCCTCCTGACCAACCCGCCCTACGGCACCCGTATCGGCGACAGGAAAGCGCTTGCCGATCTCTACCGAGCCTTCGGTGCCGTGGTTCGGGATCGTTTCGCCGGGTGGCGCGTTGGCTTCGTGACTTCGGAGGATGCCCTTGCAAAAGCGACCGGCCTGAAGCTCGAAGCAGCCCCGCCCGTGCCCCACGGCTCCCTCAAGATCAGGCTCTGGTCAACACCTCGGGACTGAACGCGCTCGTCCCCGGAAACGAAGCGGAAGGCTCTTGGATTCACGCCTGTCCAAACCGAAAGGCGGGATAGCCTCACATCGCGTTGACCCTGATCTCAACGGCCCCTTAACCTTAGGGGGAGGAAGGGAAGGGCCACATCATCGCTGGCACGAGGACGTCTGTTTATGCGGTCAGTAGCTTCGCGCATCGTTGCGCTTGCCCTCATCTCCCTCCTTGCGGCCTGCGCCTCCAACGGCGGCAAGCAGGCGAGGGACGGGATCTACGGCACCCCCAATCCGCACCAAAAGGTCGGCAAGCCCTATCAGGTGAAAGGTGTCTGGTATGTCCCCAAGGCCGAGCCGAGTTACGATCGCATCGGCTTTGCGAGCTGGTATGGTCCGGGTTTCCATGGCCGACTGACCGCCAATGGCGAGGTCTTTGACGAGAACCGCCTGACGGCTGCGCACCCGACCCTGCCGCTGCCCTCAATCGTGGAAGTCACAAACCCGAAGAACGGCAGGCGGGTGACTTTGCGCGTCAATGACCGCGGTCCGTTTGCCAATGACCGCATTCTCGACCTCTCGAAAGAAGCCGCGCGCCAGCTGGGGACGCTGGAAGAGGGTGTCGCGACCGTCCGCGTCCGTTACAAGGGTCCGGCCAGGATCGACCAGGCGATTACTGCCCTCCGCCAGCCGGAGCGTGGCCAGTCCCTCGCGCTTGCCGCTGGCGCCGTCCCGCTCCCCCAACCGAAGCCCGATCCGGTCCTGCCTGAAGAAGCTGACGTGATCCTCGCCGATCTCGACGTCAGCGTGCTCGACGGCGTGCGCATTGGCGGGCCGCAGGACGAAGCCTATTTCGTGCAGGTCGGCGCCTTTTCCTCCGCCGGGAACGCGAGCGCCGCTGCAGCCCGCATTCCCGAGGACAAGCCCGTGGCCCTGCATAACAAGGACCTTGGCCACACGCGGTTGACCCTTGTCCGGCTCGGTCCGTTCAGCCATCCTTTCGCGGCGCAAAAAGCGCTTGAGGACGCCAAGCGTCTCGGTTTCCCTGACGCCCATATCATTGAAGGATCTGCCCGCTGATGCGGCTTTGGCCAGCCACAGTTCTCTCTCTCGCTCTCGTCGCCCTCCAACCGGCAACAGCCCAGAACGAAGATCTCATCAGGACCACAGCGACCCACGCGGCGATCATGGATGTCGCCACGGGCGAGTTGCTTTATGGCAAGGACGCGGCAACGCCCGTGCCGCCTGCCTCGATGTCCAAGCTGATGACGGTGGCCGTTGTTCTCGACCTCATCGAACAGGGGAAAATCAGTCTGGAAACGCCGTTCTACGTCTCCGAGAAGGCGTGGAAGACCGGCGGCTCGAAGATGTTCGTGCTGGTCGATACCCAGATCACGGTCGAGAACCTGCTCAAGGGCATCATCGTCCAGTCCGGGAATGATGCCTGCATCGTTGTCGCGGAGAACATCGCCGGCAGCGAAGAAGCGTTCGCCGAGCTGATGAATGCCCGCGCCCGTGCGTGGGGCCTCGAGGACTCGAGCTTCGCCAACCCCACGGGCCTTCCGCACCCTGATCAGCGGATGTCCATGCGCGACCTTGCCAAGCTGGCACGGCATATCTGGTTCGAATATCCCGAGTACCGCTACCTTTTCTCGATCCCCGAATTCACTTGGTCGAACATCACCCAGGCCAACCGCAATCCCCTGATCGGCACCATGGAAGGGGCCAAGGGAATGAAAACGGGTCACACGGAGGAAGCGGGTTACGGCGTTGTCGGTCTTGCCGAACGTGACGGCGAAGCCCGCATCGTCGTCGTGACAGGGCTCGACAGCGAAGCCCAGCGCCGCAGGACAGCCATCGCGATGATGGACGAAGCCTTCGAAGCCTTCGAAACAAAGACCTTCTTCTCCAAGGACCAGGTGGTCGGAACCGCCGAAGTCTTCGCCGGAAAGGCCGATACCGTCCCCCTCCGCATCGATCAGGACATCACCTATACGACCCACAAGCGTATCCTTGCGGGCGCCGAGGCGGAAATCGTCTATGACGGCCCGCTGCGCGCACCGCTGAGGGCAGGAGAGCAGGTGGCTGTCCTCCGCTTCGAGCTTCCGGGCGATCCAGTGCGCGAGTTTCCTCTTTACACGGCCGAACCCGTCAAGGGCCTCGGCGTCTTCGAGAAGATTGGCCTTGGCCTGAACAAGCTCCTGACTCCGCCGCCTGACGGGGCATCGTCGAAGTGACCTTCATCACTTTCGAAGGACCTGAGGGAGCGGGGAAGAGCACGCAAATCAAGCGCCTTGCCGATGCTTTCGAAAAGGCTGGCCACACGGTCGTGCTGACACGGGAACCCGGCGGCGCGCCCGAGGCGGAAGCCCTGCGCGCGCTACTCCTCGATCCGGCGCGCGAATGGTCACCCTTGGCCGAGGCGCTCCTGATGAACGCGGCCCGCGATGCGCACATGCGCCAGACGATCCTGCCAGCCCTCGAAGCCGGGCACGTCGTCCTCTGCGACCGTTTCTTCGACTCCACCCGCGCCTATCAGGCCAGTGTTGGCGAGGAGACGCTGGACGCGATCCACTGCGCCGTCGTCACCCGGCTCCCGGACCTGACCCTGCTTTTCGACCTTCCTGTCGAGGAAGGCCTGGCCCGAGCCTCGAAGAGAGGAGCCGCCGACCGCTTCGAAGGAAAAGGCCGTGCCTATCACGAGGGCGTCCGCAAGGCATTCCTCGCCAATGCAGGGAAGGACGCCCGCACTGTCATCATCGACGCCAGCCGCCCCATCGACGAAGTCTCGGCGCAGGTCCTGAAAGCGGTTAACGATCGCCTCCCCGGTCTGCTAGGGCAGGGGCATGGACACCCTCCCGCCTCCTGAAGAAGCCACGGATTTCCTCGCCGCCCCCCAGACGCGGCTTGCCGTCGAGCAACTGCTCGCCAGAGACGCCTTCGAGGGCGGCTTCATCATTTCCGGTGCCGAAGGGGCGGGTAAGGCGACCCTCGCCTTCACCCTCACCGCGACGATCCTGTCCGGCGGGAAGAGCCTTGGCGAGGCCGATCCGAAAGTCCGCAGCCTGATTGCTGCCGGATCGCACCCGGACGTGGTGGTGCTGCGCCGGACTGAGAACGAGAAGACCGGAAAGCTCCGCTCCGAGATCGATGTGGAAGCCGCGCGAAGGGTCATCGGACGGCTGCACCAGACCTCGACCTCTGGTCATTCCATCGTCATCGTCGATCTCGCTGACGAGCTTGGCCGTTCCGCATCGAACAGCTTGCTGAAAATTCTCGAAGAGCCTCCGAGAGGTGCTGCGCTCTTTCTTCTCAGCCGCTCGCCCTCACGCCTGCTACCAACCCTCACCAGTCGGTGCCGCAAAATCGCGCTACGGGCCGTCGAGGACGAGCCGCTAGCAGACTGGCTGGTCCAGAAGGCAGATTGCAGCCGGGAAGAGGCGCTCAGCTTTGCCCGTGACGCAGGAGGCGCGCCGGGCAGGGCGCTTCGCCTCTCGCTGGGCGAAGGCAAGGATGCCTCCCAGATGGCCGACGGCTTCCTCCGCGCCGTCCACGGCCGGGGCGACCTCCTCGCTGCCTCGCGCAAGTTCTCGGGCAAGAATGCCGAGCTGGTCGCCGAAGAGGCCCGCGAAATCGTCCTGACGCGACTTCGCCGCGCCTTGACCGAGGATGATCTTTCCCGGACGGACCTTGCGCGTCGTCTCGCAGCCTATGACAAGGCGAGGGCGCTGTTTGCAGAAGCGGGCACTGCGGATCCAGCCCAGACGGCGCTCGTCGCCGGGATGGCAATCCGTGATGCCCTGTCCGGAAAGGCCACGCATGTTCGTTGACAGCCACGTCAATCTGCACGGCGAGAAATACGAAGACGATCTCGATGAGGTTCTTCAGCGTGCCGAGGAAGCAGGCGTGGGCGCGATGCTCCTGATCTCGGATCGGCTTGAGAGCGTCCCCGCCATTGCCGAGATCGCTGAGCGCAGCCCCGCCTTCACGCGCTCCGTCGGTGTCCATCCACACCACGCCAAGGACTTTGGTGACCTGACCGCCGAGCGCCTGATCGAGCTGGCTCATCCCGAAAAAGTCGTCGGCATCGGCGAATGCGGACTCGACTACTATTACGAATATTCCGACCGGGACGTACAGAGACGCGTCTTCGCAGCGCACATCGCAGCCAGTCAGGAAACCGGACTACCGCTCATCATCCACACGCGGGACGCTGACGAAGACATGCAGAGGATGCTGGAAGAGGCTTATAAGGACCGTCCGTTCCCGTTTCTTCTCCACTGCTACACGTCAGGCCGCAGGCTGATGGAAGCGGGGCTCGAAATGGGGGGCTATGTCGCGTTTTCCGGCATCGTGACCTTCAAGCGCGCCGATGAGGTGAGGGCGCTGGCCAAGGACTGCCCGCTCGACCGCCTGCTCATCGAGACCGACTGCCCCTATCTCGCCCCTGTTCCCTATCGCGGTCGCCGTAACGAGCCGGCCTATGTCATCCCGGTGGCCGAGAAACTGGCCGAGATCCGTGGAGAACCGCTGAGCGTGATCGAGGAAGCGACCACCGAGAACTTCTTCCGCCTTTTCGAAAGAGCGCCGAGACCGTGAAGCTCCGTGCCGTCATCCTTGGCTGCGGCAGCTCGGGCGGCGTGCCGCGCATCGGCGGGCCTGATGGCCGCGGCGATTGGGGCGCATGCGATCCGTCCGAACCCAGGAACCGCCGTATGCGGTGTTCCATCGCCATTCAGCGTGCGCATGAAAACGGAAGCTGGGAGGGAGATCTCACGACGATCCTGATCGACACGTCGCCGGACATGCGTCTCCAGCTCATCGGGAATGGCATTCGTCTCGTGGATGCAGTGCTCATCACCCACGACCACGCCGACCAGACTCACGGCATGGACGACCTGCGGGCCGTTGCCCTCCAGAACATGGCCCGCGTGCCGGTTTACATCTCCGAGCACACCTCGCCCGCGATCAAGCACCGCTTTCGCTATCTCTTCGAGCAGTTACCGGGCAGCGCATACCCGGCAATCCTCGACCGGATCGAGATGCCGGAGGACGGGCAGACGGCATGGATCGATGGCCCCACAGGCCCGATTCCGTTCACGCCATTTCTCCAGAAGCACGGCCGCGTGCCTTCGCATGGCTTCCGCTGCGGCCCGTTCGCGTATTCGGCCGATCTCAATGACATGGAACCCGAAAGCTGGCCCATTGTGGAAGGCGTCGATTGCTGGATCATCGACGCGCTCCAGTACAAACCCCATGGCAGCCATCTGCACCTCGAGAAGTCGCTCGAATTCCTCGAACGCGCAGGCGCCCGGACCGGCGTCCTGACGAACCTGCACGTCGTCATGGACTACAACACACTCGCGAAGGAAGTGCCGGATAACGTCGATCCGGCCTATGATGGTATGACCATCGAACGGGAATGGCAGGAGTAGGACCACGCTCCAGCCCCCTGCCTGCCTCGTTTATTATTTGCGACAACACAAATTGTGCATCATACTGATTACCAGTCGAGGCGCTTGCCCAGCAGCTCCTCCAGCGCCCGGTTGTGCGGCTCGAAGAACGCGCTGAGCTCGTCGCGCACGCTCTGCGGCACCGGCTTCCTATTCGTTCCTCGATTGGCGATACGGTAGTCGATCTGCTCGTTCATCGTCTTGACGCCGAGGAAGTCGCAGACCCTGGCCACGGCGCGCTCGGGCGCCTCGAAGACATCCGTGCTGCCCATCACGAGGACCTGGTTCCTCGGGAAATGCCGCCACAGCCGCCGGATCTGTTCGTGATAAATTCCCCGCCGCTTGTAGCTCGCATGGATCATCGTCTCGCGTCCGCTTTCGCCCGCCCGCAACGCCGCGAGCTGGCGGTCATCCTCGATCGCCATGGCCTCTTCGATCGGCAGGGTTTCGCGGCCGGCGCGAAGTTCGTGGAAGTAATGCGAAATGGCTCTCTCCACCGGATCGCGAAGCAGCATGATGATCTTCGCATCGGGGACCGTTTCGCTGAGCGCCTCGATGGCTCCGGGCTCGAAACTGTAGCCTGCGGTCGCTTCACCGGTCAGCCGCCGCCCCTTCGCCACTTTCAACGGAAAATGCGCCCTGTACCAATTTTCCGTGTACCCTGCTCGCTTTCCCCTCGTGAAGTAATGGGTTTCCTTTCGGAAGGCCGGCATGATCTGCGGGTGTTTGATGAGATAGCTGTAAAGGCTCGACGTGCCGCTCTTCATCGCGCCGACAATCACAAAGTCGGGAAGTGCGCGGAGCGCGGCCATCCAATGGCGCACGCGAAACCTGGGCGGGCGCACGAGACGCCCGTCGTGGTGGGGCGCTGCAAGGAAGAGGGCCGTGTCCCCTTCCCCGCGCAGCGGTCTCGTCGTCTCCATGCCAGCAAGTTCCCTGCACCGTGACCCGTGCAGGATGGAACAGCTGATCCTGGAGGCAAGTCAAACCACGGTGCTCAGCCGTTGTCCCCCGCCCTTGCGTAGTATTGCTCCGCGTAGAGCGCCGCGAGAGTGCTGTTGAAGCCGCCGACGCCATAGGTAGCTTCAAAAAGGGAAAGTGCAGCCGTGCCCCTGATGAAAAAGGAGTTCCGGAAGCTGCTCAGGGCCCCGAATTCTGCGCGCATGGCTGCGAGTTCATTGGTGAGACCATCGATCCGCGTCAGTAATTCCTTGACGGAATCGCCGTTCTCATTGGCTCGAACATCACGCGCCTCGGTTGACGACACGGACGGCTCGCTCTCGAGGCCTGTTCTATCCCGGGTTTGCTGTGCTTCCAGCTTGGGTGCCTCGGACTTTGGCGCTGCCTCCGGTTTCAGCGCTTCGGATTGGGGTGATGTCTCGAGCTTTGGCGCATCGGATGGAGGTGCTGCGTCGAGTTTCGACGCCTGCAGTTGCGAAGCTTCATCCGGCCCATCCGTTACCTTGTCCGGAGCAGGCACTGGAGCGTCACGAAAACTGGGGAAACCGCCGGTGAAGAAACGCGCGGATGCGAGGCTCGGGCGGAAGTGCATCAACCCGAGCTGATTGTCGTGGCTGATTGAGAGAAGCGTCCGGGAGGCCTTGGCAGGCTTTGTTTTCTTCGGCTTCGAGTGCTCCGCGATCTCGGTCTTCGCCTTGCGGGCCATCTTTTCCGCAGCCGCGCCTTTTTTCTTCAGCAACTTTGCCCTGTCCGGACCGGCGTCCCGAAGGACTAGCCCTCTCATGGCTTTGCCGTGCGCCCGAGCCCACGGTGCAACACCTGCTGTTTCGATACCCATCTCGACCTCCTTAAACAAAAACTGCATAAAGATTGGCTTTTATTTGCCGATGCAGTTCTGACTGGACTAACGAGATCAACCCTTAGTTGGTGCGCTGAAACGATCTCTTGAGGTTTTTGAATCGCTTCTATTCAAAGCTGTTGGTCGAGCTTAGGATCGAAGACACCAAACTGCTCAAATCACTGTATTAAAGGCAGAAATGCCACTCAAAGGCCTTTACGGGGTCGGGCGCCACCAAAGTCGATCCCAAAGAGATGTTCCAGGCTCGTGCGCGGCAGGCGTTCCTTGATTGGGTCGTGGACGGTCAGGTTCACAGCCTTGAGGATCACCCGCTCGACCTCAACGCCTTCGCCACTCGGAACGACATCGAAATCGAGCACGTTGATGCCGCAGAGGTCCTGCTCGAAATGGCCAAGCGCGCCGAGCCCGCCCCCCGTCAAGTGAGCGAGAAGGATGCGGTTCACCCCCTCATGGGCGACGAGAATCCCCGTTTTCCAGGCGTGGTCGGTGATAAGGGATTGATACGCATCCACGATTCGCGCCTCAGCGTCCGCGAAGAGTTCCCCGCCCGGAAGGAAGCTGGCGCCCTCCTCGTCCGCGCCGTCGAAGCTGAAGGCGAGCCGGGCGCAGAGTTCCTCCGGCGTCTCCACCTTGACTTTGCCGCCGCGTATTTCCGCGAAGCCTTCGATCGACACCGGCTGGAGAGCGGAGTCCTGCTGGTCGAGCACGATGGAGAGCGTCTCGGCGGTCCGGGGCAGCCCTGAATTGAACGCAGCATCGAACCGCACCCCTGCCAGAGCCTTCCCTGCCAGCGCCGCTTGCGAGCGGCCCTCTTCGGTCAGCGGAACCTGTGTGAAATCCTCCAGGCCCGGCGCGAAATAATCCACATGGCCATGGCGCAGGAGGTAAAGCCGTCGCCGGCCGGTGAGCGGGAGTTCGCTTCCGTCAGTCATGAAACTGTCTCTGATCGATTCGGGCGCGGGTGCCGATTGCCCCGCGCCATGGTTATTTTTACGTTGATGACGAGAAAGGGTGCGCGCAAGCTCGTTTTCGGCGACACTTGCGCGCCATTCAGGGGCGGTTCTTGGGAGACTTTGGCGCGTGCGAGGCCATCACGTCTTAGCGGTCAGCTTTGTTGCGCTCGCGGCGATCTACGTCGTGTTGTTCAACACCTCGACGCGGATCGAGCCTGACGCTGCTTGGAGCCGTTTCGAGAGCTTGTCCGCTGCGGGATATGACGGTCGTGCGGTCGTGCACGGCGATCGCGCGCTTCGGCTTTGGCGTGAGATGGCGGACGCCGCGCCCCGGGATGTCCACAGCCGACAACTCGAAGTTGCTGACGCCCATTACCGAGGCGGCAAGCCAATGCGCGCGATCGAGGAATACGCTGCGGCGCTGTCTTCGGCGCAGGCAGCCAGCCTGACCGATGACCGCCGCATCGAGATCCGCCGCCGGATTGCTGAACTCGACCTTGCCCAGGGCAACGCCGCGCGTCCTGCGCTCATCGCCGCGCGCTTCCTGGAGCGCTCGGGCGACGCGCTCGCCAATCACAAGGACAGGGAGAGCGAGGGCGAGCAGCGTTTCCTCGACCTTGTTGACGCCATGCGACCGGGTTTCACCGATGTCCTTCCGGCCGATGGTTCAGGCCGCCGCATCGACAGTCGGGCCGGGAATTCTCTCGAGATCGCGGACGCGATGACCACCGTGGGCGGTTACTATGCCTTGGAGGCCGACGGCGCTTATGCAGCGGCCGGGCTCCTTTCCTCCGCCCATTCCATCCGCGAGAGCCAGCTCGGCCCGGACCACGCTGACACCATCCAGACTGCCCTTCTCCTCGCACCGGTTTACGAGCGCATCGATCGCCTGTCCGACGCCGAGGATCTCTACGAACAGGTCTTCCAGGCGGTGGAGCGGACCAAGGGCTCGAACAATCCCGAGCTCAGCCTCTATATCCGTCTTCTTTCAGGCATTTACGAGAAGCAGGGCCGCCTGACCGAGGCCGAGGCGCTGAACCGGCACATGCGGCAGATCTTCCGCGATGCTTTCGGCGCCCGCCGCTACGCCGCCAACCGCTCCCGCGACCGCCTCTTCGACATCAACCGACCGGTATCGGCCAGCTTCCCGCTGGAAGCCGATTATATCCCGCCGGATCTCGTCCGCGCGGCGGATTTCGGCATCCCCCTCTCCAAGTCACCGACGGTGGAGGAGATGCAAATGCGCCTTGCGAAGATCGACGGCACGTCGATGCCCGAGAGCCTCGCGGGGCTTCTCGAAGCCTGCTCCAGCGAGGGCGAACGCCTGACCCTGCGCTCGGCCTACCGCAGCCACCGGACCCAGCGCGTCCTTCACCGTATCAACAAGGACAAGGGCACCGTCGCCGATCCGGGCACGTCGGAGCACCAGCTGGGCCTCGCCGCGGATATCGACGTCAACCGCCGCTTCATGCGCGCCACTGACCGGGCCTATTCGTGCTTCGAGAAGAAGGCGTGGCAGTACGGCTTCATTCTCAGCTTCCCGCAGGGCAACACCTACCTTCCAGGCGCGGACAGCTACGAGCCATGGCACTGGCGCTTCGTCGGCCCACGCACCGCACTTCTCTACCGGGAGATCGGGCCGTGGGGGATGCCGCAGGAATTCCTGTCGGTCCTGCCCTGTTATGAGGAGCGCGCGCTCTCCGGCCTGTTTGTGGATAGAGAACGCGGCGATATCTGCATCGAATCGCTCACACAGTCGGCGTCGTCCGAGAGTGAGGAACGGGGCACATGATGAGCGACCATGATCACCGCGGGAGCGTCACCGTCCGGCTCCTCGGCGCAGCGCAGGCCTGGCGCGACCGACTGATCACAGAAGGTTTCGCTGTCCCCACTGGCGGGACACGCCGGGTCGCCCTCGCCGACCTCCGCGGGGTGAGCGATCTTTCGGCTGCGATTGCGGACGCTTCGGCTCTCGCAGGCGTCGAGCCGCTGGTCGCGGTCATTGGCCTCGATGACCGCCTGCCACCGGAGCCGCCTATCGGGGTCATGCTCGTCCGCAACGCCGAGGGTTGCGAGAGCGGTATTTTTCGCGCCCTGCGCAAGGCCGCAGCGTCCCGGATCGCGGCCCAGACCGCCAGCACGCGTTACCGCGCGCTTGCCTCGTCAGGCCACTGCTTCCCGAACGTGAAGCCCGAAGGTCTCGACACGCCGATCGCGCTGCTGGCTGATCCGCATCCTGAAGTTCTCCATCTCCTGACGGCGACAGCGCGGCGCGACCTCATCGCTCCGCTCACCTCCAGCCAGACGCTCCGCCTGCTAGAGGCGCAGCACGCCGGCGGCCTCCTTATCCACCTTGCAGGCGGCAAGGAGCATCGGCTACCTGTCCTGAAACTCATCCGCAGGCAGAGCGATCTCAAGGGCCTGCCGGTTGCGGTGATGGCTCCTGAATGGTCTCCGGAGGATGCCGGGCCATGGATCTCCGCAGGGGTCGACCTTCTTCTGACCCCGGACGAAGTCGAGCATGGGCTCGCTTTTCTCCGTTCGGCTGGCAACCGTTTCGTGGCCGAGCGCACGGTCAGCCGCGCTCTCGCGGCTTCGTCCATGTCCGATGACGGCGAGGCCTCGCCGATCTACGGCAGCGTGCTCTTCGAGCGGCTCGCGCTCGAACACCTGGCACAGGGTGATGATCTGGCTTTCGGGGCCATCCGGCTGACTCCGGACGAGCACGGGACCGAGCATGACCTGTCCGAAGCGGGGGTCTACATGGCCATGGCGATGTCGCCGCTCGACTTTGCGATGCGCGTCCGCGATGACCTGTTCATCGTCGCCATGCCCTATGCCGACCGCTTCCACGCCGGCCGGACCATGCGCACGCTGAAGACGCTGGTCGAGGACCTGAAATTCGGCACGGAGCCGGAGCCGGTGCTGATCTCGGCCAGGACAGCCTTCCTGGAAAGCACGGATGAGAGCCCGGCCGAGGCGGTCGCGCGTCTCGTCTCGGTCCTCGATCGGGAGCCAACGAGCCTCGCCCTGGCCTAGGCCGCGGCGGCTTTCTCCTCGGCAATCTCCACAAGGACATTCAGCACACGGCGACAGCCCTTGAGCCGGGCTTTCTCGTCCGGCCAGTTCTGCTTGAAGACCAGCTTCTGGTCCGGCCGCAGCTTCATGTCGTAGGGCGTCTCGGACAAGTACTGGACGAGACCGCCCGGGTTCGGGAAGCGGTCGCGGAAGGTGATGACAGCACCCTTCGGCCCGGCATCGATCTTCGCCACCTCGGCCCGACGGCAAAGCGCCTTGATGCCGACAATATCGAGCAGGTGCTCCACCTCCCGCGGCATGGGCCCGAAGCGGTCGATGAGCTCCGCGGCAAAGGCTTCGATCTCCTGGTCCTCCTTGGCGTCGGAGAGCCTGCGATAGAGAGACATCCGCACATCGAGGTCCATCACATAGGTCTCAGGGATGAGGACCGCCGTGCCGATATTGATCGAGGGCGACCACTGCTCGGACGCGGCTTCACCGTCCTTCATCTCGGCCACGGCCTCCTCCAGCATATGCTGGTAGAGCTCGACGCCGACTTCCTTGACAGTGCCCGATTGCTCCTCACCCAGAAGGTTGCCAGCGCCGCGTATATCGAGGTCATGGCTCGCCAAGGTGAAGCCTGCGCCCAGGGTATCCAGGGACTGCAGCACCTTGAGCCGTTTCTGTGCGCCCTCGGTCAGCTTCTTCCGTGCACTGGTCGTCATGTAGGCATAGGCGCGCTGCTTCGATCGGCCCACGCGTCCGCGGATCTGGTAGAGCTGCGCGAGACCAAACATGTCCGCACGGTGAACGATCAGCGTATTCGCAGTCGGCACGTCGATGCCGCTTTCCACGATGGTCGTCGCGAGAAGGACATCGAATTTGCCCTCATAGAAGGCCGTCATGATATCCTCGAGCTCGCCCGCTGCCATCTGTCCGTGGGCGGTGCGGTACTTCACCTCCGGGACATGCGTCTCGAGCCAGTCTTCGACATCCCGCAGGTCGGAGACGCGCGGGCAAACATAGAAGCTCTGGCCGCCCCGGTAGTGCTCGCGCAGGAGCGTCTCCCGCGCCACGACGCTGTCGAATGGCCCGATGGTCGTCCTGACGGCCAGCCTGTCGACCGGCGGCGTCGCAATGATCGACAGGTCGCGGATACCCGACATCGAGAGCTGGAGCGTCCGCGGGATCGGCGTTGCGGTCAGCGTCAGGACGTGAGTATCGCCGCGATACTCCTTCAGGCGCTCCTTGTGCTTGACGCCGAAATGCTGCTCCTCGTCGATGATGAGAAGGCCGAGGTCCCGGAAACCCACCTGCTTCGACAGGAGAGCATGGGTGCCGATCACGACGTCCACGGAGCCATCCTTGAGCCCCGCGCGCGTCTGGCTTGCTTCCTTCTGGGAGACAAAACGGGAAAGCTGGCGCACATTAAGCGGGAAGCCCGCAAAACGCTCCTTGAAGGCACGCGCATGCTGGCGTGCCAGCAGCGTCGTCGGGCAGATGAGGGCCACCTGCCGCCCGTTCATCGCCGCGACGAAGGCCGCGCGCATGGCGACCTCGGTCTTGCCAAAACCGACATCGCCGCAGACTAGCCGGTCCATGGGCCGGCCCGAGGCAAGGTCGGACAGCACGTCGTCAATGGCGTTGAGCTGGTCTTCGGTCTCCGCATACGGAAAGCGCGCGCAGAACTCGTCGTAGACGCCCTCGGGCGGGGTCAGCACCTCCGCCTTCTTGGCGGCGCGCTTGGCGGCGATGGCGATCAGCTGCTCGGCCATCATCTTGATGCGTTCACGCATCTTCGCCTTGCGAAGCGACCAGCCCTGTCCGCCAAGCTTGTCGAGCGGGTGGTTCGGATCGTCCGAACCGAAGCGCGAAAGCAGTTCGATATTCTCGACCGGCAGGTACATTTTCCCGCCGGCATATTCGAGTTCGAGACAGTCATGGGGGGCACCGCCGACCTCAAGGGTCTGGAGCCCTTGGTATCGCCCGACCCCGTGGCTCACATGGACGATCAGGTCGCCAACCGAAAGCGAAGAGGCTTCGGTCAGGAAGTTGTCAGCCTTCTTGGTCTTCCGCTTGCGGACGAGGCGGTCGCCGAGAATATCCTGCTCGGCGAGGATGCAGATCTCGTCCGTCTCGAAGCCATTCTCGAGGCCCAACACCACGACGGGTACGGTGCCCGAGCCAAGCTTCACGTCTTGCCAGCTCCTGAGGCTCGCAAGGCCCGAAACATCATGGTCGCCGATGACTGTCTTCAGGCGGTCCGCTGAACCCTCCGTCCACCCCGCAATGATGACAGTCTTGTCCTTGCGCTTCTCGTCGATATGGGCGGCGACTGCGTCGAAGACGTTCTGCCCCCCTGCCCGCTCGGCAGCGAAGCTCCGCGCTTTCTTGGCGCCGAAATCGAAGGCGCGCTTGTTCGGCTCGGGGGAAAATGGCGAAAGCGGGCGCAGGGCTACGTTCTGGAGGCTCTGGGTCCACTCGTCCCGGCCAAGGTAGAGCGCCGTCGGCTTGAGAGCGCGGTAAGGCACGCTGTCGAGGCTCGCCTTCTCGGAGGCCTTCATGTCCTCCGCACGCGCACTGTAATAGTCCTCGACCTGGTTGAAGCGTTCTTCGACCGCCTCCGCGCCCAGATGGTCGAAAAATGTCAGGCCATCGCCCACATAGTCGAACAGCGTGCCGAGGCTCTCGTAGTAGAGCGGCAGCCAGTGCTCCATCCCGGCCTGCCGCCGACCCTCGCTGACCGCTTCATAGACGGGGTCGTCGCCGGGCGTGCCGAACCGCTCGAGGTAGCCCTTGCGAAAGCGGCTGATGGTCTCATCGTTGAGCAGGACCTCCGACGCAGCCGTCAGGTGGATGCCCTTGCGCTGCCGCGTGGTCATCTGGCTCGCAGCGTCGAAGGCGCGAATTGATTCAAGCGTATCCCCGAAAAAGTCGAGCCGCAGAGGCTCTTTCGTGCCCGGAGGGAAAAGATCGAGAAGGCCACCGCGCACCGCGAACTCCCCCGGCTCGCGCACGGTCGAGGCTCGGGAATAGCCATTGCCGACAAGGTAAGCGATCAGCTCGTCCATCTCGACGGTCGCACCAGGCTTGGCACGGAAGCTCGCCTGCTTGATGACGGCCTTGGGCAGCGTCCGCTGGGTCGCAGCGGCTATGGTCGTGACGACGACAAGCGGTGTGCCGGGCTTCCTCAGCGCCAGCGTGGCGAGGGTCGCGAGCCGCTCCGCCACGACATCGGAGCCCGGCGACATCCGGTCATAGGGAAGGCAGTCCCACGCCGGATAGCGCAGGATAGGGATCGTTGGCGCAAAGAACTTCAGGGCGGAGATCATCGCAGCCGAACGCCCCGCGTCGCGGGTGATGATCGTCGTCACCTCGCCCGCCGCCTGCGCAGCCTCGGCGATGCAGAGCGCATCGGCTCCTTCGGGCGCGCCGTAGACGGTCACATGACCCTTGGGGCGGTAGGCTTCGTCCTTCGAGATGATCGGGTTGACCGATGTCAGCGCCACGCCGTTCTCCATGCGAAAAAGCACGGACCGCCTTCTGGCGCCGCGCTGGGAACGTCGGACCTAGTGTGCGGAGCGCAAGAGATCAACGCGGCAGGTTGCCAACTTATCCGTCATCCGGGGCCCGGTTTCCCGCTGCTGCCAGCCCGGAATGCCGGTTCAAAGCCGCCGCGGCTCGCCCTCGCCCAATCTGAGCGGGCTCGTCCCCATCACGATCAGGGTCAGGGTCATGTCCCGGCCCTTCGAGACATTCGTCCCGCGCACCTGCCCGAGGACGCGGATGGGTCGTCCCTGCATGGCCGCCGTGAACGAAGCCATTTCGCGCTCTTCCACGATGGCCACGCCGCAGCGGCCGTTGTCGATCAGGAAACGCGCCGCTTCCGCTCCGGTCTCAGCAAGCACCGTGTCGGTGCCGAAGTAGAAGACATTCGACGGCTCGCGGTAGCCAGCGGTGACGAAGCGCATGTCTTCGCAGCCCTCAAGCCGGGTCGCGATCTGCCAAGCACGGTTGGAGGGCCACATCTCGTCAAATCGCGGGACCGCTCCGCCAGCGAAGAGAGCGTAAAAGACCACCGCTGCGAGCCCCGTCCATGCAGTACCGTTGAAGGTCGGCTTCCTCAGTGTCCAAAGACCCACGATCAGCACAAGGATCGCCGCTGCGCACATCCCCAGCACCCACGGGGTGAAGAACTCCCCGCCGAGATCCGAGATCCCGAAATAGGCAGCCACCGGGAGCGCGATCGTCGCGAGCGCGAACAGCGCCAGCGCCAGCCAGTGCAGCGCCTTCCCGAGCCGGCCTTCCAGGATCTCTCCGGCGTCCCGCAGGCCGACCGCGCAGAGAAGCGCAAAGGCCGGGTAGACCGGCAGGACGTAGTGCGGCAGCTTTGTGCCAACGATCTCGTAGAGAATGAAAAACGGGAACGCCCACCCGATGAGGAAGACCATGGCGGGTTCCTTCCGGCGCATCCACGCTGCAGCCAGGCCCAGTCCGAGCAGCGCCGTTCCTGGCCAGAAAAGCACCGGCAGCAGGCTCGTGTGGTAGAGAAGCCACCCGCCGTGATCGTCGTCACCCTCGGCCACCTTTCCGAGAAGCGCATGGCCCACGGACTCGCGCAGGAACTCCCCATTGGTCTGGATCGAGATCAGCGCCACCCAGGTCAGGCCGACGGCCGCGAACACCACGACGCCCCGTAGCGGCCGAAGCCGCCTCAGAGCGTGCCAGTCCCGCGTCACCCCGACATAGAAGAGGATCGTCAGAACCGTCATGATCGTGATGATCGGCCCCTTGATGAGGACTGCGAGCCCGCTCGCGAACCAGAAGAGCAGTGGCCAGCCGCGGAATTCCTTTGGCGGAGCTCCCTTCGGTTGCACGAGGATATGAAACAGCGCGAGCTGGGACAGGGTGCCGGCCGCCATCAGCATGCTGTCGGTCTTCGCCATCCGTGCATCGGCTGCGGCCAGCATGGTGAAGCCGAGAATGCCCCCGGCGATGGCCCCCGCCGCCCCGCCGAACATCCGCGCACCGATCATGGCGGTGAAGAGGCAGGTGAGGATTACCCCGAGATAGCTTGGAAGCCGGTAGGCCCCGATCGGCGCCTCCGGCCCGCCGAAGGGCTGGGTCGCCACCACCTGCATCCAGTAGATGCCGGCGGGCTTCACATAGCGCGGCTCTTCCTGGAACCGGATGTCGATATAATCACCGGTCTCCATCATCTGCGTCGCGGCCTGGCTGTAACGGGCCTCGTCCCGGTCCGTGACAGGCATCGTCCACTGGCCCGGATATAGGACCAGCGCGACAAGCCACAGCATCAGCAGCGCCTGGCCAATGCCAAGCTTGCCCGCGGGCTGGTAGGCCGTGCCGAGCGGGCTCATCGCGTCCCCTCGGGGCGAAGCAGCATATGCTTGCCCGGCGTATGGGTCCGGCGCATCAGCCAGACGACGCCCATCAGGTCGAAGAAGCCCGCGACAGCACGCCCGATATTCGAGTATTTCGATTGTCCCGCGGCACGCGGACGGTTCGTGACCGGAACATAGCGCGCTTCATAGCCGAAATGCTTGTTCCACGCCGGAAGGTAGCGGTGGAGCGCGTCGAAGAACGGCATGGCGAGATAGAGATCCCGCGGCAGCACCTTGAGGCCGCACGCCGTATCCGGGCAGTCATCATGGAGCAGCGCCTTGCGCAGCCCGTTGGCAAGGCGCGAGGCCCATTTCCGGTTTGCGCCGTCGGTCCTGTTCTGCCGCACCCCGCCCACGAGGCCCACATCGCCGACGCAGGCGAGGTCGATCTCCGCCGCCATGCGCAGGAGGTCGTTGGGGTCGTCCTGGCCGTCGCCATCCATGGTGCCGATCCAGACCGTCCTTGCTGCAAGGGCGCCGGTGCGCACCGCAGCGGATTTTCCGGCCCGGACAGGATGGCTGATGACCTGGACGCGTTCATTGCCCGCGGCGCGCGCAGCCTCCGCGGTGCCATCGTCGGAGCCGTCATCGACGACGATGATGTGCGAGCCGACCGCTTCGGTCTTCGCGATCACTTCCTCGATCACCGGGCCGATCGTCTGGCCTTCGTTGAAACAGGGAATGATGATGGAAAGCGTCGCGTCCGCCATGCCCACATAACCTCGAAGCTAAACCTAGCGGATAGGCTGCGCAGCGCTGACGGGCAACCGGTAACCGACGGAGTGGTGTGCAGCTGCCAAGCGTTTCGCGGAGCTTGGGAAGAGCAGCAGGTATGTCTCGCGCGGATTTGCGAAAAGCTCATCGATGTCTTCGTCGGCATCGACGCTGGCTATCCACTGCCGCGTGACGAACCGCGGATCAGCGGGGGATCGTCGCCGCCACGTCGAAAGCCTGAAGCTTCTTCAGGACCGGTCCCTGATAGTTCGCCGGGGCCTCTTCCCGGCCGATGATCCAGCCGTAAAGTTGCTGGTCCGGGACTTCGAGCAGGAGCCGGAATTCCTCGGTCTCCTCATCGGTCATCTCGGCGAGATGCTTCTTGGCGAAGCGGCCGATCACGATGTCCGCCTCCTTGAAGCCGCGGTAGCTGGCCCGGTAGAGGAGCCGTTTCTTCTCGGGTGTGAGTTCTGCTGACATAGCCGTTCGAATAACCGATTTGACGCGGATGCGCGCTGCGACGCATTGCTGATTTCTATCGGCGAAGGCAACCACACCGGGTTGCTTCGCAAGCGCAACGTCATCATACCCTTCTCGCTCAGACCGGAGAGAGTGCCCGTGACCTACGTCGTCACCGATGCCTGCATCGCCTGCAAATATACAGACTGCGTCGAAGTCTGCCCCGTGGACTGTTTCTACGAGGGCGAGAATTTCCTGGTGATCAAGCCGGAGGAATGCATCGATTGCGGCGTCTGCGAACCTGAATGCCCGGTCGACGCGATCAAGCCGGATACCGAGGACCCCGACGGCAAGTGGGTCGAGATCAACGCGAAATACGCCGAAGTCTGGCCGAATATCACGGTGGCCAAGCCACCGCTCCCCGACGCCGACAAAATGGCCAATGTCGAGAACAAGCTCGAGACCCTTTTCAGCCCGAATCCCGGTGAGGGCGACCAGTAGTGGTCCCGCGCTCTCGCAACCTTCATCCCGATCCGGGACAGACAGGCTGGTAACTCTTGGAACTTTGTGCTATATGAGCCAAATGGTGACTTGGCACGAGGCGAAGTTCGAGCCGCTGGCGAAAGGACAGCGGGCTCCATGGGACCTCGGTCCGCAACATATCAGGACCACGGCGAGTCTTTCGGAAGCAGGGTGCTTTCGCACCACTGCCCGCTGAGAGAGGACCACGCGTTCCGATGCCCGGTCAACAGGTGATCGCAAGGATTTTCATCAGGATTTTCCGCACCGCTCGTTCTGCGGCTGCCGAAGTCCTGCTCTGACAGTCCATTGCCATAATAGAGAAGGCAAACGTGGCTAGCTCAAACACTGCTAACGCTCTGAAATCGATTAAACTGTCTCCCGCTCAGGCCAAGCCGAAGAAAGCGGAAGCAGAAGGCGAAAAGCCGAAAATCGCACCTGCTCCGCTGCGCCCGGCCCTCAAGGTGGCCAAGCGTGCCGAGGCCAACCGCGACAAGAACCAGAAGTTCAAGGTCAAAACGAACATCATCTATCCCGCGCACGGCGTCGGTTACATCACCGAGATCGAGAAGCAGGAAATCGCCGGCATGGAGATCGAGCTTTTCGTGATCGAGTTCGAGCACGAAAAGATGAAGCTCCGCGTTCCGGTTGCGAAGGCTGCTGCCGCAGGCATGCGGAACCTCGCCCCCGCGAAGAAGATCGACGAGATGATGAAGCTCATCCAGGGCAAGCCGCGGATCAAGCGCACCATGTGGTCGCGCCGCGCCCAGGAGTATGAGGCGAAAATCAACTCAGGCGACCTGCAGGCCGTCTGCGAAGTCGTTCGCGACCTCTTCCGCCCCGCCGACCAGCCGGAGCAGAGCTATTCCGAACGCCAGCTCTTCGAGCAGGCGCGGGAGCGCTTTGGCCGCGAGGTCGCTGCCGTCCGCAAGAAATCCTTGGACGAAGCGATTGCCGAGATCATGACCAATCTCGAAAAGCGCGCCAAGGCGGACGCATAAACTTCACAACCTGACGAAGTGTCCCCGGTTCCCGGAACCGAGGGTTCCGCCGTTCGGTTCCTTGCATTATTGCGAGCAGGACCGAGCGGCTTTTTCATGGCAGACACACACCAGTTCACATCCCTGGAAGAAGAGAACGCCGAGCTCCGGCGTCAGGTCGCCGAGCTGATGGAGCTGCGCGCCGCCGACGCGTCGGCAGCGGCGAAACGGGACCAGAGGCTCCGGTTACTCGAAGCCGTCCTTGAAATGGTCCCGGTCGGCGTTGTGTTGAGCGACGAGAACGGTCGCATCTACCACGGCAATTCCCGCGTCGAGGAGATGGTCGGGCACCCTGTTCTTTATTCGGAGGACGACGAGTCCTACGGGGAATGGGTCTCGTTCCATGCAGACGGGAAGCAGACCGAAAGCCACGAATATCCACTCGCGCGCGCTCTTGCGGGGGAGGAAGACCCCGAGCTGACGGTCCACTACCGGCGCGGCGACGGATCGATGTTCTGGATGCGGATCATCGGCCATGCCCTCAGGGACGCGGACGACCGGGTCGTTGGCGCCGCTGTCGCCTTGGTCGACGTCGATGAAGAATACAAACTGCAGGAAGATCAGCAAATTCTCATCAAGGAGCTCAACCACCGGGTCAAGAATGCCTTCGCCGTCGTGAAGTCGATCGTGAGCCAGTCCCTGCGGGGTCAGGACCTTCCCGATGGTCTCCGCCAGACGATCGACGACCGTCTGAACGCCTATGCGCGAGCCCACAGCAAGCTTGTCGGAAGCAAGTGGAACTTCGCGCCCGTCCGCTCCGTTGCCGAAGAGATTCTTCCCGATATCTGCGGCGACCGGATCACGATCGAGGGTCCTGACTGCGAACTGCCTTCCGAGCAGGCGCTCTCGCTATCGATGGCGTTTTACGAACTGGCGACCAACGCCACCAAGCACGGTGCCTTGTCAGTTCCGGATGGGCATATCGAACTGAGTTGGCAGGTCGAGGAGCGCGACAATAACGAAAAACACCTCCGCTTGATGTGGCACGAACGAGGTGGGCCGCCCGCTGTTCGTCCTGAGAGACGCGGATTTGGAAGTTTCATTATCGGCCGGGCCATAGCGGCACGCACCGCGGGCGAGGTCGAAACCGATTATACCGATCAGGGATTCGCGTGGACCTTGGATATGCCACTCGAAGCTCTAAGTGAGGAGACATGACGACAGCTTCGCCACAGCGCATTTTCATCGTCGAGGACGAGGTCACCATCGCATTCGAGATGAGTGATACCCTTGAGGACCTTGGGTTCGAAGTCGTCGGTCCGAGCGTCCACCTGTCCGACGCTGAGAAGAAAGCTGCCAACAAGACCTTCGATGTCGCCTGCCTCGATGTGAACCTCGGCAATGGCAAGACATCCAAGCCCGTCGCGGAGATCCTGCGGGAGCGCTCGATCCCTTACGTGTTCCTCACCGCCTATGATGCGGACCAGGTCGATTTCATCGATGACAAGGACATCGTCCTCAAGAAACCGGTCTCCCAGCAGGCCCTCGTGAACGCCATCAAGAGAGCGTACAGCGAAGCGGAAGCCTGAAGCAGCGGGTGAATTGCACCGAATCGAGGCTTGCGGCACACACGGTCGATGGAGTTTCTGTCGCTGTTACCGCCGGTCCTGGCGCTCGCCCTTGCCTTCTGGACGCGGAACGTCGTCCTTTCGCTGCTGCTTGGCCTCGCGTTGAGCGAGCTCCTGATTCTTGGCGGCAACCCGCTGATGACCTTCCCGGCGACCATCGAGCGCATCGTCGAGGTCTTTCTCTCTCCCGGTGACGCACAGATCATCCTGTTCTGCCTTCTCGTCGGCGGCCTTCTAGCGCTGATGCGCAGATCCGGGGGCATCGCCGCAACGGTGAAGCACCTTATCGATTCAGGAGCCGTCGCCACGCCGCGCAAGGCATCCCTCGCCACCGCCACTGCTGGCATCCTTCTCTTCATCGAAACAAACATCAGCCTGCTGACGGCAGGTATCCTCGGCCGGCCGCTGTTCGACCGTCTCAACCTCAGCCGAGAGCGCCTCGCCTATATCATCGACAGCACCTGCTCACCGATCAGCGTGCTGATCCTTTTCAATGGCTGGGGTGCCTATGCCCTCGGGCTGGTCGGCCCCTATGTGGGTGACGACGCCGTCAGCGTTGTGGCCGGTTCAATCCCGCTCAATTTCTACGCCCTCGGAACCGTCGCGCTGGTCCTCTTCACCGCATGGACGGGCAAGGTGTTTGGCCCGATGGCAAGAGCCGCGTCCCGCGGCGCCGAGGAAGTCGCCACGGAGGAGCCAACCCGCGCCGCCTATACGCTGGTTCCGGCGGGGATCCTCGTCTTCGGCACCCTCGGCTTCATGATGTGGACGGGCAATGGCGATATCCTGGAAGGCGATGGCGCGAAATCGGTCCTTCTCGCCGTTTCCCTGGCGATGACCGTTCTTCTCACCATGCTGGCGATGGCCAGAAGCTTCAGAAAGGGGGAGCTCACCGAGGTCACTTTCTCAGGCGTTGGCGAGCTCTTGCCCGCAACGACTGTCATCCTTCTCGCCCTCGCGCTCGGCGACAGCCTCCGCGCCCTCGGCACGGGAGAACTGATTGCCAGCCTCGCCACCGCATTCCCTGCGCCGTTCGCCTTCCCTGCCCTCATCTTTCTCGCTGCGGCGGGAACAAGTTTCGCCGTCGGCACGAGCTGGGGCACTTACGGCATCCTTATCCCTGTGGCGATGCCGATCGCCCTCGAAACAGGCATCCCGCCGAGCGTCATGCTCGCGGCAGTGCTTGGCGGCGGGGTGTTCGGCGACCATGCCTCGCCGATCTCCGACACCACGCTGATCGCCAGCCTCGCAGCGGGCTGCGACCATATCGAGCATGTCAGGACGCAGCTGCCCTACGCACTCCTCGCAGCGGCCGCGGCGACCCTGGGCTACCTCGCTATCGGGATCGCGACCGCCTGACACCTGCACCACTCGGCTGCTCCCGCCGTTCTCGTCACCGAGAACACAGGAGCACCGAACCATGGATCTCGCCATGGTGGCTGGCGAGGACATCGTGGAGCTTCGATAGCGCTACATTCCGCCCATACCGATCAAGGTGCCCCCGTCGATCGTGATGTGCTGGCCGTTCATCCACGCGCCCGCATCTGAAGCCAGGAATACGGCCGCGCCCGCGATATCGTCAGGCATGCCGAACCTCCGCATGGGGATCGATTGCGTGACCATCTTCTCGACCTTGGGATCCTTCCAGAGTGCTTCGGCGAAATGGGTCTTCACGATGCCGGGGCAGATACAGTTGATCCGCACATTGGCAGGCCCGAACTCGACGGCGAGGTTGCGCGCAACCTGCAGGTCCGCGGCCTTGGACACCCCGTAAAAACCGATGCCCTTGTTACCGACAAAAGCCGAGATCGACGAGATGATGACGATCGCTCCGCCGCCCTTCTCCTCCATGCCGGGCAGGACAAGGTGGCTGAGCTTGTGATTTGCCTTGATATTGCAGTTGAAGATCTTGTCGATCTGCTCGTCCGTGATGTCCTTGGACGGACCATAGGCCGGGTTCACGGCTGCGTTGCAGACCAGGATATCCGCCTTGCCGAAGCGGTCCTCATGCGCGGAGACAAGCTTTTCCAGCTCCTCCGTATGGGAAATATTGCAGGCCACTGCAAAGGCAGCATCCCGTCCTTCGGCGTCGTTGATATCGTTGGCCACAGTCTGGCAAGCGTCGAGCTTGCGCGAGGAAACGGTGACGTTGGCGCCATGCTGCGCCAGCCTGCGGGCAATCGCTTCGCCAATGCCTCGGCTCGCGCCAGTGACGATTGCGGACTTGCCGCTCAGGTCGAAAAGCGTGTTCTTGAAATCTGCCATGGGATGCTCCCTTTGTTGGGAGCACCGTAATTACTCAGCAGGCGCTTCTTCAAGCTGGAGAGCTGGTTTCTTCTGCTCCTCCGGCGAAGAGCCATCGGCCTGCGCGTCGTTCTCGTCGGAACTGCGGCGACGGCGGCGGCGGCGGCGAGGCTTCCCGTCGTCCGAATCATCCCCCGAAGCTTCCGCGTTCTCTTTTGCAGGGGAATCGTCAGGCTTCTTCTCTTCGGAGCCCTCGGTCTTCGCGTCGACCTGGGCTTCGCTGGAGTGCTGCTCCGCGTTCTCCTGGTCGTCCTGTTTTTTGTCTTCCTTCTTCTCGGGCTGCATGGACTTCATCAGCCGATAGTAGTGCTCGGCATGTTGCATCAGGCTTTCGCCACGGATGCGGTCGCCTGACGAGAACGCGTCACGCGCTAACGCCTGGTATTTGTCGTAAATCTGGGCAGCAGTGCCGCGGATCTTCACCTCCGGCCCCTGGCTGTCCATGGACCGGTTGGGGTTGTTGTTACCCCCCTGGCGGCGGCGGTTCGAGTTCCGCCCGCGTTTCGAGTATTGCGCCATCAGCGTATGGTCTTTGTCCTGTTGCTGTGTGTGGTTCGTCGCGCCCCTCATGAGGCGACGAAACGGGCTCTCCTAGCCGGGTCATTAGCCGCGAAGCGGCAACACACGAGGGACTGCAGATCAACGATCCGCAAAATCCACCCGGGGCATGGAGCCCAAACAACCTCTTTGTCTTGCAGAGATCCGGGGGACCTTGGTCCTTCGCCGTTTCTTCTACTTAGCGACAGTTCGCGGCGCTTCCAACCCCTGTTTTTCAGCCGTCTTGCCGTTTCAGTCGCATCAGTGTGAAGCCGTCGGTGTCCGACGCCCATGGGCTTAGCCTTAGCGCATCCTCGCTGACAAAGGGTTGAAGCCGCTCCTTGAGCTCCTCAGAAGCCGCAGCGAGCGGATGTTCGATCAAGAAGTCGCTGTATGTATTGATGAATTCGGCGACACGTTCATCATTTTCGCTATTCAGGAAAGAGCAGGTGACAAACACCAGCGTCCCGCCGGGCTTCACGAATTCCGCCGCCTGCCGGAGAACCTGATCCTGCTCCGCCTGCCTCTGCGCCAGGTGTTCGGGCGTCAGCCGCCATTTGGCGTCAGGATGCCGCCGCCAAGTCCCTGCGCCGGAACAGGGGGCATCGACGAAGACGAGATCGAGCTTGCCCTTCAGCGCCTCAAGCCGCTCAGGCTCCTGCGGCGCGATGACCTGCACGTTCCGCGCGCCTGCCCTGCGCAGCCGGTCGTGGATCGGCGCGAGGCGGCTCGCATCGGCATCATAGGCGAAGACCTGGCCTGAATTCTCCATCACCCCGGAGAGCGCGAGGGTCTTCCCCCCTCCCCCGGCGCAGAAGTCCAGCACCTGCTGCCCGTGGAGATCACCGCAGGTGAGGACAGTGAGCTGGCTCCCCTCGTCCTGCACCTCGACCCAGCCCTTGCCATAGGCGGGGATCACCGTGACCCCCGGCCCCTTTTCGGCGGCTGGCGACGGAGGGATGCGGAGACCGACCGGTGATAGCGGCGCCTCGAGCGCCCCCAGGCTCGCAAGCGCTTTTAACGCCTTCTCCCGATTTGCCTTCAGCGTATTGACGCGAAGGTCGACAGGGGCACGTGTCCCTAGCGATGCTGCGAATTGCTCCGCATTCGGAAGGTCATGCTCGAGGAACTCCGGCACGTCGAGTGCATCCAACGGCCGAGCATCCCGCTCATCGTCGCTCAGAGCCCCGTGGCCATGCTCTCCTGAAAAAGCCTCCTCGATGCGCGCTTCATCCCAACCCCAAAGGTTCTTCAGCGTCAGGAGCGTTGCGATCCGCGGGCTATCCTCCCCGCCGAAGCTCCGCCAACGCCGCAACACATCGAGACACAGCCCCCGCACAAAAGCCCGGTCCTTCGACCCGGCATAGCGGGCGTTGCGTGCCCAGTCCTGCACCAGCACGGAAAGTGGCGACGGCCTTTGCCGGTACCGCTCGAGGATATCGATGGACGCCGCAACGCGGCCAGGATCACGCAAGGTCAGCCATTCCCAATAAAGCCCGGATAGAGGGACATCCCACCATCCACGATCAACGTCGTGCCTGTGACGTAGTCGCTCTCTTCAGACAAGAGCCAGCTGACGGCTGCATCCGCCTCTTCGGTCTCCGGTGACGACGATCCTCTGTCGGTCGCCCATGGGGGAGCCTCCATTCGCTGGGTGGAACGCGAATGGCTGGCGAGACGAAGTGGTTCAGCCCCTGCGTGGTCGCAGGACACCGATAATGCCGACAAGCAGCAGCACGGCGAAGCTGGCATAGAACAAGCCATTTTGTGACCACCACGCTTCGCTCAGGAACGATGCAGCGCCTTCGCTCTCGGCGAGGAGCTGGTAGAAGTTGTGGCTGACAAGAAACATCAGCCCCACAGTCCCAATAAAGACCAGAATGTTCGACAACGCACGCATGGCGAGGCCTCCTGCTGGTGACCTCTATGCTAATATTGTGCCGCGCAGCATCAAGCTATTGATGCAGTTCCCGCCATTCTCCCGGCGCCAGCCCTTCGACTGACCAGCCACCAATAGACCAACGCACCAGCCGCAGGGTCGGAAGTCCCACATGTGCCGTCATCCGCCGCACCTGCCGATTCCGTCCTTCGGTGATCGTCAGCTCGAGCCAGCTCGTCGGCTTGTTCTTGCGGAAGCGGATTGGCGGATTGCGCGGCCAGAGATCAGGGTGATCGATCGACCGGACCTTCGCCGGCCGGGTCATGCCGTCCTTGAGCTGCACGCCCTTCCGCAGGGCTTCAATCTGCTCATCGGACGCCTCGCCTTCGACCTGCACGAGATAGGTCTTGGGCAGCTTGAACTTGGGCGAAGCAATCCGGGCCTGTAGCTTCCCGTCGTCGGTCAGTAGCAACAGCCCCTCGGAATCCCGATCCAGCCGTCCCGCCGCATAGACACCCGGCACGTCAATCAACCCCGACAGCCCCGGCCACTTCCCCTCATCGGTGAACTGGCTCAGGACATTCATGGGCTTATTGAGCGCGATCAGCATGCTGACCGAAACCAACGATCAAGTCGGGGTTGGATAGTTCGGCGCTTCGCGCGTGATGCTCACGTCGTGCACATGGCTCTCGCGAAGCCCTGCGCCCGTGATCCTCACGAATTTTGCCCGCTTCTGCATCTCATCGATTGTCGGCGCACCGACATAACCCATGGAGGCTCGGATTCCGCCGACCATCTGGTGCAGGATCGCACCGATCGGGCCTTTGTAGGGCACGCGGCCCTCGATACCCTCAGGCACCAACTTCATCGAGTCGCCGACATCGCTCTGGAAATAGCGGTCAGCAGACCCCCGCGCCATGGCCGTGATCGAGCCCATGCCGCGATAGCTCTTGTAGCTCCGCCCCTGGAACAGGAAGACTTCGCCCGGCGCTTCCTCCGTGCCCGCCAGAAGCGAGCCAACCATGCAGGCCGAAGCTCCTGCCGCCAGAGCCTTCGCCATGTCCCCGGAATATTTGATTCCGCCATCTGCAATAATCGGAACGCCGCTGTCCTTTGCCGCGCGGGCCGCATCGGAAACAGCCGTAAGCTGAGGGACACCAACGCCGGCCACGATCCGTGTGGTGCAGATCGAGCCTGGACCGATGCCCACTTTCACGGCATCGGCACCTGCATCGATCAGTGCACGGGTCGCATCATAGGTCGCAACATTGCCCGCCACGACCTGCGCATCCGGCCATTCGCGCTTCACGCGCTCGACCGCTTCGGCAACTTTGGAAGAGTGGCCATGGGCGGTGTCGATGACGAGGACATCGACACCAGCGTCGATCAGCGCAGCCGCGCGTTCATACCCATTGTCACCGACGGTGGAGGCGGCAGCGACGCGCAGGCGGCCTTCGGCATCTTTCACCGCATTCGGATGCCGCTCCGCATTCTCCATGTCCTTCACGGTGATGAGACCCACGCAGCGATTGTCGTCATCCACCACGATCACGCGCTCGATCCGCCGCTCGTGGATCAGGTCCCGAACGCTCTCCATATCGGCGCCAGCTTTCACCGTCGCGAGGTTCTCGGAGGTCATCAGTTCGGCGATCTTTTGGTGCGGGTCCTTGGCGAATCGCATGTCCCGGTTGGTCAGCACGCCAACCAGCCTGCCGATCCCCGCCTCGTCACGGTCCTCGACCACCGGGAACCCGGAGATCTTCCTGCTCGCCATCACGTCGCGCGCATAGCCGAGCGTGTCTTCCGGGGTGAGTGTCAGCGGGTTCACCACCATGCCGCTTTCATAGCGCTTCACTTGGCGGACCTGCTCGGCCTGCTCTTCGACCGTGAGGTTCCTGTGCAGCACGCCGATGCCGCCGAGCTGCGCCATGCCTATAGCCATGGGCGCTTCGGTCACGGTGTCCATGGCCGCGGACAGGATCGGGATGTTCAGGTGGATCGACCGGGTGAGGCGGGTCCTGACGCTGACCTCGGCCGGGAGAACCTCGGAGGCACCGGGCTCGAGCAGGACATCGTCAAATGTAAGGGCGTCGCGTATTTCCATGCGGGCGCATAGCAGCGACTCGAACGCTTGCAAACCTCCTCCCGCCCAGCCTTTCCGTTCTGAAAGACTGGTGCCGGCCGCCCGTCAGCGCGTGCCCCTGAAGCCTGTTCCCACGACATACATCTCGGCCGAGTCAGACCGGCTCGATTCGGGCTTTGCGTGGTGGACCTTGCTGAAATTCTTCTTCAGCCGGTCCAGCAATTCCTTTTCGGAACCGCCCTGCAGGACCTTGGCGACGAAAGCCCCGCCCGGCGCGAGCACTTCCTCCGCAAACGCCAGCGCTTCATCGGCGAGGGAGATGATGCGCAAGTGGTCGGTCGCCCGGTGGCCTGTGGTCGGGGCGGCCATGTCGGACATCACCACATCTGCCTGCCCGCCCAGCATTTTCTTCAATTCGACCGGCGCCTCTTCGTCCTGGAAGTCCATCTGCAGGAGTTCTGCGCCGGGGACATCTTCCATTTCGAGGTAGTCAATGCCGACGACCTTTCCCGTGCCGCCTGTCCGGGCGACGGCGACCTGGCACCAGCCTCCCGGCGCGGCGCCGAGGTCAACGACGCGGCCTCCCTTCTTGAAGAGACCGAATTTGTCGTCGAGTTCCATGATCTTGTAGGCTGCGCGGCTCTTGTAGCCCTCTTTCTTCGCCCGTGCGACGAAGGGATCGTTGAGTTGGCGCTCGAGCCAGAGCTTCGAGCCGAGCTTGCGCCCGCGAGCTGTTTTCACCTTCACCGTCAGCTCGCGGTCGGCGACTTTCTTCTTCTCAGGCTTCACCCGCCTCGTCGTGTCCTCGCCGCCAAGCGCGTTGGGCTTTCCGCCATGTCCTTTTTTCTTTGGCACAGGAGCTACTCCGCAGCTTGCACGGCCTGCCGGCCACCGGGGCGGGAGCCTTTGTCCGCCATCAGCTCCGTGATCAACCCCTCGCGCAAGCCGCGATCCGCGACGCGGACCCGCTCGAACCCGGTGGCATCCAGGATACCCTGCAGGATGGCCACGCCCGGCATGATGAGGTCCGCCCTGCCCGCACCGATGCAGGGCTGGGCAGCCCTTCCGAGATAACCGAGACCTTCGAGCCTGTCGGCGAGCCCGGTGATGTCCGTCGTGGTCAGCCAGCTCCCATCGACCTCCCGCCGCCGGTAGCGTTGAAGCCCCTTATGCATGGCGGCAAGGCTGGTGGCTGTGCCGGAGGTCCCGATGATGTGGTCGCGGCACGGATCGATCTCGAAGCCTTCCGGCATCCCTTCGAGCACGCCATCCCTGACCCGCTTTCTGATTCCCTTGAAATGCTCGCCCGCAAAGCCGCCCTCGGCCAGGCCCTCGCTCAGGCGGACAACGCCGAAGGGCATGGAGATGATCTCCTCCAGCGAGAACGAGGGCTTCGGTCGCGTCTGCTGCACGTCGAGAAAGCACACCTCGGTCGATCCGCCGCCGATGTCGAACAGCACGACCCGTTTCGCGCCGTGGTCTATCAGGCTCGCGCAGCCCGAAAGCGCCAGCAACGCCTCCTGCTCCGGCCCGATCACCTCGAGCTTCAGCCCTGTCTCTCGGCGCACCCGCTCGACAAAGGCGTCGCCATTGGCTGCGCTGCGGCAGGCTTCGGTGGTGACGGCGCGCAAGGCGGTCACTTCCCACCTTGCGATGATCTCCGCGCACATTTTCAGCGCATCGAGAGCGCGCTCCTCAGCAGCTTGTGAAATGCGGCCTGTCGAAGCGATCCCTTCGCCCAGGCGGACGATGCGCGAGAAGCTGTCGACGACGATGAATCCCGACCGGCGCGGAAAAGCGATCATCAACCGGCAGTTATTCGTGCCAAGATCCAGCGCCGCATAGGCTTTCCTCCTACGCGGTCCCGCTTTTTCTGCACAGTTGACCGTCGACAAGCTCATCTTGCCTGCGCGTACTCCACTTTCGGACTTGCGAAACAGCAGAATATCGCGGCAAAGGCATCGGCATGAAGCTCGACCAGATCGACCGCAATATCCTCCATCATCTGCAGCACAATGCGCGCATTACCAACGCAGAGCTAGCGGAAAAGGTGGGACTGTCCCCCACGCCGTGCCTGCGCCGCCTGCGCAGGCTGGAGACGGAGGGCATTATCAAGGGCTACCGAACCGAGGTGAACCGCGAGGCGGTGGGCCTGCCGGTGACCGTCATCATCCTCGTCAAGCTCGAGAAAGAGGACGAGGAGAGCCTCCGGATCTTCGAGGAAACGGTGAAGTCCAAGCCCGAGATCATGGAATGCCTGCTCGTGACCGGCAAGTTCGACTATTACCTCAAGGCCGTGCTGCCGACGCTGGGCAGTTACGAAGCCTTCCTGTCGGACAGCCTCCTGCGTACCGAGAATGTGGCCACCATTGAGTCGAGCTTCATGCTCCGCGAAGTCTCCAAGCGCGCGGCGCTGCCTTCGACCTAGGCCTCTTCCGGTTCCTCGACCGGTGGCCACGCTTCTTCGGGCTCGATGCAGCCGCAGGCCGGTTGCATCGAAGAACACCCTGCGAGGACAGCCAGCGCCGCCACGACGGTCACCAATTTTCTCACGGCCTCTCCCTCAATTCGTCCGGCTTGCCTGCCATTCCAGCAGATCGGCGAGCACTTGGGTATCCTTGCTGACATCCGCCAGCGCGGCGCGCGCCTCGTCATTGATCTGGGCGAGCTTGGCGCGGGTGCCGTCTTCTCCATACAGGCTGACAAAGGTCGCCTTTCCCTGGTCCTCGTCCCTTCCCGCAGGCTTGCCGATATCCTCCGCTGTCATCGTCACGTCGAGAAGGTCGTCGGCGACCTGGAAGGCGAGACCAAGCTGGCGTGCGTAGCGCCGCAATGCTTTGGTATCGGCCTCGGGCGCGCCGCCGACGAGACAGCCCATGGTCACCGCGGCCTCGATCAGGGCGCCGGTCTTCCGCGCCTGCAGCGCGATGATATGGGCTTCGTCATTCCCTTCGGGGTAGAGGTCCATCATCTGCCCGCCGACCATGCCCAGCATTCCCGAGGCGAGCGCCAGTTCGCGGCACAACGGCGCCGCAAGGGCGGCCTCGTAGCTCGTCAGCACCACGAATGCTTCGGTCAGCAGCGCGTCGCCCACAAGGATCGCGATGGCTTCGTCATAAGCCTTGTGGACCGATGGCTTCCCCCGCCGCAAATCGGCATCGTCCATTGCCGGCAGGTCGTCATGGACCAAGCTGTAGGCGTGGATCATCTCCAGCGCGACGGCGGCAGGCATTGCCTTCTCATCCGCCCCGTAAAGCGCGGCCGTCTCCAATAACAGGAACGGCCGCATGCGCTTTCCACCTTCGGTAAGCGCATATGCCATCGCCTCTTGCAAGCGCGCGATCGCCGCTTCATCGCTGTGAGGAGCTAACGCTTTTGTCAGCGCAAGTTCGACTGCGTCAGCACGCTTCTTCAATCTCTCAGCGATATCAGTCGGGATTTGATGCATTGCGGTGACCTTAATAATCGATACGCCTGGGAACGATCCCGTTTGAAGCGGCGTTTTGGGCAGAGTTCCATGATTTTATACCGCCTCACCCTTCTCGCGCTCGTTTTTGTGCTGGCGAGCGCCCTTCCCGGCGCGGCGTCCGCGCAGGGGCTCGAGGTGAAGGTCACCATCGAGGGCCTCGAGAAAGCACTTCAGAAGGAGCTTCGCCCCCTGTCCTCCCTCGCCCGCAAGCCTGAAAGCTTCAGCGCCCTCGCGCCGATCCGCAGGGCGGCGAACGCCGATGCCGAGGCCCTGCGCGCCGCACTCCAGAGCAAGGGCTACTACGCAGCCCTCGTCGAGCCGACCGTCGATCGCGAAGGCTCGGTCGTGAACGTCACTTTCCGCATCGAACCCGGAAAGCGCTTCCGGATCACCGGCTATGAGATCGACTATCTCGATGAACAGCCAGCAGAACGGATCGAGACGCTGGAAGAGGCAGGTATTTCACCCGACGGCTCGCCCACAGGCGAAGCCCTTCAGGAGATCGAAGCCCGGCTTCTCGACCATTACTGGGATGCGGGCTTTCTCGGCGCGGAGATCCGCCACCGCGAGGTCCTTTCTGACTTCAGTGAAGGCACCGGCGTTGCGCGCTTTCGCGTCCGCACAGGGCCGAAGGCGAGCTATGGCGAGATCAGGGTCGAGGGCCTCGAGCGCACCGACCCCGACTTTATCCGCCAGTTCAGGACCTTCGAGACAGGCGAGACGGCCCAGCGTTCCGAACTCGACACGTTCCGCGAGCGGCTCATTGAAACGTCCTTGTTCAACGAGGTCGATGTGCAGCCGCAGCTGCCCGCAGAGGACGGCACGACGGACATCCTCGTCCGCCTGCGCGAGCGACCGCACCGCACGCTCGGCGGTGGTGTGTCTTACGCGACAGACGTCGGTCCGGGGGCCAATGCTTTCTGGGAGAACCGCAATCTCCTGAGGCGCGGCGAGACCCTCCGTGCCGAGATCATCGCATCGGCGCCGGTGCAGGAGGGCTCCCTGAGCTTCCGCAAACGGCGGCCGCGCCTGCCTGGTTATTACACGTTCGCCACGGTCCTCAGGAACGAGGACACCGATGCCTTCAACGCCCAGACGGTCGAAGTCGGTGGTGCGCTCGCCAAGCTCTGGATGGACCGCAACCTGACCACTGAAGGCGGCGTGCGCTTGCAATACTCCGACATCACGGAGAAGGACTGCATCCTGCCGAGCGGCGTGCCGATCGATGTTGGCGAAGAGCAAACCTGCGAAGGCCGTGGCGGGACCCGGCGGGGCAGGCAGCGGACCTTCCAGGCCGTCAGCGTACCCATGTCCGTCCTCTGGAACAGCCAGAAGGAACCGCTCGACCCGCAGGACGGCTGGGCTGCCGGCCTCGTCGTCACGCCCTTCTTCGGCACGGTCGATTTCCAGCGCATCACGCTCAGCTATACCGACCGCGTCTTCTGGGGCCGACGCGACGGCGGCACGCTGGCAGGCCGCATGAAAATTGGCGCGATCTACGGGGCAGGCCGCGGATCCATTCCAGCAACCGAGCGTTTCTATGCAGGCGGCGGCGGCTCCCTGCGCGGCTTCGCTTTCCAGGAAGCCAGTCCCATCGATCGCCTGACCGGCGAAATCCTGGGCGGCGCCTCCCTCGGCGAGTTCAACATCGAACTGCGCCAGCACGTCACCGAAGCCATTGAACTCGCGGTCTTCAGCGATATCGGCGGCGCTTTCGAAGACAACACGCCTTCCTTCGACCAGGTCCTCGTCGGCGCGGGGGTCGGCGTCCGTTACCACACGGCCATCGGTCCGGTCCGGGTCGATGTCGCAGTGCCTGTCAATCGCCGCCGCTTCACCATCGCTGACACGATCCGCGATGAAAACACCGATCCTGATGTGGTTTTCGAGGATAGCGCTTTCGAGATCTATATCGGTCTGGGGCAGCCCTTCTGATGTTGCGCCGTGTCCTGACCTATATTGGCATCGGACTTCTGGTCCTGATCGGCCTCGTGCTCCTGTCGCTCATCCCGTTGACGCAGACAGCGCTCGGCATCTCGCTGGCTGACCGGTTTTCGCGCCCGATCATCGAAGACCTCGTCGCAGACCGGCTTGGCTCGGAGGTCTCCTATGCTCCTCTCGCAGGCCGCCTGCCCAATCAGATCGTCATCCGCGACCTCGAGCTGAGGAAGGACGGCGAGGTCTGGGCCCGTGCGGAGCGTTTCGCCTTGCGCTGGGACGCAATGAAGCTCCTCTCCGGCGAGATCCATATCCGCGAGATCGTGCTTGCCGATGCCGCACTCCTCGACGAACCGACCATCGAACCGAGCGAAAAGCCTGATGAAGATCCTGACGATGAACCCCTCAGCCTGCCCGACATCCGGGTCGACGCCCTGGTCATCGACGACTTTCTCATTGGCGAGAGAATCTTCGGCCAGCCCTACGGCTTCTCGCTCCAGGGCGAAGGCCGCTACCAGGACCCGGGCCTGCGCTTCTCGCTCTTCGCGGAGACTGATGAGGGCACGGACAGCCTAAGGATGAGCGGCCTCTTTGACGGAAAAGCCATCGACGGCGACATTTCTGTTCTCAGCCGCGACAACGGGATCATCTCCACCCTCGCAAAGGCCGAAGGCCCCATCGCTCTCGAAGCCGTCGCTACCGGCCCGCTCGAAAACCTCCGTGCTGAGATCAAGGCCGATGCCGCGATCTACGGCAAGCTGGAAGGCACGCTCGGCGGCTCGATGGACGAGATGGACGCTCTCTCCGCAACACTCACTTACGCGCCGGGCAGCCTCCTTCCCGAGGACGCTCGCAAGGCACTTGGCGATGCTGTTCGGCTCACCGCCACGGGTATCTACCGCGAGGAGCGCGCCACACTGACGATCGACACGTTCGAAGGCGCTTTCGGTGCCATCAATGGCGAGATTTCGGCGGATCTTGGCGAGGTCCGCGCCGCCAACGCGGTGCTCCGCGGTGAGATCGATCCCGATGTCCTCGCTCCTTACGACGCCGAAGAGCTCGGAGGAGCAATGGAGCTCGACGCGGGCATCGAGGAAAGCGGTGATGGTTTTCTCTTCTCCGGTGCCGTCACCGCAGGCCAGGCGCGCCTTGCGGTTCGCGAAGGCCAGTCATCAAACGAGGTCCCCTTCTCGGGCAAAGTCAACATTCGCGCTAAAGGCTTGACCATCCAAGACCCGCGCATCGACCCCATGCTGCGCGAAGGCGCCACCGTTGAAGCCATTGTCCGCTACAATGCAGACGGGCTCATTCGTGCCCGGAATATCAACGCAGTCATCGGCACGACGCAGGGCCGTCGCCTGATGCTGACGGGCGATGCGCGCTACGGCCTCGAAAGCACCGCTCTTGACGCCGATGTCACCCTGCGCGCAGGCCCCCAGGCTCTTGCTCTTCTCGCAGGCACTGGCTCCTACCAGTCACCTCTCACCCTCACCGCGACCGCCAACGGGACGGCCCAGCAGTTCAAGCTCGATGCCAACGCCGCCCTCCCCGCGGGCGCGATCGACGGCAATGCCTTCGGTGCAGGCAACCTCACGGCCCAGATCCGCGGCCTTCCCTCCGCGCCCTCGGGCACCATCAGGCTCACCTCGGCAGGAGATGACTATAACGGAGAAGTCGCCTTCGACGTGCGCGGCAAGGACCTCAACGTGACGCGCATTGACCTCAATGCAGGCGCGATCAGGGCCGAAGGGCGTGCCCGGATCAATCTTGACACGCAGGCCGCGACTGTGGACCTGACGATTGACGCAGGCCGCCGCTCGACCCTGGTCACGGGGCAGGTCGTCGGTGGACAGATCGATCTCGACGCGAATATCGGCAAGGGACTGAACCCTGTCGCAGTGACGCTCAGCGGCAGGGACCTTCGTTTCGAAGAGAACGAGATCGGCGACCTGACGCTTGATGCGAACGGCCCCCGCAGCGCTGTGCGCTTCAACCTCGCCACAACTGACATCAGCGCTGGTTCTGTCCTCCTGCAATCTGTCCAGAGCGAAGGCTCCATCGACTTGCGCGACGACCAGGCTCTTTATCTTGAGCGCCTGCGCATGACCCTTCTCGGAGACGATGACCAAGTGGTCGAACTCTCCACGCCGACGGTCATCTCGTGGCGCGAGGGCATCTCCATCGCTCCGACCACAGTCGATTATTTCGGCGGCGGCGAACTCAACCTCTCCGCCGACATCGGCAAGAGTCGCTGGCAAGCCAGTATCGACGCCAAAGCCATGCCCGTGCCCAGGGCCAACGCCATCGCGGACTTCAATCTCGATCTCGATACATCTGCCCCAACCCCGGCCACCTTTGCGCTTAAAGCGCAGGCGAACACCGATGACGACGAATACAGCCTCGTCGCTGACGGTGCATGGTCGGGCAGTCTCGTCACCCTCGATGCCGCGATCCTGCGCGGGACCAGCGAACAGCTCGGTACGATTGACGCCCAGCTCCCCGTGCGGCTCGTCCGTAGTCCGAGCATCGGCGTGGAAGTTGGCGACCGCGATCTCGATATCCGCATCGCCTATTCCGATCGAATTGCGCCGCTTTGGGCCTTCGTACCGATCGATGGCCAGCCGGTCACAGGGGAGATCGCGGCGGATATCCGCATTACGGGCTCCCCATCTGAGCCCCTCACGGAGGGCACGATCAAGCTCAAAGGCGGCCGGTTCGAGGAAAGCACGATCGGCATCACCCTGACGAACCTCAATGGCACGGCCAGCTTCAATGTCGCGCCCGGCGGAACCCGTGGAGAGGTGAACATCACCGGCTCAGGGGCCTCGGGACGCAACGAATCGGTCAGGCTTTCCGGAACTGTCAGCACACGCGGCACCGAATCCTCCCTCGACCTCAACCTCGATCTCGATAATGCCCAGATCGCGGACAGCCCCGAACTCGAAGCCCGCGTCACGGCCAGTCTCGACCTTGAAGGCAGCTTCACGGAGATGACGCTCAGCGGGCCAATTATCCTCGACGAACTCGACATCCACATCCCCGAGATCGAATCCTCCGACAGCGTCCCGACCTTCGCCCCTGTCAACGTCGTCCGCATCGACGGCACCGAAGAAGACCGTGCCAGAAAGGTCGAGACGCCCGATGAGACCCCTGTCACCGTCAATCTCGATATCTCCGTGGAGGCGCGCAATGGCGTCTTCATCCGCGGTCGCGGCCTTGAGAGCGAATGGGCCGCGGATCTCGAGATCCGAGGGACGGCAGATGCTCCGATCATCGGCGGCGACGTCAATCTGCTGGATGGTTCGCTCGACCTCGCAGGCCGCGAGTTCGACATCACCAAAGGCGCTATCGCTTTCCAGCGGACCAAGAAAATCGACCCGATCATCGAAATGGAAGCTGAGACCGAAGCTGGCGACCCGCCTGATACCGTCACCGCCATCGTCAATGTCTCAGGTCCGGCTTCGGACCCGACAATCTCGTTCCGATCGAACCCGAGCCTGCCGGAGGAGGACGTCCTTGCGCTCATCCTCTTCGGCCGCAGGGCATCCGAGCTGGGCGCAGGCGAGGCCCTGCAGCTCGCCCAGGCCGCCGCACAGCTTTCGGGCGCGTTTGGCGTCGGCCCCGGCATCGGCGGCACGCTCCGCTCTGGGCTGGGGCTCGACAGGCTCAGCATCGACCCGACCGGGCGGTCACTGACGGTCGGCAAATATGTCTCGGATGACGTCTATATCTCGGCGCGTCAGGGGTTCGGCACCGTCGGCACCGTGATCAGCGTGGTCTACGAAGTGTCCCGTTTCTTCAACCTCGAAGCGACGCTCCAGCCCGACGGCGCGCAGACCATCGGTGCGAACTACAAGCGGGACTACTGACCGAGCGAAGGACTGCCCGGTCTCGACACTTTGCAACTGCAAGATCACCTAATGGGGGAGCGACGACCTCTACGCAGTGCCAGAACGCCTGAATGGCCTTGAGATCAGGCTGAAAAACCAGATCGCAAAGATCAGGGCAGCGCTGACCATCGCCCAGATGATGACCAGCGCCGGGATCGCCATCAGGACTGACAGTTCTGCCTGAACGGCGAGGTTTCCGAAGGAGTCGCCGCGGATGCAGGATATGCCGGACCCCAGCGCGCCCTGGCACCCACCGAAAGCATAGAGCAGTCGCGCGAGAGCCACGAACAGGCCGTAGAGGATGGCGGGGCCGAAGATCAGCGCGAAGATCGCGAGGGCTTTTCCAAAGATCCGCATACGAAAACGGTCGCTGTGTTCTTGGCAGACGACAAGCTCTTTCAGCAGTGCAATGAAGACGTGTTTTCCACCTTGCAGCGCAAGACAAGGCGCGACAAGAAATCAAGGCTCGAGTTCGGTGTCCCAGTAGAGGTAGTCCTGCCAGCTTTCATGCAGGTAGTTCGGCGGGAACGACCGGCCCTTTTCATTGAGCTCGAACATGTTCGGCTGGCGCGGTGACTGTGCAGGCCACATGCGCGCGTCCCTCGGCATCTTCCCGCCCTTGCGAAGATTGCACGGGCTGCAGGCGGCAACGATGTTGTCCCAAGTCGTCTTGCCCCCCTTCGAACGCGGAATGACGTGATCGAAGGTCAGCTCCTCACGGTCCCCCTTGCCGCAATACTGGCAGGAAAAGCTGTCGCGCAGGAAGACGTTGAACCTCGTGAAGGCCGGCTTGCGGCTGTGGTTCACGTAGCTTTTCAGAGAGACGACGGAGGGCAACCGCATCGAGCGCGACACCGAATGCACTTCAGTGTCGTACTCCGCCACCACATCGACACGATCGAGAAAGACCGCCTTCAGGGTGTCCTGCCAAGACCACAGCGAGAGGGGGAAGTAGCTCAGCGGTCTGAAATCGGCATTCAGGACCAGAGCGGGACACCCATCGGGGGCTTGGCGGACGACGTTCATGGCTTTCTAGCTCCTGCACCTCGGGAAGCGCAGGCACCGCATTCGAAAGTGGCTTTCCATTCGGCCACTCACGAAAGGGATCATATGCAGGTCAGCGATGCTGAAGGCGCCCGGCTCCGTTGGTTCTTCCCATAAGGGTTACACCACAAAAGCTTAGCCGATTCTATGTGACAGTTCGATCATAACGCCCTGGCGGCAAACTTTTTCGCCCCGCAACGCAACATCCTGCTCAGAAGCGCAGTGAATCAAGGCTTTGTATAGAACTGGACGTCGTATCTACGGTTGCGAAGGCAGGCATCCGAAACCCCGGTCGTATCGGCCCAGAACTTCCCGACCTGCTTCACCGCTCGTTCGCCGAAACGGTCAGCGGGGATCTCGGCCAGCAGCCGCTCACCTTCCACCTTGCCGTCTCGGTTCAGGTGGAAGCCGACGATCACCGCGCCATTATATCCCGACTGGGACGCCGGGAAACGCATCGGGTTCTTCTTCCACTTGATCGCGTCGCAGCGTTCCGAGCGGATGATCCCGGTCCTTCTCCTTGGAAGGCTCGCGATGAAGGCCTCGACTCTCGGCCCGTTCGCATAGCTTCGGTAATAGGCCGTGGTGAGGCCCTCCGAGGCCTCGGTCTTGGCAAGGACGGGGTTGTAGGTCTCGATCGATTTCTGTGGTGGGAAGCGATTCATGTGCCGCCGCCAGTCGAAGAGCACTTTCTCCAATCGGTCGATGAACGTGTCCGCGCCCACTTCCGGCTGCAGGTTGGTGAACCGCTCACCGATCGGCAGGTCGGAAAACGCCGCCACCATTCTGAGCGACAGGTCCGCCTGCAGAGCTTCAAGGTCATAGCCCTCTTTAGAGAACGCCTGATCCGTCAGCGGCGTCATCAAGTCGAATGCCTTATCGCCTGCCTCGCGCTCAATAAGGCGTTTGGCGAGCAGCCGCCGCGCCAGCGCGCTGTGCGGCGCGAGGATGGCATTCCCCGTGACGCCCTCCGCAGCCTCAACCGCAGCGAGCGCGAGGGCCATGTTCCGCGGCTTCTCGGCAGACCGGACATAGGCCCTGAAGAACAGGAGGTTCGGCAGATCGTAATTCGACGTCCCGAACCCCTGCTCCGCGTGCAGAATGGCATCCTCCAGCGCAGGCAGCGCCGCTGCGGGATCATCCGAGAACATCGCAATGGTCGCGAAGTTCTGTGCAAGTGCCGCCCGGTTTTCCGAGACCGGGAGAGACACCTTCGCGTCCTCCCAAGCTGTGCGGGCGTGGACGAGAGCCGCCTGCCCGTCACCGGACTGCATCGCGGCCTGATAGGCCCGGTAGCTCTCTTTCCAGTCCGCAGACGCGAAGCCCAAGGAAAGCGCGGCCATGGCGAACGCAGCTGCGAAAGATCTCATATTGGTCCCCCGGGATAAGCTTGGCGTGGAACGATCAGATGCCGGCTTCGGTGTAGAAGCTGTGGATCTGGAGCTGATTGATCCGGCATTCCTCGCGGACATTGCTCACATCGGCGCGCCAGGTCGAGACGAACCGTTCGACCGCGTCGGCGAAACGCTTGCCGGGAGCCTCGGACAGTACACGGATGTTCGTGGTGCGACCTTTGTCGTCGAGGTCATAGGCATAGACCACGACGCCGTTGTAACCGAATTCGCTGGTTGGGAACCGGCCATCCCGCGGCTTGTACTGGATGGTCGGGCAGTTTGCGGGAACGTAGATCAGCGGCTTGCCGTTCCCGAGCCTGTCGAGGAACTTCCTGCCATCATTCGAACCGAGATAGCTGTACGCGAACGTCGCGAGGAACTCTTCATAGGCGAAGAGCTGCGCGAGATTGTCATCAAAGGACGTCACGCTCTGCTAGATCGGGTAGACGGCGCGGGCGCGCCGGATGGCACGAATGCCTTCGCCAACCCTGTCGAGGAACTCTCCGACCTTCGGGTCCTTCACCCGGGCACGCGATGTCGCAACGCCATTCTCGCCCAGCGGCTTGGTGTTCGAGATCGCCACGGCCCTGATGCCTTCGGCATTGACGATCAGGGAGCGCGCACCGCGAGCGTTCTGCAGGTCCTCGCTGAGCTGGCCGGCGAAGCTCGCCGCATCTTCCGGCCGGTTGTGCGACAGGAGGCGCCGCGCCACGAGCATTCGTGCAAGCACCACTTCGGGCAGCATCGCGTCGGCGGGATCGACCTTGCTGAACGCTTCGAAGGCACGGTTCGTCGCGCCGCGGTTGCGCTGGTTCAGCCATGCCTCGGCGGACTCGAGCAGAAACTGCAGCGTCGCCACGGGCATGTTGTCATTGCCATAGCCAAGCTCACCCAGGCGGACTGCGTCCTTCAGCGGCTCGATCGCGGCCTCCATGTCGGACTGGTAGACCAGCTCGACATAGTTCTGCGCGAGATAGGCTTTCGTGTCGCCGTCAGGCAGAGCCTTGCGGCTGCCCCGCCATGCGCTTTCCGCCGCCGTGCGGGCCTTGTCCCACTGCCGCGCCTCCATCGCCGCCGAATAACTCCGGTAGTCGTCCTGCCAATCCAGCGCCTGCGCGAAACCGGTTGCTGCCGCGACGCAAGCTGCGGCCCCAATCACTAGAATTTTCAATTTCTTGCCCCAAATTCTCGCCTCGAGCATTAAGGTTGAGAGACCCGAGATCAAACCCCTTCGGCAGAATTTGGCCTGCGGTCACGCGCTTGCCCTTTATCCCCGCGGCGTGGCACCGTCTGGGGGAACTTTTGTCGGATAGGGCCCACCATGCGCAGCCGTGTTTTTCTTTCGATCTCGCTTCTCGCAGCAGCCGCTGCTCCGGCACAGGCAGAGACCCTCCTTGTCACCGCCGACCGGCTCATCAATCCGGGTTCGGAGCGGATGGTCGAGGATGCAGCGGTGCTGATCGAGGACGGTGTCATCGTCGCGAGCGGTCCGGTGTCGTCCGTCTCCGCGCCGGAAGGAGCACAGACCATCGCGCTGGGCGCCATGACCCTCCTGCCCGGCCTCATCGACATGCACACCCATCTCGAAGGCCCCTCGGACAAGGGGCGGGGTTATGACCGCTATCAATATGCCCAGGACCGGGCGACGATCTGGGCCGTGGCAAACGCCAAGAAGACCCTCGACGCAGGTTTCACGACAGTGCGGAATGTCGGCGGAACCTTCGGCATGCTTTCGGTCCGTGACGCAATCAACGAGGGCGAGATCCCCGGCCCAAGGCTCTTCGTTGCAGGTCCGCCGGTAGGCGTCACGGGAAGTCACTGCGCCGATGACAACTATCTCCCCTATGACCGCCCGACGACCGGCGAAGGTGTCGCCGATGGCCCCTGGGCCCTGCGCGCCAAGGTCCGGCGAAACATCAAATACGGCGTCGACCTCATCAAGACATGCTCCACGGGCGGCGTTTTCTCCCGCGGCACGGTCCTCGGCGCGCCGCAGTCCACCCTGGAAGAGCTGAAGGCCATCGTCGACGAGGCCCATCTGCGAGGCTTGAAGGTCGCCGTGCACGCTCACGGGACCCAAGGTATCAAGAACGCCATCGAAGCGGGTGCCGACACGATCGAGCACGCCTCGATCCTCGACCGCGAGGCAATCCGCATGGCCGTCCGCAACGGCACCTTCTTGTCGATGGACATTTATAACACCGAATACACGCTCGCGAAGGGCGAGGAACTCGGCATCCCCGAGGAGAGCATGGCCAAGGAACGCGAGGTCGGCCAGGTCCAGCGCGAAAGCTTCCGCAATGCCGTCAACGCAGGTGCAAAGGTGATGCTCGGCACCGATGCTGCCATCTATCCGCATGGAGACAATGCCAAACAGCTACGCGTGATGACCGAGTTCGGCATGAGCCCGATGCAGGCCATCCGCGCGGCAACCATCGTGCCCGCAGAAGCCTTGGGCCGCGAAGGCAAACTCGGTTGCGTGACCGAGGGCTGTCATGCCGACCTCATCGCGGTCAGCGGCAACCCTCTCGAGGATATCCAGACGCTCGAAACCGTCAGCTTCGTGATGAAGGACGGCGAGGTGGTCAAGGGCGGTCAGTAGGCTGACCTCACCCTCTAACGAATGGTGTAGAGGCTGAGCACCGCTGTGCGGTCACGCATGCAGGTCCCGGAGAGGTTGGTGACATCGGCTTGCCACTTCGCCACCTGCTGCAACATGGCATCGCCGAACCGCTCGGAGGGCAACTCCGACAGGATGCGCAGCCCGGTCGTCCTGCCATCATCGTCGAGATGATAGCCGATCACCACGGCCCCGTTATAGCCGCTCATCCGATCGGGGAAGTCCAGCGGCTGCCGCTCCCAGGGAATTTCCATCTTGCAGGCCCCCTGCAGAACGGTGGGCGCCACCGGCATTCTCCGGTCCCTCCCCCGCGCATCTGGGTCGTAGGAGCCCTGATAAGCCGTGACCATGGTGTGCCACGCCATGGCCTGCGCCAGGAACGGATCGAACCGCTCAAGAGATTCCTGCGGCCCGATTTCCTTCTGGATCGCTGCAAAACGCTCGACGCTCGCATCCATCCTCTTGGCGTAGCGTCTCCCCTCTCGGCCCTCGTCCATCGTCGTTGCTCCGCGGTGGCCGTCGCGCGGTGGATCGGAGAGCACCGCAATAAAGCGCAGTGCTTCTGCTTCTATCTTTCTCTGTGCACTGACATCGGGCATCGAAGCGTAGTCGTCGCTCATGCCGCCAGCGACCGCCTCCAGCGAACCCCACTGGCGCTTCTCCTCGGAGAGGGAACGCAGGCGAATGCGGGCCTTGAGGATCGGCTCGGAGGTTCTCTCCTGTAGGGAGATACGAGGGATGAGGTCCGCGGCCCGACCGATCGTGCGTCCCGAAGGCGACATCGCAGCCTCCGCTTCGGCCACAAGAAAACGGAGCGTGTCCGGACCATAATTCTGCACGCCGAAACCCCGCTCGCTCAGGGCGAGCGCGTCCTTGAGCGCCGGAAGCGCTGCGCCCGGATCCGAAGTGCCGGCCATCAGGCCGGAATTTTGTGCCAGGAGAGCGCGGTTCTCGCCGGGTTCACGCTGCCTGCTCGCGGCAAGCCACGCAGCCTCTGCGTGCTGGATGGCAGCCGCCTCGTCACCGGCCGTCATCGCAGCGGCGAATGCCCGGTAGTGCTCGCGCCACGACGTCTCCCCCGCTTCGACAGGTGACATGCTGGCGAGAGTCAGGAACATCGCCGACAGGATTGAACGCATTGAGATTCCCTCGATCCAAACCAGTTACGCACAGGCAAGACCTCGGATCAACCGCCCCGTCAGAGCGGCGCGCGGCCCCGGACATGAGCGATCTGCCCCCAGAGGATGTGCGCCGCCACCCCGCGATGCGGGGCATAGAATTCCTCCGCCCACGCATCGAAGGCCTTGATGTCCTGCCGCCCGAAGGTACCCCCGGCCATTAGGTGGGCGGCAAGAAGCGCAACATCGCCTCTCGGCCAGAGATCGCGGCGGCCCTCGCAAAAGAGGAGATAAACCGCCGCAGTCCAGCGTCCGACGCCGAGAAGTCCCTCAAGCGCTTCGGACGCCTGCCGGTCATCAAGGCGCTGAAGCTCAGCGAAATCAAAACGGCCCTCCGTCACGTCCGCCGCCAGAACCTTCAGGTAACGGATCTTTGGCCGCGACAGGCCGAGGCTGCGCAGGTTGTCTTCACTGGTACGCAGCACATGCTCCGGGTCGAGGCCTGCGGTGGCTGCCTGCACCCGCTCAAGGATGGCGTTCGCGCTTGCGACCGAGAGCTGCTGCTCGATGATGATGCGAGAGAGGCCCTGATAGCCGCCCTCGCGGGCACGCCAGCGCGGCGGGCCTGTCACGTCGAGGATGTTGGACAGGACACGGCATCGCGCCGCCAGCTCCCGGCAGGCTTCCGCCGTCCGGCGGTCACCGCCGCGCAAGCCCGTCAAAAGGCGTAGCGCTCGAACAGGGTCCGTTGATCGGCCCCCGCCTCGACATCCCGCAGAAGCTGGCACGCGAAGCTCTCGCCCTTGCGCGCAATATCGAAAAGCGGGGCGAGGAAGCCGCTTTCATCCGCACCCATCGTGTCTTGTTCCGCGCGGCGCTTGAGCCCTGCACTGGAAATCTCCAGCGCCTTGAGCGCAACGTCCTGGACCTTGATGCGCCCGACCTCTGCCGCCATCCCGTCCTTGGCCGCAGCCCCGCGCAATGCCTCGCGCTCCTCTTGCGTCCAGTCCTTCACGAGGTCCCAGGCCTCGGCGAGGCTCTGGCTGTCGTAAAGAAGCCCGACCCACAGGGCAGGCAGGGCACAGATCCGGCCCCAAGACCCTGAGTCCGCCCCGCGCATCTCGAGAAACGTCTTGAGCCGCACCTCGGGAAACGCCGTAGACAGATGGTCTTTCCAGTCCTCGATATTGGGTTTCTGCCCCGGCGCGACATCGAGCTTGCCTTCGAGGAAGTCTCGGAAGCTTTTCCCGGTAGCGTCGAGGTACTTGCCATCGCGCCAGACGAAATACATCGGGACGTCCAGCATGTACTCCGTATAGCGCTCGAAGCCAAAATCGTCGTCGAAGACGAAATGGAGCATGCCCGTGCGGTCAGGGTCCGTGTCCGTCCAGATATGCGCCCGCCAGCTCCTGAAGCCGTTGGGCTTTCCTTCCGTCAGCGGAGAATTGGCGAACATCGCCGTTGCTATCGGCTGCAGCGCGAGGGACGTGCGGAACTTCTGCACCATGTCTTCTTCGCTCTCGAAGTCGAGGTTCACCTGCACGGTGGCGGTGCGGTGCATCATGTCGAGCCCGAGATTGCCGCGCTTTGGCATGTATCGCCGCATGATCTCATAGCGCGGCTTGGGGACCTTGGGCATTTGTTCCCTGGTCCAGTATGGCGCAGCGCCAAAGCCGATAAAACCGACATTCATCGGCTCACAGATGGTTTTCAGCTGGTCGAGGTGGTCATGCACCTCGTTGCAGGTCTGGTGGATGTGCGAGAGCGGCGCACCGGAAAGCTCGAACTGGCCGCCGGGCTCCAGGGTGATAGACGCGCCCTCCTTCTTCAGCGCCACGAGGTGGCCTTCTTCCTCGAGCCTTCCCCAGCCGAACTGCCGGGACAAACCATCGAGCACCGCCTGGATCGAGCGCTCGCCCGAGAAAGGCAGTGGCTCCAGCGTGTCGCGGAGGAAACCGAACTTTTCGTGTTCCGTTCCGATCCGCCACTGGTCCTTCGGCTTGCAGCCCGAGCGCAGATAGGCCGTCAGTTCGGCCTTGTCCTCAACGGGCTCGAGGTTCTGGCGGGCACTGGCGTCGAGCTGGGTCACGGCATCTCTTTCGGCAAACGCAGGGCCTGAACTTCGCCCTCCAGCGCCGTTGAGCAAGCTTCTTCTCGAGTGCGAAGGGAAAAATGCTGCCCAGCGGCGATAGATTCCCTCACGCAAGATCACCGAAGCGAAGCTGCCAGAGGGTCAGCGCCACGATCGCTGCCGTTTCCGCGCGTAGGATGCGCGGTCCGAGCGAGATCGGGAGCGCCCGCGAATCGGCCCGCAGCCTGGCCCGTTCCTCAGGCGTGAAGCCGCCTTCCGGGCCGATCAGGATTGCCCGCGGAGACGCATCCGTGGACCCGAAAACCTTTGCAGCGAGCGGGGCCCGCCCTTCATCGCCGCCCCACGGCTCGCTCTCGTTGTCACCGGCTTCGTCGCAGAACACGAACCCGTCGACCGCCGAAAGGGCCGCGTCCAGTGCAACCGGCTCTTCGACCCGCGGGATTGTCAGACGCTCGCACTGCTCGGCAGCCTCGATCGCGATGGTCTCCATCCGGTCGGTGCGCAGCTTGTCGCGATTGGTCCGCGCGGTGATGACGGGCTGGAGCGTGCCGACGCCGAGCTCGGTGGCCTTTTGGACAAGGATTTCCGTCGGCCCGCGCTTCAGCGGTGCGAAAAGAAGTGTCGGCCCTTCAGCCTCGACCTGCTCGCGCCGGTGCTCCAAGGGTCGGGCCTCGCCGGACCGCTTCGTGATCTCGGTGATCTCATAGACCCACTCGCCGTCCCTACCATTGAACAGGCGCACGGTATCCCCAGCGCCGAGGCGCAGGACCGATCCGAGATACCGTGCCTGGGCCTGGTCGAAGCTGAAGCTTCCACGGCCAAGGCCGGCTTCGGTGTAAAGGCGCGGCGCAGGACGCATCAGTCGCTCTTAGAACGGAATGTCGTCGTCCAGGTCGTAGTCATTGCCGCCGCGCTGCTGCTGGCCGCCACCCTGGCCGCCAAAATCACTGCCGCCGGAGATCTGCTGGCCGTAGCCGCCGCCCATCTGGTCACCGCCACCCGAACGGCCGTCCAGCATCGTCAGCTCCGAGCGGTACGGCCGCAGCACGACCTCGGTGGTATAGCGGTCCTGGCCGTTTTGGTCTTGCCATTTCCGCGTCTCGAGCTGGCCTTCGATGTAAACCTTCGAACCCTTTTTCAGGTAGTTCTGAGCCACCCGGATCAGCGGTTCGGAAAAGATGGCGACCCGGTGCCATTCGGTCTTCTCGCGCCGCTCGCCGCTTTGCTTGTCTTTCCAGGTTTCCGACGTCGCAATCGACAGGTTGCACACCTGCCCGCCATTGCCGAACTGCCGGACTTCCGGATCCTGTCCCAGATTACCGATCAGGATCACCTTGTTGACGCTTCCCGCCATCACCAACCTCCATACCTTGCCCACAGGCGTAGGGAGCATCGCCCTCCCCGGCCAAGTGCATGTTTTCCACTTGCGCGTTCGCAGAATGTTCCGGCGCCGTCAAATCTCTGCCACAGTTGGGGTGCATGACCGATTTTGAATTCCCGCAAGGCGAGTGCCTTGGGGTACGGTTAATTGATCGCTGCGAAAGCCACGGGGCGGGTGCGATCGCACGAAAGGGCACGTCATGAAAAAGCTTCTCCTCACCGCCGGTGTCGCGCTGGCCAGCATCTCCACGGCCCACGCGGGCGGCGGCTATATCCAGGTCCATGGCGGCCTTTTCCAGCCGACCGAAGACACGGTCGAGTTCGCAAGTGACAATTTCCTCGGCAACATCCTTGACCAGCAAGTGGATAGCGGTGCGGACATGGGCTACGCCGTCGGTGGCCTGATTGGCACCTACATCCTGCCCTTCATCGCTCTCGAAGGCGAAGTGACGCTCCGCACGACCAGCACGGATGACGTCTCCATCGGCAATGCCGGCGCGGCGATCACCGACGATCCCCGCACCATCGCCTTCATGGGCAACGCGGTCCTTCGCCCGACCCTTCCGCTCCTGCCAGACCCCTATATCGGCATTGGCGCAGGCTACCTCACCTCGAACCTCGAGACCGTCGATGGCGAGGATGTGGACGGCCAGTTCGCCTATCAGGTGAAGGCCGGCGTCGGCTTCGGCTTCCCGCTCGTGCCCGGCACGATCGGCATCGAGGCAAACTACCTCGCCACCGACGACTTCGATCTCTCTGGCGATGTCGGGACCGACATCGTCGAAGCCAACTTCGCCTATGGCGGCTTTACGGGTCTCGTGACCTGGAAGATTGGCTTCTAGGCCAACCTCGCCTACCCTCCTCCTCGGGACATCGGTCGATCTCGAGGAGGAGTGTTTCAGTGATCCGGTCGGCCTTGCTGCTCAGTGCAGCCATCTTCGCAACGTCCGCCGCACATGCGGGCGACAACTACATCCAGGTCCACGGCGGCTCGTTCTCGCTGACGGATGACGACATCCGCTTCCAGCAGAGTACGCTCACGGGCACACCGGTCAGCGGACCGGACGGCGGCGACTACGACTCGGGCAGCACCTTCGGTGTGCTCATCGGCTACCGCCTCTTTCCCGACATCGTGCTCGAAGGCGAAGCGACCAAGCGCACCGCCGATCTCGACATGCTCACCTTCTCGGGCGCGGAGCCTGCGGGCGTGACGCTCGAGAACGCGCAGGAGGCCTGGGCGTTCATGGCCAACGTCGTGTGGGAGCCTGACCTACCGATCCCGCTCGTCACCCCCTATGTCGGCGTCGGCATTGGCTACGCGCTACCGGCTCTTGAAGGTTTGCGCGGCGAGAATCCCGACGACACCATCGCCTACCAGATCAAGGGCGGCATAAGGATCAACGTCCCGGTCATCCCCGGCGAGGTCGGCCTCGAAGCCAACCACTTCGCCACCGAAGACGTCGACGTCCCCGGCCTCGTCGAGACCTCAGCAGGCATCGAGGAGACCGACTACATCTTCGCTTTCGGCGGAACGAGCGTCCTCTTCACTTACCGCATCGGTTTCTGACAGCACAGGCGAAATTGCGCTTGTAAATCCCTCAAATCAAGGGATGATTGCCACCGTTTCTCAACGGGACAATCATCCATGCTCCGCACCCTTACCGCTGGCATTGCCTGCGCCATCGCCAGCTTGTCTCTCGCTTCCGCGGAAGACGCCACGAACCCCTGGTATGTCGGCTACAACGCAGGTCTCGGCATTGAGTCCCGGGATTATTCGGGCAGCGAGACGCAAAACGGAATGATCACGCCGTTCGGCTTTACGAACGACGAGCCAGGACTTGCCACGAGCCTTTACCTCGGCCGCAGGCTGACCTCCGCTCTTTCAGCAGAACTTGAGACGTTTGCGCTGTCGAACGACTTCGACAGTCACCGGACCTTGGGGTTCAACCTCTCGGCCAAGGCTGATCTCGGCGAGCGGTTCTACGCCTATGCTGCGCCCGGCGGGGCCCTGCTTGCCCGAGACAACGTTCTTGGCGACGATGACGTCTCCCTCAGGCCGACCGTCAAGGCAGGCCTCGGCGTCAGGACCGGTGCGTATGGGTCGCTCGTTCTTGAGGCCCGCTGGATTTCTCTCGTCTCCAATGCCGAGGACTCTTTCTCCTATGATGTCGGAGGCGCGACGCCAGATCCGGTCGTCGTCCAACGGACCTTCGACGCCAGCGCTACGTCCTATACGATTGGCTACCGCTTCAACTTCTAAACCGTCACACACCTGCGCCCGTTCGTCCCTTGTTCTAGGGGGCGCAGGGGCATAGAGGCCTAGCTTTCCGGCAGAAGACGGTAAGGCGGTTTCATGTCCACGAAACACATCACGGTCACCGGTGCGCGGGAGCACAATCTCAAGGACATCACGGCGGAGATACCGCGTGATGCGCTGACCGTGATCACGGGCCTTTCCGGCTCCGGCAAGTCCTCCCTCGCCTTCGACACGATCTACGCCGAGGGCCAGCGCCGCTATGTCGAGAGCCTCTCGGCCTATGCGCGCCAGTTCCTCGAGCTGATGCAGAAGCCCGACGTCGACCAGATCGAGGGCCTCTCCCCCGCCATCTCCATCGAGCAGAAAACCACGTCCAAGAACCCCCGCTCGACCGTCGCCACCGTCACCGAGATCTACGACTACATGCGCCTCCTTTGGGCGCGGGTTGGTGTTCCCTATTCTCCCGCCACCGGAGAGCCGATCACTTCCCAGACCGTCTCCGAGATGGTCGATCGCCTGATGGCCGAGGGCGAAGGCAGCCGCTTCTACCTCCTCGCGCCGATGATCCGAGGCCGGAAGGGCGAATACCGCAAGGAACTCGCCGACCTCATGAAGCGCGGCTTCCAGAGGGTGCGCATCGACGGCGAGTTCTACGACATTGCGGACGCCCCTGCCCTCGACAAGAAGTTCAAGCACGACATCGACGTCGTCGTGGACCGCTTGGTCATCAAGGAAGGCATCGAAAGCCGCCTCGCGGAAAGCTTCGAGACCTGCCTCGAACTCGGCAATGATCTCGCCGTGGCCGAGAGCGCACCGAAGTCGGGCGAGGAGAAGAAGGTGATCACCTTTTCTGCAAAGTTCGCCTGCCCGGTTTCCGGCTTCACGATCGAGGAGATCGAGCCGCGGCTCTTTTCCTTCAACTCGCCTCAGGGCGCTTGCCCGAAATGCGACGGCCTCGGAACATCGGTCTACTTCGACCCGGACCTCGTTGTCCCCGACCACGACATCAACCTGCGCAAGGGCGCCATCGCTGCCTGGTCCAAGAGCCAGAGCCCCTATTATACCCAGACCCTCGAAGCCCTCGGCAAGAAGTACGGCTTCAACGTCGAGACCCCGTGGCGCAAGCTGACGAAGAAGCAGCAGGACATCATTCTTTACGGAACGGGCAAGGAGAAGGTGACCTTCGTCTACGACGATGGCCTGCGCCGCTACGAGACGACCAAGACCTTCGAAGGCGTCATCCCGAACCTGCAGCGCCGCTGGCGCGAGACCGACAGCTCCTGGGTGCGCGAGGAGATGGAGAAATTCCAGTCCATGCACCCCTGCGAGGCCTGCGACGGGGCGCGCCTCAAGCCCGAGGCCCTTGCGGTCAAGGTCGGCGGCCAGGACATCTCCCAGGTTGCCAGCCTCTCGATCCGCGAGGCCGATCTCTGGTTTGGCACCCTCGACACGCAGCTCACGGAGAAAGAGAAACAGATCGCCGTCCGTATCCTGAAGGAGATCCGCGACCGGCTGCACTTCCTCAACAATGTGGGCCTTGGCTACCTCACCCTCTCACGCTCTTCCGGCACGCTCTCCGGTGGCGAGAGCCAGCGCATCCGCCTCGCAAGCCAGATCGGCTCGGGCCTGACCGGCGTGCTTTACGTCCTCGATGAGCCGTCGATCGGCCTTCACCAGCGGGACAATGACCGCCTGCTGACGTCGCTGATGGGCCTTCGCGATCTCGGCAACACGGTCATTGTGGTGGAGCATGACGAGGACGCGATCCGCACTGCCGACTATGTCCTCGACATCGGCCCTGGCGCTGGCGTGCACGGAGGAACTGTCGTCGCCGCAGGCACCCCTGCCCAGATCGAGAAGAACAGGAAGTCGATCACCGGCGACTATCTCGCAGGCCGCCGCGAAGTCCCGGTCCCTGAGGAGCGCCGCGTCTTCGATCCGGAGCGCGTCATCACCGTCGAGGGGGCCTGTGCCAACAACCTGCGGAATGTCACGGCCCAGTTTCCCGTCGGCCTGATGACCTGCGTCACCGGCGTCTCCGGCGGCGGCAAGAGTACACTGACCATCGAGACACTGTATAAAGCCGCATCCCGCAAGCTGATGAACTCGAAGCAGGTTCCCGGCAAGCATGACCGGATCACCGGGCTCGAGCATCTCGACAAGGTCATCGACATCGACCAGTCACCCATCGGCCGGACGCCCCGCTCGAACCCTGCGACTTATACCGGCGCCTTCGGCCCGATCCGCGAGTGGTTCGCTGGCCTGCCCGAGGCGAAAGCCCGCGGCTACAAGCCCGGCCGCTTCTCCTTCAACGTCAAGGGCGGCCGCTGCGAAGCGTGCCAGGGCGACGGCGTCATCAAGATCGAAATGCACTTCCTGCCCGACGTCTACGTCACCTGCGACGTCTGTCACGGCAAACGCTACAACCGTGAAACCTTGGAAGTGAAGTACAAGGACAAATCGATCGCCGACGTCCTCGACATGACGGTCGAGGAGGCTTTCGAGTTCTTCAAACCCGTCCCCTCCATCCGCAACAAGATGGAGACCCTGAACCGCGTCGGCCTCGGCTATATCAAGGTCGGCCAGCAGGCGACGACCCTGTCCGGCGGCGAGGCCCAGCGGGTGAAACTCGCGAAGGAGCTCTCCAAGGTCGCCACCGGCCGCACCCTCTACATCCTCGACGAACCCACCACCGGCCTCCACTTCGAGGATGTCCGTAAGCTGATGGAAGTGATCCAGGAACTCGCCGACAACGGCAACACCGTCGTCATCATCGAGCACAATCTCGACGTCATCAAACAGGCCGACTGGATCATCGACCTGGGCCCCGAAGGCGGCGACGGAGGCGGCCAGATCGTCGCGGCCGGCACCCCTGAAGACGTGGCGGAGACAGAAGGTAGCTACACAGGCGAGTTCCTCGCCGAGGTCCTAGCCAGGCACGACGAACGAGCCGCGGCGAAGGAGGCGAAGAAGAAACCGCGTGCACGGAAGAAAAAGGCGGCTTAGACGAAACGCCCGCCCCTCTCCCGCAAGCAGGAGAGGCACTTTGAACCACTTCCCGATTTTTTTCACGCCGCCTTTCAATTCGCGCTGCCCTGCTGGTCGCTGCGGAGAGCCGCAGGGCGGTCCGCTTGCTCCACGGTCGCCGCGCGCGCCGCCGATCATTCCTGCGCGCTCCCTGACTGCATTTGATGGATGACACCTCTCGTGGCAGGCATAGACTTCCCGGCCGTAGGCTCACACAAAGGGAGAAAGCCATGTCACTCTCCAACATGGGCGGATCCGACCGGATCATTCGCCTCGTCGTCGGCGTCGCTATCCTCGCCCTGACATACTTCACGGGTGCCGTCCCGACCGGGCTGCTCACCATCATCGCCTATATCGTGGGCGCCATCATGGTGGTGACGGCCGTCACCGGGATCTGTCCGCTCTATACGTTGCTAGGGATCAAAACAAAGAAGGGCTGACAGGCCGACCGCACCCGCAATTCCGCCACGGCCAGAACGAGGTGAGCCCCCGCGGTTGCATCACCCCAACGCGGCAACTACCGTTGGCGGATGCACATCCTCGGGCTCCTCATCACCGTCCTTATCGGTATCTCTGTCTGGTGGTGGCGATTGCGCATGTTGAAGGAGGCGAGTGACACCGTCATCGACGCCGCGGACAGGTTCCGCGGCGCGCAGCGGCGGAAGGAAATCGCGAGCCGGACAGAGATGTCGCCGATTACGGCGATCGACCACCCGGTTACCGCCGCTGCCACCTACATCCACATGGTCATCGGTCGCGAGGACTGGCCCATGGCGAGCGGTCGCGTCAAGATGCAACTGGCCGAAGTCAGCAGCGAATCCGAAGCCGACGATGCGATCACCTATGCCGAATGGGCCGTGCGCCAACCAATCGACCAGCAGATGGCCCTCCGCCTGCTGACGGAAATGCTACGCGACTGGCTGACCCTCGAAGAGCGTGAGGATCTCGCCGAGATGCTGCGCAGCGCCGCCGAAAGCAGCGACGCCGTGGTCCAGTCCGAAGCCAGCCGACAGGCCATCGCCCTCATCAACTAGGGAAGCTTGCGCCGTGCCTCGACCGCTGCCTTGCGCAGCGCCACCAGCCGCGGCTGATCGCTGCCATAAAGCGTGACAATCATAGCGTTGAGGAACGCCCGCGTGTTGTGGAGCCTGCCAAGCCCGGCCTCCGAATTCATCGCTGCCTGCCACGTCCAGCCCGAAGGCTCGGCAAGCGAGAAGAAGGCTTCCCGCATCGCCTCGGCCTCGATCTCCGAGCCGAGATAGAGATAGGCTACTGCCCGCGCCACGCGTTCAGGTTCGCCGAAGCGGAAGAAGACCTTCCCCGGAGGCTGGATCTTTCCGGTCAGGACCTTGATGAGTTCCAGTCGCTGCTCGTCCGTCACCCGCGGGTTCAGTCCCAGTTGCATGGCGAGATCCGAGGCATGGGCGAGATGGTGACGCCAGCCCTGCTCATCGTCGAAGCCGCGAAAGTCGTTCACGTTGTAGATCACGAACTCGGTCAGATCGACGAGGTCAGCGAGTTCCTCGTCGGTCAGGAACGGCTCGATCCGGTCCACACGAACAATCTCGGTGAAGTAGAGCGTCAGGAACGAAGGGCGCAGGCCCCGGTTTTTCTTCCTGGTCCCGCGATCAAGATAGCGCGGCAGGATCCGAAGCAGCTCCGTGTACTGTCCGTAGAGCTCACGCACGGTCTCTTCACTGACATCGCCGCTGCGAAGGATCGTGGCCATGCCTTCATAGCCGATCCGGTCGCGCAGGAAGGGATCGGGCTCACCGGCGCAATCCGCGAGATCGAAAAGGAAGGCATCCCGCTCCTCCGCGCTCTCGATCGCGAACTCGGCATTGCGCAGTGCCTCCAGCCCGTCACGGTCTAGGCCCAGCGGCGAACAGGATGCAGCCAGTGCGGCGAGAAATGAGAGCACGGCTAGGCCTCCCGGAACTGGCGGACGATGGCCCCGAAAAACCCTGAGACAATGCCCAGCGTGAAAGCCTCGAAAAGGATCGAGATCCCATAGCCGATCAGCAGGCTCGTCCAGGTACCGAGCTCGGAAATCCAGCCCTCCGCTGCGAAATCGAGCCCGAAGCCACCCAGCAGCTGCGGAATGAAGGCAAAGAGCCCCGCGATGAAAAAGCCCAGCGAAGCGATCAGCTGCGCGGCCCACGACGTGACCCAGAACAGGAACCACAGGACCGCGAGCACGAGCAGAAGGCGAATGATGTTGAACCCGGCGCTCGCTTTCAGTGTGCGGCGGAAGACCTTCCCTGTGCCCGCCGCCACGAAGCTGGGAAGCAGGAGGAGTCGCAGGGCGACATAGCCCATGCCTGCGAAAGCGACGACAGTGATCGGCAATTCAAGGTTCCGGATCGGATGGCCGTCTTCGTAAAGCAGGTTCTTGCTGCCCTGGTGGAGGCTCCCCTCAACGAAGCGATAGACCTCGATCGTTTCCTGCTGTCGGGCGAAGGCGTCGAGGAATTGGAGGCTGTAATTGTAAGGTCCCCAGAGCAACAGGCCAACCATCCCGATCCCCAGAAGCCCCGACAGGACATAGAGGAATTCGCGCGGCCCGATTGCGAGATGGGCGCTGCGGTGATGCGGCGGATAGCCGTTCACCGCTGTCCTGATGAGCGCGACCATGACGCTGGCCTGCAGCAGCACCGAAAGAGGCGCGAAGATGAGCCAGAAAAGGAACTCCGGCTGGATGCCCCAGCCCGGTCCCTGCGCCACGGCAAAATTCGCGATCCCCGGCCCAGCCAGCATGATGAGAGCGATCGGGAGCCAGCTCAGGCGCAGGACTTCGCTGTAGCGGCCCGCGGCGAAGCCGAGCCCATCATGGAAGGCGCCGACAATGTCGATCTTCTGAAACATGTTAACAGCTTGGACAGGGAACTTCCGGGCCGCAAGCGCGAAATGCGCCGGAGGGCCTGCTAGCGCCTCAGAAGCGAGAAGGCGAAGTCCGTCCCGTGCCCCTGCTTGATCGCCAGGGTGATGACGAGCCAGGCCAGTTCTTCGAGCTGGCGTGCATGTTCGAGCCCCCGCACCACCACGGTGTCGAAGCCAAGATCGTCAGAGAGCTGACGGACGACAGAGGCTGCCACCTCGTCATTGGCGCAGACAAGGCTCAGCACCTTGCCACCGGGATAGTCCGCATTCGCCATGTTCGATGCGGTGGTGTGGTTGAAAGCCTTCACTACACGCGCCCTTGGCAGGAGCTGCTTGATGTATTGCGCGCCAGAATGGGCACCGCGGCGGTCGAGCCCGTCGAAGCTCTCGTTGATCGGGTTGGTGGCATCGACGAGGATACCCCCGAAATTCTCTCCGATCCCGGCGCAAGCGTCATCGATCGCGCTCCACGGTACGGCCAGCACGGTCACGTCGCTCTTCGTCAGGCCGCTTCCGACAGTCTTGCGCTTCTCTCCCGGAAGGTCCGCATATTTGGGATCGTCAGGATTCCGAAGGTTCCAGACGATCTCATGCCCGGCCCTGTGCCAGACCCCGCCAAGGGCCCGGCCCACATTGCCCGCTCCGACGATCGCAATACGCACTTCAGCCTCTCCTTCACCGGACACTTGCTAGCGTATTGTCCACCGCCAGACCTGTCCAGCATGGCATCGGCGACCCCGCCCTGAGGGGCAGGATCGCGCGTTCCATCAGTCAGCTGAGCGCCGATGCACGGGTTCACCGTCCAGAATGACTGCCGTGACATGGGTCCGGTACTCGAAGGGGTCGCCGTCGAACAGGACCAGGTCCGCGTCCCTGCCATCGGCAATGCTTCCTACACTGTCATCGACTCCCAGAAGCTCCGCAGGAGCCTTGGTCATCGCGGCGATCGCCGCTTCATCAGGCAGGCCATTCGCCACCGCCATCGCAGCTTCGAAAAGCAGGACCCGCGTCTTCGGCACGTATCCTTCCTGATGCGTGGCAAAGACGATCGGCACGCCTGCGTCATGCAGGATCGCCGCGTTCTCCAGCGACGCGTTCAGCGTCTCGAGGCTCCCCGCCGCGCGGCCGAGAACAGGGGTCACGATAACCGTCACCCCCTTCTCCGCCAGCTTGTCGGCGATAAGATAACCCTCTGTGCCGTAGGCGATATGCGGCGTGAAGCCGAACTCCTCGCCGATCCTAATCGCCGTCATGATGTCGTCGGCACGGTGCGCCGCGAACACGGCGTCGAGGTCGCCGGAAAGCACCTTGGCCAGCGCTTCCTTCTCGAGGTCGACGCCCGCGTCTTCCTTCTCCGACCATTCCTTGGCTTCAATAAAGGCCTTGCGGATGAGCGCGGCCGTCGCCATCCGTGTCGACGGACCGCCATTTCCTCCGTAGACGTTCTTCGGGGTCTCGCCGAGGTTGAAGAGGAGCGCCGCGCTCTCCGACAGCATGGCCTCGTCCAGCCGTTCGCCAACGGTCTTCATTACCGCCGACTGGCCGGAGATCGGGTTCACGTCGCCCGGCGTGACATGCATCGTCGTCACGCCATAGGCGCGGACATACTCGATCAGCGGCTCCAGCGGGTTGTAGGCGTCAATCACCCGCAGCTCGGCGCCATTCGGATCGGTGTCTTCGTCCGCATCCTGATCGGCATCGACATTGTAGAGGCCGTTGACCCCGACCACCGTGCGTCCGTCGACAAAGCCCGGCGTCACCACCGCAGCTTCCATCATCTCCGCATCGTCATCCCATTCCATGTCGTCAGCAGCGCCGACGTCCATGATCTTGCCGTCTTCGATCAGGACCGCGGCATCCTCGATCACGCCATCGCCGGTGAAGAGCTTGCCCGCCATCACCACCATGTCCTGGGCCGAAGCAAAACCAACGAGTGCCGCCGCCGAGGCGGCCGTCAGAAGAAACTTTCTCATCGTCCTTACTCCCCCCGGTCCGGATAGCGGTCGCCGGCATAGAACCCGCCGGTCGCATAGCGCCTGTCGTCTTCATCCGAGCGGTCGAAGACCTTCTCGCCTTCGATCCAGGTTTCAAGGACCTTGGTCCTGAGGGCGAAGGGCTCTCCGGACAGCACCACGAAATCCGCATCCTTGCCCGGCGTCAGCGTGCCGACCCGGTCCTCGAGACCCAGCATCACCGCACCATTGACCGTCAGAGCCTGGAGCGCGCCTTCTTCGCTCATCCCCTCACGGATCGCCAGCGCGCCCGTCCTCAGGAAGAACCGCGAGCCGATGATCGGGTCGTCCGTGTGAAGAGCGACCTTCACGCCAGCTTTCTCCATGATGCCCGCGCCCGAAAGCAGCAGGTTCACGGCCTCATGCTTACCGCCCGGCGCGTCGATCATGATGAAGCTCACCGGGATGTCCTTTTCCGCCAGCACGTCCGCCACCTTCCAGGCTTCTGAGCCGTGCTGGATCACCACCGGGAAGCCGAACTCCTCGGACAGCCGCACCACGGTCAGGATATCGTCCGCGCGGTGGGTGTGGTGATGAACGATCCGTTCACCCCGCATCGCTTCGAGCAGGGCTTCCTTGCCTAGGTCCCTGGGCGGAGAGGTGAAATCGTCCTCGTCATCATCGCCGCCGAAGACGCGCTCGATGAAGCCGGGTTCGTCCTCCTCGGGCGGGGTCGCCTTCTCGCCATATTCCTTGGCTTCGAGATAGGCTTTCCGCGCCAGGGCCGTGACGCCCATCCGCGTCGTCGGCGCAGAGCCCCTCCGGCCGTAGCCCTTGGGGTTTTCGCCATTGGCCATCTTCAGGCCGCCGATCTCGCCCTCGATCAGCATCTCGTCCAGCGTGTCGCCGCGATACTTCACGTAAGCCGTCTGTCCACCGATCACATTCCCGGAGCCGGGCATGATGTTCGCCGTCGTGATACCGCCCGATGTCGCCATGCGAATGCCGGGGTCTGCGGGATTGATGGCATCGATCGCGCGAAGCTGCGGCTGAACCGGACCGGAGCGCTCGTTCGAGTCGCTATCCCCGCCCCTCGTGCTGATGCCGACGTGGCTGTGCGTGTCCACCAGTCCGGGGATCACCACCTTGCCCGAGAGGTCTACCGTCTCGGCGTCCTCGGGCACGTCGACGTCGTCAGCCGTGCCGATCTCCGTGATCTTCCCCCCGGAGACCAGCATCACGCCGTCCTCGATCGCCTCGCCGTCCACCGGGTAGATTTTCGCCCCGGTATAGGCCGTCACTTCCTGGGCGCTTGCGAAGGACAACGACAGCGCCGTCCCCACCATCAGGCCGAACGCGGCCCTCTTCACTCCGGGCATAAGCCCTCCCTTGCGATACTCAGCAACGGCTAGCAGCGGGTGCGGTGCGGTAGGAAGGGGGGTGGGCAGTGACTGTGAATCAACCAGCCGAACGCAACGACCTTCTTCGAAACACCGGGATTGATCGCACTTGCTGGCTTCAGAGCTTCGTCTAAGGTCCCGTTCCGAGGGGCTATTCGGGGACCGGGGCAGTGTCGGATGATAACGTGATGGCTGACACGCCGATTGCGCGGCGTGCGTTCATGATGATCGGCGCGAGCCTTCTTCTCGCAATGGGATCGATGGCATCAGGTTTTGAGTGGAGAAGCTTTGGCACCGAGCCGGGCGAACTCCCACTTTCCATCTTTCTCGGCTTGAACGCCCTGACCTTCGTCCTCGCAGGTCAAGTGACGAAGAGAAACCCATTCCTCGCCTTCAACGTGGCTTTCCCGGCATCGATCGCCTGCCTCTTCGTTGGGGGCGCTCCATTTTTCTTAGATTATCCTGAAGGAAGCGAAGCTGCACGGGGAGGTATCACTGGGGAGCACGTCTGGGCGCTCGCGCTTTTCGCTCAGGGCCTGGTGGGCTTCGCTCCGTCATTGGCTATGATCATTTTCAGAAAGCCCGGTCTCGCCCAGGGCTCCGGAATGAGTGTCGATGAAGCGGCCGAGGCGTTCTCGGGAATCGATGAGGACGATCCGCCGACTTTCAGCATGCTGACGCCTTTTGGATACGCGCTGCTCACTCCGGCCGCGATGGTGGCGTTCTGCGTCGGTGCCGCAGGCGTGACCCTGTTGATCGACCGCCAATTCGACGAGATCATACTTCCAGCGTCGCAGTACTTGGCTGACTACGCGGAGATTTTTTCTGACGACGCCATCATAATTCTTATCGTGTTCGGGTCGATGGCTTATTTCGCGGCCGGGTGGGATACCGATTCTCTCCGCGAAGCTCCGTTACGCAAAACTCTCAAAATTGGGCACAGCAGCTTCAAGACCGTTCACTGCTGAGGAACGGGAGTTCGTCATGGACGCGGCCGAAAGGGCCGCTGATTGGATCGAAGAGGCTGTCCCGCCGCTCAAAGTCTCGTGGCAAGTCCTGCAGCAGGTTGCGGTCAGTGTACCCCTGCTCGGTTGGCCCATTTTCTTAGCGCTTGATCCGTTCAGCTTCGCCTTCTCCGATTTCTTTGCCGAGCGCCTTTTGACCGAGGAAAGCTTGCTGTTAATCGATGCGCCTGGACCAGGAGACGTCCTCTTCATCCCGGTAGGTCTGGCTACGGGAGGTCTTGCCGCTCTGACCTGGTGGAGCATCCGTTCGGACGAGGCAGCGGCGCTATCCCTTGCCAGCCAGCATGAGGGAATTCATTGCTGCAAGGCCAATCTCGAAACGCTCGGCCGCGAAATCCGCACAAAGACTGTTGATATTCGTCAGCCCTTCGACCCCGCAGCATTCTTCGCTCGTCGCCATAAAGCGTATGCTACCCTTGTCCTGCGCATTTCTATCCCCGTCTTCTTGCTCGGGGTCGTGTTCTTTGGCCTTGAGCGAATGACATACGTCGCGTTCTTCGAAACAAGGATTGAGTTCCGAACGCTGATGAACTTGTCCGCCACGAGCGTGGATTACCGTGATCTGTCCGAGCTAAGTGTCGTGTGCGGCGAGGGAGAGATCGAACCGAGGCTCGCCTGGACGCTCGATGGTCCGAAGGGGGAGGAACTTGGTCCAGCACCATCGCCAGGCGCCGTCCGATCGTTGGCGGAGGAAGACCTGGCAGTCTGGCGTCTGATCGACCGTGCCATCCGAACCGGCGGCGTGCCCTTCAATACCGAACGCTACGACCCTGAGACCTGCCCGGCGGAGCTGGCGGATTTCCTCGGCCCCGACTTGGCCCGCGAGGTGGAACCCCTCTTCACCCCGACCCCCTAAGGCCGGATCAGTCCTGCGGTCAGCGCCTTCGCCACCGCTTCGGGAAGCGTCCTCGCCCCAAGCTTCTGCCGCGCGGTCCTGAGGTGCACACTGACGGTCACTTCCGCCAGCGCCAGCCGGTGCGCGATGTCCGCGACCCGCGAGCCCATTGCGGTAAGGGTGAGACATTCCCGCTCCCGCGCGGTCAAGGCGCTCCAGCCTTGCGCCTCGCCATATATCATCGGCGTGAGCTGCTGCTCGACGGAAAGCAGGAAGGCGACGATTCCCGCGCCGTGGTTCTCCAGCAGCCTGTCGAAACCCTCTGCATCCTCAGAGCTCCAGAGCGCGAAGCCGCTCGCCACTTCCTCCTTCCCGATCCGCGACCAGCGCGGTACGGTCAAGCCACTGACGATCCCGACCTCTGCCTGCTCGTCGAACATCCGGGTCTCCGCGGCGGACATGTCATCATAGAGATCACTGTAGGCCTGTCCGACCTTCAGCATCGCCGGGTCGCGCTCGATCGCGTGCTTCCGCAGGCCGTAATCCGCCTGCGCCAGGTCCTCGGTCTGGTAATAAGCAAACCAGTCCGGATCGACATGGGCGATCCACTGCACGCCGAGCCGCCGGTGAGGCCCGGTTTCGCTCTCCTCCGCCGTGATCAAAGCCGCGGTGTAGGAATGGATGTCATACCGTTCGAGAAACCGAGCAACCGTCTCCACAAGCGCCTCGGCGCTCTCGGCGTCCTGCGCCGCTTGGATCGCATCAAGGACATGCGCATCGAGAATAGCCCGGTCCTCCCGGACCCGATCCTAGCGAGCGCACCGGCGAAAGCAAAAAAGGTGCGCAGTCCACGAGACATCCCACGGCCTTTCAAGGCGCTGGCTCAGGCGAGACTATCGTTTCTGATAATGGAACCGATGCTGGGCTTCCGGTATGAAGAGCTGTCCCTGAGGGGGGACCCTGACACCGGCGGGTTGCTTTCTCACCAGGGCAGCCCGTCGGAAGAGCTGCGTCTTCGGAGTCGGTTCGCGCGCAGCTCGCCAACCTCCGGCGGGTCGCGGCGGCAGAGCGTAACCCGCCCCTCTTTTCCCACGGCACAAGGCCACGCCTTTATTCACAGGTCCGCACCCGCTATCCCCCGGCCATGACAAAGATCCACATCATCGGCGCGGGGCTCGCAGGCTCCGAAGCCGCCTGGCAGGCTGCTGAAGCCGGTGCGCAAGTGACGCTCCACGAGATGCGCGGCGTGCGCGGCACCGAAGCGCACAAGACCGACCACTGCGCGGAACTCGTCTGCTCGAATTCCTTCCGCTCCGACGACCACGAGTACAACGCCGTGGGCCTCCTCCACGAGGAGATGCGCCGCTGCGGCTCGCTGATCCTGCGCGAGGCGGACAGCCACAAGCTCCCCGCCGGCGGCGCGCTGGCCGTGGACCGCGACGGGTTCTCCCAAGCCGTTACCCGCGCGCTGGAGGCGCACCCGAACATCACCATCGTCCGTGAGGAGATCAAGCGCCTGCCGCCCGAGGATTGGGGCCCGACCATCATCGCCACCGGCCCCCTGACCTCCGAAAGCCTCGCGGCGGAGATCCTGAAGCTCACCGGCGAGGACGAACTCGCCTTCTTCGATGCGATCGCCCCGATCGTCTACAAGGACTCGATCGACTTCTCGAAGGCGTGGTTCCAGTCGCGCTACGACAAGGTCGGACCCGGCGGTGACGGAAAGGACTACATCAACCTTCCGCTCGACGAAGATCAGTATAACGCGCTTCTCGATGCGATCATCGAGGGCGAGAAAACCGACTTCAAGGAGTGGGAGAAAGATACCCAGTACTTCGACGGCTGCCTGCCTATCGAAGAGATGGCCCGCCGCGGTCGCGAAACCTTGCGCTTCGGCCCAATGAAACCGGTTGGCCTCACCAACCCGCACAACCCGACCGTGAAACCCTATGCCGTCGTCCAGCTCAGGCAGGATAATGCTCTGGGTACGCTCTATAATATGGTGGGCTTCCAGACCAAACTGAAATACGGGGCGCAGGGCGACGTCCTGCGCATGATCCCGGGGCTGGAAAATGCCCGTTTCGCAAGGCTCGGCGGCATCCACCGCAACACCTTCATCAATTCGCCCAAGCTTCTCGATCGGGAAATGCGCCTCAAGGTGCGTCCCCAGTTCCGCTTCGCTGGCCAGATCACAGGTGTCGAGGGCTATCTCGAGTCAGCCGCGATCGGCCTGCTCACCGGCCGCCTCGCCGCTGCGGAAGCTCTCGGTACGGAAGGCCGCCTGCCCCCACGGACAACCGCGCTCGGCGCCCTCCACCACCACATCACCGAAGGCCACGTCGACGGCGGCAAGGGCAGCTTCCAGCCCATGAACGTCAATTTCGGCCTCTTTCCCGAGATCGAGCAGCCCACCAAGGACGCCGAAGGCAACCGCATCAAGGGCAAGGAGAAGGGCCGTGCAAGGAAGAAAGCCATGACGACGAGGGCGCTGGCAGATCTCGGCGCATGGCTGCAAGGCGATCTCAAGGCGGCCTGAGCGCGTCTCCGACAAGGTCCGATCCTTCATTCTCGCGGGAACGTCCGGCTTCTCGCCCTGTTCGCTCCTCGAAGACTTATTGAAAGGAGCACAGACATGGCGAAAAAGGTTCTCATGGTCCTCACATCGCACGACAAGCTCGGCGATACCGGTGAGAAGACCGGTTTCTGGCTCGAGGAGTTCGCGGCGCCCTATTACGTGCTGAAGGATGCAGGGGTGGAGGTCACCCTCGCCTCGCCCAAGGGCGGGCAGCCTCCCCTAGACCCGAAAAGCGACAGCGAAGACGCCCAGACCGACGCCACCCGGCGGTTCAAGAGTGACGAGGAAGCCCAGAAGCGCCTCACCAACACGGTAAAGCTGTCCGAAGTATCGGCCGACGATTTTGACGCCGTCTTCTACCCCGGTGGCCACGGCCCCCTCTGGGACCTCCACAATGACGAGAAATCGATCGAGCTGATCGAGACTTTCTGGGAGAGCGGCAAGCCCGTCGCCGCAGTCTGCCATGCGCCGACCGTCCTTCTCAATGCGAAGGACAAGGACGGTGCGCCCCTGGTCCGCAACCGCAAGGTCACCGGCTTTTCCAACAGCGAGGAAGAAGCCGTCGGCCTCAGCGATGTCGTGCCGCATCTTGTCGAGGACGCCCTCAAGGAAAAGGGTGGCCTTTACGCCAAGGCGGGCGACTTCGAGCCCTTCGTGCTGGAGGACGGCCACCTCATCACTGGCCAGAACCCGGCATCGTCCGAACCTGCAGCGAAGGCGCTCCTGAAGCAGCTTGGCCTTTGACCTCAGGCGGCGCGGTTGACGAAACCGCGCCGCGCGCCCACGCGAAGGGATGGCTTCCCTCTTCGAAGAACTCGATTACGCGGCGACGCCCATCGGTCCGATCACCCTGCGCCGCCGTTTCGACCCGACGCTGCGAAAAGACGTCTTCGAAGTGAAGCTCGGCGAGGAGTTCCTGATGTCGAGTGCCTACACGGCGTCGGAGGTCGCGCTCTCGAAACTCGCGCTCGATCGCCTCGAAGGCGAGAACCTCGACATTCTCGTGGCGGGGCTGGGCCTCGGTTACACCGCCAAGACCGCCCTCGATGACCCCAAAACGGGCAAGCTCCTGATCGTGGAGTATCTCGAGCCGGTCATCGACTGGCACCGCAGGGGGCTTCTGCCGATGGGTACAGCCATCCCCGGCGATCCGCGCACGGAGTTCGTTCTCGGAGACTTCTTCAGGCTCGTAGAGGGGCAGCGCTTTGGCTCAGCCTCCGGCCCACAGAGCCTCGACGCCATCCTTGTCGACATCGACCACTCCCCTGAAGCCCTCCTCTCAGACCACAGCAGGCCGTTCTACTCCAAGGAAAGCCTCGAAAGGCTCAGCACCATGCTCCGCCCCGGCGGCATTTTCGGTCTGTGGTCAGACGACCCACCAGACGAGCGCTTCACGCAGATCCTCGAAGCATCCTTCGGCAGCGCCACCGCCGAGCCCGTCACCATCGAACGCCCCCTCGCAGGCACCCCGATCATCCAGACGGTCTACCTCGCTCAGACCTGACCCCGTAGGGCGGATTGCGAAGCCATCCGCCGTCCGATCTTTCCAGCAGCGCAGCGCGAGGGCCCACTGCGGTTGGCTCTGCAATCCGCCCTACGCGCCCGCGACCTCTCATCGCCGAACAACGGGACTGCGACCGCCCATTGACTCACGTTTCGACGTTTATCTAAACATCAAAACATGAGCACGGTCTTCAAAGCCCTCTCGGACCCCACAAGGCGGAAAGTTCTCGAGCTTCTCCGCAAGGGCCCGATGTCCGCAGGGGACCTCGCGGACCACTTCTCAGTGTCCAAGGCGACCATGTCCTCGCACTTCGCGGTCCTCCGCGAGGCGGGCCTCGTCGTCTCGGAGAAGGACGGCAAGCAGGTCATCTACCACCTGCGCCTCACCGTCCTCGAAGACGCGCTCTTCGAATTCACCCGCCTCTTCGGCTGGAGCCTTGCGCCTGCGGAAGAAAAACCGACAGAGAAGGAGACGCCATGACAACGCCAGGCCGAGCATCCCTTATCGCAGGCGGCATCGTCCTCGCGCTCCTCGCGGCAGGCGTCGTCACGAAGCTCGGTATCGAGGGTGGCGACGGCGCGGCCCGCCTGGTCACGCTCAGCGCCTTCGGCCTTCTACTGGCCGTCCTCGGCAACCTCGTACCGAAGATCGCTCCGCCTGCGGACGGTGCCTCGGACCTCCGGCAGCGCAGCGCAGGCCGCACCCTCTTCCTGACGGGCCTCGCAGTCCTCGCGACGGCCCTCATCGCCCCGCCTGGCGCAGCCCTGGCAGCAGGTTCAGCCCTCGGCCTCCTCGGCCTCGCCTTCGCAGGCGGAACCATCTTCCTCAGCCGATCCAGAAAGGATCACACCACCATGTCGGAGAAACCATCCCCCATCAGCAGGGCCATCCTCCTCCTCTTCGTAGGCCTCGGAGGCGCCTTCGGGCTCATCATCCTCGACCGCCTCTTCGGCGACCAGGTCGCGCAGTGGAGCGCTGTCGTCTGGGTCCTGATCCTCGGCTTTGTCGCCGCGGCGACAACCACCGGCCTCCTCGGCAGGCGCTAGAAACCGGCTTCGACGGCTGGCCCCGGCCAGCGAGCCCCAGTCCAGCCGCCTCAGAGGCGCGACAACCGACCCGGCCTGACTCGCAGGACCGTAGGGCGGGAGGCCAAGCCATCCGCCACCGCACTTCTCAATTCACCGCCGCTGCAGAACACTGCAAGAACATTCTTGATGTTCTTTTTCTGTTCCCTTAGTCTCCGCACCATGCAAGCGCCACTGACCTTCGCCGTCGACAACCGCCTTCCGGAGATCCTCGAACGGGTGCTCCAGCTTCTGCCCAAGCAGCGCCCGGTCGCGGACACCAATCCGCTGGACCAGTTGCTCTACGGCGTCGTGGCCCAGGGGCTTTCGTCCGCTGGTGCCACGGCCTGCTTCCGACGGGTGAAAGAGCGTTTCCCCAGCTTCGTGTCCCTGCGCGATGCCGAACCCGAGACTCTCCGCAGCCTGATGGTGGGGGTGCCGTCCGCGGCACTCAAGGCCGCCGCGATCCCGGACATCCTCCGGCTGATCGAGGAGGCTTTCGGCAGTCTTTCCCTCGAGCCGCTGTCCCGGCTCGACCAGGAGCTGGCCTTGCGCTTTCTCACCCGCCTGCCTCGGGTGACCGAAGAGATCGCCGTGTCGGTGCTCCGTTTCACGGGCACCGACCGGCTGGTCCTTCACATAGACAGGGATGTCGCGCGGCCCCTCCGCCGCCTCGGCCTCGCCGAGCCCGGCGCGCCGCTCTCCGCCCTGCCGCGTCAGTTGATCGAGCGCTCACCGGTCGCGTGGCGCTCAGAGGATTTCGCAGCCCTCAGCCGCGGTCTCACCCGCGTTGCTGATCGCTTCTGCCACCAGGGTCGGCCCGATTGCTCGAGCTGCCCGCTGGCGAGCCTCTGTCCGGCTGCGGAGAAAACCGAAGGGAAAGTCGTCACCTTCCCCTTTGGCAAGCGAAAGGCCAGCCTCGCCTAGGCCCTGCCCGTCAGGACACCGCGAAGGATCGCCAGCTTCTGGCCCAGCGGATTCTTGATGCGGATCACCCGCTCGCCTTGCGCCTTCGTCAGGCGCAGCGGCAGCGCCGGCAGCGGAAGCTCCTTATCCCGACGGCTTGCGCGGTAGGATAGAATGGCCTGTGCCAACTCCGCTTCCAGGGTCTTGCTCCGCCCCAAGGCACGCGAGAACCGGCGCGCGGGCGGCTCCACACCGTCCTCGCCAGGCAGGGCGTCGCCGTCGGGCGCGCTGCGGCTGAGCGCGTGAAGGACGAGGCCATCGCCGCCGCCGGGCGTCCCTGCAAGCGCGCCGAGCGTTTCAGCCAGCGCGCCATAAACCGGACGCCGCACCTCAAGCGCTGCCTCGATCGAGCTGTCGGTGCCGTGGGAAAGGAAAGCCTCCATCCCGTCGATCACCTGCTCCAGCCTGGCGCGAAGCTCGACATGCGGACGAAGCGTCGTCGCCAGCGCCCCGACCCCCGGATGCTCGCGCACAGCGCCATCGCTGAACACCTCGTCCAGCGCCTCGCGCCACCATTGGAGCCTGATCCGCCCGAGCATGCCATTTGACACCCGCCCCGGCGCGCCGATCGCCTCGGCGGCAAAAGCGAGGACGGCCAGCCAACCGCCCCGTGCCTCGTCGGGCACATAAGGAAGAACAAGAGCCCAGTCCGGCTCAAACGCCTCCACCTGCGCGAGCAGGTAGGAGGCATCCTGAGGATCGAGCGGAGAAAACCCCTCCGGCTTCACGGCCGGGCGTCGGCCGTGGCCGGCGTCTTGTTCTCCGACCAATCCCGCTTCACCCCCGTCGAGACGAGCAGCGGCGCCGCGATGAACACGGTCGAATAGGTGCCGACCAGCACGCCCCAGATCAGCGCAAAGCTGAACCCGCGGAGGACCTCGCCGCCAAACAGGAACAGCGAAACCACCGCCAGGAGGGTCGTCAACGAGGTCATGATCGTCCGCCCGAGGGTCTGGTTGATCGACAGGTTGATCACGTCACGCAAGGGCATCGCCTTGTACTTGCGCAGGTTCTCCCGGATCCGGTCGTAAATGACGACCGTGTCGTTCATCGAATAGCCGATGATCGTCAGCAGCGCCGCGATGATGGCCAGCGTGAACTCGAACTGCGTGACGCAGAACACGCCGATGGTCAGGATGACGTCGTGGGTCAGGGCGAGGATCGCGCCGATCGAGAACTGCCACTCGAAGCGGAACCAGATATAGGCGAGCATGAGCAGGATCGCGACGACCAGCGCGGTGACCCCGGCCTGAACCAGCTCCCCGGAGACCGTCGGCGTCACCGAGTCCACCCGGCGCATCTCGATGTCGGCTCCGAGGGCTTGGCGCAGGGCTTCCTGCACTTCGCCGGCGACGGCGGCCTGCCGTTCCTGGCCACCCTGCTCTTCAGTGATCGCCTCGACCGCGACCACAATGCCATCCGCGGCGCCAGCGGTTCCGCCGATCGACTGCACCTGCACATCGCCAAGGCCAAGGGCTCCCACGGCGCTGCGCGCGGCGCTCAGGCTCTGGTCATCGAAGGTCTCGCCGGGTGGCGGCCCCACCTCGACAGTCACCCCGCCGCGGAAGTCGATGCCGAAATTGAGGCCCAAGGTGAAAAAGGCCGTGATCGAACCAATGATCGCCAGCGCGCTGATGACCTGCGCAATGCGACGGTACTTGATGAAGTCGATCTTCGTGTCGGACGGGATCAGCTGAAGTGCCATGCCAGCCTCCTCAAATCGCCAGCGTCTTCGGGCGGGCCTTGAGGACGTAATGGCCGGCGAAGATGCGGGTGATGACAAATGCAGTGAAAACGGAGGTGACGACGCCGATACCCAGCGTCACGGCGAAGCCGCGCACTGGCCCGGAGCCCAGCATGAACATGATGAACGCCGCGATCAGCGTCGTCAGGTTCGCGTCGATGATCGCTGACAGCGCATTGCGGTAGCCTGACTCGACGGCCGCCACCGGCCCTTTGCCGCTGGCCAGTTCCTCGCGGATCCGTTCGAAGATCAGCACGTTGGCGTCGACCGCCATGCCGATGGTCAGAACGATCCCCGCAATACCGGGAAGCGTCAGGGTCGCCCCAAGGAGCGACAGGGCGCCCGCGATCAGCAGGACATTGGCGAGAAGCGCGATGTCTGCGTAGATTCCGAACCGGCCATAGGTCACCGCCATGTAGATGATGACCAGGCCAAAACCGATCAGCAACGCGATCGTTCCCGCACGGACCGAGTCCGCGCCCAAGTTCGCGCCGACCGTCCGCTGGTCGAGAACCGTCAGCGGTGCAGGGAGCGCGCCCGACTTGATGAGAATCGCGAGCTCATTCGCTTCTTCAGGCGTGAACCGGCCGGTGATGCGGCCCGAACCGCCCAGGATCGGCGTCTGGATCGTCGGTGCCGAGATGATCTCGTCATCGAGGACGATGGCGAAGCGACGGCCAAGATTTTCACGCGTCACGTCGGCGAAGCGGCGTTGGCCCCGCGCGTCGAAGGCGAAGTTCACCTGGAAGCCGCCGCCGTCGGTGTTCGGCGTCGCCGACGCATCGGTAATCATGTCGCCGGTGATGTCAGCGGTTTCAAACAGCGCGAGCTGGCCGCCCGTATCGACATTGGGAAGCACGATCCGCCGCGGCGGGATGCGCCCTGCCGCGATATCGCTCGGGGAAACCGTGTCATCGACCATGTGGAAGGTCAGCTGGCCCGTTCGTCCGATCACGGACTTGAGGCGTTCGCTGTCGCCATCGCCCGGCACCTGCACCACGAGGCGGTCTTCGCCCTGGCGCTGGATCTGCGGCTCGGTCGTGCCGAGCGCGTCGATGCGGTTACGGACGGCGGTGATGGACGAGGTCACGGCATCGTCAATATAGAAGTCCTTCGCTTCTTCCGTCAGCGTGATCGAGAGGCGGCGATTGGCCTCGTCGGCGATGATCCGGGTGTCGCGGCCCGGCGCACCGGGTAGCGGGCGCGACAAGCGGCGCAGCCGTTGCTCGGCAGCCTTGAAGTCCTGCCCTTCCGGAATACGCATGGTGATCATGTCGCCTTCGCGGCGCAGCTCGGCAAAACGGATGCGCGGATTGGCGGTCCTGAATTGCCGGGTCACCTCACCGCGCAGGTTGTCGATCCGCGCGTCGATGACTTCCTCCGTACCCACACCGAGCAGGAGATAGGAGCCACCCTGCAGGTCGAGGCCCAGGGTCACGCCCGTGTCCGGAAAGCCGGGCACCGGTTTGTCCTTCGGGAAGAAGTTGGGAACCGTGACGTAGGCAGCGAGGGCTATCAGCACCGCGATGCCGATGATCTGCCAGCGGTTGAAGCGAAGCAAAGCGCTGCTCCCTTAGCTTTTCGTGTCGTTGGCAACCTCGGCCGGCTCGCCCTTGACGCGCACGTCGGCGAGAGTGGCCTTGATCACCTGGACCTCGACACCATCGGCGAGCTTGACGGTCACTTCGGGTCCATCGGAGACCTTGGTCACCTTGCCGACCAGGCCGCCGGCGGTAACGACAGTGTCGCCGCGCTTCACGCCTTCGACCATCTGCTGGTGCTTCTTCCGGGCCTGCTGCTGGGGCCGGATCAAGAGGAAGTAGAAGATCACGAAGATCAGAAGGAACGGGATCATCTGCGCGATAAGGCTGGGGGCGCCGGGGGCACCGGCATCCTGGGCTGCGGCCGTGCCGATGAAGAAGGTCAGAGCAAGCATGAGGCGGGCTTTCGTTGTGTGAGAAAGATCGTTTCGGATCAGCGAGGGCTATAAGCTGCCCTTGGGGCGGACCGCAACCATCCGCGGGTGTCCCGCAGCGTCCTGTTTCGTCCCGACATCCCTGCCGGGCAGTGCATCGCGGTAGATCGCCTCGGCGCTCTCGCCCTGGTCATGGCCGATTTCGATGAAGGCGGACCCCGAAGGCGCGAGCATGTTGGCGATGACCTGGGCCACTTCGCGGTGGGCGTCGAGGCCGTCTTCGCCGCTGAAAAGCGCTTCCTGAGGTTCGTGATGCGCGACGCTGACAGGCAGCTCTGTGCCTCTGGGAATATAGGGCGGGTTCGAGAGGATCAGGTCAAAGAGCTGCCCGCGCAGCATCACAGGCGCTTCGGAAAAGCGCATCTTCTGCAGCTCCGATCGGTCAGCGACGCGCAGGGCCTGCCTGTTCCGCTCCGCGATCAGGAGTGCCTCACCGCTGGCATCGATTCCGATACCGGTCGCCTCGGGGATCTCGAGCAGTGCGGAGAAGAGAAGACAGCCCGAGCCTGTCCCGAGGTCCAAAATTCGCCGGGCATGGAGGTGCTGGCACGCATCGATCAACATTTCGGTCTCGGGCCGCGGGATGAGCACGCCCGGCCCCACCGAGAAGTCGCGGCCATAAAATTCCTGCCGCCGCGTGATGTAGGCGACCGGCTCTCCTTCCCGCCGCCGCTTCAGATAGCCCGCATAGCGGTCGAGCACGTCGTCCGGCACGACATCGTTCCCATGGGCGATCAGCGCTGCGTGGTCGTAGCCTGAGGCCAGCATCATCAGGACCCGCGCGTCGAGGTCAGGGGTCGGCGACTCCCTCAGCCGCCGCCGCCCGCGCGCCAGCGCATGGGCGTAGGTCTCTTTGCGGAACATCATGATGGGTCGTCGTTCATCGCAGCCAGCCTCTCCGTCTGGTCCTGCAAGATCAGTGCATCGATGAGTTCATCAAGGGCCTCCCCGGCAATGATCTTGTCGAGCTTGTGGAGCGTCAGGCCAATCCGGTGGTCCGTCACCCGGCTCTGCGGGAAGTTGTAGGTGCGGATCCGCTCCGAGCGGTCGCCCGAGCCGACCTGGCTCTTGCGGTCTGCGGAGCGCTCGGCGTCGATCCGGGCCCGCTCGGCGTCATAGAGCCGGGCGCGGAGGACCTTCATCGCCTTTTCGCGGTTCTTGTGCTGCGATTTCTCGTCCTGCTGGCTGACCACGACCCCCGTGGGCAGGTGCGTGATGCGCACGGCGGAGTCCGTCGTGTTCACGGACTGGCCGCCGGGACCGGATGCGCGGAAAACATCGATCCTGAGATCACCTTCATTGATCTGGATGTCGACATCCTCGGGCTCCGGCAGGACGGCGACCGTCGCAGCCGAGGTGTGGATGCGCCCCTGCGTTTCCGTCTCCGGGACCCTCTGCACCCGGTGGACGCCGCTCTCGAATTTCAGGCGGCCGAAGACATTGTCGCCCTGGATCGAGGCCTGGATCTCCTTGTAGCCGCCGACGCCGCTCTCGGAGGCTTCCAGCACCTCGACCTTCCAGCCCTTGTCGGCGGCGTAGCGCTGGTACATCCGGAACAGGTCGCCTGCGAAGAGCGCGGCCTCGTCCCCGCCAGTGCCGGCCCGCACCTCGAGGATGACCGGTGCGTTGTCCGCCTTGTCCTTCGGCAACAGCATGATCTGCAGCCGCTCTTCGAGGGCGGGAATCCGCTCTTTGAGGGTCGCCACCTCCTCCCGCGCCATCTCCGCCATGTCGGCGTCGTCGCCAGCAGCCATCTCCTCGGCGTCTGCCAGCTCCTTCCGGGCCGCCGTCAGTTCCCGCGCCGCATCGGCAATCGGCTTCAGCTCGGCATGCTCCTTGGAGAGCTTGACGATCGCGTCCGCGTCCGAGGCGGTCTGCATCTCTTTTTCGACGGCATCAAATCGGGCGATGACGGCGTCGAGCTTGTCCTGAGGAATCATCCGCTGCGCTTAGAGCGATGCGCACGCGCTGTCAGCACAGGAAACCGGCGTGCTGGCACTCGCGGGTTTGCCACAGTCCGCAGCAGCGGTCGGTGCGAAGCTCCTGAGAGGGTTTTCAGCATCTCCAAGAGCACCGCGGCGGGCGCAGGCCTCGCCCAGCCTTCCGCGGGCTAGGCAGCTTCGGCACCGCTGGCCTCGGGCACCTTGTCCGTATAAAGATAGTCCCGCGTCAGGGGCACCACCTCGCGGCTTGCTGCAAGCTGGAGCTGGAACACAACTTGGTCTCCCGCCGTAAAGGCCGCCTCGGAGCCACAGAGATAGAAGCGCCAGAGCCGCACGAAGTCCTCGCCCTTCTCCCGCTCAATATGATCCGCGTGCTGTTCGAAACGCTCCCGCCAGGCGCGCAGGGTCTTGGCGTAGTGCAGCCGCAGCACCTCGAGATCGGTCAGCCAAAGCCCCGAACTCTCCAGCGGAGAGGCAAGGTCCGACAGCGCCGGAAGGTGCCCGCCGGGGAAGATGTATTTCTTGATCCATGGACTGGTCTGGCGCGGCGGTCCCGCCCTGCCGATGGAATGGACAAGGGCCGCCCCGTCCGGCTCCAGGAGCTGTGCCAGCCGCCGGAAATAGACCGGCAGGTCCCGCGGGCCGACATGCTCCAGCATACCCACGGACACCACCCGGTCGAAACGCTCCTCGATCTCACGGTAATCCGTAAGCAGAAAACGGACCCGACCGGAAAGGCCCGCACGCTCTGCGCGCGCCTCGGCGTGAGCAAGCTGGCTCGGCGACAGCGTGATGCCCGTCACCTCCGCGCCATAGTCCCGAGCCAGGGTCAGCGCCATGCCACCCCAGCCGCAACCGACATCGAGCACGCGCATCCCCGGCTTGATCAACAGCTTCTCGGCAATGTGCCGCTTCTTGGCCTCCTGCGCCTCCTCCAGCGTACGCACGCCAGGTCCCCAGTAGGCGCAGGAATATTGCAGGTCCTCGTCGAGGAAGAGCCGGTAGAAGTCGTTGCCGAGATCATAATGATGCTCGACATTGTGCCGGGAGGTTTCGGGCGGGTTCCGCCAACGGCTGAATCGCCTCGTCGGAGCACTCGGTCCGCCTCTCGGAGGCAGGAGCGCTTCGATCACTTCGACCAGCTCGCCGCGCAACAGCTCGATCTTGCCTTCCGTGTACAGCTCACCGAAGGCTAACGGCGGGTTCAGGCATAGCCGCCGCGCCGCGTCCTTGCCGTGGAGGGCAACCTCGAACGGTGTCTCCGCTCCCGTCGACGGGCGCAGAACGCGACCGCTCGGAAGATGAACAGTGAACAGATGGCCCGCGGCTTCACGCCGGATGGCGCGGGCGAGAAACACTTCCCACATAACGCACCGGTCTTCTATCGCACTTCGTTTGACCACATCAGCCTACCCATAGGCTTGTGTTGAATCAAATCCGAAGAACTCGCTGGTTGCAGTAGGTTTTATTCATGAATGCGTGAGCGAAAGCGCGATGAAGGTGATAAAGACACGGACCGCGCAGCTCAGGTCACAACCGGCAGCGTCGTGACCGACGGCACGTGTCCAGCCCCCGCGGCGAACATGCCGACGCGCCCGAAGTTCTACCCGTCTCCGCAGAAGTCGCAGCGCCAAGACGGCCTGGCGACATGGTTTGTTCTACCGCCGGCAGGACGGTGAATGATCGGCATTGATGGAGAGAGACGCGCGACCGATCCAACCGGCTCTGATTGCCCGCGATCGTGCCAAACGCGACATCGAGCTCCGCAGCAGGACCGTCATCCCCTGAAGGGACTATTCCGCAGCGGTCTGCGCGGCTTCGATCTCGGCTGCTTTCTCTTCACACAGAGCAACCAGCTTGTCGATCATGTCCTCGTTCTTGAGCTTCGAGGCCGGGACACCACCAAGATAAAGCATACCTGCCTCTGCGCCGCCGCCGGTGAAACCGATATCGGTCTCCCGCGCTTCGCCGGGGCCGTTCACGACACATCCGATCACGGACAACGACATCGGCGTCGAGATATGGCTGAGGCGCTTCTCGAGCTTCTCCACCGTGCGGATGACATCGAAGCCCTGCCGCGCGCAGGACGGGCAGGAAATGACGTTCACGCCGCGATGCCGGAGGCCGAGCGATTTCAGGATGTCGAAGCCGACGCGGATTTCTTCTTCCGGCTCGGCCGAGAGCGACACGCGAATCGTATCGCCGATGCCTGCCCAGAGCAGGTTGCCCAGGCCGATCGAGCTCTTGATCGTCCCCGACATCAGGCCACCTGCCTCGGTGATCCCGAGGTGCAGCGGCGCTTCCGTCGCTTCGGCCAGGGCATGGTAGGCGGCGACGGTCAGGAAGACATCCGACGCCTTCACCGAGATCTTGTAATCCTGGAAGTCGTGCTCCTCGAGGATGTTGGCATGATAGAGCGCGCTTTCCACCATCGCCTCGGGACATGGCTCGCCATACTGCTCGAGCAGGTGCTTTTCCAAGGAGCCGCCATTGACGCCGATGCGCATCGAGCAGCCGTGGTCCTTCGCGGCCTGCACCACCTCGGCCACCCGCTCCTTCGAGCCGATATTACCGGGGTTGATGCGCAGGCAGGCCGCACCGTTCATCGCGGCCTCGATGCCGCGCTTATAGTGGAAATGGATGTCGGCCACGATCGGCACCGGAGAATGCTTGGTGATCTCCTTCATCGCGGCGGTGGAGTCTTCGTTCGGGCAGGAGACGCGGATGATGTCCGCTCCGGCCTCCGCGATGCGCTCGATCTGCTCGAGGGTCGCCTTGGCGTCCGCGGTGTCAGTGTTGGTCATCGACTGGACCGCGATCGGGGCATCGCCGCCGACGGGAACGTTGCCGACCATGATCTGACGGGACTTGCGCCGCTCGATGTCTCTCCAAGGACGAACACTCATGCCGGATGGTCCTGCTGCCGCTTTCGCCCACAGTTAGGCCGCGCCGCCCTATTCCTCAACGGAAGAAAACCTGCCGCGTCAGTAGGGCCTGTCGAAGGAGAAGCGGGTGACCTGCCGCGCATTGTCCGCCGTCACGGTCGCCGGGTCGTAGCGCCAGCGCGTCAGCGCCGCCAGCGCCGCTCCGTTGAAGCACGGGTTGGTCGACGAGGTGATTCGCGGATTGATCGGCCTTCCCCGGCTCGAAACGGTGAAGGCCACGGTGACCGTCTCGATCTCGGCGGCCGCCGCCTCGCAAAGGGGCGGATAAACCGGATCAACGGCCACGAGACGACGGAGTTCCAAGGCTTCGGCGACCGGTTCTTCCTCTACCGGCACGGCCTGGTCGGCGGGTGCCGTCTCGGAAATGCCAACCTCCCCAGCGGCCGCATCCACCGCCGCAGCCATATCGGCACCCCCGGAGGGCCCGTCTTCGGCGACAGGCTCGTCGGCCGGGGCGGTGCCGTCCTCCACAGGCTCTTCGACCACGGTTTCGGTGACACCGACAGGCTCGTTCGCCGGGACGATCACAGCCGTCGCCGTGTCATCCTTGGTGAACGCAAAGCGGGACGAATCATCCGGCGTCTCGGGCGCAGCAGAAATCAGAAGCTTCCACGCGGCAAAGAGGACAAGTCCGAGGATCGCAAACAACGCGAGGAAGCTCAGCTCCCGTCCTCCTTCGGCGTCCCCTTCCCTGCGCACCGGCTTGATCCCCGGCGCGAAATCCCGGCGTTCGTAACCGGCCTGCTGACGGAAACGGTCCATCAGCGCCTCTTCGGGCAGCGCCACTTCCCGCGCATAGGCGCGCACGAAACCCATCGTATAGGGCTGCGAAGGCAGGCGCTCGATCGCCATCTCTTCGATCGCCTCGATATGGGAAGGTTTGATGTTCGTCCGGGCGGCGACATCGGCGATCGTCAGTTTCAACGCCTCCCGCGCCGCGCGCAGCATGCCGCCTGCGGTGTTGAGGGCGCTATCCGCTTCGGCGGCGCGCTTCTGGCGCTCGTCGTCGAGAGCGACGACATCGGCAACCGACTGCATGTCTGCCTGGCCCATCGAAACTTCCTTCCAGCGTAACCCGATACGCCCTCACGCAAAAGGGCGATCGGGCGGGTTCTTTCCCAGCCCCCGACAACCGATGCGAGAAATGTGCCGCGCCGGAGGCTTCGCCCTGAACCGCGAAACCTCCGCGCGCCCGAGAGTTCCCGCGCCTCGCAGGCTTGTTCGCCCTCCCCTCCAGTCTTGTTCCTTCCCAATTCCGCCGATCCGCCCCATCAAGGGACGGATGAACGAATTTCTCGACCTGCGAGGGCTTAGATGCCCGATTCCGGTGATCAAACTCGAAGCAGCGATGCGGAAATTGTCACCAGGCCAGCAAATCCGTGTCGCCGCGGATGATCCGCTGGCGAAAATCGACCTTCCCCATGCCGCCCAGGAGGCCGGAATGGCCTGTGAACCGTTGCCTTCAGAGCACCCCGGCAGCTTCGAATTCAGGATAATTGCGCCCGGTCGGTGAAAAGAGTGGCCGAAGGGGATGGGCGTTGGGGTAAAGAACTGTTAATACGTTCAACCAGCGACTCCTGTCCCAAGGTGGACAGAAGTGAAGGGCCAAGGCTTGGGGAGCTTGAACATGACGGCGTGGCGCAAGATTCAGGGGTTGGGAATCGCGACCATTGCTTCGGCATTGGCGCTGAGTGTCGCCCCCGCAGCGGCTGATTACGAGAACGCACTGGCGACGTATTTGTCGGCCAAGGACAGCGACGTCCGGGCTAATGCGGTGATTGGGGCGATCGACCTGTGGCAGAAATCGGCGCTGGCCGGTGATGTCCGGTCGGCGCGGATTCTCGGTGACCTCTACAGCTACCAGGACCTCCTGCCAGGCACGGCGGACATGCTGCCCGAAGACACGGGCGTCGTGCCGAACGACAAGGTCGAGGCGCTGGCGTGGTACATCATCGCCGCGACCCACGACTTCAAAGACTACCAGCAGTTCAACCCGACGCCTGACGCGATCGCCGCCAAGACCGTGGCCCAGCGCCGAATCCCCGAGCTTCGCATGCAGATGACCGATGCGGCCGTCGCTGGCGCCGAAGCCCGTGTCGAACAGTTGCTCGGTGGCGGTTCGGGCTTTGACCTGCTGCGTCTCGGCAAGATGCGGGCGGCGGGCAACGGCCTCGCCAAGGATAATATCGAGGCACTCAAATATCTCTATCTCGCCCGTGGCCGCGGTCGTGGCGCGAACCTCGAAGCGACCCGCCTGATCGAAAATCTCGAAGGCCTCATGGTCCGCAGCAGCGTGGAAGCCGCCGAGAAGCGCGCCGAAAGCTGGCAGCCGCCGCTGCCCGAAACCTATGCCGCCCTGACCCAGAGCGAGCGGAACGACGGCCAGCGCCTGACCGCACTCCAGTACCAGGAGCTGCGCGACAACCTCGAAGAGCTCAACCGACAGTTCAAAGGCAATGACGAAGTCATCGAAAAAGCCCTGCAAGCGCTCGGCTACTACTACGATGACGATAATGACGGGAAGCTCGAAAAGAACGAGAAGATGAACGCCATCAAGCGTTTCCAGACCTCGCTCTTCGTTGACCGCCGGGACAGCGACCGTCGGGGAGAGCCCCTCTCCGATGAAGAGCGCGCAATGGCCAAGGACATCGCCACCGGGACGCTGACCGACCTGCAGACTGTCGAGCTGATGCGCCAGGCTGCCAACCGCGGCCACGCGCCGTCGCAGCACATCTACGGCGTCATGCTCGGCCGCGGCATCGGCGTCCGCAAGAACGGTCAGGAAGCGATCGAAATGCTCCGCGCTTCGGCCGACCAGAACTATCCGCTGGCCCATTACTCCGCCGGCATTTTCTTCGTCGAGGGGATCACCGCCGAACAGCCGCTCCGCCCGAGTGTGCGCGAGGCGTGCTACCACTTCGCCACTGCTGTGGCACTCGAACCGGGCTACAAGCCGGCTTCGGATGCCCAGAAGCTTTACTGCACGTTCGACTAAGGGGACGGATGACCATGGGTAGGAACATCACGACCAAGGCCCTTCTCGCTGGCGCAGCGCTGGCCTTCGCCTTCCCGTCCGTAGCGGCGGCGCAGATCGGTGGCTTCGACACCGAGATCAAGAAAGAGAAGAAAGCGGCGAAGCCGAAAAAACAGGACATCGTCTATGTTTCGGTCGATCCGCGGCATCCCGGACCGAAATCGGTTTCCGACGCCCTCGATGTGGTCAAGGAAGGCGGCGAGATCATCGTCCACCCCGGCGTCTACCGGCCTGAGAACATCAAGCTAAGGAAGACAGTCAGCATCCGCGGCATCCGCGATGATTACGGCAAGGCCCCGACGCTGACCGCCTCGGGCGGCTGCCTCTCGGTCTCCCGCGTCGATGTGCAAGCCCGGGTCAGCGACCTCGTTTTCCGCGCCTCGGACCAGACCTGCATCTCCGTGACGAAGGGAAGCCTCGAGCTGATTGACAGCGAAATCCGCGGCAAACACGCAGGCTACGGCTACCAGCCGCAGTCGGACCACCTTCGTCCGTTCAACGAGGCGGCTGCGATCGGTGCGCGATCTGCCCTCGTCTCGATCAAGGGTGGCCGGGTGCGGATCGCCAACTCCGTCATTACAGGCGGTGAGACTGGCGTGAAGATCAGCCCCGTCGCCAGCGGCAACGGGTTCGAGCATGTCGAACTGCAGAACAACGTCATCTCTCAGATGATCGGCGCGGGCGTCGTCATGACGGGGAGTGTCGATGCGACGCTCGCCAACAACACGATCGTCAACAACCAGATGAGCGGTATCGTCTACTCGGCCGAAGGTCATGCGCGTCTGGTTGGCAACATCATCTCCAACAACGCCTATAACGGGCTCTATGTCTCCGCGGCCGGCGACGCGATCTCGATCGAGCGCAACAAGATCCACGGCAACACCGAGGACGGCATCGAAGTGCGTTCAGGCACGGCGATCCTCGTCGGCAATGAGATCGGCGAGCATAATGGCTGCCGCGTGAACCGGAACGCCTTCGCCGAGGGTACCAGCGGCCACCTCGCCAAGCCGCCGATCACGCTCCTCGCGGACCTTCAAGGCGTGAACACGTTCGATGCTTCGGCCACCTGCAAGCAGAAGCCGAAGAAGAAGCAGCGTTCCGGCCGTCGCACCCGCTAGGACTGTTCTTCAGCGCCCGAGGCAGCATGGAACGGATGGCGGATGTGCCCGAAGGGGTGCCTTCCGTTCGCCATTCCTGACGCCAATCGCGCGTTTCTAGCCCTTTCTTGTCATTCCGGCGCCTCGCGCAGCAGGAGCTCGGAATCCAAACGGTGCCGCCCATGGGTCCCGGGCCCGTTCTGCCGAGTGCCCTGGGATGACAGCCCATAAGGCGCTTCCCACGGCCAGGCCGTCGGGAGGGTCAGGACAGAAACCCCCGCACGCTCCAGCCAACATACCCTGACCGTCCTCACTGCTGTTCAGGACAATCCGGGTTCGTCACGGTTTGGCAGCAGGGCGGTGTTCCTCGACGCTACGGATGACAACCCTTGGGCGCTGGACGAGGGCTTAAGGTGCTCTGTGGGCCCCTTGCAGAAAAACACCGGGAGCGGACGCGAAAGGACCGCCTACAGATTATACGAGAAGCGAACCTTCGCGTCCGTTCCGTTACCTGCTCGCCGCTGTCCTCAAACAGCGAAGCGATAGGACAGACGAAAGGTCCTCAAACAGCGAAGCGATAGGACAGACGAAAGGTCCTCAAACAGCGAAGCGATAGGACAGACGAAAACCACAACCACCCACGGGTGGCTCAACCTGCTGCCTGTCAGCTCGAAGAGCCAGCCCGGGACCCTTGGCGTGGTCTTTCCCGGAGCGCCGGGCACAAAAAAGCCCGCGCCGGAGCGCGGGCTTTTTCAGCTTACTGAAAAGCTGGAACTCATGCAGTGCCGAGGGCGTCCTGCGGGTCGATCTTCACGCCCGGACCCATGGTCGAGCTGAGAGCGATTTTCTTGATGTAGGTGCCTTTGGCGCCGGAAGGACGAGCCTTCTGAATCGCATCAATCATGGCCCTGACGTTCTCGGCGATCTTCTGGGTGTCGAAGCTGGCCTTGCCCACACCGGCGTGGACGATGCCGTTCTTCTCCACACGGAACTGGACCGCGCCGCCCTTGGCGTCTTCGACGGCCTTGGCGACATTCGGGGTCACCGTGCCGACCTTCGGGTTCGGCATCAGGCCGCGCGGGCCGAGCTGCTTACCGAGGCGGCCGACGAGCGGCATCATGTCCGGGGTCGCGATCAGGCGATCGAAGTCCATCTTGCCGGCCTGGATCTCTTCCATGAGATCCTCGGCGCCGACGATATCGGCACCAGCAGCCTTGGCTTCTTCAGCCTTGGCATCACGGGCGAAGACAGCGACGCGGACGTTCTTGCCCGTGCCGTGTGGCAGCGAGGCCACGCCGCGGACCATCTGGTCGGCGTAGCGGGGGTCAACGCCCAGGTTCACGGCAAGTTCGATCGTTTCGTCGAACTTCGCCGTCGCCCGTTCTTTCACGGCGGCGGCGGCTTCTTCGACGGTGTGGAGCTTCTCGCGGTCGAGACCTTCGAGATTCTTGGCAACGCGCTTTGCAAGTTTCACCACGGCTTAGCCCTCCACCTTCAGGCCCATCGACCGAGCCGAACCGGCGATGATTTTCGCTGCCTGCTCGATGGTGTTGGCATTGAGATCGGCCATCTTGGCTTCGGCGATCTCTTCAAGCTGTTTCTGGGTGATCGTACCGGCAACCTCGCGGCCCGGAGTCTGACTTCCCTTTTGCAGCTTCGCTGCCTTTTTGAGGAAGTAGGACGCAGGCGGGGACTTGGTCTCGAACGTGAAGGACTTGTCCGAGTAGATCGTGATGATCGTGGGGATCGGCATCCCCTTTTCCTTGTCCTGCGTGGCGGCGTTGAACGCCTTGCAGAACTCCATGATGTTCAGGCCGCGCTGACCGAGAGCGGGACCGATCGGCGGCGACGGGTTCGCCGCCCCTGCGGGCACCTGAAGCTTCAGGTAACCGGCAATCTTCTTTGCCATGGGACACCTCTGTGTTTCGAAGTGAGCGTGGTCAGGGTGGCGCCCTCCCACGCGTAGGAACGCGGCGGATAAGCGAAGAACTGGGGAAAAGCAAGGCTGTCAGAAGCCTCTTCGGTCCGTGACATTTTCACGGCAGACCGGCACCACCGGCGACCAGTTATCCACCCCTCGCATGAGAGCCCTATAATGCGGAATTTCCTTCCCACAGTTGCACTTACCCTTGTGCTGACAGCCTGCACACACATCGACGACCCGGAAATCAGAGTCCCCACAGATTTCTCTGGTGCGGAGACCACGACGCTTGAGATCTCCGGCATCAATGGTTGGCGCAAGGGCACCTTCACCGCCGACGGCTATCGTGGCGCGGCGGACTGGACCGCCAGCCGCACTGGGCTGCTCGGTGGCCTCCGGACCTTCCGCAGTACGGTCTTCGCCACGGTGGAGGCTGAAGGCCTGCCCGAGCTATCCGCCCGGTGCGTTGCCGACGAGGCCGTCATCGCCGGCGAGCTGAAAGGCGTCGATGTCGCCATTCCCCTGAAGGAAGTAGGGCTGCACTGCTCCTTCGCGGAGGCGGGAAATGCCATCGAGGGCACCCTTCTCCTGCGTAAGGACGAGGGCCGTGGTCCGCTCGGCGCTGCAGCGTTCGGTCGAGACGGCCTCGTGCGCTTCGGGGCGAAGACCTGGAAGATCGACTCGATCCACCACCTCGCCACGGCAAGGGTCGGCGTGCCCGGGCCGATCGGCTACAGCCTCACCCGAGGCGATGAGACCCTGGCGGTGATCGACCAGACCGAGCGGAAACCCGAAGTGCAGATGCTGGACAGCCTGACCGATGTGGAGCGTCAGCGGGTCATGCTGACCGCCGTGATCCTCTCGACTTACGTCGATCCGACCGAGTTCTGAGGATGCGACGGGCTGATTCCTTAACAGTTATTGCCCCTCCCTATGTGACATCGTCGCATCACTGGTGCAGCTTTGCCACAAAGCCCCGTTGTCTTCGCCTTTCGGCAGCCTTCACTGAAGGAACTGTTCGACCGCAAGCGTGTCCACTGTTCTGATTGCAGAAAAGATGGCCCGCACGGTTTGAGTCGATTTTTAGAGAAATGTTACTTTCTCACATCATGGTCGGTTCAGCCCTGAAGGGAGGAAACGACCATGACGAACGACATCGCAGACATGCTGCCGGATTTCGACCAGGCTTCACCGCCGGCACGGCCCCTGTGTTCGGAGCCTCGTTTCAAGAAGCTCGCTTCGCTGCGCTCCTATGCCGAATCCGGCACGGCACCGCTCGTCGACGCGCCCGCCTGGGATCCTGACGACGACGCATCGCGTCCGTCGTCCTTTTTCGGCTAGACTTCCGGGTCAAGGCGTGCCGGTAGCGAGCAGGACGGCTTCGCGGTCAGCCTTCCTGCCCGGCCCGATGGGAGGCGCGTTGAGATCAGGCTCAACCCGGCGATGCGGGACGGACAGCGGCCATGGGATCGCCTGACATATCGTCCGTCCCCATCGCCTTGTCCCAGAAACGGAAGTAGAGGCCATAGTTCCTCTGAAACTTCGTGTGATGAAGATTGTGGTGGCGCGCGGTGATGAGCCAACGCCCCACCGGTCCGTCGAGGAAGCTTCTGGGAAAGATCTCCCACCCTGCGTGATTGGTCACGGCCCAGATCGTGGCAAGCGTGAGATAGGCCAACAACACGCCGAAGTGAATCGGCACCACGAAAGCGAGTGCCGGGACGAACCAGGCGGCAATGATCGCCTCCCACGGATGGAAAGCGAAGCTCGCAAAGGCCGTCGGCTGCTTCGAGATGTGATGGGTCTGGTGCGTCGCGCGGTAGAGCCGTGGATGATGCATCGCCCGGTGCGTCCAGTAGAAATAGGCATCATGGGTGAGCAGAAGCACTGCCAAGGAGCCAGGTAGCCACAGCCAGCCCGCCAGCGTCTGCGGCGCGTGGAGATAGAGCGCCGTCCCGCCTTCCTTGTACGCATGAATGAGGACCGTAGCGGGCAAGGCGTAGATGAGCGACGCGGCCAAGGCTGTCCTGCCTTCGCGCCAGAGATGCTCGGCCTGCGGCTTGTTCCTCGCAAGCCGGAACGCAAAAGGGGCGAGCTTTTGCCCGCCCCAAAAAAGACCGTGCACGGCGGAAGCCACAAGCACGTATCGGAGAAGCATCGGGATGAGCAGCCAGAGATAGGTTTCGATGAACCCGATGGCTGGCACCATGCTCCCCTTTTCGGTTTAGCTGAGTTGCGGTTTCAGCACGTTCTCAGCGGTGAGCTGGTGACGAACGGCGCGCCGGTCCAGGACATTGCGCCAGTTCCCCATCGACATCAACTGCGCGTACAGGATCGGCAGGATGTTCTGCTTGCGCAGGTCAAGGAACTTGTCATCGGCAAGGTCTTTCAGACGCTGCTCGTCGACACCGACATAGCGGGCGAAGGCCACCTGCTCCTTACCGTCCGGGGAGTACTGGGCCATCTGCTGCGTCAGGATGTCGAACTCCTTGAGCACATCGGCAAGACGCTGGGTCTGGATGCGGTCGCGCTCGTAGCTCTGGCAGAATTCCATCGCCTGCTGCATCTGCTCGGACGGTTTGTCGCCGTCGAAGAAAGGTGTGTCGCCACCCTCGACAATGCCTTCGTATTCGCGGTCGATGATGATCGCCATACGCGGGTTTTCCGGATCGCCGGTCTTGTCCGCGGCGAGGGCGAACGGATAGCGGCGGATATAGCCGGGAATGTAGGCGCCCTGCTCCCATTCTCCGTCTTCATTGATGAAGAGGTTCTCATCGTCGACGAGGCCGAGGACAGCCAGCGGGATCGGGTTTTCGACCGAGCTGAAGATCACGGGATAGAAACGCATTGCGGTCGTGATCTCGCCGATCGTCAGCGGCACGGCACGGGCCTTGGCGCAGAAGTCGAGCGGCTTCTCCGGGCGGGAAACGCCGAGATGGCCGTGATGCTCGCGGGTGACCAGCTCCGGCTTGCGGAAAAGGTACATCTGGCCTTCGACGGAAGGCGCGCTTGCAGGAGGGGTCTGGCTCATTGGTTAGTCCTGAACATCCAAGTGTGTTGTCGAAGCCCATGGGCGATAGCAAAGCCGGGCCTCGCGTCAAACCCTCGGCAAAGAAGACGTTAACAAATTTGCTCGCATCCAGGCCGCGACGCCCTGCGGGTCCTCCAACGGCAGCATGTGAGAGCCCTTCTCCTCAGTCAGGCGCGCGCCCAGTTTTCCGGCCCTCGCGCGCTGAGCCAGCGGAAAGGTCGTCGCCTTCTCGGCCGCGAGGATCGAGACCGGGACCTTGCGATCACACACATGCTTCAGGTGCGGCCAGAAGCCATGGCCCTGCGCGCCGAACATGGCGCTCTCCCAGTCGGGCCGGCAGGCGAGGGTGACGCCGTCCTTGGTGTCATGGAACCCCTCACCGACATAGCCTCTGAGGGCATCCTCATGCCACGAAGCGAAGAAGGGCTTTGCGCGGTAGGCCGCCAGGGCGGCTTCGCGGCTGGCAAAGTCCGTACGCCGTGCAGCGGCCCGCCGGGCGATCGGAAGCTGGCGCGTCGTGAAATGGCGCAGCGGTGTACGGGCAAGCCTCGCCACCACTGTCGGCACGACCACAGGCTCGATCATCAGGAGGAGGTCCGGGGCGATGTTCCGGGCGGCGAGCAGGGCCGTCACCGCTCCTGCAGAGTGCCCGGCAAGGACCAGCGGTCCGCCGTCCCTACGCGCGCCCACGAATCGCGTGATGTCATCGGCAAAGACATCCCAGGTGGTGAGGCCGAGCGCATCGGCAGGCAGGGTTGTCCTGCCATGGCCGCGCAGGGTCGGGACAATGACCTGTCCGTCAAATTCGAGAGCCTCGACCAGCGGCCTGTAGGCCGAGCCGTTGAGCCCGGTGGCATGGAGGAAGACGAGCGTCCCGTCGGGACCCTTCTCTCCGAAGATCTGGGTGAACAGCGGCGTCGAGCTCATTCAGGCTGTTTGCGCGACGCCGGCCTCCTCACGCAAGCGCACAACGACATCTTCCGCACGGTGAAGGCCTTGGAGATTGGCATCGGCCATCGGGTGGAGGCGGAAGTTCGGCTCGACACCAGCGGCCTTGTAGAGCTTGTAAAGCCAGAGACTGTCCGTCTCAGGCGCGCCCGCATAAACGTCACTCTGGCCAAGCGCTGCATTGAGGATGAGGCAGGCATCGAGCGCTGGCTTGCCCTCCTGAAGCAGGGTCTCGAGCCCGATCTTGTGATCCGCTTCGCAACCCTTGTTCCAGGCAGCAAGCGACCAGCTTCCTGCCGGTTTCAGCAGCATCGTCCTGATCTCTCCGGCAGCAAAGCCCCAGCCGACCTCGATCGGCCATGAGTCAGGAGACTTCCCGCAGCTGATGACGGAGAGATAGGAGGAAGGGCGCGAACTCTGAACCATCTTGTTGGAATGAATCCCTTCGCCGAAAGCGTCAAATGCCTTCGCCACCGCAGCAAAGTTCTCAATTCATTGAAGGAACGGGCGGTGCGTCAATCCTGCTCAGCGATGCCATAGACGCCGGTATGAGCATTTCGCTCGAGATCAATGACGTCCTTGTCCCGCATTCTGGCTGTACCCTTTCGCATCGTCCGGGCACGCTCGGGAGCGTTGCGCATCCGTTTGCGAAGCGCGCGGATGGCCTTGATCGAACCTGCGGTGACCGCAGCCGTCGCGAGAAGGGTGGCGAGCGCATTCATGCCCAAGGGGTAGCATCCGAACGCGGCGAAGTCATGTCGCCGCGCGTGATCGCTATCGTCCGAGCCGGGCATTCAGTCCATCGTTCTTGAGCCTGACTGCAACGGCATCGACGAGACCGCCCATGATCTGCGCTCCCAGCTTGCCAAGCAGGCCAGCGCGCTGGGCCGTGATCACCTTGATCTTCACATCGGTGCCATAGCGGCTTTTCAGGATCTGGCGCAGATCGCCGACACCGTCGACGAGGCCCAGTTCCTCGCCCTTCCCCGCGAGGAAGAAATCACCGCTGAAAATCTCGCTTTCGTCGCCTTTCAGGCGATCGCCGCGATGGGTTTTGACGAGATCGATAAAGATGCGGTGGGTTTCATCGAGGATGGTTTCGAGCTTCTCTGCGTCTTCAGGCTTCTCCGGCATGAAGGGATCGAGGCGGAGCTTTTTTTCACCCGCCGTATGGACCCGGCGCTCGACGCCGATCTTTGCGATTGCGTCGTGGAAACCGAAGCCGGCGGAGACGACGCCGATCGAGCCGACGATGGCGAAGGGATCGGCGAGGATTTCCTCGCCCGCCAGCGCGATGAGATAGCCGCCCGAAGCACCGACATCTTCGATGTAGCTGATGCAGGGGATCTGTTTTTCCAGCGCCAGCCCCCGTGCGCGCTCCATGATCATCCGCGCCTGTGCCGGGGCGCCTCCCGGCGAATTGATAGCCAGGACCACAGCCTTGGAACTTTTTCTCCGGAACGCCTTCTTCAGACTGCTCTCGACCGAATAGGCCGACAAGCCACGGCCCGGACGGGCCTCTATCCCAATAGGGCCTTGCAATTCGACGACGGTGACGGTCGGTTTGTCGGTGCCGAGAAGGCGGCGGAACGGGGCGCCAAGCGCGTTAAGGACGGAGGACATCAGGGCTGGCTCCTAGGGCAAAGCTCTTTAACGGTTCAACATGGGAGGTTCCGCGGCTAAGGCGCGCTTTGCCGCGTGCAATACGGTCGTTGAGAGCACACATAGTGACGACCGGCTCGAAGGAGAGGTTCCATGGCGCTTGCCGCTGAAACGAGAGATGACGCTCAGGGCCTGGCGTTCACCGAGGCCGCCGCGCAGCTGAAGTCTGCCCTGCGGCACGAACTGGACGCCACAAACGAGGTCATTCTCGCTCACCTTGGCAGCCGTGTGCATCTCATACCGGAGGTGGCGAAGCACCTGATCGGCGCGGGCGGCAAAAGGCTGCGGCCGTTGATCGCGCTCGCTTCGGCGAAGATCGCGGGCGCGGACATGACGAACGCGCGTTACCTCGCTGCTGCCGTCGAGCTTATCCATGCGGCCACCCTGCTGCACGACGATGTCGTCGATGACAGCGCCCTTCGCCGAGGTTTCAAGACGGCGAATGTCGTCTTTGGCAACAAGGAATCGGTCCTCGTCGGAGACTTCCTCTTCGCGCGGGCTTTCGAGCTGATGGTGAAGACCGGGCAGCTGCCGGTGCTGAACCTGCTCAGCCGGGCGAGCTGCACCATCTCCGAAGGCGAAGTCCTGCAGCTCGAAACGCAGGGCAATATCGAAACGACCGAGGCGATGCACCTCGATGTCATCCGGGCCAAGACGGCGATGCTGTTCGAAGCCGCTGCGCGCGCTGGGGCTATCTCGTCAGGCCCTTCGGACGCGGAAGAAGCGCTCGGTTCCTATGCCGAGAATTTCGGGATCGCCTACCAGCTGGTCGACGACGCGCTGGACTATGGCCATGGTGCGCTCGGGCTTGGCAAGACGATCGGTGACGACTTCCGTGAACGGAAGATGACCATGCCGGTGATTCTCGCCTATCGCGCTGCGCGGACGGACGAGGAACGGGAGTTCTGGCGCGAGGCCTTCTCGCGCGGGGATGCGGATTTCGACCGGGCGAAGAGCCTGATCGAACGCGATGGCATCGGGAAAGCTGCGCTGGAGCACGCGCAGGGCTTTGCCGATCTTGCGGTGAACGCCCTGACGGCGCTGCCAGATCATCCGCTCAAAGATGTTCTTCGGGAGATGGCTGCCGCTTCAGCGGAGCGTCCCTTCTAGGCCGGCGCCCCTGCGCAGCTTGATGAAGAGCATGCCGTAAAGCGCTGCGGCCCATAACAGAACGATGAAGAGCGCCGAAAGCCAGTAGACAGATGGCCTGTCGGCACAAGCTCGCCACATCGACGTGGCCACGAGCAGTGCCATCACCCCGGTGAAGAGCAGGGTGACCGACGCGGCCTGGTGCGACCAGCCTGCTGCCTTGATCCGTTGGTAGAGGTGCTCGCGATGCGGCTCGGACAACCGGGCGCCGCGGGCTGCGCGCCTGACCAGGGTCAGCGCGACATCGGCAATGAGCGGTAGGCAGACAAGCGGGATCAGCCAGAAGCCCCTGCTCTCTTCGTTTGCCACAAGGGGCGCCGCGCCGAGAAGGAAGCCGAGCGACAGACTGCCTGCATCGCCGAGAAAGATGCGTCCTTCGAAAACGTTGCAGAAGAGGAAACCGAGGACGGCGACCTGCGCGGCAAGGAGCGGCCAGGAAGGCTCGCTCCACAAGGTCCCTGCCGCGGCGAGGACAAGCACGGCGTAGGAGCCCGCGAGACCGTTGAGTCCGTCCATGAAATTGACGACGTTGACGATGGACAGGAGCCAGAAGCCCGCCACCACGACGCCAAGCCAGTGAGGGATGGCGACCCAGCCTGCCAAAGGGATCGGCAGCTCGGCCACCGGGCCGAGCAGCACGGCCCCTGCGAAGGCGAGGATATTCAGGAGCAGGATCTTCACCTGCGGGCGCAGGGTCAGGAAATCGTCTGCAATGCCGATCGCGCCTGCCGCCATGGTCAGGACAAGGAGCATCCCGCTTTCAGGACTGAGAAGCCCGGCCATGGCGAGAATCGTCGTCGCTCCGGCAAGCCCGCCAATGACCGCCATGCCGCCAAGGCGCGGCGTTGGCTGGCTGTGATTCGAACGCTCGGAGACGTGGTCGAGGCCGATCCGCGTGCGGATGGCGGCGAGACTGAGCGCATTGGAGAGAAGCCCCGCGAGGAGTGCTGCAAGGAGCCCCCAGACCACTGCGTCACTGACTGGCACGTTCTGCCCAGCCTCCCTCGCCCTAACCGGGCAGAATGAACGACGATTCGGCCCAATAGCCTCGCGCCTGAAGATCGCGGGTGGCCCGCACTGCCGACGCGCGGCTTGCATGGATGGCAAAGCAGGTAGCGCCCGAGCCGGACATGGCCGCCGTCTCCGTGCCCGGCTGGCCGGTCATCACGTCGAGCAGGTCAGCAATCTCCGGCGCGAGGGAAACGGCAGGCTGGAAGAGGTCATTGCCATTGGCGCGCTGGAGCAGCGAGACATCGCGGCCCGTGATCCTGACTTCCTCCAGTGGCTCCGGTCCATCCGAATCGAAACGGCTGAAAACCGCCCCTGTCGAGACCGGGACACCCGGATTGGCAAGGACGATGGCCTTTGGTTCGCAGCGGCCAAGATGCTCGACCTTCTCCCCGATCCCCCTTGCACGGAGGATGCCGCCGCCGTGGATCTGCCCGGCCATGCAGACCGGGCCATCAGCCCCGAGGCCGAGCGCGCGGCGCTCAAGCTGCCGCGCATCGAAGCCGAGCCCGAGCACTTCGTTCAGGAGCAGCATCGCAGCGACACCGTCAGCCGTTCCCGCTCCGATACCAGAGGCGATCGGCGTTTCCTTTTGCAGGAAAAAGCGGCCCTGGGGTTCGAGATCGAGGAGACGGAAGGCGCGCCAGAGAAGGTTGGTCTGCGGATCTTCGTTCGAGAGATCGGCACCGAAGGTGCCGCCGAAATCGATCCCTGCCTGCGCTTCGGGCTCGTAGGAGATGACATCCCCGATCATCGGGAAGACACAAAGCGTATCGACGGGATGGTAGCCGTCAGCACGCAGAGGGCCGACATGGAGCGCAAGGTTGATCTTGACCGGCGCGAAGATGGCCGGGGTCACGAGCGGTCCTCGCGCCCTGCGAGGGTCGCAAAGGTGCGGAAATCCTTGTCGAGCTTGGCCCGGACCTCTGCCCGGAGCTCGTCATCGGCGTCGTCGAGGGTCAGCACCCGCTGCCATTCGTAGCGCGCATCGCGGTCGCGCCCGACCATATAATAGGCATCACCCAGATGGTCCGTAATCACCGCATCGCCCGGCTCAAGACTGACCGCCTCTTCGAGATAGCGAACGGCCTCGGCGTAGTTGCCCCGTTGGAAATGCGCCCAACCCAGACTGTCCACGATGGCGCCGTTCTGTGGGTCGATGGCAAGGGCGCGCTCGATCATGCCGAAAGCCCGGTCGAGGTCCTCGCCCCGCTCGACATAGGTATAGCCGAGGTGATTGAGGATCACTGGCTCGTCCGGCGCGAGTTCCAGCGCCTTTTCGAGGTCAGCGCGGGCACCGGGCCAGTTGCCGCCCTCATGGCGGGCTGCGCCCCGCGCGAAGTAGTAGCGCCAGAGCGATGATGGCAGCACGCCCCAGCGTTCCGCCGCTTCGATGGCCATGGTGCCGTATTTGTCGGCCTCCTCGTAGCGCTCCTCCGAAGCAAGGTAGATATGCGCCTGCAAGGCCCATTGGGGGACCGGCGCTCCGTCAGTAGCGAGAGCGCTCTTCAGCGTTCGCAGGGCCGCCTCGGTGTCGCCGCTGTCGAACTGTGCCGTGGCGGTTTCGAGGACGGCATAGGTGTAGAGCCAGCTTGCCGGTCGGATGGCGCTGGAGGCTTTGATCGATTCTTCCGGGGTCTGATAATAGCCGAAGATCAGGGCTGCCAGATAGTTGGCAGTGTCGTTCTGGGGATCCACCGTACGCGCGAGGTTGGCGAGGCCGAGAGGGATCACCATCGCCGATCGGCGGACCTGCTCTGCCTGCTGGTTGCTGGCCTGGACACTCACGGCCTGCTCGAAGCCGAGCCATGCGAAACCGCTGAGCGCGTGGGAGAACACGGCCTTCGCATTGCGCGCCAGCGGTGGCTGGCGGTCCGCGGTGCGGGCGAAGCTCCTGCCTTCGTTCTCGAGCTTACCGAGGCGGACGAGGCCCATGCGCCCTGCCCGGCTGTAAAGCCCCGAATCCTGGATCATCCGTGTGTAGATCGTCGCTGCTTCCTCGCTACGCCCGTCACGTTCGAGGAGGCGGGCAAAGCCGAGGGCTGCGATTTCGCCGCGCGGGGCGCTGATCGCCTGCCTGTAGGCCGCTTCGGCCGACTGGGCATCGCCTTCAAGCTCGAACAGGAAGGCCGCGTGCAGCGGGACGAGACCGCGGAAGGAGCCGGGCTCCTGCTCTGCGAGAATTTTCGTGGCCGCCTCGATACCCTCGGCATCGTAGATCGCCGCGCTGCGCAACAGGACCGAGAGGGACTGGCCGAGGCTGGAACGCATGGGGCGGCTAAGAAGATCAGCCGCACGCTGTGAATCGCCGTCGCGCATCGCCGCGGCTGCGAGGGTCAGGCGCGGCATGTCGGCCTGGATGCCCGGCTCGCCCGTCTCGTCGCCTTCAGCGGCCAGGCGCTGGGCGATCACGAGCCGGGCCTGGCGCTCTGCCTCGTCGATGTCACCTGACGCGAGGGCGTAGCCGAATGCCGTGCGGCTGCCTTCCGGTCCCTCCGTCCGGCGGGCGACCTCCTCGAAAGCATCACCAGCGGTTGGAATGTCGAAAGCCTGCGCGGCGAAACGGCCCTGTAGATAGGCGCCGGAGACAGAGGCCTCGTCACTCTCCGAAGAAATCTGACGCCCCGACCCGAAGGTGGAGCAGCCTGCGAGGACCAGCACGAGCGCCAAGGGCGCGAGACAGCGAGAAAAACCCATGGCCTGCCGTCTGGCACGCGCCGCGGCTCTGGACAATGCGTCGGACACTAAACTGTCGTCAGCCTGAATCGCCGGAGCCTCCAGCAAGACGCGCTTCGACGCCGGACTGTTCGAAATAGTCATCGACGCCATCGGCAATCGCCGTTGCAGCTGAGCGCCGCCAGCTGCTGCTGGTCAGGTTGGCTTCATCCTTCGTGTTCGAGATGAAGGCGAGTTCGACCAGGACTGCCGGCACGTCCGGCGAGAGCAGCACGAGCAGCGCGCCGCGCCGCTTGGGGTTCTTCAACAGCGGCATGGTCGGCCGCATGTTGTCGATCAGCGCGGTCGCGAGGCGGTCGGAGTTATGCCGCGTGGCGGTCTGGGCGAGGTCGAGCAGGATGTCGCCGACACCGTCGTCATTCGAAACCTCGACATCGAAAAGCTGGAACTGTCCGTGGCTCCGGATCTCGTCTTCGAGCTTCTCCGAGCGGCGGGCCGAGAGCGTGTAAACCGAGCCGCCCCGAAGGGTCTTGTCCTCATGGCTGTCGGCATGGATCGACATGAAGAGGTCGGCCTGCATTTCGCGGGCGAGCCCGATGCGGTCCTCGTGCTTGACGTAGCTGTCGTCGTCGCGGGTCAGAAGAACGTCATAGCCCCGGCGTTCGAGAATGATCTCGAGAGCCTTGGCGAAGCTGAGCGTGACGCTTTCCTCGCGCGTGCCGTTCTGGCCGATGGAGCCAGGCTCATACCCGCCATGGCCAGGGTCGAGGACGATCAGCGGGCGTTGCTTGAGGATCGGCGCCACCGGCTCGGGTGGCAGCTCGGGCATGTCATAGACGAGAATATCCGGCTCATCCTCGACAAGAGGGACGGAGTTCGGGCGCTGCGGTTTGAGGGAGGGTGGCCCGAGGGATTTTGCCTCCGCCATCACCGGGTTTCGCTGCGGCTCCGCGACGGCTGGCATTGGCGCAGGTTCGGGATCGGGAAGGGCATGAAGCGGCTCCCGGAATTCCGAGGCCGCCTTTTCGAATTCGGTGGAGGAAACTCCGTCGAGGTCGATAACGAGGCGATAGTGCTCGATCTTGCCCGATGGCGGCAGGACGAAGCTCCGGGTCGGAAGGGCAAAGCCATCAAGCCTGATCCTGACAACGTCAGGAGCCCACTCGACGCGGTCGATGACGCCCTTGCCTTCCATGTCGCCGGTGCCGTTCGCGGTCATCGCGAAGCTGCCGCCGTCGAGATGGAGAACGAGCTCGGGCTCTACGCCCTCGACCGGGCCGACCATGAAGGCCGGGCGCTTGTCGAGATCGAGCACGATGCGTGTCTGCCCCTTGGCGTCGACGCCCATGCGGATGCCCGAAACCTCGACGCTCGATCCAGCCTCTTCCGACACGGCCAGGAAGCCGCAGAGGAGGACGATCAACAGCGGTGGAAGAACGAGCAGACGACGCATGGACACTCCTATACCCCGACTCGTGCGCTGGCATGCAGGGACTTAATGGGCCGTTAAGCCTACCTTGCGAGGACGAAACAATGGGAACCTCGCCTCCCCTTCTTGATGTTCATCGGGAAGTGGCGCAAAGGTTCTCTGTCCAGATCGGAGCCACCCCGCGCGAGCAAGATCGTCGCGGCCGCCCGGTCTGCCCGGCGGGCTTGCTTCGGCCCCCGCAAGGCCCGACCTCAGGTCGCCGGCGACGACGGAGCTTCCCGGTGCCTTTCCCGGCACCAAACCTAACACGCGCCACCCCGGACATTCGGGAGTGAGTGCATCCGAAAGACACGCGATGGCCTTGACGAGACCTCACACCGCGATCCGCCCCATGGGCGATCTGCGCGAGGCTGTCCGGCCTACCGCCCTCACCCGATCAAGGATCACGGCTGGCCCGGCGTATCGCCGCAGCCGCGGAGTAATTCATGCCCAAAACCATGCTGATCGACGCTTACCACCCGGAGGAGACGCGCGTTGCCGTCTGCCAAGGTGGCAAGGTCGAGGACTTCGACTTCGAGTACGCCTCCCGTAAGCCACTTCGAGGGAATATTTACCTGGCCCGGGTCACCCGGGTCGAGCCCAGCCTTCAGGCCGCTTTCGTCGAGTATGGCGGAAACCGTCACGGGTTCCTGGCGTTCAGCGAAATCCACCCTGACTACTACCAGATTCCGGTCGCAGACCGTGAAGTCCTGCGCAAGGCGGAAGCCCTGGAGGTCGAGCTGGCCAAGAAACTGGCCGAGCTGAACCAGGACGCCGATGCAGACGACATCGACCCCGACGAAGACGACCTGAGCCCCAAAACCGACCTGGACGAGGCGCAGGACGTTGATCAGGACGACACTGAGGCCGGGGCCGCCGATACGGGCGATGGCGAGGAACTACCTGCCGACTATGCCCCGGGCACGGACGAGCAGGACACCGGCGAATGGCACGGCGCCGACGAAAGCCTCCTCGAGGTGGTCGGCGCGCCTTCCGACGCAGCCTCCACGACGGACGATGACCAGGAGCAGGGCGACGCGCCGGATGCTTCCGCCGCCCTCGACATCGCCATCGAGAACGCCCTCAGGAGCTCCGAAGACGAGGTCGTCGTGAATGCCGAAGACGCTTCGGCTGACGAGGATGGCACCGCCTCTTCCACGTCCAGCGCTGACGGTGAAAAGGACGGCGAGCAGGAACTGTCGGAGGAAGAACTGGCCGCCCGCGAGCGCCAGAAGGAGATCGACGAGCTTCGCGCGCGCTATGAAGAGGCCAAGCGTGAACGCAACCGGCTCCTGCGCGCTTACAAGATCCAGGAAGTCATCAAGCGTCGCCAGATCATGCTGGTGCAGGTCGTGAAGGAGGAGCGCGGCAACAAAGGCGCGGCCCTCACCACCTATCTCAGCCTCGCAGGCCGTTACGGCGTCCTGATGCCAAACACGGCGCGCGGCGGCGGTATCTCCCGCAAGATCACTTCGCAGTCCGACCGCAAGCGCCTGAAGAAGGCGATGAGCGAGCTCGACATCGCGCCGAACATGGGCCTCATCATCAGGACCGCCGGCGCGAAACGCTCGAAGACCGAGATCAAGCGCGACTACGACTATCTCAACCGCCTTTGGGAGACGATCCGGGAAAAGACCCTGGAAAGCGTCGCGCCTGCGTTGATCTATGAGGAAGCGAGCCTGATGAAACGGGCCATCCGCGACCTCTATGACAAGGACACCGAGCAGATCATTGTCCAGGGCGACGAGGGCTACCGTGAAGCGAAAGACTTCATGAAGATGCTCATGCCGTCCCACGCCAAGAACGTGCAGCGGTACAAATCGGACATCCCGATCTTCCTGAAATACAAGGTCGAGCAGCAGCTCGATGAGATGTTCCAGCCGGTCGTGCAGCTGAAATCCGGCGGTTACCTCGTCATCCAGCAGACCGAGGCGCTCGTCTCGATCGACGTCAACTCGGGCAAGGCGACGAAAGAGCGGAACGTCGAGCAGACCGCGCTCAAGACGAACTCCGAGGCTGCCGTGGAAGTGGCGCGCCAGTGCCGCCTGCGCGACCTTGCGGGCCTCATCGTGGTCGATTTCATCGACATGGAGGAGAACCGCAACAACCGGGCCGTGGAGAAAAAGCTCAAGGACGCGATGAAGAATGATCGCGCCCGCACGCAGATCGGCTCGATCAGCTCCTTCGGACTTCTCGAAATGTCCCGCCAGCGCCGTCGCTCCGGCATCGTGGACGGCACCACCCAGGCCTGTCCGGTCTGCGAGGGAGCTGGCCACGTGCGCAGTCATGAGATGGCCGCACTCCGTATCCTGAGAGCTGCGGAAGGCGAGGCAGCCACCGGCAAGCACGGTCTCATCACGGTGAAGACCTCGACCGACGTCGCGCTCTACATCCTGAACACGAAGCGTGCATGGCTCGACCGGATCGAAAAGGTCTATGGCGTCAAGGCCAATGTCCTCGCCGATAGCGGAAAGTTCGGTGACCAGTACGAGGTCGCCGCCTCGGGCAGCCCTTCCGAAGCCGTGTCGCTGAAAGACACGATCGGCGATGACGGACCGCTCTCCGACTTCGAGGCGCCGGAGCTGCCGGGAGACAAGAGCGCGAAGGACAGTGACACCGCCTCTTCCTCCGATGACGAAGACAGCGACGACAAGCCCAAGCGCCGCCGTCGCCGTCGCCGCCGCCGGAAAGGCGACGCCGAGGACCGTGCCGAGGACGGACAGGAGAACGCCAAGGCCGACGACGAAGACGGTCAGTCTTCCGAGGACGCAACCGACGAGGCGGAAGCGAAGACCTCGGACGAAGTCGAAAGCGCAGACGAGGACGCTGATGGCGAGCCCAAGCGCCGCCGCCGTCGCGGACGCCGCGGGGGCCGACGGAACCGCCGCAAGTCCGAAGCCGCCAATGAGAATGGCGAGAACGCTGGTGACAATGGTGACGCTGACGATCAGTCGGCAGACGGGTCTTCCGACGACCAAGCCGCAGCGAAAGCCGATGACGGGGCGGAACCGTCCGAGGAGCCCAAGACCGAAGCGCCTGTAGCCGAAGCGCCTGCCGAGGACGGAAAGGCTGCCGAAGCCGACGCGACCGCCGAACCGGCGAACGACGAAGGCCAGACTGAAAGCGCGGACGACGCGCCGTCTACCGAAGCCACGGAACCTGCAGAAGTCGAAGCGACCGAAGCCGAGGACGAGCCTGAGCCTGAGCCCCAGCCCGAAGAGGCTCCGCGCCCCGCCGCGATCAGCCGTGAAGACACCAGGTCCGATGGCCCGCGCAGGCAGGGCTGGTGGCAACGCGCCTTCAACAAGAACTGAACTGACTGCGGCAGCCCGCGTGGGCTGCCGCCCGCCGGCCGGGGGGCATGGTGCCTGAGCTTTTCCTTGATCCGCGTTGGCAGAGCCTGATCGGTTTCGCCGTTTTCAGCGCCATTGCATGGGCGTTTTCCGAGCGGCATCTTCGCCTGCCTCCGCTCCGGCGTTTCATCGCCGTGTTCGGCTTCCAGGTCGGTTTCGCCGCGATCTTCCTGCGCATCCCTGCTGCGCGGGAAAGCCTGACCGGCCTCAATTCGGTCGTCGGCGCCCTCCGCGCAGCCGTCGAGTCGGGGACGAGCTTCGTCTTCGGCTATGCTGGCCGCTCCACCGGCCTGCCTTTCCCCGGAGCTGAGGACGGTGGCGGGTTGTTCTTCATCTTCGCCTTCCAGGCGCTGCCTCTTCTGGTGTTCGTGGGCGCGCTGGCAGCGGTGCTCTGGCACTGGGGGATCCTCAAGATCCTCGTCAGGGGGCTCGCCTTCACGCTGACCCGGCTCTTCGGCACCGGCGGCTCGGTCAGCCTCGCCGCCGCCGCGAACGTCTTGCTTGGCCAGACCGAGGCCCCGCTGCTGATCCGTCCGATGCTGGCGCGCCTCACCCGGTCCGAGCTACACGCTGTCATCACCTGCGGTTTCGCCACGGTGGCTGGCACGGTGATGGCCCTCTATGCGATCATCCTTGCGCCTGTGGGCGAAGCGGTGCTCGGCCATATCATCGTCGCCGCGATCATTTCGGTTCCAGCGGCGCTCCTCTATGCCGAGCTGATGGTCCCTCCGGCCGAGGGCGAGACCCCGACCCGCGTCGATGACGAGGATGATGGCGAGGGCTTCAACTACGCAGGGACCATGGACGCCTTCACCACCGGCGCCACGGAGGGCGGCAAGCTCTGGGCCGGCATCGTCGTCATGCTGATCGCGTTCATCGCCCTCGCGGCGCTCGTGAACAACGCCATCTCCGGCATCGAATTCCTCGGCGAACCACTGACCCTCGAGCGGATCCTCGGCTTTGTCTTCGCGCCCCTCGTGTGGCTCGCGGGCATCCCGTGGGATGAGGCAGGGGCTGCCGGCCAGCTCATGGGGATCAAGACGATCCTCAACGAGGTGATCGCCTATTCGACGCTTGCCGAGCTCCCCGCCGACACACTGGACGACCGGTCGACGCTCATCATGATCTATGCGCTGTGCGGCTTCGCGAACATTTCGAGCCTCGGGATCGTCATCGGTGGCCTGTCGGCGATCGAACCCTCGCGCCGTCCCGATATCCTGTCGCTGACACCCAAGGCGCTGATCTCGGGCACCCTCGCCACGCTGTCCTCGGGCGCTGCCATCGGCCTTGTGTATTGAATCGTAACCATGTCGCCAATTTCACGGTCGGAGCGGGACAAGCGCGGGCTCTTCGCGCTACCGTAAGGTTCGTCATGCAGGGTGTGTGGATGTTTCGCTGGCGTTCTTTCGTCCTTCTTTTCGCAGGCTGGGCGTTCTTCTGCGCCCAGGCTTCGGCCCAGGTGCTGCTTCGTGATGCCGAGATTGAAGAGTGGCTCTACGACATGTCGGAGCCGCTCTGGCAGGTCGCGGGCCTGCCGGACGGTTCGGTGGAGATCCTGCTGATCGGCGATCCGACGCCGAACGCCTTTGCCGGCGCGTCGAGCGGCCTGAAGATGGGTATCCATACCGGGCTCATCACCCTTGCCGACACACCCAACGAAGTCGAAGGCGTCATCGCCCACGAAACCGGCCACCTCGCCGGTGGCCACTCGGCCCGGACGGCGGAAGCAATGGCCAAGGCCAGCAAGCCGCGGCTTCTCGGTCTCATGGTCGGCGCAGCGCTGCTCGCTGCCGGGGCGCCTGCGGGTGCCGGCCTCACCGCCATGGGCCTCGGACAGGCCGCGGCGCTCGACACCTATCTCGGCTACAGCCGCGGCCAGGAGAGCGCGGCGGACCAGGCGGGCCTGACCTATCTCGACGAGGTGGGCAGCTCGGCCCGCGGTCTTCTCGACTTCTTCGACGTTCTCAAGAACCAGCAGCTCATCCGTGCGAACCAGCCGCAGCCCTATTTCCAGACCCACCCCCTCGCGGTCCAGCGGGTCGCCCGGCTGCGCAACCGCGCCGAAGCTTCGCCCTATTGGGACGAGCGCGACAGCCCCGAAGAGATCGCGAAGCTTCGCCTGATCCAGGCCAAGATCCACGGCTTCCTCAACGATCCGAACGTCACCTTGCGGATGTATCCGCTGACGGACCAGTCCGACGCCGCGCGCTACGCCCGTGCCGTCGCCTATTACCGCTCGTCCGACCTGCCAGCGGCGATGCGCGAGATTGACCGTCTGCTCGCGGATTACCCGGACAACCCGTACTATTACGAACTCAAGGGCCAGATGCTGTTCGAGCACGGGAAGGCAGCAGACGCGATCGCGCCGCACCGGACTTCGGCCGAGCTCGCCCCCCAGCACGCGCTCCTCAAGATCAACCTTGCCCGAGCGCTTGTCGCCACCGATCGCGACGAGAATGTCGCCGAGGCGATTGGTATCCTCGAAGAGGCCCTGCGTCTGGAGCGGGACAACGGCTTCGCCTGGGCGGTTCTCGCCCGTGCCCGCTCGCACCAGGGGGACGACACGCTCGCCCTCCTCGCCCAGGCCGAAGCCGAGTATCACAGCAATGACCCGGTCGCGGCGCACCGCTTCGCAAGCCTAGCGAAGGACAAGCTGACGGTCGGCACGCCCGAGCACCAGCAAGCCCTCGACATCATCGTCGCCACGGCCGAAATCGCCCAGCAGGCACGCCGCCAGCCTCGCCGGCGCTAAGCCCATCCGAACCTGCCCAAAGGAATTCCATGGCCCTTCGCTCCGCCCTGCTCTTCACCGCCGTTCTCCTGTCCGCATGCGGGGCATCGGCGCCTTCCGGCGCCGAAGCGCAGACCACGCAGATGAGCGACGAGGAGTTCGACCGCCGCCTGCGCGAATCGCTGATGCGCAACCCGGAAGTCATCCTCGAAGCGATCGAAGCGTATCGAGCGAGCCTCGAAGCCGAAGCGGCTCTCGCCACGCGCGAGTCGGTGGCGGGATACCTTTCCGAACTGGTCCGCGGCGAAGCTGGTCACGCCATAGGCGCGTCAGCGGACGAGGCCGATCTGGTCGTGGTGGAGTTCTTCGACTATCACTGCGGCTTCTGCCGGAGCGCTCTTGGAGACGTCCTTGCCTTGGTCGAGGGCGACCCGGGGGTCCGCGTGGTGTTCCAGGAGCTGCCCATCCTGCGCGAGGAATCCCGCGATGCGGCCGAGATTGCGCTCGCCGCCGCGAAGCTCGACAGCGACGCGTACCGCAAGGTGCATCAGGCGCTGTTCCAAGCCAGTGGCGTCCTTGATGACAAAGCGATCGACAACGCCATCAAGCGGGCTGGTCTCCGCCCCTCTACGGTCAGGAAGATCGCCAAGGAGCAGGCAGATGCCATCGACGCTACGGTCGACCGGTCAATGGAAATCGCTCAAGCCATCGGCGTTCAGGGAACGCCGTTCTTCATCGTCGCGAACCCCGACACCGGAACGTTCGACGTGCTCGAAGGCTTTCGGAGCGAGGAGTTCGCCGCCTTGGTCGAGAGCGTCCGCGGCCAGTAAGCACACCTCGAGCACTCCCGAATCAACAGGCCGCCGCAGGCCTGTCTTCGGACCGTCAGTGCGGTGCAGGTGCACTGTACCTGCAACCGGAGGATGGTTAACCGCGCCAATTGAGCATTTTATGCTAATTCATGAGGCGGGCGCGTGGCTCTGATGTTGTAAAAAAACATCATCGAGATAATTCGGGTCGCGAGCGTCGGTTTCCCTCGATCTGCCGCCGGTTAGCGAATTGACAGAAATATAACGGGGTCCATAAGTTTTGCGGAACTGGGACTATTAGGGCGGTAGCGAACTCCATCTGGCACGTCATCGTGCGGGGCATCCATCACCGAAAGAATCGGGCCGCGGGCATGCGGAAGCCGGTTCTGTTCATCGGTCTGGCTGCCAGGGTGCAACCTCCGAAAAGCTCCCGGGATACAAAGAATTGGCCGTAATCTGCGGTCAAGAAATCGGTGGCCATGGGGGTGCAAGTCCCAAGGGTCTCCGGTCGACATTGGTGTCGATAGAAAGGGGTAAACTACGTGAAAACCACTAACATGAGCAGTGCAGAGCAACTGAAGGCTCTCCTCGCGCTCACCACTTCGGTGGCTGCGCTGGGCCTCGGTGCCGCTTACGCACAGGACGGCGACGATCCGGTTGAGATCGCTCCGGCCGTTGAGGATGTGGACTCGGGCGATACCATCGTCGTCACCGGTTCGCGTATCCGTCGTTCGGAAGTCGAGGCTTCTGCACCGATCTTCACCTTCGGCGAAGAAGAAATCCAAGACCGCGGCTTCACCAACGTTGCCGAAGTCCTGAACCAGTCGCCGCTCTTCGGCGGTTCGCTGACGCCGAACGGCGCCCAGAACGGCTTCACCGCCGGTCAGAACCAGGTCAACCTCTTCGACCTCGGCACCGCGCGTACGCTGACCCTGATCAACGGCCGCCGGATGGTTTCCTCCAGCGCCGCTTCGTTCTTCAACGATGCTGGCGGTCAGGTCGACCTCAATACCATCCCGGTCAGCCTTGTTGACCGTATCGAGACCGTTCCGCTGACCGGTGCCGCGACCTACGGTTCGGACGCCATCGCGGGTACCGTGAACGTCATCCTGAAAGACGACTTCGAAGGCTTCGAAGTTCGTGGTCAGTACGGCGACCAGTTCGACGCCAGCGCGCCGAGCTATCAGATCTCGACCCTCATGGGCACCAACTTCGCTGACGGCCGCGGCAACGTGACCTTCTCGGCGGAATACACCCGTGACGAAGGCCTGTTCCTCTGCGAGCGCGAGTATCTCTGCGTCGACGACCCGAACTACGTCAACATCGGTAACCGTGCCCTCGACCTCGATGGCGACGGCCAGGCCGACAACCTTCTCAACGGCACGACCGACATCAACGGCGACGGCGTCAACAACGACGCAATCCGTCTGATCTACTTCAACCAGACGGTCCAGCTGTTCGGTCCGGGTGGTACGGCGTCGACCGCTGCGGTCATCCCGTCGTTCGGCATTGGTGCGTTCCCGGATGGCAACATCTACGAGTTCGACAACAATGGTGAACTCCAGCCTTGCGAACCGGGCATCACGCCTCCGGGTTCGTCGGCCTTCTTCGCCCAAGGCGGCACCTGCGGCATCGACTTCTTCGACAGCGTTGCCCAGATCCGTTCGCCTGTTGAGCGCTTCAACGCGTTCGCCGCGATGAACTACGACATCACCGACAACGTCAAGTTCCGCCAGGACTTCCTGTTCGCGAACACCTCGGGTGAAGAACTCGTCAACCAAGGCGGATTCCAGACCTGGGCCTTCGGTGGCACCTCGGCTGCCCTGACCATTCGGGACGACAACCCGTTCCTGAGCGCTCAGGCTCGTCAGGTCCTCGCCGACAACGGTGTGACGCAGTTCCTGCTGAACCGCTTCAACAACGACCTCGTTGGCCAAGGCGCGAACAGCAACGAGACCTTCGTCTGGCGTGTGTCGAACATCCTCGAAGGCCAGTTCGAGTATGGCGGTCGCAACTTCTACTGGGACGTCTCGGGTCAGTACGGCTCGTCGGACATCACCACGAAGACGTTCGGCATCGTCGACGGTCGCTTCATCAACGCGATCGACGCTCGTGTCGTTGACGACAACCTGCTCCAGGGCATTGTTGACGCCGGTGCTGCTACCGACCTTGACGACGCTCTCGCAGTGCTCCGCGCATCGAACCCGACCGTGGGTCTGGTCGACCGTGGCGACATCATCTGTGGTGCGTTCGCTGACCTTGCTGCTGGCACGCTGACCGGCTTCAACAGCCGAGCATCGGGCGGCGGTGTCACCGACGAAGACCTTCCGTTCCTCGATGGCTGTCAGCCGCTGAACCTGTTCGGCGCCGGCAATGCATCGCCGGAGGCGCTGGCCTTCATCAACGGTGGCACGCAGCAATCGCAATCGTCGAACGAGCAGACCGTCTACGCCGCCAACTTCGGTGGTGAAGCGTTCGAAGTTCCGGCTGGTATCGTCAGCTTCAACATCGGTGTCGAAAGCCGCCGTGAAGTTGTCGAATACGGTCCGGGCATGGGTCAGATCGTTCCGATCACCCGTTCGACGACCGCACGTCCGATCTCGGGTAAAGCTGTCACGAAAGAGATCTACGGCGAGGTTCTCGTCCCGATCGTTTCGCCTGACATGAACATCCCGCTGGTCCAGAACCTCGAATTCACTGGCGCCTATCGCAGCCAGGGCTTCGAAGTGACGGGTCCGGACGGTCAGAAGTCGGACACGGACAGCCAGGTTTACTCGGCTTCGCTCGCTTACGAGCCGACGGACTACCTGAAGTTCCGCGCGACCTACGCAACGTCCTTCCGGAACCCGCCGTTCAACGACCTGTTCTACCCGTCGACGCAAGCGTTCATCTCGGGTGCTGCCCCGTGTGACAACCGCTTCATCGGTGAAGGTCCGAACCCGAGTGTCCGTGCTGCCAACTGTGCGGCTGAGGGCATTCCGGCCGGCTTCGTGTCGAACATCTCGAACGCCACCATCTCGACCGGTCAGCAAGTCGGTAACCCGAACCTGCAGCCGGAAGAAACCAAGGCCTACACCATCGGTGCCGTGTTCACCCCGTCCTTCGTGCCGGGCCTGGAAATGGCGATCGACTACTACAACCTCGAAATCGAAGAGCAGATCAGCTTCCTCGAATTCGACGATCTCGCAGCGGTCTGCTACGACTCGACGGACTTCCCGAACGAGCCGGCATGTTCGACCTTCACGCGGGATTCGAACTTCCAGGTGATCACGGCGTCGGAAACCCCGGCGAACGCGGCCCTCTCGTCGTTTGAATCGGTTACGGCGCGTATCTTCTATGCCCGTGATGTTGCCGACATCATCCCGACGGACCGCGACTATGGTCGTCTGACCTGGAACTGGTTCATGCAGCACAACATCCAGAACGAAAGCCAGGCGACCCCGGCTTCCGAAATCCAGGATGATGTTGGTGACTTCGGAGACCCGAAATGGATCGGCACGTTCGATACCGCTTGGGACTGGGAAAACTGGCGCGTCACGCACCGTCTGCGTTACCGCTACGGCATGGACATCTCGACCATTGATGGCCGCTACTACGCGAAGGACTTCACCCTTCTCGACAATGGCGTCTACCAGGTCGAGATCGACAACAGCCTGGATCCGCGCTGGATCCAAGACGCTGGCGTCGCGTACACGTTCAACGACAAGTACACGATCCAAGCCAACATCCGTAACCTGACGGATCGCAAGCCGAACCGCCAAGAGTTTGCCGCCGGTGCCTTCGGCGTCGACGAGCAGCTTGGCCGTCGCTACACGATCCGCTTGGTTGGCCGCTTCTAAGAGCGCGTCACACCGGAAACTTGGGGCGGGCCTTCGGGCCCGCCCTTTTTTTCTGCGCCCTGTCAGAGCAGAAATTATCAGTCCGCGGCAGGTCAAGGCGTGCAGAAGCGCGGCGCGTGGCCGCGTGCGTCTTCAGGCGCCCGAAGAACTCTCCGTACTGGCTAGCTGATATACCCGCTCGTCGGAGAGCTGGCGGCGCCATAGGTCCTGACGGGCATACGGCCTGCAAGAAAGGCTTCCCGGCCAGCTTCAACCGCGAGCTTCATCGCTCGGGCCATGCGAACGGGATCCCGGGCCTCGGCGATGGCCGTGTTCATCAGCACACCATCACACCCGAGCTCCATCGCGATGGCGGCGTCCGACGCTGTCCCGACACCGGCATCCACGAGGACAGGCACCCGCGCCTGCTCGGCAATCAGCCGGATGTTGAGCCTGTTCTGGATTCCGAGACCGGAGCCAATCGGTGCGCCGAGCGGCATGATCGCCGCGGCGCCGGCATCTTCGAGCCGACGCGCCATCACAGGATCGTCGGAGCAATAGACCATCACGTCAAAACCGTCCGCGATGAGGAGCTCGAGCGCATGGAGCGTCTCGACCATATCCGGATAGAGCGTGTCGGGATCCGAGAGAACCTCGAGCTTCACGAGGTTCCAGCCGCCCGCCTCCCGCGCGAGGCGAAGGGTGCGGACAGCATCTTCCCCCGTAAAACAACCTGCGGTGTTCGGCAGGAAGGTGAAGCGGTCCGGTCTGAGATAATCGACGAGCATCGGCTCGTTCGGGTTTGAAAGGTTCACGCGGCGAACGGCAACCGTGACGATCTCCGCGCCGGCCGCCTCAGCGGCGGCGGCATTCTCGGCGTAGTCCTTGTATTTGCCCGTGCCGACGATCAGGCGTGACCGGAAAGTCCTGTCGGCCACCGTGAAACTGTCAGCGGAGCGCCGTGCTTCCCAAGATCCATCAGCCATCTCAGCCTCCACCGACAAAGCGGACAATTTCGATCACATCGCCGTCCTGCAGCATCTGCGTGTCGAAGGACGAGCGCGCCACGATGGCCCTGTTCCGCTCGACGGCGACCTTGCCGCCCACGATTCCGAGATGAGCGAGAAGGTCTGCCACCGAGGTGCCAAGCGGCATTGCGCGGGTTTCACCATTCACGGTGACCGCGATAGGCAAATCTTTGTGGTCATTCGTTTTGCTCATGCTCACGGAACGCAGCTAGAAGGCCCCGATGAGCACTTCAAGTGACAGCAAGACGATCGCCGTGCTGAATGGGCCGAATCTCAACCTCCTGGGGACGAGACAGCCCGAAATCTATGGTCGGCAGACCCTCGCGGATATCGAGGCGATGTGCGTCAAGCACTCGAAATCAAAGGGTTTTGACCTTCGGTTCCAGCAGACCAACATCGAGGGCGAGCTTGTCAGTATGGTGCAGGAGGCCAGGACCTGTGCCGCAGTCCTGATCAATGCAGCGGGCTATACCCACACGTCCGTCGCCTTGCTCGACGCCCTTTTGACGGTCGACGCACCCGTTATCGAAGTGCACCTCTCAAGTCCCCATAAACGCGAGGCGATTCGCCACCGCTCGGTGATTGCACCGGCATGCACCGGCGTCATTGCTGGCTTTGGGGCGCTCAGCTATCGACTTGCTCTTGACGCTGCCATCGCACTTGTCGATGGCTCCCTTGGAATTACTGAAGGATAAGAAGAATGGCGAAAGGCCTCGACGACGACCTCGCGATTGTTCGCGAGCTGGCGAATGTGCTGAACGAGACGGGTCTGACGGAAGTCGAAATGGAACGCGGTGGCCTGAAGCTGCGCGTTGCCCGTCAGTCTCAGAACACCTTCATCGAAGCGCCCCAGCCCATGCAGGCATCACCGGCACCGGCTGCAGCGGCCCCGGCCGCAGCCCCCGCTCCCGAGGCGCCGGCGGCCATCGCCTCGAAAGGGGAAGTGGTGCGTTCGCCGATGGTTGGCACGGCCTATCTCGCCCCCTCACCGGGCGCGGACAACTTCATCTCCGTCGGCGACATGGTGAAGGCCGGCCAGACGCTCCTGATCGTTGAAGCCATGAAGACGATGAACGAGATCAAGGCGCCGCGTGATGGCAAGGTGATCGAAATCCTGGCGCGCAACGCGGAGCCCGTGGAGTTTGACGAGCCGCTCGTGATCCTCGAGGCCTGAGCCCGATGTTCAAGAAAGTCCTGATTGCCAACCGCGGTGAGATCGCCCTGCGCGTTCACCGCGCGTGCCGCGAACTCGGCATCAACACGGTCGCCGTCCACTCGACAGCCGATTCGAAGGCGATGCATGTGCGCATGGCCGATGAGAGTGTCTGCATCGGCCCACCGCCTGCGAAAGACAGCTATCTGAACATCGCTGCCATCCTGTCGGCGGCGGAGATCACAGGCGCGGACGCGATCCATCCCGGCTACGGCTTCCTGTCGGAGAACGCCCGTTTCGCGGAGATCGTGAAGGCCCACGGCATCACCTTCATCGGTCCGTCTGCGGAGCATATTCGTACCATGGGCGACAAGATCGCCGCCAAGAAGGCCGTCGGGGAGCTTGGCATCCCTCTCGTTCCGGGTTCGGACGGTGCGCTGTCGAGCATCGACGAAGCGCGCGAGGCGGCGAAGGCCATCGGCTATCCGGCGCTGATCAAGGCCGCGGCTGGTGGCGGCGGGCGCGGCATGAAGCTGGTCGAGGACGAAAGCCAGCTCGAACAGCAGCTCCAGGCCGCGAGCCAGGAAGCGGAAGCTGCCTTCGGTGACGGCTCGGTCTACATTGAACGCTACCTCAAGACGCCGCGTCACATCGAGATCCAGATCGCCGCCGACAGCCACGGCAATGTCGTGCACCTTGGCGAGCGTGACTGCTCTCTCCAGCGCCGGAACCAGAAAGTCCTCGAAGAGGCGCCCTCGCCGGTTCTGACGCCCGAACAGCGGGCCGAGATCGGTGAGACCACCCGCAAGGCGATCGAGGGTCTCGGCTATCTCGGCGTTGGTACGGTGGAGTACCTCTATGAAAACGGCGAGTTCTTCTTCATCGAAATGAACACGCGCCTACAGGTTGAACATCCGGTTACGGAGCATGTGACCGGCATCGACCTCGTCCGTGAACAGATCTCGATCGCCGCGGGCAATCCTTTGTCCTTCAAGCAGGAGGACGTCAAGATCCAAGGGCACGCGATCGAATGCCGGATCAACGCCGAAGATCCCAAGACTTTCGTTCCCTCACCGGGCAAGATCAAGGAGTTCCATGCTCCCGGCGGTCTCGGCGTGCGTTTCGATTCGGCGGTCTATGATGGCTACGACATCCCGCCATTCTACGATTCCATGATCGGGAAGCTGATCGTCTTCGGGGACAATCGCGAACTGGTGCTCAACCGTCTCCGCCGCGCGCTTGAAGAAACCGTGCTCGCCGGGATCAAAACGACCATCCCGCTGTTCGAAGAACTGCTGGACGAGCCTGAGTTCCAGCGCGGTGACTACCACATTCACTGGCTGGGCGAATGGCTCGCCCGTCAGGAAGAGGAGACGTGATGACGCTTGCCAACAGGCTGACCCTCCTCCGCGCCGGCCTGGTGCTCCCTTACGCGGCGCTCGCGCTGTCCGGGGAACGCCTCGTTGCAGGCATCCTCTTCGCCATTGCAGCGGCCACCGACCTCCTCGACGGCTATGCAGCGCGGCGGATGAAGGAGGAGACAGCCCTTGGCAAGGTCCTCGACCCGATCGCGGACAAGATGTTGACCATCACGGCGCTGATCGTGCTGGTCGCCATGGGGACGCTGTCCGGCTGGATGCTGGCGGCGGTGATCATCATCGCCATGCGCGAGCTTTGGGTCTCTGGCCTGCGTGAAGGCCTGATCGCAGGCGGCGGCGAGCTTCCTGTCTCGAACCTCGCCAAGGCAAAGACGGCAACGCAGCTACTTTCGCTCTTCATTCTGACGCTGGGCGACTCGGTGATCGGCTACGGCCTGTTCTGGGCCTCTGCGCTCCTCACCCTAGTCACGGGCTATCAATACACTGCCGTCACCTTCCGGGTCCTCAATCTCGGTGCCGAGGAGCAGTCCAATAATCCGTAAGGGCTGACGCCTCGATCCGCGGGCGCTCCTTCGGCGCTTCGGTCGCTGTCCCGATATAGAGGAAGCCCACCACGCGTTCGTGGTCGGCAAGGCCAAGTGCGCTGCGGACATGATCGTCATAGGCGTACCACTCCGTCAGCCACTGGGCGCCATATCCGGCAGCCCCGGCAGCGATAAGGAGATTCTGCGCTACGGCTCCGGCAGTCAGGATCTGCTCCCATTCAGGTGTCTTGTGGGCGATATCGACCTTGCTGATAACCGCGACCACCAGAGGCGCGCGTTCGAAGCGGCTCCGCTCGATCTCCAACGCCTCGTCCGTGGCTTCTCCTTTCTGCTGCTGGAATGCCTGGACCAGAACGTCCCCGAACGCCCTGCGCGCCTCGCCCTCAAACACGAGGAACCTGAAAGGGTGCACGCGGCGGTGGTCCGGCACGCGAGCAGCCATGGCGAGGAGCGCGTCACGCTCTTCCGGCGACGGCCCCGGCTCCCCGAGCTGCGCGGCTGTCAGGGAGCGGCGCAGCGCAAGGTAGCGAAGGGTCTCTTCCTTCAGCTCCGGCTTCGGAAGCTCGTCACCGAGCTGGGGTTGTGCGGGCAGGTGTTTCGGCCAATCGGACATGGCGGCCATGTAGGGCGAAGCGGGCAAAGCTCCTAGAAGTTCCGCCGGAGCCAGGCGAGAACACCGCTCTTCTCTCTGGGTTTTGACAGGTGGAGCGCTGTCGCTGCCGTCCGGGGGATCGCGCCCGCGGCCAGCATCGACGCGCCCTTGGCAAAGGCGAGGATTGCAGGATCGGTCTTTTCGAGGGCGAGACCGGGACCCTGAACCGCTATTCCTTGTGCATGGAACGCCTCTTCCACCGGCGGCGCGATAGGCAATCCGAGCAGGATCACCCGCGATGCATCGATCCCTGCCGCCTTGGCGATTGTCGCTGTCCTTTGCGCGAGCTCCTCGAGGCGTGCGACAGCGACGAGGGAGGCTTCCTCCCGGCCCTGCTGCACCCGGCCGAGCACCATTTGGCGCGCAAGCTTCGCGGCCTCGTCATCGGGGATCCCGAAGGTCACGGCGAGATCGGCTTCGATATGTCCCGCCCCGACCCGGAAGACCGAGGAACGCGAGGGTGCCTCGTCCCGGAAGGCGATGATCTTGGTATGCCAGCGATCGACGAGGATAACCGGCAGGCTTACCTCATTCGCAAGCCTGAGGCTCGCGGCGGCGGCCTCCTCGAGCGGCAGGACGCCGGCGAGCGTCATCCCCGCTTCCTTCGTCACCCGTTCGAGCTGCGCAAGGAGGGAGAGCGGACTCAGGAACGCCGTGACCTCGACCTCAAGCGACTGCGCAGCCTTGCCGACCGCAGACCCCTTGGCCTCCTCGCCATCGAGCAGGATGCGCGACGGCTCGGCCGAGACGACGGCCCGGCCCTCCGCACCAGCCCTGCCAAGGGCTGCCTCGAGGGCGTCGGATATGTCGTTCTGGGTGACTTGCCGTCCGACGGTCGATTGCACGCGCAGGGTCTGGCAACTGGTCGCGCTCAGCGGCAGGCAGGCGACGACTGGCCCCTCCGCATCGAAATCCCTCAGGATCTCGCCAGCGGACGCCTTCAACGTCCCCTTCCGACCGAACAGGCTCGGCGCGGTGGGCCATGCGCCACCGCCGCCGTCATAGGCGGTGAGTGCGTCGCTCAGGAACAGCGTGCCGGTCACGGGGATCGCGTCACTTCTCCTTGGGCTTGTAGTAAGCCCATTCGGGATCGCGAAGGTCGATGTAGTCAAGGGTCGCTGCCAGTGAGCCTGTCCCTGCCTCGAGGCTGTCGAGCCGGGCAAGTGCGGCTGCAACATTGTCCTCGGGCAACTTGGCCACGAAGCCATTGCGGAAGCGGATGTCGAAGCGGCGTCCGCCGACGACCTGGATGCCGGCGGTTCGGGCGAAGAGCACCGGATGCCTGCGCAGCATCGCCATGAAAGCGGTCGCCTCGCCGGGGTTGTCGGTCCCCGAGATCGTCAGGAGCTCCGTATGCTGGGTCACATCTGCAGGACGGATGATGGCGCCGCTCTCGTCGATCACGAAGAACTCTCCGTCAGCATTCTGATAGAGCGCTTTCGGAGAACGTTCGATCACTGATATATGGATCGTGTTCGGAAGAAGCTTCGTCACTGCTGCGTGCTTGACCGGACCGAGAGCCTCGATCGCATCGCGCAGCTCGGAGGCGCTGAGCAGAGGCAGCGGACGGCCGATAATGCTTCCGGCCTTGTCATCGCGGAGGGCTGTCATGACCTCGCGGGTGGTGAGGCTCTCGCCGCCCTTGATGGTCACCTGCATCACGTTGAGGCCAAGCCCGCGGGCCGCCTGCTCGGGCATCGCGGCGATCTTTGCAGGAATGGTCCGCATCTGGCCGGAAAACACCGTATAGAGAAAAGCGAGAAGCGCCGCTGCGATCAACGCGAGAAACGCGCCCTGGAGCGCGGCCGTCGCCATCACGGCGCCGCCCTGATCGAGCCTGGCGCCGATCTGCTCCATCGTCCCCATCTGCCGCCGCGTGACGCGACGGCGCGGGGCCGCTTTCTTCTTCGCAGGAGCCTTGCGGCTTTTCTTTGCAGCTACCTTCGGCACGAGGCGTCTTCGACCATCCACTGGCACAGCTCTGCGAAGCTGATCCCGCGGTGCGCGGCCTGCTCCGACGCGAGCGAAGTTGGTGTCATCCCAGGTTGTGTATTCACTTCCAGGATAAACAGGCCGTTAACCCCAAGCTCCGGGTTCCAGCGGAAATCCACCCGGGAAAGACCGCGGCAGCCAAGGACCTGCCCCGCGCGCTGGGCCATGATGAGGGCCTCGGTGGTGATCTCGCCAGGGATCTCGGCCGGAATGACGTGGGGCGCGGCGTTCGAGGAGTACTTCGCCTCGTAGTCGTAGAACTCGGCCTTGATCTCGGTTACGGCGAGGGGCTCGTCGCCTTTGAGTGCCACAGTCAGCTCATGGCCGGGAATATAGGTCTCGATGATGGCACGGCCGTGATAGACCTCATCCATGAGAAGATCTGGCCGCGGCGCGGGTTCGCTCTCCTCACGGACAATCACCACACCGAAGGTCGAGCCCTCGGCCACCGGCTTCAGGACATAGGGCACAGGCATGGGGTGCTTCCCGACCAACTCATCCGTGCGCACCACCCGGCCTTGAGGCACGCGCAGGCCAGCGGCGTCGAGGATCTCCTTGGTCTTGTCCTTGTCCATGCACAGCGCTGAGGTCAGGCAGCCGGAATGGGTGTAGGGAATGCCCATCATTTCCAGCATACCCTGCACCGTGCCGTCCTCGCCGAAGGGACCATGCAGCGCGTTGAAAACGACGTCAGGCCCCTGCCCGCCGAAGCTGTTCCTGATCTGACGATCCACCTCGCGGGTCACGTCGACGGCTTCGACCTCGTAACCAGCCGTTTTCAGCGCTTCATACGCCGTCTTGCCTGAGACGAGGCTGACCCCTTTCTCCGAAGAGAAGCCACCCATCAGCACAAGGACTTTCTTGGTCATGCGGGCCTCCCGAGGCGCTTGATTTCCCATTCGAGCTCATAGCCGAGCTGAGCACGGACATCTGACCTGATGCTTTCGCCCAGGGATTCGAGGTCTGCAGCGGTCGCTTTTCCGCGATTGATCATAAAGTTGGCGTGAAGCTCCGACATCATCGCATCGCCGACGACGCGGCCGCGCCCGCCAACGGCGTCCACTGACTGCCATGCCGAGCGGCCGCCCGACACGCCAGGGTCAGGGTTCTTGAAGGTCGAGCCGCCCGTTTTCTCACGGATCGGCTGGGTCGCTTCGCGCTTGGCCATGATCTCGTCGATCTTGGCCAGTTCTTCCTCGGCGATACCCTTCCGGGCTTCGTAGGTCGCCTCGATGAGGACGAGATCGTCGGGCACGTCTGAATGGCGGTAGCGGAAGTTCATGTCCTCCGCCGTCAGCGTCACGATGCGGCCCTTTCGGTCGATGGCGCGCCCGCTGACGAAATGATCTTTCGTCTCGCCGCCATAGGCGCCGGCGTTCATCTTCATCGCGCCACCGATGGTACCCGGTATGCCGACATAGAAAGTGAGGCCCGCAAGCCCTGCCTTCGCCGCTTCCTTCGCGACCTTGGCATCGAGTGCTGCAGCACCGGCCGTGACCTTCGATCCGTCCACGGAAACCTTGCCGAAGCCCGGGCCGAGGCGGATGACCGTGCCTTCGATCCCGCCATCCCTGACGATGAGGTTCGAACCCACGCCAACAATTGTCAGAGGCTCCTTATCAGGTAGCTCGCGCAGGATCCCTGCGAGGTCTTCTTCCGAATTGGGAAGATACAGCCTGTCCGCGGGCCCACCGACACGAAGCCATGTGTAAGGCGCCAGCGGCGCGTTCTTCATCAGGCGCACGGTCATTTTCCGCGACCCTCACGGAGTTTTTGCAGCAACCGGAACGCATAAAGTGTCAGCGTAAGCATCAGCCCAAGGACGATCCACTGCACCGCGCCTTCAAGGAGCGGCGTGACGAGCGCGAGGACGGCGTTGATGGCGACGAGCCCGGCGACGAGAAGGGCCGTGCGCTGCGTGTGGTTCATCAAAGGCTCTCCAGCGCTTTCGGCAGGGCATGGGCGTGCCTGGTGATGTCACCGGCGCCCAGGCAGATGACGAGATCGCCCTCTTTCGCCTCGCCGGCTATCGCTTGGGGCATGTCCTTGATGTCCGTCAGTACACGAACGTCGCGGTGGCCTGCCTGGGTCATGCCATTGGCAAGGCTATCGGCGGACGCGCCGTCGATGGGTGCCTCACCCGCGGCATAGACCGGCGCGATGAAGACTGTGTCCGCCTCGTTGGCGCAGGTAGTAAAGCTGTCGAAGAGATTGGAAAGACGCGAATAACGGTGCGGCTGGATCACGGCGATCACCCGCCCCCCGGTAACGCCGCGCGCGGCTTTCAGCGTCGCGTTGATCTCCACCGGGTGGTGGCCATAGTCGTCGATGATCCGCACACCCCTCCATGTGCCCGTCTCGGTGAAGCGACGCTTCACGCCGCCAAACCTCGCGAAACCGTCGATGATCTTCTCGTCCGAACAGCCAAGCTCTCGCGCGACGATGGCGGCGGCGATCGCGTTCTGGAGGTTATGCTCGCCGGGCATGGGCAGGCGGATGCCTTCCAGCCTGTGACGGGTCTGCGCCCGCTCACGGAAATGGATGTCGAAGACTTGCACACCGTCCTCGACACGGATGTTCTCGGCACGGACATCGGCCTGCGGATTCAGGCCATAGGTCACGATACGGCGGTCGGTGATCCGCCCGACAAGGGCCTGCACCTCCGGGTGATCGAGGCAGACAACGCCGAAGCCATAGAAGGGCGTGTTCTCGATGAACTGGTCAAACGCCGCGCGCAGGTTGTCGAAACTGCCCCAGTGGTCGAGGTGCTCTGGATCCATGTTCGTGATGACACTGACGGTCGTCGGCAGGCGGACGAAGGTGCCGTCGCTCTCATCGGCCTCGACGACCATCCAGTCGCCATCGCCGGAGCGTGAGTTCGCGCCATAGGCGTTGATGACCCCGCCATTGATGACGGTCGGGTCGAGCGAGCCTGCATCCATCAGGGCCGCGATCATCGACGTAGTCGTCGTCTTGCCGTGGGTGCCCGCGACGCAGACATTCCATTTGAGACGCATCAGCTCGGCCAGCATGTCGGCACGGCGGACGACGGGGATGTGCTGTGCCCTCGCTTCGGCGACTTCGGGGTTCGACTGGCGGATCGCGGTGGAGATGACGACGGCCGCGGCGCCTTCGACATGGGCCGCGTCGTGGCCGATCTTCACCTCAATCCCCTTCTCCCGCAGGCGCTCGATGATGTCGCTCTCGGCGATGTCCGAGCCCGAGACCTCATAGCCGAGATTGTGCATGATCCGGGCGATGCCCGACATGCCGATACCGCCGATGCCGACGAAATGGATGCGGCCAACGGGGAACGGCAGGCGGATGGAGATATCGCGGTCAGTCAAAACAAGCCTCGTCGTCTGCAGCTCAGGCCGGGAGCCTGCCGGCGACAAGCTCCTCGGTCAGGTCGGCAAGCGCGCCAGCCGCGCCTTCCGCCATTCGGCCTTTTGCCGCCTCAGCCATCCGCGTCAAACGAGCGCTGTCTGACAAGAGGGTAAGAAGCGCCTTTTGTGCCGTCTCCGGCGTGAGATCATCTTCGAGGATCAGCCCGGCTGCCTCGACATCGGTCAACACCTGCGCGTTGATCCGCTGGTGGTCGTCCATGGCGATCTTGAGCGGGACCAGCAGCGAAGGCCTGCCGATCACCGAAAGTTCTGACACCGAAGACGCGCCGGAACGGGCGATGACCAGGTGGCTGTCGGCGATGCGCTGGGGCAGGTCATTGAAGAAGCTGGCAGTTTCCGCCTCGATCCCGGCCTTGCGGTAGGTCTCGAAGACCTCGGCCCTGCCCTCGTCGCTGACCTGATGGGTCACCTTGAGGCGGAGGCGCAGGTCCTCGGGCAGGGCTGCGAGCGCAGGCGCGAAGACCTTCGCGAAGAGCGAGGCGCCTTGGCTTCCGCCAAAGATGAGGAGGTTGAGCGGCCCGGTCCCCGGCGGGCTGAAGGGGGTGTTCGCCACATCAAGCACCGCCCGCCGGACCGGGTTCCCCGTCTCCTTCAGCCGAGCCGTGCGCTTCGGCACCCTGTCCAGCACGGGGAAGCCGTGGGCGACGAAACCCGCTTTCCCCGCTGCGAGCCTGTTCGCGCGTCCGAGGACGGCGTTCTGTTCGTGGATCCCCGTCGCGATGCCTGCCCGCTGGGCCGCAAGCATGGAGGGCGCCGAGGGGTAGCCGCCAAAGCCAATCACCGCGTCAGCGCCGAACGCTTTCAGCGCCTTCGAAGCGGTGGAGATGCCCCCCAGCAGGGCGAGCACCGCCGATGCCTTGGCGAAGATGCCCCGCGCCGAGGGGCTGGCTGCCTTGAGGAGCACTTTCCGCTCGCAGGGAAAGCTGTCCGTATAGCGGTCTCCGCGGGCGTCGGTCAGGAGCATGACCTCCCAGCCCCGAGCCTGCGCCTCTTCCGCGAGGGATTGGGCGGGGAACATGTGCCCACCCGTGCCGCCTGCTGCGAGGGCGATCCTCACGTCCGCTTCCTTCGCGTGAAGACGAGGAGCAGGCCGAGGGTGAAGCCGGTGGCCATCATCGACGTCCCGCCATAGCTGATGAGTGGCAGGGTCATACCCTTCGCTGGCAGCAAGCCGACATTGACGCCGATGTTGATCATTGCCTGCAGGCATAGCGAGGCGGTCAGGCCGGCGATCGCGGTGCGGCGGAAGACATCCTCCGTCGACAGCGCTGCCGTCAGGCCGCGGATCGCTATGATCGCGAAAAGAGCGAGGATGAAGAGCCCGATGAGGAGCCCGAACTCCTCCACCGCGACGGCGAAGACGAAATCCGTATGCGCATCGGGCAGCGACGCCTTGACGCCGGGCGCCTCATGCAGGTCATGGCCGAACACCCCGCCGGAGCTGATCGCTTCGGAGGCCTTCTGGGTCTGGTAGGCATCGCCTGAGCTCGGGTCGAGGAAGCGGTCGATCCTGGCCCTGACGTGCCCCCGGGTCAGGTAGCCGAGGCCCAGCGCCCCCGCGGTTGCAGCGCCGAGGCCCACAAGCCAGCTCGTGCTCCACCCCGCCACGAAGAACATGACGATCCAGATGCCCGTGAGGAGGAGCCACTGGCCGTAATCAGGCTGGAGAAGAAGGAGCGCCGAGGACAGGCCGTAGAGCGTCAGGCAAGCGACCGCGCCGGGGAAATTGTCGTCAGGCTTCGCCGAGAGGAACCACGCTGCGGCACAGATGAAGCCCGGTTTGAGGAATTCCGACGGCTGGAAGCTGAACCCGCCGAGATAGAGCCAGCGCTTGGCACCCTTGATCTCGGGACCGGCGATCAGGATCAGAATGATCGTCAGAAGCGCACAGGCAGCGGCGATGATACCGAGACGCCGAGCCTGCAGCGGGCTCAGGAACGCGGTCCCCGACGCAATGATGAGGGTCGCACCAAGAAAGATGACGTGCCGCTCCGTGAAGTGGAACGGCTCGGTGATGCCGATCCTCGCTGCGGCCACTGGGCCGGCGGCGAAGCTCAGGACGAGTCCTGTAAGCGCAAGCAGAGCGAAGGCGTAGACCAGCGCCATGTCGAAGCCGGCGAGCTGGCCCGCCCTGACACGGGCCGCGCTCGCCTCGAGCCGGGTGAGAACCGCTTCAACCATGCTTGCGTCCGTGATCGCTCAGATAGCTGAGCGCCTTGAGCCGGAAAAGCTCGCCCTGCCGGTCGAAGCCATCCGCCCCCGGAGAGAAGAGGATCACCGGTGTCGCCCCCGGCTGGCGGCGGATGAGATCGGCAGCAGCCCGCAGCGCGGCCGAGGTCGCGTCCTCCGCGTCCTTGAACGTCACGACATTATCCACGGGCGGGCCGAAGCCATCGGGCGCGGTGACATAGAACGCACCGCGCATGGCCGCGCGGGTCTTCTTCGAGACATCGCCCATCCGGTGGCCCACCCAGAAGACCTCGGGGCAGGCGTCGATGGCCGCCTTCGTCGATGCCGCACAGCGGGCGAAGCGGTCATCGACAAAGACCACGCGGCCTTCGGTACCGATGCAGTCAAAGCGGCCCTGAAGCCCGCGATAGGCAGCAAGTCCCTCGGCAATCTGGTCGTCCGTGACCCCGAAATGTCCCGCGACGGCGCAGGCAGCGGCGGCGTCCTGGGCGAAATGGTCACCCAGCAGCACCGCACTTTCGGCATAGCTGGCGATCCGCCGGGTCCGGCCGTTGCGCACGGAATAGACGACCCGGTCGATGGCGAAGTAGCCGTCGGAGAGGGTCGAGCCGCCAGAGATCGGGATGATCTCCCGTGCCGAGGAAGCGCTTTGCCTGCGCAGGGCCATGAGAAGCGCCTGCGCACCGCTGTCATCGGCGCCCAGCACGCCGAGGCGCGCGGCCGTCAGGAGACGGACACAGCTTTCCTTCGTCTTCGGCGAGACAGGGCCACCCTGCTCTTCGGTGAGGTTGAGGACGACGCCGACGCCTGCGGCGAAATCCTCCATATAGCGCACCGCCGAGGGACGGACGCGGATGATGAGGTTCTCCGCCCGCTTCGCCATGGCATTGAGAAAACCGCTCTCCGCACTCACCTGGGCACAGTCCTGTCCGCCCTGGGCGAGGATGCGCGCAAGGAGCGCAGCGGTCGTGGACTTGCCCGCAGATCCGGTAATCAGCACGCGCCGGGCATCGGGGACCGGCAGGTGCTGGGCGACCGCGCCGAGAAAGGCGAGGTCCGTGAAAACAGGCAGGTTCTTGCCCACTGCCTCGCGCTGCAGTGCTGCACTAACGGGGTGCTCGAGGCCAAGGCCATGGACGAACGCCGTCGCCCCTGCTGGCAGCTCCTGTGCGGGGCTATCCGTGTTCAGGACATCGAGTTCGAAACCGCGCATCTTCAGCGCGGCCAGGGCGCTCTCCTCGAGTGCCGGGCCAAGATAGGCAATGGGACCGCTGTCGGGGAGCTTGGCGGTCTCTGTCATCCGCTACCTCAGTTTCAACGTGCTCAGCCCAATCAGGGCCAGGATGAAGGCGACGATCCAGAACCGGATCACGATGGTCGGCTCTTTCCAGCCGAGCTGTTCGAAGTGGTGATGCACCGGAGCCATCTTGAAGACGCGCTTGCCGGTCAGCTTGAAGCTGGCGATCTGGATCATCACCGACAGCGCCTCCACGACAAACAGGCCACCGATAATGGCAAGCACGATTTCATGCTTGATGGCCACCGCAATCGCGCCAAGCGTTCCGCCAAGGGCGAGCGAGCCGGTGTCGCCCATGAAGATCATGGCGGGCGGCGCATTGAACCAGAGGAAGCCGAGCCCCGCGCCGATCACGGCGGCGCAGATGATGGCCAGCTCTCCCGCCCCCGGAACGTAGGTGATGCCGAGATACTCCGCATAGTCCGCGCGACCGGTCAGATAGCTGATGATGCCGAAACTACCCGCGGCGATCATCACCGGCACGATGGCCAGGCCATCAAGACCATCCGTGAGGTTGACCGCATTGGACGAGCCCACGATCACCACGGCCGCGAAGGGGAAGATCAGGAGGCCAAGCGGCAGGATTGCGCCCCAGAACGGAATGGCGAGGCCCGTCGCAATGTCGACATCGGCGCCCGCGCTGCTCTTCAACACGGCGACCGATGCCGCGCCCGCAACGAAGGCGATGGCAAACTGGAACAGGAGCTTCATGGAGCCCACCACACCGTCGGCGCTCTGCTTACGAACCTTCAGAAAGTCGTCATAGAAACCGAGCAGCCCGAAGCCGAGGGTCACGCCCATGACGATCCACACATAGGCATTGTCGAGCCGCGCCCAGAGCAGGGTCGAAATCACCAGCGCGACGAGGATGAGGAGCCCGCCCATCGTCGGCGTGCCGGCTTTCTCGACGATATGGCTTTGCGGTCCGTCCTTGCGGATCGGCTGGCCCTTGCCCTGCTTCACCCGCATCCAGTTGATGAGACCCGGACCGAAGATGAACGCGATCAGCAGCGCGGTCATGATGGCGCCGCCCACCCGGAAGGTGATGTATCGGAACAGGTTGAAGATCTGATATTCGTCCGCCAACGGAACGAGCAAATGGTAGAGCATTACCGCCTATGACCCGCCTTCAGGAGTTCCCCCACGAGGGCGCCGACCCTAGAGGCGTTCGATCCCTTGAAAAGTACTGTATCGCCTTCATTGAGATTAACTAACAAAGGCTGAACGAGATCAGTGGCTTTCTCCTCATGCACGCCGCGCTTTTCCTTCGGCAGGGCGTTGCGCAGGTGCTCCATCATGGCGCCGGCGGTGTGCACGATATCAGCGGCATCGGAAGCGGGGGCGGCCAGATCCGCATGGAAACCGGCGGAGCCTTCGCCGAGCTCTTTCATCTCACCCAGCACGGCCACTTTCCGGCCCGGCATGGCCTTGAGCACCGATAGCGCAGCCCGCATCGAAGCAGGATTGGCGTTGTAGCTCTCGTCGAGAACGGTGATTGTCTTGCCGTCGATTTCAAGCTGATAGCGCTCGCCCCTTCCCGCTCCCATGCGGAAGGCCGCGAGGGCGTCAGCGGCATCCTGGGCATCGACCCCGGTGCGCGCGGCGGCGAGGAGCGCCGCCAGGGCGTTGGATGCCATGTGGATGCCTGATGCGGCCATCAGGAAGCTGATGCGTTTGCCGAGGATCTCGGCCTCGATATGCAGGCCCTCTTCGCCCTCCTCGGCCCGGAACAGCTTCGCCGCCTTGCCCGTCGTGCCGAAGGAGAGGAGATCGCCCACGCCTGCTTCGCGGCAGCGCTTGGCCAGCCGCTCGTAGTAGGGGCTGTCGGCAGGCAGGATCATCGCGCCGCCCGGACGCACACCCTCGGCAATCTCCGCCTTGGCATCGGCAATCGCCTCCATGGAGCCGAGGAACTCGATATGTGCTTCCGCGATCGTCGTGATAAGCGCGAGATGCGGCTTCACGAGAGTGGTCAGGCCACGGATCTCGCCCGCATGGTTCATCCCCATTTCGAAGACGCCTGCCTTCGCGCTTGGCGGCAGCTCGGCCAGCGTCAGCGGGACTCCGATGTGGTTGTTGAAGCTTTTCTCTGCCGCGTGGACCTTCCCAAGGGGCGCCAGGGCGTAGCGGAGCATCTCCTTCGTCGTGGTCTTGCCCGCGGAGCCGGTGACGCCGACCAGCGGCGCGAAGCTGCGGTCCCGGGCGGCTTGCGCGAGCGCTTCGACTGCGCGGAGGGTGTCCGGAACGACGAGCTGCGGTCCCGCCCCCTTGACCTCTCGGGAGACAAGCGCTGCGGCCGCGCCTTTCTCGAAGGCCTGCGCCACGAAATCATGCCCGTCCCGTTCGGCCGTGAGGGCGACGAAAAGATTGCCGGGCTCGAGGCTGCGCGTGTCGATGGAAAGGCCGCTCGCAGCCCACCCATCGCCGTTCTTCAATGTGCCCTTGGTCGCGGCAGCGGCCTGGTAGGCGAGCCAGAGGTATTGCGCTGTCATGCGGCTACGCCCGGCTGCCTTGCGGCTTCCTGCGCCACCTCGATGTCGTTGAAGGGATAGGTCACCTCCCCGATGGTCTGGCCGCGCTCATGGCCCTTGCCGGCGATGACCAGCGTATCGCCCGGCTTGAGGCGCCTGGCGGCGGCGTGGATGGCTTCGCGGCGGTCGCCGATGACGAGCGCGCCGGGGGCGCCGGCAGCAACCTGCTCGCGGATCAACTTCGGGTCTTCTGTGCGCGGATTGTCGTCGGTCACGACGACATGTTGCGCGCCCTTCGCGGCAGCGGCACCCATCTGGGGCCGCTTGGCGGCGTCGCGGTCACCGCCTGCGCCGAGCACGATATGAATGTCGCCAGCCGTGTGCGGACGGATCGCTTGGAGCACGGTTTCGACCGCCGCTGGCGTGTGCGCGTAATCGACATAGATGCCGGCCTCGCCGCCGCGCATCTTGCGCACGGCTGCAAGCTCCATCCGTCCGGGCGCCGCGGAAATCTGCTCCAGCTTCGGCAGCACGAGCGCCGCGGGGTGCCCGCTCTCGATCACCAAGCCAGCCGCCACCAGCGCGTTGTCGGCCTGGAAACTGCCGACCAGGGGCAGGTGCAGGTCGTAGCCCTTGCCTTCAGCCGTGATCTCGACGCGAAGGCCGGTGGCCGTCGCTCGGACGCTTTCGAGCCTCAGAAGCTCGCCTTTCCGGCCCACGGTGACGGCGCGCCGACCGGCCTTCTCGGCGTCATCGGCAGCCCGGTCCGCAAACGGACCGTCCGTATTGATCACGACGGGGCAGCCGCGTGGCAGGAGCTGGGTGAACAGCCGGCGCTTGGCGGCGTAGTAATCCTCGAAGGTCTCGTGATAGTCGAAATGATCGCGCGTCAGGTTCGTGAAGGCCGCAAGGCCGATATTGACGCCATCCGCGCGGTACTGCGCGAGACCGTGGCTCGACACCTCCATGGCAAGGTGGGTCGTGCCGACCGTGGTCATGTTATGGAGGACCTGATGGATTTCCACCGGGTCCGGCGTCGTGTGCTTCAGCCGGTAGTCGAAGCCCGGCGCGATGGCACCCAGGGTTCCAAGGCTCCCCGCCCTGTGCCCGAGAAGGCTCCAGAGCTGGCTCGCAAAACGGGCGACGGAGGTCTTTCCGTTGGTTCCGGTGATCCCCGCGATGACCCGCGGCTGGCCCGGATGGAACACCATGGCGAGCTGCGCCAGTGTCAGGCGCGGCGCTTCGCTCTCCACCACGGGCACGGGGGCCTCGGTACCGGGCTTTGCCAGCACGGCGACCGCGCCATTCTCGATGGCCTGCGGGATGAACGCGCGGCCGTCGACCTTGGTGCCGGGCAGCGCGGCGAACAGCCAGCCCGGCTTGACGGCCCGGCTGTCAGCGGTGATGCCCTTGATGTCGACCTCTGGCAGCCTGCGCGCCAGTGCCGTCATGTCCTGAAGCTTCATCGTGCCTCGCCTTCGGAAGCGCTCCCGCCTCCCTGAGGCGTCGGCTCCTGTCCTGCACCTTCCAATACAGTCAGAAACCCGTCCGCGGCTACATCGTCACGCGCAGGAAAGATTCCCAGAACCGGTGCGAGGCGTTCAACAGTCCGTTTGAAAGCAGGCGCAGCGGTCCAGCCGGCCGTCGCGAAGCCATAGGTCTCCGGCGTGCCCTGCGGCTCATCGAGCGAGACCAGCAGGACATATTGCGGGTCGTAGCCGGGGAACGCGCCGATGAAGCTGGAGACCAGCGGGCCATTGTCATCATAGCCGCCAACCCCCGGTTTGTCCGCCGTGGCGGTCTTGCCGATCACGTAAAAACCCGGCGCTTCGGCCTTCCCGCCCGTGCCCTTGGTGACAGAAGTGCGGAGGGCCTTGCGCATCGCAAGGCTGACCTCAGGCGAAAGAAGCCGCTCACCATCCACTGGGTCGCTTGCGAGAAAACGCGGCGTGACTCGCCTGCCACCATTGACCAGCGCGGCAAAGGCTGCCGTCAGCTGCAGCGGCGAGACCGCGATCCCGTGGCCATAGGAGACCGTCGCAAGCTCGGCCGGCCCCCACTGCTGGGGCAGGAGCGGGCTGCGGCTCTCTGGCAGTGTCGTCGACATCCGCTCGCGCAGGCCGAACCTGTCGAGCGCGTCGGTAAAGCCGTCCTTTCCCATGAGAAGGGCGAGCTGCGCCGTGCCGATATTCGAGCTGTAGGCGAGGATTTCCTCGACCGTCAGGACATTGCCCTTCTCGGAATAGTCCTCGATGGCCCAGTCCCCGACCTGGAGCGGCGAAGTCACGTCAACGGGGGTGTCGAGATCGACGAGGCCCTGCTCCATCGCCAATGCGATCGTCACCGCCTTGAAGGCCGAACCCATCTCGTAAGTGTCGGAAACCGTGCGGTTCCGGCGCGCAGCGGCGGGGCTGGCACCGGGCACGTTGGGGTCGAAGTCAGGCAGGCTGACCATCGCGACCACCGAGCCGTCGCGCGCGTCCATCAGGACGCCCCATGCCGCCTTGGCGCCGAACTGCTCCTGCGCGCGGGCGAGCTCGCCCAACAGGATTGCCTGCGCGGCGATGTGCAGCGTGGTCTTCTGAAGGCCGGTCAGCTCCTGCGAGGATACGGCCGCCTCGAGCCCTGTCACGCCGCCACGGCCGGGGATCTGGTAGCCGACCACGTGGCTGAAGAGCCGTCCCTGCGGATAGGCACGGATGTCCTCCTCCGGGAAGGTCACCCCCGGCAGGCCCAGCGCCAGCACCTGCTCGCGCTGTTTCTCCGAGATCACACGGTCAATGACGACGCGCTGCTTGGCTTCGAGCTTGAGGCTCAGCTTGATCGGATCGACATGCGGGAAGATCCTGGCAATGCCCGCAGCCGCCTCGGCGGGGTCCCAGACCTCCTTGCCGTCGATCGCAAGGCCGAAGCCCTTCACCGTCAGCGCCAGCGCACGCCCCTCGCGGTCGAGGAGACGCGCGGGGCCCTGGTCCGCGGCAACGATTTCCGGCTTGTAAACCGGCGGCGGAGTGTCGAGGGCGAGCTGCGTGGTGCGCAGGCCGAGAATGGCGAACGCGGCCGCGAGGCCGGCGCCGCACATGATCAGTCGGCGGCGAATGCTTTCGCGCTGCTTCGCAGGGTCGATCTTCGGGCCACCTCGACGCGCGGCCAACTCATCGAAAACGACATCAACTTCGAAGCGCCCGGGGGACAGGGTGCTCACGGACGGTTCTCCATCCTCGCAGCGGGATCGATGACATCAAGCAACACGTCTCCATCTGCCAGCTGGCGCCCGCTGCCCGGCGCCAAAGGAAGACGACCCTGACTAAGTTCATTGAGTCGCGGTGCGGATTCCAGAACTTCCACCTCGAACTGGAGCCGGTCGATCTCCGCCTGGAGCTGCGCCTCCTGCCGCTCGAGCTTGGCGATAGCGCGAGCCTCCATGCGGACCTGGTGCTCTGCAGAGAGGCGGAAGATGGCCGAACCGGTGAGGATCGCGGCAAGGGCTGCAAAAGACAGAAGACGGATCATCGATGCTGGCTCCAGCGTTCTTGGAGGTCGGAAAAGACGAGTGACGGCGCCCCGAGGGACTGAAGACGGTCTCGGGCCCAAAGAGTCGGATCGGCATCGGTGCGGATGGCGGCGCGCAGCTTGGCGGAGCGGGCCCGCGGGTTCTCGGCAGCCTCGGCCTCGCTGGCGGCGAGGGCTTTTTTATTCTCGAGGATGAAGCTCGGCGCCGCGCGGCGAACCTCCGGCAGGTGGCGCGAACCCGTGCCTTCGTTCCCCGAAGCGATGGCCAGGAACTTCTTCACGATACGGTCTTCGAGGGAGTGGAAGGTCACGACGACCAGCCGCCCCCCCGGTTTCAGCGAGCGTTCCGCCGCCATCAGGGCACGGACCAGCTGGCCAAGTTCGTCATTAACGAAAATCCGTATCGCCTGGAACATGCGCGTCGCCGGATGGATCTTGTCCTTCGGGCGCTGCGGACCCGCGAGGGCTGCAAGCTGACCGGTCGTGGTGATCGGCGCCTTCTCCCGCGCACGGACGATCGCCGCGGCGAGCTGCCCTGCCCGGCGCTCCTCGCCATATTGCCAAAGGATCGTCTTGAGATCGTTCTGGTCGAGTTCGGCGATCACCTTCTCGGCCGACACGCCGTCACCCATCCGCATGTCGAGCGGGCCGTCGCGCATGAAGGAAAATCCGCGCTCTGACTGGTCGAGTTGCATCGACGAGACACCGAGGTCGAACACCGCGCCGTCGAGGCCGTCAGGCGCATGGATCGCCGCTTCCTCCGACAGGGTGTCGAAGGACCGGTGGATCAGGACAAGCCTGTCATGGCCCGCAAAGCGCTCGCGCCCCGCCTCGATCGCGGTGAGATCGCGGTCGAAAGCCAGCACTCTGGCGCCGCTATCGAGGATCGCAGAGGTGTAGCCGCCTGCACCGAACGTGCCGTCCGCAATGACCTGGCCCTTGCCGGGCTTCAGCGCCGCGAGGACCTCCGGCAGCATGACGGGGACGTGGGGAGCCTCGCTCATGGCTTCCTCCCCGCTTGCACAGAAGGGAGCATCCGCGCCCGGAGCGTGTCGCGATTGCGGTCCGCGGCCTCCCGCGCCCTCGCACGGCGATCGTCGAGATAGGCCTTCGTCGCAAGAATGAAGTGCCAGCCACGCCCCGCAAAGGCGATTGGCCCTTCGAGCTTGGCGAATTCCCGGAAGTCCTTCGGCAGCGACGTCCGCCCGGTGTCATCGATCGGCAGGGGTTGGACCCCGCCGGTGATCTCGTCCTCGAGGGCCCAGCGGTCCTCGTCATAAACGTCCTGCCCGGCCACCGCCTCCAGCAGGTCGTCCATCAGGCTCGCGGGACCGCACTGGATGACCGGCTCCGTCAGCGACTGGAAAACATGGATCTGCGGTGCGCCGAGGATCTGACGAAAATCTGCGGGCACGACGATGCGGCCCTTGGAGTCGAGCTTGCCATCAAAGCGCCCCGAAAAGCGGGCAGCACGGCGCGTCCCCTGACGCTCAACGACCTGTCCCTCGCCAGCGCTCATGCAGCCATTGTCCTCTTCGCGTGCGTTCTGCCCTCAGAGCCCCGGTCCCTGTCCGGTCTACGGAGCTTTCCGGGCCAATTCTTCGGCCCTCAATGGTTTCAGATGGGCTAACATGGGCTGAGTTGGGAAACAACGGCACATCGCAGATGTGCAAAACTCGTTAATGAGCCATGAATGCTCGCTCAGCCATCTGAAATAGCTGAGAGAATACAGCTCGGACATTGTGGAAAGAGGCGTCAGGCGGCCGGTAAGCCGGGTTCTGTCGGGGGCCTCACGGCCCGCTGGACGACCATTCATCTCGGGCGTCCTCTTGCGAGGGCGCTCCTGCAACCAACCCGGACGGCTCAGCCTGGCGGCGGACCTGTGTTGCCACGCGCCGTCCCTATTCGGTCTTGCTCCGGGTGGGGCTTGCCTATGCCCGCGCCATTGCTGGCCCGGCGGTGCGCTTTTACCGCACCTTTTCACCCTTACCCCCCGCCAAGGGGGGCGGTTGTTCTCTGTGGCGCTTTCCCGCAGCTCGCGCTGGCCGGGCGTTACCCGGCACCCTGCCGCCATGGAGCCCGGACTTTCCTCGAGGCTCGCGCCCCGCGGTCGCCTGGCCACCTGACACCCCGGGATGTGGGCATTTTACGCCGACGTGTCCATAGGTAGGAGCGCGGCAGGAACGCGAGGAACCATGGCACTGAGGATCGGCATTGTCGGAACCGGCAAGATTGCAAGGCAGCACGCGGCAGCGATGGGCATGACCGATGCTGTCGAGATCGTCGCCGTGGCCAGCCGTTCGAAGGCGACCGCCGAAGCCTTCGCGGCTGATTTCGGCCGTGCCGAGGCCGTGGAAGGCACCCATGCCCTCCTCGCCCTTCCTTCGGTGGAGGCGGTCTACATCGCAACGCCCACCTCCGCGAAGGAAGGGATCGCCCTCGCCGCCATTGAAGCAGGCAAGCACGTCCTCGTGGAGAAGCCGCTCGCCAGCGACTCATCGGCGCAGAAGCTTGCCGAGGCAGCGAAGGCCATGGGCGTTGCCGTGATGGATGCCACCCACTTCACTCACAACCCGCGCACCCACACCATCCGCAAGCGGAAGGCGAAGGACATCGGCACGCCACAGAGCCTGTTCTCGGTCTTCCACGCCCATGTCGGCGGGCCGGAGAACATCCGCTTTGACACCGAGCTCGAACCGCAGGGCGCGCTTGGCGACCTTGGCTGGTATTGCTGCCGCGCCGTCATCGAGCTTCTCGAACCGCGAGGCGCTCTCGCCAGCGCCGAGGCCCGCGGCACGTGGGAGGGCGACGCGCTGACCGCCGTCACCGCCCTCCTCGATTTCGAGGACGGCACCCGCGCCTCTTTCGATTGCGGGTTCCGGGCAGGCGCATTCAGCCAGGACCTGATCCTCGTCGGCAGTGAAGGCATCCTGTCCATGGACGATTTCGTCCATGATTTCGAGCGCGGCCACCTCCTTGCACCGCACCCGGACATTCCCTCGGGCTACACTCTCCGTAAGGGGAGGATGGCGCGGCATGACCGCCTTTATATCGAGACACCTGCGCCGAAGAGCCATGTGATCCTGCTTCTCGAAGAGTTCGCGCGCCTCGCCGCCGATCCACGGGGCGAGGCGACGCTGGCGGCGGGCGCGCGTATGGGGGATACGCAAGCGCTGGTCGATGCCGCCTGGCGGGCAGCCATCGCTGCCCGGTGAGGAGACGCTAATCTGCCCTTAGAGCCTCCTCGGTCTGCGCCGCGCCAGGGCAGCGACGAGGATGCAGCGTGACCTGGCCATCGTTCTGCCTCCCTGGTTCTCGGCACGCTGCTTCTCGACCTGGCTTGGGGGAACTGCCAATGACACCCGCAGCCAGCCGTGAGCGAAAAGCGCTACGTCACAGCCTTTTCAGGGCCTTGGTTTGGGTAAGGACAATTTGAAGAGAATGGCCGCGCCGCGGAGGAGGAACGCCGCCCCGCCCCCTGCCGCGAAGGCCAAGGCTTCGGTCGCCGGGGACATGGCCATCAAGGCATAGACCAATGCGCCAAAAAGCGCTGCGGTTGCGTAGATGTCTTCCTTGAAGATCAGTGGCTCGCGGTTGGCGACAACGTCGCGCAGAAGCCCCCCGAAAGTCGCCGTGATCGTCCCCATGACCAGTACTATGACGATCCCATAGCCGAGCTCCGCCGCCTTGGCCGCGCCCGTGACCGCGAAAAGCGCCAGCCCAAGGGCATCGGCCCAGCGCAGCGGCTTCCAGGCATCGACGGCGTTCGCGGCAAAGAAGGCCACCAAGCCACCGGCCGCAGCAAACGCAAGCACCACGGTGTCCTCCAGCCAGAACACAGGCTGGTCCAGCAGCAAGTCCCGCAGCGTCCCTCCCCCCACAGCAGGCAGGAAGGAAAGCATGATGACCCCGAAAAGATCCATGCGCAGCCGGACAGCAGCGACGCCACCTGACAGCGCGAAGACGAACGTCCCCGCGCGGTCCGCGATCAGGAGCAGGAGTTCGGGGGTCAAGGATCAGGCGTTCTTCTGGCGAAGGATCTCGAGTTCGACATCGCCCAGCCGGTCCTTGCCGAAAAACAGCTCGTCTCCGACGAAGAAGCTCGGCAGGCCGAACACCCCGCGCGTCACAGCGGCATTGGTCATCTCCGCGAGCTTCGCCTTCACCTCGGGCGACTGCGCCTTTTGAAGGATCGCCGAGCCGCGCAGGCCTTCCTTGTCGAGGCGGTCGGTGAAGACGTCGACATTGTCCATCTGCAGGTTCTCTTCCCACATGCCGCGGAAACAGGCCCGGTCATAGGCTTCGCCCTGCCCGGTTTCATGGGCGGCGACGGCACCGCGCATCATCAGCAGCGAGTTCTGCGGGAAGTTGTGGTTCATCTGGAAGTCGGTGATCTTGTGCTTCTTCATGAAGCGCCGCATTTCCAGCATCTCGTATTCCATGCGTCCCTTCACCGGGCCGAAGCGGTAAAACGGTGACTGGTTGCCGGTCTCCTTGAAGATTCCTCCCAGCAGGACCGGGGTGCGCCTGAAGACGACATCCGTCCGCGCCTCGATCTCCGGCAGGACCCGCCAGGCGAGATAGGCGTTCGGGCTTCCGTAATCATAGAGAAACTCAGGGGTCATCACCAATTCTCCTTCCACGGACGAAGGTCGAGCTCATGCGTCCAGGAATCACGCGGCTGCTTGTGCAGCATGACATAGTTCCGTGCGATATGGTCGGGGTTCAGCAGCCGGTCATCAGCGCGGCGCTCGTCGGCATCGGGCACGTTCTCGCGGATGAACCTAGAATCGATCATGCCATCGACGATGACATGCGCGACATGGATGCCCTCGGGGCCCAGCTCCCGCGCCATGGACTGCGCGAGCGCCCGGAGCGCGTGCTTGGCTCCCGCGAATGCCGAGTAGCCTTTCCCTCCGCGCACGGAGGCCGTGGCACCGGTGAAGATGATCGTCCCGCGCCCCCGCTCCATCTGGCGCTTGGCGACTTCACGGCCCATAAGGAACCCGGCGAAGGCCGCCATTTCCCACACCTTGCGATAAACCCGCGATGTCGTGGCGGTGATCGGGAAATTGACGTTCGCACCGATATTGAAGACCGCAACCTCTATCGGCCCGACCTCGCGCTCGATCCTGCCGATGAGAGCGATGACCTCGTCTTCGTCCCGCGCATCCGCAGGCATGGCGAGGGCGTCATGGCCCTCGTCGCGGATCGACTTCGCCAGTTTCTCAAGATCATCCTTATGCCGAGGACGACGCACGAGACAGCTCGTCAGCCCTTCTCTTGCGAAGGCGCGCCCGACCGCAGCGCCGGTGTCGTCACCGGCGCCGATCACCAGGCAGGCTCTGCGGCTCATGTGCCGCCGCCTTTCTCAAGCTGTGCCATTCTCAGGAGGAGGTATCCAGCGAACGCGGTTGCAACGCCGGGAACGAAGGCGACAGGAATGAAGACCCAGCCATGCCTGATCCCCAGGCTCGATCGTTCATAGAGGATCCAGACGATCAGGATCAGACCACAGATTATCGTATCGAGCGAGTAGCCCGCAGCGAACGGGTTCACGAATCCTGCCGCGAACGCGCCGACAATATCGCCGCTTTCGAGCGCTGGCGGCAGGACATAGATGAGGAAAAAGAGCGTGAAAGCCGCGCCGAGCGCCGCAATGAGCCCTCTGAACGCGGCCATGTTCATCAGCCTTCGACCGGGTCGAGCCAGCCGTACTTGTCTTCGGTCTCGCCGTTGAAGAGGCCGAAGAAGGCATTCTGCAGGGCCTTGGTGACCGGCTTGTTTCCTTGTTCACCGATCGCGATCCCATCGAGGGTCTTGATCGGCGTGATCTCTGCCGCCGTGCCGGTGAAGAACAGCTCGTCCGCACCGTAGAGCGCCTCGCGGGCGATGTCCTGCTCGACCAGCTCGTAGCCCATGTCCCTCGCCATGGTGATGACCGAATCGCGGGTGATGCCGACAAGGATCGAGGCCGCCGTCGGCGGCGTGATGATCTTGCCGTCCTTGACCATGAAGAGGTTCTCGCCCGCACCTTCGGAGACCATGCCCGAATGGCTGAGACCGATGCCTTCGACGCAGCCCCGTGCTTTGGCTTCGGTGGTGATGAGGCGGCTGGAGAGGTAGTTGCCGGCCATCTTCACGCCCGCCGGGATCGTTCCGGGTGCGGAGCGGCGCCAGGAGGTGACGGCAACATCGATACCGTTCTCGATCGCTTCGGCGCCGAGATAGCGGCCGAAGGCAAAGGCGATGACATCCAGCTCGTTCGGACAGCCGGTGGCTGACGGCGACATCTCGCCATAGCCGAGATAGGCGTTCACGCGGAGGTAAGCCGAGCTGAGCCCGTTCTCCCGCACGGTGGCGCGGCAGGCTTCCATGATCTCTTCCTTCGAGAACTCGACGCCGATGCCATAGATCTTGGCGGAGTAGACGAGACGTTCGGCATGGGCATCGTTGCGGAAGATGCAGGTGCCCTTGTGGGTCTCATAGGCACGAATGCCCTCGAAGGCGCAGGTGCCATAGAGAAGGCCATGGGTCATCACGTGGGTGGTGGCCTCCGCCCAGGGGACCATCTTGCCGTTCCGCCAGATGTATTTCGACTCTTTGATGGGCATCGGAGACCTCCAGAAATTCGTCTGCCAGCCCTCTAGAGGAGGGGGACGGGCGCTGCCAAGCAGCTTCGCGGCGAAGCTCAGCCAGCGGACTTCTGCACTGCACACCACGAAGCGATATCCTGCGTGACAGGCGAGGACCGGAGCGCCAATCATCCCGCCGGGCGGGCTGGAAGCAACCGCATCCCGCCGCCCAAGCCCATTTGGCCGTCGCCGCGAAAAACTGTACGGCGACGGCTCCGCATCGCTGGAGAGCCCTCTTCCATGGCCAAGACCCCGCCCCAAGACGTTCGCTCGATCGATGGATTGAAGGAGTTGATGGCGAAACTGCGCGATCCCGATGGCGGCTGTCCCTGGGATGTGGAGCAGGACCACAAGTCGATCGCGCGCTACTGCATCGAAGAGGCTTATGAGGTCGTCGACGCCATCGAGAACGGCACCGATGCCGACCTTGTCAACGAGCTGGGCGATCTCCTCCTGCAGGTCGTCTTCCACGCCCAGATGGCCAAGGAACGCGGGGCCTTCACCTTCGAGGACGTGGTCGAGGGCATTGTCACCAAAATGGTGAGCAGGCACCCGCACGTCTTCGAAGAACCCGACGGACGCGATGCCGAGGGCCAGACCGTGCTGTGGGAGGAGATGAAGGCCAAGGAGCGCGCGGAGAAGGGCAAGGACGAAAGCCTTCTCTCCGATGTCCCCGTCGGCCTTCCTGCCCTCACCCGTGCCGAGAAGCTCACCAAGCGCGCAGCGCGGGTCGGTTTCGAATGGGAGAAGCCCGAGCACATCCTCGACAAGCTCGAAGAGGAGCTGGGCGAACTGCGCGAGGCCATGGCCTCAGGCGACATGGTGCACACGGAGGAGGAGCTGGGCGACCTCGCCTTCTGCGTCGCCAATATCGGACGCCGGCTGGGCATCGACACAGAGACGGCCCTGCGCAGGACCAATGAGAAATTCGAAAAGCGTTTCCGCCATATCGAAGCCAGGGTTGCAGGGTCCGGGCGCGAGTTCGGCGATCACAGCCTCGAAGAGCTCGAGGAATACTGGACCGAGGCCAAAGCCAAGTGACCAAGCTCGAGATCATCCGCCCTGAAACGTCACTCTCCCCGAAAGCAGGCGATGGCCTGACTGTCGCTCTCGGCCAGATCGCGCCGGTCTGGCTCGATCGCAAGGCGACGACCGCGAAGGTCGCCGCCACCGTCGAACACGCTGCGGACAACGGCACGGAGATGGTCTGCTTCGGCGAGGGTCTCCTTCCCGGCTACCCCTTCTGGGTCGAGCGGACCGACGGGGCGGTCTTCGAGAGCGACGACCAGAAAGCTTGGTACGCGCATTATCTCGACCAGGGTGTGGTCATCGAACGCGGTGATCTTGCCGAGATCCAGAAGCTCGCGAGAGACCGCAGGATCGCGGTCTATCTCGGCATGATGGAACGGGCACCCGACCGTGGCGGGCACACGCTCTACGCCACCCTCGCCTATATCGACCAGACCGGCGAGATACGCTCCGCCCACAGAAAACTGCAGCCGACCTATGAGGAGCGGCTCGTCTGGGGACAGGGCGATGGCAACGGGCTGCGCGTCCATCGTCTCGGCCCGTTCACTGCGGGCGGGCTCAATTGCTGGGAGAACTGGCTGCCCCTCGCGCGTGCTGCGCTTTACGGCCAAGGCGAGGATCTCCACGTCGCGGTCTGGCCCGGTGGACCTCAGAACACGGAGAGCCTGACCCCGGTCATCGCCCGCGAGGGGCGCAGCTTCGCGCTGTCAGTATCGGGCTTCATGGATCCCAAGACCATTGCTCTCGACCTTCCGGGGGCGGACGAGATGAAGCAGTCCGACCTGCTCTTTGCCCGTGGCGGGAGCTGCATTGCCGGGCCTGACGGCAAGTGGCTGATCCCGCCGATCAATGACAGGGAGGCCCTTCTCATCGCCACGCTCGATCATGGCGCAGTGCGGCGAGAGCGGCATAACTTCGATAGTGTGGGTCACTACTCCCGGCCCGACGTGCTGCAACTGCACGTCAACCGGGAGCGTCAGTCTACGGTCCGTCTCAAGGACTAGGACCTAGCCCGGCAGCTCGGTGGCGCTGTGCACCACCTTATTGACCAAGCCGTAGTCGATGGCCTCTTCCGGGGACATCCAGTGGTCGCGGTCGGTGTCTTGCTCGATCTTCTCGAAGGACTGGCCCGTGGCCTCGGCGAAGAGCCTGTTGAGACGATCGCGCATACGGATGATCTCGCGCGCCTGGATCTCGATATCCGAAGCCGGACCGCCTGCGCCGCCGGAGGGCTGGTGGAGGAGGAATCGGGTGTTCTGCGTGCAGAACCGGCGCTCCTTAGGCACGGAGATGTAAATCAACGCGCCAGCCGAAGCGACCCAGCCCATACCGAGCATGCTCACCTTCGGTTTGATGAACTTGATCGTGTCATGGATCATGTCGCCCGATTCGACGTGTCCGCCCGGCGAGGAAACAATGACCGTGATCGGATCATCCGAAGCGTGGGCGAGCGCGAGGAGGCGCTGGCAGACGTCCCGCGCAAGATCCATGGTGATCTGACCGACGATCAGGACCTGGCGCGAGGCGAAGAGGTTCTTGTCGATGACAGGCGTCGGACGGTCCGGCGAGACCTTGTCGTCGTCATTGTCGTCGAGGCGGCGTTCGTCAGCCATGGTGTTCTCTCCCTTGGTTGGCCGCGAAGATAGGCTTCTTCGCAGCCCGTAGCAAACTGTCAGGTGGCCGCCATGAGGCGATCCGCATACCCCTGCCAAGCCTCCGCGCTGGCAGTCCCGAGCATCGGGCGGTCGCCCCGGCCGACAGGCGTGTAGGGCTCCCCGCCTGGCAGGAAGCCGAAACGGCCGCCCGCCTCCTCGACGAGGAGTTGCCCCGGCGCGTGGTCCCACGGCGTCATCTTGTACTGGACGACATAGTCGATCAGGCCACGCGCGAGGTCGCCATAGGCGTAGGCGGAGCAATGCCCCGCACGAGCGCCCGCACTCTCCTCCACGGCTTGGGCGAAAGCCGAGCGGTAGGGCTCATCGACATAAACCGGACTGAAATCGCCACGGGCCTCCGCCCACGGTTTCGCCGGATGCAGGCCGAGGCGCTCGCCCCCGAAAGTGGCGCCTGCGCCCTTCTCCGCGACCATGCAGCGGCCGTCCACGGGAAAGAGGATCCAGCTCTTCACCACTTCACGGTTGCGGATGAAGGCGCACATCACCCCGAAACGCTCCGATCCCTGAACGAAGTTCCACGTGCCGTCGACAGGATCCACCAGCCAGAGATCGCCTTCCGAGTGTAGCGCATCGATCGAGATTTTCCCTTGGCTGACGGCTTCCTCGCCCACGACGGTCGAGCCGGGAGCCAGCTTCTTGAACGCAGGCGTCAGCAGCTCTTCCGCCTCCCGGTCCGCGATCGTCACGAGGTCGCCGGGTCCGTTCTTCTCCTCGATGTCGCCATCGGAAAGCGAGCGGAAGCGCGGCAGGATCACCCGGTCCGCCACATCGCGGAGCAGCGCTTCCACCTCGTCGAGTTTCGGATCAGACATTTCCCGGGCCTTTCAAGCGGTAGCGGATCACGCCTTTCACGGTCTCGGCATCGACGGGCTTGCCCTTCTTCGTGACCTCGATCCGGCCCTCGGCGGCGAGCTCGCGCCCGGCTTGCCGGACCGGCTTCATCAGGGGCCGCCACGCGCCCTCCCCCGCCGCGCGCCGTGCAGCCTCGGAAGGGCAGATCGTCTTGCCCGGCTCGCGCTCCTCAAGGAGCGAAAGGATCGCGTCTTTCAAATCCATGGTGCGGAGCTAGCCCTTCTTCGGCCAAGCGCAAGTGTCATGATCCCTCGCCACGGGGTACAGGATAACTAAGGTGACGCCTGACCGAAGGCCCGCGAAGATGGGCGCAACGATATAAGGGAGAGACCATGGCCTACGATGCCCTGCGCACGCCTGATGAACGCTTCGAGAACCTGCCAGGCTTTCCGTACGCGCCGCATTATCTCAAGAACATGCCTGGCTATGAGGGCCTGCGCATGGCCTATATCGACGAGGGCCCTAAGGACGCGCCGGTCTTTCTCTGTCTTCATGGCGAGCCGAGCTGGTCTTATCTCTACCGGAAGATGATCCCAGTCTTCCTCGACGCCGGGGCGCGGGTGGTGGCCCCGGACCTTTTCGGTTTCGGCCGGTCCGACAAGCTCAAGACGCAAGAAGAGTATTCCTATTCCTTCCACCGCAGATCGCTCCTCGAGCTGATCAAGCAGCTCGACCTCACCGACATCACGCTCGTCTGCCAGGACTGGGGCGGCGTCCTCGGCCTGACCCTGCCGATGGAGGAACCTGAGCGCTGTAAGCGGCTCCTCGTCATGAACACGGCTCTGCCGATGGAGCCCGAAAGCAGCATCGTCGCCGCCGATCTCGAGCGTCCCGCCGATGAACGCCAGACGGGCTTTGGCCGCTGGCAAGCGATCTCTCAGCGGACGGATGACATGCCCGTAGGCCATATTCTCAACATGGGCTCGGGCCAGATGCTGACCGAGGGTGAAATCGCCGCCTATGACGCGCCTTTCCCGGACAAAAGCTACAAAGCCGCCGCGATCGTCTTCCCCCTTCTCGTCCCCTTTTCCGAGAAGCAGGACGGCTACGCGGTCGGTCGCAAGGCGCTCGCATTCTGGAACGGATGGCAGGGCGAGAGCTTCATGGCCATCGGCGCCGCCGATCCCGTCCTGGGCGAGAAACCGATGCGCCGCCTGCAAGCAGAGATCAAAGGCTGCCCCGAGCCGATGGTCATCAAAGAGGCCGGCCACTTCGTCCAGGAGTGGGGCGAAGAGATCGCGCGCGCGGCCCTTCGATCCTTCGGCGGTGTCTAACCTCCCCTAACCTTTGCCTCTTACGCCGCAGCAAGCTAGCTGAGGCGCAGATCAACGAGGATAACTCCATGACCGAGACCATCTCCGTCGCAGGACTTGAGGTCGAGAAACCACTCTACGACTTCATCGCAGGCGCAGCGCAGGGCGCAGGCATGTCCGTCGAGGACTTCTGGCGCGCCGTGGCGAAGATCGCCGAAAAGCATACAGGCACGAATGAGGCACTGCTCCAGAAGCGGGAGGACCTCCAGTCGAAGATCGACGCCTGGTACATCGAGAACGGACCGCAGGGCCCGGCTGAGCAGGAGAAATTCTTGCGCGAGATCGGCTACATCGTCGACGAAGGCCCCGACTTCGCGATCGAGACCACCGGCGTCGACCCCGAAATCGCCGAAATCAACGGCCCGCAGCTCGTCGTCCCCGTCAAGAACGCCCGCTACGCCCTCAACGCCGCGAATGCCCGATGGGGCTCGCTCTACGACGCTCTCTATGGCACCGACGTCATCCCCGAGGAAGGCGGCGCGGAAAAGGGCAAGGGATATAACCCGAAGCGCGGCGCCAAGGTCATCGAATTCGCGAAGAACTTCCTCGACGAGCATTTTCCGCTCACGGAGGGCAGGCATGCTGACGTGACCCGGTACACCGTGCAGGGTGGCCATCTCGTCGCCGACCTGCCCGGCGGCAAAGCCGCCTTTCTCGAAGAACCGAGCAAGTTCCGTGGCTACCAGGGCAGCGACAGCGATCCGGCCACCATCCTTCTCCGTAATAACGGCCTTCACGCCGAGCTGCGCATCGATCGCAGCCATCCGGTCGGCAAGGATGACCCCTCTGGTCTCGCCGACATCCACCTCGAAAGCGCGATCACCACGATCATGGACTGCGAGGACTCCGTCGCCGCGGTGGACGGAGAGGACAAGGCCGAGGTCTACGCCAATTATCTCGGCCTGCTGAAAGGTGACCTGACCACCAGCTTCGAAAAGGGTGGCCAGACGGTGTCGCGCGGCCTCAATGAAGACCGGGTCTACAAGGCGTCGGACGGCTCCGAACTGGTCCTCAAGGGCCGGGTCCTGATGCTGATCCGGAATGTCGGGCACCTGATGCGCACCCCTGCCGTGCGCCTGCCGAATGGCGACGAGATGTTCGAAGGCATGCTCGATGCCTGTGTCACCGCGCTTCTCGCCAAGTACGATGTCGGCGAAAGGAAGAACTCCGTGCACGGCTCGACTTACATCGTGAAGCCGAAGATGCACGGGCCAGAAGAGGTGGCCTTCGCCATCGCTCTCTTCGAAGACGCGGAGAAAGCGATGGGCCTCCCTGCGAAGACCCTCAAGATCGGTATCATGGATGAGGAACGCCGCACCACGGTGAACCTCAAGGAGTGCATCCGCCAGGCCAAGGACCGCGTGATCTTCATCAACACCGGCTTCCTCGACCGCACCGGGGACGAGATCCACACCTCGATGAAAGCCGGGCCTTTCATGCGCAAGGCGGAGATCAAGACCGCCCCGTTCATGATCGCCTATGAGGCGTGGAACGTCGACATCGGCCTCGCATGCGGCTTCCAGGGCCGGGCCCAGATCGGCAAGGGCATGTGGGCGATGCCGGACCTGATGGCCGACATGCTCGAACAGAAGATCGGCCACCCGAAAGCAGGCGCGGACTGTGCCTGGGTCCCCTCGCCCACCGGCGCGACGCTGCACGCGCTGCACTACCACGCCGTCGATGTCGATGCCGTGCAGGAAGAGCTGCGTGACCGTCCGCGGGCGAAGCTTTCGGACATCCTCACCGTGCCGCTGGGCGATCCCAAGAGCTGGTCGGACCGGCAGGTGCAGGAAGAACTGCAGAACAACTGCCAGGGCATCCTCGGCTATGTCGTCCGCTGGGTCGATCATGGCGTCGGCTGTTCCAAGGTGCCCGACTATCACGATGTCGGCCTGATGGAGGACCGCGCCACCTGCCGGATCAGCTCGCAGCACGTCGCGAACTGGCTCGAACATGGCATCGTCACCGAGGACCAGGTCCGCGAGACCCTGAAGCGCATGGCGATCAAGGTGGATGGCCAGAACGCAGGTGATCCGACCTACAGGAACATGGCCCCTGACTATGACGGCTCCCTGGCCTTCCGGGCCGCCAGCGAACTGATCTTCGAAGGCGCGAAGCAGCCTTCCGGTTATACCGAGCCGATCCTCCACAGGACGAGGCTCGAGCTCAAAAGAGCTCGCTGATCTGGAAGGCGCGCCGGGTGGCCCCGCGCGCCTTCTTTTTGCCCCGAAGGGCTGTTTAGAGATCGTCGCGTGCAGCAGCTCTGACGGTGTGGTAAGCTATGCTCATGTCCATGGGTGAAACGACCGCTATCAAAGAAGCTTTCAAGGGCCATCCTGAAAGCGTCGGCGAGACCTATGTGGGTCACGCGAAGCAGGCGAACAAAATCGGCTGGCTGATGATCGGGACGGGCATTTGCTGCCTCGTGCACGCGGTGTTCCCGTTCCTCTTCACGCGCACGGCGAGCCAGCGAATTCGATACCTGAACATGGTCGCGCGGAAGCGGAAGCCTCAGCGGGCTTAGGCCGCTCCAAGCAGAAGATCGCTTCTCGCGCGAGATTGCACGCCTACTGGACGGTCTCACGATATATCGTGAGAGGCAGCATGTCTTGGTCTTTGCGAGGATCAATTCCGCATTCGTAGGTGCTTCGTTGCATGTATGGGTCACCAGACGAAGCTGCTTGCGCGCTAGCCCAATCGCGGCAGGCTTCAACGGTTCCGATGTCGAGGGCTCTTACCAATTGGGTAAGGTCGTTCGCATCCGGATAATAGAATGCATCAACGCGTTTCTCATAGGCTCCGCCGCACCCAGAGATCGATACCGACAGAAAAATCGTCAGTATAAATCTCAAAGCTAATCTCAGCGACATCTTCCCTTGCGCTTACCAAGCTTAGAGCAGCATCGCCGCGGGGTCTTCGCAGAAGAGCTTGAACTTCTGCAGGAACTCCGCGCCCGTTGCACCATCGACAACGCGGTGATCGCAGGTCAGGGTCACGGTCATCATCGTACGGATGACGATCTGGCCGTCCCGGACGACCGCCCTCTCCTCCGCTGCACCGACCGACATGATCGCGCCGTGGGGCTGGTTCACGATCGAGGCGAAGCTCTTGATGCCGAACATCCCGAGATTCGAGACCGAGAAGGTGCCGCCCTGGTATTCTTCCGGCTTGAGCTTCTTCTCGCGGGCGCGCTTGGCCATATCCTTCACCTCGGCCGAGATCTGCAGGAGGCCCTTGGTTTCGGCCTTCCAGACGATCGGGGTGATGAGCCCCCCTTCAATGGCCACGGCAACGCCGATATCGGCGTGCTTGTGGAGAAGGATCGCCTCGTCCGTGTAGGTCGCATTGGCCTGCGGCACGGCCTTCAGCGCCATGGCCGAAGCCTTCAGGATGAAGTCGTTGACCGAAAGCTTGTAAAAGCCTTCCTCGCCCTTGGGCGGCGATGCAGCATTGATCCGTGCACGGGCATTGAGGAGGTTGGTAAGCTCCACATCGATGTTGAGAGGGAAGTGCGGGACTTCCTGGTTGAAGCTCTGGTGCAGGCGCTTGGCGATGGTCTTTCGCATGCCATCGTTTTTGACCGCCACATAGCTGTCCGCCGGATAGAGACGCTCGTCAATGCCAGCGGCGGGCATTGCAGCCGGAGCCGAGGCCGCGGGCGCGCCAACGCCTTCCTTCAGTGCGTTCTCGATGTCGCGCTTGACGATACGCCCGTGCGGGCCTGTGCCCTTGATGGCCGCAAGGTCGATGCCTTCCTGTTTGGCCAGGCGCTTGGCCAGCGGCGAAGCCTTGATCCGCCCGTCGCCCGAGGGCGCGGACTGCCCGCCTACCGGCCCTGGTGCCGGCGTGCCGGCGGAGGCTGCGGCCATCGGTTCGGTCGCGCCCTGCGCGGCCTTGCTTTCCGCGGTCGGCTGGGGCTCGGGCTGGGCCTGCGCACCGCCGCCGAGGGAGGACAGGTCGATGTCGTCGGCACTCTCGCCATCCTCGAGGATCACGGCGATGGGCTCGTTGACCTTAACGTTCTCTGTGCCCTCCGGGACAAGGATCTTGCCCAGGGTGCCCTCGTCGATCGCCTCGACTTCCATGGTCGCCTTGTCGGTCTCGATCTCGGCGATCACGTCGCCCGAAGAAACCGTATCGCCTTCTTTCTTGAGCCACTTTGCAAGGGTGCCCTCCTCCATCGTCGGGGACAGGGCGGGCATGAGAACTGGGATGGGCATCGACTAACTCCGAGGTGCTCGCGGCGGCGGACCATAACGATTGTCGCCGCGCTGGCTAGGGATGAGATACAGCCAAAAGAGATGGATCGGGAGGAAAATGAGAATGGTCGAAAAACCACCAAGGCCATTGGCCGTCAGGTCATCGTCGGTGGTGACCGGATCCTGGCCGTCAAAGAGCTTTGCCCAGCCCCCTTCAGCAGCGGCGTACTCGCCGAGGAGGAAGACGAAACCAATCAGATAGGCGAAGAGGAAGACGAGGTTCCACTTGCCCGTGCGGCCCTGGTCGTGAAGCCGCTTCCACGGCGTCGCGATGAACAGCGGCCAGGCAATCACGGCCCAGGCGAGCGCCGTGAAAACCGCGCTGTTGCTAAGATCGATGAGAATCATCACCCCAAACAGCGGCAGCAGCATGCCGAGCGCCAGCTGGCGCCGGTCGATGCGGCCCTTGGGGCTGAACCAGAATTCCAACAGGTCTTTGGGGCTCACGAGTCCTTCTCGCCTCGGGGGTCGGGTCCGAAGCGATTGGCACCTTCCTGGCCAGGCCAAAAGGCCAGGACAAGGAACTGGATCGCGCCGATGGTCGCGCCGATCTGGGCGAACTCCGCACTGACGGGCGGAACCTGCGAATCATTGCCCCTGACGACGCTCAGCCAGTCTCCTGCCCGGATGACTGCCTCCCCAGGACCGGAGACAGGGCCGATGGTCGAAAGCAGGAAGACGACAACCACGACGACAAGATGGATCCAGCCCGGCGCGCCGAGGTCGTGGAGCCTCGACATAGGTGCCGCGAAATTCGCCGACCAGAGGAGGAGCGCCGCAATGCCACCGATGGCGAGGTCGCCGACCATGCCGAGATCCAGGATACGGATTGCGAGAATTGCGATAACAGCCCCGATATTCGGCAGGATCAGATCATAGATGAACCAGCGCCGCTTCAGCCGACCGCGCGGATCGATGACCATGCCTTTCATGCCGGAACTCCCCTAGCCCTCTGGCTGGATCATTCCTCCAAAGAGGGCGCGCTTTCAAGCCATCCCGGCGCATAGGTTCCAGGGGGCAGGCACGCTTTCGGGCTGTCGAAATTGGGCGCAATGACGATTCGCAAGGCTACAGAGCGCTTGGCCCTGGAGTAGCCGCCGTCGACGACCTTCCAGCAGGTGCCTGCGCGGTCGAGCGGTTCCTTCGTGGCAGCGTCGAAGGCGCGGTACTGGAGCGCGGAATGCTGCCTGCCGACAGCGTAGATCACGTCGCGCTCATTGGAGAAGCCGAGGAAGAAGGACGGCTCCGGCAGGCGACGCATCTTCGTCTCGCGTTCAACCGGGAAAGCGGGGGGTTCAAAGACGCCGAAATCGTCGGGGCGGCTCGACCGGTAGGGATTGCTGGCAGCGACCTCCTCCGCATCGAGAGGCCCGTGCCTGGAGCAGTCGCTGTGCCCGTAATGGGGGTCGAGCATCACCCGCACTTCTTGGGGCGGAGGCGCTTCGGTGGTGAACTGGCCGGTCAGGCGGACTTCCCCGCCTGACGCGCAGGCGGCGGTCAGGAACAATAAGCCAAACCACCGCTGCATATGGTCATCTCCCTGCCGTCAGTCGGCGAAACCCCGACCTCCTACCAACGGATCATTGCCATATTGGTTCGGTCCTGACTGTCCCGGGAAGAACAGCAGGTAGATGACGAAGCCGAAGTAGATGATCGAAGCCATCGCGCCCATCACCATCGCGGCGGGCGACTTCATGACAAGCTCGAACATGAACATGCCGACCTCGTCTTCGGGCATGCTCTCCATCTGCGCGGCAAAACCCTCGAACCCGCCATCGGCCTGGCCCGCGCCCATGACCACAGCAGCGACGATCAGGACCAGAGCGACGATCATCGCGCCCAGATAGAGCCAGCCGGACTTGCCCAGATCATGCATCCGCTTGAACGGGACGGCGATGACCGACGGCCAGAGGTAGAAGAGGGCGATGAGGCCGAAGACGACGCCCATACCGGGAACGCCGCCCAGAAGCCTGGGCGCGAGTTCTGTGAGCGCCAGGTAGGGAAGCAGGAACCCGATCCAGTAGCCCTTCCGGCTGATCCGCCCGCTGGGATTGAAAAGAAAATCAAACACGCCCTGTCCTCCTCCACGGCTCACATGGACGGACAGTTAGGAACGCTTCGAAGACTTAGCAAACCCTTGGGGCAATCCTTTGGGCCGGGATCAGCGGTAGAGGACCTTCTTCACCGCAGCGACCACGCGCTCCGCGTCCGGCAGGCTGAGCTTCTCGAGGTTGGCGGCATAGGGCAGCGGGACGTCTTCCTGCGTGACCCGCGCCGGCGGGGCATCGAGATAGTCAAAAGCTGCCTCAGTGACCGACCAGCCGACTTCGGCACCGATGCCCATCGGAGCCCAGGCCTCCTCCACCGTGACGAGACGGTTGGTTTTCTTGACGCTTTCGATGATCGTTGCGCGGTCCATCGGGCGGATCGTGCGCAGGTCGATGACTTCCGGGTCGATGCCCTCCGCTTCGAGCTGAGCAGCTGCTTCGAGGGCGCGCTTCATCCCCTGGGCATAGGAGACGATGGTCACGTCCTTGCCCTGACGAACGACTTTCGCCTTGCCGATGGGAAGAACGTAGTCGTCGTAATCAGGAACCTCGCCCTTGTCGCCATAAAGCATCTCGTGTTCGAGGAAGACGACCGGATTCGGGTTGCGGATCGCGGCCTTGAGAAGCCCCTTCGCATCGGCTGCCGAGTACGGAGCGATGACGAGAAGGCCCGGCACGTGTCCGTACCACGGGGCGTAGTCCTGCGAGTGCTGGGCGGCCACGCGGCTGGCCGCGGCGTTGGGGCCGCGGAAGACGATGGGGCAGCCCATCTGGCCGCCTGACATGTAGCGCGTCTTGGCGGCCGAGTTGATGATGTGGTCGATCGCCTGCATGGCGAAGTTGAACGTCATGAACTCGACGATCGGCTTGAGGCCAGCAAAGGCCGCACCAACGCCGAGGCCGGCAAAGCCATATTCGGTGATCGGCGTGTCGACGACCCGGCGCGCGCCAAATTCCTGAAGCAGGCCGCGCGTGACCTTGTAGGCTCCCTGGTACTCGGCAACCTCCTCACCCATGATGAAAACAGTCTCGTCGCGGCGCATTTCCTCGGCCATCGCATCGCGCAGGGCGTCGCGAACGGTGGTCTCGACCATCTGGGTGCCCTCGGGCAGCTCGGGATCGGACCCGACAGAGAACCCCGGTCCAGCACGTTCGATATTCTCGGGCTGCGGCTCGGTTTCGTTGGCAGCCTCCTGCGGCGCAGCCTGCGCGGCGGCAGGCGCACCGAGATTGCCGAGGTCGATGTCGTCAGCGCTCTCGCCATCCTCCAGCAGGACAGCGATCGGCGCGTTGACCTTCACGTTCTCCGTGCCCTCCGGCACGAGGATTTTGCCAAGGACTCCTTCGTCCACGGCTTCGACTTCCATCGTCGCCTTGTCAGTTTCGATCTCGGCCAAGATGTCGCCGGAGGAGACGGTGTCGCCCTCCTTCTTGAGCCATTTGGCGAGGGTGCCCTCTTCCATGGTGGGCGACAGGGCAGGCATCAGAACGGGAATCGTCACGGGGCGTACGCTCTCAGGTTCGTTGTTCGACATGAGCGGCTATCACAATTTCGGCCGCTCACAAGCCGTCAGATTGCGGTTTGGTCAGTTGGACAGCCCGGAGAGCCCATCGGCAATCTCAAAATCCCGCGCGTAGTAGCGTTCAACGAAGGCCTCGACCTCCGGCCCGCCGGGGACGGGTTGGGCCTCGTCACCGTTTTTCTTGGTGAGGAGCGGCTTCGCGACGTTGAGGATCGCCTTGTAGGGGGCTTCGGGCAATGCCTCGCGCAGGGCCTTGTTGGTACTTCGAGCTGCCTTGATGAGGCCGGGGAAGCGATGTTCCACGGTTTCATTGGCCCTCGCCGGCTCGCCCACACGCTTGCCGATATGGGCGCTCAGGGCGTCGAACATGCGATCGACGGCGTGCATCGGGAAAAGCTCGTCGGTGATGCGCTCCCCGTCGAGCTCGACCCACCGGTGTTGGGGCAGGAAGTGGATGAAGGCGGCAGGCGGCATCTCCTCGCCCTTGGAAAGCTCCTGCACCACAGCCTGCGCTTCGCTAGCGACGAGTTCGCTTTCGGCGTGCGCGAATTCCACCCCCCTCACCTCGCGCAAGCGTTGAGCCAGGGCCGAGCGGAAGCGCTCCTTGGGATCACGGATGATCGCGAAGCTGCGATAGGTGCGCACTCTCTCGAAGGTTTCGGGGAAGTGCTGGCGCAGGACAGACAGCGGGACATGGGTGCCGTAGATCCGCCCGAGAACCGCGTGGTCCATCATGCCGGTGAAGCGGCCGTCGGTGGTGTCAAAACCCTCGAGCTGCCGACGGACGGCGGTGCCTGCGCATTTGGGAATGTGCAGGAAGACGAAGCGATGATCGTCGGAAAGGATCATGGAAAAGACGCTACGCGACGTTGGAAGAAAGGTTCGGTCGCACGACTGTTGGAAGCGGAAGTCAAGACATGATCGTCCGCTCGATCATCCGGTCCACCATCTTGGCAGGCAGGATCGCGCGCATCAGCAGGAACCGCTTGGCGCTGGCCGGGCAGGCATAGCGCGTCCGCGGATTGGGGTCGGTGAGAGCCTTCTCGACCTCCCGCGCCACGACGACCGGGTCGGGGGCAACCTTGTGGCCCTTTTCGAGATGCCAACGGGCATAGCGGTCATGCCACGCGCCGTAGGCCTCCATGCGGTGGCGCTTGAGGCTCTCCTGCTCCTGCTCCCCGAAGCCCGTGTTGACGAAGCCCGACCGGATGAGGCTGACCTTGATGCCGAAGGGTCGCAGCTCCCGGCGCAGGGCGTCGTTAAGCCCTTCGAGGGCGTGTTTCGATGCTCCGTAGACGCCCTGGAACGGCGGCACGAGCCTTCCCGTGACCGAGCCGATATTGACGATGCGGCCCTCGCCGCGCTGGCGCATCTGGGGCAAGACAGCGCGGCACATGTTGGCCACGCCGAAGACGTTGGTTTCGAACTGGCGGCGCCACTCCTCCAGTGGCACGCCCTCGATCGGGCCCATCACCGCGACGCCGGCATTGTTCACGAGGCCGTCGACAGGGCTGATCTCCGGGATTGCCTGTTCGATGCTCTCGGGATCGGTGACGTCGAAGGTCGTGATGGAGATCGCGCCCGGCCGCTCGGCCTGCAGCTTCTCCAGCGGCTCGCGGCGGCGGCCTGCGGCGATGATGTGGAAGCCCTCGTCCGCGAGGTAGAGCGCGCAGGCCCTGCCGATGCCGCTGCCTGCCCCGGTGATCAGAATGCGTCCTCGGGTCATGGCAGGCTCCTTTGCGTTCACTCGGGCCAGAAAAAAAGCGCCTGATGCGGGGCGGATGTCAAATCCGCCCTGTTGTCACAGCCGGCCGGCCTTCGCGTTGAGATGCTCGCCAAGGCGCACGGCGAGGCTGACGAGGGTCAGCGTCGGATTGACGCCGCCGCCGGTCGGGAAGACCGATGCCCCTGCCATGTAGAGATTCGGGATGCCGTGGACGCGACAGTCCTTGTCCACCACGCCGTCCTTCGCATCGTCGGACATGCGCGTCGTGCCCATGTGGTGGCAATGCGCGCCAACGCCGATGGTCCGGTCGAGAAGCCCTTCGCGGACACGGAGCCGCGCGATGTCCTTTCCCGCAAGGAGCTTGCCAAGCTCGAAGGCGTGGCTCTCGATCGTCTTCCAGTCCTGGTCTGTGACCTCGTACTGGAGGAGGAGCTTCGGCTTGCCGAACTGGTCGCGGTCGTCGGGATCGACGAGGATCCGGCTTTCCCTGTTTGGGACCTGTTCCGTCAGCGTCCCGATGAAGTATTCATCCTTGCACGTCAGCGAGCTGTCATTCTCCTGCACCCTGGCGCGAAGGGGCTTCACGCCGCAGATGATGGCGCGGCGGGCTTCGCGATAAGGCGCGAGGCGTCCGTAATAGCGCTGCTGCGCCGCGGAGATCATGGTGATGATGCCATTGCCGATGTCAGCATCCTGCATCTTCGCGACGGTCGGCATCAGCGGCGGCGTGCGGCCATCCTCTTCGACGAACTCGGACCAGAAGCGCTCGTCGGTCGTCAGCACCTTGCCGAAATCGACGTTGAAATGCTCCATGAAGGTCCGGCCGACCATGTCGTTCTGGTTACCGAGACCTTCCGTGCGCTGTGTGTTCGCATTGAGGAGGAAGCGGGCGTTCTCCATCGCACCAAAGGCGATGACGAACTCCGCAGCCTCGACGATTTCTTCGCGTCCGTCATAGCCGGTGATGACAACAGCGCTGATGCGCTCGCCGTTCTCATCGAGGCGCAGGTCGGTGACGTTGGCGTTGTAGAGGCAGTCGATATTCCCGGAGGCTTCGAGCTCTGCCTTGTACTTCACGCCGAAGCGGGTCGGCGGGCTCATCGCATAGGCGCCGATGCGGAAAGGGCCTTCCGCCCACGGAGTGGCGGGCTCGAGCGTCAACTCCGCGTCAGGGATGTCAAGGATCGACTTCGCCTCGTCGAGGTGGCGGTAGGTCTCGTCGTAGCTGATCGGCCAGCCGGGGAGATCGAAGATGTCGCGCTGCTCGAAATCAACGCGGTCGAAGATCGCGCAGCGGCCTGCCCAGTGACCGGACGTGCCGCCGAATTGGCGCAGGCGGCAGGTCTCGATATGGCCGTAGGGGACCGTGCCGACATTGCGGCCTTCATAGACCGCGCGGCTCTCGGGCGTCGGGCCGAGGCCACCACCTTCGAGGAGAAGGACCCGGCCACCCGCCGCCGCGACCTTCAGCGCAACGGTCATGCCTGCCGGTCCTGTCCCGGCGACGCAGAGATCGTAAGGACCGCTCAGCGAGCCGGGTTCAACGGTGCCAAAGTCGCGCAGCATCGCTCTCTCCTATTCGCCGGCCCGCTCGAGATCGTCAGCGGTCAGCACCCAGCCGTCCACGAGGAAAAAGCCGTCGCCCAAGTCCCGGATATCGGCGCGGGGCGTATCCTTCGCGGCACGGATGAACGGCGAGCTTTCGCCGCTTGCCGCCGAAAGGCCAATGGCGCCGATGGTGATGATAGCTGTCCCGCCAAGCAGGACCTTGCGCCGGGTCGGCATGTCACTGACGGAGGCTGCGACGGCTTTCGTCTGGTCACCGAAGGTCTTGAGGAGGCTCTGGTCCGCCATGGGCTAGTCCTGCAACGACTGGAGATAGGCGATGATGCTGGCGCGTTCCTCGGCGTCACTGACGCCTTCGTAGACCATCGACGTCCCGCGCACGACGCCCTGCGGATTCGCGAGGTAAGCGTCGAGGGAGGCTGCACGCCATACGATGCCCGAGCTGGCCATGGCCGGTGAGTAGGCAAAGCCCTCCGCCGTGCCCGCTTGCCGTCCGTAGACGCCGTAAAGATTGGGCCCGAGGGAATGGGCCTCGCCCTTGCCGACCGTGTGGCAGGTCGCACACGGAGCGAAAGCCTTCTCGCCGGCGGCAATCGCTTCGGCGGACGGCGCATCCTCGCCGCAGGCGGTGAGCGCGAGGGCGGCAAGCGCCGCTCCCGCAGTTTGCATCGGATAAGAACGCATGATGTCTGTCGCCTCCGCTCACGCCCGTTCTTGGGCACGCCCCTGTTCCGGGTCAACAAGAGAGCAAAGACGTGAGCGTATCGTGAAAGCCGGTCAGATCTTCATTGCCTGGGAGGCATCGCCCAGGGTCGTGCCGCCTTCGACTTCGAGGATCGTGCCCGTGACGTAGTCAGCGCCCGGCGAGGAAAGCCACAGCGCCGCATCGGCGATGTCGTCGCGATCGCCAAAGCGCTTGAGAGCGAGGGCCTCACGGTACTTCTCTCGCATTTCCTCGCTCGGCGCTAGGCGCGCCATGCCTTCGGTGCCCTCGATCGGACCGGGACTGATGGCATTCACGCGGACACCTTCGATCCCCCATTCCAAGGCACAGCATTTGACCAGCATGTTCACGCCGGCCTTGGCCGCGCAGACATGGGCCTGGAACAGCCAGGGCTGGGTCGCCTGGGGCGCGGTGATGGCGATGAAGCTCGCACCGGGGCGCCTCGCCTTGTGGATGGCGGAGCGGAAGACGTTGAAAGTCCCGAGAAGATCGATATCGACCACGGACTTGAAGGCATTGGCCGACATCTGCGCCGCGCCGGCCGGGAAATTCCCCGCCTGCCCTGCCAGCACCATATCGATATCGCCGAACTTCTCGGCGCACTGGTTCACGGCGGCTTCGACATCGGGGTAGCTCCGGGCATCCACCGAAGCACCGTCGGCAGCCTCGGCGCCGGCCTCCTTCAGCATGGCCACCGTCGCCTCGACCTTCTCGATCGACCGCGAGACGACGAACACTTTCGCGCCTGCTTCAGCAAAGCGCCGCGCGATCTGCTCGTTGATGCCGGAGGTAGCGCCGGACATGAAGCAGGTCTTGCCCTTCATGTCGTAGGTGGGGGCTTGGGTCATGGGGTCTCTCCCTCATCGGTTCTGTTGTCGGGGGGACTTAGGCGCCGTTCTCGGTTCGCCCGCAAGACTGCCATGCTGTTGCCTTTCGTCCCGGCTTGGTCGAGAAACCACACCGTTTTTCGATAACGAGAGAGACCACAAGCATGAAGAACTTCCCTCTCCTCGCCTCGACGGCCCTCGCCGGCGTCCTGGCTCTGGGCCTTGCAGCATGCGACGGCGTGCAATGGGGTGAAGGCGACCAGCCAGAGTCCGAAACGAGCCAAGCCGTAGAGATCGCTTCGGAAACTGAAAGCGTCGGACCGGAGCTGGGCACCTTCGGTATCGAGACCGCCGACATGAAGCCTTCGGTCGATCCGGGCGACGACTTCTACGCCTATGTGAACGGCACCTGGCTCGATACTTTCGAGATTCCGGCGGAGCGCTCCAGCTACAACAGCTTCACGCGCCTGTTCGAGCGCTCCGAAGAGCGCGTCCGCAAGATCATCGAGGACGCCGCGGCAGCAGATGCGCCCATGGGCTCCACCGAACAGAAGATCGGCGACTACTTCGCCGCCTTTATGGACACTGACGCCATCGAGGAAGCGGGCCTTGCGCCCATCCAGGACGAGCTCGACCGCTACATGGCCGCCGAGACCCATGACGATATCGTCGCGCTGATGCTCGACCCGTCGGTCGCCGCGCGCAGCATCGTTGGCATCGGCGTCTCGATCGACGCCAAACAGCCTGACAAATACTCGGTCTATATCGGACAGTCGGGCCTCGGCCTGCCGGACCGCGACTATTACCTGTCCGAGCGCTTCGCGGACAAGGCTGTCGCCTATCAGGACTTCCTCGGCGACCTCCTGCGCTTCGCCGGTGTCGAGCAGGCCACTGAAAAAGCCGCAGAGGTCTATGCGTTCGAAAAAGCCCTCGCGGAGGCCCACTGGAGCCGCGCCGAGCGCCGTGACCGGGACAAGACCTATAACCGCTACACCCTCGCCGAACTCGAAGAGATGGCGCCGGGGCTCCCGTGGGCTTCCTCGATGGAAACCCTGGGTGCGGATGGTGAAGAGTACTACATCGTCTCCACCCCGAGCGCTGTCGAAGAAACGGCAAAGATCTTCCGCGACACGCCTGTCGAGACGCTGAAGAACTACCTTATCGCCGGTGCGATCCGCAGCTACTCCTCGGTCCTGCCGAAAGAGATCGACGACCGCGTCTTCGCCTTCACGGGCACCGAACTGCGCGGCGTGCCGGAGCAGCGCCCGCGCTGGAAGCGCGGCGTTTCCGCCGTGAACGGAGCGATGGGCGAAGCCGTCGGCAAGGTCTATGTCGAGCGCTACTTCCCCGAAGACAGCAAGCGCCAGATGGACGAGCTGGTGAAGAACCTCCGCGAAGGCTTTGCCGAACGTCTCGAGAACCTCGAATGGATGGGCGACGAAACACGCAAGGAAGCGCTCGCCAAGCTTGACGCCTTCACGCCGAAGATCGGCTATCCGGAAGAGTGGACGGATTACTCCGCCCTCGAAGTCTCGGCCGACAACCCTGTCGAGAACATGCGTCAGGCCCGCATCTTCGGCTTCAACGAAAACTGGTCCCAGCTCGGCCAGCCGATCGACAAGAAAGAGTGGTTCATGACCCCGCAGACGGTCAATGCCTACTACTCTTCTACCCGCAACGAGATCGTCTTCCCGGCAGCGATCCTGCAGGCTCCGTTCTTTGATCCGGAGGCTGACCTTGCCGTCAATTATGGCGCCATCGGCGCGGTGATCGGCCACGAGATCGGCCACGGCTTCGATGACCAGGGACGGAAGTCCGACGGCACGGGCGCGCTCCGAGACTGGTGGACCGAAGAGGACGCCGCACGGTTCCAGGAGAAGGCTGACGCTCTTGGAGCTCAGTACGCGACCTATGAGCCGGTGGAAGGTTTCTTCATCAACCCCGAGCTGACCATGGGCGAGAATATCGGCGACCTTGGCGGCCTGTCGATGGCCTATCACGCCTACAAGCGCGCGACGGCTGGCCAGGACGTGCCGGTCATCGACGGCTTCACCGGCGACCAACGGTTCTTCATGGCGTGGGCACAGGTCTGGAAGGGCCTCTACCGCGAAGAAGCCCTGAAGCAGCAGGTCGCGACGGACAGCCACTCGAACGGCAAGTTTCGGGTCAACGGCGTCGTCCGCAACATGGACCCGTGGTACGAGGCCTTCGACGTCTCCGAAGACGACGAGCTGTACCTGCCAGAAGACGAGCGCGTGTCGATCTGGTAAGCGCCTGCGGTCCGTCATGGACGGGCCGCGCAGGAATTGTGAAGCTCCCGGGCAATTTCTGCCCGGGAGTTTTTTATGCGCCTGCTCATTGTATTGATCGCGATTTCCTTTGGTTCTTGCAGCGCTATTCCGCCTCGCGACGGGGCCACGTCGGCACAGGCCGTTCCGATGAGCCAGGCCTACCTGACGGCCGAGACGAGCGACGGGGTGACCGTCTACGGACATATCTGGGAAGGACGCCGAGCGGATCGCCGGCCGACGATCCTGTTGTTCCATCAGGGGGGCTCCAACGGACGCGGCGAGTACGGAGAGATCGCCGGCTGGCTTGCCGGGGAAGGCTTCACGGCCATAGCTTGGGATACGCGCAGCGGCGGAGACCTCTACGGCTCCTCGAACCGAACGGCGGAGAACCTGCCGGACGGCGTTGCGGCAGGGTTCTGCGATACCCTGCCGGACCTCATCGCTGCAATCGACGAGGCCGAGAGCAACGGCTTCGGGGAGCACGGCTTCATCCTTTGGGGCAGTTCCTACACCGGGGCGCTGGTCTTTCATGCGGCGGCGGATCGGCCTGAAGTGACCCGCGGCGTGATCGCCTTCTCGCCTGCCTCAGGCGGGCCGATGCGCTCCTGCCTCGCCATGGAGCGCGCACCGGAAGTGAAAGCCCCAATGCTGGTGATCCAGCCACCTTCGGAAATCGTCCGCCCCACCGCCGCTGAGCAGCGCAGGCAGCTCGAAGCCCTGGGCGCGAGTTATGTCATCCCTGAAGATGGCGTGCACGGATCGTCCACCCTCTCCGACGAGCGAACAGGCAAGGATATGACCGGCACACGGAAGCTTGTCTTGGGATGGCTGAAAGGGCTTTGAGGGCACCTTGCGCTCAATCCCGGATCAGCGAAGCCGCTCCGCGATCCGTGCCATGCTTTCGATCGTGTTGCGGGCGAGCTCCTTGCAGCGACGGGGCGACCAGCCTTCGCCGGGGATGGCGTTGGTCCGCGCATCCTTGAACGGCATCTCAAGGGTCATCGACAGGCAGTCGAAGCGCTCGGCCACGGCGTTGCAGGCGATTTTCATGTTGGCCTTGCCCGCGGGGTCGATCGGGTAGCCTTCCTTGTCCTGAAAGTCAGGGGTCGCCTGAATGAGCTGGTTCTTGAAGGTCGAGAGCAGCTCCGACAGCCGCGGCGACCAGCTCGGGATGCCTTCGGAGCCGGCGATGAAATTGTTCGCGATGGCTTCGTCGCCATGGGCGTCGAGGAAGAGGTCGCAGCCCACCTCGTCCATTTTGTTCAGGACACAGAGGACCTCGGGACTTGTCTCTGCGCTCGGACTCTCCCATGCGCGGTTGAGATCAGTCCCTGCCGCATTGGTACGGAGGTGGCCGCGGGCGACACCGTCGGGGTTCATCATCGGCACGACATAGACCGTGGCATGACGCAGGAGCTGTTGGGCCATGTTGTGGTCTTCGTCCACGAGGGTCTCGCAGAAGCCCTCCGCGAAGAAACTCCCCATTGATTCGCCGGGATGCTGGCGCGCGATGACCCAGATCTTCCTCTTGGCCTCGGCAGGCTCGCCAAAGCGCAAGGCATCCACCGGGCGACCGTCGAGGGAATAGCCGAGGGGCATCCATTCCACGCCCTTCTTCTTGGCCATCCTCGCGGTGAAGCGCATGGCCTCATAGGCCGTGTAGGGTGCGAAATAAGCGTAGTAGCAGACCGGACCCTTCGCTTCGTGTTCGACGATCAGCTTGCCGTTCTCGTAGCGGGTCGGGACGCGGAACCAGTCCTCGAGATCGTAGGAGGCGCAGGCGTGGTAGTCCTGCCACCCGCCTTCGTAGCTCGCCTTGGCCGCGTTCTCGAAGGTCATCACACGCAGGCCCTCGGGGCTTTCGAGGCGGAAATAGAACCACTGGAAGAAGTCAGCCTTGCCATCGCTTTTGATTTCCAGCCGAATATCTCCCGGTTCATCGGCGCGCAGCACGCGAATGTTGCCGCTCTCAAAGGCGGAGGTGATCGTGATCGACATGACGCTCTTCCCAAGGCTGCCTGCGCTCCTGCGTTTAACGACTCTCGCGGGGCGGGCAATCCTGTGAAGCTTTCGCCCGAAGTGTTGATGCAAGCTTATCGTCTGGGCTTTTTTCCGATGGCGGAGGCCCGCGACAGCGACGAGTTGATGTGGCTGAAGCCCAAGTTCCGCGGGATCTTCCCGCTGGACGGCTTCCATGTGCCGCGGTCGCTGAGGAAAGTCGTGCGGCAGGACCGCTTCACCGTGAAGGTGGACACGGCCTTCGAAGAGGTGATGCGCTATTGCGGCAGCGAGGAGGCGGGCCGCGAGGAAACCTGGATCAACGAGGAGATCCTCGAGGTCTATTCCGCGCTGCACCGCGAGGGCGTGGCCCATTCGGTCGAGAGCTGGCGTGGCGACAGGCTCGTCGGGGGCCTCTACGGCGTCGCGATCCAGGGCGCCTTCTTTGGCGAGAGCATGTTCAGCCTCGAAACCGATGCGTCAAAGGTCGCCCTCTGCCATCTCGTGGCACGGTTGAAGCAGACGGGATTCACCCTGCTCGATACGCAGTTCCTGACGCCGCACCTTGCGCGCCTGGGCGGGATCGAGGTGCCGTCGGAGGAATATAGCGCGCTGCTGGCAGCCGCCATGAAGGCCGAAGGGCGGTTCACCGCCCTGCCAGATCAGATTTCGGGATCTTCCATTTTGCAGGCGATCACCCAGACATCATAGGTCGGGTGTTCCATCGCGTTGAGCGATGGCGAGGAGGCGAACATCCATCCCTTGAAGACAGGCTCACCGAAGAGCTCGGTGTCGATCTGCGCCTGGATGCTGGGCGGGACTTGCGCATCGCTGTCCTCGATGAGAGCGGCGATGGGATCGGCTTGACCGTCCGGCGTGCCAGCTCCGTTGGCGACGTCAGAGGTGTCGCGGGCGCGCTTGCCCGCTGCGTCCGTGTCACCGGAGTAGACTTCGAGAAACACTGTCGTCTCCGGGAATTCCTCCGGCGGACGGGTCGAACAGGTCCGCGGCAGCAGGGTCAGCGAGCCGAACGCCTGCGGGAGGCCGATCGGGACCTCGAGATCGACGAAGCTGGCGGTCACTTTGTCGAGCGCGCGCAGGGTCACGGAGACCGGGATGCGCGAATCATCGCTGTCGGTCCCAAAAACACTGTCGAGGAATCCAGCACCGGATTTCGAGCGCGACAGGCGGTCGAGTTCGGTTTCCTGCCCCTCGACAGGTGCAGGTGGCTCCACCGTCCAGCCGAGCAGATACTCAGGCTCCTGGGCCTGAAGCTGCGCTGCGAGGGCGAGGATTGAGATCAACATGAACAAGCGACTCCGATGCGCGGAGAACCCCTTAGCACATCAAAGCGCGTCAGGTGACCACGCTTCATAGTCTTTCTGTTCAGGTTGCGGGCGGCTCGCCACCGAGATTGAGCCGTGCGGGCGATAGGCGAGCGGCGTGCCGGTCATGTTTGGCAGGTGCGGCTTCTCGAATTTCTTGACCTCCGGCGGGTTCACCGTCGGCGGCTCGTCCCAGATGTGGTGCAGCCAGCCGTGCCATTCGGGCGGGACCCGGCTGCCCTCGGCATGGCCGTGATAGACGACCCAGCGGCGCTTGCCGCCTTCGGGGAAGCTCCCCTCGCCACCCTCTTCGAAATAGCGGTTGCCCTCGAAGTCTTCGCCAACGAGACGGGCCTTGGCCTTCCACAGGGTGAAGCCGGTGCCGATCGTCGACTGGTGCCACCAGGTGAAGATGCGTTTCAGAAGGCCGATCATTGATAACTCCGCGGGCGATGGCAGCAGCCTATGCAAAAGACCGCGGCGTCTGTCCAGTGAATGCGGGAAAAGGCTGGCCGGGAAAGCCTGCACGAGGGTTTCCGTTGAGCGGCGGACGGGCGTCTCCTATCGTCACGATCATGTTCCGTCGCTTAGCGTCTGCCACCCTTCTCCTCGCCGCCTGCGCCACGCCAAGGGCCGACATGCCCGCCCTCGACAGTCGCGCCGTCAATGAGCAACGCCTCGCCGTGCAGCGCGGGGCGGTGGCCGATGCGCTGGCGCGAGAGGACCGCGTGCTGCGCCTTGCCTGGCCGATCCTGACCGCGAACGCGGAGCTCTGCACGAAGACGGCCCCTGCGCTCGGCATGAGGCTCGGTGATGCGAAGACGATCGGAGTGCTGGCGGAGGGGCTTCGCAAGGAACAGGTCGAAGCGCTCGGCTATGACGAGACGGTGCGCGTGCTGAGCATCGCGCCGGGGGGACCTGCCGCGAACGCCGGACTGCGCCCCGGAGACGTGGTGACGGCGGTCGGCGCCGAGAATGTCGAAGGCCTGCGTGAAACGGGCGAAGCCCTCGACAAGGTGCTCGGCAAGCAGGACCCCGCGCCCGTCACCCTCTCCATCGCGCGCGGAGCCGAGATGTTCGAAGCCACGCTCGAACCGGTGGAAGCCTGCGACGTGCGTGTCGTCTCCAGCCCGAAGAACGCCATCAACGCCAAAGCGAGCTTCAAGACCATGACGGTCTATGCAGGGCTCCTGCGCGCGGTGGAGGATGACAATGCCCTGTCCTTCATCATCGCCCATGAGCTGGCCCACGTCGCGGGCAGGCATCCGCGCAAGGTGATCCGCAATGCGGGCGTGACCGGAACCGTGCTTTGGGCGCCGCCCCTGGTCATCGCAGGGCAGGTTCTCGACATCGTCGCGCGGCCTGTGGCCAAGGGCCTCGGGGCCGAGGCTGCGCCATTCACGACCCTGACCACCCGCGCCGCCGCAGGCGCAGTGCGGTCAGCCGATTTCGAGCGGGAGGCTGACTATGTCGGCCTCTACATGCTCGCCCGCGCTGGCGGTGCGCCCGAAGGGGTCGGCGACGTCTTCCAGCTCTTCGCCAATGTCAGCCCGCTGAGCTCCTGGATCCTCGTCAGCCATCCGACCGTGCCCGAGCGCCAGCTCAGGCTCGATCTCGCGGCGGCGGAAATCTCGAGGAAGCGCAAGGCGGGTGCGCCGCTGCTGCCAGAAGGTTGGACGACGGACTAACCGCAGACGATCTTGGTGATCGTACCGTCCTCGTCGACATGGATGTTCATCCGGTCGGCGATGTATTCCATCGTCACCATCATCCCCGGCTCGATGATCCTGACCTTGAGGTCGGCAGGGTAGATGACCGCCGCGAGGTTCTTGCCGACGAAGCCCTGATAGTCCTTCGCAGGACACGACATCTCGCCAGTAGGGCCGATCAGGTCCTCGCCCGCTTCGCGCGGACGATCGATCTGTGCGCCCTCGTCGAGCAGCGGTGTGTCATCGTCCAGCAGGATGGGCTGGTCGTCTTTCGAACATGACGCACAGGCGGCGGCGAGGATCAGCGGGAGAATGAGAAGGGATCTGGCCATCGGAGGCTCCGGAACGCTAGCACGGGGGCAACCTAGCAGAACCTGAGCGTGAGGAACGCCCCAATGATCTCTCCCAACGAACTTTTCAGTGTCTCCGGCAAGACCGCCGTCATCACCGGCGGCACCCGCGGCATCGGCTTCGACATGGCGATGGCCCTCGTCTCCAACGGCGCGACGGTTTTCGTATCCTCGCGCAAAGAGAATGCCGTCGCCTCCGCTGTGGAGGAACTGGCAAAGCACGGCACGGCTTATGGCTTCGCCGCCGATCTCGGCACCGTCGAAGGGGCGAAACTGCTCGCGGATTTCGTCAGCTCCAAGACGGACAAGGTCGACATCCTCGTCAACAATGCCGGCGCGACCTGGGGCGCAACCCTCGAGGAGTTTCCCGAGGAGGGTTGGGACAAGGTGATGAACGTGAACCTCAAGGGCCCGTTCTTCCTGACCCAGAAGATGCTTCCCCTTCTCAAGGAAGCCGCTTCGAAGGAACAGCCCGCCAAGATCATCAATGTCGCCTCGGTCGAAGGCATGCGCGCGGGTCAGATGGAGACCTATTCCTACGGCGCGTCCAAGTCCGCGCTCATTCACCTTACGGAGCACCTGGCGTTGCAACTTGCCGGCCGGAATATCACCGTCAACGCCATCGCGCCCGGACCCTTCGCCACGAAGATGATGGCGGGCACGATCCAGATGGCAGGCGAGGACACGATCGCGGGCATGGTCCCGCTCAAGCGCCTCGGCCAGTCCGAGGACCTCTACGCCATGGTGCTCTATCTCGGCTCGCCGGCGTCGAACTACGTGACGGGCCAGACGATCGCGCTGGGCGGCGGGCTCGGCACCGTTGCCTGATAGCTTAACCCTATGATGTGATAAGGTTGCGTTTTCGACTCAAATTGTAGATATCCCCCATCAGACTAATCCGATGGGGGATTTCATGCGTCATTTCCTGCTCGCGGCAGCAACCGCAGCCACCATGGCGATCGGCAGTGCCAACGCTGCCATCGTCAGCTTCACCGAGGGCGCCCGCCCGCTCGAGCCCGGCTCCACCAAGCTCGGCGATGCCAGTGCATCTCCGAACGGCACCGATCTCGATGCCGGTCTCGGCGGCTCTGTCGATCGCGGTGACATCATCAATCTCTTCGGCCGCATCGTCGGATCCGAAGACGTGTTCAACTTCACCGCTGGCAACAGCTTCGACTTCAACCTGATCCCGGCACCGAGCGGCAATTCCGCTGGCGTGACCCCGGAGCGCGGCCCGTCCCCGCACCAGATCTTCTTCAAGTTCACGAACACGGACACCAACATCGTCACGACCTTCGTCGCCAATGCGAGCACGCCGGTCGGCACGCTCGGCACGCTGATCGCTGGCAACTACATTCTCGAGCTCGACATGGATCCGGACAACCGGCGCCGCGTCGCGCTCTACGATATCCAGGTCGCAGGCGTTCCGGTTCCCGGCGCCCTCCCGCTCTTCGTTGCGGGTCTCGCAGGCTTCGGCGCCATGCGTCGCCGCAAAAAGGCATAACGACAGGCGCGCAAAACAGCCTGCACGTTACGCTTCGCGACATTTGCGCACTCGCATGTCCCGGTGGATCGGTTAGATCCTCCGGGACTTTTTGTGCGGGGAACTGACTGAATGATCGCCGAGCGCAGCCTAGCCGCCTTCTTTTTCTGTATCGGAACGTCTCCCCTCGCACTCTCCACGGCCATCGCGCAGGAGCGGGCGACCCAGGACGATACCGAGGTGACTGCCGAAGCAGAAGCTGCTGGCGATAGGGATATCATTGTCGTCGATGGCGTCCGGCGCCGGGGCATCACCCTTTCCAACGTCGAGCCCGAACTGACCCTGACCGAGGCCGACATCGAGGCCTATGGAGTCTCTTCCATCGCGGAGCTGCTCGAACAGCTTGCGCCGGAGACTTCTTCCGGCCGCTCTCGTCGGGGCAGTGGCGGCAGGCCCGTGGTGCTTCTCAACGGGCGGCGGATCTCAGGCTTTCGCGAGATCGGTCGCTATCCACCCGAAGCCCTCGCACGGGTCGAGATCCTGCCCGAAGAGGCCGCCCTCGCCTACGGCTTCAACGCCGACCAGCGGGTCATCAATTTCATCCTCAAGCCCAACGTCATCGTCCGCGCGGCGGAAGGCCAGGTTCAGACCCGGCAGGCCGGCGGCAACGCCACGACCCAGGCGAGCCTGCAGCGCCTCTCCGTGGACGGATCGAAACGCTTCTCCATCGACCTCAGCTACGAGACGCAGTCGGAGCTCCTCGAAAGCGAGCGCGATTTCATCTCCGAGCAGCCCGCCCTTCCCTTTGCATACCCCGGCAATCTCGGTGCCGACAATTTCGGCGACCCCATCGGCGCACAGCTCGGCGGCGATCCTGCTTTCACGGTGGCGGCACTGCAGGACAACAGCTTCAACCTTCCTCTCGTCGGCAGCCGGAACCCCGAAGACGACCAGTCCCAGCGGACACTCCAGCCGGAACGCGAGCAACTCGTCCTCGGCTTCAGCCGTGCTTCCGGCTTCGCCTGGGACAGCGTGCTGACGCTCACCGGTGAACTCGAGCGGAGCGAGGCGACCCAGAAACTGGGGCTCGGCGACATCGCACTCGATCTTCCGGGGACGAACCCGTTCGTCCCCTTCGGCGACGGGCTGACGCTCTACACGCAGGTCCCTTCGGACGGGCCCCTCTTGCAGGAAAACGACACGGATGTTCTTTCTGGCGGGATCGCCGTGGTCAGCAAGCCGAGCAGGACCAACTGGACCTTCACCGCAAACTATGAAGTCTCGGACAATGAGACGGTCACGGATCTCTCGCTCGACACCGCGCAGCTTCAGGCAGCAGTTGATGGCGGCGCCGATCCCTTTGCGGCGCTCGGCACGGCGGTCTTCACCCGCGAGCAGCGGATCACCGAAAGTGAGACCCGTACCGGCGAGGCCGAATTCGTCGTCAATGCAAAGACCTTCGCCCTTCCCGCCGGCGACCTTCAGGTCTCCGCGCAGGCCGGCCTCTTCAGCCGCGAACTCGATACGCGGGTGGTCGACAGCGCCGGAGAAACCGAATCCGCTCTCAGCCGCGAGACGGTGCGTGGGCAGTTGAGCGTCGATGTCCCGCTCGTCGATGCCGTAGACGGATGGGTCGGGCGCCTTGCGGTCAACGGGAACATCAACGCACGCGACCTGTCAGACTTCGGCACACTGACGAGCTGGGGCGGCGGCTTCAACTGGCGCCCTTCGGAGAGATTCCGGTTGCTCGCTTCCTACACCCGCGAGGAAGGCGCCCCCGGCATCGCCCAGCTTGGCGACCCGGTTCTCGTGACACCCAATGTCCGGGTCTTCGATTTCACCACCGGCGAGACCCTGCTGGTTGATGCGATCACTGGCGGCAACCCGGCGCTCGTCGCGGACAGCCGCGACGTCTCGAAGGTTGGCGTGCAGATCAAACCGTGGGAGGAGCGCGAGGTCACGCTCAATATCGACTACACGCAGTCCTTCCTCGAGGACGAAGCCCGCGCATTCCCCGCCCTGACGGCCGAGATCGAAACCGCCTTCCCCGACCGGTTCACGCGGGATGCGAGCGGGACGCTGATCGCCATCGACCAGCGTCCGGTCAATTTCGAGGAGGGCAACAACCGCCAGCTCAGGACGGCGCTGAACTGGTCAAAACGGCTTGGCGGTCGCGGCGGGCGTCCGGGCGGCGGCAGGCCGCAAGGCGCAGGCGGCCCTCCTGGCGGAAGACCCCAGGCGGCATCACGGCCGGAAGGCGCCGAGGGGCAGAGCCAGCAAACCCAAGGCGGACCCCCTCAGGCAGCGAGAGGCGGCAGGCCAGAGGCGGGATCTGCCCAACAGGCTGAGGGTGGCCGCAGGCAATCCAACCGGCAGCCGACGCGCAGCGGTCGACCCGGCCGCGTCAGCCTCGGGATTACCCACGTCTGGACGCTGGAAGACACGCTCCTGGTCCGCGATGGCCTTCCCGAACTCGACCTTCTCGGCGGCTCGGCCATCGGCCCCAATGGCGGAACGTCAGAACACGAACTCAACGTCGTCTACAGGCGCTGGAACAAGGGTCTCGGCCTGTTTGCCCGCGCCCAGTGGAAAAGCGGCACAAAGGTCGATGGCGCCCTTGCTGGCGGTTCGGACCTCGAATTCTCCGATCTCCTGATCGTCAACACACGGATTACCTACGACCTCGGATTCTCCGGCGCGATCATGCAGAAGGCTCCGTGGCTACGCGACACCCGCGTGGCGATGAGCGTCAACAACGCCCTGAACCAGATCCAGGACGTCCGCGACGACACCGGCTCCATCCCCCTGCGCTACCAGCCAGACCTCATCGACCCCAATGGCCGCATCATCGAATTCGAGATCAGGAAGCGGTTCTAAGCGCCTGAAGATCCGTTCAGGTTCCACCAAGGCGGTTCACAAGACGCTCGAGATCCCCATCTTGTGAACGGGACAGCGCGAGACGTTTTCCGGTCCGGTTTTGGCCGCGGATTGGCACCTTGCGCGGAAATTCAGGGGTTCATTTCATGATTTTCTCAAAGCTTCTCGCTTCTGCCATGCTCGGTTTCGCATCATTTCTCCTGGCGCCGTCCGCCTTGGCTGCCGGACTGGCGACAGAGGAGGTTTCCGGCAGCTTTGTCGAGGCTGGCCTCAACCCTGCGGTCCTGAGCAAGGCCCTCAAGGCTTATGAGGAGCATCAGGACGTGGTGGAGAACGAGCGCTATATCGGCATTATCGACTATACGAGGCACAGCTCGGAGCCGCGCTTTTTCGTCCATGACCTTGAAACCGGAGAGACCGAGGTCCTGCTCGTCTCCCACGGGCGCGGTTCTGATGCTGCGCACACAGGCCGCCCGGTCAGGTTCAGCAACACGCCCGGCTCCAAGATGACCTCGGTCGGTGCCTATGTCACGGCGGAGACCTATCACGGCAAGCACGGCCTCAGCCTGCGCCTTGACGGCCTGAGCGAGACCAACAGCCGTGCAAGGGAGCGCGCGATCGTCATCCATGGCGCCGACTACGTCGCCCCAGGCCGGACCATCGGCCGTAGCTGGGGTTGCCCGGCGGTGGAGCGCCGCCTCGCAGGCGACCTGATCGAGAAATTCAAGGGCGGCGCGTTCCTCTATATTCACGGCGAGGAACCCGACGAGCTGGCCCAGGTTGCGTCCGCCAGCTAGCCCGCTGGCGCAATCGGTCCTAACTGAAGCCCATGATGCTGGAGACAATCCCCTGCCGGTTCCTGAAAGGCGGCGCTTGATGTGGCCCGTCCTGCTGCGCGCGGGTCTTGCCGTGGGCACCGTGGTCGGTGCCGCGGTTGCGGGCCGCAAGGCGCTCGACAAGAAGATCGAGAAGAAACTCCTGACCGCGACCGAGGAAGCCGTGATCCTCGCCGAGGCCGAGCTGGACCGGAGCGTGAAGGCCGTCCTGCGTGAACGGTCGATCCGCTTCGCCAAGACGATGGCGGTGAAATTTGCTCTCCTGGGAATCGTCGCGCTCAGCTACTGGGCGGAGCTTCTCACCCTCCGGGGCTTGCGTTTCTCGATCATTGCGCTGGGGATAGGCTACATCGTCTATGACCTCCGGCAGGTCCTGCCTCGCCTGCTGCCGGCCCTCGCCTATGCACGGCTGCACAAATTTTCAGTACGCAGCATGATTACCGATACCGTCGCCGCCGCCGCCTTCGAGCGCGCGCGCGAAGAAGTGGCCGAGCGCCTGAGCGGTGACAAGCATCGCCGCTGGATTGCCCTGTCGAGCTTCACGCCCGAAGGCATGTCGCACGACATCGCCGAAGCCGTCGCGGAAGTCGCAAGGCATGCAAGCTATGACAAGGTGATGCCCCGTGCACTGATGTTCATCGCCGCAACGGTCGCCCTGTCCATGGTCTACACCGGCCTTGCATGGCTCGTCGCATCGCTGGGCTAGCAGGACACAACCCCTTCTCGACCAAAGCAAGCAGCCCACGCGCCCGGCGACCAGCCCGCTCGCTCGGTAATGCCGAGTACCTTGAGAGATGAGATGGTGAGCCCTCTCGGATTCGAACCGAGGACCTACTGATTAAAAGTCAGTTGCTCTAACCAACTGAGCTAAGGGCCCATCCAGAGCGGCGTGACTAATGGGCTGCGGCGGAGGCGTCAACCGCTTTCTCGGTGCGACTTTTGGTACTTTCTGCTCAGCTTTTCTCGCGGTGGCGGGCGCGGAAATCGGCGGCGAACTGGGCGAAGCGGCCCTCGGCGATGGCGGCGCGCATGGCAGCCATGAGTTTCTGGTAGAAATCAAGATTGTGCCAGCTCAGCAGCATGGGGCCGAGATACTCACCCGCACGAAAGAGGTGGTTGAGATAGGCCTTGGTGTAGTCGCGGCTGGCCGGGCAGTCGCTCTCTGGATCGAGCGGGCTCTCATCCTCGATGAACTGGGCGTTCTTGACGTTGATCGGGCCGTCCCAGGTCCAGGCCTGGCCATGGCGGCCTGAGCGCGTGGGCAGGACACAATCGAACATGTCGATGCCGCGCTCCACCGCGCCGACGAGGTCCAGCGGCTTGCCGACACCCATGAGGTAGCGCGGCTTGTCGGTGGGCAGGACTGGCGTCGTGAAGTCGAGCACCTTGAACATCTGCTCCCGGCCCTCCCCCACGGCGAGGCCGCCGACGGAGTAGCCGGGGAAGCCGATCTCCTGCAGCGCTTCGGCGGAGCGCTTGCGCTGGTCCTCGAAGACCGAGCCCTGGACGATGCCGTAAAGCGCCTGATGCGGGCCGGCCATCTCCTCGAAGGCCTGTTTCGAACGTCTGGCCCAGCGGATGGAGAGTTCGAGGCTTTCGAGGGACGCTTCCTCGGTGATCGGGAAAGGCGGGCATTCGTCGAGCTGCATCTGGATGTCCGCACCCAGCAGGCATTGGATCTCGATCGAGCGCTCGGGCGTCAGCATGTGCTTCGAGCCGTCGATGTGGCTGCGGAACTCGACGCCCTTCTCCGTCAGCTTGCGCATCTGGGCGAGGGACATGACCTGGAACCCGCCTGAATCGGTGAGGATCGGGCCATCCCATGTCGAGAATCTATGCAGCCCCCCGAGCTTCGCCACACGCTCCGCCGTCGGACGAAGCATCAGGTGGTAGGTGTTGCCAAGGATGATGTCGGCGCCCGTCGCCTTCACGTCCCGCATCTGGACGGCCTTGACCGTGCCTGCCGTGCCCACTGGCATGAAGGCAGGTGTGCGGATCGTCCCGCGCGAGGTGGTGATCTCACCGGTGCGGGCCTGGCCGTCGGTTTTGTGGAGGGAGAAGGAGAAAGGCGTGGTCATGGAAGCTCTTCGCGGGCGTAGTCAGAGAGGGCGTACTCGGGCTCGAAATACCTATCCGGAAAGCCGGGAGCTGCGATAGCGAGAGAGCACGGCATCGCGTTCGGAACGATCGTCATTTTCTGGCCCTGCTCCCACAATATCTCGATCCCAGACTCGATGGTGGCATGCTCTTCCACGGAGATTAGTTCAGTGATTGACCGATCACCTTCAGGGAGAGGAATCTTTTCGGCACAGAGCGAAGCGATGCAGGAGTCAACGCCGACGTTCAGCCTACCGACTTCAAGCCGCTCTTCGATATCGATCATCTCAATGAAGAGAGTGATTGCTGTTCCTTGATCCGGTACAAGTGCTGCGCAGCCGTGAGATCTGGCAGCAAGTTCGGGTACAGCAAGCCACCGAACAAGGCGAAGAGCGTTCACCAGATCAACGTGGCTGAGATCCGTCGCGTAGGGAATATGTCCCGTCGGCCAATCGCTCATACTGAACTCTTCCGGTTCAACTCGCGTGCTCTTCCCCATAAAGCTGCATCGTATGGTACTGGATCGGGAACTTGGCGAGGTCCCGCACGAGCCCCGCTTCGGTCGGGTCGTCCGGGGTGCCGAAGATCTCGCGCTTGTCCTCGAAGTCCACGACGTCATAGCGGAAGTGGCGGCGGAAGTGGTGGGTGACTTCCTGCTCGAAGGTCTCCCAGTCGTCGAACTTGCCATAGACCCAGCAATAGCCGCCGGCGGGGCCGCCCGGGGCGGCGCCGCGGTTGCGGGTCTTGAAGTGGATGACCATGGCGCGGTCGGACATGCGTTCACTCCCGATAATCCTGGGCCGCGGGCGTGCGCGGCTCTCGTTCGGGAGGCGGCTAGCAGGATGTGGCGCGCATGTCTCGCCCCACCTGGGACGCCTTCGCCACGGCCCGCTGCCAGAGGATGAGGACCGGCGCGCCGATCTCCAGCCCGGTGAAGAAGACCTGCTGCGGCAGGGCATCGCCGACGGTCATCATGGAGACCAGACGCCCGATCCCGCCGATGCAGAGGGCCACCGTCACGAGAGCGAGGGTCGCCCCCTCCTCCTCGATCCGCGGGATGATCCGCCAGGCGAGGAGCGTCACGAGAATGTAGACGCCGGAGAGGTAGCGGAGCTGGTTGTCGAGGGCGCCCGGCACCCCTTCCCCGCCAAGCCGCTCGGCCCCAGCGAAGATCCCGACGACAGCGAAGAACAGGGGGATTAGCGACAGCACCCCAAGGACGATCTGCAGGCCTCTTTTCATCACTCTCTCTCCTGTGCGTCAGTCACTCGCAGGCGGGCGGTTCGTCTTTCGCTGGCTACCCTGCTAGGAAGAAAAGAGAAACGACTCGGGTCAGGAGGAACAGGGCCATGAACAGGATCGCGCGGATCGCGAGCTTCGCTGCGGCAGGGGTCGCGGGACTCGCAGCCGTCACATGGATCGGCATCGGCAAGGACTGGCGCGCGCTGCTGGCCAACCCGCCGAGCGGGACGGACGTCCTTTTCTGGTCGCAGGAGCAGCGCGACGCCGGCTTCAGGATGATCGACAAGGTTCCCTTCCTCATCGAAGCGCGGAGGATCGAAGCAGGCCGCGATGTGCGGGAACTGCCCGAAGGCGAACCGCTGGACCTTGGCGACGCGCTCGAAACCTATATGGACGAAGCGCGCCTCGCCTCCGTGGTGATCCTGCACAATGGCGAGATCAGGGCCGAGCGCTACGGTCTCGGCTTCGGTCCGGGCAAGCGCTGGACCAGTTTCTCCGTGGCCAAATCATTGACCTCGACCCTCGTCGGCGCGGCCATCGCGGATGGCTATATCGAAAGCCTCGACGCCCCGGTCACCGACACGATCGAAGGGCTCAAGGGCTCCGCCTATGACGACGTGACGATCGCGGAGCTCCTGACCATGACCTCGGGCGTCGACTGGAACGAAGACTACGAAGATCCGCAGTCGGACGTTGCCCTCTTCATGCAGCACGAGCCCGAAGGCGACCTTCCGGTCACCGTCAGCTACATGCGCGGCCTCGCAAGGGCACATGAGCCGGGGGAGCGCTGGAACTACTCCACCGGCGAGACGAACCTCATCGGCATTCTGGTGTCGGAGGCGACAGGCAAGACGCTGGCGGAGTATCTCGAGGAGAAGATCTGGAAGCCTTATGGCATGGAGGCTGATGCGACGTGGCTTCTGGGCACGGACGGGAACGAGATCAGCGGCTGCTGTATCCAGGCGACGACCCGCGACTTTGCCCGCTTCGGCCAGTTTATCCTCGAAGGCGCCGTGGCCGATGGCGAGCGCGTGGTGCCTGCGGACTATCTCGCCCGCGCGACGTCGAAGCAGGCCGACATCGGCGCGCCAGAAGCGGGCTACGGGTTCCAGTGGTGGACCGTGGACGACAACGCCTTCCAGGCACAGGGGATCTTCGGTCAAGGGATTTTCATCGACCCCGAGCGGAACCTCGTCATCGCGTCGAACGCCAACTGGACCTCCGCCCGCGGTAGCCCTGGCGGCGAAGGCGCGGCTCGCGCAGCCTTTCACCGGCTGGTGCAGGACACAATCGACCGTGAGGGGCGGATCTAGGCCTTCTTCTCCAGAAGGCAGGCATCGCCATAGCTGAAGAAGCGGTATTTCTCCGCCACGGCATGGGCGTAGGCGGCCTTCATCTCTTCAGTCCCGGCATAGCCGCAGACGAGCATGAACAGCGTCGACTTCGGCAGGTGGAAGTTCGTCATCAGAAGGTCCGTGGACGGAAACTTGTCACCGGGCTTTAGGAAGATGTCGGTGTCGCCGCGGAACGGCGCGACCTTCTCGCCGTTCCAGGCTGACTCGAGGAGGCGCAGCGACGTCGTTCCCACGGCGATGATACGCCCGCCCTGCGCCCTCGTCTCGGCGATTGCCGCTGCCGTCTCCTCGCTGACCACGCCCCATTCTGAGTGCATCTTGTGGTCGGAAACATCGTCCGTACTCACAGGCAGGAAGGTGCCTGCGCCGACATGCAGCGTCACATAGGCGCGCCCGACGCCCTTCGCCTCGAGCTGCGCGAAGAGTTCGTCCGTAAAGTGCAGACCTGCCGTGGGCGCGGCAACGCTGCCTGCCTCTCTCGCGTAGACCGTCTGGTAGCGCTCGCGGTCGTCCTCTCGCACACCGCGCTTGCGCGCGATGTAGGGCGGCAGCGGCGGCATCCCGGCTTTCATCAGGGCACCGTCGAAATCCCCCTCCGCAACATCGAAGAGGATGTCCGTCTCCATCCCGTTGCGCGCCACGACCTCCGCCGTAAGGCCACGAAAATCGAGCCGGTCACCGACCTTCAGCCGTTTGCCCGGCCGCGCAAAGCTGCGCCAATGCGCGCGTCCCTCGCGGGGCTCGAGATGTTCAATCAGGTTGGCCTCGACCACGACCCCTTGGTTTTGGCTCACGGCGCGAGGCGCCTCCGCCGGGGTGGCCTGCCCGGCCGGGCCACCGTCGTGGTCTTCCCGCGGAAGCCTCCTGCCTTCGAGTGCAGCAGGAATGACCTTGGTGTCGTTCAGAACCAGCAGGTCGCCTGCGCGCAGGACCTCGACCAGGTCCTTCACCGACCGGTCCACGATCCCATCCCCGACATGCAGCATCCGCGCATCCGTCCGCTCCGCCGGAGGTTCCAGCGCGATCAGCTCTTCGGGCAGCTCGAAATCAAAGTCAGACGTCCGCATAGCCGCGCCTTTGGCGGAGCAGGCGATGCTCGGCAAGACGCCCTAGCGCAGCGCCTCCACGATGGCCGCGCCAGCCTCTTCGGGCTTTTCCCAGTGGGGGTAGTGCCCAGCGCCTTCGATCTCGCGGATCTCAGGGTTTGCCGTCCGCTCGCGGAGGGCTTGGAGCACGTGCCCCCCGGACACCGGGTCGAGCGGACCCCAGACAAAGCTCATGCGGCCCTCCTCAATCGCCCTGTGCATCGCCGCAACCCATGGTTCACGGTGGATGCGGCGGTCGTCGACATAGGTGAGGAGCGAAGCAAGACGCTTCTGGCCGTCATTGTGCGCAATGGCCTCGAAATGCTCGTCGATCGCCCACTCGGTCCAGGCGTCCGGGGAGCCTGCGATCCGTCGCAGGGCCTTGGCCAGCGCATCGCGGCCTATGGCCCCCGCCACGATCTCGCCGACCAGAGGTGCCCGGAGCAGCTTCTGGATCGGACGCGCCCGGTGATGCTCGGGATAGATCCCACCATTGAGAAGCACGACCCTGCCGATACGGAAAGGCAGCCGACCCTCCCCTTCTGCATGGAGAAGCTCCTGCGCCAGCGTCACGGAGTAGTCGTGGGCCACGATGTCGATCTCGCGGATGCCGCGGCTATGCAGCAACGCTTCGACGAGCTGGCGGTGGTGCGGGAAGGTGTAGCGGATCCGGGGCTTGTCCGAGAGACCGAAGCCGAGAAGGTCCGGATAAAGACAATGCCTGTCAGCGAACCGGTAGGCGATCAGCCGCCAGTCGATACCGCTGGTCGGATAACCGTGCAGGAAGAGAAGCGGCCTGCCCGCGCCGCGGTGCTCCCTGACATGGAGCGTCTGGCTGCCGAACTTACGGGTCGTGAGGGTCTCGGGCCCGCCCTCGGGGAAGTCGAACATGCTCACTTCTGGAAGCTCCCTGTTCACCTGATAGGCAGCCGATGCCGCAGCGTGCGTCAAGCAGCGAGGAGCCCTTGCAACGGCCCTCGTTGCGGCCTAGTTCAGGGGCACTCCCCCTTTGTCATTCAGCGAAGACCCCGCCGGACGACGCGCCGGGGAAGCCGTATTCTCGCGCCGGAAAGGCGCACCGACTGGAGGAACCTCGATGTCCGACAAACCGCTGATGCCGAAGGCGACGGCCGTCTGGCTGATCGACAACACAGCCCTGACCTTTGACCAGATCGCGGATTTCTGCGGCCTGCATCCCCTTGAGGTGAAGGGTATCGCCGATGGCGACGTCGCCCAGGGCGTGCGCGGCATCAACCCGATCACCAACGACCAGCTCACCCGCGAGGAAATCGAGAAAGCGGAGGCGGATGAGAACTACCGCATGAAGCTCTCGAAAAAGAAAGTCGTGGTGCCCGAGCTCAAAAAGAAACAGAAGCGCTACATTCCGACGTCGCGCCGCCAGGAACGTCCGAACGCCATCGCGTGGATCGTGCGCAACCACCCGGAGGTCCCGGACCGCGTGATCTCCAAGCTGCTCGGCACCACCAAGCAGACCATTCAGGCGATCCGCGAAAAGACCCACTGGAACTCGGCCAATCTCGAGCCGATGGACCCGGTGACGCTGGGCTTCTGCACCCAGTTCGACCTCGACATGGCCGTCCAGAAAGCCGCCGACGAGCGCGCGCGCCTCGAAGCGGAAGGCAAGCTGCCCGAAGGCGCAACCCTTCAGCCTGCTGAGGATACGACGGCTGCCGAAGAAGAGGAAGAAACCTCGAGCGCGCCGGATCTCGACAAGGTATTCGCGAATTTCGGCTCGTCGGACGACTGATCGAGTGCCCACAGACGATAAAAAACGGGGCCCGTCGGGCCCCGTTTTCGTATCTGCGATCGGCCCTGCTTCCTAGAAGCGGAAGCGATAGGTGACCGAGTAGCTCGAGTTCGCGTAGTCGAGGTCGAACTCGGTGCCCGACTGGTCTGCCACGAAGCCGTCGGTTTCGAGGATCGCAGCCTGCACACCGATATAGTGCGGGCCGGAAACGTTGAGATCGACGCCGCCCTTGAACTGCGTCGCGAAGGCGTTGCCGCCATCCTCCAGGTTGGTCGAGGCGAAGCCCGCGCCGACGCCGACCCAGCCGATCACCTTTTCATTCGCCGGGGTCGAGAGGACCGCATTGGCAAGGAAGGCGGTGACGGTGAAGGTCTCATCGCCCACAAAGAACGAGCTGTCGTTGGACTGGCCGGTGATCTCGAGCTCGCCTGCAAAGAACTTGTTCACTTGCAGGCCGCCGAGGAAACCAAAGGCCGGTCCATCATCATAGTCGATGGCGCCGAAGTTCGTTCCGTTGACGTCAAGTCCGTCTTCGTCGACCGAGCTCAGGCCAAGATGGGCACCGAAATAGCCTTGCGCCGAGGCGATCCCGAGGGACGCAGCGCTCACGGCTGCGAGGAGAGCGAGTCTTTTCATCTGTACTACCCCATTGGGCACGCCCTGCGCGGCACCCATTCTTCAGGCGTGACCCTCTCACGCCCCGGTGAATTGTCAAGAAGGCCGAGAGTTCGTCGACCCGGCTCCGTCAGCCCCCGACAAGGCCGAGCAGGATCGCCGCCAGGACGAAGAGCGCCAGCCCTGCCGTCGTGAGCGACAGGCAGAGGATCGGCTTCAACCCCACCGTCATCAGCGACTGGAGGGAGGTCTTCACGCCGAGCGCGGCGACCGCCGCGACCAGCGCCCCGCGCGAGACATCGGAAAGGATCCCTTCCGCCGCGGGCGGTATCCACCCGGCGCTGCCGATGGCACAAAGGGCAAGGAAGGCGACAAGAAAGACCGGCATCGCCTGGCGCCGCACGGTCTCGGCTTCTTCGTCTCCGGGGACACGGGCGAAGACCATGCTGATGACGAAGACAGCGGGCGCGAGCATCGCGACACGCAACAGCTTGACGATGGTGGCCGTCTCGCCCGCTTCATTCGAGATCGCGAAACCTGCGCCGACCACCTGCGCCACGTCATGGATGGTCGCACCGAGGAAGATGCCTGCCTGCGTGTCGGAAAGACCGAGGAGGCTCGCGATAGCCGGGTAGACCACCATCGCGACCGTACTGAGCGTCGTGACACCCACCACGGTGATGCCGAGATTCTGCTCCGACTGCGCCGTGCGCGGAAGAACGGCGGAGATGGCAAGCGCCGCCGATGCGCCGCAGATCGCCGTGGCTCCGCCCGAAAGAACTGCGTGGTCTGCTTTCAGCCCGAGGGCGCGTCCGACGGACCAGCCGAAAAGGATCGTCAGCGTCACCCCCGCGATGACAAGCGAGAGGGTGCCGAAACCGAGCCCGGCGATCTCCGAGATCGTGATCCGTACACCGAGGAGCGCGACGCCTATCTTGAGGACGTTGCGCGCCACGATATCGAGGCCCGGACGGAAGCGTTCGTCCGCATGAAGGAAGTGGAAGGCCATTCCGATCAGCAGCGCGAGCAGCATCACCGGACCGCCCGCCCCGGTCGCGACGAACGACGCAGCGCCAGCGATGGTCAGGCTCAGGACCACACCCGGCCCAAAGCGTTCGACCGCGCGGCGGTGGCGCGTGCCGAGGGCCAGGGTCTCTCCTGGCGTTCCGGGACTCAAGCGGCCTCGCGGGCCTGGGACAGTCGTTCCTGCTGCGCACGAGCGGCGCGGTCCGCGCGGGAGCGGCAGACCACCATCCGGTCATGCAGACCGCTGATGATGCGGCTTCCGGTGCCTTGGAAGAAGAAGGGCAGGAGGCCATGGAGGAAACAGCACAGCCCGCCAAGGATCATCGCGCCGGCAAAGGACCATGCCTCGCCGAGGTGCTGGACATAGGTCTCGCCCACGGATTCAGGATGTTCTTTGAAGAGACGTTTCATGGCTCATCCTCGCTACTGGGTTCCTACACCACGTCGCGCGAAATTGGGGATCAAATTATATCGTAAATGCGCTATCGATTGATTATTTTCTTTCGCTTATAACGCATCGAATGGACGGAATTGATCGTAAAATCCTCGAAGAACTGCAGCGGGACGCGAATCTCAGCGTCCGTGACCTCGCCGAGCGCGCCGGCACCTCCGAGCCCACTTGCTGGCGCAGGATCCGCGCTCTGGAACAGGCGGGCGTCATCAAGGCGCGGGTCGCGATCGTGGACCCCGAGAAGATCGATCTCGGCCTCACCGGTTTCATCCTCGTGCGCACCGACAAGCACAACGAGGCCTGGACCAAGCATTTCGCCGAAGGCGTCGCCCGTATCCCGGAGGTCGTGGAGTTCCACCGCATGACCGGCGATGTCGACTACCTGCTCAAGATCGTGGCCCCTGACATCAAGGGTTATGACGCGGTCTACAAGCGCCTGATCCGGGTGGCGGACCTTAGCGACGTCAGCGCCTCCTTCTCGATGGAAACCCTCAAGGCGACCACCGTCCTGCCCCTGACCTACGTGACTGAATAAACCTCGAGAAACCTCTTCTGCGCTGCTGCGGTGCTTGCGCTTGCAAGGCGATCCGGCCATGTCCGGGACCATGGCGCGTGCAGCTTTCAGCATTGGCGATCGGCGCACGCGGCTTCTTGAACAGCCGGTGACCAAGGTGCTGTTCGACCTTTCCTGGCCGATGTCGCTGGGCCTCTTCTCGGTCATCGCGATCAACGTCACCGACACCTTCTATATCGGCAGGCTCGGCTCGCAGGAGCTGGCGGCCATCGGCTTCTGCTTTCCGGTCATCTTCGGGATGAGCGCCATCTCCATCGGCATGGGCAATGGCGGGGCCGCCGTCGTCGCGCGGGCAATAGGAGCGGGGCAGGAAGACCGCGCCAAGGCTCTCATCACCTCGACGCTGCTCTTCGTGCTGATCTTTGCGCTGATGCTGGCGATCATCATGCTGCAGGTTTCCGACGCCGTGTTCCTTGCGCTCGGCGCGCCGCGGGAGCTCCTGCCCTACATCAACCAGTTCATGACCATCTGGTACTCGGGCCTTCCGCTCCTGGTCCTGCCGATCGTCCTCAATGGCCTGATACGAGCGGCTGGCGAGGCGAAGGTGCCGAGCGGGCTGATGGTCCTCGCAGCCGTCATCAATGCCGTGGTGTCGCCCTTCATCATATTCGGCCTCTTCGGCATGCCCGAGCTCGGCATGGCCGGCGCCGCCCTGGCGACGATCATCGCGCGGCTCGTCATCACCGTCATGGCATTCACATGGCTTGCCAGGGCCGACCTCATCACTGCGAGTCCTTCCGTCCTGCGGAGCTTCCTGCCCTGCATCGCGCAGGTCCTGCGCTACGGCGCGCCAGCCTTCCTCGCGCAGCTCTTCTCCCCCATCGGCAGCGCCATCATCACGCGCCTGCTGGCGAGCTCAGGCCCCGAAGCCGTTGCAGGCTTCGCCGTCGGCGCCCGGATCGAGGCCCTGGTCCTGATCCCCTTCTTCGCGCTCCAGACAGGCATCACCCCCTTCATCGGCCAGAATGTCGGGGCCCACGAGGACATGCGCCTGCGCCTCGCCGAGCGGAACGTCTGGGCCTTCGCCGCGCTCTGGGGCGGCGTCGGGGCCGTGGTGCTCTTCGCCTTTGGCGGCAGCCTCGCAAGCCTGTTCACCGAGAACGCGGCCATCGTCGCAATCTCTGACCGCTATCTCGAAGCCATTTCGCTTGGCCTCTGGGGCGCTGGCCTGCTTTTCGTGGCGATCGGTGTCTTCAACCCGCTCGGCTATCCCAATGTCGCCATGGGCATGAATGCCCTGCGCTGCGTCGTGGCCTATGCAGGGCTTGCGACACTCGGCGTCATGGTGTTTCAGCAGAGCCCGGTCGAGGCGGTGTTCCGAGCCGCCTGGCTCTCCTACGTGATCGCGGGACTCGCCTCGGCGCTTCTGGTGCGCTTTCTTCTTCAGCGGCCGAACCGTTCTGACCTCAAAACCACCCCCGAAAAACAACCCGCGGCTGTGGGCCGCTCCACCTAGGGCTGCGGTTCGGGATAAATCGTTCTTGTCCTGTTCTGATGTTCTGCTATTGTTCCGATCATGGGACACCCGGCGCACCTCAACTTCAAGCCGACCCAGGCCTCGAAGAAGCGGGGCCGCGGAGCCTTCTCAAACGCTTCGGGGCGCTATGAGAGCGAGGTTCGCGAGGCTGCCGACGATGGCTGGGAAGCTGACGAACCCCTGCCATTGAAAACGGAGGTCGTGCAGGAAGCGGCGAAGAAGATCGTCACCTTCAACGACAGCCCGTTCGTCGGCTTCGACCGCTCGATCAATCCCTACCGGGGCTGCGAGCACGGATGCGTCTACTGTTTCGCTCGACCGACCCACGCCTATATGGGCCTGTCCCCCGGCCTCGATTTCGAGAGCAAGCTCTTCGTCAAACCGGGCGCACCGCAGCTCCTGCGCAAGGAACTCTCCGCCAGGCGCTATAGGGTCCGTCCGATCGCCATCGGCACGAATACCGATCCGTACCAGCCGATCGAGCGGCGGCACGAGATCATGCGCCAGGTGCTCGAAGTGCTTCTTGCGTTCCGGCACCCCGTCAGCATTCTGACGAAGTCTCACCTCATCCTCCGCGACCTCGATGTATTGCAGGAGATGCAGAAGCACGATCTCGTCCGCGCGATGATCTCGATCACCACGCTCGACGGTGCCCTCGCCCGCACGATGGAGCCCCGCGCGCCGACGCCGAAGAATCGGCTGGCAGCCGTGAAGGCCCTTGCCGATGCGGGCATCCCCACCGGCACGGTCCACGGGCCGATGATTCCGGGGCTTTCCGACCATGAACTCGAGCGGCTGATGCAGGCGTCGCGCGAAGCTGGCGCGACGTTCACCGCCTACACCCTCCTCCGCCTGCCGCAGGAGGTCGGGCCGATCTTCGAGGAATGGCTCGAAAGCGCCGCGCCGACGCGGAAGGCAAAAGTGCTGAACCGCATCCGCGAGATCAATGGCGGAAGGGTTTACGACGTCGCTCGCTCCCGCGGCGGTGGACCGAAGGGCGCCTATGCCGAGATGCTCGACATGCGCTTCCGCGCCGCGAAGAAGCGCTACGGCTTCACCGAGATGCCGGTGCCGTCTTCGGAGCATTTCCGCGTTCCCGGATCAGGCCCGCCCCAGCCAGACCTCTTTGGATAAGTCGCGCTTGGCCGCCAGCACGGCGCGGCGGACAATGGGGGGATGAAAGAGCCCTGCCCGATATACGAAAGCGAAATTGCCGCCGGCCGCCCGGTGATCGGCGTCGACGAAGTCGGGCGCGGCCCGCTCGCTGGGCCCGTGGTGGCCGCGGCGGCTTACCTGCCGCCCGGTCATGGCATCGAGGGGCTCCGGGATTCAAAAGCCCTGACAGAGAAGCGGCGCGAAAAGCTGGCTCCCATCATCCTCACAAAAGCCCGCATTGCCCTCGGCGCGGTTTCGGCCGCGGAGATCGACAGCCTCGGCATCGAGCCGGCGACCAAGCTCGCCATGCGCCGGGCGGTGGAGGCACTTGGCCTTATCGAAGGCGCCGTCGCGATCGTCGATGGCAACCGTCCGCCGGACTTTGGCCACGTGCCTGTCATCACCGAGATCAAGGCCGACGCCTCCTGCCCCTCCGTCTCAGCCGCCGCCGTGGTTGCCAAGGTAACGCGCGACCGCGCCATGATCCGGCTCGGCCAGCGCTATGCCGCTTATGGTTGGCACACGAACAAAGGCTATGGTAGTGCCGCGCACCGTGCAGCGATCACAGAGCAGGGCGTCACCCGCCACCACCGGCGGTCGTTCCTGAAGAACATCGCGCCTTAACGCCCTATTCACAAAGATTAACCGCGCACGGATTAAGACCTCTTTTACCCTGTTGACTCAGGACGAATCGGCAGGGGCGAATAGGAGCGTAACGCGTGCAGAAACTACCCATCGACCGGATCCTGAACGGCTGCTGCATCGAGGAGCTCAAGAAACTTCCTGACGGCTCGGTCGAGCTCGTTTTTGCCGACCCGCCCTACAACCTCCAGCTCGGCGAGGGACTGACACGGCCGGACCAATCGAAGGTCGACGGGGTCGATGCCGAATGGGACCAGTTCTCGAGCTTCAAGGCCTATGATGATTTCTGCCGCGAATGGCTCTCCGAGGCGCGCCGTGTGCTGAAGAAAGACGGTGCGCTGTGGGTCATCGGCAGCTACCACAACATCTACCGCCTTGGCGCGGTGCTGCAGGACCTCGGCTTCTGGATCCATAACGATATTGTCTGGGTCAAGAGCAATCCGATGCCGAACTTCCGCGGTACGCGGTTCACCAACGCCCATGAAACCCTGATCTGGGCCGCGAAGAGCGAGAAGTCGCGCGTGACCTTCAACTACCACTCGCTGAAGGCCGCGAATGAAGACGTGCAGATGCGATCGGACTGGACCCTGCCCCTTTGTACGGGCGCGGAGCGCCTCAAGCAGGACGGCGCCAAGCTGCACCCGACCCAGAAGCCTGAAGCCCTTCTCCACCGCATCATCACCGCGACGACGAAGCCGGGCGATGTCATTGTCGATCCCTTCTTCGGCACAGGCACCACCGGCGCCGTCGCCAAGCGCCTCGGCCGCCACTATATCGGCATTGAGCGCGACCAGTCCTATGTTCTTGCTGCGGAGCAACGTATCGGCGCCATTGTTGCGCCGAAAAATCCGGAAGAGCTGGCACCCCTCCCCGCCCCGCGCCGCGAACCGCGTGTCGGCTTCGGGCAGGTGGTCGAGGCCGGCCTCCTCGCTCCGGGCACGAAGCTTTACTGCCCCAAGCGCAAATACACCGCCAAGGTGAAGGCCGACGGCTCCCTCAGCACGCCCAAGCTCGAAGGCTCGATCCACAAGGTCGGCGCGAGCCTGCAGAACGCGCCGAGCTGCAATGGCTGGACCTACTGGCACTTCGAAGAGCGAAAGGGCCAGTTCGCGCCCATCGACAGCCTGCGGCAAGCCATCCGCTCACGTCCTAGCTGAGTGCACGCTCCAGCGCCTTGACGAACAGCGTGGGCATCGCCGCCCGCGCTTCGTCAGGCTGCATCCAGACGCCATCGCCGGGCGAGCCATCCGTGGGTCCCGTCTTCACGTCGATCTCCAGGCGTCGGTGCGTCAGGATATGTGTCACGCCGCCAGCATCGCGTAGCGTGGCAGCAACCTCAGGCACCGCACGCCCGTCCCAGCCGCCTCCCGGCAGGCCGAGCATACCGCCGAACAGGCCGTCGGCAGGACGCTCCTCACACAGAACGGCGCCGTCCTCGCGCCGCAGGACGATCATCACGCCCTGCACGGTCTTCCTTTTCCGTTTGTGCGCCTTGCGCGGCAGGCTCTCCGCTTCCGCGCTTCCCGCGACGGCGCAATAGCTCCGCACGGGGCATAAAAGGCAGTCAGGGGCCTTTGGCCGGCAGACCCGCGCCCCGAGATCCATCATCGCCTGCGCATAGTCGCCGAACCGCGCGTCAGGCATCAGCTTCGCCGCCTCGCCCTTGATCAGCTTTTTCGCCCCCGGCATTTCGTCCGTGACGCGAGCAACCCGCGTCACCACGCGCTCGATATTCCCGTCCACGACCACCGCAGGCTCGCCAAAGGCAATCGCCGAGATCGCCGCAGACGTGTAGTCCCCAATCCCCGGCAGGGCTTTGAGCGCCTTCTCGTCCTGCGGGAACACACCGCCATGCTGCGCCATCAGGGCTTTCGCGCAGGCATGGAGAGAGCGCGCCCGGCGGTAATACCCCAGCCCCGCCCAAGCAGCCATCACGTCCGCTTCCGGCGCCTCCGCCAAGGTCTTGAGATCAGGGAACTGATCGAGGAACTGAGGGAAGCGCTTCTCGACCACGGCGACCGTGGTCTGCTGCAGCATCACCTCGGAGAGGAGGACGTGATAGGGATCGGCCCGCCGGTTCTCTCCCGGCTGCGCCCGCCATGGCAGGACACGCGCATGGGTGTCGTACCATGCGAGCAACGCCGCGCCGAACCCTTCCGTTTTCCTCATGACCGCCGCCCGCGCTTGAGCTCCGCCCGCTGATCCCGCATCGTCCCGCTATGCGAGACACCCCGCCTGCAACTCAAGCCCCAAGGACCAAGCCCGCGCGAAGGGCCGCACCCAAGCTCTCCAAGTCGCTGGGCCCACACCTTGCCCGGCTGGCCAAGGCGACAGGCGCGATGGATCCGCGCCTGGCGGCCGACTGGGGCGAGCTGGCGGGACCGGAGATCGCACCGCTTTGCCGCCCGGTCAGGATCATCAACCGGGGCCGGTCCCAGGCGCTGGAAGTCTCGGTGAAGAGCGGTGCGGCGGCCATGAAGCTCCGCTACCATCAAGAAGCGATCCTCGGACGGGTCCGCCAGAAGGTCGGCCTGCCCCGCCTCAACAGCATCGTCATCCGCGAAGGCAACTCCGGCCGCGGGTGGGAGAACCGGCGCATGGCTCCTGCGCAGAAGGAGGCGATGAAGCCTCCGCCATCGCCCCGGTCGGGTTTCCTCAAGAGCGCGCTGGAGACGATGCGACAAACAATTCATAAAGACGGCAGCTAGCCCCGGGATTCCGCACGGGGTAAGGGAACTCGCATGACTCGAAACCAATTCCGCCTCGCCCTGATTGCCGCTGGCTCTGCCGTCCTCGCCGCCTGTGGCGGTGGCGATGATGCCGCGTCCGACGCTGCCGAAGAGACAGCGGCGCCCGCAGCGGAGACCTCCGCTGAAGCCCCTGCCGAAACCGCGGCAGCCCAGCCGCAGACGATCGCCGCGCCCGAAGGCAGCATGGCCGCCGAAGAGATGGTCATCGGCGATCCGGACGCTCCCCTCACCGTCATCGAATACGCCTCGGTCACCTGTCCGGGCTGCGCAGCGTTCCATGAGCGCGTCTTCCCCACGATCAAGGAAGAGTTCGTTGACACCGGAAAGGTGAAGTTCGTCTACCGAGAGTTCCCGACGCCGCCGGAACGGCTCGCGTTTGCAGGTTTCATCCTTGCCCGCTGCGCCGCCACCAATGCTGGCCCCGAAGCCTATTACGGCATGGTGGACGCCCTCTATAAGCGCCAGCAGAGCTGGGTCCGCGGCCCGAACACCGGCGAAGAGCTCCGCAACATCGCGGCGCAGGCTGGCCTTGCTGGCGAGCAGTTCGACCAGTGCTTCCAGCGTGAAGACATCCGCGACGCGATCATCGAGAATGTCGAGATGGGCCGCGAGGCAGGCCTTCGCGGCACGCCGTCTTTCATCATCGACGGCAAGCAGGTCGACCTGACCTTCGACCCGGAACGCGCTTCGGAGATTCTCCAGGCTGAAGTGGACAAGCGCTCCTGACGCGCGAATCGCGTACGTTAACCTTTCGGCGGCGGTCCCTCCGCCGTCCTGAGGACTTTGCCCATGCGCTTTGAACGCCTCCGCCTGTGCGGTTTCAAATCCTTCGTCGAGCCTGTCGACATCGAGATCAAACCAGGCCTTACCGGCATTGTCGGGCCGAATGGCTGCGGGAAATCGAACCTCGTCGAGGGACTGCGCTGGCTGATGGGCGCCAATTCGGCCAAGGCGATGCGCGCCAGCGGCATGGACGAAGTGATTTTCGCCGGCACCACCGGTGGCCGGCCTGCAAGAAGCTGGGCCGAAGTCACGCTCGAGATCGACAACAGCCAGCGCCGCGCCCCTGCGCAGTTCAACGACAGTGACCAGCTCACCGTTTCGCGACGGGTCGTCCGCCGCGCTGACGGCTCGGTTTCGCAATACTCCATCAATGGCAAGGAAGTCCGCGCCCGCGATGTGCAGATGCTCTTCGCGGATGCCTCCACCGGTGCAACATCACCCGCCCTCGTCCGGCAGGGCCAGATCAGCGAGCTGATCAATGCCAAGCCGACCGACCGCCGCCGCTTCCTTGAGGAGGCCGCAGGCGTCACTGGCCTCGCCGCCCGCCGCCACGAGGCCCAGCTCCGCCTCAACGCTGCCGCGGACAATCTCGAGCGCCTCGACGATGTGATCGGCGAGCTCGACGTGCAGGCCGAACAGCTCGCCCGCCAGGCCCGCAAGGCCGAGAAATACCGCACGCTGAGCGAAGAGATCAAGGAGGTCGGCAAGGCGCTCTCCATCTCCCGCGTGCGCGAGAGCTACAAGGCGCACGAGGCCCTGGACCGGCAAACCTCCGAACGCCGGGGCGCTGTTGCCGATGCCGTCGAAGCTGCCGCGCGCGCGGACCGTCTGGCAACGGAAGGTGCCGACAAGCTCGAGGACATCCGCGAGAAAGAGCGCGAAGCCTCGATGAAGATGACGAAGGCGGAAGCGGCTCTGCGCGCCTTTGAGACCAATGAAGCCATGCGCAAACGCGCAGCGGAGGAGCGCGAGCGGTCGCTGCAACGCTTCGCCGCCGACCAGGAACGCGAAGGCGCGCTCGTCAAGGAAGCCGACGAGGCCATCGCCGCTGCCGAGACGCGAATCCAGCACCTCAAGAGCGAGATCGCCGAGGAAGCCGATACCAAGATCGCCCTTGAAGAAGCCGCGACGAAAGCCGAGGCCGCTGCCGCCGAAGCCGAGGCGCTCTTCGAAGCCGCGCAACGCAAGGCCGCCGAACTGATTGCCGAGGCCCGCGCGGCCAGACAAAGCCGTCAGGAGGCGGAAGACCGGGTCGCCGCCGCCAAGGCCGAGCGCGCGCGCCTGAACGAAAAGCTTGCCGCTCTCCCCACCCTTGACGATGGCGCTTTCGAGCATGCCGCCTTGGAAGCCGAGCGCACCCGAGAAGCCCTTGCCGAAGCAGAGCAAACGCTCCGCCAGCGGAACGAAGAACTCGATGCGGCGCGGAGGACCTCGACGGCCGCTGACGAAGCTTTCCGCGAAGCGAAAGAGCGCCTGCGGCTTCTCGAAAATGAAGCGAAAGTTCTCGCCCCCCTGATCCCGACCCCTGCGGAGGATGCGGCGGAGGGCGAGACGGCCCTGACCGCCATATCGGCGCCGGAAGAGCTGCGCGCCGGTCTGGCCGCGGCCTTGGGCGACGCCCTCCACGCGGCGATCGGTGACGAAGCGGACCACGCCTGGACCCAGCTTGGTCAGGACGCGGAAGGCATTGCCCCCCTGCCGGCGGGCGTTCAGTCTCTGGCCAGCCTTCTTACCCCGCCCCCGGCGCTGCGCCGCAGCTTCGCGGCGATTGGCCTTGTCGAGGGGACGCCTACGGACGAGCAGCTCGAGGACCTTGCGCCGGGCCAGCTCATCATCAACCGTCAGGGCCACCTGTGGCGCTGGGACGGTTACCGCCGCCGCTCCGCCGCCGACCGGCACCTCGAGGAGCTTCTCGCCGCGTCCTCGCGACTGCGCGCCATCGAAGACGAGACCGAGGAGGCCCGAGCGGCCCTCGCCCAGGCCCAGCTAGAGGCAGAAACCGCGCGCCGGAATCTGAAGGAAGCCGAAGCCGCCCTCGCCCTGGCCCGCAGTGCACAGAGCCAGGCCGTCACCGCGGAGCGCCACGCCGAACAGCACCTTGCCAAGCTGACACGAGACTCCGATGCGATCCGCCTACGGAAAGAAGCACTCGACGAACAGCTCGCAGCAAACGCCGTCGCACTTACTGCTGCCGAGCGCCGTCTGTCCGAGATCGGAGAGCAGGTCGATACGCCACAAGTGGACGAAAAGGCACTCGACGAGGCCCGCGCCGTCCGTGACGAGGCTCGTCGCAGGGCGAGCCAGGCGCGTGGTCAGGCTGCGGAGCATCGCCGCAAGTCGGTAGAACGCCGCGATGCCCTCCGCCGCGAGGAAGGCCAGGCCAAGGCTTGGCGCGACCGCCGGACGGCTGCAGCCCAGCGCCTCGAACAACTGGCCGAACAGAAGGCCATCCTCGAAGACGAGGTCAAGCAGGCCTCGACGGAGGAGAGCGATATGGCCGCTGGCGAGGCGCTCGAACTCGCGGCTTTCGAGGCCAAGAGCGCGTGGGAGAAGACCCGTGACGCCCTTGCCGAGGCCCAGCAGGCCCAAAGCGCTGCCGAAAAAGAGCGCCGCGAGACCGAAGCCCGCGCCAGCGCCGCCCGCGAAGCACTCGCCGAGCTTGGCGCGGAACTGAAAGCCGCGAAGGCCCGCCTCGATGAGACGCTCGAAGAGGCCAATATCAGCGGCGACAACATCCGCGCCCTGCTCGCCGCTACGGGCGAGGTGGAGCCGGTCGACGTCCTGTCGCGGAAGCTCGAAAAGCTCGAGCGCGAGCGCGAACGCCTTGGCGCCGTGAACCTTCTGGCTGCGGACGAACAGAGCCAGGTCAATGAACGCCTTGGCAGCCTCCGGTCCGAGCGCGAAGACTGCGAGGCGGCTGCCAACCAGCTCAAGACCGCGGTCAACGCAATCAACCGCGAGGGCCGCCAGCGGCTTCTCGCAGCCTTCGAAGCGGTGAACGGGCACTTCCGCGAGCTGTTCACCAGCCTTTTCAATGGCGGCGAAGCGCACCTCAAGTTCATCGACAGCGATGATCCGCTCACGGCGGGTCTCGAGATCTTCGCCTGTCCGCCGGGCAAGAAGCTCCAGTCGCTAAGCCTGATGTCAGGTGGCGAACAGGCGCTGACCGCAACCGCGCTGATTTTCGCCGCGTTCCGCACGAACCCTGCCCCGATCTGTGTCCTGGACGAGGTCGATGCGCCGCTCGACGACGCCAATGTCGAGCGCTTCTGCGACCTTCTCTCCCTGATGGCGAAGTCTTCGACCACGCGCTTCCTCGTGGTGACGCACCATCCGCTGACCATGTCGCGCATGGACCGGCTGTTCGGTGTGACGATGATGGAGCGGGGCGTCAGCCAGCTCTTCAGCCTCGACCTCGAGTCAGCCCGCAGGCTTGCTGCCTAGGGCCCGATTGAGCAATTCTTCGGTGCGCTGAGATTCGCTTGGCGCACCGGCTTCGAGCCAGAGCTTTTCGAAGCGCTTCATCACCTCGCTGACTTCCGCTCCCGGCTTGACGCCCTTCGCAATTACGTCCCGGCCAGAGATTGGAAGGACCGGAACTTCATCAGCCTGCAAACGAGCGACGAGGCCATCGGGAACTTGACGCCCTTCCGCAGCAGCGAGAGCCGCCGCCGCGACCGCATCCTCGCGACCAAAGCGGTAGAGCAGCTCATGCGCCTGGATGCCCCTGATGATCGCATCCCGCGTAGCCTCGATAGCGGCGTAGCGGCCGAGGACCTCGTTGGATGGCTTCAACCGCTCGCGCAGCACATCCCGAGGCAGGCCCGGCCACAGCGCGGCGAGCGAAAGCGCAGGCTCCCAATGGCCCGCCGCATGGAGCCTCGCGAATACGTCCGTTCGTGGAACGCCAGGAAGAAGGCGCTGCAGGACGCCGACCTCGCAAGCAACAGCCAGCGCCCGAGGGGCACCCTTCGCCGCGAACGTCCGGCGCAGCTCCGACCACACCCTTTCCCGCGAAAGGATGTCAAGCAGGTCCGCCTGCTCCCTGATCGCAGCCAGCCCGTCGGCATCATAGCCTTCGGCGAAACGCGCCGAGAAGCGGAAAAACCGGAGGATGCGAAGCGCATCCTCGCGGATGCGGTCCCTCGCATCGCCAATGAACCGGACACGGCGGGCTTCGAGGTCTTCGAGGCCGCCGGCCGGATCCCAGATCCTGCCGTCAGGATCCGCGTAAAGAGCATTGATCGTGAAATCGCGGCGGCGCCAGTCCTCGTCCCAGTTGCGGGTGAAGCGGACCTGCGCATGGCGGCCGTCCGTCTCTTCGTCCGCCCGGAGAGTCGTGCATTCGGCGACGAGGCCGTCCTCGACGGCGGTCAGCGTCCCGTGCGCTTCACCGGTCGCGATCCAACGAATGCCCGCCGCATCGAACAGCGCCTTCATCTCTTCGGGCGTCCGGTCGGTCGCGATGTCGATGTCGATTGCGTCATTGTCGAGCGGGGTCTCCCCCAGAAGGCTGTCCCGCACGCATCCGCCAACAAAACGCGCTTCACCTCCGGCCGTCAGGGCCCCAACGATTTTCCGGAGGCGCGGCTCGCTGAGCCATGAGAAATCGGCATCAGGCATCGTCATGGATTGCGTCCGAGAGGGTGCGGAGTATGCCAGCCGTTAGCCCCCAGATGTTCCGGTGCTGGCCAGCGGTATCAAGAACCGGCACCGCGAACATGTTGTAGGGCACGCCGCTGAATTCACGTTCCTGAATGACGTGGTTGCCGGGGTCAGCAATCGCGGAGAGTGGCACTTCGAAGACTTCCGACACTTCACGCGGGCAGGCTTCGATTGGCACGTTGCCGTCAATGATCCCGATCACCGGCGTCACCACATAGCCGAGGCCGCCGTAATGAAGGCCGTAATTGCCCAGCACGCTGACCGCTTCCGCAGGGACCCCGACTTCTTCATGAGTCTCGCGCAGGGCCGTGCCGATCAGGCCGTCATCGTCTTCCTTCGGCGTTCCGCCGGGCAGGCTGATCTGCCCGGCATGGGACGGCATGGTCGGTGCGCGGAGAGTCAGCACCACCGTTGGCTCGGCAATGTCCCGCACGCCGATCATCACGGCAGCAGGCCGCGGCCGCTTCGGCGGCTCGCGCAGGATCGGCGTGTGGTCGAGGCCGGGGTTGAGTTCATCGAAGAGCCTCCGGTCACGCGCGGCGTGAGGCGAGCTGAAGCTCCTGCGAAGGCGTTCCTGCCAGTCGTTCATCAGGCATCCGCTTCGATCGGGAGGCGGAAGGTCGCGCCGCCTGACCGCAGGACGAGTGCGCCGTCTTCGACCGGCAGCTCTTCAACCAGCCGGTAATAGGGTGCGCGGTCGAGGCGCGCTTCGAGGCCACCGCGGATCAGGATATAGGGTGCGCGTTGGCCCAGGGCTTCGGAATGCCGCAGCGTGATCGGATGGTCGGCATCGATCAGCACACGGTCCCCGACATTGGTGCGAACCTCATAGCCCCTGTCCGTCCGATCGTAATCGACCGCGAGGAAAGGCACATCCTCGACCTTGATCGTGACCTTCTCGGCAGGCGTCACGAGGACATAGCCTTCGGGGTCCTTCCGAAGGATGCGGGAGAAAAGCCGGACCAGCGGCGCGCGGGTGATCATCGACCCTTCGTGCCACCAGCTTCCATCCGCCTTGATGACAAGGTCCATCTCACCGCAATGCTCGGGGTTCCACCGCTCCACGGGAAGCGGTCCGTCGTCGCTCGAATCCGTGAGCGAGGCTGCGATGCGCGAAAGGTCTACCACCCTCCTGAAATGGAAGAGCCCCGGGCGGCGGTCAAGCGCGCCCGGGGCTCGTTGTTCAGAACCTGATGCCGCAGCCCTTACGGGATGGGGCACTCGAGGCAGCGGACATAGATGCCGTTGGGATCATCGAAGCTGCGCTGGAACCGCAGTTCATCGTCAATCAGCTTGGCCGCCGCACCGAGGGTGGTGCGCTCGAAGCCCGTGCGGCGCGAGACGAAGAGCTCGTCATCGTCCGAGATCAGGCCGTACGCCTGGGCTTCGCCCGCGAGGCTTTCGAGGAAGAGTTCGAAGCGGGTCTTCTCCTTGATGAGGCCGACAACGTCCCACTCATCAAGGCCGGCCGCCTTGGCCGCCGCAGCGATCGCGTCCGGCAGGCCGCCGAATTCATCGACAAGCCCACGCTCCTTGGCGTCCGAGCCGATCCAGACTCGGCCTTGGCCGATCTCGTCCACCCGTTCGAGGCTCAGATCACGACCCTCGGCCACCACGGTGAGGAACTCCTCATAGCCATCCTCGATATTGAGCTGGAGGATCGTCCGCAGCTCTTCGGGCAGCTCGGCCAGCGGGATGCCGCGGATCGAGGACAGGGGCGAGGTGCCGACACCATCGACATTGACCCCGACGCGCGCGGCCAGCTTTTCGAAGGTGGGCAGGTAGCTGAAGATGCCGATCGAACCCGTGATCGTGGTCGGCTGGGCAAAGATCCTGTCAGCCGGGGCCGCGATCCAGTAGCCGCCCGATGCAGCCAGCGAGCTCATCGAGACGATGACCGGCTTGCCGGCTTTCTTGATCGCGAGAAGCTCGTCGCGGATGACCTCCGAAGCGAAGGCGGAACCGCCGGGACTGTCGACGCGCAGCACGACGGCGGCGATGTCATCGTCCTTGCGGGCTTCGCGAAGCTGCTTGGCAACGTAGGTGCCCGAAGCAACGCCCGGCTCCTGCGGACCGTCGATGATCGCGCCCTCGACGGTGACCACGGCGATGTTCTTGACGTCTTCGCGGTCCTGCGGCGACTTGATGCCGATCTTGTACTTCTTGAGCTTGACGGTGTTCAGCTCGCCCTCGTCGTTTTCGCCGACGATGTCCTTGATGAACTGGCGCTGGGCTTCACGATCGGCCAGGTCATCGACATAGCCGCCATCGAGGATCGCCTGGGCGATGTCGCCGCCAGCCGCTTCGAGGCGGCTGCTGAACTCGTTGGCGAAGGCAGCGGTCGCGCCCGGCGTGAAGCTGCGGTTCTCGTCGACGCGCGTGGTGTAGCTGTTCCACAGGCCATTGAGATAGGTGAGGTTAGCTTCCTTCGCCTCCGGCGACATGCCATCGCGGAGCACCGGCTCGAGCGCCGACTTGAACGTGCCGACGCGGAAGACGTTCACGGACACGTCGAGCTTCTCGAGCATCGAGGCGTAGTAAGTCCGGAACGAGCCGAAACCGGTGAAGAACAGCATGCCCTGATCGTGCATCAGAACCGTGTCGGCCTCGGAGGCGATCATGTACTGGTTCTGGTCGTAATAATCGCCGACAGCCACGACCCGCTTGCCGCTTTCGCGGAAGTCTTCGATCGCATCGGCCAGGATGTGGGCCTTGGACAGGTAGGCGTCCGGCACGACCAGCCCGCCGAGGTCGAGGACCAAAAGCTGGATGCGGTCGTCGTTCTTTGCATGTTCGATCACGCGAATCAGCTCGTGGACGCTGACCTGACCGACCGAACCGCCGCCAAAGGCTTCCTGGAGTGCCTGTTCGAACGGATCCTGTTCAGGAGCGTTTTCCGACAGCACGCCGCTCGGGTTGAACACGAGAGCGGCGCCCTCAGGGACTTTCAAGGACGGGCCGTCCTCGTTCTTGCCCTTCATCTGGTCGCCGAAGCTGCCGAGGACAGACAGGAGCACGGCAAAAACCATAATGAAAAGAAGAGCCTGCAGGAACAGCGCACCGCCCACCACGACCTTCGCGAGGCCCCGGAAAAACTGCCAAACTGTCAATCGCGAGCGTTCCTGCCCGCCTACGTAATCGGTCAAAAGAGCCTCCCAAAGCCAACGCGACCACCCTAAAGGGGCACCCTAAACGTTTTATCGATAAATAATCAATCGTCCGGAAAGTGCCATCGGCCAGATAGACGCATTCCGGGTTGCAAATTCGCCATTTGCGCGCGGGGCACGGCTGGCTTTAGCCAAGGATAAGCGATTTGCGGAGTTTTCCAGATGAACGTTCCTGAACATGACCTCGTGGCGCGGTTCGATGCGCTGTCGGTTCGTCTGGAAAAAGCGCAGGATGCGCTGGGCCGGGTGGTGTTCGGCCAGGAGCGCGTGATCGAGGAAACCCTCATCACCATCCTTTGCGGCGGACACGGACTTCTCGTCGGCACGCCGGGCCTCGCCAAGACCCGCCTCGTCAACGCGATCGGCACGGTGCTCGGCATGGAAGCCAAGCGCGTCCAGTTCACGCCGGACCTGATGCCGTCGGACATCTTGGGCACCGAGGTCCTCGACGAAAGCCCTGACGGCAAGCGCAGCTTCCGGTTTATCGAGGGTCCCGTCTTCAGCCAGCTCCTGATGGCCGACGAGATCAACCGCGCCAGCCCGCGGACGCAGTCGGCCCTTCTCGAAGCGATGCAGGAACGCCAGGTCACCGTTGCGGGCGAAGTCCGCAAGCTGCCCCAGCCCTTCCACGTCCTTGCGACCCAGAACCCGATCGAGCAGGAAGGCACCTATCCCCTGCCCGAGGCGCAGCTCGACCGCTTCCTTCTCCAGATCAATGTCGACCAGCCGTCGGTCGATGCCGAGCGCGAGATGCTCCGTGCAACGACCTTCACCGCGCAGCCGCAGCCGGACCAGGTGCTTGGCGCCGAAGAGCTCATGGAGGCCCAGGAGCTGGTGCGGGCCATGCCGGTGGGCGACACGCTGATCGACACGGTGCTGAAGCTCGTTCGCACAGCTCGGCCCGGCGGCCAGTTCGCAGAGCACCTCCGCTGGGGACCCGGCCCGCGTGCGAGCCAGGCCTTCTCTCTCGCGCTGAGGGCTCGCGCCCTCCTGCGCGGCGCCCCTGCTCCGGAAACGGAGGACCTCATCGCCCTCGCCCAGCCGATCCTGCGCCACCGCATCGCGCTCAGCTTCGCGGCGCGTGCGGAGGGTCATGATATCGACCACCTCATCGACAGGATGGTCGAGGCGGCCCTGTGACCGACGCCGCCGCCCGGACCAGTCTCGAGCGGCGCGCGCAGGAAGCTGCGGCCCGCCTGCCCGACCTCCTCGCAGCCGCCGACCAGGCGGCGCAGGTGGTGCTGGCAGGCCGTCACCCGCGCCAGAAAGAAGGGCGCAGCGATACCTTCTGGCAGTTCCGCGACTATGCCCATGGCGACCCGGTCAGCTCCATCGACTGGCGCCAGTCCGCGCGCCTCGACCGGCGGCTCCTCGTGCGCCAGACCGAGTGGGAGCAGCCCCAGACCATCCTCCTCTGGTGCGGCGGTGGCGACGATTTCGACTATCAGGGCGAAGGCGCCGAGGCAAAAAGGTTCCGTGGCCAGACTGTCGCCCTCGCCCTCGGGATCCTCGCATTGAGGAGCGGCGAACGGGTCGGCCTGTGGGGCTCGCCCGAGCCCTCCCGCGCCGGCAATCAGGCCGCATCCATGATTGCCGACCAGCTTCTCCGTCAGGATGCGGAGCTTGGCGGACACCTTCCTCCGAACGGCGCACTCTGCCTGTTTGTCAGCGATTTCCACGACGACCCGCAGAAACTCCACGACGCCTTCCAACGCGTCCGCGACGCTCGCGGCCATCCGGTCGCCGTGGTGGTGGAGGACCCTGCGGAGGAACGCTTCCCGTTCCAGGGTTCGCGCCGCTTCGAAAGCCCGAGAGGGACCGCGCGGAAGTTCTTCGGCGAAGCGGGCGCCATCCGTGACGCCTATGTTGGATTGCGGACAGAGCACCATGACGCCCTGCGCTCCGCCGCACGCGGCGCAGGCGAGGCGGTGCTGTTCCACACGACCGACCAGCCGGTCGCACCGCTGCTCCTACAGCTTTCCACCCTGTTCAGTGAGGGCCCGCGATGAGCTTTTCCGCGCCGCTGATCCTTGCCGCTCTCCTCGCCCTGCCGCTTCTCGTCTGGCTGCTGCGCGCCATCCCTCCGCGTCCTGAGCGGCAGGTTTTTGGCGGCATGTATTTCCTGCGCAAGCTTTCGACGCCTAAGCAGCAGCCCGTCCGTACGCCACCGATCATCCTCATCGTCCGCCTCCTCGCCTTCGCGGCGATCGTCATCGGTCTCGCGGGGCCCAAGCTCGGGCCTCAGACCGACCAGACCTCAGGGCCCATGACCCTCGTTTTCGGAGATGGCTGGGATGCGGCACAGCGCTGGGAAGAACGGCTGGACGCGGCCCGCGCGGCCATTGCCGCCACCGATGGCGAGATCCGTATCCTGACAGCGAGCAATGGCGAACTCTCGCCGCCGCTCTCCCCGACCGCGGCCGCACGCGCGTTCGCCCGCCTCAACCCGCAGCCGAAGCTTGCCGACTGGCTGGCCATTCGCGAAGCCCTCGCCGAGGTCGACACCCGGATCGTCCTTGTCCCCGGCGGCCTCTCCCCGGATGACGAGATCGGCGTCGGCAGCCTGCCGCCCGTCACTGCCTATCTTCCCGAAGGCCAGACACTGGCCCTCGGCGCGCCGCGCGTCACCAGCGACTCGATTGCCGTCAGCCTCTACCGTTCGCGCGTAGATCAAGCGTCGTCGCATCGCGTCCGAGCGCTCAGCCGCGACGGGCGCACGGTCTCGGTCACCGACGTCACCTTTGCACCGGGAGAGGACACGGCCGAGGCCCTGTTCCGCCTGCCTCTTGCCCTGCGCAACGAGGTCTCCCGGCTCGATGTCGAAGGCATACGCAGCGCAGGCGCGACCTCGCTCCTCGGCTCCTCGGCCCGACGCACCCTCGCAGGGCTTGTCTCGACAGGCAGCGGCACGCTTCGCGAAGGTGGCTTTTACATCTCCAAGGCACTCGAGCCTTCCGCCGAGATCATCGAGGCTCCGATCCGTGAGCTGACGAATTTCGATCCGGGCCTAATCATTCTTGACGATGTCGGCACACTTCGCAGCGATGACCGGATCGCCCTTCAATCCTTCCTTCAGGACGGCGGCATTCTCGTCCGCTTCGCAGGACCCGACCTCCTCGCCGGCGATAGCCGTTCAGGCGATCCGCTGCTGCCTGCGCCGATCCTCGGCGGCGAACGTGCCCTTGGCGGCGCCCTCACCTGGGCCGAGCCCCAGCGTGTCGCTTCGATCAATCAGGACTCGCCCCTTGGCGGCCTCACCCTTTCCGAGGAGATCGCGGTCCGGCGGCAGGTCCTGACCCAGCCCGGCGCCGATGCCGAGGTCTGGGCCAGCCTCGCCGATGGCACCCCGCTCATCACTGCTGCCCGTCGCGGTGACGGCCTTGTCGTCCTCATCCATGTCAGCGCCGCGCCCACCTGGTCTGACCTGCCCGTCTCAGGGTTCTTCGCGGCTCTGATGCAGCGCCTCGCCGCCCTTGCGGAAACCGACATCGCCGCTGATGTCAACGCCGCGGGCGAGCCGCTGCCTGCCCGCAAGCTTCTTTCAGGACGCGGAGCGTTAACTGATCCTCCCGGTGACGCAGCACCGCTTGTCCCCGGCGAGCCTCTGCCTTCCCCCGGCCTCTATGGCGATGGCGCGAACGAGCGCGCGGTCAACGCCTACCGTCTTTCCCAAGCCCCCACGGCTTTCACCGCAGACCTTCTGCCCCGCGGCTCCCGCGTGCTGACGGTCGAGGATGGTCCCCAGCGTGACCTCTCGCCCTACTTCCTCGCAGCGGCGCTTGTCCTCCTCATGATCGACGCCATCATCAGCCTCGGGCGTTTGCCCTTCTTCCGCGCCGCAGCGGCTGGCCTCGCGCTCTTCGTCGCTGTCGCCCCCCTCTCCGACGCCAGCGCCCAGCTGCGCCCGCCCCTGCCAAGGAAGGCCGTCGAGGCAGCGCTGGAGCTGCGCTTTGCCTATATCCGTACCGGCGATCCGGCTACGGACCGGCTCAGCGAAGCGGGACTGCGCGGCCTCACCGCCAAGGCTGCCGAGCGCAGCTCACTCGAGCCTGCGGCGCCGCAGGCCGTCGACCCCGACCGCGATGAACTCTCCGTCTACACTCTTCTCTATTGGCCGGTTCGCCCCGGCCAGGAACCGCCTTCCGACGCGGCGCTCCAGAGGCTCGAAGCCTATATGGCAAGCGGCGGTATGCTGATTATTGATACGGGCGATGGCGGCGCGCCGGGTCGCGGCGGCTTTCTTGGCTCTGTGCTGGGCCGCCTCGACGCACCACCGCTCGAACCGCTGCCCGATGACCATGTGCTTCTCTTCTCCTTCTACCGCCTCGATGACCTGTGGGGCCGCAATGCCACCGGCCGCGTCTGGGTCGAGACACGCGGCGCGCTCGACCAGCGCCGCGATGGCGTGCCGAGCCTCATCATTGCAGGCCGCGACTGGGCCAGCGCCTGGGCACTGGATGCGCAGGGCATCCCGCTGAAACCTCCCGGTCCGGGCGGCGAAGGCCGTCGCGAGATGGCCTTCCGTGCAGGGATCAACATGGCGATGGTGGCGATCACCGGCAACTACAAGGCCGACCAGGCCGATGTCGAAGCGATGCTCGACAAGCTGGGGGAGGAAGCCGGTGGCCTTTGACTTCTCACCCCTTCTTCCTGTCTGGCTGATCACCTCGATCGGTGGAACGTTCCTTCTCGCAACGGCCGTCCGCATACCGACGGCTCCCATTGGTGCGCTTCTCCGGCTTCTCGCGGGCGCCGCGGCCGTGCTGTTCCTCCTCGGCCCTGAACGGGTCGAACAGGACTTCGACCGCCTGCCGGATCAGGCCCTCATCCTCCTCGATGACAGCGCCAGCATGGGCCTCGCAGGCCGTACGGAAATCCGGGACGAGGCCGCTCTCCGCCTGCGGGAGCGGCTCGAGGACGATGGCATCGACGTCCAGACGGCCCGCTTCGGCGGCACCGATGACAGCGACCTTGCCGCGGGTCTGACCGATGGTCTCGCGTCCGTCGCACGCAGCCAGCTCGGCGGCGTTTTCGTCCTCAGCGACGGCCAGGTGACAGGTACGGAGCAGGCGCAGGGCCTCGATCTCCCCGCCCCGGTCCACAGCATTCTCATCGGCGATCCAGAAGGCGAGCAAGACCGCCGTATCGCATGGGTCTCCGCCCCCTCCTTCGCCCTCGTCGGCGAAGACATGGAGCTCCAGTTCCGGGTCGATGACACGCGCGGCCAGCCGACGCTCCCGGTTACCCTGCGCATCGATGGCGAGGATGTCCTCAGCCGCGCGGTCATCACCGGTGAGACCGTGACCGTGACCGTCCCCGCTGAGCGTCCCGGTGAGCGGATCATCGAACTAGGCATCCCGTCCGTACCCGGAGAGCTGACCGACCGCAACAACGCTATTTCGGCCAAGGTCAACGTCATCCGCGACAGGCTCCGTGTGCTGCTGATTTCGGGAGAGCCCCATGCAGGCGAGCGTGTCTGGCGCAATGTCCTCAAGTCTGACCCAGCGGTGGATCTCGTCCACTTCACGATCCTGAAACCTGCGGACAAGCCGGCCTATGCCGGGCCCGAAGACCTCAACCTCATCCCTTTCCCCAGCCAAGAGCTGTTTCTCGACAAGCTCCAGCATTTCAACGTCGTGATCTTCGACCGCTACACCTATCGCGGTGTCATCACGTCGTTCGAACTGGCGGAGGTTGCCCGCTTCGTGGACCGGGGCGGCGCGGTGCTCGTCGCTGCAGGGCCGGAGCTGACAGTCGACGGCTCCCTCGCCCAGCAACCGAACCTCAGCTACATCCTACCCGCCCTGCCGACGGGCGGGATCGCAGAGGAAGCATTCATCCCGACGCTGACGCAGACCGGCGGGCGGCATCCGATCACCTCGACCCTCGGCAGCTCCGACGACTGGGGCCGCTGGCTGCGGCTGATCCCCTCTCAGGTCCGGCGCGGCACGGTTCTGATGGAGGCCGAAGACGGACAACCGCTCCTCGTCACCGACCGTGTTGGCGAGGGCCGCGTCGCCATGCTCCTCTCGGATCACCTCTGGCTCTGGGCGCGCGGTTTCGACGGCGGTGGTCCGCATAGGGAGTTCCTGCGCCGCCTGGTCCACTGGCTGATGGCCGAACCCGAGCTTGAGGAAGAGGCTCTCTCCGCCAGCCTCTCCGACGAGGGCGTGCTGACCATCACACGCCGCTCCCTTTCAGAAGACGTCAGCTTCGTCCGCGCTGAAATCGACGGCGCGCCGACAGACGCCATCGAGCTCGCCGAAGGCGCGCCGGGCCAGTTTGGTGCAACTCTCGAAGGCATCGAGGCCGACAGGGTCCGGCTTGAGACCACCACCGAAGACGGGCGAGTCCTGACCGCCGCCGCCGTGCGGGAGCGCGGCGCCTCGCAGGAATTCTCCGCCGTGACCACGGACGCGTCGGCGCTCGCACCGCTCGTCGGAGCCACCGGAGGCGGCAGCGTCGTGCTCACCGATGACGCGTCCGAACTTCCGGGCATCAGGCGTACCAGAGCTGACCGGCGGGACCATTCGGGCCGCGGCTGGCTGGGCGTTGCCCGGCGGGATGCCCGTGCGGTGCTTTCCGAGACCCGTGTTCCTCTGCTTCCGCGCCATGGATACCTCCTGCTGGTCGCAGGACTTTTGCTTCTTGCCTGGGTCACCGAGAGTGGTCGCATGAAGTTCTTCGCACCTGCACAAAGACTTGGCATAAGACAACCTAAAGAAACTGCGTGACTCGTTTCCGAATTGCCCCCACTCTTCTAGTGAGGGCATCAGGAAAAACCGATGATCAGAGCGTGTTTCCTTCTGGGTTCCGGAATTGCAGCCGTCGCGTTGAGCGGCTGCGGCACGGTTTCGACGGCGAGCGGCCTCGCCAAGCAGACCGGGCGAGCCGCGCTGCGCGCTGCCGGGGTCGAGGTTTCCACACCCCAAGCTCCTGAGAGCACCCAGACCGCGGACGCCAAGGGGGGTCGCCACTGGTCCGAGAACTGGGTCTGGGAAGGCGATCAGGATTAACCTCTTCTTGACCATGAGGCGCTGAGCCTCGGGCCGTGGCGGACCAAGATCTCACAAGCCTGACGGCCCGGTTTCTCGACACCCTGCGCGCCGAGCGCCGCGCCAGCCCCTACACCGTCAGGAATTACGGCAGCGCACTCGCGCATTTCGCCGAATTCATGTCAGGCCATCTCGGCGGCATGCCCACCGCGAAATCACTGAACAGCCTCAAGACCCGCGATTTCCGCGCTTTCCTCGCATCGCGCCACCGGGAAGGGCTCGATGCTGCGACACTCAGGCTCGAGCTTTCAGCGGTGCGCAGTTTCTTCCGCTACTGGGACCGCCAGGGCGTTCTCTCCTCTGCGGCACTTTCTGCCCTCAAATCCCCCAAGAAGCGCGCCGTGCTCCCCCGGCCCGTCAGCGCTCCGAATGCGGAAAAGCTGCTGCAGGCCGCGTCAGAACAGCCCGGCGACGCTAGCTGGATCGCCAAGCGGGACACAGCGCTCTTCACGCTTCTCTATGGTGCGGGCCTCAGGATCAGCGAGGCTCTGGGGTTGGGATGGCACATCGGCCAGGGCCATCTGCGTATCCACGGCAAGGGCGGAAAGTCACGGGACGTCCCCCTCCTCCCGGCGGTCCGTGAAGCGATCAGGGCCTACAAGGCAGCACTCGCGCAACAGGTACCCGGCTTCCTTGCCCAGGACGATCCACCGCTCTTCTTCGGGGCGCGCGGCGGTCGCCTTTCCGCCACCGTCGCCCAGGCGCGGATGCGCCATCTTCGCAAGGCTCTCGGCCTTCCTGAGAGCGCAACACCCCACGCCCTTCGCCATGCCTTCGCCACGGAACTGCTCGCTGGGGGCGCTGACCTGCGGGTTATCCAAGAGCTGCTCGGCCACGCCTCTTTGGCGTCGACCCAGCGCTATGTTGCTGTGGATCCCGATCGGCTGGCGGCTGAGCATCGGCGCTGTCATCCACGATCGCGGCTGTCTCGTAGCTGAGTGCCTGCGATGCCTCGAGCATCATGCCTTCTGCCTTGCTGAGAACGATTTCCACGCTCTCGCTGAGTTCCTCGAGACCGTTGATCCGGAAATAGGCCTCCAGCCGGATCAAGTGGGATAAAGCGGGTTTGATTGTTGCCTGCACAAAGGCATGATCAGGACGCGACAATTGAAAACTCCCCGTAAACCATCCGACTCAACCTCTAGATGAATTTCCTCCCGTTCACAACCTTTCATCGCCAAGGTACGTTGACAGAGTGAGATGACGTCACCACTTTGCCGCGGCCCAGCGCAAAGAATTCCCCGAAAGGTCCGAACCCTCATGCAGGTTGTCATTGTCGAGTCGCCGTCGAAAGCGAAAACCATCGGCAAATATCTGGGTAAGGACTACGAGGTGCTCGCCTCCTACGGCCATATCCGAGACCTTCCGTCCAAGGACGGTTCCGTTGACCCCGAGCAGGACTTCAAGATGCTCTGGGAGAGCGACGCCAAGTCGAAATCCCGCGTGAAAGAGATCGTCGACGCCGTGAAGGCTGCCGACGGCGTCATCCTCGCAACCGACCCCGACCGCGAAGGCGAGGCCATCTCCTGGCACCTCTACGACGTGCTTGCCCAGAAGAAGGCGCTGAAGGACAAGAAGGTCCAGCGAGTCGCCTTCAACGCCGTGACCAAGAAGGCGGTGCAGGAAGCAATCGCCAACCCGCGCGATATCGACCAGGACCTTGTCGATGCTTATCTCGCGCGCCGCGCACTGGACTACCTCGTCGGCTTCTCGCTCTCGCCGGTCCTGTGGCGCAAGCTGCCGGGCAGCCGTTCGGCAGGCCGCGTGCAGTCCGTCGCTCTCCGCCTGATCTGCGAGCGGGAACTCGAGATCGAGAAATTCGTTGCGGAGGAATTCTGGACCGTCGAGGCCCAGGTCACGGCCAACAGCGATCCCTTCACCGCGCGGCTCACCCATCTCGACGGCGAGAAGCTCGGCAAGTTCTCCCTCACCACCGAAGCTGACGGCGCCCGCGCCAAGGCACTGATCGAGGCTGCGGATTTCTCGATCGCCTCGGTCGAGGCCAAGCCCACCAAGCGCAACCCGTCCGCTCCGTTCACCACCTCCACCATGCAGCAGGAAGCGAGCCGCAAGCTCGGCTTTACCGCCAAGCGGACCATGCAGGCAGCCCAGCGGCTCTATGAGTCGGGCCTCATCACCTATATGCGGACCGACGGCATCGACATGGCGCCCGAGGCGGTCATGGCCTGCCGGGAGGAGATCAAGTCGCGCTATGGCGAACGCTTCGTTCCCGCTAGTCCGCGCATGTACAAGTCGAAGCAGAAAAACGCCCAGGAGGCGCACGAATGTATTCGGCCTACGGACTTCTCGAAACACCCTGACGACATCAAGGCCGGTGAGGACGAAGCCAAGCTCTACCGCCTGATCTGGCGTCGCTCCGTCGCCTGCCAGATGGCGAGTGCCGAGCTTGAGCAGACCACGATCGACATCCGGTCCTCCGACGACAAGATCGCCTTCCGCGCCACTGGCTCGGTCATCACCTTCGAAGGCTTCATCGCCGTCTATACCGAAGGCAAGGATGACGAGGAGGAAGAGAAGCAGGGCGTACTTCCGAAGGTGGAGCCGGGCACGCCCGCCATCGTCTCGAACGTCAAACCAGAGCAGCACTTCACCCAGCCGCCGCCCCGTTTCACCGAGGCATCGCTGGTCAAGGCCCTTGAGGAGAACGGCATTGGCCGCCCCTCAACCTACGCTTCGATCATCAGCACGCTGCAGGACCGGAATTATGTCCGCATGGACAAGAACCGGTTCATCCCCGAGGACCGTGGCAGGATCGTCACGGCCTTCCTCGAGAATTTCTTCGGCAAGTATGTCGAATACGACTTCACCGCGCAGCTCGAAGAAACCCTCGACGAGATTTCCGCGGGCAAGGAAAACTGGCGCGCCTTCCTGGCCCGGTTCTGGGAGGAGTTTCACGCCAAGATCGAGGATATGACTGGCCTCCGGATCACCGAGGTTCTCGATGTCCTCAACGAAGCCCTCGGCCCGCACATCTTCCCCGACAAAGGCGACGGCACCGATCCGCGCCTCTGCCCGACCTGTGGCGAAGGCCAGCTCAGTCTGAAGGTCGGCCGCTACGGCGCCTTCATTGGCTGCTCGCGCTATCCCGATTGCAAGCACACGCGCCAGCTCGGCAAGGACGCGCAGGAAGCGCCGGAGGACAGGGTGCTCGGCATCGATCCGGACACCTCCACCGAAGTCTCGCTCAAGAGCGGCCGTTTCGGTCCGTATGTCGAACGCGCTCCACAGTCAGAGGACGAAAAGCCCAAACGGGCCTCGATCCCGAGGGGCTGGAACCCGCAGGAGATCGACCTCGACAAGGCGCTCATGCTTCTCAACCTTCCCCGCGATGTCGGTCCGCACCCGGAGGATGGCCAGACCATCGAAGCCGGCATCGGGCGCTTCGGCCCCTTCGTGAAGCACGGCAAGACCTACGCATCGCTCGAGAGCGTCGATGATGTGTGGGAGATCGGTATCAACCGTGCCGTGACCCTGATTGCGGACAAGATCGCCAATCCCAGAGGCCGCGGCCGGGCAGCGGCGAAGCCCAAGAAAGAGCTTGGCAAGCATCCCGACACGGATGAAGTGGTCGGCCTCTATGACGGCCGCTACGGCCCCTACGTCAAGCATGGGAAGACCAACGCCACGATCCCGAAGGACATCAACCCCGACGAGATCACCCTCGAACAGGCCCTCGCCCTGATCGCCGACAAAGAGACCAAGAAGCCGACCAAGAAAAAGGCCACGAAGAAAAAGGCGGCGAAGAAGAAAGCTACAAAGAAGAAGGCCACCAAGAAGGCGACGAAGAAGACCACCAAGAAGGCTGCGCCGAAAGCCGACGCGGCGGATTGATCCCTGCTGTCATCCCGGGGCCGCGCAGCGGAGCCCGGGACCCAAACAGCGCTACCTATGGGTTCCGGGCTCAGGCTTCGCCTGCCCCGGAATGACAGGCTTTGAACTCTTCCGTGTCCCTCTTCGATTGCCTGCAGCCCATGCGGATCTTCCCCGCACTTGCGCCCACGCCCACCGACCCCAACATCTCCTCTGAAGCAGGGGAGACGATATCATGTGGCTAGGCATACTCTGGTGGCTGTTTGACGATCACCTCGCCGAGGCACTCGGCACGCCGGGGCTTGGCGAGCTGCCGATCTGGGTGCCGTTCCTGATCGGCATCGCGTTCAGTTTCACCATCTCCGCTTCGGTCAAGAGTGGACGGCGCGACTAGCGCATCTTCCGCGCGACTCGCTCGACCTCTTCCCAGACCCGCAGGGCATTGCCCGAGAGGATCTTCTTGATGTCCTCGTCGGAGTATCCGCGATCCATCAGGCCCTGCACAAGGTTCGGCATGGTCGAGGCGTCTTTCAGGTTCGTCGGAAGGCTATCGCCCACGCCATCATAGTCCGAGCCGAGCCCCACATGGTCGATCCCGGCCAGTTCCACCACGCGGTCGATATGGTCGAGGACATCTGAAAGATCCGCATAAGGATAGGGATTCTCTTCGCGGAAGATCGCATCGAACTCGGCGAACGCTTCATCGCTATGCTGACGGCCGTTCGCGCCCAGCCATTCGTTATAGGCATCGCTGCGCGCCTTCGACCAGTCACGCGGCTCGTTCGACAGGAAGCTCGAGCCGTAATTGATCATGATGACCCCGCCGTTCTCGCCCAGCTTGCGCACCATGTCATCGGACATGTTACGCTCGAATCCGGGCGTGAAGTGGCGAAGGGAAGAGTGCGAGGCGATCACTGGTGCCTTGGTGATCTCCATCACGTCGTCAAAGGCTTCGTCGGAGATATGGCTGACATCGACCATCACGCCGATGGCATTCATCCGTTCAACGAGCATCTTGCCGAATGGTGACAGCCCGCGCCAGCGGCGCTCATCGTCATAGGAGCTGTCCGAGATGTGGTTTACCTTGGAATGGGTCAGCGTGATGTAGCGGATGCCGCGGTCGTAGAAGTGCTCGAGGTTCTCGATATCCCCTTCGATCGGCGCACCGTTCTCCATGCCCAGCGGCAGCGCGATCTTGCCCGCCTTGGTGATACGGCGGACGTCCTTCGGAGATTTCGCAATCTCGAACTTGTCCGGGTGCTGATAGACAAGGCCTTCGATCAGGCCGATCAGGCGGTCCGCCTGTGCCTTGGCGCCGCCGGTCTCCTGGAAATCCGCCGCGACATAGATCGACATGAACGGCGCGTTGAGCCCGCCTTGCATGGCTCGGGGAAAGTCGAAGTCGCCCTTCTCCGTCGCCTCGCCGACATCTTCGCCCGAGCGAGCGACGCGATAGGGCACGTCCACATGGCCATCGAGGATGATCGTCTCCTGCGCGATGCGGCGGGCCTCCTCGGAGACTTCCATCTGGAATGCGAGCGCAGTAGTGAGAAGAAGGGTCGTCAGCATCGGAAATCTCCCGGAGTTCCGCGTTGCCTAGCCTGTTCGCTGCAGATGGCCAAACGCCGCATTTGCGTTGCGGGCGGTTTCTTGGTTCCCTCCCGGCCATGAGAAAGCTCGCCGCCCTTGCCGCCTCCGCCCTCGCCCTTTCCGCCGCATCCGCCCAGGACCTGAAAGCCGATGCCGCCAAGGACTGGAAAGCGCTGCGCCCGCTCTACGAGCACCTGCACGCCAATCCCGAGCTTTCCTTCGAGGAGCATGAGACCGCCAAGCGCATGGCGCGGGAGCTGAAGAAACTCGGCTTCAGGGTTACCGAGGGTGTCGGCGGCACCGGCGTCGTCGGCGTCATCGAGAACGGCGAAGGCCCCGTCGTCATGGTCCGCGCCGACATGGACGGCCTGCCCGTGGTCGAGGACACCGGGCTCCCCTACGCCTCGAAGGTCACCGCCAAGAACCGCTTTGGGGAGACCCAGCCTGCCATGCACGCCTGCGGCCATGACGTCCACATGACCGCCCTCATCGGAACGATGCGCCAGCTGATGAACCGGAAGGACGACTGGTCGGGCACGCTCATCGCTATCCTTCAGCCTGCCGAGGAAATTGGCGAGGGTGCCAAGGCCATGCTCGATGATGGTCTCTACGATCGCTTCCCGACCCCGGATTATGTCCTTGGCCTCCACGACGCAGCGCAAATGCCTGCGGGCATGGTTGGCTATTCCTCAGGCTGGGCGCTCGCGAACGTCGACTCCGTCGACCTCTACGTGAAAGGCGTCGGTGGCCACGGCGCCTATCCGCATACGACCAAGGACCCTATCGTCATCGCCTCGCAGATCGTGAATGGCCTGCAGACCCTTGTCAGCCGCGAGACTGATCCCCTGGACAGCGCCGTCGTGACCGTTGGCGCCTTCAATGCAGGCTACAAGCACAACATCATCCCGGACGAAGCCCACCTACAGCTTACCGTGCGGAGCTATTCCGACGAAACCCGCCAGCGCCTCCTTTCCGGGATCGAACGCATCGCCCGCGCCCAAGCCCTGGCGGCGGGCCTGCCGGAAGAGCTTATGCCGGTGGTGGAGATTTCCGATCCCTACACGCCCTCGACCTATAACGACCCGGACCTGACCGCCCGCGCGACGTCGGCCATGGCTGCAGTGCTCGGGGAGGAGAACGTGATCGCGACCCCGCCTGTCATGGGCGGCGAGGACTTCTCACAATTCGGACGGACCGAGGAGGATGTCCCGACGCTGATCTTCTGGGTCGGAGCGGTCGATCCTGAGACCTTCGCGAAGTCCCAGGCGGGCGAGGTCGAATTGCCCTCGCTCCACTCGCCCTTCTTCGCCCCGGATGCAGAGCCGACGATCACCACGGGCGTCACGGCCATGACCGCCGCGGTCCTCGATCTGATGGACACTGAATAAACTTCATTCCGGGGACCCGTGAAGCCGGGTCCCGGGACCCCGACAGTGCCGGCTTTGGATCAAGGGCTCGCTCGACCAGCGCCCGGGGATGACGGTCGGAGAGATCGCGCGCCTCGCCGACTTATCCCCCGGGCGGGATGATCTGCTTCACTCAGTCCGTATACGCGGGCGCAAGCACCACGGCATTGGCGACCAGCAGGTCGAGCCCGTCGAGATAGCCCCGCACCGTCGGGTCCTGCGCGAAACCGATGGCCATCCCGTCGCCGACACGGTCGGCAACGACGAATGGCTTGCGGCCAAGCTGCTTGCGCACGTCGTCCCAGAGATAGCCCGAGGCGAGGAGGTTGTCCGGCCCGCGATAGCTGAAGACATTCGTGCCCTCATTGGCTCGCATCGGCGCATAGATCGTGCTGCCGCGGAAGAGCGTGATGGCTTCGTCATAACCCGAGCTCAGGAAGTGGTCCTCGTTCGCGCTCGCACGGAGAAGCACCCCCGGCACCCGATCCGGTCGGCCGCCGGGCGAAGCCGTCGCGGCAGCGTAGTCCTCTTCCGACCAGAGCTCGGTGCCCGGCACGACTTTCTCGTCACCGTCGCTGGTCTCCTTCGCGCCGACCTTGTTCTCGCGCCGAAGGGTCAGAAGCCCCACATCATCGGAGGCAAGGGCATCGACGCCAGAGCCGAGGCCAATCACGACGCCGCCTTCTTCAGCGAACTCCTTGAGCGCCGCACCGCCACGCCCCAGCACCGTTCCGAAGCTGAAACGGGTTTCCGGCACGATGATGACATCATATCGTGAGAGATCGGCACGCCCCATGCTCCGCACCCGGATCGGTGTCACGGGGATGCCAAGACGCCGCTCGAGGACGTAGCGGGTGCTGCCAGCGGAAAGCGGGGATGTCCCCTCGCCCCAGGCCATGGCCACTTTTGGCATACGGACATCGCTGAAGCTTCGCGAACCGAAATTCGGGCCCTCATCGACCCAGCTTGAATCCATCGCCACGAGGTCGCCGCCATGCTCCGCGACAAGCTTGCTCAGCGTCTCGCGCAGTCCGTCTCCATTCATCGCATGCGTGAAGACCACCGTCCCGCGCGGCAGGCTTTCTCCACCGGTCACGAACCCCGTATCGGTCGTCCGCCCACGGATGCCGGCCTTCAGCGCTGCGACCAGGAGCTTCGCCTGCTCGGCATCGTCCCAGGGCAGCGCGTAGCCGAATTGCGCTTCAGGCAGCCGCGCAATGACCTGTTCCTTGCGGAACGGATCGAGCGCACTCTCGTCCAGCGTGGCACAGGTCGTGAAATCGAGGTCGTTCATCAGCGGGAGCGACCAGGCAGTGACGTCGTAGAGCTCATGGCCGAGCCCCCGCGAACGGCGATCTTCCTGCTCCTTGACGAAATCCTCCGGAAGCGGGGTATTCTCGTCGAGCAGTGTACGGACCAGACGACCATCGGGTTGCGCCCGGTCGATGACGATCGCACCCTCTGGATAGTCAGCGCCGCAGATCTTCGCGCCTTCGTCCGCCTTCATGACTTCGATGCCCTGCTCGACCAACCTCTCGGCCATGGCCTCGGCCTGGCTGTCGCGATGGCGGAGATCGATGACCGTATAGCGGTCCCGCGCCCTTTCGTTCTCCTCAATCGCGGAAGCACGGTCATCCGCGTAGACCGACAGGAAGCGGTCCTTGTTCCCGGCCACTGTCGCTGCAGTCATCAAGGTTGCATAGAAGTGGTTCCTGACGCCGTCCTCATAGGTCAGCGTCTCGCCGTCGGCCCGGTCATACTTCAAGCCGCGCGGCGAAGCCTGTTCATAGGTCATCGCCACGGCACCGCGCAGCGCCGGCCACATGTCGCCGAAGCCGGGATAGAAATTGTCGTACACTTCGCGGGTGAAGTACGGAATGCCCAGCTCGTCGAACTTGCTTGCGATGGACCGGCCCACGATCTCCTGACTCTCGCGAGTGTTCTCCGTAAGCTGAGGGTTGAATGGTCGCGCCGCCGGAGCGAAATAATAGGTCGAGTCCGAACCCATCTCATGCGCATCGACCACGGCGACCGGGTTCCAGTCGATGATCGCGCTGACCTTGCCCTTCGTCTCCGGCTGGGAGAGCGTGAACCAGTCGCGGTTCATGTCGAAGAGATAGTGATTGAAGCGCCCGCCCGGCCACGGCTCGTCACGCTCCGCCGCGTAGGCCGCTCCTTGTGTCTCAAGGCCACGGGCCTGCTCGAAGCTCGATACAAAGCGCGCCCTGCCATCCGGGTTCTGCATCGGATCGATGATGACGATCGTCTCGTCGAGAATCTCATCCACCGTCGCATCGTCTCGCGCGGCGAGCAGGTGGTAGGCGAGCGCTAGGCCGGCATCCGTGGACGTGATCTCATTGCCGTGGACGCCGTAAGCGAGCCAGGTGACGGCGGGCAGTTCCTCGACCAGCGCGTCCCGTTCCTCTTCGGACAGCACTCCGGAGGCAAGGCGGTCGAGGCCTTCCTTGATCTCGTCGATCCGCGAAATGTTCTCCTCGCCCCCGATCACTGCATAGACCAGCGGTCGGCCTTCCCAGCTCTCGGCATACTGGATGAGCTTCATGCGCTCGGGCGCTGCGGCCTGCAGCTTCTCGAGATAGCGGATCGCCTCGTCCGGCGCCGTGATCTCCGCACCATTCACGTGCCCGAGCACGGTTTGCATGGTCGGCACGCCGGCGGCGTAGGAGCCATCGGTGAAAGGAAGCTCAGCGTGAGCGGACGCGGCCAGAACAGCCACGGAAGCGAAAAGAGAACGCATACCCATCCCCAAAATCTGGAAGCCCCGAGGCTAGAAGAAAGGCGTGAATATTCCAAACACGCGGAAAGGGAACTTATATTCGGCCACTCCACTGACTTGTTTTCCACATAGCGTCACAGGATCATGCTAAGGACACGGGGCATGAGGGGAATTTGACCATGAGCGAGCGGTCTGACGCCGGCAAATTGGCGGCGATCAAGTCTTGGGTAATCCGCAACCGGGAGGCGCTGGAGCGCGGTGCCTTCGCAGCAGGCATTCTGTTCGTTGTGTTCATGGCCGGGCTCACCATGGGATTCCTCAAGATCGGCCCAAGCTTCATCGTCCGGGACACACTGGACGTCGCGCGGGAGCTGGCCCGTGACGGGAAAGCCTATTTTGCCTCCAAGCCGACCAAGCACATCGCCCCTCTTCGCTATGACGAGACGGGGATCGTTGTCGCTGATTCTTCACGGATGCAGCCCGGCGTCACCTTCATCACCGGGCTTTTCGGAAACACGCTTGGCGTGCGCCTTTATGCCGAAGACGGAGCATTGCTGCACGAGTGGCCGATCAATTTCTTCGATGTTGCGCGAGAGGAGATGGGGTATCCCTTCGATACCCTGATCCACGGCTCGGCCCTCATGCCGAACGGCGACATCATCGTGAACCTCGATGGCCGCGGCGTCATGCGGGTCTCCGCCTGCGGAGAAATCCTGTGGCGCAGCCGCGACCGGAGCCACCATGCTGTCGACCTTGCGAGCGACGGCACCATCTGGACGCCGATCTACAGGCCCCGCTACCGCGAGGAACGCCTCCTGCCAGGCACGACCTTCAACTATGACGCCATCGGAGCGTTCGACCCTGACAGCGGAGAGATGCTGCGGGAAGTCGACATCGTCGATGCCGTGATCGCCTCGGGGCGCCAAGGTCTCGTTCTCAGCAATGATGTCCATCCCGGCGACGTCATGCACCTCAACGATGTCGAGGTGCTGAGGCCGGATATGGCCGATGCCTTCCCCCTGTTCGAGGCAGGCGACCTCCTTCTCTCCAGTCGACACTTCAACCAGATCTGGGTGCTCGACGGGAAGACCGGTGCGCTCAAATGGTGGCATGTGGGCAGCACGATCGGCCAGCATGACCCGGACTTCCAGCCCGACGGCACGATCACCGTTTTCGACAACCGCACCCTTGGCCGGCCCGCTCCCGAAAATGGCTGGCTGGGCACCGGAGGCGGCAGCCGGATCGTCAGCATCGATCCTGTCACCCACGAGGACCGGGTCCTTTACCAGTCGACCCCGGACAATCCGTTCTACACAGCCTTTCGCGGCAAGCACCAGGTCCAACCCAATGGCAACATCCTCATCACCGAGACAGACGCCGGGCGCGTCTTCGAAGTGACGCCGGAGGGCGAGATCGTCTGGTCCCTCGTCAACGCCTATGACGAGGACGAGATCGGCTGGCTCATGGGTGCGCTGCGCTACCCAGCCGACCACCTCGCGCCGGGCAGCCTGAGCTGCGATGCGGAGGCGAGCTGAACCGTCGGCCCTTGCGCCCGCGGGCGCCCTCACGCACACGGGCAGCCCATGGCATTCCTTCGCGACAATTTCCGTTGGCTCCTCGGAGGCTTCCTGCTGACGCTCTTCTCCGGCTTCGGGCAGACAATCTTTATCGGCGCATCCGGCGGCGAGCTCCGCGAGGCCTTCGGCATGTCGAACGGGCAATGGGGCAATCTCTACGGCCTCGCGACCCTCGCCAGCGCGGCAACCCTGCCCTTCGTTGGCAAAATCATGGACTACCGCCCCGGTTGGCAGGTCGCGGCGATGGTCATTCCGGGCCTCGCCATCGCCTGCGTCTCGATGGCCTTCGCACAGTCGGTGCTGATGCTCGGCGTCAGCCTCTACCTGCTCCGTCTCCTCGGTCAGGGAATGATGAGCCACATCGCGCTGACCGAGACAGCGCGCTGGTTCGCTGCCAGTCGTGGCAAGGCGATCAGCCTTGTCGTCCTCGGCTTCCAGGCGCAGGAAGCGATCTTGCCCCTCACCTTCACCCTGCTGGTGGCGAATTACGGCTACCAGACCGGGTGGCTCGCGGGCGCGGCGGTCCTGGTGGTCTTCGCGCTCCCCGTGATCGTCTGGCTGCTGAAGAAACCGCGTGAGCCGCAGGGCGAAGCGGAGGTTGCCGTCACCTCGGGCCGCGACTGGACCCGTGGCGAGGTAATCCGTGACCCCCTTTTCTACGCCATGTCCACCGGTGTCCTCGCGCCGCCCTTCATTGGCACGACGCTCTTCTTCCACCGCGATCATCTGGCCGAGCTTCGCAGCCTTTCCGACGCCACCATGGGCGCAGGCATCCCGGTCATGGCTTTTCTCACGGTCGGTTTTGCTCTGCTGACCGGCAGGCTGGTGGACCGCTTCGGTGCCTCGCGGCTGCTTCCAATCGTCATGGCACCCCTGGCGCTTGGCTGCCTTGCCGTCGCCTTCCTCGACGGCGCCCTCGGCGTCATCATCTTCTTCGCACTCTTCGGTATCAGCTACGGCTTCGCCACCACCCTCTTCGGTTCGATCTGGCCCGAGGCCTATGGCACCCGCTATCTCGGCTCCATCCGCTCGGTGACCCAGTCGGCCATGGTGTTTGCCACGGCCCTCGGCCCGTGGATCACGGGAGCGCTGATCGATCAGGGCATCTCCCTGCCAACCCAGTTCGGCTGGATGGCGGTCTATTGCGCGGTCGCCGGCGTGTTCCTCATGGGTGCATCGCGCAGGCTCGTTGCCCGCAACGCCTCGGCCACCGCGACGGCCTGACGCTCGACCTCCCTCTTGCAGTTCCTTTCAAGACGGAACATTATGCGAACATGAGTATCTCCGAGAAGACGATCTCCAAGCTTCGCGTGCTTGCGGATGCGGCCAAATACGATGCCTCCTGCGCCTCGTCAGGCAGCACGAAGCGCGACAGCCGCGATGGCAAGGGGGTCGGCTCGGTCGAGGGCATGGGCATCTGCCACGCCTACGCGCCCGATGGCCGGTGCATCAGCCTGCTGAAGATCCTTCTCACCAATTCCTGCATTTTCGATTGCGCCTATTGCATCAACCGCAGCTCTTCCTCCGTGGAGCGCGCCCGCTTCACCCCGCGGGAGGTCGCCGACCTCACCCTCAATTTCTACAAGCGCAACTATATCGAGGGTCTTTTCCTCAGCTCAGGGATCATCCGCTCGCCCGATTACACGATGGAACAGATCGTCGAGGTCGCGCGAATACTGCGCGAGGAGTACGACTTCCGCGGCTATATTCACCTCAAGACGATCCCCGAGGCCGCGCCCGAGCTGATCGAGGCCGCTGGCAGGCACGCCGACCGCGTGTCGATCAATGTCGAACTCCCCTCCCGCAAGTCCCTGAAAGCGCTCGCGCCTGAGAAAGACCGTGACGGCATCGAGGGTGCCATGGCGAAGATGCGTGAACGGATCGATGCCTTCAAGGCGGACAAGACCCGCCGGGCAAGGAAACCGCTCTTCGCCCCCGGCGGCCAGTCGACCCAGATGATCATAGGCGCTGACGACGAGAAAGATGCCAGCGTCCTGCGCACGGCGACGGACCTTTACAACCGGCACCGCCTGCGCCGCGTCTACTATTCCGCTTATTCACCGATCCCCGATGCCAAGCCCGGCATGCCCGCCCAGAAACCGCCGCTGGTTCGCGAGCACAGGCTCTACCAAGCCGACTGGCTGACACGTTTCTACGGCTTCCAGCCCGATGAGATCATCTCCACCATGGAGAACGGGATGCTCGACCTCGCCACGGATCCTAAGCTCGTCTGGGCGCTCAAGAACCAGGGCTTCTTCCCGATCGACGTCAACCGGGCGACGAAGGAGCAGCTCCTGCGTATACCCGGCGTCGGCACGAAGGGCGTTGCCAAGATCATTGCCGCCCGCCGTCACGGGGCGCTCCGTTATGACGACCTCGCGAGGATCGCGGCGAGCATCCGCAAGATCAGTCCGTTCGTGACAACGCCCGATTGGCGTCCTACATCGCTTCTCGATTCAGGTGCTCTGGAGGCAAGAATGCGAAAGCCTGCCGAGCAGCAGGACCTTTTCGCGGTGGCGGCATGAGCAGCGGACGATTTCTCGAGAACACGACCGACGAGCTTTTTGACTGGTGCATGGTGGTTCTGGAAAACGCCTACGGCTTCTACGCAGAGCGTTTCCCTAACCTGCAGCCGCTGACCGACCAGTACGAACGCCAGCGGGACCTGCTCGAGAAGACCCGTTCCAATGACGACCTGCGCGGGATGCGCATCCTGTCGGTGGACTTCTTCGACGCAACCTCACGGGCGCATCACGACCTCGTCGCCCGCGTGAACGACGCGCTGGTCAGCCGCTTCGGACCGGACACCGCGCTGATCCCCACCCGTGATGAGCGCGCCTGAACGCATCGTCTCCCTTTCATCCGACGATGACCTTCAGGCCTGGAAGCGCGAGGCCCGCGCACTCCTCAAGGAAGGTGTCCATCCCGACAGCGTTGTCTGGCGTGTCGGTGGTGAAGGGGATCTCTTCGCCAGCGAGCTCGGCGGAACCTACGCTCCGCCTGCGGAGAAGGTCTCGATTCCGCGCAAGGCTGCAAAACTGGTCGAGACGGCGCTCCACCATTCTGGCTCGGGGCGCTTGGGGCTTCTTTATCGCTTTCTCTGGCGCGCCCAGCGTGACCGCTCGCTGCCGGACAACATGGCTGACCCCGACACACTTGCTGTCCACCGCCTGGAAAAAGCCGTGCGGCGCGACGCGCACAAGATGCACGCTTTCGTCCGCTTCCGGAAGGTTGGGGAGGACGATGGGCGCGAGCGGTATGCTGCCTGGTTCGAGCCTGACCATCACATCGTCGAGCGCGAGGCGCCTTTTTTCGTCCGTCGATTCGCCAATATGGATTGGGCCATCGTGACGCCGCGAAAGACAGCGATCTATTGGGGCGGCGAGGTGTTCTTCGCCGAAGGAGGCCGCCGCGAGGATGTTCCGGCGGAGGACGCTTTCGAGGATGCCTGGCGCGCCTATTACGCCAGCATCTTTAACCCTGCGAGGATCATGACCGATGCGATGCGCGCCGAGATGCCGAAGAAATACTGGAAGAACCTTCCCGAGGCGGCGCTCATTCCCGAGCTTCTCGAGCAGGCTCCGGCACGGGTCGCGGTGATGAACGCCCGCGCCGCCGCTGACGACACGGCCCGCCACACATCGAGAATGCTCCGCGTGGAGCCGGGTCACAACAGCCTCGAAAGCGTCCATGACGCCATCCGCCGTTTCCATGCGGAGGAACTAGGGGACGCCGTCACGAAACCCGTCCCCGGCGAAGGTCCGCCGGATGCCAATCTGTTCTTCATCGGCGAACAACCGGGCGATCAGGAAGACATCACAGGCCGTCCCTTCGTCGGGCCTGCGGGCCAGCTCTTCGATCGCTTCCTGCAGGCGGCTGGCATTGACAGGTCTTCCGCCTACGTGACGAATGCAGTCAAGCGCTTCAATTTCATCGAGCGCGGGAAGCGCCGTATCCACCAGACCCCGAAGGCCGGCGAGATCGACATTTGGGCGCCTTTCCTGATGCAGGAGCATCGCCTTGTGCAGCCCAAGGTGACGGTCACGCTCGGCGCGACCGCCCTGCGCGGCTTCTTCGGCAGGCCGGTCAAGCTGTCGGAAGTCCGCGGCGAAACCATTCCGCTGCCGGAGGAATTGGGTGGCGTCTGCGTGCCCACCTTCCACCCTTCCTATCTCTTGCGGATCCAGGACGAAGGCCAACGTGCGATCGAAGAACGAAAATTCGTTGCGGACCTTGAAAAGGCACGCGAGCTGGCCTTCGCTTGAAGCGTGACCGAGGAAACCGCCCGTCTCGACAAATGGCTCTGGTGCGTTCGCATCTACAAGACGCGCGCACTGGCGGCGCAGGTCATCTCGGGCAAGAGCCCGCGCATCACCCGCGATGGACAGACCATGCGCACGGACAAACCGGCCTTCAAGCTCAGGATCGGTGATACTGTGACAGTGATGCGCGGCCGCCAGCTCTTTGTTCTCGAAGTTTTGAACCTACCTGACAGGAGGGTCTCGGCGCCCGAAGCGCGGACCTGTTATGTGAACCATGCCGCCGAGGAGGAGCAGCCCGATGCTTGACCGCCTGTTCAAGAGCTTTGCGAAAGACAGGGGCGAGGAAACGCCAGACGAGGATGCCCTCCCCCGCGCCGTCGCTGCCCTGCTCGTCGAAGCCGCCAGGGCCGATGAAGAGTACACGGACGAAGAACGCGGGTTGATCGACCGCATTCTGATGGGACAGTTCAGACTGTCGGCCGAAGGTGCAGCCGATCTCCGCGCCAGGGCTGAAGCCGCGCAGGCGGAGGCAAATGACCTCTACCAGTTCAGCCGCGTGGTGAAGGATGCCCTCGACCGCGACGGCAAGATGCAGCTTGTCGAGGATATGTGGCGGGTGGTCCTTACCGATGAAGAACGCGACCCGCACGAAGAGATGGTGATCCGCAGGCTGATCGGCCTCATCCATCTCGAGGACACGGACAGCACCGCCGCAAGGCGCCGTGCCGAGGCTTCGGCGGAATAGCTCGGGCTTAAATCCCATCATCCCGGCCGTCCTGAGGGGGCCGGGATGCCAGCCAGCATAGCGCGCAACAAAAAAGGCGCCCGGAGGCGCCCTTTCCATTGCCTGGAAACCGAGCTCAGTCCGCTTTTCTGAACTCGATGATCTTTGTCGGGTTGGCCGGCGGCTCGCCTTTCGCGATGGCGTGCACGTTCTCCATGCCTTCGACGACCTTGCCCCAGACGGTGTACTGCTTGTCGAGGAAGCTTGCGTCATCGAGACAGATGAAGAACTGGCTGGACGCCGAATTGGGATCCTGCGCACGGGCCATCGAGCAGACACCTTCCTGGTGGCTGACATCGTTGAATTCGGCCGGGAGCTGCTTGTCCGCGCCGCCCATGCCGGTGCCGTCGGGGCAGCCGCCCTGCGCCATGAAGCCGTCGATGACGCGGTGGAAGGTCAGCCCGTCATAGAAGCCTTCTTCTGCGAGGCGGGTGATCTGTTCGACGTGCTTCGGCGCCTTGTCCTCGAAGGTTTCGATCAACACGTCGCCGGTTTCGAGCTTCAGTTTGAGCATGCCCATCAGCCAATTTCTCCATCAATGCGTACGGGAACATGGACGGAGCACGAATCGACGAGAAACCCGTCATCGGTGATCAGCCTGTTCGCCCGGAGCCACGCCTTGAAGGTTTCGCTCTCCGCCCTCAAGGCCTCCACGGTTTTTTGCTCTTCCGGCGGCAGGTCAGCCATGATCCGGGCGCGGAGAATGGGCGTCGGACGTTCGGGGGGCTCGCCGCGATTGATCCGGCGGACATTGCGCTCACCGTCGATCACCCGGCCCCACGCGGTGTATTGCTGGTCGAGCCCGCGGCGGTTGTCGCCGAACATGATGAAAAACTGCGAGTTTGCAGAGTTCGGATCGCCCGCACGGGCCATCGACAGGACTCCGGGGCAGTGCATCGGCCAGGCGCCGACCTCCTCGGTCTTCAGGAATTCCTTCATCGAGGGCGTCTGGCTCGCCACCGGCATGGTGCCGAGGAAACCGATATCCGAGGCGCGGTCATCGCGACCGATCGGGACATATTCGCTCAGCTCTTCGCGTGCCGTCACAAAGCGGCCCTGCAGGTTCGGGTAATCCGACCCGCCCTTCCCGGTGCCCGTGGGGTCGCCGCCCTGCGCCATGAAGCCGTCGATGACGCGGTGGAAGATGGTGTTGTTGTAGAACCCCTGCCGTGAAAGCGTCTTGATCCGCTCCACGTGCTTGGGCGCGAAATCGGGTCGCATCTCCACGAGGACCGGGCCTGAGGGCAGGTCGATGACCAGGATGTTCTCCGGATCGATGGTCCGCCATGCGCGATCGGGCGCTCTTTCGAGCAGCTCCTCGGGCGACGGACCCTCTTGGTCCTGAGCCACTGCAACACCGGCGGAAAGCGCGGCAGCCGCCGCGAACGCGAGAAACTTCTTCATGGGGTTCCGGTAGCCTATCACGGCCCGCTCTTCCAGCGGTCGCGCGCTTAAACGAAGGTCAGCCTTTGAGTTTTGCCTTCAGCGGCGCGGCCACGGCCTCGGGGACGAATTTCTCGAAATCCCCGCCGAGGACCGCGATCTCCTTCACCAGCCGACTGGCGATCGCCTGGTAGCGGACATCAGCCATCAGGAAGACGGTCTCGATCTCGTCATTGAGCTCGGCATTCATGCCAACCATCTGGAATTCATACTCGAAATCCGACACGGCCCGCAGGCCGCGGATGATGACACCGGCCTTGAGCCGCTCCGCATAGTGCATGAGAAGCCCCTCGAAAGGCTCCACCCGGATCGTCGCCCGCTGGCCCTCGTCCATGTCGGCAATCGACGCCTTCACCAGCTCCTGCCGTTCCTCGAGATCGAAAAGCGGGTTCTTGCCCGAATGCATCGCCACGCCGATGACCAGCTCATCCACGAGCTTCACCGCCCGCTTGATGATGTCCACATGCCCAAGGGTGATCGGATCGAACGTCCCAGGATAAAGGCCGATGAGCGGTTTGGTCATGACTACGCTATCTGTTCTCTCAACTGGCACCACTCACTGGCATAATGTTACAGCCTCGTGAAGCGTGGGGGTCAGGGATTTCGGGATGAACGAACCGGAGACACGGGCTCTCCCGGCAAAGGCTTGGAAAATCCTCAAGTCCGAGTGGGAGGATTATGGCGGCGGGATGGATGTGAACATCCTGCTTCCGAGCCTGCCTTTTGAGCATCGCCAGTTCCTACTTTCGACCGCCGTTTCGTATTTCAACGACCCAAGCATCAACCGCGGCGACACAGGAGAGACCGTCTCGCCCGCTGGGGCTCTCACGGCATTGGAGAAACCGACAAGCCTCTCGTTGGTTGGCAACGATATCCACGGTCGACACCTGCAGGTATATTTCTACACGGACGACCTGAAAACGATAATCGAACTGGAGATCACCTTCTTCGAACCCGAACAGCTCGATCGTGAACTGACTGATCCTGAAAACGTTGACCGGCTCAAAGCGCTGATCGAACTTTCAGATCGCTTCAACTCCATTGCACCCGGGAGCCCTCGCTATCTCTGCGAGGGAAACTACTCCCCCGGCTCGGAGCTCCTGCGCTTCTGACGAGTCTGGAAGAGCTACCAATGGCACACCATTCAGGCTTTACTCTGTGGACTGAGGCTCTGCGGACTGGTGAAGGACCGTATGTCTACGAGCCATCCCCGTATCTGAACCCGCTGGCGACGAGTTCACGCCAACGCGCCTGGCGGTGGCTGTAGAAGCTGCGCGCGAAGGCTGCAACAACCGGCGTCCGCCACCCTGCGTCGAGGGTCAGGCGGTCTTCGTAGCGGGTGCCCTCGCCTTCAGGTTCGATCGTCACCCAGTGGTCCCACCGCTTGATCGAAGCGCTGTGGCCATCGTCGCGGAGGAAGCGCTTGCCGCCCTCCGCCGGCGGGTAGGAGATGCCGATCACCTGCTGGCCGATCGGCAGCACCCCGGCGAGCTTCATGGCGCAGAGATAGTCACCGGTCTCCCAGCGCTCAGGAAACGCGGGAGGGTTGATCGCCTCGAAGGCGATCATCGGACTCGCGACGTAGTGGAGCACGCGCGGCTTCGTCGCGTGCTCCCAGACTTCGTCAGCAGACGCATCGAGATAGGTCGAAAGGACGACCTCGGCGGTCACCCTGCCGGGGCCTCATCGCCACCATCGTCGTCTTCGTCGCGTTCACCGACACCTTCGACAGAGACCACTTTCTCGTCCTTGCGGGTCTTGAGAATGGTCACGCCCTGGGTGTTGCGGCCCGCGATGCGGATGTCGTCGACCGGTGTACGGATGAGCTGCCCGCCGTCGGTGACGAGCATGACTTCCTCGCCGTCCATGGCCGGGAAGCTCGCGACCACGCGACCGTTCCGCTCATTCGTGACGATGGAGATGATGCCCTTGCCGCCGCGTCCTGACGTTCTGTACTCGAACGAAGATGTCCGCTTGCCGTAGCCGTTTTCGGTCACGGTGAGGATGAACTCCTCCGCCGCCGCCATGGCCGCGATCCGCTCCGAGCTGAGCGCGACATCTGCCGTGCCCTCGTCCTCGGTGCCTTCGGTCTCGCCATCGCCAGCCGCCCGGCGCATGGCCGCCGCGTGCTTGAGATAGGCTGCCTTCTCGTCCGCCGAAGCGTCGAAGCTGCGCACCACGGACATGCCGATGACTTCGTCACCCTCGGCGAGCCTGATGCCCCGGACGCCTGTGGAGGTCCGTCCACTGAAGACCCGGACAGCATCGACCGGGAATCGGATGGCCATCCCCTCGGCCGTGGTCAGCAGCACATCCTGGTCCGGCCGAGCCAGGCTGACACCGACGAGGTTGTCACCGTCATCGAGCTTCATGGCAATCTTGCCGGCCCGGTTGATGTTGGTGAAGTCCGCCAGCTTGTTCCGACGCACATTGCCCGACCTGGTTGCGAAGAGGATGTCGAAGCTCTCTTCATCCTCCGGCATCGGAAGAATGACGTTCACCCGTTCGCCCTGCTCAAGGGGCAGGAGGTTCACGAAAGCCTTCCCGCGCGAAGTCGGCGCGCCTTCGGGCAGGCGCCAGAGCTTGAGCCGGTAGACCATGCCGCGGTCGGTGAAAAACAGAAGCGGCGTATGCGTATTACCGACGAAGAGCTGGCTGACGAAATCCTCGTCCTTCATCGCCATGCCCGAGCGGCCCTTGCCGCCCCGGCGCTGGGCCCGGTAGGTCGAAAGCGGCGTCCGCTTGACGTAACCGGAATGCGTGACGGTGACGACCATGTCCTCGCGCGGGATGAGGTCTTCGTCCTCCATCTCGATTGCGTCAATGAATTGCGAGCGGCGCGGTGTGGCGAACTTCTCGCGTACCTCGGTCATCTCGTCCTTGGCAATCGTCAGCACACGGTCCCGGTTGGACAGGATGTCGAGATAGTCCTTGATCTGCTCGGCCAGCTTTTCGAGCTCGTCGCCGATTTCGTCGCGGCCGAGGGCCGTCAGGCGCTGGAGGCGCAGGTCGAGAATCGCGCGCGCCTGCACTTCGGACAGGCGAAGCGTTCCGTCCTCGGACAGCGTGTGGCGCGGATCCGCAACGAGGCGGATCAGCGGCGCCATGTCTTCGGCCGGCCAATCGCGCGCCATCAGCTGCTCACGGGCTGTCTGCGGGTTCGGCGCGGCGCGGATGAGGCGCACCACCTCGTCGATATTGGCAACGGCAATCGCAAGGCCCGTCAGGACATGGGCCCGGTCACGGGCCTTCCCCAGCTCGTGCTTCGTCCTCCGGGTGATGACCTCCTCGCGGAACCTGATGAAACTCGTCAGGACACTGCGCAGGTTCATCTGCTCGGGACGGCCACCATTGAGGGCCAGCATGTTGACGCCGAACGAAGTTTGCAGCGGACTCTGCTTGTAGAGGTTGTTGAGGACGACCTCGGCATTGGCGTCGCGCTTCAGCTCGATCACCACGCGGATGCCGTGGCGGTCGGACTCGTCGCGAAGGTCGGCGATGCCCTCGATCTTCTTGTCACGGACCAGTCCCGCGATCTTCTCGACCATCGCGGCCTTGTTCACCTGGAACGGGATCTCGGTGATAATGATGGCGTAGCGGTCCTTGCGGATCTCCTCGACATTGGCGACCCCGCGCATCACGACGGAGCCGCGTCCCGTCATCAGGCCCGATCGCGCACCGGAACGGCCAAGAATCAGGCCACCAGTGGGAAAGTCAGGACCCGGAACGATCTCGAGCAGTTCCTCGTCCGAAACATCCGGCTCGTCGATGAGCCTGATCGTCGCGTCGATGATCTCGCCGAGGTTATGGGGCGGGATGTTCGTCGCCATGCCGACGGCAATGCCGCCCGCGCCATTGACGAGGAGGTTCGGGAACCGCGCCGGCAGGCATACCGGCTCCTGGCGTTCGCCGTCATAGGTGTCCTGGAAATCGACGGTGTCCTTGTCGATGTCCGCGAGAAGCGCCATCGCCGGATGGTCCATCCGGACCTCCGTATACCGCATGGCGGCCGGCGGGTCGTTGTCGATGGAGCCGAAGTTGCCCTGCCCGTCGAGCAGCGGCAGGCGCATCGAGAAGTCCTGCGCCATCCGCACCAGCGCGTCATAAACGGCGCTGTCGCCATGGGGGTGGTACTTACCGATCACGTCACCGACGACGTTGGCGGATTTCTTGTGCTTCTTGTCCGGCGTGAAGCCGTTCTGGTGCATCGACCAGAGGATGCGGCGGTGGACCGGCTTGAGGCCGTCCCGCGCATCGGGGATCGCCCGGCTGACGATCACCGACATGGCGTAGTCGAGGTAGGATTTCTCCATTTCGCCAGTGATGGAGACGGGGCTGACGCCCGGCGTCAGCTCTCCTTCGACAGCGGGCTCATTCTTGTCGTCGTTTTCGTTTTCAGCCACGTTGGGCGCAACTTTCTTGAGGATGAATCATGGTCTGAAGGCGTTAGCAGTCTTCGAGAGACACCGCCACACAATGACCTCCGGAGGAACGATGACACCGAAGAAAATTGCGCTCTTTGCCGTCCCGCTGGCCCTGGCCGCCTGCTCCGAGGACGCGAGCATCGCCTCCAGCGCCGGCGCAGTGCCCGTCCCCGTGGCCGAAGACGCTGATCCCACTGGTGAAATGACGGTCGCCATCACCGGCACCGAAGGCACGGCCATCGGTGAGGCCACGGTCCGGCCCGGACCCCACGGAATGGTCATCCGGTTGATGGCGGAAGGGCTGCCCGAAGGCTGGCACGGCGTGCACCTGCATCAGGTCGGGGACTGCTCGGACTTTGACGGCGGATTCAAAAAATCCGGCAGCCACATCAATATCTCCGGCACGGAGCATGGCGTCCTGAACCCCGAAGGCTACCACACAGGCGCGGACTTCCCGAACCTGTGGGCGGACGCCGATGGCCTCCACGGAGAACTCTTTGCCGGTGGCCTTCTTCTCGACCAGGCCAGGGACGATGACGGCTTCGCGATGATTATTCACGCCAACGAGGACGATCACGTTACCCAGCCGATCGGCGGTGCGGGCCCCCGTCTCGCCTGCGCGGCCTTCCGCTAGGTTCTGACGCCTGCTTCGGGCGGTTCGGGCTCGGGGGCAGGCTCCTGCTCGCGCGGGTCGGCGCGGGGGTCGAGCTCGAAGATGCCCGTGTTGGTGCGCATGATGGGGACGTACTCCTCGCGCACCTTGGGCGCCTCGCGAAGGCTGATCCGGACGATACCAAACGCGGCAAGCGCCACATAGATCGCGGCGATCCACCAGAAGAGCGCGTTTGTCCCGAACAGCCTCATCAACTGGCTCGCCGCAAGGGGGCCAAAACAAGCCGATGCTCCGTAGAGGAGCAGGAGCCCGGCATTCACCGCGACACTGCTGCCGGGCTCAGCGTGGTCATTGGCATGGGCGATCGCCAGACCGAAGGCAGGCACGGCGACAGCGCCAAAGACGAGGCCTGAGACGATAAGCATCGCTTGGCCCAGGCCTGCCAGCAACGGAACGGAAAGAGCGATGACGACGGCGGCTGCAGCCATGCCGATAATGACGTAGCGCCGGTCCATCCGGTCGGAGAGCCAACCCAAGGGCCACTGCGCCAGCGCGCCACCGAAAATCAGCGCCCCGATGAAAAGACCCGTCGCCTCCGCGGGGTAGCCGAGCCCCGATACGAACAGCGGTCCCATCGACCAGTAAGAACTCGCTGAAAGCCCGATCAGCGCCGCCCCGACCGCAGCGAGCGGCGAGACTGTCCACAGCCGCCGCAGTTGCAGGCTCGATGACTTCGGAACGGGCGGCGCGGGAATGCGCGTCAGCGCCACAGGAACGAGCGCGACCGAGATCAGGATCGTCAGGACGCCAAAGGGGACGAAGCTCTTCGGATCGAAGACAGGCAGGATCGCCTGGAAAAGGGTTGCCGAGGTAAAATCGGTGACCCTGTAGACCGACAGCACCTGCCCGCGGTTCTCGTTCGTCGCCCGCTCGTTGAGCCAGCTTTCGAGGATCATCTGGAGGCCGGCGAAACAGAAACCGGTCACGACCCGCGTGGCGATCCAGAACCAGCTCTCCACGAGAAGCGCGTGGCTGACCGCAGCAGCCGAAGCGATCGAAGCGAAGGCCGTGAACGCCCGGATATGCCCCACGTCACGGATGATCTTCGGCGCACGCCTGCAGCCTGCGATGAAGCCGACATAGTAAGCCGTCAGGAACAGCGCGATCGCCGTCGCCGGAAATCCCTCCAGCGTCCCCCGCACACCGAGCAGGGTCGAATGCATCCCGTTGCTCCCGAACAGGAGCGCTGCGGCAAAGAGGAGGGAGATGAGAGAGAAGGCGACGCGCATCCGGCCCACATGGCACGGTTCAGAACCTGCGCAAGGGGGTTCGCCATCTCGTTCTAGGCAGGCTCTTTCTCGCGCTCGGGCTTGATCAGGGGCTTGTCCATGATCTCCTTCTTGGCGTGGACACCGTCCGCCTTCTGGGCCAGCAGGCGGGCCTTGTCGCGCTCGCGGAACTCCGCCTCGATATCGCCGATGATGCTGTCCGAGCGGCCGAGATAGCTCAGGGTCCGGGTGGCCATCTTCACCGCGCTCTCGAAGGTTTCGCGCACGATGAGGTCGATGTCCTCGTCAAGCAGTTCGAGTTCATGCAGACGGTCCCGCGCCCGGACGATGATCTTCACCTTGGGACAGCGTTCCCGGAGGGCGGCAAGAGCGTCCCGGACTCCCTTGTAGTCATCGATCGCGAAGATCACGGCATCGGCGCTGATCGCGCCTGCCCTCAGGAGGAGATGCAGCTTGGTCCCGTCGCCATAGAAGACCTTGGCGCCGAATTCACGGGCCGTCTCGATCCGCGCCGGATCGTTGTCGATCGCGGTGACGGAAATGTTCGAGCCGCGCAGGATCTGGGAGATGATCTGCCCCATCCGTCCGTAGCCCACGACGAGGACCTGGCCCTCCGAACCGTCGAGGCCGTCCGGCCCGGCGGGCGCTTCGCTTTTCGGGTCGGAGGCGATCCGGTTGATCGCGATCATGATGAACGGCGTGGCGATCATCGACAGTGTCACGATCGCCGAGGCGAGGGTCGCGAATTCGACATCGAAGATCCCGCGGCCGACGCCGAGGCTGAAGACGACGAAGCCGAACTCGCCGCCCTGGCTTAGGATACCACCGACGCGCATGGCCTGCCGGTGGTTCGAGCCGAAGAGCCGCGAAAGGCCGTAGATGATGACGCTCTTGGTGCTGATGAGTGCCAAGGCGCCGAGGATCACGATCCACCAGTTCGCCAGCATCACGGCAAGGTCGAGCTGCATCCCCACGGCGATGAAAAACAGGCCGAGCAGGACCTCGCGAAACGGCTCGATATCGGCTTCGATCTGGTGCCTGAACGAACTCTCCGCCAGGAGCACGCCCGCCATGAACGCGCCCAGCGCCATGGAGAGCCCTGCTTCGGCCAGCAACAGTGCCGTTGCCGCCACCACGAAGAGGGCTGCGGCAGTGAACGCCTCGCGCGACCCCGACACGGCGACCAGCCGGAAGAAACGGTTGAGCGCAAATCGTCCGACCAGGATCAATCCGACAATAGCCCCGACCGCGCGGAGGATGGCCGTCACGTCGATCGGCATCGGTCCGGCGCTCGACGAGCTTTGCGCAACAAAGGGTATCGCCGCGAGCAGCGGGATTACCGCGATGTCCTGGAACAGGAGGACCGAGAACGCCTTGGTCCCATAGGGCGTGTTGAGCTCCCCTCTTTCCTCGAGGAGGCTGAGCGCGAAGGCCGTCGACGAACAGGCGAGCGCGAAGCCTGCAATGTAGCTCGGCCCGTTCCCAAAAAATCCGAACTGCTTGATGACGAACCCGAACAGCGCACCCGTGACGACCATCTGGAGAAGGCCTAGGCCGAAGATCGTCTTTCGCAACGACCATAATCGGCCTGCGGACAATTCGAGACCTATCACGAACAGGAACAGGACAACGCCGAGCTCCGCGATCTCGAAGACGCCTTCTTCAGCGGACAGAATACCGAGGCCCGAAGGGCCGAACAGGACGCCCGCCGCAAGGAAGCCAAGGATCGTGCCAAGCTTCAGCTTCTTGAAGATCGGAACGGCAATCGCGGTCGCGCCGAGATAGACGGCCGCGTCGACCAGAAATTCCGAACCGCCTGCACCCGCCATTGAACACCTCTTTCCGTGAGTGGGAACCTAGGGAGCGTCGGTTGGCAAAGCCAGCTTCCTAGGCGCTCTCTATCGCAGCACCGAGCGAGGCCATGAGCGTGGCAAAGCCGGGAAAGCTCGTCGCGATCGCTTCGGCTCCGGTGATCCGCATCGGCTCCTGCGCGGAGAGCCCCAGAACCAGGGTTGCCATGCCGATCCTGTGGTCGTGGTCGGTGTCCACCGTTCCCCCGCCCCTGATGTCGCCGCCGTCGATCTCAAGCCAGTGGTCCCCGGTCCGGCAGGTCACGCCCGCAGCCGTCAGCAGCCCGGCGGTAGCCGCCAGCCGGTCGCTCTCCTTGACCTTCAGCTCTTCGAGCCCCTCGATCCGCGTTGTCCCCTCGGCGGAGGCTGCAGCCACGGCGAGGATCGGGATCTCGTCGATCATGTCCGGCACGTCGCTGGCGGGGACCTTCACCGCTTTCAACGGCGATGCCCGAACCCTCAGGTCAGCGACCTCCTCCCCGCCAACGAGGCGCAGGTGCTCTTCGGTGATCTCCGCACCCATGCGCCTGAGCGTCGCGAAGAGGCCCGTCCGGCGCGGGTTGAGCATCACCTCGGGCAGCACGACCTCGGAGCCAGGCCGCATCAGCGCTGCGACTATCGGGAAGGCCGCCGAAGACGGATCGGCGGGGATTGCCAGCGTCTGGCCGACAAGGCGCGCACCGGGTGTCAGCGTGATGCGGTGGCCATCGGTCTCGAGATCGGCACCGAACGCCTTCAGCATCCGCTCGGTGTGATCCCGCGTCGGCGTTTTCTCGATCACCGTCACCGGCCCTTGCGCGCCAAGGCCAGCCAGCAGGACCGCGGACTTCACCTGCGCGGAGGCCATCGGCAGCTCGTAGGTGAAGCTCCTGAGTTGCGAGGGCTTCAGCGTCACCGGCAGCCTGCCCTCCCGGTCATCCGCCTGTAGCCCCATCGCTCGCAGCGGGTCGAGGACCCGTCCCATCGGCCTGCGCATCAGGCTCGGATCGCCCGTGAAGGTGCATAAAGCGCCCTGCCCCGCAGCCAGCCCCATCAGGAGCCTGACGCCGGTTCCGGCATTGCCGAGGTCGAGCATTCGCGCCGGCGTCCGCCACGCATCGCCCCGGACGATGAACGTACCGTCGATGCGCTCAACGGAAACGCCGAAGGCCCGCAGCGCCGAAGCGGTGCTCAGGACATCACCGGCCTCGAGAATCGAGGACACCCGCGTCACCCCGGCGGAAATCGCGCCGAGCATCAGCGCGCGGTGGCTCATGCTCTTGTCACTTGGCACGCGAGCCGTGCCTTTCAGGGCTTCTGAGGGTCGGGCGACGGCCTCGGTCATGGACACTCCGCGGGATTACGATAGGTCCGCTTTGACAGCGCCGCTCGGCTCTGCCAACCAGCGCGGCTGGAACGACCTTCTTTTCTGACCCAACCCATCAGGACACTTAAGTGGCGAACGAAGAACTCGGTACGAAGCGCGACTGCCCGAACTGCGGCGCGCGATTCTACGACCTCAAAAAAGACCCCGCGCACTGCCCCAAGTGCGATCACGAATTCACGCCGGACGTGCTGCTGAAATCTCGCAAGCGCCTCCGCGAGGAAGAAGAAGCAGCGCACAAGGCCGCCAAGCCCTCGAAAGAGGTCGATGACGACGGCGAAGAGCTGGATGATGAAGTCCAGGAGATCGACGCCGAGGCCGAGAACACGACCAGCCTCGACGATGCCGAGGACGAAGTCGCTCCGGCCAAGTCCAAGCGCGCCAAGTCGCTCGACGAAGACGACGATGATGACGACGAGGACGAGGACGACGAACTCGCCGATCTCGATCTTCCCGACGATGACGACGACACACTGCTCGACGATGATGATGACGACGAAGACGACGTCGCAGGCATCGCGATCGGCGGAGACGATGACGACGACCGTTGATTTTGGGGGCTAAGCCCCCGAAACGACGCCTGTCGGAAGATTTTCACCCTGGCGCGCCGGCACTCACCGGAGTGGCCGCGCGCACAGACAGTAGAATTCAAGGAGACCACGCATGGCCAAGATCAAGGTCAAGAACCCCGTCGTCGAGCTCGACGGCGACGAGATGACGCGGATCATCTGGAAGCTGATCAAGGACAAGCTGATCCACCCCTACCTCGACATCAACCTGATCTACTTCGACCTCAGCATCCAGAATCGTGACGCGACGGACGACCAGGTGACGATCGATGCGGCCTACGCGATCAAGAAGCATGGCGTCGGCGTGAAATGCGCCACGATCACCCCGGACGAAGCGCGTGTCGAGGAATTCGGCCTCAAGAAGATGTGGCGCTCGCCGAACGGGACCATCCGCAACATCCTTGGCGGTGTCGTTTTCCGTGAGCCGATCATCATCCGTAACGTGCCGCGCCTCGTGCCTGGCTGGACCCAGCCGATCATCATCGGCCGTCATGCTTATGGCGACCAGTACCGCGCCACCGATTTCCTGTTCCCCGGCAAGGGCAAGCTGACGATCAAGTGGGAAGGCGAAAGCGGCGAGATCATCGAGCACGAGGTCTTCGACGCGCCCTCCTCGGGTGTCGCCATGGGCATGTACAACCTCGACGATTCGATCCGCGACTTCGCCCGTGCGACCTTCAACTACGGCCTGCAGCGGCAGTATCCGGTCTACCTGTCGACGAAGAACACGATCCTCAAAAAATACGACGGTCGCTTCAAGGACATCTTCCAGGAGATCTACGAGACCGAGTTCAAGGAAGAGTTCGAGAAGATCGGAACGCATTACGAGCACCGTCTCATCGACGACATGGTCGCTGCGTGCCTCAAATGGTCAGGCGGTTATGTCTGGGCCTGCAAGAACTATGACGGCGACGTCCAGTCGGACACCGTCGCACAGGGCTTCGGCTCGCTGGGCCTGATGACCTCGGTTCTCCTCACCCCCGACGGGAAGACGGCCGAGGCGGAAGCCGCCCACGGCACGGTCACCCGTCACTACCGCGCCCACCAGCGTGGCGAGGAAACCTCGACCAACTCGATCGCCTCGATCTATGCTTGGACCCGCGGCCTCAAGCACCGCGCCAAGCTCGACGACACGCCGGAGCTCGCGAATTTCGCCGAGACCCTGGAGAAGACCGTCGTCCAGACCGTCGAGAGCGGCCACATGACCAAGGACCTCGCACTCCTCATCGGCGCCGAGCAGGGCTGGCTCACCACCACCCAGTTCCTCGACAAGGTCGACGAGAATTTCCAGAAGGCCATGGCCTAGCCCAGCGCCTGGACAATCGAATGAGAGAGCCCGGCCGCCGTGCCGGGCTTTTTTGTGCATGGGATGCGCCTGTCCTCCTGCGACCCCCTGCCCCTTCCTGACGGTATCGGCAGGTGGTGAACTGGCGGAGTGCCCCCGCTGCGAGCCAGCGGAAGCCTCGATTTCCGCTTTAAGGGGAGGTGAAATTCCCGTGGCATTTGAGGCAAATTGAACGGCGTTGTTTGCGACACGCTTTACCCGCGTCTGAACAATGTGGCCGCAATAGGGCATGCGGAATGTTGCTGGCTTTGGGTTCCTTGTCGTTCGGGAACCCGCAGGGTACAGGCCATCCAAATCCCGTTTAGGTTGAATGATTTGGGGAGGAGCAACCTTGGCATTCATGAGCACCGAAGAGGCGGTGCGCGCATATTACCGGGACAGGCTTCTGAATGATCCCGAAGTGCTGCGCAGCTGGTTCACACGCGACGCGCAGGTGTCGATCAATGGCAGTGACGCGCTGTTTGGTCTCGACAACACATTTGGCATGAAGGACGGCGCCTCGGCGCAGGCCTTCACCAATTTTCTCGTCAACACCTGGAAACTACTCGACTTCGAGATCCTTTCACTGGTCAGCGAAGGCAATCGCGCGGCGACGCGCGTGATCGTCGAGGTCGAATGCATACCGACGGGCCTCAAGGGCCGCTCGGAGATCTGCAACCATTTCACATTCGATGGGGAGCGGATGACCTCGATCCTCGAATTCCTCGACACCGCTCACGCGGCGAAGCTGCTCGAAGGCGCCGAGAGCTTCCCGGCTGCCTATGCCGGGCAAGAGGCCTAGACCATGAAATACGACAACCTCGAAGAAGCCATCCGCGCCTATTACCGCGATCGCCTTCGCGCAGACGGGTTCCTTTCCTCCGAATGGTTCCATCCGAGCGCCGTCATCTCGCTGAACGGCAGCGGCATTGTCGATGCGCATGAGCCGCTGACACCGATCTCAGGCCGGCGCCGCTCCTCCGACGATCCCGAGGAGCAGCAGGCGCTTCTAGACACGTTGCGCAAGAGCTGGCGTATCCACACCGCGGAAATCATCGACACGCTGACCCAGGACGACGTCATCGTCCTGCGCGCGATCTGGGACGTCGAGTGCCTCGAGACGGGCGAGCGTGCGACCACAGAAGTCTGCGAGCACTACCGCTTCGCCGGCGACCGCATCGCTTCGGTCATCGCGTTCTTCGACACGGCGCTCGCCAAGCGGATGATCTCGGCCTGAACAGGTTGCGGGTGGACGGCAGGACGGGGCAGAAGGTGCCCCGTGCGACCGTCGATCCTGAACCCCCTCTTCGCTGATCTCACCACGCTTGAAGGCGTCGGCCCGAAGACGGCGGCGCTCCTGCAGAAGGTTGCCGGGCCGCGCCTCATCGACCTTGTATTCACGCTCCCCTCGGGGGTCATCGACCGCAGCCACAGGCCGCCCATCGAGGCGACACGGGACGGCGAGCACGCCACCCTCACGCTTACCGTCGATGCGCACGAGCCTCCCCCTGCGAACCGTCCGCGCTCACCCTATCGCATTCTTTGCTCTGACGGTACGGGTTGTATAAGGCTGGTCTTCTTTCGTGCCCATCGCGACTGGCTGGAGAAGCAGCTTCCCCAAGGCGCAACACGGATCGTTTCCGGGAAGGTCGAGCAGTATGGCAACCAGCGCCAGATGGTGCATCCTGACGCCATCGTCGATCCGGACAAGGACGGTGAGCTTCCCTCCGCCGAGCCCGTCTATCCCCTGACCGCAGGTCTGCAGCCGAAGATCATGCTCCGTGCCGTGAGAGATTCCGTTGCCCAGGTGCCCGATCTTCCTGAATGGCACCGCCCGGATGTCATTGCGCGCGAAGCCTTTCCTTCCTTCCAGACCGCGATCCGTGAGGCACACAACCCGGAAACGCGGATGGACCTCCTCCCCGACACGCCCCACAGGCGAAGGCTCGCCTATGACGAGTTCTTCGCCAGCCAGCTCGCTCTCGCCCTGACCCGCAGGCGCCAGCGTTCGCTCGGTGGGCGGAGCTTTCGGGGCGATGGCAGCCTCGTCGCCGCGGCGAAAGCGGCGCTGCCCTTCGACCTCACGGGGGACCAGCAGAAGGCGCTGCAGGAAATCCAGGAAGACCTTGCCCGTCCGCAGAAAATGGTCCGCCTGCTGCAGGGTGATGTCGGCTCGGGCAAGACCGCCGTTGGTGTCCTAGCCGCACTGTCGGTCATCGAAGCGGGCGCACAGGCGACCCTCATGGCCCCGACCGAAATCCTCGCGCGCCAGCATTTCGAGTCGATCGAACCCATGCTGAAGGCAGCGGGCGTTTCCTCCGTTCTCCTCACCGGGCGCGACAAGGGACAGGAGCGGGCCGCCAAGCGCCGGGCATTGGCCGAAGGCTTTGTCCAGCTCGCCGTCGGCACCCATGCCGTGTTCTCCGAGGACGTGGAGTTCGAAGACCTCGGCCTCGCCATCATCGACGAGCAGCACCGCTTCGGTGTCCAGCAGCGCCTGAAACTCCAGGAAAAAGGTCAGGGCACGGACGTCCTTGTCATGACCGCGACACCCATCCCGCGCACCCTCGCCCTTACCGCCTATGGCGACATGGATGTCAGCCAGATTCGAGAGAAGCCGCCCGGCCGCAAGCCGGTCGATACCCGCGCCATCCCCCTCGCCCGGCTCAATGACGTGGTCGCGGGCGTTCGCCGCGCGATGGACGCCGGCGGGCAGGTCTACTGGGTCTGTCCCCTCGTCGAGGCCAATGACCAGCTCGAAGCCACTGCGGCCGAGGAGCGCTTCGCCCACCTCCAGACCCTCTTCGGCGACCAGGTCGAACTCGTGCATGGAAAGATGAAGGGGCCGGAGAAGGACGCTGCCGTGGCGCGCTTCGCCTCGGGTGCCTGCAAGCTGCTGGTCGCCACCACAGTCATCGAGGTTGGCGTCAATGCTCCGGATGCGACCGTTATCGTCATCGAACACGCCGAGCGCTTTGGCCTCGCCCAGCTTCACCAGTTGCGAGGCCGAGTCGGTCGCGGCGAGAAGCCTGGGAGCTGCATCCTCCTTTACGGGGGTGAGCCGGGGGGCCTCTCGGAAACCACCAAGGCAAGGCTCAACGTGCTCAGGAACTCGCAAGACGGTTTCGAGATTGCCGAAGAAGACTTGCGCCTGCGGGGATCGGGCGATGCTCTCGGCACGGCGCAGTCGGGCTTCCCCACCTTCACCCTCGCCAGTCTCGGCGACCATCAGGGCTTGCTCGAAATGGCCGCAGCGGACGCCAAGATGGTCGTCGAAGAAGACCCGGAGCTGCAATCCGAACGCGGCGAAGCGCTCCGCGTGCTGCTCTACCTCTTCAGTCGTGACGATGCGGTTCGAAGGCTGCGGGCGGGCTAACCTCAGCTATCCGCCTCGACCTCGCGTTCGTAAGCTTCCTGGAGTTCAGGATCGGTCTCGGTCTTCTTGCGCTTGAGGAAGCTGAAGGCCCCTGCATTGGAGTGCAGGTCCACAGGCTTGTGCCCCTCGTCCTCAAGCACGAATTCCGGCGCCACGAGACCAGCCGAGAAGATCATCTTCGCTCCGTCCTCGACCGACATCGACAGCACACGAAGCTTCGACCGTGGAACGAACAGCAGGAACCCGGAGGTCGGGTTCGGCGTCGTCGGCACGAAGACGTTGGTCATGTCGTCGCCTATGTCTTTCAGCGCGTGAAGCGGTTCCCCCTTCGTCCGTGTCACGACGAAGCAAAGCGTCCAGAGGCCCGGACGTGGATACTCGATCATCGCCACTTCCTTGAACGACTGCTCCGACTGCTGAAGCCCCATCTCGAAGACGTTCTTGAAGAAGCCATAGAGGTTCCGCACCAGCGGTGTTGAATCGACGAGGCCCTCACCCATGCTGATGAAGAAGCGGCCGATGACGTTCTTTGCGAACATCCCGAGCAGGGTCAGGAGGACGATCGTCACCAGGATACCGAAGCCGGGCACGTAGAGATCGGCCCAGGCCGGCGGCAGCCATGCGTCGGGGATGTAATTCTGGACCGTGCCGTCGACCTGGGCCAGCGGCCCGGTGATCAGCCAGTACATCACCCCGGCAGTGATCAGGAGCGGCGCGGCAATGACCACGCCCGCAAAGAAGCTGTTGCGCAGGCCTGCTATAGGCCCGGTGCGGGGGATCATCGCTCCCTCCTGTTTTCTCTTGCGCCTGGTGCGTCCCTGATTTTCGCTTTTTGCCATAATCTTTCCGCCGACGCGTCCTAGATGCCACGCAAGTCCAAATTTCGCGTTAGACCTGCATGTAGGGCCTTAGCGCGCGCCTCAACAGGCGCTAGCACCGACCTTGCGACAGGGAAAAGTTCCGCGTCCGTAATCTGGAGACTGACACCCTTGCGACTGGTTCTGATCCTGATGCTGGGTATTTTTGCGGCGCTGGGCGCGCTCGCCTGGCACTATCAGGACGAGCTGACCCTCGCATGGATCAACCCCGACCGCAGCTATGAGGGCTACACGCCACCGCCAGCACCCGATTACCGGGAGGACGAGGCATGGTTCCGGCGCGGAGGGCCGCAGGATGGCGGCGCGCAGGTCTTCGTCATCCACTCGAATGTCTATCGCGGCGACGGGAACTGGAACGCGCCCTATGACCGCGAGACCCAGGCCGATTTTATCGAGGATGTCATTCTCGTCGCGGAGGCGACCCCGTTCGAGCCTCTCGGCCCGGTCTGGGCACCGAAATACCGCCAGCCGACCATCTTCGCGCGCTTCACGCAGAAGCATCCCGGCGCGGCTTCCCGCGCCACGGCTTATCAGGACATCAGCGCCGCTTTCACCCAATTCCTGCAGGAGGCTGATCCCGAAGCGCCGGTCATCGTCGCTGGCTATGGCGACGGCGCTCTTTTCGCCGGGCAGCTCTTCCTTGAACGAATCGCCGACGACCCGGACGTCATCCGCCGCACCGCCGCGGTCTACGCCATCGGGATGCCGCTACCGGCGCGGCTCTTCGAGGGTCAGGTCTGCGAGGGAGAGGAGCAGCCACGCTGCATCGTCGCCTTTACGCCAGTGGACGCGCGCTTTGAAGGCTATCAGGACCGCCTGCGGACCCGGACGCTGACCCTCGGACCCGGCGGCAGCTACGTCTCGACGTCCGGCGTCGGCAAGCTCTGCGCTCCACCGCCGATGGGCAAAGAGCTCTCCGCGATTGACGCCCGGTCCCGGCGGCTCATCGACGTCACCCTCGACGCCGAATGCGTCGACGGCCTTTTCGTCTTCCAGCCGCCCGAACCCCAGGCGCTGCGCAGGCGCCGCCTGTTCGGCCAGCAATGGTTCCCCGATGGCGTGAACCTCTTCGCCGAACCCATTGCCGAGGACGCCGCCCGCCGTGTTGCCGGGGCCTATCGCATCATGGCCAAGGAAGAGAATGCCGTGCCGCCGCTTGTGGCGCCCGAAGAGATTGTCCCAAGCCCGATCAACAAGGTGCCCGAGCCGAACTAGCGCAGTCATGTCTCGCACTGTCATCCCGGACAGCGCGCAGGCGCTTCTCCGGGACCCAGACGCAGCGATCTATGGGTTCAGGGCTCCGGCTTCGCCGTCTCCGCAATGACACGCAGGGGCGCCTAGAAAATCCCGAGGAATTTCTTCCGCTTACGGCGCAGTTTGTCGGAATGGTATTTCTGCGCATATTCGAGGTAGTCGGATCCAGAACGCCGCACGCGTGCCTCGGTGAATTTGAGATCTGCGAGCAGCCGGTCGTCGAGACCCTGAAAGCTCGTCGCTTCCGCCTCCGCGTCGAAGCTGGCCTGCGGCTGCCCCCCACGGCGCCCGCCGCGTTTGGCCTTGCGCTGAATGTCTGCGTGCAGAGCGGCAAAAGCAGCCTGAACGGCATCGCTCTTGTCGTCGTGCCCTGCCTCCAGGGCCTTCGCGGCACCGGCGCGCAGCTCGGCCCGCTCGACAGCGGAAGGCCGCTGCACCGTATCGATATCCACCGATGTCAGCCGCGCGCTCGTCCGTCCTGCGAACTCGCCCCAGATCTGTTTCAGCCTGTCCGCCATGGTCAGAGCTCCGCTTTCTCTTTGCCCATCACCAGACCCTCATTGCGGGTGATGGTCGCAAGGCTGATCGGCCCGCCCACGGTCTCCACCGAGTTCATCACCTTCTGCTGGAAGGAGTTGAGCTTGATGAGCGACGCGGCGGTCTCGCCCAGTTCCTTCTTCGGCAGTACACTGACGGCCCTGAGGATAGGCATGGTGTGGACGTGGTACTGGAACTGGTCGATCGAAGTGAAGAACGCCTTCAGCGCATTGGCGAGATTGCCTTCGGAATAGTCCTGCATCAGCTGCGCGCGCTGCTGGTCGTTCATGCCCGGCGCGCGCCCGATGACGTCAGCGACCAGATGGCTCGACAGCTTCAGGGTCTCGCCAAACAGGAACATCCTGAGATGCGCGTCCATGCCGGTCAGGAAGGTCCGGATCATCCGGTCCTGCGCGAACGGAGCGATCACCGGACCTGAATCCGCGCTCATGTCCTGCGCCCGGTCCATGCGGTTCTTCATCTTTCCGAGGACCACGGACGATGTCAGGTAGCTCCGCATCGAGGGGAACTTCTCGGTCCGTCCGAAGCCGGCGAAAACGACGCCGGTATAGTGCTCGAAGAACGCATCCTGCGTGACCGACATCACCGCGATATCCCGCAGCTTGGCGATGGTGTCGTTGGCCACCGACAGGGTCGGGAACTCGTTTTTCAGGGCGTTGACGAGGCTCGCGATCAGTTCGTCAATCTCCGCGCCGTACCGCCGGAGGAGCTGCTCTTCCGTCCCCTCCGGGAAGACTTCGAGGCGCCCGCGCGGCGTGCCATCGAGATTTCGGGTCAGGTCGCCATAGAGCTCCTCGACGACATAGGCGAAGACCGCCGAGACGTGATCGCGGATGCGCCCTGCCTGAGCCTGCTTGAGCTGTTCGAGCTGGAAGTCGAAATCCTCGGCGATGATCGAGAAAATGACGGCAACATGCTTGAAGAATTCGGTGTCCTGGTGGTCCTGCGGGAACAGCTCGGGATTGTCCGACAGGAAAGCGATGAAATCGCGCGCATGGGCGTCCAGCGTGTCCAGCGCCCGGCCCCGCGCCTGCTCGCGATACAGGGAGATGATCGTCTCCCACGGCGTGCTCATCAGCTCGGCATTGTTGTAGATCATGACGCCGATCGGCTGGCCTTCGACCAGCGGGAAAAGCTTATCAACCGACTGATATGTCTTGAGATAATTCGCCCCGGAGATCGTCACAGCGCTGTCGGCGGCCATGGCCACCGCAGACCGGTTCATCAGGACCACTTCAGACGTCATGCCCCACCCGTCTCCCTGGTCTGGCCCCCTGGCCAGGTTTGACGCGGGGGTGGAACCCTCGCGCCCTCTCATCCGTATCTATTCCAAAAGTGACGTTCTCGCCAGTGGGCGGGGCCAGAAAGGGTTAATCATCATGGCCAAGCATCTCGACACGAACGAAGCGCGTCAGGGTCGCAACCGTCCGTTCCAGTGGAGGGTCTTCATCATCTCGACGACGGCGGCTGCGGCGATCTTGCTGGCGATCTGGCTGTTGTTCCTCGGCGGAAGCTTCTAACTGGACGCTGACCTCTCACGCGGACGGAAGGAAGCTCCATGATCACCGCACTTCAGTATTTCCTGATCCCTCTCGCGATCCTCGCGACCACGGCGTTTCTCGTCATGGGAATTTACTCGCTCGCCAAGGGCGGGGAGTTCGCGGAGAAGAACTCGAACAAGCTGATGCGCGCGCGGGTGGCCGCCCAGGCGGTCGCTGTCGCGCTTCTGCTGCTCCTCGCCTACCTCCTCTCGCGAGGTGGCAACTGACAACGTAGTCATCTATCCTGCGGTGGACAAAGGGGCTTTGCATGTTTCCCATTCACCGCAGGATCACACCCACTGACCGCAAAAAGATTGTCGCGGGTCAGAGTCGGCAACAGGCTTGCCCGATGGCCAGGTCGATCTCTCTCCGCCCCTTGTCTTCGATGAGCAGGCTTCTCGCAGCCGCGCTTCTCGGCTTCTCCTTGGCAGCGTGCGGCGGCGGGGGATCGTCTGGCGGCAGCAACGCCCCGGCGGGAGGCAGCACGCCTCCGCCCACGACCCCTCCGCCGACCACAAGTGAGCCCGACCGGCCACCAGTCCCCAGCACCCCGCCTTCCGGGCCGGATTACTTGCCTTCCGGCAAGGGCTGGAACCTCGTCTGGTCCGACGAATTCGACGGAACGGCTCTCGACGACACGAAATGGAGTGCTGAGGAAGCCTGCTGGGGCGGCGGCAACAATGAACGCCAGTGCTACACCCAGCGGCAGGACAATGTCGAAGTCGTCAATGGCGTCCTGCGCCTCGTCGCGCTCGAGGAGAGCTTCACGGGCTCGACCCTGCCGGTGACCACCAATCCGAATGACACGGCGACAAACACGCAGCCTTATACCAGTGGCCAGGTCCGCTCCATCGGCAAGGCGTCATGGACCTATGGCCGGATCTCCGTCCGCGCAAAACTGCCCTCGGGCCAGGGGACATGGCCTGCGATCTGGATGCTCGCCGACAGCGAAACCTACGGCACCGTCTGGCCCCTTCACGGCGAGATCGACATCATGGAGGCGGTCAACCTCAAGGCGACCTGCAGCCAGTGCGGCGGCTCCACCGGTGAGAACCGCACCTCCTCCGCGATCCATTTCGGCAGCGAATGGCCGAACAACCAGTTCGTGGACGAGAAGACCCCTCTCCCAGGCGAGGTCAATCCTGCTGATGGCTACCACGTCTACTCCGTCGAATGGGCCGAAGGGATCATGCAGTTCTTCGTCGACGACGTGCTGCATTTCACCGTCAGGAATTTCGAATGGTACACGGATCATCCGGCGGGCGCCGGAAATCCGAACGCACCCTTCGATGCGCCCTTCTACCTCATCATGAACCTCGCCATCGGCGGCAACTGGCCCGAAAGCGTCAATGATGGCGGCGTCGCCCCGGACGTTGCACCGAGCCAGATGCTGGTGGACTGGGTGAGGGTCTATGAGTGCACCGGCGATACGACAGCGGTGGCCTGCCTGTCGAACTGACGCGGTGGCGTTTCTCAGGGGCACGGCCTAGAAGCTTGCCATGGTCACCCTGAACAAGATCTACACCCGCACCGGCGATGGCGGCGACACCGGCATTGTCGGCAGTTACCGCCTTTCCAAGCATCACCCGCGCATCGCCGCCATCGGCGACGTGGACGAGCTGAACGCCGCCATTGGCGTTGCCATGCAGGCCGACCTCGGTGACGCGTTGCGCGGCATGCTGCTGGCCATCCAGAACGACCTCTTCGACCTCGGCGCGGACCTCGCAACCCCCGAGACCCAGAAGGGCGAGCTTCGCCTCGCCCCCGGCCGGATCCAGAAACTCGAAGAGATGATCGACGAGATCAACGACAAGCTTCCGCCGCTCGAAAGCTTCGTCTTGCCATCAGGGCCAGGCGGCGCCCCCGCCCTCCACCTCGCCCGCGCCATCGCGCGCCGCGCCGAGCGCTCGGTCTGGGCACTGAAGGAGCTTGGCGAGCCCGAGGGCAAGGTTTCCGAGCCGGTGCCCACCTTCCTCAACCGCCTGTCGGACCTCCTCTTCGTCGCCGCGCGCAAGGCGAGCCGGGACAAGGGCGGCGAAGTCCTTTGGGTCCCCGGCGGCGCGTCAGGCGAATAATCCCGCACACTCTTACAAGGCGACGGCCCTGACCTTACCTGCCTGTCATCGTCAGCAGGGAAGTCTTCCATGATCCGTCGCCTCGGCCTCCCCGGCCTCTCCGCCGCTCTTCTCACAGCCTGCGCCTCCACCGGGCATGGAGAAGGCCCCCACGAGGCCCCGATCGAGGTGATGGTAATCGGCAGCTGGCACATGCAGTCGACCGACAGCAACGTCATCGACGTCGATGGCCCGGACGTCCTGACCGCTGAGCGGCAGGCAGAGTTGGAGGCCCTCATCGACCGCCTCGAGCGCTTCGCACCCACCGTAGTCGCCGTCGAGGAGAGCACCGATGAGCCGGGCTTCATCGATGACGGCTATTCCCGGTTCAGTCCGGACATGCTGCTGGCAAACCCCACTGAGGAGCTGCAGATCGGCTACCGCCTTGCCCGCCGCATGGGCCATGACGAAGTCTACGGCATCGACGAACAGCCCGGCGCGGGCGAGCCCGACTATTTCCCCTTCGGCAAGCTGATGGCCCACATGGCAGAGACCGGCGAGGCCGAGGCCCTGCAGGCGACGCTCGCCGAGATGGAGACCCGCATCGAAGCGACCATGGCCTCCTTCGAAGAGATGACCATCGGCGAAGCCCTCGCGGAGACCAATCGCGGCCTCCTCAGCTCGGCGGACCTCTATTACGACATGCTCCGCTACGACCAAGGCGAGAGCCAGCCAGCCGCCGAGCTCTACGCCTATTACATGATGCGCAACGCCAAGATCTTCTCGAAGCTTCTCGACGTAACCGAGCCAGGCGACCGCGTGGTCGTTGTCTACGGCGCAGGCCACAAGCACTTCCTCGAACTCCTTGCCGAGAACATGCCCGGCGTCGAAAGGGTCGATCCGATGCCCTATCTCGAGGGTCGCTAATCACACACTGCCGAGCAGCCCTTCGTCGCGTTGCGTCGGGCGCTGACACCGCCTAGACCCCGGCCCAACCATAGAAACCCCAAGCGTAAGGAGTGACGCCCATGAAGGTGCTCGTCCCTGTCAAAAGGGTGGTCGACTATAACGTGAAGGTCCGCGTGAAACCGGATCAGACCGACGTCGACCTCGCCAACGTCAAGATGTCGATGAACCCCTTCGACGAGATTGCCGTCGAAGAAGCCGTTCGCCTGAAAGAGGCCGGCATCGCCGACGAAATCGTCGTCGTCTCGATCGGCCCCGAAAAGGCCCAGGACCAGATCCGTCAGGCACTCGCCATGGGCGCGGACCGCGGCATTCTCGTCACCACCGACCAAGAGGTCGAAAGCCTAGCTGTTGCCAAGATCCTCAAGAAAATCTGCGAGGAAGAGCAACCGGGTCTCGTCATCATGGGCAAGCAGGCCATCGATGATGATCGCAACCAGACAGGCCAGATGCTCGCCGCGCTGCTCGACTGGCCGCAGGGCACCTTCGCTTCGGAAGTGAAGAAGGAAGGCGACAAGCTGCTCGTCACCCGTGAAATCGACGGCGGTCTGCAGACCGTTGCGTTGAACCTTCCTGCGGTTGTCACCACCGACCTTCGCCTGAACGAGCCGCGCTACGCTTCCCTGCCGAACATCATGAAGGCGAAGAAGAAGCCGCTCGACAAGAAGGCCGCGGCCGACTTCGGCATCGACCTGACCCCGCGCCTCAAGAAGCTCAAGGTCACCGAACCGCCGAAGCGCAAGGCTGGCATCAAGGTCGAGAGTGTCGAAGAGCTCGTCGACAAACTGAAGAACGAAGCGGGGGTCCTCTAAGCCATGGCCATTCTCGTTATCGCTGACCACAACAACGAAGAACTGAACGACGCGACCCTGAAGGTCGTCGGCGCGGCCCAGAAGATCGGCGGCGACATCGACGTCCTCGTTGCGGGCGAGAACGCTGGCGCTGTCGCTGAAGCGGCGTCGAAGATCTCCGGCGTGCGCAAGGTTCTGCACGCTGACGATCCGCACTATGCGAAACGCCTTGCCGAGCCGATGACCGAACTCATCGTGCGCTTGGCGGATGACTACGACTACATCCTCAGCTCGACCAGCACCGACGGCCGTAACTTCATGCCGCGCGTCGCTGCCAAGCTCGACGTGATGCAGATCTCGGCCATCACGGGCGTTGAGAGCCCTGACACCTTCGTGCGTCCGATCTATGCGGGCAACGCGCTGGCGACGGTCCAGTCGTCCGACCCCAAGAAGGTCATCACGGTCCAGCCGACGGCCTTCGAGGCCGTGGGGATGGACGGTTCTGCCCCCATCGAGAAGATCGAAGGTGGTCCTTTCCCGGAAGTCTCGGAATTCGTCTCCGAAGAACTGACCAAGTCCGACCGTCCGGACCTTGCCAGCGCCAAGATCGTCATTTCCGGCGGTCGCGCCCTCGGCTCGGCCGAAGCGTTCGAGAAGTATATCTTCCCGCTCGCTGACAAGCTCAACGCCGCCGTCGGTGCGTCCCGTGCCGCGGTCGACGCCGGTTACGTGCCGAACGATTACCAGGTCGGCCAGACCGGCAAGGTCGTCGCGCCGGAGCTCTACATCGCCGTGGGCATCTCGGGTGCGATCCAGCACCTCGCCGGCATGACGGACTCCAAGGTCATCGTCGCCATCAACAAGGACGAAGAAGCCCCGATCTTCCAGGTCGCGGACTATGGCCTCGTGGCGGACCTCTTCGAAGCGCTTCCGAAACTGCAGGAAGCTCTCTGAGCCTGCCAGGTTATCCTGGACGGCCGAAGGTCGATCCAGGACCCAAGGCCCGCTGCCTCCCGCAGCGGGCTTTTTTGTTCCAGACTCCCGCGCCATCTTGTCCCGCGCCCAGAAGTACCCTTGCGGCTGTCATGAATTGCGCGATTTTGGTTCCAAAGGTCGACGCCCGGCGGTGTCGGGCGTAACCTCTCGGGGATGTGCCCGCGCCGGATACCGGGCCTAACGCATGCGCCAACGGCGTGGCATGAAGGGACGAACAGGGCATGAGCGAAGCGGTCAGAATGGACCCGATGAGTGAGCTGACACAGCCTGCGAATGACGGCTCGAAACCGGCGGCCTGCGTCGTCGGCGCGGGCTTTGGTGGGCTCACCCTCGCCTGCCGCCTTCAGTCGATGGGTTTCCAGACCACCCTGATCGAGGCGCGCGACAAGCTCGGCGGCCGTGCCTATGTCTATGAGAAGGACCAGTTCTTCTTCGACGGCGGTCCGACGGTCATCACCGACCCCTCCTGCCTCGAGGAAGTCTTCGCTCTCTCCGGTCGGAAGCTATCGGATTACGTGGAGCTGCTCCCCGTCGAGCCGATGTACCGACTCGCCTGGGAAGACGGCGAAATCTTTGACTATTTTCAGGACACGGAAAAACTGGTCAAGGAGATCGAGCGTCTCAGCCCACAGGACGTCGAGGGCTACCACAAGTTCTACAAGTATTCCGAAGCCCTCTTCGAACACGGCTATCTCAAGCTCGGCCATGTCCCGTTCCTGAACTTCTGGTCGATGATCAAGCAGGCCCCCGCCCTTGCAACGCTGCAGGCACAACGCTCCGTGGCCGGACGGGTCAAGGACTTCATCAAGGACGACAAGCTGCGCCAGGCATTCAGCTTCCACACCCTTCTCGTCGGCGGCGACCCGCACAAGACCAGCGCCGTCTATGCCCTGATCCACGCGCTCGAGCGCAAATGGGGTGTCTGGTTCCCGCGCGGCGGCACGGGCGCCCTCGTCCGTGCCTTCGGCAAGCTGTTCGAGGACCTTGGCGGCAAGACCATCATCGGCGACCCGGTGGAGGAGATCACCGAGGTCGGCGGCAAGCTCAAGACCGTCCGCACCAAGAGCGGTTTCGAGCAGGATTTCGACTGCGTCGCCTCCAACGCCGACATTGTCCACACCTACGACAAGCTTCTCGGCAAGACCCCGCGCGGCCGCAAGATGGGCCCGGCGATGAAAAGCAAGCGCTTCTCCATGTCGCTCTTCGTCGCCTATTTCGCGACCGACCAGAAATACGAAGACGTCCGCCACCACACGATCTGCTTCGGCCCTCGGTACAAGGAGCTTATCGCGGAAATCTTCTCAGGCCCGAACCTGCCTGACGATTTCTCCCTCTACCTCCACAGGCCGACGGCCACCGATCCCGGCATGGCGCCGGAGGGGCACGACACCTGGTACGTCCTCTCCCCGGTTCCGCACCTCGGCAAGGCACCGATCGACTGGTCCGTAGAAGGACCGAAATACAAGCAGAAGATCTACGACTACCTCGAGAAGCACTACCTGCCGGACCTGAACAAGCACATCGTTGCCGATCACTTCATCACGCCGCAGAGCTTCAAGGACGACCTCGTCGCCCACCACGGCTCGGCCTTCAGCCTCGAGCCCGTGCTGACCCAGTCCGCCTTCTTCCGGACCCACAACCGCGACGACGAGATCCCGAACCTCTACTTCGCCGGCGCAGGCACCCACCCGGGCGCAGGCATCCCCGGCGTCGTCGGCTCGGCCAAGGCCACGGCAAAGCTGATGGCCGAAGACTTCGGCATGGCCGAGCGCTACAAGGCGATGGCTGCGGAGTAAGAATTGATGGACGGCACCCTCGCCAAACGTTCAGCAGACGCCATCGCCGAGGGCTCGAAGAGCTTCGCCCTCGCTTCGCTTCTCTTCCGTCCACGGATGAAGAAGCACGCGCACATGCTCTACGCCTGGTGCCGTTACTGTGACGACGTCATCGACGGCCAGAATCTCGGCTTCGGCGAAACCGTGGCTGCAGGCCGCGAGGGCCACCCCGACGCCGAAGACCTCGCCTTCCTCGAAGCGGAAACCGACAAGGTCTATCGTGGCGAAGATCCCAAGACCTGGCAGTTCGAAGCCTTCCAGCAAGTTGTCCAAGAAACGGGTATGCCGCGTCAGCATGCGGACGACCTCCTGCGCGGCTTCCAGATGGACGTCGCCCAGCACAGCTACGACACCCTCGAAGACACGCTGCGCTACAGCTACCACGTGGCCGGCGTCGTCGGCGTCATGATGGCGATCGTCATGGGCATCGACCCCTCTGACGACAACACTCTCGATCGCGCCTCCGACTTGGGCATCGCCTTCCAGCTCACCAACATCGCCCGCGACGTGATCGACGATGCGGCGATTGGCAGGGTGTACCTCCCCGGCGACTGGCTCGAAGAGGCAGGCGTGCAACCCGAACCGCGCCATGTCCTCGACGAACGCAACCGCGAAGCGGTCTGGAACGTCGCCATCCGCCTCTTGGACGAAGCGGACAAGTACTATGTCTCGTCAGGACCCGGCGTCAGGAAGCTCCCCATCCGCGCAGGCTTCGCCGTCGCCGCTGCCCGCGGCGTCTACCGCGATATCGGCCGGGTCATCCGCGCCAAGGGGCCGGAAGCGTGGAAGGAGCGCGCCCGAACCTCGGCCCGCCGCAAGCTCGCCCTTGCGGGCCTTGGCTGCCTCCAGGGTGCAGGCTCGAAGTCTCTCTTCTTCCGCCAGCTTCCTCCGCGCGCAGACCTATGGAAGCGCCCCATGCTCAAGGGCTTGCCTTCGTGACAGCAAAAGAGATGCAACGGCAGGGGGTCATCGGCCTGACCCTGGCGGGCCTCGTCACCTTGGCCTGGCTGACGCTGCACGTCTACGCTGTCCATGTCTTCGAGATCGGCCCGGAGAGCGGATGGCTCATCCCCGTGATGGTTCTCAGTCTTTGCTGGCTCTCCGTCGGCCTCTTCATCATCAGCCACGACGCCATCCATGGCAGCCTCGCACCGGGTCGGCCGCGCATCAATCGGACCATCGGCTGGATCGTGACGACGCTCTACGCTGGCTTTGATTTCGACCGCCTCGAAGACAACCACAACAGGCACCATGCAGCACCCGGCACCGCCGCGGATCCTGATTTCTCCGCCGATCATCCCCGTGCCTTCGTGCCGTGGTTCAGGGAGTTCTTCCTCCGCCATTTCGGCTGGCGCCCGCTCCTCTTCGTGAACGCAGTGGTCCTCGTCTATTGGCTCGTCTTCGACGCCTCGATAGTCAACCTCGTGCTTTTCTATGGCATTCCCGCCTTGGGAAGCGCCGTGCAACTCTTCTATTTCGGCACCTACCGCCCGCACCGGCACGAGGGTGACAGCTTCGCCGATCACCACCGCACCCGCAGCAGCGGCTATGGCTGGCTCACCAGCCTCCTCACCTGCTATCATTTCGGCTATCATCACGAGCACCACCTCTACCCGCATGAGCCGTGGTGGAGACTGCCGCAACGCCGCGGCCAGACAAAGGAGGTGACAGCGTGACCCTCGAACTCTGGCAAAAGATCGCCCTCGTCCTCGGCACCGCCGTCCTGATGGAAGGCTGGGCCTGGTGGGCGCATAAATACATCATGCACGGTTGGGGCTGGAGTTGGCACGCCGACCACCATGAACCGCACGACAACCTGTTCGAGAAGAACGACCTCTTCGCAGTCGTCTTCGGCAGCTTCGCGATGGCCCTGTTCGTCATCGGCTGGTTATGGTTCCCGCCGCTCTGGTACGTCGCGGCTGGGATTACCGTCTACGGACTGGTTTACAGCTTCGTCCATGACGGCTTGGTGCACCAGCGCTTCCCTTACAAATGGGTGCCCAAGAAGGGCTACTGGAAGCGCCTCGTCCAGGCGCACAAGCTCCACCACGCGACCACCTGCAAGGAAGGCGCGGTCAGCTTCGGTTTCGTGCTCGCGCCCGATCCGCAAAAGCTGCGTGTCAAACTCCGTGAATTGAAAGAAGCGCGCCGCGCTGCCGGCTCGCTCTAGGCAGCGATCGTCGTGGCGAAATAGCTGCGGATGAACTCCGCCAGCGTGGCCAGCGGCGTGTCCTCACCGACAGCCTTCACGGCTGTATCGAGATGGCGGTTCGCAAGCGCCGTTGCGCTTTCGATACTCGCGCGCCTCCCCAGCACGGCAGTCGACTTGCCGCTATCCTTGCCGGTCGTCTTCCCGGCTGTCTCTTCGCAGGCCACTTGGTCGAGCACGTCATCATAGGCCTGATAGGCAAAGCCCAGCGCCCTGCCATAGGACCGCAAAGCACGCCGGTCATCATCCGTGGACCCGGGAGCAGCGATCCCGCCGCATTCGGCCGCCGCGATGAACAGGACGCCGGTCTTGCCTTCGTGGATGGCATCGAGGCTTGCCGTGTTCTCGCCCGAGGAAAGGTCCAGCGCCTGGCCATGGACAAGCCCCTGCCAGCCCACCGCGCGGGTGATGACCCTGAGGACCTCCAGACGCCGCTCGGCATCCATCGCCCTCGAATTCGCCACCACCTCATAGGCCCCGTTGATGAGACCAATGCCCGCGAGGATCGCGATATCCTGACCGAACATCGCATGAGCCGTTGGCACGCCACGGCGCAAATCCGCGTCATCCATCGCCGGAAGGTCATCGAAAACGAGGCTAGATGTGTGGATCATCTCGATCGCACAGGCGGCGTCGAGAGCATCCTCTATCTTCCCGCCGAGCGACCGTGCCGCGCTCAGCGTGATGATCGCCCGCAGGCGTTTTCCGGGTGCGAGGAGGCTGTGCCGTGCCGCAACGGCAGGCCCAGAAGCGGCCCCCTCGGGGACCAGCTGGGCCAAGCGGACATTGATGAGCTCCCGAAGGCTTTCGAGATCCACGCCGGGCGCACCGGGTGTTGGCATCGCTCACACTCCCTTGAGCGGAACGATAGGCCCGAATCCCGTCCGAGGAAAAGCGATTCCAACGGATTCGCGGCAGAATGCTGCTTTTCGGGGGATGCGACGATCAGGTCCGGCGCAGGCGCTTGATCTCGACGAGGGCGGTTTCGACGCAGGCCTGGATCTGCTGCTTGAGCGCGATACGCGCCTCGCGAACATCGTCCGGCGTGCCGCTCAGCTTTTCCGCCTGCTCGCAGACGGCGCCGACTTCCCATGCGCCAATCCCGCGCGAAGCACCCTTGAGTGCGTGGGCGATCGAGCGCCACTCCTCGTTCGGGCCGTCGACGTCCAGAAGCCGGAGGCAGCGAGCAACCTGACCCTCGAAGATGGTCAGAACTTCGTCTCGAAGCGCCGCGTCGCCAGCGACGTAGCGGTCGAGGTGATCAAAATCGATGGCCTGGTCAGTCATGCCCCCGGTGTAGCGCAGAGCGGTTAACACCCTGTCTTCACTTGCGGGATTTGTGCAGCGATCAGTCGTGGGGCTTGATCACATGATCGACAAATGCCCGCAGGCCGGTCTGGCGGCGTCGTTTCAGCCGCTCGGCCATCAGGATGGCGCGCAGCTGGGTATCGGCCTTGTCGATGTCGTCATTGACGATAACGTAGTCATACTCGGCATAGTGGCTGATCTCGCTGTCTGCCATCGCCATGCGTTGGGCCACCACCTCGTCGGAGTCCTGCGCCCGTTTCCGCAACCGCTCCTCCAGCGCCGCGCGTGACGGCGGCAGGATGAAAACCGAGACGACATCGCCACCCGCCCGCTCGTCGAGCTGCTGCTTCCCCTGCCAGTCGATGTCGAAAAGGATGTCGGTCCCCTCCTCCAGCATGTTGAAGACGTGCTCCTTCGGCGTGCCGTAGAAATTGCCGAAGACCTCGGCGCTTTCGAGGAACTGTCCTTCCTGCTCCCGGCGGCGGAATTCCTCCACCGAGAGAAAATGGTAGTCCTTGCCGTCGATCTCGCCAGGCCGCATCGGCCGCGTCGTGGCGGACACGGACAGGGTGATGTTCGGATCTGAGCCGAGCAGCCTTTTTGACAGCGTCGTCTTGCCTGCGCCCGAAGGGCTCGAGACGACCAGGAGAAGGCCGCGGCGTTCGATGGGTTTGGGATTGCTCATGCGATGTTCAGCACCTGCTCGCGGAGGCCGTCGATCAGCTCTTTCATGTCGAGGCCATCATTCTTGAGGTGCGCCGTATGGAGTTTCGCGGTCAGCGTCGAGGCTTCGCGCATCAGCTCCTGGGTGAGGAATTCGAGGCGCCGCCCGGCTGCCCCGTCGGATTTCAGCAACTCACGGAAGGACGCCGTGTGCACGTCGAGCCTGTCGAGCTCCTCGGTGACATCAGCGCGAATGGCGAGCATCGCTGCTTCCTGCGCCAGCCGTTCCGGTGCCACCTGGTCAGCCAGCAGCTCGCCGAGCTGGGCCTTGAGCCGCTCAGCAATCTGTTCACGAGTTGTCGCGGTCTTCTCGCGGATTGCGGCGATGTTCCTGGCCATCTCCGCGCAGCGTTCTTCGAGAAGCTTGCGCACGCGGTCGCCTTCCGCCCTGCGCGAAGCGAGAAGGGCCGCGAGCGCCTCTTCAAACCCGCCCTTGAGCGATGCGAGTTCCTTGGGTGTGAGGCCGTTATCCGTCGCCGGAGTCGTCAGCACGCCGCGCATCTGGAGGACTGCTTCGGGCCGCGGCGGGTCGCAGGTGATGACCTCCTGCACCCGGCCGATGGCCTTCGCCGCCGCCGCAAGCGCTTCCTCGTCGATGACGAGGGCCGAAGCCGCCTCGGCACGGTCGAGCTTCAGGCTGATATTCACTGTGCCCCGGTGAAGAACCCGCAGCGCGCTGCGGATGTCGGGCTCGAGAGCCTCCGCACCCGGAGGGAGCCTGAACTTGGCATCAAGTCCGCGCCCGTTGACCGTGCGCAGCTCCCAGCGCCACTTGATCGAGCCCGCTTCGCCCTCGGATGCGCCATAGCCCGTCATCGACTGCAGGCCGGAGGTCTCCGCCTTGGTCATTGTCCGTTCTGCCGCGCGCGCTCGATGGCACGCCAGCGCGCGACATTGGCGTTGTGTTCGCGCAGGGTCGCGGCGAAGACGTGCCCCCCTGTCCCGTCGGCCACGAAGTACAGATCGTTCGTGTCGGCAGGATTGAGCACCGCGGCCAGAGAGGCCCGGCCCGGATTGGCGATCGGCGTCGGCGGCAGGCCACCGCGGCGATAGGTGTTGTACGGATTGTCGGCGTTATCGAGTTCGGACCGGCGGATGCCCCGGCCCAACGGCTCGCCGCCGGTGATGCCATAGATGATCGTCGGATCCGACTGCAGGCGCATGCCGCGCTTCAGCCGGTTGATAAACACTGCGGCCACCCGCGGACGCTCTTCGGCCAGAGCGGTTTCCTTCTCGACGATCGAGGCGAGGATCACCGCCTCCTCCTTGGTCTTGATCGGCAGGCCCGGCGCGCGCTGGGGCCAGAGCTCGTCGAGAAGCTCCCGATGCGCATCGACCATCCTCTTGACCAGGGCATCGCGGGTCTCGCCGCGCTGGTAGGCATAGGTCTCCGGCAGGAGGTCGCCCTCCGCCACGTCGAGGGTGATCGGTCCCTCGAGGACCGGCGCTTCTTCGATGATCCGAAACGCCTGCTGCACGGTCCGCCCCTCGGGGACGGTCACGAAGCGCAACAATGGCTCGCCCTCGCGCAGGATCTCTGCGACCTCCTTGATCGACGCGCCTGGCGGGATCACGAACTCGCCGGCGCGCAGGTTTTCCGCGAGGCCGGTTCCGCGACCGTAGTAATAGAAGAGTTGCGGGCCTTCGAGGACGCCCGCGCGGATCAGCTTGCTCTCGACCGTCTTCAGCCCGTCGCCCCGCTCGATCCAGACCACGACTTCCTCGTCCAGGGGTCCCGGAGCCTGCACCCGCCTTGTCGCCTCGAAGGCCACGAAGGCGACACCGGCCAGAATCGCCAGCGCCAGCAGCACCAGAACCCGAACGAAGCCGCGGCTGTCCCGCATGATGTCAGACCTTGCGCATGATGATCGACGCATTGGTGCCCCCAAATCCGAAGGAATTGGATAGCACGCAATCGATGGTCTTCTCCACCGGCGTCTTGGGCGCAAGGTTGATCGGCGTTTCCACAGAGGGGTTGTCGAGGTTCAGCGTGGCTGGAGCGACACCGTGCTTCATCGCAAGCAGGGAGTAGATCGCCTCGATCGCCCCCGCCGCACCCAGGAGGTGCCCCACCGACGACTTGGTCGAGGACATGACGAGGCCTTGGGCGGCATCGCCGAACAGGCGCTCGACGGCCCGCAATTCGGCTTCGTCGCCCAACGGCGTCGAGGTGCCATGGGCATTGACGTAGCCAATCTCGGACGGGCTGACGCCAGCCCGCTTCATCGCCGCTTCCATGGCGCGATAGCCGCCATTGCCGTCTTCGGCCGGGGCGGTGATGTGATAGGCATCGCCGGACAAGCCGTAGCCGATCACTTCGCCATAGATCTGCGCGCCGCGGGCCTTCGCCTGTTCGTACTCCTCTAGGATCACGACGCCCGCGCCCTCGCCCATCAGGAAACCGTCACGGTCCTTGTCGTAAGGCCGCGAAGCAGCCGTCGGATTGTCGTTGAAGCTCGTCGTCAGTGCCTTGCAGGCGAGGAAGCCCGCATAGCCGATCCGGCAGATCGCCGCCTCGGCGCCGCCCGCGACCATCGCGTCGGCATCGCCGAGCGCGATCAGGCGCGCCGCGTCACCGATGGCGTGCACGCCGGTGGCGCAGGCTGTGACCACCGAATGGTTGGGGCCCTTGAGGCCGTATTTGATCGAGATCTGGCCCGAGGCGAGATTGATGAGGCAGGCCGGAATGAAGAACGGCGAGACCCGGCGCGGCCCCTTCTCGTTCAGCAATTGGGTGGTTTCGGCAATGCCTTCGAGGCCGCCGATGCCGGAGCCGACGAGAACGCCTGTACGCTCCTGCTGTTCATCCGTATCGAGGGGCAGCCCGGAATCGGCCAGCGCCATCTCGGCAGCGGCCATGCCATAGATGATGAAGTCCTCGACCCGGCGCTGCTCTTTCGGCGGCACGAAGTCGTCGGGATTGAACGCACCCTCGCCTTCGCGGGGGACGGGGGCTCCGATCTGGCAGGCCAAATCGGAGACATCGAACTTGTCATCGATGCGGCGGGCGCCGGAAGCGCCGGAAATCAGCGCTTCCCAAGGTTGCTGCCAGGGCTTCTCGCGAGTTCCGCTGCCCAGAGGGGTGACCAGGCCCATCCCGGTCACAACGACGCGTCTCAACATAATCAGGCCTCCTCACCACGCCCGGGGCCGGTCCGTAGGAACCCTATAACCCAAGGGCGCGGCACCGGCCTACCCGCGCCGGGCCGGAGGCTTAGCTCTGGCGTTCTTTGATGAAGTTGATCGCGTCGCCAACGGTCTGAATGGTTTCAGCGGCGTCGTCGGGGATCTCGATGTCGAATTCTTCTTCGAACGCCATGACCAGCTCGACGATGTCGAGGCTGTCCGCGCCGAGGTCGTCGATGAAGCTGGCCTTCGGCTCAACTTTGGACGCGTCCACATCGAGGTGCTCGACGGTGATCTTCTGAACGCGTGCCTGGATATCGTCCGACATTGGAAACTCCTTGTTCGTCTCTCTTTTGGTCCAGAGAGGCGTTTGATGATTTTCGCGCTGTAAGGGAAGCAAAAATGCCGCGCAAGGCGGCGCTTCCATGGAAAATGCGGTTATTCCGCGGCCATGCCGTGGCTTTCGCCGTCATCATCATTGGCTGATTGCCCCCGAATCGGCAACGGCTCCTTGAAGGTGAGCGTCCTGTAAGGGAACGGGATCTCGATTCCGGCGTCGTCCAGCGCCTCCTTGATTGCCTGCACGACCTGGTCCCGGCTCTTGTGCATGTCGAGGGGCTCGGGCTCGGCCCACCAGCGGACATTGAAGTTGATCGAGCTGGCACCGAATTCCGCGGCGAAGACCTGAGGCTTCTTCGAGCTGCCGAAATCGAGGCCATCCATCGCTTTCTGGATGACTTCACGGCACTGGGCGACGTCTTCGTCATAGCCCACCCCGACGACGATATCGTAGCGGCGATAATCGGGGTCGGTCCACACTCGCACCGGGTTTTCAAAGAGATGGGCGTTGGGGACGAGCACCAGCTCGCCATCGACCCGTCTCAGATAGGTATCGCGCAGGGTGATGTGCTCGATCCTTCCCTCGACACTTTCGCTCTGGATGTAGTCCCCGATCGCCATGGTCTTGCGGGCAAGGATCAGGACACCGGCCATGAAGTTCTTGAAGATGTCTTGGAACGCGATGCCGATCACGATACCGCCGACGCCAAGGCCAGCGACGATCGAGCCGGCATTGATCGAGGGAAAGAGCACCGTCAGCGCGGCGAAGCCGCCGAACAGCCACACGACGACCCCCGACAGCGTCTTGAACAGGTCCCTCAACGAGGGCCGGGTATCGGCCCGGCGCGACAGCCAACCGACCAGCAGCCTGACGCCCCGCGCCACCATCCAGGTGATGAGCAGGATCACCGCGACGACGATCAGCTTCGGCGTCAGCGCCAGCGCGCTGTCCCAGTAATCGGCGAAGCGGTCGGCCAGGTATTCCGGCAGGTCGGAGATGCTCGTCACCTCCTCCGGCTTGATCGCATCGGCAGAGGGCGAGGCGCCCGGGTTCTCGGGGTTGGCGTTCTGTTGGTCCTGCATAGTGACAGGAAAACGACGACGCCCACCCGAAGTTCACACCCCTCACGCGCTGTTCAGAACTGCAAGGGACGCCAGGAACACTGCCGGAACAGGAGGAGTGACCCACTCCTCCTGCACCTTGGCATCATCAGATCATCGCCATGCCGCCATTCACGTGCAGGGTGTGGCCGGTCACGTATGCTGCCTCGTCAGAGGCCAGATACGCCGCCGCAGCCGCGATCTCCTCTGGCGTGCCCATGCGGGCGGCGGGGATGTTGTTGTTGATCGCCGCCTTCTGGTCGTCGGTCAGGGCTTCGGTCATCGCCGTCGCGATGAAGCCCGGCGCGATGCAGTTCGCGGTGATGTTCCGGCTCGCCACTTCCGCTGCGAGGGACTTCATCATGCCGATCATCCCGGCCTTGGAGGCGGCGTAGTTCGTCTGGCCCGGATTGCCGGTCACGCCGACGATCGACGTGATCCCGATGATCCGGCCCTTTTTCGCCTTCATCATCCCGCGCAGGCAGGCCTTGGCGAGATGCCAGGTGGCCGTGAGGTTCACCTTCAGCACTTCATCGAAGTCCTCGGGCTTCATCCGCATCATCAGGTTGTCCCGCGTGATCCCGGCATTGGCGACGAGGATTTCGAGGCCGCCCATCGCGTCCTGCGCGCGCTTCGGCAGCTCGTCGCAGGCGCCAAGGTCCGAAAGGTCCGCAGGCAGGATATGCACCCGCTCGCCAAGGTCGGAGGCCAGCGCCTCGAGCTTGCTTTCGTTGCGGCCGGAGATCGCGACGGTCGCGCCCTGGCCGTGCAGCGTGCGGGCGATCGATTCGCCGATGCCGCCCGTGGCACCGGTGATGAGAGCGGTTTTGGATGTCAGGTCAAACATGCACGGAGGGTTAGGCCCTGCCGCAGCGGCTGTCACCCACTGTCACCCACTGTCACCCGAGCAGCTCCCCGCGCCCCCGCTCCCTCGCCTGCTCGTCGTAATAGACAAGAGCGATCTCCCGCTTGAGGGTTTCGGGCTTGAGGGGTTTCGACACGAAGCCGTCGGCGCCCTTGGCGAGCATCGCGAACCTGTCAGCTTCCATCGCATCCGCCGTCACGGCGATGATCGGGACCAGCGCCTTTTCATCCTTCCGTGCCCGGATCTGTTCGACGACGCCCTCGCCGTCGAGGCGCGGCATCTGCCGGTCCACGAGGACGACGTCGAAATCCGCGGTGTCGAGGAGTTCGAGGGCTTCGACCCCGTCGACGGCGAAGACGGGCTTGGCATGCCACGCGGTCAGGAACTCCCCCAGCACCAGCCGGTTGACCGCATTGTCCTCGGCCACCAGGACCCGCAGCCCCTCTAGCCCGCCGGCAAGCAGGCCCGAACCCGTGCGGTCGGCCTCGGGCTTCGCCGCGTGAGGAAGCGGAAGCGTCACCATGAACACGGTCTCTCCGGGTTCGGACCGCACCAGCTCGATGGACCCGCCCATGAGAACACACAGCTGGCGACAGATCGACAGGCCGAGCCCGGTTCCGCCGAAGCGCCGCGTCGTTCCCCGGTCGCCCTGTTCGAAGGGCTCGAAGATGATGCTCCGCGTCGCCTCGGGAATGCCCTTGCCGGTATCGGTCACGGTAAAGACGATTGCGTCGTCCTCGCCATCTTCCGCGACAAGGCGGACGCCGCCCTCCTCGGTAAATTTGACGCCGTTGGAGACAAGGTTGTTCAGGACCTGCCGCACCCGCTGGTCGTCGCCCAGGACCCATTCGGGAACCGCATCCGAGACCTCGAGTTCGAGCGCGATCCCCTTGGCCACCGCCGTCTCGGCATAGGTTTCCTTCACTGCATCGAGCAGCGTCGGCAGGTGGAAGGGCCGCGGATCGAGCTTGATCTTCCCCGCTTCAATCTTCGACAGGTCGAGAAGGTCGTTGAGGAGGGCCAGCAGATGCTCGCCCGATCCCCGCACGGAGCCGAGCAACGTTCTCTGCCGGTCGTTCACCGGGCCCGGTCCTTCGGACAGGACGGCTTCGGTCAGCCCAAGGACGCCGTTCATCGGTGTTCGCAGCTCGTGGCTCATCACGGCGAGGAAGTCGTTCTTCGCTCGCGCGGATTTCTCCGCCCGGACCCTCGCTCGCTCGGCGCGCATGAAGGCATTGTGGCACGTCGCGCTCAGCGCCGCACTCATCGCTGTCCCCATGATGATCGAGAACACCGCCTGGAAGTAGCGTTGCTCCGTTCGCTCCACCGTCCAACCAGCCTCTGCGCCCAGAAGGCTGAGAGAGTTCGTGTACTGATATGTGACGAAGGCAATCGCGCCGATTCCGATCACGGTCGCTGTCCGCCATCCACAGACGAACGCTGCCATCATCGGGCCAAGGACGATTGCCGGGAGGAGCGACGTATGGATCCCCGCACTAAGGGACGACATCCACAAAGCGACGAGGGAAACCCCCGAGTAAATCGCCACGAAGAGAATGAAATTCTTGGTCCAGCGTAGCAGCAGCATCGTGGCGAGATGGACCGAGATCGCGATCACGGCTGCCCAGTGGTCGATCACCCAGCCGCCATAGGTCCGGGTCATGCCGAAGAGGTTCAGGACCTGAAGGCTGCAGGTCAGCAGGGCGTAGAGATAAACGCCGCGGGCGCGCATCACGTCCCACGGCTTCATCCTGCGATCGATGCGCAAAAAGCGCTCGAGGTCTTCGATTGCCGCCTTCAACACGTCGCGTTGTCCTGCCCTGCCTCAGGCAGGCTAGGCGGCGCCGGGTTGAAACGAGGTCAACACTTCGGGCTAAAGGCCAACAACCCTTTTCTTTTTCAGTTGCCGAGCAGGGCCTTCACCGCGTCCAGTTCTTCGGTCTCGCCGAAATTCGCGATCTGCACGTCGCCTGCGATCTTTTTCACGAGGCCGGACAGCACCTTGCCTGCCCCGAGCTCGACAAAGGTCGTGGCGCCTTCCGCCTCGAGCTTCCGGACACAGTCCTGCCAGCGAACGCGGCCGGAGACCTGCTCGGTCAGGGTCCGGCGCACCTCGTCGGGCTCGGTGACAAGCGAGGCGTCGATATTCGCCACCACCGGCCGCTGCGGCGCGTTGATCGCGGCTTCGGCCAGGGCCTCCGCCATCTTCTCCTGCGCCGGCAACATTCCTTTCGAGTGGAAGGCCGCGGAGACGTCGAGCTTCAGCGCGCGTTTGGCGCCAGCATCTTTCGCCGCGGCGCAGGCCCTGTCGATGGCCTCCGTCGGGCCGGAGATCACGACCTGTCCCGGACAGTTGTCATTGGCGATCTCGACGCCGGCTTCCTTCGCGACCTTCTCCAGCTCTTCGATCGAAAGCCCGAGGATCGCCGCCATCGCCCCCTGCCCCAGCGGCATGGCCGACTGCATGGCATTGCCGCGGATGCGCAGGAGCTTCGCCGTGGTCGTCAGGTCGAAGCTGCCAGCGCAGGCATGAGCCGAATATTCGCCCAGCGAGTGACCGGCGAGCCCGACAACGTGATCGAGCGACAGCCCCGCCTCTTCCTTCAGCACGCGGAACGCTGCGACGGAGCAGGCCATCAGCGCGGGCTGCGCATTGGCCGTCATCGTCAGCTCGGACTGGTCGCCCTCGAACATCAGCTGCGAGAGCTTCTGCGACAGCGCCTCATCGACCTCCTCGAAGACCTGCTTTGCCACCGCAAAATTCTCGGCAAGGTCCTTGCCCATGCCGACTTTCTGGCTGCCCTGTCCGGGGAAGATAAGCGCGAGATGGGTCATGGTCTGGCCTCCTGTTCTGCTGCGCCGAAGGGCTAGCGGAGGCCGTGGCGCGGTGCAATCACGTGCTCAGCGCATCCCGAAACCGTCATCCCGGAATCTGCGAAGCAGATATCCGGGACCTACGGCCTGCCGTTCAGCGAGGCGCGCCTCGAATGAAGGTCTGGCCGTGCTTCCGGGGAAGCGCTGACACGCTTTCCGAAATCAGGATAGGCATCGAACCTACCGCAGCTTCACCGCCGTCCCGTTGCAACTCACCATCAGCATGCTGCCTTTCTGCGTGTCCACGGCCTCGTAGTCGATATCGACGCCGATCACCGCATCTGCGCCCAGCGCAACTGCTTCGGCTTCCATGTCCCGCATCGCATGGTTCCGCGCCTCGCGGAGCGCTTTCTGGTAGCCGCCGGAGCGCCCGCCGATGATGTCCCGGACCCCTGCAAAGAGGTCCCTGAACACATTGACACCGAGGATCGCTTCCCCGGCCACGATATCGAGATGCTGGGCCGTCTCCCGGCCCGGCACATTGTCCGTCGTCGTCACGATCATTGCTCGGTCTCCGTTCCACGGGTCGGGTAGTCTTTCTTGAGAATGTACTCGATGCCTTCGGCGAGGTCCTCGAATTTCGGCCGCGCGAAGGGAACGCTTTGGTAGTATGCCGCGTAAAGCTCGCCAGAAGGACGCACAAGGAACATCGCAGGCTCCGAGAAGATCTCCGGCTCGCTTTCCTGGAACCCCTTGGACAGGTAAAGGCCCCAGTCCTTCGCCTGCTCGCGGGTCAGGTCGAACAGCAGCGGCACGCCGCGGATTTCCCATTCCTCGAACGTCTTCTGCGCGCGCTCCTGGCTGTCCATAGAGACCGCGAAAGGGCTCACCCCCAGCTCCTCGAACCGCCCGAGGTGCTGCTTCAGCTCCTGAAGCTGGCTCTTGCAGATCGGGCAGTGATAGCCGCGATAGAAGACCAGGAGCGTGAAGTTCTCCGAAGCGGCGTTGGCAAGCCGCCAATTGTCCGCGCCGAGCATCGAGAGCTCAAGCTCGGGCACGTGCTTCCCGGGTATCAGCATGGCTTCCTCCTTTCAGAACATGACTGCCTGAAAGGTAGGAACACCGGCTCAGAAGGGAACGATCCGCCTGCAGTGGGCCGAAAAAGAGTAAAGCCCGGCCAGCGCGAAGCTGGCCGGGCTCTGCCCCCTCCCGGGACGCCGCGTGTTACGCAGCGGCGTCCTGTGCAGTGTAGACCTTGGTCGTGACCGAGCCTTCCAGCTTGAAGGCGGCAACGACGCGGTCGAGGTGGTCGAATTCGTGTTTCGCCTCGGTGATTGCGTGGTTGTTCCGGTCGACAAGGGTGTTATTGCCCTGCGTCAGGCGATCGAGGTCCGACATCGCCGCATTGATCTCGCGCAGGGTGAGGTTCTGGCTGTCCGTGGCCTGAGAAATCTCGTCGATGAGATCGACGTTCTGGGCCACTTCCTCGACGATCGCCTTGAGGTCCTCGGCAGCTTTCGACACCAGGGTCACGCCGCCCTTGATTTCCTCATTGGACTGACCGATCAGCTGGCCGATCTCTTTCGAGGCATTCGCCGTGGACTGGGCGAGGTTCCGGACCTCTGCCGCGACGACGGCAAAGCCCTTGCCGGCCTCCCCTGCCCGCGCCGCTTCGACCGAAGCGTTGAGGGCCAGAAGGTTCGTCTGGAAGGCGATCGATTCGATCACGCTCGTGATCTCCGTGACCTTCTTCGACGACTTGGCGACGCGATCCATAGCCTCCGTGGCCTCTTCCATGACGCGCCCGCCCTCTTCGGCTTTCGTCTGGGTTGCACGGGCATTGTCGCGCATCTCGGCGGTCCGCTTGGCCGTGCTCTCCACGGTGGTGGTGAAGCTCTGGAGGGACGCCGAAGTCTCCTCGAGCGTCGCTGCCTGGGTCGAGGTCTGTGCCGACAGCTCGTCCACGCCCTGCATCAGCTCGCTGAGCGACGTGCCGACACGGGCGGAGGTCTTGCGCAGGTTGGTCAGCACGTTAGCCAATCCGTCTGCGGAGAAGTTCACGCCGTCGCGGAGGTCCGCGAAGCTACCTTCATAGTCGCCCTCGATACGCTTGGTCAGGTCACTGTCTTGCAGGGCCTTCAGCACGAAGATCGTCTCTTCGAGGCCACCCTTCACGGTGCTGACCAGCTTGTTGAGGTTCGCAGCCAGCTCGTTGAGCTCTTCGTCCTCGAAGTCGGCTTCGACTTCCTTGGTGAAGTCGCCCGCCTGGGCAGCACGGACCACTTCGCCAATCGACGAGCCGAGCTTCTGGATCATGGCGCGGCGTTCTGCTTCCAGGCGCTCCTGCGCTTCGATCTCTGCCTGGCGTTGGCGCTCGGCAGCGGCTTCGCGCTCTTCCTGGGCACGGCGCTCGGCTTCCGCGCGCTCTTCGAGGCGGCGTTTCTCCTCTTCGGCCTTCTCGCGCAGGGCCTTGGCTTCGGCCTCCTGGCGCTTCTTCTCGGCGATGCGCTCCTTCTCGGCGGCCTCTTCGCGGAGCTTGCGCTCCCGCTCTTCGGCGGCGAGTTTTTCCTGGCGGCGCTTTTCTTCTTCCTGGCGCTGGCGTTCCGCAGCGGCTTCGCGCTCCTTGCGGGCTTCCTCTTCAGCAGCCGCCTTCTCGGCCAGCAGGCGCTTCTCTTCCTCGAGGCGCTTGCGCTCGGCTTCGGCTTCACGCTGGCGTTGGCGCTCGCGCTGCTCCATTTCTTTCCGGGCAGCTTCTTCCTTCAGCTGACGTTCGCGCTCGGCGGCAGCTTCGCGTTCGAGGCGCGCCTTTTCTTCGGCCTCGCGGCGCTCTTTCTCGGCCTTCGCCTCGGCGATGCGGCGCTTCTCGGCGGCCTCGCGTTCGCGGCGTTCGGCTTCGAGCTTTTCTTCCTGTGCGGCCAGCATCTCCTTATTGAGCTGCTCGGCCTTGATCGCATTCTCGCGGAAGACCTCCAGCGCGCGCGCCATGGTGCCGATCTCGTCCTGGATCTTCAGGCCACGCGGCTTCTGCGACAGGTCACCTTCAGCCACCTTGCCCATGACGCCGGACAGGTCGTCCATGCGGCGCAGGATCCCTCTGTGCACGTAGAAATAGCCGAGCCACGTCGCCATGCCGAGGCTGAGAACGGCAATCGCGGAAAGGATCCAGCTGTTGGCTTCGACGCTTCGCAGGGTCTCTTGCGCGGCTGTTTCAGCAGCCACGGAGATGTCACGGACGACGCCCTGGATGGCTTCGTTCTGGCGGATCACGGCCGCCTCGGCCAGGCGGCGGGCCGAACGCGCTTCACTGGCAGCGTTCAGCTCCTCGCGGCGGACGGCGAACAGGCCTTCGTCCCCGGAGCCAATGCCCAGGAAGCGCTCGCTGAGGTCGCGTACGGCCGGCGTGGCGGCGTTTTGCAGGATGGCGAGGTTGATGCGGATATCGTCCGCAAAGGTTGAATATTCGGATTCGAGGCGGTCAACGGCGTCCGGTGAGTTGGCTCCCGTCACGTCCGCATAAAGAACAGCGACAGAGTTCACCGCAAGAGCAAGGCGGAGCAGCGTCTCGACGTCGGCTTCATCGGCACCGTCAATGGCGACCTCGATCGCGTCGGCGAGCTCGGCCCGCAGGCGCGACGCTTCGGCGCGGAGTTCCTCCTGATGGGCCCGCGCAGAAAGGTAGCTTGCCTGGGCTTCGTTCACGGAGCGGGCGGCGCTCAGCAGGGCGATCCGGGCTTCTTCGAGGCTCTTGAGCTGTTCCTCGCTCGCGACACCCATTTCGAGACGGCCAACAACGTCGGCGGACTCTTCGAAGCGCTGCTTGAAGGCCGCGTAGCTTTCCTCGCGAACGGTGTCGCTGTCGGCAGAGATCAGGCTGCCGACATCGTCCGCCATCCTTTCGGATTCGGCGGCAAGTTCGTTGGCCAGGCTGGCTTGGGGAAGCTTCTGCATACTGACCTGACGGACAGCATCCGACGTCGAGAACAGGGCGACGATCGCGATCGCGAGCGCCACCAGCTGCAGTAGCGCGGACGCTGTAAGTCCGCTAAGTAGACGTGTACGGATCGTTGTAAAACGATGCATGTTCCCCAGCCCTGCCTTGCCTTGTTGGTTGTTGGATCAGCCTTGCATCTGGAAGGCGATTTTCTTCTTGATGCCCGTCGTCGGCTTACCGGCTTCGAACTTCCAGCGCTTCACCGCAGCAACGGCGGCACTGTCGAAGATGCCGGCCGGCTCGGCCGAAAGCACTGTCACGTTGCTGACCTTGCCGGAACCATCGACGTCGATGCTGACGATGACGGCACCTTCCATCTCGCGGCGTTCAGCCGCACGCGGATATTCCGGCGGCACCGCTTTGATAACGGCAGGCTCCTCTGCAAATGCGACACTCGAGCCCACCGATCCCAGGAAAACCGCTGCAAAAACAGCCGGAATCGAGGCGCGAGCGCTCCAAGTCTTTTTGGTCATAGCTCTCTCCTCATGGCCGGACCCCCTCCGGCCGTTCCGAGAGCAATAGCCGATGGCCGTTAAGGCCCCGTCATCAAGAGGTGAAGAAAGTCCTGCCACGGAAAAAAGAAACGATCGACAAGACTTAACAGACAGAATCCCATTTCAAGACATCAGCCCTTCAGGGCTTGGTATCATGGGAAACTTTCAGCTGCGGATTGGTTAGCAGTTCAGGTGTCGCCGGAAGACTGGCGAGACATCAAGATTCTGCATTCGCTGTAAAAAAAGCGGTGGCCGCAGGCTACGACCACCGCATCGAAGTTGTGTTAGTTGATCATCTGGCTTTCAGGAGCAGCCATCGGGCCAGAGGCGGCGCCCAGCTTGAACGCTTCCCGCGATTTCAACGGCACGCCGTTAAGGGTCAGCCCGTCATCGTCGGCACCGAGCTTCAGCTCGCTCCCGTCCTTGACGGTCCCCTCGAGAATCAGCTCGGCGAGCGGGTCCTGCACGGCCTTCTGGACGACACGTTTCAAGGGACGTGCGCCGAACGCCGGATCGTAACCCGCCTCGGCCAGCCATTCGCGTGCCGAGTCCTCGAGCTTGATGGTGATTTTCCGCTCGGCGAGCAGCTTTTCCAGCCGGGCGATCTGGATATCCACGATCGCGCCCATCTGGTCCCGCTTGAGGCGCGAGAAGAGGATGATCTCGTCGAGCCTGTTGAGGAACTCGGGCCGGAACGCCGCGCGGACGGCATCCATTACCTGCGGGCGCACCGCCTCGACATCCGCGTCTTCGGCCAGACCCGCCATGAACTCCGCACCGAGGTTCGAGGTCAGGATGATCAGCGTGTTGCGGAAATCGACCACATGGCCCTGGCTGTCGGTCAAACGGCCCTCGTCCAAGACCTGCAGCAGGATGTTGAAGACATCCGGGTGCGCCTTTTCGACTTCGTCGAACAGGACCACCTGGTAGGGACGCCTGCGGACAGCCTCCGTCAGCACGCCGCCTTCTTCATAGCCCACATAGCCCGGAGGCGCACCGACCAGACGGCTCACCGCGTGCTTCTCCATATACTCCGACATGTCGATCCGCTGGATCGCGGTGTCGTCGTCGAAGAGGAACGCTGCCAGCGCCTTGGTCAGCTCGGTCTTGCCGACACCCGTCGGGCCGAGGAACAGGAAGCTGCCCAGGGGACGGTTCGGGTCCTGAAGGCCCGCCCGCGCCCGGCGCACGGCGGAGGACACCGCGGTGACCGCTTCGTCCTGGCCAACGACGCGCTTGTGCAGGGCGTCTTCCATCTTGAGGAGCTTTTCACGCTCGCCTTCGAGCATCTTGTCGACCGGGATACCGGTCCACTTGCTGACGACCTGGGCCACGGCCTCCGCGTCCACGACTTCCTGGACGAGATCGCCCGGATCGTGGCTCTGGGCTTCTTCGAGCTGCTTCTCGACCTGCGGGATGCGGCCATATTTCAGCTCCGATGCCCGCGCGAGGTCGCCCGTGCGTTCCGCATCGGCAAGCTCTGCCCGCATCCGGTCGAGCTGCTCCTTCAGTTCCGTTGCGGACGCCAGCGCCTGCCGCTCCGCCTCCCAGCGGTTCGTGAGATCGCGCGAGCGCTCTTCCATGTCGGCGAGTTCGGCCTCGAGCGTCTTCAGGCGGTCCTTGGACGCTTCGTCGTCTTCCTTGAGAAGCGCTTCCCGCTCGATCTTCATCTGGATGATCTGGCGGTCGAGATTGTCGAGCTCTTCAGGCTTCGAATCGACGGCCATGCGGAGCCGCGACGCCGCCTCGTCCACGAGGTCGATCGCCTTGTCCGGCAGGAACCGGTCCGTGATGTAGCGGTTGGAGAGGGTCGACGCAGCCACGATCGCGCTGTCGGAGATCCGCACCCCGTGGTGCAGCTCGTACTTTTCCTTCAGGCCACGGAGGATCGACACCGTGTCCTCGACCGTCGGCTCGCTGACGAACACGGCCTGGAACCGCCGCGCCAGAGCTGCATCCTTTTCGACGTGCTTGCGATACTCATCGAGCGTCGTCGCACCGATACAGTGCAGTTCACCCCGCGCCAGCGCAGGCTTGAGCAGGTTCGATGCATCCATCGCGCCGTCGGTCTTCCCGGCACCGATCAGCGTGTGCATCTCGTCGATGAACAGGATGATCGAGCCATCGGCTGCCTGCACCTCGGACAGCACGGCTTTCAGCCGTTCCTCGAACTCACCGCGATACTTCGCACCTGCGATCAGAGCGCCCATGTCGAGCGATAGAAGGCGCTTGTCCTTGAGGCTTTCAGGGACATCGCCGTCAACGATGCGCAGGGCCAGGCCCTCGGCGATCGCCGTCTTGCCAACGCCCGGCTCGCCGATCAGCACGGGATTGTTCTTGGTGCGGCGCGACAGGATCTGCATCGTCCGGCGGATCTCTTCGTCGCGACCGATGATCGGGTCGAGCTTGCCCTCCTTCGCCCGCGCAGTGAGGTCGGTCGCGTAGCGCTTCAGCGCGTCATAGGCTTGCTCAGCACTCGCACTATCGGCCGTACGGCCCTTGCGGATGTCATTGATCGCCGCGTTCAGCGCCTGGGGCGAAGCCTTCGCTTTCGCCAGCGCATCCTTCGCGCTGCCCTCTATCCCGAGGGCCACGAGCAGCCGCTCGGCAGTGACGAAGCTGTCGCCCGCCTTCTTGGCGATCTCCTCGGCCAGCGCCAGAACCTTGGCAGTGTCCTGCGCGAGGTAGGTCTGCGCAGCCTGTCCCTCGACCTGGGGCAGCTTGGCCAGCGCCTGCTCCGACAATTGCAGGGCAATCGCGGGGTCGCCGCCGGCTTTGCGGATGAGGTTGGAAGCAAGCCCCTCGCTGTCGTCGAGCAGGGCCTTGAGGAGGTGGTGCGGGGTAATCTGTTGGTGGCTCTCCCGGACGGCAATCGTCTGGGCGGCCTGGATGAGACCGCGAGCGCGGTCAGTGAAGTTTTCGAATTGCATGTCGACCTCGTCTGAGCATCGTTGGAACGCAGCGTCCCTGACGGCAACGCTGGAACGCAGATGGGTGTTTGCTTTGTCACAATCAACGCCCCACCGGACAAAAAGAGAACAGCCAGCGCGTCAACCTTGCGAAACTGCACGCAGGCGGTCACACCATGGCGACGTCTTTTCCGGGGAGCATCCAATGTTCGAGCTCAACCTTCCGCGCGCCCTTCTCTGCGGCGCAGCCAGCCTCGCCCTCCTTGCCGCCTGCGGCGAAACCGAGACCCCCGCGGCAGAGCCCGCTCCGAAACAGATGGAGACCGGCGCTGCGCCCGAGCAGGTGGAGGAGACTGCGGACGAGGCCTTCGAGCGCCTCGTCGATGAAGCCACCACGGCATCGCTTCGCGCCAATCCGCGACGGGCGAGCTACGCCAACCTGCCCGAGGACGTGGCCGGCGGGCGCTACAAGGACCGCTTTGAAACGCCGGGTATCGCCGGGCTAAGCGAGCGTCGCGCCATCGAGAAAGAGTATCTCGACAGGCTGCGGGCGATCGATCCAGCGACCCTTTCGCCGAAGAACCGCGAAGGCCTCGCCATCCTGCTTGCAGGTGCCGACGCCATCGAGCGCGCCTACGCCATTGCCGACGAGGCAGGCTATTTCCTCGACCCAGACAACTACCTTTCGCCGTACAACATCACCCAGATCGGGGGCATCCACATCGACCTGCCCCAGTTCATGACTGGCGGTCATGCTCTGTTCACGGAAGATGATGTCGAAGCTTATATCGATCGCCTCGACCTGTTCTACGATCAGTTCCAGGGCGAGATCGAGATCTTCGAGGCCAATGCTGCCGCCGGTGTCCTGCCGCCGGACTATGCCATCGACGGCGCCATCGCGAACGCTGCCCGCTTCATTGCCATGGACCCATCCGAGAACCCCCTCGTCTCTCATCTCGAAACCGCGATCGAGGACATTGAGATACCGGACAAGGACGAAGTCATCCAACGCGCGATCGGTGCCGTGGAGACGTCGGTCTATCCTGCATATGAGGCGCTTCTTTCCACCCTCCGTCAGTATCAGGATGACGCCACCCACGACGCCGGTATCTGGGACATCCCACGCGGATCCGAACTTTACGCCCAGCTCGTCAAGATCAACGGCGAAACCGATCTCTCCCCGGACGAAGTCCACCAGCTCGGCAAGCGAGAAGTCGCACGGATCCATAACGAAATGGAGGCCCTGTTCGAAGAGATCGGCATGACCGAAGGCGACATCCGCAGCCGCCTCGCCGCCCTTGCCACCGACCCGGCCCAGATCTTCCCAAACACGCCCGAAGGCAAGGAAGAGCTCCTCGCCTATGTCCGCGAACTCGCCTCCGAGGCTGAAGAGGTCATGGACGACTATTTCCTCGTCACGCCGTCGATCGGCTTCGAGGTGCGACCGGTGCCTGCCTATGCGGAGGACGGGGCTCCGGGCGGATACTACAATTCGCCTGCGGAGGATGGATCGCGCCCCGGCGTCTACTACATCAACCTTCGGGATACAGCGGCGCAGGAAAAATTCTCCCTGCCGACCCTCACCTATCACGAGGCTGTGCCCGGCCACCACTTCCAGCTCGCCCTCGCCGTCGATGACAAGGACACCAAGCTTGCCATCCGCAATGCGGCATCGAGCAATGGCTTCGTCGAGGGATGGGCCCTCTACTCGGAAAGCTTTGCCGAAGAAATCGGTCTTTATGATGACGATCCTTACGGCAATATCGGACGCCTGCGCGACGAGCTCTTCCGCGCTGTCCGCCTTGTCGTCGATACCGGGATGCATGAGAAACGGTGGAGCCGCGAAGAGGCCATCGACTACATGGTCGACAACGCCGGCATGAACCCGGGCGGCGTGGCCACCGAGATCGAGCGCTATTCCGTCTGGCCGGGCCAGGCCCTGGCGTACAAGATCGGTATGCTAAAAATTCAGGAACTTCGCGCCAAGGCCGAAGAGGCTCTCGGTGAAGACTTCGATGTCGGCGCTTTCCACTACCACGTGCTGCGCGGCGGCGGCGCCCCGCTTCCGATCCTCGAACAACGCATCGACGCCTGGATCGCCGAAGGCGGCCCTGCACCCGAGATCGGCTAGCCCTCACCACTCGTCATCCCGGGCCCGCCGTGCAAGCGCACCGGGGTGACAGCCCATCGGGCACTTCCCACGCATCGACCGTGGGGAGCGTGGCTGGAACGACTTATCCCCGCCCGCTCCAGCCAGCGTATCCTGTCCGTCCCTGCTGCTAGTCAGGACAATCCGGATTCGTCACGGTTTGGCAGCGGCCGGTGTTCCTCGTCGCTACGGATGACAACCGTGGCACGGGGACGAGGGCTTGAAGTGCTCTGTGGGCCCCTCGCAGAAAAACACCGGGAGCGGGCGCAAAAGGCCCGCATACAAATTAAACTAGAAGCGAGCCCTAGCGTCCGTTGTCCTCAAACAGCGAAGCGATAGGACAGACGAAAACCAAAACCGCTTACGGACGGACGAACCTGCTGCCTGCCGTCCCGGGGCGCTCGAAGAGCGAGCCCGGGAGCCAAACAGTGCCCCGTCTGGCTCCCAGGAGCCTCGCCTCGCCCAGAATGACCCAGATGGAAAAGCGTGCGCCCGGCGACTCAGTCCTTCACGACCTTCTGGTCGATGGCCCCGAAGATCGAACGGCCCTCGTCGTCCTCCATCCAGATCTTCACCCGATCGCCGTCCTTCAGGAAGGATGTCTTCGGCTCGCCGTCATTGATCGTCTCGATCATCCGGATTTCCGCGATGCAGCTATAGCCGGCACCGCCTTCGGAGACCGGTTTGCCCGGCCCGCCATCGAGCTTGTTCGAAACCGTCCCTGAACCGATGATCGTTCCGGCACCAAGCGGTCGCGTTCGCGCAGCATGGGCCACCAGCTGGTCGAAGCCGAAAGTCATTTCTTTTCCGGCATCGGCACGGCCGAACGGTTCGCCATTCACGTCGATCTTCAGGATGCCGCTCAATTTCCTGCCGTCCCATGCATCACCGAGCTCGTCCGGTGTCACGGCAACAGGGGAGAACGCTGTTGGCGGCTTCGACTGGAAAAAGCCGAACCCCTTGGCGAGCTCGCCTGGAATCAGGCCCCGTGCACTGACATCATTGACCAGCATGACGAGGCGGATCTCCCGCTCCGCTTCTTCCGGACTGACCCCGCGCTTCACGTCGCCGGTGATGACGGCGATCTCTCCTTCAAGGTCGAGACCCCAGCTCTCATCACCAAGGGGAATGTCCTCCGTGGGCGCAAGGAAATCCGTCCCCCCCTGATACATCAGCGGGTCGGAATAGAAGCTTTCCGGAACCTCGGCCCCACGCGCCTTCCGGACCAGCTCCACATGGTTGATATAGGCCGAGCCGTCTGCCCACTGATACGCACGGGGAAGAGGTGAATGGAACTTTTCGGCCTCGAACTTCTCGGAGGCCACATCCCCCCGCTCGAGCATCGCGCTCAGCTCTTCAAGCCGGGGCTTTGTCGCTGACCAGTCGTCCAGAGCAGCCTGCAGCGTCGGTGCGATATCCTCGGCGACGGCATAACGGCTAAGGTCTTTCGAGACGACGACCAGTTTGCCGTCACGGCCACTTTTCAGTGATGCGAGCTTCATTCCGCGCACTCCCTTGTTTGCCGGTCCCATATCGCCCAAGCCCGCCAATGCCAAACCCTGTGCGGCACCGATAACAGTGAGGTGGAGCGATGAAACTCTATGGCTATTGGCGTTCAGGCACGTCCTACCGCGTCAGGATCGCTCTCGCGCTGAAGGGCGCGACGATCGAGCAGGAGCCGGTGAACCTGCTGGCAGGAGAACACCACAGCGAGGCCTTTCGTGCCAAGAACCCGCAAGGACTCGTTCCTGCCCTCGAACTCGACGATGGAACGATCCTCACGCAGAGCCCGGCAATCATCGAATATCTCGACGAGACCCTGCCGGGCCCGAAGCTCCTGCCGGAGGATCCACTTCGCCGAGCCAGGGCTCGCCAGCTTGCGGCGATCATCGGGTGTGACATCCATCCGGTCCAGAACCTCCGGATCCTGAAATATCTCCAGGACCCTCTCGGTCACGACAAGGAAACCGCTTTCGCCTGGGCAGCGCACTGGATTGATGTGGGCTTTGAGGCGCTCGAAAAAGAACTCGAACGGACAGGCTGGCAGGGCCCCTTCCTCCTCGGCGCACAGCCATCCGTGCCCGACTGCTACCTGCTTCCCCAGCTCTACGCCGGACGCCGTTTCGGCGCGAACGTGCAGCATTTCCCCAAATTGCTTCAAGTCGAAGAAGCCCTCACCGCTATGCCTGCGGTCAAGGACGCGCATCCCGATCACCAACCCGACGCCCAACCATGTTAGCGGCGGTTCGCAAACCGGGGTTAGGATGATGGTCCGAGCAGCTTGAGGGATGCGCGAGAAGGCTATGCTAGCCAGGTTGGCAAAGCCTTCCTGATCGCTTTCAGATCGTCGGTCTTGCCGCATCGGCAGTGTGGACCACCGGGAGACGGTGAGCAGTTCGCCGGCTGGCCGGCGCTTGTTGATCTCTTCGGATAGGCCGTCAAAGCCTGCCTCTATCCCGCGGGCTGCTGCCGACCGAACGCATCGACGCGCTCGTCTTTCTGCAGGGGGCGCAAAGGACAAAAAAGGCCGCGCTGGGGGCGCGGCCTTTCTTTGTGTCGGTCAAGGGAGCCTTAGCCAGCTTCTTCTTCCGAAGCGGTGTCGTCACCCTCGGTGCCTTCAGCTTCGCCCCGTGCTTCGCGAACGAGGCTTTCGGGGGTGGCACCAGCCTCGACCTTGGCGACCAGTTCACGGCAGGCGGCGAGCTGCTCTTCGGGCACCTCGGTCTGGCCACCGAGCTCGATGACATCGAGGATCGTCTTGCACCGATCGATCTGACGGCGCTGGCGCTCGACAGCCTGGCTGAATTCGACCTCGGCCTGGCGTTTGAGGGTCGTCTCGATGGTGTCGATATACTCGATCCACGAGTTGGCCGTGCGCGCTGCGCTCGGATAGTCCCGGGCACGGACGAATTCAGCCCGCGCAGCTTGTCGCCCTTCCCGGCTGTCGCTGTCCTTCTGGAACAGGGCCGTGCCGAGGAGGACGTAGGCATTGCCCACTTCGCGGTCGTCGAGACCGCCACGCCGCAAGGCCTGACGAAGGTTCGAGATCGCACGATCGTAGTTCTCGTCAGCAAGATAGCTCTGGCCAAGCTGGTAGTAGAGACGACCGTCCGAACGCTTCGGAGCCGCTTCATTCAGGATCGCGATAGCCTTTTCCTGCTCACGCGCCGCGGCCCAGAGTTGGGCCAGCAGTTCGAGATTGGAAAGGTCGCGTTTGACGTTGCCCGCGTTCATCTCTGCTTCGAGAAGCTGGGCGCCGCGGAACGGGTTGTTCTGGTCGTAGTAGTACTGCGCGAGGGCGACAATCTTGTCTTCCTCGTCGATCAGGCCAGCTTTGTAGGCGACCTCAAGAGCAGCGAGGGCATCGGCGCGGCGATTGGCCTGCGAATACGCACCAGCAAGTTGTTCCCAGTAGCTGGCCTCGCCGGGGAAGTACTCGACCATGGTCTCGAGAAGACGGCCGCGCTCGGCCTCGAGATTGAGCTCGTTGTAGATGAGGTTCAGCAGGTCGTAGAACTGCTTGTTCCGATTGCCGGACTGCTGGTCGAGGCGAACGGCGGTCTCCGCCGGGCCACGAGCCTGCGAGAACTGGTTGTTCTGCACATAGGCGGCGGCAAGGATGAAGTAATCATTCGCTTCGGCCTCGGCGCCTGCTTCGCGGATATACTGCTCCATGAAGCGGATCGCCTCATCGTAGCGTTCCTGCGTGTAGTACAGCTGCGCGACGTTCCGGCGGATCTGGCGCTGCCGGTCGGAGGGCAGGACGTCGAGATTCAGGACTTCCACGAAGTCACGCAGGGCGGCATCCAGATTGTCGAGCTGGAAATAGAGCTGGCCCCGCACTTCGAGCGCTGTCGCCCGGTCATAAGGCGGCAGGTTGCGCTGCAACAGCGCGTTCACCGTATTCAGCGCTTCCTGGGTTTTCGGCGGTTCCTCGTTGATGAGGTTAATCGCCTCGGCAAGCGCCCGGCCCGAACGCTCCGTCAGGGTCTGGCGCGAACGGCGCCGGTCTTCCTCTTCCTGACTGCGGTTCTGGGCGAACGCAGAATCGATGGGAAGGACCATCCCCGCCGTCATCAGGACAGCGAGAAACGCAGAGGCCGGTTTGCGAAGCTTGGTCATGCGTTCATTCATGCTCATGGCGATCACTCCGCACCAATCGAGAAGACGATGGTCGTTTCCACGCCGCGACGTGGGACCTGTTCGCCCTTCAGGACCTTCGGCTGGTACTTCCAGCGCTGGGCCGCACGAACGGCGTAACGGTCGTAGCAGCGGTCGGTGGAATCGAGGACCTGGACGTTCACGACGTTGCCGTTCGGATCGACGTCGAAACGCAGACGCACACGTTCCTCGCCCACATCACTGTCGATGCAGCGCTCGAACCCCGTCGGATTGACCCGGACGAGCGGCTGGGCGTCCCGGTCTGGGTTGAAACCGGACCCGATATCGACGTCGGCACCGAAATCAGGCGCGGCGGCGCGGACGCCATCGACCTGGGGTTCAAAGTTCTGGCGCTCGATCGCCGGCGGAGGCGGGGGCGGAGCGTCGAGCTTCGGCCGCTCGAAGCGACGCTGGTTCACGAGCTCGGAATCTTCGATCTGGTTCGTGATGGTGATCTTGATCGGTTCCTTGTCTTCCTCGAGCGGGACGTCCTTCGGTCGGATCTGCGCCCACATCAGCAGGAAGAGACCAAGCACGACAACACCGGCGACAGGAACACCGATCACGGTGCGGATGAGGCCACCCATTTGTCTTCCTCCATTCGACTCGAGACGCGCCAGCGCCCGGCCGATTCAAACTTGTTACTCAGCGACCGTCGACAGGGCGACGTCCGCAATCCCGGCGTCCTTCACCTGCTGCAGGACATCGAGGGTCAATTCCGACTTGGCGCCCTGGTCAGCCTGAACGACGGCGTTGCCCTTCGGTGTCTCGCGACGGAGTTCCTCCACCTTGTAGCGGACCTCCGAGAGCTCGACGCGCTCCTTGTTGATGTAGATCTCGTCGTTCTCCGTGATCGCGATGAGCACGGCAGGGTTTTGCTCGACCTGCGTCACCGCGACGGGCCGGACAACTTCGACACCCGGTTCCTTGATGAAGGTCGAAGTGACGATGAAGAAGATCAGCATGATGAAGACGATATCGAGCAGAGGCGTGATGTTGACGTCCTCTTCCTCTTCCGTCGCGCTTTGCAGTCCACGTCTCGACATGGTGTGCACCCAGTTCTTGGTTCTCACTGTGGCGCCGGAGCGCCTCGATTTCGGTGGCGAGGGCCGGATCAACCGGCCCCGCCTTGTTTTCTAGCCCTTGGACTGCGGGGCCAGGATGATCCGGTCGTAGCGATCCTGACCTGCTGCCTGCCGAGCCTCGTCAAGGGTCGTGACCATCACTCCCGTCTCGCTGTCGCCAGCGGCAGAGATGATGACGACGCCTTTCGGCTCTTTCGCCAGGAACTCCTCGACGACCGGCTCCACCGACCGGGGATCGACGATCCTGATGTCATCCACCAGAACGAAGCCGTCGGCCTGAACCGTCAGGAGAAGCGAGGGCGGCGGAATCGAGTCGTTCTCGTCTTCAGGGCTAGGGGTCGGCAGGTTCGGCGCGATGCCGTCCTCGTATACGAACGTCGCCGTCACGATGAAAAAGATCAGCATGATGAAGACGATGTCGAGCAGAGGCGTGATGTTCACATCGGAAGCATCACCCTGCCCGTGTTTGACGCGATGGCGCATCTCTTAGTCCTCCAAGGCCAGGCGGCTCGACACGTTAGAGACGGCGCGCTTCTGCTGACGTTCGAGAAAGTTCATCGCGATGATCCCCGACAGCGATGCGACGAGACCGGCCATGGTCGGGATCGTCGCCTTACTGATGCCGCCAGCCATGAGGCGGGCGTTGGACGAACCGGTCACGGCCATCACGTCGAACACCTCGATCATGCCTGTGACGGTCCCGAGGAGGCCCAGCAGCGGTGAAACCGCCACAAGGCCCTTGATCACCCCAAAGTTCGCGCGCGATTCGACATCGACCTCCGAGATCAGCTTCTCCCGGATCGCATGGGCGTACCATGAGTGCCGCTCAGGGCGGGAAGCCCACTGACGCTCCACGCGCTTCTGGAGAGCACCCAGTCCGGTAGCGAAGAAGATGATCCGCTCGACGATCAGAGCCCACATGATGAATGTGACGATCATGATCACGAGGAGAACATTTCCGCCAGCGAGCAGGAAGGCCCGGATCGCTTCGAACGGGTTCAGGAAAATTTCTGCCATAACAGACAACCTCCCGAGGTTGCCAAGGCGCGCTTAATGGCGCGCCTCAGCGTGTTCCGCGATCATGCCTGCAGCCTGCTCTTCGAGGATCGACGCCACCGACTTGGCAGTGCCAGCCGCGAAGGCATGGATCAGCAGGAGCGGGATCGCAGCGATCAGGCCCATCGCCGTCGTGATCAGCGCGAGCGAGATACCGCCGGCCATGATCTGCGGGTCACCCGTGCCGAACAGCGTGATCTGCTGGAAGGTCTGGATCATACCCACGACGGTACCGAGAAGACCGACGAGCGGCGCAATGGCGGCGAGCACCTTCACGAGGTTCAGGCCGGCATCGAGCTTCGGCAGTTCCTTGAGAATGGCGTCGTCGAGCTTGAGCGCGAGAGTCTCGGTGTCGGCATCCCTGTTGCTCTCGTAAGCCATCATGATCCGGCCAAGCGGGTTGCCGCGCGAGGGCGACTTGCGGCGCATCTGCGATTTCACCGCGGCCTTGACCGACATCAGGGACAGAAGGCGAATGATACCGATCGCCATACCCACGATGAGGATGAAGGTGATGAAGTAACCGAAGATGCCACCGGAGTGGAAGCGCTCCTCCAGGGTCGGCGTCTCGATGACGAGGCTCAGAAGCTGGCCAAGCGACGGGTCGATCGTCCCGGCAATAAAGCCATCACCGGTATAGCTGCTGACGGCCTTGGCATTCGCCACGGCATTGGCCGTGCTCGGGTTGCGGGCGAGTTGGCTCAGGCGCGAACGGCCGTCCTGGAGCTTCTCCATGACGTAGTAGTTGCCGTCGCCGTCGAAAGCCGAGAACGGACCGATGCGGGTAATCCTGCGGGTCACGGTCTCACCGCCAGCGTCGACCACCGACGCGTCGAAGGATGCAACGTTCGACTGCGCAACGATCTGCTCGAACATCACGTCAGTGATGAAGCGGAGCTGCTCTTCCGACGGAAGCGTATCGGATTGGGCGATTTCCTGGAGCGGCTGAACGCGGCCAGGGAACTGGGCCGAGATCACCGAATCGGCAAGCTGAGCGGCGAAATCGCCAGCGGCGGAGCGAGCGACACCGAAGAGCTCGCCGAACTCGCCCTGAGCTGCCTGCAGCTCGGTGGTAAGCTCGTTGATGCGGGCGTCATTGGCCTCGAACTCAGCGGCCAAGCGGTCGGATTCGGCCTCGGCGGCAGCCACTTGGGCACGAACCTCGGCGAGGCGGGCAGCCTGGCGGTCACGCTCGGCGAGGAATTCCCGCTCGCGCTGGCGGTCGGCTTCACGGGCGCGCTGTTGCTCCTGGCGAGCGGCACGCAGCACGTCTTCAAGCGAAACGCCGGTGTCTTGGGCGAGGGCCGTGGTCGTCGCCGCTGCAGCGAAGGCTGCGCCGGCAATGAGACCCTTTTTGAGCATCTGAAACATCATCATCCTCTATGAATCTCTTATCGTACCTTATTCGCCCGACGTATCGGAAACGGCTTCGATCGCCGGTTTCGGCGCAGTCACCGGCACTTCCAGAAGGCCCGGAGGCGTCTGTTCCTTGGCCATGCGGAGGCCGAGGCGGACATCGTCAAGGAATGACTTATCGAGGTCTTCGAATTCGCGGGTTTTCTTGTTGTAGATACGCAGGATGCTGTCGTCGGCGGACTTGTAGATCAGCGCAATACGACCGATGCGGAGGAACTCGACCGTGAGCTCGGTCCCGTTGTCATCAACCGTGCCGTCATAGGCCTGGATGGTGCGGCCGTACTCGTTCTCGATCTGGTAGGCCTCAATAATCAGGCGATAACGCGAGGCCGCCGTCTGGGTCGGGTCGGCCATGACCGCTTCCAGTCGCTCCAGACGCCTCTGGCGCTCAGTGCTCAGGAACGGAATGTCGGCGGCAACAATCAGCTTGAGCTGTTCAAGCATGTCCCCGATCAGAGGAACGACGGCGCGCTCGAGACCTTCGACGTTAGCGATGTCTTGCTGGAGACCGGCGATCTGCTCGAGCTGGTTCTCGATCTCAGCCCTCTGGCTGGCGTTGAACCGCTGCAGCAGGTCCAATTGCTTCAACGCAGCGCGATACTCCGTGAGGAGCTCCGTGGTCTGCTGGTCCAGCTGCTCGATCCGCTGCTGCGACTGCGCACCGGCGCGTGCCGTCTGGCGGCTGATATCGAGAGCCTCCCGGAATTGAGCCGAAGCCGGAGCGATCGCCGTCACAGCAACCACGGCGGCCGTGCCGAGCAGCGCAATCTTCTTGTGCATGTGCTTCACCTTCAAGTGTCTCCACCCATCTTGGTAACAGGCAAGGACACGAATGGTGCGCCTCGCCCCAAAAACTTTCCTACGAAGGGGTCCCGATGCGCCCTCGGCGCCTCACCCCACCAGTCCCAGCCGCCCGACGACGGAACCTTACCATGAAGCCAAACTATCCATTTGGCAACAAATTGGACGCCCGCGGTTAACCGCGTGAACGCAACATCCCTCCTGTCGGCCACCAAAGAGCATGATCTGCCCTTTGGCGAATCAAGCGTGACGTAAAAACGCCCGCGGATCAATCGCGCCTGAAAGCTTCTGTTGCAATCTTCACGACGCAATCGCGCTCTTAACATTACGTGAGAAAATCACAACAGGGCATAAGGAAGATCGGGCGGGCGCTCTCAAGACCGCCGCCTATCCGGATTACCTTAAACCTTCGTGATGGATGGCTGGGGTGGCAGGATTCGAACCTGCGCATGGCGGTACCAAAAACCGCTGCCTTACCACTTGGCGACACCCCAACTGGAGACCGAGGCAATAACGACCTCCGCCTAGGGATGCAATGCAAAACTGGAATGAAAAATACACAGGATTGTCGCGTCGATTTTTCGGGCGAATACCGATTGACGGGCGCGCGGCCCTGGGTCTATGGGCCGCTCCCTACGGAGTGTAGCTCAGCCTGGTAGAGCACTGTCTTCGGGAGGCAGGGGCCGGAGGTTCGAATCCTCTCACTCCGACCATTCTTCACATCGAAGGAGATCAACCGATGCGGCGACTGAACGAAAAAGTCTCCGTTTCAGGCCAGATTTCTCCCGAAGATCTCCCCAAGCTCAAGGCTGCAGGCTTCGACGTTGTCGTCGACGGTCGGCCCGACCAGGAAATTCCTGCTGAAGCAGGCTCTGCCGTGATGGCCGAGAAAGCCGCCGAGGCGGGCCTTTCCTTCCATTATGTTCCGATCACGCCGGGTTCTCTGCCCTCCGAGGAGCACGTGGCAGCCTTCCAGAAGGCGCTGGGCGAAGGCCGGGTCTTTGCCTATTGCGGGGGCGGACCGCGGGTGATCGCGCTGGCGAGCTTCGCCGCGGCGGCCGAGGGTCGGCTGGTGGACGAGATCATCGAAGAGGCGCGTACGGCCGGCATCGATCTTTCCCAGGCAAGGCTTCTCCTGATCGAGCGCGGCGCGCGGGAGAGCTGATTCGTCCGTGGGCATCCCCTTCGTCCATGCGCCCGATCTCGAACGCGGCCAGCCAGAACGGCTGACGGAGCGAATCACGCGGGTCATCGCGAACAACCCGGGGCCTTTTACCTATACAGGCAGCGGCACCTATCTGCTCCAAGGAGAGGGTGAGACCTGGGCCATTGATCCAGGGCCCTTGGACGAGGCGCATCTTGCGCTTCTCAAGCAGGCCGCACCCTCCCCGATCACCAAAATCATGATCACCCATACGCATTCGGATCACTGCGGGGGAGCGAACGCCCTCAAGGAACGCACCGGGGCGACGACCTTCGGCTTCGGCCCCCACCCTTCGGCGCCTGATGATTCTCCACCGGCACTGGACGAAGGCGCGGACCATTCCTTCAAGCCTGACGAGCTCCTGTCGGATGGTGATTCCCTGGTGATTCCCGGACTGACCATCAGGGCACTGCACACGCCGGGACACATTTCGAATCACCTCTGCTTCGTGCTCGAGGAAGAAGGCGCGCTGTTCACGGGCGACCACATCATGGGCTGGGCCACGACCGTGGTTGCGCCGCCCGATGGCGACATGCGGTCCTATATGAAGAGCCTCGACCTGCTGCTCGAACGGCGGGACCGGGTTTATTATCCGACCCACGGCGCCCCGATCACGGATCCCCTGCCCTTTGTCGAAGCGGTCAGGGAGCACCGGCTTGGCCGAGATGCCGCCATCCTTCGTGAGCTCGAAGCCGGAGCGCGGAGCATCGAAGAGCTGGTGGAGGCGATCTATGTCGGGCTCAACCCGGCCCTGAAAATTGCCGCGGGCCTCAACGTGAAGGCCCACCTCGATGGCCATGTCTCGGATGGCACGGCAGAAGAGATCGAACCGGGACGGTTCGCGCTTCTTTGATCAGATCTCGCTCGGCGCGGGATCGTCGCCGATAGCTTCGAGTCGCTCGGCAAGGCCGGGGAAACCGGGGTCCAGCTCGGCAGCCTTTTCGTAGAGAACGGCCGCGCCGCGGACATTGCCTTCTTCGGCTTCGAAATCGCCCATTTCGACGAGGATGGCGGGGTTCGAGGGCTCGAGCTCAGCGGCCTTTTCGTAATGGCGACGGGCCTCGTCCACGCGGCGGCCGTTTTGGGCCACCTCCGCCCGGACCACCCAGACACCCGGATGGCTGGGCGCCAAGCGAGCGGCGATTTCAGAGATCTCGTCAGCGACGGAGAGTTCGCGGGCTTCAAGAGCGAGCCGGGCGCGATCGCAAAGAATTCCGACACCCACCTCAGGACCGTCCTCAGCCGAGCAGCGCTCAAGGCCGTAAGGTTCCTGCACCGCCGCCTGGGCGGCGAAAAGAATGACTGCCAGCGTGATCACGACCGGGATGCTAACCCAAGCCGGTAAACCGGCCAATACGGCCAGCCAACAGAGTCAAGGAAAGAGAGTGACGATCCCGTCAGGACCGAAATCCTCAGCCCTGGCGTGCCTTGAAGCGACGCTGCGTCTTGTTGATCACGTAGATGCGGCCCTTACGGCGCACCACGCGGCAGTCACGGTGACGGTTCTTCAGCGATTTGATCGAGCTGCGGACTTTCATCGGTCTCTCTCAGAAGAGGGAAAATAAGAACGCGCCCCATGCCGCATAGCCGGGGGACAAGTCAACGCCTGATGCGGGAGAATCGACGCGTTGATTATTCGACACGGAGCGAAATACCTGTCACACGATCACGCGAGGGTGAGGTCGAGGGATTGTAGGTGGAGACAAGGACGCTCGGGCGGTGTCTTGTGACAGGCGCAACGGGGTTTGTCGGTCGACGCCTCGTGAAACGCCTGCTCCGCGAAGGTCATGACGTCAGGGTGTTCGACCTTCCCGGCTCGAAGATTCCAAAGAAATGGGATGTCGAGGTCGTCTCCGGGGACATTGCGGACGCTGAGAGCGTCACCGAGGCCGCCGCCGGTGCTGACACGATCTTCCACCTCGCAGCCTTCATTGGTGATTACGGTCCCTGGTCCCGGCACGAAAAGGTCACGGTGGAGGGCACTCGCCTGGTGGCAGGGGCTGCCGCGGCAAGCGGCGCGCGGCTCGTCGTCTCCTCTTCGATCTGCGCCTACGGCACCGCTCTGCGCAATGGGCCGGTCACGGAAGAGACGCCGCGGGGCAAGCCGACGGGGCGCTACGACCGCGCCAAGCAACTCCAAGAGGATGCGGCGCTCACAAGCGCCGCGGACGTCGCGATCGTCAGGCCCGCGAACGTCATCGGCGCGCGATCGGGACCGTGGGTCCTCGCGCTCACCGAGACAATCCGCAAAGGCGAGCCGGCGATCATCGGCGACGGCTCGGGCAATGCCGGCCTCATTTATATAGAGAACCTGCTCGATATCCTGCTGCTGGCGGCCGAGCGAGCCGAACTTCCCCACCGGGTGTTCAATGCCTGCGACCGCTATGGCGTGACGTGGCGACAGTATGCCGAGGATCTTGCCAAGCTGATCGGCGCGCCGCCGCCGAAGATGATCCCGCGGCATACTGCATGGATGGTTGCCAACGCTGCGGACGCGCTGTGGCGGGCGACCGGGCGGCAAGACCGGCCTCCCCTCACCCGCTCGACGGTCAATCTCTGCGGCTATCCTATGCTGATCGACATGACGCGGACCGAAGAAACCTTCGGCCCGCTTCACTCCCGTCCCTATTCCGAGGCCCTGGTCGAGATAGCGGAATATCTCGACAAGAACCCCTCGCGGACACCCACCGTGGGCAAGGCTTTCGGCTAGAGCAGGCTCTGCTGGTCACCTGATGGCGGGGTCTTCTTTCTCGGCTTGGGTGCAGGCCTGCCCGAGCCGACACGGGCCGTGCCGTCGGCAAAGGTGAGGTTGAGGACCGGCGCCGCTTCAGCGGCTTTTTTCGTCTTGACGACCCTGCCTTCATCGTCCGTGACCAGAGCGAAGCCCCTGTCCAGAACGCCCTTGTAGCTGACCGAATCTAGAAGCCGTCCGGCCTGGGCCACCCGTTCTTCTCGCCGTTCGAGGCGGGAGAGCATCAGGCCGCGAGGCAGGCTCGCACGGCCGAGGCGGTACTCCATTTTCTCTACCGGGCGCAGCAGGAGGCTCGGCTGGAGCCGGGGCAGGCACCTGCCGAGTGCAAGCTCCCGACCTTGCAAAAGCCCCTGCCGGAGCGACAGGAACCGGCTGTCGGCGCGGTCGAGACGCTGCTCCGCCGTGGACAGAAGGCTCTCAGGACTTCCAAGGCCACGTTCGGCCGAGCGCAGCGCCATGCGCGCGCCCTCGAGGAGCGCGCCCATCTGGCGACGCAGGCGCCCTTCGCATTGGCTGACCTTCGCCATGAGTTCCGAGCGCACCGGCACCGCAATCTCGGCTGCGGCTGTCGGGGTCGGGGCGCGGACATCAGCCGCGTAGTCGATCAGTGTCGTGTCGGTCTCGTGCCCGACAGCAGAAATCAGCGGGATCGGGCTTGCCGCCGCTGCGCGCACCACCGCTTCGTCGTTGAAGCACCACAGGTCCTCGAGGCTGCCGCCGCCGCGGGCCACAATGACAACGTCAGGACGCTGACCTTCGGGCATGCGGCCAAAGCCCTCGATGCCGCGGACGATGCCTGCGGGCGCACCCTCTCCCTGCACGAGGGTCGGCCACACCATGACATGGCTCGGGAAGCGGTCGCGCAGGCGATGGAGGATGTCGCGGATCACCGCTCCCGAAGGCGAGGTCACGACACCAATCCGGGCCGGCAGCATGGGAAGCGGCCGCTTGCGGGCGGGATCGAACAGTCCCTCCGCGGCGAGCTTCTTCTTCCGCTCTTCATAAAGCGCCATCAGCGCGCCTGCGCCCGCCGGAGCCAGCGTGTCGATAATGAGCTGGTAGCGCGACTGGCCCGGGAAGGTGCTCATACGTCCGGTGGCGACGACCTCCATACCCTGTTCGGGCTTCACGGTCTGGCGCTGGGCCGTGCCCTTCCACATCACCGAAGAAAGGACGGCGCGGTCATCCTTGAGGTCGAGATAGACGTGCCCCGACCCTGCGCGGGTCACGCGGCCAAGCTCGCCCCGCACACGGACATAGCCATAGGCATCCTCGATAGTGCGTTTCAGCTTTCCAGCCAGCTCGGTGACGGTGAATTCGGGGACGTTGCCATCGGACATGCAGAACGATGTGTGCGAGTCACGCGGTAGGCTCAAGGGCGGATCAGCTGCCGCTGGGGCTGACCGGGTTGTAGGTGGCTGCGTCCTGGTCGCGCTCGCGCTCTTCCTGAATCGCCTGCTCGACCTCCGAGGAGCGACCGAACTCCTGGATCGCCTGGCGGCGCCGCAGCTCCACCAGGGCTTCCTCGTATTGTCGCAGGACTTCAGGTGGGACTTCGAGACCGGACGGATAGCCGAACTCCTGCGGATTCACCGGCGCGCGCAGGGGGCCATAGCGGATCTGCCGCCGTCCCGTCCCCAACGTCTCGGCGAAGCTGGTCCAGTCATCGGCAAGGGTCGAGGCGAGCTCTGCGCGCCAACCCGACAGGATCTCGCGGCCCGCGCATTCGAGAGCTTTCTCACGGTTGTCCGAGAAAACGGCGTAGCAGTCGACGCCGACAATGCCGTCGGGGCGGCCCTCCCCGGCATCAACTTCCGGCAGGGCGATCGAAGGAATGTCCACGCCGACCCGCGCGGCAGTGGTCTGCTCGCCCACCTCTTCTTCGGGGGGCTGTTCGCCTTCGAGTTCACCGACCTCCTCGCCTTCCTCGATGGCGTTGCCCTCGGGAAGGGTTTCGGCGCCGACCTCGGCATTTTCGGGCTCGTCAGTGTCCTCTGCCTTGATCTCCGGCTCGGGCTCCTCGGTCGGGATGGCGTCGAAGAACTCGACCGAGACCACGCGGTCACCCAAACCGCCGTCACGAATGCCCTTGGCAACGAAGGACGTGTAGCCTGCGGCCAGGGCGAGGACGAGCGCACCATTGAGCAATGCGGACAACGCATAGGGCGAGGCGCGGCGCGCGCGCGCGAGCTGCGCCGCCACGCCGGGGCGCCGCTTCCAGCGGCGCAATCGCACGGCCGCACGCAGAATCCTCACACTCGTCATAGACCTGAGCCTCGACCGCAGCATAAAGCCGGTCACGTGACATAAGATAGAGGGTACAGCCTTGAAGATCCTTCTTATTGGAAGCGGTGGCCGCGAGCACGCCCTTGCCTGGAAAATTGCGCAAAGCCAGCTTGTTAGCAGGCTCGTCTGCGCGCCTGGCAACCCTGGAATGGCGAAAGTGGGCGAGTGCATTCCCGTCGATGACCCCATCGCTTTTTCCAAAGAGAACAGCATCGACCTCGTGGTGGTCGGCCCTGAGCAGCCCCTCGCGGAGGGGCTGGCGGACAGGCTGGCAGAGGCGGGCATCCCCTGCTTCGGCCCGGTGAAGGCTGGCGCCATGCTGGAAAGCTCGAAGGCTTTCACGAAGGAAATCTGCGACGAGGCGGGCATTCCGACCGCGCGCTACGGCCATTTCACCGAAGCGGCTTTAGCGAAAGCATTCCTCGATGAGTTCGAAGCGCCCTTCGTCATCAAGGCCGACGGCCTCGCTGCCGGCAAGGGCGTCATCATCGCCGAGGACCGTCAGCAGGCGGAAAAAGCGATCGACGACCTTCTCAACATCTCAGGCTCGCTCGTCATCGAGGAGTTCATGAAGGGCTACGAAGTGTCCCTCTTCGCGGTCACCGATGGCGAAACCGTGCAGCGCTTCGGCACGGCCAGCGACTACAAGCGCGCTTTTGACGGCGACAAAGGTCCCAATACGGGCGGGATGGGCTGCGTGTCCCCCGCCCCCCGGTTCACGAAGGAACTCGAAGACCGGGCAATGGAGGAGATCGTCCTGCCCACGGTCCGGGCACTGAAGGCGCGGGGGGTCACCTATCGCGGGGTCCTCTATGCCGGCCTGATGGTGACGGATGACGGTCCGAAGCTCGTAGAGTACAATTGCCGTTTCGGCGATCCTGAATGCCAGCTCCTGATGCGCCGCCTACGGTCCGATGTCGTGCCTTCGCTTTGGGGGGCGGCGACCGGACGGCTCGCGGGTGTCGGGCTCGACTGGAAGGACGAGGTCGGTGTGCTGATCACCTACGCGACCAAAGGCTACCCGGGTGCGTATGAAAAAGGCTCTGAGATCAGGGGAGTCGAAGAAGCCGAAAAAGACGACAGCATCGTGATCTTCCACGCAGGGACAAAAGAAGAAGGCGGAAGGCTGCTCGCCAATGGGGGCCGCGTCCTGTCAATCACCGCGCTCGGCGAAGACTACGCCTATGCGCGCGGCAAGGCCTACCAGGCGGCAAACCTGATCGACTGGCCCGAAGGATTCTACCGGAAGGACATCGGTGAGGGGTTCTAGATGTCCAAAGGGATATCGTCCCAGTCGGTCCCCTGATTGCAGACCCACTCAATGGCGTGGCGACGCGCCTTGATGACGGAGAACCATTCCGGCGGCAGGTTCCGCTCGGCAGCGCCATGACGGGCTGCCCAGTGCAACCGGTAGTGTCGGTCGAGGGCGACCTGTAGCTCCTCCTTCGGACGAAGCCTTGCCTCCGCGAGCATCGCTGCAGGATCCGTCCACGGAGCGATGATCTCGCGCAGCTTGGCGGGAGCAGTCGCGAACGGGTTGAGCTCCACAACGCCAAGGCACCAGCCGAGCCCAGCGATAGTCTCATAGGTCCAGCGCGTATCGATCCGCGCCCAGGCCGGGATGAAAAACCGCTTTTCGACCGCCGTCTGCTCAATCGGCGTGAGGCCGTCCCAAAGGCGATAGGCTTTCAGCGCTTTCTTGATCCGGCGCTTCCGCACGCCCTGGCTGATCCCGAGAAGGTGCATCAGGGCAAAGGCGCGCCGCATGACTTCCGCAGGCGCGCGCGGCTTCAGTTCATCCAGCTCCTCGATCAACGGCAGGCCGGGAACGAAACCGATACCCTCGGACGCAAGCCAGATCTCGGTTTCGGCCTTGAGTTTCTCGGGATCCATCAGGCTTCTCCTCGCCCTATCTCTAGCGTGCTGCGAGAAACGGAACCATCCACGTGACTCAACGCCCGGCGAGGACTAGAGCGCGGCCCATGAAAATCTTCATCGACACCGCCGACACCGACGAGCTGCGCGCGGCCTTCGACACGGGCCTCGTGGACGGCTGCACCACCAACCCTTCGCTGATCGCCAAGTCCGGCAAGGACTTCAAGGAAGTGATCGCGGAAATCTGCGGAATGACCGACGGCCCGGTCTCCGCCGAGGTTGCTTCGACCGAAGCCGACATGATGATCAAGGAAGGCAAGCGCCTGGCCGAGATCGCGGACAATGTCGTGGTCAAGCTGCCGCTGACCTGGGACGGCCTGAAAGCATGCCGCGCCCTGACGGCGGACGGCATCGATACCAACGTCACCCTCTGCTTCACGGCCACGCAAGCCTGGCTCGCGGCCAAGGCGGGCGCGACCTACATCTCGCCCTTCATCGGCCGCCTCGACGACCTCGGCCAACAGGGCATGGAGCTGATCGGTGAGATCCGCGCGCTCTACGACGCCCAGGACTACGACACCCAAATCCTCGCCGCCTCGATCCGCGGCCCGCTGCACGTGAAAGAAGCGGCCCTTCTGGGTGCCGATGTGGCGACCATCCCGCCGAAGGTCTTCAACGCCCTGCTCAGCCACCCGCTGACGGACAAGGGGCTCGACGCCTTCGTCAAGGACTGGGCCGGCACGGGTCAGTCGATCCTCTAGCGAACTCACCGGCTAAGTTGCTGTCGCTGTGACAGTCTTTCCGCGCAGCCGTGCTCGAACCGTATTCGCATGAAGGCGGCGTGATTCAGCCAACAAAAAAGCCGCGCTGGGATTTTCCCGGCGCGGCTTTTTCCTTGTCTTGTCCGCCGGTCGGCGGCGTTCTGGGATCAAACCAGGACCCCTGTCTGGGTAACGGCAGTACCAATGACCACAGCGCTCATGACGACGGTGACGAGCGAGACGAGGGTGAGTGCGAAACCTGAGGCTTTCATTGTTTTGATTCCTTGTTCTGCGAGCGGATCATTCGCTTGAGTTCTGTTCTTGGCCGGACGCGTGGCTCAGACCAGGACATTCATTTGCGTGATCGCGGCGCCAATGGTGACGGCGCTCATGACGACGGTGATGAGCGAAACGACGGTAAGTGCGAGACCCGATGCAGACATGGTGTTTTCCCTTCTTCCTTGAGCGGACGGTCCGCTCTCTGATTTCCTTGGCTCTGTTTCGATAAGTGTCGTCCTTATCGACTCTCGATATTGTCGCTTCTCGATAAATTACAAGTGCCGACCCACACTTTTTTCAGCTCGTCAAGAAAAATATTGCAGGTAGGGGAAGGCATGAAAAAACCGCCCGGCTGGGACAAAGCCGGGCGGTCAGTCTGGGGAGCGAACCGGAGCAAGGGGCAGTTGCTGCGGCCGTCCCTGAAGCGTAGGACCCCGCCTCCGGTCCATTGGTGGGGACATCGGGGCAGTCCGGGAGCGGGGCCTACACCTCGAAAAGGTGCAGTTTAGCGGGTCGCTTTGAACTCGCTTCGCATATATTTTTTCATCGACCGGTCGAGACGTTCGTCTTCGACATTCTCGACAAAGAATTTCATCATACGGACACGACACTTATCGACGATAATGACACCATCCGTCAGCTCACTGCTGGCAACGCAGAACTCGGTCGCTGCCTCGTCCACTTCGGCCAGAAGCTCGATCCGGCTCTCGGCGGTGGCGAGCTGTTCCTCATCGAGATCGATGTCTATCGTCAGGTCGCGGGCCGAGGCCGTGGCGGCCAGTGTCAGGGCACAAGCAGCAGCTGTGAGCATCAGTTTCATTCTCGTCTCCCTCTCCCCCCCTCAGCGGGGCCTACCGGTCAAGGTGGCGGTGGGCATCCCGCCTCCCCTCAAGCGACACAACTTGCGCTGTATCGAAACTCGATATTATCGCTTTTCGATGAGTTACAAGACGCCGCCAGCAAAAAAATCGCTCTTTTTGCAGCGCTGCCCGGAAAGTGAGACTGCGCCAGCCTTTCAGCCGCAAAGATAGCTTTTGACGGCGGGGCCGGAGCGACGCATGTCCCGTTCATGCATGGAAGTCTCGGTACCACGAAAAGCAGGAATGGCTGGGCTGTTGCAGGCACGGTTGCGGCGCTTTGCGTTGCTGGCCTGCTGATCGCAGCGAAGGCCTATGCCTTCTTTGTCTCAGGATCCGTTGCCGTTCTGGGCAGCCTGGCGGACTCGGCGCTCGATCTCCTGGGTAGCGCAGCGGCGTTCTTCGCCGTGCGCTACGCCTCGCAGCCGCCGGATGATGACCACCGCTTCGGTCACGAGAAGGCCGAAGCCGTCAGCGCGCTCGCCCAGGCTTTCCTCATTTCCGCCTCAGCGCTTTTCATCGCCGTGGAGAGCATCAAGCGCCTCGTGCACCCGCAGCCGCTGGAGGATAGCGGGGCTGCGATCGCCGTTCTCACGTTCGGCGTGGTGGCGACGGTGGGGCTGGTCACGTTCCAGACATTCGCGCTCAGGCGGTCGGGATCTCTGGTCGTCGAGGGAGACCGGGCGCACTATCTCGGGGATGTGATCGCCCATTCGGGCGCGCTGGCCGCGGTGTTCCTTTCGGCCCGGTTCGGTTTCTTCAGGGCCGATGCCATCGCGGGACTTGTCGCTGCGTTTTTCCTTGCCTGGTCCGTGCGCGAGCTGGTCGGCAAGGCCCTGCCCCAGGTCATGGACCAGGAGCTGCCAGACGAGGACCGCGACAGGATCATCGCGATCATCGACGAAGAGCCCGAGGCCTACGGCTTCCATAATCTCCGGACACGGAGGTCGGGCAATGTGCGTTTTGTGCAGATGCACCTCGACATGCGGCCGGACCTGACCCTGCGCGAGGCCCATGAGATTGCCGACAGGGTCGAGAAGAAGATCGAGGCGATCTTTCCCGATACGGACGTGATCGTTCACCAGGACCCGCTGGAAGCGTGGGAAAAAGAGTAGGCTGGAAGCGGGAGGACAAAACCGCTCCCAGCCCGTGCGCTGGTTGAAGACACCCTGGGGCTCAGTGGCCGTGCTTCATGGCGGCGCGATAACCGTCCCTGTTCATTTCCTGGATGTCCCAATCGCCGAGGTCATCGACCAGGCTATCGACATAGTCCTGGGCGCAGGTCGCAACGGAGGACAGGCGCTTGGTCGGGCGAAGGCTGGCGCGGCATTCATCGAGGGCTTCCTCGACAAACATGGCGTAGATCTCGGCGCGGCCTTCATCGGATTTGAGCAGTTTCTCGTTGAATTCCACTTCGACGTCAGCAGACGCCGTGCCCAGCATGGCGGCGGCACCGGTGATGGCAGCGGCGAACATAGCAACAGTCTTCATGATGGTCTCCTCTCCTCGACCTCGTTCCTCCGGGCGCAGGCCAGCCTGCGGGGTTCCGGCGCGAGCCGGGTGTTGCCTCCTGAGACTGCCTCAGGACCCGTCGGACACACTCGTGATGTATGCGGAGGGAAATTCCTCCGCGGTTGCCGATACGGTTCGTTCGTATCGAAATACGATATTATCGCTTTTCGATGATTTACAAGATTGCGTGCTGAGAAAAGTTCAGTACGGATATTACGGCACTGATAGTTTCAAGCGAAACCAGGTGCTGGTGAATCAAGACTTAACAGGCAAAGGGGCAGAAGGCGAAGGAGCAGCACAGGCAGGATCGCCATTCGATCGCGATACGGATGAAAGCGGCTGGAGCCGCGCACGCTGGAGGGCGTCCCGGCTTTCGGGACCGCCCTACTGGTTTGCGGCGCGTTGCTGGTTGAGGTCGAAGAGGCGTTTGAGGATGTCCTCCTCGTCCATCCCGGCCTCCCAGTCGTCCTCCCAGCCATAGGCGGCGGCGACGGCGCGGTCGAGTTCGGCGTGGGCGTGGTCCAGCCAAGCCGGGCGTTCGTTGTAGAGATTGGTCAGTGTGCGTTTCTTGAGGATCTTCGCCGCTTCCTCGTCCCTGGGCAGGATGCGGTCGGGATAGCCCTCCACGACCTCAGGCTCGCGGATGACGAGGTCCTCCGGGTTCAGCCAGTTCTCGCGCAGGGTGTTCAGCCTCTCAGCGGCCTCGGCAATGCGGATGGCGCGGGGGTCATCGGCGTAGTCTTCGGCGGGGATGTCGGGGGTGAGGCCTTCTGGGAAGGGGAAGGTTTCGAACGAGTTCGTTGGCGTGTACTGAGGGTCATTCCCTTTGCCGTGCCAGCCTCCCGTAGCAAGCGACCAGACTTCGTGAATGCGCCCCTGTAGGAGCACGAAGCTTGTGTCATCGTCCCGAGCAATCACGACTAGCCGTCCATCGGGAACCACCGAAACGTCCAGCCATTTGAAGAGCCGCCACTTAGCTACACGTGGGGTCGCGAGGTACCTAGCCCTTCCAGTCAGTGCGCGACGCATAGCAGGCCGCGCCTCTCCAAATATCCACCATCGTTCGCGATGATTTCGTCGCCGCACCTTGGCCCGAGCGGGCTTCACCTTGTGCAACAGGTGCTCAAAAGGAGCTTCGAACATCGCTGCATCCGCTTCAGAAGCGTCAGTGCCGAAGTCGATTATCCACTTTTCACTACTGCGGCCAGTTACATCCTGACCGTTAGCCCAAGGACGGACGACGCGTTCGTTTCGTTCGCCGTTCGGGTTCGTCGGCGCATTTATGAGCCGGACAGCCAGTTCACGCTCGATGTCAAAGTCGCCAACCTTTATAGTTCCTTGGAATGAGGCCTTAGCATTCTCACCAAGACGTGCAGCCCTTGAAAAATCAACGCCACTGGTACGCGCCGACAGATCTGCGTTGATGGTGGGGACTTCGCTGCCATCGAGATAACGTTTGCCACCGCGATCGCCCAAGAAGACAATTGACACACGGACCGCGGCGCCGTCCGCTGCCCAAGGCTAATCTGAGTACGCGCGAAAAATCTGCTGATTGTCGGCGGCGGCTTGTAGAACCGATCTGTTATTCTGCCCCCGGATGGAATTAGTTGTTACAAGACCAGAATACTTAACTTCTGAATTCCGGATCAGCTTCCAAGTTCGAAGAACCCAGAACATAACGAAATCCGCGGTTTTCGGGAGTTCGCGATACGCTCCCCGGACGTCCAGAACATATTGCTCCCCCAATTCACCGATCATCCGCTTGTTCCCCAAAAACGGCGGGTTCCCCACGATCACGTCGGCTTCGGGCCATTCCGCTTCGCGCCATTCGCCAGTCTCTTCGTCCTGCTCGATCAGGGCGTCGCGGTTTTCGATGTTGTTCAGGGGGCGGAGAATGGGTGTCGAGGTGCCGAAGCCTTTCTTCTGCATCCACTGGATATCGCCGATCCAGACCGAGACGCGGGCGAGTTCGGCGGCGTAGGGATTGATCTCTATGCCGAGGACATTCTCCGGCCCGACCCGCGGCAAGCCGCGCGGGAGGCCCAGATCCTCGGCCTCTGAATTCGCGCGCTGCTCGATGTCCTTGAGGGCCTTGAGCGAAAGGTAGAGGAAGTTGCCGGAGCCGCAGGCAGGGTCGAGGACGCGGAACCCCGCGAGCTTTTCGATGAAGTCCGCATGCAGCTTTTTCGCCCTGTTCATCGCACGGGTGCGGGTTGCGCCCTTGCCCTTCGCGGCCTTGGCCAGCTCTGCCTCGATCTTGCCTCGCACCTCCTCCCACTCTGCCGTGAGGGGCTCGATGATGACGGGCTCGACGATCATCATGATCTTCTCGGCGTCGGTGTAGTGGGCGCCGAGCTGGCTGCGCTTGGAGGGGTCGAGGCCGCGTTCGAACAGCGTGCCGAAGATCGAGGGGTCGATCTCCGACCAGTCGAGCTTGGCCGCGTGGACGAGGAGCTTCACATCCTCCTTCTCCAGCGGCAGGGCCGTGTCGTCGTCGAACAGGCCGCCGTTGAAGTGCGGAACGGCTACAAAGCCGACGCGGCCACCAAGGCTCATCGCGCGGAAGAGATCGGAGAGGTTCTGCTGCGCCTCCGCCGGGTTCTTCACCGCCAGCTCCATCGAGCGCTGGAAGAGCTTGTTGGGCAGGAGGTTCACGTCCTCCGCGAACATGCAGAAGACCAGCCTGTTGACGAAATGCGCGACGGTGTGGGGATCGTGCCCCCTCTCCCGCAGGCGCTGGGCCAGGCCCGAGAAGTCGTTCGCCGCATCGCGGGTCAGCTCGTCCCGGCTGCGCTTGGGCCTGAGGGCCGAGGGGTTCTCGAAGACGTTTTTGAGAAACTCGCGCTTCTTCGCGTCGAGAAGATCGTCGAGAGCGATCTCGTGGACCTCGGTGACGTAGTTGGTCCAGTCGGTGTAGACGCGGATCGTCTTGGTGTCCGAGACGATGAGGAGCGGCGGGTTGCCGAGCGCGCCCTTGTAACGCTGGAGCTGGCGGTAGGCGGCGTCGAGGTCCTTGCCGGGACCCTTGTACTCCCACGCGAAGTGGCCCTTCTTCCAGACATCCGCGAAACCGATGCGGCCGTCATCCTTCGCGGTCTGCTTTTCGAAGGTGTATGTGTCGCCCTTGGTGTCGTCGTCGAGGGGCTTCGTAACACCGAGAAGATCGCAGAGGTCGTTGAAGTGGCTGTGCGCGGCCTGGCGCTCGCCAAGCTCCATGTCCCGCCATTTCTTCACGAAGTCAGTCGGTTGCATCAGAGCCTTGTAAGCAGCTTCGCGTGACGCGCCAGCCCCGATAGCACTTGCCCCCCGCCCCCTTTTCCGCTAGCCGCCGCGTTTCGAGCAGCGGTCGGCTGGCATCTGGGATTGTCCCGCCGTCAGTCGAGCCGAAGGCGGTCCAGCGTTCCCGCGCCCCGTCTCCGCTGCCAGACAAGGGTGATAGAGCATATGGCTCTTTACGAGCACATCTACATCGCGCGTCAGGACGTGAGCCCCGCGCAGGTGGACCTCATCACTGAGGAACTCCAGAACATCGTGAAAGAGAACGGCGGCAAGGTCGAGAAGACCGAATACTGGGGCCTCCGTAATCTTCAGTACAAGATCAAAAAGAACCGCAAGGGTCACTACTCGCTCATGCAGATCGACGCGCCGTCCGAAGCGCTCGTCGAGATGGAGCGCCAGATGAAGCTGAAAGAGGACATTCTCCGCTTCATGACCATCCGCGTGGACGAGTTCGACCCCGAGCCCTCGCCGGTGATGAGCCGCCGCGACCGCGACGAAAGGAAGCCTCGCTAATGGCCAAGACCTTTTTCCGCCGCCGCAAGACCTGCCCGTTTTCGGGCGAGAAGGCGCCGAAGATCGACTACAAGGATCCCAAGCTCCTCGGACGCTACGTCTCCGAGAAGGGCAAGATCATCCCGTCGCGCATCTCGGCCGTCAGCCAGAAGAAACAACGCGAGCTCGCCCGCGCCATCAAGCGCGCCCGCTTCCTCGCGCTTCTTCCCTATGTTGCGCAGGACTGATCCATGACCCAGGTTATTCTCCTCGAACGCGTCGAGAAGCTCGGCTCGATCGGTGACGAAGTCACCGTGAAGCCCGGCTTTGCCCGCAACTTCCTCGTGCCGAAGGGCAAGGCCCTCCGCGCCACCGCCGAGAACCGCAAGAAGTTCGAAGCCGAACGTGCCGCGATCGAAGCCCGCAACGCCGAAGAGCGTGAAAAGGCCGAAACGCTCAGCCGCTCGGTGGCGGGCAAGCAGTTCACGGTCATTCGCTCGGCCTCCGACAGCGGCATGCTGTTCGGCTCGGTCTCCTCGCGCGATATCGCCGAGACCGCTTCGACCAAGAAGCTGAAGCTGAACCGTCAGAACGTCCTGCTCGACTCACCGATCAAGACTATCGGTATCTTCCCGGTCCGCATTCGCCTGCACCCGGAAGTGACGGTCGAGATCGAGGTCAACGTCGCCCGGACCCAAGAAGAAGCCGAACGCCAGGCCCGCGGTGAGAACGTCCTCGCCAAGGAAGAAGAGGTGGTCGAAAAGGTCACCGGCACCGGCTTTGATGAAGACGAAGAAGGCACGGAAGCTTCTGCAGAAGCCGCCGACGCCTCGGCCGAAGAAGGCACCACGGAAAACGTCACCGACGCTCCGTAAGCCCCGCTTCTTCTGCAAGCATCCAAGAGCCCCGCATGTTCCCCATGCGGGGTTTTTCATGCCTGAAGGGGAGCCATCGTCATCGCCGCTGCGGACGCCGACCCCGCTCGGTGCAAGGCACGTTCAGCCGCAGCCGTAAGGCGCGGAGATGCGCCAACGCACCCCCTGCTGGTCGGTGCCCCAGATCGGACCCTCGGCGATGCTCGCCCAGGTCGGCACCGACACGAGAGCGATGCCGTAGGCGGTGGGTATCGAGATGTAGTTGCGGTCGGTCCGGTAAACGCCACCACCGACAGCCCGGTTGAGGGCTTGCCCGCTGCGGATCTGCACCACGGTGATCCTGCCCCGGTCATTGCCGCGGGCGGCGCAAACCCTGACCGATCGAGCCGGGACCCCGCCATAGCCGGAACCGTATCCCGAGCCGTAACCCGGATCGTAGCCGGAACCGTAACCGCTCCCGTAGCCTGAGCCGTAGTAAGGGTCGTAGGTGGCCTCCGCGAGGCCGTTCGAGATACCCTGAAGCAGGGCTGCCTGCTCCTCCGGGGTCAGTTCACAAGCCGACAGGCCGAACACGGCGAGAATGGCAAGGCCAAGTCGTTTCATCATCACAACGCGCTCCCTCGTTCGTGAGAGGGTGACGCCCCTGCCCGCATAGTCAAACCCCCGGTGCAGCAGGCTGCACAAGCGGGCCGTGTGTTCAAAGCTAACTCTTTCCCCCGGCGCACGAAGATGGAATCCTGCCTCATGCCCGACGGATCACCCCTCCCCGCACCCGCAGGAGCCGAACAGAAGCTCCCCTACTCCCTCGACGCTGAGCAGGCGCTCCTCGGCGCGGTGCTTTACGACAACGAGGTGTTCTACAAGGTCAATGGCTTCCTGAAGCCGGAACACTTCTATGACCCGCTCCACGGGCGGATCTATGCCGCGTGCGAGAAGCTTATCAGCTCGGGGCGTCTCGCCTCGCCGGTGATGCTGAACACTTATCTCGGCGAGGAAGACGCGTTCCGCGAGGCTGGCGGCGAGCGCTATCTGGTGCAGCTTGCGCAGTCGGTTCCGACGACGGTGGGCGCGGCGGACTATGGCCGGCTGATCTTCGACCTGCACACCAGCCGCGGGCTCATCAATATCGGCACACAGATGATCGAGCGGGCGAAATCCGCCGACATCGAGGACGACCCGCAGGCACAGGTTTCCGAGGCGGAGAAGGAACTCTACACCCTCGCAGAAACCGGGCATTATGGTGGCGGCTTCCAGAATTTCGAGACGGCGCTGACCGAAGCGATCAACATCGCGCAGGCTGCATACCAGCGCGGAGGCGGCCTCTCGGGTGTGACCACGGGCCTGCGCGATCTCGACGCCAAGCTCGGCGGGCTGCACAACTCGGACCTCCTGATCCTTGCCGGGCGTCCGTCGATGGGCAAGACGGCGCTCGTCACCAATATCGCCGTCAACGCGGCGAAGGCGTTCGTGCCGGAAAAGGCGGCAGACGGATCGTACAAGGCAAAGGAAGGCGCGCGGGTCGGCTTCTTCTCGCTGGAGATGTCGGCGGACCAGCTTGCAGGCCGTATCCTGGCCGAGTTTTCCGGCGTCGCCTCGGACAAGATCCGGCGCGGCGACATCACGGAAAAGGATTTCGAGGAGATCTATGATGCCTCCTCGAAGCTCGAGCAGCTGCCGCTCTACATCGACGACACGGGCGGGCTGACGATTGCGCAGGTTGCGGCGCGGGCACGGCGTTTGAAGCGCATGAACGGTCTTGACCTCCTCATCATCGACTACTTGCAGCTTCTCGCGGGCTCGAAGAAAGCGGGCGAGAACCGGGTGCAGGAGCTGACCGAGATCACGACGGGCCTCAAGGCGCTGGCGAAGGAACTTGCGGTGCCGATCATCGCGCTGTCCCAGCTCTCACGCCAGGTCGAGCAGCGCGAAGACAAGCGCCCCCAACTTTCGGACCTCAGGGAATCAGGCTCGATCGAACAGGACGCGGACGTCGTGATGTTCGTCTATCGCGAGGAGTATTATCTCGGCCGGGCCGAGCCGCGGGAGGGCACGCCGGAACACCTCGAGTGGCAGCAGAAGATGGACGAGGTCCATGGTCAGGCCGAGGTCATCATCGGCAAGCAGCGCCACGGCCCGATCGGCACCGTGAAGCTCGCCTTCCAGCCGGAGCTCACGCGCTTTGGCGATCTTGCGAACCCCGAGCGGTTCCCCTCAAGGTACTGATCCGTGTACGAGGATTTCCGCCCGCGCCTGACCGTCGACCTTGGCGCGCTGCGCCGCAATCTCAAAACCGTGCGGCAGCTTCGTCCGCAGGCGGAGCTTATGCCTGTGGTGAAGGCGGACTGCTATGGCCTGGGCGCGGAACAGCTCTTGCCCGTGATGATGGAGGAAGATTGTTCGACCTTCTTCGTGGCCTATCCCGAAGAAGCGACGGTGCTGCGCCGCGTGGCGACGACAGGCGTTTTCTATGTCTTCGGCGCGGCACCGGGCACCGGTCCCTACAATGAGCATTGTCGCCCACTGCACTACCGGGCTGACGACCTGCGCGCATGGTCCGGCGGCTCCTGCGGTGTGCAGATCGAGATCGGGATGAACCGGCTCGGCATGCGGCTCGACGAGCTTGAGGGCTTGGAACCGCGCGAGGACGTGAAGCTGGTCCTGGCGCATATGAGCGATGCGAGCGACGAGCACTCGGCGCGGAACGAAGAGCAGCGGACCAGGTTCGACGAGATCGTCCGGGGGCTTCAAGCGAAGTTCCCGAAAGCGAAGTTCTCGCTGTCCTCGACAGGAAACTTGATGCTGGAAGGCGTGCGGCAGGAAGATGCCGTCAGGCCCGGTATCGGGCTATATGGTGCCTCGCCGGGAACGCAAGACCCGCTCGAGCCGATTGCAACGCTGGAGGCGCGAGTTCTGTCCGTGCACGATGTTCCTGCTGGCGAGCGTGTCGGCTATGGCGGTCGCTGGACGGCGGAGCGGCCTTCGGTGATCGCGACCCTTGGCACGGGTTATGCGGATGGCCTGCCGCGGAGCCTCGAGAACAGCGGGAAGGTGTGGCTCGGCAATGGTCAGCGCACGATCGTCGGTGCTGTTTCGATGGACCTCATCACCGTCGATGTCACCGATGCACCGGGTGTGAAGGTCGGTGAGTGGGCCGAGATTTTCGGGCCGAACCTGGCGGTGGACGCGCTGGCGAGGGAAGCCGGTACCATCGGGTACGAGCTCTTCACCTCGATCCACGGGCGGACCCAGCGGGTCTATACCAGCGGCTAGCCGCGGCTGAGCGCGAGGTACCGCAAAACGTCGTCGAAGTCGCGTCGGAGCGCTCGCTCGCGCGCTTCGGCCTCGGCATCGAGGCCCCACTTCTCGGCTTGGAACGCTTCATCGAGGCGTGCAGCGGCGAAGGCATTCTCCGGGTCCTGATCGGCATAGAGCGCGAGGATGGCAGAGCCAGTGATCTCTGTTAGGAGCTTGCGCGGAAAGACCTCCAAGGTCGGACGGTCTTCGAGCCATGCGCGGACCCTGTCGATGGTGGCGCGCGCCTGGGTGACCGGGACAATGCCCTCGGTCATGGTGAAGGTCATGCCCTCATCAGATGCGCGGTCGAGGAAGGGGCGGAAGAGCTGTTCCTGCCGCGCAGCGAGATCCCTGTCCGAGGCGCGGTAGCAGAGAAGATCGCTGCCTGCGTATTGGACAATGGTGTCGATGAACTCAGCACGGCCCTCTTCTCCGGCGTCGAGGACGAAACCGTGGAGGCGGGTAAGCGGCATGGTTTCCATGCTGATCGTCCCGGACTGGGCGTCCCATTCCGCCCGCAAAGCTTCGGCCAGCGCTTTGGGAGCGACAAGCTCGGCACGGCCTGCAGTCCTGGCGAGCCGGCCATCTAGGGCGACGGCGAAACCGTCCTTGCGCTCAGCTAGCGAGACGTCCTTGTAGAAACGCTTGGGTCCGTCGGTCATAGGTTCTCCGGCCATCCAGGCTGGGCGTTGTCGTCGAAATCGAAGAGCTTCCACGTCTCTTTCATATGGCCGTGGAGCGGCGCTTCGAGCACCAGCGGGCGGCGACCGGGGCGCGGGATGACCAGCCTGCGGCAGAAAAGATGCATCTTCTGGGGCAGGCCCTCGACCTTCGCCTCGGCGCCGCCATACTTGCCATCGCCGACAATCGGTGTGCCGATCAGCGCCATGTGGGCGCGGAGCTGGTGGGTGCGCCCGGTGATCGGCCGCAGTGCGACGAAGCTCGCCTTCATCGCGGCGGTGTCGATCACCTGGTAATCGGAGATCGCGCGCTGGCCGTCCTCCGAATGCCGCGCTTTTTCTGCGCCCTTGGGGCCAGATTTCTCGAGCGCGGCGTCGATGCGGCCTTCAAGAGGCTGGGGCACGCCTTTGACGAGGGCCCAGTACTCCTTCTCGACCTGACGCTTGCGGAAGGCTTCGGTCAGCCACTGGGCTGCCTTCCGGGTCTTGGCGGTGACGAGGAGGCCGCCGGTGTCCTTGTCGAGGCGGTGGACAAGACGCGCGCGGGTTTCTTCCGAGCCTGCATCCTGCAGCAGGGCATCGACATGGTTCGTGGTCTTCGCGCCGCCCTGCACGGCGAGGCCGAAGGGCTTGTTGAGGACGAGGACATCGCTGTCTTCATAAAGCGTCATCGCGGCCAGTGCCTCACGGGCTTCGGCGCGGCTTCGCTGCTGCGGCTTCTTGGGCGCGCCGCCCGGATCGTTCATAGGAGGCACACGGACGGTTTCGCCTGCACAGAGGCGGCGGTCGCCCTTGACGCGGCCACCGTCGACCCGGACCTGCCCCTTGCGCAGGAGCTTCTGGAGCTGGCCGAAGGATAGTTGCGGGAACCGCTCCTTGAACCAGCGGTCGATGCGTAGGCCGTCCTCGTCGTTCTTCACCTTGATGTTCTGCACACCGCTCATAGTGCCCTCGCGAGCATCAGGCCGATCACGAAGGCTGTGATGGCAAGCACGACGGATGCGGCGATGTAGAGCGCGGACTGCACAGGATTCGCGACAAACAGCCTGACGGCATCTGCCGAAAACGTGCTGAAGGTCGTCAGCGCACCGAGAAGGCCGGCGCCGAAGAAGATGGTCCAGAACTCGGAACGCCCCTCCCCGCTGGCAAAGAGAAAGCCGAGGGCGAGCGAGCCGCCGACATTGAGGCACAGGATACCGAGCGCGCCGCCCTGCACGAAATAAAGGAAGGCGTAGCGCAGGCTTGCGCCCAGGGCGCCACCTGCCGCGGCCGCGAGGAGTGTCATGGGAAACTGGGTCACATGCGGCGCTTTAGAGAAGCCAGGGCAAGCGCGAAAGGGTCAGCCTTGATAGGCTTCCTCGAGCGCCTCCACCCGCGCCGCGAGGTCGATGTCGAGGGCGCTTGTCACTTCGAGACCTCGGTCCTCGAAGACATCGCCCTCATGCTCCTCGGCCCAGCGGGCAACAGCCTCGTCTCGCTGGCGCAGCAGCCTGACGATCTCGGGGCGGTAGAGCCTGACGATGTTGGTGAGCCAGAGATTGAGCGGCCAGCTAGGCGTCGAGAGATCGACATCGAAGCGGTCGAGCATCGCGATCATGTCCTCGGCAGGATACCAGAGCTCTCCCGTGACCCACCGGTTGGTCGTGAAGAGCCTGATCGGGACGCCCTTTGCGTCCATACCGATGCCGATGATGTGGGCCGCGATGTCGCCCGGCTTCTCCGGCACCTCCTGCCCCGGCGCAGGCTGCCGGTCGATGGCCGGACCTCTCAGGAAACAGTGGAAATGCCCGTGCTCGTCGTCGTGGATCGACGGCCTGTCCGGCTTCTTGGAATGGGCATGGTAGTAGTATTGGGAAGCGTTCTCGCGATCGAACACGTCGCCGCGGGGCATGTGCTGCCACTCGATGAACTCGTCGCCGGTGCGGAGGATCTCCGCCACGGTGTTCGAGCCTGACTTGTGCAGCACGCGCATCGTCTCCGCTACGATGCTGGCCGCCTCGAACTGCGCTTCGAGGGCAGCGGGGTCGGCGCCCTCGAAAAGGTTGTGAACGTTGCCTGTCAACGCATTTGCGCCCGCTTACTGCGGCTCACACGGATTGCACGGGGTGCACGGGCCACAGGGCGCCTCCGCTGCGCAAGGATTGCACGGGTTGCAACCATAGCCCTCGGCTTCCTCGTCCCAGCCGCAAGGGTTGCAAGGATTGCAGGCACCGCAGGGCTTCTCCGCCGCGCACGGGTTGCAGGGATTGCAGCCATACTCCTGGGACTTGGCGCTGCACGGGCCGCAGGGCTTGCAGGCACCACAGCTACAGCCCGATGCCGAGGCAATGGCAGCCGCGCCGATGCCGATGGCGGCCCCTCTCAGGGCGCTCTTGGTGATCTTCTTCCTGAAAAGGGATTTTTGCATGGTGGCCCTCCGTGCCGGTCCGCAAGTCTATGGCTTGGGGTTCGCAGTGTCGTGGCTCAAGGTTTCAACGCAGCTGCTCTTTCTACGCGATCCTGCCCGCGACGATCGTGAGGGGCATGGAAATCGTCACGGCGCGATCGCCGAGCTCCGCCAGCGCGCGGTCGGTGACAGCGTCCAGCCTGGCCGCTTCGCCCTCGGCCCGCGCGCGGGTCATGGCGGACCAGCTGCCGATGAAGGCAAGGACCTTTGCGACGGTCCAGTCCATGGTCATGGAGAGGCTGGGAGCTTCGACCTCCATGAAAGGGAAGCCGATTTCATCGCGCGGGTAGCGCCGGAGCGCCAGCCTGTTCCCCTCGGCCCAGTAGGGATCGATGATGGCGAGAACGGGCTCGATCAGGTGCGCCATCAGGGGAGCGGGACCGTCGAAGAGGCCATAGGTCCAGCCGCAGAAGAGGCCTCCGGGACGGCTGACCCTGCGCACCTCCGCCCAGAACCGGGGGAACTCGAACCAGTGCAGCGCCGTGGCGACTGTGACGGCATCGACCGAGGCGTCGGGCAACGCGGAGGCTTCCGCTTCAGCGACGGCATATTGGATGTTGGGCCGGCGCACGGCATGGGAGACCTGCTCGTGACTGATATCGGTGGCGTGGACGATGGCGAAGCGCTCCGCGAGCTTTCGGGCCGCCTGGCCCGAGCCGGTCGCAACGTCGAGGACGCTCCACGTGGCGGGCGCTTCCCCGGCGATCCAGTCGAAAAGCGCGTCGGGATAGCTCGGGCGAGCCTTGGCATAGGCGCCGGCGTACCGGCCGAAGGATTGCGCATTGGCGTCCATGGGGCGAGTGTCGCCGCGGCACAGCATTTTCGTCCATATTCTTCTGCAGTGCCCGCGCGTCACGGCTGGCGCGATGGCCTGAACGGCCCTAGCTTCCTTGCGACATGAACAGCGTTTCCCGTTTTCCCTTTGCCCGCCCGGAGCTGCGTCTCACCCGGCCTATTGTGCTGGTCGGCCTGATGGGGGCTGGCAAGTCGACCACTGGCCGCCGTCTTGCGCGGCGCCTCGGGGTCGGCTTTGCCGATGCCGACGACGAGATCGAGGAAGCGGCGGGGATGCGTATCGCGGACATCTTCGAGATCTATGGCGAAGCGGAGTTCAGGGATCTCGAGCGTAAGGTGATGCAACGCCTGCTGGCGGAAGGGCCGCGGGTGCTCGCGACCGGCGGCGGGGCGTTCATGAATGACGAGACCCGCGCAATGGTGAAGGACCTCGGCACGTCGGTCTGGCTGAAAGCCGATCTCGATACCCATGTGCGGCGGACGGCGCTGCGCGACACGCGCCCGATCCTGCGCAAGGGCGATCCGAAAAGCATTCTCGCCAAGCTGATCGAGGAGCGAAGCCCGATCTATGCGCAGGCGGACATAACGGTGGAGAGTCATGACGGTCCGCACAAGGATACTGTCGGAAAGATCGTGAAGGCGCTGAGCAATCGCGTGCGCGCGGGGGATCCTGTCTGATGCACACCGTTCCCGTTGCCCTTCCGGGCAAGAGCTACGACGTGGTCATCGGCAGGGGTGCGCTCGGGGACCAGGCCGGAAGGATCCGTGCCCTGACGAAGAATCCGAGTGCAATCGTCGCCGATGAGGAAGTCTGGAAGCGGCATGAAAAGGCACTGCGCGCGGTCCTGCCGGACCTGCCGGTGATCGAGGTGCCGTCAGGAGAGAAATCGAAGAGCTGGGCCGAGTTCGAGCGGGTTTCCGAGCTGCTCCTGGCCATGGGGGTCGAGCGCGGTGGATCCGTGGTCGCCTTTGGCGGCGGTGTCGTGGGGGACCTTGCAGGCTTCTGCGCCGCGACCCTGCGGCGCGGCTGCAAGCTGGTGCAGGTTCCGACGACGCTGCTTTCCCAGGTCGACAGCTCCGTAGGCGGGAAGACTGCGATCAACACGCGGGCTGGCAAGAACCTCGTCGGCGCCTTCCACCAACCATCGCTCGTGGTGATCGATACTGAATTCCTCGGCACGCTGCCGAGGCGGGAACTTCTCGCTGGCTATGCGGAAGTGGTGAAATATGGCGCGCTGGGCGACGAGGCGTTCTTCGACTGGCTGGAGCAGCATGGCGGCGGTGTGCTGACGCTCGACGACGCGCCGCTGTCGGAAGCCATCGCCAAGAGCTGCGCGGCGAAGGCTGCGATCGTGGCGGATGACGAGAAGGAGGCCGGCAAACGCGCGCTCCTCAATCTTGGCCACACTTTCGGCCACGCCATCGAGGCGGAAGGCAAGTATGACGGGCGCATCCTGCATGGCGAGGGCGTGGCGATCGGGATGGCCATGGCGGCGCGCTTTTCCGTGCGGGAGGGCCTGTGTCCGCCGGGCGATGCGGATCGGCTTGAACGGCTGCTGAGAAGGGCCGGGCTGCCGACGCGGCTGGCCGATATGGGCTCCATCGAGACCACCGCCGAACGGCTCGTCGATCATATGAAGCAGGACAAGAAGGTCGAAAGCGGCGCGCTCACTCTCATTCTGCTCCGGCGGCTGGGCGACGCCTTCGTGGCGAAGGACCAGGATCCGTCACGAGTGCTGGACTTTCTCGCGGAAGAGACGCACCTCCCTGCCCTATGATCACCACGGCTCTCTTCATCCTTTTCCTGCTGATGATGTCAGCGTTCTTTTCGGGTTCAGAGACAGCACTGACGGCGACGTCGCGGGCGCGGATGCGCTCGCTGGAGCTCAAGGGCGACAAGAAGGCCGCCGCCGTCAGCCGTCTGACGGAAGATCGCGAACGGCTGATCGGCGGCATTCTCCTCGGCAATAATGCGGTGAACATTCTCGCTTCAGTGCTGGCGAGCGGGTTGTTCGTGGAGCTTTTCGGCGAAGGCGGAACGGCGGTGGCCGTGTCGACGATCGTCATGACGCTGCTCGTGCTGGTCTTTGCCGAGGTGATGCCGAAGACGGCCGCCATCGCCCGCGCCGATTCGATCGCCATGCTGGTTGCGCCGGTGATGAGCCGGATCGTGGCGATCCTCGCGCCGATCACCGGTGTCGTGCAGCTCATTGTACGGACGACGCTGCACCGGGTTTTCGGCCTCGATGTCACCTCAATGGACGATGCGCTCTCACCGCAGGAAGAGCTCAAGGGCGCGATCGAGCTGCACCACGAAGAGGGCCAGATCGAGAAAGAGGCCCGCGACCTGATCCGCGGCGCTCTGGAACTCGACGATATCACGGTCGAGGATATCATGCTGCACCGGAAGCAGATCGAGATGCTCGACGTGAACGCCCCTAAGCAGGAGATCGTCGAGGCGGTCCTTGCGTCCAACCACACGCGGATCCCGCTTTACGACGAGGATCCGGACAATGTGGTCGGCGTCCTCCACGCCAAGGACATGCTCCGCGCATTGTGGAAAGTCGGCAATGACGTGGACAAGATCGATGTCCGCGAGATCGCGATGGAACCCTATTTCGTTCCGGAAACAACGACGCTGAAGGAGCAGCTCGACGCCTTCAAGAAAAGCCAGCAGCACTTCGCGCTGGTCGTGGACGAATATGGATCATTGCGCGGCCTCGTGACGCTCGAAGACATTCTCGAAGAGATCGTCGGCGAGATCGAGGACGAGCACGACGTCGTCGTCACCGGAGTCGAGAAGCAGCCTGACGGCTCGGTCATCGTCGATGGCGATGTCACCATCCGCGACCTCAACCGGATGATGGACTGGCGCCTGCCGGACGACGAAGCCGTCACGGTTGCAGGCCTCGTGATCCATGAGGCGCGCTGCATCCCGGACGTGCATCAGGTGTTCAGCTTCCACGGCTACCGTTTCGAGATTCTCGCCAAGCGCCGCAACCAGGTGACCAAGCTGCGGATCGTGCCGTTGCAGGATTCGGCGTGAACGAGGTGGCGCCTCCGGGCCAACCCTTCCGCTTGACCCGGACTGCCCCTGACCCCACGAGGCGATGATGACCGAGAGTCCTGCGATAGCGCCCAGGCGGGCGCTTCTTTTCATGTTCATCACCGTCCTGCTGTCGATGATCGGGTTCGGCATCATCATTCCGATCATGCCGGCACTGCTGATGGACGTGACCGGAGAGAACATCTCGGGCGCGGCAGCGCTCGGGGGATGGCTCTATTTTGTCTACGCGCTGGCGCAGTTCATCATGTCGCCGATCATGGGCGCCCTCTCCGACCGGTTCGGCAGGCGACCCGTAATTCTCATCTCGCTGACCTTCTACTCTCTCGACTTCCTCCTGATGGCCCTCGCGCCCAACTATGCGTGGTTGGTCATCGCGCGCTTCCTGTCAGGCGCGACAGCGGCGACCTACTCGACGGCCAACGCTGTCATCGCCGATGTCTCACCGCCGGAGGAACGCTCGGCCAATTTCGGAATGATCGGCGCTGCCTTCGGACTCGGCTTCATCATCGGGCCAGTGCTTGGCGGGCTGTTCGCGGAGATCGACGTGCGGGCGCCCTTCTTCGCAGCCTCAGCGCTCGGCGCGGTGAACGTCCTTTTCGGCTATTTCGCCCTGCCCGAGACCCTCAAGCAGAAGCGCCCCTTCAACTGGCTCCGGGCCAACCCGCTGGGCAGCGTGTGGTCGGTCGGGCGGCACGGCATCGTGCTGACGGTGCTCGGCGCCTATTTCCTGATGCAGTTCGCGCACAACGCCCTGCCCGCGGTCTTTGCCTATTTCGCCAAGTTCCAGTTCCAGTGGTCGGAGCTCGATATCAGCCTCGCGCTCGCTTATGTCGGCCTCACAGCGGCCATCGTGCAGGGCGGACTGACCCGCAAGCTCATTCCGGTTCTCGGCGAAGCGCGGTCAGTGCTGGTCGGCGCGACAGCCATGACGGTGAGCTTCATCGGCTACGCCTTTTTCTCACCCGATGGCGGGTTCCTCTATCTCTGGATTACCGTCGGGGCGCTCGGCGGGCTGATGATGCCTGCGATGCAGGGAATCATGTCCCATGCCGTGCCTGCCGACAGCCAAGGCGAGCTGCAGGGCGCCATCGCCAGTGTTATGTCACTGACGATGATGACGAGCCCCCTGCTGATGACGAATATCTTCAGCCGCTACACGGACAGCGAAGGCGTCATCTTCCCCGGCGCGCCGCTTGTCCTGGGCGCGATCCTGATCGTGCTGTCGATGATCCCCTTCGCGGTGATCGTCTTCAAGGCGAGAAGAGTAGCGGGTCAGGCCTCTCCCGGGGTGAGCGCCTGAATCGAAAGGGCGTGAACGGGACCTGCGAGCTCGTCCTTCAGGGTATCGTTGACCGCGCGCTGGCGCTCGACACGGTTCATTTTTCCAAACAGCTCGCTGACGATCTTGACCCGGAAGTGCGACTCCCCACCTTCCGGAGCCCCCGCATGACCTTTATGGAGGTGGCTCTCATCGACAATCTCGAGCACGAGCGGTTCGAACCGCGCCTTGAGCTTGCCTTCGATTTTTTCAGCCACCTGGCCCATAAAGCCTCCTTCGGGAAAAATGCCGCAGTCGGCCCGCGATCCTGTGTCCTGTCAAGGCTGGTTCGTCGGGCGCATGAGGACCATAATTCAACCATGGCCGACGACCAGTTCAACTATCGCCCCCGTCACGGTTTCGACATCCGGATCAAGCCGACCAAGGGTTCGAAGAACTCCAAGAAATCTTGGGCAAAGACCGAGACGCGCACTTGTGACCACGAGGGCTGTGACAAGCCCGCGGAAACCCGTGCGCCGAAATCGCCGGACCAGATGAACCAGTACCTGTGGCTGTGCACCGCCCACGCACGGGAGCACAACAAGAACTGGAACTTCTTCGAGGGCAAGACCGACGCCCAGGCCGCGCAGTTGCGCGATGCCGCGCGCTATGGCGAACGGCCGACATGGAAAATGTCGAAGAACGGACGGGCTGCCGCCGCAGCGAGGGCGGGGATGCATGGCTTCGCGGAGATCGACGATGCCGTCGGTGCCCAGACCCGGATCGACGCCAGTTCCGGCGATGATGGCGTCTATCGTGAAGGCCGCCGCCTGACGCGGCTGCAGCTCCAGGCTTTCCGCACGATGAACCTGAAGCCGAATTCCTCGAACGCCGACGTGCGAAAGCGCTATGCGGAGTTGGTCAAGCGCTTCCACCCCGATTCCAACGAAGGCGACCGCTCGGCCGAGGCGCAGCTGCAGGAAGTCATCAAGGCGCACCAGATCCTGAAAAAGGCCGGCTTCTGCTAGGTCGCCCTGCCCTCTGACGCATTCTATTCGCCCATGAAACAGGCGGTCCGCTGTGTCGGCCGCCTTTTTTGATTCGGCTGGAGGGCGACCTCCTGCTTCGACTGGGAATTTAGAACAATATTGTGCTAAATCATGTGGCGAATGCGCAACCACGAGCTATGAAATGTCATAAATCTGCTGTCGAACTGACGTTTTATTGCGCGCTGGCCTTGCTGCGCCGCACAACAATTAATTAGCGTCCCCTTTTGCTACGCACCAAAAGGGGATACAAAATGCGACATTACGCTCCTCCGAGAAGAATTTCTCGCTACGGAATAGCGGCTCTCGCAATATTCGGCTCACTCGCGGGGACGAGCCACGCACAGGACCCGTGGGCTTTCAGCGGCGGCGCAGCCGTGGTTTCCGACTACCGCTTCCGCGGGCTTTCCCAGACGATGCGAGACCCCGCTGTCCAGGCTTCGATCTCGGCGGCACGGGGCGGGTTCACCGGGTCGATCTGGGCGTCGAACGTGGAAGGCTTTGCCGACGCCGAAATCGACTTCGTGCTCGACTATGGCTTCAGCCACGGCGACAACAATTTCAACGTCGGCGGGATTTACTACGCCTACGCCGGATCGGGCACCGACGGCCTCGACTATGTCGAGGGCTACGCCACTTGGGGACGCAGCTTCGGTGACTGGAGCCTCGGGCTTGCGGGCTATTACAGCCCGGATTTCTTTGGCGGGTCGGGCAATGCCACCTACTCCCAGGCCTCAGCCTCGTTTGCGGCGACGGAGAAGGTCAGCATCAACAGCTATTACGGTTATCAGTATGTGGAGGAAAGCGGCGTCTACGGCGTGCCGGACTATTCGGTCTGGTCGATCGGCGTGAGCTACACCCCAGATATCGTGACCTTTGCCCTCGATTATGTCGATACGGATATTTCGGACACAGAATGCGGCGGCAACTCTTGTGACGGCAGCCTGATCGCCTCGGTCAGCGTCTCGTTCTAGCAAGGGGCGGCCCGGGGTCAGGCCGTGGTTTGGGTCACTCCACCGGACCCGGCGGCCTGGCCCCGGACACTGTCCGCAAGCAGGTAACGCCAGATACCGATCACGTTGATGACGAAAAGCACGGCGTTCTGGATAGTCAGGGCGGTTTCACCCTGAATCACCGCCGTGGCGATCCAGCACACGGAGCTGAAAGTAAAGACGACGAAGCCCCAGCCGGTCTTCGTTGGGCCAAGGTTGAGCGAGACAATGACAGCGGCAACGATGCCGGAACCCGTCGCCGCCCATTCGAGCAAGGTTGCGAAAGTCATGGCCTGAGAATGCCGCGCTCCCGCAACCCGTTCCTTTATGCGACCGATTAGCCGCGGAGCTCACCGTTCTGCCAGTAGGTCTTACCGCGGGTCTCGTCGAAGTAGTAATACCGCCCGGCACGCTGGTCGTAATAGAGCTCGCGCCCTCCCGGACCTTTGCGCAGGCGGGTGCCCTCGCCGGACTGGAGGTCCTGCTGGCGCCCGCGTGCGGCACCGGCAATCGCGCCGACGACAGCACCGACTTCGGCGCCCTCCTCAGCATCACCGCTGCCAACATTGTTTCCGATCACCGCACCCGCCGCCGCGCCGAGGGCAGCGCCGCCGACTGCGTTTCGCTCGATATTACCTGTTGTGGTGCAGGCGCTGAGAAGAAGCGCGCCGGCACCAAGACTGATGGTCAGAGCCTTCATGATGGGTCCTTTCCGTTCCCGATCCAACAAACGTGGGACGAAAACGGGCCTTGGCAAAGGGTGGTTCCCATGAAGAGCTGGTGAGAACCAGCGTCAGCCAACGAGGAACACCGCTGCGAGACCCAAAAAGACAAAGAAGCCAACCACATCGGTGACCGTTGTCACGAAAACCGCGGAGCTGACCGCAGGATCCTGACCTATCCTGCTGAGCCCCAGCGGGATCAGGATGCCGGCAAGGCCGGCGCACAGCATGTTGATGATCATCGACGCGGCCAACACGCCGCCCAGCGCCACTGCTTCGGAGCGCGGCTGTCCCGCCAGCAGGCCGTACCAGACCGCCGTAGCCGCCCCCATCAGGATGGCGAAGGCCACGCCGTTGATGATCGAGACAGCGGTCTCCTTGTAAACGGCGCGCAATGCCGTGGCGGTGGTGAGGGTCCGTGTGGAGAGGTTCCGGACCGCGACCGTCATGCTCTGGGTGCCTGCATTGCCCCCCATGGAGGCAACGATGGGCATCAGGATTGCCAGGGCGACCATCTGCTCGATCGTCGCGTCGAAAAGGCCGATCACGAAGCTCGCCAGGATCGCCGTTCCGAGATTGACGAGCAGCCACACGAAGCGCGACCGCGCCACTTTGATTACAGGCGCATTGATCGAGTTGTCCTCGGCGATACCGGCGAGGGCGAGCATGTCTTCGTCGGCCTCCTCCCGGACGACTTCAACGATGTCGTCCACCGTGATCATGCCGACCAAGCGCTTGGATTCGTCCACGACCGGAGCGGAGATCAGGTTGTATTTCTCGAAGAGGTAGGCAACCTCCTCTTGGTCCATGTTCGCGTCGATAACGATCGGATCCGGGGTGCAAAGGTCCTGGATGACAGTATCCCGCTTCGCCTTGATGAACTTGGAGAGCGGTACGGAGCCGATGATCCTGTAGCTCGGATCGACGACGTAAACGTCGTAAAATCTGTCCGGCAGGCGCTCGACCGACCGAAGCCGATCGAGAATCTGTCCGACATTCCAGTAGCCTGGTGCAGCGAAAACGTCGCGCTGCATGATCCGGCCGGCCGTATCCTCGTCGTAGTCGAGAGCCGCCTTGAGCGCCAAACGATCGGCGATCGGCATCTCGGCAAGGACTTCGGCCCGCTCCTTTTCATCAAGATCCTCGAGAACGAAGGCGGCCTCGTCGGTGTCGAGCTCGCTAACCGCCTCCGCAAGCTGCTCCGTTGACAGAGCATCAACGACGATGTCGCGGGATCCATCCTCAAGCTCGGGAAGGACCTCGAAGGGAAGCTCCGTTCCCTCGATCGCCACGAATTTGCGAGCATCTTCCTCATCGAGCTGTTCGATGAGGTCCGCGATGTCCGCCGGCTTGAGCTCGGCTACGATCCGCCTGACCTCTTCTGCGTCGCCTTCGTCGATCCGTTCCCGGATCATCCGGACGAAGTCAGATGTCAGAGACCCCCGTTCATCAAGCACCGTTTCCTGTTCTTCTTCGGGCTCGATGGTTTCGGGGGGAAGGTCTTCGCGCAGCGGTTCAGGCGTCGTGGTTTCGGACACGCGTCAGGCAATCTCCAGGTTCGAATTGTCGGGATGCCTTCTACATAGCCTATTTCGCGCGCAAGGCAACGCTGGGTTGCAGCATTCATGCGGCTTTGCGGCCTAGTCGGGCTGGAGCACACCGCTCGAGACAAGAAGGAAGACGACGAACCAGACCGGGATGGCGATCATCGTTGTCAACCGGACCTTGAACCAGATCTCCGGATTGACCGGCGCACCGCGGTCGACGCCTTTGGCGTGTTCCTCCGGCTCTTCCCAGACATTGCGCTGCCTGATCGGCAGCACGCAGAACAGGCATAGCCACCAGATGATGACGAACGAAACGATCGAACCACCAACACCCATATCAGACCCTCAGTATCAGGACGGCAATCTCGGAGCGCTTGCCCCAGCGCGGCGTCAGCTCCGAGCGGATGGCACGGCGGATCTGGAGTTCCACCTCTCGGTCATCCATGCGGCGAGGCTTGGGCAGCGCGTCGAGCGCTGCGTCAATTCCTTCGGTGATGAGGTCTTCAAGAACCTCGCCCTCTTCGTCCTCGGACGGAATCCCCTTGAGGAACACCGGCCCTCGGTCACGGATATTGCCCTTGTCATCGATCGCGACAGTCACGACGATGACGCCCTCTTCCGCAAGCCTCCTCCGCTCACGGAGGACATTGTCACCCTCCGGAACCAGGATCTTGCCGTCAAGATAAAGCCGTCCCGCGGGCACCTCATCGATCTTCTCGGGCCGGCCCGGTGCGATGCGAATGAGATCGCCGTTCTTCGGCACGATCGACCGCTTGGCACCGATGGTCGTCGCGAAGGCACCATGCTCCGCGAGATGGCGGCCTTCGCCGTGGACCGGGATGGCGATTTCGGGCTGCACCATCTGGTACATGTCCTTCAGTTCGTCGCGGTTCGGGTGGCCGGAGACGTGGACGAAAGCATCCTTCTCGGTGATGACTTCGCAGCCCATTTCAGTGAGCTGGTTCATCAGTTCATAGATCTGGCGTTCGTTGCCGGGAATGATCTTGGAACTGAAAATGACCGTATCGCCCTCGTTGAGGACGAGCTCGGGGTGTTCGTCGCGGGCAATGCGGGCAAGCGCGGCGCGGTCCTCACCCTGGCTGCCGGTGCAAAGGTAGAGAACCTTGTCATTCGGCAGGTAGCCTGCCTCGCCAGGATCCACGAAGCTGACGCCATCGGGCAGGAGGCCAACGTGGCGAGCGACATCCACCATGCGAAGCATGGAACGTCCGAGGAGGCATACGGAGCGATCAGCCTCCACCGCTGCGCGGCAGATCGAGACGACGCGGCTGACATTCGATGCGAAGGTCGTCACGGCCACGCGCTGCTTCTGTTTCTTGATAAGCTCGGTGAGCGCTTCGGCCACGTCGCTTTCGGAGCCTGAATGGCCATCGGAGAAGACGTTGGTGGAATCGCACATCATGGCGAGGACGCCCTCGCGCCCAAGGGCTTCGAGGGTCTCACGGTCTGTCTTCTCACCCAGCACCGGGCGCGGGTCGATCTTGAAATCTCCCGTATGAAGGATCAGGCCGAGGGGTGTACGGATGGCTATTGCGTTCGGTTCGGGGATCGAGTGCGTCAGCGTGATGTACTCGATGTCGAACGGGCCGAGATCAAAACGCGAGCCGAGATCCTTGATATGGAGCGGCGGGTTGTCGATGCCCACATCGACGAACTTGCGACGCACGAGCTCTGCCGTGAACGGCGTGGCGTAGATCGGGCCTTCGAAGCTGGGCCAGAGGTGGGCGACGGCGCCGATATGATCCTCGTGCCCGTGGGTCAGCACGAGGCCGAGAAACTCCGATCCCTGATCGAGGTCGTCGAGAAGGTAGTCGATATCAGGCGTGATTAGATCGATGCCGGGCAGGTCGTCACCCGCGAAGGTGACGCCGCAGTCGATCATCATCCATTGGCGATTGCCGGGGGGGCCGAACCCGTAAAGGTTCAGGTTCATCCCGATCTCCCCCGAGCCGCCGAGCGGGAGGAAGACGAGTTCGTCGGTCATGTTTGACCTTTCACTTTGTAACGGCGGGCGATTTCGATGAGCCCGCGAATGGTGAGGTCCTGGTCAAAATGGTCGATCGCATGGGTCGCGCCCTGGAAGAGCGCGGAGACGCCGCCGGTTGCAACAACCGACATATCCTCTCCGTATTCGGACTTGATGCGGGAGATCATGCCTTCGATAAGACCGATATAGCCGTAGAAGACGCCCGACTGAAGCGCCTCCACGGTGGTCTTGCCGATGGCTTTGCCAGGATCGGTAATAGCGATGCGCGGCAGCTGGGCCGCGGCTTCGTGGAGAGCTTTCTGGCTGAGATAGATGCCGGGTGCGATAACGCCGCCTTCGAAACCTCCATCCTTGCCGACAATGTCGAAGGTGGTCGCCGTACCTGAATCCACGATAATCAGTGGACCGCCATATTGCATGAAGCCGCCGACAGCGCCGACGAGGCGGTCGGCCCCGGCTTCTGACGGGCGGTCTATGCGGACCTCGACGCCGGGAATATCGGCAGTGACCACCATCGGCTCAACGCTGAAATAGCGCCGACTGAGATTGCGGAGGTGGAACAGCGATTGCGGCACCACGGTGGAGACGATGCACTCGGTGACGGCGGAGAGATCGCCATGGCCGTTGAGGTTCAGGAGCTGCGCCAGCCAAACGGCATATTCGTCCGCCGTCCGTTCAGGGATCGTCGCGGAGCGCCAACGCTCGAGCGGCTCGCCATCCCTGACGAGCGCAAAAACCGTATTCGTGTTGCCGACATCGATAGCCAGAAGCATAGGATTGCCTTGTGCATGATTGGCAGGGCGAGGTCACCTGCGCGCAGCGTCGCCTGCCGCGATTATGCGGTGCTCCCCGGTGGGAAGACGGAGGATCATCCGGCCGTGCCCGTCGATGTCCTCGAAGATGCCTTCGATGGGTTCGCCAGACGTACGGACGGCCAGCGGCTCGCCCAGCCTCCAGGCGTGGCTTCTCCACGCAGCGAAGATGTGGGGAGCACCCTGGGCCTCGGCAAGGCTGATCCAGCGCAGGAGCGTCTCGCCGAGACGCTTGCCGAAGCTTTCAGGGTCCGGGGGATCCGCGTCAAAAGCCGCTGCGGCAGGGAAGGCGGTCGCCTCGGGAGCCTTCCGGAGATTGACCCCGATGCCGATGATGAACGCACGCCGGGTGCTGTCCTCGACCATCTCCGCGAGGATGCCTGCGACCTTTTGCTCGGATTTGAGGACGTCGTTGGGCCATTTGAGGGTGAGGTCCTGACTGTCGGCACTGCAAGCGACGAGCGCATCGCGGACGGCGAGACCTGCGAGGAGGGAGACCGCGCCCGGATGGGAGAGGAGCGCTCGGGTTGCTTCGACGAGGAAGCTGCCGGCGAAGTTTCCCTCAAGCTGGGCCCAAGGACGGCCTTCCCGCCCCCTGCCCTCGGTCTGCTGTTCAGCGGAGATGAGAAGCGGGAACGCCGCGCCCTCAAAGAAGGCACGGCGCACTTCGTCATTGGTCGAGCCGCAGGTGACGAGGCGCTGGTGCCTCACCCTGCCGCCGGGAAGAGCGAACTCGCCGCCGCATCCGCCACGGACGCGAACGGGCCGACGAGGAAGATGAGGCCTGCCGTCACGATGATGGCCGAAGCCCAGGCGGTAAGGCTGACCGTGCGGTCATTGTCCTTGACGAACTCCGCCGCAGGCTCAGCAAACCAGATCGTTCTGATCACGGAGAGATAGTAGAAGGTGGCAATGACCGAGGTCACGACCCCGATGATCGCCAGGATATAGAGGCCGCTGTCCACCGCCGCCATGAAGACGAAAAACTTCGCGAAGAAGCCGATGAAGGGCGGGATGCCTGCGAGGCTCAGGAACAGTGCGGTAAAGAGCATCGCAAGGCCAGGGCGGGTCTGCGACAGGCCCGAAAGGTCGGAGATGTTCTCGGCCATCCCCTCCGGACGGCGCATCATCAGGATACAGGCGAAAACGCCAAGGGTCATCACGAGATAGATCAGCATGTAAGCGACCATGCCGCTGAGGCCGGTCTGCGTCCCCGCGGTCAGGCCGATGAGCGCGTAGCCCATGTGACCGATCGAGGAATAGGCCATCAGGCGCTTGATGTTCGTCTGGACGATGGCGCTCAGTGCACCGATGACCATCGAAGCCGCAGCGATGAGCCACATGACAGGCTGCCATTGGTCGATGAGGCCCGGGAAAGCCTGCACCAGAATGCGGCCGAAGAGAAACATGCCGGCAAGCTTCGGCGCGGCGGCGAGGAAAGCGGTCACCGGAGTCGGTGCGCCTTCATAAACGTCCGGCGTCCACATGTGGAACGGCGCAGCAGAAACCTTGAAGGCGATGGCTGAGATGAAGAAGACGAGACCGAAGGTCAGGCCGATACCCGGCTCGCCGGACATACTGGCAGCTGCGATATCCGCGAACTGGGTCGAGCCCGTGTAGCCGTAGATGAGCGAAGCGCCGTAGAGCAGGAAGCCCGAGGAAAGCGCCCCCAAGACAAAATATTTGAGGCCAGCTTCGGTGGAACGCTTCGAGTCCCTGTTCAGCGTCGCCATGATGTAGACGGAGAGCGACTGGAGCTCGACACCGAGATAGACCGAGATCAGGTCCGAAGCCGAGACCATCAGCGCCATGCCGACCGCGCTCAAGAGGACGAGCACGACATATTCAGGGCGCAGCAGCTTCTCCTGACGGAAAAAGCCGGTGGAGATCAGGAGCGCCACGGCCGCCGCAAGGAACACCGCGATGCGGCCCGAGAGCGAGAAGACATCCGCCCGGAACGCATCGTCGAAACCGGACGCGGCGGCGGGATCAGGGTTCGGGACAAGGACCGCTGCAATGACGAGAAGCAACGCCCCGAGGAAGGTGAGCTCGCGGGTGCGTTCGGCCTTGAGGAAGACACCTGCCATGAGCACGGCCATTGCCGAGATGGCAAGGAATAGCTCCGGCAGCAGGAGCTGAACATCGACGAAAGGCTGGATCATCAGTGCGCCTCGTTCGTGGAAGCGGGGTCAGTCTCCTCGGCACCGGCGAATTGCTCTTCGCCGCGCCGGGCAGCGAGCTGCGCGTTGCGGCGCTCGACAGCCTCGAGAATCTCGGCGCTGATCGGTGCTGTGGGGACGGCGAAGACGTCGAGGGTCGGGGTCGGACGGACACCGAGGTAAAGGGTCATGAAGCCAAGAACGGCGAGCATGCCCAGCTCCCGGCGGTTGAGGTCCGGCGTGGTGGGGTCGTCGTTCCTGGGTGGGTCGAAGACAACTTCGCGATAAAGGCGAAGGCCATAGGCCGCCGAAAAGATCATGCCGAGAGCAGCCAGCGCCGCGACCCACGTATTGATCTGGAACGCGCCGATCATGGTCAGGATCTCACCGATGAAGCCCGACAGCCCCGGAAGGCCGACATTGGCCATCGAGAAGAACAGGAAGAAGAAGGCGAAGACCTTCATCGACTTGGCAAGCCCCCCGAAGGCCGCGATCTCACGCGTGTGGCGGCGCTCATAAAGGATGCCGACGCAGAGGAAGAGCGCGCCCGAAATGAAGCCGTGGCTGAGCATCTGGAACATGGCGCCGTCGATGCCCTGCTGGGTGCCCGTGAAGAGGCCCATGGTGACGAAGCCCATATGCGCCACGGACGAGTAGGCGATGAGCTTCTTCATGTCCTCCTGTGCGAAGGCCACGAGCGATGTGTAGATGATCGCAATCACCGACAGGGCGAAGACCAAGCCGGAGAAGTAAACGCTGGCGTCAGGGAACATCGGCAGGCTGAAGCGGATGAAGCCGTAGCCACCCATCTTCAGGAGGATCGCCGCGAGGACAATCGAGCCACCGGTGGGCGCCTGGACGTGGGCATCGGGCAACCAGGTGTGGACCGGCCACATCGGCATCTTCACCGCGAAGCTGACAAAGAAGGCGAGCCAGAGCCATTTCTGGGCCTCGAAACCAAAGTCGGTCTGCAGCAGGGTCGGAATGTCCGTCGTGCCCACGGTCAGGTAGATGTAGATCAGGGCGATCAGCATCAGGAGCGAACCGAGAAGCGTGTAGAGGAAGAACTTGAACGCCGCATAGACACGGTTGGACACGGTCCGGCCGAAAATCTCGCGGGTCCCCGGACTGCCCCAGATACCGATGATGAGGAACATCGGGATCAGTGACGCCTCGAAATAGACGTAGAAGAGGACGAGATCGAGCGCCGTGAAGACGCCCATGATCGCGGTCTCGAGAACCAGGAAGGCCACCATGAAGTCACCGACCCGCGACGTGATCGACGTCCAGCTCGCCAGGATGCAGATTGGCATGATGAAGGCCGTCAGCAGCACGAAGAGCACGGAAATTCCGTCCACGCCAACCTTGTAGGCGATCCCATTGCCAAGCCAGTTTGCCTGTTCGACCAGCTGGAACCCCTCTTGCTGGGGGTCGAAAAGGACGAAGTAGACAAAGGTCGTCATGAGGAAGACCGCGCCGGTCGTCACGAGTGAGACCCAGCGGGCGGCGTTCGCTGCCTGCTCTTCGTCCGAGTCCGAACGGATACGCCCGTTGAAGATGATCAACGCCGCGCCGACGAGCGGCAGGAAGGTGATCAGCGAGAGCCAGGGGATAGCTGAGGTGCTTTCAGGCATGTCAGAAGACGATCAGTGAAAGGAGGATGATGACGCCGAGAAGCATCACGAAGGCATAGTGGAAGACGAAGCCGGTCTGGAGGCTGACAGCCCGCTGGGCACCGATGATCATCAGCTTGGCCAGGCCGTTCGGCCCGCCGCCGTCAATGATCGCCTCGTCACCGTATTTCCAAAGGACCCGGCCGATGATCCGCGCAGGCTCCTGGAACAGAATCTGGTAGAGCCGGTCGATGTACCAGCGGTTCTTGAGGAACTCGTAGAGAAGGCCGCCTTCCCTGATCAGGCCAGGCTTGAGCGGATCCTCTCCGAGATACTGGTACATTGCTGCGATCAGGCCGAGCGTGCCGGCGATGAGCGGCGCCCAAAGGACCCAGATAGGAATGTCGTGGCTGCCGCCATGCTCTTCATCGGCATGGCCATCGTCCGCGTAGGTCGCCTCGGCGCTGTGGCTGTCAGCGTAGGCGTCTGCCCCATGCTCCGCGCCGTGGCTGTCGCCATCGCCATAGGCAGCCTCGGCTTCATGGGCGATGTGAATGGCGCCGTCCCAGAACTTCTCGGCACCCTTGCCAACAAAGGGCTTGTAGAAAACCATGCCAGCGAACACCGCGCCAATGGCCAGCGGGATGAGCGGGATCAGCATGACATTGGGCACGCTGTGCGGGTGCTTGCGCACCTCCGCCGGGGCGCGCCACTTGCCGAAGAAGGTCAGGAAGATGAGACGCCAGGAATAAAAGCCCGTCAGGACCGCGGCGAACAGGCCACCGAAGAACGCCGCCGAGGCGAAGGCCTTGCCGGCCTCGATGCCAAAGAAGGCTTCTTCCAGAATAACGTCCTTGGACACGAAACCCGCAAATCCGACAGGGAACGGTGCGAAGTCAGGATAGAGGAAGGGCAGCCCGACGCCGGTGATCGCCAGCGTGCCGAGCATCATGCAGATGAAAGTCAGCGGCATCTGCGTGCGCAGCCCGCCCATGTTGCGCATGTCCTGTTCATGGTGACTGAAATGGATGACCGCGCCCGCCCCCAGGAACAGCAGCGCCTTGAAGGCCGCGTGGGTGGTCAGGTGGAACATCGCCGCGCCATAGCCGCCGAGCCCAGCCGCGAAAAACATGTAGCCGAGCTGCGACGCCGTCGAATAGGCGATGACGCGCTTGATGTCGGTCTGCACGAGGCCAACCGTCGCGGCAAAGATCGCCGTGGTCAGACCGATCACCGTCACGATGGCCGAGGCTACCGGAGCTGCGGCATAGAGGTCCGACATCCGGCAAACGAGGAACACACCGGCCGTGACCATCGTTGCGGCGTGGATGAGCGCCGAGACAGGTGTCGGGCCCTCCATGGCGTCGGGCAGCCAGGTGTGCAGCAGGAACTGCGCCGACTTGCCCATTGCGCCAATGAAGAGAAGCACGCCGATGATCTCGATCGCCGGATAGGTCCGGTCGAGAAACTTGATCGACAGGTCCGACAGGTGGACGGCTTCGGCAGCGAAGGGTGGCTGCACCATGCCATCGGTACGGATGATGTCGAGGATCGGATCGAACTCGACCGAACCGAAGACGAAATAGCAGGCCATGATGCCAAGGCCGAGGCCGACATCGCCCACACGGTTGACGACGAACGCCTTGATGGCCGCATCATTGGCCGATTTCTTGTGATGCCAGAAACCGATCAGGAGATAGGACGCCACACCCACGCCCTCCCAGCCGAAGAAGAGCTGGAGGAGGTTGTCTGCCGTCACCAGCGCCAGCATCGCGAAGGTGAACAGGGACAGGTAGGCGAAGAAACGCGACCGCGACGGATCCTCCGCCATGTAACCGATGGAGTAGAGGTGCACGAGCGCCGAAACCGTCGTGATGACGATCATCATGGTCGCCGAAAGCGCATCGACTCGGACGGCCCAGTTGGCCTGCAACGAACCCGAACGGATCCACTCGAAGAGGACAATGGTGGTTTCGCCCTCGCCAAAGCCGACGGCGAAGAAGGTCAACCATGCGAGCACGGCGGCAATCGACACCAGCGAGGTGGTGACGATCTCGGCCGCGCGATGGCCGGAGGTCTTGCCGATCGGCATGGCCAGCATGGCACCGAACAGCGGGAGGAGAACGATGAAAGCCTGCACGTCTTAGTTCCGCATCGTGTTGGCAGTCGTCACGGAGATGTCTCCGCGGTTCCGGAAGAAGGCGACGAGGATCGCGAGGCCGATGGCAGCCTCTGCCGCGGCCACGGTCAGCACCATGAACGCGAAGACCTGGCCGACAAGATCCTGGAGGAACATCGAGAAGGCGACGAAGTTGATGTTCACGGCGAGGAGCATCAATTCGATCGACATCAGGATGATGATGACGTTCTTCCGGTTGAGGAAAATACCGACGACACCGATCGCGAAGAGGATGCCGGCGACGAGAAGGTAGCTCGAGAGTTCGCCTGCCATGTCAGATCCCCCGTCCTGTCGGCACTGAAACAACTTCCACCGCGTCTTCGCGGCGGCGGCCCACCTGGGCACCGACGTCCTGCGTCTTGATGCCGCGGCGCTCACGGAAGGTCAGCGTGATGGCGCCGACCATGGCCACGAGAAGGATCAGCCCGGCGATCTGGAAGAAGTGGACATACTTCGTGTACAGAACCATGCCGAGCTGTTCGGCATTGCCCACCTCTTGCCCCGTCACGTCGAGAACCGTCTCGGTCGGCTGCGTCCGGGCGGCCACGGCGGCTTCGGGGATGTGCCAGTCACCGACGGCGAGGCCGATCAGCGCGACCAGCGCCACGGCAACGACACCGCCGAGCGGCGCATAGCGCATATAGTCCGCCCGCAATTCCGCGAAGTCGACGTCGAGCATCATCACGACAAAAAGGAACAGGACGGCAACGGCGCCGACATAGACGACGACCAGGAGGAAGGCGAGATACTCGGCGCCCATGAGAACGAAGAGCCCTGCCGTCGAAATGAAGGCGAGGATCAGCATCAGGACCGAGTGAACGGGGTTCTTCGCGAGAATCACCCCGAGACCGCTCAGGATCGTCGAGGCAGCGAAAATCAGGAATGCAAGGTCAGCAAAGCCCATTGGTACCATGAGATCGGGACGACCGGCCGGATGACCGGGCGCCCCCTTAGAAGCTTCGCGGCGCGCTAGCGCAATCGCCTTGCAAGGGAAAGCCCCGCCGGGTGGTTGGAATTCCACCGGACGGGTTTTTTCGGGATTTTACCCCTCGGCGGCTTCGTCGCCTTCGGGATTGACCAACATATCCTCGGCAATCAGGCCGGCATTCTGGCGAATCTTTTTCTCGATCTCGGCAGCGATGTCGGGATTGTCCTTGAGGAACTGCTTGGCGTTCTCGCGCCCCTGCCCGATCCGCTCGGAATTGTAGCTGTACCAGCTGCCCGACTTGTCGATCACATTGCCGAGGACGCCGAGGTCGATGAGCTCGCCGGTCTTCGAGATGCCTTCACCGAACATGATGTCGAACTCGACCACCTTGAACGGCGGCGCCACCTTGTTTTTCACCACCTTCACCTTGGTCTGGTTGCCGATGACCTCGTCACGCTGCTTGATCGAGCCGATGCGGCGGATGTCGAGGCGCACCGAGCTGTAGAATTTCAGCGCATTGCCGCCAGTGGTCGTCTCGGGCGAGCCGAACATGACGCCGATCTTCATGCGGATCTGGTTGATGAAGATGACGAGGCAGTTCGAGCGTGCGATCGAGCCTGTCAGCTTGCGCAGCGCCTGGCTCATCAGGCGGGCCTGGAGACCCGGGAGACTGTCCCCCATGTCGCCTTCGAGCTCCGCCCGTGGCGTGAGCGCAGCGACCGAGTCGATGACCAGGACATCGACAGCCCCCGAACGGACCAGGGTGTCGGCAATCTCGAGAGACTGCTCACCGGTATCGGGCTGGGAGATCAGAAGCTCGTCGAGATTGACGCCCAGCTTCTTGGCATAGACCGGATCCAGCGCGTGTTCGGCATCGACAAAGGCCGCCGTGCCGCCCTGCTTCTGGATTTCCGAGACCACGTGCAGCGCGAGGGTCGTCTTGCCGGAGCTTTCCGGCCCGTAGACCTCGACGATCCGGCCCTTCGGCAGGCCGCCAATGCCAAGGGCGATATCCAGGCCGAGAGAACCGGTGGACACGGATTCGATCTGCACGATCGCATCCTTGCCCCCGAGCTTCATCACCGAGCCCTTGCCGAAAGCCTTATCAATCTGCGAGAGCGCCGCCTCGAGAGCCTTTGCCTTGTCCATTCCGCCGTCCACTACGCGTAAGTTCTTGGTCATGGTGGGCAATCCTCTCATCTCTGCCAAGCACCAACCTCGTCGGTGGTGCTGCTGAATGCCGTTGACGAGGACAGCCGTACACGTTTTGTTCTCGCCCGCAAGAGGGCGAGCTGAGATTTTTCTTCGAGGGAGTCGCCATGGGTTTGAACACACCTTCTGACGCAGCCGCCGATCTTCAGGTCGGGCCGACCGATCAGGGCATGGTTCGCATTTATGTGAGTGGCGAAGGCGTCGACCTTCCGCTGGACTTCGACCCGGATGATGCCGAAGCCATCGCCGAGGAGCTGATGTCTGCGGCCAAGACGGCACGGGAGATGACGGGATGAAATGGCTCTTGCGGATCGGGATCGGCCTTGTTGTTCTCATGGTTGTCGGCGTGCTGCTGGTCCCGATGTTCATCGACAAGGATGACCTTCTCCGCAGGGCCGAAGCGCAGGTGAGCGAAACGCTGAACCGTCAGGTCTCGATCGGCGGGATCTCCGGGGTCAGTCTCTTCCCTGCCCGAATCACCATCAGCGACCTCTCCGTGGCGAGCGGCGACGGGTTCGCGGCTGAGAACCTCGTCACCGTCTCCGAAGCGCAGCTCGGCGTGGCGCTCTGGCCGCTGCTGTCAGGACGGGTGGAGATCCAACGCTTCGTGCTGACCGAGCCGGTGATCGCGCTTGAGCAACGTGCGGACGGGTCGAACAACTGGACGCTCGGACAGGGCGCCGGGGATGCCCCCCCTGGCGAGCAGGAAACGGGCGAGCCCGAACAGGCGCCCATCGTAGGCACGATCGAAGTGATCGACGGGACCGTCGCTTATACCGCACCGGACGCTTCCTATCGCGCCAGCGATGTCGACATGGTCTTGGTGCTGCCAGAGCTTGGCGATGCGCTGCAGCTTGGCGGGACGATGGCGCTCGAAGGGGTGCCGACGCGGGTCGGCATCCAAATCGCCGATCCGTGGCGGATCACGGCGGAAAAAGCCTCGGCGATCGGCCTCGACATCGAGCTCGGCGGCAACACCATCAAAGGCGATGCGGATGTGGTGCTCGAACCGCTGACGATCCGTGGCCCGCTGGAGATCCGCGTGCCAAATCTCCGCGCGCTGACGCCTCTTCTCGGCGAAGAGCTGGTCGCCTCGGCGGATAGCTTCAGCCCCATGGAACTGTCGGGCATCGCCGATGCCACAGCCCAGTCAGTGGCTTTCGAAACATTGCGCTTCTCGACTGCGCTCGCGTCGGGAACAGGCGACCTCAATCTCGACCTGTCGGGCGCCAAGCCGATGCTCACGGGGAATGTGACTGCGGGCGAGGTCGACCTCAGGCCGTTCTTCCCCGAAGGCACAGGCGAGCCTGCTCCGGATGCGGATGAGCCTTTCCCCGCCTGGTCCGAAGAGGAGATGGATTTCTCCGGGATCGACGCGGCCAATGCCGCGGTGGACGTCGCGGCCGGGCGGATCATCCTGCCGACCTATGAGCTGACCAATGTGAAAGCCGCAGCGGCCCTGACCAACGGCCTGGCCCGGTTCAACCTTCAGAATGCGGAAGCTTTCGGGGGGACTGCCGCGGGCGCCTTCACGCTTGATGCACGGCAAGCGATGCCTCGCATCACATCGGCGCTCAACTTCGCCAATGTCGATTTTGCCCGCGCCGCCCCTGCCCTGCTTTCAACGAAGCGCCTGACAGGCCGCGGCACGATCCATTTTGACATGACGACGAGCGGGGCGAGTGAGGCTGCCTGGGTGCGCAATCTCGATGGCACCGCGAATGCAGACATTGCCGATGGCGCGATCGCCGGGATCAATCTCTCGACGATCGCGACGACCGGCCTCGCGCTCGTCCAGGAGCTTCGCCAGGATGCGAAGAAAGCGCCGGCCTTCCGTACCGCGATCAATACCCTCCGCACCGAAGCCATCGCGCCCGGTGCGATGACGCGCTTCGATCTTGCGGATTTCGACGTGACGGTCGTCGATGGCTACACGCAGCTGGGCGAGGCGAAGCTGGTCTCGGACACCTTCCGCGGAACGATCAGCGGCGGCATAAACCTGCCCGCCCAGAGCCTCGACCTCAAAATCCGGGTTGCCGCGAAGGCGCCATCGGAAACGGCCTTCAGGGAATTCCGTATACCAATCGTCGTCACAGGCAGCTTTAGCGACCCGGAGATCGCTCTCGATCCCGATCCGCTGATCCAGGAGCTCGTCCGGGGCGTGGCTGCGGACGCGCTCAGCCGTGCGGGAATTGACGTCCCGGAAGGTCAGGATATCGAGGGTGCCCTGCGCGAGCGGGCGGCGACGGAGCTGCGCAACCTGCTGGGCCGGAGACGACCGGCGCAGCCCGCAGAGCCTGCCGATACTGCGCAGGATACGGAAGAGCCTGCGGGGGAAGCCTCGACCGACGGGGCGGCTTCCGATAGCACCGGCCCTGAAGAGGATACCGGGGACGGACCGCAGGAATGACAGAACTACCCCAAGCCACGCTTTTATGGGCCGGACTGCTCGGCCTGCTGATGGCTTTTCTCAGCATAAGGGTGCCGCTGCGGCGGCGCGCCCTTCAGGTTTCGCTCGGCGATGGCGGGGACGGAGACCTGCTTGCCCGCATCAGGGCCTTCGGCAACTTCATCGAATACGTGCCGATGATCCTCCTGCTCCTCCTCATGATCGAGCTGTCGGGCGGGGCGACGGCGTTCATCCATGCCTGCGGCGCCCTGCTCTTCGCGGCGAGGCTGTCACACGGGCTGATGCTGACCGCCGGTGCTATGACCAGGCCCCAGCGTATGGCGCGGATGTTCGGGAGCGGCATGACTTTCCTGGTCCTCACCATGTCGTCCGTCTACGTTATTGCTCTCTTTTTCTAACCAGTTCCAACCAGGCCGCATGAAAAAGCCCTCGCGCGGGACGCGAGGGCTTTGCTATTGATCCGCTTGCGGATCGTATCAGCTGGCGGTGGGCAAGACGTAGTCCTTGAGCATTTCGCGGAGCTTGGTCTTCAGGACCTTGCCGGTTGCACCGATCGGGATTTCGTCGACCGCCACGACGTCATCCACATGGCTGATCTTCGGCAGCTGTTTGTTCACGAACTCCTTGATCTCGTTGAGATCAGCGTCCTTGTTCTTGAGCTGGACGACAAGAAGCGGCCGCTCGTCCCATTTCGGATGGGGCATGCCGAGGGCGGCGGCCTGAACCACTTCGGGGTGGTTGAGCGCGGCGTTTTCGATGTCAATCGAGCTGATCCACTCACCGCCGGACTTGATGACGTCCTTGGCCCGGTCGGTGATCTGCATCTGGCCGTTCGGATGGATGACGGCAACATCGCCGGTGTCGAACCAGCCGTCCTTCGTCAGCGCACTCTCCTCCGAACCGTAATAGGCCTTGATGATCCACGGGCCGCGGACCTGCAGGTGGCCTTCGGCCTTGCCATCATGGGGGAGAACTTCGCCTTTCTCGTTGACGATGCGCATGTCGACGAACGGCACGGGCTTGCCCTGGCGCAACATGAATTCGATGCGCTCGTCCACCGGTTTGTCGTAGAAACCCGGCGGCTCCATGTTGACCGTGCCGATGGGCGACATTTCGGTCATGCCCCATCCCTGGCGGCAGCGCACGCCGTATTTGTCGTAGCCGCGGATCAGGTACTCTGTCAGTGCCGAGCCGCCAATGAGGCTATATTTCAGCTTGCCGAAGTCGAGATTGTTCTCTTCCACATAGGCGAGAAGGTTGAGCCAGACCGTCGGCACACCGAGGGCATAGGTCACTCCTTCCTTGACGATCAGTTCATGGAGGCTGGCGCCGTCAAGGCCGGGGCCCGGCATGACGAGCTTCATGCCGAGAAGAAGCGCCCCATACGGAATACCCCACGCATTGACGTGGAACATCGGCACCACCGGCAGGCAGACATCGTCCTGCTGGCAGCCGAGAGATGTCGGAAGGCAGCTGACCAGCGACTGCAGCACCAGTGCGCGGTGGGAATAGAGGACGCCTTTCGGCTTGCCGGTCGTGCCCGAGGTGTAGCACATCGCGCAGGCTGTGTTCTCGTCGAAGGATGGCCAGTTGAACTCCTCCGGCTTGCCCGCGATCAGGGCTTCATAGCTTTTCGCTTTGAGGTCGTTCTGGCTCGTCTGTCCTTCGGGGCAGAGTTCGACATAGTGCTCGACGGACTTGAGGTAAGGCGAGAGGCCCGCAGCAAGAGGCGCGAAGGTCGCGTCGTAGAAGACCGCCTTGTCGCCAGCATGGGCCATGACATAGCCCGCATTCTCTGGCCCCAAACGAGGGTTGATCGTGTGGCAGACGGCGCCGATCCCGGCGAGCGCGTAATAGAGTTCGAGCTGGCGATGGGTGTTCCAGCCGATCACGCCGACACGGTCGCCCATGCCGATGCCCATTTCGGTCAGCGCATGGGCGAGTTGCGCGATGCGCTTGCCCGCGTCGCGGTAGGTGTAGCGATGCATCCCGCCCTCAACGAGGCGCGTGACGATCTGCTGTTCGGGAGCGTTGCGAAGCGCGTGGCGCAGGATATCGGTGAGCAGCAAGGGCACATCTTGCATCAGTCCGAGCATGAAATTCCTCCGGGCGGATTGTTTTTGGTCGTTGCCGCCATCGTAGGGAACCCCGCCGCGCATGCAAGCACGGGCGGCGATGGCATCGCCGCCCGGCTATCGCGGGACCTGAAGTGGGACAAAGCGGCAGGAGCTTTGCAACAGGCCCCGAAGAAGCGCCCTAGTCCGGGTTATCGCTGGAGGCGCAGCGATTCCTTGTAGTGCTTCTTCTCTTCCCGGCTGAGACCCTGGCGCTCGATGAAGCGCAGCATCTCTTCGGAGGCGAACCGGTCGCGGCCACCGGTGGCACAGACCGCGCGGATGCGCTTGCCACCTTCGATCCGCTCACTGAGGATGATAGGCTTGTCGCTCTCTTCCTGATGGTCAGCGCATTCATCGGCAAGTTCTTCGAGGGCTTCACCCGCGACCTCCATCTTCGCGCCCCACGCCTCCATACGTTCGCCGAAGGCTTCCATTTCCTCTCCGAAGGCTTCCATGGCGACTTCGAACTCGGTCATGTCGGGCTCGTCGGGGATGAGGATCCAGGTCCCTTCCTCGGTCTCGCGCGTTTCGAGTTTCGGCGCCTTGATTTCGACCTTCGGGGCTTTCGGGGCGACAACCGGCGGGACCTTCAGGCCTTCGAAGGGGTCCGTCAGGAGAACCATCATCTCCTTGTGGCCGTCGTGGTCCACCAGGCCGATCCGGTCGGCGTGGTCGTCGTTATGAAGGCGGAGGCCATGCTTGCGCTCGCCTTTCGGGACCAGGACAGCGACCTTGCTATCCCCACCACCGAGATCGACGACCACCGGACGGTCGCCGTCGGAGAATGAATAACCATAGGTCTCGTCGCCGGATGTCCGCTTTTCACCCGGTCGGCGAAGCACAGCAGCCCGGTCGCCACGCTCCTTCGCGAGACCGGCGACCACGGCCACGGCCTCGCCATCGCGGCTCGCGAAGCGGAGAGGCTGCGCCTTGCCGATGAAGACATTCTTGCCGCCGGTATCGAGGTCGAAGCCAACCTCGCCATCCGTCTCGGGGAAAACATCGATATCGATGTCGTTTTCCCTGGCGAAATCCTCGAGCTCGTCGGCGTTGAGGAGCTTGCCTTCCGGATCAATGATCAGGTCGATCGACTCGCCCTTGCCGCGACCGACGCGGACTTCGATCCTGCGAAGCTCGCCGCCATCCCTGCCGCCTGAAAAGAAGACATTGGAGGAGTCCTCGCGGGCGCGTTCCCGAGCCCGTTCGATCGCTGCTTCTGCCCGCGCGCGGGCTTGGTCGCGGCGCTCCCGGCTTTCCTCGCTGCGCCATTCGAGCTGCTTGCGCTCCTGCTTCATCTCCTTGCGAGCGGCCTCGAGTTTCTTCTCGAGCTTGGCCCGCTCCTTGTCGGAGAGGCCCTCGACACGCAGCACTCGGATCTTGTCTTCAAGCTGAAGCTCCTTGTCAGCGAGGCGTTCAAGAGCGATCTCCAGCTCGCGTTCCGTGACCGTCTCCTCGTCCTCGATTTCGGCGAGGAAGCGTTCCCATTCCTTGTCCTCGACCTTGTCGAATCCGTCCTTCTCCTTCGCCGCCTCCTTCTCTGGGTGCACATATTCGGTGACGGTGGTGGAGCTGGCGGTGAAGCCGGCAACGGCGAGGGCCGAGACACCTGCGGTCAGGATGAAGGCGTAGCGCCGGAAAGGTGTTCCAAGAGGGTTCTGCATACGAACGATCCGTTCCTTGAGACTGTGATCCAGGGTCAGCGCCGGGACCGGGCGCCCGATGCTGGCGGCTTTCAGGAGAAGCTCCGCGTAACCCTTGGTGCTGACACCGAGGTCCCGGACGGCTTCGTCGCAAGCGGCTTCCTGGTCGGCGCGGAGCGCTTTGCGGGCATGCCGGGTCAATGGGTTGAACCACTGCAGGGCGAAGGAGATCTCCGAAAGGAGGAGCACGGAGAGATCATGCCGCCGCAGGTGGATCAGCTCGTGGAGCAGCGCCATTTCCTGCTCTTCCTCATCATAGCGCTCGGCAAAATCGACCGGCAGGGCGAGGAGCGGCTTGCGAAAGCCCATGAGCTGGGGTGTATCGGCGGCGCCTGACACCACGAGGGTGAAGTTCTTTTTCGTGCCTACGCGGTCGGCGGCGTCCTCCGCCATCCTTGCCAACGCCTCGGGGACGTCGGCGGATTCGGCCAAAAGCGTCTTCCGCCATGAAGCCGCCCTGCCGGCACAGAGCGCCAGTGCGACGACGACACCGAGGAACCACAGGCTGAGAACCAGCGAAGCAAGGACTTCAGCTGTGATCAGCTCCCGGAACATCGGCAAGAACTGGGCCAAAGCCGGAGTCTCTTCGACGGGACCCGCATAGGTCATGACGGCATCGCGGACGCCAGGTTCGGGGTTCGCCACGGGCTGCGGTTCGAATGTCCAGTTCTCGCCGGTGGGGGCGAGCGGCGCGGAGTCGGTCGGGGACGGGACTTCGATCGTCTCCCTGCGCGTCACTGTCGGGGCAAATAGGCGGAGCGCAGGGAGCGACCAAAGAAGGATGGCGGCGCGGGAGCCGAAGCGGGCCGTGACCGGGCCGCGGAGGCTGAGCGCCAGGATGATCAGCAGGCTGACCCAGAACGTGGTCTCGAGACCGTGGATGAGGAATTCGCTAGCGGTCATCTTTCAGTCTCCGAACCAGGTTCTCGAGTTCTTCGATGTCATCGTCCGAGAGGTCGCGGGCATCGGCGAGATGCGCGACCAGCGGGGCGGCCTTGCCGCCGAAGAGCGTGTCGGCGAGACGGCCCACGGCGCTCTTTCTGTGCTCGGAGCGTTTGACCAGCGGATGGTAGAGGTAGCGGCGCCCCTCAGGCTCGGCGCGCAGGGCGCCCTTGTCCACAAGACGGGCGAGCAGCGTCTTCACGGTCTTGTCGGACCAGTCCTTGTCCTCGATCCGCGCGACGACGTCGGCGGCAGCGAGACCAGGGTCGGACCACAGGACCTCCATGACACAGAGCTCTGCATCGGAAATGCGCATAGCGTTCCCTCTATGACTACGGATGTAGGCTTATGCTATGACTACAGATGTGGTCAAGCCAGAATGTCGCAGATGTCCTCGGAGTCATGGTGAACGTGTCTTGCCTGCCACGAGGCAGGTTCATGAAGCTGTTTTACCGCGTCTTTTTTGTCGGCGCCGGGACGGCTGCGATGCAACGGCGCGGCGCGGGGAGCGGCGAAGCGGAACGAAACGCGCCACTGGGAGCCGATCCCCCGAGCAAAGCGCCATGCCGTCGCCGCCAGCGCTTCCCCTCGCCCCCGTTCCCCGCTATCCGCGCCGTCCCATGCTGCACATCAATGACCTCACCTACCGGATCGAGGGGCGGACGCTGTTCGATCAGGCGACCGCCATGATCTCGGACGGCTGGAAGGTCGGCTTCACCGGACGCAACGGGACGGGGAAATCGACCCTCTTCCGCATCATCCGTGACGAAATCAGCCCTGACGCCGGCTCGGTCTCGATCCGTCCCGGCGCACGGGTCGGCGGCGTGGCACAGGAAGCTCCGGCGACCGAAGAGAGCCTGCTCGACACGGTGCTGAAGGCCGATGAGGAGCGCCACGCCCTCCTCGCCCGCGCCGAGAGCGAGACGGACCCGATGAAAATCGCCGAGATCCAGACGCGCCTCGCGGATATCGAAGCGCATTCGGCCGAAGCGCGCGCCGCGGCGATCCTTTCGGGGCTCGGCTTCTCCACCAAAGAACAGGCCCGTGCGTGTGCGGAATTTTCGGGTGGCTGGCGGATGCGCGTGGCGCTGGCGGGGGTCCTTTTTGCAAGGCCGGACCTTCTCCTGCTCGACGAGCCGACGAACTATCTCGACCTTGAAGGCGCGGCTTGGCTCGAGAGCTATATTGCGAAGTATCCCTATACAGCTCTTATCATCAGCCACGACCGCGGGCTGCTCAACCGCTCGGTGACGCATACGCTCGCGCTGGACCAGAAGAAGCTGTCCGTACACAACGGCGGCTACGACACCTATGCCCGGCGGCGCGCGGAACAGGCGCGGCTCGCCTCCATGCAGGCGGAGAAGATCGAGGCCCAGCGCGCGCACATGCAGGCCTTTGTCGACCGCTTCAAGGCCAAGGCGTCGAAGGCCAAGCAGGCCCAGAGCCGGGTAAAGGCGATCGAGAAGCTGGCCAGTGTCGACCTGCCGGTCGCCGAGCGCACGACACCGTTCCACTTCCCCTCGCCCAAGCCGCCCATGGCGCCGCCGATCGTGCGGCTTCAGGACGCCGACATCGGCTATGAGGAAGGCAACCCCATCCTCCGGAAGATCACTCTACGGATCGATAATGACGATCGCATTGCGATCCTGGGCGCCAATGGCCAGGGCAAGTCGACGCTGGTGAAGGCGATCTCCGGACGTCTGCCGGTGATGTCGGGCAATCTGTTCAAGCACAAGAAGCTCAAGATCGCCTATTTCGCGCAACACCAGCTCGACGAGCTGAAGCCGAAGCAGACGCCCTTCGAGCACGTCCGTACCCTGATGCCCGACGGGACCGAGGCGGAAGTCCGTTCGCGGACGGCCCAGCTCGGCTTCGGCGCGCTGAAAGCGGACACCAAGGTCGAGAATATGTCCGGCGGCGAGAAGGCGAGGCTCCTCTTTGGACTGATCACCCTCGACAACCCCCACATGATGATCCTCGACGAGCCGACCAACCACCTCGACATCGACAGCCGCGACGCGCTGATCGAGGCGCTGAACGCATATGAGGGCGCGGTGCTCCTCATCACCCACGATGCGCACCTGGCCGAAGCCGTGGCAGACGTTCTGTGGGAAGTGCGCGACGGCGACGTGCACCGGCTCGATGACAGCCTCGAGGACTACCGCGCAAGGGTGCTGGCGGCGGAGAAGAAGGAGACGCGCAGGGAAAAACCCCAGGCCGAGACCGCAGCGGACCGCAGGCGCGACGCTGCGGAGAAGCGCAAGGCGCTGCAGCCCCTCAAGAGGAAAGTCACCGATTCCGAGAAGCTGATGGAAACGCAGTCGGCGCTGATCGCGAAGCTGGACGACGCCCTCGCCGACCCTGCCCTCTACGAGAAAGACCCTGCCAAGGCCGCGGATCTCAACAAAAAGAGGGCCGACGCTGTGCGGGCTCTGGAGGCGGCGGAAGAAGCCTGGCTCGAGGCCAGTGCGGCTTACGAAGAGGCGTCCGGGGACGCGTGAACTCTTCGCAACTGCGAAATCCCCATTTGGCGATGGAACCTTTTGGCGGTAATACCCTGTTGAGCATATCTCACAGTCATGGGGACAACATGAAAAAACTCACGATCCTGGCCAGCGCAGTCTCGCTGCTCGCCATCGCCGCCTGCGGTGACAACGAAACCGAAGCCGAAGAGTCGCTCGACGAAGCCGTCGAGGAAATGCAGGGCTCGACCGAAGAAGCCACTGAAAATATGGGCGAAGCCGTGGAAGACATGGGCGACGCCATGCAAGACGCTGCCGAAGACACCATGGATGCCATGGAAGACACGGCCAACGACGCCGGTGAAGCCATGGAAGATGCTGCGGACAACGTCGGCGAAGCCATGGAAGATGCTGCGGACGACGTCGAAGACGCCATGGACCCGCAGGTCGATGAAGAAGACCCGACCCGCTGAACCACGGTCACTTCGAATGCAGAAAGCCCCGCCCCGGCGGGGCTTTTTCTTTGGACAGCGGCGCGAAGGCTTGGAACATTGCGCATGGAGGTCCGGCGCAGGGACGCGCCGGACGGGGAGGATGACGATGCTGAAGTTTCTTGCGAGCCTGATCGTTTCGCTGGCCGGGATCGGCCTTCTTGTCATCGGGGTCATTGGACCGCTGACCGTTCCGGGCGTACCGAAGCTCGCCGATATCGGCCTCTACGCCGTGCTGCCGGTTGCGATGATCGCGGTGAGCATCAGCTACACGAGCTCGACGATCCTCAAATTCCTGCTGACCATCGTGCTGATCGCGGCGATCGCCGTTCTTGGCTATGTGGCGCTGGCGTTCTTTGCTTGAAAGCAGGGCTTAGTAGCGCGGACGGTAGTCCCGCAGGCCCAGCTCCTCCTGCAACATGAACAGTGCCGCCTCGGCCCGGGCCAGGTCGCGCTCGCGGTCCCGCAGGAAGAACCGCACGCGGTACTCGCGCCGGTCGAAATCGTCGAGCTCGTCGTAATAGTCCTCGAGCTGACGGCGGAAGTTCTTGCGCTTCTCGTCCGAAAGGCCGTCGTCATAGGCCAGCTTGTCACGGATCTCTTCGATCTCGCGGCGGACAAACCGGCGGCGGTTGAAGAGCCGCTCATATTCGTTGCGCGCGCGAGCGACATCGCGGCGGGCATTGAAATACTCGATCGTGATGCGATGGATGCGGGCGAGTTCCGGTGCGTTGCCGCAGACGGCGGCACTGCCGCGTCCGCGCATGCCGGCCTCGTAGACGCCTTGGGGCGTGCAGTAGGTCTTGAGCCCTTCCTTGCGTCCACGCTCATAGGCGACCGAGTCCGGACGGATGCCGTAGCGGCCACATTCCTTGACATAGCGCTGGAAGGCGCCCGAACTCGATCCATTGGCACCATCGTTCTGGCCGACGAGCTCCCAATCCGAATACTGACATTCTTCTTCGGAAAAAGTGGCACAGGATGCCAGCACGGCCGCCGCCATCAAGAGGGGGAAAATTAGACGGAAAACCACTGCCCTGACTCCCTGCGCCACAGCGACGCTGACACCTCTGTCACGAAACTGCAAGGAAGCATCACTCGACGAGATGCTTGTTCTCAATTCGCAAAACCCGCGGGAGCCTAGCGGCAAGACCTTGATCGTGGGTTGCCATGACGAGCGCCACGCCCTCCTGGGCCACGAGTTCTAGGAAGAGGTCGAAAACCTTGGCCGAGGTCTCCTGGTCGAGATTGCCCGTCGGTTCGTCCGCCAACAGCAGCCGTGGTCGGTTGGCCAACGCCCGCGCGATCGCGACGCGCTGCTTCTCGCCGCCCGACAGCTCAGGAGGCTGATGGGTCAGCCGCTCCGCTAGGCCAAGCCGGGTGAGGAGTTCTGTCGCGCGCTCCCTCGCCGCGGCCTTGGACGCGCCCTTGATGAGCATCGGGACCATGACATTCGTGACGGCGTTGAACTCAGGCAACAGGTGGTGGAACTGGTAGACGAAGCCGATCTTGTCCCGGCGGATGGCGGTGCGCTCGCGGTCCGAGAGCGCCTTCGTCGCCCTCCCCTCGATCAGGACCTCGCCTTCGCTTGGCTCTTCGAGGAGGCCTGCGATGTGGAGGAGCGAGGACTTGCCCGAACCCGACGGGCCGAGCAGCGCTGCAGCCTCGCCGCGCCCCACGCGGAGGTTCAGCTTCTCGAAAATCAGGAGCTCACCATAACGGCGGGTGATGTTGTGAAGGTCAAGGACATCACTCATAACGAAGCGCCTCCACCGGATCGAGCTTTGATGCCCGCCATGCGGGATAGGCTGACGACAGGAGGGCCATCGACAGGGCGAAGACGAGGACGAAGAGCACCTCGCCGGGGTCGATCGCGAAGGGCACCTCGCTCAGGTAGTAGACATCCGGCGGGAAAAGGCAGGTGTCAAATTGCCTGCAAAGATACTGGTCAAGCGGTCCAAGATTCGAGGCCAGCGCGACGCCCGTAATGACCCCAAGGATTGCGCCCGTCACGCCGATCAGCGCCCCGACCATGAGGAAGATTCGCATGACCGAGTTCGCCGTCGCACCTACCGTGCGCATGACGGCGATGTCGCTGGTCTTGTCTTTCACCAGCATGACGAGGCTCGAAATGATGTTCAGGGTCGCGATGGCGATAATCAGTGACAGGATGATCCGCATCAGCCCGCGTTCTGTCTGGAGGGCATTGAAGAAGGTCTTGAATCTGTCCCGCCAGTCGAACAGCAGCACTCCCGGCCCTGCCGCCTCACGGATCGCGTCGAGATAGAGGTCGATTTCGATCGGCTTTTCGACCCGCATCTCGATTTCGGTGATCTGCCCGCGCTTGCCCGAGAAGAGCTGCGCCTCCTCGATCGGCATATAGGCGAGGATGTTGTCGTATTCGTAGTTCCCTATGCGGAAGACCGCGTCGATCCGGTAGGACTTCTGCGTGGTCGGCAGGGTCCCGAAGGGGGTTTCGCGCTGGCGGTTGGTGACGAGGGTGATGTACTCCCCTGCCCGCGCCTGAAGCTTGTTCGCGACGCCATAGGCGATGACGATGCCCGGATCCTCGGTGTTCACACCGTAACCGTCGAAAGAGCCCTCGAGCAGCGAGCGGGGCCCTGTCACCTCCTCGATCTTCATCAGGTCATCGCGGGCGACGCCCTGGATATAGACGGGAGCCTGCCCCCCCGAAGGAGCGAGAGCGAAGGCTTCGACCTTCAGCACCGGGACAACGAAGGTCACGCCGTCCACGCTTTCGAGGGTTTCAAGGTAGCCGTCCCCGTCGGGCAAGGTCTTGTCCACAGGCTGGACGAAGACGTGACCGTTCACGCCGAGGAGCTGCTCGAGCAGCGTGATTCGGAAGCCCTGCATCACCGACATGACGACGATGAGCGTGGCCACCGAAAGCAGAATGCCAAGAAAGGCGATAGCGGAGATCAGGCTGACCCCCGCACCGCGGCGGGTGGCCCGCAAATAACGCAACGCCAACATACGCTCGAAAAGCCCGAAGGGCTTCGAGGCGGACTGATCGCTCATCGGGGAACTTCCCTTTGTCTTCTTCGCATGTGGCAAGTTCCGCTAGCGCCGACAAGCGACGGGTGGGAAAGGTTTTGCCGGGAGGGAAGAGGCGGTGACAGGAGACTGGATGCCGAAACGCGACGGCGTGCCGGGGCACGAGGCCCTGCAGGGTCGCCTCGTGACCCTGACCCCCATCGCCGAAGCCAACGTGGCGGAGACGCTGGCTGGCGCGATGGTCGCTGAGGAGGCCGCGCTCTGGCGCTGGATGGGTATCGGCCCCTTCAGGGACGAGGTCGCCTTCCTCGCGATGGTGGCGCGGCAGAATGCGCAGGGCGTCAACCTGATGGCCATTGCGAAACCAGGTGGACCGCCCCTCGGCATGGCGGCCTTCATGCGCATGAAGCCCGAGCATGGCTGTGCCGAGATCGGCTCGGTCGCCTATGGCGCGAAACTGCAGCGGAGCCGCGAGGGGACCGAGGCGATCTACCTGATGCTGCGGCACCTGTTCGAGGATTTCGGCTGGCGCCGGGCCGAGTGGATCTGCAACGCGGAGAACGCGCCATCCGCGCGCGCGGGCGAGCGCTACGGCTTCGGCTATGAGGGAACATTCAGGCAGCACCGCTGGGTCAAGGGCGCGAACCGGGACACGAAGTGGTTCGCGATGCTCGACCATGAATGGCCGCAAAGAAAAGCCGCCTTCGAGGCATGGCTCGATGACGGCAATTTCGATGCTGGCGGGCGACAAAAACGGCCGCTTCAATCGTTCATGTAGATAGTCATTCCGGGGCAACTGAAGGGTGAGCCCGGAACCCAGACGGTGATCTCTTTGGGTCCCGAGCAGCGGCTTTGCCGCTCTCGGGATGCCAGGGATTAGGCGCTCAGAAGCGTCGGCTCGACCGGCTCCACTGTCTGGGCGCCTGCCGTGACCGCCGGGGCAAGGCCAGAGGCGCGCGGCAGGAGGTTGTCGCAATAGAAGCTCGCAATGTGGATGCGGCTATCGAAATAGTCAGCCCGCGACGGGTCCTGCTTCTTCGCTTCCAGCGCGGAGATCGCCCCCTTCAACAGGTAGTGACCGCCTGCGATATAGCCGAACTGGTCGAGATAGGGCGTGCCGCCGGCGAGGCCCTCCTCGGGGTTGGTCTGCATGGCGGAGACCATCCACTCCGTGTTCTGACGGAGGCTTTTGGCTTCGAGCTTCATGCGTTCGCCCGCGCGCTTGAGATCGGCATCGCCAGTGGCGATCGCCGCGTCGGCGTTCGCCATCGCCTCGTCGATGAAGTCATAGGCAAGCTTGCCCGAACCCATGCCAAGCTTCCGGCCGATGAGGTCGATGCCCTGGATCCCGTTGGTGCCTTCGTAAATCGTGCAGATCCTCACGTCACGGAAGAATTGCGCGGCACCGGTCTCCTCGACATAGCCCATGCCGCCATGGACCTGGATGCCGATATTCGTCGTCTCGAGGGCACGGTCCGAGGAAAAGGCTTTCGAGATCGGCGTCAGCAGCTCCTCGCGCTCTTTCGCGGCTCGTGCGACATCAGGATCGGGCGAACGGCGCGCGAGGTCATAAGCGACCATGTTGGCGAAGCAGATGGCCTTCGACGCATCGGTCAACGCCTTCATCGTATACAGGTTGCGGCGAACGTCCGGGTGGTTCCAGATCGGTGTCGCCGGGCCTGCCTTGACGCCGAACTTGCGGCCCTGCGGCCGGTCAAGGGCATATTCGAGAGCCTTCTGGAATGAAGCCTCGCCCACCGAAGCGGCCTGCATCCCGACGTCGATCCGGGCCGCGTTCATCATGACGAACATGTTCTTCAGCCCCTCGTTCTCCTTGCCCACGAGGGTGCCGATGCACTGGTCGTTATCGCCATAGGCCATGACGCAGGTGGGCGAACCATGCTGGCCCAGTTTCTCCTCGATGGAGACCACCTTGACGTCGTTATGCTCACCGATGTTGCCATCGCTGTCCACACGGAATTTCGGCACAAGGAACATCGAGATGCCGCGGGTGCCCTCTGGAGCGTCAGGCAGGCGCGCAAGGACAAGGTGGACGATGTTGTCCGCCATGTCGTGGTCGCCATAGGATATCCAGATCTTCTGGCCCTTGATGTTGTAGGTGCCGTCGCCGTTCGGCGTCGCCTTGGTCTTGATGGTGGCGAGGTCGGAGCCGGCCTGCGGCTCGGACAGGTTCATCGTGCCCGACCATTCCGCGGTGGTCAGCTTGCCGAGATAGAGCCGTTTCTGCTCCTCGGTGCCGAAGGCGAGGAGCGCCTTCACGGCGGCGGTGGTCAGCATGGTGCCCATGGCGAAGCTGATGCAGGCGCCCTGCATCGCATCGACGACGGCGAGCGCGACAGAGTTCGGCAGGTTCTGCCCGCCCCACTCCTCCGGGAAGGCGACCGAGTTCCAGCCCGCCTCGACATATTGCTTGTAGGCTTCCTTGAAGCCTGGCGTGGTGATGACCCTGCCATTCTCGAGGCGCGCGCCCTGCTGGTCCGAGATTCGGTTGAGAGGCGCGAGGATGTCGTTTGCGAACTTGCCGGCCTCTTCGAGCACCGCTTCGAGGAAATCGTCGGAAAGGTCCTCGAAGGCACCAGTGGCGCGGACCTGGTCGAAATCCGCAGAGTGATTCAGCAGGAACTGAACGTCTTTGACCGGGAAATTGTAGGGCATAAAGCGTTTCTCCCTTATCGGGGTTTTACATCGTTGGACGCCTTGTGCGGCAGACAGGACCGGAAAGCAAAGTGACGAAGGGCAGCAGAATGTTGCGCAATGCAGCCGAGGCGGCGGAGATCCTTGCCGCGGGTGGCCTCTGCGCCCTGCCGACCGAGACAGTCTATGGCCTCGCGGCCCTTGCCGAGAATGGCGAGGCGGTGGCGAGGATCTACGAAACCAAGGGCCGCCCGCGCTTCAACCCGCTGATCGTGCACTGCGCGTCGCTGGAGCAGGTCGGGCGCGTGGTGAAGCTCGACCACTGCGCGCGGGGACTCGCTGCGCTGTTGTGGCCAGGGCCGCTGACCATCGTTCTTGAGAAACAGGAGGACGCGCCGGTGTCGGAGCTGGCGGGCGCGGGCCTCGACACGCTGGCCGTCCGGATCCCCCGACATCCTCTGATCCGCGAGGTCATCGAAATCCTTGGCAAGCCCATCGTCGCGCCCTCCGCCAACCGTTCGGGCAAGCTCAGCCCGACCGCGGCAGGGCATGTGGTGGCCGAGTTCGGCGATGCGGTCCCCGTTCTCGACGGCGGGCCTTGCGAGGCGGGCATCGAAAGCACGATCATCAGCCTCGCGAAAAGCAGGCCGACGCTCTTGCGTCCCGGCGCGATCCCTGCGCGGGAGGTCGAAGCGCGGCTGGGCCACCCGCTTCAGGCTCCCGGCGGCGGCATCGAAGCGCCGGGGATGCTGGCGAGCCACTACGCGCCCAATGCGGCGCTGAGGCTGAATGCTCAGGCAGCGCGGGAGGGTGAAGTGCTGCTCGGCTTCGGCGGGACGGACGGTGCCGCGCTTGACCTGTCGCCGTCGGGGGACCTGCGCGAGGCAGCTGCGAACCTTTTCAGCCATCTCAGGAAGCTCGATGAGCGGGGCCAGCCAATCGCGGTCGCTGCGATCCCCGAAGAAGGCCTCGGCGTCGCGATCAATGACAGGCTCCGGCGCGCCGCTGCGCCCCGGGGATGACCCGGGCCGGGGGCGTGATAAGGACGACGGCCTCGGGAGGACAGACCATGACCATCAGCCGCCGCGCGCTTCTCGCGCTGACCCCTGTCGCGCTTGCCGCCTGTACGACGGACGAGCTCAATTCGGTGCTGGGCGATGTCCTGGGCGGGACCACCGGTCGCGGAGGCCTGACCCCGGCGGAGGCGGCGGAAGGCATCCGCGCCGCGCTTGACCAAGGGGTCAGCGCGGCCATCGCGCGGGTCGGCCGGACCAATGGCTATCTCGGCGATCCGACCATCCGGATCCCCCTTCCGGCGCGGCTTGCGAGCATACAGACGACTCTCAGGCGCTTCGGCCTCTCGGCGCTGCTGGACGATCTCGAAGTCCAGATCAACCGCGGCGCCGAAGTGGCGGCTCCGCAGGCGCGCTCGATTTTCGTCGCGGCGATCCGCCAACTGACGATACCCGACGCCATTGCCATCGTGAATGGCGGGCCGACAGCAGCGACCGACTATTTCAAGCGCACCACGACCCCGAAGCTCACGAACCTCTTCACACCGATCATGACGGACGCCCTACAACGCGCAGGCGCGATCCAGACCTTCGACCAGATGGTGACCCGGCTCGAAGGCATCCCCCTCGCCCCGCAGCTGGGTGCCGATGCGAAGCAGGACCTCATCCGCCACGGCGTGACCCGCGGCCTCGAAGGGCTCTTCGTCTACATCGCCGAAGAGGAAGCGCAGATTCGGCAAAACCCGGCCAAGCGGACGAGCGAGATCCTTCGGCGGGTATTCGGGTAATCTCGTCATCTCCGAAAGCGAACAAGCGCTGATCCGTAACACGTGGCTGAACGAACGGCCCGGCAGCCCGAACTTGCGTTCTATATCCTCAAAGAGCATCTCCCGCCCATGACCAAGATCCCCGAGAGCGCCCTTCAAGCCCTGCGCGCCGTCGCTGACCCGAAGTCGATCCTGCCTGAGGATGCATGGGCGCCGCATCTCGAGGAATGGCGCGGCCGCTGGCCCGGCGAGACGCCGCTGGTGCTCGCGCCGGGGTCGACCGAAGAGCTTTCGAGGATCATGGCCGCGGCCTACGCCCATGGTGTCGCCGTGGTACCGCAGGGCGGCAACACCGGCCTCGTCGGCGGCGGCGCCGCGAAAGGAGAGGTCATCATCACGACCAAGCGCCTGCGCAAGGTGCGTGACGTCTCGCCCGAAGGCTTCACCATGACGCTCGAGGCCGGCATCACCCTGCAGGAAGCGCAGCAGGAAGCCGAGAAAGCCGACCGCCTTTTCCCCCTCTCGATCGGCGCGGAGGGAACGGCGAATATCGGCGGTGTGCTGAGCACAAATGCAGGGGGCGTGCATGTCCTGCGCTACGGCAATGCGCGGGACCTGGCGCTCGGCCTCGAAGTCGTACTTCCGGATGGACGCATCTGGGAGGGACTCAACGCGCTGCGCAAGAACAACACAGGCTACGATCTCAAGCACCTGTTCATCGGCGGCGAGGGAACGCTCGGCATCATCACCGCCGCTGTCCTCAAGCTCTATCCGCGTCCAAAGGATCACGTGACGGCGTTCCTCGCTGTTCCGTCCCCGGAGCATGCCGTGAAACTCCTGTCGATGGCGCAGGACCGGTCCGGCGGGCAGCTTGGCAGTTTCGAACTGATGAACGCCGGGACTGTGGATCTCGTGCTCGAGCATTTTCCCGACCTTCCGCGCCCGGTTAAAGAGCGGGCGCCCTGGTATGTGCTGATGGAGTTCGCCTCGGGCCAGAAAGGCATTCTCGCGCAGGTGGCAGGGGGTATCCTCGAAAACGCCTTCGAGGAGGGGCTCGTCAGCGACGGCACCATTGCCACCTCAGAGGCGCAGGCCCGCGCCCTGTGGACGATCCGGCATAATGCTTCGGAGGCAATGAAAAACGACCCCTCGCCTTGCGTGAAGTGTGACGTGAGCGTCCCGATCGCCTCGATCCCGGCGTTCCTCCGGCGGGCGGACGAGACGGTGCACGGCATGGAACCCGGTGCACGGATCATCGCCTTTGGCCATATGGGCGACGGCAACATCCACTACGACATCCTCGGTCCGAAGGATGGCCCGCACGATGCGTGGCGCGCGCGGATGACCGATTTCGAGCATAGTATCCATGATGTCGTGGTGGAGTTCGGCGGGTCGATCTCGGCCGAGCACGGTATCGGCCAGCTCAAGCGTGACGAGCTTGCCGAGCGGAAGAGCCCGGTGGAGATGGACCTGATGCGGGCGATCAAGCACGCGATCGACCCCAAGGGCCTGATGAATCCTGGCAAGCTGCTCGGATAACCGAGGCGCAATTCAAGGAGATGGGCAAAATGCCCATCCCGAGCTAGGTTACGCTATCGAAAGCCTGAAACGTCCAGGGAAATTAGCGTCATTGGCGAGGAAGCGTAACATGTCGGTCCTGTCCGAGCTCACTGGAATCCTTGGCGGGACCAACGCCCACATCCTGCTGGCCGCGCTGGAACAGCTTGGCGAAGGCGTCATCGTTGCCGATACCGAGGGCAAGCTGATCTACGTCAATTCGGCTGCCGAGGCGCTCCACGGCGTCAAGGAACTGGACGTGGAGCCAGACAGGTATTCGGAAACCTACCACCTCCTGACCCCCGAGGGGGAGCCCCACCCCTTCGAGGACCTGCCCCTGGCACGCGCCGTGATGAAGGGCGAGACCGTCGAGAACGCACATTGGAAGATACGCAGGCCCGACGGGACGGAAGTCGACGCTGTCGGTACGGCGCGGCCGGTTCTTGATGAGAACGGCAAGCAGGTCGCCTCGGTTCTCACGATCTTCGACCGGACCGAAGACCTGCGTCGCCAGCGCGAACTCGACACCGCGCTCGCGGCCAAGGAGACGCTGCTCTACGAAGTGAATCACCGGGTGAAGAACAACCTCGCCATCGTCTCGTCGATGATGCGGATCCAGGCGCGTGCGGTGGAGGACAAAGCGGCCAAGAGGCTCTTCGAGGAGGCGTCGAGCAGGGTCCATACCCTCGCGGAACTCCACCGGAAGCTCTATCAGACCGGCCAGCACAACAAGATCGAAATCGTCAGCTATCTCTGCGAAAATGTCGAGGAAACTGTCGAAGCGCTTTCCTCGGGCAAGACCGTCTCCGTGCGGACCAAGACGAACGGGGTCGCAGACATGACCCTCGACAGGGCAGTGCCGTTCGTGCTGGCGGTCAACGAGCTGACGGTGAACTCCATGAAGCACGCCTTCGCGGACACCCCCGATCCACGGATCGAGCTGGAGATCGATGTGACGGAGACGGCCGTGGACGTGGTCTACCGTGACAATGGCTGCGGAATTTCCGAGGCATGCTATCAGCAAGCCATGAAAAGCCGTGGCCTCGGGCGGGCGTTGATCCTCAACCTGTCGAGCCAGCTTTCTGCAACCGTCGACGTCCTGACGGACCAGAAGGGCTATTGCGCCAATATCAGTGTGCCGATCGAGGCAGTCCGCTGAGGCGCGCCAGCGCCCCTGTCAATGCACGCTCGGCTCGGCTACATGCCCGTCATGCTGATTGTCCTGTCCCCTGCCAAGAACCTGAATTTCGAGCCCGTCGACCTGCGCGTTGAAACCACGGCCCCGCGCTTCCCCGAGCAGACGGAAAAGCTTGTCAGCGTGCTGCAGAAAAAGTCGGCGCGGCAGCTTGGCGAGCTCATGGGCCTGTCGGAGAACCTCTCGACCCTCAATGCCGAGCGCTACCGGGCCTTTGGCGAGCAATCGAGGAAACCAGCGATCCTCGCCTTCAACGGCGATGTCTATCGCGGCTTCGACGCGGGCACGCTCGACGCCGACGGGCTGCAAGCGGCGCAGGACCGGGTGCGAATCCTCTCGGGCCTCTACGGCATCCTGCGTCCCCTCGACGAGATCGAGCCCTACCGCCTCGAAATGGGGACGAGACTCAAGGTCGGACGCGGGGAGAGCCTCTATGACTATTGGGGCGACCTTCTGGCAAAGTCCCTCGACGAGGAACTCGGCGGCCAAGCCCTCGTGAACTGTGCCTCGAACGAGTACTTCAAGGCCGTGAAAGGGGTGAAAAGCCCGGTCATCACGTGCCATTTCAAGGAGGAGAAAGAAGGGAAGCTGCGCACCCTCGGCTTCTTCGCCAAGACCGCGCGCGGGATGATGGCGCGCTACGCCGTCGATCACCGCATCGACGATCCCGAGGGCCTCAAGGATTTCCGTGGCGGGGGCTACCGCTTCAACCTGCAGGCATCGACTCCCCGCGACTGGGTTTTCAGCCGGCCGCAGCCGCCCAAGGCATCCTGATTTCGGCTTGCCGCAGGGCGCTGGAGATCTTAACGTTCTGTTGACCAAGGAGGGCAGCATGTTCCGAATTCTCGCCATTCTCGCGGCCTTTGCAGCTTCGGTGGCCAGCGCGCAGATTCCTGCGAAGCTCGCGCGGACGCTGCTTCCCGATGTCAGCGCGGAAACGATCCGCCCGGTCCTGCGTCAGCAGGGCCTGACGCCCGAAACCCAGACGATCTCCGGCCGGGATGTCCTGGTCCTCCGGTCCGACCGGCATGCGATCATCCTGCAGCCGCGCGTCTGCAACCCGAAATGCACCGGGCTCCTGATGATCACGCTGATGGAAGGCTCGGCGCCGAGCCATCTCGTCAACGACTTCAACCAGGAAACGCCGCCCACCATGGCCTATACCCAGAACGGTGCCACGGTCCTGTCGCGCTACCTGATCGCCGATCACGGCATCACGGCGGGCACCCTGCTGGTGAATATCGGTGTTTTTGACGAGACCGTGCGCAAATGGCTTTCGAACCAGCGGGCCAGCAGCCTCTCCGTGTCGCTGGCCGAGCAGGGTCCGGCGCCCGAAATCGACACGGAAACGCGAGAACTTTTGAGCGAGATCCGTCGCCGTCCCGAGCTCATCAGCGGCCGGATCCAGTCCGCCTACTGATCAGACGAAAATATCCAGGATCGTCCCGAGGATGCCGCCGCTCGCCTGTGCGGAAAGCGGCACTTCGGTCTGGATGATGACGTCGCCCGTGCCCGAGAGCCTGACGTTCTCGGCCTCGCCGCTTTTAAGGTATTGCGCGCCGGTGAAGACTTTCCCGTGGGCGGAAAAATCCCCGCGAACAGCCGCGACATAGTTGGTGTCCACGATCACCGGCTCGCTCGAAAGCTTCTGCCGGAAGCTGCGCCCCGGCGCCTTGATCCACACGGTGCCCTCGCCCGTCACCTCTGTCAGGGTCCAGAACTCCCGCTTCGCCACGCGCCGGGTGACGAAGGACAGCGTCCCCCTGTGGCCGAGATAGAGCGAGGGCTGGAGCCAGACCGGTTCCTCGCCTGAAACCGGCAGCCCGATCACGGTGCCGTGGAAGTCACGTCCCGCGATGATCTTCACCAGTCCGCGCGCCTCGAACCGGTTGGCCCAGAGGTTCTGGCCGGAGAAAAGGCCGAGGAGCGGAAGGCCCCTCTTGGCGATCCGCTCCGTCGTCATGTGGAAATCGCCGCTGGCGAACATGAGGGACGAGCGGCGGGCATAGGCCGTCTCGCCCTTTTCGAGGTCGAAGGTCAGGACATGGTTGTCGAGGACCTGGTCCTGCCTGAGGGCCACCTCGGCCTGGCCTTCCTCGCGGCCAAGGACGGGCAGGCGTTTCAACGCCTCGCCAAGGCGGGCGCGGCGGGCAGCGAGCGGGAGTTCGGGCAGGCGCCTGGTCATCGGACCTATATAGGGACGCCGCGCTCAAGGCGCCCCCCCCCCTTTCCTTCCTCCGCGAGCTTTGCTCCTAAGGAAGGTATGTTTCTACTCGTCGGCCTCGGAAATCCGGGCTCCAAATATCAGGCCAACCGGCACAATGCGGGCTTCATGGCGATCGATGCCATCGCCGAAGCGCAAGGAATGCCCTCGTTCCGGTCGAAATTTCAGGCCGAGGTCACCGAAGGGCGCCTCGGACGTGAGCGGGCGATGCTGCTCAAGCCCCAGACCTATTACAACGAGGCAGGCCGCGCGGTGCAGGAGGCCTGCCGCTTCCACAAGATCCCTCCGGAGGACGTTATCGTCTTCCATGACGAGATCGACCTCGCCCCCGGCAAGCTCCGTATCAAGAAGGGCGGCGGACTCGCAGGCAATAACGGCCTCAAGTCGATCGCCGCGCACCTTTCCCCCGATGTCTGGCGCTGCCGCATCGGGATCGGCCATCCGGGGCACAAGGATGCCGTGACCCACCATGTGCTGAGGGACTTCTCCAAGGAGGAGCGCGAGGGCTGGCTTGATGAGATGCTGGCGCGCATGGGCCCGGCCGCGGAGCACCTTCTTCCGCTGACGGAAGAAAATACGAACCGCTTCATCTCTTCGGTGCTCCAACCCCCCAAGCCAAAGCGCGACAAGCCGATCACGCCCAAGCCTGAAGCGGCGGCGAACGAGAAACCCCAGGAGAAGCCCTCCGCATTCGACGCGCTGAAAAGCCTCCTGCCGAAAAAGGACTGATCCGATGAAACGCCTTCTCCTCGTCCTGGCCCTTCTCGTTCCAGCGTGCACGGAGGAGGCACCGATCATTGGCGATGACAAGGTCAGCGTGACCGTCATCGCCAACGTTCCCGCAGCGACGGGTCCAGTCTATCTCGCGGGCAGCATCGAAGAGCTCGGCCCGTGGGATGCCAATGGCCTCATCATGCAGGGCCAGGGCACGGAGCGGACCGCCACTTTCTCGATGGATGACGGCGAGGAGCTGCAGTACAAGTTCACGCTCGGCGAATGGTCCCGCGAGGCTGTCGACGAGAACAAGTTCCCGCTCGACAATTTCATCCTCACGGCGAGCGAAGGCCTGACTGTCGAGCACGATATCGCAGGCTTCCGCCCGGACATGCGTGTGCTGATGGATGACTGGGAAGGATCGGGCGTGATCGGCACGCTCGTCTATGAGCAGGACGTCGAGAGCGCGTTCCTCGAGCTGCCGCGGCATCTGTCGGTCTGGCTGCCCCGCGACTATGACGCACCGGAGAACGCCTCCAGGCGCTATCGCGTGATCTATATGACCGACGGGCAGAACCTTTTCGATCCGCGCATCGCCAATACCGGCACCGACTGGGGCGTCGACGAGGCGATGATGCGCGGTGTCGAGGCAGGCGAGTTCGAGTCCGCCATCATTGTCGCCACGTGGTCCACGGACCAACGTTTCGAGGACTACAGCCCGTGGCACAATGGCCCTCAATATGCGCGTTTCCTGAAGGAAGAGCTGAAGCCCCGGATCGATGCGGCGTTCCGTACACTGCCCGAACGGGAAAACACCTTCGCCATGGGCAGTTCCATGGGCGGGCTGATGGCGATGTATCTCGTCACCAGCCATGGCGACACTTTCTCCGCCTGCGGATGTGTCTCAACCCATACGCCGCTAAGCCCCAATGTGGTGGCGGAGTGGACGGGCGAGAAAGCGGATCCCACGCCCTACCTCACTCGCGACATCGAGGAGGGCCGCCTGACCATCCCTGAAGGCGTTCGGATGTTTTTTGACTACGGCACGGAGACGCTGGACGCAGAATATGGCCCCGGCCACGAAGAGCTGCGCCGGTTCTTCACCAGTCAGGGTCTCGAGGAAGGTGAGGATTTCCTGATCCGCGAATACCCCGGAGCCGCCCACAACGAGGCTGCCTGGCGTGCCCGGGTCGGCGACCAGCTCACCTGGATGCTCGCCGGCAACGTACCGCTCCCACAGGCGGGAGCAGGCACCAATCGTGAAGTCGAGTAGCTTCGTCAGGACACTCATGTGACCTCCCAAGGCGGGTTGGCCCGCTCGGACACGAGGAAGACAACCGGGCTTTTGCCCGGCTTCCAATGATCGGCGGTGCGGAAGCCGGCCGCGACCATTTCGTTTTCCAACTGCTTCGCCGTGAGGAACGAGACGAAGGGCAAACGCCCGAGCATCCGGCCGACCGACAGGACCGGCTTCAGATACCAGTGCCGCTCCCCGAGGCAGACTGTGCTGGTGATCAGCACGCCGCCAGGCTTGAGCAGCCTGTGCACCCTGGCGAGGACCGCTTCGCGGTCGTGCACGAGGTGCAGGATGCTCATCCCCAGCACGGCGTCATAGCTCTCCTCCGGTGCATCGAATTCGGCGATGTCCGCGCACTCGAAAGTGACGTTCTCGACGCCGTGCTGCTTCGCCTGCTTGCGCCCGAAGGCCAGCATGTTCTCGGAGATGTCGATGGCGTGGACATGCTCGACATGCGGCGCGTGCGTGATGGCCGTCCCGCCGGTGCCGCAACCGAACTCGAGCACCCGAGCATCAGGCTTCAGGTGCTCGCGCGTGATCGCAAGCTTCCTTTGATAGGCTTTCTCGTCCTTGATCGGCTGACTGAAATACTTGGCGGCGATCTTGTCCCAGAATTTGGGATCATGTTGCATGGTCGTTCCCTCTAAAATCATCCGTTTCCGGAAGGCGAAGCGGTTTCCTCGCCGCAAAAGCCAGGCTGATCTGGTTGAAAAGCGGCATCCCCGCAGGCTCGATGCGCTCGACGTCCGACGCTCCTGCTTCTGAAAGCCAGGCTGCAAAGCGGTTCGCTTCGAAGCCGTGGGTCTTCCAGAACACCTGGATCGGCAGGCTGGCCGCCGACGCCCTTGTCGCAGCGATCAGGATCCTGCCGCCAGGTCGAAGCACACGGAACATCTCTGCCAGCACGTCTCTTGGCTCAGCGAGATGCTCCAGCACGTGGGCCATGAGGACCACGTCCAACGTCCCATCGGTAAAGGGCAGCCTACGGACGTCACCGAGGTGGAGCCGCGCTTCCGTCCCCATCTCGCGATAGCGCCGCTGTGCCTCCACGAGCATATGCCGAGAGGTATCGAGCGCGTGCAGCTCGACCCGCTCCACCGCTTCGCGGAGGAAGGCGGAGGAAAACGCCCCCGTCCCCGCACCAGCGTCGAGGACTTGGAGCGGCTGGCCGGGAACAGGGGCCGTCAGATCGCGCGTGAAGGCGGCGCAAAGCGCACGATAGGCAGCCTCCGTGCCGAGAGTCCCGAGAGCCCGGTTCCAGCCCGATGCCTGGGCATCATAGGTCTGGCGAAGCTCGGGGTCCGACATGACCCGCCGGTGAAGGGACAACCTCCAGGAGCCAATCCAGCGCTCGGCCACGGGAATGCATCCGGGGTCTCGGGACGGTGCCCTGGTTGTCTCTGGCGCGGTCATTCTGGTCTCCATCGTCTGACCTGGCCCAGATATAGATGCGGAAAGCATGGAGGAATTGCCGAAAAACGATGAGCTGCTATACGCTAATGCATGGATCAACCCCAAGGCATGTTTGACTGGAACCAGATCCGGGCCTTTCTCGCCACGGTGGAGGAAGGCTCGCTATCCGGCGCCGCACGGGCACTCGGCCTGACCCAGCCAACGCTCAGCCGACAGGTCGCCTCGCTCGAGCGGGATCTCGGCGTCACGCTGTTCGAGCGTGGCCCACGGACCATGATCCTGACAGAAGCAGGCCGCCAGCTCGTCGATCATGTCCGCGCCATGGGCGAAGCTGCAGACCGCATCTCCCTTATCGCCATGGGCCAGAGCCAGGACGTGAAGGGTCACGTGAAGATTTCCATGACGACAGCCATGGCAACCTGGCACATGCCGAAAGTCCTCGAGGCCGTGCGCCGGGCCGCTCCGGCCGTCAGTGTCGAGATCATCGGCTCGAATGATCTCAGCGACATAAGCAGGCGCGAAGCCGATATCGCTATCCGTCATGCGAGACCCGAACAACCCGAGTTGATCGCCAAGCTCATTGGCGAGACCTCGGCCCATCTCTTCGCATCGAAGAAACTGCTCAACCGGGTCGGAAGGCCGCGGACAGCCGACGACCTCAGGAAATTCGACGTGATCGGCTTCAATTGGAAAGTCGGCTTGCGGAATGCCCTTCTCCAGTATGGAATCAATGTTCCCGTCCGCGATCCGATGATCATTACCGAGGCCGGTACCGCCCTGTTGCAATACGTCCGGCAGGGACTGGGAATCAGCATCTTGACGAAGGATGTGCTCGACCTGTTCCCGGACCTTGAGATCGTACTGCCCGACATCGGCTTGATCCCCGTCCCGGTATGGCTCGTGACCCACCGGGAGCTTCACACCAGCAAGCGGATCCGGATTGTTTACGACGTGCTCTCGGAAGAGCTGGGCAAGCTCGCGGCCTGAGCCCGCAAAGCAGTTGTTCCCTCGATATTGCCATCCTGAAACCTTACCTCGCCGGAAACCGAAGGAGGCGTTCATGGCCGATCCAACCTACACCCCGCCTGAAGTCTGGACTTGGGACCGGGATAGCGGCGGAAAGTTTGCCAATATCAACCGGCCGATCGCCGGGAAAACCCACGACAAGGACCTGCCGAGAGGCGAGCATGACTTTCAGCTCTACAGCCTCGCCACCCCTAATGGCGTGAAGGTGACGATCCTGTTCGAAGAGCTCCTCGAGCTCGGGATCAAGGAAGCTGAATACGACGCCTACACCATCAATATCGGTGAGGGCGAACAGTTCGGTTCGGGCTTCGTCAGTATCAACCCGAACTCGAAAATCCCGGCTCTTCTCGACCGCTCCGGCCCCGAACCCGTGCGCGTCTTCGAGTCAGGCTCGATCCTCGTCCACCTCGCCGAGAAATTCGGCCAGTTCCTCCCCAAGGAGGGTCCCCAACGCACGGAGGTCTTTAACTGGCTGATGTGGCAGATGGGCTCTGCGCCCTTCCTCGGTGGCGGGTTCGGCCATTTCTACGCCTACGCGCCGGAGAAATACGAGTATCCGATCAACCGCTATGCAATGGAATTGAAGCGTCAGCTCGACGTGCTCGACCGTCAGCTTGCCGACAATCCGTATATTGCAGGCCAAGAATACTCCATCGCGGATATGGCGATCTATCCGTGGTATGGCGGTCTGGTCCGCGGCAAGCTCTACGATGCCGCGAAATTCCTCAGCGTGCACGAGTACGAGAACGTGCTGCGCTGGGCCGAGGAACTCTCGGCACGTCCTGCCGTGGAGCGCGGCCAGATGGTCAACAAGGCCTGGGGCAACCCGGGGACGCAGGTGCGCGAGCGCCATGGCCCTGAAAGCTTCACGGAAGGCACCTGGGACAAGGTTGGCCCCAAGGACGAGCCACAGGACTAGGGCCTCGCGGGATCAGCCCCACCAGAACCGCCGCTGCTTCTTCGGAGGCGGCGGCGCGAGCGGTGTCCATTCCGGCTCCTTCTCCCCCCAGAGTGGCAGGTAGTTTCCCTCTCCATCGAAGGAAACGATCAGCCTGCCGCCATTTCTCTGCCAGAATGGATGACGTTCGAGGATCCGGCGGTAACTCACCCCCACGAGATCCGGCGCCTCGATCTCGTCTCCGACAAAGGCCCACTTGCCATTCCTCGGCTGCCAATCGTCGATACCGAAGCAGGCCACGCCGACGCCTCGCTCCACCGCGACAGCCACCGCGTTCCATGCGCGCTGCTTCTCGCCGAAACTCCAGTCGCCGCGGGCTGCGTCGTAGACGGAGAGGCCCCGCGCCCTGCTCCGCGCGATATTGAGAAGGAACACAGCATCATAGGGACCGGGGTCGACAGGCGGCGCGAACCGTCCGCATGCCGCATCAAGGCTCAGGAAACCCCGCGCCTCGACGTCGTTACCCGATAGCTGGTTGGTGAGAGCTTCCGCGGCGCCGAGGTTGAGCGCGTCGATGACCGCGGCCTCGACATCGTCGAGGGTCTCCTCGTCCTTGATACCCCGCCTGAGGAAGACGATCTCGACCGCCTCCCCCGCGCGCCAGATATCGAGGATGACTTCGAGCTTGTCCGAGAGGGCCCGCTCACCCCGGTCAGCCTCGACGGCCTCGGTGAAATGCTGGTTGGGGCGGCTGCGCCTGCCCTGCCCGACATAGAACGGACGCCCGGTGGCGGGGTCACACAGGGCGTAGACATAAAGGCCGAGATCCTTCTCGACCTCTGCAGGAACCATGGGCTGGAAGGAGGGCACCGTCTTTAGCGGGCGCCTGCCGAACAGGAAACGCATGGGTGCTGCCTACACGGGAACAATCAAAGAACAAGAGCCTGCCGAAAGCCTTCCCAAGGGGATCCATCACCTTGCACCGCAGCACGGCAGCGCGCATAGCCAAGCGCAAAACACCACGAGAAAAGGCGACCATGGGTTTCAAATGCGGCATTGTGGGCCTGCCGAATGTCGGCAAGTCGACACTCTTCAACGCTCTGACCAAGACCGCGGCTGCACAGGCTGCGAACTATCCGTTCTGCACGATCGAGCCGAATGTCGGCGACGTGGCCGTGCCCGAGCCGCGTCTCAAGATGCTGGCGGAAATTGCCAACTCCGCCGAGATCATCCCCTCGCGCCTCCAGTTCGTCGATATTGCGGGCCTTGTGAAGGGCGCTTCGAAAGGCGAGGGCCTCGGCAACCAGTTCCTCGCCAATATCCGCGAGGTCGATGCCGTGGCCTATGTGCTGCGCTGCTTCGAGGATGACGACATCACCCATGTCGAAGGACGCATCGACCCTGTCGCCGACTTCGAGACCGTCGAGACCGAGCTGATGCTTGCCGACCTCGAAAGCCTCGAGAAGCGCCGCGTCAATCTCGAGAAAAAAGCCAAGGGCCAGGACAAGGAGGCGAAAGCCACCCTCCTCCTCGTGGACCGGGCCCTGGAACAGCTCCGCAAGGGCAAGCCCGCCCGGACGGCGGAGATCGCCCCGGACGAAGAAAAGGCCTGGAAGGGCCTGCAGCTCCTGACGACGAAGCCGGTCCTGTTCGTCGCCAATGTGGATGAGGCCAGCGCTGCCGAAGGGAACAAGTATTCGGACCAGGTTTTCGAAGAGGCGAAGAAACACGGCGCGAAAGCCGTCCTCATTTCAGCCAAGATCGAGGCCGAGCTGGCAGCCCTCGACGACGAGGAAGCAGCGGAATTTCTTCGCGAGATCGGCCTCGAGGAACCAGGCCTCAACCGGCTCATCCGCGCTGGATACGATCTGTTGGGACTTCACACTTACTTTACAGCAGGCCCTAAAGAAGCTCGGGCATGGACTATTCGCAGAGGCGCGCTTGCCCCCGAGGCCGCGGGAGTTATCCATACTGATTTCGAAAAGAAATTTATTAGGGCGGAAACAATTTCTTTCGACGACTATGTCGCTCTCGGTGGCGAGACTGCGGCCAAGGAAGCAGGAAAGCAACGAATCGAAGGCAAGGATTACGTGGTGCAGGACGGGGATGTCATGCATTTCAGAACAGGGAACTAGCGTGCATGGGTAATGATCACGGTCTTTCGGGGCTTTTTGACGAGGACGGCAGCGTCCGCGTGAAGAAGCCTGCGTCGAAGAAGAGCGATGCGCCGAAGAACGATGATCTGCCGCCGGTCCTCGATGACGCCGACAAGTCGCCGCTGCACCTGCTCGCCGACAAGATTGGGTTTGATCCTTCAGAAGGCTCGGCAGCACCTGCGCCGCCTCCCCCGCCGGAGAAGGCCCCGCCCGCGCCTGAACCCGAGCCCGAGGCATTCGCGCCAGAGCTCGCCCCTCCGCCCCCGCCGTCCAGGCCGGCTGCGCCGAAACCCGCGGCGGCAGAGGCCCCACGCTACCGCCCTGCCGATGATGGCGGCCACGACGCCTTCGCTGCGGCCCTCGGCGCGGAACCCGTCGCCCGCCAGCCAGCACCCGTGCCCGAGATGTCCGCGGCCAAGCCTGCCGAGAGCCTGCCGCGTCGCGGTGCTCCGGCACCCGCGGTCGGTGGCAGCATCCTCTGTTTCCTGATCCCTTCCGATGATGACCGCGCCCGGCGCCGGACCCTCGAAGCGATCAACGTCGCTGCTGGTACCGGTTCGGTGCGCCTGCGGTCCCTGCCGCGCGATCCGTCACTGATGGACGAAGCGCTGTTTGATGCGCTGGCGACGTCCGACAGCGAGTTTGTTGCCTTCCTCAGCGCCGGAACGGAACCCGCCGATGACTGGGCCATCGAGGTGCAGAAGGTCTTCGAAGAATACCCGAGCGCCGGCGCCGTGACCGTGCGCGCTGCCAATGCCGATCCGCTCAGCCCCTGGGCCCGCGTCGGCTTCTTCATGGACGAGGTCGAGCGCCAGAATGGCCTGGCCAGCGGATTGGACACCATGGTGTTCCGTGCCTCGGTCCTGCGCGAGATTGGCGAGCAGCTCGGCGTGGTCATCCGCAATGGCCGCCTCGCTTCGGCTGTCGAGGGCCGCGGCCACCGCATCGTCACGGCGAGCGAAGCCCGCGTCTCCATCGCCACGCCCGGCGACCGCCGCGAGGTCATCCGCCACGTCAAGGAACAGGCCCGGCTCGCTGCGCGCCAGCGTGCCAAGGGCAAGAACCCTTTCACCCGCTTCATCCTCGCGGCTGGGATCCTGCTGGGCTATCCGTTCCGGATCATGACCGTCCGCGCTGCTGCCAAGAAATCGATCGGCAGCACGCAATTCCGCGAAGTCGCTTCGAAAGCGGCGATGGCGATCCTCGCGGACCGCCACACCCGTGCCCGGACCATGCTGTTCCCCGGCAAGGACAAAGCGTAGCCCTTCCCTCGCATCCTGAGGCTCTTGCCGTTGAGGGTGTGGAGACGCACCTTGCCTGCCAACGCCCGCTCTCCGAGCTCGACTGGGTTGCGCAAGAGGTGGACGCGGCCTCCGCACCGCCCCATTGTGCGCCGCTGAGGAAACACCTGACAGCGGGGCATGATGACCGACAAGGCACGCCGCGGATTTTTGAAGAAAGCAGCGCTCGCCGCGCCCCTCGCGCTGGCGGCCTGCGACTGCGCCGAGCGCTGCGCCGCCGTGGCGCCGGTGGAAGCGAGCGCGGGCATTGAGCCGCGCAGGCTCAAGATGGTGACGACTTGGCCGAAGGACTTCCCCGGCCTTGGCGATGCAGCGGAGCGCACGGCGGACTTCATCCGTATGCTGTCGGGCGGCGCGATCGACATCGAGGTGTTCGCGGCGGGCGAGCTGGTTGGCGCGTTCGACAGCTTCGATGCCGTGGCGGCGGGGGCCGCCGATCTATATCATGGTGCGGACTATTACTGGACGTCGAAGTCCCGCGCCTATCCCTATTTCACAGCCGTCCCCTTCGGCATGACCGCTGTCGAGCAGATCGGCTGGCTGGAAGCAGGCGGCGGGCAGGAGCTTTGGGACCGTCTCGCCGCGCCCTTCGGCATCAAGCCGTTCGCGGCGGGGAACACGGGACACCAGCTAGGCGGTTGGTTCAAGAAGGAGCTCGTCGAGGTCGATGGCCTCCGCGGCCTCAAGATCCGGATGCCGGGCCTTGGCGGCGAGGTCATGCGCCGCGCCGGGGCCTCGCCTGTCCTTCTTCCGGGCTCGGAGCTTTACCAGTCGCTGCAGTCCGGTGCAATCGAGGCGACGGAATGGGTGGGTCCCTGGAACGACCTTGCCATGGGCTTCTACCGCGAGGCCAAGTACTACATGTGGCCGGGCTTCCACGAGCCGAACGCCCAACTTGCCATGGGGATGAACCTTGACCTGTGGAATTCGATGAGCGCGCAGGAGCAAGCCATCTTCAATGCCGCGGCGCGATCTGCCAACCATGAGAACCTCGGCACCTATATCATCAGGAACGCCGAAGCCCTCCGTGTACTAACTGAAGAACATGGGGCCAAGCTGACGCCGATGCCCGACGATGTCATGGCCCTTCTCGCCGAGAAGACCAAGGAAGTCCTCGAAGAGGTCGCGGACAGCTCGCCCATCGCACGCGAGATCCACGACAGCTACATGAAGACCCTGCGCGAGACGATGCCGCTGACAGCCATCACCGACGCTGCCTTCATCGAGCTGCGCCAGAGACTGATTGCAGAATGAGCTGGCCCGTTTCCGTCCTGACCAATCCCAACGCCCGCGCCCTGCCATTCATTGGCACAGCCTGGGCCTGCGCGACGATCCCTGCACTGATCATCGTCCTGGCGCTTGAACAGGTCGTACCCGCCGCGTGGACCGATGCTGCGAACGAAGCCATCATTCCCGAAAACGTCCCGCCCGCGATGCTCGCCTTCGGCTTCGTCGTCTTCGCACCGATCGTGGAGACCGCGTTCATGGCGGTGCTCTACGCGATCCTGGGCCTTTTCCGGCTTCCGGTCCGGGTCCAGATCGGCGTGACGATCCTGCTCGCCGCCATCGCGCACGGGGCACAGGCGATCATGTGGGCCGCGGGCCCGGCGTGGATCTTCTTCATTCTTGCCGTCGTCTGGTTCACCAAGCGGCAGAAATCCTGGGGCGAGGCCTTCGCCTTCACGACGATTGTCCACGCGCTGAACAACGCCGTTCCGTCGGTCGGCCTCTTCTTCCCAGAACTCGCGGGCACCGCATGACGATCAAGATCATCGCCATCGCGGCGCTGTTCCTGCCGCTCCTCCTCGCCCAGGTCACCCCCGCGGCGGAAGGTGTCCTCAGGAAGATCGTGCACGGTGCGTTCGCCATTGCTGTGGCCAGCGCCCTGCCGCTCTTCCTCGTCCAGCTTGCCGTCGTCATCCTGCGAAGCGTCTTCTCGGTGAGTTTCATCTGGCTCCAGGAATCGGTGATCTACCTCTTCGGCACGATGTTCCTCCTGTCGTCTGGGGCACTGCTCGTCAGCGAGGGGCACGTCCGGGTCGATATCCTCTACGCCAAGCTCTCCAAGGAGAAGCAGCGCATCATCGACCTCCTTGGCCAGCTCATCTTCGTGATGCCGCTCTCGATACTCATCATCCTCGTCAGCTGGGACTACGTCGCGACGAGCTGGGCGCAGATGGAGCGCAGCCAAGAAGCTTCGGGCATCCATGCCGTCTTCCTCCTGAAGTCACTGATCCCGGCCTTTGCCGTCCTACTTCTCTTCGCCGCGCAGCTTCAGGTCCTGCGGCTCTCCCGCGCGATGCGAGGCGTCGATGCTTGACCAGGTGATCCTCTGCTTCTGTGCCTGCGCGACGTGGCTCGACATCGCCATGGTGCTGGTGCTCTGCGCGCTCTTGCTCGCAGGGTTTCCCGCAGCCTTCACCCTCGCAGGGACAGCGCTTCTCTTCGCGATGATCGGTCTCGGCATGGGCGTCCTCGACGTCACCTTCATCACTGAGCCCTATCCGATCCGCATTTTCGGCATCATCAGGAACCAGGTCCTGCTCGCCGTACCGCTCTTTGTGCTGATGGGCGTGATCCTCGAACGCGCCAAGGTGGCCGAGGAGCTGCTCGAGACCACGGCCCGCCTGTTCGGCCCGATGCCGGGGGGCCTCGGCATCGGCGTGATGCTCGTCGGTGCTCTGCTGGCCGCCTCCACCGGCATTGTCGGCGCGACGGTCGTCACCATGGGCCTTCTCAGCCTGCCAACGATGCTCCAGCGCGGCTATTCGCCAGCCCTCTCGTCAGGGTCGATCGCAGCGGCGGGCACGCTGGGCCAGGTCATCCCGCCGTCGATCGTCCTCATCCTCCTGGGCGACGTGATGTCAAACGCCTATCAGGAAGCACAGATCAGCCAGGGCATCTTCTCGCCCGAGCCGATCTCCGTGGGCGACCTTTTTGCAGGCGCTCTCATTCCGGGGCTCGTCCTTGTCGTCCTCTATCTTGCCTATCTGGGCATTGTTGCGGTGGTGAAGCCGTCAGCCAGCCCTGCCGTGCCGAGCGAGGACCGCTATGATTTCCGCGAGGGCGTGGCAGCGGCAATCAAGACCCTGCCCGCGCCGCTCCTCCTCATCATCGCTGTGCTCGGCTCGATCCTGACAGGGGCGGCGACCGCAACCGAAGCCTCCGCCATCGGCGCGGCGGGCGCGTTCCTCATTGCAGGCAGCAAGAAGCGCATCGCCGACGGTCTGCCGCGAACGCTCGCCATCGCTGGCATCGGCGCCAGCGTCGTCCTCATCCTCCTGGCCGACAATTTCGACCTGCGCCTTGGACGGAAAGCCTCTGCTGCTGATACCGCGGCGATCTGGGCCGCAATGGCCGCCACCGGCGTTCTCATGGCGGGCCTCGCAGCAAGCCTGTGGAGCGTCTCGAAAGAGCTTCTCTGGCCGATGCTGAGCCGGACCACCGAAGTTACCTCCATGGTCTTCACCATTCTCATCGGCGCGGCGCTCTTCAGCCTCGTCTTCCGGGGGCTCGGCGGTGACGAGACCGTCGCGGCGGCGCTGCAATCCGCGCCGGGCGGGGTCTTCGGCGCTCTTGTCATGGTGATGGTCGTGATGTTCCTCCTCGGCTTCTTCCTTGATTTCATCGAGATCACGCTTGTCGTGGTGCCTTTGGTCGCCCCGCCGCTCTTGATGGCAGGGGTTGATCCGGTGTGGCTCGGCGTGCTGATGGCCGTGAACCTGCAGACCAGCTTCCTAACGCCGCCCTTCGGCTTCGCGCTCTTCTACCTGCGCGGGGTGGCCCCGCCGGAGCTGCCGACAGCCGCGATCTACCGCGGCGCACTGCCCTTTGTGGCGATCCAGATCGCCATGCTAATTCTACTGGCGCTGCTGCCGAGCCTTGCGACGTGGCTACCGGAGCGCATCTACGGCTAGCGCCAACCGACGCGGAGAGACCCGATGTTCCAGACCTTTGATTCCGTTTCCGACAAGAGCTTCGGCGCGAAGCACCTGCCGCTCCTCCGTGCACGCCTCAAGGAGATCGGCCTCGACGGGTTCCTTGTTCCGCACGAGGACGAATATCTCAACGAGTACCTGCCGGACAATGCGGAGCGTCTTGCGTGGCTCACGGGCTTTTCCGGCTCGGCCGGGTCCGCGATTGTCCTCACCGACAAAGCGGCCGCCTTCTCCGACGGCCGCTATGCCGTCCAGCTCCCGCAGCAGGTGGACGAGGACCTCTTCGAGCTGAAGATGACCCATGAGACGAAGCCCGAGGACTGGCTTCGCGAGAACGCACCCGCCGGAACCAGGATCGGCTATGACCCGCTCCTCTTCTCCGAAAGCGCGCTCAAGCCCTTCCAGACCGCCGCGGTGAAAAAGGGCTTCACCCTGGTCCCAGTGCGTCCGAATCCGATCGACGAAGTCTGGAAAGACCGTCCAGACGCTCCCGCAGCCCTCATCCATCCGCACCCGATCGAATTCGCCGGGGAAGACCACGCCGCCAAGCGCGCACGCATCGGCAGGGACGTGGCGGAAGCGCAAGCCGACGTTGCGCTTCTCACCTCGCCGTCCTCCCTCGCATGGCTCTTCAACATCCGCGGCGGCGACGTGCACGCAGCGCCCCTTCCGCTCGGCCGAGCCCTGATCTTCGCTGACGGAAGAGCGGAACTCTTCGTGCATCCCGACAAGGTCTCGGCGGAGCTGCCTTCCCATCTTGGCGATGAGGTCGCGCTTCACGCCGAGGACGAGATCGACACCCGGCTCGAAGCGCTTGCGAAAGAGGGCAAGCGCGTCCTCGTCGATACCGGGCTGACCCCCGTCCATTACATCGACCTTGTCGAAAAGGCAGGAGGCTCGGTCGTACGCGATGTCGATCCCGTTGCCCTGCCCCGCGCCATCAAGAACGCCGCCGAGAAGGAAGGCGCACGCCAGGCCCATATTCGTGACGGTGCGGCTGTCGTCCGTTTCCTCCGCTGGCTGAGCATCGAGGCTCCGAAAGGCACGGTCAGCGAGATCGACGCCGCGAAGAAGCTGGAAGGCTTCCGCATCGAAACCGGCAAGCTCAAGGATATCAGCTTCGATACCATCACCGGCTCTGGCCCCCATGGCGCCATGGCGCACTATCGCGTCACCACCGAGACCGACCGCAAGCTCCAGCCGGGCGAGCTCTTCCTCGTCGATTCAGGTGGTCAGTACGAAGATGGAACCACCGACATCACCCGCGTCGCTGCCATCGGCAAGCCTTCCGAGGAGATGCGCGAGCGCTACACGCTCGTTCTCAAGGGCCATATCGCATTGGGCATGGCGCGCTTCCCCAAAGGCACTTCGGGCCATGCCCTCGACGCCATCGCGCGCCTTCCGATGTGGAAGGCCGGTTTCGACTACGACCACGGCACGGGCCACGGGGTCGGAAGCTTTCTCTCCGTCCACGAAGGGCCGATGCGCATCTCGAAGGCACCCAACGCCGTGGCCCTGGAACCAGGGATGATCCTTTCGAACGAGCCCGGCTATTACAAGGCCGGCCATTACGGCATTCGGATCGAGAATCTCGTGCTCGTCACCGAGGCCACCCCGATCGAGGGTGGCGAGCGCCCGATGATGGGCTTCGAGAACCTGACCATGTGCCCCTTAGAGCGTGAGCTGATTGTCACCGACATGCTCACCGCTGACGAGCGGCGCTGGGTCGATCAGTACCATGCCGAAGTCCTTGCGAAGCTGAAGCCCCTTCTCGGTGCTGATGATGCAGCCTGGCTCGAGGGTCGTTGCGCTCCGCTCGACTGAGCTCGGTTGTCGCCAGAAGACGTTTTCCGTCGCCATCATCGGCTGGGCTCTTCGTCATCGTCGCGGCCATGACGAGACCGTAGAACGGGTCGAGCGCTCCAGCCCCGCGCAGGGCTGCCTGCCTTGGAGGTCATGACCAACACCGTGCGGCACCCTTTCGACGGAAGGGACACAGATCCGCCTGAGGCATCTTTCCGAAAGAGTGATACGCCGCGAAGTGATCGATGGCGGTGCCGGCTTCCGACAAAGGTCGGCTGGCCAAAGCGTAATGGGAGCGGCGCAACCATCGTGAACTCTCTGCTCGAGGGCGCAGAGGGCACAACGAACATCGCGTGAGGGGTTGCAGGAAAGACGGTCAACGTCGATGTTCCCCTGACCGATCTGCGCGAGAAACATGCCAATTAGCAAGCTCCTCATCACGCTCGCCCTCGCTGTCCAGGCCACCGATGCGCCCTCTCCCGCGCCGCTGACGCCTGAGATACTCGATGCCGAAGTCGTCCGCACCTACCCGCACGAAACCGATGCCTTCACCCAGGGCTTTCTCTTCGCCAACGGTGTCCTGATCGAGAGCACCGGGCTCGAAGGCGAATCGCGCCTTCGCAAGCTTAGCATCAAGACGGGCAAGCCAGTGCAGGAGATCCACCTGCCATCGGATGTCTTCGGCGAAGGCACTGCTCTCGTCGGCGACAGGCTCGTCACCCTCACCTGGAAAGCGGGACAGGGCTTTGTCTTCGATCTCGAAACCCTCGAACAGGTCGGCGCCTTCACTTATGAAGGCGAAGGCTGGGGCCTGACCTATGACGGCGAACGCCTGATCATGAGCGATGGATCGGACGAGCTGCGTTTCATCGACCCGGAGACTTTCGAAGAAACGGGCCGGGTCGCAGTCACGCTATCCGGCCAGCCGCTCAGGAACCTCAACGAGCTCGAATTCGTGGACGGAAAGGTCTGGGCGAATATCTACTTCCAGGACTTCCTTGTGCGGATTGATCCTGAAACAGGCGTCGTGGACCAGATCGCCGACCTGCGGGCGCTTTTCCCGCGGGACCTTCGCGAGGAGCCCTTCCGAGATGTCCTCAACGGCATCGCCTACGAAGAGAATTCGGGCCGTCTTTTCGTCACTGGCAAGAATTGGCCGCAGATTTACGAGATCAACCTCCGCCCACGGACGGGAGCAGAATAGATGCCTGGACTTTGGTTTTCAGAGTTCGAAGAAGGACAGGTCTTCGAGCACGAATGGACGCGCACGGTCACAGAGAGCGACAATATGTGGTTCTCGATGATGACCATGAACACGCAGCCGCTGCATATCGACAGGCACAAGGCCGCGGAGACGGAATTCGGTCAGCCGCTGGTCAATTCCCTGTTCTCGCTCGGTCTTCTTGTCGGCATGACGGTGAATGACACGACGCTGAACACCACGGTCGCGAACCTGGGCATGGAGAAGGTGCGCTTCCCGGCACCGCTGTTCCACGGCGATACCGTCCGTGCCAAGACAACCGTCATCGGTGTGCGCCCTTCGAAATCCCGGCCGGGCCAAGGCATCGTGACATTCCTGCATGAACTGTTCAAGCAGGACGGCACGCTGGTCGCGAGCTGCGAACGCGCGGCCCTGATGAAGGCGAAGCCCGAAGGCGCCTAGTGCGCAGGGGAAGCGAAGGCTTCGACAACTGCGTTAAGAAGAGCCTGGACGTCCATTTCGGCTGAGGCGTTCTCTCGGCGGGTCGCCGACGGGATCGCCTTTTGCGGCAGCGGGTCGACAGTAAAAGGCTGCGGCCAGGGCAGCTTCGGGTCGAGAAGGAGCGCCTCGCCCGGCTCGAGCCGCGAGCATTCCCGCGCGATATCCGCCTCGGCGCCCTGCCCTTCTCCGAGACGGGCGATGGTTGCTGCGTGGCGGTGAAGGATGCAAAGGCTGGAGGCTTCGGCACCGTACCCCGCGGAACGCACTACGGCAAAACGTCCGTGGACCGCGCTCAGCTCATCACGCTCCGTAAAGAGATCATCGCAGCCATCAATGGCCAGCAGGACAGGCACCCTCCCGGCGGCCTGTTCACCCAGTGTCCGCGACAAGCGCAGGATGACGCGGGCAGCCACGGGCTTGAGCGCGTCATCGACATCGCCGAGCTGGCAGACTGCCATGGGCGGGCGACCGTCGGGCAGTCGGAAAAGACGCTGGAGGATTGCCTCCGGCGTCAGGTCCTCGGCGGCCTCGCCAAAGAACAGCGCGAGCCTCTCATCGTCCCGCGCATCGCGGAGCCGCCTGAGGAGGGAGGCATAGGCATCGTGGGAAGCTGCGCCCGCCTGGCCACGCTCGCGCTCGAACGCCGCGATGAGCTGCTTCAGCGAGCGTTCGCCGGCCACTTGCGCCATGCGCAGGAAGTACCATTCGTCATCCGTCAGCGGAGTATCGAAGGCTTCGAGGCAAGCCCGCATCTCCTCAGATGTCAGGAGACCGGCAGGCAGCAGGGCTTGGTTGCAATCTACGATTGACGCTGCCCGCCCGAAACTCGCCGTGAACCGACTGTCTGCATCGAGAAACACCAGGCGCGCGGGGAAACGCTGCCTCAGCAGCGCACGGACCACCACCGCGAGCGTTTCGCCCGTGTCCTGATCACTGTCGCCAACAATTTCGAGGCCCTCGGCCAGGAGCCGCTGGGCGTCCAGTAGCAGGCTGGTATCGCAAGTGGCGGCACCGAGCGGCACGGGTGCAGCGAAGCGGCTCTGCCACTCGCCGAGCGCCGCTTCTCGATCGAGAATGGTGGCCCGCGCTCCGACTGCAGGGCAGCATGGCTGCGGCTGCGGAATTCCCTCACAGCTCAGCCTGCCCACAAGTTCAGCTTCGATGATGACGAGCTCAAAGCTATCTGCGTCGGCATCGGCGGCGGGAGTTTCGACGCCGCGGATCACCGCGATCGCCCGCGGGTCGCCTTCGATTTCGAGATAGGTGCCAACGGTCACGCCGGCGTCCCGCGCCCTGTCCGCAGGCATGGCGACCAGCGTATGGACAGCTGATACGGCGGCGACGACGCCGGTGGCGGATGGGCTGCGTTCTTGATTGAACGATAGCGGCTGGGGGGCTGCGTTCACGCGGCTTTCTCCTGAACGGTTCCGGGAAGCGCCAGCACCAGCGCAGGCCCATCATCGAGCTCGATTTCGTCAAGGCGCAGGTCGGCCCGCATCAGGTCAGTACGCAGCGACCGGAGGACTGAGAGCGGCAGCCCTGCACGACCCGAAAGAAGCTGAAAGGTAATAAGGACATCGCTCCCATGCCGCCCGCCCGAAGTGACCGACAGGCCAACCGCGCGGCGTTCGCCGCCGTCGACACAGAAGGCAGCGAAGACGCGCTGCAGGGCCCGGTAGAGGTCTCGACTCGGCAGCGTGGTGGCGGGCAGCTCGTCGTCGATTTCGACGCGGCCGACGAACAGCGCGTTGGCATGCTCCTGCAGCAGGCGCCGGAGGATTGGCAGCGGGTCCGTCCCTGGCGCGCGCTCCTCGACGGGTCGTGGCGCGTACGCCGCCGCCTCGAGAATCGCGTCGATCTGCTCGCGTAGATTCTCCGCGGACTGAAGGACATGATCGAGATACTCTTTCGCCTTCTCGGCGGGAAGATCTGGGTTCTCACGGACCATCCCGGTGAAACCGGTGATGTGATTGAGCGGTGTACGGAGTTCGTGGTTGAGTCCGGAGAGGAACGCGGCCTTGGAAGCTTTCGCCTGTTCCGCATCGAGCTTGGCTGCGGCAGCCTCGCTCTGTGCCAGTCGCAGAGCCCGGCGCGCGGCATAGCTCTTCGCGTATTCGCGAAGGTAGCCCGCGCCGGAGGTGCCGATCGTGCGCCGCATGCCGCCCCTTTCACATTCCCCGCGGGAACGCGTTAGGACTACGTGCGTCAAGCTTAACCGGTGGTTAATCCAAAGACTCGCCGACCTTATCCAGTGCCTCTTCCTTGGCTTTCTCGATCGCGTCCGGCTTTTCCTCCTTGGGCGTTTCGTCCCCTTTCGTCCGGTTCAGGACAGAAGGGGGCACATAAGCGAGGACCCGGTCTCCCGGCTTCAACTGGAAAGGCCGGTCGGAGCTCACGAACTGCAGTTGACCGTCGCGCTCGATCATGACGATGACACTTTCCTCGCCGATGGCTTCGAGGAACTCCTCCGGGCCGTAACTGTCGGAGATCCGCGTCAACTGGAAGCCCCAGCCGTTGTAATGGCGCTGCATCAGCTCATCGAGGCTAAGCGGTTTCGACAGAAGCGGCCGCCCCTGCAGGGCATAGGACACCGCACGCCGGTGCTCGCCGACGCCTTTCGGAGAAGATAGCTGGAACGTCCGTGAACGGTCCATTTCATGGGCAAGGTCAGTGCAGACCAGGGCATTGTGGCTTTCGTTCGGACCGACGGCGAGCAACGTGTTGTAGCGCCCGAACTCGATGTGATGATCGGAGACCTCGGACAGGATCTCGCCATAGAATGTGTCGAGCCCCCTGTTCCGCGCCGGCCGCAAGGCGCGGTAGCTCGAATCGGCGATCAGGACGGGAACGTCCAGTTCTCTGAGCTTCTCTCCCAAAGCTGCGGACCAGGCCGAGCCGCCAACGATCAGGACGCCGGGCCGGCCCGTATGGGCCAGGCCCATCCGCTTCGCCAAGGGCCCGATGGTAAAGCCGTGTGCCACCACTGTGGCGAAGACCATGGCGAAAGCCAGCGGGACCATCTTCTGGCCGTCCATGTAGCCAAGCTCCACCATTTTGGCCGCGAAGAGCCCGGAGACGGCGACGGCGACGATACCCCGCGGCGCAATCCAGCCAATCAGCAACCGCTCCTTCCACGTGATCGGGGTGCCGATGAGGGACAGGATCACGGAAGCCGGGCGGACGATGAACAGCATGGCAATGACGTACAGCGCATCGGACCAGGTGAGGCTGAACAGGATTTCCGGCGTCAGGTTGGCCGTCAGCATGACGAAAACGCCGGAGACGAACATCACCGCGATGTTCTCCTTGAACTGACGAAGCTGGTTGATGCTTGGCAGCTTGGCATTGGCGATGGTGACACCCATCGCGGTCACCGCTAGCAGCCCGCCCTCTTCCTGCAGCGCATTGGCTAGCGCGAAACAGACCAGAACCGTCGACAGCAGCACCGGTGTCTTCAGGAATTCCGGCACCCAGCCATTGCGGAAACTGCGGGCGATGAACAGGCCCAGGACAATGCCAAGAACCGTCGACAGGACTGATCCGAGAAGGAGGCTGCCCGTGACTTGGAAAGGCGAAAGCCCGCCTGCTGCCGGATCGGTGAGGTGCAGCACCTCGAAGACAAAAACAGCGAGCAGCGCGCCGATCGGATCGTTGACGATGCCCTCCCACCGAAGGAGCGTTGCAGGCCGGCTTGAAAGTTTGGCCTGACGCAGCAGCGGCATGATGACCGTCGGTCCGGTGACCACCATGATGCCCGAGAAGAGAAGCGCCGTGGGCGCACTGAGCCCCGCGATCTTGTGGGCGGCGAGATAGCCGAAGATCCAGGCGAGGAAGACCCCAGGCACCACGAGGCGGCGCACGCCCTTGCCGACCTCGCGCAGCTCATCGAACCGGAGCTGCAGGCCACCTTCGAACAGGATGATACCGACCGCGATGGAGATCAGTGGACTGTAGACATCGCCGAGGATTTCCTCGGGTTTCAAAACCCCCATCACGGGACCAAGAATGATCCCCGCGATCGCCATCAGCACGATGGCAGGAAGGTTCAGCCGCCAGGCCAACCATTGGGCGCCGATCCCGGCGAAGCCGATCAGCGTGACCGCGAAGACGATATCCATGGCCTCTCCAGGTTAGCCCGCGAGCGTGGACTGGCCTCTCAACAGTCAGGCGTCCTTGAAGTTCGGCTCTCTCTTTTCGATGAACGCCTTCATGCCTTCTTTCTGGTCCTCGGTGGCGAAGACCGAGTAGAAAAGGCGACGCTCGAAAAGGACACCTTCGGCCAGGGTCGTTTCGAAGGCGCGGTTCACGGCTTCCTTGACCATCATGGAGACAGGGCGCGAGTAGCCCGCGATCTTCTTCGCGACCTCGATGGCCGTATCCATCAGCTCGGCCTTCGGCACGACGCGGGAGACGAGGCCGCAGCGTTCGGCTTCCTCGGCCCCCATCATCCGGCCGGTCAGGCACATGTCCATGGCCTTTGACTTGCCGATGAACCTGGCCAGGCGCTGGGTGCCGCCTGCACCCGGGATGGCGCCGATGGTGATTTCCGGCTGGCCAAACTTGGCATTGTCCGCCGCGATGATGAAGTCGCACATCATCGCCAGCTCGCAACCGCCACCCAGGGCATAGCCCGCAACCGCCGCGATGACCGGCTTGCGGGTACGGGTGACCTGTTCCCAGTTCGAGGTGATGAAGTCTTCGAGATAGGCCTCGGTGGCCGTCTTGTCGGCCATTTCCTTGATGTCCGCACCTGCGGCGAACGCTTTCTCGGAGCCGGTGATGATGATGCAGCTGATCTTCGGATCCGCATCGGCAGCCTTCAGCGCGTCGGTCAGCTCGTTCATGAGTTCGTTATTGAACGCATTGAGCGCTTCGGGCCGTGACAGGCGGATGATCTGGACACGATCGTCGGTTTCGGTCTCTAGGCAGTTGTAAGCCATAGGAAATTCGCTCGTCTTTCTGCCGTCCACGGGAGCGGGACAAGAGGCCCCAATAGACCTCTCATTACTGTCCCGCAACAGCCGTGGGCGGACGCTTTGTCCGCATCTTCGGGGGTGACGGGAGGCGTGAGCGTCGCTATCTGCGCTGCTCAAGATCATTTCCTCGTTCGGAGATCCGCATGTTTTCGATCCTCGCCGCGTCGTCCGGCAACTTCTTCAGCATTTTTGCTGCGCCGTCCCTGCAGGCGATCATTCTCTTTTTTGCAGCCTTCTTTGCGCTGAACGTCCTCGAGAAAGGCCGTTGGGACTGATCTTAGCTCCATGATCGAAGCGATCCTTTTCCTGCTCCTCGGGCTGGTCATCCTGCTGGCCGCGGGTGAGAGCCTCGTGCGCGGGGCAGCCAGCCTTGCCAAGCTCGCCAACGTGCCACCGCTCGTCATCGGCCTGACGGTGGTTGCCTTCGGCACGTCGGCGCCCGAGCTCGTGGTCACGGTAAACGCCGTTCTGGGCGGCGCGGCAGGGATCGCGATGGGCAACATCGTCGGCTCGAATATCGCCAATGTGATGCTCGTGCTCGGCCTGCCTGCAATCCTGACTCCGATCTCGATGGCGGTGCCGCGGCTGCGTCGTCATGCCTTGGCGCTGATCCTCGCGACAGCCGTTTTTTGCGGGATGGTCTACTGGAACCGGGAGATCGCCCTGACCGAGGCGCTCGTCTTTGCTGGCGGCATGGTCCTTTATTTCGCCCTGATGGCCTATGAGGCCCGGACGGGAGAGGCGGACATCGCTCTCGAGGCCGAAGGGCTGGTCGAGGCGAGGCCTCATCTTGGAAAGACCCTCGCCCTCACCATCATCGGGCTCGTGGGCCTTCCGATCGGTGCGACGCTCCTGGTAAACCATGGTGAGCATCTGGCAAAGATGCTGGGCGTGCGCGACGAGATCATCGGCCTGACAGTCGTTGCCTTCGGCACGTCGCTGCCGGAGCTCGCCACCGTCCTCGCCGCCGCGATCCGGCGGGAGGCCAGCGTGTCCGCCGGCACGATTATCGGCTCCAACATCTTCAACATGCTGTTTGTCGGGGCAGCGGCAGGCTTCGCTGGGACCAGCCGGTTCAGCGATGAAGCCGTGACGTACGACCTGCCCATGATGATCCTCGCGACGGCGCTTGTGGCGGTCCTGATCTTCACGCGTCGGAAGTTCGGCCGGATGCTCGGAATCTTCAGCCTCACGGTCTACGTTGCCTACATCGTGTTCCTGGGAACTGGCTCTGTCTGATGACTCGAACGGTGCTCGTGACTGGCGGCGGCAAGAGGCTCGGCCGCGTGATCGCGCTGACCTGCGCCAAGGTCGGCTGGCGCCCGGTCGTCCACTACAACACCTCCGCTGACGAAGCCGAAGAGGTCGCCAAGGAGACAGGCGGCGTTGCGATCGGCCATGATCTCGCCCTCGACGGTGCAGGCCACGCGGTCATCGAGAAGGCTCGCCAAGCCGCGGGCTGCCGCATCGACGCGCTCGTCAATTCAGCATCGATCTTCCCCTTCGACGAGGCCCGCGACGCGACCGAGGACAGCCTTCTTGAGAACTTCCGGATCAACGCCATGGCGCCGATCATGCTGGCCCAGGCGTTTGCCCACCAGGCCGAAGACGGCGGGGTCGTGGTCAACATGCTCGACCAGAAGCTTTTCAACCTGAACCCGGACCATTTCAGTTACACCGTCTCGAAACAGGCCCTGCACGGCGCCACCATCACCATGGCCCAGGCCTTCGCGCCCAAGGTCCGGGTCGTTGGCGTCGCGCCCGGCTACAACCTCCCCTCGCCCGGCCAGGACGAGAAGACATTCGAACGCCTCGCCCCCACGGTCAACGTGTTGCACAAACGCCTGCAACCTGAGCAGGTGGCGGACACGGTGCTCTTCTGCATGCAGAACACATCGATCACCGGGCAAGTCATCATCGCCGATAATGGCGAGCACCTCAAAGCGGCGGCGCGGGACGTCGCCTTCGCGGACTAAAGACCATGCGCCTGCCCAACCTAGCCGAAGGCTACTATGCCGTCTTCCTCGAAGACCTCCGGGCCCACGTGAAGCTCGGTGTGCTCGAGCACGAAACTCGTCCGCAGGCGGTCAGTTTCCAGGTCGGCGCGATCGTCACCCGCGTCGGCAAGGGCGACGGCATCGAGGATGTCGTTGACTATGACCACCTCCGCCAGACCGTGCTCGACGTGACCGAGGGCGAGCATTTCGGCCTGCAAGAATCACTCTGCGAGGCCATCATCAAGACGCTCCGGACACACGGCAATGTCCACGGCGTCGTGGTCGAGACCCGCAAACTCGCTGTCTACGACGATGCGCAAGCCGTCGGCTGCCGCATGGCCTCTATCGACCGGGAGGCGCTGCTTTAGATGTTCGAACAGCGTTACCGCTTCCACTTCGAAGCCGCCCACCAGCTTGGCGTCAATGTCGACACCAAGGACCACCCCTATGCCCATGTCCATGGCCACAGCTTCGAGGTGTTCCTGATCCTGCGCGGCAAGGAGCTTGGCCCGAAGGGCTGGCTCACCGATTTCGGCCGTGTGCGGAAGACGGCGGAGGAGATCCACGACCTCCTCGACCACCGCTACCTCAACGACATCGAAGGGCTGGAGGTCCCGACGCTCGAAAACATCGCGAAGTTTATCTTCGACAAAGCAAGCGCGTCACTCGAAAAGCTCGCAGCCGTCGAGGTCAACCGCCCGTCGCTCGGCGAACAGGTCCGCTACGAAGCGTAGCTGCTAACCCGAGGCCGCTCAACGTAGCCCAAGACTCACACGGCGCTTCGTACGGCTTCCCTGCCCGCTCTACGAGCCTCCCGGACTAATGGGGGAACTTAGCTGAAGACCACGATCGTCTGCCGTGCCGCCGCCAGCGGCCGCCCGTCCCGCGCCCAGACGCCCATGTCCTGCGCGGACCATCCGTCCCCTGCCGAATTGGCATGGCTGTGGATGAGGTACCAGCCGTCCTGCGACGACAGGTCTTCGGACAGGATGTCGATGTGCCAGTTCACGGAACTCACCGGCGCAAAGGTCTTCATCAGCGGTGCTGCCGCCGGTGGGGTCAGGTCCCCGATCGCGACCAGCCCTTCCTCCGTGCCCCGTGCGGCCTCGTCGCGGTGGCGCGCCCACCACGTCATGTGATGCTCGTTCGTCCCCATGAACGGCAAGCCGCCAGCCGCCGGAGCGATCTCGAAATTGCTCAGGAACTTGGGATGGAAAGGCGTTATCTCCATCCGCTCAAGACCCTCAGGACCCGGAACTTCGGGCATGGGCATGTCGGTCAGGGACACCGCACTCTCCCTGCCCGAGCCGTAGACCAGCGACCCCCGGCTTGCGATGCCCTTCTCCGCCGTCACGTCGAACTCGACGAAAGTCGTCGACTTGCCCTGCCGGAGGACCCGGCTCGTCGCGGTCACCGAGCCAGCGGCAGGCCCGATGAAAGCAACCTGCACGGAGCGAAGCGGCGGCAGGTCCGAGGTGCCCCGCCGTGCTGCCACCAAACCGATCGCGGCGGTCAGTCCGCCGTAAGCGGTCCGGCCCTGCGCCCAGCTCTCCGGGATCTCGACCATGAGGTCACCCTCGGCCGCTTTGCCTTTCAGGAGATCGGAGAAAATCATCACGCTACCCTTTCGCCTTCGCCCGCACGGTGCCAAAGCCCGCAGCCATGAGTGCTCCTAGCGGCAAGATCTTCTCCGGCGAAGCGACCTTTATGCTCGGCGCCGTCAACATGGCGGGCCTGCCGCCGGCTGACCTCGGCGAATTCGCCTTCGCCGGACGGTCCAATGTCGGCAAGTCGTCGCTTCTCAACGCGCTGATGAACCGCAAGGGCCTCGCGCGCACTTCCAACACCCCCGGCCGCACGCAGGAGGTCAACTTCTTTGACATTGGCGGAGAGTTCAGGCTGGTCGACCTGCCGGGCTATGGCTACGCCCGCGCCTCGCGGTCCAAGGTCGATGCGTGGACGCAGCTCATCTTCGACTACCTGCGCGGCCGTCCGAACCTCTTGCGCGTCTTCGTGCTGATCGATAGCCGCCATGGCATAAAGCCGGTGGATGAGGAAGGCATGGCCCTCCTCGACGAGGCGGCGGTCAGCTACCAGATCGTCCTGACGAAGCTCGACAAGATCAAGGAGACCAAGGCGGCGTTTCGCATCAATGAAGTGACCGAGCAGCTTGCCAAACGCCCTGCCGCCCACCCACGGGTCCTCGCCACGTCCTCGGAGAAAGGCATCGGCATCAAGGAGGTCCGGGGAGAGATGCTCGAGGCCCTGCGGAACTGGAACGGCTGAGGCTCCCGGCAACGAAAAAGGCCGCCCAGCGGGCGGCCTTCTCTGTTTTTTCGAAACAGGATCAGCGGAACTTCACCGACTGACGCGCGCCCACATCCGGCGTCTTCTCGTCAATCAAATTCGCCTTGGCGATCTCCCAGCCGAACTTCACCGAGCTATCGGTCGAGCCCCAGACCGTTGCGGTCTCGAGGTCGAACTGCAGCAGCACCAGCGTCGGGTCGTCCTTTCCGCTCTCGTACCAAGCCGCGACAACGGGGTTCCAGAGCTGCTCGACCTTCTCTCGCACTGTGTTCTCGCGGATGTGACCCGTGGCGCAGGCATGGAAGTCATGGTTCTTGCCGACGACGCAGAAATGGGCGGTGTTGTGGCCGCTCCGGATTTCGGAGACGAGATCGCTGTCGCTCTTGGCGAAGATCCAGAGGGTGTTCGTTCCCTCTTCGCGAGTCGCAGCCATTGGCTGGGCGTGGAGCGACGAGCCCTCGAGGTAGAGCATGCCCGCGGGCACGTCATCGAGCTGTTCGAAGAACTGCTTGTCGGGGTGGTTCTTGGTCTCGTTCAGGTCAACCATCATGTCCTCCAAATCGTTTGCCCCCCGAACAGGGAGGCGGCGGAGGCGGTTCCGGGCTGCGGCAGTGTAACCTGTCGCTGGGTCATCGAGAACAAGGGCCCAGAGACACGGGGAGCACCGGCATGACCGGCACGCCGCAACTGAGAGTGATCGACGGGAAGACCGCATCGTCGCGTCCTGTCACCGACCTTTCCGGTCTCGGCCGGTTGATGGCCGAGGCCCAGGCTGGCGACAAGCGGGCCTATAACCAGGTCCTCAAAGCCTGCGACGCATGGCTGCGGGTCTTCCTCGCTCGCCGCGTCGCGCCGGAGTCGGTCGAAGACATCGCGCAGGAGGCCCTGATGGCTCTTCACCGCAAGCGCCACACCTACGACCCGGACAAGCCGTTCGCGCCGTGGTTCGTGGCCATCGCGCGCTACAAGTGGCTCGACCGGCTGCGCCAGCACTATCGCGCCGAAGAAGTCGAACTCGAGGACCAGGCCTCGGTCGGGGGCCATGAAAGCGCCGTGATGTCGAGGATCGTCCTCGAACGCCTCCTCGCCCACATTCCGGAGAACCAGGCCCAAGCCATCAGGCTTGCGAAGATCGACGGGTACGCCCTCGACGAGATCGCCCAGATGACCGGTCAGTCCCTGTCCTCGGTCAAGGTCAGAATTCACCGCGGCATGAAGCGGATGATGAAGAAGCTGGAAGAATCCCATGCGTGAGCATCAAACCTCAAGCAGCACCCAGTCGCTGATCGACGGCCTGACCGAGAGCATGGCTCCGGTGGCGCGCCGCAACCCGCGCCGCGAAGCGCTCGTGCTAGGCGGCATCCTGTTCCTGCAGCTCGCGGGCACGATAGCCCTGATGGGCACCAATGCCGTTGCGGTTTTCACGCATGATTTCTGGGGCTCTGCCGCGAAGGCTGTGATGTTTGCAGGCTTCGCCCTCGGTTTCGCGCTGCTCGCTTTCAGGAGCTTCGATCCCACCGCGCCGCGGCAGAAGAACCTCGCCATTGCCATGGCCGGCGCCCTTGTCGGGTTCGGTGTCCTGACACTCGACCGGAATTTCGGTGGCGGTGCGCTCAATGTCCTTCGCCCGGCCAATGGTATCCAGTGCCTCATCAGCTCGATCAGCTTCGCCATCCCGATGTTCATTGCGCTGACCGTTTTCATGCGCGGCGCGGCACCGACCCAGCCAAGGATGACGGCCCTGTTCATCGGTATTGCATCCGGCGCTTGGGGCACCTTCATCTACGCCCTGCAATGCCCCTTCACCAATATCGGGTACCTTGCAGCCTGGTATGGCGGCGCCATCGCCATCACGACACTGGTCGCGGCAGTTCTCCTGCCGCGCCTTGCGCGTTGGTGACCTGGCCGCTGAGCAAGGCAACGCCCTGAGCGAACCGCCGCGCCTTGAGCGCTGTTCATGGTCCCATGACGGTCGGGTGCACGAAGTTTCAGCAGCTTGTCCTTTCCGGTGGCGGCACGCGCTGCTACTGGCAGGGCGGCTTTCTGCACGCGGTCGGAAATGAGATCGGTCTTGGCAGCATTGAGCGCATCTCCGCGGTCAGCGGCGGCGCCCTGACCGCCTGCGGCCACGTCGCCCATATTGGCGAGCGCATTCTCGAGAAAACCCTCGAAGTCTTCGAGCGCGAGACCTCCAACCTCGATCCGTCGAGCGAAGAAGGCGGCCCCACCCCTCACGAAGAGGCGTACCGAGAGATAGTCGAGGCGGTTTTCGACGAGCCGGCCATCCGCTCGGTGGCGGAAGGCCCGGAGATCGAGATCGTCCTGACTGGCCTGCCGGAGAAACTATGGGACGAGCTTTCGATCGCCGCCACTTTCGGCCTCTATCTGGTGGACCGCCTTGCCAGGGGCTCGACGACCAAGACACTGACCAAGCTGGCCGGGATCGAGGAAGTCCGCGTCAGCGCGAGAAAGGCCGCGCGCGACGGTCGCCTCGTGGATCTTGTCACCACCGCCGCCCGTATCCCGCCCGTGTTCGACGTCGATAGCTGGAACGGCCAGCACGTGATCGACGGCGGTTCGATCAGCGACGCTCCCTTTCCCAGCGAAGACAAAGGCAACAGCCTTATCCTTCTTGCCTCCGACTTCAGGCATGTTCCGCACAAGGAAGGCCGTATCTTCGTCATGCCTTCCCAGACAGTCCCCACCGACAAGATCGACTTCACCGATCCCACGGAGGTCCGCGACGCCTGGGATCTCGGGCAGAAGGACGGCTTGGCCTTTCTCGAGGCATGGAGGATGGGACCCATGGACTGGCAAAAGGTCTACACACCCTCATGAGCACGACGCTTGCAAAAAGCTCCGCCCACGCCCCGGATGCTGGCCAGCCGCTCAGGTTCGACCAGCTCGTCCTGTCGGGCGGCGGCACCCGCTGCTTCTGGCAGGCGGGTTTCCTCCACCGGGTCCGCGACGAGATCGGGCTGGAACCGTCGCGCATTTCGACGGTCTCGGGCGGTGCCATGGTCGGGGCTGGCTTTGTCGCCCGGCTTGGTCCCGACCTCTTGCGCCTCACGAAGATCAGCTTCCGCCACGCGCGCAACTTCCACTGGCCCACGAGCTATCTCGGCTTCCTTCCGCATGAGGAACAATACCGCCGCGTCATGGAGAAGGTGTTCGACGATGAAGCCTTAGAAAAAATCAAGAACGGTCCCCCGATCGAGGTGGTCCTGACCGAGCTTAACGCGCGCATGCCCGACGGTCTGTCGGCCGCTGCCGGGCTCGTCACCTATCTGATCGAGCGTGCGTGGAAGGATTCCACGGACAAACACTGGACCAAAAAGCTCGGGCTCAAAGAATACCGTGCCTGCGCCCGTGAGGCTGCGGCAGAAGGCAGGCTGCCGGAGCTGATCCTCACCGCGGCGCGCATCCCACCGATCTTCCAGTTCGAACATTGGGACGGACGCCCGGTGATGGACGGCGGTTCGATCTCCGATGCGCCCATGCCGAGCGAGGAGACAGGCAACACGCTTTGCCTGCTGGCGAGCTATTTCAGCTTCCTGCCCCACCGCAAGGGCCGCTACTTCATCATGCCTTCGCGCACGATCCCCACGGGCAAGATCGACCTCACCGAGTCCAAGGAAATCCAGGAGGCATGGGACCTTGGCGAGGAGGATGGCGAGGCGTTCCTCGAGATGTGGCGCAAGGGCGAACTCGACTGGCGGCGACCGCAAGTGGCGTCCAGACACCTAGGGCGCTACGTTTGCATGATGGTCCATCCGATGAACATCGTCGTCCTGACAGGCGCAGGCATCTCTGCCGACTCTGGGGTCGATACCTTCCGCGATCCCGACGGCGCGTGGGTGAAGAACGACCCGATGAAAGTCGCAACGCCAGAGGGCTTCGCCGAGGATCCCGCGCGGGTTCATGCCTTCTACAACGCAAGGCGCGCACAACTCCCGACTGTCGATCCGAACCCGGCGCATTTCGCGCTGGCCGAACTGGAGGCCGAGCTGGTCAAGGCAGGCGGCAGTTTCACCCTCGTGACCCAGAACGTCGACAACCTGCACCAGCGCGCAGGGTCGAAGCGGGTCCTCCCGATTCACGGATCGCTCGACAAGGCGGAATGCTCGGCCTGCGGACATGTGACCGTGTGGAAGGACGACCTCTCGACAGAGACGCCCTGCCCCGCCTGCGGGACCACGGCCATGCGACCCTATATCGTCTGGTTTGGAGAGATCCCCCGCCATTTCGACGAGGTCGAGGACGCGATGATGGATGCTGATCTCTTTGCCGCGATCGGGACGTCGGGCAGCGTCTATCCTGCTGCGGGCCTCGTCGCCTTCGCGCGGGAGCGCGGCATTCCCCGGATCGAGCTCAATCTCGAACCTTCGGACAATGCTGCGCTCTTCACGGAGAACCACTACGGCAAGGCGAGTGAGATCGTGCCCGCCTGGGTGAAGACCGTGCTCGGATAATCAGGCGTCGAATGCGGCCTTGGTCGTCTGGCGCAGAAGATCGAGATCGACACCCGGCGCCATCTCCACGAGCTTCAGCCGCTTCGAATCCTTGTCGACGTCGAAGACCGCATGGCTCGAAATCACCCGGTCCACGACCTGCACGCCGGTCAGCGGCAGGGTGCATTCGGGCAGCAGCTTCGGATCGCCCGACTTGGAGACGTGATCCATCAGAACGACCACGCGCTTCACCCCGGCGACGAGGTCCATCGCGCCGCCCATGCCCTTGACCATCTTGCCCGGAATCATCCAGTTGGCGAGGTCGCCAGCCTGGGACACTTCCATCGCACCGAGGATGGAGAGGTCGATATGACCCCCACGGATCATCGCGAAGCTGTCGGCGGAGCTGAAATAACTTGTCTTGTCGAGCTCGGTGATCGTCTGCTTGCCGGCATTGATGAGGTCGGCATCGACCTCGTCCTCGGTCGGGAAAGGCCCCATGCCGAGCATGCCGTTCTCCGACTGCAGCGTCACCTCCATCCCTTCAGGAATGTAGTTCGCCACCAGCGTCGGAATGCCGATGCCGAGGTTCACATAGAAGCCGTCTTTGAGTTCAGTCGCGGCCTTCTCGGCCATCTGTTCACGGGTCCAGGGCATGTGATGCTCCTTTCATTATCTGCTGACGGAGAGCTCAGGCGGCACGCACGGTCCGCTGCTCGATCCGCTTCTCCTGATCGGCCTGGATGATCCGGTCGACATAGATCCCCGGCGTATGGATATGATCCGGGTCCAGATCACCTGTTTCGACCAGCTCCTCCACCTCGGCAACGCAGACCTTGCCAGCCGTTGCCATCATCGGGTTGAAGTTGCGCGCGGTTTTTCGATAGACGAGGTTGCCCTCCCTGTCGCCCTTCCATGCACGGACGATCGAGAGGTCGGCCTTCAGGCCCGTCTCCATGATGTAGCGCTCCCCGTCGAATTCGCGCTCCTCCTTGCCCTCGGCAATCAGCGTACCGACGCCTGTCTTGGTGAAGAAGGCCGGGATGCCCGCGCCACCAGCACGGATGCGCTCGGCCAGGGTGCCTTGCGGGTTGAATTCAAGCTCCAGCTCGCCTGCAAGATATTGCTTTTCGAAAGTCTTGTTCTCGCCCACGTAAGAGCTGACCATCTTCTTGATCTGCCGGGTCTGCAGAAGAAGACCGAGCCCCCAGTCATCGACGCCGGCATTGTTCGAAATGACCGTGATGTCCTTCACGCCCGAATCGCGCAGCGCGATGATGAGCTGCTCGGGGATCCCGCAGAGGCCGAAGCCCCCGGCCATCACTGTCATGCCGTCGAAAGTCAGACCGTCCAGCGCTTCCCTCGCGCTGGAGAACACCTTGTTGGCCATCGCGTTTCTCCCGTGAAAGCTCGTTTCGGCCACGTGTTGCCGAGCCCACGGGATTCCGCAAGGGCGGGTTCCATCATGTGATTGAGCGAAATGGTCCTACCAGGCCGGCGGGACTTCCATGATCCGGAAGGTGGTTGCCTCGACGGCTTCCGCCGCCTCGCGCTGGGCCGCGAGCTGACCGGGGAAACGCGGCGCCGCAGGGCTGTCGCAGCCCATGGCGAAGCCGACACCCTTCAAGTAGCTGCGGCGCAGGCGGCCATTGCGATAGGCTTCTCTGATTGCCCGGTCATGGGCATTCGCCCCGGTCGCGCGGCGAACCACGGAGCGGAAGGGAATGAGGTCGGTCGTCAGGTCACTGACGAGCTTGTAGGCCTGGTCGTCGGCGAGGTCGGAAACCTGCCCACGCAGGGATGTCGTCTCTTCGATATCGAGTGCATCAATATCCGAGCCGACATAGGCTTCCAGGTCGAGAATCTCGATCTCGATCCCGGCGCAGCTCGTCGGAACCGGTTTCTCGTAGACGTTCAGGTCGCGCAGGATCGGCGGGATTTCCTCGCGACGGACATTGAGGTCCGCCAGCGGGGCGAGCACGCCCTCGGTAATCCCCCCCGTGACGCCATCATCGGCATCATGGGGCCGGGTATGACACCCGGAGACCGCCATCACCACTGATGCGAGCGTCAGACACTTCCACCAACCCATGGTTTCACCGTACCACGAAGACCCTTCAAAGTCACAACTACCATTCAGAAAACGCAACAATCCTGCCGAAGTTCGCTGCTGATCGGCAGGAGTGTTCACGCCTGCGTGCACTGGGGACAGTTCGATCTGTCCCGTGTTGGGAAAGGTGTAGCCAATCTGAGGGCCGACTTATGAAGTTTCTGCTTTCCACCACCGCAATCTCCACTCTCCTGTTGACCACGACGGCCTTTGCCCATCTTGGCCAGGACACGCAGGAGACGGAGGCAAAAGACGTCGAGAAGTACGTTGAGGACTCGGCGGAGCAGCCGATCACGCCGACTGATCTCGACCAGGATGCGTTGGATCGCGTCGAGGATGCCGAGACCCTGAACAAGATCGTTCTCGACGCCACGACCGAGGCCGGCGACGGTAAGGTTATCGTCGAAACAGGTGATGATGAACGGAAACAGGTCGTCGCTGATGCTTCGACCACGCCTGACCGTCCGTCCCAGAATGAAACGGACGATGGCGATGACAATGAGTTGAATGAAACCCAACGTCGCCAGCAGGCCGCAATCAACGCGATCCTCGCAAAGACCTCCGACGAAACCCGCACCGCAAGCAGCGACGTCGATAGTGACGAGAACAACGCCGAGCCGGAGAAAGTCGCAACCAACGCAGAGGTCAAAGAGGACGAAACCTACGAAAAGCAGGCCAAGCCCGAGGCCGAGTCGCCGATGATGAGCGCGGCCATGCAGGACAAGCATCGGAAGATGATGACAGAGCAAGCGGAGATGCGCTCCGACGATGTCTTCATCACGACCACCTCCGTCCGCCTGCGCCCCGATGCGATCAACGCCAACCGCTTGCTGGGCGAGGACATCGACAGCATCGAAGGCGATGACGATATCGCAGAACTTGATGACCTCATTATCGACAAGGACGGCCGGGTAACCGAGGTTGTCCTGAAGGCCGGCGGCGTGCTCGGCCTTGGCGAGAAGACCTATGTGTCGACCTTCGACAAGCTGACATTCCGGCCTGAGGAGGACGACGACGAGGACGAACTCGACATCATCATGAACGCGGACAAGGACACGATCAAAGCGCTTGCGCCGTGGTCGCGGGATGAGTTCGCCATCGGTGAGAACGGAATGACGCTGCTCACCGAACTCAAGGGCGCCGAGCTACGCATTCCTGGCGTCGATGAGGAGGTCGAGGTCCAAGACGTGATCATCAGCCCAAGTGGCCTCGTCCGTTCTCTGATCATCGAGCGTGACGGCCAGCGATTTGCCCTCGACTACGACCGCATCTCGGTCAGCGAAGGCAGTGCTGATGACGATGCAGGCTATACGGTCAACCTGACCCCTGCCGAACTCGCAGCGCTCCCGGTCCTGATCGTCGATATCGAGGACAACCCGCTCCGCCGGGTGGGAACGGCCATCGAGAATGCCGCCGAGAACACAGCGGAAAAAGCCAAGAAGGCCACCCGTGCCCTGCGTTCGGAGGGCCGTGAGGCCGCCGAAGAGGCAGACGAAGCCGCTGGAAACGCCAAGCAGGAACTCGAAGAGACCGGCAATGAGGTGGAAGCCGAAGCCGAAGAGACCTGGAACGAAACCAAGGAAGCCGCCGAGGCCGCCGAAGAGGAAGCCGAGGAAACCACGAACGAAGCTGCTGATGCAGTCGAGGACGCAGGCGACGATTTCAAAGAAGGCGTTGAAGAAGCGACCGACGGTCGTCCAAACCGCTAAAACCGATCATCGGTTCAAAAAAGAAAGGCCGGGGTTCGCCCCGGCCTTTTTCGTCTCCGTTTGCGGCGGGCCTTAGAGGTCCAGCAGCAGGCGTTGCGGATCCTCGAGGTTCTCCTTGATCCGCACCAGGAACGTCACGGCGCCTTTGCCGTCCACGATCCGGTGGTCGTAAGTCAGCGCGAGGTACATCATCGGGCGGATCTTGATTTCGTCATTGATGACCACCGGACGCTTCTCGATACGGTGCATCCCGAGAATACCCGACTGCGGCATGTTCAGGATCGGCGTCGACATCAGCGAGCCGTAGACACCGCCATTGGTGATGGTGAACGTGCCGCCCTGCATTTCTTCGAGCTTGAGCTGGCCGTCACGGGCCCGGCGACCGAAGTCTCCGATCTCCTTCTCGATCTGCGCCAGGTTCTTCTCGTCGGCATCACGCACGACAGGAACAACGAGCCCTTTGTCCGTACCCACCGCAATACCGATATCGTAGTGGTTCTTGTAGATGATATCGGTCCCGTCGATCTCGGCATTGACCTCGGGCACTTCCTTGAGAGCCTGGATAGCCGCTTTCACGAAGAAACTCATGAAGCCGAGCTTCACGCCGTGCTTCTTCTCGAAGAGGTCCTTATATTTGGAGCGCGCCTGCATGACGGCTGTCATGTCCACGTCGTTGAAGGTGGTCAGCTGCGCTGCCGTTTCCTGGCTTTCCTTCAGGCGGCGGGCGATGGTCTGGCGCAGGCGGGACATCTTCACGCGCTCTTCGCGCTCTCCCAGCTCACGCGGAGCGACCGGTGCCTTGGCCTTGGCCGGTTCCGACGAAGCGGCACCCGCCTTCTCGAGGGCTTTGAGGGCATCCCCCTTGGTGATGCGCCCGCCGCGGCCCGTGCCTTCGATGTTCGACGGGTCGAGACGGTTCTGCTCGACGATGCGGCGCGGTGCGGGCGAAAGTTCCGTATTCGTCTGCTGGACCTGGCTCGCGGCAGCCTGAGGCTTGGTTTCCTTGGCAGTGCTGCCGGCAGCAGCTTCCCCGGACGTGATGATGCCGAGAACTGCGCCGACGGAAACCGTCTCGCCTTCCTTCGCGACAATCTCCTTGAGGACGCCCGACACAGGGGCGGGCACATCGACCGCCGCCTTGTCCGTCTCGAGGGTGACGACCGGCTCGTCGATTTTCACGTAGTCGCCGACCTTGACAAGCCATTCGCCGACATCGGCTTCCGTCACGCTCTCGCCGGAGGACGGCGCGAGGATTTCGACCTCTTCGCCCTCAGCCGTCGCGCTCTCCTTGATGGTGCCTTCGCCCGGAGAAGCTGCGGCGGTCGTCAGTTGTTCGTCCGTAGGCTGCACACCGCCGCCTTCGTCGCCTGCAGCATTGCCGTTCACCGCAGCGCCAGAGCTCTCGCCGATTTCGCCAAGCAGAGCGCCTAGCTCGACCGTGTCGCCTTCCTTGGCGGCGATCTTGCTCAGCACACCCGCGGCAGGTGCGGGCACCTCCACGGAGACCTTGTCAGTCTCGAGTTCAACCACAGGCTCGTCGGCGGCGACCTGGTCGCCTTCCTTTTTCAGCCATCGGCCAATGGTGGCCTCGGTGACGCTTTCTCCGAGGGTGGGGACGCGGATCTCTACCATGATGCTTAACCTAGGGCTTCTTCGAGGAGGGCCTCGAGTTCGTTCTTGTGTTGCTGGGCGTGGCCGGTGGCCGGCGAAGCGGCGGCGGGACGACCTGCGTAGCGGGCGCGGCGGTGCTTGGCATCAATCTGCTCGAGCACCCATTCAAGGTTCGGATCCATGAAGAACCACGCCCCCATGTTCTTCGGCTCTTCCTGGCACCAGACCATCTCTGCATCCTTGAAGCGGCGCAGCTCCTTGATGAGCGAGCCTGCGGGAAGCGGATAGAACTGTTCCACACGGAGAAGGTAGATGTCGTCGGCGCCGCGCCTCTCGCGATCCTCGAGCAGGTCGTAATAGACCTTGCCCGAACAGAGCACGACGCGCTTGATCTCGTTGTCCGGTTTCAGCGTGAGCGTCGAACCCGGATTATACTCCGCATCATCCCAGAGAAGGCGGTGGAAGGTCGAACCGGGGCCCATCTCCTCGTAGGTCGAGACCGCTTTCTTGTGCCGCAGCAACGACTTTGGCGTCATCAGCACGAGCGGCTTGCGGAAGTCGCGCTTCATCTGACGGCGGAGAATATGGAAATAGTTCGCAGGCGTCGTGCAGTTCGCGACCTGGATGTTGTCCTGTGCACAGGCCTGCAGGTAGCGCTCGAGACGAGCGGAAGAGTGCTCCGGACCCTGACCTTCGTAGCCGTGCGGCAGGAGAAGCGTCAGGCCGGACATCCGCAGCCATTTGCGTTCGGCCGAGGAGATGAACTGGTCAAAGATGATCTGTGCGCCATTGGCGAAGTCGCCGAACTGCGCCTCCCACAGGACTAGCGTTGTCGGGTCGGCCAGTGAGTAGCCGTACTCAAAGCCCTGCACCGCGAACTCGGAAAGGTTGGAATCGATGACCTCGAACTCCGCCTGGTCGTCCGAAAGGTGACGAAGAGGCGTCCAGCGTTTTTCCGTCTTCTGATCGACAAAGCTTGCATGGCGCTGGGAGAATGTTCCGCGTACGGAGTCCTGTCCCGAAAGGCGGACACGGTAGCCCTCGGTGAGCAGGCTACCGAACGCCAGTGCTTCAGCGGTCGCCCAGTCGATGTTCTTGCCGGTCTCGAGGGTCTTCTTCTTGGCGTTCAGGATCCGGCCAAGGGTCTTGTGGATGGTGAAGCCCTCGGGAACGTAGGTCAGCTTTTCGCCAATGCCCCTGAGCTTCTCGACGTCGACAGCCGTGTCGCCCTTGCGCTCGTCATCCTGTGGCGGCCGGAAGCCCTTCCAGCGTGCATCGAGCCAGTCGGCCTTCGTCGGTTCATACGCCTTGCCCTTCTCGAACTCGCTTTCAAGGAAGGCGCGGAAGTCCGAAATCTCTTTCTCGACCTCCTGTTCCGTGACCAGCCCTTCCTGCACGAGGCGGTCGGCGTAGAGCTCACGGGTCGTCCGCCGGTTGCGGATCTTCGCGTACATCAGCGGCTGGGTGAATGCAGGCTCGTCACCCTCATTGTGGCCGTAGCGGCGATAGCACCACATATCGATGACCACGTCGTGGCCGAACTCCATGCGGAACTCGGTCGCAACCTTGGCGGCGAAAACAACCGCCTCCGGATCATCACCGTTGACGTGGAAGATCGGCGCCTCGACCATCTTGGCGACATCTGACGGATACGGAGAGCTTCGCGAGAAGCGCGGACTCGTGGTAAAACCGATCTGGTTGTTGACGATGAAATGGATCGTCCCGCCGGTGCGGTAACCCTTGAGCTGGGTAAAGCCGAAGCATTCCGCAACGACGCCCTGCCCGGCGAAGGCCGCATCACCATGCAGGAGGAGCGGAAGCACGTGGGTCCGCGCGACCTTGATCCTCTCGCTCGGCTTGGTCATGTCCTGCTTCGCGCGGCACTTGCCGAGAACGACCGGGTCCACGGCTTCAAGGTGCGAAGGGTTGGCCGCGAGCGACAGGTGGACTTTGTTGCCGTCGAACTCACGGTCAGAGGACGCGCCGAGGTGATATTTCACGTCACCCGATCCGCCCACGGAGGAAGGAATGGCGGCACCTCCCTGGAACTCGTGAAAAATCTGGTGGTAGGGCTTGCCCATCACTGCAGCGAGGACGTTGAGCCGGCCGCGGTGCGGCATTCCGAGATCAATCTCCTCGACACCGAGCGCGCCGCCGCGCTTGATGATCTGCTCGAGCGCAGGAACCATCGACTCGCCGCCGTCGATACCAAAACGCTTCGTGCCCTGATATTTCACATGGAGGTAGTTCTCGAAGCCTTCCGCCTGGATCAGCTTGCTGAGGATCGCCTTCTTGCCCTCGGGGGTGAACTTGATCTCCTTGTCCATGCCCTCAATCCGGCTCTGAAGCCATTGCTTCTGGTCCGGGTCGGTGATGTGCATGAACTCAATGGCGAAGGTGCCGCAATAGGTCCGGCGCAGGATCTCGAGGATCGTCCGCAGGCTGCCGGTTTCGAGGCCGAGCACGTTGTCGAGGAAGATCTCGCGATCATAATCCTTTTCGGTGAAACCATAGCTCGCAGGATCGAGTTCGGGATGCACCTCGACCTCGCGGAGCCCGATCGGATCGAGATTGGCGATGAAATGGCCCCGCACACGGTAAGCGCGGATCAGCATCAGCGCCCGGACGCTGTCCCGGACAGCGGCCTGCACGTCAGCAGTCGAAACACCTGCGGGCTGTTTCTCTGCAATCTTCTTGGCCAGCTTGTCGGCGACACCTGCCCAGTCACCGCTAAGGGCGGCTGTCAGATCGTCACCAGGCCGTCTGGGCCAGTCGTTGCGGCGCCAGCTGGGACTCTGGGCATTCTGCTTGGCAATATCCTTACCGTCGCCAAATGCATCGAAATAGGCGCGCAGGGCGGGGTCGACGCTGTTCGGATCTTCCGCATACCGCGCATATTGCTGCTCGAGATAGACAGCGTTTGCACCGGACAGGAACGAGATGTCGTCTGCAGCCTTCCGGTCATCAAAGTCGGAGCCTGGGCTTCCGTCGTGAGCCATTTTTTGGCCGTACCTTCGGTCGACTGCGGCGGTGCCGGCCACCGCAGAAAGTCAATCATACAGAATGGGCCCGGAGCCCACGCCCTACATAGAGGGCAAGTGTCGAGACGCAACAGCCTGCGACCTAGGCTGCCGCGTCCCAATATTGCGTTACAGTTGCCCCTGTTCCTTGAGCAGTTCGACCAGCGTCGTGCCAAGGCTGGCTGGCGTTGGCGCAACGCGGATACCCGCTTCCTTCATGGCCGCGATCTTCGATTCGGCTGTATCCTCGCCGCCTGACACAATGGCGCCGGCATGGCCCATGCGGCGGCCCGGAGGCGCGGTGATACCGGCGATGAAGCCAACGGTCGGCTTCTTGATCTTGTGCCCTGCAAGGAAGCGCGCAGCATCCGCCTCGGCGGAGCCGCCAATTTCACCGATCATGATGATCGACTTGGTCTCGTCGTCGTTCAGGAACAGCTCAAGGACATCGATGAAATCCATGCCCTTGACCGGGTCGCCGCCGATGCCAACGCAGGTCGACTGGCCAAGGCCCGCATTCGTGGTCTGGTGCACCGCCTCATAGGTCAGCGTGCCCGAACGCGAGACGATGCCGACCGAGCCGCGGCGGTGGATGTGGCCCGGCATGATACCGATCTTGCACTCGTCAGGGGTGATGACTCCGGGGCAGTTCGGGCCGATAAGCCGGGTCTTCGAGCCATTGAGCGCGTCCTTCACCCGCACCATGTCGAGGACCGGGATGCCTTCCGTGATCGTGACCACCAGCGGCATCTCCGCCTCGATCGCCTCGATCATCGACGCAGCGGCGAATTTCGGTGGCACGTAGATCACCGAGGCATTGGCGCCGGTTTCGGCCATGGCCTCGGCCACCTTGTCATAGACGGGGAGTGTCGCGCCTTCGGCCACACCGCTGCCGACCCAGGTCTGGCCGCCTTTGCCCGGCACCACGCCGCCGACCATTTTCGTGCCGTAGGCGATCGCCTGCTCGGTGTGGAAGGTCGCGGTCTTGCCGGTCAGGCCCTGGCAGAGGACTTTCGTGTTCTTGTCGACGAGAATGGCCATCGGTGCGGTTTGCTCCTTCGAGGGAATTTGCTCGCTCGATAAGGAACGCCGGGCCGTTGGGCAACAGGGCAAAAGACAAGCAACAGACGAATTCGGATCTGGAACTATCCCGATCCCTTGAGTGGACCCGACGGCAGCGCTCTCGACGGGCTGCAGGGACAATCCTATGGCGCACCGTGCTCAGCCCGATCGGCCTTGTCATCCGCCGGGAGCGGAACAGGACCCGAACCAGCGTGTTGGTCAGGTAGCAAGCTAATTTGGAGGCTAGCTATGGCACATCAATCCGCAACCGAGACCAAGGCCGAAGGCGCCGGCGACAAGCTGAAGGGCCAGATCAAGGAAGGCATCGGCGAAGCGACCGGCGATGATGACCTGAAACGCCAGGGCAAGCGCGAGCAATCGCAAGGTGCCCTGAAGAAAGCCTGGGGCAACATCAAGGAAGCGTTCTCAGGCTCCAAGCACTGACAGCCGGTGTAAAGACAAAAGGGCCGGAAGCGGATGCTTCCGGCCCTTCTCGATTCTCGCCAGATGAAGGGCCTCAGCCCTTCACCGCTTTCACGATCTTTTGCGCCGCATCTTCGAGATCGTCAGCACTGATTACGTCGAGATCGGAGTTGTTGATGATCTCCTTGCCCTTCTCGACATTCGTGCCTTCGAGGCGAACGACGAGCGGGACGGAGAGACCGACTTCCTTCACCGCGGCGAGGACGCCCTCAGCGATGACGTCGCATTTCATGATCCCTCCGAAGATGTTGACGAGAATGCCTTCGACACCGGGGTCGGAGGTGATGATCTTGAAGGCCTCGGTCACCTTCTCCTTGGTCGCGCCGCCGCCGACATCGAGGAAGTTCGCAGGTTCCGCGCCATAGTGCTTGATGATGTCCATCGTCGCCATGGCAAGGCCGGCACCGTTGACCATGCAGCCGATATTGCCATCGAGTTTCACGTAGGAAAGATCGTGCTCGGACGCCCTGATCTCGAGCGGGTCCTCCTCTGACAGGTCGCGCAGTTCGAGGATGTCCGGGTGCCGGAAGAGCGCGTTCGGATCGAAGCTGACCTTTGCATCGAGGACACGGATGTGATTGTCGGGCATGACGATCAGCGGGTTGATCTCCAGCATCGCCATGTCCTTCTCGGTGAAAGCTTTGTACAGCGCGCGGACGAGCTTCTTGCCTTCCTCGGCAGCGGTGCCTTCGAGCTTCAGGCCCTGGACGATCTTCTCGGCGACCTCGTCAGTGACGCCCTGGGAGGGCTCGACCGGCACGGTGACGATTTTCTCGGGGGTCTCCTCGGCGACGGCTTCGATGTCCATGCCGCCTTCGGTCGAAGCGATGAAGGCCACCTTGCCCAAGGCGCGATCGACGAGGACCGAGAGGTAGAGTTCCTTCTCGATGTCGGCGCCCTCTTCGATGTAGACGCGACCGACCTGCTTGCCTTCTTCGCCGGTCTGGACCGTCACGAGCGTCTTGCCGAGCATCGCCCGTGCCTGCTCGGCAGCTTCCTCGGCGGACCTTGCCAGGCGCACGCCGCCGCCCTCTCCGGCTTCTGGCTCTTTGAAGTGGCCCTTGCCGCGGCCGCCTGCATGGATCTGCGCCTTGACGACCCAGAGCGGTCCGGGCAGCTCCTTCGCCTTCGCTTCGGCTTCGTCAGCATTCAGAACGATGACGCCGTTCGCCACCGGTGCGCCGTAGGACTTCAGGAGTTCTTTCGCCTGGTACTCATGGATGTTCATCGCGCGTCCGTCTCTTTCCTTGGCCTCGATCAAGGCCGCTCGCATTCGCGGCGCTTATGGCAGTGGTCAGGCGAGGCATCAACGGCTGTCTCGCGGCGAAATGACGGGTTCTTGAGGCCGGTTGTGACGCAATCACTCTTGCACCCATCGCGTGTTCCTGATGGGATTGGACAGGGGTAGGAGGGAATTGAAAATGCCTGAAAATGAAAGAGATGCCGTCTCGAGCCTGACAGAAACAACGCTCGATACCTACGCGCAGCTTTTCACCCTCGCCTGCAACGTCTTGAAGCTGCCATTCACCTTGCCCGGCGATGCGGAACATTCGGGGACAGAGGACGGGGGGCCTGCGGGCTCGCACCTGACCGGACCCGAGGTTGCGCCGGAATTCAACGCCCGAGGGCGCGAAGCGTTGGCTCGTTACCAGGACGGCCACCAAGGCTCCTGCGACATTCCGACCTTCAACGACATCGACCCCGACTGCGACGCCCCCGCGAATTTCGGCGTTTGAGCCGGCGGGATCACGTCTGCGCGCGCGATCCGCATTTCCCCGGCACTTCTGGGCCGCGAGGTGTTTCCCGGACAACCGTCGAAGGAAGCACGCAATGAACCCGTTCAGCCTGTGGATCAAAAGCATCGAGCTGACCCAAACTTGGTTCAAGGCCAGCTTTGACATGGCGCAATCGGTTGTCGGCACGGGACTTGGCGGGGCCGGAACGCTGCAGCCAGCCCGCAGCCAGCACCAGCTGCCCGGTCACGCTTCGCATGCTGACATCCTGAACGAGGCATCCAACAGGGCACTCGCCACGCGAAACCTCGACCCAAAAGTCGAAGTCACGGACATTCCGCAGGCTCCGCCCGGGCTTGAGATCAAGAACGGAAGCTCAGCTCGCTGACCGAAGCGCATCGCGCGCTGCAATGGTGCGTTCGATCCATCCGCCGCCGAGCACCCGACTCGATTCAGGCTCATAGAAGACACAAGCCTGACCCGGCGCGACGCCCGCCTCGGGCTCACCGAGATCGACGAAAACGCCCTGGTCGTCCCGGCCCAGGGTCGCCGGCCCTGGCTGTCGGGTCGACCGGAGTTTCACGCGCACCGGCTTGCCCGTCGGCACTTCCGTGCCGTCGCCAATCCAGTTCACCTCCTTGAGGCGGACACGGGAAGTCAGGAGCGACGCCTGCGGGCCGACAACGACCTGTTTCTTCTCCGCATCTAGGCGGACGACGTAAAGAGGCTCCTCGAGACCGCCGACACCCAGCCCGCGCCTCTGGCCCACAGTGTAATGAATCACGCCTGCATGGCGACCCAGCACGTCGCCGTCTTCGGTGACGATCTCTCCGGGCTCTGCCGCACCGGGGCGCAGGCGCTCGACCACCGAGGTGTACTTGCCCTCTGGCACGAAGCAGATGTCCTGGCTGTCCGGCTTGTCGGCGACCTCGAGCCCCATTTCCTCGGCGAGCGCACGGGTCTGCGCCTTCGGAAAACCGCCCAGGGGAAAGCGCAGGAAGTCGAGCTGCTCGCGGGTCGTCGCGAACAGGAAATAGCTCTGGTCCTTGCCTGCATCCTCGGCCCGGTGCAGCTCCGCTCCGTTCGGGCCTTCGACGCGGCTGATGTAATGGCCTGTCGCCATCGCCTCAGCGCCCAGTTCCCGCGCGGTGGTCAGGAGGTCCTTGAACTTCACGGTCTGGTTGCAACGAACACACGGGATCGGCGTCGCGCCGGCCAGGTAGGTGTCCGCGAAGTCTTCCATCACGCTCTCGGAGAAGCGGTCTTCGTAATCGAGCACGTAGTGCGGGATGCCGATCTGCTCGGCCACGGCCCGCGCATCGGCGATGTCCTGCCCGGCACAGCAGGCCCCCTTCTTCTGGACCGCCACGCCATGATCGTAGAGCTGCAGCGTGATGCCCACGGCGTCATAGCCCGCTGCCTTGACGAGAGCGGCGGTCACCGAGCTGTCGACACCGCCGGACATCGCCACCACCACCCGGCTGCCTTTCGGCACACCGAGATCAAGGCGATCGGCCACTTCGCTGAGGGTGAGCATGGTCATGGCGGCCAGATAAGCCATCCCGATCACGAACGGTAGAGGCGGGATCGCGCGTCTTTGGCCACAAGATTGCAGGGAATCCGCGGATCGCGGGCGAGGTTGGGGATTTTACATCACTTCTTTGTGGAAGAGCCCCCTCACCTGTGGTTGAGACAAACGAGAACAAACAGGGGCGGCCTCTCGCGGTCGCGCAGGGATTATGCGTAACAAGCTTTCGAAACTGGCCATTGGCCTCCTTGCAGCAACGGCGATCAGCGCCGCAGGCATCTCCGGCGCGCAGGCAGGCGACGCCGAAGGCCGCTATGCCGTCAAAGGCATCGGGCTGATGCCCTGCCAGACCTTCGTCCAGGCCGCCCAGGCAGGCCAAGGCCCGGAAGTTGCCCTCGCGATGTCCTGGCTTTCTGGCTACCTCACGGCCGCCAACATGCTCCTCGATGGCACCTATGACCTCGTGAGCTGGCAGAACGAGGCGATCCTCGCCAACGCGCTGGTCCAGACCTGCGCTGCGCTTCCGGACCAGCCGCTCGCCGTCGCCGCGACGCAGGTCATCCGGACCCTAGGCCCGGACCGGGTAGCGACGGCAGAGCAGCCCGAGCGGATCGTCGTGGGTGATAACCAGACCGCGCTCTACCCTTCGGTCGTCCGCAAGCTCCAGCAGGCCCTCAAGGATGCCGGACAGAACGTCACCGTCGACGGGGATTTCGGCCCGGGCACCCGCACGGCCATCACGGCGTACCAGAACGCCCGCGGGATCGAGGCCACCGGCTTCCCGGATCCCGTCACACTCATCAGCCTCTTCGCAGGCCAGCTCCCGCCGCAGCAGGCGGCCGCCCAGCCGCGTCCGCAGCAGCCCCTGCCCCAACCCCAGCCCCAGCCGCAACCGCAGCCGCTGGACATGGAGCCGGTGAAGCCGGCCCTTGGCGGACCGGGCCGCTAGGACTTAGCTCAGGCCGATTTCCCGGAGGCGTTCCGCTAGGAATTCGCCTCCGGTGATGTCGTCCATCTCCGTCCCGTCACGGAACTGCGGGAAGACCGACAGCACCGCCTCGGGCTTCGGGTGCAAGAAGAACGGCATCGAATAGCGCGAGATATTGGGTCCTTCGGGGTTCACGACCCGATGGGTCGTCGCAGGGATCCTCTGATTGGTGATCCGCGCCAGCATGTCCCCCGCGTCGGCGATGATCGCATTCGCAGGCGCCTCAACGGCGCGCCAGTTGCCGTCCCGGTCGAGAAGCTCCAACCCTGCCGACGATGCCGAAACCAGGAGGGTGATCAGGTTGATGTCCTCATGCGCCGCCGCCCGCACGGCCTTGGGATCCGCATCCTCCGCAACCGGAGGATAGTGAAGAAGCCGCAGCACCGAGTTGCCCCCGGCCGCCATCCTGTCAAAGGTATCCTCGGCCACATCGAGCGGCTTCGTTAGCGCACGGAGGATGTCCAGCCCCACCCGATCGAGCTCGTCATAGAGCCACGCCACCTCGCGCTCGAAAGCTTCGGGTCTCTCCGGCCACACATTTGGTGCGATCGACTCGCGACCGACATGCCAGAATTCCTTGAGGTCCGGGACATCGTTGCCCTTGGCATTCTCCCGGCCGAAGGCGGTGTAGCCCCGCTGGCCATCCTTGCCGACGACGTATTTCTCCTTCTCCTCGGTGGGGAGCGCGAAGAAGTCCTCGACGGCCCTGTACGCGTCCTCGAGCCGCGACAGGTCGATCCCGTGATCGGTGATCACGACAAAGCCGGTATCGGTCAGGGCCTTGTAAAGCGCATCAGCGTCAATGCCGTCCCTGATCGACAGGACGGGAACGGCGGGTGTGTTCTGCGAATCCATGCGCCCCGCTAGCGCCCGCAAGGCACCCTCGTAAAGTCTCACAAGGGTCAGCAAAAATCCTTACAGCGCCGCGGTCTTCTCACTTTCCCCGGCGTCACTTAAGTCCCCCGGCATGACAATCCACAGTTCCGTTCTCGGTGCCATCGGGAACACGCCCCTCATCAAGCTCCGCCGCGCCTCGGAGGAGACCGGCTGCACCATCCTCGGCAAGGCGGAGTTCCTGAACCCCGGCCAGTCGGTGAAAGACCGCGCCGCCCTGAAGATCGTGGAGACGGCGGAGGCCGACGGCAGCCTCAAGCCGGGCGGCACCATTGTCGAAGGCACGGCGGGCAACACCGGTATCGGCCTCTGCTTGGTGGGCAAGGCCAAGGGCTACTCGGTCAAGATCGTGATGCCCCGCACCCAGTCCAAGGAGAAGAAGGACGCCATCCGCTTGCTCGGCGGCGAGCTGATCGAGGTCGACGCGAAGCCTTACGCCGACCCCGGCAACTACATCCACGTCTCCGAGCGCCTCGCGAAGGAGACCGAGAACGCGATCTGGGCCAACCAGTTCGACAACACCGCCAACCGTCAGGCCCATGTCCAGACGACCGGCCCCGAGATCTGGCGCGACACCGAAGGCAAGATCGACGGCTTCATCTGCGCCGTCGGCTCCGGCGGCACCCTCGCAGGGGTCGCGCAGGCCCTGCGCGCGAAAAAGCCGGATGTGGTCATCGGTCTCGCCGACCCCTACGGCGCCAAGCTCTTCGATTATTACACCAAGGGAGAACTCACCACGGAGGGCGGCTCGGTCATGGAAGGCATCGGCCAGGGCCGCATCACCGCCAATCTCGAAGGCCTCGAAATCGACAGGCCCTTCCGTGTCGCTGACGCCGAAGCCCTCGAAACGATATTTCAGCTCTCGGAAGAAGAAGGCATGTGCCTCGGCGGATCGGCCGGGATCAACGTGGCTGGCGCCGTCAAGCTCGCCAAGGACATGGGACCGGGGCACACCATCGTCACGGTGCTCTGCGATTACGGCAACCGCTACCAGTCGAAGCTCTTCAACCCTGAATGGCTCCGCGAACGCGACCTGCCTGTTCCGAAATGGTTGGTGTAAGGATGGATCAAACCGATATTCCTTGGTCGACGCAGCCGGATTCCGGGATCCGGACGGCACCTTCCATGGGTTTCCGGCGCGCTCCCCGACTCCCTTGGAAAGGCAAGGCAACCAATCCATGAGTGCCGCCCCCAACACCCCCTGCGAGCGCCACGAGGTCACGATCCACTACCTCGAACAGCGGGAGCCCAAGGCCCACCCGCCGCTGCCGACCCCTGCCCGCAAGCTTGCCATCATGCGCGCCGAGAAGCCGCCCGTCGGGTTCTACCGCTTCCTCTTCGACGGCATTGGTGAGCAGCACCGCTGGGTGTCCCGCCGTTACCTTTCAGATGAAGACCTCAAGCGCCTCATTCACGACCCTGAGACATATATCTATGTGCTGTATGCGGAGGGCTCGCCCGTGGGCTTCGGTGAGATCGACGGCCGCGAGCGCGACCACGCCGCGATCAAGTTCTTCGGCCTCCTGCCGGAGGCGCAAGGACAGGGCCTTGGCCGCTGGTTTTTCCGGGAGATCACCGAGCTCGCTTGGCAGCTTCGCCGGGGGCGCGTGATTATCGAGACCTGCAGCCTCGACAATCCCCGGGCACTGCAGATCTACCAGCTCGAAGGCTTCACGCTCTACGATCAGGCAACCGGCATCATCGAGTGGCGCGGATGAAGGAAGACACCAAGCTCTGTCACGTCGGCCGGCCGCGCGAAGGCGTACGGATGGTCAATCCGCCCGTGGAGCGCGGCTCGACCGTCATGTTCCCGGATTATGACACCTTCCGTGAACGCAAGCGCCCGCGCTATTACGGCCGTCACGGCACCGATACCCATGATGCGCTGAAGGAGGCTGTCGCCGAGCTGGAAAGCGCGGCCTCGGTGACGCTGACCAGCTCGGGCCTCTCGGCTGTCTGCCTCGCAATCCTCGCCTTCGCCGAGCCGGGTACGGACATTCTGGTCACGGATACGACCTATGACCCCGTGCGCAGCTTCTGCGAGCAGTTCCTGAAACCCCGCGGGGTCAGCGTGCGCTATTACGACCCGCTGGTCGGCACCGGCATCAAGGATCTCATCAGGCGAGAGACCGCCCTCATTCATACCGAGAGCCCCGGCTCCCTGACGTTCGAGGTGCAGGACCTGCCTGCGATCTGCGAAGCGGCGGGCAACATTCCCGTCACGGTCGACAACACTTGGGGGGGGGGCGTTTTCCTGAAACCGCTAGAGTTCGGCGCGGCGATCTCGATCCAGGCGGCGACGAAATACATGGGCGGGCACTCCGACGTTTTCCTCGGCACCATCGCCAGCCGGACCGAGAAGGTCGGCCAGAAGATCTTCAAGACCGCCCAGCTTCTCGGCAACGCGACCTCGCCCGACGACGTCTACACCGTCCTGCGAGGCCTCCGCACCCTGCCCCTGCGCCTGCGCGAGCATGAGCGCCAGGGCCTTGCCCTCGCCCGCTGGCTCGAGGCCCGTCCGGAGGTTGCGAAGGTCCTTCACCCCGGCCTTGAGAGCCATCCGCAGCATGCTCTCTGGAAGCGCGATTTCTCCGGCGCGTCAGGGCTCTTTTCCGTTATCCTCGAGCGCGGGGACGAAGGTTTTGTCCGCAAGTTTATCGACAGCCTTAATCTCTATGGCCTCGGATACAGCTGGGGCGGGTATGAGAGTTTGTGCCTTCCCGCGTGGCCAAAATCCTGTAGGAGCGCGACATCCTGGGACGTCGATGGCCAACTCCTCCGTTTTCACGCGGGGCTTGAGGCCATTGACGACTTAACCAACGATTTAGCACAGGCGTTCGATAAGGCGTCTGTGGAGGCGAGACCGTGAGAAGCATTGGTATTGCCGCTGTGCTGGTGTTGCTCGCCGCGTGCGAGACCACAGGGCTGCCCGAAGGTCTCGCGATCGCCCGACCCAACCGGAACGCCGCGCCCGGAACCATCATCCAGACAATTCCCAGCGGTGCCACACTGATTTATCCTGACGGCGAATGCCTGACCCCGTGCCGCGTGGATTACAGCCGGGAGATCGAGGTCATCCTCGGCAAGGCCGGCTACAAGCCGCTGGCGCTGACGATTCCGGTCGGCGCGGCCGATGCCGAGTTCGAGCTCGAGCCCGTGGGCCGCAGCACCGCCGTCCAGGAGGAGAGCTTGCCCGAGCTATGAGCTTCAAACCGACGGCTCTGGCGCGGGACCTCATCAACGCGGAAGGGCCAGATGCGGAGCAGCTGCTCAACAGCGTGCTCAGTGCAGACGTCTCGGGCAAGAAGCCCGGCGACATCGTCTATGCCTGTCTCCTGACACCCCAGGGGAAGGTGCTCGATGTCATGTACCTGCACCGGCTCACCAATGGCTTCCTGATCGACGTCTTCCAGGGCCGCGGCGCGCCGCTGGCCAAACAGCTCAACATGTACAAGATGCGCGCCCGCGCGACCTTCGAAAAGGTCCCCGGCGGTGTCTTCGTGGCGCCTGACCACCTCGCACCGGAAGATGCAGGCAGCGACCCCAGAATGGAGGGGCTAGGCAAACGCTGGTACACCCTAGGCCCCCTCGTGGAAGGCCCGAAAAACCCCAGCTTCTTCCAGCTCATGCGCCGCCTCGGCATCCCCGAGTTCGGCCTCGACTATCATTCAGGGGATGTCTTCCCGATGGACGTCAATCTCGACGCCCTCGGCGCCGTCGACTACAAGAAAGGCTGCTTTGTCGGTCAGGAAGTGGCAAGCCGCATGTTCAGGAAGGGCGAGATCAGGAAGCGCACGCTAAAGGTCTACGGCGACGCCGACCTCCCCCGCGGCACCACCCTGCGCCAGCGCGGCAACATCGTCGGCACCGTCACCTCGATGATCGGCGGCGAAGGCCTCGCCATCATGCGTCTCGACCGCATTCAGGGTGCGGAATGCTTCGCCCTCCACAACGGCTTCGACCTGCAGCTGAAGATCCGGAAGCCGGCTTATCTTGCGTGAGCGGACAGTGCACCCTCCGATCTGGCGGCAGGTCCTAGTCGCCATCGTCATTGCCACGAACGTAGCCAACGTCCCTTTTTTCGTTCTTTTCGGTCCCTTCGCGATCGTCGCTTGGGTATTTTCCTGGCCCGGCGCGTTTCTGATCGGCGCACCGCTCCTTCTACTGATCCTGAGAAAGCGTGACCTGCTCTATGTCGACGGACTCATTATCGGCTGTCTTGCGGCGCTTCCCGCATTTCCGATTGCAATGTTCGCTTCAGAGGTGCCCGAACCCATCACTTGGCAACGTTTCATATCGCTCCCTGTCGCCGCCCTCAGTGCAGTGAGCGGGTCCCTGGGCGGTATCGTGGCGGTCTACTACAGGCGTCTCGGGCTTAAGCGCAGAAGGGGCGAGCGATGACTGACCCCACCCGCTGCCCCTGGCCCACGCCCGGCGACGCGCTTTACGAGCACTACCACGACACTGAATGGGGCGTGCCCGAATATGACGACCGCGCGCTCTTCGAGAAGCTCATCCTCGACGGCTTCCAGGCGGGTCTCTCCTGGCGCACCATCCTCCACAAGCGCGAGAATTTCCGCGAGGCTTTCGACGGCTTCGACCCGGAGAAGATCGCCCGCTACGACGAGGCCAAGATCGAGGAACTGCTCGGCAATGCCGGCATCATCCGCTCCCGCCTCAAGATCGAGGGCGCCCGCAAGAACGCCCGGAGCTGGCTCGCGGTCATGGAGAAGGAGAGCTTCTCCGAATGGCTCTGGAGCTACTGGGGCGGCAGCCCGGTCCAGACCAATCTCGAACGCATCGAGGACATGCCCGCCAAGACCCCCGTCTCTGAACAGATGGCGAAAGACCTCAAGAAACGAGGCTTCACCTTCTGCGGCCCCGTCATCGTCTACGCCTTCGCCCAGGCGGTCGGCATGGTGAACGACCACCTCACCTGCTGCTTCCGGCACGAAGAGCTCAGCTAACCGCCTCCACAATCCGTAACCCGTTGAGACCCACTCCCGGTTGATCCCTCCCGCGCACAGGCGCACAAAGTCGGGACATCAGAACACCACCCCCGTGAGGTCCCATGAAGCCCGCCATCGCCCGCATCCTCTCGACCGGCCTCTTCACGCCGGAGCAATCGATCTCGAACGAGGAGCTGGTCGAGGCCTACAACGCCTTCGTCGCCAAGTGGAACGCCGAGAACCCGGACGGCGAACAGCTCGAGCCCTCCTCCGCCGAGTTCATCGAGAAGGCCTCGGGCATCAAGAGCCGCTACGTCCTCGACAAGAAGGGCCCCCTCGACCCCGAGCGCATGCGCCCGATCCTCAAGAGCCGCCCGAATGACGAGATTTCGATCATGGCCGAGATGGGCGTGAAGGCCGCGAAGGACGCGATGGAGCGCGGCGGCTTCACGGCGGAAGACATCGACGCGGTCATCTGCGCCGCCTCGAACATGCAGCGGCAATACCCGGCCATGGCGGTGGAGATCCAGAGCGCCCTCGGCATCGACGGCTACGGCTTCGACATGAACGTCGCCTGCGCGTCGGCCAGCTTCGGCATCCAGACCGCCGTCGGCCTCCTCGAGACCGGCGCGCGCCGTGTGCTGATGGTCAATCCGGAGATCTGCACCGCGCATATCAACTTCAAGGACCGCGATGGCCACTTCATCTTCGGCGATGTCGCGACCGCGGTCATCATCGGCAAGCCCGAAGGCGAAGCCCCGAAAGGCGCCTTCGACATCCTCGGCACGCGGCTGAAGACCCAGTTCTCGAATAACATTCGCAACAATTTCGGCTTCCTCAACCCGAGCGAAGACGAAGTGATCGACACGGACGATCCGAAGACGGACAAGCTGTTCAAGCAGAACGGTCGCTCGGTCTTCAAGGAGGTCGTCCCCATGGTCGCCGCCATGATCGGCGAGCATCTCGAGGACGAAGGCATCGACAAGGCCGAAGTCAGCCGCTTCTGGCTCCACCAGGCCAACCTCAACATGAACGTCCTGATCGCCAAGAAACTCCTGGGTCGCGATCCGTCCCCGGAAGAAGCTCCTGTGATTTTGGATGAGTACGCGAACACGAGTTCGGCGGGGTCGATCATCGCCTTCCATAAGCATAAGGACGATATGGAGAGTGGTGCGCTGGGTGTGATCTCAGGGTTCGGTGCGGGGTACAGCGCTGGCTCGATTATTGTGCGGGCTTGTTAAGGTGCAACCCCTGTCCAAAATCGGCATCCTCTGCATAGCTGCAGCCATTGTTCTGGCGGTGATGGCTTTCGGAACACTATTCGGCGTTCTATTTCCGATCCCAGACAACCCGGACTCGCAGTTCTCTCTCTTCGTCTTGTTCGGCGTCGGCGCAGGCGCAGCGACGTTCACTTCCATCATAGCATTTTTCGCCCAAGGTTTCCTGGACAAACGCTAGGTACTGTCATCCCGGGGCAGGCGGAGCCTGAGCCCGGGACCCATACAGGGTCGCTCTATGGGTTCCGGGCTTGCTCTTCGAGCGCCCCGGAATGACAGGTGTTGAATTGGCGCTGGGTCATTCCGAAGAGTGACGGGTAGAGATCATTCCAGTCGAGATTGCGCTCTTCGATCAGGTTGATCTTCCATTGTCGGCGCCATTTCTTGATCGCTTTCTCACGCGCGATGGCGGCTTGGATGTCGGAGTGCATTTCGAACCAGACCAGTCGGTGTACCGCATACTTGCTGGTGAAACCCTCGCGGTAATCGGTGCGATGCTCCCAAACTCGCCGCTTCAGATCGCGCGTCACGCCTACGTAAAGGGTGCCGCTGTGGCGCGATGCCATGAGGTAAACGGCATAGTTTTGGTCCATTTGTTCACTGTGAACAAAACAGGAACTCCTGTCGAGCGTTCTCAGCAGCTGTCATCCCGGGGCCGCGCAGCGGAGCCCGGGACCCAAACGTCGCGCTGTATCGGTTCCGGGCTCGCTCTCCGAGCGCCCCGGAATGACAAAGCAACTTATCCCCGCCCGCACCCCATCTCCTAAACTCCCCCCATCGAACAGACTGCGGGAGGTCAGGATCCGTCGTCTGGTGCTCTGTTCGTGTCGGGACTGTCCGTCTTCGGCCCTACCGATCTCGTCGCTATGCACCGCCGACGCGAAAGCGTCAGCACGCGCTCAAAGAGCGAACGAGAGCGAGCGAGAGCGAGCGAGAGCGAGCGGTAGCGCCAAAAAGAAGAAGCACGGACGTTCAAGGGCGTGAGCTGATGTTCGGCCGTCCGAGAACTGAGGCAGACCCGGCCTCGCGCGCGGTCGGCCCTGGAAAGCCTCATGCCGCGGCACAGAACAAATACGATCCTCCGCTGCGACAGCCGCGCGCGAGTTTCCCAACCGCCCACGGGCGGCTCCTCGTGCTGCCTATCGCCCGTCTCCTTGGCTCTTCGCCGCGCTGCGATCGAGACGTGGAAAGCCCGGTCGTGACGCCGCCATCATGCCTCGCTAAACGACCTGAATGACCAAGAACCCGCCCCGCGCATGGCAGCGGATGCTGTCCGGCCGACGTCTCGACATTCTCGATCCCTCGCCGCTCGACGTCGAGATCGAGGATATCGCCCACGGCCTTGCGAGGGTCGCGCGCTGGAATGGCCAGACCATCGGTACACAGCCTTTCAACGTGGCCCAGCACTCGGTCGTCGTGCTCGACATGTGCATGCAGATGAAACCCAGCTGGCCACGGGAGTGGCAGCTGGCCGCCCTCCTCCACGACGCGCCGGAATACGTCATCGGTGACATGATCTCGCCCTTCAAGGCGGTGCTCGGCGGCAACTACAAGAAGGTGGAGCACGGCCTCCACCGGGCCATCCATATCCGCTTTGGCCTGCCGCCTGAGCTGCCTGCCGAAGTCGAGAAGCTCATCAAGAAAGCCGACCGCGCCTGCGCCTATTTCGAGGCGACCCAGCTCGCAGGCTTCTCGGTCGAGGAGGCCGAAAAACTCTTCCCCGTACCGAAGAAAGTCGAGCCCCTGACACTCGAGATCCTGTCCACCGAGGAGAGCCAGACGCTCTACCTCCAGCGGTTCGCGGAGCTGCAATGAGGCGCGCCCCTTGAAGCGCTCCTCCAAAACGCTCACACGCAACCGGTGGAACACAGGCTTGTCATCGGTCTCAACATCGCGCTCACCGCCCTGCGTGACGGCGAGCCCCATGTCCTGTGCGTCAAGCGGCCCGGTGGCTGGGGCCTGCCGTTTGGCCGTTTCGACCCCGATGAGCACCGCACCTTCGAGCTTGCCCTGCGCGATTTCGTCGAGCGCCAGACCGCCGTGCCCCTTGGCTATGTCGAGCAGCTCTACACTTTTGGCGACAAGGGCCGTGAGGCTCCCCGTGCTTCGCTCGTCTCCGGCGACGAAGCGGACCGTATCGTCTCGGTCGGCTATCTCGCCCTCTCCCCCGAAGCGACGGAGCCTAGCCTTGAAAGCGCCGCGTGGCTGCCCTGGTACCGCTTTTTCCCATGGGAGGATCAGCGTGCGGAGGGCCAGGACCTGCGGCAGGTGATTGCCGGACAGCTTTACCGGTGGGCAGGCGATCATGAAGACCGGCAGGAGCGGCTGCGCAGCACATTCTTCAGCGCTGATGACTGCTGGGAGGAAGAACGCGCCCTCGACCGATACGAGCTGATGTACGAAGCCCGCCTCGTGGCCGAGGCCCACCGGGACCGTGACGGGGTCGAGGGGCCCGAGCTCTTCGGCGAGGCGATGATTTCCGACCACAGACGGATCCTGGCGACTGCGATCGGGCGCCTGCGCGGCAAGCTGCGCTACCGCCCGGTGATCTTCAAACTCATTCCCGAAACCTTCACCTTGAGCACGCTGCAGAGCGCCGTGGAGGCACTGCTCGGTTTCTCCGTCCACAAGCAGAACTTCCGCCGCTCCGTGGAGTCAGCAGGGCTCGTGGAGAAGACATCGCAGACGGCGCAGCAGACCAAGGGAAGGCCCGCCGCGCTTTACCGCGCCGGTCCCCTCGCCGATGTCGCCACCGCAACAGGGCTGACCCTGCCGAGGCTCAAGATCCCGGCGCGTCAGGTCGTGTCGTCGCCAGAGCCGTCAAAAGGTTCTTCGACCAAATGACCCGACGGCACCGCTAACGTGAACAGGCTCGGCGACGGGGCTGGTCGGTCCCCGGCCGCATTGAACAAGATTGAGCTCGGCGTGAGCCGCTTCTCGCGCCCCCAACCGGGTCGGTGAAACTATCTTGATTTCAAGGGGTTCACCTGCGCTGAAAAAGCCCTTGCCCCGATGTGACCGGGACGCCATATACTCGCAGTGAGCAAAAGTCGGAGCCAAGCCCATGGCAGCCTTTGAGAACGGAATGGAAGAGCTGTCGCCGGAACAGGTCCGGGCCATGACAGATCACCTCTACCCACTCGTTTCCGCCAAGATTCCGCGTTTCGAATGGGATTTGATGGCTCCTGTGATCGCCCGCATCAACCAGCTCAAGGAAGAGCGCAACGCGGTCATTCTTGCGCACAACTACATGACCCCGGAGATTTTTGCCTGCGTCGGCGACATCCGTGGCGACAGCCTGCAACTGGCACGCGAGGCGGCAAAGACGGACGCATCGGTGATCGTGCAGGCCGGTGTTCACTTCATGGCCGAGACCTCGAAGATCCTCGCGCCCGGGAAAACAGTCCTGATTCCGTCGATGGAAGCGGGTTGCTCCCTCGCCTCGTCGATCACGGGCGCGGATGTGCGCCTTCTCAAGGAGCGCTATCCCGGCGTGCCGGTCGTCACCTATGTGAACACCACGGCGGACGTGAAGGCGGAGACCGACATCTGCTGCACCTCGTCCAACGCCGTGCAAGTGGTCGAACACATCTGCCATGAGTTCGGCACGGACGAGGTCATTCTGATCCCTGACCAATATCTTGCGAAGAACGTCGCCCGCATGACCGACAAGAAGGTCATCACCTGGGCTGGCTCCTGCGAGGTGCATGAGCGTTTCACCGCCGACGACATCAGGGAGATGCGGGCCGCCAATCCCGGCGTCGTGGTTCTCGCCCATCCCGAATGCCCGCCGGATGTCCTCGCCGAGGCTGACTATGCCGGTTCCACCGCGGCCATGTCTGGCTACGTTGCAAAGGAACAGCCGCGCCAAGTGGTCCTCATCACCGAATGTTCGATGTCGGACAATGTCGCGCTGGAGAATCCGGGCGTCGACTTCGTCAGGCCCTGCAATCTGTGCCCACACATGAAGCGGATCACCCTCGAAGGCATCCAGATGGCACTCGAGACCATGACCCACGAAGTCACGGTCGATCCGGTCATCGCTGCCCGCGCCCGTGAAGCCGTGGAGCGCATGATCGAACTGCCGAACCCGTCCTCACCTGCTGCCTTCACCAGAGGACATGGCGGCGACGTGATCTCGGTCGAGCACCGCTAGACCACGGTGGACGTCACCGGGGCGCGGGGAAGCGTTCTCATCATCGGAGGAGGCATCGCCGGGCTCTGGACCGCACTCAGGCTTGCGCCACATCCGGTCACTGTCGTCACCGCCGGTGCGCTCGGGCATGGAAGCTCCTCTTGGGCGCAGGGTGGGCTCGCTGCCGCGATCGGACCTGACGACAGCCCCGCCCTTCACGCTGAAGACACCCTCACCGCAGGCGCAGGCCTCTGTGATCGCGAGGCTGTCCGGGTCCTGACCGAGGGCGGGCCCGACGCAGTGCAGTCACTGGCCGAGCTGGGCGTCCCGTTCGACCGTATGGAGGACGGCTCATTCAGGCTCGGGCGCGAGGCTGCCCACGGCCGCGAGCGCATCGTCCATGTCGGCGGTGACGAGGCCGGTGCCGCCATCATGAACTGCCTTGTCGAGGCCGCGCGCTCCGCCGGGCACATCGAACTTCGTGAACGGATCATCGCGGAAAGGCTGATTACGGATGCCGACGGCGTCTGCGGCGCAGAGCTCTGGGACATCGAAGGGCAGCGGCCCCTCTTCCTGACGGCCGGTGCCGTGATCCTCGCCACGGGCGGGCTCGGCGGTCTCTACGCTGTGACCACCAATCCACTCTTCAGCCAGGGACAAGGCATCGCGCTTGCGGCGGAGGCTGGTGCGACCCTGCGCGATCTCGAATTCGTCCAGTTTCACCCCACCGGGCTCGATGTCGGTCGCGATCCGGCTCCCCTCGCCACCGAAGCGATCAGGGGCGAAGGCGCGCATCTTCTCGACGGGGATGGCGACCGCTTCATGCTCAGGCATCATCCGCAGGCCGAACTTGCGCCGCGGGACGTCGTCGCGCGGGGTGTGGCGCAGGCCATTGCTGAAACCGGCGGCGCTTTCCTGGACGTTCGGGAAGCGATTGGCGAAGCATTCGCGGAGCGCTTCCCCACTGTCGACGCGGCCTGCCGGGAAGCCGGCATCGACCCGGCGAAGGACCTGCTTCCCATCGCGCCAGCCGCTCACTATCACATGGGCGGTGTACGGACGAATATCAACGGTCAGACCAGCATCAAGGGCCTCTTCGCTGTCGGCGAATGCGCCAGCACAGGAGTCCACGGCGCCAATCGCCTTGCCTCCAATTCGCTGCTGGAAGCCATTGTGTTCGGTACACGCATTGCCGAGGCCCTGAGAAGCCGCGACATCAGGAAGCCGGGGATCAAGGACGTCGCACCGGAAACCCTGGGCCACGGTCGGCCCGATAACCTGAAACCGCTGCGACGCACGATGGCGGACAAGGCAGGCCTGCTTCGCAACCGGACGGGACTCTGTGCTGCGCTCGACTTCATCGAAGCACAGCACCCGGATACGGTGGGCCACAGGCTGGCCCTCCTGACGGCCAAGCTCGTGCTATCCTCTGCCCTCGCGCGCGAAGAGAGCCGAGGGGCTCATCAGCGGACAGACCATATCGAACTTGCGGCCAAGGCACGGCACAGCCTGATGACGCTTCGCGGCTCGGACATCGTGACAGAATGGGAGGACGTGAACGCATGAACCCGATCCCTGATGAACTGCTGAAGCCGCTCATCCTTCGCAGCCTTGAAGAAGATCTCGCGCAGGGCGGTGACCTGACAACCCTTGCGACGATTGATCCGAAGACGGAAGCCATGGCCACGCTGAACGCCAGGTCCGAGGGGTGCGCTGCCGGTGTCGGCGTTGCCGTTCTTGTCTTCCGCATGGTCGATCCCACCCTCGAGGTAACCGCCAGAGCCACGGACGGCGATCCCTTCGCGGCGGGGGCGACACTCCTTGAAGCGAGAGGCTCGGCCGCCTCGCTCCTGACGGCAGAGCGAACCGCTCTCAACATCCTCAGCCATATGTGCGGCATCGCTGCGCTGACTGCGGACTATGTTGGCAGGGTCCAGGGCACGAAGGCGCGCATCGCTGCCACGCGGAAGACGCTTCCCGGCCTTCGGTTGGTCCAGAAGCACGCGGTGCGCTGCGGCGGCGGGATGACCCACAGGATGAGCCTCACCGACGCGGTGATGATCAAGGACAACCACATCGCCGCTGCGGGATCGATCGCTCAGGCCATCGCCAAGGCGCGCGCCTTTGCGGGGCACACGGTGAAGATCGAGGTCGAAGTCGACACGCTCGACCAGCTTGCCACTGCACTTGAAGCAAAACCTGACATCATTCTTCTCGACAACATGACCGCCGATACGCTCCGTGAAGCGGTGACCATCACGAAGGGGCGTTGCGTGCTCGAAGCATCAGGAGGAGTGAACCTCGACACCGTCCGCACCATCGCGGCAACAGGCGTCGATGTGATCTCGGTCGGCGCTCTCACGCACTCGGCGACGGCGCTCGATATCGGGATGGAGCTCGTCGCCTAGCTCGACAACTCCTCGAGATCGATGCCGAGCCGGTTCGCGGCAAGCTTCAGCGTCCCCGGTGGGCGGAAGAAGATGTGGTCGCCGATCACCCGCGTCTGGTCGAATGCCTTTGCCCAGTAAGGATCGACATAATCGGCATGGTAGAACGTCGCGAAATTCGTCAGCGGCGGGCGGAAACCCCGGTAGATCACATCGGCCAGTGCCTCGGCCCTGTCCCACGCCCGCGGTTCACGCGGCCTGTTCAGGCTGCCGTCACAGGCAAAGCTGAACTGACAGCCGTAGCTCTTGCCCTGCCCCTGGAACACCACGCCGCAGATGGTCGAGGGGAAGCGCCGGTCGGCAACACGGTTGAGGACGACATCGGCAACGGCGATCCGGCCCAGAACGGGCTGGTTCCGCGCTTCGTAATAGATCGCCTGCGCAAGACAGTTCCGCTCTTTCTTCTGCTCCTCGGAAAGCTCGAACGGAGAATAGTTCGGCAGGGAGAAGAGGTTTGAAGGAACCCCAGCGAGCAACAGATCGGTGGAGATCGCGCGGCCGTCAAAACCGGCTTCATCGAGCAAATCGATTGCGCTCACGACAACCGCGTCGGGGACCTCCGCGCGCTCGAGCGCGGCTTGCTCGAAAATATCCGAAGCCCAGACCTCGACCGAAGCGACGACCTCGTCCTGACGCGACATCAGCATCGTCGCTGAAATGACAGCGACGATAACCAGAATCAGCGAAAGGCTTCGTTTGAGCCCCTTGATTTTCGTCGGCTTTCGGGCCTGCAAGAGTTCGGTCTCCCCTTCCCCAGTCATGGAGAAGTCGTGATCAGCGCTGAGCAATGCAACAGCAAGGTTGCACCGCTCAACATAAGAACACGTTAGGTCAGCCTTCCGCTCTTTTTTTCGCAGCAAGCGATGCCTGTGCAGCGGCCAGCCGTGCTATCGGCACGCGGTATGGCGAGCAGCTGACATAATCGAGGCCGATTCCCTCGCAGAAGGAGATCGAGGCCGGATCACCGCCATGCTCGCCGCAGATACCGAGCTTGATGAGCGAGCGGGTCTCCCGCCCTTTCTGCGCCCCGATCGCGACGAGCTGGCCGACGCCTTCCTGGTCGAGGCTGACGAAAGGGTCCTGGTCCAGGATGTTGTGGCGCAGGTAGTTCGGCAGGAACGAGCCGGCATCGTCACGGCTGAGGCCGAAGGTCGTCTGCGTCAGGTCATTCGTGCCGAAAGAGAAGAACTCGGCCGAGTGCGCGATCTTGTCTGCGGTGAGCGCGGCACGCGGCAGTTCGATCATCGTGCCGACGGTGTAGACGAGCTTCTCGCCTGCCTCGGCGAACACCTTCTGGGCCACCGCGTCGATGCGGTCCTTGACGAGGTCCAATTCCTTCTTGGTGCTGACGAGTGGCACCATGATCTCCGGCTGGACCGGGTCGCCGGTTTCCTTGCCGATGGCGATGGCGGCCTCGAAGATGGCGCGCGCCTGCATCTCGGCGATTTCGGGATAGCTGACCGCAAGGCGGCAACCGCGATGGCCGAGCATCGGGTTTTGCTCATGGAGCTGGCTGAGGCGGTCCTTCACGTCCTTGACGTCGCGGCCAAGGGCGTTGGCCACCTCTCCGATTTCTTTCTCTCCGTGCGGAAGGAATTCGTGTAGCGGCGGATCGAGGAGACGGATCGTGACCGGAAGGCCTTTCATCTCCCTGAACAGCTGCTCGAAATCGCCGCGCTGGAAGGGCAGCAGCCTGTCGAGGGCCGCGCGGCGCCCCTGTTCATTGTCGGCGAGGATCATCTCGCGGACGACGTTGATCCTGTCTGCGTCGAAGAACATGTGCTCGGTGCGGCAAAGGCCGATGCCCTCGGCGCCGAAGCCGCGGGCGGTCTTGGCGTCGAGCGGGGTTTCCGCATTGGCGCGAACCCGCATGCGGCGATGTTTGTCGGCCCACTCCATCAGCTTGCCGAAGTCGCCGGAAAGTTCAGGTTCGATGGTGGCAACGGCGCCAAAGAAGATCTCGCCGGTCGAGCCATCGATGGTGATCTGGTCGCCCTTCTTCACCTCACGTCCGTGCACGGTGAATTTGGAGCCGTCCTTCTCGATCTTGAGGTCGCCAGCGCCGCAGACACAGGCCCGTCCCATGCCGCGGGCCACCACGGCGGCGTGGGAGGTCATGCCGCCGCGGGCAGTGACGATCCCCGCCGCAGCGTGCATGCCGTGGATGTCTTCAGGGCTCGTCTCCACCCGGACGAGCATGACGCGCCTGCCTTCCTGCGCCAGGCGCTCGGCTTCGTCGGCGGTGAAGACCACCTCGCCGGAGGCAGCGCCCGGACTGGCCGGCAGGCCCTTGGCGATGAGGTCGCGCTCCGCATTCGGATCGAGCGATGGATGGAGGAGCTGGTCGAGCGCTGCGGGATCGACGCGCATGACAGCTTCGTCTTCGGAGATCTTGCCCTCGGCACAGAGATCGACAGCGATCTTGAGAGCCGCCTTCGCAGTCCGCTTTCCGTTGCGGGTCTGCAGCATGTAGAGCTTGCCCTGCTCGATCGTGAACTCGATGTCCTGCATGTCGCGATAGTGGTCTTCGAGCTTCTGGAAGACCGCCGCGAGTTCCTTGTAGGTCTCGGGCATCGCCTCTTCGAGGGAGGGTTCGTCCGAGCCCTGCTCCTCACGGGACTGCTTGGTCAGGCTCTGCGGCGTGCGGATACCGGCAACGACGTCCTCGCCCTGCGCATTGATGAGGAACTCGCCATAGACCCGCTTCTCGCCGGTCGAAGGGTTACGGGTGAAGGCCACGCCGGTCGCGGAGGTCTCGCCCATATTGCCAAAGACCATGGCTTGCACGTTGACCGCCGTGCCCCACTCCGCGGGGATGTTGTTCAGTCGGCGGTAGGTCTTCGAACGCTCGTTCATCCACGAACCGAAGACCGCGTCAATCGCGCCCCAGAGCTGCTCCTGCGGATCTTGGGGGAAGGGTTTGCCGAGGGCGCTCTCGACGGCTTCCTTGTACTCCGCAATCACAGCCTGCCAGTCCTCGGCGGTCATCGACGTGTCGAGAACGTAGTCGCGATCGTCCTTATACGTATCGAGGATTTCCTCGAACGTGTGGTGCGCCACGCCAAGGACCACGTCCGAATACATCTGGATGAAGCGGCGGTAGCTGTCATAGGCGAAGCGTTCGTCGCCCGAAAGCTTGGCGAGACCCGCGACAGTGTCGTCGTTGAGGCCGAGGTTGAGGACCGTGTCCATCATGCCCGGCATCGAAGCCCGAGCACCGGAGCGGACCGAGACGAGGAGAGGGTTGGAGGGATCACCGAATTTCTTCCCGGTGATCCTTTCGACTTCGCCCAGCGCCTTCTCGACTTCCTCTTTCAGGCCCTCGGGGTACTGACGGTCGTTGGCGTAGTAGGCCGTGCAGACCTCTGTGGTGATCGTGAAGCCCGGCGGGACCGGCAGCCCCAAATTGGCCATCTCGGCGAGGTTCGCACCTTTCCCGCCGAGGAGGTTCTTCATCCCCGACCGGCCTTCGGCTTTACCGCCGCCGAAGGCGTACACCATCTTCTCAGGAGCTGCGCCGCTCATTTGGATACCCCGTCTCTCAACCTTCGAGCCGATCGAAGTCGGCCACCAATTTGACAACATCCCGGAAACGCAAGAGTTGCGCCAAACGGTTCGCGCGCAATTCCTGCTTGTCCGAATTGACTGTGACCCCGTCAAAGAACGCATCCATGACAGGCCGCACGGCCGAGAGTGCGCGCATCGCGCTCGCGAAATCCTCGGCTTCCAGCGAGTCCCTAGCCTTAGTTTCCGCTTCATCGAGCGCGTCGTTGAGCGCGCGCTCTTGATCTTCTTCGAAGAGGGTCGGATCCGGCGAAGCCTCGGGCAGATCGCCCTTTTTCGCCTCGGCCTTCAGGATGTTCGCCGCGCGTTTGTACGCTGCGGAGAGGTTGGCGCCGTCCTCGGTGTCGAGGAAATCCGACAGCGCCTTCAGCTTTTTCTCGATCAGGACGAAATCATCCGCCCCTTCCTCCAGCACAGCCGCCACCCGGTCATGCCGGAAACCCTGGTCCCGGAAATAGACAGTCAGACGGTCGTGGAAGAAGGCGAGGAGGTCGGCAGAAAATTCGCCAGACACATATTCGCTCACGTTCAGGCGGAGATCGTTCTCGAGCACCATCCGGATCACCGCCAACGCAGCCCGCCTAAGCGCGAACGGGTCGCGTGAGCCTGTCGGCTTCTGGTCAATTCTCCAGAACGCCGCCAGCGTATCGAGCTTATCCGCCAAGCTCACCGCCACACCCACAGGGTTCGTAGGCAAATCATCCGACTGCCCCTGCGGCTTGTAGTGGTCGCGGATAGCATCGGCGATCACGTCGCTCTCGCCTTGCGCCAGCGCATAGTAGCGGCCCATCAGGCCCTGCAGCTCGGGAAATTCGTAGACCATCTCCGAGGCGAGGTCCGCCTTAGCGAGGCGCGCCGCGCGCTCGGCTTGATCCGGGTCCGCACCACAGGCCGGGGCCAGCTCGCGGGCCAGCGCAGCGACGCGCTCGACCTTGTCAGCGATGGTGCCGAGGCCTTCGAAGAACGTCACACCACTGAGCTTCTCAGCGTGCTTCTCCAGCGGCTTCTTGAGGTCGTTGTTGTAGAGGAAGAGCGCATCCGACAGCCGGGCCGTCAGCACACGTTCATAACCGGCAAGCATCCCCTCGCCCGACTCGATATCCGCCACGGTGACAAAGCGCGGCGCAAGGCGGCCGGCCTTCGGATCGCGTACGGAGAAATATTTCTGGTGCCCGCGCATCGCCGCTGTGATGACCTCATCGGGCAGCGCCAGGAACTTCTCGTCGAAGGTGCCTAGTTTCGGCGTCGGCCATTCGGCGAGGCCCGCCACTTCATTGAGCAGCCCTTGATCCTCGACCAGATCCAGCCCCTCATTCGCACAGAGAGCCTTGGCCCCCTCCATGATCCGCGCCTTGCGCTCCTCAGCGCGCAGGACCACCCGGCCTTCGTGCAGCACCTGTTCGTAGTCGGCAAAGGACGCGACCGTGGCTTCGCCACCGCCCAGAACACGGTGAGTCTTCGTCGTCAGCCCCGCCTCGATCGGCTGGCTGCCATTCTCCAGCGAGAACGGAACGGGCTTGCCGCCAAGCGCCAGCAAGATGCCGCGAAGCGGCCTGACCCAGCGCAGGTCGCCATCGCCCCAGCGCTGGGACTTCGGCCAAGGGAAATCGGTGATCGTCCCGCGCAGGGCCTCGGTCACGACCTCGCTGGTCGGGCGTCCCTTCGTCTCGATGACCGCGACGTAAACTGGGCCCTTTTTCGTCTCCTGAATTTGCGCCTCGGAGATGTCCGAAAGACCCGCGCCGCGCAGGAAACCCTGGATCGCCTTCTCCGGCGCACCGACCTTCGGACCCTTGCGTTCTTCACGGGTGTCCGGCGAGGCATCAGGCAAGCCGTCCATGGTCAGGGTCAGCCGACGGGGACCATAGAAGGTTTCAACTCTCTCCCAGCTGAGCCCTGCGTCCTCGAGCTTGCCCGTCAGCAGGCGTTCGAGGTCAGCAGCGGCCTTCGCCTGAAGGCGCGCGGGGATTTCTTCGGAGAACAGCTCAAGGAGAAGACTCGGCATAACGCCGCGCCATAGAACGCGTTCTTTCGCGCTGCAACCAACACGGCCCAGAGAGTTGTGAAAGGAACCAGCGCGCCGGCTCCTGCGTTCTCGTCAACATGAGCTTCGGTGAAAAGATCAGGCGGGTTGCGACGCTGGTCGGAGGCGGGGTTCTCGTCCTGTTCGGCGTGCTGTTGGCTATCTCGCCACTGCCGATGGGCATCCTGCTGGTTGCCATTGGCATGGGTCTCCTGGTGATGGGCAGCCCGCGCATCGCCGCTTGGCTCCGGTTCAACCGGACCTACAACGACACCCTCGACAAGCAGGCCGCCATCGCGACCAAACACGCACCCAAGAAGATCGCGGAGGCTCTGGAGAAGACAGACCCCCGCAGGCGCTACGACTAGCGCTCGAGGCTCGAACGCAGCATCCAGGCCATTTTTTCATGCGCCGTGATGAGGTCGGCCAAGAGTCCCTCCGTCGCCGGATCACCAGCCTCTTGGGCAATGTCGAGCGCCTTCTTTGCGCCTTCAAGGAAGGTTTCGTGGCCGCTGACGAGGTTCTGCACCATCGCATTGGCTGACGGGACGCTGTTATCCGTGCTGTCGATGGCGGCAAGCTGGGCAAGCTCCGCACCCATCGGGGCATAGACGCCAAGGGCGCGGATGCGCTCGGCGATCTCGTCCATGCTCTGCCACATCTGCGTGTAGTTCAGTTCAAAAAGCTCGTGCAGGCTCTTGAAGTTCGGGCCCTCCACATTCCAGTGGTAACCGTGCGTCTTGAGATACAGCGCGTAGGTGTCCCCCAGAACGCGCTTCAGGGCTTCAGCGGTTTTGGTCGTGTCCGTCATGGTCATTCTCCCTTTCAACCGGGATATAGAAATGGCGGGCCTATCCGCAAAATGAAAGGTTCCGCTAAGACCCATCGATCCTGTCGATAGGGCTAGCGCTCCACCCGCTCACAGAATCTGGTGATGCGTTTGCCGGCTTCTTCGAGTTCCTCCATCGAGGCGGCGTAGGACAGGCGCAGGAACGGCGCCTTGCCGAATGCCGTTCCCGACACCAGCGCGACCAGTTCCTCCTCAAGAAGCGCTTCTGCGACTTCGAGATCGGTTTCGAGAATCCTCTCTCCAACCTTGCCGCCAAGCAGGCCCTCGCAACTGAAGAAGAGATAGAAGGCCCCCTCGGGCTTGTTCACGCTCAAACCGGGCGCCTTGCCGAGGACGTCGAGGAGATGGTCCCGCCGCGCGCGGAACGCCTTGTTCCGCTCGGCAAGGAAGCCGTGGTCGCCATTGAGCGCCGCCACAGCCGCCCACTGGCTGATCGAACAGGGATTGGTGGTGGTCTGGCTCGCCAGCTTGCGCATCGCCGCGATCAGGGAGGACGGGCCGCCGACATAGCCAATGCGCCAGCCGGTCATGGAATAGGCCTTGGACGCACCATTCATTGTCAGTGTGCGTTCTTTTAGCTTCCGCTCGACCTGGGCAATCGTCGCGAAGGTCGCATCATAGATGACATGCTCGTAAATATCATCCGTCAGCACCCAGACTTTCGGATGCTTGAGCAGCACGTCCGCAATTGCGCGCAAATGCGGCTCCTCCATCACGCTTCCGGTCGGGTTGCCGGGCGAGTTGAGGATCAGCCAGCGAGTCTTGGGCGTGATCGCTGCCTCCAGCGCCTGCGGGTCGAGCCTGAAACCGTCTTCGGGCTTCATCTCGACGATCACAGGCTTTGCGCCGCAGAGTTTCACAATGTCCGGATAGCTGACCCAATAAGGAGCCGGGACGATCACCTCGTCGCCGGGATTCAGCGTCGCCATCATCGCAGCGTAGATCGCGAACTTGCCGCCGGAGGTGACGGCAATCTCCGTGCCCGCGTCATAAGTGAGGTTGTTGTCGCGCGCAAACTTCGCGGCCACTGCGTCCTTGAGCTCAGGAATGCCGTCGACCGCCGTGTAGCCGGTATGGCCGTCGCGGATCGCCTTGATCCCAGCCTCGGCAATATGTTCAGGCGTCGGAAAGTCCGGCTCTCCTGCAGCGAGGGCAATGACATCACAGCCTTTGGCCTTGAGGTCCCTTGCCTTCTGGCTGACGGCGATGGTCGGCGACGGCGCGACCCTGCCAAGGGCTTCGGAGACGATGAGGTTGGTCATTGCGCGGCCTTCTCCGGACAAGGCAGCATTGGGAATCGCGGGCGAATCTTGACCTAAAGCAACAAGCCCAATGCTGGGGGCGAAACAGACAATCAAGGGCAGACCATGCTGACGACAAATTCAACACCGACCGGCAGCGGCCCGGTGGGCAACACCATCGAAGAGGCCCAGTCCTGGCTCGGCAACTTCCTGCGGCCAGAGACGATCTCCTCGATGACGGAAACCGCCATCGGCTGGGGCCTCAAGGCCGTCGGCGCACTCATCGTCTTTGCCATCGGCGTCTGGATCGCCGGTCGCTTGCGCAACGCCGTGACGTCAGCGGTGGAGCGCGCGCCGAATCTCGATGTCACCCTCGCCCGTTTCTTCGGATCGATCGTCTACTGGCTGGTCTTCGCCTTCGTGGTCATCGCCGTCCTGTCGATGTTCGGCATCCAGACCACGGGCCTCGCCGCGGTCATCGGCGCCGCGGGTCTCGCCATCGGCCTCGCGCTGCAGGGCACGCTCAGCCACGTTGCTTCCGGCGTGATGCTCCTTGCGTTCCGGCCTTTCAAATACGGCGACTTTGTCGAAGCGGGCGGCGTTTCGGGTACGGTGAAGGGCATCAACCTCTTCACCACAGAACTCGCCACGCCCGACAACAAGAAGGTTATCGTGCCGAACGGCGACATCTACTCGACGTCGATCACAAACTATTCGGCCTATGACACCCGCCGCGTCGATATCGTCATGGGAATTTCCTACGACGACGACATCGACAAGGCGATGGCCACCCTGCGCGGCGAGATCGCCAAGGATGACAGGGTCTTGGCCGATCCCGAGCCCTTTCTCGCCGTCAAGGAACTGGGCGACAGCTCGGTGAACATCGTCTGCCGGATGTGGGTCGCGAAGGACAATTTCTGGCCGGTGACGTTCGACCTGACCAAAGCGTTCAAACAGGCTCTCGACCGCGACGACATCACGATCCCGTTCCCCACCCGCACAATCTATACCCACGAGGTGGCCAAAAGCACCTGAGCGGGACATTTTCCCGGCTGGCAGAGATGGAAGTCAGTCGGGGCAAGAAAAGCATGATGCATCAAGACGATCAGCCGACACCTGTCGACGAGATGCTTGCCGAGAGCCGGGATTTTGCAGGCGAAGCGATGACCCTGGTCGAACAGGGCCTTGCCTGGCTCGAAGCCAGTGGGATCCAATGGGGCCTGGCCGCATCCATCGTCATCGGCCTCTTCATTCTGTTCCGCATTCTCAGGTCGGCCGTCTACGGCGTCCTCCACCGCAGGAAGAAGTCCGAAACCACCGTCAGGAACATCGTCGCGGAAATCGTCGGCGCGACGAACAGCGTTTTCCTTCTCCTGCTCGCCGCCATGCTGGTCATACCGTTCTTCTTCGAGCTGACCGAGCGTCAGGATGCTTGGCTTTCCCGCGTCTTTACCATCGTCTTTGCCTTCCAGATGGCGTTCTGGGTACGGGTCGTCGTCACCGCCTTTCTCGAGCGGGCAGCGAGCCGCCATGCGACCCACGACGACAGCAGCCTCGCCAATGCGCTGGGCCTGCTGAACGTCTTTGCGAACGTCCTGGTCTTCGCCGTCGCGCTCCTGTTCATCATCGACAATCTCGGCGGAGACGTCACCGCGCTGATCGCAGGTCTCGGCGTTGGCGGCATCGCTGTCGGCCTTGCGGCCCAGAGCCTGTTCGAGGACCTCTTCGCCGGGCTCGCGATCGTCCTCGACAAGCCCTTCGTCCGCGGTGACTTCATCATCTTCGGTGACAACATGGGCACGGTGGAGAGGGTCGGGCTCAAATCCACCCGGATCACGACGCTCCAGGGCCAGCAGCTGACCGTGAAGAACGCCAAGCTGCTCGACTACGAGATCAACAACTACCGCCGGATGGCCGAGCGCCGTGTCGTCGTGAAGATCGGCGTCATCTACCAGACCCCGCGCCAGAAACTCGCCATGATCCCCGGCGCTATCAAGGACATTGTCGAAGCGCAGCACGGCGTCCGCTTCGACCGATGCCACCTTGCGGGATACGGTGACTTCGCGGTGCTCTTCGAACTCGTCTTCTGGGTGCAGGACCGGGATTACACCGTCTATATGGACAAGCAGCAGGCGATCCTGCTCGCCATCCACGACCTCTTCGAGCGCAACGGCATCGAGTTCGCCTACCCGACCCAGAGCCTTCACATCGAAAGCTGGCCCGATGCCGGCGGCCCGGCTCAGGGCATGCCGAGGATGGAACGCGCGCGCTAAGGAGTTTTGCGGGCCGCAGGCGGTGTGCCGCTTTTGGCGTGACGGGCGAGCTCTGTTAACAGGAGGACATGATGGTCCTCAACTCGCTTGCCACCGCCCTCCTCCTGCAGACCGCACCGCCTTCGGAAGTGGCAAAGCTCTACGAGATCGCCGATGCGCCGCAGGCGGATCGCATCATGGCCGACATCCAGACGCTGGTCGATTTCGGCACGCGGCACACTCTGTCAGAGACAGAAAGCGACACCCAGGGCATCGGCGCGGCACGGCGATGGATCGCTGCCGAGTTCGAGGAGATCTCCCGCGACTGTGGCGGCTGCCTGGAAGTGCGCGTCATCTCCGGTGTCGTCGAGGGTGAACGCCGGATACCCGAAGCGACAGAGATCGTCAGCGTCCTCGCGTTCCAACGCGGCAAGCTCGACCCGAACCGCATGGTCATCATGTCAGGCGACATCGACAGCCGTGTCTCCGACGTCATGGATGCAACCTCCGAAAGCCCCGGCGCCAACGACAATGCAAGCGGCATGGCAGGTGTCATCGAAGCCGCACGGGTCCTGACCCAATACGAATTTCCGGGCACGATCGTTTACGCTGGCCTCTCCGGCGAGGAACAGGGCCTCTTCGGCGGGGAGATCGTGGCCGCTGTAGCGACAGAGGAAGGCTGGAACATCAAGGCCGTCCTCAACAACGACATGATCGGCAATATCGCGGGAATCGATGGCGTGATCGCCAACAATACGATCCGTGTTTTCTCAGAAGGTACGCGTGCGGATGAAACACCCGAAGCCGCGCGCTACCGCAGGTTCCGGGGCGGAGAGGTCGATAGCCCCGCCCGCAATCTTGCCCGCTACATCGACGACATGGCGGAGGCCTACCTGCCGAACCTCGACGCCGAGATGATCTACCGCCTCGACCGCTTCGGCAGAGGGGGGCACCAGACGCCCTTCTCGAATGCCGGCTTCCCCGCTGTGCGCATCATGGAAACCCATGAGCACTATGACCGTCAGCATCAGGACCTTCGCAATGAAGAAGGAAGGCACTATGGCGACACGATTGCGTACGTCGACGGCGCCTTCGCGGCCCGGGCCACCGCACTCAACGCCCTGACGATGGCAGGAATCGCGGGCGCCCCGCCCTTCCCCACCGACGTCGAACTCGGCGGCGCGGTCCAGCCTTCCGCAGTCCTGACCTGGAAAGATGGCGGCGAGGGCCGCAAGGCTCGCCGCAACCTGGCGGGATACCGGGTCTACTGGCGACGGACGACTGCGCCTCAGTGGACCAACAGCCGCTTCGTCGGGAAGGTCAACGAATGGACCTTCAGGAATCTCGTGGTCGACAACTACTTCTTCGGTGTCAGCGCCGTCGCCAAGGACGGCTCCGAGACCCCGGTTGTGTTCCCGGGGCCTCCTGGCCGCTTCGAACCGCTTGGCTTACCGCGCGATGAGGAGCGGTAGAGGCGGCTCTTCGAGATAGGACTTGGTGACGCCGCCGAGGATGACCTCACGCAAGCGCGAACGGGAATAGGCGCCGAGAACCATCATCTTGGCCCCCGCCTCGATGGCGATGTCCGCGAGCATCTTGCCGTCAGATCCTCCCGGCTGCCCGCGCAAGACCTCCGCTTCGGTGCCGCAGTCGTTGAAATGCGCCGCCATGTCTTCCGCTGACGGAGTACCGGTCTGCTCACGCCCGATCGTCACGACAAAGATCTTCTTTGCCTGACGCAGGAGAGGCTGGGCCAGCGCCACGGCGCGGGTGGCTTCAGCGCTGCCATTCCATGCCACCGCAAGAACATCAGGACGGGCACGAAGGCCAGACGGTGGCACGAGCACGAGCGGACGACCCGAGCGGAAGAGCAGCTCCTCGATCAGCATCGGGTCGAAGGCCTTCTTCTTCGCACCGCGGTGGCGGTAGAGGATTGCTTCGCAAAGGCGCGACGCCAGCGCCGCTGCACGCGGCATCTCCCCTTCTGCGCTTCGGAAGGTACACTGAACATTGCCGGGCAGTTTTGCTGCGGCGTCATCGAAGGCTGTGTGAAGCTCCTTCTCGAGGCGCCTCGCCAGGGTGCGCTGGGCCTCGACGATCTGGTTGAGGTTCACCGCATCCGCCATCGAAACTGGCGGGCGATAGTCATCCACGACAAAATGCGCTCGAATCACGCCGGGACCATCGCCCAGCATGACCCCGGCATCCGCGACAGCCCCCGCAAGGGATCCTGCATCGAGAGCCGGAATGAAAAGACTGCGATAAGCCATGACGCTGCGTTCTCCAGATGAGCAGGGTCAGGCTAGCAGCGGAAAACCGGCGCACCTTGCGCTCGATCAGACCTGGCTCATCCTCTCAGCGCGTCGCGCATCACCGCGGCCGCACCATAAAGCGCCGCATAAGGATCCGTCACCAGCCGCACCGGTACATCGGCAAGATAGTCTCTCAGGATACCGGGGCGTGCGAAGGTGCCCGCGAAATTGGCATGCGGAAGAAGGTCCTTCAGCCGGGGCATGATCCCGCCTGACACCGCGACCCCGCCCCGCGCGCCCGTGCAGACACAGGCATCCGCTGCAGCACAGGCGAGATAATCGATGAACCAGAGGATCGCCTCGCGGGCGTGGCCGGGCCCTTCGAGCGCCGCCTTGGTCACCGCAGGCGGTTCGACCGGCTCTGGTGTCTCCCCGGCATCGAGCACGACCGCTTCGTAGATGTTGACGATGCCGCGACCCGAAAGGATGTCCTCGAGGATCGGCGGATGGCCCATTTTTTTCTTGAGACGTTCGTAGAGCCGCAACTCGCGCTCGTTTCGCACGGGGAGGAGGCGGTGCCCGCCTTCCGTCGCGATGACCTTGGGCGGATGGCCCGGGATGAAGAGCGCCTGGCCGAAGCCCGTCCCCGGTCCGACCGTCAGCACCGGTGCACCCTCCATCGGGGTGCCCTCTTTGAGGGTGATGCCCGCATCCGGCGGCATCATCCCGGCGAACCGTGCCTGGGCCTGGAAATCGTTGATGAGCCGCACGGCTGAGAAGCCGAACTGGGTTGCAAGCGCGTTCTCCCCGAGGCTCCACGGCGCATTGGTCAGGTGGATCGTGTCTCCCTTGATCGCCCCGGCAGAGGCAACGCAAAGGGTTTTCGGCACCTTGTCGAGCTGATCGACATAGGCCCTCAGCACGTCGTCGAAATTCTTGTGATCGGCCACGGCAAGGACCTGCACGTCCCGCAGGCTGCCGTCAGGACAGGAGATCGCAAAACGCGCATTCGTCCCGCCAATGTCTCCGACCAGAAGTTCTCCGTCAGCCATTGCCGACACGCTCCAGAATTCCAACACGTACGCCGTCGAAGATGTACTGCGTTGCCAGCGCCATGAGCAACATGCCCAGGAGGCGCGAAATCATATTCATGCCCGTCCGGCCCAGCGCCTTCGCGATCGATCCGGACGACATCATCACGGGTATCCCGATCAGCAGCACCAAGGCCAGCGCCAGCAGCACCGCGGCCTGCGCAACAAAGGCCTGGTCGCCGTATTCCTTCGCGCCGTCGTTCATCAACAGCATGACGGTGGCGATGGCCCCCGGTCCCGCCAGCATGGGCAGGGCAAGGGGGAAGAAGGCGACATTGTCCCGCGCGGACGCCTTGGGGCCCGGGCGCTTGGCTTCGACCTCCTCGTCGGGGTCAAAGAACATGCGGAAGCCGATCAGGAAGAGGAGAAGCCCGCCAGCCGCGCGGAACGCAGCCAGTTCGATGCCCAGGTGTTTCAGCATCCACGGGCCGAGCAGCGCGAAGAAGACGAGGACGCCGAGCGAGATCGCCGCAGCCTGGATAGCGATCCTTCGCCGCTCCTTCTGGGTGTTCTGGTGGGTAAGCGCCGCGAAGAGAGGTGCGACGAGGATCGGGTCGATGACAATGAAAAGAGTGACGAAAGCGGTGAAAAACGCCGCCAGGAAACTCTGATCCATGACCTTTCCGGCTCCTCTGTCCGCTCCCGAAGCATCGGGCGGTAACAGAGGTCACGCGCAAGGCCAAGGTTTGTGTTCGGTTCGGTGAACGCGGCCACTGCCATCCCCGGAGCGGTTGCGACGTTCAGCGCCGCCCGAACAGCCTCTCCACGTCCTTGAGCTTGAGCTCGACATAGGTCGGACGGCCGTGGTTGCACTGGCCCGAATGAGGGGTCGCTTCCATCTGGCGCAGGAGTGCATTCATCTCCTCCGTAGTCAGACGACGGCCTGCACGCACGGAGTTCCTGCACGCATGATTGCCAAGGGTCTCGGCAATCATGTCCTTGAGCGCCGTGTCCTGCCCCAACCCCGCAAGATCACAGGCGATGTTCTTGACCAGCCCCTTGATGTCAAACTCCCCGAGCACCGCAGGCACCTCGCGGACAAGCACGGCACCGCCGCCGAAATCCTCGATCACGAGGCCATAGGCCGAAAGCTCGTCCTTCCGCTCAAGGACCAAGGTCGCTTCATCCTCGGCCAGCTCGACCACTTCAGGCACGAGAAGCGCCTGCCGCTGGGGCTCCCGCCCCTCCCCTGCCTGCTTGATACGCTCGTAGACCAGCCGCTCATGGGCCGCATGCTGATCGACGATCACGAGCCCGTCACTGGTCTGTGCCACGATATAGGTGTCGTGAAGCTGCGCCATCGCCGTGCCGAGGGGATAATCCTCTGGCTGCGGAACCGGCGCCGGATAGGCATCCGGCTCCGGTTCGTAGCGTCTCGCACTCGGCGCCGAAACCGGGGCCAGCCGCGTCTGTCGTTCGGAAAATCCCAGGAAGGGGTTGGAAGGACGCGGCTCCGGCGGCGCGACCTGAGGCCGCCCGGTCTGCGCGGCGCGCATTGCCTGCGCTGCCACGGTGGTCGATGCCTTGTGACCTGCCTCGGCGATCGCAGTGCGCAGTCCACTGACGATCATCCCACGCACCAGCGCAGCATCACGGAACCGCACTTCCGTCTTTGCCGGGTGCACGTTCACATCGACGAGGTCCGAGGGCATGTCGAGGAAAAGGCAGAGGAGCGGATGACGGTCGCGCGCCAGGAAATCGGCATAGGCCCCACGCACGGCACCGACCATCAGCTTGTCACGGACAGGTCGACCACGGACGAAGAGATACTGCTTGTCCGGAAGGCCCCGGTTGAAAGTCGGGACGCCAGCAAACCCGGATAGCGTCATCCCTTCCCGCTCGAGCGCAACGGGCACGGCATTCTCGCCGAAGTCCCTGCCCATGATGGCAGAGAGCCGCGCAAGATGACCCTCAGGACCCGGAGGTTCGGCCCGGTAGGCAAAGCGCTGCCTGCCATCAACGGTCAGGGTGAAGGCGACATCGGGCCGGGCCATGGCTAGCCGCTTCACCGCATCGGCGCAGGCCGAACCCTCCGCGCGCTCGCCCTTCATGAATTTGAGGCGCGCCGGGGTGGCAAAAAAGAGGTCCGCGACCTCCACCCTTGTGCCCGTCCCGGCAAACGGCGCCGGGCAAGGTTCCGCCATGACGCCCGCCTTCACAGACAACTGCCAGCCCTCGCCGCCTTCAACGCGCGACGTGATCGTCAGCCGCGCGACGGCGCCGATCGAGGGCAAGGCTTCACCGCGAAACCCCATCGTATCGATGGTCAGGAGGTCGACCTCCCCATCGCCCGTGGCGTTGAGCTTCGATGTGGCGTGTCGCTCGAGCGCGAGGGGTAGCTCCTCAGGCCCCATGCCGCAGCCATCATCGGTGACGGCGATCAGCTTGCGCCCGCCCTCTTCGATCTCGACCGCGATTCTGGTCGCCCCAGCATCGAGGGCGTTCTCGACAAGTTCCTTGACGGCAGCAGCGGGCCGCTCGATCACCTCACCCGCGGCGATCCTGTTCACCGCGCCGGCAGGCAGGCGGCGAATACGGGGGTGTAGACTCGCGCGTTCTGTTGGCGACATCCGCACTCGTTAACGCGACTCATGAAGCAGTCCCAACCACCGCGTTTTGCACAATCCCAAGCGCAGCTTGCTGTGCCCAACAGAGTGGTGCGCTGGACCGCGCGCCGTGATGACACTGCCTCCCGAGCTGCAATGCAGTTGGTTGCTCGCCAAGGAAAAAAATCTACACTGCCATTACTTCTGACCTTTTGCCCTATTTTGATAAAGTCTCTAATTGATCAGACCTCATCCGGGACTCATGATGCGTTATTATCTACTTATTTCACTTATTTTCTCAGTTCTCCTTCTTTCGTCCTGCGGATCTGACGGCCAATCACTGGGACCAATTGAGAATTCGCAGTCAGCAAGCACGACGGTTCTTTCCACCGCGAGAAATACGGCATTCATCGTCCCCGCGCAGAGCGAGGATTTCTTCGGAAAGGTGACGAACGACCCTCTCTACGGCCCGCGCTATGCACAGGTCGTCGTCAGGAAAGCCGACAACGTCATCGCGTCGAATGGGCCGTTCGCCTGCGACAGTAAATCGATCCTCAGCCAGTTCATGAAGGGCTTGGGCATTCGCAGCGATGGTCAGGCTGCAGTCACCGTCAGTGTGCGGCATAGCCGGAATCCGACAGTCTATCTCGCAAAAGACCTTCCGATCTATGTGGCGACGAAAAGAGGTAACGAATGCAATGATTTCTACCTGACGAAGGCCATAACGCCCTTCGTCAAACCGCTCTCGCAGGAGACGGTCCTGCTCGAATTCGAAGTGCGCCACTCAAGGAAGGACCAGTCCAGCATCGGCGAAATCTTCTCGCTGGCCCAAGAAATATCTTCATTGGTGAGTCAGAACGCTACCGACGGTCTCGTCAGTGACCTGACCAAATTCACCACGAGCGGCCTTGCGGAGAAAACCGAAGCGCTGCTGGCCCGCTTCAAGGATTCGACCGGCGTCATATCCGGTGCGGTCGAGATGCCCCTCAGCCTCAACAGCCGCAACATCAGAAGCGATCGCTACACGTTTTCCCTCATCAAGCCGCAGGGTAGAAATGGCGGCATTTCCTTTGACCCCAGTCGGACCGAGGTGATCCCAATCATCCTCGAAGCGTCCTTCGCGCCCTCTATCTTCGCAGGCTGCCCGACCCACCGCATGGTGGCCGAGAACGCTGCCGATGCCGGGTCGATCACACAGCGCGCAGCTTCGATTCATTGAGCGACGTTCTCGACAAGAAACTCGATGGCGAACCGATCATCACCCTGACCGAAGAAAGTCCGCAGGCGATCGGATACCGATTGAATATGCTCGACGGCAAGGCGCGCAGCGGCCAAGATATCCGTCCTGAGCTCAGCACACTTTGTGCCGAGATGCGGACCAGCTTCGAACCTTCCGCGGACCTCAACACGGTCGATCAGGAGATCATGCGCCTCGCAGTCTTGGACGAATATGTCAGCTATCGGAGCAAGCCCGAGGTGCGGCATCAGGAGTGCATCAATGATGATACGGAGCGAAAGCTCTCCCTTCTTTCCCCGTCTCAATACCGGTTGATCGGGGACAGGCCCAATGAGATCGTTGTCCGGGAGCGCATCACGGAGTTCGCGAGAACTCTCGAGCGGAACGATGAGGCTGCCATCAAGAATGCATTCTCAAGTGACGGCCGCGTGGTCATCGAAGCGCCATTCATGCTCGAAGCGGGCTATCCCAGCCAGCGCAACATGCCCCAAGCAGCAGGACTCTTGGTCGATATCGACTTCTACGGTCCCGAATACTGCCACGAGATTCCGCGTCCTAGGGACGGCTCGAGAAGCCGGACGCCGATCGGCTTTTACAAGAACATCAAGATCGAAGGCACTATCAAAGCTGTCGCCATGGTCGTCGACTATCACGACGACAACCAGGCGCTCGTTCGCGATCTCTTCTTCACGACGCCGGACATGATGTACAGGCGTTTGGACCGCGATGGATCTGCGGCGAATTCCGTGCTCGTCACCAACAAGAACTGTATCTCGGCGGATGACGTTCCGCGTTTCAAGGAGCTTGCAGGGATCGACGGATAGCGGCCCCTGCAGCCTGATTGTTCACCGCGGCGGGAGACGGGAAACGAAAGCTACATCAGGCGGTCCTTGACCCACGGAACCAGCTGGTCTGCAGCCACGGTCTCCTGGCCGGGACGCTCCTCAGTCCATTCCTCGCGGCTTTCGATGTTCTCAGAGGCCGCCTTCCCAGCGCGCAGGTCCTTGATGGTGACCTGGTCGTTCGCGCGTTCGTCCTCGCCGCAGATGACGACGATCGGCGCGCCGCGCTTGTCAGCATAGCGCATCTGGGCCTTCATTCCTGCGCCGCCGAGATACACCTCCGCGGCGATGCCCTCTGCCCGCAGGGCTTTCGCCATGCGGTGGTAGCGCGGCATCTGGTCACTTTCGAGGGCGAGGACCACGACAGGACTGACCGGCTCGGGCAGGGCCGATTTCGATTTCAGTGCCGTCAACAGACGGCTGACGCCTACGGAGCATCCGACCGAGGGCACGTCCTGCCCCTTGAAGCGGGCAATGAGGCCGTCATAGCGGCCGCCTGAGCCCACCGAGCCAAACTGCACCGTCTGGCCCTTTTCGTTCTCGACGTCGAAGGTCAGCTCCGCCTCGAAGACAGGGCCGGTGTAATAGTCGAGGCCACGGATGACGGAGGGGTCGAGTTTCACCCGCTCGCCATAGCCAAGCTCCGTCAGGGTGGAGATGATTTGGGCCAGCTCCTCGGTCCCCTCGGCACCGATCCTGTTAGCGGACAAGGCCTCTGCCATGTCGCCGCCTTCCATGAAGCGCAGCACCGAGTCGATCTGACCGGGCTCGAGCTTTGCGCCTTCGGTGTAGTCGCCGCTTTCATCCTTGCGGCCTTCACCGAGGAGGAGCGCAACACCGTCAGGACCAAGACGGTCGTATTTGTCCATCGCTCTCAGGACCGTGCCGGACCGGCCCTTGTCCTCGGGATCAAGACCGATGATCTCGAGCAGCCCCGTCATCACCTTGCGCGAGGAAAGCCGGATTTCGACGTCCTTGTCGTCAACGCCAGCAGCAGACAGGGCATCGATGAACATCATGATGATCTCGGCGTCCGCATGGGGCGGCGGCGCGAAACAGGCATCGGCGTCGATCTGCGTGAACTCACGGAAGCGGCCGGGACCCGGCTTCTCGTTCCGCCAGACGGTCCCCACCGCATAACGACGATAGGGCCGCGGCAGCGCATCCATGTTCTCCGCCACATAGCGAGCGAGCGGCGCGGTCAGGTCGTAGCGCAGGCTCATCCACTGCTCGTCATCGTCCTGAAGCGAGAAAACACCGGCATTGGGGCGGTCGACATCGGGCAGGAACTTGCCCAGCGCATCGGTGTATTCGAAGGCGGGGGTCGAGAGCGGCGCGAAGCCGTAGCTCTCATAGACCTTGCCGATGCGTTCCAGCATCAGGCGCTCGGCGATCAACTCGGCGCCTGAGCGGTCCGGGAAACCCCGGGGTTTGCGCGCCTTGGGGCGCAGCACTTTGTTCTTCTTGGCCATGGCCCGCCGTTAGCGGCGAAGGCACGGGTTGTGAAGCACGCGAAAACGCAGGACCGTCACCTGATGAGCTGGAAAGACGCCCTCCCCGCCCCAATCGCGCGTTCCGAGCTCATTGGCACGGGCTCCAGCGAGGCTGGCATCACCGTCTCGCGGCATTGGCTGGCCGATGGCAGCTCAGTTGTCAGCAAAGTCGCCTCTGGCCCAACCGAGGAGCTGCCGATCGAGGCCGAGATGCTGCGCTATCTCTCCGAACGCACGCAGCTGCGGGTTCCTGAGGTGCATTTCTCCGATGCCTCGGCCATCGTCATTGAATGGCTCCCGTCGGGGGCCCGTCTGTCGGGAACGGCGGAACACGAAGCGGCCGATGCTCTCGCAGCACTTCACGGCATCAGTGCCGACCGCTACGGCTTCGACTGGCCGACGGTCATTGCTGGTATCCCGCAGGACAATTGCTGGCAGGATGATTGGTACACGTTTTATGCAGAGCAACGGCTGGTCCCTCTCGCCCGTCAGTGCGTCACCACCGGGCGCGCAAGGTCAGACATCCTCAAGCTGACCGATAAGCTCGCCGGTCGGCTCCCGAACCTGCTTGACACGCCGAAGCCGCCGGGACTGGTGCATGGGGACCTTTGGAGCGGGAACATCATCGTGAGTCCCGATGGGTTCAGCGGCCTTATCGATCCCGCCATCTATTTCGGAGACCCCGAGATGGACCTCGCCTTCGGCACGCTTTTCGGGGCTCTTGGTGACGGCTTTTTCGCCCGTTATAGAGAGCATCGTCCGTTATCGGATGACTTCTTCGAGGTGCGGCGCGATATCTACAATCTCTGGCCTCTCCTCGTCCATGTGCGCCTTTTCGGGGGACACTACGAGGGACAGGCGATGCAAGTCCTTGAACGCTTCGCAGGGGCGTGAACCTGATGCCCCATGGACGGCGAAGCCTTGTCTACAAGGACGACAAAGGATGGGCCATGGCCGGTTTGATCCTGGCCATGGCCCGCCGTCAGGGCGTTTGGGAGGTTGATCCATCCCAGGGGAGGCCCGTCGGGTTACTGAAGAACAATCTCCGCATGAAGAGCACCGGCAGCGCGAAGCGCTTCGAAAATCTCGATCATGTCGCGCGGCGGCACGTCGAGAGCGTTGAGCCCTTCGACGAGGTCACGCAGCGATGCACCGCCCTCAAGCGCCGACACGGTCCTGTTCCCCCCCTCGCTCACAGCGATGCTCGTGCGCGGCAGGACCACGGTTTCTCCGGCAGCGAATGCATTGGGCTGGGAAGCGACCGGGGTCTCCGCCACGCTGATGGTAAGGGCGCCCTGCGCCACCGCGACAGGGGCAATTCGGACATTCTCGCCAAGGACGATCGTTCCCGACCTCTGGTCGATCACGACCCGCGCTCGCCGCGCCGGGACAAGCGGCAGTTCTTCCACCCTGGCGATGAGCTGCGCCGGTCCGAGATTGCTGGCGGGCACGTCGATGACCACCGTCCCGGCGTCGATCATCCTCGCAAGTCCCATTCGGAACTCACGATTCAGCGCATCCTCGATCCGGCTTGCCGTGGTAAAGTCGGGATCGCGAAGCGCGAGACGAATTTCATCCATGTTGCTGAAGACGAAGGGCACTTCCTGCTCGACGCGGGCACCGCCGGCGATCGTCGCGAGGGTCGGGTTGCCTTGGCTCGCGCGGGATGCCTGGCCCTCCACGTCAAAGCCGCCGACAATCAACGGCCCCTGCGCGACGGCGTAGACCTCATTGTCAGCTCCCAGGAGAGGTGTCATCACGAGCAGTCCGCCCTGCAGGCTTTCGGCATCGCCGATGGAACTGACAGCGACGTCGATCCGGCTTCCGGTCCTGGCGAAAGGCGGCAGGGTGGCCGTGACGATCACGGCGGCAACATTGTCCGGCCGGAAATTCTCATCCTGCATGTTGACACCCAGGCGTTCGAGCAGGCTGAGGAGCGCTTCCTCCGTATAAGGCGAGTTCCGCAGGGTGTCGCCCGTACCGTTGAGGCCGATGACGATGCCGTAGCCGATGAGGTCGTTACCCCTCACCCCTTCGACATCGACAAGGTCCTTCAGGCGTACCGACTGGGCAGACGCCGTCGCAGCAAGAGCGAGAATGATGGTCAGAAAACGGATCATCGCAGGAAATTCGTGAGCCTGAGGCCGGCAAGTCGACCGGTGATCGTATAGGCGGCCTGGAGGCGGGCTTCGAGGGCCTGGGTTTCCGAAGCGGCTTCGAACGGGTCACGCCCGAGTATCGTCTCGACAGTCTCATTGGCGTCGAAAAGGAGGGCCTCCTGTCGAACCATCTCCCGGTCGATGGCGTTGCGTGCAAGACCGATGCTCGCTTCTTCCGCCGTCAGGGCGTCGCGCGCCGTCTGGGTCACTTCCGCCGAGCGGAGAAGGAAGGACGATCGCTGGTCTTCCTGCACGCGCTCGTTGAAGGCCTGCATGGCCAGGCCCTTGAAGACCTGGCGCATCGGGCCGGAGTCGGCGGTGATGATCGGCGCTAGCTGCTGCCCATCAGAGAGTTGCGCCCCAAGCGGCTGCCCGCCGAGATAGACGTTGATCTCGAAGCCGCCACCGGGAGCGAATACGGAATCGATCGCCGCTTCGACGCTGGCAGCGTCGGTCAGTGTGCCAATCGCCGCATCCACCTCTGCCAGGAAAACAGAAACATCGGCCATGACCTGTCCTGCGCCCAGGTCCCCGCCGAAAAGTGCGCGCCCGCCGAACCGGGCTTCGAGGGTGGAGAACATCGTGGCGAGGCTCGTCCGCGCCTCGGTGGCCGCGAAGCCATCGGCATCAACGCCTGCGGCAAGATCGCCTGCTGCCTGCGCGCTGACCAGTGTCGACCCTGCGAGGTCGTTCACGGTGCGTAGGGTCAGACCGGCCGTCCTGAACCGGCCCTCGAGCACATTAAGACGGGCCCGCTCAGGCTCGAACGCTTCGATCGCGGCCTCGGCACGGAGAAGGATATTGTTGTCCCCGCGGACCGCAGCGTTGACATCCTGCCGCCGCCCCGTCGCTAGTTCGGTGGCGACTTCGTCAAGGCGGGTACGGAGATTTGCGATCTGGTTACTGAATGCGGACTGGTAAAGGGCGTCGGGAGAAGTCAGGAGCATGGATCAGATCTCCAGCAGTTGGCGGAGCATTTCGTCCGCAGTTTGGATGACGCGAGCATTGGCGGCGAAGGCCTGCTCCACGAGAAGAAGCTCCTGGAGCTCCCTGTCCGTATCGACGCCGGTTTGCGCACCGACTTCGCGGGCGAAGGTCTCGCGGGCACCGCGGGCCGCCTCGCGGATACCTTCGGCACGCAGGGCCTGGGTTCCGAGCTCCGTACCGAGGGCGCCGAGGGTCTCCAGATAGCTGAGCGCACTGCTGGTCCCCGTCGCGGCGGGAAGCGGCCTGCCATTGTCGAGTTCAGCCTTGAGCGCGCCGAGTATTCCGTCGCCGGCAGATGGTCCGGCAATTACCGCACCCATTCCATCTCGAACACGGAACAACTGCCCGCCTTGCGCCGGATCCGCCGCTGCATTGACCTGCAGCCGCTGCGCGGCACTGCTGGTGCCAGCGGAGAGAACGAACAAGCCGTCCGGGCTCGTCCCATCGGCAATCGCAGACCGAGCGGCAAGTTCCGCGGCGGCTGCGTCGAGCCGGCTGGCATAGTCCTGCGCAATCACGTCGCGGACTGCGAATTCGGCGGCCAGCCCTCCGTCCTTCAGCCCTTGCAGCGTTCCCGGAGTAATGTCGTAGCCGCCGACCGTCAGCCCCGAGAAATCGCCATTGGCATAGGAAAGCTCGAAGCTCGCCGAGCCTGCTGCGGTGAAGTCGAGATATTGGGGTTCATCTCCCAGGAGGAGAAGTCCGCCTTCGGTCCGCAGCTCGATCCTGCCGCCATAGGTGCCGTTCACATTGACATCGAGTTCGGCGGCAATCTCCGACACCAGGGCCTGCTGTCTCTCGGCAACGGTTTCCAGCGCGACGCCTCGCGGGCGGAGGGCCTGCTGGTTGAGATTGTCCAGTTCGACAAGCGCGTCGTTCAGGCGGTTTACCTTGGTAGCAATGGCACTATCCGCAGCCAGGCGCATGGCCTGGGCTTCGGTATCGAGCTGCTGGAAGGTGCCTGTCACGTCCTGCGCAGCACGGAGGAATGCGAGCTGTGTGGAGCCGCTTTCAGGGGTCAGGCGGAGATCAGCTAGTGCCTGTTCAAACCTGGCGAAGGACGCGTAAAGACCATTCGGGTCTCCGGGCTCCCCAAACGCCGCGTTGATCTGCTTGAGGGCATCGGCACGAACCTCCGCGCCCCCCTGCTCCGTACCGGCACCAAGCAATTGCCGTTCGAGGTGGCCAGTCTCGGCCCGCTCGATCCCGACGGCGCGCACTCCGCCCGGCTGGGCTGCGGCGACGCTGAGACTGCGGCGGGCGTAGCCAGCGGTGTTGGCATTGGCGATGTTGAAGGACAGCACCTCGGCCCGCAGCGATGCCGCGTTGAGACCCGACAGGCTGTTCGTCATGATGGCTGAAAAGGTCATCGGATCTCTTCTTTCCGTCTAGAAACGACTAGCGCAGGATGTTCGTTGTTTCCTGCAGGACCTCGTCCACCGCGCGAATGACGTTGGCGTTGGAGGCATAGGCCCGCTGGGTCTTGATGAGTTCTGTCAGCTCCGTACCGAGATCGGTTGTCGATTCGGCAAGGGCATAGCCGACCATCGCTCCGACGGAGCTGTCGCCTGCGTCAAACAGGAAGAAGTCACCTGACTCCTGGCTGATGGCGAAGTTCTGGTTGTCCTCTGGACGCAATCCGTCAGCATTGGGAACATCGACCACCGGAATCTGGTAGATAAAGCGGCGGAAACCCGTGTCGTAAACCGCCTCCATGCGGCCCTGCTCATCCACTTCGACGCGCGAGAAGTCGCCGGCCGGGGCACCGTTCCTGACGACGTTCACCGGACGGAAGGTCGACGAAAACTGGCTGAGCCCTCCGGCCTCACCGGGCTTACCGATATTGATGGTCAGCGGGTTGCCCGCGCTCAGCCAGCTCACAGAGATGTCTCCGGTCAGCGGGTCATAACTGGCCCCGCCGCCACCGGTGACGCTCGCAATGGTGCCGCCATTGGGGTTCGTGTCGTTGAAGGTGATCGTCAGCGACCCAAGCGACACGGGTGGTGTCTGGCTCTGGTCCGTCAGGTCCATCGTCCACTGGTTGGAGAAACCCGCCGCAGGGACGACTGGCGTGAAAGTCGCGTCGATCGTCTGGATACGTCCGAGATTGTCGAAGGCTTCGATCGGCAGGACATAGGGCTGTGGTGTCGTGCCTGCGGCCGTGTCGTCAGCCGGCAGGTTGACGCCGATCGAGACATTGGTCGTGGGTTCTGCCGCGAGTGAGCTGAGATTGATGTTCACTGGCTCGAGGTCTGCGGACGAGCGGCGCGAAACGTTGCCGATCGTGCCATCCGCCTGCACCGGCCAGCCCAGAAGTGCCGTGCCGCCAGGGGTGATAAGGTAGCCGCTCTCGTCGGCACGGAAAGAGCCTGTCGCCGTCAGGAGGAGCGGACGCTCGCCGGGCTGGTCATTGATATTCAGCTCTTGCGTCACCGGCAGGAAACCCGGACCCGCAAGGGCGATATCGGTGCTGCGACCGGTGGAGAAGAGCGCCCCCTGTTCGGAGGCAAGCCGGGTCGTCTCTACGCGGACCCCACCTGCGGTGAAGGCGGAGGGGTTGTCAGCAATCACCATACTGAGGAAATCGGCTGTCGCTCGCTTGTACCCGATCGTGCCTGAGTTCGCGACGTTGTCAGATATGGTCGCGAGTTTCGTCGCGTTGACCGACAGGCCCATCACGCTGGCATTCAGGGAGGAGGAAATCGTCATGCTAAGCTCCTGATCTCTACCTTGGGTTGTAGCTCAACACGGTTAATGGGCGTTTAATGGGATCGACTCTGGATTGAGAAGAATGATCGAGATCCGGCGGTTCTGGGGCGCGGCAACATCGTCCGAGATCGGAAGACGGTCGGCCTGGCCCGCGACTTCGTAGAAGGCGCGCTCGGGGACGCCCTTCTTGATCGCGAGGCGTCGCGCGGCATTCGCCCTGTCTGCTGACAGCTCCCAATTGCTGTAGTCGCCATCGGCAAAGCGCAGCGCATCGGTGTGGCCGACGATCTTGATCATCCGGTCACTGGTGGCGAGCATCGGCGCGACGCGGGAGATGACCTCGTCAAGGCGCCGCGTGGTAACCGCCTTGCCAACCGGGAACACAGGCTCCTCGGATGTATCGAGGAGATCGATGACAATACCCTCGCTCGACCTCGTCAGGCGGACGGTTTCGCTCTCCACGGCCTCCTTCAGGCTAAGACTCAAGGCCTGGAAGAGCTCGCCCTCGAATTCCATCGTCTCGCCAAGACCGCCATGATTGTCCGAAGCAAGCGTGTCGCTGGAGAAGACACTGTCCCCCTGCAGAAGGTCCGTGCCGCCACCGGACACGGCGCTGATCGGGATCGACGGGTCGAAGAAATCGGCCAGGCCCTTGCGCTGCTCTTCTGTCGTGGCGTTGAGCAGCCACATCAGCATGAAGAACGCCATCATTGCCGTGACGAAGTCGGCATAGGCCACCTTCCACGCACCGCCGTGATGGCCCTCCGCAGCGAAGACCCGCTTGCGCCTGATTATAACCGGCCCGTCAGCCATACCGCACCCAACCCGCTTCGCAATCCACGGTTGAGGCTATCAGGCGCCTGTAAAGTGAAATTTAACAAGTATAGCGTGTAGAGTCTGAACATGGCTCGTACAATTTCAATCAGATCACTGATCAGGGAAAGACCATCGTCCGACGCGGCGGGGACAGGGCAGGCGCGCCTGCCCGACTGCCTGCAGGACAGCCTGCCCCTTTGGAGCGTGCTGGCGCAGCGCGCTGGCGAAGTGCTCTCCCCTCTCCTCGGATGCGACGTGACAGTCCGGAGCCACCTCTCCGCGACCACCCATGAAGAGCTGCGCCGGTCGGCGGAGAAACCAGGCCTTTTCCTGCCGCTCGAACCCCTGACCAGTGGCGCGATGTTCCGTTTCCCGGGCGAGACCGCGATCGATCTGAGCGCCTTTCTTTTGCGGGCCGCCGACAGCACACTGACCAAACCCGAGATGCCGGACGGCCTCGATGACGTCCTGACCCGGGAAGTTGCGATTGCACTGGCAGGGCTGGTCGAGGACGCTTTTGGCCTTCGTCTCCGCCTCGCTGCCGAGGGTGAAGGCGAGACGAGCTGGCCACTGACCCCGCCGCCGGGCGGAACGAAGCTGCTTGCAACCTTCACGATCGAGCCGGAGGGAGGGGAAGCGCGCGAAGTCCAACTGGTCTTTCCCACACTCGAAGAAGCGCATTTCGCCAAAATTCTCGACCGCAGCGATCGCGGGATCGACCTCTCGGGCGTCACCCTGCCGGTCACGGTCGTTCTCAGCCGTTGGACCGCCGACGCAGTGACCATCGCGGGCCTCGCGCCCGGCAACGTGATCTCCATCCCGGGGGGCGACCTTGGGCGTGTGATGCTGGAGGCGGACGGTGCGGACTGCGCGAAAGACATAGCGATCGGCGCTCTTGGTACGGAGCGTGGTCGCCACTCGGTGAAGGTCCTCTCCACTCTCTAGCGCTTGAGGGCCCGTACCCGGTCGGCGAACCTGATCGCTGCAGCGACTGCCTTGAAATGCTCCGATGTGATCGGATCCCCGATTTCAATGGTAGCGTGGAGCGCCCTTGCGCAGGGCGGATCCTCGCGGACGGGAACGCCTGCCTCCTCCGCAGCCGCGCGCAGGCGGAGGGCGAGCTCGTCCGCGCCCTTCGCAATACAGACCGGAAGTTCTTTCCCGCTCCGGTCCCATTTCAGGCCAACGGCGTAGTGCGTCGGGTTGGTGATGAGGACGTCAGCTTCCTTCACTTCGCTGATCATCCGGCTCATGGCGATCTTTTCGGCACGGCGGCGGCGCTGGGCCTTGAGGGCCGGATCTCCCTCGCTTTCCTTGGTTTCGTCCTGCTGCTCCTGACGCGACATCTTTAGCCGCTTCTCCCTCTGGGCGCGCACCAGGGGGATGTCGATCAAGGCGAAAAGAGCGGCCACTGCAACGCCCAACCCGAAGAAGACGATCAGCTCACGCAACAAAAGTCCCGGTATCGCCTGCGCCGGTGCGGTAAACGCGGCACCGATACGCCGCACCTCCATCCACAGGATCGCGGCGCCTCCTGCTGAAAGGACAGCAATCTTCAAGCTGTTCTTGGAGAATTCGAGAAGCGCCTGCGGGCCGAATTTCTTTCCGGCTCCCTTCACCGGATTGATTTTGTTGATGTCCGGCTTGATCCTGTTCGGTGCGAATACGATGCCCTGCTGGACCGCCAGCGACAGCAGCACTGCTGCAGCAGGAAAGACGACCAGCGGAAGAAGAAAGAACACTCCTGCGAGGATCAATCGTTCCGTCAGCGGACCACCCAGGAGCGCCGCCGCCGCTGGCTCCGGTCGCAGGAAGAAGGCACGGAGTTCAGTCGCAAGGTCGTCGGCGAAGGGCGCCACCACGGCGAGGGCGACGAGGAAGCCAGCGAAAGCCGCCGCCGTGTTCGCCTCCTGCGAGATGGGAACGTCGCCTTTCTTCCGTGCCCGGCGCTTCTTGTCCGGGGAGGCCTCGGCAATCTTTTCGGCTGCGTCGTCGCTCATGAACCGAGGACCCCCGCTACACGGCCGAGCCAGACAGTCAGCATTGCCACAATCGACAGCGTAAGAAGCGTGAGCCCGCCAAGGGTCACGGCCGGAAGCCCCACAAAGGTTATCATGAGCTGCGGCATCGCCCGGTTCAGGAAGCCCAGGATGATGTAGTAGGCGAAGTTGAGGACCAGGAAAGGCAGCGTGAGCGTGATGCCGAACCGGATCGCTTCGGCTGCCAGCCCCGTCGCTTCCGCAGCGATGTCCGAACTCGGGAGGGTCGCGGCAAAGCCCAGAGGCATTGCTTCAAGATTGCCGATCAGCAAGCGGATCGCCTCGATTTCGAGATCGGCTGTCAGGAACAGCGTCGAGGCGCCGAGGGTCAGGATTGTCGACAGCAGGCTCGAGCTGTCGCCTTCGGCGCTGAACCCGAAGATCTGGCTGAGGGACAGGGTCTGGGCGATGATGGCGCCGCTGATCGACAGAGCGAAGAGCAAGATACGGACAGTAAAGCCCAAGGTCAGGCCGACGAGGATCTCTCCCACAATCAGACCGACCAGTGCTCCTGTCGTCCCGGATTCGACGGGTGAAACGAGCGGAAAGAGGATTGACATGAGGCCGAGCGCCAAAGCGAGACGCACCTGGATCGGCAGCATTCGTCCGCCAATGCCAGGCAACATCAGCATGAGGATGGAAAGGCGTGAAAAGAGCCCAACGCCCGTCATCAGCTGCGCCTCGAACCGGAGAACGAGCGGCGCGAGGAGATCCAGGATCTCATTCACGCCGTACCGAAGAGGACAGGCTTCGCGTGCCCCCTGATCTCGTCGAGGGAAAGGACCGGGTTGCGCATGCCATGGGTGGCAAGGATACGGCGCACGAGGCGACGCATCGGACCGGCCACGGCCACGACCGGGACAACCCCGGCCTCTGCTGCCTTGTCGATCAAGCTGCCGATAGAGCGCACAAGCTCTTTCATCGTCTCCAGCGAAGGCTCGCCGCCTTCGGACGTTAACCGCTCGGACCAGTCATCCCCGATCTGCACGGCCGGAATCGTTCCGTCATCGGACGTCAGCTTGCTGACGAAGCCAAAGGCTATGCGCCTGCGCACGTATTCGACGGTGTCGTCCGGGCCGAGATCCGCTCCGCGTGCCTCTGCACAGGCTTCGATGATGATCGGTAGCTGCCTGATCGACACCCGCTCCTGGAGGAGGTCGGTGAGCACCTGTTGGAGGAGTCCCATCGGGACGCGCTCGGGGATCATTTCGTCGATGAACCTGCGGTTCGCCTGGGCCCTTTCCGGGTCAGTGGGCTGGGTGAAGGCGTCGAGGATGGTGCGCAGGGCCCTGCGGGTCATCAGCCTGCCAAACTCGGCCTGCACGCTTTCAAGAAGGTGCGTGGCGAGGACCTCGGCGGGCTCGACCACGGTGTAGCCGCCGAGGACCATTTGCTCCTTGCCCGCAAAATCGACCCATCGTGCCGCAGCGCCATAGACCGGTTCCTTCGTGTGTTCGCCTTCGACGTCAGGGCGCTGATCGTCAGCGATCAATGCGAGCCACTTGCCCGCGCGGAGATTGCCCCGCGCCGCGCGAACCCCTTGAATCTTGATCTCGTAGGTCTCGGGAGGGAGAGACGCGCGGTCTGTCACGCGGACCGGCGGCAGGATGAAACCGAACTCCTGGATGATGAAGCGCCTGATCTTGTCCACGCGTGTGTCAAAGCCCCCCTGGTCCCGGATCACCGCGGCCACGAGGTCGGGCGACAGCTCGACATGGATCTCGTCGACATCGAGCAGGTCGCCGAAATTCGCTTTGGGCTCGGCCGGAGCGGGCGTGACCGCCTCTGGCTCATCCTTTCTTCTTCCCCGTAATCGCCAGGCGAGGTAGAACAGGATACCCGCGCCGAAGACGAATGGGAGAAACGGCAGGCCGGGAAACAGCGCAAAGGCCACCATCACGACACCAACGGTCACGAGCGCTTCTGGACGGCCACCGAGTTCCCGAACGAGAGCAAGGTCGACGGCCTCCTCGCCCCTGCCCTTCGACAGGAGGAGCGCTGCTGCGACCGAGATGACGACGGCCGGGATCTGGCTGACGAGCCCGTCGCCTACGGTCAGGACGGAGTAATTCTGAACGGCTTCGCCGAAGCTGATCCGGTGGACCAGCATACCCACGGCAATGCCTGCTATGAGGTTGAGAAGCGTGATAAGGAGACCCGCTACGGCGTCCCCCTTCACGAATTTCGAAACACCATCGAGCGAGCCTAGGAAGGCCGTCTCCTGTTGCTCACGTGCACGGAGGACTTTCGCTTCCTCATGGGTGATCGCTCCGGAGGAAACATCGGCATCGATGGCAAGCTGCTTGCCCGGCATGGCGTCGAGGGCAAAGCGGGCGCCGACCTCGGCCATCCGGCCTGCACCCTTCGTGATGACGAGAAAGTTGACGATCACCAGCACCGCGAAAACGATCAGGCCGATGGCGATGCTGCCGCCCATGATGAACATGGCGAAGCCTTCGATGACCCCGCCGGCTGCGCCGGTGCCTGTATGCCCTTGGCCTATGATGAGCTTTGTCGAGGAGATGTTCAGTGCCAGCCGCAGCAGCAGCGACACCAGCAGGATCGCCGGAAAGCTCGAGAAATCAAGGGGCCTTTCCACGAACAAGGTGGTCGTGAAGATCAGGATCGCGAAGGCGAAGCTTGCCATCAGGCCGATATCCAGCACGATAGGCGGCACCGGCAGGACCATCATGATCAGGATGGCCATGAGACCAACCGCCAGCGCCACGGCCGGGTTGATCGTGAGTTTACTGAGCAGCTCTCCCATACCCGTCTACCCTGCTAGCTGAAGAAAAGTGGCAACACTTTCGTCTCGAAGAAACCGAGCAGGCTCACCGCCATGAACCCGGCCGTGAGCCAGAACACGATGATGATCACGAGAAGCTTCGGCACGAAAGTCAGTGTCAGCTCCTGGATCGAGGTCAGCGCCTGCATCAGGCCGATCGCCAGGCCGGCCAAGAGTGCAGCGATCAGGATCGGGGCCGCCATGAGGCTTGCGGTCCTGAGCGCCGCCCTCAGGAGAGTGAGAACATCAGCCTCGGTCATATCGGCATCCGGAGGATTTCCTGGTAGGCTGCGACCACCCGGTCACGAACGGTGATCGCGGTCTGGAGCGCAAGCTCGGCCTGGCTCAGGGCTTCGACGACGGACTGTGCGTCGATGTTCTTCGTCGCAAAACCCTCAACGGCAGCGTCCGCCCTGTCGAAAACCGCGGCGAAACGCTCGCCGAGGGCCTTGAGCTCTGACCCGGAACCCGGCTGCACCGCCATCGATCCATAAGCGCTGGCAGCAGCCACTTCATTGATGTTCATTATTAATTCCTATCGTTCGAGGACGGAGAGAAGGCCGCGGTAGAAACCCTGGGCCTGACGGAAGACCTGGAGGTTGGCATCGAAACTCCGCCGCGCCTCGCGAGCATCGGCAAGCTCGACCATCGCGTCGACATTGGAGAGGGTCACCATACCCCTGTCATCTGCAAGCGGATGGTAGGGGTCGTAGCGCTCCTTCCCTGCCTCGCGGCTGAGGTCGAGCCGGGATAGCTCCACGCCGCCATCCTTCATGGCCTCGAAGAAGAGGAGCTTCCGCCGATAGCCGGGTGTGTCGATATTCGACAGGTTCTCGGCCGTCGTTCGCATACGGAAACTTTGGGTCTCCATACCGGAGGATGCAGCGCCCATGGCGCCGAAGATCGGATCAGCCATCATCCTTGCGGCCCTCCGATGGCGATTCTCATCATGCTGAGCGTGCTCTTCCAGACGGCAAGAGCGGCGTCATGGCGCCCCCTGGCCTCGCCCATGGCGAGCATCTCGCGCTCGATACTGACGAGCCCGCCCTCGTCCCGTGCGCGAAATTCGGGCGAGCCCGCACCGCGAAGGCTTGCCTGAAAGTCAGCCGCAGCCTTCGCTCGCGCACCCGGAATATCCGCTCGCGCAATATTGTCAGCCGTCACCGCATGCGCGTGCGCGGCATGCCGCGCCATCGCGCTCGTCAATTTCAGGATGGATACGCCGTGGTCCATCAACACCCTCCGCAAGTTCACGGATCCGGCGTACACAACTCAAGGTAAGCAAAAGGTTAACAGCTTCCTTACCAATTCACCCGGAGGTTGCTGTTGGCCCGGTCCCCCCGCCAGCGAGCAGCAGCACCTCCTCGGGCAGGAGGGGGCGCAGGGTCCGCAGCACCTTGAAGAAGCGCTGCTCCGAGGCGTGACGCAAAGCGTGTGCGATCGGCGGTGGATGGCCCAGCGCCTCCCCCGCTTCCGTCAGCAGGCGAAGGAGAAGAGGCAGATCCGCACCGCCTTCGTCCTTGCCGAGCAGCAGGAGCTGCGCCGTGTAGTAGGCGCGGGTGAGCGGCGTTTGGACTTGGTCCGGGTGCAGCGCATCACTGAGGCGCAGCACCCCCGCCTGCTCGTCGCGCACCCTGATCTGGGCACGCTTTCCACCGTTCTGCAGCACGAGATCCCCAACCAGGAAGGTCTCCCAGGGGCGAAGATTCAGAATGAGACCGGTCATGGGTCAGGCGCCGAGAAGCTCGCGGCTGGGCGATGCCGGCGACCGCGGGGGCGCAGAATGCCTCAGCCCGGCAATGATGCTCTCGTTGATTTCAATCAAGCTGCGGAGCACATCAGGGTTCTTCGACGCCGCCTGTGTGTTGCGCTCGACAAAGCCCGCGATCGAAATCATCGACGCCTTGAGGTCGTTCGAACAGAGATTGTTCGGATTGGCCAGATCGCTGGCGAAGGTCATCCAGATCGCGCGGTTCCGCTGCAGGGCTTCGTGGAGCTGGGCGAGGCCAGCCACGTCGCTCGGGTCTGCCGCGCGCATCCGGGTCGTCACGCGCTCGAGCACCTCCCGCTCAAGGTCGCGGCCCGAAGCCGTTTCGCGTTGTACGACGCCGTATTCCATACGGTGCACCTTTCTTTGTCAGGCTAACGCCTGGGGGTAAATCTGGTTCAAAAAGGGTGCCGCCGGGGTGCACGATCAAAAAATCCCCGGCGGCTCAGAGGCTTACTGGAACAGCGCCAGCAGGGCCTGCGGTGCCTGGTTGGCGATCGCGAGAGCCTGGATATTGAGCTGCTGCTGAACCTGCAGCGCCTGCAGGCGGGCCGAGGCTTCCTCGAGATTGGCGTCGGTCAGGGACGAGATGCCGCTCTGGAGCGAGGAAACGAGGCTATCGATAAAGGTCGACTGGATGTCGATGCGGTTCTGGACCGAGCCAAAGGCCGCGGTGGCGTCGATCGCCGACTGGATCATGTCTTCAACATCCAGCAGGGCCTGATCGATGTCCGCGTCGACGGTGGTGTCGACGTCGATCGAGAACAGGCGGCCAAGATCACCGCCCGCAACGCCATCGTTGAACGAGTCACCTGCGAGCGCGACGGCCGTGGCTTCATTGTTGGTGATGTTGATGACCGCGTTCTGGGTCAGCGGATCGGTCCCGACGGTAAGGGTGAAGTCGACATCGGGCGAGGAACCCGGCGTCGTGGCTTCGAGAGCGGCGAACTGGACGCCGAATTCATCGACAAGTGCCTGGGCGACATCGTTCACGGTGTCACCCTCGCTGGCAATGTATTGCACCGTGGTCGACGCAATCGTCGCCTCGAAGCTGTAGCCGGCATTGATCGTTCCGGCGGTGAGCGTGAGGGTTTCCGTAGCACCCGCCGCGATGCTCGCCGACGATGCCGTGTTCAGGCCGGCACCCGCGGTGATCTGGGTCGTCCCGAAGACCCCCTCGACCTGACGCAGATCCGCGCGTGCCACGGAGATCTCCGCCGTCGTCACGTTGCCCGTCGAGTCGCGGTTGAACGACGACAGGACTTCAATATCCGCACCGCCTTTGAGAAGGTTCAGGCCGTTGAACTGCGCCGCATCGACGATCGAAGAGATCTGGTCCTTGAGGGCGACGATGTCCCGCTGGATCGCCGTGCGATCGACATTCTGTTCCTTGGCGGAAACGATTTCGGCTTTGATCTGGGTCAGGAGGTTGCTGACCTGCTCCGACGCCGCCCGCGCGACCTCGACGGTCGAGGTGCCGAGGTTGAGGCTGTTGGTGATCTGCTGGAAGCCCATCACATCAGAATTCATCACCGTGCTGATGGCCCAGACTGATGCGCTGTCCTTCGCGTTCGCGATGCGCTTGCCCGTCGAGATCTGGTCCTGAATCTTGAACAGGTTCTCGTTGACCTTGCTGAGGTTCATCAGGGCGACTTGGGCGCTCTGGTTGAAGTTAATCGAAGGCATTTGGTTCTCGTCTCACTGGTTGCCAGCGCGGATCCCTCGTCCCCGGGCCCACTGGCGGCCGCAACTTCCAGTTGCCTTGCCATCCTTAGGTTGTGAGCCTTAATAGCCCGTGAAGCCGGGAAGATTCAGTCGCAAATAACCGGGACTGGAAGGTCAGGGCAGCTCGCCCTCGGCGCCTCGGAGCTGTTGGTAAAGACGGTCCGCGAAGCGCGTGTCTGCAGCGGCGATATCCTCTGCAACCCGCTGCAGGACATGGTCTGTCAGGCTATCGAGCGTGTCGCTTCCGGTAGAGAATGCTTCGGCGAAACCTCCATGGCGCAGCAGCTGGGTGAACAAGGCCGCCTGCAGCTCTGTTGCCGATTTTCGGATCGGATCTGGCGAGACGGCAGCGACGTCGAGTGTGACCGGATTCATAAAGAGCTCCCCTTTAGATTGCCGTTCATGGTTTATGCGCGTAAAGGTTGTCGTAAGGTTTAGATGATATATGACAGTCATGCAGACACCCCCAAGCAGCACGCTTGCCAGCATGATCCCGGCGAGCACCGCCCAGAACACGGCAGTCAATCCGTCTACCGATGAAGCATCCTCCGCCTTCCACGGCCTTGTGGAAGGGGTGGTGATCGAACCACAACCCTTGGTCACGAAGAGCGCCCTCAACCTGACAGAGGCCAGTGCCGAGGTGATGCAGCGAGCACGGAGTCCGCTGACTGATGGACCTTCGTCGGCGCTTCTCGATCGGGTCCAGGTGCCCGGCCTTCGCCAAGCGGTCGATCATGCGGGGATACCCGCGCAGCTGACCGTGTCCGGCAGCGAAATGGTGCCTTCAACAGGAATGGCCGCACCGCGGAAAGTTTCGCCCATCGCCCATCATCTGCAACCGACGCCACCTGCGCAGCTTCCGGCCGGCATGTCGCCCGCCGCAACGGGCGGTGTGGATCATGCCGGTGAAGCATCCCGATCGCCGCTTGCCGCGCAGCCTGTCGCTTCTCGTCAGGCACCGGATGATGCAGGCGCTTCCCTTCTCAGGGCGCAGCGCCCTGAAACCTCCGTCGATGCAACAAAGAGAGCCGAGCAGTCGGTCAGGACCGAGGGCTCGGAACGGTTGGCGCGCGAAACCTCGCCACTGCCACTCGATGGCTTGAGCGGGGCACGGATAAATATTTCCGAGGCCATCGCAACCGAGCTCCCAAGGCCCATGGCGGGTCCCGTGAAGTCAGTCGTGGTCGAAACGGCTGCCGCTGGTCTTCCGCTGGACCTCGCCTCGTCCCATTCCCTGAAGCCTGGCGCAACGCAGCCGATGACCGAGGCTAGAATGCCGAGCCCGGTGACGGACCAGATCCGTACGGCAATCGAAGCCCGCGGTCCGCAGCAGCGAATCGAGGTCCAGCTCGATCCGCCGGAGCTCGGTCGTGTACAGATCGAATTTGAAGTCAGCCGTTCAGGCTCGCTCCGCGCCATCATCACGGCGTCAGAGATGGACACGGCGGATCTGCTTCGCCGCCACGGAGGCTCCTTCGCTGAGGACCTGCGCGACCAGGGCTTCGAGGACGTCGATCTTGCCTGGGGCGACGACCGCGAAAGTGACCCAGCCCCGTACGCCACGCCCCCGGATCTCCGCGCAGCCTCACCACAAATGACGGTGGGCCACGCGCGTCGCGACTCTGATGCCCTTCTCGACATCCAACTCTAGGAGAACTTCATGGATATTGCCGCTCTCAGCGCCAGCACGAGCACCGATCCCGCCATCGGCGGGGCGCGCACAGACCAGTCGCAGGAGATGAGCGAGTTCCTCCGCCTCCTGACGGCACAGATCGAGAACCAGGATCCGATGGAGCCGTTGGAGGCGAACCAGTTCATCGAGCAGCTCGCCACCATCAACGCACTGGAGCAACAGATCCAGACGAACGCCTATCTTGAACAGATGGTCGATCTGCTCCGCGATAGTAGCTAGATGATGCGCTTGCGGAGGAAGTCCTGGATGAGGACGTCCTCCACGGCCTCGGGATATAACGCCTCGACCGCGTCCCTGATGGTCGTCTTGATGAGGTCAGAGAGCGCCGGGTCCGTGATTCCCATGTCGAAGTGACCGTCATGGCTCAGGCCGATGAGCGCGGTCAGGATCCTGTCCCGCAACAGCGACTCGCTTTCTTGCGCCTCGAGCGCATCCTTCCCCTTCATCTCGATGTTGACGCGCAACACCACGACACTGACGGTCCGGTGATTTTCCGACACGGGGACCACGAAGGGACGGTTGAGTTTCACGGTCGAACTCACCGCGACTTTCTTCGATTTCGGCGCAGCCTCCGCATCGGTGGGCGCCGTTACTGCTGCCACCAAAGCGAGAGCGAGCGTCGCAGCAAATTTTCCGTACACCATAATATTCCTCCTTGCTTGATCCCGGTTAGAAGGGAACGATGAGGTCCAGCAGCCTGTTCCCGACGCCTTTGCGCCCAGTGGCCGAGATCGGGCCCCGGCCGACATAGCGGATGTCTGCCTCTGCGATCCGGTCGTGTTGCACCGTATTTTCGCGGGATATGTCTTCGGGGCGCACGATCCCGGCGACCATCAGCCTACGGACATCGCTGCCGACCTGGACCTGCTGGCGTCCCTCGATGATGAGGTCGCCATTTGGCAGACGGCCGGTGATCCTCGCGGCAAGGCGAAGGGTGATCCGGTCCTGCCGACGCAGGTTCCCCTGCCCACGCAGGCGCTCCTCGCTGACGAGATCGACGCCGGGGTTCAGGTTCGCGCCACCGGGAAGAGCATTGTCCGCCCACTGCGGAAGCCCCAGGGCTGCAGGCGACTCGAAGCGTCGCTCGTTCGTACGGTTGCGCTGGGTATCGTTGAGGATCTGCGCCTCGTCGTCGATCGACACGAGGACGGTCAGGAGATCACCGACCTCCCGTGCACGCCGGTTGCCGAAGAGGCTCTCGGGATCCTGGTTCCACAAGGAGGCATCCTGCGAGGGACGGTTCTCCAAGACAATCCTGTCCTCCGCAGGAAGAGGTTCGCGCGTGGCACACGCCGCGATGAGGAGGGTCGAGGCAAGAAAGAAGCGCTTCATCCATGCACCGCCACACGACCGGGAGCCGTCACGACACCCGAGACAGGCTTGCGCCTTCCGGGCAGCACGACCTCGACCGTGGTGCCGATCGTGCCATTGCTGAGGGACCGACCTTCGGTCCGCAAGGTCAGGGTACCGCGCTCGAAGACGACAATGACCGTCTGCTGGCGACTGACGGCAATCGGCTCACGCACATCGAAAGGCCTGACCCGCGCCCCCTCGAAGAGCGGACGGCGCGCTTCCTTCCCAATGAAGAAGGCGAGCGCCTCTTCCGCTCCGGTGAGATCTCCGGCCGTGATGACCTCCCCGCGAGCAATCGGGCGGGAGGCTTCCACCTCTCCAGCAGCTGCACCGACGAGGAGGAATGCGAGTCCTGCCAACAGCATCAACGGATCCTCGTCGTTGCGGCGAGCATTTCATCAGCAGCCGTCATGACCTTGGAGTTCAGCTCATAACCGCGCTGCGCCTCGATCAGGTCCGCGATCTCCGCCACCACGTCGACCGAGCTGTCCTCGAGGAACCCTTGGCGCATGAAACCGGCACCATCGAGCCCGGCAAATCCGCCCAGCGGCGGCCCGGACGCTTCGGTCTCGCGGAACAGGTTCCCGCCGAGGGCTTCTAGGCCCTGGTCGTTGGTGAAGGTCGTGATACCGATGATGCCGAGGTTCTGGGGCGGCGTGCCGTCTGCAAAGACGGCGAAGACCTCCCCGTCTGGGGTCACGCGGACGGACCTTGCGACCTCTGGGACCGCAATCCCGCCCGAGATGGGAAAGCCTTCGGCAGTCACAATCGTCCCGTCAGGCGAGAGCGAGAAACGACCGTCACGGGTATAAACGGTCTCGCCGGAAGGAAGTTCGACGTCGAAGAACCCGCGCCCCTCGATCGCGATGTCGAGATCGCCGCCCGTGGTCGTCAAAGACCCCTGCTGCTGCTCGGCCACAACGGAGGCGGTCCGCACGCCGATGCCAAGCTGGATGCCGCCCGGCACAATGGTTCCAGTCCGTGAGCTGAGCACCCCCGGCGTCACTTCCTGACGATAGAACAGGTCGGCGAAGGCCGCCCGGCGGGGCGCATAGGCCGTGGTCGACATGTTGGCGATGTTGTTGGCGATGGTGGAGACGCGCGTCTGTTGCGCGGCCATGCCAGTGGCGGCGATGTTGAGGGCGTTCATTCTCTCTCCTAGTTTCGTCCGAGGGCTTCGATGAGCGCCTGGATCCTTTCATGTTCATCCGTTTGCAGAGCAGCACCTGCTTCATAGAGGCGCTGGGTCTCGATCAGCCGCGCCATCTCCTCAACGGGAGAAACGTTCGAGCTTTCGAGGAAGCCCTGGCGGACGCGCGGTGTATCTTCGAAGCGCAGGGCCCCGGTCGTGCGCCAGAGATTGTCGCCCGCACGGACAAGGTCCTCCGCTTCAGCAGAAAGGACGCCAATCTGGGCAACCCCGAACCCGTCGGCGGTGATCGTTCCATCGGGGCCCACTGAGATCTCCGACGTGTTCGGAGGAAGCGTGACGGGAGCGCCGCCTTCGTCGAGGACGGGATCACCCATCGGCGTGACAAGATTGCCTTCATTGTCGAGCATGAAATGCCCCGCGCGAGTCAGCAGCACGTCGCCGTCTCGCCCGACACCGAACCAGCCGGCCCCTTCGATGGCGAGATCGAGGGCGCCGCCGGTCTTCCGCATCGTGCCCGTGGAAAGGTCGGTATAGTGCCCGCGCAGAGAGCCCATCGACGCGGAAGCCTGTTCAGGCAGTTCACGGACAAACTCGGCGAAGACAGCAGCCTCCCGGCGGAAGCCATCCGTGGAAGCGTTCGCGATATTGTTCGCGATCACCGAGAGCTCCTGCAGGAGCCCCGACTGGCGCGTGAGGCTGACGGAAATGGCGTCGGTCATGGGTCAGGCGGCTTTCTTCATGGAACGAATTGCATCGTCGAGTTCGAGGAAGCTCGGCCGCACCTTGTCCGGGGCGTTGCGCCTGCCGACCTCCACGCACATCACGGCGGGGTGCTGGTGCAGCCAGTGGACGAGGACTTCGCGGATCAGCCCGTAGAAGGCCTGCTCTTCCTCCCTGAGCTGCTTAATACGCTCCGCCCACGGACCGACGATCCCATAGGCGAGGAAGACGCCGAGGAAGGTGCCGACCAGCGCCGAGCCGATCATCTGGCCGAGGATCTCCGGCGGCTTGTCAATTGAAGCCATGGTCTTGATGACGCCGAGAACGGCCGCGACGATCCCCAGGGCTGGCAGCGCGTCGGCCATGCGGCCCAGCGCATGGGCGCCGTGCAGGCTGTCTTCTTTCATCTGCAAAAGCTGCTTTTCGAGCATCTCTTCGACCTGGAAGGCATTGTCGAAGTTCATGATCATCGAGCGCATGGTGTCGCAGATGATCTCGATGGCATGCTTGTCCTTCGCGATGTTGGGATATTCTTGGAAGATCGGAGAGTTACCGGGATCTTCGATCGCCTTTTCGAGCTCCGTTGGATCCTTTGCGCCGAGGTTGAGCAGCGTGTGGAGCAGGCACAGGAGATCCTGGTAATCCTTCTTCCCGAACCTCGGTCCACTGATGAGTGCCTTCATGTCGGCACCCGTGTGCTTGATCACCGCCATGTTGTTGCCGGCGATGAAGGCGCCCATCGCGGCGCCACCTATGATCATCATCTCGAACGGCAGCGCCGCGATGATGATACCGAGTTTCCCTCCGGCGAGCGCGTAGCCGCCGAAGACCATGATGAGCGTGAGGAGAACACCGAGGAGCGCAACCATGCCCTTCCGATACTCCACCATTGGTTGCCGAACGCTTAACGAAACCTTTTTTTGCTCGCCCCTGGCGCGTGCCGCGCGCTCCACTCCCGGGGCTCTGCAGGTCCTTCCCGGATCACCAACCTGTGACAGGCTGTCTCAGTCTCGTGAGCGCTTTGTGATGTTTGCGCCACAACTCGCAAAAAGCCTGATGTGAAATCGTCTGTGTGCAATGCGAAATTGCAGTATCTGCCTTGTTTTCGCCCTGCGGCTCACCTCCTTGATAGGCCAACAACACTATAAGCAAGGGAGACCAACGCTCGTGACATTATCCACTAGACTTCGGCTTTGCCTTTCCGCCTCCATGATCGCTGGCATCGCCTCCGCTCCGGCCCTGGCCCAGGACGAAGAGGACCGGGGCTCCATCAGTGACCTGACCGACGTCATCACGGTGACGGCGACCAAGAGCGCGGACCCCGAGGACGTGCAGGACGTCCCGGTTGCCGTGACGGCGTTCAACAGCGGCACGCTCGATGCCCTCAATGTTCGCGACCTCGAAGACCTGACCTTCTCCGCCCCGAACGTCTCGCTCGACGACATCGGCACGGCACGCGGCCAGGCCAATTTCTCGATCCGCGGCCTCGGCGTGAACTCGTCCATCGGCTCGATCGACCCAGCGGTCGGTGTCTTCGTGGACGGCGTCTATATGGGCATCAATTCGGGGATCGTGTTCGATCTCTTCGATCTTGAATCGATCGAACTTGTCCGGGGTCCTCAAGGCATCCTCTTCGGTCGCAACACGACGGGCGGCGCCGTGCTCGTCAACACCGGCAATCCGACCGATGAGTTCGAGGGCCGGATAAGCTACATCTATGAAACGCCGATCGACGACGACCGCGGCGGTGCGAACCACTACATCATGGGCACGGTTTCAGGTCCGATCGTCGAGGGCAAGCTCAACGGCAAGTTCGGTGCCTTCTACAACGACGACAAGGGCTACTTCCAGAACCAGCTCGATGGCGGCAACCTCGGTGCGGCGGATACCAAGATCCTCCGCGGTGCGCTGGAATGGATGCCGACCGACAACCTCTCTTTCCTCGCTAAGGCTGAGCTGTTCGATAGCTTGTCCGACGGTCCGGTAGCCCAGAACCGGGGCATTTTCGAACGTGACAGCTTCGATGTCTCGATCGACGAGGTCGGGTTTGCCGATGTCGAGGCCCAGACACTTTCGCTGCGCACGGACTGGGAGCTTGATTTCGGCACACTGACGAATATCACCGGCTACCGGAACTTCACCCAGAACACCCTCGGCGATATCGACTCGACGCCAGCGTTCCTCTTCCACTCGGACACCCAGACCGAGCAGGAGCAGATTTCGAACGAGTTGCGCTACGCTGGCACATGGGGCGCCTTCGATGTGAAAGCTGGACTCTTCTACTTCCACCAGGACATCGGTGTGAACGAGAACCGGGACCTTCCCTTCCTGCCGCCGCCGCTTGGCAATACCACCTTCACCGGTGGCGGGGTCCAGGACCAGGACGTGTACGGCGTGTTCACGCAAGTCGACTGGAATGCGACCGACGCGCTGAAACTCACCGGTGGCCTGCGCTTCTCCTATGAGGAAAAGGATGTCGCCATCGCCTATGTCATCCCGCGTATCCCACCCTGCGATGTCCTCGCCGGCACCTGCCCGACCAACGACATCCTCAGCACGGGCTTCGAGGATGATGACGCCTGGCAGAACCTGTCGCCGAAGCTCGGCTTCCAGTGGATGCCGTCAGGGGATGCGCAGGTTTATGGCTCATGGACCCGCGCCTTCCGTTCCGGCGGCTACAATTTCCGCATCACGGACCCGAGGGCTTTCATCAACCAAGTGATCACGCAGACCGAGATCGCCACGGATGAAGAGCAGGTCGACAGCTTCGAGCTTGGCACCAAGCTCCAGGGCCTCGAAGGCCGCGGCCAGCTCAACGCCGCCGTGTTCTTCACCCAGATCGCGGACATGCAGCGTGAGGTGAACCTGTCCGACCCGACCGCAGGTGTCTCGCAGCTGATTACCAACACTGCGGACGCGGACATCTTCGGCATCGAGCTCGAGGGCCAGTACCTCCTGACCGATAGCCTGCTCGTGATGGGCAATTTCGGCTGGATCGATGCTGAGTACACGGATGTTCGTTTTGACCTCAACGGGGACGGTCTCGTCACCGACGCGGACGAAAGTCTCGCCATCCCTCGCGTGCCGGAATTCACCTATGGCGCAACGCTGGTCTGGGAAGTCCCGGCGGGTGACATGGGCGACTTCACAACGCGTATCGGCTACCAGCACCGTGACGAGTTTGCGTACACGGACAACAACTTCGGCTGGATCCAGGAAGCCGACATGCTGGAGTTCAACGTGACGTGGGAAACCCCGCGTGAGGGCCTGACGTTGTCCTTCTTTGGCGAGAACCTTCTCGACACCGTTCAGGCAGGCGGCGACACCCAGATCCCGTTCGGTGGGCCCCTGTCCGACGGAACCAACGAGCCGTTCGGCCAGTATCCCGCCGCCGGAACGCTGTCACCGCTCAAGAAGGGTCGGCTGCTTGGCTTCCAGGCAACGCTCGAATTCTGATCCGCAAGAATCTTCTGAATGCAGAAGGGCGGCCTGCGGGCCGCCCTTTTTCATTCCGTAGACGTCCATTCGAAGGGGACGTTCTGGTAGATTTCATGCACCCAGTTGGTGAAGAACAGGTGCCCATAGGGCTTCCAGCTATGAAGCGGCATCTGTGACGGATCGTCACCGGGAAAATAGCCTGCGGGGAGTGAAGGCTCCTCCCCGCGTTCGAGATCGCGCTTGTATTCCTCGCGCAGTGTCGCACGGTCATATTCGAGGTGATTGAGAATGTAGAGCCGCCGCTTCGCGGGTTCCTCGATCAAGCCGATGCCGGTTTCTTCCGAGCTGAGCAGCACGTCGAAAGCATCGTTCCCTTCGACGGCTGCGGCGTCAATCGTCGTCCAGCGAGACACCGGCATTGGAACCTCCGCGCCAAGCCCGGTGAGGTAAGGCGAGCCGGTCTTATGGTTCGTGTGCTGATAGACGCCGAAAGCTTTTCTCTCGAGCCGGGTCCGGTCGATACCGTGAAAGTAATGCATCGCCGCCATCGCACCCCAGCAGACGAAGACAGGGGCAAAGACGTGGTCTTCGGTCCAGTCGAGAAGCGCGGTCAGCTCGGCCCAGTAGGTCACCTCTTCAAAAGGCACCATGCCGAGGGGCGCGCCGGTCACGATGAAGCCGTCGAAGCGCTCCTCCTTCAACTCCTCCCAGTCGCGATAGAAGGCATCGAGATGTGCAGCTGACCGCTCCGTCGGCTGATGGGATTTCAGGCGAACGAGGCTGAGCTCGATCTGCAGGGGCGAGCCACCGAGGAGGCGCGCGAACTGCGTCTCCGTCTCTGGCCTGTTCGGCATCAGGTTGAGAAGCCCGATCCTGAGCGGGCGAATGTCCTGCCGGATAGCCGTTGAGCGGCTCATCACGCGCACGCCCTCCCCTTCAAGAATAGGGCGGGCAGGCAGGTTGTCAGGAATACGGATCGGCATCGGCAGGAATTAGGGTCGCGAGCAGCCAAGGTCCAGCATTCCATGCGCTCTCGTCGTCCAGTTGCAGCTGTGACGAGACATCCACCGGAGGCATCCAAGCACTGGGAAAGTCTCAACCAAGGCCACCCCTTACCTTTTTAGAAATTTTACGCGCCGCTCCTAGTGGCGCCGCCCCAAGTTGAAGGAATTCACGATGGCAGACATGAAAACTCGGCTGGTGGCCAAGGTCGTGACTACGGTCATGCTTGCCATCTGGGCCGGACTAGCCCCCGCCCATGCAGGTTCGAGCGACTTCCAGGTCCTCGCCCGCATGCTTCACTTCATTGAAGGCGTCCCCGATGGCGAGCGCACCGTCGGCGTGGTCATCGATCCCGCTGTCCCTGGCGCCGTTACCGCTGCCGAGGAACTCAAAGCCGCGTTCGGCACAGGCAAGACCTTCGAGAACATCACCCTGACCGCGAAAGCCATTTCGCCGAGCGAAATCGGCAGCGTGGACATCGTCTTCGTTCCCGAGGGCCTCAGCAAGCACCACGCCATGATCTCTGCCGAAGCACAAAAGAAGGGTGCCCTGACGATCACGAATGACCCGGCCTGCGTGGAAAGCCAGGACTGCGTCATCAGTGTGCGCCGACGTGCACGGACGGAAATCCTATGGAGCCGCGGCGCGGCCCAACGCGCTTCCGTCGGTCTCGGCGAAACCCTCAAGGCGCTCGTCGAAGAGCGTCCGTAACCTTCCGCGCGCACCCTCGATTTTGGAGAGACCCATGAAGATTCGCGCCTTTCTCGCGACCTCGACCCTTCTGTGCGCGGCTGGCAAGGCCTCGGCGCAGACCATCGACTACGGCTCGATCGAAATGCTGTTCGGCGAACCCGTGACCACCAGCGCCACCGGTTCGGCCAAGCGCCTGTCCGAAGCACCCGCGACGATGGAGATCATCACCGCTGACGAGATTCGCAGCTCCGGCGAGACCGACCTGCCTGGGATTCTCTCGCGGGTCAGCGGCATCTCGACCCAGCGCTTCTCGCGGAACTCGGCCGACGTCGCCGTCCGCGGCTACAACCGCAGCTTCACCCCGCGGCTCCTCGTTCTCGTGAACGGTCGCCAGGTCTATCTCGACACCTATGGCTATACCCAATGGGACCTGATCCCGGTGCAGCTCCAGGAGATCCGTCAGATCGAAATCGTCAAAGGTCCGAACACCGCACTGTTCGGTTTCAACGCTGTCGGCGGCGTGGTCAACATCATCACCTTTGATCCGACCTATGACGAACTCGGCACCGCCAGCCTGCGGGTGGACCAGGAAGGCGGCTTCCAGGGCTCCCTCGTGAAGAGCCTCAAGCTCGGCGAGCGGCTTTCGGCCCGCGGCTCGATCGGCGGCTACCAGCTCGACGATTTCGACAATCCAGTCTTCGCGACCGATCCGGTGATCGCCGATGCGGACCCGGAGCGCTTCGCCGCCAGCGCTGACATCCGCTACCGGCTTGCCGACAAAACGATCCTCGGCTTCGAAGCGACCCGTTCGGAAGTGACGACCTATGAGCGCACGGCCATTCCGACCGTCGACCAGGCCGCCGACTATGAGACGTCGAGCTACCGCGCGACCTTCGACAGCGAAGGGGCATGGGGCCTTTTCTCATTCTCCGCCTATCAGAACCGGTCGGAGCGGACCTTCCGCTCACCCCTGGGCAATAGTCCGGCGCTCGCGGCCGAACTCATGGTCGTCAAGGCCCAGAACGTCTTCAAGCCGCTGCCCGCGCACACCCTGCGCGTTGCAGCGGAATACCGCGATAGCAGTCTCGAGCTTGAAGGCGATATTCCTTCCCCGACGATTTCGCTGACCGCGTTCGACCTCAGCTACGACGTGGTGTCGGGCGCGGCGATGTGGAACTGGCAGGCGTCCAGCCGCGTCTCCACGACATTGGCGGCACGGCTCGACCGGCTTGAGTGGACGACCGAGGACGTGACCGAGCCGAGCTACAACGCCGCCGTGGTCGTCCAGGCAACCGACACCACCATGATGCGCTTCCAGGCGTCCCGCGGTCTCCAGATCCCGAGCCTCTTCGACATCCAGTTCGCCAACAGTCTCGAGCCGGCCATCGTCGACAATTATGCCGTCGACCTCGACCACCGGATCGACGCCATGGGGGGCGGCATCAAGGCTTCGGTCTTCTACCAGCAGAACGAGGACCTGCGGCAGGTCGTGGTCAACCCGGTGCTCTTCACCATCGCCTCGACCCAGGTCGCCGATTCCGATCTCTTCGGCATCGAACTCGCCGCCGATGGCCGGGCCGGCCCGGTCAGGTGGGACGCTTCGTACACCTACCTTTCGGTTGAGGACGACCCCACCCCGGTTGCCCAGCTCACCCCGATCGGCGACTTCAACTTCGAGGGCCTGACCCCGGAGCACGAAGCCAAGGCGCAAGCGACCTATGAAGCCGATCGCCTCGAACTGGGCGGCGCGGTCCGCTATGTCTCGGAACGCGAGTTCCTCGATCCCTTCAACATCGCAGGCGGCGGCCTGTCCGAACTCGACAGCTATATTGCCCTCGACCTCCGCGCCGCCTACGACGTCACGGAGCGCGTGGCCCTCGCCTTCGAAGGCCAGGACCTCACCAATGACGGCGACACCCAGGTCCCCGGCGGCACCATCGAGACCCGCGCCTGGGTCTCGCTGACCGTGAATTTCTAGGACACGGTGGGAGACTGTGTGAGAGGCGGCCCGTGGGCCGCCTTTCGTTGTCCTGGGGACGATCAAAGCCCTTGCCGCGGGTGGTTTCTTGCGGTAGCGGCCCCGAACTCCGCTGGACGGCGCCCTGGCGGAGGAATTGTCCACATGGCGCACGGAGACTGACGAGATGTCGATTACGGCTGACCGCAAGGAAGAGCTGCTGAAGGAATACGCGACCAAGGAAGGCGACACCGGTTCGCCCGAAGTGCAGGTCGCCCTCCTCACCGAGCGGATCAACAACCTCACCGAGCACTTCAAAGAGCACAAGAAGGACAACCACTCGCGTCGTGGCCTTCTGAAAATGGTTTCGCACCGCCGCAACCTGCTCGACTACGTGAAGCGCAAGGACGAGGAGCGCTATCAAAACCTCATCAACCGTCTTGGGCTACGTCGCTAACAGGGCGGGCGTTGCGACAAGGGATAGCTGCCGATGGATTCGACGGATCAGATCGGCAGCGGTCCCAAGGTCGCTTACCTCCTGAACACCTATCCCGTCCCCTCGGGCACGTTCATCCGGCGAGAGATTGCCGCGCTTGAGGGGCTGGGGCTGCCAGTCACCCGCTACGCCGTCAGGCCCTGGGATGACCAGCTGGTCGACCCGCAGGACCAGGCCGAGCGTGACAAGACCCACTACATCCTGAACCAAGGCGCTGTCGCGATCCTGAAGGCGAGCCTCGGCACGGCCCTGCGCGCGCCGGTTCGCTTCCTGAAAGCCCTGGGCGCGACAGGCACCCTGGCGAAGGGCCGCGGCCTGCGCGCCTTCGCCTACCTTGCCGAGGCCTGCTACCTCCGGGAGCGGACGAAAACTGACGGCATCACGCATGTTCACGCGCATTTCGGCACCAATGCGGCCGCCGTCGCGATGCTATGCCACCTCCTCGGCGGCCCACGCTACAGCTTTACCGTCCACGGGCCGGACGAGCTGCACGAGGCCCCGCTCAACGCCTTCGAGATCAAGATCGCGCATGCCGATTTCGTGGCGGCGATCACGGACTTCGCCCGCGCCGAACTCCTGCGCATTGGCGGCTATCAGTATGCCGACAAGATCGATGTGATCCCCTGCGGCCTCGATCTCGGCGATTTCGGCGCCCAGGCCACGGCGCCGGAGAAGCCACATTTCGTCTGCGTCGGAAGGCTATGCCCTCAGAAGGCGCAGCGCCTGATCCCCGAGGCTGTCGCCCCGATCGCTAAAGACCACCCTGACCTGCATATCGAGCTGATCGGCGACGGAGACGACCGGCCCCTGATCGAAGCGGCCATCAAGCGGCATGGTCTCGAGCGCAACATCACGCTCACAGGCTGGGCGGACAACAAGAAGGTCCGTGAGCGGATTCTTGCCAGCCGCGCCCTCCTCCTGCCGAGCTTCGCCGAGGGGCTGCCCATTGTCATCATGGAAGCCTTCGCTCTCCGCCGTCCTGTGATCTCGACCTATATCGCCGGCATACCGGAGCTTCTCGATAGCCAGTGCGGCTGGATCGTGCCCGCAGGCTCGGTGACGAAGCTGCGCCGAGCGATTGAAGAGGCCATTATCGCAAGCCCGAAATCCATCGAAGCGATGGGCCGGGAGGGGCGGGCCCGAATCGAGGCCCGTCACCAGGTCCAGCAGGCGGCTCGTCGCCTGGCCGAGCACTTTCAGCGACCGGTTTCCTGAAGCCCGTATCGGATGAGCAATCACTCACCGGACGACGACGGATAGCCCACAGCCCAAGATCCCGGCCGTCCTGTAGCAGGCAGAGGATACAGGACGGCCGGGCCATGCACGTGGCGGGACAAGGCAGAACCCGCCACACACCGCTGGCCGTCGCCTGCGGTCGCAAGGTCGGAACCCGGAGGGTCCCAGAGCAAGATGGTGCAGAATCCGTGCAGGGCCAGCCGGGCCCTGCACCTCCCAAATGGAGGCCACACCATCTTCCCGATATGCAGATCCCAGGGAAGTTCTGACGGTTTACACCGAAGCCAGCCCGAATTTCTCTCGGCGGAACTGCATGGACGCGCTCCTGTCACCGGAACAGGTCTATTGCAACCGCTGGTTTTCAGAAAGCCTCTCTACCGCCCTAGATTGTGCACAACTCGGGTTATCTAGGCTTCGTGCTCCACACCACGGTCGCCCCGCTGAGAAAGATCACGGCGCGCCGGACGCTGGCGTTGCGTTCCGTAGCGCTTCCCGCCATGAGCGTCCCACGCGCATTCCAAGCGACGGCAAAGACTGCCCTGGCAATCCGGTCAGGGTCGAAAGACAGAAACGAAAAGTATGTTCAACATCACCAGGAAAACCATGACGTGGGCCGGCCGTGAGCTGACCCTCGAATCGGGCCGCATTGCCCGCCAGGCTGACGGCGCCGTGCTCGTCACCTATGGCGAAACCACCGTCCTCGCGACGGTCGTCGGCCGACGCGAGGCAAAACCCGGTCAGGATTTCTTCCCGCTGACGGTCAACTACCAGGAAAAAGGCTACGCAGCCGGTCGCATTCCGGGCGGCTTCTTCAAGCGCGAAGGCCGTCCCACCGAGAAAGAGACGCTGACCTCGCGCCTCATCGACCGTCCGATCCGCCCGCTCTTCGCTCCGGGCTTCAAGAACGAAGTCCAAGTCGTCCTCACCGTGATGAGCCACGACCTCGAGAACGACCCTGATATCGTCGCGATGATCGGCGCCTCGGCTGCGCTTACCATCTCCGGCATCCCGTTCATGGGTCCGATCGGTGCGGCACGCATCGGCTACAAGGACGGCGAGTACCTCGTGAACCCGACCATCGCGGATCTCGAAGGCTCCGAGCTCGATCTCGTCATGGCCGGTACCCAGGACGCCGTGATGATGGTGGAATCGGAGGCCAAGGAGCTGTCCGAGGACGTCATGCTGGGCGCCGTGATGGAAGGCCACAAGGCTTCGCGTGAAGTCATCGACCTCATCATCAACTTCGCCGAAGAATGCGCCAAGGAGCCGTGGGATTACACCCCGCCGGACTACTCCGACATCATGCCGCGCGTCCGCGCCGAGGCCGAAGCGGGCCTGCGCGAGGCCTATGCCCTGACCGACAAGCAAGAGCGCTACACCAAGGTTGGTGAGGTCAAGGCCGCTGCGAAGGAGAAACTCGCCGGTGAAGACGCCGAGGATCCGATCGACGAAGTGGTCCTCGGCAGCCTCCTCAAGGAGCTCGAATCCGAGATCGTTCGTGGCCAGATCATCGAGACCGGCAGCCGTATCGATGGCCGGACCACGACGGAAATCCGCCCGATCGTCGGCGAAGTCGGCATCCTGCCGCGCACGCACGGTTCGGCCCTCTTCACCCGCGGCGAAACCCAGTCGATCGTCGTGGCGACCCTTGGAACCGCAGACGACGAGCAGTTCATCGACGCCCTCGAAGGGACGTACAAAGAGAACTTCCTACTGCACTACAACTTCCCGCCCTACTCGGTCGGTGAGACGGGTCGCATGGGCTCGCCGGGCCGCCGCGAAATCGGTCACGGCAAGCTGGCATGGCGCGCTGTTCGCGCTGTCCTTCCGAGCCAGGACGAGTTCCCTTACGTGATCCGGCTCGTTTCGGAGATCACCGAGTCCAACGGTTCGTCGTCGATGGCGACGGTCTGCGGCTCGTCGCTCGCGATGATGGACGCAGGCGTGCCGATCAAGCGCGCCGTGGCCGGTATCGCCATGGGCCTGATCCTCGAAGGCGACAAGCATGCCGTTCTCTCGGACATCCTCGGCGACGAAGACCATCTCGGCGACATGGACTTCAAGGTTGCCGGCACGTCCGAAGGCGTCACCTCGCTGCAGATGGACATCAAGGTCGCGGGCATCACCGAAGACATCATGAAGACCGCTCTTGGCCAGGCCAAGGACGGACGGATGCACATCCTCGGCGAGATGAACAAGGCGCTGGGCGAGAGCCGCTCTGACCTCGGCGAATTCGCGCCGCGCATCGAAACGATGACCATCCCCAAAGAGAAGATCCGTGAAGTGATCGGTTCTGGCGGCAAGGTCATTCGTGAGATTGTCGAGACCACCGGTGCCAAGGTGAACATCGACGACGACGGCGTCATCAAGATCGCCTCCTCCGACAAGTCGCAAATCGACGCCGCTGTCAAATGGATCAAGTCGATCACCGACGAGCCGGAAGTCGGGGAAATCTACCAGGGCAAGGTCGTCAAGACGATGGACTTCGGTGCATTCGTCAACTTCTTCGGTGCCCGCGACGGCCTCGTCCATATCTCCCAGCTTGCGGACAAGCGCGTCGAGAAGACCACCGATGTCGTCAAGGAAGGCGACACGGTTTGGGTCAAGCTCCTCGGCTTCGACGACCGCGGCAAGACGAAGCTCTCGATGAAGGTTGTCGATCAGGAAACCGGCAAGGAAATCGAGAAGAAGGACGACTAATTCGTCCGCTCTTTGAACACATCAGGGCGTCCGGAGCGATCCGGGCGCCTTTTTTCTTGCCCCGATAGGATGCGCTCGATGAACACGGTCCTCAGAAGGCTGGCCTTCCTCGCCATGCCCATCGCCGCCTCCGGCCTCCTCGGTACTGAAACCCAGCTGACGGAGCTCATCCGCAGCCTGTGGAACCTGATGATCCTGCCGATCGTCGCCTTCGCGGGAATTCTCGCATGGCGCGGCGAATGGCTGACGGCGGGCGCCCTCGGCGTGACGGCGACGGCCCTCTTCGCTCTCGTGGTCCCCCACTTCCGCGATGCTCCGCCCCCGGACGGGAGGGCCGATGTCAGAATCGTGTTCGCCAACATCCTCTATAGGCAGGTCGTACTCGACAGGACGGCAGAGTGGGCGCTGGCGGAAGGCGCGGATGTCCTCGTCATCGCGGAAATGCCGCGGGGGCCAATGCCGGTCATGCCGCCCGGCTGGACTCCGATGCCGCAGCGCTGCCTCCCCTCCCATATTTTCGTCTTCGTCCGTGAGGGAACCGTCAATTGCCGTGCGATTGGCGACAGTCGCCGGCCGGGGCTGCTATTTGACGCGCCAGCAAACCTCCAGGTCATCGGCCTGCACACCACCGTTCCGTTCAAAGTGAATGGCCTTGCCCGGAGAAAGCGCGAGCTTGCCGGGGTTGCTCATACAGCCCCGGAAGGTCCGCTGCTCCTCATCGGTGACTTCAATATCGTTCCTTGGTCGGACGACTTTGAACTTATGTCGTCGAGAGGCTTCACGCGCCTGCCGATAGGCGCTCAGTCCACGTGGCTGTCAAGCTCGCCAGCACTCGGCCTGCCAATCGACCACGCGCTCGTCCGGGGAGACCTGGAGGCCTCTGCCCGGCCTGGACCGTGGATGGGCTCTGACCACCGTCCCCTTTTCGTCCAGATCAGCTTGCTCGACTAGAGCCGCCCTCTTTCCACTTTAAAGTGCGCACTCAAATCCTTACATGAAGCTCATGAAGTCAGGGAGGGACCCATGGATATTCAGTTGATCGTGTTGGCAGTAGTCGTCGTCTTGGCGCTGCTGCTCGTCAAATCCGTCATCGTCATCGTGCCGCAGGGCTACAACTACACGGTCGAGAATTTCGGCCGGTACACGAAGACTCTCACCTCGGGCCTGCATATTCTCGTCCCGTTCATCCAACGGGTGGGGCGAAAGATGAACATGATGGAGCAGGTGATCGATATTCCGGGTCAGGAAGTCATCACGCGCGACAACGCCATGGTCACCGCGGATGCCGTGGCCTTCATCCAGGTCATGGACGCTCCGAAAGCGGCCTATGAGGTCAACAATCTCATCAACGCCATCACAAATCTCAGCATGACGAATATCCGTTCCGTGATCGGTAATCTTGAGCTGGACGAGGTCCTGTCAAACCGTGACGAGATCAATTCGCGCCTCCTGATGGTCATCGACGCCGCCACCAACCCTTGGGGCGTCAAGGTCACCCGCGTCGAGATCAAGGACCTCCTGCCCCCCGCGGACATCACCGAGGCCATGGCCCGCCAGATGAAGGCGGAGCGTCTCAAGCGCGCGGAGATCCTGCAAGCGGACGGTGACAAGCAGTCGGCGATCCTCCGTGCGGAGGGCGAGAAACAGTCCGCGATCCTCGAAGCCGAGGGCCGCAAACAGGCCGCCTTCGCTGATGCCGAGGCGCGGGAGCGCGAGGCTGAAGCCGAGGCCAATGCGACCAAGATGGTCTCCGAATCCATTGCCGAGGGCGATATCCAGGCCATCAACTACTTCATCGCGCAGAAATACGTCGAGGCCTTCGAGAGCCTCGCCACAGCACCGAACCAGAAATTCGTCCTTTTGCCGACGGAGCTGACCAATCTCGCCGGGACGGTTGGGGGAATCGGTGCCCTTCTCGGCCAGAAAGACAGCGCGCCGAAAGGCCCGTGGACGAACAACCACGGCAAGGACGACGAAGCGAGGACCTGAGTGATGGAGCTTCTTCTCGACCCGCCTTTCTGGGCCTGGTTCGTCCTTGCGGGGATCCTGCTGATCCTCGAGCTGATGACCGGAACGTTCTACCTCCTCTGGCCTGCTGCGGCGGCGGGCCTGACGGGTCTCGCCACCCGCGCGCCGTTCACGCCGTCGGGCGCAGGGGAATGGCTCCTGTTCGCTGTGCTGACGGTTGTGCTGACCCTCGCCGCCCGAGCGATGGGCCTTAAACGGCGGCCTTCCCCTGATGACACACGGCCCTTCAACCGCGCCGATAGCCGGGTCGGCCAGCACGCCCGCGCCATCGCTGCCTTCGAAGCCGGGCGTGGCCGGGTCCGGCTTGGCGACACGGATTGGCAGGCCCGTTCCCCGGTCCCCGTTGCGGCAGGAGATGACGTCGTCATCACAGACGTCGATGGCTCCGTCCTGGTCGTCGCGCCAGCAGGGACGCAAACGCAGTAGCCCGGTGAACCATCGGCAGGCTCGCCGTGTTCCATCACATATCTGCCCTCAAGCAGCACGGAAACAAACGAGTACGTAGATGGAAGTCGGTATCATCACTGCCATCATTGTCGGCGGCCTCGCCGGCTGGATCGCGGAAAAACTCATGAAGTCCGATATGGGCCTGCTCGCCAATATCGGCCTTGGTATCGTTGGCGCGCTGTTCGCCAACATCCTGCTGGGTCTGATCGGTTTCTCGCTCGGCGGCGTGCTGGGCTACCTGATCGCAGGCATTCTTGGTGCCTGCCTGATCATCTTCATCGCGCGGAAAGTGCGTAAGCCTTCAGCTTGAGCGGTTGCCTTTCCGGGTGTGAAGCCGCGGCCATCGCCGCGGCTTTTTTTCATTGCGGCCGGTCCACAGCATGAGCCTTCAGGTCTGAAAGCGCGACCCTGTCCAGCGCCCTCTCATGGCACGCGGCCAGCACAACTCCGGGGGCTCGACCCGCCTGCCGCGCCTCCTCCCATCGGCCGGCACAGACGCACCAGCGGTCTCCAGGCTTCAGCCCCGGGAATCCCCATTCGGGCCGCGGGGTCGAGAGGTCATTGCCCTTTTGTCGGGTGAAGGAAAGGAAGGCCTCATCCACGACCGCGCAGACCGTATGGCTGCCTCTATCCTGCCGTCCTGTTTCGCAGAAGCCGGTGCGCGTGAAGCCGGTCATCGGGTTACAACCACAGACCTGAAGCTCCCCACCCAGAACATTCTTTGCCATTCAGTCCTCCAGCCGTTTGTAGAACTCCCGCGCCGACGCACGCAGCGAGAGCTTCTCGCTTTTGTCCTTTTCGTCGAGGTTCCGCATCACCATCCCCATCCGGTGGTTGGCGCGCAGCTTGTCCTCGTTCCGCATGATGAAGTCCCAATAGAGATAATTGAACGGACAGGCCTCTTTCCCGGTCCGTTCACGGACATTGTACCTGCAACTCGAGCAGTAGTTCGACATCCGGTTGATATAGGCACCGCTCGCGGCATAGGGCTTTGAACCCAGAACGCCGCCATCGGCCCAGATGGCCATTCCGTGGACGTTGGGCAATTCCACCCACTCATAGGCGTCGGCGTAGACGATCAGGTACCATTCATTGATCGCATCCGGGTGCACACCAAGCAGCAGTGCCAGATTGCCCGTCACCATCAGCCGCTGGATATGATGCGCATAGGCGTGATCGCGCGTGTTGCGCACGGCCTCGGCCACGCAATGCATATCTGTCTCGCCGGTCCAATAGAAATCCGGTAGCGGACGATCGGCATCAAGGGCGTTCTGTTCTTTATATTCTGGCATTTTCAGCCAGTAGATGCCGCGAACATATTCGCGCCATCCGATGATCTGGCGGATGAAGCCCTCTGCCGCATTGAGCGGGGCGTGACCCTCTTTATACGCCTCTTCCACGGCATCGCAGACTTCCAGCGGCTCAAGCAGTCCCGCATTGAGATAGGCGGAGATCAGGCCGTGATTGAGGAAATCCTCCCCTGTCGCCATTGCGTCCTGATAGTCACCGAACCCCGGCAGGCAATGCTCGATAAAGAAATCGAGGCGCTTGAGCGCCCCGTCGCGGGTCGTCTGGTAGCGGAACTGATCGAGTGTCCCGAAGTGGTCGCCAAAGCGGTCGTCGACGAGCTTCATCACCTCACAGACGGTTTCGCTGTCATTGATCGGCGGTGGCGGTGGCGGCTCATAGCCCTTGGGCAGCTTCTTCCGGTTCTCCTGGTCGTAGTTCCACTCGCCTCCCTCAGGCTTGTCGCCATCCATCAGAAGGCCCGTTTTCTTTCGCATCTCGCGATAGAAATACTCCATACGGAGCGTCTTGCGCTCATCTGCCCACGCCCTGAACTCAGGAAGCGAGCAGACGAAGCGGTCATCGCCCTTGATCGTGACGGGCCGGTTCAGCTTCCGCCCCCAGCTCTCCATGTCCTGCGCCAGCCGGTATTCACCGCAGGCGGTGCAGACCAGCTCGTCCACATCCTCATCGCTGAACGCGCGCTGCACCTCGCCGAAGAGCGAGCCCTGATTGTCCTCGTCGTCGAGCTTCACATAGCGGACGGTGTAGCCGTCATTGCGCAGGCCCTGGGCGAACTCCCGCATCGCTGCGAACAGGAACACGATCTTCTGCTTGTGATGGCGGACATAGGTCGCCTCCTTCATCACCTCGGCCATCAGGATCACATCCTGCGCAGGGTCCGCACCGCGCAGGGCGGCGACGTTGCGAGAAAGCTGGTCAGCGAGAACGAGACGCAAGGCGGGCACGGCATTCCTCCGGTAGGAACTGCCATTTGGCGCGATTTCCGGTTTTGCCGAGGCGGCGAAGCGGCGCGGCCTGTGCTACAAGTCCCCGATCCAGTCGGGAGGGCACGCCTTGGACAGCCAGATCATGTTCATCCTTGTCGCCGCCGCGATCGTCATCGCCGGCACCTTCATCCTGCGCTCGCTCGCCAGCGGCGTGATCAAGGTCGTGGGCCTGATGATCGTCGCCTTTCTCGGTCGCCGGGCCGATCTCGGCGCCACGGGCATGGGCTGGATCGAGGGGCAGGACGTAACCGTTATCGTGGCGGCGGCGCTTTTCGGTTGGGTTTCGGGGATCGTGCTTGGGGCGTTCGTGTTCAAGAGCGACGGCTTCGGTCGCCACTTCTTTATCCCGATCATCGCTGTCGGGCTGACTTACCTGGCTGCGATCTTCATCGAGCTTTAAGGAGCTGTCATCCCGGAAAGCGCGGAGCGCTTGTCCGGGACGCAAACTGTCCGCTGTAGGGGTCCTGGGCTCCGGCTTCGCCGGCCCCGGAATGACAGCAATTTACCGGTCAATCTCGCCGAACACGATGTCCAGCGTACCGATGATCGCCGAGACGTCGGCCAGCATGTGGCCGCGGTTCATCCAGTCCATCGCCTGCAGGTGGGCATAGCCCGGCGCGCGGATCTTGCAGCGGTACGGACGGTTCTCACCGGTCGAGACGAGATAGACGCCGAACTCGCCCTTGGGCGCTTCGACGGCGGTGTAGACTTCGCCAGCCGGGACCTTCGGACCTTCCGTATACAGCTTGAAGTGATGGATCAGTGCTTCCATCGACTCCTTCATTTCCGCGCGGCGCGGCGGGCCGACCTTGCCGTCGGTGGTCATGACGGGACCGTCTTCGAGTTTCTCGATGCACTGGCGGATGATCTTCACCGACTGGTGCATCTCCTCGATGCGGCAGACATAGCGGTCATAGCAGTCGCCGTGCTTGCCGATCACGATGTCGAAATCGAGCTCGTCATAGATTTCGTAGGGCTGCGCCTTGCGCAGGTCCCACGGCACGCCCGATCCGCGCAGCATCACACCGGTGAAGCCCCAGTCGAGGGCTTGCTGCTTCGACACAACGCCGATATCGACATTGCGCTGCTTGAAGATGCGGTTGTCCGTGATCAGGCCTTCGATCTCGTCCGAGACTTTCTTCCAGGTCTCGGTCCAGGCGTAGATGTCATCGATCAGCTGCTGCGGAAGGTCCTTGTGGACGCCGCCGACGCGGAAATAGTTCGCGTGCAGACGGGCACCGCACGCGCGCTCGTAGAACGTCATCAGCTTCTCGCGCTCCTCGAAGCCCCACAGCGGCGGGGTCAGCGCGCCGACGTCCATCGCCTGGGTCGTCACGTTGAGGATGTGCGAAAGGATGCGGCCGATCTCGCAGAACATCGTCCGGATGATCTTGCCCCGGCGCGGCACCTCGACACCGAGGAGTTTCTCCGCCGCGAGGACGAAGGCGTGCTCCTGGTTCATCGGCGCGACATAGTCGAGACGGTCGAAATACGGGATCGCCTGAAGGTAGGTCTTGTGCTCGATCAGCTTCTCGGTGCCACGGTGCAACAGGCCGATATGCGGGTCAACGCGCTCGACCACTTCGCCATCAAGCTCGAGGACGAGGCGAAGAACGCCGTGTGCCGCGGGGTGCTGCGGGCCGAAATTGATCGTGAACGGACGGTCTGCGTTGGCGTCCGAGGGGCTGTCTTCGACAGTGATGGTTCGGGTCGCGGACATCTTATTTCTCCTCCGCCTTCTCGTCGCCGGGGAGGACGTAGTCACCGCCCTGCCACGGAGAGAGATAGTCGAAGTTGCGGTATTCCTGGGTCAGCTGCACGGGCTCGTAGACAACCCGCTGCTGCTCGTCATCCCAGCGCACTTCGGTGTAACCGGTCAGCGGGAAGTCCTTGCGAAGCGGATGGCCCTCGAAGCCATAATCCGTCAGCAGGCGGCGCATGTCGGGGTGGCCTTCAAAAACGATGCCGTACATATCGAAGGCTTCACGCTCGTACCAGTCGGCATTCGGGAAGACCGGCGTCACGGTTGGCACGGTGTCCCCTTCCGCAGTCTGCACCTTCACGCGGATGCGCGCATTGTTCTCCATGCTGAGCAGCATGTAGGCGACATCGAAACGTTTCCGGCGCTCAGGATAGTCAACACCCGCGAGCTCAATGAGCTGCGTGAAGCGACACATCGCATCCTCTTTGAGGAATTTCAGCGTCGGGACGATCTGGTTGCAGGGCACCTGGATCGTCAGCTCGCCATAGGCAATCTGTGCACTGACGAGGTTATCGCCGAGCTGCGCTGCGACGTGGTCCTGCAGCTCAGCCAGGTCTTCAAGCATAGTTTGTGATTGGCTCATCTAATGATCCTCGCCACCACCGTTATCGATTAAAAAAACTGCTTCGTAGTCGCGCCGGACTACGACAGCTTGCGGATCGACCGCATATCTCGGCTGTTCGAAAAACCGCGACGACCGCCGGGCGAAACAGTTGAAGAGGGCTTCATCGGGCACCCCCCTCGACGGCTTCGAGATATTCGAAAGATCAAGAAACCTGGCGTTCGAGTAATTGTCGTCCGACATGATGTCGACGTATGCGGTGAGGCGCAGATCATCAGAAAAACCAATATCCTGCATGCGTTCAAAGCACGAATCGAGCGGTGACGGTGCGATACGAACGGTCTCCGCGCAAGCCGCGGACACCAGAAGTGTCACGCACAAACCCATGCCAAACGCATTCAGCGATGCATTGGTCATCGCTCGATCGTCCCCTCACGGCGGATCTTCTTCTGGAGCTGCAGCAAGCCGTAGACCAGCGCCTCGGCGCAGGGGGGGCAGCCCGGGACATAGACGTCCACCGGCACGATGCGGTCACACCCGCGCACGACGGAGTAGCTGTAATGGTAATAGCCGCCGCCATTGGCGCAGCTGCCCATCGACAGGACGTAACGCGGCTCGGGCATCTGGTCGTAGACCTTGCGCAGAGCCGGAGCCATCTTGTTGGTCAGCGTGCCCGCGACGATCATCAGGTCCGACTGGCGCGGGGAGGCACGCGGCGCCATGCCGAACCGCTCCATGTCGTAGCGGGGCATCGAGGCCTGCATCATCTCGACCGCACAGCATGCGAGACCGAAGGTCATCCACATGAGCGAGCCCGTCCGGGCCCAGTTGATGACGGCATCCGCCGGCGCCGTGAAGAAGCCCTTATCCGCGAGCTCGGCATTCACATGCTTGAAGAAAGGGTCTTCAGCCTTGGGGTCGTAGCCCACGACATCCGCGCGCCCTGCCGTGCCATAAGGCAGGTCGGAAGGCGTGAGCGGTCTCGGCTTCGGCATCGCCTGCAGCGGGTTGTCGCTCGGCGGGGTGATCGTTTCGATCTTCGTCGCCGTTCCCGGCTTGGTTTTCAGTTTGGTGTCGTCAGCCACGAAACGCGTCCTCTTTTCACAGAGAGATTAGGAACTCCGGCGCATGGCCGGGATGGGACAAAGCGGCCCTGGGGCGCTTCAGCGCCACTCCAGCGCCCCTTTCTTCCATTCGTAAAGGAACCCGATGAAGAAGACCGCGAGGAACACGAACATCGACCAGAAGGCGAAGATCTGGAAGTCGCGGTCGAGACCAAGCTCGGGGTTGAACAGCGTCACCGCCCAAGGGAACAGGAAAGCCACGTCGAGGTCGACGATGATGAACAGGATCGCGACGATGTAGAACTGCACGTCGAACTTCATCCGCGCATCTTCGAAGGGCTCGAAGCCGCACTCATAGGTCGAGTTCTTCTGGAGGTCCGGGTGAGACGGCGCGACGGCCAGCGGGATCGCTAGAAAAACACCGCCGAGCACCAAGGCGAGCCCCAAGAAGATGATGATCGGGAGATAGTCGAGGAGAAACGAGGATTCGGCCATGGGCGCCTTCTAGCGGCGCAGGCCCACGGTGCAAGGAAGAACGGTGCCGCAAGGGTGTCTCTCGCCTGAAATCCTATCGCCCGGACGGAACGTGAACGATAGGACGGGTTCAGTTCCGTTTCACCTGATGTGGTATAATGCTTGTCATGACCGCCAGGACCTTCAAACCGCGCGAGGTTTTCAGCCCCGAAGAGTGGGAGAAACTGATTGCGCCCGTCACATGGCAGGGCCCTGCCCTGGTGCTTAATGCCTGGGCCGTGATCGGCCTCTCCATGGCGGCTGTGAGTTTGACGGGACACAATCCGGTGGTGTTGCTCTTGGCGGTGATGGTGATCGGGAATCGCCAGCTCGGCCTTGCCATCCTGATGCACGAAGCGGCGCACGGGCTTCTTCACCGTAACAAGAAGCTCAACGATTTCATGGGTCAGTGGCTGGCTTCGGCGCCGGTCGGGACGGATCTCGATTTCTACCGCCCCTATCACTTGAGCCACCATCGCCATGTCCAGACCGACAAGGACCCTGACCTGCCCCTTGCCGCGCCCTTCCCGACGACCAAGGCATCCATGCGGCGAAAGATCCTGCGCGACCTGACAGGCCAGACTTTCGTCAAGCAGCGGCTTTTCGCCATTCGGGCTTTCTTCAATCCGGAGCTTGCCAACCTGCCGGGGGCCGAGACCATCGCAGCGCGGTCGGCGGTCCTCAGGTTCCTTGCCGTGAACACCGGCATGTTCGCCGTGCTGACCCTCTCGGGCCACGGCATTCTTTACTTCACCTGCTGGCTGCTGCCGCTGGCGACCTGGAACCCGCTGGCGACGCGGATCAGGAACATTGCCGAGCATGCATGTGTCGAGACGGACCACTCGAACCCGCTGACCCAGGCCCGGACCACGAAAGCCAACTTCATAGAGCGGGTGCTGTTCGCCCCTTACTGGGTGCACTACCACGCCGAGCACCACGCGATGATGTATGTCCCCTGCTTCCGCCTGCCGGCAGCGCACCGGATGCTGAAGGAAAAGGGCCTCCTCGAAGAAACCGAGATCGCACCGGGCTATCTCAGCGTTCTCAGGAAGGTCACGACCGCTCCGGCTTAGCTCACCTCTCCCCATGCGGAAGAGGTCGAAGTCTATTGATTTCGGGTGAGGGGTTTCTCACCCGCTGAGTTTCTCGGCTGACAACCGGTTTTCTGGGCAGTGTTCCCTCACTCCGGCCCCTCTTCTCACCGGCCGGGAGAGGGGAGCAACAAAAAGGGCGCTCCGAAGGGCGCCCTTTTCCATCCTGTCAGCTCGAGCCTACTGCCCGCGCTGGCTGTTGAAGTAGCGGAAGAACTCCGATTCCGGCGACAGGATGATCGTCGTCTCGCCGTCCTGCAGCGCCTTTTCGTATGCCGTCAGTGAGCGGTAGAAGGCGAAGAACTCCGGATCCCGCGTATAGGCATCGGCGAAGATCGCGTTCCGCTCGGCGTCGGCGGCACCGCGGATGCGCTGGCTCTCTTCATCGGCCTGGGCAATGATCTGGACCGCCTGCTTGTCGGCAGCGGCGCGGATCTCGCGGGCACGGCGCTCGCCGTCGGCGCGGATGCGCTGGGCCTGCTGGTTGTAGTCCGAACTCATCCGTGCATAGACGTTCTGGGCGTTCTCCTCGGGGAAGTCGGCCTGGCGGATACGCACGTCGATGATCTCGACACCGAGCTGACGGGCCTCTTCGGCCACGGCTTTCTGGATAGCCGCCATCAGCTCGCCGCGGCGTTCGGTGATGATGTCCTTGATCTGGACCTCACCGAGCACCTGCCTGATCGCTTCGTTCAGGACCGCACCGATCCTGCTGTTGAAGCGGTTGCGCATGGCAACGGCATCGTCCGAGCCGCCGGACAGGCGCTGGAAGTAGAGAAGCTGGTCAGCGATCCGGTATCGGACGAATGCATCGACGAGCAGGCGCTCCTCGTTCGCCACGATGACCTCCACCGGGTCAGCGTCGTAGTTGAGGTTCTTGGCGTCGAACTTGACGACATTCTGCCACGGAAGCTTCGTGTGCAGACCAGCGTCTTCGCTGTCCACTTGCGCGACCGGGTCACCGAATTGAAGGACGATGGCCTGCTGGTCCTCACGCACCGTGAAGAAAAAGAACGACGCGGCGATCCCCGCGATAACGGCGAGCGCTACGATCACGGTCAGGATACGGTTCATTGCTGGCCTCCCGTCGCGTTGTTGCTTGTCCGCGAGCGCTGCCCTTCACGGGCGATCTCGTTGAGGTTGAGGTAGGGAAGCGTCCCGCCGGCCTCATCGTCGATCAGCACCTTGTTCATGTCACCAAGGATGCTTTCCATGGTCTCGAGATACATCCGCTGGCGCGTCACTTCGGGGGCCTTGGAGTATTCTTCGAGAATGGACGTGAAGCGCGAAGCGTCACCGCGGGCTTCGGCCACGACGCGGGAGGCATAGGCTTCAGCCTGGAGGACTTTTTGCCGGGCCTCACCTTCTGCACGCGGAACAACCTGGTTGGCATAACCCTGCGCCACGTTGACGTCGCGCTCGGCCTGGGAGGTTGCGTCGATCACGTCCCGTTGGGCCGGAATGACTTCCACCGGCGGGCTCGCCTCTCCGAAGTTGACCCGGATCACCCGGATACCGCTGTCATAGCTGTCAAGGGTCTGCTGAAGGATCTCGGCGGTGCGCTCGTTCACGATGGCACGGCCGCGGGAGACGATCGGGCCGAACTCGTTCGCGCCGACGACTTCGCGGAGGGCCGCCTCGGCAGCGCTTTTCACCGTGCCCTGAGGATCCTCGATGTTGAAGACGATCTTCGCGGCGTTCGGCAGCTCTTCGGAGCCCGGACTCCAGCCGCCATCGTCCTTGACCTGGTAGTTCACGTCCAGGGTCACATCGACGATGTTGAGGTCAGAGGTCAGCATCGAGACCTTGTTCGACCGGCCGCCAATCGAGACGTCACGGTCGCCTTCGGTGTCGACGATGGTCACGCTCTGCACCGGGAACGGGATGTGCCAGTTGAGGCCCGGACCGGACAGGCTCGTGAACTTGCCGAAGGTCGTCACGACCCCCCGCGCGCCCGGCTGCACCTGGTAGATGCCCGAGAACAGCCACAGCGCCAGGAGGCCGATGACGAAGATGCCGAGCACCTGTCCCGAAGGCATCTGGAAGCCCGCGCCTCCGCCGCCGCCGGTCCCGCCGCCACCGCGGCCCTTGCCGAAGCGTTCGCGGCCCGAGCGCAGCAGCTCTTCGAGGTCGGGCGTGCCCTGCCCCCGTCCGCCGCGGCCTCCGCCGGAGCCGCCTTGGCCTCCGCCGCCGCCATTATTTTGTGGTCGGCCCCAAGGGCCGGGATTGTTTGAGCCGTTCGAAGGCTTATCAGTCCAGGGCATCGATCCGCCGTGCTGAAGGGGGCCAGCCCTGATGTGATGAGCGACCCCGGTGAAAATGTGTGTCTATGGGTTGAGAGGTATATGTGGCGTTGAAAAGACTGTGCAATGACGGGAGCCAGTGGGCGCGATGATGCGGCGCATGCGAGAAGCTGCGAAAAAGGGCCGGGCGGAGGCCGCCTTGCGGAAGATCCTGTCCGCCGAAGGCTTGTCGGGCGAGGTGACGATCCGCAGCCTCGATGACCGGATGGCCGCGTCGGTGATCCTTCAAGATGCGGCTGAAATCGACGAAGGCGCGCTGTCCGAACGGCTGAAGGCCGCAGCGGGCCTTGATCGCGTGACCGTGGTGCGCACCGCCCATGGCGGTGGCGCGCCGACGCCGGCCCCGGCTCCCAAGCCCGCGGGCGGGCATGCGGATCCCCTGCACCTCGGCAGCAGGCCCGCCCAGCGTCCCGAACCCCAGCGGCCCGAAGGCGTGCGCGCAGTGGTCGCGGTCGCTTCCGGCAAGGGCGGTGTGGGGAAAAGCACGGTTGCGGCCAATCTTGCCCTCAGCCTCCGCGATCAGGGCCTCAAGGTAGGCCTTCTCGACCTCGACATCCACGGCCCGTCCCTGCCCGTTCTCTTTCCTTCTGGCGAGAAGCTGCGTTCCGAAGACGGCAAGATCGTCCCTGCCGAAGTCGCCGGGCTGAAACTCGTCTCGATTGGCTACATGGTCGATGAGCGCAAGGCCGTCGCCTGGCGCGGGCCCATGGTGATGAACGCCGCGCGGCAGATGATCGACGACAGCGGCTGGGGCGATCTCGACGTCCTCGTCGTTGATACCCCGCCGGGAACGGGCGATGCCCACCTTTCCATGGTGCAGCGGCTCAAGCTCGACGCGGCGATCCTCGTCGCCACGCCCTCTCCGCTCGCCACTGCCGATGTCCGCCGCGGCGCGGAGCTCTTTCGCAAGGTTGGCGCGCCGGTCTTGGGCGTTGTGCTCAACATGACCGGCGGCCCTCTGGGCGATGACCTCGATGAGGGTCTCCTCGCCGAGCTCGACCTCGAGATCCTCGACCGCCTTCCGCTCAGCCGCGAGACGGCACAGGTTCCGCTCGAGTCGCCGCAGGCGGAACTCCCCGCTGTTCTCAGGGTCTTGATGGCAAAACTGCCTGCGCTATCCCGTGACAATGCGCGCGGAAGCGCCTAGGGGGCCGCAAATGGATGACACGACGGAACTCGACTACGCTTGGCTGACGCAAAATGCGATGCGCGGCGTCGTGCGCGACGTGCTGAACATCACGTCGGAGCTGGGTGACCTACCCGGCGAGCATCACTTCTATATCGAATTCGAGACAGAGCACCGCGGCGTCCAGCTGGCCGAACGTCTGCGTACGCAATATCCCGAGCGCATGACGATCGTCCTGCAGCACCAGTTCGACGACCTTGATGTCGACGAGGACAAATTCGCCGTCACGCTGCAGTTCAAGGGCGTGCCGGAGCGGATCGTGATCCCTTTCGCCGCTATTACCCAATTCGCCGATCCATCGGCAAATTTTGTCCTTCAGTTTCAATCTGTCGAGGTCGGCGAGAGCGACGATGAAGCTGTCGATGACGGCCCGGACGACGATCCAACGCCCCCGGAGGATACACCCCCCACGGGTGGGGCCGACGTGGTCAGCCTCGATCGCTTCCGCAAGAAATAGCTGATTCTCTGACGGGAATCTCATCCCGCATCGGATAAGTTAACGCTTTACGCGGGAATCGAAGCGCCGTTAGACTCACCCTTGCGTGCAGGCGGTGGACGGACCTCCGTGCCCGTTAATCTTTATGAAAGTAAATTCTTGTTAGCCTGAACAAAAGCTTCACAGGGGTCGCGCGCTGAGTGGCCGGGGGCAAACGAACGAGGAGTTTTCCATGCGGGTTCTGCTGATCGAGGACGATGGCGCCACCGCTCAGTCGATCGAGCTGATGCTGAAGTCGGACGGCTTTAATGTGTATACGACCGATCTCGGCGAAGAGGGTGTCGATCTCGGCAAGCTCTACGACTACGACATCATCCTGCTCGACCTGAACCTGCCGGACATGACGGGTTTTGACGTTCTGAAGCAGCTCCGTGTCGCGAAAGTCGGCACGCCGATCCTGATCCTCACGGGTCTTGGCGACACCGAAAACAAGGTCCGCGGCCTTGGCTTCGGCGCTGACGACTACATGACCAAGCCGTTCCACAAGGACGAGCTCGTCGCCCGGATCCACGCGATCGTGCGCCGCTCGAAAGGCCACTCGCAGTCGATCATCAATACTGGCGCCCTTTCGGTAAACCTCGACGCCAAGACCGTCGAAGTCGCCGGCCAGCGCGTTCACCTCACCGGCAAAGAGTACCAGATGCTGGAGCTCCTCTCGCTCCGCAAAGGCACCACGCTGACAAAGGAAATGTTCCTGAACCACCTTTACGGGGGCATGGACGAGCCGGAGCTGAAGATCATCGACGTCTTCATCTGCAAGCTCCGCAAGAAGCTCTCCGCTGCCACCGATGGCGAGCATTACATCGAAACCGTCTGGGGCCGCGGCTATGTGCTCCGCGACCCGGCGGAAGAAAAAGGCGCGGCCTAACCGCGCTCACCCCCACCAAACTTCAGACACTGACTGCGGGCCCTTCGGGGCCCGTTTTCTTTGCCCCCGCCCAGAGCATCCGTGGCCCATTGCACCTGTGGCCCATACGCCATGAAGGCGGGATAATCCTGCGAAACCCGGCCCGTGCGTCAGGTTAATGTTGCATTAAAATGGCTAGATCCGCTTTATTCCTGCCATCTTATGCGGGCAGGGTATTCTCCATGACAAAAACAATGATGGCTGCGCGTCTGGCAGCTGCGACACTCTTTGGCCTCGTGGCCGCCTGTTCGGGCGGTGGCGGCGGAAATAGCGGCGGCGGCTTTACCCCTCCCCCGAGCGGTGGGGGCGGTTCCGGAGGCGGCGGGGGCGGTAGCTCGAACAACGAGCCAGACTGGACGCCGGGCACCTACGAGCCGGCCAGCACCTTCAAGGACCGCTGCGAGGTCGTCAGGACAGGTGTCGATATCGAGGGCAACCCCTATCCCGACGTCGCAGGCTCCACCACGATCGAGAATTTCTGGCTGCGTTCATGGACCGAGGAGACCTATCTCTGGAATGACGAGGTCACCGACCGTGACCCCCGGACCTTCACCGACCGGGTCGCCTACTTCAATCTCCTGAAGACGACCGAAATCACCCCCTCCGGCGAAGAGAAGGACGACTTCCATTTCTCCGAATCCACCGAGGACTTCCTGGCCGCACGGAACTCCGCCGGCACCGCAGGTTATGGTTTCAGCCTCGCCGCGATCCGCAATTCGGTCCCGCGCGATTACCGCATCCGCTACGCCGACCCCAACACCCCGGCTTCGGAGATCGTCAACGGCCAGCAGCAGTTCCTTCGCGGGACGCGCATCCTCGAAGTGGACGGCGTCGACCTCGTCAGTGGCGGCTCGACCCAGGCGGAGATCGATACGCTGAACGCGGGCCTGTTCCCGGCCACCGCCGGCGAGACGCACACCTTCCTCGTCCAGGATGAGGGCGCCTCGACCACGCGGACCGTGACGATCGTTTCCGCGGACGTCTCGCGCAAGCCGGTCTTCGACACCCAGGTCATCAACACGGCGACGGGTGATGTCGGCTATATCATCTTCAACACGTTCAGCCCCTTCGCATCGGAGCAGGAGATCGTCGACGCCATCCAGGCCATGTCGAACGCTGGCGTCTCCGACCTCGTGCTCGACCTGCGCTACAATGGTGGCGGTCTCCTCGCCGTGGCGTCGCAGCTCAGCTACATGATCGCCGGGTCCGGGAAGACATCAGGCCGGAACTTCGAGCGGCTGCAGTTCAACGCGAATGCAGGCCCGAACAACCCGGTGACCGGCGAGTTTAACGCCCCCGTCCCGTTCTACGACACGACTGTCGGCTTCTCGACGGTCGCAGGCGTGCCGCTGCCCACCCTCGACCTCGACCGCGTCTTCATCCTGTCGACGGGCGGGACGTGCTCGGCATCGGAGGCAGTCATCAATGGCCTGACCGGCATCGATGTCGATGTCATCCTCATCGGCGACATCACCTGCGGCAAGCCTTACGGCTTCTACCCCACCGACAATTGCGGGCTGACCTATTACACGATCCAGTTCCAGGGCGTGAACGACAAGGGCTTCGGTGACTATGCCGACGGCTTCGTGCCGGACGACAACAGCTTCTCCTTCGGCGCGCGCCTCCCCGGCTGCACGGTGGCGGACGATCTCGCCTTCGCGCTTGGCGACCAGAACGAGCCGTTGCTCGCCGCCGCGCTGCACTACCGGACCAATCTGAGCTGCCCGGCGGGCAGCGGTGCATCCTCGGTCGCGCAGAGCAGCTTCGAGACACAGAACAAGCGTGACCGGGTGATCCGCAGGCCGATCAGGCTGATGGAAGAGAACCGCGACATGCGCCTGCCGAAGGGTCACCTCTGATGCGGACGTTCCTCAAAGCTTTCCCCTGCGCAGCCCTCGCCATGACGATGGCGTCGGCCTGTGCGTCCCTTGGCGGAGGCGAGCGCTACGCCGTCTTCGCGGAAGACACGGACATGGACAGTGTGAAGGCGCAGCTTGCCTCCGCGCTAGGCCGTGCTTCGGTCACGCTCGGCGAAGGCGACCCGCGCGACGTGCCGCAGCTCGTGGTGCTTCCGCCCCCGCCGGGGCCCATGGAGAGCCGCAGCACCGTCGTGCCGATGGTGTTCGACATCAAGCGAGACGGCGACGCCTGCATCCTCTCGCGCCGAGACGACGGGATGACCGTCAGCCTCGAAGGCGTGACCTGCAAACCGGCCTGACCGTCGGGCGGCGGACGAAACGAGAAAAGCCCCGGAACCTCCGGGGCTTTTTCCATGGGCCGACGCAAGAAAAAAGCCGGCGAGGACGCCGGCCTTCTCGATAAGGAACGCTGAAGACCGGTCAGCCCTCCTTGTCGACCTGGTGGTATTCCAGCTCCACCGGCGTGGCCCGGCCAAAGATCGAGACCGAGACCTTGAGGCGCGCATTCTCTTGGTCGACATCCTCGACGACGCCCGAGAAGGACGCGAAGGGACCGTCGATGACCTTCACCGTCTCGCCGACATCATAGATGACCGACGGCATGACCGGAGCCTGCTCGCTCTCTTCCATCGTGCCGAGGATACGATCGACCTCCTTCTGGCTGATCGGGAGGGGTTTCTTGCCCGAACCAAGGAAGCCCGTGACCTTGTTGGTCTCGTTCACGACGTGGAAGGTCTGGTCGTTGAGGACCATCTTCACGAGGACATAGCCGGGGAAATAGCGCCGCTCCGTGTTGACCTTGCGGCCACGGCGCACCTCGACGACCTCTTCGGTCGGGACGAGGACTTCCTCGATCAGATCGCCAAGGCCCTTCTCTTCGGCAGAAGCCTTGATCGCTTCGGCGACCTTCTTCTCGAAGTTCGAATAAGCGTGGACGATGTACCATTTCGCTTCGGACATGGGCGGATCCTTAGAACAGATTCAGCGACAGGATCATCGGGATGATCCAGCGCAGGACTTGGTCAACGGCAAAGAAGAACAGGCTCATGATCGTGACCATGATCAGAACCATGATCGTCGAGACAATGACCTCCCCACGGCTGGTCCAGGTCACCTTTCGCCCCTCGGCAATGACCTGCCGAAAGAACTCGACCGGGCCGACCTTTTTCTTCTTCAGCGGGGCTTCGGCGCGCTCGGAGCGGTTGCTCTCGGCACCGCCTTCGACGGTTTCGGTTCGCAGGCTGGCTTGCGCACCCGTACCGGCGACCCGGTTGGACTTCGGCTTGCGGCGGTTCTTCGACTTCGGCATCGGCCTTCTTCGCTCATTGTTTTGCTGACAGCCGCCCTCGTTCCCCGGTGGGGATGGTAAGGCTTCCGGCTTGTCGGGAGAGACCCTGAGCTACGCTCTGCGGGCGCAAAGTCAAGGGCCACAATGCCCGGACAACAGGCATGGCGGTCGAGGCAGGAGGTTGTGCTGCTCCACGGAACTTCCCGGCCTAAGTTTCTGATTCATCTATCTGTTCACGCCTGCGTCAGAAACGTTGGCGTGATCGAACCCAAGGCGAACCTTCCTTCAGCCACCGTGTCCCCGGACTGATCAATTTTGATCAGTAGTTTGAGGAGATCCTTCATCCGCAAGCTTCTGACGGCCGCAGCGATGGGCGCTGCCCTTTTCGCGACCGCCAATGCCGCAGCGATCAAGAACGGTGAGACGACCGTGACCGTCGTCTTCGATGTCGAGGACAACAATCTGACGGCAAAGGCCGTCGAAGGGGCCAAGGTAAGCTTCGCAGGCAATGGCCAGCCGGTTTACGAGTTCCGCATCACCGGCGGCACGCTCAATGACGACCTCAGCGGGACCATCGAGCACTCGGGCGGCGCGCGCCTCGAAGCCTCGGGCGATCCGTCGACCTTCATCGAGCTGACCAATTTCACGTTCGACCTGGGCGCGGGTGAAGTCTACGGTGATGTCGAGGATTCGCTGGGCACGGACGTGACCCAGGCCCTGCTCTTCAACTTCACCCCGACGACGCGGTCGCCGGTCAGCGATCCGTTTGACGCGATCAATGACCTGCCTCTGATCATCAATTTCGACTCAGTCGCCATTGCGGCTCTGACGGACCTGCTTGGCTCGACGGAATTCATGACGGGCGATGCCTTCGCCACCGCCGCGACGGATCCGAGCGCCGTGCCGATCCCGGCAGGTGCCATCCTCTTCGCTCCGGTCGCAGCCGGGCTTTGGGCACGCAGCCGCAAGAGGAAGCAGGCGGCCTGAGACCGCTACGGCCTCTCCAAAGACCAAGGCCCGCGCGAGCGGGCCTTTTTATCATTACATGTTCGGGTAGTTGGGGCCACCGCCGCCTTCGGGCGTGTGCCAGACGATGTTCTGCGCCGGGTCCTTGATGTCACAGGTCTTGCAGTGGACGCAGTTCTGCGCGTTGATCTGGAACCGCGTCTTTCCTCCGTCCTCGACATACTCGTAGACACCCGCCGGGCAGTAGCGCTGCGACGGTCCCGCATAGACCGGCAACTCGAGCTTCAGCGGAATGGTCTCGTCCTTGAGGCGGAGGTGGAGCGGCTGGTCTTCTTCGTGGTTGGTGAAGCTGTAGCTGACATTAGTCAGCCGGTCGAAGGTGAGGACACCGTCCGGCTTCGGATATTCGATCGGCTTGTGTTTCGAGGCAGGCTCGGTGCATTCCGCATCCGTCTTGCCATGCTTCATGACGCCGAAGAACGAGAAGCCGCGCGTCAGGACGTTGGTCCAGATGTCGAAGCCTGACAGCGCGATTGCGCCGAGGATCGTGCCGAACTTGGACCAAAGCGGCTTGGCGTTCCGTACAAGGCGCAGTTCCTCACGGACCCACGAGTTGTTGTAGCGGTCCTGGTACTCGAGCAGCTCGTCGCCCTCGCGCCCCGCCTGGACGGCCTCGAAGGCCGCTTCCGCAGCCATCATGCCGGTCTTCATCGCGTTGTGGTTGCCCTTGATGCGCGGGACATTGACGAAGCCTGCCGAGCAGCCGATCAGCGCGCCCCCCGGAAAGGTCAGCTTCGGGACGGACTGGAAGCCACCTTCGGTGATGGCCCGCGCGCCATAGGCGACGCGCTCTCCGCCCTCGAGATACTGGCGAACCTCCGGGTGCGTCTTGAAACGCTGGAACTCCTCATACGGAGAAAGATACGGGTTCTTGTAATTGAGGTGCGTCACGAAGCCGACAGAGACGTAATTGTCGCCGAAATGGTACATCCACGAGCCGCCGCCCGTGTCGTTCTTCAGCGGCCAACCGAAAGTGTGCTGGACGAAGCCCTTCTTGAACTTCTCGTCCGGGACCTTCCAGAGTTCCTTGATGCCGAGACCGTATTTCTGCGGCTCGACATCCTTGTCGAGACCGAACTCCGCGATCAGCTGCTTGGATAGGGAACCGCGTGCGCCTTCTGCGAACAGGACGTATTTGCCGCGCAGTTCCATGCCCGGCTCATAGGTGTCCTTCTTGCGGCCATCCCTGCCGATCCCGACCTCGCCGACGATCACGCCTTGCACGGTGCCGTCGTCGCTCCGCACCGTGCGGCTCGCGGCCATCATCGGATAGACCTCGACGCCCATTGCCTCGGCTTTCTCCGCCAGCCAGCGGCAGACATTGCCCATCGAGACCACATAGCATCCGTGGTTCTTGAGCATTTTGGGCAGGCCGAAGTTCGGTAGCGGGATCGAGCCTGACGGGCCGAGATAGAGGAACTGCTCCGAGGTCACCGGCGTGTCGATCGGGCAGTCATCCTCCTCGCGCCAGTCGGGCAGCAGTTCGTCGAGGGCACGGGGATCAAGCACGGCACCTGAAAGGATGTGCGCGCCGACTTCCGAACCCTTCTCGACCACCACGACCGAGATTTCCTGGCCGCGTTCGGCCTCGAGCTGCTTCAGCCGGATCGCCGCCGAGAGGCCCGCCGGACCTGCCCCGACGATGACCACGTCGAATTCCATGCTCTCACGTTCTACCGGCGTATCGTCGTACATCCTCAACCCACAGTGTTGTTTCTTTTGCAGCGCACATATGACGCCTGCGTTTCAGAAAAGCCAATGCACTGCGCCATCGGAAAAATCCATGTGCTGGGACAGCGCAGAGGCGTTGAGGTTCCGCGCCCGCTTCGGCAAACCGGGGCCATGGCAGCCGCACCCGCCTCGCCCGAGGCCCTTGCAATCCTTGAATTCTACCGTGATGCCGGCGTGACCACGGCGGAGGCGGACACGCCGGGCGGCCTGTGGGGATGGGACGAGGCTGCTGCGAAAACCCTTCGCCCGCCGCCCAGGCCTGACACGCCGAAACCAAAGGTGAAGCCGACGGGCGTCTCCGCGGGCCTTGAGGAAGCACTCGCCCAGGCCGAGCAGCTCGCCGCAAGCTGCACGACGCTCGAAGACCTCACCGAGGCCATCCGGGAATTCACCGGCTGCCCGCTTCACGAGAGCGCGCGCGGCGCGGTCGTCCATGACGGCGTTCTCGGCGCCGACATCCTCGTCATGGGCGAGGCTCCGGGGCGCGAGGAAGACCGGCAGGGCAAGCCCTTCGTCGGCCGCTCGGGCCAACTCCTCGACCGGATGCTCGCCGCCATCGGCGTGTCCCGCGTGCCCGAAGGCGACCAGCAGGCTGCCTGCATCACCAACGCGGTCTACTGGCGGCCGCCGGGCAACCGGAACCCGACCACCTCCGAAGTCGCTGTCTGCCTGCCTTTCGCCAAGCGCTTCATCGCCCTTTCCAAGCCGAAACTCGTCTTCCTAGCGGGCATTGTGCCAACCAAGGCCCTGTTCCCGGATGCGCCGAAGATCACGCGTGCGCGGGGTGTCTGGCGGGAGATCGAGCTTGAGGGATTAGCGCCGATCCCGGCGCTGCCGATCTTCCACCCGGCCTTCCTCCTGCGCCAGCCGGCGCAAAAACGCTGGGCCTGGCAGGACCTTCTGAAAGCGCAAGCGAAGCTTAACGAAACGCGGTCCTAATCTTCTGCTTCTATGGTGGGGGGCTGGACCGCCAATTGGAGAGAAACTCAGGTGTTTCGCTTCGTACTTGCAGGGCTTGCGCTGATCGCAGGCATCGCCACCGCCGCCGAGCCGGACGTCCTCACGCCGGCTGACGAGAGGCGCTACCGCGACATCTTCATGCTGCAGGAAGCCGGCAAGATGTCCGACGCCGATGCCCTCATCAAGAAGGTCGAGAACCCGATCCTTCTCGGCTACGTCTTCGAGCAGCGTTACATGCACCCGACGGCGTATCGCAGTTCGTATACGGAGCTGTCGCGCTGGCTTTCGAGCTATGCCGACCATCCGAACGCCGCCCCGGTCTACCGCCTCGCGCTGAAGCGCCGTCCCAAGGGTGCATGGCCACAAAAGCCGGTCAGCCGCCGCTGGCGCACTGCGACCGGCGTCGACCTCAACCCTGCCCTCGAAGAAGACTACCGCCGGCAGGGCGAGAGCCGCAGGCGCCAGGTCTCGCGGATCGAAGGGCGCGTACGTTACCTCCTCGCCAAGGACCGCCCGACCCAGGCCCTCAACTACATAAACGACCCGCGCCAGTTTAACCTGCTGACCTCGCGCCAGACCGACCGCATCCGCGGCTGGATCGCCGAGAGCTACTACGTCAACGGCAAGCTCACCGAGGCCCGGCGCCTCGCCGAGAAGGCCGCCGACCGCTCGGGCGGCTCGGCCGTCATGGCGCAGTGGACCGCAGGGCTGATTGCGTGGCGTCAGGGCAATTACGAGAAAGCCTTCCGCTACCATTCCGCGATGGCGGACGAGCCGCACCAGGAAAGCTCGCTCCGCGCCGCCGCCGCGTTCTGGGCTGCCCGCTCCGCGCTCGCCACGGGCCGGGGTGAAGAGGCGACGCTCTATCTCGACATTGCCAGCGACTATCCGCTGACCCTTTACGGCCAGCTCGCCCTCGCCCAGCTGGGCCGCGGCTCGGGTATAGACTGGTCGCCGATCGCTCTTGATGACGGGCAGCTCGACATGCTCCTCGACAAGAGCCCGCGTCTCTCCCGCGCCATCGCGCTCGCCGAGGTCGGGAAGTACCAGGAAGCCTCGATCGAGCTGCGCTACGCCCATGGCGAGCTGAAGCCGACGGATGACGCGGCCCTTCTCGCCCTTGCAGGCCGCATCAATGCCCACTCGGCGCAGGTCCACATCGCCGAAGCCATGAACATCCGTGAAACCGGCGACCGTACACTCTGGCCCGCGCTCTATCCGGTTCCGGAGGATCTCAAGCCCAATGGCGGCTTCAAGATCGACCAGGCGGTTCTGTTCGGCCTCATCCGCCAAGAATCCAAATTCATGACCCATGCGGAAAGCCGCGTGGGGGCGGCGGGCCTCATGCAGCTCATGCCGCGCACGGCCAGCTACATCACCGGCGACCGTGCCCTCGCCCGTCGCGGCAGCCGCGCATCGAAGAAGCTGTACGATCCCGGCTACAACATGCAGCTTGGCCAGTCCTATGTCGAAATGCTGCTCACGGAGTATAACAAGGGCGAAGGCGACCTCTTCGAGATGGCGCTCAGCTACAACTGGGGCCCCGGCAATTTCCGCCGCTGGAAGGCCAGCTCGGGGATCGCCGACCAACTCCTGATGCTCGAAAGCGTCCCGAACAAGGAAGCGCGCCACTTCGTCGACGTCGTGATGACCAATATCTGGGTCTACCGCGACCGGCTCGGCCAGAACGCCCCGGCCCGCGACGCCGTGGCGGCAGGCGGGCGCCCGATCTACCAGAGCGCACGGTGAAGACGGTCCATGTCAGCCGGACCATCAACGTCCCGGCTGACACCCTCTGGGATCACCTGATTTGCTATGACACTTTTGCGGAGGTCGAGCCGGGCGGCATCGACCTCTCGCGGTTCCGTGGCCGGATCATGCGCGAGGGAGATGACATCAGCGTCCCGCTCAGGATCGGTCCCTTTCCCGCAGGGACCTGGACGATCGACGTGCTTCGCGTGGATCCCGACAACCGCGTCATCAAGACCGAGGAATGTGGCGGGCCGGTGAAGCGGGTTGCCCGCACCATGGTCGCCACCTGGCTCGCCGAAGACTACTGCCGTTACGACGATCATGTGGTCATCGACGCAGGCATGCTCTCCGGCCTGGTCGCCGCCCGCGTCCGCCGGGCCTGCCAGGCGCGCCAGGAACGTCTCGCGGCACTTCTCGAAAACGCCTGATTGCGCGACGGCTTTTCCTTCTCTAGGGGAGCCATCCGTCGGGGCGTAGCGCAGCCTGGTAGCGCATCTGCTTTGGGAGCAGAGGGTCGCAGGTTCGAATCCTGCCGCCCCGACCATTTTCTCCGGAGATGTCGGGTCTGTTTTGTCTCACGGCGCGTGGCGCCTCCGACGGGGCGGACGACGTCCGAGCGGCTTTGCCGCTACTCCCCTCTCCCCGGGGGAGAGGGGCTGGGGGTAATGGGGCGACCCTCAGAGCAACATACCCAGCGCCCAAGAGCGCGACCGCGCTCCGGCCGGTCAGGCCGCCCCGTCGGAGGCGCCACCCACTGGGCGTGAGACACGACAACGAAGCTCTTGCGAAAATCGCCTTCCTGCCCCATCAACCCCGCCATGTTCGCGCGCATCTACAAACCCTCCCGCACCGCCATGCAGTCCGGCAAAGCCAAGGCCGAGGACTGGGTGCTGGAGTTCGAGCAGGAATATGCCAAACGCCTCGATCCGCTGATGGGCTGGACCAGCTCCGGGGACATGCAGGCGGGCCAGGTCCTTCTGCGCTTCGACACCAAGGAGCAGGCCGTCGCCTACGCCAAGGAGCACGGCATCCCGCACCGGGTGATCGAACCGACCTCCGGCAAACGCACCCTCAAGGCCTATAGCGACAACTTCACCACCAACCGCCGCAAGCCCTGGACGCACTAATCCTTCCCGCACCGGCGAGCCATGCTATGTCGGCGCGAAGAGGCCCCTTAGCTCAGCTGGATAGAGCACTCGCCTTCTAAGCGAATGGTCACAGGTTCGAATCCTGTAGGGGCTACCATTTTTGATTGCACGCGCCGCAGGCCCCTCCCATGGGCGGGCCGGCCGCCCGGCGCCCGGTTGGATGCTTGGGTGCCCAGCTCCTCCCCTTTCCATCCTGAAAGAGAGGGGCCGGGGTGAGCGCGCCTACTCCGCTGCGAAAACGCCGCGCGCGATCGCCCGTGCCACCACGTCCCCAGCGATGCTCCCCAGCTCCGTCAGTGTCCGGAGCGGCGCGTCCACCTTCTTCGCAGAGGTCGACAGGGCAAACACGATATCGCCATCGGCAGGTCCATGGGCAGGCCGCAGCGCCCGCGCCAGGCCGTCCTGCGCCATCACCGCAAGGCGCTTGAGGTCCGGCGCGGAAAGATCGGCATCGGTTGCAACCACCACCAGCGTCGTATTCTGCCGCGCCATGGCGGCCGCCTTCGTATCAGGCGGGAAGCCAATCGCCCTCGCCTTCTGCGGAAAGCCCCGTCCCCCGAACTCATCGCCAATCTCATAGGGCGCGGCCCAGAACTGTTTCGTGCCCTGCACGTAAGGCGAGCCGAAGCTGTTCACCGCGGCCAGCGCACCGACCGTGAAGCCTTCACCGGAAACGAAAGACGCTGTTCCCAACCCACCGGGATAGTCTCCGGCCGTCGCCCCGGCGCCAGCTCCCTCCGCACCGGGAACAACCTCCTCCGAAACCGCAGCCAGCGCCTCGCGTGCCAGCCGGGGATAGGGCGGCTCCTCGCCCCACGCCTTGTCCCCGCCATTGGCGAGATCGAAAAGGATGGCCGCAGGCACGATTGGCGCCACCGGCACCTTTTCATCCGACATCAGCGTAAAGCCCTGCCGCCTCGCCCCCAAGGCAGCGACCACTGCATCAGCGGCGCCAAGCCCGTAGACAGAACCGCCCGACAGAACGAGCGCATCGATCCTGTCCACCAGCGTGTCGAGCGCCAGGGCATCGGTCTCCCGCGTTCCCGGCCCGCCCCCGCGCACGTCGACGGCAGCGCGCATCGGCGTATCCGGCAGCAGCACCGTCACCCCGGTCCGCACGTTCTCGTCCCGCGCCGAGCCGACCTTCACCCCTGCGACATCTGTGATGCTGTTGCGCGCGCCAGCCTTCATCGCTTGCCTCTCGCCGTTCGATGCACAAGGTTGTGGCGTTGCGTCATTGCCCGGAGCAAGCATGGACCGCAGAGCCGCCTTATCCGGCCTCTTCCTTCTCGCCCTCGCCGCCTGCGGCAGGGAAGCCGAGCCCGAATCAGCCGCCCCCTTCCCCGCCCCCCTGCCCGAGGTGCCGTGGATCGTCTCGGCAGCCCATCCGCTGGCCGTCGACGCGGGCGCCGAGATTCTCGCCAAGGGAGGCTCGGCCGTCGACGCGGCGATTGCCGTCGAAGCCGTTCTCGGCCTCGTCGAGCCCCAGAGCTCGGGCCTTGGCGGCGGTGCGTTCATGCTCTTCTACGACGCTTCGTCCGGTGAGACGATCGCCTATGACGGACGCGAGACGGCACCCGCCTCCACCATCCCCACCGTCTTCTACCGCGAGGACGGCACGCCGATGGGCTTCTACGAGGCTGTCACGTCCGGCTTCGCCACAGGCGTTCCGGGCCTCGTCGCGATGATGGACCTTGCCCACCGTCAGCACGGGAAGCTTGAATGGGCCGAACTCTTCGCCCCCGCCGAGCGGCTCGCACGCGAGGGTTTTCCCATGCCCCAGCGCCTTCACGACACCCTCGGCCGCTTTCCGCAATTCCGGGAAGATCCGGAGACCGAAATCTACCTCCTCGAGGACGGCTCGGTGAAGCCGATCGGCACAACCGTCACCAATCCTCTTTATGCGGAAACCATCCGCGAAATCGCCGAGGGCGGCGCTGCGGCCTTCTACACTGGCAGCATTGCCGATGCGATCATCGAGCGGGTGAACGGCAAGACGGGTGTCGAAACGCTGACCAAGGACGACTTCCTCTCCTACGTCCCCGAAATCCGCGAGCCGGTCTGCGCTGTGGTCTACGCGCACAACACCTGCTCGATGCCGCCGCCGGGATCAGGCGGGATTACCCTCATCCAGATCGCCACGATCTTCGAGGAAGTGGCAGGCCGGGCCGCGCCAGAGGACGCCCTCCTGGCCTATATCGAAGCCAGCCGGCTAGCCTATGCCGACCGTGGACGGTTCATCGGTGATCCGACGGCCATGGGCACCGACATGCTGTCTGCCGACGATCTCGTCCTTGCACTGACGAGCCGTACCTATCTCTCCGAACGGGCCAGGCTGGTGGGCGACAAGCCTGCCGAGGAGGTCGCCCCCGGCAACCCGGATGGCTACCTGCTGCGCGAGGGCCGGATCGACGATACGGCCTACGAGGTCCCTTCGACGACCCATTTCTCGATCCGCGACAGCGAAGGCAACATCGTCTCGATGACGGCAACCGTGGAATTCCCGTTTGGCAGCCAGATGATGGTCCGGGGAATGGTTCTCAACAATCAGCTGACGGACTTTTCTCGTATTCCCGAGGTCGACGGTGTCCCGGCGGTCAATGCCCCCGGCCCCGGCAAGCGACCGATGAGCTCGATGACCCCGTTGATCGTTTTCGATGCCGATGGGGAACCTTACGCCGCGCTCGGCAGTCCCGGTGGCACCGCGATCATTGGCTATGTGGCCAAGCCGCTCCTGCGTCACCTGGCGACCGGCGAACCGCTCAGCGAAGCGATCAAGCGCCCGCATGTCGTGGTCCCGCGGGGTTCGGTGATCGTGGAGGAAGGTGGCGATGCCCTTGCAAAAGCCGCGGAGGAGCTCGGCTATTCCGTGACCCAGCGGCCGCTCTCATCGGGCATCTACGGCTTCGCCCTCACCAATGGCGGGATCGACCTCGTGGTCGACCCCCGCCGAGAAGGCTCTGCAAAGACATCAGTGGACTGAAGACCTAAAGCGCCTCGATCCGGGCCTTGGCCGCCTGGAGCTGTTCCAGCTCGGCCGTGAATGCGGCCACGCGCTCGCGCTCCTGCTCTACCACCTCGGCCGGAGCATTGGCGACGAAGCGCTCGTTCGAGAGCTTGCCATTCGCCTTCTTCAGCTCGCCTTCGGTCTTGCCGATGGCTTTCGCGAGCCGCTCCATCTCCGCCTTGAGGTCGATGACATCTGCAACAGGCAGGGCGTAGGTCACCCCGCCGCTGACGATCTGGACCGACCCCTTGGGCGGCTCGGAGGCATGGGTGATCGTCTCGATCCTCGCCAGCCGCTTGATTGCAGGGGCCTGGGCATCGAGCAGCGCCTTGACCTGGTCCGGGGCATCGACGGCAACCAGTTCGAGCTTCGCCGCAACAGGCACGTTGACTTCCGTCCGGGCACTGCGGATTTCAGAGATCAGCGCTATGGCCGCGGCGATCTCGCCGGCCGCACCATCATCGGCAAAGCTGCTCGCAGGCCATCGCTGGTCGTCGATCGTTTTCTTGCCCTCGTTCATCGCGTGGTAGAGCTCACGCGTCACGAACGGCATGAACGGCTCGAGGCAGATCAGAATCGTCTTGAGCGCTGCACCCATCGCCTTGCGGGTCTCGGCCTGCGCGGCCTCGTCCCCCTCGTCGAGGATTGGCTTCGACAGCTCCAGATACCAGTCGCAGAAGGTGCCCCACGCGAACTGATAAATCGCGGACGCAGCCTCGTCGAAGCGGAAATCGTCAAGCGCACGGCTCACCTCCCCCGCCATCTTCGCGCCCTCATGGGCGATCCAGCGATTGAGGGGAAGCTCGAACGTATGGGGATCGATCTCTTCGTCCGTGATCGGAACGGAGCGCAGCTGGAGGAATCGCGCGGCGTTCCAGAGCTTGGTCCTGAAGTTCCGATAGCCCTCGACCCGTTGCTTCGATAGCGACAGGTCCCGCCCCTGGGTTGCCTGGCTTGCGAGGGTAAAGCGCAGCGGGTCGGCGCCGAACTCGTCCATATACTCGATCGGATCAACGACATTGCCTTTCGACTTGGACATCTTCTGTCCGTGTTCGTCCCGGACAAGGGCGTGGATATAGACCGTGCGGAACGGCACCTCCCCCATGAAGTGCATCGCCATCATCATCATCCGGGCAACCCAGAAGAAGATGATATCGAAAGCCGTCGAAAGCACCGCGGTCGGATAGAACTCCCGCAGCTCCTCCGTGTCTTCGGGCCAGCCAAGGGTCGAGAACGGCCACAACGCAGAGCTGAACCACGTATCAAGAACATCCGAGTCTTGGACGAGATCGACCGCTTCGCCGTCGTAGTGCTCCGTCGCTAGACGATGGGCTTCGGCCTCGTCCTCGGCACAGAACGGCGTGCCGTCCGGGCCGTACCAGACCGGGATACGGTGCCCCCACCAAAGCTGGCGCGAGATGCACCAAGGCTCGATATTGTCCATCCAGTTGAAGTAGGTCTTCGACCAGTTCTCCGGCACGAATTTCGTCCTGCCCGAGTTCACGGCCTCGATCGCGGGACCCGCAAGGGTCTTCGCGTCGACATACCACTGGTCGGTCAGCATCGGCTCGATGACGACGCCGGAGCGGTCACCGAAGGGCTGCATGATCAGCTTGTCCTCGATGCCCCGGAGAAGGCCGAGTTCCTCGATTTCCTTGACGACGCGCTCGCGCGCTTCGAACCGGTCAAGCTTGTGAAACCGTTCGGGTACGCCATTTTCCTCGGTTGCGATGATCCGCGCTTCCTCGTCCATCAGGACGATCAGCGGGATATCATGGCGCTTGGCGACTTCGAAGTCGTTGAAGTCGTGCGCGCCCGTGATCTTCACCGCGCCGGTGCCAAGCTCCGGGTCGGGATATTCATCCGCGATGATCGGGATCAGGCGATCAACGATTGGCAGACGGACCTTCTTCCCGATCAGGTTCTTGTAGCGCTCGTCGTCGGGGTGCACCGCGACTGCGCCATCGCCGAGCATCGTCTCGGGGCGCGTCGTCGCTATGACGATCTCCTTGATGCCGTCGACTTCGCCATCCTCCAGCGGATAGGCGAAGTGCCACATCTTCCCGTTCACCTCCCGGTTCTCGACTTCGAGATCGGAGATGGCGGTCTGGAATTTCGGGTCCCAGTTCACCAGCCGCTTGTCGCGGTAGATCAGCCCTTCCCTGTAAAGCTGCACGAAAACCTTTCGGACGGCGGCCGACAGGCCCTCATCCATGGTGAACCGCTCGCGGGACCAGTCACAGCTCGCGCCCAAGCGCTTGAGCTGGTTCTTGATCATGCCGCCTGACTCGGCCTTCCACTCCCAGACCTTCTGCACGAAGGCCTCGCGGCCGATGTCGCGGCGGTGCGGCTCCTGACGCTCCGCCATCTGACGTTCGACGACCATCTGCGTGGCGATGCCGGCATGGTCGACGCCGTATTGCCAGAGGACCTTGCGGCCCTGGCGGCGGCGGTAGCGGCACAGGATGTCCTGCAGCGTATTGTTGAGCGCATGGCCGACATGCAGGCTGCCGGTGACATTGGGCGGCGGGATGACGATCGAAAACGGCTCGCCCTCGCCTGCGGGTTTGAACAGGCCGGCTTCCTCCTGCTCGCGGTAGAGGCGCGGCTCGGCTTCGAGGTGGTCAAAAGTCTTGGGCAGGTCTCGCATCCCGCCCGCTTAGCGCCTGCAGCAGGAAATGCCACGGGGGACTTGCGGCAAAAGAAAAGGGCGGCCGAAGCCGCCCTTCCCCACCCACTCACTGGGTATCGTTTCAGCTTACCACTCGTAGCGGAAGCCGATGCGGGCCTGGTAGAAGGACAGGTCCGGCTCGAAACGGCCAGTCGGATCGTCGTCCAGGAAGTTGAAGCGGTACAGGCAGTCGTCAGCCTGCACGCAGACGGTGCGGGGGTCGTCGCCGACCAGCGCGGTCGCACCATCGACACCATTGGCGGCAACATCGGCAGCGGACACGAGGTCAGCCGAGACGGTGTTGTCGGCGTTGAAGCGCGGAGCGCGTTTGAAGGTGCCCCACTCGTCGTTGAGGAAGTTGCCGACATTCTCGATGTCGAGAATGAACTTCAGCTTGTTGCCGGTGAAGCGCTCCATGCCGAAATTGGCGAACGGGAGCTCCTGCTCGAAGTGGAAGTCCCAGAACTGGTTCCAGGGACCTTCGTCACCGCCACGCGGCTGGATGCCCGGGGACATGCCACGCTCGTTGACGAAGCGCAGGAAGTCGGCCTGATCGAAGGTCGAGGCGAAGACGACACGCGGATCGTTGAAGCCGCTGGCGTCAAAGCTCGGCACATAGAGCAGGTCGTTGTCGAACGGGTTCTCACCATCACCCGGACGGCCGAACAGCGGGTTCGAGCTCGAGGTGTTGAAGGTGTAGCTGAAGGTGTCGCCCGACTGGATGTCACCGAACAGCGCGATCTTGGTGTTCAGGCCTTCGAAGAGCTCGGTCTCGTAATCGAGGAAGATCTTGAAGGCATGCTCGACCTGGAAGTTCGAGGTGCCGGCCGAAGGGAAGTTCCGGTCGCTGTCGATGATCGCACGGTAGTTCGAGATGCCGCGCGAGCTGGTGCCCGGCGTGACGCTCTCGATGTCCTGGTGTGCGTAGCTGACATTGAAGCCGAAGCCGTTGTCGTAGTTCTTGGCCAGCGAGACGGTGAAGGTGTTCGAGACGCCTTCCTCGAAGTTGTCGAGGGCGACAACGTTCGAGATGCCGAGGGCCTGCAGGTTGGCATAGATCGGACGACCGTCGGGAGCCGTGCCGGTCGGCTGGGTTGCCGGCAGTTGCGTCTGCGCCAGGTTGCGCCACAGGAAGCCGTTTTGGGTTTCCGTGCGGAGGTACTGGAGCGTCAGCTGGTAGTCGGTACCGAGATCAACCGGAAGACCGAAGCCCGTGAAGTCGAGGTCGAACGACTGGTCGAGGCGGAGGGAGCCCTTCCAGTCCGACGGGATCTCGAAGTCAGGCGAAATGACGTCGATCGGGACGAACGTCGCCAGGGTGGTCTGAGCGACCTGGTCCTGCAGGGCTTGCGGGACCGTGTTCGGGTTCACACCGGTGAAGGTGCCCGAAGCGGTCGGCGCAACGAGGCCCTGGAACGCGTTGGAGATCCAGACCTTCGGATCGCCACCGGCGAAGAGACCGAAGCCGCCGGTGATCTTGGTGCGCGGCAGCGGGTCGTATTCGAACGAGACGCGCGGCATGACCAGCGACTTGCCATCGAGATTCTGCGTCGATTCGAAACCGTAGGTGTTGAAGAACGTCGTCGACGGGATCGGCTCGTCGTCTTGCTGGAAGAGCTCGATGCGGACGCCGAGATCGACCGAGAGGTCCGAACGAATCTGCCAGGTGTCCTGGGCGGACAGCGACCACTTGCTCAGACCCCACTCAGCGGCGGCGTCATTGGCGTCGTTGGTCGGCGCGTTGCGGTACTCGACGTCGGCGACGCCGTTGACGAGGTCGTCATAGTTATCGAACGTGAACCGGCCGTTCGAACGTTCGACGAACAGGTTGAAGAGTTCGTAGTTTTCGTACTCAGCACCGAAGGTGAGCTGGTGATCCTGCCAGGTGTAGTCGGCACGGGCCAGGATCTGGAGACGCTCGTCCTCGAAGGCATTGGCGTGACGGAAACGGTCACATCCGCCGGTGAGGAAGATCTCGTCATCCGGATCCGGCGTGTCGATCAGGCCGTCCAGCGGCGAGCCGGCGATCTGGTTCTCGGTCAGGCTGAAGCGGATCTCGCCGACACCCGGCAGGCCACAGATCTGGCCACGGGAGTTGTCCTTGAAATTGACACGGAGCTGGGTCGACAGATCGTTGGTCCAGTCCGAGAACAGCTCGGCGGTGTAAACATCGACTTCCTGCGGGACGTTGTACCAGGTGTTCCGGAACTCGCTCGCGGAGATCGACTGAAGGCCGTTTTCCTCCGTCGACTGATAGGTGAACTTCGCACGGTGATCGTCGTTGATGTTCCAGTCGATCGAGCCGAGGAAACGCTCTGAGGTCTGCGGCGCGGCAACGGTGAGCGGACGGCCACCCATGTCGATGCCATAGGTGTCCAGAACGAGCTGGTTCAGGGCCGGGAAGAGGTTGGAGTCGATGTTGTCTTCGGCATCTTCGTCCGCAAACGAACGGGTCGAAGCCGATTCGAACTCGTCATAGGACACGAAGAAGAACAGCTTGTCCTTGATGATCGGACCACCGAAGGTGAAGCCGTACTCTTTCTCGTCGAATTCCGGCTGGGGAACGAGCTGACCATCGGCGACGTCGCCATTGTAGTCTTCGTTACGGCGATAGTAGAACGCCGTACCCTTGAATTCGTTCGTACCCGACTTGGTGACGACGTTGACGAGACCGCCGGTGAAGCCCGACGAAATGGCCGAGTAATCAGCGGCGACGATCGAGGCGTTCTCGACGGCGTCCAGGTTGATCGGCGAACGAGCCGTCGGATAGGTCGAGTTGGACAGGCCGAAATCGTCCTGCAGCAGCGCGCCGTTGACGGCGAGGCCGTTGAATTTCGGGTTCGCACCGGCGACCGACAGGTTGCCTTCGCCGTTCGACTGGGCGAGCGGATCGCGATTCAGGGTAGCGATGAGGTCACGCTGGACGGTCGGCGTGGAAGCGATGTCGTCTTCGCTGAAGGACGAGCCGACGCCGCCGTTGAGATCGAGACGCTTCGAACGGGTTGCCTTGACCACGATGGTGTCGCCTTGCTCGGCGCCATCGAGGTAGAGGGTGATCGAGTTGGACGACGGCTGCAGGCGGATACCTTCACGCGTGACCGAACCGCTCTCGGCCTCAGCCGTGATGGTGTAAGGGCCGCCGACGGCGAGACCGCTTTCGAAGAACACACCGTTCGACGACGTGGTGGCACGGGCAGAACGGCCCGTCCGCGTGTCGGTGATCGTGACGGTGACACCTGCGACCGGGTTCCCGGCAGCGTCCAGCAGCGTGCCTTGGAGATCGGAAGAGGTGAACTGCGCATGCGCAGCGGGCGCGAGAGACGCCGCGATGGCCATTGCGGCAGCGCCGCCGGCCCAACGATTGTTGAACATAGTCAGTCCCCAGATGGTGAGTGAGTCTAAGTAACGAACTCGTGGGGGCGACTAGTCGCGGAGTATGACGCTTTCTAACGACTTTTCTGTCAGATTTGTGACAGGCGCGGCTTCCCCTCGGGGTGGTGCGGAGAAGCCACAGTTTGTGAAGGAGATGCTTACATTTCTTGAGGGATTTGAATCCCTAGCTGGCCAAGAATGTCTTCGATCTGTCGCAACGTGACGGCCACGAGCGCCAGCCGCGAGCGACGGATATCCGGGTCCTGTTCGTCGGCGATTCTGCAATTGGCATAGAACTTTGAGAATGCCTGCGCCGTCTGGAACGCATGTTCGCAGAGGATATGCGGCATCCGTTTTTCGTAGGCACTCCGGTGGGCATCGCCGTAACCGAGAAGTGATGTCGCGAGATCGACCTCGGCTTGCTCTTTGAGACAAAATGTCCCGGTCATGGCCTCGTCGAACGGGACGCCGGCCTTGCGCAGAACCGACCGCATTCGCACCGCCGCATAGAGAAGATAGGGGCCTGTCTTTCCCTCGAATGCGACGAAGCGGTCGATATCAAAGACATAATCCGTGGTCCGCGGGTTCGAGAGATCCGCGAATTTGAGCGCGGCGATCCCGACCATCCGGGCATTGTCCGCCCGGCTCGGATCATCGGCACCATCCCCGGAATTCTCACGCAGGCGCTCCTCGGCCTTTTCCGTCACCATGGCGATGAGGTCGGAGAGTTTCAGAACGCCCCCTTCGCGGGTCTTGAACGGCTTTCCGTCCTTGCCGTTCATCGTCCCGAACGCCGCGTGCTCGAGCTGGTCTTCCTCAAAGAGGCCCATTTTCACGGCTGCGCGGAAGACCTGCACGAAGTGCTCGGACTGCCGCTTGTCGACGACGTAGATCGCCCTTTCGAAGCCGTCTTGCTTGCGCTGCACCAGAGTCGCGAGATCCGTCGAGCCATAGCCGACAGATCCGTTCGACTTGACCACCAGGAGCGGCGGGATCCCTTTCTTGTCGTCCTCGCGCGCGACGAACACCACCTGGGCACCGTCGCTCTCCTCGAGGAGTCCCCTCTCCTTCAGCTCGGCGACCATCGGCTCGATCAGGTCATGCACCGATGCCTCTCCGCGCCAGAGCTCGAAACTCACGCCCAGCGCGCCGTAGTCACGTTCGAGCGCTTCACGGCTGACATTGACGAAGTGCTGCCAGAGTGCGCGATAGCCGGGCCGACCGGCCTGCAGTTCGGCGGTTGCGGCCTGCGCCTCGGCCATCCGCTCGGGATCGGCCTTGCAGGCTGCCGACGCCGCCGGATAGATCTCGGCGAGCTCCTCCACGGTGACAGGGCTCTCCTCGGGGAAGCCATCGGTCTTGTTCTCGTCGAAATAGGGAAGATCCGGCATCCGGCGGCGGAGCTCGGCGATCAGCTGGCCCATCTGCAGGCCCCAGTCGCCAAGGTGGATGTCACCGAGTGCATCGTCCCCTGCTCGGCGCATGATCCGCTTCAGCGCCTCGCCGATGATCGCGCTGCGCAGATGGCCGACATGGAGCGGCTTCGCCACGTTCGGCCCGCCATAGTCGAGCACGACCTTCTCCGCCTTCTCCACGCGGAAGCAGCCCTGCTGCTCATCCGCTTTCAGCTCGGAGGCCAGCTCTTCGACAAAGGCGACGGTCGGGGTGAGGTTCAGGAAACCCGGCCCGGCCAGTGTCACCTCCTCGAACGCCGCATCCCCGTCGAGGCGTGCCTTGATGGCATCGGCGAGCTGGCGCGGGTTCTTCTTCGCAGCCTTCGCTGCGGCGAGCGCACCGTTGCACTGAAACGGCGCGAGGTCAGGCCGGTCCGAGACGCGCACTGCTCCGAGCGCGCGGTCGAGGCCCTCCGCTTCGAAGGCATCGCCGACAATGCGGCTGAGCCGCTCGGTCAGAGAGATCATCAGAGCTCCGGGAATTTGAGGCTGGCGCCCGAGCGGTTCCAGCGGAACTGCTCCTCGGTGAGGACAAAGCCGATGGCGATCTCGAAGTTGAGACCCGAAGTCGCTTCCTTCGCACGCGGGATCACGATGCTTTCGATCTCCTCGGTGAGCGTCACGACGCTTTGCCCCGGCTTGAAGGTAACGGGCACCTGGAAGGTTTCTTTTGCGATGACGTCGCGATTCGTGCGGGTGACGGCGACGAAGTACTCGACCATCACGGTGTCTTCCTCGGCAGCCGGGCCGCGGCCGATCGACATGGTGAAGGCAACCTCCGCGTCGATGGGCACGTCGGCGTAATAGCGGCACGAACTGGTGACATCGTCGATCTCGCCCGAGAACGCGACGTTCTCCAGCGCAGGCTCTGCGCCGCGGAAGTCGATGAACCTTGCTGCCTGCTCGAGGACGAACACGTTCGGGCACGGCGCCGGGTTGGCGAGCCGTGCCGCGCGGCGGCGTTCCGTGCTGGCGCAGCCCTCCAGCAGGAGGACAAGGGCGAGAAGAATGACGGCGTATGGACGCATAGAGGCGTGGCTCCCGTGACGCTGGTCGAATATGGCGGTAGCCCGCACTTCGCAATTCCTATAGGTGAGCTTTCACCCGACGCGAACCCTGGCGGGGCGAATGAGCCAAGAAAAACCTCTTACACTTCGGATGGCCGCTCCCCGCGGCTTCTGTGCCGGTGTCGACCGGGCCATCGAAATGGTAGAACGGGCCATCGAGCGCTACGGCGCGCCGGTCTATGTCCGCCACGAAATTGTCCATAACGAAACCGTGGTGACGCGGCTCCGCGCCCTCGGTGCGGTCTTCGTCGACGAGCTCGCGGATGTTCCCGACGACCGCCCGGTGCTGTTCTCCGCCCATGGCGTGCCGAAAGCCGTGCCGCAGGAGGCCGAGCGCCGGAACCTGCATTATCTCGACGCGACCTGCCCGCTCGTCAGCAAGGTCCACATCGAGACCGAGCGCCACCACCGCCGCGGCGCCCATGTGCTCCTGATCGGTCATGCCGGCCACCCGGAGGTCGAAGGCACGATGGGACAGCTCCCGAAAGGCGCGATGACGCTGATCGAGGACGTCAAGGACGCCGAGACCTTCGAACCGCCAGCGGGCAAGCAGCTGGCCTACGTCACGCAGACGACGCTCTCGGTGGACGACACGAAGGAAATCGTCGCGGTGCTGCAACGCCGCTTTCCCGACATCTGGATCCCGCACAAGGACGACATCTGCTACGCGACGACCAACCGCCAGGAAGCGGTCAAAGTGATCGCGGAGGATGCGGATCTCCTCTTCGTCGTCGGATCGCCGACTTCTTCGAACTCCCTGCGCCTAGTCGAAGTCGGCCAGCGTGCGGGCTGCCCGGTGGGCCAGCTGATCGAGAATGTCGACGCCATCGACTGGGACATGGTCGCAAGGCTGGCGCCCCGCGTCGTTGCGCTCACGGCGGGGGCCTCGGCCCCCGAAAGCGCCGTGCAGGGCGTTGTCGAGGGCTTCCGCCAGCGGTTTGACCTGACCGTCGAAGAGGTGACGACGACCCGGGAAAACGTCGAGTTTAAATTGCCTCGCGAACTCGTCTAGCGTCGGTCCGCGATGGCGGTGTTTACAGACGTTTCCGAAGCAGAGATCGCTTCTTTCCTCGCAGGCTACGGCCTGCCCGCGCCCGATGCCGTCACCGGCATCGCTGAGGGTACGGAGAACACGAACTACAAGGTGATGGCCGGAGGGCGCCGGTTCATCCTGACGCTCTACGAGGCGCGGGTGAATGTTGCCGACCTGCCTTACTTCCTGTCCCTGATGGATGAGGTGGCGGGCGCCGGGCTTCCCGCCGCCAGACCTATCCGTACCCTGAAGGGTGAGCGGTTGCAGGCCATTGCCGGCAGGCCAGCGGCGCTGATCGAGTTCCTGCCAGGCCGGCCCAACATGGATCCCTCGCCGCGGGATGCCGAGACGGCGGGCAGCTTCCTCGCCCGTTTCCACCGAACCACGGCGCATTCGTCACTGCACCGGCCCAACACCATGGGCATGACGAGCTGGCGTGAGATGACCGCCCGCGCAGGCGATGCCCTCGACCGTTTCGGCGAAGGCGTGAGGACCGAGCTTGCCGAGACCTTGAAGCTCCTCGCGCGCTTCTGGCCCGTGGGCCTGCCCAAGGGGCCGATCCATGCCGACCTTTTCCCGGACAACCTGCTCCTGGACCACGGAGAGGTTTCGGGAATCATCGACTTTTACTTCGCGTGTACGGATTTCTTCGCCTACGACCTCGCGATCACGATGAACGCCTACACGCCTGAAACCGGAGCGCTCGATCTTACCAATGCCGAAGCGGTCCTTTCCGGCTATGACGAGACCTACAAGCTCACCGATGCCGAACGCTCGGCGCTGCCGGTCCTTCTCTGCGGCAGTGCCCTGCGATTTTTCCTCACTCGGGCCACGGATAATATCTTCGCACCGGAAAGTACGCTCTATACTCCGAAAGACCCGCTCCCGTGGCTGCGCCTGATGCGCCACCACCGGGCGAGGCTGGAGGACGAGTTATGATCAAGGCGTATACGGACGGTGCATGCTCGGGCAATCCGGGGCCCGGCGGGTGGGGTGTCCTCCTGGTCTTCAATGGCGAGCAGAAGGAGCTTTGCGGCGGCGAGGCCGAGACGACCAACAACCGCATGGAGCTGATGGCCGCCATCCGCGCCCTCGAAGAAGTCGCTCCGAACACGGAAATCTCCATCACCACCGACAGCCAGTACGTGAAGAATGGCGTCGAGAGCTGGGTGCACGGCTGGAAGCGCAATGGCTGGAAGACCGCGGCGAAGAAGCCGGTGAAGAACAAGGATCTCTGGGTCAGGCTCGACGGGCTCGCCGGGGAGCGCAAGGTCAAATGGGCCTGGGTGAAAGGCCATGCCGGCCATGATGGCAACGAGGCCGCCGACGCCCTCGCCCGCAAGGGCATGGCGCCCTATCAGTAGCGCTTCATACCCCCTACGGATCGCTCCGACGCTTGCCCCCTCGACGGTCACAGTCGCGTGATGTGAGCGCTCGAACCGCTGGGCGGGATGCACCACCGAATTGACCAGCACGGAGGCACGCCTACCCTTCAGGGAACCAGTCACGAACCGGAGGTATCCCATGCGCATGCTTTTCCTGTCAGCCGCAGCCCTGGCACTGGCGGCCTGTGCAAGCGGTCCGACCGGCCCGGATGCCGCAGCGAGGTTTGACACCTTCCAGGCTATCCAGACCAATGACTTCAGGGCGTATGACAAGGTGCAGGTCCTCAAACCCGTCCCCGGCCCCGACGTCGCCTCGCGGATCGATGCCAGGACCGTCGGGCGCCGCTTCGACCGCCGCCCGATCAGCCAGCAGGACGTCGACGCGAAAATGAATGACCTCTACGAGGACCTGGTCCGCGAGCTGAGCCGTCACGCCGAAATCGTCGATGAATCCGGCCCCGGAATCATCACGGTGCGCACGATTGTCACCGATCTCGATGCCAACCGCCCCACCATGGCCGAGCTGACCGACAATCCGGGCCTGTCGCTCCAGTCCATCGCTGCTGGCGATGCCGCGGTCAGGATCGAGCTCATCGAGGACGGCCAGGTGCTGGCCGTCATCACTGACAGCGACAACGTCAACAATCTCGGCGATCCCCGACTTGCAGGCGTGGCCATTTGGGAAACGGCGGACCGTTTCTTCGAGCAGGTCGCGCGCAAGCTCGGCGACCTCTTCGCCGGCTAGGCTTTCCCGGCTTTCCACGCTGCGTGCCCTTCGGCGCGCAGCTCGCAGGCCGGGCACGCCCCGCAGCCATAGCCCCAGGGGTGCCGGGTTCCCCGCTCTCCCTTGTAGCAGGTGTGGCTGTGCTCCTCGATCAGTGTGGTGAGCGTCTCGCCGCCAATTCTCTCCGCCAGCTTCCAGCTTTCCGCCTTGGACAGGTGCATCAACGGCGTCTCGACCCGCAACGGCATCTCCATACCCAGGGACAGCGCCTTCTCCTGTGCCGCGATCGTGTTGCTGCGGCAATCGGGATAGCCTGAATAGTCCGTCTCGCACATCCCGCCGATCAGGACCCCCGCGCCCCGGCGATAGGCCAAGGCACCTGCCGCGACGAGGAACGCCAGGTTACGTCCGGGCACGAAGGTGTTCGGCAGCCCATTCTCCTGCATCGTGATTTCGACGTCCGCGGTCATGGCCGTCTCCCCGATTGAGGAGAGGAAGCCGAGATCAATCAGGTGATCGTCGCCGAGCTTGGCCCCCCAATCGGGAAATGCCTCCGCCATCCGCTCACGGACGGTCAGGCGCTGCTCCAGCTCGACCCGGTGCCGCTGGCCGTAGGTGAAGCCGACGGTTTCCACTGCGCCGTAGCGCTTGAGCGCCCAGGCAAGACAAGTCGCGGAGTCCTGTCCGCCCGAGAAAAGCACCAGCGCTGTGTTCGATGACATCATGGTCCTTGCCTAGTCGTGACCGCTCTCGCGGGAAAGGTGCGTCCGTTAACCTCGTCTTCAGATATTGCAACCTAAGGGTGGTCTTGTCCGGGGATGATCCTTCCCTCACCTAGTGGCCGCCAAGATGCTCTCTCCTGGGCGGCCGTCATCCCGGATCACGTTGGCGGGTGCCCTGTGCCTTACGGGTTGCCCTGCCCCTCATGGGCACCCGCCAGCTTTTCTCTTCTCTGGGAGAGGGTTGCCCCTATCTGGGAGAGGGTTGCCCCTACGAACGAGCCAGTGTCACCGGCGCCGTCGAATGGTGCTCGGAATGGCTGTGGCCGTGCATGTGCGACGACCACATCAGAAGGATCGCTAGGATCGCCCCGAACGCATAGGTTGCAACGCTCGATTTGAAGCCCAGCTCACCGAACTCTTCGGGGAGCTGGCTGGCCCCCACAAACAGCAGCGCACCTGCGGCGTATCCCAGTGCAAGCGAGAACTGCTCAAGGGACAGGTCCGGCACGACCGCGAGCGTCGCCAGCGTGCCCATGGGCGTCGTCAGCGCCGCGCCGAACAGCGCCGCGAGGAGCGCGATCACCTTCGGCACGCCTGCTCCGCGGAGGATCAGGAACAGGACCACCCCCTCGGCGAATTCATGCATGATGAGCCCGAATGCGCCAAGGAACCCGGCCACGTCACTCGCGGCGAAGAGGAGGCCGTATTCCATCCCGTCGAGGGTGCTGTGCGCGGCAATGGCGAAAAACGCCGCGAAGGCGCGGCCTTCCGGGCGCCGCGCAAAACGGCTGAACACGAAGAGCGTGAAGTACCCAGCAAGCGCGGCAAGCGGCGCGGCCTGGCTGCCCCCGAACGCCTCGGGCAGGATGAACATCGCGGTGCTGAGAAGGATGCCTGACGCAAGCGCGGCAAAATAGGGCCGGTACCGCTGGGCGGTGTCCGGGCGTGTGGACACGGCGAAAATGCCCACCGACGCCATCGTCGCGGCGAGCACGCTCGCAACCAGAGCGGGGGGCCATCCGAAGACCCCCACCGAGGCGTCAATTTCTCCCAAGGTGGCCTCCCCAAGCCGGCCCGCCAGCGCCGATCATTTCGTCGCACAGCCGGGCGAATGTGACAAGAAGGTTCTGAAACTCTGTAACGCGGAGCGAGCCGTCTGCACCTGCCGTGGATTCTTGGCAAGAGCGGAAAGTCCACTAGCATCATGGCAAAGGAGAAACCTTATGCGTATCCCTGCCTTGACCGTTCTCGCCGCGCTGTCCCTCGCCGCCTGTGCCACCTCGTCCGAAGAGAAAACGGTGATGACCCCCGAGGAGGATCCGCGCGTGGTCGGGCGCGAGGACGGTGTCTGCTTCACGCGCACCATCAACGGGTTTTCGGAATGGGACGCTGGTGAAGGCGTGATCCTCAACCGATCGGTCAATGACCGCTACCTCGTGACCTTCGTCGGGCCCTGTTTCCCGCTTGATACAGCCATCGTTGTCGGACTCAGCCCGCGCTTCGGCACCGGCGGCTGCCTTCGCCGCGGCGATCTGATCTATTTCTCCGACAGCGTCAGTGGCCGCTCCAGCACGCCCTTCCAGTCCGGCACCTGCCGGGTCGGCGACATCTACCGGTTCGATCCCAAGGCGAAGGCCGATGACACCGATGAAGCCAGCGACGAGGCGGGTGAGGAGGGATGACGCACGGCCTCGGCGCAAGCTAGCGTGAACCTCCCAGCTTCCGGAGCACCTGGCACGTGACACCATTCATCCTTCCCTTCCACGGGAAGACGCCCAAGATCCACGACAGCGCCTTCATCGCGCCCGGCGTCATCATCATCGGTGATGTCGAGATCGGGCCCGACGCCTCGGTCTGGTATGGCTGCGTCCTGCGCGGCGACACGAACCGCATCGTCGTCGGTGCACGCAGCAATGTGCAGGACGGCACCATTTGCCATGTCGATGACGCGTCCCGCGGCGGAACACCGGTCCTGATCGGCGAGGATGTCTTGATCGGCCACCGCTGCATGCTTCACGGCTGCACGGTCGAGGCGGGCGGCTTTGTCGGCATGGGCGCGACAGTCCTCGACGAGGCCGTGATCGAGGGCGGCGGCTTCCTTGCGGCCGGAGCCTTCCTCTCCAACCGCAAGCGCGTGCCCAGCGGCGAGCTCTGGGGCGGCATGCCCGCCAAGAAGCTCCGTGACCTGCGCGAGGGCGAGGACAAGATGGCCCTGATGGGCGCAGCCTTCTACGTCGAAGAGGCCCGCCAGCACCGCGAAGCCATCGACGCCGCCAGCGCTTGACGCGCGGGGCCCGGCGGAATACCTCTCGCATCCCGTTGGGGCTATAGCTCAGTTGGTAGAGCGCGTCGTTCGCAATGACGAGGTCAGCGGTTCGATTCCGCTTAGCTCCACCATTTCTTTGATCTCACGGCGCGAGGCGCCTCGGATGGCGCGGACCGGTTGGTCCGGGCCGCGGTCGCGACCTTGCTCCGGGTTCGATCTTCGATCGAACGCCTCCACCACTCTTTCTCTCACGATGCGCAGCATCTCCGAGCGGGTGGGCTGACCGCCCGAGACCAGGTCGGGCCTTTGTTCCGACCTCGATCTCCGGTCGAAAGCCTCCGCCGGTTCCCCGGTCGCGCAGCGACAAAGGACACCGGAGGGTGGCCTCTCCCATCCCGGCACACGTCCCGCTGGCACGAAGTCTGCACCCTTTTCTCCCGTCAGCAGAGAGGAGGCGTCCATGCCGCACCAAGTTGATCTCCACGTGGGCCAGCGGCTTCGCCAACGCCGCACCCTTCTGGGCATGACCCAGCAAAAACTGGCCGATGCCGTCGGCATCAAGTTCCAGCAGATCCAGAAATACGAAAGCGGCGCGAACCGTATCTCCGCCTCGCGCCTGTGGGTCATCGCTCGCGCGCTCGAGGTTCCTGTCAGCCACTTTTTCGAGGGCCTGACCGAGGAAGAGCGCGCCCTGCACGAAAACGGCGAGCATGAGGATGGCGTCATCGCCCCGGAGGTCTTCCACCAGAAGGAGACCATCGATCTCATCCGCGCCTACTACAATCTCAAGGAAGCGCCTCGGAAGCGCCTCCTCGATCTCGCGAAGACCCTGGCCGACGCCGCGGCCTGACGTCTTCGCCTGGCGTACCGGCCAAGCGGGCCTGCCCCCGCGAGCGCCGGTATGGGGGAAAGGCCCCGCGCGCACCGGGTGAGGGTGCAGCGCGGGGTCTTGCTTTTTGGGGCCGGTGCAGGCCCTTGTCCGCTCCATGGACATCAGGACCCTCACCGATTTCGCAGCTGACCTCGCCAGAGCGGCCGCGCAGGAGACCCTGCCGCGGTTCCGGGCGGGCATCGATATCGTCAACAAGGCTCAGGGCGGCTTCGACCCGGTCACAGAAGGCGACCGCGAGGCCGAACGCGCCCTGCGCACCCTGATCTCCGATCGCTTCCCCGGCCACGGGATCAAGGGCGAGGAGTTCCCCGAAAAAGAAGGCACGGAGCCTTGGCGCTGGGTCCTCGACCCCATCGACGGCACCCGCGCCTTCATCTGCGGCGTCCCGATGTGGACGACGCTGATCGGGCTCGAGCATGAGGGCCGGCCCGTCTTCGGCATAATCGACCAGCCGCATCTCAAGGAACGCTGGGTCGGCGAGACCCTGAGCAACGCGAAGAGCCTCCTCGTCACCGGGCCTGCGGGAAGCCGGGTTTCGGGTTGCGCCTCGCTCTCCGAAGCACGGATGATGGCCACCGACATGCGGGCTGGCGAGTATTTCTCCGATGACGAGGCCGAGGCTGTCCTGCGTCTCGGACGCGAGGTTCGCGTCACCCGGCAGGGGCTCGACAGCTACGGCTTCGCGCTCGTCGCCTCGGGCCAGATGGACATGGTCGTCGAGGCGGGCCTCCACTGGCACGACGTCGCCGCCGTGATCCCGGTCATCGAAGCCGCAGGCGGCACCATCACCGACTGGCAGGGCGCCGAGCTCCGCGACACCGGCGGCACGCTCCAGGTCATCGTCGCCGCTTCTCCGAAGCTCGCCGAGGACGCAGCTAGGATCCTCCGCGCATAGAAAACGGGGCCGGCGAACCGGCCCCTCTTCCCAGTTTCAGTTCTGGCCGATTACGCGCGATGCGCGTCCTCGACGTGAGCACCGGGCTCGATGGTCTTGGTGCGGAGACCTTCGGACTCCGGATCGTCCGACAGGGTGTCGGCGTGGATCAACTTGTTGAGCAGCGGCGACAGGGCGATGAGGCCCACGCCCACGCCGACCGCGACCCAGCCCACATTGCTGTAGACCGCGATAACGCTGGCGCCCGGAGCCGCTGTAGCCTGCGCGATCAGGGCGGCGACTGCGTTGCCAGCACCTGAGGCTAGGAACCACGTGCCCATGATCAGGCCCACCATCGACGGCGCCGAAAGCCGCGTCATGGCCGAGAGGCCGACCGGCGACAGGCAGAGCTCACCCGTGGTGTGCAGCAGGTAGATCAGGAAGATGAAGATCACCGGCGTCAGGCCCGCCGAGGAGTTGGCGCCCCAGACGAGAACGAGGAAGCCAAGACCGAGCTGGATAATGCCGAGACCGAACTTCTGCGGCGCTGTCGGGTCCTTCCCGCGCTTGGCGAGATAGGCCCAGAACATCGCGAAGAGCGGGCCGAGGAGCACGATGTACATCGCGTTCAGCGACTGGAAGACCGAAGCGACGATCTCCTGACCGAAGATCGTCCGGTCGACTTCCCGGTCGGTATAGATATTCAGCGATGAACCCGCCTGCTCGAAGAGCCCCCAGAACAGGACCTGCATCGAGATCAGGATCAGCGCGAGGATGATCCGGTCACGGGCATGGGGTTCGAGCTGGAAGACCGAGCGCCACAGGATGTAGATCAGCGTCAGAAGGCCGAATACAATAAGCAGGATGTTGACCGTGCCCTGGTCGCGAACGAGCCACCAGACACCGACAGTCACGATCGCGGTGCCGATATAGATCAGCCATTGCGGGCTCAGGCCTGCGAACGCCGGCTTGTGGAGCTTCTGCACATCGGGAGCATCGCCCGCGCCCTTGAGGAGCGGCGTACCGAGCACGAAGACCAGAAGGCCGAGAAGCATGCCCACGCCTGCCGCGCCGAAGCCGTACTTCCAGCCGAAGGTCTCACCGAGATAACCGGCGATCAGCGCACCAGCAAAGGCACCAAGGTTGATGCCCACATAGAAGAGCGTGAAGGCCGAATCACGGCGCGGATCCGTCTTAGCATAGAGCTCACCGACGATGGTCGAGATGTTCGCCTTGAGGAAGCCCGTGCCCATGATGATGAGGGCAAGCGCGAGATAGAAGATGTTGAGAACGGCGATGTCCGGCGAACCGCCCGGCGCCACCGGCTCACCCTCGATGGCCATGGTCGCGTGACCCGCAACCAGCATGACGGCACCGATGATGATGGCCTTGCGCTGGCCCAGATAGCGGTCCGCGAGCGTGCCGCCGATGACGGGAAGGATGTAGACCAGCGTCGTATAGGCGCCATAGATGCCGTAGGCTGCGGTATCACTGAACAGGAAATGCTTGGTCAGGTAGAGGACCAGGAGCGCCCGCATGCCGTAATAGGAGAAGCGTTCCCACATCTCTGCGAAGAAGAGGATGTAAAGTCCCTTGGGGTGATTGCGCATTTGGAACAGCGCCATCGCCACACCGACCAGCGCAACGCCAGCCAGGATCAAGTAGAACATGTGTCCGTTTTCCTTCCCGCGGCGCTCTGCCCTGCCCCGCAGCCTGTTTTGAAAAAGCGCCCGCTCTGCGGCGGGCTCGAAGCTGTGACCCTAGCAAGTCCTACGGTCTTGAAAAGTGCGAAGGCGCGCCCCGGCAAGGCGGCCACGTCAACGCGATCATAGGATGTTGGCCGTAAATTCACCGCCGGCCGGGCAGTGAGAGCATGATCGGGGCACTTTGGAGCAGAATATTCGACCGGGTCGAGGCCTGGTTGCGCGTCGACTGTGACGGATCCCGCGAGACCGTCACGAGAACACGCGCAGTCTATGTCGTGGCCCTCGTGCTTGGCTTGCTGCAAGCCTTCAACACCATCGCTCTGTGGATAAGTTACGAGCGCTGGAGCACGGACTCCACCATCGCCCTGGTCGCGGCTTTGATCTTGCCGGCGTCGATCGTCTTCCTGCGATGGTCAAAGAACTTCACCGCCTACGCCACGTTCTACACCATCCTTTCCATCTCCTGCGTGTCGGGTTCGGCGCTGCAGGACCATGTCGGCATCAACTCGGCCCTGCTGCCGATGATCTGCATCGGCCCCATGATCATCGGCTATATCCTCGATTGGCGGGCCGCCCTTGCTTACGGGGTTGCTGGGCTGTTGCTGCTCGGGTTCTTCCTCTGGTGGGCGTGGGCCGAACCGCATCCCCTCTTCAGCGAGCTGCCATTCACCTGGTTTTTCCAGCGATGGCTCCAGGCGACGCTCGCCCTGATCCTCGGCACGGTCCTCGCGGTCAACGCCAGCTACAACACCTACGCCAACATCCGTCGGCTCGAGGAAAGCCTGGCCCGCGCCAAGCAGGCTGAAGCCGCGAAGTCACAATTCCTCGCCACCATGAGCCATGAGCTCCGCACGCCCCTCAACGGCGTGATCGGCATGGCCGAGGCCTTGGATTCGGCCAGGCTCGACGACAAGGAGAAAGAGCTCGTAGCCACCATCCGCCGTTCGGGCGAAAGCCTTCTCTTCATTATCGGAGACCTCCTCGACCTGTCGAAAATCGAGGCGGGCAAGATGGAAATCGAGCGCCAGCCCTTCGCGCCTCGCAGGCTGATCGAGCACGCTGCGAAGACCTGGCGCGCCAAGGCCAATGCGAAATCCGTGAACATCGAGGTCTCGATTGCCGATGACTTCCCCGAAGGCATGATCGGGGACGAGCACCGCACTGGGCAGATCATCAACAACCTCGTCTCGAATGCCGTGAAATTCACCGACGAAGGCACGATCACGATTGAAGGCCTGCGTGAGAACGGCCAGGTCGTCTTCCGGGTCACCGACACCGGACGCGGCATTCCCGAAGACCAGCAGGCCAAGATCTTCGACGCTTTCGAACAGGGCGAGAGCGGTATTACCCGCCGCTATGGCGGAACGGGGCTCGGGCTTCAGATCTGCAAGCTGCTGGCCGGGCTTCTCGACGGCTCGATCGAGCTCGAGCGTTCCGCCGAAGACCAGGGATCGAGCTTCCGCCTCACTCTCCCCCTGCGCGAGGCACAGATCGAACGGCCCGAACGCCCCCAATCCTTCCTGCATGTCGCCCCCGAGCTCGAAGGCCTCCATGTCCTCGTGGCCGAGGACAACCATGTGAACCAGCTGGTGCTGCGCGAATACCTGCGCCGCTGGAAAATGACCTTCATCTTCGCCGATGATGGTCCGTCCACGCTCGATGCTCTGGAGGCGGACCATTTCGACCTCCTCCTCCTCGACAAGCACATGCCGGGCATGAGCGGGCCGGAGGTCGCAGCAGCGATCCGCCGGTCCGATGCGCCCTACAAGGATATCCCCATCATCGCCGTCAGCGCCGACACGATGTCCGGGGAAGACGCCCGCGCCCGCGCCGCGGGCATGGACGGTTACGTATCGAAGCCGGTGCGGCCCAACGCCCTCCTCATGACCATTGCCGAAGTGCTCGAAGACCGCGCTCTCGCCAGGAACCGCTCGGCTAGCTGAACAATCCGGCCACCTCGTCCCACGGCACGAAGGCGATGCTGACATAGACAGCAGCGGCGGTGATCGCCCAGCCGACGAGCATCATCAGCCCGTCCCGTGCCGTCAGCGCCACGCCGGAAAAGGTGAGCGCCGCTCCGGGGAGTGCCACGGCACTGATGAATTCGAGAGGAATCATCAACAGTGCATGAAGAAGGGCCGCGACGCCCACGAGCCGCGCGCTGGTCGGACCCACGAGGACAGTCAGCCGCTCGGTGAACAGCCTGTCGATCCTTCGCAGCCAGGGCTGCATCTTGGTCTTCGCGTTCTCGATCTTCTCGCGCTCGAAACTCACTTCGCGCAGGCGCTTTGGCAACCAGATCCGGGTCGCTCCGGCGATGAACTGCACGGAGTAAAGAACCAGCGCCGCGCCAAGGAGGATCGGCACGCCCGGCACGGCCCCGATCGGCGGAAACAGGGCCAGGAGCCCGAAGAGAATCAGCACCGGGCCAAGCGACTGCGCCCCGAAGGCATCGACCAGCTCGCCCACGGAGGTCTTCTCGCCATCGGATGACTCGCGTGCCTCCTCGAGGATGTCCTCGAGCGGCTCGGTGTCGTCATTTGCCGGCTGCTGCTCCATGCCTGCCCAACACGTCCGAGGGCGAGGAGTGCCCGCCGGCATTGACGGGAAGGCATCCGTGAGCGTTCACTAATACCGGAGCAGGTGGATTGTCTGGATGAGCGGAGCGATGACAGGGCCGGGCTGGACCGGCAGCCGTATTCTCGCCGTGATGCAGCGGATGGGCCTCGATCCGAGACCGGCCGAGCCAGAGGCCGGCGACGACCTGCGCATCATCTCCGGCCTCGATCCGGCAAGCCAGCTCCCCTTCGGTGCGATGTATTTCGCCGAACCCCATGACGGGGTGAGCTATCTCTCGCTCATCGCCCTGATCGAGGCGCCGGGCCTGACCGAGGCAGGTGCGAAGCGGATCGGGGCGCGGCTATCGGTCGCCACGGCTTTCATCGACCAGGGCCATCTCTGCGTGTTTGCCGAGCTCAACACCAAGCCTCCCTTCACCGACGATTTCTTCAGCACACAGCTCGACTTCTTTCTCAAGGATCTCCGGCTCGCCGCCCAGATGCTCTTCGGCTCCAGTGACATGACCTTTCGCGCCGTGGATGCTTTCCGCGAAGTCAGGCGTCGCCGCGGTGACAGCGCGCCCATTGTCCGCGCCCTTCTCGGTCGCAGCAAGGGCGACGCTTTCACCGCCGCCACCGTGACGTGCAGCCGTTGCAACGGGACCGGCCGCCGGTTCCTGCGGCCATGCCGGGACTGCTACGGCACGGGAGAGAAGCGCTGAGCGCGCCCGACCTCGAAACGATCCGCGAGCGGACGGTTAATGTCTATGACCAACACGCCATTGGCTGGGATCGTCACCGGGTGCGGATCTTCTATGAGCAGGCATGGCTCGAGCGCCTCACCGCCAGGCTGCCGCGGGGTGCGTCTGTCCTCGATCTCGGCTGCGGTGCCGGGGACCCGATCGCCGCGTGGCTCATCGCGCAGGGCTTCGCCGTCACCGGTGTGGACTTTGCCGAAGGGATGCTGAGGATCGCGCGGGCGCGCTACCCCTCGGCCCGCTGGCTGTTGCAGGACATGCGCGTTCTCGACATCGACGGACCCTTCGATGCGATCATTAGCTGGGACGGCTCCTTCCATCTGACGACGGACGAACAGCGCGCACTCTTGCCAAGGCTCGCGAGCCTCCTCGCCCCCGGCGGACGTCTGCTCCTGACTGTAGGCCCCCACGAGGGCGAAGTCACCGGCGTCGTCGAAGGCGAGCAGGTCTACCACGCCAGCCTCGCGCCCGATGAATACAGGGACCGCCTCGAAGCCTTGGGCCTCGACGCTGACATCACGACCAACGACCAAACAGTCGAGGACCGCACCATCCTCTTCGCGGTGAAGCGCTCGCGCCGCTCCCGAGCGCGGTCAACGCAGCAACCTAGAAGATGATCCGTGTACAGACGTTATTGCACCAAGCCTCATACAGCGAAGTGCAAGGCCAAAGATGAAGCGATGCAAGCCGGCTAGGCTTGCATCGTCCAGCCTTCGACACCCATCGCGGCTTGGCGCAGGGCTTCGGTGCGGGTCGGGTGCGGATGGCAGACCCGTGCGATGTCTTCCGAGCTGCCCCCGAAGGCCATGGCCACGCATGCTTCGGCGATGATCTCCCCGACCCCGGCGCCGATCATGTGGACACCGAGGATGCGGTCCGTCTTCTTGTCCGCGAGCACTTTCACGAAACCGTCCGTCTCGTGATTGGTTTTCGCGCGCGAGTTCGCGGCGAAGGGGAACTTGCCGACGGCGTACTCGACACCCTCTTCCTTCAGCTGCTCTTCGGTTTTGCCGACCGTCGCGACCTCGGGGTTGGTGTAGACGACGCCCGGAATGATTCCGTAATCGACATGACCGTAGCCGGTCTTGATGAACTCGGCCACAGCGACGGCTTCCTCTTCCGCCTTGTGCGCCAGCATCGGGCCGGGGATGACGTCGCCGATGGCGTAGATGCCGTCCACGCCCGTGCGCCAGTGGGCGTCGACTTCGATGAAACCGCGCTGGTTCGGCTCGATTCCGACCGTGTCGAGACCAAGATTTTCCGTGTACGGCTTACGCCCGATCGAGATCAAGACCACATCCGCGTCGATCTTCTCCTGCTCGCCGCCTTGCGCAGGCTCGACGGTGAGGGTCGCGCCCTTGTTCGTCTTGTCGATCCCGACAACCTTGGTGCCGAGCTTGAAATCCATGCCCTGCTTTTTCAGGATACGCTGGAACTGTTTCGACACTTCTGCGTCCATGCCCGGCGTGATGCGGTCGAGGAACTCCACCACCGTGACCTTGGCGCCGAGGCGACGCCAGACCGAGCCCATCTCGAGCCCGATATAGCCCCCGCCGACCACGACCATGTGCTCGGGCACCTTGCCCAGCGAAAGCGCACCGGTCGAGGAGACGATCACCTCTTCGTCGATCTCGACCCCCGGCAGGGACATGATGTCCGAACCCGTCGCGATGATGATGTTCTTGGCACTGAGGGTTTCGGTTCCCTCATCGGTTGTCACCTCGACCTTGCCCTTGCCGGCAATCCTGCCCCAGCCATTGTAGCCATCGATCTTGTTCTTCTTGAACAGGTACTCGATGCCCTTGGTCAGGCCGTTCACTGCGTCGTCCTTCTGGCCAAGCATCTTGCCGAGATCGAGTTCGACGCCCGAGACCTTCACGCCAAGGTCGGCCATGTGCTTCTCGGCCACCTCGAAGATCTCCGACGCGTGCAGCATCGCCTTCGAGGGGATGCAACCGACATTCAGGCAGGTGCCGCCGAATTTCTTGGTTTCGCGCTTGTCGATGCAAGCGGTCTTGAGGCCGAGCTGGGCCGCGCGGATCGCTGCGTTATAGCCCCCGGGGCCACCACCGATGACGACGACGTCGTACTCTTTGCTCATCACGAGAACTCCTTGATCGGCCCGCAGGTATGCCGCGCGCGAGGAGGGGTCAACCGTGACGGGTCATACGAAGAACGCCTCGCGCACCAGAAGGACGCCGGTAACCAGCAGATAGACGCCGAAGACCTTCGACAGCCGCTCCGCCGAGAGGCTGTGCGCCAGCCTCGCCCCCAGCGGGGCGAAAAGCACCGTTCCCAGCGCCACAGCGAGAAACCCCGGCAGGTGAACGAACCCGATGGCTCCCGGCAGGGCCGCCTGCCCCCAACCGGCCAGCATGAAACCAAGGCTGCCCGGTATCGCGATGGCCATGCCGAAGCCCGCTGCCGTGGCCACCGCCTGATGGATCGTCTTGCCCTGCGCGGTCAGCAGGATGACCCCGATCACGCCGCCGCCAATCCCCATCAGCGATGAGACCAGCCCCGTTGCCGTGGCCGCCCCCCGCTGGGCCAGCGGCGACATCGTGATGGTCTTGCGCACGCCCCGCTGCCCGCGCAGCCGCTGGATGGCAATGCCGAAAATCCCGATCGCGAAAAAGGCGAGCAGCACATCGCCGCTGATCACTCGCGCCAGCCCTGCGCCAAGCAGCGCGCCGAGCGCGATGAACGGACCCCATCTTTTCAGCACCCCGAAGTCCACCGCCCCGCGTTTGTGGTGCGCACGGAGCGACCGCGCCGATGTCACGATGATGGTCGCCAGCGATGTGCCGACCGCCGTCTTCATCGCGACCTCTGGATCAGCCCCGCCCTGGATGAACACGAGATAGAGCACCGGCACGATGACCACGCCGCCACCAATGCCGAACAGCCCGCCAAGCGTTCCCGCGAAGGCCCCCGTCAGCGCAAGGAGAATGTACTGGATCAAGCGGGCTCCGGCTCTTGGGCAAGGCCCTCTTCACGCACGATCCGCAGCAGAAGGGAAGGCTCCGCATCGCGCGCTTCCTCCGAAATCCTCCGCCGCCAGCGCCGCGCCCCCGGACGGCCTGCGAAGAGGCCGAGCATGTGGCGGGCATAGCGCCACAGGGGCGTCCCGTCCGCCTCGGCTTTCGCCACGACGGCCGCCACCACGTCCTCCACCGAAGGCACCTCGCGCCTATCGCCGAAGAACAGCCCGTCCACCTCGCGCAGGATTGCCGGGCGCTCATAGGCAGCCCGGCCCAGCATCACGCCATCGACCTTCGGCAGATGCGCGAACCCCTCCTGCGGCGATGCCACACCGCCATTGAGGATGACGTTCATGTCGCCAAACCGCTCCTTCATCCGGAAGACAATGTCGTAATCGAGCGGCGGGATCGTCCGGTTCTCTTTCGGACTGAGCCCCTGTAGCCAGGCCTTGCGCGCATGGACGATCACCGTATCGATCCCGGCTTCTCGGACATGCTCGATGAAGCGGGGCAGGATCACCTCGGGGGCCTGGTCGTCGATGCCGATCCGGCATTTTGCCGTGACCGGCAGGAAGGTCGCCTCGCGCATCGCGATCAGGCAATCGCGCACCAGCTCGGGCTCCGCCATCAGGCACGCACCAAAGCGCCCCGACTGCACCCTGTCGGAGGGGCAGCCGACATTCATGTTGATCTCTTGGTAGCCGTAAGCCGCGCCAATCCGCGCCGCCTCGGCCATCTTCGCAGGGTCCGAGCCGCCAAGCTGCAGCGCCGTCGGCCCTCCATGGTCATAAGCCAAGAGGTGGTCCCGGTCCCCATTCAGGATCGCCTCGGCGGTAATCATCTCGGTATAGAGCAGCGCACGCCGTGTCATCTGCCGGTGAAAGAACCGGCAGAACCGGTCCGTCCAGTCGATCATCGGCGCGACGGAGAAGCGATGCGGCGCGTGGGTCATTGGGGGCGTATAGGGGCAGAGCTCGCCGGGGGCAAAACGGCGCCATTCTGCCTGAGCGATGTCATTCGGGGGCAGGCAACGCCTGAGCCCGGAACCCGAACGGCGCTCCCTATGGCCTTTGGGTGCGAGCCTCACCCGCTCCGGAATTACATAAAAAACGGTGATGGAAGCAAAGCTCGCCTTTGGGCCTCAGATGACGAGGGGGAGGGATCGTCAATCGCCACTTCCTGACACACTGGGTGCAGTCGTCCCCTACAAGTCGAAATATGCCAACGCATCCTCGTAGATGCTGCCCATCCAGACCCGGCCATCCTTCTCCCTCACGCCGGTCACGTGATGATACGTTTTCGGATCACCTTCGAGGAAATGAACCAGCCTCCCGCCGGGTTCGAACGCCATGACCCAGCAGATTCGCGGCACCTTGGGCTGCAGGTTCTCGGGCAGGGCCGAAACGATCCTGCGAACCAGCAGCGGCGACTGATGAAGCTTTGTCACGGCCGGGTTCCGGGGCGCGGGCACTGCTACCCAGAAAAGTCCATCCGTACCAAGAGCGATATTGTCGGGATAACCCGGCAGATCCGCGAAAAGCTCCGACCGCCCATCGTCGAGCCAGACCTTGTGGATCCGGCACTGCCCCGTCTCGGCGACGAGAACGAATTTCTCATCGGGGTCGAGCGCAACCCCGTTCGCAAAGGTGATGTCCTCCAGAAGAACCTCGGGCTCCCGCCCCTGCCGCCAGCGGATCAGCCTGCCCGTCCGTGTGTCTTCGACAATATCGTTGCGGTATTTCTCGAGATGGTATGTCTGCGAACTTTCGGAGAAATAGATCGTTCCGTCCTTCGCGATCGAGGCATTGTTGCAGACGCCGAACGGCTTTCCGAAAATCTCGGGCAGGAGAGCTTCGACTTCCCCGGTCCGGGGATCGACGGCCTGCAGGCCGAGGTCGGCATTGCAGACCAGGACCCGCCCATCAGCCATCAGCTCGACGCCGAGGCCTCGCCCGCCAATGTCGCAGACTTTCTCCGCCACCTCCGCCCCCGGCGGGACCCGCAACAGCCAGCCATCATTGCGCAGCGCCGAATAGACCGTGCCGTCATCCGCGATCACAGCGTCTTCAGGGCCTTGGCGCGGTGACGCGACTCTCGTGACATCGGGCATGGGGCGGGGATTGGGGAAGCTGTCCATGTCGCCAGAATGCCGCCTTTCCGGCGCTTACGGAAGGATCAGCCGCAGTCCTCAGAAGCCCCGGAACTCGGCCACGTCCTCGAGGCTAGCCCGCTCGCTACGCCAATTGTTGATCGGCGCCGACTTGTCCTCATGCCCCAAAGCCATGCCACAATAGATCACCTCGGCTTCATCCAGTCCGAAATGTCCGTGCAGCGTCTCGCGAACCTTGCCCCAAGCCTCCTGCATGCAGGTCGCAAGGCCCGCCTCTTCGGCCAGCAACGCGATCGTCTGCATCAGCATACCGAGATGGGCCCACTGGCCATGGCCGAACTCTCTCCGCGTGACGAAGAAAAGGCCAACAGGCGCACCGAAGAACCTGAAGTTCTCCGCAAGCTGCGCATAGCGTCCAGCCTTGTCCTCGCGGGGAATACCGATGGCACCATAAAGGTCCTCACCGACCCTGAAGCGTCGCGTGCGGAAAGGTTCTCCGAGCTTCTTGGGATAGACGGGGTATTCGTCATCCTCGCCCTCGGGGTTCTTGAAGAGGGCCGATTGAGCAAGAGGGGTCAGGGCATCCTTCTCTTCCCCAGCCACGGCGATGATCCTCCAAGGCTGGAGATTACCCCCCGAAGGTGCCTGCAGCGCGCGGGAAAGAAGTTCACGAACGGTTTCTTCCGGCACCGGATCGGGCAGGAAGGCGCGGCAGGAATGACGACGGGCAACAGCTTCGGATACAGACAAGGTCATCGTCGGCTCTCCTCGATTTCTTCGAGCACCTCGCGCGCAAGATCGAGGCTCGCATTGGCATACCTGACCTGCAAACCATGGGCGACGATCATGTAATTCACTTCGCCCACCGCCTCGCGAAAGCCCTCATAATCACCGTCCAAAGGTATGAGGTACCGCAACGTGATCCGTGAAGGATCAAAAGCCTCGAGCGCCCAGTCCAGACCCCGATTGGCAACTTCCGTATCGAGATGATAGGCAACGAGTGCTGCGCGCAGCTCCTGATTATCGAGGCGGCTCAGTGCGCCCGATGCCTGCATCTCGACATAGGTAGGCGAAGGCCGCGCAGGCCGCGAAGCCGATATCATCGCGTCGATATGGCTGGAGATATCTCGCTCCGACAGGGGCGTCTCATCTTCGAGGAAAGCCCGCAGCTCCGTGACGAGTTCGAGGTAATTTTCAGAGCGCTCCCGCTGCTCGAGCAGCGTCTCCTCGATGAAGGCAAAGTCCTGCTTGAGCTTGTCGATCAGGACCCTCTCCCGCTCCGCCTCGGCCCGGTCCTCGTTCCAGTTGCCGAGCTGCACGCCCAGGAAAACACCGACCGCCACGATGAAGAACTCGATCGTCACCGCGAGCCAGTTCTGCTCCCGCACGCCTTTCGCAACCGTGCTCAGCACCATGACAGATCACCCCCCCGCGAACTGCTTCGCCATCTGAGACAGAGGTGCCACCATCTTGCCGTAGCCCAGTGCCTTCTCGCTCGACGCATTGCCGTCTTTCGCGCGCTTGTAGACGCCCTGGACAATCCCGGCGAGCCGGAAAAGATTGTAGGCGAAATAGAAGTTGAGGTCCTCGGGAACCTCCGCTCCCGTCTTTTCGCGGTAGCGGTCGATCAACTCCTCCTCACGCGGAATACCGAGGCTTTCCAGATCCTGCCCGACAAGACTCTCTCCACGGCTGGGGTCCAGCGGAATCTTCCACGACAGAAGGTAATAAGTGAGGTCGGCAAGCGGATGGCCAAGCGTCGACAGCTCCCAGTCGATGAGCCCCATAGGCGTTGGGCTGTCCTTGGCGAACATGCAGTTGTCGAGGCGGAAGTCTCCGTGGATCAGACAGGTCTCGTCCGCGTCGGGAATGTTCTTCGGAAGCCAGTCGATGAGCCAGTTCATCGGCTCGATATCGTCGGTCTCGGAGGCTTTGTACTGCTTCGACCAGCGCCCGATCTGCCGGGCGAGATAGTCGCCTTCGGGCCCGAAATCCCCGAGGCCCACCGCCTTGTAGTCGACCGAATGAAGCGCGGCGAGGGTGTCGGTGAGATTGAGATAGACCTTGCCCCTCTCATCCTTGGGCAGTTCGCTGAGGAGCGGGTTCCAGAAGATGCGCCCGTCCATGAATTCCATGATAAAGAACTCAGAGCCGATCATGTCGGCATCGTCTGTATGGAAAAGGACCTTCGGCACAGGCACGTCAGTGTCGGCCAGCGCGCTCATCACCCGCGCCTCCCGGCCGACCTGGTGGGCCGAGCCGAGCAGCTTGCCGGGCGGCTTGCGGCGCAGGACGTAACGCCCCTCTGCGGTCGTGATGAGATAGGTCGGGTTCGACTGGCCACCCTTGAACTTCTTGACCTCTATGTCACCCGAAAGACCGGGAACCGAAGCGCCTGCGCCCTTCTTCAGCCCTTCGATATCGAAAGCGAGGTGATCGGGAACGTCGCCCAGTCCGGAAAAGTCGCTGGCCATGCTGGCCTCCCTTGGATCGTTTTTCCTGTTGTGGCGGAGTTGCGCCGAGGAACCAAGGCGGGCGCAGCATCTTGGCCGCTTGACGGGCGGGTGCCTCTGCCCCGAGAGGGCCGGGTCCAAGGAGTGATGCTTGTCCCAAGACCCTGAAAGCTACGACGTGATCGCCCTCGGCGCAGGCGCCGCTGGCCTTTTCTTTGCCGCCGAGGCGGGAAAGCGGGGCAAGCGAGTGCTGCTGCTCGACCATGCGAAGAAGATCGGCGAGAAAATCAGGATCTCCGGCGGCGGGCGGTGCAATTTCACCAATATCCACGCCAAGCCAGAGAACTTCCTGTCGCAAAATCCCAAGTTCTGCATCTCCGCCCTACGCGGCTTCACGGCGCAGGACTTCATCAAGCGGGTCGATGCTGCCGGCATCGGATGGCATGAGAAGCATCTCGGCCAGCTTTTCTGCGACGATAGCGCCCAGGCGATCATCGACATGCTGGTGCGAGACTGCGAAAGCCATGGCGTCACCATCCGTACGGAAACGGAGATCGAGCGCGTTGCGCGTGGCAACACGGGGTTCGCCGTCGCGGCAGGCGGCGCGGTCCATGCGGCTCCGGCCCTCGTGGTCGCGACCGGTGGCAAGTCGATCCCGAAGATAGGAGCGACAGGCTTTGGCTATCAGCTCGCGGAGCAGTTTGGTCTGAAGGTTGTCGAGCCGCGCCCGGCCCTGGTCCCGCTGACCTTCGAGGGCGCGATCAAGGACATGGCGAAAGACCTCTCCGGGGTCTCCGTCCCCGCGCGGGTCACGGCATCTCCCGAGGCGGTCTTCGGCAGGAGGCGCAAGAAGCCGACGGCCTTCGAAGACGGATTTCTGTTTACCCATCGCGGCCTCTCCGGGCCTTCGATCCTGCAGATCTCCAGCTATTGGCGCGAAGGCGGCGGCGTGACCGTTGACCTCTCGCCCGCCAATGATGTCTATGAAACACTCCGGGCACGGCGGGCAAAGGGCGGCAAGACGGAAATCCAGACGGCCCTCTCGGAAGTCCTGCCACGACGACTCGCGCAAAGCCTTGCAAGCCATGAGGGTTGGCGCGGCAATCTCGCCGATTTCTCCGACCGGAAACTGAGAGCCGTTGCTGATCGGGTGCATGGCTGGGGAGTTAGACCGGCAGGATCCGAGGGCTACCGCACCGCAGAGGTCACGCTTGGCGGCGTGGATACGGACGGTCTCAATTCGAAGTCCATGGAAGCCAAGGACGTGCCCGGCCTCTATTTCATCGGCGAAGTCGTTGACGTGACCGGCTGGCTCGGCGGCTACAACTTCCAGTGGGCCTGGTCCTCAGCCTACGCAGCAGCCCGCTCGGTCTAGGCGATCTTGCGGAGCTTTCCAGCGAGGGTGCTGTCGCCCTTCTTCTCGGCAATGCCAATGAGAAGGTCGAAATAGGCTTTCATCGCCACGTCCTCGGACCAACGGCTCTCGAATTTCTCGAGCGCCAGCCGCCCAAGCCGCTCGCGCGTGTCGCCTTCCATCAGCTTACGAACGGCATCGATGATATGCTCGGGTTTCTCGAACAGGAACCCAGCGCCGGTCTCTTGGACGATCTCGCGATAGGCACCAAGGTCACGCGCGATGATCGGCGTGCCGGCACGGAACGCCTCGATCGAGACCAGCGGGAAAACCTCGTGACACCGCGAGGGCGTCACCACGGCAAGGGCCTTGCGATAGTAGGTCCCCATCTCCTGCGGATCGAGACGCCCCAGCCACCTTACCCGGCTGTTCTCGGGCTCTATCCTCAGGAGTTCGTCTTTATACGCTCCATCGCCTGCGATCAGCAGGTCGCAGGGCGCATCCGGGCCGAACAGCGGAACCACATCCTGAAGCCCCTTGATGATCTCGAGCCGCCCGGCGAAGAAGAGGTAAGGCACGCCGCCATTGAGGTGCTCCTCCTCCCCTTGCGGTGCGGGATCGGCGGGAAGGAAGCTCGGCAGGACCTGCATCGGGAACCTGAAGCCGAATTCCGCATGGTTGTGGGCACTGGCCTGGCTGAGCGCGATAAAGGCGTCGACCTCGGCGGCCTGTTTCTCGAGGAGGTCCGTATACCGCCAAAGCTGCGGCGGGCGGCGGTGAGCGATTTGGCAGCGGAAGCATTCGCGCCCGTCGCAGACCTCGCGGTTGTGTCGCCAAAGGATGTGCGATGGACAGACGAGCCAATGCTCATGCGCCGTGTAGATTTTCAGCGCACTGCCGATAGACAGCACCCCCGGTCCGCCCATCAGCGAGATGTTGTGGTAGTGGATGATGTCGGCATCCGCGACCGCCGCCTCGATACTCGGCTTGGTGGCGAGCGGCCTGCCCAGCTGCTGGATGGCGAGGGTTTCGAGGAAGGGACGCTTCGCTTCCACAGGAACGACCCTGTACGGACGGCCCTCGGGTGCTGTCATGCCTTCGGAAGCCTTGCCGGCGAGCAAGCGGTAGGCATCAGGATTATGGACCACCGTGACCTGGCATCCGCGCTCGGTGAGAAGCCCGGCAAAGCGTTCGAGATAGATGCCGTCGCCGCCGAAATTGAACGGCGGGAAGAATGTCGAGACGAGCGCGATATGGGGTCCGGACAACATCAGGGGTCAGGCGTCTCCCGCTTCGGGCCGAAAAGCATGATCCGGGCGAAACCCCGACGCTTTTCCTGACCCGGTAGCGACCACTCGAACTTGAGCTGGCCGAGGATGTGGACAAGGCCGATAAGAAGGACGACGTAGCCGGAATAGACATGAACCTTGCCGACGGGGATCTTGATTTTCATCACCGTGCGTGCACGGCGTTTGTCGTGGGTCGACTTGTCGAGCGGCTTCACCTCGGATAACGGGAGGCCGTCCGCGGCAACATAGCGCTTCACGAACGGTCCCAGCGGCGGGTGGAAAAGATCCGTCCCTGCACGGAATAATCCGGTAACCATCAAGACAAAGAACATCGCGTAGAAGACTGCGATCACTGTCCTACTGATGGGTGAGCGACCGGCGAAACGGGTCTTCCTCTTTCCCTTGCGGATGCCTTCCACCTGCCTGCTGAGGCGCAGGACTTCGTCCTGGCGCGGAAGGACGTCTTTCATCCGAGGAAGGACGGCCCGAACGAGAGGAAGGATCAGCCTGACCGCCAGGACGGCAAGAAATCCGTAGGAGGCAAAGGCGTGGGTATAAACGAGAACGTACTTCAACTGGGGGAAGCCGAGCTCGTCACGGAAATGGATCGCGTAACCTGTCAGCGCGAGAAAGATCACGAACAGGCCGATGGCCCAGTGGAGATAGCGCAACACCCGGCCATAGGGGTCATGCGTTTTCGAAGCTGTACCCTGCATGGTATCCACTGTTAGCGCCGCAGCTGCATCCATCAAGCGTCCCCGCTTTTCGAAGCGGCGAGATGGAACATCGCCCGGCGCATGCGCGGGTCAGCGAGGGCTGCTGCGCCGAGGATCGCTCCGGTCAGTATCATGGCGGGGAGATCAGCAAGGCCACTGATGCGCACCCCTGCGCAGACCGCGACGCCGAGAGCCGTGGGCAGGAAGAAGTGACGCAGCGAAGTCGGCGCCAGGCTCTCCCGCTGGGAGGCAAGATGCGCAACGCTCCAGACCGCCGCGACCCCGACCGTGTAACCGACTGCCCCGCCCAGCGCGCCATGGGTGATCGCGCCACCGAGCGCGACGATCGCCGTAACGACAGCGCCCCAGAGCTGCACCCTGAAGATCGCGCGGTTCCGCTCTTGAGCGATAAGCGTCCAGCGCGCCGTGCCCGAAGCGAAGGTGAAAAAGATCGCGACGACCAGGACTTCGAACTCGAGAGACACATCGGCATAGTCCGCCCCGAACACGACGCTCATGATGAGCTTCGAGCCGACGAAGAGAACAGCGCAGGCCACGACCCCGGTCCAGCTTGCGAAGCGTTGGGAAGCCTCGACGAGAGCGACGAACCCCTCCCTGTCCGATGCTGCATGGCGTGCGAATAGCGGATAGAGGTTGAGGTAGTAAAGCCAGCTGAAAGTGATGATCGAAATCGCGATCCTCAGTGCTGCGCCGATATCGCCGGCTTCGGTGGCACCTGCGATGGCAGCGACGATCAGCACGGGGACGGACGATGCGAAGGCGTTGGCGATCTTGGCGAGGCCGAGGCCCGATGCGCTGCGAATCATGTGCAAGCCGCCTCTAAAGTCGAGACGCGCCGAGCCGAGCCCGAAGGTCATGGCCTGGCTGGCGAGGAAGAACAACGCCATGATGGCGGCCGCCAGCGCCTCGGCATAGCCAACGGAAAGAACGCCGCTTTCTCCGGGCGCGAAGAGGATGACAAGAACGAGAAAGGCACCCATCCGGAGGCTGGGACCAAAGGCTGCGATGTCCATCCGCTCCTTGGCCTGGAAGAGCCATTCCTGATTGAGCACGAGACCAAAGAGCGACAGGCCATACAAGAGAAGGAGGCCGGGCGGTGCGGCATCGCCTGCAAGGCTGACGTAAAGCGCTAGGAGGAGCGGCACAGCGATGGCGGCGAGCATAAGCCTCGCCGAAGCCACTGTGCGGACAATCTCGGCGTAGCTTTCAGGGTGCTGGGACAGCCTGCGGATCCCCGTCGCCCCGGTGCCGAAATCGACGAAGGCGAAGCCGATCATCCACATACTGACGGCCGTCTCCACCGCGCCGTATTCCTCCGCCGTCAGGGTCCGGGCCAGAAAGGCAAAAGCCGCGATACCCGCGAGCTTGGTGACCACCTGGCCCAGGAACAGGACCGCGAAATCGACAACCGCCTTGAAGGAGGCGAAGAGCGCCCGCGCGCGCTGGCTGATATCGGTTGTCGTGCTCATGAGGGCTCGCAGCCCCATAGCTCGATCTCGGCTCCGGGGAGCGTCCCGCCGAGGCGCTGGGGCTTGCCGTCCCTCGCGACGAGGATCGCGTGTATGTCAGGATAGGTGCCGCGGAAATGGGTCGGAAACGCGGAGACCACGCACGCCTCTGGCTCGTCGCGAAGAAGCGCGCGCATCCCTGCCGCATCCTCGATGAAAGGCCAGTCCGGCTTTCGGTAATCCGTAAAGGGAACTTTAGCGAGCCCAACCGTGACGACCGGCCTGCCCTGCCCTTCCGCCAGCGCCGCAGCCGCGATGGCGTCAGAGATTTCCATCTTCGGATCGTTGTAGTTCGGCCTGAGCATCAGCACGCACGCGGAAAGGATGACAAGCGTCCCGAGAGTTTTCGAAAGCGGAGCAGGCAGCCTCCATCCCGCGACCCGCCACCGCTCCACCCAGTCAGCGACCTGGAATGCCCCTGCGAGCGCCGCGGCCACGAGAAATCCGATCTCGATGAAGAAATAACGGGGCCAGACCCGGAAACCGAGAGCCACAAGGATGACCAGTGTAACGACGATCGCAGCGGGGTAGGCCCCCGCGGCAACCGGGGCGCGCCGGGTCATCTGCCAGCCACCAATTGCGGCAAAACCAAGCGCGATCGGGAGAACGGCACCCAGGGCGCCGAAGCTGGCCATGAGCTCTATGGCCGTTCGCAGGGGGTTCTCCCATTCCTTCATGGCTTCAGAGCCAGCGGCATCGGCATCCGAAGGCGCGCTCATCTCGCCCATCGTGGAGGCGATGTCGGCCATGATCGGTGAATAGAAAAGGAGGAGCGCGACGATAACCACCAAAGAAGCAGCGAGCGGCATGCGGAGCCATTGCCACACTGTTTGCTCGCGCTCGATGAAGGCCTTCCGTGCACCATCGATCAGGAGGACGGCGGCTTGCGCTGCGAAAAAGAAAGCTGCGGTCAGGTGGATCGCCATGGCACCGACGACGCAGGCTGCCCAGAGCATCCAGCTTTGCCAAGGCTTCTCGCCGCGCTGGGCACGGAGGATGAAGAGGCTCGAAAGGCTGATGAAGAACAGAAGCCCGGTGTAGCCGCGGGCATTCTGGGAAAACCAGACATGGTGGTAGGAAATGGCAAGGACCAAGGCCGTCAGCATCGCGACCGGCAGGCTCGTCACCCTGCGCATGAAAAGCCATACGGCCACGATGGAACCAAGGCCGAAAAGAACGGCCGGTAGCCGCATCGCCCAAGCGCTTTCACCAAAGATCCCGACACTGATCTTGGCCATCCAGCTGTAGAGGACATGGTTGTTGAGGGAGCCGTAGGTCTGGACGAGCTCGCCCCAAGGCAGGCGGACATAGTTCAGGAGCGTCAGGATTTCGTCATACCAGAGATCCGCATTCAGATGAATAATACGCAGTACGAGCGCGAGCATCAGCACGCCGGCCATGCCGATGGCTTCCGGCCGTGTAATCGGCTGCGGACCTCCGTCGGTCATTTTTCGGGCTTCCTGATGACCGCACCGAGGATCAGCTCGAAGTCCTCGTCCTCATGGTCGAGCTCCTCGGTCTCGAGATCCTCCGCAGCGAGCCCATAGAGAAACATCGCGCAGGAGAAGACGTTGCCGTAGGCCTTGACCGAAAGCTCTGCGTCCGGGGCGACCTTTCGGGTCAGCGCCTCGACGCCTTGGGCCGTGAGCCGCCAATACTCACCCCAGTCGTCCCGACCAAGGCGGCGCGCGATCTTGGACGTGCCGTGGGTCGTCATCAGGACGACACCGCCTGGCTTCAGGATGCGGTAGAGGTTCCCCATCGCCGCTTCCATGTCGTAGATCATCTGCAGCGCCTGGGTGAAGATGATGCAGTCGAAACTGTCGTCCGGGATATGCGGACAGTCGGTGAGATCGGCAACGATGGTTGCGTCGGGATTTCCCTCGACAACGTGCAAAACGTCCGCCTGCGCATCAGGCGCGCCGAATTTCTTGATATAGAATGGATCACCCAGCTCCATGCACCGCCCACGGATAAGGTCGCTGTTCGCCTCCAAGAACTTCTCGATGTAGTATCGGTCGATAGGCATGCCGCGATCCATGCCGAAGATCGGGCTGATCGGGGTCAGCCTGCGGAGCGATGCGAAATCGACATTGCCTGTCCGCGGCCATTGCAGGCGGTGCTTCCGCTGGAAGGCGACGATCGAGCGGCGCATGTCCTCCGAAAGGACACGGCGGGCGAGAGAGAGCAAGGGTCCGGTCACGAACGCCCTCCTGCAGCTTGGAGAATACGGGTGGCGGAATTCCTCACGGATCGGAGGAACTGGCGCTGCTTGAGGTAACCGCCGCCTTCGCCAGCGAGGAACGCGCGCCATCTGGAGACATCGCGATAGTAGTACATCTCGAGGCGCGGCATGGCGGTAACGGGCGAGCTGCGCGTCGCGACGCCAAGCTCCACGCCAAAGGCGATATCGTAGTGTCTGGCGATGGCCGCTTCGACGCGGTCGTCGGTTGCGCCGTAGGGCTGGGCGAAAGACACAGCATCGATGCCGGTCTTTTCCTTCAGTTCTCTCTTAGACCCTGCCACTTCGTCTTCGAGGTTTTCGTCGCCCAGGGTCGGGAGGTTCGCGTGATGCCGGCTGTGCGGCGCAAACTCGGTGACACCTTCCTGCAGCCTGCGGACAGTTTCCCAGTCCATCAGCGGTCGCGCGGGATCGTTGGCACCGGACCAGTTTTCCCGCTCACCGATCACCGCGGTCGGAAGGAAGACAACAGCCGGGAAGTGGTGATCTTCGAGGATCGGGGCCGCGATCTCGGCGTAGTCCTGGAAGCCGTCGTCGAAGGTGATGAGAAGGGCTTTCTCCGGCAAATTGGCCTCGCCCTTGCGCCAGCGGATGGCATCGGCAACCGTGACCGGACTCCAGCCGAGAGCCGCGATAACGCTCATCTGTTCCCGAAAGACCTCGGGCGGCGTGCAGGTGGGTCCGTCTCCATCCGAGATTGAATGGTAGGTGAGGATCGGCAGCCTGTCCTGATCGCCGGCGCGCGTCATCGGTCAGTCCTCGACCACGTGGGTTTCGAAGATCGCCCGGAGTTCCGCCCAGCGTTCTTCATCAAACGAGCCATCCTTGGACAGACATTCCACGGCGCCATAGGCCATCGCAAGCGCATGGTGGGTGTTGTCGTGGGCGAACAGGCCCTGGCGACCGAAGGTCAGGACATTGTCGAGGCTTCCGACCCATTCGTCGAGCTTGGCGAAATTCTCTTCGAAGGTGCGGTCATAGACCGGATAGGCGAAGGGAAGCCTGCGGGTATGGACCTCGAGGGTCTTGGCCGAGACGGGCAGGCCGGCCTTCTCCAGCCAGCCGCGCATCTCTTCTCCGAGCTGTTCGTCGGGCATCGACCAGTATTTCTCATGAGGATCGCACGGCAACTCCGCACAGAGAATGGTCTTCCCTTCAGGTTGGCCTTGCGCGTGATAGTTCTTGGGCTCGGACAGGCGCGACATCGGGATATCGCTCTCGGCGAAGTAATGGGCGTCGTACTCAGTAAACTGATCCGTATCGAGAACGATATAGACTAGGATCATGCCGCGATAGCTGACCGAGTCGGCGGCCTTGCGGACCTCCTCGGGCGCCTTGTCACCTGCTGCGCGGACGAGAAGCGAAATTGGCAGGGTCGACCAGAGCGTCTCGACGGGTTCTGTCCGTGTCCCCTCTTTCGTTTCAAGGACAATCGAGGTGACGGTCTTTCCGTCCATCTCCATGCCGACAAAGCGGGTGCCGAATTCGATATCGGCACCGTGGGCAATTGCAGCATCGGCAATGGCGTCGCAGATCTGGCCGAAACCCTCACGGGGATAGTAGAACTTGCCCGTGGTCGGCGATTTGAGACCCGGCAGTGTGCCGAGGATCTTGCGCATCAACTTGGGAAGTGAACTGCCCGAGACGCGGCGGTGGGCCAGCGTCGGGGCGAGCTGGTGCGGCTCAAGACCCCAGAGCTTGCGAACATACGGGAAATAGAAGGCATCGGACATGGTGTTGCCGAGACCACCGCGCAGGACCGTTTCGAAAGTCTCTTCCACGACTTTCGGTGCACGCATCTTCGCCGTCGCCATGTCGAACAGAAGTGCCGATGCGAAGGCCGGTGGCATGTTCATCACGAGGTCAACCGGCTTCAGCGGGAAGTGAATCCAGCTCCCTTTGAGGCGCATGCGGCCGTGACGTGGGCGGAGCAACAGATCCTCACCGAGGAGATCCTTGATGTCGTCGAGGATATCGGCCTCTGCCACCGGGTGGAGGCGGTGGCTGCCGTAATCGACGCGCATGCCCGCGAGCTCGAAACTCGCCGCGTTACCACCGGGGACGTCGGCGGCCTCATAGAGCTTGACCGCGCCGTAGCCGTGCTTGGCCAGTTTGTAGGCCGCGCCGAGGCCAGCAGGCCCGCCGCCGAGGATGGTGACGAAGGATGGGGTCTGGTCCGTATGCGTCTCTTGCGGACGGTCGAGAACTTCCGCGTCGCTCATGACGTCTCCGATATCGCTGCGGCCTTTCGCGGGCCGATGAACTGGATGGCGAGACCGAAGAGGCCGCCGCCGATGAGGATGGTCTGCCAGACGAAACCGGTCGCCACGACCTCCGGGGCCGTGACGCCGAGGGCGGCGAAGAAGGTGGCAAGGCTCGTCTCGCGCACGCCCAGGCCGCCGATGGAAATCGGCAATGTCGCGACCAGCTTGGCGAGGGGCCAGGCGAAGAGCCACAGAAGCGGGTCGGACGGGCCGCCCATCGATTGGCTGAGGGCCGCGTTGAGAAGTGCGAAGCCGCTCTGCACGGCGACGGAGAGCCCGATGCAGGTGAGGAGCGCTCCCTTGTCAGCGGCCGCGGCCTCGAAAGCATTCGCGAGGGAGGCGCCGATCTTCTCCGCTTTCGTTCCTGCACTGAACGTACGGAGGAGCCCCGCAAGTCTTCCGAGGTTTGCAATAACAATGACCGCTGCGATGATCGCGATCACTGATGCCGCGGTGAGGTAGCGGCCATAGGCTGCGCCTTCTGATCCGAGGACCGCCGCGGTGGCGGAAGCGATGAGGAGCAAGGCGCCGACGTCGATCAGGCGGTCGGCGACGGAGCCGACGACCACCCTGCCCTTATGCGCGTCGCTGCCCATAAGGAGGCCCGCGCGAACGACATCGCCTCCAGCGACGCCAGGCAGACCGAGATTTGCAGCGAGGCCTGCGAAATGCGCCTTCAGCACGGTGATGAATTGGGAGGCCGTGCCCGTCATCAGTGCCCATTTGAAGGCGGCAACGCCGTGACCCGTGAGAAAGAGAGCCAGCACCACGAACCAGACAAGCGGGTTGGTGCGGGAGATGTCAGCCCAAACTGCGGCGGGATCGACAAACTGGAAAACGAGCAGCAGTGCGGCGGCAGTGACCGCCAGCTTGATGGCCCAGGCCCATTTTCCGATCAGTTTGCCCATCCTCCTTCAATCCCTCGCAAAACGAACCGCCTACGGACGGAGATGAAGGCGCGAAATCATGTCGGCCAGCAACCCGAACGACCAGATCATCAACGCGGCCAGAAATGCGAAGACGGCTGTTTCCGACAGGTTCCACTGGGTAATGTCGTAGGCAAGCTTGACGAGGCCGAGGAAGAAGAGAGCAGCGCCCAATGGCATGAAAACCCTCAGTGGACTGAAAAGAGTAACAATCCGCACAACGAGCATCATGAAGCGGAAGAAGTCAGTCGGCCTGATCTTCGAATGCCCAACACGACGGCCATATTCGATGGGCGTGTACACCACCTTGTGGCCTGATCCGAACATGCAGAGCGTGATCGTCGTCGTGAAGCTGAAACCATCCGGCAGCAGGTCGAGGAACTTCTCGAGGCTCTCGCGGCGGAAAACCCTGAGGCCGGAATTGAGATCGTTGATCTTGTGTCCGGCAAGAAGGTTCGCCGTCTTGTTGAGGAGCCACTTGGCAGGCTTGCGCACCAGCGGAACATTGGACATCGCCTTGCCCCGGTCGCCGACGACCATATCGACACTACGTGCCATTTCGAGCATGCGAGGGATGTCCTCGGACGGATAAGTACCATCCGCATCGGTGATCGCGACGAATTTCGATCTCGTGTTGCGGATACCGGTCTTCAGGGCGTGGCCGTAGCCACGATTCTCCGGGCACCGATAGACATTCGCGCCAAGTTTTTCGAGGATTTCGGCGCTGCCGTCCGTCGAGCCGTCATCGACCCAGATGACTTCGGCGTCGATCCCGCTTTCGCGGATCATCTTGTCCATACGCTCGACGGCTTCCTCGATCGCTCCCGCCTCGTTGTAGACAGGGACTACGATCATCAGCTCCGGCTCAGGTCGCTCATCCGTCCCGGCAGTCGCCGGCTGTTCATGCTCGGCACTTGCAGTTCCATCCATGGCGGGACCCTGATCCACGTCCTTGTCGTCGTACATATTTCGATGTTCCCCAATCGAGAGCCCCGGCGCCGGGTCCATGACCCGTCAGCTCTGGAGCCTCTTCCTGCTCGCGCTGCCTGTCCTCAGCACTTTACTTCAATAGCATTAACCAGAACCTTCGAGAACCGGGCGTTTGCAGCGCAGCAATTGATCCGCGAATGAAAGCTCGACGCCTCGCCGCATCACCGTTCTTCATCCGAACAGCCGACAGCACGGAAGTACTCGATAGTCTTCGGAAGACCGGTTTCGAGCTTCGTTGTCGGGGACCATTTCAGGTGCTCGCGCGCAAGCTCGATCTCCGGTTTGCGGCGATGCGGATCGTCCTGGGGCTGGGGCTTGTAGATGATTTCCGACTTCGTGCCCGTCAGCTCGACGACCCGCTCGGCGAGATCCCTGATCTGCAGCTCCTCGGGGTTGCCGAGGTTGATCGGCCCGGTGATCTCCTTCGGTGTCTGCATCATCCTGATGAGACCGTCCACGAGATCGTCCACGTAGCAAAAGCTCCGGGTCTGGCTGCCATCGCCGAAGATGGTGATCGGCTCGCCGCGGATCGCCTGGCAGATGAAATTGGAAACCACGCGACCGTCATTGGAGCGCATACGGGGGCCATAGGTGTTGAATATCCTGATGACCTTGATGTCGACATCGTGCTGGCGGTGGTAATCGAAGAACAGCGTCTCGGCGCAGCGCTTGCCCTCATCATAGCAGGCACGCGGACCGATAGGGTTGACGTTGCCCCAATAATCCTCCGGCTGCGGATGGACGAGCGGGCTGCCATAGACCTCGCTGGTCGAGGCCTGGAGGATCGGGATCTTGAGGCGCTTGGCGAGGCCAAGCATGTTGATCGCACCCATGACGGACGTCTTCGTCGTCTGCACGGGATCGAACTGGTAGTGCACCGGGCTCGCCGGGCAGGCGAGATTGTAGATCTCGTCCACCTCCACATAGAGGGGAAAGGTGACATCGTGGCGCATCGCCTCGAACGCCGGATTGCCGAGAAGGCCCGCGATATTCCGCCGGCGCCCTGTGAAGTAGTTATCGACGCAAAGGACCTCATGCCCTTGCTCGAGAAGTCTCTCGCAGAGGTGGGAGCCAATAAAGCCCGCACCACCGGTTACCAGGATCCGTTTCGGCATAGCCGTTCCCCGCCTGTCCTACGCACTGTCACTTCCCCGCATGGTTGCAAGAAAGAGGCTACCGACGGACGGCGGCATGAGTCCGGCTGGATTGACTTGGCTGGTTCGCGCTCTGCCCAAGCACAAACATCCGCGATCCCGCTCAAAATACGCCGCTTTCCCAAATGGGAAGCGATATTCCCCTCTCCCGCGCGGCTTCTCCTTAGAGGAGCTATCCCCACGAGTCCGAACACTTAGTCACACCGGGCTCGGAACTCCTAGAGCGAAACTGCCACTTTTTTGCAGTTGCACTGTTCCAGAGCGGGAAGCTTTGAGGATCCTCAAGACTTTTGCGCCCATCGATGCGTAACAACTGCGTTTGACCCGTTCCTTGCAGGGTGGGACAATGAAGATCTTCGGGATCAGGGGAACCGAACGTCATGATTCGAGACATCGCGATCGACAACGACAACCCGTCGGTGCCGCGGGGCACGGCCGACGGGGCACTGCAGGGCACGGTCTACGTGCTGCGCAACGGACTCGGCGCGTTCGGGCTGCTCGATCCGCTGATCGAGGCGAGCCTGCGCGGTATCCGCAAGTCCGCTGGTGACGAGGTTGCCGATAACTGCGTGCGGGAGGGGTTCGAGCAGATCCACAAATGGGTCTCGCCGGGGCACATTCCTGAGGTGGCCGAGGCGGTCTACCGAGAAATCCAGCCCCTCGCCCCGAGCATCCTGACGAGCTACATCCGCCAGGCCTTTCCGGACAAGGAGCATCTTTACTACGAAGAAGTGCCGAATGTCCGCTTCCATATCCCTTATGATCTCGCGAAGGCTCATCAGGACGAGTACAAATCGTTCTCGAAGAACCGTGGCGAAGGCAAGATCACCGCTCACGGTCCGCACCGGGACAGCTGGCTCGATTGCCCGTCCAATGGCGTGAACCTCTGGTTCGCCATTGGCCCGGTGAAGAAGGGCAACGGCCTGACGATCTATACCGGTGATTACGGCGGTGACTTCCGCTACAAGAACTCAGGCGACATCGCCGAGGGAGAAAGCCTGCACGAGCCATCGACCTTCGATCTTGCGCCGGGGGATGGCATCCTTTTCCACACCGATCATGTCCATGGCTCGGAACTCAACCGGACCGACGAGACGCGATTCGTGATCTCCTTCCGCCTGAGCTTCGACAAGCCGCATTTCCCGAACAGGCATTTCCACCGCTATGTCCGGGCCGACCTCGTGAACAGCCCGTTGAAGGCGTTCGCCGCAGCGCCTGCGATGATGCAGCCCAGCTACCCGCGCAGCCTCGTGACGCGCATCAGGGAGAAGCTGACGGGCCTGCCTGCTGACGCGCCCGCGCGGGAGCCGGAGGTCATTGGCCGGGAGCAGGACGGCAAGCTGGTCGTTCCGCTATCGGACGTTCCTGTGGGTGCAGTCCGCGGCATCAGCCCTGCGCTCTGTGTCGCGCGCGTGTCTGAGACAGACGTCGTTGCCGTCTCGCGGCGCTGTCCCCATGCCGGCGGCGATCTCGCCAATGGCTGGGCGAAGGACGGTCAGGTAGTCTGCCCGTGGCACAACCTTCCCTTTGACGCGAAGACAGGCAGGTCGCCGTGCCAGACCCTGCCCGCGCTGATCCGTGTCCATGCAGAGATCGTCGGCGAGCAAATCGTGGTGAACCCCACGCAGCGCCTGAAGGATACCGTTCAGGAACTGGAGGGCGCCTGAGGCTACTCGGCGGCTTTCCGGTCTTCTTCCTCCTCGAAATTGAGGAGCCGCTGGATTGCAACCCGGCGGCCATAGCGGGTCTGCTGGTAGATCCGGCCGACATACTCACCGATGATCCCCATAAAGACGGCCTGGATTCCTGAGAAAAAGAAGAGCGCCGTGATGACCGTGGTGATCCCGCGTCCGGCAACAGGCCCCTGGATCAGGTAAAGCACGATCTGCAACAGGCCGAAGAGGATGCTGATGCCCGCGATCACGAAGCCCAGGATCATGATCAGCCGCAGCGGCAGACGCGAGAAGCTGAACGTCATGTCGTAGGCGGTTCGGAACAGCTTCGTCAGTGTAAAGCTCGTCTTCCCCCATTCCCGGGCGCGCCATTCATAGTCGATGATGTAGGGCTTGTAGCCAAGCTCCGCGAGCATGCCGCGCGGGAAAGGCGCAGCGTCGGGGATCGACAGCAGCTCATCCACGAGGCGGCGGTCTGCGAGCTGGTATTCTCCGACGCCCGGTTCCATCGTCTGGTCGGCGATCTGCGACATCAGCTTGTAGAAGCGGAGCCGCAGCCATTGCATGATTTTCGGCTCCTGACGCTGCAGGCGACGCCCGGCGACCAGCAGCCAGCCTTCCTCCCACTTCTTGAGCATGTCGACCATCAGCTCGGGCGGGTCCTGCAGGTCTGACGGCACCATCAGGAAGACGGCATCGCCCTTGGTGTAGTGGAGCGCGTTGAAGCTCGATGCGAAGACACCGACATTCCGGGCATTGAAGACAACCTTGAACCGCTTGTCCTTCTCCGCAATCTCTTCGAGATATCGAGCGCTATCGTCCGTTGACGCATTATCGACGAGAATGACCTCTACCTCGTAGGGCGCGAATGCTTCATTCGCCAGGATGGTCGACATCTCCTCGTAGTAGCGCCGCAGCCCTTCGCCCTCATTGTAGACGGGCGAGATGATGGAGATCGTCTTTTTCACGACCTGCTCTCCGGAGCAATGGTGACCGTCTTGATCTCCGGCAGTGGACGGATGACGTCGATCGGATAGTCGATCAGTGTTCCGATGATACGCGATAGCTCGTCGAAGATGTTCCAGGCGAAGACGACCGAGACATCCGGCGCATCGTCACGCATGGCGTCAGGTGGCCTGATCTTTATGGCGGCACCGGGAATGAAACGTCCCTGCTTGAAGGGGCTTGCATCGCAGCAATAGTCGAGATCGTCTCCGGTGAGTCCGACATAATTCGCAAGCACCGTCGCCTTGGACGCTGCGGCATAGCCAGCGATCTTTCGGCCAGCCTTCTTGTGCTTATCAATCAGGGAACGGAGCTCCTTTCGCCACTTGGCGAGCCGGTCGGAAAGCGCGTGCCAAGCGGCCTCACTCTCGACGGGTTCCTCTTTCTGGAGCCAGACGCTGAGATCGCTCGCTTCCTGTGCAGCGGAGGCGTGCCGCAGGATGACGCGCAGGCTGCCGCCATGGGTCGTCTGCGGATCGATAGCAGCAACGACCATACCGTTGCGCTTCGCCCATTCATGGAGCGGGCGGACACCCAGATAGCCGTAATGCTCATGGTAGATCGTATCGACGAACATGCGGTCGATGACATGAAGGACGTGGGGGAACTCAAAGCACAGGAAGCCATCCTCGGCGATCAGGGCCTTGCCGGCCTTGAGAAACCCGTCCGTATCGGGAACGTGCGCGAGGACGTTGTTGCCGATCACGCAGGCCGCAGGGCCGTATTCGGCCTTTGCCTTTTCCGCCGACTCCGCGCCGAAGAAAGCATTCATGGTGCGCAGGCCCTTGTCGTTGGCGATCTGCGCGACATTACCCGACGGCTCGATGCCGAGGATGTCGAGACCCTCGTCCTTCAGGGCCTGAAGGAAGGCGCCATCGTTCGAACCGACTTCGACCGCCAGCGCGCCCTCCCTGACGCCGTATTTTTCGCGCACGTCGCGGGCATAGTTGCGGCAGTGGTCGAGCCACGTGGACGATGCGCTCGAGACATAGGCGTAATCGTCGTGAAAATGGGCATCCGCCGGGAGGTCATGGGTGAGCTGCACATAGCGGCAGCTCTCGCAGGCAGCGACAGCGAGCGGGAAACGCGCTGCGTTCTCCGCATCTTCTGCAGTCTTGGGAAGCTGGTTGGAAATCGGCTGGTGGCCAAGCGACAGCAATGTGTCACCCAGCTTCCCGCCGCACATGCGGCAGGTCTCGACCCTGACGGCACCTTGATCCTTCGTCATCGTTCCCCTCTACGATGTCCGCGAGCAAAGTTTCGCTGACTTCACCGGCTTCTCAAGAGCTGTTCTGCGTAATGCTGCAGTTTTCGCCCAAGATCGGTTAATCCACCCATATCGCCGTGCAAGAAAGGTGCAGGGTTTTCTGCTGCGATGACTGGGCAGGTCGCATCTGCTGGAGGTTTCGCGGGCAGGACCGGCTCCAGGGGCTCGCCGACCGCCTCGCTGACCAGGCGGACGATGTCCGTGAAGCTGACAGTCTCCGGGCCGCAAATGTCCCAGTTCTCAGGACTTTGGGCGAAGACGGCATCGAGCAGCCCTGCCGCCACGTCGTCCACATGCGCCCAGTGCCGCCGACGTTCGAGGGCGCCCATGGGAAAGGGCTCACCAGCCTGGGCGGCTTTGATGGCGGCAGGGATCAGGCGCCCGGCTGCCTCTTCCGGGCCGAAGACGAAATGCACACGCAAGCGCGCCGACCGCTCTGCGCAGATTCCGCGGACAAGGTCCCAGATCTCGGCCTTTCGCCGGGCATAGGTGGCATAAGGCTCGCCAAGGGGGCCGCCTTCTCCAGCATAGCGTTCGACACCGCTGCCGACTTGGAAAAAAGGGATACCGGCACTGGCGCAGCGGTGGGCCAATTCCCCGGTCAGGTGCCGGAAGCTTTGCCACTCCTCGGGATCTTCCGTGCCCGAGCCCTGCGCACTGAAGTGGCCCAGCGAAGGCCAGCCGAGGTGGAGGAACGCCGCTCGCGCAGCCGCGCCGGCCTCGGGCCAGTCAGCCGCTTCCGGTTCCAACCGGGATACGGGACGAAGCGCGATGTCCGGGCGGGCCGAGGCCGCGCGCTGCACCGCCTTGCCAAGAAAACCGCCAGCGCCAGACAATAGAAGGACCTTGTTCACGCCCCTGCTCCAAGAAAAGGTCAGTTGCAGGTCTCGCACTTTGCGTGCGACGGAGGCAACCGTTCGTGACCGAGGGGACCGGTTCAGCGATGAGGGACAAGGGCGAGACACTTCCGAAGGTTCGGCCGACAGGACGTGACCTGTGGCTGCTCGGCATGTTCGCGGTCCTGCCGGTGCTCGGTTTCCAGTTTGGTATCGGAAACCAGGTGGAACAGCTTCCGCTGGTCGCTCGCATCCTCGACCCCGAATTCGCGGCCGGAGATTTCTATCTCGACCACGCCATGGGGTTCGGTCCGCGCATCTACTATGCGTGGTTCCTTGCAGGGCTGAGCGCTATTCTTTCCGCACCAGGCGCAGTCTTCTTTCTTGCCATCCTGTCGAATTTCGCGACCGGGGTGGTGAGCTACCTTGCTTGCCGGAGGCTCCTTGGCGCGAGTGCCTTTGCGGGGATGTTCGCCGCTGCGCTGGCGGTCCTGAACAGCAGCTTTGCACTGGGGCTCGCAGGTTATGTCCGGTTCGATAGCTTCCAGCCCGCAAGCCTCGCAATCCCGCTGGCGCTGTTCGGCGTGCTGACACTTTTCGAAGGGAAGCACTTCCAGGCGGCAGCGTTCTTCGCTGCAGGCAGCCTCTTCCATCCCCTGATCGGGACCGAGATCGGCCTGATGGCCTTTGGCTCGGCGGGGCTGGCCGGTTGGGCTCGCGGGGGGTTCCGCCCGGGCGCCCTCTTCGGTCAGGGCCGCCTGATCCTCGGCGGCATCGCTTTCCTCACGGCTGTCTTTCTTCTCTGGGCCTTGCCGGGGATAGGCGACGCTTCAGAACGTCTTCCGGATGCTGAGTTCTTCGACATCCTGATCTCGTTCCGTGCGCCGCATCACTACCTGCTGCTGGGCCAACCAAGAGCCTATGTCGTCTCCGCGGCGGTGTTTGTCGCCGTTCTCGGGTCGGTGATGTTCCTGTTCTGGCGGGAGCGAAGGGAGCTTTGGTCGTGGCTTCCGCTGTTGATCCTTTTCATCGCGACCCTTGCAGCCTGCGGACTCAGCCTGCTGATGGTCGATGTCCTCGAAAGCCGGACCTTCGCCACGGCGCAGCTTCTCCGCCTCCTGATCCTCGTGAAGTGGACAGGTTTTCTCTTCTTCGGATGGCTGGCGGCGAAGTGGGTCGCGGAGGAAGGGATAATCGGATGGGCTTTCGCCCTGACCATGCTCCTGGCAACGGCAGAGACCCAGCCGATCGTGCTAGGATTGCTTCTCACCGCCGCCGCTCTCCTCAACCATCCTCGTGCCAGAGCCGTTGCTGTGGCGTCGCCGGTCATCGCGGCGGGCGCGGTGGCGGCATCGCTCGCCCTCATCTTTATCGCGGGAAGCGCGCTTGAGACGACGCGCATGCTGGTCGCGGCGGCGGGACTTTTGACTGCCTACGGCATCGCCGTGCGCGAGCGGATCGGGCTTGCGGAGCCCCTCGGCATCGCAGCGGCGTTCATCGCCTTCGCTCTTGTCAACAAACACACAGGCTGGACCGACTTCCGCGCCTTCAACCCGGTCCTGACATGGGCTGACCACGAGGATCCTGAAGACGATATCGCCCGTTGGGCCCGTGACAATACGCCCGAAGGCAGCATCTTCATTACTCCTCCTGACATGGAAGCTTTCCGAATGCTTTCGCAGCGCGGTATAGTGGTCGACTATACATCGATCCCTTTCAGCGACCAGGGGCTTCAGGAATGGCGATCGCGAATGCGGACGCTTTATGGAGCGACGGGGCAGGCAGGGGGATTCAGGGCGTTGAGGATCATGCGCAGGAACTATCACGCCATCGACCCGGTACGTCTTCGCCGGGCGATGTCCCGGTACGGCGCAGATTTTGCAGTGCTCTATGCCGACACGGAATGGGATGGAGCCGTGCTGTACGCAAACGAAGAGTTCAAGGTGGTCGCGCCATGAGCGGGTTCGAGGACACGCTCCGCGGTCGCTCGGTCTTCCTCACCGGGCACACAGGCTTTACCGGAAGTTGGCTGACCAGCTGGCTTACCGCGCTTGACTGCGATGTGCATGGCTATGCCTTGGCGCCGGAGATGGAACGGAGCCTCTTCGACCTCCTCGGCGGGGCCAGCCGCTATGCCTCGTCAACCCTCCGCGATCTCAACGACCATCAGGCGTTGAAGGCAGCGATGGCCGAAGCGAAGCCCTCCGTGGTCATCCACCTTGCGGCGCAACCCCTCGTCCGGCGCAGCTACCGCGATCCGCTCGAGACCTTCGCATCCAACGTCACCGGGACTGCCAGCCTTCTCGAAGCTGCGCGGAACACCGACGGCGTCGAGGCCGTGGTCTGCATCACGACGGACAAGGTATATGCCAACCGTGAATGGGTTTATCCGTACCGGGAGGTTGATACGCTCGGCGGCAAGGATCCCTACTCCGCCTCCAAGGCAGCGGCGGAAATCGTGACCGCCAGCTACCAACAGACGATGGCCGCCCTTGGCAATGGGGTAAAGATCGCCACCGCCCGAGGCGGCAACATCATTGGGGGTGGCGACTGGTCCGAGGACCGGCTGATCCCGGATTTCTACCGCGCGGCAATGGCGGGCGAGAAGCTCGTGATCCGCAGCCCGGACGCCATCAGGCCCTGGCAGCATGTCCTGTCAGCCTGCCACGGCTATCTTGCTATCGCGCATGATCTTCTGTCAGCGGAGGGAAAGTTCGAGAAGGCCTGGAACATTGGTCCGGGCGATGGCGCCGCTCTGACCGTCCGCGAGGTTCTCAACCTGCTTGCAGAAACGTCGACGGCACCCGAGGTGGTTTACGAGGAATCGCACCTTCCCGAGGCGCAGACCCTCAAGCTTGACATATCCAAGGCCGTCAGCGGCCTCGCCTTCATGCCGCCATGGAATACGGAAGAAGCCATCCGCCGCACCGGCGAGTGGTACGGCTCCTATGCCGACGATCCGAGCGAGGCGGCGGCGATGACCGACCTTCAGATCTCAGACTACCGCGACGCACTCTCGGAGACGACCCGATGAAAGCCGTGATCCTCGCCGGGGGCCTCGGCACCCGCCTCTCCGAAGAGACCCGCCTCAAGCCAAAACCGATGGTCGAGATCGGCGGACGGCCAATCCTGTGGCACATCATGAAGATCTACAGCCATTACGGCATCAAGGACTTCGTCGTCTGCCTTGGGTACAAGGGTTATCTGATCAAGGAGTATTTCCAGAACTACGCGATGCATCAGGCGGACGTGACGTTCGACCTCAAGTCGGGCGAAGCGATCTATCACCGTCGCATGGCCGAGGACTGGCGGGTGACACTGGTCGAAACCGGCGAGCTGACGATGACCGGCGCGCGCATCCGGAAAATCCTGCCCTATGTGAAGGACGACGAAGCCTTCTGCCTTACCTATGGAGACGGCGTGGCCGATATCGACATCAAGGCCCTGCTTGCGCATCACAAGAAGCTGGGCCGGACGGCGACGCTGACGGCGGTGACACCGCCTGGCCGCTTTGGCGCGCTCGAATTCAATGGCGGCGAGCCGGAGATCGTCGATCGTTTCGTCGAGAAGCCCGCAGGCGATGGCGGGGTCATCAATGGCGGGTTCTTCGTCCTGAGTCCCGACGTCGAGAAATATGTTCAGGGGGCCGATGACCTGGTCTGGGAACAGGCGCCGCTCCAGGGCCTCGCCAAGGACGGACAACTCACCGCCTTCCGTCACCGGGGCTATTGGCAGCCGATGGATACGCTGCGCGAGCTCGGCGAGCTGGAGAAACTCTGGGCGAGCGGCAAGGCTCCCTGGAAGATGTGGGACGACCCGGTCATCTGACCGGCAGCTTTATGGTCAGGCAGCTCAAGGATCTTTATGCCAAGACCGATCTCGGGGCGCTCATGCGCTTCGGGCTGGTCGGGATCACCTCGTCGATCACTTATTTCCTGATCGGCCTCGCGGTTGAACGCCTGACACCGATCGAGCCGTTCACCGCGAACCTGATCGCCTATTTCTCGGCCGTCTCGATCAGCTATTTCGGCCACCACTACATCACCTTCCGATCGACGCGGCCCCATCGCGAAGCGTTGCCGCGATTCATCCCGATCATGGTCTTCGTGTTGGGATCGAACCAGCTCATGGTCCTGGTCATCGTGAACTGGTGGGGGTTGGATTACCTCTGGGCACTGATCGCCAATGTAACGATGGTACCACCGCTGACCTATATCTTCTCCGCGCTCTTCGCTTTTGGCGCGCCAGAGCGGCGTTCGTCTCCCCCGCCCGATTCCGGCAGCAGGCTGGATACCGACGAACATTGTGCGCCAGAAAGGCCAGTTAGTCCCGGATCGTGACGAGGCGCTGGAGCTGGGTGGTCAGCCATTCTGCCTTCAGGAGGTCGATCCGGGTGTGCTGATGATCGCGGCCCGCATCGGCCAGCACCGCCGCCACCTTGTAGCGCTTGCCGATCCGGTAGTCGACGCCGATCGGCTCGACATTCTGGCTCAGCGCGAAGATCGTGGCGTGGAACCGCATCGTGATCGCGGCATCCATCGTCCGCATCAGCGCGAGGACGCCATCAAGCGAGGCGTCAGCCTCCCACACCCTGAACTCGACGTCGTCAGGCAGGTGCTGCTTGATATTGAACGCGCTTTCGAGGTCTGACTTGCCGAAATGGATTGCGTTCATCGGAAAGAATACGAAGATCGGCTTACGGACGGCTTTCTCGTGGTAGGCAGCGATGCCCCTCGCCATCTCCTTTTCGAAGCGCTGCTGCACCTCGCGGGTGAGCTTCGCCTTGTCCTCGCCGTCCTTGTTCACAGTGAAGGTGTGGTAGATCGGGCGGGTATTGACCCCGATGACCGGGCAGCCACCTGCGTCGCCCGTCAGGCGCTCGATCTCCGCAAGCTCACCGGGTAACAGGCGAGAAAGCTCGCGCCCGCGCGTCTCGAGATAGTCAAAGGCAGGGCAATGGCCGACATCAACGTCCCGCCCGCCGAGAATGCCTGCCTCCGCGTCCTCTTTTGTCCGTATCGAGATATGATCGGCGAGCCTGACGATGTTCTGCGCCGTGACTCTTGAAGGCATTCGAGTGAATGGCCCCGGCCCGATGCCCTCCATGATGAAAGGCTTGCCCATCCGCTTGGCTGCGGAGACGGTGTAGAGGTGGCGGACCAACTGCTTGGGGATGTCGATCAGCGGGCCACCTGCCCAGACGACCGCATCGACTTCCTTCAGGGTACGGTCAATTTCTCCATGGGTATATTCACGCACCTCCATGTCGATCGGTGTCTCGATCAAGGGCATGAGGTGCCGCGTGTGCCGCGGCCGCTGGGTCATCAGCACGGCTTGCGTGGTACCGTGGCGGCGGTGAACGCGGAAGGCGACGCCGCCTAAGATCGCCATATCGCCGATATGCTCGCCACCGTATGCGCCGATGAAGAGCACCTTCCCGAACGGACGCGTCAGGATTTCAGGATCGCGCCGGGCGGGCGCGAGCAACCTTCCCACATGCGCCCGCGCTCCGTGCATCAGGACTTCGGCCGCATCGGCAGCGAAACTGGCGTCAACGCTGTCCTCCTCCGACAGCCCCTCTCCTGCACCAACCCGAAGCGCGTGAAGCGTATGGTCGAGTTCTTCCTCGTCAGCATCTTCGCGCAAGGCATGGAGGATGGCGCGGAGCCCCCCCTGTTCGGCAGGCTGCGCGCGCTCCAACAGGCCATGACGGATGAAGTCATCGAGAAAGAGCCGGTCGTCCGCGGAAAGAAGCTCGCCACTCGGCACGAGGACCACATCGACACCGATCCGGTGCGCTGCACTGACAAGCCCGTTGACTTTGTAGACCGTCCCCGGCTCGACCGGCAGCGCCCAGCGGGTGGTCGCGAAATCCCTCAATGTTTCCGTCAGGTCGATCAGGGCCGCGAGCGCTTCCCTTTCTGCCTCGTCCCGAGGGAACGCCGTATGAATCCGTTCAAGGACGAATTCCAGACGCGTATGGCCCGGTAGCTCTGCAGCCATGTTGCGCAGGTCTTTCCCCAGCGCTTCGCTGTCGACATTCGTCAGCTCGCGCACTTCGAGGATGACACTCGTCGCCTTGCCGGTCTCACGCAGCCCGTCGATGATCCTGCGCGGGGAAAGCTTGGACCAGGTTTCGGCCGTCGCGGTCAGGATGCGGGCATGACCGAGCGCCGGCGCGCCTTCTTCGGCAACACGCAGCGCGGAGACGACATCGTCTCCGCCCCGCCAGTCGAGATCGGCATGGCTGTCTGGCATAGAATCCATCCTTGCCGATTCAAGAGGCAGGACAATGGCGGAATTGCGATTTACTTGATCGCGACGAAACCTTCGAAGCAGATATGCTTGAACACCGTCATGATATCGACGAAACCGGCGCGGTTCATCATGTCGATATTGCCTTGGGTCGAGAAGGGTTCGAGCACGCCTTTGAGGCTCCGCGTCTTGTTGACGATCTCCGCTTCGGAAAACCCGTTCTGGAGCTTGAAGTCGACATAGAGCGACGAGACCATGTCCTGGAAGCGGGCATCGGGACCACGGACCTTCTCGAACATGATGAACGCACCGCCCCAGTTCAGCGACTTGTAGATCTTGTCGATCACCTGCTGGCGCAGGGCCGGCTGGATGAACTGAACGGTGTAGTAAGAGACGATGAGGTCGGCGGGCTCGAGTTCCTCAGAAAGGATATCCGCCTGGCGGACTTCGATATTGGCGTAGTCCTTGGTGCGCTCCTTCGCGACGCTCACCATGTTCGGCTCGATCTCGAGGCCCACGATCTTGAAGTTCCGGCCTTCGTTCTGCTCGGCAATCCGGCGGCACAGCGCGGCTGTGGAGCAGCCGATTTCATAAGCCGTCGAGCCTTCATGGATGAAGAAGTCGGAGATCGCGGCGACCATGTCGTGACCCGCGCGGTAGTGCGGGACGGACTTGCCGATATGGTCCTCGAAGTGATCGGGCACAGACCCGCCGAAAGACCACCGCGCGTTGTCGGCTTCGATATGCTCGTCGACGACGGATTTCCCGGCTGCCTCGGCCGCCCTTGCGTTTGCTTCGCTCACCCTGATGGCCTCCCGCGAATGTCGCCCGCATTGTGGCTTCCCCTGCCCCGAGGACAAGCCTTGCGTGCAGGCGGCTCTGATTCACACCGCCCCTCGCGGGACGAGTGGTTTCCTAAGACTCGAACGTGCAAGGATCGCGCCGCAATCACTCCGCCTGGTGGGTCGCTGGCGATGTCCGGTCCCGGCCCGGCCGCAGGAGCGACGCAAGACGGGCCTTCAGCATACGCCACTGATGCCCAAGCGTCGCAATGGCGAAGGCAAGGGTCGAATAGAGATAGTAAGCGAAATGCAGCCCGTTGCTGGCGGCCATGGTCGGCAAGCCGCCATGCCTCAGCAGCGTGCGATAGAACCGCAGGTTTGCGTAGAGATAACCGAGCGAGAGCAAGCCGGTAAGCACGAGCACGGCGGGGTTCACCACGGCCGCGAGCAAGGAAAGAACGATCAGGCAAGCCAGGATCGCTTTCACTTGTTCCTTCCGCGAGACGTTCAGAATCTTCGGTGCACGGCCTTCAGCGATCATGGTCGACCACGGCAGGGCACGGCAGAAAAAGTCCGTGTGCCACGTCTGGCCCACAGTCCAGTTCTTGAGGTGCGTTCCCCGCGCCAGATGCACGAGGCGAATGTCGTAACCCAGCTGACGCAGGCGGGTGCCGAGCTCGATGTCTTCGATCGACGGACGATCAAAGGCCGAGTCAAATCCGCCCAGCTTCCCGAAGATCTCGACATTCACCGCGCCGAGGCCGGACCAGAAGGTTTCGGCGCTCTGGTCGCCATGCACATGGAAGTAGTGGTGGCGCAGGTTCACGTATTTCGCGGCGATGTTGGAGCCAGCCTGGAACACGCCGTAGGCGCCGAAGGCAGCGGCAACATTGTCGCCTTCGGCCATGGCATCGACGAGGCGGCCACAGGCGTCCGGCTCCACCACGACATCAGCATCGACGAAGACGACATAAGGCGTGGTCACGGTCTCGACGGCACGGTTGCGCCCCACGCCCGGTCCGAAGGACTGGCCGTTATTGCGGATCACGCGAACACCGCGGGCTTCGGCAAGCGCGCCCGTATCGTCCGACGAGCCGTCGTCGTAAAGGATGACTTCCTTCGGCGCGGGCCTGGATGCCGTGACGGCATCGAGCACCTGCGGGAGCATATGGGCTGCGTCTTTGGCCGGAATCACGACGGAAAAGTCGCGTTCGGCACCCCTCTCAGGACCCTGCATTCTCAATTCCCCCTGCGCTTAACGTATTGCCTACAATTTTCTCCTATGCAAGAGGTCGACCACAGTTGCTGACCAGTGTTGAACAGACCAGAGGCTCATTTTGCCAAGTCTCCAGAGCCGGAAGGGCTCGACTCCTCAGCAAGGTGGTTTATTCACGCTTTTGCGCCGCTTCTCCCTATGGTTGTTCCTCGCGCTTTTTGCGGTGGTCGCGCTGTCATTTTGGGACGGGTACGGCCCTCGTGATACGGAGCGTTACATCAGGGCGGCACTGGACTGGGTTAGGACGGGTGATCCGGTCACGGACAACCATTGGGCACTTCGCTGGCCGCTCACGGCAACCATGGCGGGTGTGTTCAAGCTCTTCGGCCCGAGCGCTTTCGGTGCCGCCGTTCCGAACATCCTCGCCGGGGCAGGACTGGTGGCTGTCAGCTTCCTCTACGCCCGTCGGCTGACGCCGCGCTTCACGGCGGAGATTCTTTCCGTCTTCATCGCCACGTCCGGATTCTTCGCCATGCAGGCGAACGAGGTGCGGATCTACGGCATCGAGATCTTTTTCACGGTGCTGGCCATGTGGTCGATGCTGCTGGCGATCCAGACGAACAATGCCCGTGAAAGGACCATCCAGCTGATGGTCGCCGGACTGGGCGTGGGCGGTGCATGGCTGTGCCGGGAGAGCAGCTTTGTCCTCGGCCCGTTTCTTCTCGTTGTCGGTTTCTTTTCGCTGCAGAGACCTGTTCGGACGCTGATCCCCTTCGTGCTGACGGCAGGCGGTGTCCTGGCCGTGGAGCTTGCGAGCTACTGGCTGCTAACCGGCGATGCCTTCTACAGAGTCAACGAGAGCCTCAATCACGGCGAAGGGAGAGGCAACACGAAACCTTTCGAGTTCGCCGCAGAGAACGAGGACTTCGGCTGGTTCATCATCCACCCGTGGGTGAAGCTCCTCAGCTACCCCACGGTCACTCCGATCGTAGGCCTTGCAGGCCTCGCTGGGCTTCTCGCATTCTGGAAGCGCGTGTCAGTCCCGTTCCTGACAGCGGTCGTGTTCATCGGCGGGGCGATCGTCGCCTTTCTCGGCAATGGCTACGTGCTGAGCCTTGAAACCGTCGAATATTACCCTCTGGTCGCGTACAGCGCCTATGTCGTGCTTGCCCTGGTCATCGCCCAACTCATCGCTCGCGGGGGCGGCTGGCGCCGCGCCGCCCTTGGGTTTTTTGCATTAGTGATCGTGACGAGCTTCGCCGGAGAAGCCTTCCGCGACGATGGCGAATACCGGGAAGCCAATGACCTGGCTCGGCTCATCTTGGAGGATAGGCAGCCGATCTGGACCGACGTCGCGACGCGGGAGCGGGTCATCCTCCTGCTCGAACTGGCCGGGAAATCGCCAGAGGAAGCTGAGGCCCTCGTCCCCAAATGGGACCGGGACAATCCCGCCAGTGAGGGGCTCCTCTACGTCGCCGCACCGATCGGGCCGTTCTATTTCCTGCGCACGGTGCCGCAGAATTGCTCAGTCATCGACGAGCGGAAGGTCAGGGACCTTGGCTGGTCGAAGGCTCTTGCCCGCAGGTTTTTTGCCCTGTTCTCCCTTGAGGAGCGTCTGCACCCCAGCCTGCAACCCCCACCGCCCGTTCTCCTGTGCCAACTTGGCGCTGCTGCAGCGTAAGACTTCGGAAAAAAAGCTGTGCTATTTACAAAGGCGACGAGAATAACTTGACGATGGTGCTCGCATCGCGCTGATTTCTGTGTTGCAGAGCAATATACGCTCATAGAGGGGACACTGGTGAGCTTCGATCAGCCTGACGAGAAAATGCGTGCCGTCGTGATCGGCGGTGGACCGGCGGGTCTTGCCGCTGCCTACACACTTCAGTCGCAGTCCGACGAATGGCGCCCGGTCGTCTACGAAATGGGCGACATCGTCGGCGGTATTTCGCGGACCGAGAACAACAAGGGGTACCGGTTCGATATTGGCGGGCACCGGTTCTTCACCAAGGTCGAGCGGGTGACCGATTTCTGGCACGAGGTGCTGGAGGACGAGTTCATCACGCGCCCTCGGCTGTCGAGAATCTACTACGAGGGCAAGTTCTACGCCTACCCGCTCAAAATCTTCAACGCGCTTGCAAATCTCGGCCCGATCGAGGCCGTGAAGATCATGGCGAGCTACGGCTACCGCATGGTTCGTCCGCACCCTGCTGAAGACAATCTTGAGCAATGGGTGTCCAACCGTTTTGGCGACCGTCTCTACAATACGTTTTTCAAAACGTACACGGAGAAGGTCTGGGGCATGAAGTGTACGGAGATCCGTGCAGACTGGGCAGCCCAGCGCATCAAGAACCTCAACGTGGCCAAGGCCGTCTGGAATGCCATCTCAGGCGCCAATGACACCGTCAGCTTGATCGAGGAATTCGAGTATCCCCGCCTCGGTCCGGGCCAGATGTGGGAAGTCTGCGAAGAGAAGATCAACAAGCGAGGCGGCCACGTCCAGAAAAAGACGGAGGTTGTCAAAGTCCATCGCGATGGCAATCGCGTCACCGGGATCACCATCAAGCCGCGCGGCGGTGAGGAAGAATTCGTCCCGGGCGATGCGTTCATCAATTCGATGGACCTCAAGAACCTGATCTATCGCTTCGACCCACCCCCGCCGCAGGAGGTGATCGAGGCCGCTAACAAGCTGAAATATCGTGACTTCTTGATTGTCACGCTTGTCCTTGATGATGCTGATCCGTTCCCGGACAACTGGATCTACATTCACAGCCCGGAAGTGAATGTCGGCCGCATTCAGAACTTCCGCGCCTGGTCGCCGGACATGGTACCTGACCCCAATACATCGTCCATCGGCATGGAGTATTTCTGCCACGAGGGCGATGGCCTCTGGGAAATGTCTGACGAAGACCTGATCAAGCTTGCCGGCAAGGAACTCGAACACATCGGCCTGTCGAAGGCAGACCGCGTCAAGGACGGCATGATCATTCGTCAGCCCAAGGCCTATCCGGTCTACGATGGCGAATACATGGAAGCCCTCGACGTGATCCTCGACTGGATCGACACCCTGAAGAACTTCCAAACCGCAGGTCGGAATGGGCTTCACCGCTACAACAACCAGGATCACTCGATCCTCTCGGCGATGTACGCCGCAGAGAACATTCTCGGCGCGAACCATTCGGTCCGCGACGTGAATGTCGACCGTGCCTACCACGAGGAATTCACAGTCGACGAGAAGCAAAAAGCCGGTTAGGCGCTTCGCCACCGACCTGCCGTCAGCGAAAGAGCCCTACTTCACAAACGTTGGGCTTTCCTTCCATCCGCGCCGCGGTGCTCAGGCGGTTGCTGACTTCTTCAGCGGAAGGTGGATCCCCGCCATCATGCAGCGGGCACTCCCGCCTGACTTTTCGATGGTTGACAGCTCTGGCGTGACCACAGCGACGACACGCTCAAGATCAGCCTGCTGGTCGCGTCGCAGGCTGTTCCACGCTCGCCGGGAGATCACGAGAACGGGACCGTCGCAACCGTCGACCTCAAGCGCGTTGCCCGCAAAAGCAGCAATCTGGTCATTGTCGAGCTCTATCAGGAGCCTGTCGGTCGCTTCGATCCTGCGGCGGAGAAGCAGCAGCTCGTCGGGATAAGGAACGGAGTCAAACCCAACCAAAGCCGTTTTCTCGCCGAGGCTCATCATCACGTTGGTGTGGTAGATAGGAACGCCTGCACGATCGACCGCTGTGAAGACCTGCGGCACGTAATCGAGCGTCTCGCAGAGCTTGGCGAGTACGCCAGTATCGGCCCTTTGCGAACGGGCCATGAAGGCAACCCGTTCTTGATGATCAAAAACGACCGCCCCGGTGCCCTCGAGATAAGCTCCGTGCTCCTCATTGCCGGCGAGATCGACAATGCCGGTGATTTCGTGAAACTTCGCGAGCGCCTCGAAAACATCGCGGCGGCGCTCTCTTCTGCGGGACTGGGCTAACATCGGGTACTGAACAATCAGTCCCGAATGGTGTGTCGAAAACCAGTTGTTCGGGAACACCGCGTCCGGCGTATCTTCACGCTCCTGGCGGAAACTCATCACCGTCACGCCGGCCGAACGCAAGGCGGCCTTCATGGCATCGAACTCCGCGATAGCCTTCGGTCTGTCGCCAGCCGCCTCCGTGGTCTGAAACCGGTTATCAGGCGCAGTTTCAGCGTTCACGCCGAAGTAGTCCGGCCTGACCATCACGACTGCAGACGGGTTCTGCGAGAGGGGTGTACGGGTAGAGGTCATCGGACAGGTCATTTTCGCGAATCGCCCAGTCGTCAACCGTGGGCTGCTCCGCGAGGGTGACGACGCAGCGCTCGCTCGGGCCGGGCGGCTGGAGCAGACGACGGGCCCCTGGGGTTCGTCCTGGTACAGGTATGATCTCGTCGGAAATATCACCTATGCGGAGCGTTCGTCGACCGATGCTCCGTCGGTCCTCAAGGTCTATGACTACGACAGCCGGGGTAATGTAACTGGTGATGGGAAATTCACCTACACCTACGATCTCTCCAACCAACCGGTGCGTGTTCGCGGCGGAGCCGTCGCTGACTACCGGTACGATGGCGCCTTCAAGCGTGTCGTCTCAACCTTGAACGGGAATGTCCGCTATTCAGCCTACGGCCAGACCGGCAGCCTCCTGTTCCAGGACTACCGGCCCACGGCGCCAGGAGACCGTGAGGTCACCGAGTATGTCCGGGCCGCGGGGATGACGCTCGCGCGGATTGAGGCCGTCGAGACCGGGGCGGGGACGGTGATGTCCATCAGCCACACCCACCACGATCACCTCGGTAGCCCGCTTGCCGCGACCGACGCCCAGGGAGTTGTGGATTGGCGAGAGGACCGGACGCCTTTTGGTGAGATTTGGGGCGCATCAGCAGCAGCCAATGACGACAAACCGTTCTTCACCGGGCACGTCCGCGATAGCGCCACCGACCTCGTTTACATGCAGGCACGGTACTACGATCCTGTCGCGGCGCGGTTCCTGGCAAACGATCCCGTGCCGTTCGCCCCCGACCGGCCGGACATGTTCAATCGGTATGCCTATGCCGCAAACGATCCCGTGAATATGATCGATCCGGATGGAAGGTTCTCAAACCCTGCGATTGACCGGCGGGCCGATACGATGATGGCCCTGTCGCAACAGGAGAAGGCCGCAGTTATCGGTGCAATGACAGACTTCACGCCTGTTGTTGGGGACATCAAGGGAATTGCCGAAGCAGTTCAGAACCCATCGATATCAAATGTGGTTGGCGCTGGAATTGGCTTCGTCCCACTTGTTGGTGACGCGGGGAAAGCTGCCCTTAAGCATGGAGATGAGGTTGCCGGGGCGCTTCGCGGAGGACGAGCGCCGGAGTTCGACGGCGGGGAAATCACTGAAAGTGGCTTCCTAGACAAACCAACAGAATACCTCGGCGAAGGATATTCTGAGGCGAGTCCGGGTCGCTATGTCTCCTCGGACGGAACCCGACAGGTTCGGTATAGGAGCCACGAAACGCGCAACCCGAACAATCATCACGGTCACTTTGAGAGTGTCGAGAATGGGCGCGTCACTGAGAACACGAGCGTAAAGATCATCCCGGACGAACCTAAATAGGGCAACACGACCATGACCGAAGTTCTTGTGGCTCAATATCTCTTTCCGTCCCCGTCCTCGGGGAAAACCACGCACCTTACGCCTGCAGGAGTCGAGACGGACTTTGACGAGCTGAAAATCGTCAAGTACGGGCCTAGAGAGTACAACCTTCTCTACTTCCGACGTGGAGAAGAGATTACCGATACAGGACATGGCAGTCTGGATGAGGCTCTGGAGCAAGCAAACTTCGAGTTCGGTATCACCAAGGAAAACTGGAAGTTCGCGAACTGAGAACAGCCTAAAGAACCCGTTCCTCATCTCCCCCTAACGGCCCGGCGGTCCGCATTTGCCTGATCACACACAACGCATGTGTGGACGGCCCTTTGTTGGCAAGGGGTTGGTTCGGCGTTCGTGCATGGTGGCGTCTGGGGCTTTGGATGCGGGTCATGTGTCCGGCCTCTTGGGTGGCGGTGAGTTGTCCGCCGGGCCTTGATGAAGTTCGCTTGGGCTCGGCTCCCGATCACAGGGGCGCGCTCATGGCCCGGAAGGCTTGGCGCTGTGCGTTATACGGGGTGGTCCGAACCTGATCGCAAAGACCTTGGGTGCCATCGGTGCACATCGGCTTTGGCCCTTGCCGAACCGGGGACGGTGCGGCGACGTCTGTGCTGGTTCTCCTTCTTCAGCTGCTACGGGTTCAGGGGCTCGCGGTCACGCGGCGGCGGGGTCGCGGCGGAACACCTCGACGGTGGCCATGACGGCGTAGGCGACCCTCGCAAGTTTGTTGGCGAGAGCGACGCTGACGAGCCTCTTCGGCTTGGTCTCGGCGAGCCTTCTGGCCCACAGGTGAAGGGGCGACGTCGCCTTGGTGCCTGGTCTGAGGACAGCCGTAGCACCCACCACCAGAAGGGTGCGCAGATACCTGTCCCCCATCTTGGTGATGGCTCCGAGGCGCGCCTTGCCGCCGGTGGAGTGCTGCTTGGGGACGAGGCCGAGCCAGGCGGCAAAGTGGCGGGCGGAGGTGAACTGGCTGCCGTCCCCGACGGTGGCGGCTATGGCCGAGGCGGTGATCGGTCCGATACCGGGGATGGTGACGAGGGCCTGTGCGACGGGGCTTTCCTTGTGTTGCGCTTTGATCGCCTGCTCGAGGTCCGCGATCTCAGCTGACAACGTGTCGAGTTGTCTTGCGAGAGCCCGAAGCGCTCTTCGGGCCACGGGTGGAAGGCGGGGGTCTGTCTCGCCCTCAATGATCGCGACGAGCTCGCCCATCCGCCAGGCTCCTCTTGGCGCCACGATGCCGAGTTCGGCGAGATGGCTGCGCAAAGCGTTCATGACTTTGGTCCGCTGTCCGACCAGGAGCTCGCGAGCGCGGTGCAGCATGAGGGCGCTTTGGTCGTCGGTACTTCTGACCGGGCCGAAGCGCATGTCCGGCCGTGTCACCGCTTCGACGATGGCGGCGGCATCGGCTGCGTCATTCTTCTGCCTACGCACGAAGGGCTTCACATAGGCGGGCAGCATCAGCCGGACCTCGTGGCCGAAGCGAGAGAGCTCGCGCGCCCAGTAGTGGGCCGAACCGCAGGCCTCGATCCCGACGAGGCAAGGCAGCAGCGAGGTGAAAGCTCGAAGCACCTCGGAGCGGCGCAGGGCTTTTTGAAGAGCGCTTTGCCTTCGCGGTCGGCGGCGTGAAGATGGAACACGGACTTCGCAAGATCGAGACCGATCACGGCAGGGGCTTGAGACATGGCAGGGTCCTCTGGGCTGATGTTACAACGGACCTCTTCTGCCACCACAGAGCAGCGGCGGCAGGGCCGTCCACATCATCACGGGGTGCCTGGGGCGCTCTGGGCCAGTGTTCATGCGGGGCCCACGGGCTTGTCCGGAAAGTTCGCGCTGTTCGGTTATCGGTATCCGATGGGTGCCGGGAGCCAGGGTTTATGGGGTCTACGGCGGATACGTGGTGTAGCCCTCATGCGCCGGAGATGCACCGATTGACCTGAGCCCTTAGGCGCCCTCGTTCATTTCGAGAGTCCTTGGGGGTGATAGCTGATGGTTGGGTTGATGGCGAGCGCGGTGATCTCAACAACCACACCCCGGCACACAGATGCCGCTGGAGGAGGCCGTCCACCCCATCAGGTCAGGTCAGGCCAGACAGACTGACCAAACATCGGACACAAAAAAGCCCCGCTAAAAGCGGGGCTGAATTGGGTGCGGGAGCAGGATTTGAACCTGCGACCTTCAGGTTATGAGCCTGACGAGCTACCGGGCTGCTCCATCCCGCAACAACTGCGTTGTAGCGATCAAGGTCCACATAGAACCTACGCTGCAGAAGCCGGTCATTACCGTAAAGAGGGTTAGAATGCTCGCTCGGCAGGCCTGGCGACGACCTACTCTCCCACGGCTTAAGCCGGAGTACCATCGGCGCTGCAGGATTTAACGACCGTGTTCGGGATGGGAACGGGTGGGGGCCCTGCGCAATAATCACCAGGCCGGCAGAATGAGCATCCTATATACGAGAGTCTTAGTCTTCGAACGAACCATAGCGCGGGCCGTTCGCCGCGCATGGGCATGAAATCCATACCTTGGAAGGCATGGGAACGATCAAGCCGATCGAACAATTAGTACCAGTCAGCTACATGCATCGCTGCACTTCCACACCTGGCCTATCAACGTGGTGGTCTTCCACGGTTCTCAGGGAAATCTAGTATCGAGGGCGGCTTCCCGCTTAGATGCTTTCAGCGGTTATCCGTTCCGTACATAGCTACCCAGCTGTGCCGCTGGCGCGACAACTGGTCCACCAGAGGTACGTCCACCCCGGTCCTCTCGTACTAAGGGCAGCTCCTCTCAAATTTCCTACTCCCACGGCAGATAGGGACCGAACTGTCTCACGACGTTCTAAACCCAGCTCACGTACCGCTTTAAATGGCGAACAGCCATACCCTTGGGACCTGCTCCAGCCCCAGGATGCGATGAGCCGACATCGAGGTGCCAAACAATGCCGTCGATATGGACTCTTGGGCATCATCAGCCTGTTATCCCCGGCGTACCTTTTATCCGTTGAGCGATGGCCCTTCCACGCGGGACCACCGGATCACTATGGCCGTCTTTCGACTCTGCTCGACTTGTCAGTCTCGCAGTCAGGCTGGCTTATGCCATTGCACTCAACGAGCGATTTCCGACCGCTCTGAGCCAACCTTCGCGCGCCTCCGTTACCATTTAGGAGGCGACCGCCCCAGTCAAACTACCCGCCACGCAGGGTCCCGGATCCGGATAACGGACCGCGGTTAGACATAAACGAAAGCAAGGGCGGTATTTCAATGGTGGCTCCACAACAACTGGCGCTGCTGCTTCAAAGCCTCCCGCCTATGCTACACATGCTGTCGCTCATGCCACTGCGAAGTTGTAGTCAAGGTGCACGGGGTCTTTCCGTCTGACCGCGGGTACTCCGCATCTTCACGGAGAATTCAGTTTCGCTGAG
>NZ_BMXU01000001.1:1247500-1695218 GCF_014651915.1 Parvularcula lutaonensis
TCAAATCACCCTAGAAAGCGCCGCTGGCCTGCGGAGGCCTCGTTTCAGCCGCTCGCGATGTAGCTCTTCAGGGCCTCGGCTTCTTCCTTCACCTCACGGATCCGGTGCTTCACCACATCGCCGATGGACAGGATCCCCACGAGTTCGTCCCCCCGCATCACCGGAAGGTGCCGGATACGGCGGTCCGTCATCATGTCCAGGAGCTCATCGACTGTCGCGTCGGGTGAGCAGGTGATCAGGTCCCTGGTCATCACTTCGGAGACCTTTCGTTCCCGCACGCCCATCGGCGCGCCGGCCATGACGCGAATCAGGTCCCGCTCGGACAGGATACCACTCGGCTTGCCCGCAGCATCCACGATCAGGAGGGCCCCGATATTGAGTTCGGCGAGTTTGTCGATCGCGTCACCGAGCCTTGCCGTCTCAGCGAGGGTCTCGACCTTGTTGCCCTTGGAACTGACAATATCCTGTGCACGCATCCTGACCTCCTTGGCGGTAAGGCCGTGATATGGTGCGCCTAGTCAGCCCTTCCCGCAAGTTCAGGAGAAGCCGAATGGCAGCGGAGGCCTTTTCGCCATGCGGTCGAACAGCGGGAATGCGATCAGCCCGAACAGAAACCCGCCAATGTGGGCCTCCCATGCGATCTGCGACGCTTCTCGAACACCGAATGCGCTGACAATGCCGGTCGCTAGATTGAGGCCGATATAGACCATCGACGCCACAAGGACGGGCCGCGCCCAGATTGGTGCTAGCCGTCCATATTCGGCTCCCATGGGTGCGAAGAGCCTGAGCGCGAAACGCAACGTTCCGGCCATCAGCCCGGAGATCGCACCAGACGCACCGATCATCGGGGTCGAATCATAAGGATGGAAGGCGAAATGCGTGAGCCCGCCGGCGATGCCGCAGGCGATGTAGAAAGCCATGAATACGAGAACATTGTGCGTCCGGTCCGCCGGAGGCACGCCCTCGACGCACAGACGCCGCGCGACGCCCGAGCCGAAGACCACCAGCCAGAGCATGTTGAGCAACAGGTGCGCGAGATTGCCGTGCAGGAACATGTGGGTGAACAGCGGAATGATCGCGAGCGCCACCTGGCCCTGCTCGATCCGAACGAGAAACTCCACGGGAACAAACGCGAAAGTGCTGAAGAGCGGGCCGGGGCCGAAGGGTGACTTGACCCAGAACGACGCGAAATAAGCGATGATGGTCCAGGTCACGATGCCGCCGATAGGCACTGGCAGGTTGAAGATCGGACCGCCGCGGAAGGGCGTGCTGCCGCCGAAGCCTCGGTTGCGTCTGATCGCGGAGGGTCGTTCGGACATGGGGCGGTGGGCCTTCCTCAGGAATGCGCAAGGTGGCCATCGAACGGCCCGGCAGCAAGCATTAGCCTCAACGTTTTGACCGTTTGTTGATTCGCCGGCGCTAGGACGTTTCGCTGCAGGAGAGGCGCAAACCACCATGGACTCTTTCCAAGCCCAGTCGATCAGGGACCTGGCCGAGCCGTCGAGGCTCGCTGAGGCGGCTCGAGGGCGTCGGCACCGCCGGGTACCGATGCGCCTGCCCATGAAGTTCAAGCTGCCCGATGGAAAGGCCCGCCAAGGCGTGCTGGCGAATCTCTCTGTCAGCGGGGCCGGCGTGATTGCACGGCCGGGCGCACTCAACGGAGACAAGGTCGAACTGGTGGTGCCTGATCTCGGTCGGTTCACCGGCACTGTCGTGCGCCTCAATCCGCGAGGCTTCGGCGTCGAACTCTCCGGGACACGGGCGGACCGGATCGCCCGGGCCGACGCCCTCCAGATCTTTCTGAATCGTCCTTCCGAGAATTCCCGCGCCGTCCGTTATCCCCTCGCGGAGGAAGCCGTGCTCGAGACGGTGACTGGACAGGTCGCACACTGCCTCATTCTCGATGTGTCCGAGACCGGCGCTTCGGTGGCGACAGCGCTCTATCCGCGAATCGGAGAGACCGTCATGATAGGCCGCAAGCGCGGGATTGTCGCGCGCCACCATGAAGAAGGGCTCGGAATCACCTTCATGCTTCCCATGGGCGCGCGCTAGGCGGGACAGGTATGGCGACCGAGAATTGGTGCATGAGCGTCGGCGGGAGGATCTACGGACCCTACCCCACGTCCCAAATGGCGAGCTTCGTCGCCGAAAAGCGCCTCGCCTATCACTCCCTCGTCGCTCCCGCGGGGAGCCGTGACTTCAGGCAGGCGTTGCAATTCGACGAGCTGCGCCCGCTTTTCCAGAGCGGTCCGGCCTCAGCTTCATTGGGCGGTTCGCTGCGCGCCTGTCTCGTCATCTTCGCCGACGGTCGTGCAGCCGAGGGCAACGCAGCCGAGATTCTTGGCCGCTTTGCCGATTCCCGTGCGCTTTCAGGATCCGTCTATCTCGTCCGCGGCGAGCTTGACGCCGAGTCGCTCCGAGCAGAGTTGGCGCAAGCCGTTCGGGGAGGCGAACGCCTCATGGTCATTGGCCTCGATAGCGGTGATTTCGCCTCGCAGGGCGTCGCCCTCACCGAGCATGAGACACTCGCCGCCCTCTTCCGCGACGCTGTCGAGCGGGATTGATGGGCAAAGCTGGCGAATTCCTTTAAGCGGATCGCATGGTGCAAACCGCCGAAACCCTTGCAGGACATGATACGCCGCACGTGCTCGTCGTGGACGACGACGAGGGCATCAGGAAACTGTTGGCGCGCTACCTGCGGGAAAACGGCTTCCTCGCCTCCGCAGTGGAAAGCGCGGCCCACGCTGATGCCTTGATGAAAACCATTGCCTTCGATGCGCTGGTGATCGACGTCATGATGCCGGGCGAGGACGGTTTCTCGATGACCGAGCGGCTGCGGGCGCGCTCCGCGGTGCCGATCCTCCTTCTCACCGCGCGCGGGGAGCCTGAGGACAGGATTCGCGGCCTCGAGGCTGGCGCCAACGACTACCTTCCCAAGCCGTTCGAGCCGCGCGAACTCGTCCTGCGCCTTCGCGGGCTCCTCCAGCGCACCGCCCTTCCCCCCAAGGACGAGCGCGTGCGCTTCGGTCCCTTTGCCTTCGATCCGGCACGGGGGGAGCTGACCAATGACGGTGAGAGGGTGAAACTCACCGATGCGGAGCTGCATCTTCTGCGTACGCTGGCCGCCAAACCCGGAGCCCCCATTCCGCGGACCGTCCTGGCACAGAAGGAACTCGGGGTCTTCGACCGCTCCATCGACGTCCAGGTCACGCGCCTGCGCCGCAAGATCGAAGAGGACCCGCGCAGCCCCCGCTACCTGAAGACGGTGCGCGGCGTCGGCTACGCCCTGATGACGGACTGACCCGCCCGTGCTCCGCAGGATCGCACCCAAGAGCCTCTGGGGACGGACGGTCCTGATCGTCGTCCTGCCGATTTTCCTGATGCAGTCGGTGGTGACCTTCATCTTCTTCAACCGGCACTGGGAAGAGGTGACAGGCTCCCTTGCCCGCCAGTCGGCAAGCGAGATGGCGCACATTCTCGAGCTATGGCGTGACCCACCCGAAGGGCTCGACCGCGACGATATCGTCGAGATGGCGCGCGAGGACCTGCAGCTCTTCATGCGCTGGGCGCCCGGAGAAACGATCCCGGAACGCGACAAGCTTTCCTTCTTCTCGCCGCCGAACAGGACGCTGGAGGACGAGCTTTCCCGAGCCATCAGCGAACCTGTCTGGATCAATACGCGCGGCTATGCGGACGAAGTCGAAGTCCGCGTCCAGCTCGACGACGGATACCTCGTCTTCGTCACACCACGCGATCAGGTCACCGCGCAGAACGGGCACCTCTTTGTGCTCTGGCTGATCGCCACGACCATGCTCCTCGGCTATGTCGCCGTGCAGTTCATGCGCAACCAGGTCCGCTCGATCACGCGGCTTGCGGCTGCGGCGGAAGCCTTTGGTCGCGGCGATGACATGCCTGAGTTTCGGCCGACCGGCGCGCGGGAAGTCCGGCAGGCAGGACAGGCTTTCATGGCCATGCGGGCACGGATCAAACGCTACCTTCTTCAGCGCACGGAGATGCTTGCCGGGGTCAGCCATGACCTTCGCACGCCGCTCACCCGGATGAAGCTCGGCATTGCCATGCTTCCCGAAGGCGAAGACCGGGATGCCCTCGATGCGGATGCGAAAGAGATGGAGAGGATGCTCGAAGCCTATCTCGACTTTGTGCGGGACAGTCAGGACACCGACAGGACGATCGTTTCGGTAGGTGAACTGGCCGCGGACCTGAAGGCCGAGTTCGCGCGCATGGGCAAGGCGCTCGAGGTGGAGATCGAGGAGGACCTGTCGGTCGATGCGTCACCCCTCAGCCTCAAACGCGCGCTCAGCAACCTGTGCAGCAACGCGTTTGCCCATGCCACGCGCGTGAGGCTCGAGGGGCATCGCGCAGGCGGCAGCGTCATCCTGACCGTCGACGATGACGGGCCGGGGATTGCGAAGGAAGACCGTGACCGGGCCCTCCAGCCCTTCGAGCGGCTCGACAGCTCACGATCTTCGCCAGGCAGCGGGCTTGGCCTTTCGATTGTCCAGGATATCGTGCGGAACCACGGCGGCAGGTTGACCCTCGGCGAGTCCCCGCTGGGCGGGCTGCGCGCGACGATCAGCCTGCCAGGCTAGCGCGCTGTTACTGCGCGGCCTCCCCGAAAGCTTCGACGAAGCCTTTCTCCGTGATGACGTAGATCGTCCCGCCGGCAATGACTGGTGGCAGGTTCGCCCCGTCCTTGAGGCGGTAACGCGCTTCGATCTCGCCATTCTGGGGAGAAAGCCCGATCAGTTCTCCATTGCTTCCCGCGAGCCATAGCCTGCCGCCACCGAGAACGGGACCGGCCCAGCTGATGCGCTTTTTCTTTCGCCGCTCGTTCTTGAAAGCGGGAAGGTCCACGACGAAGCGGATCCGGCCGTCGATCCGGTTGACCGCCACGAACTGGCCGGCGTTCGACACGATGTAGATCGTTTCACCTGCAAGCCATGGGGTATGATACCCCCCTACCGGACGTTCCCAGGCAACGGCCCCTGTCCTCAGGTCGATTCCGGCCATTTGGCCCGACTGGCTCACCGAGAAGACTGCGCCCCGGTCGATGATCGGGCTAGCGGCAATGTCGCCCAGCACCGAAAGGGCATTGAGCTTAGAGGTCCGGGAGATCGTCTGCTGCCAATTGACCCGGCCATTGATAAGGTCGAGCGAAGTCACTTCGCCCGAGCTGAACGGGACAACCACACTGCGCCCGTCGACAGCGGGGGCCGCGGCCGCCAGGAAGCGCGCTGATTCCTCGAAACTCTCATAGCCCCAGCGCTCCTCTCCGGTGGCCTGGTCGAGAGCAAAGACTTCATTCGAAATGCTCACGGCGATCACCAGGCCGCCAGCAACCGTCGGTGGATTGCGCATCGGGCTTCCGGTCTCGACCTGCCAGAGCAGCTCACCGGACCGCGCATCGAGGGCGGCGATGAAGCCGAAGCCCGACGTCACGAACAGTCGGTCTTCAGCAAGGGCCGCGCCGCCGCCGAAGCCGAGATCGGCCGGCTTGACGCGTGCGAAAATGTTGAGGCGGCGAGCGGCGCGGTCGCGGACATCCGGCGTCAGGGTCGTCTCCCAGACTTTCTTGCCGGTGTCGCGGTCGACAGCCATGACATTGGCAACCGCGTCGATATTGTAGAGCAGCTCCGTCCCGACGACAGGCGTCGAAGTGATCGGGGCTTTTTTCGCCTTTGGCGAGATGACGCGTGCGCGCCATGCGCGGACCAGCTCCGCGGGTGCGGCCACGTGGATCAGTGTGTGGTCGGGTGCGCCAGCAACCTGCGGCCAGGTTTCATTGGCAAGGGGCGGCGGGACGACGATGCCCTGCCCTGCGAGTTCGGGATCGGGCTCGATCACCTCTTCGGGTGCAAGCACGGCGACCGCATCCGCGAACTCACGATCTTCGGCACTGCCGCCATTGCTGCTGCAGGACACGGCCAGGAGGGCAAGCCCGGCAAGGCCGGCAAGTTTCAGGGTCCTCGCGATCACTGGGGCGTCTCTCCGGTTTCACCCGCGCCGGTGTTCTCACCAGCGGTCTCCTCTGCCTGTTCAGCAGGCTGAATATCCGGGAGCTGGGGCAGTCCGAGGGACGTGCCTGAGCCGACGCCAGCAGCGTCGAGTTCCGCGCCAAAGCGTTCGATGAAGGATGTCGCATCCGGGACCGGGGCCGCAGGCTGGATCGCGGCACCGTTTGCGGCGGCGTCGGCCAAGGCTGCGTAGGTTTCTGCCCGTGCGCGCAGGCCGGGAGGCGCCGTCTCTGATGCGGCGAGCGCTTCGAACCCAGCCCGTGCGGCGAGGTAGTCGCCTCGCACGAGTGCGGCAGCGGAGGTTATTTCCTCCGCATGCGCCCGAAAGGCTTCGGTTTCGACCTGTGATGCGATCTCCGCCGCCTCTTCGGGCCGATTGTTGAACAAGGCGTAGGCTGCGCGGATCCGGGCGACGTCGCGCATCGGCGCGGACACCGAAGCATCTTCATAGACGCTGGCGTAAAGATCGCGGGCTGCCTCGATATCGCCCTGCAGGCCAAGCTGCTGGGCGGCGCGCATGGCAGCGAGCTTGGCGAAGCCGCTATCGGCTTCCTCCGCGAAGGTGCGGAGCGACGCAAGGTCAGGCTCGGTCTCGGCGCCGAAACTCAGCGGGACATAGGCTTCGGCGGCGAGGCGCGCTGTTTCTTCCTTTCGCGACTCGTAGAACTGCCAACCTGCAACGCCACCGATAATGGCGACGGCACCGGCAATCAGGGGAATCTGAAACTGCCGGAGGCGCTCGAATGTCTGGTCGCGGGAGAGATCTTCATCGACCTCGCGGAGGAGGACGTCTTCTTCGGAAGCCACAGGCGCTCCTCAATAACTCTGTCCGGCACTGGCAGGGGCAGCAGGACTCGAACCCGCGACCCTCGGTTTTGGAGACCGATGCTCTACCAACTGAGCTATACCCCTAGGCCGTCCGGGGGCCTTACGGCCCTCGCACACAAGACGCAATAAGCCGTGAGGCCTGAACTCCGATTTTACATCGGATAGAAGAACTCCTCGCGGACGATCTTCCCGTCCTTGACGTGATAGGTCCCGATTTCGCTGCCCTCGGTGATCTCACCGGTTTCCTTGTTCTTGATCTTCATCCGGAAATGAACGGCAAAGGTGTCGTCGCCGAAATAGTAGGGCCCCTTCACCGCCTCTTCGGGCGGGATGTCCCCGATCTGCTCCTCGAACATCGACTCCCACCACTGGTGCTTGCCCTTGATCGCCTCGAGCCCCCTGGCCTCGCGGTCCATCTTCATGTCGGGATTGGCATAGGCCTCCACCGACACCGCATCGTCGGCGTAGAGCCTGTCCAGATTTGCAGAGGCTTGGCCCTTGCGGCAACCGTCGACGAGGGTGGTGGCGACGTCCCGCAGCTTGTCACTCGGTCCCATCGAATGTTCTCCCTTTGTTTGCGCCTGTGGCTTGCCATACCGGAGGCCTCCCTCCAAGCGGCGGAGTCAGTCGCTATGCAGCAGGACCTTGCGCGCCTCATTGACCTTCGCAGCCAGATAATCGCTGCCACCTTGGTCGGGATGGGCCCTGACGATCATGCGTTTGTGCGCAGCCTGGATCGCTGCTTCGTCGGGATCACCATCGAGGCCGAGCACCGCGAGCGCTTCGGCCCGGTCCATGCCTGGCGGGCGGGGCCGCGTCGGGGGCGGCTTGTCACCGAGCTCCTCGAAATCCCCCTTCCGTCCGACCTCCCGCATCACCTGCGTGCCGGCGAAACCGGCACCGATAGCCAGGGCCATGGCTGCAAGAGGCGTTAGCCTCATCCAGGCAAGCAGGATCACGGCCGCCGCCGTCGCCGCACCGATCAGCGCGAGCCGACGCTTCAGCGCGACCGAAAGATCGAGCTTCCGGGCCACGAAACCCGAGACAAGGAGAAGGACAGCGAGCGCAAACAGCAGCATCCTGCTACGCTACCCCTGTTTGGTGAAGAAGTGGATGGTCGCGGATGGCCTTCAGGCAGCTTCAGCCGCGGCTTCCTTGGCCCGCGCGGGCTCGGGTTTGACGTCCTCGCCGGACAGGCCGGGCAGCCTGAGCGCCGCGATGAAGCTCCGAAGTTCCTGGCGTGCCGCGATATGGCTCATCGAGGAGAGCTTTCGCGGGCTGCCCTTCGAGCCGAGATCGAGCAGCGTCATGCCATAGCTGAACAGCTCGCGATAAATCACGCGCTCACCGAAGCCGCGCGCCTGGCGGAACTGGATCCGCTTGGACAGGTCATCGAGCTTCGCTGCCATCTTGGCCTTGTTCTTGGCGTTGGTGGCCTGCAACCGGTTGCGGGTGACGACCCAATCAATGCCGCCCATGACCCCTGACTGGGCCCGCATCTGGCGCGCGCGCCAGACGGTCTCGGCATAGAGGCTCGGGCCCTTGATCTCGCCCGTCGCGCTGTCGACCCGGGCTAGAAGGTCAAAGTCGACAAAGCTGTCATTGAGCGGCGTCACGATGGTATCGGCATAGCAGTGCGCCGTGCGGCTGAGATGCGTGTCCGCACCCGGACTATCGATGACGAGGAAATCACAGTCCGCGAAAGCCTCGAGGGTCCTTTGCAGGCGGGCGTCATCATCCTCGTTGCGCATCTTGACGCTGTCATGCTCGGAATTCTGCAGTGGCAGGAATTTCGGCATAGGGAGCTCGTCAGGCGTCAGTCCCTGCGTCACCGCCCATTGCGCACGGTTCTCGAGATAGCGCGCAAGACTCTTCTGGCGCACATCGATATCCAGAACGCCGACCGAGCGACCTGCTCGCAGCAGCGCAACGACGAGGTGCATGGCGACGGTTGTCTTGCCCGAGCCGCCTTTCTCATTGCCGATGACAATGACATGGGTGCCTGTTTTCGAGGTCATCCGCCAAATCCTTGAGGGGGGTACAGGACTTCGCCCGTGGCGTCGGACGGTACGCAGTACGCGCCTTCGCCCCGAAGGGCCTTACACAGACTTTCGGCTTCCGCAAGACTGCCAATGGGCCCCGCGAGAAGACGGACAAACTGCCCGCGCTCGCCCAGGTCGACGTCTTTCAGGACAGGATCGAAATCCGCGAGCAAGTCGGGATAGCGGGCCTTGAGGACATTCCAACCACGCATCGCGTCCATGGCGGTGTAATAGGAGGCGAGATGGACGGTAGCCCCTGTCGCATTCTGCGGCCTCGCCTCGACATCGCTTCCAGGACCAAGCTCCGGCAACGCCGGCGGCTCCTCCTGCGGCACCGGTTTCGGTTCCAGCCTGTAGGAGTCCCGCAGCGGTTCGAGCGTCTGGGCAGCGCCTTCTGCAGGTACCGTGGCCAGCGCCAGCACAAGGCCCATCGCCAGCATCGCCAGGGTCCTGATCTTGAAGGAGAAGGCTTGGTCTGTCATGGCGCTGAGCGTTTACCAATGTGGTTGACGAAAAGTTACCGGACTCGCGCGGATTGGTTGCACGTGTTCGGACCCGAAGGACAAGGCCCAAAGCATCGATGAAAATCGCACGCAGCCTCGACGATCTGAAAAACTGTCTTCAGTCAGATGGATTCGCTGGATACCGGCTGGCCCTGGTACCGACAATGGGGGCTCTGCATGACGGTCACCTCTCCCTGACCCGCGTGGCCCGGAAACACGCGGAGCGTGTCTGTGCGACAATCTTCGTAAACCCGAAGCAATTCGGACCCAATGAGGACTTCGAAACCTACCCGCGCACCGAGCAGGACGATCTCGAAAAGCTCGCCGAGGCCGGGGTCGATCTTGTCTACATCCCGGCGCCTGGCGACATGTATCCGCCTGGCTTCGCGACGAGGATCGATGTCGGCCCCATCGCCGAGCCCTTGGACGGGGCGTCCCGGCCCGGCTTTTTCTCAGGCGTTGCGACGGTCGTCACGAAACTCTTCACGCGGATCAAGCCCGATGTCGCGGTGTTCGGAGAAAAAGACTACCAGCAGCTTCTCGTGATCCGGCGCCTCAACGACGACCTCGACCTCGGCGTCGACGTGATCGGCGCTCCCATCATTCGCGAGGCTGACGGCCTCGCGATGTCCTCCCGCAACCGCTACCTCTCCCCGCCCGAGCGCCGGATCGCTGGTGAACTCAACCAGATCATGCGCAAGGCGTGTCACCGCATCCGCGGCGGCGTTTCCGTTCCCGCCGCGCTGATCCAGGGGATGCAGGAGATGGATGCTGTCGGTCTTCGCCCCGTCGATTATTTCGAGCTGCGCTCAGGCACTGACCTCAGCCTCCTGCCCGAGCGGGAACTGCGCGCATCGGAGCTCGAGGATGCGAGGCTCTTCGCAGCGGTGATGCTCGGAAAAACGCGGCTGATCGACAACATGGCGGTCAGCGAAGCCTGACGATACGCTCAACAAAAAAGCGCCGGGCAAGGCCCGGCGCTTTCTTTCGATTGGCAAACGCCCCGAAGGCTTACTCGTCGCCTGGCTCGGCCATGAGCTCGTCCTTCGAGACGGTCTTTTCCGTGATCTCGGCCTTCTCGATGAGGTGGTCGACCACCTTCTCCTCGAACAGCGGCGCGCGGATCTGGGCCAGAAGCTCAGGGCGCTCCTGGATCATCTGGAAGAGTTGCTGCGGCTGCATGCCGAACTGCATGGCCTGGGCCTGGATGGCGCGGGTCAGCTCGTCCTGCGGGACTTCGACCTTCGCTTCCTTGCCAATTTCGGCCAGAAGCAGGCCGAGACGCACCCGGCGTTCGGCGATCTTCTGGTAGTCGGCCTTCAGCTCTTCCTCGGACTTGTCCTTGTCCTCTTCGTCGCGCTCGGCGTTCTGGACCTGCTGCCAGATCTGCTCGAACTCGGCCTTCACCATGCCCGGAGGCAGGTCGAAGTCGTGCTGCTCGTCGAGATAGTCGAGGAGTTCGCGCTTCATGTGGAGGCGCGACTGGCTTTCGTAGCGGCTCTTCACCATCTCGGTGATCCGCTCACGGAGCGCAGCGAGGTCGTCAAAACCGAGGGTCTTGGCGAACTCGTCGTTGATCTCGGTTTCGACCGGCTCCTGGTTGGCCTTGATGGTGACCTCGAACTCGGCCTCTTTGCCAGCGAGGTGTTCGGCCTGGTAATCCTCGGGGAAGGTCACGGTGATGACCTTCTCTTCGTCTTTCTTGGCGCCGATCAGGCCCTCTTCGAAGCCGGGGATAAACTGGCCCGAACCGATGACGAGTTCGGCATCCTCGGCGGCGCCGCCTTCGAAGTACTCGCCATCGACCTTGCCCTTGAAGTCGATGATGACCTTGTGGCCTTCCTTGACGTTCCGGTTCTTCGGCAGGTCCTTGTAGGACTGGTTCTGCTCGGCAAGCTTTTTCAGCTCTTCCTCGACCTCTTCGTCCGTCACCTCGGCGACCATCTTGGTCAGCTTGATGTCATCAAGGCCCTTGGGCTCGATCTCGGGCAGGATTTCCACGTGCATGTGGTATTTGAGGTCGGCCGTCCCCTTCACCACGTCGTCGATCTCGGTTTCGAGATGCGGATGCGGCGGCATCGCCGGCTGGACGTCCTTGAGGGCCTCGGCCTGCGCGGCAGCCATCTCTTCCTGAATGAGCTCGCCCATCAGGTTCGGCCCGTAAAGCTTCTTCAGGAAGCTGGTCGGCGCCTTGCCGGGGCGGAAGCCTTTCAGGTGCACCTGCGGCTTGATCTCTTCGAGCTTGGCTTCGAGGCGCTCAGCCAGATGGCTCTGCGGGATAACGACAGAGTATTCGCGGCTCAGGCCCTCGTTCTTGGTTTCCGTGACTTGCATCTCGTTTCCGTTCCGGCGCCGCCGATTCGCGGCATGGGTGATCCTTGTGGCCGGAGCGTCTCCGGCGGAAAAGCGCGCCTAGAGCGGAAACACCCGAGTTTCAATGGGGGGCGGGCTGAAACCGCGGAGAGGCTCGCCGGTCCGGGGCCGGAGGCCGGGATTTCCTTCGTGAAGCGCCACTGGTGAGCGTGATTGACCCGCCGCGTTTTCGGCCCAACCCTGCCCCTCCGTAAGTGTTCAGGTGGACCCATGACCAACCAGCATTTGCTAGCCACGACGGCCTTCGCCCTGTGCACCTTCCTGATGGCTGACAACGCCGGGGCGATGGCGCAGGAGACCGAAATCGCTGACGCGGAGGCAGAGATCGCGCGGGAGGATGCGAAGGCGTCCCTTCCCCTCGAGGGCAAGACCACCAAGCTCGATTTCACGGTGGAGGAAGGCACCTGGCTTTCCCTCGACCTGACCGGGGACGACGACATTGTCTTCGAGCTGCTCGGCGACATCTACCGGGTCCCTGCCACTGGCGGCAAAGCGGAGCAGATCACCTCCGGCCTTGGCTATGACAGCCAGCCCGCGCTCTCTCCGGATGGAAGCCTGATCGCATTCATCAGCGACCGCGACGGCAATGACAATCTCTGGGTCGCCGATGCCGCTGGCGAGAACGCGCGAAAAATCAGCAACCTCAGCCGCACACGGATCGTCTCCCCGGCCTGGAGCCCGGATGGCGATTTCATCCTCGTCACCGAACTCGGCAAGGAGCCGCAGCTTGCCCTCTACCACAAGGACGGCGGCAGTGGCGTCTCCCTCACCTCGAAAAAGCCGGGTACGGACGAGAGCGAAGCCATCGACGGCCTCGGCGCGGTGTTCAGCCCGGACGGGCGCCATCTCTATTACGGCGCTCCTACGAATGGGAGTTTTCCCGGTGCGCAGGTCCACAGGCTCGACCGAAGGACTGGCTATGTCGCGCCGATGACCCAGCTCGCAGGTGGCGGTTTCCGACCGGCTGTGTCACCTGACGGACGCCTTCTCGCCTATATCACCCGAGACGAGGCGGTGTCCCGGCTGAGGCTTCGCGATCTTGAGACCGGTGAAGACCGAGAACTCCTCTCGGGCATCCAGCGCGATGCGCAGGAAGGCCGCAGGCCAAGCCGCGATTACTTCCCCAGCTACTCCTTCACCGCAGATAGCGAAAGCATCATCCTCAACCATGACGGCGCCTTTGCCCGCATCGCGTTGGACGACAGCGAAATCACGGAGATTCCGTTCTCTGCCGAGGTCTCCCTCGACATCGGCCCCGACCTCAATTCTCCTTACCGGGTGGATACTGGCCCCGTCCGTGCGCGGATCGTGCATGATCCAGCCCTGTCGCCTGACGGGCGCCGGATTGCGGCCTCCGTATTCGGAGAGATCTACGTCACGCCAACGGCAGGTGACGGTGCGCCGCGCAAGCTAGACACCCGCAACATGCTCGCCTTCAACCCTGTCTGGTCCCCGGACGGAAGACAGCTGGCGTTCGTCACGTGGTCCGATCGCGAAGGCGGCCACATCTGGCGCATGCCGGCGAATGGCTCCCGCGCGCCTCGCCGCCTGACCGAGCACCCGGCCTACTACAGCGATCTCGACTGGTCGCCTGACGGCCAGACGATCATTGCCATGCGTGGCAGTGAATGGATCAGGCACCGGACCTTCAGCGAGTTTGGCGGCCTCGATACACCCCTCGAGTTCATCCACTTGCCGGCCCGTGGTGGCGAGATCACCGTCATCCGCCCCGCCGAGTATGGCGAGCGCAAGCCGCACTTCGCTGAAGGCTCGGACCGCATCTACGCCTATTCCGGCGAAGAGCTCTTCTCCATGACCCTCGACGGCGGCGACCAGCAGACGCACCTCAAGGTCAACGTTCCGACCGGCCGACCAAGCCAGGACGAAGCCTTCGCCGAGCGCATCGTCGTTCATCCGGGAGGGGAGCATGCGGTGGCGCTCGGTAATGCGCAGGTCTGGGTCGTGCCGATCCCGGCCCTTGGCGCCACGACCCCACAGGTCAATGTCCGGGGCCCTTCTATGCCCATCGCCCGCCTCACCGACATCGGCGCCGATTTCATCGGCTGGAGCGATGATGGTGAAGAGGTCTTCTGGGCGATCGGTTCGACCGTCTACCGCATGGACTTCGACGACATCCCGTTCACCGGGCCCGAAGAGGAGAACGGCGAGTCAGAAGAGACCGACGAACAGGACGGCACGAAGGTCCTCGAGGACGAGCCGACCGTCAGGGTCCGCGAGATCGTTGTCGAGAAGCCCCGCGCGACGCCCGAAGGTGCGATCCTCCTTTCCGGCGCGACCATTATCACCATGGCCGGTTCGTCTACGGAGGAAATGGTCGAAGGCATCGCGGATGCGGATATCCTGATCGTCGATAACCGCATCGAAGCGATCGGCGAGAAGGGCTCCCTCAATTCGCCCGAGGACGCCGAGACCATCGACGTGTCCGGCAAGTTCATCATCCCCGGCCTCGTCGACACCCACGCACACTGGGAGTTCCGGACCCAAGACGTGCTGGAGCCGCATAACTGGTCCCTTGCCGCCAACCTCGCCTATGGCGTGACGTCGGGCCTGGATGTGCAAACGGCGCATAAGGACTATTTCACCTATAGCGACTTTGTCGATGCGGGCATCTCGACGGGCCAGCGGGCCTTCATGACCGGGCGCGGCATTTTCTCCAACACCGATTTCGAGAGTTATGAGAGGACCCGCGCCTATCTCCGCCGCTACTCCGATCATTACCGCACTCGGAATATCAAGTCCTATCTCGCCGGCAACAGGAAGCAGCGCCAGTGGGTCGTGCTCGCCTCCGAGGAACTGGGCCTCCTGCCAACCACCGAGGGCGGCTCGGATATGCGCCTGGATATCACCCATGCCATCGACGGCATGTGGGGCAATGAGCACACACTGCCCATCGTTCCGTTGAGAGATGATGTGATCGATCTCTACGCAAAAACAAAGACCGCCTACACGGCGACCCTCCTCGTGCAGTATCAGGCCATCAGTGCCGTGAATTTCTTCTTCACGAACGAAGACCCCCATGATGACGAAAAGCTCGCCCGTTTCTATCCTGAGAACCGGATCGACGTCCTGACCCGGCGCCGCTCGACCTGGGCGCGGGAGGATGAATATGCTTTCAAGGAGGCAGCGGCGAGCGTCGCCGCGCTCCAACGCGCCGGCGGCCTTGTCGGAATCGGCGGTCATGGCGAGCTCCAGGGCCTCGGCTATCACTGGGAGATGCGCGCCCACGAGATGGGCGGGATGACCCCGGCGGAGATCCTCCGTGCCGCGACGATCGACGGTGCTGCCATCATCGGCGTCGAGCAGGATCTCGGCTCAATCGAAAGAGGCAAACTGGCCGACCTCGTGGTCCTCAACAGCGACCCCCGCAAGACGATCGATCACGCTTCGGACATCCAATACGTGATGAAGAACGGCGAGCTTTACGACGATGAGACCCTGACCCGTATCTGGCCGTCCGAGAAACCGCTCGCGCCGTTCTGGTGGACGGAGGATCAGCAGTAATACCCCGCAGAGGCCCGGTAGCGGTCCCGCCAGCCCTCTGCTAGCTTCCATCAGCATCAAGAGAAAAGGGCTTCTTCCATGCGCTCATTCCTTCTCGCCGCAAGCTGCGCAGCGATCCTGTCCGCCTGTGCAACGACGCCGGAGCCCTGCACACGCGCCTACTTCGTCTACAAGTCCGATGAGCTGCAGCGCGATTTCGTCAGGAGAAACCGGGGCGAAGTCCGGCGGCTGCGGACACTCCGCACGGACCTGAGGACGCAGCCTGATCTCTTCACGGCACTCGCCGTCGTCTCGGCGAAGCGGGACCTCGAACAGATCGTCTCGGATCTCCGCACCCGAGTGATCCCCGACGCCCGCAGCATCGCCAGCTTCTGCGGCATCGACGAGGCCTTCGACATCATCATGGATGGCTTCCTCGTCGAGCAGGGCATCGACCCGCAGCTCGTGAGGACCTTGGGCCTTCTCGACCTCTTCGAAGACCCATCCCTGATGAGCACGCTGGAGCCGGCGCTCTGAGCGCTCTGCAAGGCACCCGAAGCCGGAGCAGAGGAACCTTAACATCGTGCACGGTGCGGATGAGGTCAGATACCGAAGAGCGCGGCCTCAAACAAAAAAGCGGCAGGCCGACCATGAATGGTGCGGATGAGAGGACTCGAACCTCCACGCCATAAGACACCAGAACCTAAATCTGGCGCGTCTACCAATTCCGCCACATCCGCACATGGGGAGCCGGGCATCTAGGGCGTCTGTGCGCGGCTGTCGAGCGCTGCGTCGGAGGCTTGTCCCGACCCGGGCGAGCGCGCTTACTCAGCACGGCAGGAGGAAAACCCATGGCCTATCTGGAAGCTGCCGTCTCGCCGGTCCCGACCGCGCACAAGCAGCGCTATATCGAAGAAAGCAGCAAGGCGGCGGAGGTTTTCAGGAAACACGGCGCCCTCGCGGTGACGGAGAACTGGGCCGATGACGTGCCCGAGGGCAAGCAGACGGACTTCCACCGGGCCGTCGCCCGCAAGGCTGATGAGACTGTTGTCGTTTCGACCATTCTGTGGCCGTCCAAGCAGGTCCGGGACGCCGCCTGGCCCAAGGTCATGGAGGACGAAGCGATGAAGGGCCATGAGGGCCTTTTCGATATGTCGCGAATGATCTTCGGCGGCTTCGAGCGGATCGTCGATGCCTAAGAGACAAGCCGGTCAATCACGCCAGCGATGCGGCGCGGAAGCCGGTCGGCATTGAGGCTGGGGCCAGCACTGCGGGCCGCTTCGGCATGGATCCAGGCACCGGCAGCAGCGGCTTCCCGGGGCGCGACGCTCTGGGCCAGGATTCCGCCGATCAACCCCGCAAGGACATCTCCCGATCCGGCCGTAGCGAGGCTACGGCTGCCATTGGTATTGATGACCGGCAAGCCATCGCCTGCGATCACGGTCGTCGACCCCTTGAGCAGCACGGTGGCGCCGCAGCGCGCGGCTGCCGCCTTCGCACGGGAGAGCTTGTCGCCCTCGACTCCCTTGAAGAGGCGGGCGAACTCTCCCTCGTGCGGGGTCAGGACGCAGCCTTCGTGCAGCGCCGAGAACAGTTTGCTCGGCTCGTCCTCGTAAAGCGTCAGCGCGTCGGCATCGACAACGCAGGGCAAGCCGCTCGCGAGCGCCGTATGCAGACAGTCACGGGAAAGTGCGCCATGTCCCATTCCAGGGCCGATGACGATCGACGACGCCTTGCCCTCGGCCAGCTCCTCGAGCGCTTCGGGGCCGGTCATGGGCCTGACCATGACGGCATCGAAGACCGTGCCGGCAAACTCGGCGCTCGACAGGGGCGCGAGATAGGTCACCGCCCCCGCACCCGAGACACTCGCACCGTATGCTGACAGCCGCGAGGCGCTCCCCATGAAACCGGGCCCGCCGACCACGACGGTATGGCCCCTCTCGTACTTGTGCGTTTCTCGCGCCCCGTTGGCCAGTAGGTGACGCCAGAGTTCCGGCGCATTGTGCAGGGCTGATGCGTCTCCCTCCCGGTACTGAAGTCCGATGTCCGCACAGAAGACCTTGCCGCATCGCCTCGCCCCCTCGCCAAGGAGGTGTCCCGGCTTCAGCCGATGGAATGTCACCGTGACGTCAGCCTGCGGAGCAATGCCGAGAACTTCCCCTGTCGCCCCGTCGATCCCGCTCGGAAGATCGATCGACAGGACGGATGCTCCCGCGAATTCGAGCTTCTCGATCAGCGCACGTGCTTCGCCTTCAACGGGCCGCGAAAGCCCGGCGCCAAACAGCGCATCGACCACCAGCGCCCCAGGGCCCGGCGCGAATGTGCCGGTCGGCCTGAGCCTGCCGTCCAAGCCCCTGTGCCGTTCCGCTGATGGGGGTTCCCCGAGGCAGATCACCTCGATAGGCCATCCGGCATCAACGAGCATTTCGCCGAGACGCAGGCCGTCTGCGCCGTTGTTGCCGGGGCCGCAAAGGATTGTCACCGGACGCCGGGTGAACTCGGATCGCAGGACGCGCAGGCTCGCGCGAGCAGCCCGGTCGATCAGTGTGGTTTCGGGCGTCCCTGCCGCGATCGTCCGCCGGTCCGCTTCCGCCATGGCGTCCGGCGTCATGAGCGAGCACCGCTTCGTCGCTTCGGCGTCAAAGGCCATCGATCCGTCCCACCGTTCTTCCCTCTGCCAGCTTGGGCGCCCGAGCGTCGCCGAACAAGGTAACTCAAGAGCATTTCCAGCGGCTCAACGCGCTGGTGCCGGGAACCTTCTCCTGCCAAGAATACCTCATGACGCAGGTTATCAATGACCGGGAACGCTTTGCCCGGCTTCAGCTTTTCCGGTCCCGCGGCATCGGGCCACTGACCTACTCCGAGCTGATGCGGAGAATGGGAACGGCTGAAAAGGCCGTGGAAGTCCTTCCCGATCTCGCCACCGCAGCCGGTCGGCCGGGCGTGACCCTGGCGCATCCGCGGGATGTGGAGCGAGAGCTGCAGGTCGCTGCGGATTTTGGCATCGATTACGTCACCCTCGGCGAAGCAGCCTATCCCGAACAGCTCGCCGCGATCCCCGATGCGCCCCCGGTCATCGCGATGCGCGGGCGCGCCGAACTCGCTGGAAAACCATGCGTCGCGATCGTGGGAGCCCGGAATGCCTCGGCGGCAGGCCGGAGCTTCGCCCGCACCGTCGCGAAGGATCTCGGGGATTCGGGGTTCGTTGTCGTCTCCGGCCTCGCCCGCGGCATCGACGGCGCAGCCCATGAAGCGGCGCTCGATGCCGGGACGATCGCGGTCCTCGCAGGAGGGATCGACCAGATCTACCCGCCCCAGCACAAGGCTCTCTATGCGGATATCGCCGAGCGCGGTCTCATCGTCTCCGAACAGCCTTTCGGCATGGTCGCCCGGGCGCAAGACTTCCCGAAACGCAACCGGATCGTCTCCGGTCTGAGCCGCGGCATCGTGGTCATCGAGGCGGCTGAGCGATCAGGTACACTGATCACGGCGAGACTGGCTGCGGAGCAGGGACGCGATGTGTTCGCAGTGCCGGGCTCGCCACTCGACCCGCGCAGCCGCGGGACAAATGGCCTCCTGCGCAAGGGAGCGATCCTCGTGCGGGATACGCAGGACATCATCTCGGAGCTGGAGACCATGTCGGCCCAGAGCCGCCTGTTCGAGCCCTCGAGCCTGGGCTGGGATGTTTCGCCAGATCAAGACGAAGGCCAGCAGGACGGTCTCCGGTCAGAGATCGTCGGTCTTCTGAGCTTCACGCCAACCCACCGTGACAGGATCATCGCCGAAACCGGCGCTGGTGCCTCCTCGGTAACCATGGCCCTGCTGGACCTCGTCCTCGATGGCGAGGCTGTTGAGGAGACAGGCGGCTCCTACGTGCTGTCCGCCTCGCGTTGAGGCAGGTGCGCTGCGATATGGGCATCGAACGCGTCCCAGAACGCGTCGCGATACTCATCCCGCTCCATCAGGATTTCGTGCTTCGACCCCGGAACCTCGGTGATGGTGATCCAATCCCTGGCCAGCTTCCGGATATTTTCGTGGTCTGACGAATCGACCCAGGTGTCATCGGGCAGGCTGACGATCAGGACGGGTACGGAGAGTTTGTCGAGCGCACCCTCCTGATGGAGGCGCGCCTGCTGCCGGTGCATAGCGGCGACCATCGCCGGAGTGGTGCGCGGCAGGGTCAGGGCTTCGTCAGCGATCAGGAGATCGCGGAGGATCGCATGGCGTTCGGGGTCCGAGGTGAGCGTGTTGCCTTCGAACTCCATCGCTTCGCCGCCTTCCTTGGACAGCGGCATGTCCTTGAGCCCGACCGAGCAGAGCGCCCCGGCAAGCGCCCTCACCCCGGCGCGCTGCCACATGGCCGGGAAGATCCGGGTCGCAGGCGCCGACAGCACCACGGCATCGGCCTTGCCGCCCTCGGCGAGCCAGGACAGCGTGACGAGCCCACCCATCGAATGGGCAAGGATCACCAGCCGGTCAGCATCCAGATAATCGACGACGGCCGAGAGATCCGCGATGTGCTTGTCGAAACTGTCGAAGCGACCACGGGCGTCATCCTCACGCAGGCGTTGAGAGAGGCCCTGGCCCCGTGGATCCATGCACCAGACGTCAAAACCCCGGTCGATGAGATCAAGCGCGACCTCGCCGTACTTTTCTGCGGGCTCGGCCCAACCCGGAACGCAGAGGACCGTGCCCCGCTCTCCCGTACCGCCGAAATGCAGTACACGGATGATCGCCCCGTCCTCGCTCTTCACGGCATGTGCGGTCACGCCCTCGGGCATCGGGACCGTGGGTGGTTTGATGACGCGTATGTCGCTCACGTCGGTTCTCCGAGTTCGAGGCGTGCCATCACGGCCATGTCGCCGGAAATCTTGAGCTGACCGGCCATCAGCGCCGTTTCCAGCTTGCGCTGGCCGAGGAGCACGGACCGCAGAACGGGCACCTCGCCGCGCCAGAGGCAGAACCGGCCCTCGAGTTCCGGCGGCGCCTTCTCTGAGACGGAAGGGGAATCCCCCCGCCCGTCTATCCAGAGCGATGATCCGTCCTCGGTACATTCGATGCGGAGGACACCGTCGAAGGACGAAACGAAGCCCTTCTCGGCACCCTCACGCAGGCCGTCGGCTGCGCTACTCAAGCAGCGATTCCTCCGGTTCCATCGGTTTGACGAAGCGAAGGGTCATCCGGTCGCTCTCGCCGATATCGAGATATTTCTGGGGATCGAACCCCTCAGGGGTCGTGCCGTCACGGCCCGACGTCCGCGAGTTCGGCGGCAGCGTCCAGACACCGAAGGGGTGATCGGCCGTATCCGCCGGGTTCGCGTTGATCTCGCTCGAGGCGTCGAAAACGAAGCCGGCATCCTCGGCGAGTTTCCGAACCGTCGACTCCTTGATGTAGCCCGAGGACTTCTCGAGGGTTTTGTCGCGATCCTCGGGAAGGCGGTGATCGACCACGCCGAGCGTGCCACCGGGCTTCAACGCATCATAGAATGCAGCGAAGGCCTCCTCCGACCAGCCGCCCATCTCGAAATTATGGACGTTGCGGAATGTCACGACGACATCGGCCGATCCCGGCGGAGCGATCTCCTGGCGGTCAGCTGCCAGGACCGTCATCTCGACGTCACCGTAGACCTCGGGATGATCGACGTACTTCTCCTTGAAATTCGCCAGTGCCTCCTGGATCCGCGGGTTCTCGCTCTCAGGGTTGAAGCTCGCCGCGTAGAGCTTGCCGCCGCCGCTCGCGAGGTAGGGAGCGAGGATGTCCGTGTAATATCCGGCACCGGGCCAGACCTCGACCACCACGTCATCCGGCTCGATCCCGAAGAACAGGATGGTTTCGACCGGGTGGCGGTATTTGTCGCGCGCCTTGGCCTCCGGGCTGCGCAGGTCACTGCGCACGGCGGCCTCGAGGGCGAGGCGATTGGCGGCCCCTTCAGCCATGGCAGAGGCACGGTCCCCGGCAGCCTCGGCAGCCTCGGAGGCGGTGTCTGCGGCGGTTTCAGCTGCCGCTTCCATCGTTTCCGCGGCTGCGACAGCATTGGTCTCGACCTCGGCCTCTCGGTCTTCGGAGCAGGCGACGAGCCCGAAGGCCAATGCGGTGGTCAGGAGAAGTCTCATGGTCATCGGCGTTTCCTCGCAGATTGAGTTGCACACGGCTTACCGGGTTCCCCGCGCGCGGCAAGAGGGACGTCCAGACAGAAAGAAATCGACTCGCAGGGTCTTGAACAGACAAGTAGACTGCCCACCTCAACGAGTGCCGGGTGCCATAACGGGCCCGGCTTCAGCCGCAAGGCGCGATCATTGCTCAATGGAGGATGACATGAGAACTTATGACCTGACCCCCGTTTATCGTCAGAGCGTTGGCTTCGACCGACTGTTCAACGAACTCTTCGACGGCCTCTCGAAAGCCGAAACCACCGGCTATCCGCCCTACAACATCGAAGTTCTGGGCGAGAACGACTACCGCATCACCCTTGCCGTGGCAGGCTTCTCCGAGGACGAGCTCGAGATCGAAGTCACTGATCGCGCCCTACGCATCTCGGGCTCGCGCAAGGAAGATGACGGCGTCGAGCGGAAATTCCTTCACCAAGGTATCGCGGGCCGCAGCTTCGAGCGCCGCTTCCAACTGGCTGACCACCTGAAAGTGCGTGGTGCCACGATGGAAAACGGGCTGCTCAACATCGAGCTGCAGCGCGAAATCCCAGAGGCGATGAAGCCGCGCAAGATCGCCATCGGCAAGACCGATGAGCAGGACGGCCCGCGTGTCATCGCCAGCAACGACGCGGCGTAGTCCTCCCCTCTTCCAAACGCCAACTCGTTGCGACGTCAGGAGGCTCTCGGGCCTCCTGACAACGAGCAATTCTCAGCCATCCGGATCATCTCGGCGATCAGCCGCTCCCTGACCCAGCGATGCTGCGGGTCATGGGTCCAGTTCGGATGCCAGCCGATGAACAGCTTGAAACTCGGCACCTTCACCGGACAATCGAAGATCGAGAACTTCCCGCGCGAGAAGTTGAAAAGCGTGGCCGGTGCCGTCAGCACGCAGTCAGAGTTCTCCAGGACCTCGAGCGCCAGCAGGAATGTCTCGGTCCGGAAAGCAATACGCCTCTTCATCCCCGCCGCATGAAGCACCTGGTCCACCGCGCCGACATCGAGGCCCTCCGGATTGATCAGGATGTGGTCGGCCTTCACATAGCTTTCGATGTCCATGCCGTTGGCCAGCGGATGGTCCCGCCGGACGGCCGTCACGTAATGCTCCTCGAAGATCGGCCGCTGCACGAATTCATCGACGTTCACGCCCGGCGGTAGCTGCAGCATCTTGGGCTCGGGCAGGATGATCGCATCGATCTTGCCCGCGATCAGGTCCTGCGCCTGGGGCACGGCAGGCTGCAGGATGTCGAGTTCGAGGTTCGGAGCATCGGGCTGGACTGCCTTCTGCCAGGCGCGGATCACCACGGCACCGACGCTGTCTATGACAGCTATTCGGAATCTTCCGCTCTGATTGGCCGGATCGAAGCTTTCCTCCTCCAGGAGGAGGTCGCGCATCCGGTCGACAATTTCTGCTACGCGCGGTTGCAGCGCTTCCGCCTTTTTCGTGGCCAGCATGGTGCGCCCGGATTTGATGAGGAGCGGGTCGCCCAGTAGGTCCCGCAGACGCCCCAGCGCATGGCTGACAGTGGGCTGCGACACATCGAGCCGCGCCGCTGCACGCGTGACAGATTGTTCTGTCAAAAGCCAATGGAGTGTCACAATCAGGTTCAGATCGAGGTCTTCAAGGCGCGTTCGTGTCATAGACCCATCCTATAACGAAACTTCCGATCTTGCATTTGATTTTATGACAGGGAATTTCTAATTCGGTTGCAACGCACAAACGAGGAGAGGTCCCTTGACCAAAATCGCTCAAGCTACTGCCGCTACCCTTGCACTGTTCGCGGCCGCTGGCATCGCCCACGCTGGCTCGCTCAACGACGACATCAACAACTGCCGCGCCGCCATCGTCGAGGCCGGGCTTCTCGGCGACGCCGAGTTCAACCTCGACTTCGTTGACGACAAGGGCAACCGCAACCGCGTCCTGACCCTCGAAGCCAACGTCGTTGGCGGCGAAGACGTCATCATCGAGTGCCGCATGAGCCGCTCGAAGATCAAGGAAGTCGTCATCGCTTCGGCTGAGTGATTGCTGGCCATCCGGCGGCCTTAGCCCCCGCCGGATCGTCATCCTCCCGAGAAACGGCGCGCGGCCTTGCCGACGCGCCGTTTTTTTATCTAGGGCACCGGCACGCGGTCCCGCTCACCAGGTCCGCCAGAGGATGGGACTATGAGCGCCGTCAGCGACACCGGACAGGAACGCATTCCGCTTGTGAGCCTCATCGCGGCGATCGTCGCGATCTCCGTGGCAGGCATGGGCTTCGGGCATTCCCTGCCTCTGTTCTCCTTCCTCCTCGACAGCTACGGCGTCAGTGACGAGGAGATCGGTCTACAGACTGGGGTCGCGGCCATCTCGGCCCTGATCGGCGCCCCGTTCTATCCTCGGGTGATCGCCAGGATCGGCCTCAAGCCGTTCCTTATCATCTGCGTCCTCATCATGGTCATCCCCTATCTCGCCGTCTTCTGGGCCGGGGAGCGGATCTGGATGTGGTATCCGTTGCGCTTCATCTTCTCGATCGGCGGGGCGGGCCTCTTCGCCGGATCGGAAATCTGGATCAACGGCCTCGCCCCCGACCGGATCAGGGGCAAGATCATCGGCATCTACGCGACCTGCCTTGCCTTGGGTTTCGCGGCCGGACCCTTCATTCTCGCGACCACGGGCTATGACGGCTTCCTGCCGATCCTCGTCGGCGCGACCGTCTTCAGCTCTGCGGTCATCCCTCTCTTCTTTGCCAGCGCGCCGAAGTTCGACGGCGAACACACGAGCGGGATCTTCGCGGCCATGAAGACGGCACCCGTGATCTTCGGCGCTTCCGCCATGTTCGCCGGTGTCGAGAGCGCAGTCCTGATCTTTCTCCCGGTGCTGGCGCTCGAGCTCAACCACGGCGTCGCCATCGGAGCTCAGTCCGTGACGGTCTACGGTCTCGGCTTGTTGGCGGCACAACTCCCGGTCGGCCAGCTTGCCGACATGTTCCCGGCAAGGCGCGTCATGACCGGATGCGCCGCTGTAGGGGCAGCTCTCGCCTGCCTGATCCCGGCAGTGCAGGAGCACGTCTGGGCTCTCTTCGCGGTGCTCTTCGTCTGGGGCGGGGCGGTCGGAGGCATCTACACGGCAGGGCTCGTGGTCATCGGCAACCGGTACAAAGGGCACGAGCTGGCGGCGGCGAATACCGGCTTCGTGTTCGCCTACGCCGCAGGCGCCGTCATCGGCCCGATTGCAGCAGGTTTCGTCCGCGGCACGTTAGGGCCGAACGGCCTTCTGTTCGCTGTTGGGTTGAGCCTTGCGCTCTATGCCTGGGCAGCCCGGCGTCCCTCTCCCCGTGGAGCATAGAACACCGTCAAGGGCGCGGCACGGTCAAGAAGCGCTGCGACCTCCCTCTCCGGAACAAGCCAGAGCGCGGCCTGCTTGGCGCCTTCATAGTCATAAGCAGCCAAGGCCCGGATCACCTGGATCAGGCGGTGCTCCTGCGCGGTCGGCACGATGCTGTCCGAGACGCTCCAACCGCGACGACCGAAGCGCTGCAGATGATCCAGCGTGCGCCCCAGCGCCCATCCGGCCACCCGCCCGGCAGCGCGGCCAGGCTCCGCGGCAAGCGCTTCCTTCGAACGCTCGCGGCGCAGCGCGCAATCACAGCCATGGGCACGAAGATGCGAGAGGAACAGGAGGTCGTCTTGGTCAGTCATGCGTAGATAATAATCATTCTCATCTGCGCCGCAAGCCCAGTTAAGATCGGTTCTCAGACGCAATCCTGCTATTCGAAGCGCTACCGGCTCGCTGCCCGCGGGCCTATTCGAGCGCTGGCTCGATTTCGCCGCTTCGCGGCTTCACTCGCGTGCTCCGCCCAACCCGTCTCGTGCCGGCGACGGCGAACCCCCACAGCCCGAAGAGACAGCAGCGCTAGGCAAGTGTCGCAGGCGCAACGCGCCGACAAAGCCCGCGCTCAAATAGCGAGCGCGAGCGAGCTATAGCGCCTATGAAAAAGCCGGCCACGCCGGGCCGGCTCCTCCTACGGGTTTTCGCTACCCGCGAGCGTCAGGCCGTTTTCTTGGCCTTGTTCGGATCCTCTTTGTACTCGCCGCACCAGTCGGTGGCGGCCACCGTCGGCCAAGAGGCTTTCTTCTCGTTCTCGGCAGGCTGCGGCGCGTAGCGGCGGCACTCGCTGCCACTCTCGTTGTAGAATGCGCAGGTCTGGCAATGCATGATCCGGCTCCTCAAAAATGTCTCTTCAGGCCAACATTTAGTTACAAGAGTAGTTCCCGAAAAACAAGAGCGTGACACGGATCATCTCTGCACGTGCTTTTAAGAAACGGTCTCAGTGATCCTGCGAATCTATTGCAATACTTCTGAGAGCCATTCGCATGTTTTCAGGTGCGCAGACGATCTCCATCCCATCGAACAGGGGGTCCGCTTCCACCGCGGCTTCGATGGCGTCGTGGGTCGCATCCACGTCGGTCCCCCTGCCGGTCTCGGCGATATGGAACAGCGCATCCCCGCGGTTGACGATCGGCAGGTTGCTCCTGCCGATGACAACGCCTTTGCTCCGTGCCCTGACCTCCATCTCGTCCTCCCCCAAGGGACCCGAGACGACGGCCAGAAGCTCGTCGGCGTCAACACTATCGCCGAGTCCCCGATAGGCCCGCATGATGCCGCCGATAGGTGCGCGTTCCCAATGGCTCCGCGCGGTCCTGATCGGCTCGGCGGCAGGCTTCGAACCCTTGCTCGGCGGCAGCATGCCCTTATGGCGCATGACGTTCAGCACACCCTTGACCCCGATCCTGATCGCCGTCTCGTTGAAGCGCAGGGCCTCGCCGGCCTCGTAGAGAAGGATATCGCAGCCGCGCTCCTGCCCCTCCGCGCGCAGCGAGCCGTCACGCAACCGGCTATCGAGCATGATCGTTGCCCCGAACGCCCTGGCCATGGCGAGAACCTCGGGATTGCCGAGATTGGCCCTGATCTGCGGAAAGTTGTCCCTGTGGACCGCGGCGCTGTGAAGGTCGATCCCGAAGTCGGAGCGGCTGACCACTTCCTTCATGAAGATATGCGCGAGCTGTGCGGCGAGAGAGCCTTTCTCCGCACCCGGAAAGCTCCGGTTGAGGTCACGCCGGTCCGGTAGGTAGCGGCTGTGTGTGATGAAGCCATAAGCATTGACGATAGGCACGAGGATCAGCGTCCCCTTCAATCGGGACAGGGCCTTCACCTCCGACAGGCGCCTGATGATCTCCACCCCGATGATCTCGTCGCCGTGGATGGCGCCTGAGACGAACAGAACCGGGCCGGAGGATTTCCCATGAATCACCTGCACGCCCAGATGCATCCGGGTGTGGTCGGCCAGACGGCTGAGGGGGATGTCGATGGTCCTGCGACGCCCCGGTGCGATTTCTTCGCCGTGGATGACGAACGGCTTTCTTGGTGCTTTGCTCATGATCCTGTCCCAAGGCCCCCCCGGACGAAGGCGCAGTGGGACCATTTCCGTCTTCTTCTGGCCAGCGTCGAGAAGATTATCAGGTAAGCTCATGCGGTGACGGGCATCCGGGCCGACCTGCCAGCCTTCCCCCTTGCGAAGAATGAACGTCTTTCGCTTGACTCAGCCGCACGACCCTTTAAACGCCGCGCTTCCGATTTCTCCGATCCTTTCAAGGTGACCCCGTGGCCAAACCGACAACCATCAAGATCCGCCTCAACTCGACCGCTGGAACCGGCTACTTCTACGTGACGAAGAAGAACACCCGGACCATGACCGAGAAAATGGTCGTGCGGAAATACGATCCCGTCGCGCGCAAGCACGTCGAGTTCAAGGAAGGCAAGATCAAGTAAGCCGCGAGGCTCCTGTTCTTGAAGACGAAAGGGCGCTTTTGAGCGCCCTTTTTTAATGTCTGGAAGCCACCTGTGACTACGCCTTCCCTCCCGCGCCCACAGACCGCGCGCGTGGTTTCAGGAGTAGCTTGATGAACAAGTCGATTGCCGCCCTCCCTTTCGTTTTCGCCTCCCTTGCCAACGCGGCCAGCGCGGCCCCGATCCTGTTGGACGTGAAGGGGCAGGTCTGGGACAGCGATCGTTCGCTCAGTTCGGTGGACGACGCCCTTCGCCTGATCAACACCCGCGCTTCCGACGCGCAGTTCGACGTCAGCGCCATTGATTACCCCCGGGGTCTCGACCAGCAGAAGCAGCGCAGCGGCGTCCTCCTCAGCGATTTCCTCGACGACGACGCTGCAAGCCTGACCGGGAAAGACTTCTCGGTCGAGACCTCGGCATTCCTGTTCACGGGCATGATCAACCTGTCCGCGGGCGAGAACCTCTTCACCGTTGCCAGCGATGATGGCTTCGAATTGACGATCGACGATGTGCTCGTCTCCCAGCATCGCGGGCGCCGGGGTTTTCGCTCGACGTCAAAGACCGCCGACCTTGGCGGAGGCTTGAAAGCCTTCACCCTCGTGTTCTTCGAAAACAGGGGCCGCACAGGGGTCGAGTTCCTGGTCAATCGCGAAGTGGCAACCGCCATGGCGCAGACGCCCGCCCCCGGCGGGCTCGCATTGATGGGCGCGGGTATGGCGTTCCTGGCGGCGCGGCGGATACGCAAGGGCCGTGCTGCTTAGCCCTTTCGCAACGGGAGAAGCACGCCTAAGGGGCGGCCATGAAGACTGCCGTCATCGTTTTCCCCGCTTCGAACTGCGACCGCGACGCCCAGGTCGCCTTGCGCGACGTCACCGGTCATGAGCCGCAGATGATCTGGCATGCCGAGACCGAGCTGCCGGATGGCCTCGATCTGGTCGTGCTGCCCGGCGGCTTCTCCTATGGCGACTACCTACGCACCGGTGCGATCGCCGCGCGCACAAGGATCATGGACGCGGTGAAGCGGCGCGCTGAAGCGGGGGGGCCGACCCTTGGCATCTGCAACGGCTTCCAGATCCTGTGCGAAGCCGGCGTCCTGCCCGGTGCGCTGATGTCGAACACGAACCAGCACTTCATCAGCCGCGACGTGACCTTGCGCGTGGGCAGCACGGACAGCCCCTTCACCGGCAGCTACAGCCGGGGCGACTACGTGACCTTCCCTGTTGCGCACCATGACGGCAACTACCAGGCCGAGGCGGACGTTCTCGAGAGGCTTGAAGGCGACGGTCGCATCGCCTTCCATTATGCCGAACCGATCAACGGCTCCGCCCGCAACATCGCAGGCATCGTCTCTGAAGACCGCCGGACACTCGGCATGATGCCCCACCCGGAGCGCGCGATGGGCGAAGGAGCCGATGGCCGCGTCTTCTTCGAACGGCTGATCGCAGCGCTCGGCTAGTCCTGGACCTTCCGCATCAGGAGCATATCCTTGATGCGGAGCGCGTTCTCGGGCTCGAACCCGTACTCGACCCTGCCCTCTTTCGGATTGGCGAAGGTCCCGAAGAGCATGTCCCAGAGTGGCAAGCCGTAATTGCGGGCGTGAACAGCGCCGTGAACAGGACTGCGGTGGCTATGTAGGCGAGAACGACCGTGGCTCAGGAAACCCTAGGCGCCTCGAACGTGATCCGCCATCGGCGCGTGGGCCGGGAAGGAGCGGAGCCGGAGCGGGAAGGTTGCTCCGGCCCCTCCGGACGTTACTGGCAAAGTCCGGTGCTGCCCGCCGGATCGAGGGGCAGCGTTGCCGTGACGTCCGAGACGCAGAAATCGACGGTGACCTTGCCGCCTTGCGAGGTGGAGGTCGTGAAGGTCACGGTTCCGTCGGCGCCGGTGACACCGCTGGCGGTTTCGTTCCAGCTGCCTGAGAACTGGCCGCTGACGGAGGCGCTTTCGACGGGATTGCCGAGATCATCCGTGATCGTCACCGTCGCGGTGCCGAGCTTCTGGCCCTTGCCCGCCCCTTGGGTCCCCGTGGTGACCGAGCTGACCACGACGCTGGTCGGGTCCTCCGAAGGCGGAGGCGGGTCGCCACCGCCATCGCCTCCACCCGTGCCGTATATATCGAAATTGTCGATATAGTACGTATCACCCGTATTGGTGTTCGGGGCGATCAGGACAACGAGGCTATCGACGGCGTTATCCGCAGTCCCGGCGTCGATCCGTTCTGCCAGGTTGAAGCGCAGGCGCTGCCATCCATTCTGGATTTCCGTGTGCGCAACATATTTCGAGTGTCGCCCGGTCGGATAGTTGGTGGGGCTGGCGACACTCGAGTCCTCCATTTGCACCAGGATTTCCGTACCGATCGGCGCAGCGGTGAAGACGTCGAGGAAGAAAGCCTTGTCCCCGGTGAGGAAAGGCGCCGCGTCCGGCACTGCCGCGGTGCTTCCGGCGATGACGTCGTAGAGCGAGCCGGAGTCCCGCGTGTACATTCCGACCGTGGAGGAGCTGTTCACCGTATCCGCGCCCGGATTGGCCGCTTGTTGGTCAAACGTTCCCGTGAACTCTGTATACGTCCAGTTCTGCGTGCCTTCGAAATTGTCGAGGATGGTTTCCTGGCTGACAACCGGAAGGACATGAACGTCCGCAGCCAGGTCGCGGCTGCCGCAGCTGTTGGAGACGTTGGCCGTCACAACCCCGCCGGTGGCCGCCCAATTGACGGTGAAGCTCGACGAGGAAGAGGTCTCACCTGTCGGCGCGGTCCATGCGTAGCTCGATCCCGTGCCTTTCTCGCTCACCACCTGGTAGGTGGCGGGCTCGTTCGGATTGACGATGATCGGTCCTTCCAGGGCCGCGTGGCCGAAGTCATAGGCACGGACATAGTCGACTTCCATCACCGCTGGCAGGACACTGTCGTCGACCGGGCCACCGAGGTTACCGCCGACCGCCAGGTTCAGGAGGAAATGGTACTGATAGTTCTCGAAGGTCCAGAAGCTCGGATCGCTCAGGTCCTGAGGCGTCTTGGTCGAGTAGAGAATGTCGTCGATGTACCAACGCATCTCGTTCGGCGTCCATTCGACGGCGTAGACGTGGAAATCGTCCGCCCACGTATCGGGGGCCTTGCGAATGCCATTCCCGGAGAACTCGTTATCGGGATAGGCATTGCCGTAGTGGATTGTCCCGAAGATGTTCTCGGGATCCTGCCCGACGGCTTCCATGATGTCGATCTCGCCGGAGGTCGGCCATCCGACATCAGGATCGGTCGGCAGCATCCAGAACGCAGACCACATGCCTGCGCCAGCAGGGAACTTGATCCGCGCCTCGAAGCGGCCATTGGTCCATTCTCCGCTGTTCGGCATGTTCGCCGTACGCAGACGGGCCGAGGTGTATTGGGAGCCTCGGGTCCGCTCTTTCTTCGCCGTGATCTTCAGCGTGCCGTTGGAAACGGTCGCGTTCTCGGCCTTGTAGTATTGCAGCTCGTTATTGCCCCAACCGCAGATCCCGTAGTCGCACCCGTCGCCGATCATCGGCTCCCATTTCGAGGTATCGAGAGAGGTTCCGTCGAACTCGTCCGCGAAAACCGGCGTCGGTGTCTGGCAGGTCTGTGCCACGGCATGTGGCGCAACCAGCCCTGTTGCCAGCGCCAGCGCGGACGCTGCACGCATCATTCTTCCAGTCATGTTCGTCCCTAACGGTTTCGGGTCGCCTCTTCCTCGGACGGCCTCGGAGGTGAATGAAAGCATGCCTTGCCGCGGGCCATCACCCCGGTTCATCGCTCAATTCGACCGCTTCACCGAAATTGGTGCGGCGCACACGAACAGTATATCGCTCGGAGCGCTATCGATCTGACTTGGGTTCTGGTCGAGCAAGCAGCGTATCGACCAGAACCGCTCGCATGTCCTGATAGCCCGACTGGTCAAGCGCGACGCCAGCGACGACCCTGCCCGTCTTGGGATCGATACCGACATAGGTGCCCCAGAAGCCGCCATGGCTGAAGACCCGGTGGCCCTCGATCTCCCCGGAAAAAAGCCCGATGCGATAGGGACTCCCTTCAGGATGGCCAGGCGCCGTGGTCATCAGCTCGAGCGTCGCCGGATCCTCGAAGATCCGCCCCGAGAAAAGAGCGTGGTAGAACCGCGCGACGTCCTCCGCGCTCGCGATCAGGCCCCCTCCGCCAAAAGCATCCATTGATCCGTGAACCGCATAGGTGTCATCGCCATCGATGAATTGATGGGCCCTGTCCGGTATGCCGGCAGGCCGTTGCTCGAACCCGTCCCACCAGGTTCCGTCGAGCCCTAACTCGTCAAGTTTCGTCAGTTTTCTGACCGCTTGGGGCAGGGATTCGTGCGTCCTCCGCTCAAGGATCATCCCGAGAATAACATAACCGGTATCGGAATAGGCGAATGCCTTGCCTGGCGGCCCTAGAGGGTCGGTTGCCTCGACGAGGACCGCAACCTGCTCTTCGGGGGTCCAGACTTTCGAAGGTTCGGAGAACACCGCTTCGAGATAGTCGTCCGTGCTCGCATGGTCTGCGAGCCCTCCTGCATGCATGAGGAGGTGCCGGACAGTGATCGTCCCGGAATCGTATCCATCGGCGCGAAGCATCCCTGCGACTTCGGGTTCGAGAAGGCTGGCAATGGCCGCGTCGAGGTCAAGCTGCCCATCCTCATGGAGCCGCAGGATCGCCGCCGCCACGAAGGTCTTGGTGATCGAGGCGATGCGCACAGGCGTCCGGGCCGTCATCGCCCGTCCCTCGGGATCGGCGACGCCCGTCCCTGCTCCGATCACCCTGCCGTCTTCCAGAACCACCGCCATGGCGAACCCCGGCACGTCCGCCCGCTCTGCCTGCAGGGCCCCGAGCTTCTCGTGGAGAAAAACTTCAGCTTCAATTTCGTTGCCAGAGGCACATCCTGCAATCGCGACGAGGAGGGCGGCGCCCAGAATGGTCCGAATAATTCTAACAGATTGCATGGGATGGGGCGCTCCTGCGCTTCGTGCTGGGTAGCAGGTGGGAACTCCCTTACCGTTTGGCCAGACAGGAGGCAGGCATGACAGCTCTCTATCTCGGGCTCGCCATCTTCATGGGCACCCATCTCTTCACCGGCTTCGCGCGGGGGACGCGTCAGGCGCTGATCGAACAGATCGGGGAGATGTCCTACAAGGGCCTCTATTCAGTCATCTCGCTGATCGGCTTCGTCCTGATCATCATGGGCTGGCGGCAGGCCTCGATGGAGCCGGTCTACACCCCGCCTGAATGGGGGCCGGGCGCAGCGGTTATCCTGATGGTGTTGTCCTTCATCCTGTTCTCGGCAGCCTATCTCCCCGCAGGCAGGATCAAATCCTTCGTCGGGCACCCGATGGTCGTCGGCACGATCCTGTTCGGGCTGGCCCACCTGCTCGCTAATGGCGATGTGCGTTCCGTCGTCCTTTTCGGCGCCTTTTTCAGCTACGGCATCCTAGACCGGATCGCGGTGGCAATGCGGGGAGAGACCGGGCCCAAGGGAACATCACTGGTCGGGGACCTCGGTGCGCTGGGCCTCGGGCTCTTGGGAAGCTATCTCGTGATCCATCACCTGCACCGCTACCTGGCGGGGGTCGCCCTCGACCCGGCGCATCTCTTCGGGCACTAACCCTCCCTTGCGCGCGGGGGCCGTAAGGGGCATTCCCTGCCCATGACCCACTCTGCCGAGACCATCGCCGAACACGGCCTGACGCCCGAAGAATACGAACGCTTCAAGACCTCGATCGGACGCGAGCCGAGCCTTCTCGAGCTCGGCATCGTCTCGGTCATGTGGTCGGAGCACTGCTCCTACAAATCCTCCCGTCGGCACCTGAAGACCCTGCCCACCGAGGGGCCCCAGGTCATCCACGGCCCCGGGGAGAACGCGGGCGTGGTCGATATCGGCGACGGCCAGGCAGCCATCTTCAAGATGGAGAGCCACAATCACCCGAGCTTCATCGAGCCCTACCAGGGCGCGGCGACCGGCGTTGGCGGCATCATGCGGGATGTCTTCACCATGGGTGCGCGGCCGGTGGCGCTGCTGAACGCTCTGCGCTTTGGTGCCATCGATCATCCGAAGACGAAGCACCTCCTCTCCGGCGTGGTCGCGGGCATTGGCGGCTACGGCAACTGCATGGGCGTGCCCACGGTGGGCGGCGAGACGGGCTTTGATCGCCGCTACAACGGCAACATCCTCGTCAATGCCATGTGCGTCGGCATCGCGGACCAGGACAAGATCTTCCTCTCCGCCGCCAAGGGCGCGGGCAATCCCGTCGTCTACGTCGGATCGAAGACCGGCCGCGACGGCATCCACGGCGCCACCATGGCCTCGGCAGAGTTCGATGAAGCCTCCGAAGAGAAACGCCCCACGGTGCAGGTCGGCGACCCCTTCATGGAGAAACTCCTGCTCGAGGCCTGTCTCGAATTGATGGCAGAGGATGCGATCATCGCGATCCAGGACATGGGGGCGGCGGGTCTCACATCGTCCTCGGTCGAGATGGCCTCCGGCGGCCTCGCGGCTGGCGAAGGCGGTATCCACCTCAAGCTCGATGACGTGCCCCAGCGCGAGGAGGGCATGACGGCCTATGAGATGATGCTCTCCGAAAGCCAGGAGCGTATGCTGATGGTCCTTAAGCCTGGCGCTGAGGAGAAAGCCCGGGCGATCTTCGACAAGTGGGATGTCGACTTCGCCGTCATCGGTCACACCACCGATACCGGCCGCCTGGTGATCGAGCACAAGGGAGAGATCGAATGCGACCTCCCTCTCGGCCCCCTCGCCGATGAAGCGCCAAACTATGACCGTCCGCAGGCGGAGCTCAAGCCACCTGCGCCGCTGGACGACCCGGTGGCCAGCTTGACCGACCTGCAGGTGTCGTTGACCAAGGGCGATCAGGACCTCGAACAGGTTGCGGAAGCCCTGATCGACGAAACCCTGAGCGGCAGGGACGGCATCGGAGCTGTCGGTGTCTCCGAAGGCAAGGGCACGCTGACCATCCATGCGCGGACCGCCTTCGGCGCCGATGCAAGCGTTCTCGGCGAGTTCAGGAAGGCTGCCGAAAACCTCGAAGCGGCGGGCGCTGTTGCGAAGGTCCGCATCGAGGAAGAGACGGTCGAGGTGAACCTTGCCGATTCACCCGGCGGCGACACGATCCTGCTGGCGCTCCGCAAGCTGATGGCTTCGCCGGATCTGTGTTCGCGCCGCTGGATCACTCAGCAGTACGACAGCACGGTCATGGCCGATACGCTGATTACCGGCGGGGATGCCTCGGTTGTGCGGGTACACGGAACGAACAAGGCCCTCGGCGTCACCGCCGACTGCACGCCGCGCTACTGCGCCGTCGACCCCTATGAAGGCGGCAAACAGGCCGTGGCCGAAGCCTGCCGGAACCTCTCGGCCGTGGGCGCAGAGCCGCTGGCCATCACCAACTGCCTCAATTTCGGCAATCCGGAGAAGCCCGAGATCATGGCGGGCTTCGTCGGCTGTATCCGCGGCCTCGGTGATGCGGCGAAGGCGCTCGGCGCACCGGTGGTCTCTGGCAATGTCTCTCTCTATAACGAGACCGACGGCTCACCCATTCCGCATACGCCTGCGATTGGCGCGGTGGGCATTCTCCGTGACCTCACCAAGCGTGCGACAATCTCAGGCATGCAGAGCGGGGACGCCCTCATCGCGGTGGGCGTGACCCGCGGCCATCTGGGCCAGTCGCTTTATATGCGGAACCTCTTCGGCATCGAAGAAGGCGCTCCGCCCACCGTCGATCTCGAGCTCGAAAAGACCACTGGTGATTTCATTCGTAAGCAGATCGAGGAGGCCACGGTCTCAGCCGTCCACGATGTCTCCGATGGCGGTCTCCTTGTGGCAGCCTCTGAAATGTGCCTCGCCAGCGGCATGGGCCTCGCCCTCACCACTGCCGTCAGTGCAAGGAAGGCAGCCTTCTGGTTCGGTGAAGACCAGGCCCGCTATCTCGTAGCAGTTCCTGCAGAGAACGCGGATAACTTCGTCCTGAAAGCCGCCATGGCAGGGCTGCAGGCCAGCCGTCTTGGTATCTTCGGTGGTGACGATATCATCCTCGATGGGCAGGAACGCATCAGCGTCACCAGCCTCGCCGCCAGCCACGAAGCCACAATCCCCGAACTCTACCGCCTCGAAGAGGACCGCCTCATGCCGATGAAAGCATCCGAAATCAAAGAGATGGTCCTGGCGGCCATGCCTGACGCCGAGATCGAGATCGAAGACCTCGCAGGCGATGGCGACCACTACCGTGCACGAATCGTCTCCGCAGCCTTCAATGGCCTCAACCGCGTGCAGCAGCACCAGATGGTTTACCGCGCCCTCGGCGGCAAGATGGGCGACACGCTGCATGCCCTGGCGTTGGAGACCGTGGCGAAGCCGAAGGGCTAAAGGAAGGGGAGCCGAGGCTCCCCTTTTTGTTGTCGCCGCCTTTATTTCTTCGAGCTGTAGCCAGGCTCGGCGGCGTAGCCGAGAAGAAACGGCTCATTCGGCTTGTACGGTTCTTCGATGCGATAGCGGACTTCCCGCTCGTCAATGCTCAGCACCGTGACGGTCGCGCCGGCGACATCAAGGGTGACCGGCAGGTCTGCCGGACCGAACTTCACATTGTAGGCGTTGTTGACATCGGTTGTGCTGGCGAGTTTGCGGCCTGAGTAGTTGCCGCTCTCATCAAGGCTGACCGGGCGGCCGTCAAATTCGATGGCGAAGGACAAGAAGTAGTTGCCGAGCGGGCCCTTCTCGATCATCGGGCCGATGTTCACGAACTCTGCCGTGTCGGCTGCTTCGACCGTATACGAAATCGCAATCTCCGGATGGCCGTTGAGCATGATCGGCAGCTGTTGGCCGATGGAGAGGGCGCCGCCCGTGCCCTGCCCCGCGACGGCGGCGAAGAGCGGCCGGTCGAAGACCATGTCGGCATCGGTGTCGAGAAGGCAGACACGCAGGACGCGCTGGTCCAGCACGTTGCTCCGCTTGTCGAGCGTCGGACGGTAAGCGCAGAATGGCAGCACGCCCCGCGGGAAACCGGTGACCGCACCGAGCGGGTTGTCCTCAAGCACCGGGATCATCTGGCCGCGGGTGCCGTCGCGATTGACCTGGAAGACCTCGTGGTCGCCTTCAATCTTGGCTTGCATGGCGAGCCGAGTCGGTTGGGTGAAGAGGAAGTCGCCGACATTCGCGGTGCCTTCCTGCCCTTTCATGTCAGACGCCTCGACCGGCTTCACCGGCCAGGAGCTCCCCATGGACGAGTACATCGTCACAAGGCCGGGAATGGTGGTACATGCGCTCAGCGCCAGCGCGCCGAGCACGGGAACGAGTTTGTTCATTGGATGCCCCTGCAATAACTTTAGCCCAAGCCTGAAGTTTTACGGCGTGATTCCCGAACGACAAGGTTGGGGACAGGCTTGTTTCATCATTTCTGGCGTCCGGGAGATGGGCACCACGGTCGAGCCGTCGTGAGCGCTGGGTGGCTAGGGCAGAGCGTTTGTCCGCCGGTGGGCGGTTTTCCTGAGAGAGGGATCGTCCGGGCGCGGGGCTGGCCGTGCACTGACTAATATATGTATAGCGCGGACAGGCCCGCGCCCGGCGGTGATTTTGCGAGTGGCCCACAGAGCACTTTAAGCACTCGAGCAGGGAACGGGGTCGTTAAGTCCCGCACCTGCTTCACCGCCTCCGAAGCGAAACACGGAACGACCGGTTCGACCCTGGTTTCTTCAGGGGAGGGAGGGAGAATAGCGCGTCCGCAGAGGGCGTGGATAAGTTTCGGCTGTCGTCTCGGAGGCCGAAGCCGCCGGTGCGACCTGACTCTGTAATTCGGTCTTCCCGTGATGGGTCCCGGATAATCGCTTCGCGATTTCCGGGATGACGGATGGACGGAGCCATCCGCAGAATGACAATGAGATGTAAGGCCTACGGACGGAGGGTTTCGTAGAACAGCCGGTCGCCGCGTTGGACGAGGATCTTCACCGGGCCTGAGCGCACATCGCGAAGCTGGCGCAGTTTTGCGCCGACGCCTTCAGCGGTCTCGGCCTCGTCCCAACCGATTTCCAGGATCACATCACCGGGCTGCAGCGAGCTGGTGCCCTGCAGGTGATGGCTGACGCCGGTGACCACGACGCCCTTGGCCCCGCGCGGCAGGTCGAAGCGGTCTGCAAGGGTGTTGGACACTGTCTGGAGGCGGAGACCCGCCATCTCGACACCATCCTCCTCATCCTGGTTGAGGCCGGCAAGGCGGGTTTCACGGGTGACGAGGACCACGTCGACCCGGCGACGGGTTCCGTCGCGGTTGATGACCACCGGGATCGGCTCACCGATCGGTGCGGCAGCGATGACGCGAGTCAGCTCGCGGCGCCCCTCGATAGGCTTGCCGTCGAAGGAAAGGATGACATCACCGGTGCGCAGACCGGCGACAGCGGCAGGGCCATCGGCGACGGCGATGCCCGTAACGAGCGCGCCCTGGCCCCGGTCAAGGCCGAGCTGCTGCTGGGTCTGGGCGTCCACGTCGTCGAGGAAGGCACCGAGATAGCCGCGGGTGGTGCGCCCATCGCGGACAAGCTGCCTCACCACCGGCTCGACGATCTCTGCCGGGATGGCGAAGCCGACGCCGACATTGCCGCCAGTCTGGCTGAAGATCACGGTATTGACGCCAATCACCCTGCCGCGGCGGTCGAAAAGCGGGCCGCCGGAATTGCCGCGGTTGATGGCCGCATCGGTCTGGATGAACTTGTCATAGAGCCCGGCGCCAATGTCGCGGCTCTGGCCCGAAATGATGCCTGCGGAGACGGAGTTGCCGAGGCCGAATGGGTTGCCGATGGCCAGCACCCAGTCACCCACACGGGCATTTTCGCTGTTGCCGAAATTGACGGTCGGGAAACGACGGTCCGGGTCGATGATCTCGAGCACAGCAAGATCGGTTTCCACGTCACGGCCACGCACCTTCACGTCATACGGTGCGTCATCACCGAAGATGACGACGAGATTACGCGCATTTTCAATGACATGATTATTGGTGACGATGATACCCGAGCTCTCGATCACGAAGCCGGAGCCGAGCGCCCGGGGCTCCGCGCCGCTGCTCGACCCGCCAGGAACGGTGGAGACGTTGACCACCGAAGGGAGCACCCGTTCAGCCAGATCAGCGAAGCTGTCAGGCGCACCGGCCCGTGCAGGGGCGACCAGCACCAGGACAATGGCGGCAAAGCGGAACGCGAAAAGAACGGCACGTGCCATGAGTGTCTCCCCGGATGACCCTTAAGGGTTACCTCAGAACAGCTTCGCGCAAAACCCGTCAAAACGGTCGATCTTGCCCTTCGCTGTTTCGGAGATTACGTAGCACCCACAACATAAGCTTTCGGGGCGGGGTGAAAGTCCCCACCGGCGGTGATGGAGCAGCGCTCCTCAGCCCGCGAGCGGAAGGTCTCCTTCGGGAGAGACGATGCAGGAACCGGTGCGATTCCGGTGCCGACGGTTACAGTCCGGATGGTAGAAAGCTTGGCCGGATGGGTGCGCTCCGACGCGTGCCCTGTTGACGCCCTTGGTGCAGCCTGTTTCGCGCGAGCGTCAGGCGGCTTCACCACTGGTGCGTTGCCGGTTGTCCGCGCCCCGATTGCTGGAAAGCTGAAGGAGGCGCGTTCTGTCGGACGCCCATTACATCCGCCGGGCCATCGAGCTCGCAAGGCAGGCCGAAGGGTTCACCCATCCGAACCCCATGGTCGGCTGCGTGCTCGTCAAGGACGGCAAGGTCATCGCCGAGGGCTTCCATGCCCGGCCGGGCGAGGCCCATGCCGAGGCCATGGCGTTGAAGGAGGCGGGCGAGAACGCGCGCGGCGCGACAGCCTATGTGACGCTCGAACCCTGCAACCACTATGGGCGGACACCCCCTTGCTCCCATGGCCTGATCGACGCCGGTGTGGCGCGGGTGGTCTATGGCATGCGCGATGTGAACCCGGTGGCCGAAGGCGGGGCCGAGGCGCTGCGCAAGGCGGGGATCGCTGCTGAACTCGCTCCGGTGGAAGTGCGTGCGGAATGCGCGGCACTGGTCCGGCCCTGGGTCCATGCGATGAAATGCTGGCGGCCCTGGGTGACGGCGAAGCTGGCGATGACCCTCGACGGCTACACGGCAACCCCTTCAGGCGAATCGAAGTGGATCACCGGGCCCGAAGCACGCAGGCGGGGGCACGACCTTCGACAGCGTACCGACGCCATCATCGTTGGCAGCGGCACGGTGCTTGCGGATGATCCCGGCCTCGATCCGCGTCCGGAGGGGCGTGATGTCGCGCCGAGCCTGAAAGTCGTGATGGACAGCGGGCTCAGGACACCTGTCGACGCGAAGCTGCTGGCGACCCCCGGCCCGGTTCTCATCATCGGGCATGATGACGCGGACCATGACCGCGCTTCGGCGCTTGAAGCGGCGGGAGCGGAAATCGCGCTTCTTCCGGGGGCGGATGGCCGACCTGACCTCAAGGAAGCCCTTCGCTACCTGCACAGCCGCGGGCTGGTCGATGTGATGATCGAAGGTGGCGGCACGCTGCTTGGCGCTGCGTTCGATGCTGGCGTGGTCGATGAAGTCTGGGCATTCGTCGCGCCGGTCCTGTTCGGAGCAGGCCGCCCGGCCATTGCGGGCCGGGGCCCCGAAAGCCTGGCCGATGCGTTCCAGCTCACCAAGGTCGAAACCGAAACGCTCGGCCCGGACATCCTGGTCCGTGGCCTCAAGGAAAGGACCGCCTCCTAATGTTCACGGGACTGATTGAGGAAATCGGCACAGTTGTCGCGCTGACCGACACGGGCAAGGGCGTCGACCTGACCGTGCGCGGGCCGCTCTGCGCGTCGGACGCCAAACTCGGCGACTCGATAGCCGTGCAGGGTGTCTGCCTGACGATCACGGATTTCGATGACGAGAACATGACCTTCGGCCTCGCGCCCGAGACGCTGCGCCGCACAAGCCTGGGGGCACTTGAGGAAGGCGACGGCGTGAACCTCGAACGCGCCTGCCTCCCGACGACGCGACTGGGCGGGCACTATGTCCAGGGGCATGTCGATGGCACGGGCAGGCTGCGTGAGATCCGCGAGGACGGCGATGCACTGTGGGTCACGATCGATACGCCTGCGGAGCTTCTCAAGTATGTCGTCGAGAAGGCCTATGTCGCCATCGACGGAACGTCCCTCACGGTGACGGCCGTGGACGACACATCATTCAGCGTGATGCTGGTCCGGCATACCCAGCCGCTTATCACGCTTCCGACAAAACAGCCGGGACAACCGGTCAACCTGGAGGTCGATATCATGGCCAAGTTCGCAGAGAAGATCATCAAGGAGCATATGCAATGAGCGGTTTCGTCAGTGTCGAGAAGGCCGCCCAGGCTCTGGCCGAGGGCAGATTCGTCATCATCGCCGATGATGAGGGCCGGGAGAACGAGGGCGACCTCGTCATCGCTGCCGAGTTTGCAACGCCCGAGGCGATCAATTTCTGCGCCATGCATGGCCGAGGGCTGATCTGCTGCGCCCTGGCGCCGGAGATCATCGAGCACCTGCAGCTCAAACCCATGGTGCCGCAGGAAGACAACAAGTCGGGCTTCGGTACGGCCTTCACCGTGTCGGTCGAGGCGCGCGAAGGCGTGTCGACAGGCATCTCTGCTGCGGACCGTGCACGGACGGTGGAAGCTCTCATCAACCCTGACGCCAAGCCGGAGGACCTCGTCTCACCGGGCCACATGTTCCCCCTGCGCGCGCAACCGGGGGGCACGCTGACCCGCGGCGGGCAGACCGAGGCTTCGGTTGACCTTGCGAAGATCGCTGGGCTTCGTCCGGGTGCGGTGATCTGCGAAATCATGAATGATGACGGCACCATGGCCCGGCGTCCCGAGCTCGAAGCCTTTGCGCAGAAGCACGATATCCCGATCACCACGACCGAGGCGATCCGACAGCACCTGCTGGCCGCCAAGGCCGAAGCCGCCTGATCATGGCGGCGCGGCGCTCTCCGCAACGACACCCATCAAGAAGAAGGCCAAGACATGAAACGCATTGAAGGCAGCGCGGACGGCAAGGGTCTCCGCATCTGCGTTATCGATACAGGCTGGAATGACTTTATCGTCAGTAGGCTGACCGAAGGCGCGCTGGCCACCTTGAAGAAGCACGGCGTCGCGGACGACGACATCACCCATGTCACCGTCGCGGGCGCCTTCGAAGTGCCGATCGCGGCGAAGACGGCGGCCGAGACCGGGCGCTATGACGCCATTGTCGGGCTCGGCTGTGTCATCCGCGGTGCGACCGCGCATTTCGATTATGTGGCGGGCGAAGCGGCCAAGGGCATCGCCAAGGTCGGCCTCGAGACCGGCGTCCCGGTGATCTTTGGCATCCTGACGACCGAGACGGTCGAGCAGGCCATGGACCGTGCAGGGATCAAGCTCGGCAACAAGGGCGCGGAAGCCGCGACCGTGGCCGTCGAGACGGCCCGCACGCTGCAAGCGATCAAGGAAGGCTGAGCCGTGGCAGAGACCCCCTCCCGGGAGAAGGCCCTCGAGGCCGTCCGTACCCTTCTCGCCTATATCGGTGACGATCCGGACCGTGAGGGCCTGATCGACACGCCGAAGCGGTTCCTTGGCGCCTATGACGACTGGTTCAAGGGCTACAAGGAAGATCCCGAAGCCCTCCTTGGGCGGACGTTCGATGATGTTGGCGGGTACAACGACATCGTCATTATGAAGGATATCCGCTTCGAGAGCCATTGCGAGCACCACGTCGCGCCGATGATCGGCACGGCCCATGTCGCCTACCTGCCCTCGGACAAGGTGGTCGGCATCTCGAAGCTGGCGCGCGTCGTCGATGCTTATGCCAAGCGCCTGCAAAGCCAGGAGACGCTCACGGAGCAGATCGCCCAGACGATCGACCGTGTGCTGAAGCCCCGGGGCGTGGCCGTCATCATGTATGGCGAGCACCAGTGCATCTCTACCCGCGGCATCAACAAGCAGGGCGTGGATTGCGTGACGCGGACGCTGCTGGGTGAGTTCAAGACGGACCCGGCGATGCTGGACCAGCTGATGCAGTTGATCAGGACCTAGATGCGCCTTGCTGCAAGCATCCTTCTTGCGGTCGTCTGCATCGGCTGGGCTGTGCTCCTAGCTGAGGTGACCGCCGCTGGCGATCCGGGCTGGAACCTACCAACCATGGCGAGGTATCTCTTCGTGCCGATCATCGAAGGAATCTACCTACCGTTTTATAGTGGCTGGATTCTGATCGTATTCAGTCGGCTGCTTTCGCGCGCTCGACACTGATGATCAGCCCACCATCTCCGCCATGCGCTTGGCGAGCGCTTCCGGCATGCGCCGGGGGCGGCCGTCGAGCGTGATGACGGCGACCACCACCTGGCCGTCGGCGAGGAGTTCCTCGCCGCGCCAGATCTTCTGCTCAAAGACCATCTTGGCACCCTTAGCCGCAACGAGGTCCGTCTCCACCGTGATCACGTCATCGAGCTTTGCCGGAAGGCGATAGCGGATGTTGAGTTGCGACACCGCAAAGGTGCAGGGGTCGTCGCCCTCCATCAGCTTCGAGAGGTCGGAGAAGTTCTCCCGCAGACTCTCGGACCGTCCGCGCTCGAAGTATTTGACGTAGTTGGCGTGGTAGACGATGCCCGTGATGTCGGTGTCTTCGAAATAGATGCGGAAATCGATGCGGTGGGCCATCTCAGAAAAGCTCCGGGTTCCTGCTCGGCGGGACGAGGCCCAGGTGGCGGTAGGCCCGCTCGGTGACAACCCTGCCCCGCGGCGTGCGCTGGATCAGGCCCTGTTGCAGGAGATAGGGCTCGATCACGTCCTCGATCGCGTCGCGGCCTTCTGACAGGCTGGCGGCCAGGGTTTCGACGCCCACCGGGCCGCCGGAGAAGTTCTCGGCGATGACGGTGAGGTAGCGGCGATCGAGGCGGTCGAGGCCCGCGCTGTCGACTTCCAGCCGGGCGAGGGCGTCCTGCGCCGTCTGCTGATCAATGCGGCCATCGCCGTCGACGGCGGCCACATCACGGACGCGGCGGAGGAGCCTGCCTGTCACCCGCGGTGTCCCCCGGCTGCGCCGGGCGATTTCCATCGCTCCGTCTTCGTCGATCGGTGTGCCGAGCTTCTCCGCGCCGCGGCGGACGATGCGGGCAAGCTCGTCGGGCTCATAGAATTCGAGGCGCAGCGGGATGCCGAAACGGTCGAGGAGCGGCTTGGTCAGGAGGCCCGAGCGGGTCGTCGCGCCCACCAACGTGAAGCGCGGCAGGTCGATCTTCACCGAGCGCGCCGACGGCCCCTCGCCGATGATGAGGTCGAGGTGAAAATCCTCCATCGCCGGGTACAGAATTTCTTCGACGGCAGGCGTCAGGCGGTGGATCTCATCAATAAAGAGAACGTCATTCGGCTCAAGGCCGGTGAGGAGCGCTGCAAGGTCGCCTGCCTTGGCAATGACCGGGCCGGAGGTCGCGCGGAAGCCGACGCCGAGCTCGTTGGCGACGATCTGCGCGAGGGTCGTCTTGCCAAGTCCCGGCGGGCCGAAGAAGAGGACGTGGTCCATCGCTTCTTCGCGCTTCTTGGCCGCTTCGACGAAGACGCGGAGGTTGTCCTTGACGCTCCGCTGGCCGACGAAATCGTCGAGGCGCTTGGGGCGCAGGGCTGCATCGTCGTCCGATGGCTGAAGATCGGGTTCTGTGATCCGCTCGTCGTTCATTTCGGCGCCAGCAGTTTGAGGGCTGCGGGGATGAGCTGCTCGACGGTCATGTCGTCGGAGGTCTTCGCTTCCGCCACGGCCTTGCGGGCCAAGGCCTCGTCATAGCCGAGATTGACCAGTGCAGACACGGCCTCGAAGGCAACGCCGGACGGGGCTGGCGCGTCGTCGTGTTCCGGCACAGAGATTGGCGCGCGGCCCGCATAGATGCCAGCAGTTTTGTCCTTCAACTCCGTGACGATCCGTGTAGCGAGCTTCGGTCCGACGCCCTGTGCGCGGGAGACGGCCGTTTTGTCGCCGAGGGAGATTGCATCGAGCAGCGCGCCGGGCTTGAGGACCTGCAGGATGGCAAGGGCAGCCTTGGAACCGACGCCCTGCACCGATTGCAACATGCGGAAGCAGCGGCGCTCGTCCTCGGTCTCGAAAGCGACGAGCTTGATGAACGTCTCGGCGACAAGGGTTTCAACGGCGACCTGTACCGGCTCGCCCACCGTCATTTTCTGGAGCGTGCGCGGCGCGCAGCCGACCTCGTACCCGACACCGCCGACGTCAATGATCGCGGTGTCAGCACTGACGCTCAGCACACGTCCCGAGAGATAGCCGATCATGAAACGGCCCTCAGCGCGGCAGTCTTGCGGTGGAAGGCATGGCAGAGCGCGATGGCGAGTGCGTCTGCCGCATCGGCAGTCTCCGCCCGGCTACCGGGGAGGAGACGCGCGACCATGGCGGCGACCTGCGTCTTATCGGCATGGCCTGCTCCGACCACGGATTTCTTGATGCGGTTGGCGGCATACTCCGCCACCGGCACGGAGTGGCGCGCCGGGGCGAGGAGGCAGACGCCCCTCGCCTGCCCCAGCTTGAGGGCCGAGCGCGGGTCGGCATTGACGAAGGTCTCCTCCACCGCCGCCTCGTCCGGCGCGTGGTCGGCCACCAGGGCGTCAAGGGCTTCGGCAAGGGCGCAGAGCCTGTCGGCGAGGGCGAGCTTTGCGGGCGGGGTTATGGCCCCGGACGCGAGGAAGGCGACCCGCGAACCTTGGCAGGTGATGAGCCCCCAGCCTGTGCGGCGAAGGCCTGGATCGATACCGAGAATGCGGACGGACTGCGCCAAGGGACCACCTTTGTTCTCACCCGTCTTCGGGGAGGTCGCGCCGCGGTTCAAGCCTTTGCGAGAATGGCGAACGCTTCCCCGCGCCCGCGCCTTAGCCCAGCAACAAGGAGGCGCACCATGCCCAAAGATCAACCCGACAAAGACGATAAGCCGGAGACTGAAGACGAGCGCCTCGAGGAAGGCCTCGACGACACCTTCCCGGCCAGCGACCCCGCCTCGGAAGCCCGCGAGCCGAAGCCCGGGGGGCATGAGAAAGACGCCTAGGCGCCAAGCGCCGCCTGGAAGGCTCTTGCACCAGCTTCGGCGCCGTCTGGATGATTCCAGATGGCGCCTGAGACGGCGACGTAGTCAGCTCCTGCCTCAATCAGGCTGCGCGCCGTCTCCGCCGTGATCCCCCCGATCGCCACGCAGGGCACCGTCGCCATCTCTGACCACCGGGACAGGATTTCGGGGTCCGCGTGATGCTCGACCGCCTTGGTCGTCGTCGGGAAGAAGGCGCCAAAGGCGACATAGTCCGCGCCCGCTTCGCCTGCCTCCATCGCCAAATGGATGCTGTCGTGGCAGGTGACGCCGATGTCCCTGTCCTCGCCGAGAAGGCGCCGGGCTTCAGCCACCGAGCCGTCAGACTGGCCGATATGGACGCCATCGGCACCGGCCTTTTTCGCCAAGTCCGCCCGGTCATTGATCAGCAAGCCGACGCCTGCCTGCGCGCAAAGCGGCAGCAGGGTCTCGGCAGCGCGCAGGACCTCGTCATCCCCAACATCCTTGAGCCGGAGCTGCAGGCAGGCGACATCCGCCGCGGTGCCCGCGCTCGTGCCGAATACGCGCACGACCTCCTCGGCGAAGGCCGGGAGGTCTGCAATCTTGGGAGGGGTGATCAGGTAAAGAGCTGGGTCCGTCATGCCGCCTGCGGTTGGACCAGGGCGAGGAGTCGCTCCTGGGGCAAGGCCGCATAGACGGGACACGGGACGATGTTCAACTCCTCACGGACCTCTCGCAGGCGGCGGTCCAGGAGGTCGATGAAATTGACGTGCAGCAGGTCCGCCGAAGCCCTACCCATGCGCCCGCCATTGTTGACGACCTTGAAGACCGGCAGGGACGGATCCTCGAGCTTCACCCTTATCGCGCCCATGCGGGCGAGATACTTGTTGCCACGGTTGCCGGTGATCTTGCTCGTGAAGTTGAGCAGCGCCAGCTCACCGAGGCTGTCACGGTTGTAGCCCGTGAGGACATGGAACATGTCGTGGGTGATGTTCAGCCAGTAGGTGAAGGCCGAATATTCAGGGTATTCGCGCTCGAAATCTTCGGTCAGCAGCCCCTTGTCGCGAAAACTCTGGGCAACGCCGTCGGTATCGAGACCCTCGCGGTCCATGAAATCGGCATAGGTCCGCCCCACCGTGCCGACGGGCAGCTCGCGGAGGCGCTGGCGGTCATCGAGGGCGCGGAAGATCGCGCGGCGGTCGTTGACCATTTGCTCGTAGAACGGCCCGCGGGCGAAGCGCTCGAACGTCCTGTGCAACATGCCGCCATTGATGTTGTAAGAGAAATCGAAGACGTAGCTCGTTTCTTCCTTGTTGCGCATCAGGCCGAAAAACGCAGCCAGCGACTTGTCCGGCCGGATCGGCGGAGCAGGCGGCATCTTGATTTTCGACATATCCATGGGCGACCTCCGAGCGTGAAAGATGAGGCTAGTTCACCTTTCCGTCCAGCCCATGACCGCCAAAGATTATTATCAGCTTGATTGATCCTTTTCGGGATGCGCCGTCCTGAACGCCGGCGCCCGTTCGATCGAGATGCGCGCCTCGCTGATGGAGGTCCTCACGTCGACGGGGTCCTGGATCGGCGGCGAATGGAGGGGGCTGCCGCCCGAGCCGTTCAGTTCGAGCCGACCATAGCCGAAGAGGCGCTGGAACACCGTTTGATAGACATTCACATTCTCAAGGGCATCGAGCGGAATCTCGTTCGTCCGGCGGCTGATGAAGCCCTTTTTCAGGATGATACGCCGGTCCGTCAGTGCGAACTCCGTGGTCTGCATATAGACCTGCACGACCACGAAGACGATGATGCCGATGATGGAAGTGATCAGGGCGATGACAGCCAGCCCCTGATTGAATGGGCCGTCACCGATCACTTCCACCTGATAGAGATGCCAGAACAGCCAGGCGACCGGAGCAAGGCCGAACACGACCAGCTCCAGCCACGCCAAAAAACGAAAGAGCCAAGGGAACCGCGCCAGGACGATCAGGCGCTCATGGGGCGGCAGGCTCTTTTTGACGAAGAACGTCAGGCGTCGTTCTCCATTTCAGGGGTCCATGCGCCCTGCTGGGCTAGGCCGTTCATTCTCGCACGGTGGGCGAACGCCGCCTGTGCGGCGGGGACGTTCTCTTTCTTGCCGCCCCAGCTTTCGAGCGCCGACGCCTGCAGGGCGCGGCCGTAGGAGAAGCTGAGCTTCCACGGCATGATGTCCGCATACGCCTTGTTCATGGTGTTGAGGTTTTCCGTCGCCTGCACTTCCGACTGGCCACCGGAAAGGAACACGATGCCCGGAACCGCAGCGGGAACCGCATTGCGGAAGCACCGGACGGTCTTCTCGGCAATTTCGTCCGTAGACGCCTGTCTATCCGACTTCTTGCCCGCGATGACCATGTTCGGCTTGAGGATCGTGCCTTCGAGAGCGACCTTGGCGTCGTAGAGCTCCTCATAAAGAAGCTTCAGCCCCATCTCGGTCACTTCATAGCAGCGGTCGATATCATGATCGCCGTCCATCAGGACTTCCGGCTCGACGATCGGGACGATGCGCTGCTCCTGGCAGAGAGCTGCGTAACGCGCCAGCGCGTGCATGTTGGCGCGCAGGCACGAATAGCTCGGGATGGAGCGGTCACCGCCGCGGCCGATGTCGATCACGGCGCGCCATTTGGCAAAGCGGGCACCGAGCTGATGGTACTCTTCAAGACGCTCCCGCAGGCCGGTGAGGCCCTCGGTGACCTTCTCGCCAGGGTGGAAGGCATAGTCCTTCGCACCCATGTCGACCTTGATGCCGGGGATCGAGCCTGCGGCGGTGATGAGGTCGACGAGCGGGGTGCCGTCTTCCGCCTTCTGACGAATGGTCTCGTCGAAGAGTATGACGCCGGAGATGTTCTCCTTCATTGCGCTCTCGGTGCGGAAGAGAAGCTCGCGGTAGTCGCGACGGTTGTCCTCGGTGGACTCAAGGCCGATCGAGTCGAAGCGCTTCTTGATCGTGCCGGTGGATTCGTCCGCAGCCAGGATGCCTTTGCCTGGTGCCACCATGCGGACGGCGATGTCATTGAGCTCATTGAGCAGTTCAGGGGTCATGGGTCTTCCCAAGTTTCCATGTCTTCAGCCCCGACCGGTATTTCGGAAAGCCGGGGATGGAAGGCGCCTCCGAAAAGCGCCGTTCTTGCGATACACCCGCCGCTGGCCGGTCGTCCGGCTTCTCCTGGCGGCCCTAGCTGATTACTTCTTCTCCAAAACCTTGATGCCCGGGAGGGTTTTGCCCTCCATCCATTCAAGAAACGCGCCGCCAGCGGTGGAGACATAAGTGAAATCGTCGATCACGCCGGCCATGGCGAGGGCCGCGACCGTGTCGCCGCCCCCTGCGACGGAAATCAGCTTGCCCGCCTTGGACAGCTTGGCTGCGTATTTCGCGAGCTCCACGGTGCCGACATGGAAGGGCTCGGTTTCGAAGGCACCGAGGGGACCATTCCAGACCAGCGTCTTGCAACCCTCAAGGGCCTCTGCATAGCTGTCGATGCTGTCCGGGCCGAGATCGAGGATCATCTCGTTGGGCCGCACGGCATCTGCCGCGCGAACATGGGTCTTGGCGCCGGCCTTGAACTCCTCGGCGACGACCACGTCCTTGGGCAGGAGGATGTCGCAGCCCGCGTCGGCGGCCTTGGCCATGATGTCCCGGGCGGTGGGCACGAGGTCCGGCTCGGCCAGCGACTTGCCGATCTCGAAGCCCATGGCGAGCAGGAACGTGTTGGCCATGCCCCCGCCGACGACGAGCTTGTCGGCCTTGGCGATGAGTTCGTTGAGGACGTCGAGCTTGGTCGAGACCTTGGCCCCGCCGACGATCGCCATCATCGGGCGTTCGGGGTTCGAGAGAGCCGCTGCGAGATAGTCGAGTTCCTTGGCAAGGGCGAGACCTGCCGCAGACGGAAGATGCCGCGCGACACCCTCGGTCGAGGCATGGGCGCGGTGCGCGGCGGAGAAGGCGTCATTGACGTAGACGTCGCCCAGGGATGCAAGATCGGCGGCGAAGCCCGGCTCGTTCTCCTCTTCCTCTTTGTGGAAGCGCGTGTTCTCGAGAAGATAGACATCGCCCGGCTGCATCTCGGCGATAGCGTCCTTGGCCGTCTGGCCAACCGTGGCCGGAACGAAGCCAACTGGCGCACCCAGTTCGTTGGCGAAGGCCTGCACGACCTGCTCGAGGCTCATTTCGGGGTTCGGCTCACCCTTGGGACGGCCGAAATGCGACAGCAGGATGACCTTGGCCCCCTTTTCGCGGAGGGCCTGGACGGTCGGCAAGGCGCGGGCGAGGCGGGTCGTGTCCGAGACCTTCCCGTCCTTCATGGGCACGTTGAAATCGACACGGACAAGCACGCGCTTGCCGTTAAGGTCGCCGAGGTCTTCAATGGTGTTGTAAGTCGTCATACGGAAGATCACCGCCCAGTGCGGCCCTTCTGTAGGACGAAGCGGCGAAGCGCCGCTTCGCCGCTTGCGGGAGTTAGAGGTATTTCGCCATTTCAAGCGCGGTGTCGGACATACGGGTGGAGAAGCCCCACTCGTTGTCGTACCAGCTCAGCACCCGGACGAGGCCGCCATCGACGATCTGGGTCTGGGCCGCAGCGAAGGTCGAGGAGTGCGGGTCGTGCATGAAGTCGCTGGAGACGAGCGGTTTGTCCGTGTAACCGAGGACGCCCTTCATCGCACCTTCGGAGGCTTCCTTCATCGCAGCGTTGATGGCTTCGACCGAGGTCTGTTTCGAAGGGACGAGCTTGAGATCGACGACCGAGACGTTCGGGGTCGGCACGCGGATCGAGGAGCCATCGAGCTTGCCCTTCAGCGCCGGGATCACGAGGCCGAGGGCCTTGGCGGCGCCGGTCGAGGTCGGGATCATGTTCTGGGCCGCAGCACGGGCGCGGTAGAGATCCTTGTGCAGCGTATCGAGCGTCGGTTGGTCGCCGGTATAGCTGTGGATCGTGGTCATGTAGCCGCGTTCGATGCCGCAGACATCCATCAGGACCTTGGCCACGGGAGCGAGGCAGTTCGTGGTGCACGAACCGTTGGAGACGATCTTGTCGTCCGGACCCAGCGTATCGTGGTTGACGCCGTAGACGATGGTCTTGACGTCAGCCGTCGAGGGCGCGGAGACGAGAACGCGCTTGGCGCCGGCGTCGAGATGGGCCTGGGCCTTGTCCGGCGCGGTGAAGATGCCAGTGCATTCGAAGACGATGTCGACACCCTTGTCGCCCCAGGCGAGATCGGCGGGGTTGCGCTCGGCCGAAACCTTGATGGTCTTGCCATTAACGGTGATCGAATCGTCATTCGAGGAAACCTCCATCGGCAGGCGGCCGTGGATGGTGTCGAATTCGAGGAGGTGAGCGTTGGTCGCCACCGAGCCGAGGTCGTTGATCGCGACGACCTCGATATTGTCGCGGCCGTGTTCAAGCATCGAGCGCAGGGCGAGGCGCCCGATGCGGCCGAAACCATTGATACCAACTTTGAGCGTCATGTTACTCGTTCCCTTTAATCAGGCTGCGAACTTTTGCAGCGGCGTTCTTGGCAGTGATGCCGAAATGCTCGTAAAGCTCCTTATACGGACCTGAAGCACCAAACGTGGACATTCCGAGGAAGTCCCATCGCGTGCCGCCGAGGCCGAGCAGCTCGCCCCAGCCCATCTGGATGCCCGCCTCGATACCGAGGCGCGGCGCCGTGCCGAGAACATCGGCGATATAGTCGCCGTCCTGCTTCAGGAAGAGCTCGGCACAGGGAAGTGATACGACGCGGGTCGGGATACCCTCGCCGGAGAGGTTGTCGGCAGCCGCCAGCGCGATCTCGACCTCGGAGCCGGTGGCGACGATCGTCGCCTTGGCGCCTTCGGCGTCGCGCAGGACATAGCCGCCCTTTCGGGTCAGGTTTTCAGAGGCGTCCGCACGCACTGCGGGGAGGCTTTGGCGGGTCAGCGCCAGGACGGAAGGGGCCTGCAGCTCGAGGCTCACGGCCCAGCTCTCGGCCGTCTCCACCTCATCTGCGGGACGGAAGACGTAAAGGCCCGGAATCGCCCGGAGGCTCGCGAGATGCTCCACCGGCTGGTGGGTCGGCCCGTCCTCGCCAAGGCCGATTGAGTCGTGGGTCAGGACATAGACCACGCGCTGCTCCATCAGCGCCGAGAGACGCATGGCCGGACGCATATAGTCGGAGAAAACAAGGAAAGTGCCGCCGTAGGGCACCACGCCGCGATGCAGGGCGAGGCCATTCATGATGGCCGCCATGCCATGCTCGCGAATGCCGTAGTGGATGTAACGCCCGCCGGGGTTCTCCGCGTCGAGTATGCCGAGCTCCGCCGTCTTGGTGTTGTTCGAACCGGTCAGGTCCGCCGAGCCGCCAACAGTCAGCGGCGTCGCCGCGTTGATGGCATCGAGACAGTTCTGTGATGCCTTGCGGGTGGCAACCGCCTTGGCCGCCGAAGCAGCCTCCCTTGCATGATCGCTCAGCGCACGGATGGCCGCGGAAACGTCGCCCGCCATCGCTTCGTCGAACGCGGCCTTGTGGCTCGAGCCGTGGTGGCGCTCCTCCCAGACGGCGCGCTCGCTCGCACCGCGGCTGCCGGCGCTTCGCCAGGCATCGTAGACATCGTCCGGGATCTCGAAGGGCCCATACTCCCAGCCAAGCGCGCGGCGTGCGGCCGCGATCGCCTCGGAACCGAGCGGCGCACCGTGGGAGCCCGACGTGCCGGCCTTGTCGCCGGCATTCTTGCCGATCACCGTCTTGCACGCGATCAGCACCGGGCGGTCCGAACCCTTGGCATCGGTCAGGGCCTTGTCGACTGCTTCCATGTCGTGGCCATCGACCCGCATGGTGCGCCAGCCACACGCCTCGAAGCGGGCGATCTGGTCCGTCGAGTCCGACAGGCTGATCCTGCCGTCGATCGAGATGTTGTTGTCATCCCAGAGAACGATCAGCTTACCGAGCTTCTGGTGCCCGGCGAAAGAGATCACCTCCTGGCTGATGCCTTCCATCAGGCAGCCATCGCCCACGATGGTGTAAGTGTAGTGATCGACGAGGTCCGATCCGAATCGCGCCGCGAGGTGTTTCTCGGCGAGGGCAAATCCCACGGCGTTGCCAAGGCCCTGCCCAAGCGGCCCTGTGGTTGTTTCGATGCCCTTGGCATGCCCGTATTCCGGGTGCCCGGCCGTCTTTGCACCCAATTGCCGAAAATTTTTCAGTTCTTCGAGAGTCATGTCCTCGAAGCCCAGAAGGTGGAGAAGACTGTATTGCAGCATCGAGCCGTGACCTGCCGAGAGCACGAATCTGTCCCGGTCCGGCCAGTCTGGCGCTGCTGCATCGAATTTCATGTGCCGGCTGAAGAGAACGGTCGCAACATCCGCCATTCCCAAGGGCATGCCCGGATGGCCAGAATTCGCTTTCTCAACCGCATCCATCGAAAGTGCAGCGATCGCAGCCGACATTCGTTCATAGATGTGGTCTAATGGCATGGTCTCGTCTCCGGGGTTTCGGAGCTGTCGATGCCTCGCCCGACCCCGGGGGTCAAGGCAGCATGGAGGCTTGAACATGAATCAAGTTATGTTCATTCCTGAAACATGAACCGACTCGAATCATCCAAGCGCCGTTTCGAAGCTGCGTTGGCCGCAGTGGACAAGCATCTCTCGGGCGCAGCCAAGGCCAAAGCGGACGCCCGGAAGGGCCTCGACCTGCTCGACAGGGTCGAAAAGCGCGCGGAGACCGCGATCAAGCAATTGCGCGACATCATCCGCCAGGGAGAAGGCAGCTCTCATGGCTGAAATCAGTGTAGAGATCAATGGCCGCGAGCACAAACTGACCTGCGACGACGGGCAGGAAGCACGGGCACGCAAGCTGGCCGAGATATTCGACAAGCGTGTCCAGGACGTGCGGGCGAAGCATGACGGCCTGAGCGACAGCCAGGCCCTTGTCGTGGCGGCCCTCGCCATTCTTGACGAGTATGACGAGGCCAAGAACCGGTGGTCGACCATGACCCCGGAAGGCGCGGCGGCCGAGTGGGCCGCGGACCGGCTCGACGAAGCGAGCGAAAGACTGGAAAAGCTGCTCGCCGAAATAGCCTAGCGCTGTCGGCCAAGCGACCGGACGGGCGACATAAGGCCAGGAAAGGGTGGCGCGAGATTGTGCCTCACCTTTGCGTGCGGCAAGGGGACTGACGCGCCTCCCCCTTGCGGACGGCCCTCCCGACCCCTAGCTTCCCAGATCGCTGCCCGGCCCGTTAGGACATCTTTCCCCGGGGCCTTACAGCCATTCTAGGGAGCTGCCTCTGGCTCGGACCGTGGTCCTTTTCACGCGGCGCCCACCTGAACCTTTGGGTCCAGGGCGAATGCAACGTCCGACGGCCGGTGCGGCAGATTTGTTCCGATGATCCCTCCCCTCGCTCTCAACCTCATCAACTTCAAGAAGGTCTTCCGCGAGAGGGCCAAGCAGGCTCGCCGCCTGGCGAAGCAGAGCCAGCCCAATGCGGCGCGATTTGCGGCGACGCATTTCATGACGCATCTCGAGCCCCCGGAAGGCAGCGCCGTCGCGCTCTACCATCCCAAGGGCGATGAACTCGACACCGCGCCGCTGGCCGAAGCGCTGGCGCAGGCGGGAGCCGCTGTCCTCTTGCCGGTGGTGGAGAAGAAAGGCGCGCCACTCGTCTTCCGCCTGTTCGAGATCGACAAGGGGCTGATCAAGGGAGCCTACGGCATCATGGAACCGGGACCCGACGCCCCGGTGATGCGGCCTGATATGGTGGTGACGCCGCTTCTCGCGGTCCGTCCTGATGGCGCACGCCTCGGCATGGGCGGCGGCTATTACGACAGGACGCTGGAGAAGCTGAGATCGGAAGGCGACGTGGTCGCCATCGGCTATGGCTATGCAGCCCAGATGATGGAGCGCTTCCCGGTCGAGCCGCAGGACCAGTTCCTCGACGGCTTCGTGTCCGAGCAGGGCTTCACCCGCTTCGAACGGCGACGCTGAACGCGCGCCAGTCCGAAAGCCTTAAGCAGCGGTGCCTACAGCGGGGCGGTGCTTGCGCAGCCATTCGCGGGCGTCGCGCTGGGCCGCGGCGACCTGGCGGGCATCCATCTCTTCAGTGATCTGCTTGCGGTAGAAGATCGCCTCTTCATTGCCCTGCAGAGCGGCGAGGTTGAACCATTTGTGCGCCGCGACGAGATCGACAGCACCGCCATCGACGCCGGTCGAGGCTTCGATCCCCATACGGTACATCTCGTCGGCGGTCGGAACCCGCTCTGCGTTCAGGATTTCTTCGATACGCGTCTCGATGGACATCTCTGTTCTCCCCGGTTTCGTGGCGCGTTTGCGTTGTTAACTGTCACCGAGAGTGTCGAGGCAGAGTGAAGATCCAATAAACAGCACCTTCACTAGATGTTCAGTGATAGGAAAGTCTCTATTAAAGTCTCCAAACGGAGATTAAGGGTTCGGTTCTGTTTGCAAAGATGAACACGGACTAAATATCCACAGGGGTGTGGAAAGCGGCCGGGCTGGCGCGGCGGCGCGAACAGGCTATGAAGAGCCATGCCGAAGAATGCCCCCTCCTTTGCCTGTCAGGCCTGCGGAAGCGTCTACGCCCGCTGGCAGGGACGCTGCGACGATTGCGGCGAGTGGAACACTGTCGAGCCCGAACAGGACGCGCTCGCCGCGCCGGGCTCGGGAAAGAAGGGAAAGGCCCGCGGCCTGCCCCTCGAGAGCCTTGCAGGAGAGAGCGCACCGCCGCCGCGCTTCAACACCGGCGCGCAGGAGTTCGACCGCGCGCTTGGCGGCGGGCTTGTTCCGGGTTCGGCGCTTCTCGTTGGCGGCGATCCGGGCGTGGGCAAGTCGACGCTCCTTCTCCAGACCGGTGCGGCGATCGCGCGGTCGGGGAAGAAGACGGTCTATATTTCGGGCGAGGAGGCTCTCGACCAGATCCGTCTGCGCGCTGAGCGTCTTGGCGTCGCGAAGGCGCCAATGCAGCTCGCGATCGGCACCGCCCTCAAGGACGTGATGCAGACCGTCAAGGCCGCAAAGCCCGATGTCCTGATCATCGACTCGATCCAGACACTCTGGTCCGACGACATCCCCTCGGCCCCCGGCACGGTGACGCAGGTCCGCGCCTGTGCATCGGAGCTCACACGCTTCGCCAAGAACGCAGGCTGCACGGTGATCCTCGTTGGCCATGTGACAAAGGAGGGCCAGATCGCCGGCCCGCGCGTGGTCGAGCACCTTGTCGATGTCGTTCTCTACTTCGAGACAGAGCCGGGGCGCAGCTTCCGTTTGATCCGTGCCGTGAAGAACCGATACGGCCCGGCGAACGAGATCGGCGTATTTGAAATGCGCGGAGAAGGGCTCGCCGAAGTCTCGAACCCCTCGGCCCTGTTCCTCGGTGATGCCGACGAGGACACGCCGGGCACAGCCGTCTTTGCCGGGACCGAAGGCTCGCGGCCCCTCCTCTGCGAGTTCCAGGCGCTGGTCCTGCCAAGCCAGCTCGCGCAGCCGCGGCGCGCGGTGGTCGGCTGGGACTCAGGTCGCCTGTCCCAGCTCCTCGCCGTTCTCTCGGCACGGTCCGGCGTCGATTTCGGCCGAGATGATGTCTTTCTTTCCGTGGCCGGAGGTTTGCGTATTACCGACCCTGCCGCCGACCTTGCCGCGGCCCTTGCCCTGATCTCGGCCAAGGAAGGCATCGCACTGCCCCAAGGCACCACGGCATTTGGCGAGATCGGCCTTTCAGGCAGGATCCGCCGCGCAGCGCAGGGGCCCCTCCGGCTCGGGGAGTCCGCCAAGCTCGGCTTTGTCCGCACGGCTGGCCCGGCGGACATCGAGAGCGATGCCATCAAGTGCATCCCCCTCGACTCCCTGCGTGCCGCGGCGGATTGGCTGACCGGCACTTGATCGAGAGCGAGAGAGCAGCAAGAGGAAGAGCGTGAGCCAGTTCGACCTCCTCGTCCTTGTCATCATCGGCGTCTCGGCCCTCATCGGCTGGTATCGCGGCGGCGTGCGCGAGGCAGTGACCCTGGGGGCGATCGCAGCGGGGTTCCTTGCAATCAGCCTCTTTGGCGGCATGGCGACGAGCGCTGTCGACGGCACCATCGGCAAGCTCCTCGTGCTGGCCGGTTTGTTCCTCGCCGGAGACACGGCGGTGTCGATTGCGGGCTCCATACTGGTGCGGAAATACCTCGGTCGCGACAAAAAGCGCGGCGACCGAATCGCAGGCGCAGCCTTCGGCATCCTGCGTGGCTGGGTCCTCGCAGCTTTCGTGCTGTTTTCCGTGCTGGTCTACCACGAAGGCGCGCCGCGGCCGCAGATGGTGGAACGAAGCCTCTTCGCCCCGGCGCTGGAGGCGACGGCTGAGGCTTTCCTTCGCAAAGCTGATGTTTCTGTCACGGAATTGTCAAAGCGGTCTTTTCGGTCCATCTCCCTCTCAGCCGAGCCCACCGGGACCTGAGCCATGCAGCATGTTTCGAACTTCCTGCGCCGCGAGCGAAACCGCCAGCGGACGCAACCCCTGTTGCCGCGCGCCCTCAACGAGGAATGCGGTGTTTTCGGGATCATCGGCCATGACGGGGACGCCGCGCCGATCATCGCGCTGGGCCTCCACGCCCTGCAGCACCGGGGCCAAGAAGCCGCAGGCATTACCACCTATCACGAAGGCCAGTTCTATTCGGACAAGCATCTCGGCCTCGTCGCCGAGCATTTCCACGGCGAGGAAGTGCTCTCCAAGCTCAAGGGCAATGCCGGGATCGGCCACACGCGCTATTCGACGACCGGCACCGGGGGCCTGCGCAATGTCCAGCCGCTCTATGCCGATCTTGACCGCGGCGGCATCGCGATCGCCCATAACGGCAACCTCACCAACGCCCGGACCCTGCGCCAGCAGCTGATCTCCAAGGGCTCGATCTTCCATACCACCAGCGACTCAGAGCTTTTCGTGCAGCTGACGGCGCTGTCCCGTGGCCTGACCATGAGCGACAAGGTCATCGACGCGGCCCGCGCTGTGGAAGGCGCCTATGCGCTGACCGTACTTACCCGCGACGCGCTGATCGGCGTACGCGATCCCGTCGGCATCCGTCCCCTCGTGCTCGGCAAGCTCGGCGATGCCCATGTGCTGGCGTCCGAGAGCTGTGCCTTCGACCTCATCGGCGCCGAATTCATCCGGGACGTGGAGCCGGGCGAAGTGGTCATCTGCGGCAGGGACGGTTCGCTGACCTCGCGGCGCCTGACCGCCGAGGTGAAGAACCCGCGGCCATGCATCTTCGAGCTCATCTATTTCGCGCGACCGAACAGCTTCGTGGATGGAGAGAGCGTCTACGAGATCCGCAAGCGGCTGGGCCGTGTCCTGGCCGAGGAATCGCCGGTGGAAGCGGACATCGTCTCGCCCATCCCGGACTCAGGCGTTCCCTCCGCGATCGGCTTCGCCCAGGCGAGCGGCATCGACTACGAAATGGCGCTGATCCGCTCGCACTATTCGGGCAGGACCTTCATCCAGCCCGACCAGAAGATCCGCGAAATGGGCGTGGCTCGGAAGCACTCCGCCAATATGGGCGTGGTGAAGGGCAAGCGCGTTGTCCTTGTCGACGACAGCCTCGTCCGGGGCACGACGTCGAAAAAGATCATCGAGATGATCCGCGATGCGGGCGCGAAGGAAGTCCACCTGCGCATTGCCTGTCCGCCGATCACGCATCCTGACTTTTACGGCATCGATACGCCGTCCAAGGAGGAATTGATGGCCGCCTCGCACACGGTCGAGGAAATGCGCGACATCATCGGCGCGGACAGCCTCTCGTTCCTCTCCCTCGAGGGGCTCTACAAGGCGCTCGGCAAGGGGCCGCGGGACAATCTGCGCCCGGCCTTCACCGACCACTGCTTCACCGGCGATTACCCGACGCCGCTCTCGGACATGGCGAACACGGCCGAGAAGATCGAGCAGCTGAGCTTCCTGCGCGAGGCACGCTAGACGCACCGACGTGGCGATGCGGCGGACATGGATCGGGCCGGTCGCGGCTTTTCGGTCCTCATTGGGGAGCAATCCCGGGATCGCGGGCGTGAAGCGGCCTTCATCGCGGCACCCGGTGCGAGCCTTTGAGAAGGAAACTCTCTCTGCGCGGGGCCGAGGGCATGGGGCTTCGCGCCAAGCGTTCTATGCGCTTCGTCGCATCCGGGTTGCTTCGGAGGGCTGACGGCGCCAATTCGGTCCTATGCAGGTCAGCCTTCTCGGAACGCTTCTCCTCGTCCTCGCCGCGGCTGCGGCCGGGGTCATGGCCGTGGCCGGTCTTGTCCCGTCGCGGGACAGGAGGGTGCACGCGATCGCGGCCAGCGCGGCGACCGCGCTCCTGATGGCCATCGGCGGAGCCTTTGCGCTGCTGATGTACGCATACAGCCAGACCGATGTCAGCCTGCTCAACGTCTTCCTCAACAGCAACTCCCTGAAGCCGATGGTCTACAAGCTGACCGGGACCTGGGGGAACCACGAGGGCAGCCTGCTGCTGTGGCTCCTGATGCTGGCCGGTTTCGGCGCAGCGATGGCCCATTCCAGGGGCGGAGCGCCGGAAATGCGCAGGCTGGCTCTCGGCATCCAGGGGCTTCTGACCCTCGCCTTCCTGCTCTTCGCGATCCTGACCTCAAGCCCGTTCGAGCCCTATCCCGCCGACTGGCCGACGCCGGTTGATGGGCAGGGCCTCAATCCGCTGCTGCAGGACATCGGCCTCGCGATCCACCCGCCCACGCTCTATGTGGGTTATGTCGGCCTTTCGGCCGTCTACAGCTTCACTATCGCGGCGCTGATCCGCGGCGAACTCGACCAGGACTGGGCCCGTGCCGTGCGGCCGTTTCTCCTGTTCGCATGGGCCGCGCTGACCCTCGGGATCGGACTCGGGGCCTTCTGGGCCTATTACGAACTGGGCTGGGGCGGGTTCTGGTTCTGGGACCCGGTGGAGAATGCCTCGCTGATGCCTTGGCTTGCCGCGACGGCACTCCTGCACTGCGTGATGGTCGTCGAACGGCGCGATGCCCTGAAGCCGTGGTGCGCGGCGCTGGCGATCCTCGCCTTCGGCGCATCGCTCCTCGGTGCCTTCCTCGTCAGGTCGGGGATCGTCACCTCGGTCCATGCCTTCGCCAATGACCCCGAGCGGGGCGTGGTGCTTCTCCTGCTCTCGGTCCTGTTCACGGGCGGCGGCTTCCTGCTCTTCGCCCTTCGCGGCTCGAAGCTCGTCAAGAACGAGGCTTTCGAACCCGTCAGCCGCGAGGGCGCGCTGGTCCTCAACAACCTGCTCTTCTCGGTTCTGTTGTTCACGGTGTTTCTCGGCACCTTCTGGCCGACGGTGGTGGAAGTTTCGTCAGGGACCCGGATCTCGGTCGGCCCGCCCTATTACAACCTCATGGCAGCGCCGCTGACGCTCGCCATGGCGGCAGCGCTGGCCTTCGGCTTGCTCATCCCGTGGCGGAAGCGTGGCCGCGGCGCCTGGGTCCGGCCCTATCAGCTCATCCTCGGCGCAGGCCTCCTCCTCGCCAGCGCCGCGACGCTGGTGCTCGGCGGCTCGCTTCTCGCGTGGATCGGTTTTGCAGCTTCGATCATCGTCTTCGGCGGCGTCGTCGCTGACCTCCTGCGCAAGGCCGGCCTGCCGGGAGCGGATGCTTCGGAAGCCCTCCGCCGCCTCGCCAACCTGCCCGGCCGCAGCGTCGGCGCTTTGCTCAGCCATCTCGGCCTTGCCCTTCTCATCCTCGGGGTGACCTCGGCGTCGCTCTTCCAGACCGAAGTGCGGACCGCCCTGCGCCCCGGCGAAAGCGCCGAGATCCGCAACCTGACCCTGACCTTCGTGTCGACCGAGATGCGGGCAGGCCGGAACTACCTCGCAGAGACCGACCGCTACACGGTCGAGCGGGATGGCAAGGTGATCGCCGAGCTTTACCCTTCTCGGCGCTATTATCCGGTGGCGGATGAAGGGACGACCGAAGTGGCGATCACCCGTGTCGGGCTCGGCAATCTCTATCTCGCCTCGGCAGGCATTCGCGAAGACAAAGACCTGCGGATGGTGCGCGCCTATGTGCATCCGCTGATCCACCTTCTGTGGTCAGGAGCCCTGCTCGTCGCGATCGGCGGCTTTGTCGCCGCCTTCTCTCCGGGAACGAAGCGCCAGCAAAAAGAGGCGGAGCCGAATGCCCCGGCGGTGCCCGCATGATCGCGCTTCTCTCGGCCCTGCTCCTCGCCCTCACCCCGGCGCAGCAAGCCCGGGCGGACGCGATCTTCAAGGATATCCGTTGCGTCGTCTGCCAGAACCAGTCGATTGCGGAATCCGACGCGGAACTCGCCAGGGTCATGCGCGCGCTCGTCGAGGAGCGGATCGCAGCTGGCGACACCGACGCCGAGGTGAAGGCCTACCTCACCGCCCGCTACGGCGAGGCCGTCCTCCTGACCCCCACGGCTTCGCCCAAGAACTACGTTCTCTGGGCAGGTCCGGTGCTGGCTCTCATGCTGGGGGGCATTTGGGCCTTCTCCCTTTTTCGGGGCAGCGCTAAAGCGCGCGAGTGATGCGTCTTCCAAGACTCGCCAGACGGGCCCTCGCGGCCGGGTTCATCTCTCTCCTCCTCCTGGTGGCGGGCTTTTTCGTGTTCGCCGCGACCCTTCCCCGGGCAGACGAGGCGCCGCTGGCAGGTCTCGACCCCGCCCGGGCGTCGGAGCGGGGGATCGTCGTCCTGACCGGTGGCGGCGGCCACAGGATCGAGGAGGGACTGGCGCTTCACGCGAGGGGCCTCGGTGACCGGGTCCTGATCTCAGGCGTCAATCCACGGACGACGAAGAGCGACCTGGCGCCGATGGGCGATCCCGAGCGGCTGGCCTGCTGTGTCGACCTCGGCCCCTATGCCCGCACGACCCGCGGCAATGCGATCGAAAGCCGGGACTGGCTGCGGCAGAACGGATACACCACGGCGCTTCTCGTGACGTCGGACTTTCACCTCCCCCGCGCGACCATCGAGCTGCGCCGGTCGGCACCTGAAATCTCCGTGATCGGGGTTCCCGTCGCTAGCGTTTCCGCGCCAGAGCAGGGATGGATGAGCAAAATCTCCGCCTGGCGGCTGCTCGTCGGAGAATATCTGAAGTATCTTGTCGTCCGCATGCGGTCGATCATCTGAGCCCCGCATGACCCGACTGCGTTCGATCCTCTTTGTCCTGCTCATGTTCCTGTTCGCGATCGTGACAGGCCTGGTCGCCTGGCCTGCGCTGTTCAAGCGCGAGTGGTCGCTTGCAGTTTCCAAATTCTGGACCCGCGGCACGCTCTGGCTGCTGAAGGTGCTTTGCGGTATCCGCGACGAGGTCAGGGGGATGGAGCACCTCCCCACGGGGCCTGCCATCATCGCCGCCAAGCACCAATCGATGTGGGAGACCCTGAAGCTCACCACGATCCTCCCGCGGCCTTGCTTCGTGCTGAAGAAAGAGCTGAAGGGCTGGCCGATCTTCTCCTGGTTCGCGATCGCCAACGGTTTCATCTTCATCGATCGCGAGGCAGGGGCCAAATCGCTCCGTGACATGACGAACCAAGCCAAGGAGCGGCTGGCCGAAGGCGCGCAGATCGTCATCTTCCCCGAAGGCACCCGGAGCGCGCCCGGAGAACGCCTGCCCTACCAGCCGGGCGTCGCGGCGCTGGCCAAGGCGCTGGACGTCCCCACCGTTCCCGTCAGCCACAATTCGGGGGAATACTGGCTGCAACCGGGGCCGATCAAGAAACCCGGCACCATCATCATGACCATCCACCCCCCAATCACGGATGTTTCCAACCGCAAGCAGTTCCTCCGCGCGGTGGAAGCGGCGATTGAGGGAGAAGAGGAGACCGCTGCATGACAGAGAACAGAGCGCCGCGCCGTATCATTGTCGGCGCATTCGCCATTTTTGCCGTCCTCGCGGTCCTTTACACGATCATGTGGAACACCGGCGCGCGAAAGATGAAGGAAGAGATCGCCGCCTTCGCAGCGCGTGAAGCCGAGGCAGGCCGGAGCTTTACCTATGACCGCATCGATGTCGCCGGCTATCCATTCACCCTGCGCGGAAAGGTACGGAACCTGATCTGGGCGAGCGATCTCTACCGTTTCGACGCAGAGGACGTGACGATCGCGACCCTGCCCTATGACCCGAGCCGCATCATCTTCGCACCGCGCGGCAAGAGAACCCTGCGGATCGGCGACGAAGCCTACGATCTCCAATCGGACGACCTGCGGTTCAGCCTCGAACCGAATTTCGTGGTGATGGAAGGCCACGGGCTGATTCTGACTGGCAAGGACCGCGCGATGGCGATCGGCGACGTGATCGCCAACTCCCGGCGCCTCGGAGGGGGGAGCGCCATCGCCGTGCAGATCAAGAACTGGTCTTTCGGCGGCGAGGCCGATGCGCGGATGACCTATTTCAACCTCGCCGCATCGCGAGAGAACGGTGTGCTGACGATCGCCGGCATGTCCGCTGGCATTGGCGAGGGCGAAGACACATCGCCCACCCAAATTCAGGGACAAGGCACGCTTTCGGCCAACGAGGAAGGCGTCCTCGATGGCCGCCTCGATCTCAAGCTGAAGAACGAACGCCCCCTGCTCACCTTGCTGGGACGCACCGCCGCGTTTGACCCGTCGACCATGGACACGGCGGCGAGCCTTCTCGGCGCCGTCACCAATCAGGGCACAAGGGAGATCGAGCTGCCGCTGGTCATCGATGGCGGCGACCTCAAGCTCGGGCCAGTGAGCCTCGGCGAGTTGCCGCCGGTCAGCCTCTAACGCGAAAAGCTCTCCGATGCTGCGAGGAAGGCGTCGTTCGCCTCCCTGCTGCCGATCGAGACCCGAACGAAATTCGGCAGGTTCGAGCTTGAAAGGCCACGCACGAGAACACCGTGATTCTCCTGGTGCTGAAGGAAGTGCTGCGCCTCGGCCGTGTCAGGGAGTTCGACAAGAATGAAATTGGCCATGGTCTCACGCACCGTGAGGCCGTGGCCGCGCAGGGCCTGGACCAGCCGGGCCATCTCGCTGAAATTGTGACGCCTGTTGCGCTCGACGAAATCCTGGTCGTCAAGCGCCGCCTCTCCCGCGACGAGGCCCGGAGCCGTGACGTTGAAGGGACTCCGCACACGGTTGAAGACATCGATCACCGAAGGCGGTGCATAGGCCCAGCCCACACGCATCCCACCGAGACCATAAATCTTGGAGAATGTCCGCGTCATGACGACATTGTCGGCGCCAGTCGCGATCGCCTCTCGCACGAAACCGGTGCCGGGATCATAGTCCGTATCGAGAAGATACTCGGCATAGGCACCGTCGAGGACCAAGAGAATGTCCTCGCGAAGGTTTTCTCTAAGCCGGCCGATCTCTTCGTTCGGCAGCAGCGTACCCGTCGGGTTGTTCGGGTTGGCGAGGAACAGGACCTTGGTCTTCTCGGTAACCGCGGCCAGCAGAGCATCGACGTCGGCGACGAGGTCGTCCTCCTCGGCCTGCACCGGCGTGCAGCCTTCGGCCATGGCGCAGAGCGGGTAGTAGCTGAATCCGTGTTTCGTCATCAGCACCTCGTCACCCGGCTCGGTGAAGCAGCGCACCGAGAGGCTGAGCAGCTCGTCAGAACCATTCCCGCAGACAAGATGATCCGGGTTGAGATCATAGACCTGCCCAAGCTTCTCCCGCAGGGCCGTGGCCGATCCATCCGGATAAAGATGAAGCTTGCCGGCAGCCTTTTCAGCCGCCTTGATCGCGGACGGTGCAGGACCGAGGGCGCTTTCGTTGGAGGACAGCTTGTGCACCTTGCCCGCGCCGGCCTTGGCCTTGCCAGGCACGTAAGGGGAGATGTCGAGAATGCCGGGGCGCGGGGTCGGTCTGGTCATGGACGGGGAATGCCTGAAAGGCGACGGCTTTTCTAGCGATCTTTGCGCCGCTCTCGTTCAGCGGCGAGCCCCGCCACCCGTCGGCCCTTGCCCGCGAGGAGCGGCTTCAGGACTTCGACCTTGCTGCCTGACGCCGGAACCGCCATCGAGCGCCGCGCCTCCACCATCACCACGCCCGCCACGTTGGGAAGCGGCACCCGCAGCGGCTCGAGCCGTTCCGCCGTCCGCTCCCACATCGGCGCGAGACGCCGGAGCTTGGCAATCGGCGGGAAATAGAGGGCGGAGGCTTGCGCCGTCGGTGCGAACATCGAACGGTTCAGGAGCTCGAGGAGCTGGCGCCGCGAATAGGCCCGGCCCGCGGCAAGCGGCGAGTTCTCGATCAGGGTCCAGAAGCCGTGCCTGTTGGCAGCGATCAGGACCAGGCGGCCATCGTCGGTGAGGACGCGCCACGCCTCGCGCAGCAGGCGATGGGGCTGCGCCGCTTCTTCAAGCCCATGCAGAATGACCAGCCTGTCGATAGAAGCCTCGCGCAGCGGCCAGTTTTCTTCCTCGACCAGCACCTCGTTCTTCCGGACCACGGCTCCGGCTGCGGCAGGCACCATGTCGATGACCCGTTCGGCGTCCGGGAAGGCATCAAGCACGGGCGCAGAGTAGCCAAAGCCAGCCAGCCGCTGGCCCTTGAGGTCACCCCACGCGTCGGTCATTCGCTGGATCAGCGTTGCCTGCGCCACCTGCCCGAGAGGGCTGGCATAGAAGCGCTGGAGCTCTGCACTCTCGGTCCGCAAGGGGGTTCGTCCTTTTTGCCGAGCGGCTTCGGCGCCGCTACGGTGGAAAACATAAGGAGAAACGTTCCGCGATGCACCATCTTGGCCCGCTTACCGTGCACCAGTTCCCGTGCCTGCAGGACAATTACGGATTCCTGGTCCGTGACGAAGCTTCGGGACAGGTCGCAACAGTCGACACACCAGACGGAAAAACCATTGCAGAACAGTCTGATAGGCTCGGATGGCGGATCGACATGATCCTCAACACCCACTGGCACCCCGACCATATCGGCGGCAATCCGCACCTTGTTGAGCGCTTTGGCTGCGACGTTATCGCGCCCGCAGCCGAGGGCGAGAAGATCCCGCACAAGACACGCGCGGTCGCTGGCGGCGACGAGGTCAGGCTGGGAGAAACCCGGTTGAGGGTCATCGACGTTCCCGGCCATACCCTCGGGCACATCGCCTACCATTCCGAAGAGGCCGGCGTGGCCTTTGTCGGCGACACGCTGTTCTCTCTTGGCTGCGGAAGGATGTTCGAGGGCGATCCGGAGACCTTCTGGGCGTCGCTGTTGAAGATCCGGGCCTTGCCTGCCGAGACAATCATCTTCTGCGCCCATGAATACACCGCGGCGAATGCCGAGTTCGCTCTCAGCATCGATCCCGCCAACCCCGCGCTGAAGGCCCGCGCGGAGGACGTCGCTGCCCTTCGTGCACGGGGGGAGCCGACCGTGCCGGTGAGGCTGGCCGACGAGATCGAAACCAACCCCTTCCTGCGCGCGGACGATGCCGGACTGGCAGCGTCCCTTGGCCTCGCCGGCGCGCCGCCCCATGAGGTCTTCGCCGAGATCAGGAGCAGGAAAGACCGGTTTTGAGCTCGCCAGAAGACCTGATCCGCCAGCACGCGCTCCTGCCCCACCCGTTCGAGGGGCACTGGCGCGAAACCGCCCATGTCAAAGGCATCCGGCGAGAGGGCCTGCAGCTCTTGACCGCTCTCGATGAGGCTGGCTGGCACGGCGTCGAGGCCGAAGTCAGCTACACGCTGGAAGAAGGCGGGCCTGTTGCGCTGAGCCTCTCGTCGAACCGGCGCACGGCCTACGGCTACAGGCTGCTCACCCCCGGTGACGCGGTGAAGGTGGGTCCGGCCGTGCTGCGCGCCATTTCGTGTCTGGGCGGCCATGCGCTCCTGCGGCTAAGGCTGGAGCCAGACGTCGCTTTGACGGACCGGCAGCTGATGCCCGATGACTGGTACCCGCAGCCTGACGGAGTGTGAGGGGGAGCTATGGTGAAAGAGGTCCACAGCAGCGTGGATACGGGCGCTCTTCGCTCGCGCTCGGCGCAATGGCTGGGATTTGCCGGGCTCATCCCGTTCTGGATGCTGCCCATCATCCAGTTTGGCGAAGCCGGGCTCGGGACGGAATGGAAGCACGCGGCGGAGACAGCCATCCTGCTCTACGGCGTCACCATCGTGTCCTTCATGGGCGGCGGGCGCTGGGTCTTCAGGATCTTCGACGTCGATGACAGCCCCACGTCCCTCTTCGGCGGCTTCCTCGCTGCAGTCATGCCCCCGCTCGTGGCCTGGGCCGTCGCCGCTGCCCCCGATATCCTTTGGGGACGGGAGTTCGGCCCCTTGCCGCGGTGCCTGATCGTCGCCTTCCTGCTCCTCTACCAGCTCGGACAGGACTGGGCGCACAGGCGGGTCATTCCGGCGTGGTACATGGAGCTGCGGATAATGCTGACGATCGGCGCGACGGCGCCGATCTTCTTCGCCCTGGTCCTCGCGCCGATGGTCTAGCCGCGCATCCATGCAGGCGGCGGGGTGTCGGAGCGCAGGCTCGCCCGCGGCACGCCGTAGACGCGGGACTTGCCGCAAAGATAGGCTTGGAAACCTTTCGGGAAGACGCTCGAAAAAGCCGCGTCGAGGACGTTGAGCCCGCCGGTAAAGGCGCCGAAAGCCGGCATCACCATGTGCGAACCATCGCTCACGAAAGCGGGCCGGCGCACGCCGCGACCATCCTTCTGCGCCACCGCGCAAGGGTGAAGGTGGCCTGCCACCTGCCAACCTTCGTGATCGCCGGGCTCATGGCTGAAGGTGAGGCCCGCGACCTCGATGATCTCTTCGGCAATACCCCTGAAACGCGCAGGCGGCTGTGGGTCATGGTTCCCGAGCACCCAGATCCAGTCCGCAGCGCGGCAAAGCGTCTCGAGCCGCGCAGCGTCACTCTCATGCATCCGCGCCTCGGCCTCAGTGTCGTGGAACGCGTCACCCAGCGAGATCACGGTCTTCGCCCGGGTCAGCCGCATCAGTCTCTCGACACCGTCCAGCGTGGCGCGGGTATCATAGGGCGGCAGGAACTGGCCCCGCTTGGCGAAATGCGAGCCTTTCTCGAAGTGAAGGTCGGAGACCACAAGCACACCGGCGTCCGGCAGCCACATGGCACCGGAGCAGTCGAGGACAACCTCGCGCGCTCCCAGGAGAATGGTCCCCGGGAGGCAGGATGGGACCGTTGTTGCCTGCATGTTCCAGCTCTTAACCATCCGGCGCTCGTCCGGGAAGCAACATCGATCAATGTGGACAAAGTGAATCGTATCCAAGCAAGGGCCGCGCTCCGCCGAATTGCCGTAAATATTTAACCTGCTTTTGCTTGGATCAGAGATCAAAGCAGGGCCGAATAACCATGATCGAGAACAGTACAGGCGACGAAGTCGTTGATCGTAATGCAGAACAGCTTCTGAACGCAGTTTCGCAGCTGCTGGTTTCGACGCGGCGGCACCAGACCCGGTCGGACCGCCAATACGCCAATGAACTCGTCGGGCGCATCATCGACGCGATGAGCCTCGAATCCAAGATCAAGGCCGCGGATATCCTGAGCCGCATGTCCGAGCCGCCCGAGGACCTGATCCGCAAGCTCGGCCTCGCCTCGCCCGAGACGGCCCGCGTCATCCTGCTTGGCCGCCACGTCACCGACGCAGTCCTCATGGAAGCTGCGTCGAAGAGTTTCGAGCTGCGCGAGATCATTGCCCAGCGTCCGCAGCTTTCCGAACCCGTGGTCAATCGCCTTCTCTTCTACGAAGAATCCAAGATCGAGAACATGATCCTGCCGCGCTCGGAATGCCCGATTTCCAACAGTCGCGCCGCGCGCCTGATCAACAGGGTCGAGGATGGCTCGACCCTCGGCTGGATGCTGTCGAAGCGGACAGACCTGTCCCCGCGTCTCTCCCTGCGCCTTTTCTGGAGGGTCGAGGGAGACAGCCGCCAGGCTATCCTGTCCCGCTTCAAGGTCGATCCGAGCCTTGCCGCGGAGGTCTTCACCCGCGTCTTCAAAACCGAACAAGATGCCTTCAGCAGCACCCCCCTCGGCAAGCTGGCCCAGCTTGTCTCCGAAGCGCGCGAATCCGAGAACGGCCCTCTCAAGGATGCTCCAGGGCCTCAGCTTACGGACGAACTAACCGCCTTTCGGACCAACGCCAACACGGCTGCCATCCAGACAGTCTCCGACGCTGCGAAGATCAGTTTCGAACTCGGCCGCAAGATTGCCGAAGATGTGCCCGGCGACGCATTCACCATCCTGTGCACTGCCCTTGGCGTAAAGGACAAGGCGTTCGGCAAGATGATGGCGATCCGCCCACGCAAGGGCGCCGGAAGCGCTCCCTATACGAATGAGGACAAAGACCGCTCGATCGCCCTGTTCGACCGGATCTCTCGATCCGCAGCCATTGGCATCCTGAGCTATTGGGAAATCGACCTGATCGAAGACATCAAGGCCAGGGCACGCGAGCAACTCGATATGGACCTCAACGCCATCAAGGAAAGGCTCAGCAGTGAGTTCGATCAGGAGACTGACGAAGAAGCTGAAGCCCGGACCGAGGCTGAAAAAGCGGCAGCCACATCGAAGAAACGCCGCTTCGGCATCTTCTAGGCCAGACCCAGGATTTCGGCGACCGTTGCCGCCTCATCAAGGAAGCGCTCCCGCCTTGCGGGGGCGTTTTCGTCGGTGACGACGATCAGGCCCGCATTCTGGTAGAAGCCTTGCTGGCGATAGCCCGCAAAGCCGCCCTCGACCCCCGTCCTGAAATCAGGCAGCGGACGAAGCCTCCCCTTGGCGGCAGCCCAACGGACCTCGAGCCCGGAGCCTTGGCACCACTCGAAAAGCGCCAGCATCTCGTTCGACAGGAATTCGTCATAGTTCACGAGCTCATCGAACAACAGCACCGTTCCCGGACGGATCGTTCTTCCCAAGCTATCGAACACCTCCGCCGCCGACGAATAGATATCGCAATCGATATGGAGGAGGGCGGCTGTCTCCTCTGCCTCGAGGTCCTGGACGAATGGCGCGAGGGTGTCGCCGAAATAGCCCTGATGAAGCCGCACGTTCGCAGGCACTTCCGGCAGTTCGGGCAGGGAGAAGTCCTGCCGCCAGTCGCCGCGGCCGTCATCCGGGAACCCTTCGAAACTGTCGAAGCCGTGGATCGTCCGTTCCGGGAAAATCTCGGCAAGCAGGCGAATCGAGTGCCCCTTGTGGACACCGAACTCAGCGATCAATCCCGGTCCGGCCTGTGCCGCCGATGCGCGAAGGATGCTGCGCATCGGCTTCTTCTGCCGCTTCACGAGCGGTTCGCGTATGCGGCGCCCCTCTTTCCCGAACCGGTCGTAGAGGTCGAGAACAAAGGCAAGATAGCCCCGCAGATCCTCGGCTGTCATCGCCGCAAGGCGTTCGCTCGCCTTCAAGGTCAGGCCCTGCGGAAATGCTTGGAGAGGCGCAGGCCCTGCCCCTGGTAATTCGAGGACTGAGCACCGCCATAGAGCATCTTCGGCACCTCGCGCAGCCGCTCATATCCAAGCCTTGCGACCCTTTGGCCGTGCTCGAGGATCATCGGCACGTCAAAACCGCGCACCTCGAGGACCGCGCGGCTCGGCGCCTCGACGCCAAAACCAGGATCGAAGAAGCCTGCGTAATGCGCGCGGAAAGCCCCCAGTTCCTCGTCGATGGCGACCATCTCCGCCGCAAGGCCAGGCGGGATCACCACCTCCTCGCGGCTTGCAAGGATGTAGAACTCGTCCGGGTCAAGAGTGATATAGCCGTCGCGAGGTGGCGCGATCGGCTCGAAATAGTCATCGGGATCCAGTGCGCCGACCTCGTCGACATCGATCAGCCCGGCATGGCGCCGGGCACGCCAGCCGGCTATTTCTCCAAGCTCCGCAGACAGATCGACGGAAAGATTGAGGCCATCCGCAACATGGGCGTCGGGACCAAGGACATCACGAAGCTCCTCGTCCGGAAGCGTGGTCACACCCTCCCTGACCCGCAGCTGGTTCAGGGACGACCCCTCGCGCACAACGATCGGGAATGTCCGTGGGCAGATTTCGAGATAGAGCTTGCCCTCGTATCCGGCGGGTACCCGCTCATAGCCCTCATGGCTTTCGGTCAGGAGGCGCACGAAGACGTCGATCCGCCCGGTGGAGCTTTTCGGGTTTGCAGTCGCCGTCAAGCTTTGCGGCAGGGCGAGCCGCTCGTTCAGCTCCACCACATAAACGCAGCCCCGTTCGAGCACCGCGCCACCGGAGAGATCGAGGGTGTGGAGCGTGAGCGCTTCAAGGCGCTCCTCAAGACTGGCGCGGTCGCTGGGCAGGAAGGCCGCCCGGACTCGCCGGGCCGTCGCACCGAGGGTGAGATCGAGGCTTGCCGGCTGGAGCTGGCGCGGACCGGGGCGCGCCTTGATCGCGCCCGCTTCGATGAGGCACCGCAGCGCCTCTCCGCTCAGCACCCCTGAACCACCGGCCATCGGGCATTCCCTTGGTTAATTGCAGCTCTGGAACGCATCGCGCGCAGCGGGCCGCTGGTCAAGCACGGTGATGCCGGGTAACACTTGACCTGATCCCCCTCCGGCGCAGAGGAGTGCCGCCATGATCGACGAGTTTGAAGAGTTCGACGAGGAGCTGGTTTCCGAGGCCGTCACCGACGGAATCCGTGTCCGGGTCTCATCCGATTACATCGAGGACGAGAGCCGTCCCGATGAAGGCCGCTACTTCTGGACCTACACCGTCCGCATCGACAACGACTCCGGCCAGACCGTGACGCTCAAGCGCCGGACCTGGCACATCGCTGATGCGCTGGGGCAGAGCTTCGTGGTCGAAGGCGACGGCGTGGTCGGCGAACAGCCGGTCCTGCTGCCTGGCGATGCCTTTGAATACACAAGCGGAACACCTCTCTCCGCCCCGTCGGGCATGATGTTCGGCGCCTATGAGATGAACCGCGAAGACGGCGCCGTTTTCGAGGCCATGATCCCGCCCTTCAGCCTCGACAGTCCCTACGACACCCGCCGGTTGAGTTGAGGCACCTATTGAGGGCTCGGAACTCGGTTATCGGGCCAGGCAGGGCACGGGGCCCCGGCAAATGGACTAGGCTCAGCGAAGCAGATGTTCTGCGGAGACCTGCCATGAAACCCACGAACGCCAGCCGAGAAATCCCCGTGAGGGCCGATTTGGATGCCTTCGCCGATGACCATGCCTATCTTCGGTCATGCCGCGAGCAGGCGCCGGTCGTCCGCGCGCCATCGGGCGTGCCGATCGTCCTGCATTTCAGGAACATCGAAAAGATGGTCGATCCGAGGACGACGCGCCAGCTCGAAACCGAGGGGCTCGCCTTCCAGGGGGTGACCTCGGGGCCACTCTACGACGTCGTGCAGCGTTCCATGCTGTTCTCGAACGGCCAGGTCCACCGGAATCGGCGCGGCGGCCTGTCCCGGACTTTCGCCTTCAAGCTGATGGAAGGCTACCGCGAAGATGTTCGCGCGCTCGCAGATCGCCTGGTGGCAGGGCATGTCGGCCACGGCCCAATGGATTTCCTCGAAGATATTGCAGGAGAGATTCCCGCACGGATCATCGCCAAGCTCCTTGGCGTGCCCGAGGACGACATCCCGCAGTTCCGCAAGTGGGTATACGCGGCTGTCCGTGGCATCGGATTCCACGGCCCGGAGGAACGGCCGGAGATCGAAAAGGGCGCGCGTGCCCTTCAGGCCTATGTGGATGCCCTGCTCGACGGGCCCGCCTCAGAACGAAGCTTCATCACTCGTTACGTCCAGGACAACCGCGAAGAAGGAAGTCTGACCGAGGAGGAGATCCGCGGCCAGATTATCACGCTCATTATCGCGGGATCGGACACGACGCGGCTCGCGCTCTGCTCGGCCATGCATCACCTCCTCCGTCATGAAGACCAGTGGCGGACCTTCTGTGAGGCACCCGAGGAACTGAAAAAGCCGGTCGTCCAGGAGACGATGCGCTACGACCCCTCCGTTGCGAGCTTTCCCCGTGTCACCCTCGAAGAGCTCGAGATCGACGGCTATGTCATCGACGCAGGGTCCTTCGTCGGCGTCTCGACCATGTCGGCCATGCGGGACCCGGAAGCCTACGCAGATCCCGACCACTTCGACATTCACCGCACGGATCATCCGAAGTGGCATCCGGTCTTTGGCGCCGGGGCGCATCGCTGCCTCGGGGAAGCCCTCGCCCGAGTCGAACTGGAGGAGGTGCTCGCATCGCTCGCCACGCTGGCACCGAACAGCGCCCCGGCAGGCCAACCACCGAAGATCAGCGGCCTCGCTGCGGTGCGATCAATCGACCAGATGGCGCTCGAGCTGCGCTAGCCCTCAAAGTCTCTCGAAATCAAAGATCCGCTCGTCCGCCAGATGGCTCGGCCTGACATTCTGCAAGGCACGGAACATCACGTCGCGCTGACCGGGCTTTTTCTGCTCCCAGCCATCGAGGAGCGCCTTCATCGCCATGCGCTGGAGTCCTTCCTGGGTGCCGCAGAGATTGCACGGGATGATCGGGAACCGGCACAGCTCGGCAAATTTCGCAAGGTCCGCCTCTGCCGTGAAGATCAGGGGGCGGAGAACGTTCAGGTCGCCCTCGTCATTCCGGAGCTTGGGCGGCATCGCCGCGAGCCTGCCGCCGTGGAGCAGGTTCATCATGAAGGTCTCGAGGCTGTCGTCCCGGTGATGGCCGAGGACGATCGCATCACACCCCTCCTCCCGCGCCACCCGGTAGAGGATGCCGCGGCGCAGGCGTGAGCACATCGAGCAGTAGGTCTTTCCCTCGGGCACCTTCTCCGTGACGATGGAATAGGTGTCCTCTGTGATGATCCGGTGCGGAACGCCGAGGCTTGTCAGATATTCAGGCAGCACATGCTTTGGAAAGCCCGGCTGGCCCTGATCGAGATTGCAGGCGACGATGTCGGCTTTCAGCGCGCCCTGCCATTTGAGATCGAGGAGCGCTGCGAGCAGGCCGTAGCTGTCCTTGCCGCCGGACAGGCAGACGAGCCATTTCTGTGGCGAGCCATCTTCCCGCGGCGTGTCCATTGCGAATTTGCGGATCGCTTCCTGGGTCTCGCGCAGGATGCGCTTGCGCAGCTTCTTGAACGCCACGGAGGACGGCGCGTGACGGTAGGCGGCCAGCTCGGGCTTGATCCCCGAAGCTTCCTTGTCCTCTGCCACGCCGGTGTCGATATCGGTGATGCCATCAGCCATGGTTCTTCATTCTCCAAGACTCGCCAGAATGGCAAGCGTGCGCTAACGGCCCGCCCCATGAGCAAGCATACCCAGCGCGTTTTCTCCGGCGTCCAGCCCACCGGCAACCTGCACCTTGGCAACTATCTCGGCGCGATCTCGAAATTCGTGACGATGCAGCACGACTATGAGTCGATTTTCTGCGTCGTGGACCTTCACGCCATCACCGTGCCTCAGGACCCGGCAAAGCTGAAGGCGCAGACCCGCGAGGTCGCGGCCGCCTATCTCGCCGCGGGCATCGATCCCGAGAAGTCGATCATCTTCCAGCAGTCGGCCGTGTCGGCCCATGCCGAGCTCGCCTGGATTCTCGGCTGTATCGCGCGCATCGGCTGGCTCAACCGGATGACCCAGTTCAAGGACAAGGCTGGCAAGGACAAGGAGAAGGCCTCGGTCGGCCTGTACACCTACCCGGTCCTGATGGCCGCGGACATTCTCGCCTACAAGGCGACGCACGTCCCTGTGGGCGAAGACCAGAAGCAGCACCTCGAGCTTGCGCGCGACATCGCGGCCAAGTTCAACAATGATATGAACGCGGAAAACTTCTTCCCGCTGCCGGAGCCGATGATTCAGGGGCCGGCGACGCGCGTCATGTCATTACGCGACGGCACGGCGAAGATGTCGAAGTCCGACCCGTCGGACCTCAGCCGGATCACCTTCACGGACGACGCCGACGCCATTGCGAAGAAGTTCAAGAAGGCGAAATCCGACCCCGATCCTCTGCCAACGGAGAAAGAGGGCCTCGAAGGCCGTCCCGAGGCGAAGAACCTTGTCGGCATCTATGCTGCGCTGGCTGGCACGGATGTCGAAACCGTGCTTTCCGAGTTCGGCGGGCAGGGCTTCGGCGCGCTGAAACCGAAACTGGCCGAGCTCGCGGTGGAGAAGCTCTCCCCCCTCTCCGCCGAGATGCGCCGCCTGATGGACGACCCTTCGCACATCGACAGTATTCTGACGAACGGTGCCGAGAGAGCGGAGGCCATCGCGGCACCGATCCTCAAGGACGTGAAGGACATCATGGGCTTCCGGCCGCGGGGTTAGTCGCGCGGACCATCAGTTGCAGCGTGCCTGCGAATGGTCAGGCTGGGCGGCAGTGATCGCATCGCCACTTCCGTCTTCCCACGGGAAGAAGCCCGTCCCTTTCTCAGGCCAGAACATTTGCATGGCCCGGTAGGTTGATCGTTCCAAGCCCGCCCACTTGCAATACCAGAGCGAGTAATTGACGTGTCCGGCATATCGAGAGGGATGGATTTCGCGAAACGCGCAGTCATAGCCCTTGATGAGCTCGGCTATGCAGTCGCCGTGAGAAAGCTTCAACCCATTCTTCAGCCTTGAGAATAAATCCGACAACAGCGCGTGGGCAAGCTCCGAAGGCAAGCCGAAGACAAGCACGTCCGGTTGGTTGACAGTGACGGGCCATCCGATGGAATATGTGAAGCCGGGGCCATTTTGATCGCCCGAGACCGAAAGCGCCTGCCAACCGTGCTCGTGCACGTCTTCAATGCACTTAAGGTCCATCTCCGTTAGATCGCTGCTCAAAGCGCTGCCGCTTCCCGCGCCAGCGCCTCGACGCCGGCCCAGTCCTTTGCCTTGAGAAGGTCCTTCGGCGTCAGCCATGATCCGCCTACGGTGAAGACGTTCTTGAGCTTCTTGTAGGCTGGCGCCTTGTCCGGCGTGATCGAGCCGGTGGGACAGAATTTGAGCCGCGGCAAAGGTCCCGCAAGGCTTGCGAGATAAGGCGCACCGCCCGCCGGCTCTGCGGGGAAGAACTTCAGCCGCTCGAAGCCTGCTTCCTCGGCACGCATTGCTTCGGACGCCGTAGCCACACCGGGCAGGAGCGGGCATCTGTCCATATGTTGTCCCGCTGCGGTGGCGAGGATCGTGGTGAGGCCCGGACTGACGCAGAATTGCGCGCCCGCGTCGATCGAATTCATGAGGTCCTTCTCTGTAAGGACCGTCCCCGTACCGATAATTATGTCCTTGCGCTCGGTCGCGATCGCCTTGACCGCAGGCAGCGCCGCTGGCGTGCGCAGCGTGATCTCCACCGCATGGATGCCGCCAGCCACCAGCGCATCGGCCAGCGGCAGGGCGTCCGCCTCGTCCTCGATGACGAGGACCGGCATAACGGGTACGGAAGAAAGGAGCTCGTCAATCCGTTCGGCCTGGCTTGTCATCTCAGTTTTTCCCCAGCTTGATAAGCTTCATCGTGTTGGTCCCGCCCTTCACGCCCGACGGAATGCCGGCAATCAGCACCACGCGTCCTTCGTCGGAAATATCGAGCTGCTCCCGCGCCACGCTTGCCGCCTTGGCGGAGAGTTCCTCGAAACTCTCGTCGCGGTCGGTCAGGACGGGCTTCACGCCCCAGGCGAGGGCCATCTGCCGTGCCGATTGGGCATTCGACGTGATGGACAGGATCGGCACCGGCGGCCTGTTCCGGGCCACCGCGTAGGCCGTGCCTCCCGAAAGCGTCGCGGCGATGATCGCACCCGCCCCGGACTTCTCCGCCGCCCAGGCCGCCGCTGCAGCGATCACTTCGCTATCGCTCTCGGGCGCCCTGGTCTCCGCCGCAGCCTTGATTTCCGCCTGCGCGCCCTCGTCCTCCGAGACGGCCTTGAGGATCCGGCTCATGATCGCGATCGCCGCTTCAGGATGGCGGCCGACAGCGGTTTCTGCACTGAGCATCACCGCGTCAGCGCCAAGATAGGCGGCGGCAGCGGTATCGGAGGCTTCCGCTCGGGTCGGGGTTGGCGAGTCGATCATGCTTTCCAGCATCTGGGTCGCAACGATCACCGGCTTTCCGGCATTACGCGCCATGCGGATGATCGTGCGCTGTGCCCGCGGCACCATCTCAAGTGGCAGCTCGACGCCGAGATCGCCCCGCGCGACCATCAGCGCGTCGGCTTCGGCGACGATAGCTTCGAGCTCGTTCATTGCGCCCGGCTTCTCGATCTTGGCAATCAGCTTGGCTTTGCTGTCACCCATCCGCGCCCGCGCCTCGCGCAGATCGTCTGCCGTCTGGACAAAGCTGAGGGCGACGTAATCCGTGCCCTGCGAGATCGCGAAATCGAGGTCCGCGGCGTCCTTGTCAGTCAGGGCCTTCAGCGGCAGCCTGCGGCCGGGGATATTGATGCCCTTGTTGTCGGTCAGCTTGCCCGGCACCTCGCATTTCAGGACCATGCGGTCCTTCCCGGCCTCGGTGACGACGAAGCGGAAGGCGCCGTCATTCATCATCACCACGTCGCCTTCCTGCAGGGCGTCGAACAGCTCCTGGTGCGGAATGGGGATCACGCCCTCTTCGGCGGTCTCACCGAGCTTCGCCTCGTATTCCTGGTCATAGGAGAGGTTCAGCGCGCCTCCAGACAGCTTTCCGACACGAAGCTTCGGCCCTTGCAGGTCAGAGACGATCGCGACCTGCCTGCCGACCTTGTCGGCGGCGGCGCGCACGGCCTCGAACCGCTCCTTGTGGTCGTCATGGCTGCCATGGCTGAAGTTCATTCGGAAGGCGGAGGCCCCGGCGCGGATCATGGCTTCGATGCGGTGCGGCGCACTCGATGCAGGACCCAAGGTGGCGAGGATCTTCGTCTTGGCGAAAGCGGGTTGGGTCATAGGGGGAATTCCCGTCTCTCTCTAGCAAATCGGAACAAGGGTGGCGTTGCAGCGCCAAAGCCCTACAAGCCTGCCGATGGACGTGCAGGCCAACAAGGACGATGTGAAGCCTTCCGCTGCAGAAATGCGCAGGAAGCCGCGCGCGCTCGGCGATCTCGCCGTCGCTGCGGGCGTGGTGTTTCTTGCCCTCAGCCTCGCTCTCGTCCTGGGGTTGGTGCCGCTCGAAGGCGCGCTGCTGGTCGGCGGCATCACCTTCGTCACCCTTGTCATCCGATATGTGGTTCCCCGCCCCGGCGAGATGTTCCAGGCGCTGACCGAGGAGGAAAGCGAAGAGGTCCGGCGCCTGCAGCGTTACTCGATGCTGCTCGACTCCCTGCCCCAGCCGGTCATGCTGCTCGATGGGCAAGACCGGATCGAGCTTGCCAACGCCGCCTGCTCGCGGGTCTTCGGCCAGGCCATCGACGGAAGCCATATCGCAAGTCTCATCCGCGCACCCAGTGCCCTCGGCGCCCTGCGCGAGGCCCGGCACGACAACCTCGCCAAGGAAGCCGAGTTCACCATGGCCGGAGGGGCACAGGAGCTCTCGGCCCTGTTCTACGTTGTCCCACTCGACCCCGAGCACAGCGGCACCGACGGCGAGATGCTCATCATGGTCCGTGACCGGACGGAACAGCGCAAACTCGAACGCATGCGAACGGACTTCATCGCCAATGCCGGCCATGAGCTGCGCACGCCGCTGACTTCGATCCTCGGCTTCATCGAGACCCTTCAGGGCCACGCCAAGGACGACCCGGACGCCCGCGAGCGCTTCCTCAAGATCATGCAGGCCCAAACAGAGCGAATGCTTCGCCTCGTGAAGGACCTCGTCAGCCTCTCGGCCCTCGAACTCAATGAGCGCCGCCTGCCGGAAGACGTGGTCGACCTCCGCGAGGTGGCTGAGACCGTCTGCGAGATGATGGACCCGGTGGCGAAGAACGCCGGCGCCGAGATGGTCCCCGGCCCGCTCGATGGCCCTGCGCGGATCACCGGCGACCGGGACCAGCTCATCCAGGTCGCGCAGAACCTCGTCGATAATGCCCTCAAATATGGCGAACGCCCCGACGGCACACCGACCAAGGTGCACGTCTCGGTGGGCAGGGGCCCCAGCCTCGCTTTCGAGAACGCCGACCGCAGCGGCGACAGCCCGGAGCAGATTGCCGTCAGGGCCGGCTGCCGCCCCGACGACCTGCGCTTCATCCGGGTCCGTGACGAGGGGCCAGGCATCGATCGCAACGACCTTCCCCGCGTCACCGAGCGCTTCTACCGCATCGACGTCGAACGCAGCAGCGCGAAGAAGGGCACCGGCCTCGGCCTCGCCATCGTCAAGCATATCGTCGGGCGCCACCGCGGCGGGATCCAGATCGAGTCGGCGGAGAATCGTGGTGCGGCCTTCACCTGCTACTTCCCTCCGCAGGTGCACTCGGAAGCCGAAGCACCCGCTCAAGACTAATTCTCTGGGTCCGGGCACAAATCGTGCTTAAAATAGCGAAAAAGTTCGGCGAGCCGGCGTAGCTACAAGATTGTGTCACACAAATCGGGCAGCAGGGCGCGCCAAGAGGAGTGTGGACTATGCCATTCGGCATCTTGAGACAGCAAGCCGACCGCATCGAAAAGCTCGATGTCGCCCTCGCCACCATGGGCGGGCTGGTCGAGCAACAGCTGACGGATGCTCTGGCGGCGTTCGAGCAGCGCGATGCGTCCCTTGCCCGGGGCGTGGTCAAACGCGACGCCGAAACCGACCGCTATGAGCGCCAGATCGAACATCTCGTTGCCGATCTCTTCCATGAGCGTCGCCGCGACCAGAACGAAATCCGCCGCATGATGGCCGCTGTCCGCATTGCATCGGAGATGGAGCGCGTCGGCGACCTCGCGAAGAACGTCTCGCGCCGCTCGATCATCATTGCCGAGGCCGACGACGACGGCGAGCATTCCAAGCATGCAGGCGTTGTCCGCATGGGTCGCATCTCGCTGCGCCAGTTTTCCGAAGCGCTCGATGCCCTCTTCCGCCGCAATGCCGACGCCGCCCGCGCGGTGCGCAATGCCGATGACCAGGTGGACGATATCTATAACTCGGTCTTCAGCGAACTGATGACCCTGATGAACCGCGTCCCCGGCATTGCGTCGACAAGCACGCACCTTATCTTCGTCGCCAAGAATTTCGAACGTATCGGCGATCACGCCACGAACATCGCTGAGCGGGTGCACTATGCCCTCACCGGCGAAGAACTCACCTCGGACCGGATCAAGACGGACGTGACCAGCACGCTGATCGCTGCGGAGTAGGAGCCATGGCCGCTGCCACCATCCTCATTGTCGAAGACGATGAGTCGCTTCGCACACTGATGGAATACAACTTCGGCAAGGAGGACTTCGAAGTCCTCACGGCGAAGGATGGCGAAGAGGCCCTGCTCAAGATCGACGAGGAGAAGCCCGACCTTGTGGTCCTCGACTGGATGCTGCCGAGCGTTTCCGGCATCGAGATCTGCCGCCAGCTGCGCCAGAAGCCCGAGACCAAGGGCCTGCCCATTATCATGCTGACCGCGCGCGCCGAGGAAAGCGACCGTATCCGAGGCCTTGATACCGGCGCTGACGATTACGTCGTGAAGCCTTTCTCGATGGAAGAGCTCGTGGCGCGGATCCGTGCCGTGCTGCGCCGCCTGCGTCCGACCCTCGTGTCGGATGTCGTGACCTGCGGCGATATCGAGATCGACCGTACGGCGCACCGTGTACGCCGCAATGGCGAAGAGGTGCACCTGGGCCCGACCGAGTTCCGTCTTCTCGATCACCTGATGCAGAATCCGGGCCGGGTCTTCAGCCGCGAGCAGCTCCTCAACGCGGTCTGGGGGTCGGACGTCTTCGTCGAGGCACGCACCGTGGATGTCCATATCGGACGCCTTCGGAAGGCTCTCGGCAAGCATGGCGACAAGAACCCGATCCGCACGGTGCGCTCTGCCGGCTACTCGATCGAAGGCCAGCAGCCCGACGAGCGGGCTGGCTAACGCACCCAGAAGCTCGGCACGAACAGCACCAGCACCGTGAAGAGTTCGAGCCGTCCCAGCAGCATGGCTGCGGACAGGATCCACTTCGCTCCCGCAGGAAGCGTCGCGAAATTCCCTGCCGGACCGACCACGTCGCCAAGGCCGGGGCCGACATTGGCAATCGCCGTGCCGGCCGCCGACAGCGCCGTCACAGGATCGAGCTGGAACAGCGACAGGGCCACGGCGACCGTCGCGAAGATCGTGAAGTAAATGAAGAAGAAGATCAGCACCGAGCGGAAAACGCTCTCATCGATCGCCCGACCGTTATAGCGCGCCACCGTCACCCGGTGAGGATGGCTGAGTTTCTGGATGTAGACCGACACGGCGGAGAACGCGACCTGCAGACGGAAGATCTTGAGCCCGCAGGACGTCGAGCCCGCGCAGCCGCCGACGAACATCACGCAGAAGAAGAATCCGAGCGCGAACGGTCCCCATGCATTATAATTCGCGCTGGCATAGCCCGTTCCGGTCATGATCGAGACGATGTTGAACGCTGCCGTCCTGATCCCGCCCGAGACGTCATAGCCGAGGGTCGAGATGATCCTGAAGGCGATGATGGCCGTGAAGACCACCGCCGCGGACAGGAAGAACTTCACCTGGCTGTCCGAGAAGATCGCGCTCGCTTTGCCCCGCAGGGCGAGGATGTAGAGACCGAAAGGCAGCGAGCCGAGGATCATGAACACCACCGCGACGACGTCGATCGGCCCGCGCGCCACCCCGGCCGAGACGAAATAGGCGAAGGAGCTGTCCTTGGTCGAATAGCCGCCCGTCGCGACGGTCGTCATGGCATGGTTGACCGCATCGAAGGCGCTCATCCCGAAGAGCCAGTAGAGGAAGAAGCACGCCGCCGTCATCGAGACATAGAGGGTAAAGATCGACGCTGCGAGGTCGTCCGCGCCGGGAAGGACCTTGTCGGACTTGTCGGAGCTCTCGAGACGGAAAAGCTGCATCCCTCCGACCGAGAGGAAGGGCAGGATGGCGATCGCCATGATGATGACACCAATGCCGCCGATCCACTGCAGCATCGAGCGCCATATCAAGAAGCCCGGAGGCCTCGTGTCGAGCCCCGTGACCACGGTCGATCCCGTGGTGGTCAAGCCGGACATGGCCTCGAAAAAGGCATCGGTCACCGACAGCCTGCCCTCTCCGAGGGCAAGCGGCAAGGCGGCCGCAATGACGAGCGTCACCCAGCTCGCCGTGGTGATGAGGAAGCCTTGCCGGGTGGTGATCGTCTCCACCCGGCCCCAGGCGCCTGCCGCCATACCTGCGCCGAGGGTCATGCAGATCACGGAAGATGCAAGGAAGGCCAGCATGTCGGCCCGCGCCGCATCCCCTTCCGCTGCCCAGTCGACCAGCACAGGGATAAGCATCGTGGCGCCGAGGGCTGCCACGAACAGGCCGATGACCAGGAGAACAGGACGAATGTCGCTCATGAACCCTTTGCGATACCCCGATCAGCCCGGACGTCAAATCTCTCCGCGCTGCATTCTGCAATGGTCAGGGTTTGGGATAGGTTTCACCAACCACCATCGTGGTAGGAGCGGGGCATGAGCGAGAACGCGGCAACGGTTGGGTTGGTCCTTTCAGGCGGCGGCGCACGCGGCGCTTACCAGGTGGGCATCCTGAAGGCCCTGGCGGAGGCCTTGCCCGGCCCCCTGCCCTTTCCGGTGGTCACGGGCGTTTCCGTTGGTGCCATCAATGCCGCGGTGGTCGCCGAGGGAGCGGATGATTTCCAACAGGGGGTCGCGCGGCTCGAGCGGCTCTGGCGCAGCCTCAGCTGCGCGCAGGTCTACCGCACCGATCCTGCGCATCTCTTCGGACGGCTCGGCCGTTGGGGCCTTGCCATGGCGTTCAGCTGGGCCGGCGCAAAAGCACCCCAGTCCCTGCTTGATGCCGACCCGCTCAAGGATCTCCTCTACCGCGAAATCGACAGCCAACGGATCACCCGGATGGTGGCCGAGGGTCACCTGCGCGCCCTCGCCGTGACGGCTTCGTCCTATGTGACCGGCATTTCGACGACGTTCTTCCAGGGGACCCAGCCAATTCTTCCGTGGAACCGTGCGCGACGGAAGGGAGAGCGTGCCATCATCGGTCCCCAGCATATCATTGCCTCCTCGGCGCTGCCCGGCGTGTTCCAGGCCCGGAAGGTCGGCGATGAATGGTTCGGTGACGGCGCCATCCGCCAGACCGCTCCGCTATCGCCCGCGATCCACCTCGGCTGTGACAGGCTTTTCCTGATCGCCGCGCGCGACGGCACGCCCGATGACCCCGCGAACTACATGCTGGGCACGCATGATTACCCCACCCTCGGTGTCCTCGGTGGCCACCTCCTCGACATCGTCTTCAACGATAATCTCGATGCAGACCAGGAGCGCCTCGAGCGCATCAACAGGACGATCGAGATCATGATCCCGGAACGGCGGGCGCAGACGAACCTCCGCCGGATCGATACGCTTATGGTCAGGCCGTCGGAGGATGTCCGCAAGATCGCAGGCGAGCATATCGACGAGATCCCGCGCACGGTGAAGACGCTCCTCGGCGCCATAGGAGGCCTGCGCGCGCCATACGTGCTACCGAGCTATTTGACCTTCGAGACTGGTTTCATCGGTGCCCTGATCGACCTCGGTTACAAGGATGCCAAGAACGATATAGGCAGGCTCTTGCGTTTCGTCCGGGTCGGGAATGTCTAGAACGGCACCACACCTGCGGGATTGACCGGGCGGCCATTGATGCGAAGCTCGAAATGCAGGTGATGGCCCGAGGCGCGGCCGGACTTGCCGACCCGGCCGATCTTCTGACCGCGTTTCACCCTGCGGCCTTCGCGCGTGTTGAAGCCTGAAAGATGGGCGTAGTAGCTCTCGACGCCGTTGCCGTGGTCGATGATGACGAGACGGCCATAGCGCTTCTTCCTTCCGCGGAAGATGACCCGCCCTTTCTGGACGGCCCGCACCTCGGTTCCGCGCGGAGCGGCAACATCGATCCCCTCGTGGAAATTGCGCTTCCGGGCACCGTAGTTCGAGGTCACGGTGCCGTCGACCGGCGACACATAGGCTCCCTTGGGCGCCGAGGCGCAGCCGGCAGCCAGAAGCAGCAGGGCCGCGCCGAGAATGATCCTGATCCTTGCGCCGTCCACCGCTTTCGTCCCCCTCCGTAACCAACTGCCAATGTGTTCATACTAGACAGAAGATCCTTTGTGGGCAGTGAAGAGCGTTCCATGATAGCGGCGGCGGCATGACCATTCTCCAGCTCGTCATCCTGGCGATCATCCAGGGCGTGACGGAATTCCTCCCGGTTTCCTCGTCCGCGCACCTGATCCTGCCCTCGGCGCTGATTGACGGCTTTGCCGACCAGGGCCCGATGCTCGACGTGGCCGCCCATGTCGGCACGCTGGCGGCGGTGATCCTCTATTTCCGCCGCGATGTCGGACGGCTGTTCGTCGGCGCAGGCGATTTCGCCCTGCGCAGGAATTCGAGCGATCGCAGGCTTTTCGAGGTCATCACGATAGCAACGATTCCGTTCCTGATCGCTGGCACGCTGGTGGCGCTGACAGGGCTCAACGATCACCTGCGCAGCCCGGTGGTCATCGCCTGGGCCTCCATCGGCTTCGGCATCCTTCTCTGGGTGGCGGACAAGCGGCCCCAGACCAGGGATGGCGACATCTCGACCTTCGGGGCTGCGCTTTGGGTCGGGCTTGCCCAGTGCCTCGCTCTCATCCCCGGAACATCGCGGAGCGGGATCACGATCACGGCCAGCCGGATTCTCGGTTACGAGCGCCGGGATGCCGCACGCTTCTCGATGCTGCTGGCCATACCGGCCATCGGCGCCTCGGGGCTTTATGCAGCCTATGACCTCATCAGCGAGGGCAATCTCGAGAACCTCAAGGCAGCAGGCCTGATCGCCCTGCTCTCGTTCCTTGCCGCGCTGGCCGCGATCGCGCTGTTCCTGAAGGCCTCAGAGCGGTTCTCCTTCACGCCCTTCGTGATTTACCGCATCGCTCTCGGGATCGTGGTTCTCCTGCTTGTCACATAACCGTCATTGAACGGCGCCCTGTGAGCGTTATGTTAGCACTTCTAGGGCAATCATCTCCCCGTGGGGCACGGGGGCAGAAGCGATCTCTTAATAATTTGTTCACCGATCGCGGACGACCCTAGGACCGAGAAATCCAGTAAAAACTGGAACTCGGCGTCGAATAGTAGTGGCAGAAAGGAAGTCTAAATGACGACTTCGATTGACAGTACTGATCGTCGTGTTTGTTACGTCCGGGAAGTTCTAGCGAAGGACGTTCGCGAGGACATCGAGCGCGAGCTCGACGCGACCTATGCTTTTGACGACGACAGTGTTCTTTACGCACTTCACGCCGATGACGGATCCCGCATCGCGCTGATGAGCGATCGCGAGATCGCGTTCGCTGCCGCACGGCAGCACGAAATGACCCCGTTCAGCGTCCACTGACGCTGGCGACAGGTCGCCTTTCCTTAGAAAATCAGGATGGAGGAAGCAGCGTCAGGCTGCTTCCTGATCGCTTTCGGACAGGAGTGCCGCATAGGCGACTTCCGGGTCATCGGCGCTGCGCAGCGCCCGCACCACGCCGGGCATCCGGAAGGTCCTGGCAACGCGGGACAACGCCTTGAGATGGCTTGCATTGTCCGCTTCGGGAGCGAGCAGCAGGAACACGATATCCACGGGCTCATTGTCGATCGCTTCGAAGTCGACCTTGTCCCTCAGCCGCAGCACGATGCCCTGGAGTTCATCCACATCGGCCCGGGCATGCGGAATGGCGATTCCGTGCCCGACCCCTGTCGAGCCGAGACGCTCGCGCTGGATCAGCTTCTCGAGCAAGGCATCCCGGTCGAGTCCGAAACGGCTCGCGGCCAGCCCTGCGAGGCGCTCCAGCACCGAACGCTTGCAGTTTGCGGGGACGTCGAGATGGACGTCCTCGGGCTCGATCAGCCCACGCAAAGATTTCGTCATAACATTCTGCGCCCTCGCGAGCGCACCTTAGCCTGTACCACGGCAACGCAACCCGCGTGGCGGTCGTTGCCCCTCATGCGGGAGCCGTGCCAAACGGCGCCCGCTCCCATCCGCGGGTCCCATAACGGCACGGGGGAGCAAGCGAAAGTGACCAAAGGTTACGCTTTTGCAGCGGCCTCTACCCATCCGATATTGCCATCTTCGCGACGGTGCACAACGGAAAGAGCGCCATTTTTCGCGTTCCTGAAGACAACGACAGGTGCTTCGCCCACATCGAGCTGCATCACCGCGTCGGTGACAGTCATCGAGCGCACCGAGGTTTCCGCCTCGGCGATCACCAGCGGGGCGTCGTCGCCCACTTCCTCGCTGTGGTCGAAGCCATTGGGGCTGCGCAGGACATAGCTCGACGCCATCTCCGCGGGCAGCGGGGTGCGTTCCTTCGAATGGTGGTCCTTCAGGCGGCGTTTGTAGCGTCGGACGCGCTTTTCGAGCTTCTCCATCGCCTCGTCGAAGGCAGCATAGGCGTCGTCGCCCTTCCCGTTGGCTGCCAGGAAGACCCCTGATGCGAGGTGTACCATCGCCTCAGTGGTGAAGCGGTTGCCGTCCTTGCCGAAATTGACGGTCGCTTCGGCGCCCCTGTCGAAATACTTGTGGACCCCGGCGCTGACATTATCGCGCACATGCTCCTGGAGAGCTTCTCCGAGATCAATGCCTTTGCCGGTGATTTGGACGTCCATGATTACCTCCTCGCTCTGACGCAGCGGTTCGTGTGAGACGAACTTAGGCCTCCCGCGCCGCGGGTTCCAGCAATCGAGGCTGTGTTCGGGATATCCCTTACAGTGCGGACTTCGCCGCGCGCTTTCGTTCCACGGACGAAGGCACGCCAAGGCTCTGGCGGTATTTCGCAATCGTGCGCCGCGCGATCGCGATGTCGAGATCAGCGAGCGCCGCGACAAGCTGGTCGTCGCTGAGCGGATTGAGCGGATCTTCCTTGTCGATGAGATCCTTGATGACATGGCGAACGCTCTCGGCCGAATATTCGACCTCTCCGCCCGAAGACGGGATCGCGGCCGTGAAAAAGTACTTCATCTCGAAGACCCCGCGGGGCGTGTGCATGTACTTGCCCGACGTCACCCGGCTCACCGTGCTTTCATGCATGCCGATCGCCTCGGCGACCGTCTTGAGGTTGAGCGGCCGCAAGTGGCGGATACCATAGGCGAAGAAGCCGTCCTGGTACCGCACGATTTCGCTGGAAACCTTCAGGATCGTCCGTGCACGCTGGTCAAGGGAGCGGACGAGCCAGTTGGCGTCGTTGATCTGCTCCTGCAGGAAGGTTCTCGATTCCTCTCCCTGCTTCTCCCGCGAAAGCTCGGCATAGTAAGCTTCGTTGGCAATCACCTTGGGCAGGGTGGCCGCATTGAGCTCCACCTTCCAGCCGCCGTCGGTGTTCTCGGAGACATAGACGTCCGGCACGACCACCTGCACCGGGTCGCCGCCATAGGCGAGGCCCGGCTTCGGGTTCAGCTTCCTGATGATGTCGAGGGCCGAGGCGATACCCTCCTCGTCGAGGCCGGTTTTCTTCTTCAGCTCACTGAGCTTCCGCGCACCAACGAGATCGAGATTGTCGAGAAGGGCACTGATCCCGCGCTCGAGAATTCCCTGGTCCTCAAGCTGCAACCGCAGGCATTCGCTCAGGGTCCGCGCGCCGACACCCGCTGGCTCGAACTTCTGGATGACATGGAGGAGCCTCTCCGCCTCGGAGACCGGGCAGCCGAGGCGTTCCGCCACCACGTCAAGGGGCGTGCCGAGATATCCGGAGTCCTCGATCAGGTCGATGAGGTACCGTCCGAGGGCCTGATCGACGGGATCGCGCACGGCGATCACCAATTGCTCATTGAGGACTTCCGTGAGGCTCTTCTCGACGGTCACATTGGCGGCCGCGTCATAGTCCTCATTGCCCGCACCTGAGCCGGCAGAAGAGGCGTTCTCGCGGATGCGGTCGCGCTGCACCGTGGGCGGCTCGTCGCTGCCATCGGCGGGACCGCTGTCGGCCTCGCCCTTGGTCGCGTCCGACCCTGCTGCGTCGGTGTCGGCTTGCTCATTGCGTTCGAGGAACGGGTTCTCGAGAAGGCGCTCCTCGACATATTCCTGCAGTTCGAGATTGGACAGCTGCAACAGCTTGATCGCCTGCTGAAGTTGCGGCGTCATCGTCAGCTGCTGGTTCTGCCGTGCCTCTAAGCGGCCCGTCATGCTCATGGAGCTGTCCCCCGACCGGGCGGTGCCTCCGGCACCCCCTACCCGGACGGGATGACCCTAGCCGCTATACGTTTCCCCTAAGTATACTCGGCGGACATCTTCGTTCGAGATCACCTCGTCCGGCGGGCCTTCGAACAGCACGCGGCCTTCATGAATGACGCTCGCCCGGTCGATGATGTCGAGGGTATCCCTGACATTGTGGTCCGTGATCAGGACACCGAGCCCGCGCTCTTTGAGCTGGGTAATCAGGGCCTTGATGTCGGCGATGGCCAGCGGATCGATGCCTGCGAAGGGCTCGTCCAGCAGCATGTAGTCGGGACTGGTGGCCAGGGCCCGCGCGATCTCCAGGCGCCGCCTCTCACCGCCCGAGAGCGCCGTCGCCATCGAATTCCTGACATGGGTGATGTGGAACTCTTCGAGCAATTCCTCGATCACGGCCTTGCGCTTGTCCCGGTTGGGCCAGGCAAGCTCGGCCACGGCCTCGATGTTCTGCTCCACCGTCAGGCCGCGAAAGATCGAGGCCTCCTGCGGAAGATAGCCGAGGCCCAGCCGTGCGCGCTGGTACATCGGCAGGCCCGTGACATCGTAGCCGTCGATGGTAATCGTGCCGCCATCGGCCTTCACGAGGCCCATGACCATGTAGAAGCAGGTGGTCTTGCCCGCGCCATTGGGGCCGAGCAGACCCACGACCTCGCCGCGGCAGACCCGGAAATTGACATGGTGGACAACCCGTCGGCGGCGATAGGACTTCTGCAGGTTCTCAGCCACGAGCCCCGTCGTGGTGTCGGGAGCGGGCGTGCCTTCGAGCTTCGACGCGACGCTGCCTTCCATCAGCTCTCGCCCTGCTGCTGGAGGAGCCCGCGGACGCGGCGGCCATCGCCACCGGTCATCACCATGGCGCCGGTTTCAGTGTTGTAGGTCAACTCTTCGGCCGTTGCGACCTGGCCCTGCTGGAGGACCACGACATTGCCCTGGACCACCAGACGGTTCTCGGTCGCGAAGTAGATCGCGCGGTCCCCGGCAATCGCGTCACCCGTGACGGCGGCGTAGCGCACGCGCCCCGCTGCCTCGACGCGCTGCAGATCACCATCGGCGTCGCGGAAGACGTCCATGCGGTCGGCGGTCAGGATCACGCCGGGCTGGCTGATCGAGACATTGCCTTCGAGGATGACATGCTCGCCGCCTCCGAGGAGTTCGGCGCGGTCGCCATCCACCTCGGTGGGCTTGTTCGGGTCGAAGCTGACCGTCTGGGCCTCGGCCGCCGTGAACAGGAGGCCGGCAATGATGAGAGCGCGAATGAGCACGCGGGCTGTCGTCCTTCGTTAGCTACCGTCGGTTTCGGCGTTGGAGGCGTCCTCCTCGCCGTCATCCTCGGCTGGCTCAAGGGTAATCTTCACGCCGCCTTCGAGCACGATGCGGTCCTCGCCCTGGTAAAGCGTGCCGCGATCAGCGCGGACTTTGCCGCCCTTGCCTTCGCCGGTCACCTCTGTTTCGGAGCTGACGACCTGGTTCTCTATATCCATGGTCGCAGCATCGGTGCGGAGGATGAAGCTGCCCGAAGCGCCCTGTTGTTCAAGCTCGACGTCATTGCTGAGGTCCACGCGCTTGGCCGTCTGGTCGTAGAGGCCGTCCCTGGCACGCACGAGGGTCGCCTGGCCATCGGGCCGGACCCGCCTGGCCTCAGGCAATTCAAGCCCCACGCGCTCGTCATTGTCGCCGGAACGGGTGGCGCTGTTCGCCGCGATCTCGAAGGGCTGCCCTTCGAGGTCTTCCCCGGCATAGCGCGGCTTGGCCAGCTTCACGCCGTCCTCGGTTTCCTCGATGGCGGCGAACTGGTCGATGAACTCGCGGTCGACCTGCGGCGGGGTCGCCGAAAGGGCGTAAGTAATGATGAGCCCGACGGCGAGAGCGGGAACGGCAAGCCTCAGATGCCGGACGACGGCGGTGTGACGGCTCACGCGGGCTGCCACGTCGCTCAGCGCAGGTTGTTGGTTTCGCTGGCTTAGTTCCTCAGCCATGCCGCCTGCGCCGCTCCTCTCGTGTCACACTGTACCGCCTTAGATGGCACGTGAAACTTAAGGATAAAAGACGTGATCGCTGGGCAGGCCGTGAAAACCTGCTTAGCTGTGGGAGAAAATATCGGTCTCGGACCAGCCCAGGAGGTCGAGATCGGCGCGCGTCGGCAGGAAACGGAAGCAGGCTTCCGCGATCTCTTCCCGCCCCTCGCGCCGCAGGCGCTCGTCGAGCCAGTCCTTGGCATCGTGGAGATAGAGGACATCCGACGCAGCATAGGCCTTTTGCGCGTCAGTGAGGTCATCGGCGCCCCAGTCGGAGGACTGCTGCTGCTTCGAGAGGTCGACGCCGACCGACTCCCGCACGAGATCCTTGAGGCCATGCCGATCGGTATAGGTGCGCACGAGCTTCGAGACGATCTTGGTGCAATAGACCGGCGCGGTATCGACGCCGAGATAGGCCTTCATCACCGCTACGTCGAAACGGGCGAAGTGGAACAGCTTCGTCACATTCTCATCGGCGAGAAGCGCCTTTAGCCGCGGCGCTTCGTACTGGCCCGGCGCAAACTGGACGAGATGGGCCGTGCCATCGCCGAGGCTGAGCTGCACGACGCAAAGCCTGTCGCGGTGCGGGTTGAGGCCGAGGGTCTCCGAGTCCACCGCCACGGAAGCATCGCGCGCACCTGACCAGTCGAAATCCTCGGGCAGGTCGCCGCGGTAGTGCTTGATGGCCATCGAAATCTCCGTTCCTGATCGGCGGGGTGTCGGGCTCAACGTCCTATTCGTCAAGCGTTCGCAGGTCAGGCGCTGCGGCGGGAGCGCAGGATCTTGGCGATGCCGTAGAGGCTAATCGCGATCCAGCAGATCTCGATCACGAAGCTTGCGAGATTGAACGTGTGGATGAGCGAGATCAGGATCAGCACCGCGCCGACGAGGTTGAGCACAGGATAGCGCAGCTCGTCCGAGCGGATCTTCTCCGTCTGGAGGAGGAAATACGCCGCGAGGATGCAGAGCACCCCGATGATGCCGATCGTGTCGAAGATCAAGGGAATGTCCTTTCTGGCTGGGACGCGGGCACCTATGGGTGATTGCGCGGAGGAGCAAGAGGAGGCGAACGTGACCGCGACGATTACCGTCAGGGTGCATGAGGCGCAGGAGGAGAACCTCGTTCGATCCCTCGAAGCGCTGGACGCGCCGCTCAAGGTTGTCCGAGGGCCGACGGAAGGGGCGGAGGGGCCCCGCGTCCTGATTGCCTTCCGTCCGCCGGGGGACGAGGATGTCACGGGTTATGACTGGATCCATCTCGCTGGTGCGGGGGCCGATCACATGGCGCCAGCGCTCAAGGGGGCGCGGCGCCTTCCGATCGTCACCAAGACCGTCGGAGCCATGGGCCGTCAGATGGCCGAGTATTGTCTCTCCTATGTCCTCGCCGATCTCCAGCTTCACGCAAAGCGCGCCACGATGCAGCGCGACCACCGCTGGTCGCAATCCGAGGGCGAGCCGCATTTCCTCTTCGATCGGAGCGTCGCGATCATCGGCACCGGCGCGATCGGTAGCGCCATGGCCACGGCGATCGCGCCGCTGGCGAAGGAAGTGATCGGCTACTCCCGCAGCGGCAAACCGGCGGGAGGCTTCACAAGGACTTCACCGCTCGAAGCCTTCGAGGCCGCGGACATCGCCATCGCCGCCCTGCCCTTAGCCCCCGGCACGAAAGGGGTGATCGGCGAGAACGTCCTTGGGCGGATGCAATCAGGCCTCTTCATCAATGTCGGCCGCGGCGCCACCGTCGATGAAATCGCACTCCGCTCGGCGCTTGCCAGGGGCGCGGTGCGCAAGGCGGTGCTCGATGTCTTTGCTGAGGAACCCCTGCCGGAGGATCACTGGGCCTGGGAGCATCCGGACGTGGTGGTCACATCCCACGTCTCAGGCGTCACGCGGGAAGAGGACACCCTCGCGGCCTTCAGGGACAAACTGCCTGGGTTCCTCGACGGGACCCTGAGGAGCGACATCGACATCGAGCGGGGCTACTAGGCAGCCAGGCACCCTGCCGGAAGCTGCTCACGCACCTTGTCCAGCCGGGCCTCGAACTTTTCCCAGGCTTCCTTCACCGGGTCCGGATCGGTGTCCCGGGGCGGCACCAGCCACGGCTCGATCAGCCGGACCCGCTCGCAGGCTGCTTCGGCGAAGCCGCCGAGCAGGTAGAGCTCCGCAGCAGTCAGGTGCGTGTCCGTGAACGAAGCATTGCGCCGCAGCGAGATGTTGAACGCGGCCGCATCCATCGCGAGCTGGTCGGGCCGGTGACCGAGCAGTGTGAAGGTTTCGACGTAATGCGCATTGGCGGTCGGGTTCTTCGGGTCGACCGCGAGTTGCTCCGCAAACAGACGGCGCGCCTTGATGAGGTCCTGCCTGTCGGCTTCTTTCTCATCATCCGCCGCGGCGGCCTGGTAGCGGTGGAAATGGGCATCGCCGGCAATCCGCAGCGCCCTTGGCTCGCCGGGATAGAGCGCCAGGGCTTCCTCGCCCCAGGCCACGGCAGCGTCATGGTCGTCGCGCGCCATGCTGAGGGCGAGGTAGCCGTCGAGGACCTCCATCGTTTTCCCGTCCTGCGCCAACGACTTTTCCAGCTGGCGCTCCATCCACCGCTGGTGCCGCTCATCGGCACCGCTCACGAAAGCCGACATCGCCCGGAGCTGGGCCCGCAGCGTTTCGCCGGGTGTCAGTGTGCGGACCGCAATGTCCGGCTCCGGGAAGCTGTCGGCGAAGCGTAGCTGCGTGATCGGGTAGTTGTCGCGGTTGAAGTAGCGCCGGATGTCCTTCTCGAACGCGTCGAGCGTGATTTCGAAGCCTTTTTCGAAAGCCTCGACACCATCGACCCGGTTGTTGATGAGCGCGAGGTAGTTGCCGAACTTGCCGCTCATCTCCGGGGTGAACTGAATATAGTGCACGGCCAGCCAACTCTGCCCGTAGAAATATCCCGGCCAGTATATCCGGCTCGAACTCGACCAGTCCGGATACCGCACCACTGCGCCGAAGACCTCCTCCCAGGGCATCCAGTCGCCATAGCGCAGGCTGTTCGCGAAACTGATCCGCGGTGTACCGAGCGTCACCACATCGCCGTCCGCGCGAAAACTCGACAGGAATTCAGCGAAACCCTCATTGTACCAGCGGGGAATGAACTGGGCTGACTTCGAGTTGATGATGTGGTGGGCGAATTCGTGAAGCGCCGTGCTTCGGGAATCTTCACCGGGATCGAGGCCATCGCGGGTATCGAGAAGGAAGACCGGGCCATCCGTGGCCTGACGATAGACGCCTGCGATGCCGCGCGAGCCAGAGAGCTTCTCCATCCCGCGCTGCCCCCGGATTCCGAAGACCTCGACCGGATGGACCTCGGGGCCGGTGTCATACCGCAGAAGGCTCAGCACCGCGAAGCGGTAGAGCTCGAGCTCACGGACCAGCTGGACCGCCTGCTCCTCTGAAACCTGTCCCGCGAAGACGAAATTCTCCGACCGCGCCTCGGCCCATTTGGCAGCCAGCGGCGTCCACGGCGCAAGGACGAGAAAGAGCGCCGCCGGACGCATGTTCATGAGAATGCCCCAAAATGCCCGTTCGCACGGTACATCCCCGGGAGCGAGAAGTGAAGGTATTCCTTCAACGCACTGTTCTAGTGAGAGGGAACCTCAGAGCTGGCCAAAAAAAGCCCGCCAGAAGCGGGCCATTTGCTTGGTTCGGATGAAAGGTCTGACCTCGAGCCGCACGGCCACAAATCGCGAAGCGGCAGGCCAGAGGAAAATGGTGCCCAGGAGAGGACTCGAACCTCCACGTCCATACGGACACCAGCACCTGAAGCTGGCGCGTCTACCAATTCCGCCACCTGGGCTGGTGAGGAAGGCGCGCCATAACTTCTCACCCGATAGGCCGTCAAGAAAGATGTGAGCGGTCTGGGCAAAAGGCTTCCCATGCCCTATCGGGCGAGCCGAGAAGACCCTTCGAGGAGAAGACCAAATGGCGAAACTGGTGACGGTGTTCGGAGCATCGGGCTTCCTGGGCCGGCATGTGGTGCGGGAGCTGGCAAAACGCGGGCACCGCGTGCGTGCCGCCGTGCGCCATCCGCACCAGGCGGTGTTCCTGCAGCCGATGGGTGTCGTCGGGCAGATCCACCTGTTCCAGTCGAACATCCGTTACCGCCACTCCGTCGCCGATGCGCTGGCGGGCGCGGACGCCTGCGTGAACCTGGTCGGCATCCTCGCCCCGAAAGGGAAGCAGAAATTCGACACGGTGCAGGCGAAGGGCGCGGAATTCGTCGCCGAAGAATGCGCGCGAGAAGGCATCACGAACCTCGTGCATGTCTCGGCGATCGGCGCCGACAAGGACTCCGACAGTGACTACGCCCGGACCAAGGGCGAGGGCGAGGAAGCTGTGCGTAGGAACGTGCCGGCCGCTTCGATCGTCCGCCCGTCAATCGTGTTCGGGCCGCAGGACGAGTTCTTCAACAAGTTCGCCGCCATGGCGCGAATCTCGCCTGTCCTGCCCCTGATCGGGGGCGGCAAGACAAGGTTCCAGCCGGTCTATGTGGACGACGTCGCCGATGCGATCGTGAAACTGATCGACGGCGAAGCACCCGCTGGCGAGATCTACGAGCTTGGCGGGCCGGAAATCCTGACCTTCAAGGAATGCCTCGAGCTGATGCTGAAGATCATCGACCGCCGACGCCTTCTGGTGCCCGTGCCTTGGCCGGTGGCAGAAGCGATGGGCGCGGCGGGAAGCCTTGCAAGCAGGCTCCCCTTCGTGGAAGCTCCGATCACGGCCGATCAGGTGAAGCTTCTCAGGAAGGACAACGTCGTGGGTGAGGGCGTAAAGACCTTCGCCGATCTCGGGATCGAGCCGGAGACACTGGACGCGATCCTGCCGACCTACCTGTTCCGCTACCGGAAACACGGGCAGTTCTCGCCGGAAGTGCCCGTCTGAGGCGGGCCTCTGCACACTGACTTTCAGACGTAGGCGTCTCGATCGGAGAACCGGGACGCACTCTCCGGCCGTCGGCCACGCCAAGGCGCTTTCCACGGCCCCGCCGCGGCACCCGGCTCCTGAATGCGACGGCCCTGCCGCCCGCGCCGAGTCCTGTCATGCCGGGGCAGGCGACGCCTGAGCCCGGAACCCAACAGTGCTCCCCATGGCTTTGGAAGGCGAGCCCCGGCCAAACCGGGACGATGGCGGATCAAAGCTCGGGCTGCCAGCCGTCGTCCTCGCTCTCTTCCTCCGGCTCCGGAGCATCCTGGGAGGGCTTGAGGTGGCTGCACTTGTCCCAGGCTTCTCTCAACACGGGGTCGATGCCTTCTTGGGCGACGGCGGAGATGACGTAGACGTCGCGGCCGGCGGCCTCGGCGAGGGCCTTGCGCTTTGCTTCCAACTCATCCTGCGGAACCGTGTCGGCCTTGGAGAGGACGAGGACTTCTGGCTTGTCTGTCAGGCCATGGCCATAGGCTTCGAGTTCGCGGCGCACGGTCTTGTAGTTAGCGACAACATCCTCCGCACCCGCATCGACGAGATGGATCAGGGCCGCGCAGCGCTCCACATGACCGAGGAACCGGTCGCCGATTCCCGCGCCTTCATGGGCGCCCTCGATGAGGCCGGGGATATCCGCGAGGACGAAGCTCTGCCCCGGCCCCAGGCGGACGACGCCCAGCTGGGGAACAAGAGTCGTGAACGGATAATCCGCGATCTTCGGCTTGGCCGCCGAAACGACGGAAAGGAAAGTGGACTTGCCCGCATTGGGCAGGCCGACAAGGCCGACATCCGCAAGCAGCTTGAGGCGCAGCCAGACGGTGCGCTCCTCCCCCGGATGGCCGGGATTGGCGCGGGTCGGGGCCTGGTTGGTCGACGACTTGAACCTGAGGTTGCCCCAGCCGCCATTGCCGCCCTTGGCAAGGAGGACTTCCTTACCCGGACGGTCGAGATCGGCAATGAGGGTTTCCTCGTCTTCCTCGTAGATCTCGGTGCCGGTGGGAACGAGGATGACCACGTCGTCGCCGCCTGCGCCGGTTCGCTGGCGGCCCTGCCCGCCCTTGCCGTTCTGGGCCTTGAAATGCTGTTGGTAGCGGTAGTCGATCAGCGTGTTGAGGTCGTCCGTAGCCCGCGCAATGACGTGACCGCCCTTGCCGCCGTCACCGCCGTCAGGGCCACCGAACTCAATATACTTCTCGCGTCTGAAGGAATGCGCGCCATTGCCGCCATCACCAGCCTTCACATAGATCTTTGTACGGTCGAGAAATTTCATCAGTGAATATCCACCAGATCGAGGACGAAGCTATCATGGGCGATCTCGCGGCGGTGAGCCTGCGAGTAACCCGCAAAGGTGCGCCCGGTGGGACGGAAGCCGTTCTTCAGCAACACACGCCGCGAGCCACTGTTCCAGACCGCAACGTCGGCTGTGATCTGCTCGAGACGGAGCTGACGGAAGCCAAAGCGGGTCATGGCGCGAACGAGCTCCGTGGCGTAGCCCCGCCCCCAGTGTTCCCGCCCAAGCATGTAGCCGAGCGAGAAAACGCTTTCGGTCTGGCGGTGAAGCCCGATCGAGCCGATGGGGCGGCCTGCGAGTGTCGGGTAGAAAACGTAGGCGCCCTCATCCTCGAGCCAGGCCTTCCTGAGCATGAAGACGGTATGGGCGTAGCTGAGCGGATAGGGCCAGGCGCTAGTGTTGCCGAGCACGTCCCAGCCGCGGACCTCATGCCAAAAGGCCCGCGCACCGCGCAGGCCTGCTGGTCGAAGGACCAAACGTTCCGTTCGTATGGTGTGCGGCATGGTCCTTTCCTCGTCATCCCGGAAGGCCAAAGGCTCATCCGTGACCCAGGGACCAGCGGCTCCGATGCAAGCGCGGCGCCTGCCGCCCGGCTTCCGGTCCACGGGTCCCGGCTCTTTGCGCGGTTGCGCTCCGGCCGAGATGACGGACCGGAGAGCGTTACTCGGCGGCTTGCGCCGGCTCGACGGAGACGACCTTGCGGTCGTCCTTGATCGTGCGGAACTTCACGCGGCCTGCGATCTTGGCAAAGATCGTGTGGTCCTTGCCAAGGCCAACATTGTCGCCCGGAAAGATTTTCGTGCCACGCTGGCGGACGATGATGTTGCCGGGGACGACGGCTTCACCACCATATTTCTTGACGCCGAGGCGGCGGCCTGCGGAGTCGCGACCGTTCCGTGACGAGCCGCCTGCTTTCTTGTGTGCCATCTCTCAATACCCTCGCGTCTTACGCGTTGATGCTGTTGATTTTCAGGGTCGTCAGCTCCTGACGGTGACCCTTCTTGCGGCGGTAGTTCTGGCGACGGCGCTTCTTGAAGACGATGATCTTCTTGTCGCGCATCTGCTCGAGAATTTCCGCCTCGACCGAGGCACCATCGACGAGGGGGGCGCCAATTTTGACCTTGTCGCCGCCGACCATCAGAACCTGGTCGAGTTTGATTTTGTCGCCGGCTTCACCGGCCAGTTTTTCGACGGCGATGACGTCGCCGGCTTTCACGCGGTATTGCTTACCGCCCGTCTTGATCACTGCGTAGCTCATGGCTTCTCCGCTAAGTTCTCGTAGTTGGTTTTGAGACTTTGCCTTTTTGGCCCGGAGTTCTGGTGCACCGGCGAAGGGCGGCAGCTACGGCTGGACGGCGCGGGAGTCAAGCAAAGAGCCCTGTTGCCGACGGTGAAACTTGCGGAAGGCGCACGCGCTGCGTTGACGGCCTCGCCCCTATCGGGAACTGTCCCCGGCAACAACGACAACACCCACACAGGAGGACCTCCCGTGGCCAAACGTTCGCCCGCCGAAGCGCGGAAGCATTTCAAGGACATGATCTCGAAACAAAAGGTGCCGGTGGTCGCGGCACCGATGTTCATCGTGTCAGGACCGAAGCTGGTGAAGGCCGAGTGCGAGGCCGGGATCATCGGCTCCTTCCCTGCCCTCAATGCAAGGCCCGCCGAGATGCTGACCGAGTGGATCGACGAGATCAAGAAAGTCGGCAAGCCCTTCGCCGTGAACCACATCGTCCACCGCTCGAATGACAGGCTGATGCATGACCTCGAAGTGACGGTGAAGCACGAGGTGCCGATCGCGATCACCTCGCTCGGCGCGCGGCCCGAGGTTTTCGAGGCGACCCAGAGCTATGGCGGGCTCTGCTTCCACGACGTCATCAACAACACCTTCGCGAAGAAAGCGGTCGAGAAAGGCGCCGATGGCCTGATCCTCGTCGCTGCCGGGGCTGGCGGCCACGCGGGCACGCTATCGCCCTTCGCCTTTGTCGCCGAGGTGCGCGAATGGTTCGATGGCCCGATCCTTCTCTCCGGTGCCATCGCCACAGGAGCAGGAATCCTCGCGGCGCAGGCGGCAGGCGCGGATGCGGCCTATATCGGCTCGGCCTTCATCGCGACCGAGGAAGCCAATGCTCCCGACCCGTATAAAAAGGGTATCGTGGAAGGCGACATGGAAGACATTGTCTACACGAACTATTTCTCGGGCGTTCACGGCAACTACATGAAGTCGTCGATCCGCGCGGCGGGCATGGATCCGGACAACCTTCCCGAGGCGGACCCCTCGAAGATGGACTTCAAGTCCGGCGGCGAGGGTTCGGCCAAGGTCTGGAAGGACATCTGGGGCGCAGGCCAGGGAATCGGCAGCGTGAAAACCGTCGGCACCGTCGCATCGGTGGTGGACCGTCTGGCTGCCGAGTACCAGCAAGCGAAGGCCGCGCTGACCGCCTGAGCCGCCCGGCGAATGCGTTCGCGCATCCGCTGGTCGACATCGACGCCGCGAGCCCCGGCATTTCCCCGGGATCTGCGGCGTCACCTTCAGCATCGAAGCGAACAGACCGGAAGCGGCCATCGGTTCCGGCGCACCGCGGGCGGGCCTTGCGACTGTAGTCGCGAATCTTCACGCATAGCACGGCGAGTGCATGGATAGCCTGCATTCCAGCGAAAGGCACACGGGCTTTTGAGCGGCTGGCCAACTCAGGAGCGGTAGTTCAGGAAAACCGTCGCCATGAGCCTCCCCAAGCGGGGATCGTCCGGAAACGGTCCTTCTCCCATGATATGGCCGGAGTGGAGGCTGTTCGAGAAATAGGCGATCACGCGATTGAAGCGCGGCTCGACATGGGCGATACGCTCGAAGAACTGATCCGAACCCCTCATATATCCCTGGGGCTGGCCCACCTTCTGAATCTCCTGGACGAGCGTATGGGTGTAGGGCCGGAAGCGCTCCTTGGAAATTCTCTCGAAGCCGGTCGAGCGGTGGCGGTAAAAGTCCGTGCCGCCCTTATCGTCCTCGGTCAGGTACTGGAGCAGCGCTACCTGCTGCGTCTCGAACGTGTCGAAATGAGGGACCTTCTGCGGGAGGGCGAGATCTTTCCCGGCGGTTGTCACCATCTGGATCGCATTGAGGGCCACCCTCGGCTGGGCTCCGGGCTCGAGACCAAAGGCGGGCAGGTGCGGCTCGAGCAGGCGCTGCATCGCCTCGGCATAGGCGCCTGGCGCAGGCGCGCGGACGCCGGGGAAGTGGTTGCCGCTCCCCTCGATTCTCACAAAGCCTGCCTTGTGGGCGAGGGAGACGAGCGCCTCGGGCGTCTCGAAAGCGTTGTCGATGACCACCAGCGGCGCACGCTCCACGCCGATCTCCTGCACGGAGATCGAGAGCGAAGGGTGGAGCGCGAAACGGTCAGGCACGACCTTCCTCACCATAGCCGCAGCGCGGCGACAAGACCGCCTGCGGGGCTTGGCTTTGCCTTGTTTCGTCCTCCCACGACCGCCATGATGAAGGCCCACCGCGCAGGAGGCAGGGCATGGGCCGGAAGCTCGACAGGATCGCAATCATTGGCGGCGGGTCAGCCGGCTGGATGACGGCTGCAGCGCTGTCCTCCGCGATCGGGCGCTCATCGCAGATCATGCTTGTCGAGAGCGAGGCGATCGGCACGGTCGGCGTCGGGGAAGCGACCATCCCGCCGATCCGCTATTTCAACGAACGCGTCGGGATCGACGAGCAGACATTCCTCAAGGAGACCCAGGGCTCGTTCAAGCTCGGCATCGAGTTTGTAGACTGGGCAAGGAAGGGTGACGCCTATTTCCACCCCTTTGGTCAGCATGGGGCCGAATTCGACCAGGTGCCGTTCTACCACTACTGGATGCGCGAATACCTGGCCGGCCGTGCCGAGAAGATCGACAACTACTCCATGGGCTGGGGCGCCGCCGAGGCGGGCAAGTTCGCCCACCCTTCGCGTGACCGGCGCCAGATCCAGGCGACCTTCGACTACGCCTATCATTTCGACGCTGTCCTTTACGCGGCCTATCTGCGCAAGTTCTCCGAAGAACGGGGCGTGACGCGGCATGAGGGCCGGATCGGCAAGGTCAGTCTCCATCCTGAAAACGGCTTTGTCCGATCCGTGACGATGGAAGACGGACGAGAGATCGAGGCTGATTTTTTCGTCGATTGCTCGGGCTTTCGCGGGCTGCTGATCGAGGGTGCTCTTCACACGGGATATGAAGACTGGTCGCACTGGCTCCCCTGCAACAGGGCCGTGGCTGTTCCCTGCGCAAAGTCAGGACCGATGATCCCCTATACGCGCGCCACGGCGCGGGAGGCGGGCTGGCAGTGGCGCATCCCCCTCCAGCACCGGACAGGGAACGGCTATGTCCACTGCGATGCCTTCATCTCCGAGGAGGAGGCGGCGAAGACGCTGCTGGCCAGTCTCGATGGCGAGCCGATGGCGGATGTGCGCACCCTGCGGTTCACCACAGGACGCAGGCGGAAATTCTGGCATCGGAATGTTGTTGCCGTGGGCCTGTCCGCAGGGTTCATGGAACCTCTTGAATCGACCAGCCTCCACCTGATCCAATATGGAATCATGCGCCTGCTGGCGCTGTTCCCGGACAAGCAGATGTCGCCGCTTCTCGCCCAGGAATACAACCGCCTGACGGTGCAGGAATATGAGCGCATCCGGGACTTCCTGATCCTGCACTATGTCGCGACGGAGCGCCGGGACAGCGAGCTGTGGCGCTACTGCGCGCACATGGAGATCCCGGATACGCTGCAATACAAGATCGATCAGTTTACGAATTACGGAATGATCGTCGCCCATGACGGCGAGCTTTTCCGCAACCCGAGCTGGCTGGCGGTCTATCTCGGCCAGGGGATCTTGCCCGAGCGTGCGCCAGTAATGACGGAGCTGCGCGAAGGCGTTCCCGCTGCGGAGCGGCTCAAGGATGTGCGCCGTGCGGTGCGCGAGGCAGCTGCGGCGATGCCAACGCATCAGGAATTCGTCGAGCGTTATGCGCCTGCCGCGCAATTCTGAGCGATGAAATCGGCGTGGTCCGGCAGGGCATCGACAGCCTGGCCGATAATGCGCTCGACGCTGGCGAGGAACTCTCGCAGCTGGTCCTTGGACGGACGGTCTGCCATGGGATGGTAGCCTTCGGGCATCAGGTTCTGGCCGATCATCACCTGCAGCCAGCTTGCTTCGCGGAAAAGATCATCAGCCTCGCGGAAGATCACACCTGATGCAGCGAAGAGGCCCATCTTCTCCTTGAGGCTGTCGGGCGCCTCCATGTTCTTGCAATAACGCCAGAACTCGGTGTCCTCACGCTGGGTCTGGTGGTAGTGGAGGACGAGGAAGTCGCGGATCAGCTCATACTCCTTGCCGACGAGACGGTTGTACTCGCCAATCGTCTCTTTACGGAAGGACTTGTCGGGAAAGAGCTCGATCAGGCGCGAGACGTTGGACTGGATGAGGTGAATCGAGGTCGATTCGAGCGGCTCGAGGAAGCCGCTGGAAAGGCCGATCGAGACACAGTTCTTGTGCCAGAAAGCCTCGCGGCGCCCCGTGGTGAAGCGCAGCGGGCGCGGCTCGGCCTGCGGCTCGCCATCGAGATTGGCGAGAAGCGTTTCAGTCGCAGCGTCCTCGGTCGTGAAACTGTCGCAGAACACATGGCCGTTGCCGGTTCGGTGCTGGAGCGGGATGCGCCACTGCCAGCCTGCGTCATGGGCGGTGGCCTTCGTATACGGAAGGAGAGGCTCGGTGCGCGCGCAGGGGACGGCCACGGCGCGGTTGCAGGGCAGCCATTGTGACCAGTCACGATAGCCGACGCCCAACGCCTCGCCAATGAGAAGGCCGCGGAAACCCGAGCAGTCGATGAAGAGATCGGCGGCGCGCGTCGCACCGTTTTCGAGGGTGACGCTGGCGATGCGGCCGGTTTCGCCATCGAGTTCGACCTTGCTGATCCTGCCTTCGGTACGGATGACGCCGCGCTGTTCTGCGTAGCGACGGAGGTATTTCGCGTAGAGCCCGGCGTCGAAATGAAAGGCGTAGGCAAGCCCAGTCATCGGCGTCCGGCCGACCCGCTCCATGGGCGCGAATTTGCGCTCGTCGCACGCCTTCTTGTGCAGGGAGTATTGCCAAAGGTCAGCGTTAGACCCTTCCGCCCTCGCACGAAGCCAGTAGTGGTGAAAGCCAAGGCCGGCGAAGGGCATCCCGACGTCGCCGAAGGTGTGAATGTAGCTGTCGCCCTTCCCGCCCCAATTGTTGAATTCGATGCCGAGCTTGAAAGTGCCTTTCGTCTCACGGACGAATTCGGCTTCGTCGAGGCCGAGCATCATGTTCAGCCTACGGATCTGTGGGATCGTCGCTTCGCCAACGCCGACGGTGCCGATGGCATCGCTCTCGATGAGCTCGATCCCGATGCTCTCGGGCAGGAGCTTCGACATGGCAGCGGCAGCGATCCATCCGGCCGTTCCGCCGCCGACGATCAGTACGCGCTCGATCGGCTGCCTCGTCATCTGCACTTCCCTCCGTGAACCACGCGTCCGCGGCCAGTCCGTTCTATCCTAGCATGAAAAAGCCCGCCAGGAGTGCGACCTCCTGGCGGGCTCGAAGTGAAGCTGATCCTCACGCCGGAGTTCTTAGAACTCCTTGCGGATCGTCAGGTTGAAGGTCGTGCCGTAGTTTTCGTAGCGGCTCGGGAAGGTCCCGATCTGACCTTGGGCCGGATCCTGGTTCAGGAACAGGTCGTTCTGCGTGACGAACGGCTCGTCCGTGATGTTGTAGGCCTCGAGGAGGATGCCGAAGCCCTCCAGAGGACCGGAGTCGAAGTCGTAGCCGATCTGGGCGTCGAGGATCGTCTCCGCCTGTGCGTCAGCACCGGAGAGCGAGCCGTCGAAGTTCTGGACTTCCGACAGGAATTCCGAACGATTCCGGGCATTGAGGCGCGCGCGCCAGCCATAACGTTCGTAGTAAATGTCGCCGGACCAGATCGATTCCGAGTAACCCGGGATCGGCGTGGTGTCGCCGTTCTGGTCCTCGAGCTGGTTGTCAGCATAGGTGTAGCTGGCGTTGAAGCCGAAGCCTTCGAGCGCCGGGAAGAAGTCCCCGAGAGACGATCGGAAGGTCGCTTCGAAACCCGAGATCGAACCTTCGGCGAAGTTCACCGGACCGTTCACGACACCGATCGCTGTTTGCGGGTTGGCGTCGAGGAAGGCGCCGGCACCGCGGGCCTCGATCTGCTGGGTCAGGTCCGCAACCGTGTTGAAGTCGATGACCCAGTCGCTGAGATCCTTGTGGAAGACAGCAAAGGCGAATGCCGTGGCCGATGAGAAATACTTCTCGAAGGACAGGTCGAAGCTGACCGACTCATAGGGCTGCAGGTAGGGGTTGCCGCCACCGGTGCTGAAGCACGGGTTAGTCGGTATGCTGAACTCGTTCGCGTCAAAAGTATCCGGAATACCGTCGTTCGGCGTGGAGGTATCCTGGCAGACCTGCGGGTTGAGGTTCAGGCTCTGGTTTGCGGCCAGCTGGTCGAGACGCGCCCGCGTGATCGACTTGGCAGCGGCGAAGCGGAGGAACGTGTCCTCGGCCACTTCAAGAGCGAGGTTCATGCTCGGCAGGAAGTCCGAGTAGTCGTCCTCGATCGTCTGGAGACCCGCACCTGCGAGGGTGCCGGTCGATGCCTGCTCGGTCTCGACATACTGGAAGCCGATATTACCGCGCAGCGGCATCGCGCCCAGCATGTGGTCGACATCGAGCATGGCGTAGAAGGTGTTGACCTCTTCCTCGACGGTCCACTCAGTGTCGAAGGTCGCCTTCTCCACGTCATAGGTGCCATCGGTCAGGAAGCTCGACGGATCATAGGCAATGATGTCGAAACCGAGGCTACCGGTGTCCGTCTCGCCAACGATCGAGTTGCTCGGGATGGCGAGCGAGCCATTTGTGAACGCGGCCGAGGCACGGAGGAAGGCTTCATTCGAGTCGAAGTTCTTCTCACGCTCCGTGTAGAGATAGCCGAGTTTCAGGTTCGAGAACGGACCTTTCTCGAGGGCATAGTCGGCCTCGAGGCGAATCTGGTTCAGCTCGTCCTCGATCTTCGGCTCCTTGATGAAGCCGACCTGGCCCCATCCGCCCGGGTCGGTGAGCAGCACCGTGCCCGGATCGGTGTAGTCGAGCTGGTGGAAGACCTGGAAGTCGCCATCGTCGCGGAGGTTGAACGTCAGGCTGTCCTGCGCACCCGAACGGGCCGGGCCGGTTCCTGCGTAGGACTCGTAGTCGATGTCGTTGCGGTCGAGTTCCGAACGACTGACGTCGAGCATGAAGCTCAGGCGCTCGGTTGCCGCGAAAGTGGTATTCCAGCCCAGCGACGTGATCTCGGCGGTGTTGCCTTCCGTATCGGTCCGCAGGATCGGAACGACAGCATCGAAGCTGGCCGTATCAGCGAAGACGCCGTTGCCGGTGGTCTGGTTGAACTGCGCGCCCGACCAGCTGGCGATCGGGGTTTCAACACCCCGGAAGATGCCCTGGTCTTCCGTATCCGTATAGAACGCGTCCACGACCGTCTCGAAACGGTCGTTCGGCTGCCATTGCAGCGTACCGGCGACCGAGGTGCGCTCGAAGTCGCGGCTGACGGCGCCGAAGCGCGGGTTGTCCGAGGGGTAGACGAGGCCGGTGGCCGGGTCGGTGGCGACCTGGAAGCGATTCGTCTTCAGCTCCCGCGAGATGAACTGCGTCGGGTTCGACTGGACCGTGACGCCGAGCGACACACCGAAGCGGCCGTCAGCAAACTGATCGATATACGATCCGAACAGGCGGTAGCCATCACGGTCGAAATCGGGGTTGAGCTGGTCCTGGTCATTGAAGACGTAGCGGTAGTTCGCGTTGATCTTGCGCTCGGAGTAGTCGAGCGGACGCGCCGTGCGCAGATCGACCGCGCCGGCGATGCCGGTGGCGGCGAGCGTTGCGTCAGGGGTCTTGTAGACGAGGCCCTGGGCGATGAGCTCCGACGGGAACTGGTCGAACTCGATCCCGCGGTTGTTGCCGGCCGACACCTGCTCACGGCCATTGAGGAGCGCGATCGAGAAGTCCGGGCCGAGGCCGCGGATCGAGATCTGCTGCGCGCGGCCACGGACACGCTGGGCGGTCACGCCCGGAAGGCGCGCCAGCGAGTCGGCGATCGAGACGTCCGGCAGACGGCCGATGTCTTCTGCCGAGATGGCCTCGACGATCGAGTTGGATTCGCGCTTGGTATCGAGCGAGTCCTGGATGGATTTCTTGATGCCGCGAACGACGATGACATCGCTATCGTCGTCGACGTCGTCCTGAGCATAAGAAGTGGAAATGGCGAGTGCCGGAAGTGCGGCACAGCAAAGCAGCATCGCTTTGCGATTCAATTTGGGCATCGATGTCCTCCCTAGCAGTGCATGCCGAAACTGCGCTCGGCTTGCCCGTCGGAGATCGTTGCCCAGATCGTTAATCAATCGCAAGCGTTTGGGTGCGCTTCGTCATGGATCGAATTCACGACTGTGACTTACAAATCACAGCCGAAAGCGCCGGAACGGTGACGCGATAACTCGCCTGAGCCTGCGCCAGATTTCCGCAGGATCCTAAAAGGCTAGACCATTCACTGCTTTCGGGCTGAACGCGGATCTGTTCGGTGCGGTCTTCCGTGCCTGCATTGATGACGGTGAGGATTTCCGAGCCATCCTTACCGAGGCGTGAAAATGCGAAGAGACCGCCATTAACTTCTTCGAATCGCGTGACCTGCCTGCCGTGCCGGAGAGCTTCGTTGTTCTTGCGAATGTCCACGAGGTCCCGGATGAAAAGGTAAAGCGGGTGCCCAGTGTCGAAATTGTCCTCCGCCGTGGTGGCATCGGTGCCCAGGAGATCGTTGTCGTTGTAGATCGCGACCTGGCTTTCGAACATGTCCTCGCGTGCGCCCTGGTCGCCCTCGTCGCTGACGAAGCCCTGCTCCGAGCCTGAATAGAGCGTCGGCACACCGCGAGCGGTCATCAGCAGGACATGCGCCACCTTGAGGCGGGCCAGCATCTCCTCCTCCGATGCGTCCGGGTTGGCTTCTCGAATGAACTGGCTGAACCGGCCCATATCGTGGTTGCCGAGGAAGGTCGGCAGCCTGCGCGCCGCGGCGCGGCCGCCCCGGTAAAGCGTATCGGCTTCGAACAGGCGGGCAAGGCGGCGGGTGCCCTCGCCTTCCGCCACCACGTCACGGACGGCGTCCTGAAAGGCGAAATCGAGGGTCGCCGGGAAGCGATCGTCCCAGGTGTGCCGGGCAAGGGCTGCCGGGTCGGGGTCGAAGACCTCGCCGAAGATGTAGAAGTTTTCCTTGCCGATGCCCTCTGCCTTCTCGAGCATGGCGGGGACGAAAGCCCGCCAGAAGCTCGGCTGGATATGCCGCGCAGTGTCGATGCGGAAGCCATCGATCCCGAAATCTTCGATCCACGAGCCGAAGATCTCGATCATCCCGTTGATGACCACCGGGTCCTCCGTCATCAGATCATCGAGGCCGAAGAAATCGCCAAACAGGAAGGTCTCGCCCGGATCGGTGAAATTACCGCGATTGTGGTAGTGGATGGGGTCGTTGAGCCAAGCCGGGTTCTTCACGTTCGCCTCGGCCTCGGGAACGAACGGCGTGTAGGCCCAGTCCGCGCGCTCCAGCCGGGCGAAATTCTCCTCGGTCTGAATATCGAGCCCCATGAAGCCTTCATTGATGGTCTCGCCGGTGGCCGGGCCCCGAGTGGTCATGGGGTAATCCGCAAGGTTGCGATAAGGGCAGAAACCCTCGACCGGATCGTCGCCGTCATATTCCGGGTCATGGCATTCGCGCATCTGAATGACGTCGGCGGTGTGGTTGGTGATGATGTCGAGGATCACCTTCATGCCGCGCGCATGGGCAGCATCGACGAACGCCTCGAGGTCTTCGCGGGTGCCAAGATGCGGATCGACATCGAGAAAATCGGTGATCCAGTAGCCGTGATAGCCTGCGCTCTCGACACCTTCTCCGCCCTGGACAGGCTTGTTCTTGTAGATCGGGCCGAGCCAGATCGCGTTGACGCCCATGCCTTCGAGATAGTCGAGCCGCGCGGTCAGACCCTTGAGATCGCCGCCGTGATAGAAGCCCTTGTGGGTCGGATCGAAGCCGTGCTCCAGCCGCCCCCCGTCCATGCCGCCCGTGTCGTTCGACGGGTCACCATTCTCGAAGCGGTCCGGCAGCATGAAATAGATGACGTCGTCTTCCACGGGCCTGTCGAGGTCCTTCGAGACCTGGGCCGATGCTGCAGCGGTCATTGCGGTGGCGGCGAGAAGGCTCGCGGCGAAAGCGGCCATATGTCTGGTCATTGTTGTGGTACTCCCTAGCGCGGTGGAACTTGCGAGGAGGCGCCGCTTGCGTCAACGAAAGCTGTCGGTGAGTTAAATGCGTCCCGTGCTGGTGAAATCCAGCGCAGGCCGCTAAGCCACCGGGCGCGCAGCTAGGGAGGGACCAACGATGTTCCGCACTATGATGATAACCGCTTCAGCGCTGGGACTGGCGCATGCGGTCGACGAAATTCCACCGATCAGTTTCGATCGCGACGTCAGCTATTCGGTGACCTCGCCGGACGGCGATATCGAGATCACCGCTTTCACGAACGCCTATGGCGAGCCGATGTACGAAGTCACCTTCGAGGGTGAAGCCGTGATCGAGCCCTCGCGCCTCGGCATGCGCTTCGCCGATCACCAGCAGTTCAAGGATGGCCTGCTGATCGGCCAGAAGAGCACCAACAGCCATGACGAGACGTGGGAACAGCCTTGGGGCGAGCGGCGTTTCGTCCGTGACCACCATAACGAAATGGTCGTCACCTTCCGCGACGCCGACGACGAGCGCCGGAGCTTCGATGTACGGTTCCGTGCTTTCGATGACGGCATCGGATTCCGCTACGAGTTCCCGAAACAGCGCTCCTTACGCGGAGAGCTTGCGATCACCGACGAGCTGACGGAGTTCCGTATCCCGGCCGAAGACACGACGGCCTTCCATATCGGGGCGCGGCTGTGGAACCGCTACGAGTATCTCTACGAGACGACGCCGGTGTCAGGGATGCAGATGGTGCATACGCCAGTGACCTTCGAGCTGGGGTCCGGCGACCATATTGCCATCCACGAAGCGGCACTGGTCGATTATTCCGGCATGTCGCTCCTCCTTAAAAGGGGCAATGTCCTCGAGGCGGATCTCGCTCCGCGCTCGGACGGGCCGAAGGTGAAGAAGCGGGCGCCGTTCAACACGCCTTGGCGAACCGTTCAGATTGCGGAGGATGCACCCGGTCTCGTCAACGGCACCGACATCTACCTCAACCTGAACGAGCCGAATGTCCTGGGCGATGTGTCCTGGGTTGCCGAGGATCTCGGCGTCTACACCGGCATCTGGTGGGACATGCATATCCGCACCAAGACTTGGGGCTCGGGCCCGTTCCATGGCGCGACCACGGAATATACGAAGGAGATGATCGACTTCGCCGCGGAGAACGGCATGGTCGGTGTCCTCGTCGAAGGATGGAATGAAGGCTGGGACGGCGACTGGTACAATGCCGGCGACGTCATGGACTTCACCAAGCCCTATCCCGACTGGGACATCAAGGAAGTCACCGACTACGCACTCTCCAAGGGTGTACGGATCATCGGTCACCACGAGACCGTGGGCAATATCGGGCGCTACGAAGACCAGCTTGAAGAGGCGCTCGACCTCTATCAGGAGCACGGCATCACCCAGGTCAAATCGGGCTATGTCGCCGATGCGGGCAACCTCAAATGGACCGACAGGGACGGCATCGAGCATTTCGAGTTCCATGACGGCCAGAGGAACTCGAACCACCACATCAAGGTCCTGAAGGAAGCGGCGGAACGCAAGATTGCCATGAACCCGCACGAGCCGATCAAGGACACAGGGCTTCGCCGGACCTATCCCAACTGGATCACCCGAGAGGGTGCCCGCGGCATGGAATACTCCGCTTGGGGCGTTCCGCCGAATGTCCCCGAGCACACGGCAATCCTTCCGTATACGCGCCTGCTGTCGGGTCCGATGGACTACACGCCGGGCATCTTCGACCTGAAGCCGAACATCAATCCGAACTACGTGCGGGTATCCCAGAACTCGCCCGAATCGGAAGTCCAGACGACGCTCGCCAAGCAACTTGCGCTTTATGTGGTCATCTACTCACCAATCCAGATGGCACCTGACCTTCCCCAGAATTACCGCGCACGCCCCGACGAATTCCAATTCATCAAGGATGTGCCGACGAATTGGGAGGAGTCGATCGCCTTGGCAGGCGAAGTCGGGGATTACATCGTCCAAGCCCGGAAGGACTGGGACAGCGATGACTGGTATATCGGCGCGGTGACGGACGAGAACGAACGGACGGTCGAGATCGACCTCTCCTTCCTCGACGACGGAAAAACGTACACGGCGCAAATCTACCGGGACGCCGAGGACGCGCACTGGGACGACAATCCCTATGCCACGGTGATCGAGGAGCGGGAGGTAACCTCCGAGGACGCGATGAGCCTCTACATGGCACCGGGCGGCGGGGCTGCGATCAGGTTCAAGGCCGAAGGCTGAGCCTCCGCTTTTTGAAGACGGGAGAGCCCGCGCCAGGACCGGTGCGGGCTTTTTCTTGTCAGGCAGGCTCGCCGTGGAGCTGCCGGTGCGCGGCGAGGACGACGTCTCTCAGCTCTTTCTCTTCATACGGCTTGCGCAGGATCTCGCATTCAAAGCCTTCGAAAAGCTGGGGATCAAAGCTGTACCCGGTGGCGAAGATCACCTTCGCCCCCTTTGCGATCATCCGCTCCGCCACGCCGAACGAGGTGACGCCCGCGACGTTCACATCGAGGACGCCGATATTGAAGTCGCGCTTGTCGAGTTCGGCGTTCGCCTCTTCAATATCCGTCGCATGATGTACCTCACCGATCGAGAGCCGCTCCAGCGAGTCGACGAATGTCAGCGCAAGGATGATCTCATCCTCTAGAAAAAGGATCCGGGACGCGCCCATTGGCTGACAGCTCGGCTTCGGATTCATGATACAGCTTTTCAGTCGGGATACGCAGGATGCACTCCAAGCCTTGATCGGTGAAGCGCCGATCGATCTCACCACCCAATGTCTTCTGTACGCTGATGTTGATGAGTGAAGTTCCGAACCCGCGTCTCTCGGGTTCTCCTGCCTTAGGCCCGCCTGATTCCCTCCACTCTAGCTGCAGGGTTGCGCCCTGCCCGCGGTCGAATACCCACCAGGAGATATCCAACCGTCCCTCATCGGTGCTCAATGCACCGTATTTCAGTGCATTCGTTGCCAGCTCGTGCAATGCCATCGCAATGGCAAGAGTGGCACGAGAGCCCAGCTCGACATGCGGACCGGACAGGCTGACCCTGTCTGCACCATAGACGTCAACGAGCTCCGCTTCGAGCACAGCCGACAGCGGCGTGGATTTCCAGTCACGTGAGGTCAAGATATCGTGTGTTTTCGCCAATGACTTGATGCGCGCCGACAAGATCGCGAGCTTCTCGTCGGGAGCCGCGTCAGAACGGACGGACTGATTCACCAAAGCCTGGACGTTGGCGAGGATGTTCTTCACCCGGTGCTGCAGCTCGCGCATGACGCGACGCAGCACGGTTTCCATCTCCCGCTGGTCTGTGATGTCGCGAACGCAAAGGCCGACGGAGACGACATTCCCGTCTTCCTTCACCGGGTACCAGTCAACCTCGAAGATGCGGTCCTCATCGGGGAACGCCTTGGTCCGGCCCGCGACCTCCGCGCCGAGGATCGGCTCGCCGGTTTCGATGACCCTGTCGATTGGCTCAGCGATGAAGGAAGCGATTCCCGGCACAATGTCGTCCGGCGTCCTGCCGAGATGGTCATCGACGGAAACGCCGTCGATCTCGGCAAGCCGCTCATTGGCCCTGATATAGCGCTTGTCGAGATCGAGAAGCGCCATGGCCTGCGGTGCCGCGCGGTAGATCTCGCGGATTTCGTCGAGCTGCCGCTTGTAGTCAGCCTGGGCCTGCTCGAGCCTTCTGGTCACGCGGTTGATCTCGGAAATATCCGTCAGTGTCAGGACGAATCCGTTCCTGTCGCCGGATGGCAGGATGTAGGGGAGTACCCGGACGAGATAGGCGGCATCGCCCTCGAGATTCGTGAACTCTCGCTCTTCAGCGATGCCGCTGGCTTCGACCTTCGCGAGCATATCGTCGATCATGTCGACAGGAAGCGACGACCGGATCGAATCGAGACCGCGCCCGATATCCTGCGGCAACAGCTTGAAGACCTGCGTGGCGGCAGGAGTGAACTCGCGCACCCGACGGTCGGCATCAAGGAAGATGATACCGATGTCGGTGCTCTCAAGGTAATTGGCCTTGTCGGCGTTCGCCTTGGCGAGCTCGTTGACCTTGTCCTGGAGTTCGTCATTGACCGTGGTGAGTTCTTCGTTCGCGGACTGAAGTTCCTCATTCATCGACATCATCTCTTCGTTGGAGCTCTTGAGCTCCTCGTTCGATGTCTCGAGTTCCTCGACGGTCGTGCGCAGGTCCTGCTCGGTCTGGGATAGCTCCTGCTCAAGGGCATGGATGTGATGATCGAAGACGGCGACGTCGTCGACGAGATCGGCTGCGTCATCCCGCTCCTGCTCACGGGTCTTGTATTCAAGAAAGACAAGCAAAACCGCGTCCTTGTCCAGACGTTCGGCGACCACGTCGATCATGCGGTCGTCGTCGCCGGAATCCTGCTCGATAGTCACGCCGCGGATCTTCTTCCGGCTGGTCCCGGTATTGGCGAGCTCTTCAAGGAGCGCCGTCACCACGACCCGAAGGCCGCGCCGCGCGAGCTTTGTCACGTTGAGATCTGGGTTCCCCACGGGAAACTCCAGAAAGCGGCTCGTGTCCCTTGACGCCTTCAGGATCTCACCGCGGTTATCGACCACCACGAAGGGTGCCGAATAGCGAGTCAGGATGATGTCGCGAAGGAAGTCCTCGTCTACCTGCTCGGCTTTCGGGCTGGATGTGCGCTCCGCGATCACGGCCGCCCCGGCATAGGCCTTCCCCAGGGAGGGAAGCTGCACCCGCGGGGTCTGAACGTTCGAACGCTGATAGACTTTGTATTCGGTAGAGACGGCTTTGAACAGGCGTTTGTCCGAGGAGACATTCTCGGACGGCCCGAGAAGCAAAAATCCATCCTTCCGCAAGGAATAATGGAAAAGGGGCACGAGCCTTCGCTGCAGCGCGTTTTCAAAATAGATCAGGAGATTGCGGCAACTGATGAGGTCGAGCTTCGAGAACGGCGGATCCTTGATGACGTTGTGCGCAGAAACCCGCACCACGTCGCGCAGGATCCGGGTCACCCGATAGCCCTGGTCCTCACGCACGAAGTATCGGTCAACCAGCTCCGGCGGGACCTCGGCTAGGGCGGACTGTTGATAGACCCCCTCACGCGAGAAGCGGGTCATCATCGGGTCGATGTCAGAGGCGAAGACCTCGACGGTGACGCCGATGTTGCGTTTGCGTTGCTCTTCGAGGAGCAGGATGGCGATGGAATACGCCTCTTCGCCGCTCGAGCATCCGGGCACCCAGACCCGGATGCGTTCGCCTGGAGACTTTCGGTCGAAGATCTTCGGAATGATCTCCGTCCGGAGATACTGAAAAACCTCCGGGTCCCGGAAGAAGGCGGTGACGTTGATGAGGATGTCGCTGAAGAGCTGCTCGGCCTCTTGCGGATCGGCGGCGAGCCGCGCGGCATACTCCTTGTCGCTGCTGATGTTCAGGATCTGCATCCGCCTTGCGAGGCGCCGGAGGAGCGAGGCTTTCTTGTATTGCGAAAAATCATGTCCGACCTGGCGACGGATCGCGTCGACAGCGGTTTCAAGCAGGGTCTTCGGGTCGGAAAGCTCTGTTGGCTCGGGGATCGAACCATTCGCGAAATAGCTCGCTACAGTCCGCGGTATGTCTTCGGGCGACAGCACGAGGTCCACAAGGCCGGTGGTCATCGCGCTTGACGGCATGCCGGCGTATCGCGCGCCCGAGGGATCCTGCGCAACGGTCAGACCCCCGGCCGCCTTGATCGCGCGAAGCCCTTCGGAGCCGTCCGCCCCGGTGCCGGACAGCACGATGCACGCGGCGTTGGCGCCCTGCTGGTCAGCCAGGCTCTTGAAAAACTTGTCGATCGGCCTGCGGCGGCCGCGCGGCTCGGAGAACTCCGCCAGCTTGAGCTCGCGGCCCTCGATCGTCAGCTCGGCATTGGGCGGGATCAGGTAGACAACGTTCGGCTCCACCTGCTCCCCACCTTCGATCGTCGCCACGTCGAGGTCGGTCTTGCGGCGCAGGAGCTCGGCCAGAAGGCTTTCGTGGTGAGGGTCAAGATGCTGGACCACGACATAGGAGAGGCCGTCCTCGCGCGATGCGCCACTGAGGAGCCGCTCATAGGCTTCGAGACCGCCGGCCGATGCGCCGACGCCAACGATCGGCGACCGCCCCTCGACACGTTGTCGTGATGGGGCGGGGCCACCGATTTTTCCCTGTGCTAATTCGCGCGAAGACATTGCGCCCTTCTTTGAGTGTTCGCCTGTCTTCCAGTGGTCGCAGGCGGTTTGCAAGATCGGAAAGCATGGCGGAAACCGCTGAATTTCAGAGACTTCGGGCGGCGTTCAGCAGCTATGCCATCTCCATCTCTATTGCCGATCTCGATCGGGAAGACGAGCCTATAATCTACGCCAATGAGGGGTTCGTCGCCCTGACGGGCTATGCTGTCGAAGAAGTCATCGGCCGCAACTGCCGGTTCCTGCAGCGCGGCGAGCAGGATCCCGAAGCGCGCGCACGCCTGCGAGCCATGCTGGACAACCCCGACATCCTGACCGCCCGCGCGGTGATGCAGAACGCGCGGAAGGACGGAACACCGTTCGAGAACTACGTTTTCATGCACCAGCTGCCGACCCGCAACGGACGCAACCTCGCCTTCGCCTCGCAGTTCGACGTGACCCGGGCCCTCGCCTCGCTTTCCCATGACAAGATCGCGCTGTCCTACCCGCGCGAACTCGCCGGACCCCTCGCGAACTACCGGGGGCTGCGCAAAAGTGCCGCGGAGACCAAGCTGCGCTCGGTCCAACTGGCAGCGGAAACCCTGAGGACGATCACCAACGCGCGGCTGCGGCACCTCTAGACCCGGGACTTGCCCTTCAGTCCATCCCGTGGTTTCTGGCGTGGAAATTCGTTTCAGATGAAACCATTTTGGGAGACGACCGATGGCGGACCTGTTTGAAAACCCCGTGGGCCTCGACGGCTTTGAATTCATTGAGTTCTCTGCGCCTGAGAAAGGCCAGCTCGAGAAGGTCTTCGAGACCATCGGGTTCACCAAGGTGGCGGAGCACCGCTCGAAGGACGTCCACCTTTGGCGTCAGGGCGGCATCAACCTCATTGCCAACTACGAGCCGAAGTCCCCGGCCTGGTATTTCTCGCGCGAGCACGGCCCCTCGGCCTGCGGCATGGCCTTCCGGGTCAAGGACGCAAAGAAAGCCTATGACTACCTGCTCGAACGCGGCGCCGAGCCGGTGCATATCGAGGCGGGCCCGATGGAGCTGAAGCTTCCTGCGATCCGCGGAATCGGTGGCGCGATCATCTACCTCGTTGATCGGTACGGGGACGATCTCTCGATCTACGACATCGACTTCAAGTATCTCGACGGCGTCGAAAGGCATCCCGAAGGCGCGGGCTTCGAGGTGATCGATCACCTGACCCACAACGTCTATTCCGGCCGCATGGCCTATTGGGCGGATTACTATGAGAAGCTCTTCAACTTCAAGGAGATCCGCTTCTTCGACATCAAGGGCGAATATACCGGCCTGACCTCGAAGGCGCTGACCGCACCGGATGGAAAGATCCGCATACCTCTCAACGAAGAAGGCGAGAACGGCAAGGGCCAGATCGAGGAGTTCCTGCGCGAATTCAACGGCGAAGGCATCCAGCACATCGCCTTCAGCTGTTCGGACCTCTATGCGTGCTGGGACCGGCTCAAGGAACGCGGCGTGCCCTTCATGACCGCGCCGCCCGATACCTATTACGAAATGCTCGACGAACGCCTTCCCGGGCACGGCGAGCCGGTGGAGGAGCTGAAGGCCCGCGGCATCCTGATGGATGGCACCACCGATGAAAGCCCGCGTCTCCTGCTGCAGATCTTCTCGGAAACACAGGTCGGCCCGGTGTTCTTCGAATTCATCCAGCGCAAGGGAGATGACGGCTTCGGCGAGGGCAATTTCAAGGCTCTCTTCGAGTCGATGGAACGCGACCAGATCCGCCGCGGCGCGCTGAAGGTCGAAGAAAACGCATGACGACAGGCGCGGCAGGCCCCCGGGGTCCTGCCGATGCCCCTCCACAGCCGGGCGCGAGCGCTCTAGCGTGAAGCGATGTTCGAACAGCAGCAGTTACGCGCCCTCATAGACACGGCTGTCGACGGCATCCTGTCGATCTCCGCCGACGGCCGCGTGCGGCTTTACAACCGCGCTTCGGAACGGATCTTCGGCTATTCCGCCGAGGAGGTCCTCGGGCAGGATGTCGCCATGTTGATGCCGGAGCATCACGCGCGCAACCACGGCCAGTATATCGAGAACTACCTGTCGACAGGCGAAGCCAGGATCATCGGCATCGGGCGCCAGGTGCAGGGGGTGAAGAAGGACGGCTCGGTTTTTCCGCTGCACCTTTCGGTGGGCGAGTTCAGGGAAGCTGGGGAGCGCTATTTCGTCGGCATCATCCACGACCTCAGCGAGCAGATGGCCGAGCGCGAACGGACGCGAGCCCTTCAGGAACAGATCGAGCTGATCGGCAGGCACTCCGCTGTCAGCGAGATGGGCGCCGCACTTGCCCATGAGCTGAACCAGCCGCTGACCGCCGTCGATCTTTTCCTCGTCGCAGCCGAAAGGAAGCTCGAGAACGATCCTGACGGTGCACGGAGGATCTTTGCGCGGGTCAGGGAGGAGGCCGAGCGCGCCGGAAATATTGTCCGCCGAATCCGGCAAATGGTCGAACGCTCCGACGGCGAACACAGCCTTTTCGACCTCGGGCAAGTCATCGACAGCGCTGTCGAGCTGTGCCGGACGGTCAGCCAACGGCCGGACACCATCCGCATCGAGACAACCGGCCCGGCCATGCTGTTCGGCGACAGCACGCAGATCAGGATGATCCTCGTCAACCTCATCAAGAACGCACTCGATGCGGTCGGTGACCAGCCCCGCGGTCAGGTCGTCGTCAGGGTGCGGAGCGGTGACCCTCTCCGGATCGAGGTCCTCGACAACGGCCCCGGTGTCGGGCCTGAATTCGAGGACAAGCTGTTCCAGCCCTTCGCGAGCACCAAGACAAAAGGGTTGGGCATCGGGCTGTCGATCTGCCGGACAATTGCCGAAGCTCATGGCGGCAGGCTTCTCTATAAGGCTCCGGACGGGTATCGGGACGGCCTTGGCGGCGCTTCGTTCATCCTGGAGTTGCCCCAGCCGGACGAAAGGAACCTATGAGCGCCCCTGAAAAAATCGCGATTGTCGACGATGACGACAGCCTCCGGGAGGCGGCGCTTCTCGTCCTCGATCGGACGGGACGGGAGATTTCCGGCTTCGAGAGCGGCGAGGCCTTCCTTGCAACGGGGAGCGAGAGCGACTGGGATGTCGTTTTCCTCGATCTCAAGATGCCGGGACCGTCAGGCTTTGACGTGCTGCGTGACCTCTCCCGCCGCGGCAAGCCGGACTATCCGGTGGTGATGATCAGCGCCCATGGCGACGTGAAGGCCGCGGTGCAGGCGATGCGCCTCGGTGCCGTGAGCTTCATCGAGAAGCCGTTCTCCGCAGAAGAGCTGGAGGCGGCGATCACCGAGGCGCGGGAGACCTCCGAGCTCGGATCGGCAGCGCGACAGGAAGCGCTATCCCGCCTCACGCCGCGCGAAAAGGAGGTTGCTGAGCTTCTCAACGAAGGGCTCAGCAACAAGGAAGTTGCGCTGGAACTCGACTGCAGCCCACGGACGGTCGAGATCCACCGTTCGCGGGTCCTCGACAAGCTGGGCGTGCGCAATGTAGCGGGATTGGTCAGGCTTCTCTCGTCACTCGGTTGAGCTTTGCGGCAACGCAACGTTCTCTCCCGCAATCGGGCCTAGTTCCGCGCCATGCCAAGCGATGCGCCATGCCCTTCCCGCGTGTTCATCATCGAGGATGACCCGGCGGTGCGGGACGCCCTTTCCCTCCTCATTGAGGGGCAGGGCGTCGAGGTGGTCTCCTTTGCCGACGGCCAGCACTTCCTGGACAGCGCTTCGCCGAAGCCAGGAGACGTGGTCCTGCTCGACCTGCTCTTGCCTAAGGTGGACGGATACCAGGTCGCCGCTGCGCTGCGAGAGCGTTCGGTCGATTGCCGACTGATCCTCATCTCCGCAGAACGGGCTTCCGCCTTCGATGCGGCAGTGCAGGCAATCAAGCCGGAGGCCGCCTTCCGAAAGCCGCTGACGACGACGCAGCTGCTTGAAGCGATCGGGACACTGTAAGGGATTGCCCTTACGCGGCGTTGCGGATTCCGCGCGCTTTTCGTTTCGGCCACCTTCTCGAAACAAGAGGAGGAGGACGACATGGCGCAATCGCTGATCAAGACCTACCCGAAGAAGGCCACGCTGTTTGCGGCAGGAGATGCGGCCGGAGCGCTGCCGAAGCTGCTTTCCGGCGCCGTCATTCTTTACACGATCCTCCCCGATGGGCGGCGTCAGGTCCTCGATCTCGCAGGGCCGGGCGACTTCCTCCATTTTGAAACCGAGGGCGAGATCGACCACTTCGCCGAAGCCCTGACCGAGTGCCAGGTGGCAAGTTTCCAGGCATCGGAACTCCTCGCCTCGAAAGACACGGCTGCCTTCCTGATCGAGCAAATGCGGGAGCGCCTCGCCATGGAGCGCCGGCACATCACCATGCTCTCGCGCAAAAGCGCTTCGGAGCGGCTGATGGACTTCGTCCTTCTGGCCGCTGACTGCCTGGGCGAGGACGAGGGTCGCTTCGACCTGCCACTGACCCGGCAGCAGATTGCAGACTTCACCGGACTGACCCTCGAAACCGTGAGCCGCACCTTTGCCAAGTGGCAACGCGACAACACGCTGACCCGGCTTGCCGGCCAGACCTACCAGATGAGCGGCGCACTCGCAGCCTAGAGCACTGTTTCGCCTGTCATTTGGCCCCGCGCATCCTTCACCGTAAGGTGGTAGCGCGCGGGCCAGGAAGACCATGATGAGCGACAGCGGCGAGACTGATACCAAGCGCGCCGTCGTGACCGTCAAGCACGTCGCCGAGCGCGTCGGCGTCTCGCTCATGACGGTATCGCGAGTCCTGAACCAGCCCGAGAAGGTGAAGCCCGAGACAGCGGAGCGGGTGCGCAAGGCGATCCGTGAACTGAACTACCGACCCAATCCCGTGGCCCAGAGCCTTGCCGGGCGACGATCGCTGCTCATCGGCCTTCTCTATAACAATCCGAGCGCGAACTACCTTGCTGAGTTGATGCTGGGCGCCATGGCTGCTTGCCGTGAGCGGGGCCACCACCTGCTTGTCGAAGACTATATCGCCGGACGGGCCTGGGATGATGCTGAGGCGATTGCCGAGGCGATCCGAGGGAGCGGGGTACAGGGACTGATTGTTTGCCCACCGGTCGGGGAGCGCCCCGAAGCCGGCAAGATGATCGAAGCCGCAGGGCTGCCTTTCGTCCGTATTGCGCCGGGTGAGGAGACGACGGATGCGCCCTATGTGATGATCGATGACCACGAAGCAGCCCGGGGAATGACGGAGCACCTGATCGCCCTCGGCCACGAGCGGATCGGTTTCATCGAAGGCCCTCCGGACCAGGTGTCGAGCGCCCGGCGGCGGCGCGGGTTCGAAGCGGCCATGGCGGCAGCGGGCCTGCCGCACGGGCCGGACCTGCGCGCCACGGGCGACTACACCTACCGGTCGGGCATGGAGGCGGCGCTCGAGCTCCTCGCGCCCGAGACCCGGCCGACCGCGATCTTCGCCAGCAATGACGACATGGCAGCGGGTGCCATCGCCGCGGCGCTTCAACGTGGACTGACGATCCCCGATGACCTCTCAATCGCCGGGTTCGACGATGTTTCGCTGGCTTCTTCCATCTGGCCTCCGCTGACGACAGTCCGCCAACCCATCCGCGAGATGGCGGCGGAGGCTGTGCGGCTCCTCGAGGCGGCTGCTCGGGACGGCAGGTCCGTCGACCCCGTCATTCTTCCGACCACGGTCATCGCGCGGGAGTCCGTTCAAGGCCGCTGAGCCTTCCCACCCGGAACAGGCACCTGCTGCTGGCGGGTGCAGACGGCAGCGGCGTGGCAGGCGTGGCGCTCCTCCGGCGCCCGGTCCGGCACGCCGAAGGGCACGAGCCGGACGAAGCCATCACTGGTGCACACCCGAACGAGAGGGAGCCCCGGGGAGACGGCGATGCCTTCGACCGGCAAGGCAAGAGCCAGCGCAGCGAGGACACGGGCCACAACGGTTGGGACATGAGAGGCCATGGCTGCCGAACTGTTTCTTTCTAGCCTACCTAGCCCGCCGAGGAACGGGTTCCTTGACCTCGCGCAATTCATTCCCTGCCCGACCTGCGAAGACACACCTGATCCAGTGGTGAAACCGGCAGGTTCGGCGTGCAGAATCAGACAGCTCCCCAGCCCATCCGGGAATCCGGCGATGAGATCCCGTTTCTCGCCTTTTTCCTCGGTATAGGCACACTCTTCTTCTTCGTGATCGCAGCAGCAACGCCTGAAGAGGCCATGCGCGTTCATGCGTTCTTGTTCCTGGCAGCGTTCAGCGCCGGGCTCTACGCCCTTCTCCTCCACCTTCAGTCAGGGACGCGACCCGATGCGACAGCCTACAATATGGGCGTCGTGAAGGCCGGGGTTTTCGCTTCGGCCTTCTGGGGGGTCGCAGGGTTCCTCGTTGGAACGCTGATCGCATGGCAGCTCGCCTTCCCCGAAACACTGTCCTTTCCGAGCCTTCCGTGGACGAATTTTTCACGGTTGCGGCCAGTGCACACTTCCGCGGTGATCTTCGCCTTTGGCGGCAACGTGCTCATTGCGACCTCGTTCTATGTCGTGCAACGGACAACCAAGGCGCGGCTGTGGGGCGGGACGCTGCCTTGGTTCGTGTTCTGGGGCTATAACCTGTTCATCGTCATCGCGGCGACCGGCTACCTGATGGGCATCACCCAGTCGCGGGAATACGCCGAGCCCGAGTGGTATGCGGATCTTTGGCTGACCATCGTCTGGGTCGTCTATCTCCTCGTTTTCCTCGGCACCTTGTGGAAGCGGAAAGAACCCCACATCTACGTGGCGAACTGGTTCTATCTCGCCTTCATCGTGACCGTGGCGATGCTGCACGTGGTCAACAATCTCGCCGTTCCGGTGAGCATTCTCGAAAGCCGGAGCTATTCGCTCTTCTCGGGCGTTCAGGATGCACTGACCCAGTGGTGGTACGGGCATAATGCCGTCGGCTTCTTCTTGACCGCGGGCTTCCTCGCCATCATGTACTACTTCATCCCGAAAAGGGTGAACCGGCCGGTCTATTCCTACCGGCTGTCGATCGTGCACTTCTGGTCACTGATCTTCATCTATATCTGGGCAGGCCCGCACCACCTTCATTACACGGCTCTTCCCCAATGGGCGCAGACCCTCGGCATGGTGTTCTCTGTCATGCTGTGGATGCCGAGCTGGGGCGGGATGATCAACGGAATCATGACCCTCTCCGGGGCCTGGGACAAGCTGCGGACCGACCCAGTCGTTCGTATGATGATCGTTTCGCTCGCCTTCTATGGCATGTCGACCTTCGAAGGCCCGCTACTTTCCATCCGTGCGGTGAATGCCCTGTCACACTATACCGAATGGGGTATCGGTCACGTGCATTCAGGTTCTCTCGGCTGGGTCGGCTTCATCAGCTTCGGTGCGCTCTACTGCCTCACGCAGTGGGTGTGGAAGCGGGAGCGTCTTTACTCCCTCGCCCTCGTCGAATGGCACTTCTGGATCGCGACGATCGGTATCCTTCTCTACATCTGCGCGATGTGGGTGGCAGGAATCACCGAGGGCCTGCAGTGGCGCGCCTATGACGAGTTCGGCTTCCTCCAGTACTCGTTCATCGAAACCGTCGAAGCGAAGCACATCCCCTACATCATCAGGGCGACCGGCGGCTCGATGTTCCTGATTGGTGCACTGATCATGTGCTACAACCTCTATATGACGGCCACCGGCCGGGTGCGGGAGAGCGAGCGCAATGCCGCGCCCGCCGCTCCCGCCGACACCGTCGCTGTCCCTGCGGAGTAACCGCCATGAGCATCATGAACCGTCACAAGTTCCTCGAGAAAAATTCGGGCCCTCTCGTCGCGGCCATCCTGGTCGTGGTGTCGATCGGCGGCCTCATCGAGATCGCACCACTCTTCTATGTCGAGAACACGATCGAAAAGGTTGAAGGCGTTCGTCCCTATACGCCGCTCGAACTGGCCGGCCGGGATATCTACATCCGAGAAGGCTGTTACAGCTGCCATAGCCAGATGGTCCGCCCCCTGAGGGATGAGGTCGAACGCTATGGGCACTACTCCCTCGCGGCTGAGAGCATGTATGACCATCCGTTTCAGTGGGGTTCCAAGCGTACTGGCCCGGATCTCGCGCGCGTTGGCGGCAAGTATTCCGACGACTGGCACCGCCAGCACCTGATCGACCCGCGGAGCCTCGTCCCCGGCTCGGTGATGCCGCCCTACGCCTTCCTCGACGGTGAGGAGCTCGATATCGAGCGGATCGCCGACAAGATGAAGACCAACCGCAAGGTAGGCGTGCCTTATACGGACGAGCAGATCGAGAGTGCGGCTCACGATCTCCGGATGCAGGCAGGTTCGCCGTATGCCGAGGACTATTCCGGCTTCGAGGAACGCTGGGGAGGGGTGGCGATCCCCGACATCCCGACCAACAAGACAATCACGGAGATGGATGCGCTGATCGCCTATCTCCAGGTCTTGGGGACCATGGTCGACTTTTCGACGTTCGAGATCGACGCTCCCGACCCCGACGATCTTTCCGCTGAGATCCAGACCGACGGGACGGAGGGCTGAAAGTGCACGTTCTTCTTTCCAATATCGCGCAGACCTTCGGCCTGCTCCTCTTCATCATCGCTTTCGCGCTGATCCTTTTCTACGCGCTGTCGCCCGCCAACAAGGCGACTTTCTCCCGCGCGCGTTTCGTTCCCCTTGACCGGGATGGTAGTGACGATGACCAATAACGATCACCAGACGGACAAAACTGAGGTCGACGGCCACACCGGCGTCGAGACCACCGGCCATGAGTGGGACGGCATCAAGGAGCTGAACAATCCGCTTCCTCGCTGGTGGCTGATCGTCTTCTACGCCACCATTGCGTGGGCGGTAGCCTACTGCATCTTCATGCCGTCGTTCCCCGGCTTCCCCGGACTGAGGAAGTACTCCGACCGGGACAAGGTTGCCGAGGAGATCGCCCTTGCATCGAACGAGCGGTCGGAGCTTGCGAACCGCCTCCTGTCTGATCTTTCGCTCGAAGCAATCGAACAGGACCCGGAGCTCTTCCAGTTCGTGATGGCTGCCGGCAAGTCCGCCTTTGGTGACAATTGCGCCACCTGCCACGGCGTGGGCGGGCGCGGTTTCAGCGGTTATCCAAGCCTTGCCGACGATGTCTGGCTGTGGGGCGGGACCCTGGAAGACATCAAATACACAATTACCCACGGCATTCGTTCGCACTCGGAACAGACGCGATTTTCCTCCATGCCGGCTTATGGTGAACAGAAAATCCTGTCTCCCAGAGACATCGACAATCTTGCCGTCTACGTCAAAAGCCTGTCCGAGGACGTCGATAACCCCGAGGCGATCGAAGCTGCACGGCCGATCTTCGAGGCCCAGTGTGCTACATGCCACGGCAAGGACGGCCGCGGGAACCGGGAGTTCGGGGCCCCCAACCTCACTGATGCCGAGTGGCTATATGGAGGGGACCTGCGGTCAATCCGTGCACAGATACATAGCGGCCGGAACGGTGTCATGCCTGCATGGGGAGATCGGCTGGATGACGCCACGATCACCGCGCTCGCCGTCTATGTCCACGCCCTTGGAGGTGGCGAGCAGGATTATGCGCGCATTGACGATCAAGAAACGGAGGACGCCGCAGGCGGGAAATGACGTCGATGCCGTTCGATGAGGCTCATCCGCAGCTCTACGCCAAGCGTGAGGCTATCCACCCCAAGCTGGTCAAGGGGAAGTACCGCCTGATAAAATGGGCGGTGCTCTTCGTGACCCTCGGCACCTACTACACCCTGCCTTGGTTACGCTGGCCGCGCGCGCCGCATGAGCCCAGCCAGGCGGTCCTCGTCGATTTCGCCGGTAGCAGGCTCTACTTCTTCGGCATCGAGATCTGGCCTGATGAGTTCTACCTGGTGACAGGCGTCCTTGTCTTGTCCGCCCTCCTCCTTTTCCTGACGACAGCGATCTGGGGGCGCCTCTGGTGCGGTTACGCCTGCCCACAGACGGTGTGGACGGATCTTTACATCGCGGTCGAGCGAATGATCGAAGGCGACCGCAACAAGCGGCTGCAATTGGCGAAGAAGCCCTGGACGGCGGACAAGATCGCCAAGAAAGTGGCCAAGCACAGCCTGTGGCTGTTGATCGCCGCCTGCACGGGCGGGGCATGGGTGCTCTATTTCCATGATGCACCCACGGTCATCCGCGGGCTCTTCTCGGGGGAAGCCCCGGGAAGCTCTTACATCTTTATTGGTCTACTGACTTTCACGACCTATACCCTGGCCGGAATGATGCGCGAGCAAGTCTGCACCTATATGTGCCCATGGCCCCGCATCCAGGGCGCGATGACCGACGCCGAGACCTTCCAGGTCGGCTACTACGCCCTGCGCGGCGAACCACGGGGTAAGCACAAGAAGGGCGCGGACTGGTCGAAGCTAGGCGATTGCATCGATTGCAATGGCTGCGTCGTCGCCTGCCCGATGGGGATCGACATCCGCGACGGCGACCAGCTCGAATGCATCAATTGCGGGCTGTGCGTCGATGCCTGCGATGCGGTCATGGCAAAGGTCGGCCTGCCCAAGGCGCTGATCGCCTACGGGAACGACTATACCCGGGTGAAGGACCCAAAGGACCGCAGGCGCTTCCCAAAGATTTTCCGTCCACGGATCTATATCTATCTAGCAGCGATCTTTCTTGTCTCGGTTTTGATGCTGGTGGGGTTCCAGTCCCGAGAGAGCGTCGAGTTTGGCCTTGAACGCGATCGCGCCGTGCTTGCAACCACATTGTCTGATGGCAGCATACGGAACGCTGTTACCGCCCGCATCCTGAACAAGGACAGCGAGCCGCGAGAGTTCATGCTCTCTGTCAGTGGGCCGGATGCGCTTGAGGTTTCAGCCGTCGGCAGGGATGTCGAAGACCGGTCAATCGCATTCACCGTCCCCGGCGACCGCCAAGTGAAGGTCCGCCTGTTCTTGACCCTTCCTGCCGAGGCCCAACGCCATGAGGAAATCGATCTGACCCTGACCGACCTCGCGAGCGGCGAGACGACCACCCGCACCATGAGCTTCGTCCGGGCGGGACCGAACGGATAGAGGAGGAGAAACGATGATGGAAAGGCGCAGCGGAAACGAGATCACGGGTCGGCACGTCCTGTTCGCTTTCATCGCGTTCTTCGCGGTCGTGATCGTGACGGATACGATCTTCGTGAAACTGGCGGTCACCAGCTTCCCGGGAGAGCAGGTCGAGAAATCCTACTATCAGGGCCTCAACTTCAATGATCAGCTTGCAGAGAAAAAGCGGCAGGCTGCGCAAGGCTGGAGGCTGAAGCTCGTCGAGAACCCCCGCGCAGGAGAGACAAGGCGGCTCGTCGTCCGGCTCGAAACCGCCACCGGTGAACCGCTTGCCGATACAGTGCTGACTGGCAGGATTGTCCGCCCAGTGACGGATCGCGGGCTTCAGAATCTTGATTTCGAGTACCAAGGCAACGGGCTCTACACCGCCGAGATCACGCCGCTCGACCGTGGGGTCTGGGACCTCTCGCTCAAGGCTACGGCGGAAGGCGATACTGAGCCGGGGCTCGAAGCGACGAGAAGGATGATGGTGCCATGACCGCTGCCGTCCGCCATCTTGGTTGCCCCTCCGGCCTTACCCCTGCAAGGATAGCCGAGGACCGCCCCGATCCTCGGCCATTCGTCCGTGAACAAGGCGGCGAACGACACCTCGAACTCTCAGTGACCGGTGCGAAATGCGCTGGCTGCATCGCCAAGATCGAGGGAGCGTTGACGGCGCTTCCCGGGGTGAGGTCTGCGAGACTGAACCTTTCGACGGGGAAGCTGGCTGTCCGATGGACAGGGTCTTTGGCACCGATCGCGATCACCGAAGCGGTGAATGACCTTGGCTATACGGCCATCCCCTTCGACCCGGCAGCGGCCGAAGACGCTGACGACGGCCATGGGCGCTTCCTCCTGCGCTGCATGGCCGTGGCCGGTTTTGCGTCAGCCAATATCATGCTGCTTTCTGTATCGGTCTGGGCCGCGCATGACGGTGAGATGGGCGAGGCGACGCGCGCGCTCTTGCATCTCATCTCTGCACTGATCGCCATTCCCGCGGTCGCCTTTGCCGGGCGGCCTTTCTTCCAATCGGCGTGGAAGGCACTGAGGCATGGCCGCGCCAATATGGACGTGCCGATCTCCCTTGCCGTTTTCCTGGCGCTCGGCGTGTCGCTGTTTGAAGCACTGAGCGGCGGCGAGCACGCCTATTTCGATGCGGCCGTCATGCTCTTGTTCTTCCTGCTGATCGGGCGCTGGCTCGATCACCGGCTACGGACGAAAGCGCGCTCGGCCGCGCGGGACCTTCTCGCATTGCAGGCAACGACCGCCCTGCGGCTCGATGACAACGGCCATGCTGAGGCAGTTTCGGCCAGGGACATCCGGCCGGGCGACAAGCTGGTGGTGCAACCGGGCACGCGCCTGCCGGTCAATGCCGAGGTCATCGAGGGGACCTCGGATCTCGACGTCGCATTCCTGACTGGCGAAACCTTGCCGAGGCTTGCCTCCCAAGGTGACACGGTCCTCGCCGGGGCGCGCAACCTTTCGTCCCGCCTCGTCGTCAAGGCCACGTCGGACACCGCAACCTCGGTGCTCTCCGACCTTGTCCGGCTTGTCGAAGCCGGCCAGCAGGCAAAAGATCAGTATACCATCCTGGCTGACAAGGCAGCCAGGGCATATGTCCCCATCGTCCATTCCCTTGCTGCGCTGACCGTCGCCGGTTGGCTGCTTCTGGGCGGATCGGTCCGGGAGGCGGTGATGGCGGCGACGGCGACGCTCATCATCACCTGCCCATGCGCTCTTGGACTGGCGACACCTGCGGTCCAGGTCGTTGCGACCGGCGAGCTTTTCCGGCGCGGGGTTCTGGTGAAAAGCGGCAACGCGCTCGAGCGATTGGCCCGGATCAGGCACGTCGTCTTCGACAAGACCGGAACGCTGACCGAGGGCAGGCTCGAATGGACGAATGCGGAGATCCTGAGCCCGCGCGCGCGAAGCGCGGCCTTTGCCCTGGCGCGGGCAGGGCTTCATCCGATAGCAAGGTCGATTGCCGCGTCAGCGGGGCCCGGCGTCCTCGCAGAAGACGTCACCGAGGTGCCTGGCGAGGGCCTGTCAGGCAGGGTGTCAGGCGAGACCGTCAAGATCGGACGGGCTGGCTTTGTCGGCATCCCGGAAGAAGACGCAGGGTCTGCCGGTCCGCAGGCATGGCTCAAGGTCGGGGACGACGAGCCGGTGCTGTTGACCTTCGAGGACCGCGTCCGAGCCGATGGCCGGGCCACGATCGAGGCTCTGCGGGACGCAGGGATAACGGTATCGCTGCTCTCGGGGGACAAGGAAGCCGCCGTCCGCGCCGTGGCGGAAACACTCGGCATTGAGCAGTACCGGTCTGAGGTCCGACCTGAGGACAAAGCAGAGTTCATCTCTGAACTGAAGAAGAGCGGATCCGTCGCCATGGTGGGCGACGGCATCAACGATGCCCCTGCTCTCGCGCTGGCCGATGTCTCTCTGTCACCGGGCACGGCCGCCGATGCCGCGCAATCCGCAGCTGACTTCGTCTTCCAGGGTGAAGGCATCAGCGCTGTCCATCAGACCTGGCGCATGGCCAGGCGGGCGCGGCGTCATATCCTGCAGAACTTCGCCTTTGCGGCCGTCTACAACCTGGTCGCTGCCCCGGCCGCCATGGCCGGGCTGGTGACGCCACTCATCGCGGCGCTCGCCATGTCCGGGTCATCGATGGTGGTGACGCTCAACGCCCTCAGGCTGAAGACCCACGGAGGAAACCCATGAACGTCTTGCTGGTCCTGATCCCGGTCGCGCTCTTTCTCGGCGGGCTTGGCGTGGCTGCTTTCTTCTGGGCACTGAGCGACCATCAGTATGAAGACCCCGAAGGCGCCGCCCAGCGGATCCTTCTCGACGACGACCTCTAGGCGCTTACTGGCCGGTCGATCCGAAGGTGCTGCGGTATCCGACCCAGGTGGCGTAGCCGAGCAGAGGGAAGAGAACCGCGAAGCCAAGCAGGAACGTCGCCGCTCCGACGAAGAGAGAGAGCGCAATCAGCCACGCCCAAAGGAGCATCGTGCGGGGATGGCGTTTCACCGCCTCGATGCTTGCACCGATCGCTGTCGCGAAATCGACATGGCGGTCCATCAGCATGGGGATCGAAAATGCGGTCATCGCGAAGATGCCGAAGGCCATCAGGCCGCCAAGGATGCTGCCGATGGCGAGCATCGCGATTCCTCTCGGGGTGGTGAGGGCAAAAGCCGCGAACTCGCTCAGCGAGGAAAGGCCGGAGGCATGGAAGATGGCGAAGAGCGCCGCAGCGATGATCGTCCAGAAGAGAACGGCGACGAGCAGGATGACGCCGAGATAGGCGATCTGCGTCGGAGACGCTGCGCGCGGCAAAAGGGTCTCCCGGATGGTTGCCCTGCGCCCCTCGTCGTCCGCCCGCGCAACGGCATAAAGGCCAGTGGCCATGAGCGGGCCGACAAGGGCGAACGCACCGATCGCGATCGGGATGACGGAGGCAAGCCCCGACGCGGCGAGAACTCCGAAGAGCCCATAGCCGATGGCGACGAAGAGAAGCCCATAGCCGAGCGAGATCAGGAACTGCCGACGGTAGATACCCACCGCCTCGCCGAGCCAGTCCCAAGGAGAGTCAGTACTCCGCAGGGCCTTCTGCCCGCTGCTGCTTGTCCCTGCCGCTCCCGCCTGCGCCATCGGGCACCTCCGTCCTCGCATTCCTTCAAATCCTGCGAGGCTAAACCGGCGCTGCGGGCCTTTTCTTGATCGAAGCCAAGGTTTCTGCGCCGACGCGCCTAGAGTTGGGGGCTTTCCCCGCCCTCGTCCAGCGGCCCCGCGCGCCTTTGGCCCGGCGGGGACCAGGCGTAGCCCTCGTCAACCTCGACCTGCTTGCCTTCAGCCTTGCCCAGCTCACCCGCCTCGGGCTGGCGGTGTTCGGTGGTCAGGTCGCTGTAATAACCAGCATCGTCAAAGCCTTCCTTGCGCATCGCCATGCCGGTGAGGCAGGCGTGAACGATGAAATTGGCATTGAGTGCGGTGGCATAGGTCGGATCGAGCATTGGGGCGACCTCGACAATCTCGAAACCAAGGATCTCATTCTCCGCACACAGACCCCGGATGAGCGGAATAGCCTCCCGCATGGTCAAGCCGCCGGGGACGGGCGTTCCGGTCCCCACCATATAGGCCGGGTCCAGAACATCGACATCGAAGGAAATGTAGATCGGCTTGCCGCCCTCTCGCGCTTCGCGGAGGGCGGTCGTCATCACGGTATCCCAGCCCTTTTTCTCAACCTCGGCCATGGTGTGATAGCGCATGCCGTTGTTCCGCATCCACTCGAAGCCGTCAGGTCCCGGCCATGGGCCGCGCAAGCCGACCTGGATGTAGCTCGCCGGGTCCACGTGGCCTTCCTTGACGAGCCGGTAGACAGGTTGCCCATGGGTGATCCAGTGGGCCCTGCCGCGGCCTGCGTCGTAGTGGGCATCGAAATGGATGACGCCGAAGCTCTTCTTACCGTGAACATCGGCCAAGGCTGCGACATTGGGATATTCGAGGCTGTGATCTCCGCCGACAATGAAGGGCACCGCTCCCGCATTGGCGATCTCGCGTACGCGTTCGCGGACATGGTGCACACTGATCTCGGTGCTCATGTTGTCAACAGCAATGTCGCCATAGTCGACAATGGTGAGGACCTGTTCCGGTGCGATCATGGTGGCCATATCCTCGCCAACCATGCCGTAGACGGCGCGCATGGCCTGCGGGCCGTATCGTTGGCCTCGATATCCGCTTCCCATGTCGAGGGGCGCACCGACAATGGCGACATCGACATTGCCCGCCTCAAGGTCCTCCGGATACACAGCAACCGGCGCACCGGCGAAGGTTGCAATGCCGAACCGGCTGGAAGCATAGTAGTTGATATTGATCGGGCCGGGCTCGCGCTCAGGGTCCATCTCCTTCGGCCTCATCACCTTCCAGGAGTTGAAGCTTGAGCTATCCGTATTGAGAGGAATAGAAGCCATATCCGTTTCCGGATCGAACTTTGCCTCGTCGGCGAGGAACTTCATGCCCTCGATATAGGCGATGGTCGCCTCGCGGGTTTTGGGCTTGAGCTTTTCGAAAAGGCGTTCGGGCTTCGGATAAGCCCCGACGCCTTCATCCGAGAGAAAGAACTCTCGCAGCTCCTCTGGCGCGTCTTCGAGTCGCCTCTCAAGCCAGCGGGGAAGCTCGACCGGTTTCTCCCCGGCTTCGGTCGCGACTGGTGCCGGGGCCTCGGCATCCCGCGGGCGCTCGACCTGCGCCAGTGAAGTGACGGGCCAGATCACTGCCGCAGCCAGCAGAGTGTGGAGATTCCTGTGCATACCGAGCCTTCCCCCAAGGTGTTGCCCCACGCCTTTTGCAGTCAGTCCACTCTCGAGGAGCGGTAAAAGCAATCCCAAGCCGCAGCCGGCTTCATGCCTGCAAGATGAGGAAGGTCCGCTCGATCATCCAGAACATTGCAAACCCTCCGCACCCGACCAGAACCGCCTGGCGGGCAGGCTGCAGGGTCTTTCCGGCAATCGCGATGAGTCCGAGCAAGACTGCGATAATCGCAATCTGGCCCAGCTCAACACCGACATTGAAGAAGAGGAGGCCACTGAGCCTTTCACCTTCCCCGACCCCGAGCCCCGCGAGCGCGCTCGCAAAGCCGAGGCCGTGGAGGACGCCGAAGAGGCCGATCGTCAGGAAGGACGCAAGCGAAGCCTGGGAGGCCCTATCCGCCGACATCGCCTCCCGCGCAAGGAAAACGATGGACAGCGCAATGACGGCCTCGACCGGGAGGATCGGAACCCGGATCACATCAAAAAAACCAAGCGCGAGGGACACGGAATGCCCCGCCGTGAATGCCGTGACCAGACGCAGAAGCGCCCCGCCTGCCGTCATCAGCGTCAGGACGATAACGAAAAGAAGGTGATCCCATCCGAACCAGATATGCAGGACGCCCTGATAGAGAAAGTCGCCCGCCAACTTGGTCAGGGACCGGCCGGCGACCTCGCCGAGGGGGAGCTCCAGTAGCCCGTCCGACGCTGTCACAGCCGTGCGCACGGTCCGGGCATCGAGCCTTGCCTCGAACTCGGCCCCATCGAGGCGCCACGGAAGGACGATAGCGTCCGGTGGCCCGAGGGGACGATCACAAGAAAGCGCGTAGACGGAGCGAATGCCTTGCCCTTCGACGAACCGGCCACGGAGCTCGCCTGTGCACTGGTCCGGCCAAACCGGACTGTCCAGCGTGGCGAGTTGTTGCGGGAGGTCGGCTGTGAGAAGGTAGGTGTGGACGCGCTCTTCTCCGTGCTCGTCTTCGATTGAAGGCTCGAGCGCGATTTTCGCCGTACGGACGACATCTGCCCATGCGTCGCCGGGAAAGAGCGAAACCAGCACAACGAGGATGATCCTAGTCCACATTGTAGCGGCTCTTCAGAGCATCGAGGCGCTGGTTGAGCGCCTGTTCCGCACGCGCATACAGGAGGTCCTGCCGAACCGCGTCACTGACCTCGGCGAAGGCCAGCTGGCGCGGCGGGAACTCTTCTGACTTGAAGACGTAATGGATCCCGCGCGCCGATCGGACGGGTCCTGTCCATGTGGCGCTCGGAGCCGCGTCGAGCGCTTCCAGAAACCCCGCTCCTGCGAGGCCCCTGATCGCCGAGGCCTCGTAGGCTTCGAAGGAGTGGCCAGCCCAGAAAGGATCGCCTTCAAGGACCAAACCTTCGCGAAGCCTCGCCATGGCGTCCTCGGGCACGCGGGCCTCGGACAGAAAAAAGACGTGCCTGAACGAATAGGACCACTCAGTCGTGTATCGCCCCAGATTGGCTGCGTAGTGATCGAGCACTTCTTCGTCCGTTGGCTCCGGCAGGCTGCCGACGATACGGCGCTTCTGCAGCTCGATCAGCCGTTGGCGGACGATGCCGTCGGAGAGGTGCAGCCCGTCATCGACGGCCGCGCGAAAGAGGAGCGAATCGCGGAGCAGCTCGGCCTCGAACATGGCCATGCGCGTGCTGTCAGGCGGGGAGCCCCACATCTCCTCGAAGTCTGCCGCACGACGATCGAGAGCCGCCTGCGACACGCGGACAGCCTCCGTCCCGGAGCTGGCGATCAATTGGTTCAGCAGGAACAGTGCCGCGCCGAGCACGAGGAACTGCACCATTGGACGCATCGCAAGATGTCGGAAAATGTCCATAAAGAACAGCCCCTAGCTGCCAGAAGAGCCTAGCACCGGTCGAACGCCAAAAGACAGGTCGCGATAGCAGGGGCACCGGATCCGCCGCGGCGCGAGACTTATAGAGCCAGACCCATACGGTCCCTTTACTGATTACAGTGCTCCGTGCCAAAATAGTGTGTGAGGACGCTCGTCGTGACGGCGTCCCTTTCCTTGTCCGTCAGAGAGAGCGGCTCCGCAGGCCCGCCGCATGCGGAGGCCACACAACGCCGTCCTGCTTTTGACCGGACGCGGATACGCGTCCTGGCATCGTCGCCGAAATTCTCACTGAAATGATCTGATTCCAGCACCTCGCGTGCCGCTTGGCATTGGCCGCTGTGTGCAAGAGCCTCGGCGTGCAACCACCGGACGCGGGCATCCGGGAGGCTGCCGGGAGCGAATCTCTGCCCAGCGCCCTCGAGGATACTCTCGAGCAGCGTGAGGGCGTCAGCGGGACGGCCATCGTTGAAAGCGATCTCGGCCTGCAATGTCGTGGAGAGGATCACATCGCGGCTGTTGGGAGCGTACTTCAAAAGGTCCGCATGGACACGGTCTGCGATCTTGCTGGCGGTCTCGCTATCACCGCTCCCGTAGAAAAGGGCTTCAGCGGCCCGCAGCCGATAGGCGCTGTCCTGTACGATATCCTTGCCGACGGTGTTTTCATCAGCGATCTTCATGGCTTCGACAATCGACGCCACCCGGCCATCGAGATCGCCGAGCCGCTCGAGCATCCGCCCGCGCTTGTCCCAGAGGAATTGCCGAAATTGAGGCGACGGCTCGTTCTCCAGTGCCTTTTCGAGCACCGGCAGCGCGGCTCTCGCATCGCTCTCCTCATAGGTCATCTCGGCAACCGTGGCGGCGGCGGCAGCGTGATTGGCCGTGTTCGCGCCGGGTCCCTCCGCATACCGCGCGAGATAGCGACGGGCATAGGGGAGCGCCTCGTCCTCCCGGCCAGCGTTGCGCAGGGCGACGTACAGCGCACCCTCTCCCTGCAGCAGCCAGTAGGGATCCCCATAGCCGGCATCGATCCATGGCTTCAGGATCTCTACGGCCCCATTGAAGTCGTTCTTGTACAGGAGAGTCCGCCCCACGGTGAAGACGACACGGGCCGCGGCATCGGGCTCGTCCTGCCACGTGGCGTGCGCTTCACGGGCAGCTGTCAGGTAATGCTCCGTAAACGCCTCTTCGTCAACGCCCAGATCGAATGCAGCACGCTGCATCAGGCTGGCCGTGGTCGCCTGCTGGCCTCCTGTGAACTGCGCGTCCTGCAGGGCGAGCTCTGTAGCGGCCAGTGATGCGGCCAGCTCCGACCGGCTTTTCGCGACACTGTCGAGGAGAACGAGACTGGCCGTCAGCCCACCGACGAGCGAGACCAAGAGCGCTGCAGCGGTTACGGACAGAACAGTGTTCCGCCTCACGAAACAGGCGAAGCGGTAGCCATTGCCACCGCCAAAGGCCTCGACGGGCCGATTCTCCAGCACCGCGCGGATGTCCGACGCGAGACGGTCGACACTGCTGTAGCGGTCCTCCGGGTCAGGAGCTGTAGCCTTGCGGATGATTGCCTGAAGCTCTGGAGAAAGACCTTCTGTCGTTGGCAATTCGACGCCGCCCGCAGCGTTCCGCTTCGGCAACTTCTCGGTCAGCAGGGTATAGAGGACGAGGCCGAGCGAGAAGACATCCGAAGCCACCGAAGCAGGCTCGCCTCGCCACTGTTCAGGGGCTGCAAACAGGGCGGTCATGCCGCCTTCCGGGTTGGCCCGGTCCATTGATACGGAAATTCCGAAATCGATCAGGCGCGGTCGTCCGTCCTTGTCGAGAAGGATGTTTGACGGCTTGATATCCCGGTGAAGCACGAAAGCTCGGTGGGCATAGATCACGGCGTCACAGATCTCGAGGAAGAGGCGCAGCCGGTCGTCTCGTGACAGCTCGGGTGGGATTTTCTCCGAAAGCGGCGTGCCTTCGACGAGCTCCATGACGAGGAAAGGGCGCCCGTCCGGGGCGGTGCCCCCATCGATCACGCGTGTGATTCCGGGGTGCTCCAGCTGTGCGAGCGCCTGCCGCTCCCGGCGGAACTGCTCGGCAGCTCTGGGATCGGTCAGGGCGACGAGTTTCAGCGCCGCTGTCGCTTCGTAAGCACCGTCGGCCCGTTCGACCTCGTAGACCTCACCCATACCGCCGCGGGCAATCAGCCTACGGATACGCCACGCGCCGAAGACCGTGCCGGGTTCAGACGATGGTTCGGGACCGGACGAAAGCTCGGGCGCGCTGGTTCTCAGGAAATGTGTCGGGGCATCGTCGTCGCTGGTTGAGCTCATGGCTCACACGGCCATTTGTTGCGCGAGCCAGTTCCTCGCTGCCCGCCATTCGCGCCGGACCGTCCGTGTCGAGCATCCCATCAGCTCGGCGGTCTCTTCTTCGGTCATGCCCGAGAAGTAACGGGCATCGAGAAGCCGGGGCCATCGCGCGTCCTGCACGCCCATGGCCGAGATGAGGTTCGTAATCGCAACGATGTCTTCCGGGGTTTCCTCGAACTCCGGAAAAAGCGGCGATGCCTGCTCCATCGGGACCTCGGCGAAGCGGTCGCGCGAGGCCGTCGTCCTGCGCCGTGCATAGTCGCAGATCACCTGCCTGATCGCGAGAACCGCCGTGCTGACGAAGTGATCGTTCGATGTCCAGGTGACGGTTCCCGAGAGCTTGAGCAAAGCCTCATGGACGATGTCGTGGGTCAGCAGTGAAATGGGGACCGCGTGGCGTCGCCGCTTTGACCGGGCGATACGCAAAAGGGCATCGTAATGCTCTTCGACGAGCACCGCGGCGGCCTGCTCTTCCTGCAGTGTGTAGGCGCTGGCCAACTGGTCTTGCAAAGCCCCCATGGAAAGAGGATTGCAGAAAACAATACTGGTCGCAAGGCTCGGGGCGTTCATTGGTTACAGGGCAAACCCAATGCTGAGGGTCACGCGGGACGCGTCGCCGAACTGTCCGAAAAGCCCTTGGCGCGGTCCGTAGAATAGATCGCCGCCCAGCGTGGCGGTCCACGGACCGCCGAGCTGTCGCGTGAGCTCCGTACGAAGAACGCCGTCGCCCGTCCCATGGGTATGCAGGCTCTCGGCCATCAGGGTCCACCGGTCCGTGCCGAGATCGCGCCGGACCCGCAGGGTGGTCACCACGTCCCGGTCCGGGCGCACCGCATCGACGTCGGACGTCAGCTGGTCGATGATGACCTGTGCGTTGAAATACGTCTCGCCGAACGCATACCAGTCAGCACCCGCCCCCACCGTGAGACGGCCCGTCTCATCATCCATCGGAAGCGACGCGGGGCGAAGGTTGACGGGCTGGTCGAATACATAGGCGGCCTCGAACCGCAGGACGGCGGCGCCCGCGGGCCGGACCAGATCGACGCCGAGCATGGTCGTCCGGTCGTGAGCAACCTCCAGTCCGGTTCCGTTGAAGCGCACGACACCTTCAAGGTCAGGCCCGGACAAGGCTACGAGATGCGCGTCTGTCCTGCCGAAGGACGTTCCGATCCGCGCGCCGAGGCGAGGGCTCTCCCCGAACCCTCCGGGCACGTCTCGCTCGGGATTGGTGGCGGTCACCCCAACTTCGTATCCACCGCGGAACCGCGGCGCTACCGGCTCGAAGGCGTCGCCAGGCGCAGCGACCTGTGTGACGCTCCCGAAGGGCGCCGCGGCGAAATCATAGGACAGACGGCCGACCTCGCCCCGGAGCCGCGCCGCCCAGACGGGGATCCGGTCGGGTCTCGGTTCCCTCGCGACCCACTCGGTCAACCTCTGGGGATTGAAGCCGTCCGTGATCCGAACACCATCGAGGACACCCCAGGCGACCGTCTGCTTCCCCAGCGTCAGGCGAGAATGTCCGAGGTCGGCCTCGAGCGTGACATGATCGAGTTCCAACCTGGCATCGTCGCCGATCTCAAGCGGCTGTTCAGCATCCGCGAAGCCGTCCAGTCGCCCGAGCCCTGTCCGAGATCCCGCGGCTTCGATCCGCACCCCCGCACGGAAGGAGAGCCACGCCGAGAGCTCCTCGCGCAGCTCCGGGCGGAGCAAGGCATAGGTCTGAGCGACGCCGTCCCCATCGGCCGCCATCCTGAGTTCGCCGTCCAGCCGCAAAGGGTGTGCCCTCGCCTGGCCCAACAACATAACCGTCAGCACTGTGAGCGATGCAAGTCTTATCACGGAAGCTGGCTTCCGGCCCGGTCAAGGTCGCGCGCATCGAACAGCGTGGCGCTCAGTCCCCGGGCGACGCGGGAGTCGTCAACGCGGACAGAAGTCGACCGTCCGGTCTTGTGGTTGACGACCTCGAAGGACTTGGCAGTCCAACTGTCACCAACACGCTGAACTTCATTTACCTCGATTGTCTTCAGCGGTTCGCCTTCGGGATCTGCGAAATCGATGAGCATAGGGAACCAGGTCTCGGGATCGATCTCGGCCCGGAACCCTCCATAGCCGGTTTCTCGGGCGACCTGCGGGCTCTTGGATGTCCCGATCAGGACGAGGCGACCGTTCTTCTCACCGCCCGCCTCGAAGTCATAGTCGGCGAGGCCGAATTTGAAGTCGTCCTTGACATCGCCATAGGTCAGTTCCGTGGCCATGAACCGGCCAGACCTGTCCGTCGAAGGGATACGCCGCACTCTCTCCGTTGACGGAAGGAAAAGCCAGGTCTCGTCGGCCGCTTCGGGGGCGACGTAATCGAAGCTGAGAAAGGCCGTATCGCGAATATTGGCGGGACGGTCGAAGAGCAGCAGCATGCGGCTGACTTCATCTGTCTCGCGCACGGCCAGGCGTGCGGTCCGCTCTCGCTCCCGTCCCTTGCTATCCCGGAGCGTAAATGTGATCTGGCCTGTTCGCTCATCGTCAGCGATGCGGTTAGCGATCTTCTCGGCAATCGCCTCGCCGGACATCGCTTGGGTGACGGCCAGAAGGCAGACGGCGGCAAGTTCAAGCATGAGCCTTTTGCTTTCCACGCTGATAAAGCGCTGTGAGTGCGGGAATGAGGATGAGCGCACCGAGAAGGCTTCCGACCGCCGAGGAGGCGATGAGAAGACCGAACCATCGCAGGACGGGAGTGCCGCTGGTCGCGACCACGCAGAAACCCGCCGCGAGGCTCAGGGCACTGAAAAGGCATGCACGCATCACCGTGTCGTAGCCAGCAGGCAGGAGCTGCCCCGGCGACTTGGGTTCCGCCTTGAGCGCCTTGGTCAGGTGGATGCCGAAATCCACCCCGAGACCGGCGGCGATCGCTGCACACATCGACGTTGCCGGCGCCAGATCGATGCCGAACACCGCCATCGCGGCATAGAGCAGCAGGATCCCCGTCATGACGGGAACGATCGCGATGAGTCCCTGGCGCAGGCTCGACAGCACGACCACGGTCGCGATGAAAACGAAGAGGACTGCCGCGCCGATCGTCCGGGCGTGACTGGCCCGCAGCGCCTTCATCCAGCCATCGTTCACCGCCAGGCGGCCGCTCACCTGGACATCGATACCGGTGTCCGCTGAAGCGTCCGCGGCGATAGAGGCGAGTTCCTCGACCAACGGTTCGTTGGCGGAGAATTTCCCCGTTGCGGCATGGCCCCGAAGCCTCGTGTAGCGGCGCCCGAAATCGATCTGGTTGTCGAAGTCCTCGGGTTCTCCGCTGGCCTCGTACAACAGCATGTATTCAGCAGGCGCATGGTCCGAGGTCGGCAGGCTGCCCGGCTGCGCACCGGTGAGGCGCTCGTGCATCAGGGAAATCTGTTCACTGAAGGCGCTGACGGTCCGGATGCCCTCGAGGGCTTCGAAGCGCTGCTGGAGGTCGTCCACCTTGGCCACGGCATCAGCGGTAAGGAGGCCACCGTCCTCGCCTGTATCAACGATGAGATCGACAACATTTCCGCCGTCGAACCGTTCCTGCAGGATCTGGTCGGCCTGGAGGACAGGGTCACCTGCGAGAAAGTAGTTGTCTCGCTCATAGTCGAACCTGACCTGCAACGCGAATGCGAGAGCGACCGCGAGGAAAAATCCGGTCAGGATACAGGCCAGGAGAGGCCGCTCTGCCGATGCGGTTGCGAGACCCCTCAGTATCCGATCCATCCAACTCGCGGAGGTCCCTGCGCCTTTCCGGTCGGCGAGATACACCTGAACCGCGGGCAGGAAGGTCAGGCTGAGAACACCGGCGGCCATCGTCCCCGCGGCCGCGACGAGTCCGAACTCGGCCACGGGAACCATGGGCGAGCCGACCGCCAGGCCGAGAAAACCCAAGGCGGTCGTCACACTGGTCAGAATGATCGGCGTTGCGACATCGCGCATGGCACGACCCATCGCTGCCCGGCGGGACAGCTCTGGATGAAGCCTCCGCTGCCGCTGAAAGGCAAGGGTGAGGTGAATGCTATCGGCCACCGCGATGGCCATGACGACAACTGGCAGTGCCGTGGTGATGAGATAGTAGCGACCGTCCATCAGGCCGATGGATCCGACGGCCACGATGGCTGCGCCCGCAACAACGATAAAGGGTGCGATGATCGCCGTCGGGCGCTTCAGGGCCCATAGCAGGAAGAGGGCAATCACGACGGCAGCAAGGGGAAGGAAGACTTTCGTGTCATCCGCGATTCGTTCAGCCAACCGACTGTTCATGGTCGCCACGCCTGTCAGGTGGACCTCGACACCGGGTGGCGCCAACCGCTGAGCGAGGTTTCTCACTTCGCTGACGACCTGTTCGGCGTGGTTCGGATCATCGACCGGAACGATTGCGGCCAGCGCATCCCCTGTATGAGCGATGAGCGTTCCTTGGAACGGAGGCATCGACGCAACCAGCTGTTCAGCCGCCTCGGGATCGATCGGGTCGCCAACGATCAGTGGCGCTTCGAGATCGCCTGCATCATTGGTGACGATGGCCCTTTTCGACGCGAGGCTCATCACGCCCGGGGCGACGCCGCCGATCTCTTGGACCTCTTCCGTGAAGGCCCTGAGGGCGCTCAGCAGTGGTTCATTGAGAGCCGATTTGCCCTCTTTCTCGGCAAAGACGACGATAATCGGGTCTTCGATACCGAAGGTCTCGCGAGCGAAGTCTCGCGCAGCGACGGCGGGGTGGTCATTCGCAACGAAGGCATCGACCGATGAATCCTTCTGGACCAGCGTCAATCCGTAGACAAACCAAAAGAGCGGGAGAAGGGAAATCAGCACGGTCAGCCAGGGTGCCGCCAGCAGGATATCCTGCCAGGTCCGATTACCCGTCGTGCGCGCCATCCCGGCAGAGCCAATCGCTTTCATTGTCACGCTTTTCCGGTCACTCGATGCGGATACGACCGGGGCGGGCGAATCCGGCCATTGGGTGGGAAAGATTCTGACCCAAGGACGGAAACGCCGGCCCCTGCCGCTCCCCCTGTGCCTGTCAGGCTTTCGGCTTGCGTTGTTTGGAACGGGCGAAGCCGAGGCTCGCCAGACCCGCTGCGAAGAGCGGCAGTGCGCCCGGAATGGGGACGGGGTTTGTGGGCGCCGGCGTGAAGTCGATCGTCAGGATCGGACTGAACGCAGCACCAAAGCCCTGCTCCATCGACAAGAACGCCAGCGAGGCGAAACTGTCGGTCTCGAGCCGCAGGGTGAGAAGCCCGCCGAGCTGCGCCTGCAGAGGCAAGAGTTGGGTGAGGTTGAAGTTGAAGATGTCGAGCTGGCTGCCGCCGGTCGGGATGCTGCCGTCGAAGACCTGCGTTCCGGCTGCACCGAAGTCAGCAATGGTGACCGCGCCGTCTCCTCCATAAGCGAAGATATCGACTTCCGCCGTTGCGCCGATGGCGTTGCTGACCGGACGGGCGAGCGCTAGGCTGAGGCTCGCAGCATTGACTGTAGCGCCGGGCCCAATAGCGCCGAGGTCGAACTCCAGCACGCCATTGACGATGTTCACGCCAGACTGGACCACGCTGATGGTATCGCTGGTCGTGTCCACGGAATCGCCGCCGAACGTTTTGACCGTGCCGTCGTCCGTGGCCGTGAATTGGATGGTGGCCGCGCTCGCCTGCCCCCCCAGGAGTGCTGCGCCCATGGCGCCGATCAGAAGTCTTCTCATTTTCGTCCCCAACTTACTGGTTTACCTGCGACGAAACCCGCCGCTGAGAAGGAAACGTCCAAGGACCAGCAATCCGGCCAAATTATTTTGCCGCTGCGGTATCTTCAGGATCGAACGCCGCTATCCTGCCGCTTTCCGCTGTCTTTTCCGGACTCATTTGCCTGTCCCGTGGCACAGCTCTGGAGCGTCACAGGATCATCGGCCCAAGACGCTTCGGGACCTGGCCGGAAGCTGCTCCCAAGCCAAAGGTCCACCCCTCAGGCCCGCAAGATGCGGGGCACACGTCCGATGCGCTTGAAGCGCATCGCTATGTCATTGGAAAAAAAGATAATGGCGGAGAGAGAGGGATTCGAACCCTCGGTACGGTTACCCGCACAACGGTTTTCGAGACCGCCCCGTTCGACCACTCCGGCACCTCTCCGGGGAAGCGGCTCACTAGTCGAAAGGCTGCGCCGTTGGCAAGAGGTTTTGCGAACGAAATCGTGCGGTATCCCGCGCTTGGAACTGCGGGCCTTTGCGCCTATCAGTGAGGTCATGAAACAGATCGTTTCCGCCCTCGCCCTTGTCATGGTCGCCGCTTGTGCCGGAACGCCGGACTACGGCCCCGCCAATGCGCGCGGTTTTGGCTATGCCGAACAGCAGATCGAGACCGGCCGGTACCGGGTCAGCTACAAGGCCCGGAATGCGGTCGAGGCCGAGGACGGCGCTCTTCGCCGTGCAGCGGAACTGACGCGGATGCGCGGCTTTGACTACTTCACCGTGGTCAGCCGCGATGTCAGCCGTGAACGCAGTGGCGGCGGAAGTTCCATCGGCATCGGCGGGGCCACTGGCGGTCGGCGCAGCGGTGTCGGCGTGGGGCTGAGCGTGCCCCTTGGCGGCGGAAGCGAAGAAGTCACGACACGCCTCGAAATCGTCATGGGCAAGGGCAGCAAGCCGGATGATCCGCGCGCCTATGACGCCAACGCGGTGCTGGGGAACCTCGGCACCCTCTAACCCTCAAGAGACTGCCCATGGCCATGGCCGATACCTTCGTCCTGTTCGGTGCGACTGGCGATCTTGCCAAGCGCATGCTTTTCCCTTCGCTCTATTTTCTCCATGCGGAGGGCTTCCTTGATGACGACGTGCGGATTCTCGCCGCCGCGCGGAGCCCGCGCAGCAATGAGGAGTTCCGCGCAGAGGTCGCCAGCTGGTGCTGCGAACGGGCTGACGGTGCCAAACAAGATGTCGTCGATGCCTTCGTCGCGCGGATCCATTACCTTGCCATCGATGTGACGACCCCCGAAGGATATGACGAACTGGCCGCCAAGATCCGTGAGAATGGCAAGGGCAAGGAGGTTGTCTTCTACCTCTCGACCTCGCCATCGATCTTCGGCGCGGTGTGCCAGGGCCTGAAATCCCACGGCCTCTCCGAACCGCCGCACCGGATCGTGGTCGAAAAGCCCATCGGCTATGACCTCGAGAGCAATATCCGCATCAATGATACGGTAGCCGAGGCCTTTTCCGAGGAACGGACGTTCCGTATCGACCACTATTTGGGCAAGGAAACCGTCCAGAACCTCATTGCACTGAGGTTCGGCAACAGGATCTTCGAACCACTCTGGAACTCCCAGACGGTCGAGAGCGTGCAGATCTCGATCGCCGAGACGCTCGGCGCTGAGGGACGCGGCGGCTATTATGACGAATATGGCGCCATGCGGGACATGATGCAGAACCACTTGCTGCAGCTCCTCTGCCTGGTCGCCATGGAGCCGCCATCGAGCCTCAACGCCGAGGCCATCCGGAACGAGAAGGTCAAGGTGCTGCGAAGCCTGGGCCCGATCACGGCGGAGAATGTCGAGGCGAGAACCGTCCGGGGCCAGTATAAAGAGGGTTTCGATCCCGATGGCGGCAAGGCCGCATCCTACCGCGACGATGTCGAAAACCCCAAAAGCGAGACGGAGACCTATGTTGCCGTCGCGGCAGATGTCCGGAACTGGCGCTGGGCCGGGGTGCCCTTCTATCTCGAGACCGGCAAGCGGATGGCGGAGCGCAAGACCCATGTCGTCATCGCGTTCAAACCAGTCCCGCACTCGATCTTCGGCGATGATGCGAGCCCGAACGAGTTGCATATTGTTCTGCAGCCTGAGGAACGGATCACCCTGCAGATCATGAACAAACGGCCCGGCATTTCGGCGGAGGGCATGCCGCTGCAAGAGCTACCGCTGAACCTGTCCTTGTCCGAGGCGACCAACGGGCAACGGAGGCGCATTGCCTATGAGCAGCTGATCCTCGACGCGCTGACCAACAACCCCTCGCTCTTCGTCCAGCGGGACGAGCAGGAAGCAGCGTGGAAATGGATCGATGCCATCGCAAAAGCTTGGGCGGAACGGGGGATGGAGCCGAAACCCTACCGCTCGGGCAGCAATGGTCCGTCGGCGAAGCATGTCCTGACTGAACGCAACGGGCACAGCTGGTATGAGTGACTTCAGGGAATTTGCCAGCCGCGACGCACTCTATGAGGAGGCGGCAAGTCGCATTGCGTCGGCGCTGACCGCGGCAGTGTCCGAGCACGGCAAGGGCCACGCGGCCCTCGCCGGCGGCTCGACCCCGAAACCGATCTATGAGCGCATGGGGCGGGACGGCACGGTTCCGTGGGACAAGGTCGTCCTGACACTGACCGATGAGCGTATGGCGCCGCCTGGCGACCCTGCCAGCAATGAGGCAATGATCCGCAAGGCCCTCGAAGGCGGGCCGGGCGAGAACGCGACCTTGGTCCCGCTCTTCGAGGAAACCGATGGCCTGCCGGACCAGGACATCATTCTTCTCGGCATGGGCACCGACGGGCATTTCGCTTCGCTTTTTCCGGGGGCGAAGGAGCTGGCCGAAGGGCTGGCCGACAAGGCACCGCCAGTGCTGAAGGTTGTTCCCGACCCTCTTCCAGCCCATGCGCCCTTCCCGCGGCTCAGCCTCTCCCTTCCCGCGATCCTGTCAGCGGGCGAGATCATCATCGCCATCACCGGCGAGGAGAAGCGCTCCGTCCTCGATCGGGCCCGCGAGGACGGACCGGTGGAGGAACTCCCCGTCCGCGCGCTTCTTCGTTCCGACCATCCGAATATCACTTTCTTCTGGGCTCCGTAGGAGGCTCCCATGACACTGACCGTCAAGGAAATCGTCGCTCGCATCGAAGAGCGCAGCAAGGACGCACGCGCCGAATATATCGAGAAGTGCGAGGAAATGGCGAAAAGGCCGCGACGCGATGGCCTCTCCTGCGGCAACCTCGCCCATGGCTTCGCCGCAGCCGATCCGGGAGACAAGCTCCGCATCCGGACCGGCGCGAAGAATATCGGCATCGTCACGGCCTATAACGACATGCTCTCGGCTCATGCGCCGTATAAGGACTTTCCTGACCAGATCAAGGATGCGGCGCGCAAGGCCGGCGGCACGGCCCAGGTCGCCGGCGGGGTTCCCGCAATGTGCGATGGCGTGACGCAGGGCCAGGACGGCATGGAGCTATCGCTTTTCAGTCGCGACGTCATCGCCATGGCGACCGCGGTCAGCCTGTCCCATGACATGTTCGATGCCGCGCTATGCCTCGGCGTCTGCGACAAGATCATTCCCGGACTGACAATCGGCTCTCTCTCCTTCGGTCACCTGCCGGTCCTTATGGTCCCGGCGGGACCCATGACATCCGGCCTTCCGAACAAGGAGAAGGCACGCATCCGCGCGCTTTACGCACAGGGCAAGATCGGGCGCGAGGAATTGCTGGAAGGCGAAATGGCCTCTTACCACAGCAAGGGCACCTGCACCTTTTACGGCACGGCCAATTCCAACCAGATGATGATGGAGATGATGGGCCTGCACCTGCCGAGTGCCGCCTTCTACAATCCGGACACGCCGCTTCGCGAGGCGCTGACGCGGCGAGCGGCAGAGCATGTCCTCGAAATGGATTCGAGCCGCGCGATGATGCATGTCGTCAGCGCCGGGAGCATCGTCAACGCGATCATCGGGCTTCTCGCGACGGGCGGCTCGACCAACCACACGCTCCATATCCCTGCCATGGCCCGCGCCGCTGGCATCATCGTGACGTGGGAGGACTTCGCCGATCTTTCCAGGATCACGCCGCTTCTCGCGCGGGTCTATCCGAACGGCTCCGCTGACGTGAACCACTTCCATGCAGCAGGCGGCATGGCCTTTGTCATCCGTGAACTGCTTGAGGCCGATATCATCGCCAGGGACGTGGTGACAGCGATGGGCAAGGGCATGGAGGCCTACACCCGCGAGCCCTTCCTGGATGGCGGCAATGTCGTTTGGAAAGCAGGGCCCACGCGCAGCCTCAACACCGATATCCTCCGCCCCGCGAGCGAACCGTTCGCCGCGCAGGGAGGGCTCAAGCTCCTCACGGGGAATCTTGGCGAAAGCGTCATCAAGACCTCCGCCGTAGACCCTGCCCATCGGAAGGTTCGCGCACCTGCGATCGTCTTCGACACGCAGGAAGAGTTTCTCGAGATGTTCAAGCGCGGCGAACTCGAAAAGGACTTCGTTGCCGTCCTGCGGTTCCAGGGACCGGCCGCCAACGGGATGCCGGAGCTGCACAAGCTTTCCCCGCCATTGGGGGTGCTCCAGGACAAGGGCTTCAAGGTCGCGCTGGTCACCGACGGCCGCATGTCCGGCGCCAGCGGCAAGACACCTGCAGCGATCCACATCACGCCGGAGGCACTGCGCGATGGCCCGATCGGCCGTGTGCGGACGGGGGACATCATCAATCTTGACGCGGACAGAGGCGTGCTCGAGGCCGAAGTCGAAGACCTGATGAGCCGCGACGCAGCCCGTCATCAGCGCAACAGCCATAATGGGCTCGGCCGTGAGCTTTTCGGCGCTTTCCGCAGCGTGGTGAGCCCGGCCAATGAAGGCGCCTGCACGCTGTTCGAATAGCGGTCAGGCGCGCACCTTCCCCAGCGCGACGAAGGCAAGAATGGCGACCGACAGGCCGGCCACGATATTGGTCAGCGCAATACCGAAGAAGACCGCCCAGGGCGGCCCGAACTGGGTCGCGATCCATGCCGCGGGGATATAGAGGATAAAGCTTCTGAGGAACGTGAACAGGAGCCCGACCCAGGCCTTGCCGATGGCGTTGAACGCGGCCGAGGCATTGATGACCACGCCATAGCCGCCAAGCGTGACGCCGACGATCAGGAGATAGCTCGTAGCGATGTTCCGTACCGCGCTGTCATCCGTAAACAGACCGACGATCGGATCTGCCAGCAGGAAAAAGCTTGCTCCGAGAACGAAGCCGCAGAGGACGACGAAGAGGAAGGCGTTTCCGATTGCGGCCTTGGTCCGGTCCGGCTTGCCGCTGCCCCAGTTCTGGCCCGCGACGGGACCAATGGCGCTGGACAGGGCGAGCATCGGAATAGTCGTCAGGGCTTCCACTCGCGTTGCCACGCCGAAGGCCGCGACCGCTTCATTGCCATAGGTGGCGAGGAAAGCCGTCACGATACCGATCGACAGCGGGTTGATCATGTTGCTGCCCGCAGCAGGGATGCCGACCTTAAGAACCTCCCATGCCGAATGGGCGAACGCGGTGGCAGTGGGCACGGCTGCTGTGAGCAGTTTCTCCCGGTGGATCACCACGAACATGGCCGCGACCAGCATGATCGCCCGCGCGGCCAACGTGGCCCAGGCCGCGCCTTCAACCCCGAGAGGCGGGATCGGCCCCCAGCCGAAGATGAAGGCCGGGTCGAGCGCGATGTTGATGAGCGCGCCTGCGACCATGATGAGGCTCGGAACGGTCGAGTCGCCATTGGCCCTGATGAGGCCCATGGCGACCATCGGGACCACAAGGAACGGCACACCGACAAACCAGACGCGCATATAGGCAACCACCATGTCGAGAACGCCGCCCTGTGCGCCGAGCAGGGAAAACAGAGGCCGCGCAAGGAACCATCCTGCGACACTGACGAGAGCGACAATGATGAAGGACAGGATCATCGCGTCGGTTGCCAGCCGCCGGGTCCTGTCCATGTCGCCGCGCCCTATCGCGCGGCTGGCCACGGATGAGGCGCCGGCGGACATACCGATGCCGAGGCTCGTGATGGTGAGCACGACGGGGAAGGTGAAGCTGATCGCTGCCAGCTCCTCGGTGCCGAGCTTCCCCAGGAAGAAAGTGTCGGCGAGGCTGACCGACAGGACTGCCGCAACGCCGATGACCATGGGCAGCCCAAGGCGCGCAAGGTGCCCCGCGACGGGGCCTTCGGTCAGGTCTCGATTGGCCACGTCATGCTCCGCGGGGTCCAGATTTCACCTGATAACCCGGCTGGCCCGGCCACCCAACAGGGCAGGATCACGCGGCTTCTTCGGAAATCCAGTGGCGGATCTTGGCGAGGATCGCGTCTTGGCGAAGGGGCTTGGCAACGTAGTCGTCCATGCCAGCCTCGCGGCAGCGGCGCTTGTCCTCTTCCATGGCATGCGCGGTAGCAGCGATGATCGGCACACGTCCGAAGCTGTTCTCGCGCTCATAGGCGCGGATCGCCTTGGTGGCTTCGAGGCCGTCCATCTCCGGCATGGAGACGTCCATGATGATAAGGTCGGGCCGCTTCTCGATGAACTTCTCGACCGCCACCTTGCCATTCTCCGCGATATCAATCTCGAAGCCGAGACCCGCGATCATGTTCGTGACCACGAGCTGGTTCACGCGGTTATCCTCTGCGATCATGATCCGGAGACCGTTTGCAGCCGGAGCTTCTTCTTTGTCTTTCTCCGAAGAGCGTCCTCCGACCTGGACATTGCCATGCTCGTCGATCCGGCCGGCGTCCGCGAGGTTCTTCGTCTGCTCCACGCCGGACGCGACCATCGCTTCGCTGACGGCACGGACCAGCGGCTCGATCCTGTAGGGCTTGGAGACGAACGCCGTGCGGCCGTCATCCCGGCTCGGCTCGCCGATCTGCGACGGCGAGGCCATGATGACGAGGGGGCGGTCGGCAAGCATGTCATCCGCGCGAATGGCTTCGCGCAGCTCGTCGCCATCCATGTCCGGAAGGTCGTAGTCGGAAATGATGATGTCTGGACGCGAGGAGCGGCTCAGCACCTGCAGGGCCCGCTTGCCTGTCGTCGCAGTTTCCACGCGCGCGCCCCAGGAGCCGACGAGCTCATCGAGGACATCGCGGGTCTGGTCCTTTGAATCAATAATCAGGACACTGAGGCCATCCATGGCATCGGTCGGCATGTTGATCTCGGCCTGCATCTTCGCGATCGGCAGGCGGATCTCGAAGGAGAATGTCGAGCCTTCGTTCTCGACGCTCTTCGCCTTGATCTGTCCGCCTGCGAGCTCGATAATAGACTTGGAGATCGACAGGCCGAGGCCGGTGCCTTCGTAACGGCGTATCGACGAGCCGTCGGCCTGCTCGAATTTTTCGAAGATACGCGCCAGCTTGTCCTTGGCGATGCCGATACCGGTGTCAGTGACGGCGATATTGAGGCGTGCCTTGTCGTCTTTCATCTGGCCCGTGATATCGACGCGCACGGACCCTTCTTCGGTGAACTTCACGGCGTTGCCGACGAGGTTCGTCACCACCTGGCGAAGGCGCCCGCCATCGCCGATGAAGCACTCGGGCAGGTCGGGTTGGTATCGGACAACCAGCTCGATGTTCTTCTCTTCGCAGCTTCCGGCCACCAGCGAGACGACATCGTCGACGGCTTCACGCAGGTTGAACGGTGCGCTGACGAGTTTGAACTTGCCAGCCTCGATCTTGGAGAAGTCGAGGATATCGTTGATGATCGTCACGAGGCTGACGCCGGACGACATGATGACGTTGGCCAAGTCCCGCTGGCGGCTCGTTAGCTCTGTCTTCAGAAGGAGCTCCGTCATGCCGATCATGCCGTTCATTGGCGTGCGGATCTCATGGCTCATATTGGCCAGGAACTCTGACTTGGCGCGGCTCGCGGCCTTGGCTTTCTCCGTCGACAGGAACAGTTGCTCGGTCCGCTCTCGGACGGTTTCTTCAAGCGTCGCGTCACGCTGCGCGATCTCTGACAGCATGGCGTTGAAGTTGTCAGCGAGTTGGCCAAGCTCGTCTTCGGAGTACTGATCGACGCGCGCCGTGTAGTCGCGCTCACCGCGCACGTGCTGCATCGCTTCGTTGAGCCGGGCGATGGGAATAGAGACGAAGCTTGCGACGAAACGCGCCAGGATCCAGCTTATCGCGAGAGCGAACAAAAGGACGATGCCGGAAAGACGCTGGTAGCGTTCGATGCGCTGCTGCAGGCGTTCGCTCGAAACGCGGACCTGCAGGGCGCCGATCACTTCGCCATCGGCCGTCACAGGCGTCTGGATTGCAAAGGCACCGGGCAGCGAAGCACCAAGGGTCCTGTCAAGCGGAAGGTCAACCGGCGCACGCGGAGCGTCGAGGGGTAGGCTCTGGCTGATATACTTCCCCTTCACCGAGCCGACAGCATCGACGACATAGGCTGCCTGTATGTCCGAAACGCCTTCGAGGCTGCGCAGGTTCCGGTTGATCGTCGCCTCGTCGTCGAAGGTCAGCGCTGCCGCGACATTGGCTGCCGTCACTTCGGCGAAGCCCTGGCGGTCGGCGAGAAGCTCCTTGCGAAAGGTCTGGGTCTCCAGGAACACGAAGCCTGCATAGGCGGCCATCAGCACCACCACGGTCGAGACCATGATCGCGAAGTTGACCTTCCAGTAGATCGGTAGCCTACGGAACAGCAAAGGCATCACTCGGGCACCTCCTCGGCAAGATCGAGGAGCTGTGCGCTTACCGTCAGCTGATGTGAGACAACCGTCTTTTTACTGATGATCAGTTCCGGACGCCCTTCGCGGTAGGCCATCTCGATGACGCCGCCGATCTTGGCAAAACCCGGTTGCGGAGAGACAGTCAGCGTCGGCTTGCCTTTGAGTGCGCCCAGCACCACCGGGTCAGCGAGGCCACGGGAGAAATAGACGAGATGGCAGGGTCGCTTGCCCAGCGCTTCAGGCGGAACCGCATGGAGCGTGATCGGGCGTCCGCCGACCGTCTGGCCACGGACTTCAAGGAAGCGACCGAAGGCCGGGTCGTCATCGCGCAGGCAGATCCGGAAGCTGAGGCCGTAGTCTGCATCTTCCGGCCACGTCGTGAAACGGGCGATATTGACAATGTGCGAGGGGTGTTCAGTCTGCGCGCGCGCCGACGAAGTGGCAGCAAGAGCCGCACACAGGGCGAGGACCATCCGCAAAAGGATGTCCGCTGCAGCCGATCGGCCGCGGAGATGTGCAAGCAGGCCCTGCATGTACGCTCTTCGCCCTTCCCTCTCTCGCCACCCTAGAGGGACACAGTGAAGGCAAAGCTAAGGCGCACACATTTCAGTCTTAATGAGGGATGAACAAGACTAGGCGCCCAAGGCCCGAGCAATCCAATAGGTCAGTCCAGCCGCCACATAAGCAAGCGCGAAGAGATACCCGACCATGAACGCGGTCCAGCGCCCGGAGTTCATCTCTCGCCTTGCCACAGCGATGGTAGAGATACATTGCGGCGCGTAGACATACCATGCGAGGAAAGCGAGTGCTGCAGCAAGGCTCCACTCGTTTTGCAGCACCGCGGCGAGGCTCTCTTGGTTTTCTTCGGCATTCTGGACGGCGTAGACCGTACCGAGCGCGCCCACGGCGACTTCGCGGGCCGCGAGACCGGGAATGAGCGCAATGACCATCTCCAGCGTAAAACCGATCGGCCTGAACAGGGGCTCGATCACGCTACCGATACGGCCGGCAAAGCTCTCCCGCAGGGTATCCCCCGGATAGCTGACAAGAACCCACAGGACGATGGACACCGTGAAGATGATCGTCCCGGCCCGACGCAGGAAGATGAGCGCGCGGCGCCACAGACCGATCAGAAGATCCTTCGGCTGCGGCCATTTGTAGGACGGTAGGTCCATGACCAGGCGCTGCGTCTGGCCACCTGCCACGGTCTTCTTGAGGACAAGGGCGACGAGAAGGCCGCTGACGACCGCTGCGAGATAGAGGCCGAAGAGCACGAGGCCCTGCAGGTTGAAGGGACCGACCAGCCTGTTCGGGATGAACGCCGCGATCAGAACGGCATAGACAGGTAGCCGCGCCGAACAGGTCATGAGCGGGGCGACGAGGATCGTGACCAGCCGGTCGCGTTCGGACTCCATCGTCCGCGCGGCCATCATGCCCGGGATCGCGCAGGCGAAACTCGACAGGAGAGGGATCACTGCACGGCCTGAAAGGCCCGCACGGCGCATCAGCTCATCGGTAAGGAACGCCGCCCTCGCCATGTAGCCGGACATCTCGAGCACGAGGATGAAGAAGAAGAGGATCAGGATCTGCGGAAGGAAGATCACGACGCTGCCGACACCGGCGAGGATACCGTCGACCACGAGGCTCCTCAGCCAGTTGTCGGGCATGGCGCCCTCGATAGCGGTCTGCAGGCCGACGACAGCCCTGTCGAGCTGGTCCATGGGCCAAGCCGACCATGCGAAAACGGCCTGGAAGACAAAGAAAAGGATTGCTGCGAGGATAACGAGACCGGCGACCGGGTGGAGGAGAACCCGGTCGATCCCCGCGGTGAACTGGTCCCCCTCAGGCTCCTGCGTGATCGCCAAGGAAGCGAGGTCTCGCGCCGACGGCAGGTCATCGGCAGCAACGCGCCCGCCTTCCAGGAGCGCCTTTTCGATATCCGAACGGCCTGCCTTGCGCGGCGCCGTGGTCAGGACGACAGGAACACCAAGGGCCCTCTCGAGCGCTTCGGCATCGAAGGCGAAGCCATCACGGATCGCAAGATCCGCCATGTTGAGGGCGACGATCGACGGGATCCCGAGGCCCAGGATCTTGAGCACGAAGGGCATCTGGCGCTTCAACTGACCCGCATCGACGACAATGACCAACGTGTCGGGCTTGGGGAGCGCCTCCGACCGGCCGCTGATGACGTCGAGCGTGACCTTGCTGTCCGCGCCCCGCGGTTCGAGGCCGAGAAGCCCCGGAAGGTCGATGATGCGCAGGTGGTCGGCGCCGCTAAGGCGCCCTTCGGCGAACTCCACGGTCACGCCCGGATAATTGCCGATCTTGGCCCGGCCGCCTGTCAGCCCATTGAAGAGTGTCGTCTTGCCAACATTCGGCGGGCCGACGAGTGCGATGACGCGCTCCTTGGCTTCGGTTTCCGTCGCGGCGGCCGGTGCACTGTCGAGCGGGCTCATGCGGGCTCCACCTCGATCGCAAGGGCCTCGTCGCGGCGGAGCGCGATCACCGCGCGGCCCAGTTGCACCGCCAGAGGTGTGCCGCCGATCAGGCCTCGGCGGACGATCCAAACGGCTTCGCCGGGGACGAAACCATTATCAGCCAGCTGCGCCGTCAGCGCATCCTCTCCGCGCAGGGCAAGGATGGTGGCTTTCTGGCCGTTCTTCAGGCTCGGTAGGGGAATGGGCGCGCTCATGGCACCCCAATCCCACGCCTGCGAATGACTTGCAATAGACGCCCTTCACGGCGCGGCTTTGCCATAGCCTGCGCGTGACCCTAGAACCCGCGCCGGGAAACGCACCAAGGGAAAATAACGTGAAAAAGACCCTCCTCGCAGCGCTCGCGCTCTCCACGGCCCTCACCCTGCCGATGGATGCCCATGCCCAGCGCGCCACCAAGAAGAACGCCGAGAAATTCCTCGCCGAGGTCGAAGCGAACCTGAAGGATCTCAGTGAAGAAGCGGCGCGCACCGCATGGGTCCGCGCGACCTACATCACCTATGACACCAGCTGGCTCGAAGCACGGATCTCCGCAGAGCTGACCAAGCTCTCCGTCCAGTACGCGAACGAAGCAAAGCGCTATGACCGGACGGACCTGCCGGCCGACATGCGCCGCAAGATGAACATCCTCAAGCAGTCGATCACCCTGCCCGCGCCCAGCGAAGAAGGCGCCGCGGACCGCCTGTCGGAGATCACCACCCGGCTCGACAACGCCTATGCCACCGGCACCATCGAATTCGGCGGCGAGACCGTTCCGCAGAACCAGACCGAGATCCTGATGCGCACCTTGCGCGATCCCGAGCAGCTCGAGGAGGTCTGGACCAAGTGGCGTGAGAATTCGAAAGCGATGAAGGACGACTATGTCGCCATGGTCGAGATAGCCAACGAAGGCGCGCGGGAACTCGGCTATGCCGACCTCGGACAGATGTGGCGCTCGAACTACGACATGGACCCTGACGCCTTCGCCGAAGAGGTCGATCGTCTCTGGGGTCAGGTGAAGCCGCTCTACGACAATCTCCATTGCGCCGTGAAATACAGCCTCAACGAGGAGTATGGCGACGAGGTCGTCCCGCTCGACCAGCCGATCCGCGCTGACCTTCTTGGCAATATGTGGGCGCAGAGCTGGGGCTCGATCTACGACCTGGTGAAGCCCGAAGGCATCGAGGCGGAAGCCGTGGACATCGAAGCGGCGCTCAAGGCCCATGGCTACACACCGCTCAAGATGGTTCAGCAGGCGGAAAGTTTCTTCACCTCGCTCGGCTTCGAGCCGCTGCCTGAGACCTTCTACGAGCGCAGCCAGATCACCAAGCCGGTGGGCCGCGAGGTGGTCTGCCATGCCTCGGCCTGGAACCTCAACGACGAGGACGATCTCAGGATCAAGATGTGTACGGAGGTCAATGCGGACGACTTCCAGACCGTCCACCACGAGCTTGGCCACAATTTCTACCAGCGGGCCTATTCGAAACAGGACTACCTGTTCCGCAATGACCCGAATGACGGTTTCCACGAGGCGATCGGCGACATGGTTGCGCTATCGATCACCCCGGCCTACCTGCAGGAGATCGGCCTGATCGACGAAGCTCCGCCTGCGGAAGCCGACCTTCCGATCCTGATGCAGAAGGCCCTCGACGGGGTCGCGTTCCTCCCCTTCGGCCTCCTCGTCGACAAATGGCGCTGGCAGGTCTTCTCGGGCGAGCTGCAGCCGAACGAGTGGAACGATGGCTGGTGGGCCCTGCGTGAGGAGTACCAGGGTATCCGTCCGCCGGCGGAGCGTCCTGCGGACGCGTTCGATCCGGGTGCGAAGTACCACATTCCGGGCAACACGCCTTACATGCGCTACTTCCTGGCGCGCATCCTGCAGTTCCAGTTCTACAAGGCTGCCTGCGACCAGATCGGCTGGGAAGGCCCGCTTCACCGCTGCTCCTTCTACGGATCAGAGGAAGTCGGCCAGCGCTTCAACGCGATGCTCGAGAAGGGCAACTCGCAGCCCTGGCAGGATAGCCTCGAAGAATTCACCGGCACCCGCGAAATGGACGGCTCGGCCATGGTCGAGTATTTCCGTCCCCTGATGGACTATCTCGAAGAACAGAACGCAGGCCGCAACTGCGGCTGGTAACAGTTCGCGTCATCGCGACTCCCTGCCGCGATGACGCCGCCCACTCCTTGGGCAGCACCGTGCAGGCCTCCAGCCATAGCGGCGGGTGGCTTCGCTATTCCCCCTACAGCCGCTCCGCGCTCATCGTGTCGCATGCGGAGATATCCTTCGCCTGATACCCGATGGTGAACCAACGCTGGCGCTGCTCGGAGGTGCCGTGGGTGAAACTGTCGGGCACCACGCGGCCCTGCGCCTTGCGCTGCAATGTGTCATCGCCAATGGCACTCGCCGCGCGCAGAGCTTCTTCGATGTCGCCCGGGTCGAGGGGGATCTCCGTCCTGCCGGCCCAGACGCCCGCCAGGCAATCCGCCATCAGCTCGAGCCGCACGAGATAGGCATTGCTCTCCGCCTCGCTCCCGGCACGCGCCTGCAGCTGGCGCACCTGCTGGCTGATACCCGTCACGGTCTGGATGTGGTGGCCCACCTCATGGGCGATGACATAGGCCTGGGCGAAGTCGCCGGGAGCGCCGAAACGGCGCGAGAGCTCGTCGAAGAAACTCGTATCGAGATAGACCTCGCGATCCGCAGGGCAGTAGAACGGCCCGACGGCTGACGATGCGAAGCCGCATCCGCGTGTGTTCACGCCGCCGGAGAAAAGGTTCAGCGTCGGCTCGGGATAGTCGCCAAGCCCTTCCTCCCGGAACACCTCCGAAAACGTCTGCTCCGTCGACAGCAGCACCGCGCCGACAAGCTGGTCATAGCTGCGGTCGATGCTGCGTGAGGCTTGGGGCGCCGAGGTCCCCATCGAGAGCGGATTGATGCCGATGGCGCTGAGCGCGAAGAAACCAAGGCCGAGGACCACGACCCCGCCGATCCCGAAGCGGCTGGCCACCAGCCTGACCAGCAGGAACAGGAGCCCGGCTCCGCCGCCACCCATGCGCGCGCCGCCCTCGCCACGCCGGTCACGTATATTGTCGGATTGGCCAAAATCGTCGAGCCGCATGGGATTTCTCCTTCAACGCCGGCCTAACACCTCGCCAAGGAAAGCCTCCCGGCCAAGCCCCTAGCGCAGCAGGTCCGTCCGCACCTTGAGAGACCGCTGGGCGATGGCGATCTCCCGAAGGAAAAAGGCAAGGCCCACGGTGAGGAGCCCCATCGTGCCGATGAAAAGCGCCGCCACGAGCGCGAAGACGAAGACATCGAAAGGCGTCAACTGCTCGAAAAACAGGAGCGCGACCACAAGGCAGACCAAAAGGGCCGAGGCGGAGGTTGCATAGATCGCCCGGTTCGCCGCCCTGATCCGCGAGCCGAGAGCCGCCAGCTCCTCCTTGTGTCGGCGATAGGGCTCGGCATCTTCCCCGCGCTCCATCACGTCTTCGAGGTAGCGCGCACGGTCGACGACCCGGCCGAGCCGCTGGGTCATGACATTCAGCAGGGCGCCGATGCCGGCGAGCAGGAAAATCGGTGCAAGGGCGAGCGAGACAGCTTCGGTGATCGACTGGGCTTCCATGCCCGGAGGTGTGGGAACCTCCGCCGGTCCGGTCAAGGAGCTGCGCGCCGCGCTTGACCTTCGCGGCTGGCGAACGAGCATCCTCAAGCTGAAGGGAAGGTCGCCCATGCGCATGATTGCCGTCGTTCTTGCCCTGTGGTCGGCAGCCCTTGCCGCCCCGACTTACGAAGACGTCAGGGGCCACTGGATTGGCGCGCTGGTGAAAGACGGCGCGCCGCTCAATGTTCATGTCGAGATCACCAAGGCCGAAGACGGTACGCTCGCCGCGAAACTGACCGTTCCCGAGTGGATCTGGTACGAGGCCAGCCCCGACGAAGCCCGCCTGACCGAGACGGGCCTCGTCATCAAGAATTTCTACGCAGGCGATGCCGTTCTGTCCTTCGATCCAAGATACCGACAGCTCGTCGGAAAGGTCGCCAGCAAGGAAGAAGCGATCCGTGTCCATCTGAAAAAGGCCCTGCCGCCGCCCGCGCCGCCCTTCACCGAAGAGACAGTCGCGTTTCGCTCCGCTGACGGAACATTACTCAGTGGCGCCCTGGTCCTGCCGCGGGGCAGAGAGCCAGTTCCGGCGATGATTCAGCTTCACGGTCGTGGGTGCGGCGTGCGCAACACTGGCGAGGCCAGGGTCTTCGCTCGCTACGGCACGGCCGTCCTCGCCTTCGACAAGCGCGGCGCGGGCGGCAGCGCGGGCGCCTGCGGTCCGGCAACCCATGACGACACCGTGGCCGACGCCGCGGCAGCCTTGGAATGGCTCGCCGGGCATCCGCGCATCGACGCCTCCCGTATCGGGCTGCGCGGATCGTCAGCAGGCGCATGGACCGCGCAAGCTTTGGTCGAAGAAGCTAAAGCAGGGCGGGCCGCGGTGAAGCCGGCTTACATCGTGACCTGGGTCGGTCCCGGGACCTCCATCTTCCAACAACAGTTGAGCTCTGCCGCCGAGGTCGCGGCTGCCGAGGGCCTCCCCGAGCACGCAGGCCCCCTGTCCCAGGAAGCCGTCCGCCTCGCCGCTGCCGAGGGCGTGGACAAGGAGGCGGCTTTCAACCGGCTCTTGGAGATCAGGAAGCAGGCCGAGGAAGAGGGCTGGTATGGCCGGATGTTCGGCGGCGATGACCTGCCGAAGACCATCGAGGACATGGACACGCTGTTCCTCAGGAAATTCCGCTACGATCCCGCGAGCCTCTTCGCGGAGCTGACGGACACGCCTTACCTGGCCGTGTTCGGCGAAAACGACCCCGTAGTGCCACTGGCCGAGAACGTCGAGGCTCTGGGCGCCATCGAAGCGGCTGGCGGCGACCTCACGGTTCATGTCGTTCCCGGTAGGGGCCACGGGGTGGAGCACGGCGACGACACCTCCACGCTCCTCAACGGTGAGCCCTATTTCAAGCATGACACGGTGGAGCCTGAATTCATGATCGCGACCATCGAGTTCCTGCGGGACAAGGGTTTTCTTCCCCGCTAAGTACATCCTGCATTTCACTTGCGCAGTGCACAAAAACCAGTCACTGGCCCCGCCATGACTGAACAACTTCGCAATATCGCGATCATCGCCCACGTCGACCACGGCAAGACCACTCTCGTTGACGAAATGCTCCGCCAGTCCGGCACTGTGCAGGCGCACCAGGACATGGCCGAGCGCGCCATGGACTCAGGCGACATCGAGCGCGAGCGCGGGATCACCATTCTCGCCAAGTGTACCTCTGTCCTGTGGGAGAAAGGCGACCAGCCAGTCCGCCTCAATATCGTCGACACGCCGGGCCACGCGGATTTCGGCGGCGAAGTCGAGCGGATCCTGTCGATGGTCGATGGCTGCGTGCTGCTGATCGACGCCGCCGAAGGCCCGATGCCGCAGACCAAATTCGTCCTGTCCAAAGCCCTCGCGCTGGGCCTCCGCCCGATCGTCTGCCTCAACAAAGTCGACCGTCCGCAGGCCGAGCCCGACGCGGCGCTGGATGCGGCTTTCGATCTCTTCGCAGCCCTCGGCGCGACCGACGAGCAGCTCGACTTCCCGGTGCTCTACGCTTCGGGCCGCGACGGCTGGGCCGATGAGGAAGAGAACGGCGCGCGTCAGGACCTGACGCCCCTCTTCGAGCGCATCATTGCCCATGTGCCCCCGCCGCCGGTGGCCGATGACGCAGCGGAAAAGCCGTTCAAGATGCTGGCGACGACGCTGGAAGCCGACCCGTTCCTCGGCCGCATCCTGACGGGCCGTGTGCAGCAGGGCATCGCCCGCCCCGGCATGACGCTGAAGGCGCTGTCGGCCGATGGTTCCGAAGTAGAGCGTGTGCGGATCACCAAGGTTCTTGCCTTCCGGGGCCTGTCGCGCCAGCCGATCGAGGAAGCGCGCCCGGGCGACATCGTGGCGATTGCGGGCTACCAGAAAGCCTCGGTCGCCGACACTCTATGCGATCTTTCCGTAGACGATGCAATGCCTGCGCAACCGATCGACCCGCCGACCCTTTCCATCCGTGTTGCCCCCAACGACTCGCCACTGGCGGGCCGCGAGGGTGACAAGGTCCAGAGCCGGGTTATCCGGGAGCGCCTCTTCCGACAGGAAGAAGGCGACGTCGCGATCCAGGTCTCGGAGACCCCGGACGGTGATGCCTATGAAGTGGCGGGCCGCGGCGAGCTGCAGCTCGGCGTGCTGCTCGAGAACATGCGCCGCGAGGGCTTCGAACTCGCCGTCTCGCGCCCGCGGGTCGTGACCCGGACGGACGAGAACGGCCAGCTCCTCGAGCCGATCGAGGAAGTCACGATCGACGTCGATGACGAATATACCGGCTCTGTGATCGAGACCCTGACCCAGCGCAAGGCCGAGCTTGTCGAGATGAAGCCGTCAGGAGGCGGAAAGACCCGGATCGTGCTGCACGCACCCGCCCGCGCCCTCATCGGCTATCACTCGCAGTTCCTGACTGATACCCGCGGCTCTGGTGTCATCAACCGCGCTTATCTCGAACATGCTCCGCACAAGGGGCAGATTGAAGCTCGCCGGAACGGCGCCCTCATCTCGAATGGGGACGGCGAGAGTGTTCCGTATGCGCTGTGGAACCTCGAGGAGCGCGGCGTGATGTTCATCGGTGCTGGCGAGAAGGTCTACAAGGGCATGATCATCGGCGAAAACGCCAAGCCCGATGACCTCGACGTCAATCCGCTGAAGGCCAAGCAGCTCACCAATATCCGCGCCGCGGGCAAGGACGACGCCGTCCGCCTGACCCCGCCGCGCCGCCTCTCGCTCGAAGAAGCGATCAGCTATATCGGCGACGACGAGCTGGTCGAGGTCACGCCGAAAACGATTCGTCTCCGGAAGATCGAACTCGAGCCCCACATGCGCAAGCGCCGGGCTAAGGAAGCTGCGGCTTAGGAATAGCCAGCAAGCACGATCAGGCTTACCGGGATCCCGGTGATGGCCCCCGTTGTCAGGGCGCGGGGCCATCCTGCTTTCTGGGACAGCAGAGCGCCGAAGAACCAGGCGATCATCAGCCCACCAACGATGGCCACAACAGGCTCGACCACGCCGTTGGCGCCGCCATCGCCAAAGAGGCGGGAAAACGGCTCCGCTATGGTGACACCGAAGCCGACAGTGAAGACTGCATAGAAGCCTGAGCGGACGGCGGCCACGATCGACCAGTCGGGGACACGCGCCAGCATCCCTGCGACGAGCGCGAAGAGGCCAATCGAGGTCGCACCGAGAAAAAGCGGGAAGAGAAGCGCTGCGACCTGCCAGACTTCGCCCTCAGAAGCGGCTGATCCGATCTCCGTGCCGACCCGGGCCATGGCCCCACCACTATCGGCAAGAAACGTCGCCGCGAGGAGAAGGCTCGTCAGAACACTGATAAGGAAGAAGGCTCCCGGCGCGAGACAGATCCCGCGCCGCCCTTCCGGCTCTATCGCGGGAATCATCCGTCCCAGCGCCCGAGGCCAGAAGATGCAGGCGAGTGCAGTGGGCAGCAGCATCAGCGCAGCGAGCGCCAGCTGTGTCGCGGTGCCGTCGATCACGCCGAGCGTCCGGCGCCCGCCGTCTTCCATCTCAGGTTCGTCAGGCAGCACGAGGGTTTGCCTCAGCTTCCCGCGTAAGCCTGCTGCATGTCCTGGCGGAACTTGCCGATGATGCCAGGCCAGCGGTCGAGGCGGTTCCTGATATGCTCATCCGTCACACCGCCCGTCAGGTCGATGACGTAATCGACACCGATCTGCGCGGAGCCTTCGAGGACATAGGCACGACCGTTCTTGTTGCCGTCGTTGAAGCTGTTGACGATCCGGAAGTCGCGGTCCGTGATCGGGCGGCGCAGATCGAAATTCGCGAACATCACGAGCTGGCCGCAGCGCTGGGGATTACCTTCGCAGTCGACGGCCCGGACCACGAAGATGACGCCATCGGCATTGCCGGTGGCGACAGGCGCACCGGTATCGGCATCGAAAGTCATCGTCGGCGAAAGTCCGGCTTCTTCCATGACCCGCTCGATGTCTTGGGCCGTCAGGGACTCGGTCACCGGACGGAGGTCCTGCGCGCTTGCTGCCCCGAAAGCCAGGAATGCCGCCGCGCCCGCGAGTAATGCCTTCATGCCATGCCCCAATGGTCGTTCACCTCTGCCCAAGGTTGCACGCAGGGCGCGGCGCTGTCCACGGCAGAGGGAAAAAAGGCCGGTCGTCAATTGCCTGACTGCTGCTCCATGAGCGCCAGTGCCGCCGCGCACCGCGCCTCCATCGTCGCGTGCTTGTCCCAGACAGCGTCGAGCGCGCGCCAGTTTCGGCCGAACCGCTGGTATTCCGTCAGGCCCTGCGCCGCGGCATAGGGCGTGTAACCCGGACCAAGGACCTCCTTGGCTGCGCGGCCCACGGCATAAAACTGGACCGTGTGCCAGAACTCCGGCGCGTCCACGGGCGACGCGGCGGCAAGGCGGGTTGCCGTCTCATACATCACTGAGCCGAGCGGCTCGGTGTGCGATGCCTCATGGAAGATCATTTCCAGGAGGTGCGCGCCGATATCTTCGTCCCGTGCACCGATGGTGATGTGGCGGGCGGGGTCATTGTCCGTGTAGGCTCCGGCCCAGTTCGCGTAGGCGAGGACATCGACCCTGATCGGCTCACTTGGCCAGCGTCCTTCGAGCTGCACGGCGCTCCGCTCGGCCATGGCATCGCCGTGATCTTCGAGAAGCTGCCGCAGTCTTATCCGCGTCGCCTCGGCTGCCGCGGCATGGGCAGGCCAGAATACGTCGCGATAGACCGGCATGAAATTCTCGAGCGCAACGGCGAGCTCGCGGTCGTCAAGGCGATCCGGCCCTCCGGCGATAAGCGCTTCGGCAACGCCGCGCAGCTCGTCGTCGAAAAGAAGATCCCGGTCGAGATACCGGTCATAGGCAATGCGCACGGGCTCGAAGGCAATTCTGACCTGGTCATCGAAGAGAGCCACGTCCTCTTCGGCGATCGGCACGCGGCTTCTCAGCTTCTCGTCCGAAAGCGCCCGCGCCTGGTGATAGGCATAGTGATGAAGCGCGAGCCACGGGTCGGTGTGGATCGAAAACCGCGTGCCGTCGTCTGCCTGTGCCCGCGTGAAGAGGCCCAGAAGGATCAGGATCATGACCGAATGGCGCATCTCGAAGTTCTTCCCTTGCGTTTAAAGCCCAAAAGCCCGACCCGAGGCTCAACCGTTGAGCAAGAACCTTGCGCAACACCGCTGCTTCCCCTTGCCGCTTTGCACCCAAGTGGGGCATTGGGTAGCCAGCCAGCTGGAGTTCTTATGTCCGAGTCTGCTCACCAAGTGAAATTCATCCCCGGCCGGAACGCGCCGATGTCGCCGCACCTGCAGGTGTGGAAGTTCACCGTGACCATGGCTGCATCGATCACCCACCGTGCCACAGGGATTGCGAACGCAATCGGCATGCTGCTCCTTACCGCGTGGATCGCCTCCGCCGCGATCTCGGAGGACGCCTTCGATGCTGTCATGGGCTTCCTCGGTTCGACCTTGGGCCTGATCCTTCTCGTCGGCTTCACATGGTCAATCATGTTCCACCTCGTGAACGGCCTTCGCTACCTGGCGATGGATTCGGGGAAGGCGATTTCGAAAGAAGCGGGCAACCTCACCGCAACGCTGGCTTTCGTCGCGTCGGTCATTCTCACCGGCCTGATCTTCTGGGCCGGCTTCACCTTCGGAGGAGCCAACTGATGGCCAGCTCGGCAACCAAGCACTTCGCCCGCCAGCGTCTGACCGCACTTGTCCAGGTGCCGCTGACCATCTGGCTCGTCATCTCGGCGATCTCGCTGATCGGGGCGAGCCGAGAGGACATGCTCGCCTGGGTCTCGACCTGGTGGGTCGCTGCGCTTCTCGTCGCATGGTTCCTGTCGGTGCCGCTTCATATGTCCATCGGTATCGGCGACGTGATCGATGACTACCTGCACAAGAAAGGGACCCGGTCCCTGACCCATGGTCTCAACTCGATCTACGCCCTGTTGATCGGCATCGTCGGCGTCACGTCGGTCATCGCCATTACGCTTATCGCCTGAGGAGGCACGTTCAGTATGTCGGCCACCATGCCCACCAGTTCCTATGAGATCGTCGATCACGCCTATGACGTGGTTGTTGTCGGTGCCGGCGGCGCGGGCCTGCGCGCAACCCTGGGTGCCGCGGAATCCGGTCTGAAAACCGCCTGCGTCACCAAGGTCTTCCCCACCCGCTCGCACACCGTCGCGGCACAGGGCGGAATCTCCGCGTCCCTCGGCAATATGGGCGAGGATGACTGGCGCTGGCACATGTACGACACCGTCAAGGGTTCGGACTGGCTCGGTGACCAAGATTCGATCGAGTATCTCTGCAAGAACGCGCCGGCAGCCGTCTACGAGCTGGAACATTGGGGTGTCCCGTTCTCCCGCACCGAGGAAGGCAAGATCTACCAGCGCGCCTTTGGCGGCATGACGCGGAATTTCGGCGAGGGCCCGGTGCAGCGCACCTGTGCCGCCGCAGACCGGACCGGCCACGCAATCCTGCATACGCTCTACGGCCAGGCTGTTCGTCAGCAAGCTGAGTTCTTCATCGAATATTTCGCCCTCGACCTGATCATGGACGGCGGTGAGTGCAAGGGCGTGATGGCCTGGAACCTGGCGGACGGCACCATTCACCGCTTCCGCGCCAAGATGGTGATCCTCGCCACGGGCGGCTACGGCCGCGCCTACTTCTCCGCGACCTCGGCGCATACCTGCACCGGCGATGGCAACGCCATGGTGCTGCGCGCGGGCCTGCCGCTCCAGGACATGGAATTCGTGCAGTTCCACCCGACCGGCATCTATGGTGCTGGTTGCCTGATCACCGAAGGTGCGCGCGGCGAAGGTGGCTACCTGACCAACTCTGAAGGCGAGCGGTTCATGGAGCGCTATGCGCCGTCTGCGAAGGATCTCGCCTCGCGCGATGTCGTTAGCCGCGCCATGACCATGGAAATCCGCGAGGGCCGCGGCGTTGGCAAGGACCGCGACCACATCCACCTGAACCTCAATCACATCCCGGCCGAGACTTTGGCCGAGCGCCTGCCGGGTATCTCGGAGACCGCGAGAATCTTCGCCGGTGTGGATGTCACGAAAGAACCGATCCCGGTGATCCCGACCGTCCACTACAACATGGGCGGTATCCCGACGAACTATCACGGCGAGGTCCTGACGAAGGTCGACGGGAACGCCGACACGGTCGTCCCTGGGCTGATGGCCATTGGCGAGGCAGGCTGTGTGTCGGTACACGGCGCCAACCGCCTCGGCTCGAACTCGCTCATCGACCTCGTCGTCTTCGGCCGTGCCGCAGGCCTGCGATGCGCCGAGATCATCGACCCGAACGAGGCGGTCCCTGACCTCCCGAAAGGTGCCGGCGACAAGGCGCTCGATCGCCTCAACAGGTTCCGTTATGCCGATGGCAGCACGGGCACGGCCGAGCTGCGCCTCGAGATGCAGAAGGTCATGCAGAACAACGCTGCCGTCTTCCGGACGGGCGAGGTCCTGAAAGAAGGCCAGGAGAAAATCCGCGAGGTCTACAAGGGTGGCGAGGACATCTCTGTCACGGACCGGACCATGGTCTGGAACACCGACCTCGTCGAGACGCTCGAATATGACAACCTCATCGCCCAGGCGATCGTCACTATGGATTCGGCTGCGAACCGGGAAGAAAGCCGCGGCGCCCACGCCCGTGAAGACTTCCCGGAACGCGACGACGAGAACTGGATGAAGCACACCATCGCCTGGTTCGAGAACGGTGAGAGCGACATCGACTACCGTCCGGTGCACACCTGGACCCTGTCGAATGAGATCAGCTACATCGAACCACAAAAGCGGGTCTACTGAGCCCCGCTTCCGGCGTTGAAGGCAAAGGCCCCGCTTCGGCGGGGCTTTTTCGTTGCGGTCATCACTTGAGCCAAGTGAAAGAGAGCGGCGATATCGACCTCCTGCTCTGGCGGGCGGGGGACTCTCTGGATAAGGTATCACCGACCTTGGGAGGCCGCTTATGATCTTCGCCCTGTCCGCCGCATTGGTCCTGTCCGCACAGGACGGCTCGACCCTTGAGGCTTATCGCGCCTGCGCGGAGATCGAGCGGAGCCGGGCGCGGCTCGCCTGTTTCGACCGTGTCGCCGCCGGGGATCCTGCGCTCGCCAAGGCAGCGGAGCCCGCGGATCCGGTTGCGGTCGCCCAAGCCGCGCCAGAGCCTGCGCCGCGCCGTGTCGAGCCTGCTCCAGAACCCGATCCCGAGGCCCTGGCCCTGATCCAGCAGCGCCTCGAAGAAGCCGAAGCCCGCGCTCGGGAAGCCGAGCGGGAGCTCCTCACGGCCCGCAAGGAAGCGCGCAGCGCCAAAAAACCGCCGAAAGAGTACTCGGCCAATGTCGAAGCGATCGGCTGGGCCCCCCGCGGCGAGCTGATCCTTCGGCTCGATAATGGCGAGACCTGGCGCCAGCTTTCCAGCGACAACACACGCATCCCTGAGCGCAAGCGGGACGAAATCAGGAGCGTGACCCTCAAGAAGGGCGCCATCGGCTCCTGGTGGATCGAGATTGAGCCCCTTGGCCGCCGCATCCGTGCAAAGCAGCAGGAGGATTGAGCCGTTAGCGGTTGCCAGCGGCGACGGAGCCGTCTTCTCTCTCGGCCATGAGCACCCAGCAAATCACTTGCCCGCTTTGTCAGCACCCTGAGCGAAAGCTTGCCGCAAGTTGGGCGGAATGGGAAGACAGCCTCAGCCGCCGCCCTGACGGACCGATGCGCCTTGAGGCTGGCAGGGCCTGCGGTGTCGCGGCGATGGCGCCCGACCTGATGGAGTGTCTCGCCTGCGGCTCGGTCGGCATGAGCGTGATCCCGAATGGCGAACAGCTCGGCCAGTTCTATTCCCATTACCACATGACCGATGGCTTCGTGGCCAAGGCTGGCAAGAAAGTCGCCCGCGCGCGCAAGCGGCTCCGGCTTCTCTCCCTCATCGCGCCGAGGGCCGGGAACGGGCAGCGGCGTTTCCTCGAGATTGGCGCATCGATCGGCACGGCCGCGGAAGCGGCCCGCAGGATGGGCTTCGAGGCGCACGCCGTGGAAATCGACACCGACGCGATCGCCAAGGGAAAAGAACTCTTCCCGCAGGTCCAATTCATCGAGGGCCAGGTGGACGACGTTCCCACGGACGAGCCCTACCAACTCCTCTACGGCGCCGAGGTCATCGAGCACGTCCCCGACCCCGCTGCGTTCCTGCGCGCCTGCCACGCCCGGCTCGACAGGAACGGCCTCCTGTTCATGACGACGCCGGACTGCGGACACCCGAGGCGTCCGAAGGCCCTTCTCGACTGGCATTCGGTCAAGCCGCCCGAGCACATCAATCTTTTCACCAAGGCCGGGATGAAAGCCCTTCTGGCTGCCAATGGCTTCAAGCGCTTCTGGCTACCGCCCCACGCCAAGCCGGGTATGAGGATCATCGCAAGGAAGACCTGAGGAGCCATAATCCGTCTCGACGGTGAAACAACCGGCAAACCTCGGGAAACCCGCGCCAAATCGCCCTTTGATTTCGATCCACAAACCCTTTACCTGCAACGGCGAAGAGCAAGAGCTTATCTAGTCCGGAGCGTTCTCAGTCATGGTCGAACTCACCCTTCCGCGGAACTCGAAAATCAGCGGCCAAGGCAAGACCTACAAGTCCGAAGCGAAGGGCGATGCCAAGCTGCGGACCGTCCGTGTGTATCGCTACGACCCGGACACCGGCGAGAATCCGCGGATCGACACCTACGAGGTCGACACCGACGGTATCTCGATGGTCCTCGACCTGATGATCAAGATCAAATCCGATCTCGATCCGACTCTCGCCTTTCGCCGCTCCTGTCGCGAGGGTGTCTGCGGCTCCTGCGCGTTCAATATCAACGGCAAGAATGGCCTGGCTTGCACCACAGGGCTCGACGAACTCGGCAAGGGTGACATCAACATCTACCCCCTCCCGCACATGCCGGTGGTCAAGGATCTCGTCACGGACCTGACCAAGTTCTACGAGCAGCACGCCTCGATCCAGCCCTTCCTCCAGTCCGATGAGGTGCCGGAGAAGGAGCACCTGCAAAGCCCTGAGGAACGCGAGCTTCTCGACGGCCTTTACGAATGTATTCTGTGTGCGTCTTGTTCGACCGCTTGCCCATCCTATTGGTGGAACGGGAACAAGGAAGACGAGGGCCTTCAGGACGAAGAATATCTCGGCCCGGCCGCGCTTCTTCAGGCCCATCGCTGGATCAAGGACAGCCGCGACGACAGGACCGAAGAGCGGCTGGCCCAGCTTGACGATACCTTCAAGCTCTACCGCTGCCACACGATCATGAACTGCGTCCAGGTCTGCCCGAAGGGTCTGAACCCGGCCGCAGCCATCGCCGAGATCAAGCGTATGCTCGTCGAACGCCAGGGCCAGAAGGTCACCTGACACCGTATCAACGCCGGAACAAAAAAAGGGGGCCAGAGGCCCCCTTTCTCATGCGGATCGCGCAGCGCGAGCGGTTAGAACGGGTTGACCTCCCGTTCCGGCGTGAACTTGATGTATTCGACCGAGACCCCGGTGCGCGCACCAATGCCCGAACGGATCGGAACGACGGTGATGCCGTCCTTGGTCATCGCCTCGCCGCCGACACCGCCGACGAAGAAGATGCTACCGCCACCGCCGGGAAAGCGCCGGAAGATTCGCTCGGTCGGGCCGAGATTGTAAACCAGGATGAAGACTTTCGACGCATCGGCGCCCAGGTCAAAGCCGAGGCTGGGTCCCTGCCAGAACACCGGCACTGGCTCCGCACCCGGACGGTAGAGATAGCCGCGGCCATAGGTAAGGCCGACGCCAACCGCCCCGCCAACTTCCTCACCGGCTATAAAGGCCTGAGGACGGCCCTGTCTCTCGAAGACTTTGGCGATCACCTCGGCCATTTCGGCAGAAAGCTGGCCGAAAGCGTTCTCCGCCTCATCGAAAAGCGTTGCCTTGCTGTAGGTCGGGTAGTCGAAATCGGTGGTGACTTTTTCCGAGACGATCGAGCCAGATCCAGCCGGTGGCTCTTGGTCTACGGAGCTGCAGGCGGTGATCGCAAGCACCGACGCAGCAAGCCCCAGAGGGAAAGATTTGTTGATGATGGTAGCCCTTCTCGCAGCAGCCGCCGCGACGTTGCAGATGGAAGGTCTAACGGCACTTTTCAGGTTCCATCGCCATGACCGGAATCAATTTTCTTTGAGCGCCCGCGCCAGCGTCGAAGGATCTGCATTCCCCCCGGACAGGATGATCGCGGTCGACCGGCTTGCCGTATCGACCTTGCCGTTCAAAACCGCAGCCAACGCGACGGCCCCTCCAGGCTCGACGACGACCTTGAGCTCGTGAAGAGCAAAAGCCATGGCCGACAGGGCTTCGTCGTCCGAAACGGTCACTCCGCGCGCATCGAGGCCGCGGAGGATGTCGAACGGAATGGCCCCCGGCATCTCAACAAGGAGCGCGTCGCAGATCGAGCCACCGCGCTGGGTGTTCGCCTGCCGTTCGCCCGTAGCGAGGGACCGGCCGAGGTCGTCGAAACCCTCGGGCTCCACCACGATGATCTCGGCATCAGGATAGCTGGCGCGGACGGCGATACCGATCCCTGCCGCAAGCCCTCCGCCCGAGGCGCAGATCACCACCTGGTCGATCGGGCCTTCCATGTCCTCGGCCAATTCCAGGCCCGCCGTCCCCTGCCCTGCGACGGTGAGCGGGTGGTCGAAAGGTGGGACGAGCTTCGCCCCTCGTTCCTCCGCCAGCCTGGCTCCGATCTCCTCCCGGCTCTCGTTCTCACGGTCATAGAGGATGACTTCCGCTCCATCCCTTGCTGTCCGTGTGCGCTTCGCTTCGGGTGCGTCGGCGGGCATGACGATCGCGGCAGGCACGCCCGCCATCTTCGCCGCGCGCGCCACGCCCTGTGCGTGATTGCCAGAGGAATAGGCCACGACGCCCCGCGCTTTCTCGTCCTCGGTCAGCGAAAGGATGTGGTTGAGACCACCTCGCAGCTTGAAGCTTCCCGTGCCCTGCAGGCACTCGGCCTTGGCGAGGACCCTGCCCTTCGCGACCTCGTCGAGCGCATCGCAGCGAAGGAGCGGTGTCCTCAGGATGTAGGGCGCAATGCGCCGATGTGCAGCTTCGAGGTCAGCAAGGGTCACTGGAGCGTTGTCAGCCATGGTTTCGCCCCCTATCCGATGCCGCAATGGCGCGCACCCTTTCCCAATATGAAGAGCTGCTTTCCGAAGGCCTGCGACCCGACCCGGCCCAGCGTGCGGCAGCCGAAGCGCTCGACGCGCTCGAAACCCGCCTCCGGGACGGCAAGCGGCGCAGCCTGCCATGGCAGCCGCCACGCGAGGCGTCGGGTCTTTATCTCTATGGCGGCGTCGGCGCGGGCAAGACCCTGCTGATGGACCTCTTCGCGCGATCAGCGCCGGACCTGCCGACGCGCCGGGTCCACTATCACGTCTTCATGGAGGAGATGCACGGCTTCATCGCCAACTGGCGTGACATGGGGGAGGCGGAGCGGCGCAAGCACCCGAACCGAGGCCGCCGGGCAAGTCTCGATGATCCCATTCCCCACGCCGCCAAGGCAGCCTTTCAGGAGGCCGAGCTTCTCTGTCTCGACGAGATGCAGGTGACGGACATTGCCGATGCGATGCTGCTCGGGCGGCTCTTTGAAAACTATTTTGCCCGCGGCGGCACGCTGGTGGTGACGTCCAACCGTCACCCTACGGATCTTTACAAGGACGGCATCAACCGCGAGCTGTTCCTGCCGTTCATCGACCTCATCCAGGAAGTCATGACAGTGCACGAAGTGAAGGCCGCCGAGGATTACCGGCTGGCGGGCTTCCAGAAGCATGGCCTCTACTTCACCCCGCTCGACGAAGACGCCGATCGCGCGATGGATGCGGCTTTCGAGGCGCAGGCGATGGGCGAAGACGCCCATCCGGAAACGCTTTTCGTCTCGGGACGGAAGGTCGTCCTCTCTCAGGCTACCGGCGATGTCGCGAGGGCGAGCTTCGCCGATCTCTGCGAGAATCCCCTTGGCGCCAGCGACTACCTCGCCATCACCCGGCGTTTCGCAACCGTCTTTCTCGACCGCATCCCATTGCTGTCGCCGGAGAACGCTGACGCGGCCAGTCGCTTCCGCACACTGATCGACGCACTTTATGACCACCGGTGCAAGCTCGTCTGCTCTGCGGCGGCGGAGCCGGACAAGCTTTACACCTCAGGCAAGCTCGCCTTCGAGTTCGAGCGCACCGCCAGCCGCCTGTTCGAGATGCGCACGGAGGCTTACCTCCGGGAGGAACACCGCTGCGAAGAGCGTCAGAACGGAAAGGCCAGGTAGGACGGCAGGTCCTTCCTCTTGACGGTTGCCATCGCCAGCATCACTACGGACACGGAATAACCTGCCGCGATCAGGCGAGGGAGCCAACCGCTGGTGCCCACTTTCGCCACCCGCCAGCCGGACCAGTCTCCCCCCCTGGCGGGGTCCATCCTACTCGAGGCACAGGCAACGCGGGGGGCACGCTCCTTCTGCTTGCCGCAGCTTGGGCAGCGGGCGCTGCGCCGGGAAGTTTGCTGAACGGCGCCGATCGCCGCAGCGCGGCAAAGCTGCGTTCTTCTGGACAACCGGCGGGGTCCCCCTTAGCGTCCGGCGCTTTGAACAACAGGCTTTGAGGAGCGCCCCCGCTCATGGGATTTGAAGGACTAATCCAGGGACTGAACCAGATCGTCTGGGGCGTGCCGATGCTCGCTCTCCTTCTGGGAACCGGCCTTTACCTGACCATCGGCCTGCGCTTCATGTCGGTGCGCAAGATCCCTTTCGCCTTGAGCGAGTTGTTCCGGAAACGCTCGGGAAAGGGCGAAGGCGAGGTCTCGCCCTTCGGCGCCCTCATGACGGCCCTCTCCTCGACCATCGGCACCGGGAACATTGCGGGCGTTGCCGCGGCCATCGCCATTGGTGGGCCAGGCGCGGTGTTCTGGATGTGGATGACGGCGATCGTCGGCACGGCGACCAAGTATTCCGAGGGCGTCCTCGCCCTTCGCTTCCGTGAAACCGACGCCAACGGCAACCATGTCGGCGGCCCGATGTATTACATCAAGAACGGCATGGGTAAGAGCTGGCTCTGGCTCGCGGGGCTCTTCGCGACATTCGGCATGCTGGGCGCCTGGGGAACCGGCGCGCTGGTCCAGTCGAACTCCATCGCGGACGGCCTCCATTCCGCCTATGACATCAACCCGATCCTGACCGGTGCCATCGTCTCCCTCGGCGCAGCCGCGGTCATTCTTGGCGGGGTGAAGCGGATCGCTGGCGTTGCCTCCAAACTCGTTCCGTTCATGGCAGCCGCCTACCTTGTCGCGGGGCTCATCGTGATCGGAGCCAATATCGACGAAGTCCCGCGCGCCTTCGGCCGGATCTTTGCGGGTGCGTTCGGCCTCGACTCCGCAGGTGTCGGCATCTCGATCGGCCTTCTCATGCTGGCGATGCAGAAAGGTGTCGCGCGCGGCATCTTCTCCAACGAAGCAGGCCAGGGCTCCGCTCCCATCGCCCACGCGGCGGCCAAGAACCGGGACCCGGTGAACCAGGGCATCGTCGCCATGCTGGGCACCGTCATCGACACACTGATCGTCTGCACGATCACCGCCATTGTGATCCTCACTTCGGGCGTCATCGGCGACAACTGCATCCCGACCGCAGCCACGCTCGAGATCTTCCAGAACGGCCTGCAGCCCGAAGGCTGCGACACCGGCGTGCCGCTCACCGCTTCGGCGTTCGATGCCACGCTGACGGGCTTTGGCGAGCACCTCGTTTCGATCAGCCTCGTGGTCTTCGCCTTCACGACCATCCTCGGCTGGAGCTATTACGGCGAGCGCTGCTGCGCCTTCCTGTTCTCGGAAAAGGCCATCGTTCCGTTCCGGATTTCCTGGGTGGTCGTGGTCTTCCTCGGTTCTGCGCTCATCAGCTTCCAGGACAGGATCGCCGGAATCGTGAACCTCGTCTGGGTGTCGGCTGATACGCTGACCGGGCTGATGGCGGCGCCGAACCTCGTCGCCCTGATCTTCCTGAGCCCGATCGTGTTCAAGATGACGAAGGACTATTTCGAGGCGCGCAAGAACGGCTCCGTCGAAAACGCCATTGCCTCGGCGAAAGAGGCTTCCGAAGAAGCCTCTCTGCTGGGTCAGAAGTGATAGGAAGAAGCAATGGCGATCGGCTCAGCGCAGCTTGGCCGTCATCGGACTGCCTGCCGAACGTTCGGCATGACGCCGCATCATCTCCTTGCGGACGAGCGCCACATTGCGCTTGTTCGCCTTGAAGAAGACATCGAACAAATCGCCGATCACCGGGATCGAGCCGATGGTCGCGTCGATGCCTGAATTCAGCACCATCTTGAGAAGCGTGCCCCGGCTCGCACCGGCGCGCGCGGCTTCGGCGATCAGGTAACCCGAGATCCCGAGCGCCGCCGCATCACCGACCACAGGCACAAGCCCGAGCAGGGAATCGAGTCCGAAACGGATGCCGAGAAAGCTGAACTGGCTGTCCAGCAACTTGGCGATCCGGTCGAGACGGACGATCTCCGTCGGCAACGGTTTGTGCTCGGTCACGGGCTTCCTCTTCACTGGCAGGCGCAGCGGCATGTCGCCCGCCCGCGGTAACGCAAAGGCTCTGTCACGCCAGTGCATGGGCAGGACCTTAGCGGGTCAGGATGACGTAGAGGGCGTGGATGATCGCGACGGGATACCCGAAGACGGTGATCGCGAGGATCAGGTTGATCCAGAAATGCATCCCAAGACCCACCTGCAGGAACACGCCAAGCGGCGGCAGGATGATCGCTGCGATAACGCGAAGAATGTCGGCCATGATTTGCCTCCGTGAAAGCTTCACGCGAGAAACGGGCCCCGGCGCTGTGCCGTTCCGAAGGGAACTTCGCAATCGCGTGGGCACACCCGCCACAGGGGCGGGAGCGCCCACGCGATTTAGAAGGCGTATTGCCAGCCAATCGTGGCCGTCAGGTCAGTTTCGAGCTGTGGGCCGTTGAGGTCGCGATAGATAGGGAAGCCGACCTCAGCCGCGACCCGGTGCCCGCGCAGGGCTCCTTGCTGACCGGCAAGGTTGAGGCCGAGGAAAACCTCCACCGTCTCACCGCCGAAATTGGCTGGGTCCGCGGTCTGGACCGGCGCAACGATGAGCGGGTCCTGGCCGTCGATCCGGCCTTGGGTCACGCCCTTGAGGCGGATAAAGCCCGCCGCCGCGTGACTGTGCGCGTAGCCAAACCAAGCCGTCGCCTCGGCCCGGTCGCCAAGAGTGTAGCCCTCGCCATTGTCACCGCTGCGCACGACGCCCGAGACCTGTCCGCCCCAAGCCAGCTTCCCTTCCCGATCGCGGTAGGTGAAGCCCGGTTTGAAGTCATAGGTGCCGGAGCCGAGCTGCATCGGATAAGGCAGCCGCGGCTCAGGCCGCATGCCCATCGGGGTCAGGATCTGATCGGTTTCTTCGATGGAGCCGGTGGGCAGGCTGATGCCAAGGTTGAGGTTGAACTGCCGACCTTCCTTCTTCCCATCATCGAGGCCGATGATCGCTGCAACAGTCGTGTCACCAAAGCCAGCCGTCTCGGTTTCGAAATTGCCGAGCTCGGTGGTGCCCATGCCGCCCTGGAAGGTGACGTGGTCCATGGTGTTCGTTAGATAGCTGCCCATCGCCATCAGGGTCACCTTGTCCGTCACGCCCCACATCGCGCCGACCATGTGCATGTCCATGGTCATCTCAAGGGGCACGACGCGCAGGGTCGGCGGCTGCATCGGCCGGCCGAAGAAGCGGTTCGGGACGGTGGTCGCGATCTCTTCGGGGGAAAGCGTGTCAGTGCCGTCGCGGTTGCCCTCCATATCCATCCGCATGAAGCGGTAGGAGACCATGAACTCACCAGCTTTGTGACGGTGGTCGGCCATGACGCCGATCGGCGCGTGGTCCGCAGCGTGGGGGCCGTCATGCGCAAGCGCGGGCGAAGTGGCGAGCGCGAGCACTGCCAGGGAAATGCGTTTCATTTGGTAATTCCTTCGTTGACTGATCAAAATTGGGTGGATCAGGCGAAGGAAGGCGGTCCCCTCATGGGCGGTGCATGCCATGCCCAGCGGACGAAGCCTGCGCGATCTGCAGGCCGCTCGAACCGCTCGCGCACCATGCGGGGCGGGCTCGCCAAGGCCCCAGCGACCGAGACCAGAACAGCTTCGGCGACGGCGCAGTCGCCGCAGCAAAGCTCGACGGCACTGTCCTGAGGGTCACCGAGGTCGAGCGGCATCTCATAGGTGCCATGCTCGCTGCAGACGACAATGACCGGTCCGCTCGATCCATGTTCAAGATCCACCGTCCCGCCCGTGAGGGCGAGGATCAGCGCAGCAAAGAGCGCGAGGAAGCGTCCGGTCGATAGGCTCACGCGCGCTCTGCTAGCGGTTCCTCAACCCAACCGCCAGTCCACGTTGCGGTGCAGCGCCGCGGGGGTTAGAGCGCGGCCAACCTATTCTTTTCGTACCAAGGAGACAGACATGGCGCGCAACAAGATCGCCCTTATCGGTTCGGGCATGATCGGCGGCACCCTCGCTCACATCGCAGCTCAGAAAGAGCTTGGGGACGTCGTCCTCTTCGACATCGCCGAAGGCATCCCAGAGGGCAAAGCCCTCGACATCGCCCAATCGGCCCCCGTCGACGGCTATGACTGCCGCCTGAAGGGCACCCAGGACTACAAGGACATCGAAGGGGCCGACGTCTGCATCGTCACCGCAGGCGTGCCGCGCAAGCCCGGCATGAGCCGCGATGACCTCGTCGAGATCAATCTCAAGGTGATGAAATCGGTTGGCGAAGGCATCGCCAAATATGCGCCGAACGCCTTCGTCATCTGCATCACCAATCCGCTCGATGCGATGGTCTGGGCCCTGCAGAAATTCTCGGGCCTTCCGACCAACAAGGTCGTCGGCATGGCCGGCATCCTGGACAGCTCGCGCTTCCGCATGTTCCTTGCCGAGGAATTCAACGTCAGTGTCGAGAGCGTCACGGCTTTCGTCCTCGGCGGCCACGGCGATACCATGGTTCCGTCGCTGCGCTACTCGACCGTCGCGGGGGTCTCGCTGCCGGACATGGTCAAGCTCGGCTGGACCACGCAGGAAAAACTCGATGCCATCGTCGACCGCACCCGCAAGGGCGGCGGCGAGATCGTCAGCCTGCTGAAGACTGGCTCGGCCTACTACGCCCCGGCAGCTTCCGCGATCCAGATGGCGGAAAGCTACCTCAAGGACAAAAAGCTCGTCGTTCCCTGTGCGGCCTACCTCAATGGCGAGTTCGGCGTGAAGGACCGCTATGTCGGCGTGCCGATCGTCATCGGTGAGGAAGGTGCCGAGCGTATCCTCGAGATCGAGTTCACCGAGGAAGAAAAGCAGATGTTCGAGCACTCGGTCGCCGCGGTCGAAGACCTCGTCGAGGCCTGCAAGAAGATCGACCCGAGCCTCAGCTGATGGAACAGGTGGCGCCGGGAGCTGAAGTCCTCCGTACCGAAAGGCTCATCCTCCGGCGCTTCCGCTTGTCGGACACGCAAGCCTATTTCGAGATGATGAACCAGCCTGCGGTGGAGGCGACCCTGATTCCGGGGCCCGCCTCCCTCGCCCAGGCTGGCCGCGACATCGCCATGGTGGAAGGTCACTGGCCCCTCCGGGGCTTCAGCTTCATGGCGGTGGAAGAGAAGACGACCGGCCTCCTCGTGGGCCGTGTCGGCCCCTGGTATCCGGTGGGCTGGCCCGCGCTCGAGGTCGGCTGGACCATCCATCCCCGCCGCTGGCGACGGGGTTACGCCGCCGAAGCGGCCAGCGCCGCCTGCCGCTGGATCTTCGAGCAGAAGCCGGACCTCGACCGGGTGATCCACGTCATCGACCCGACGAACAAAGGCAGCCAGGCCGTTGCAGAGAAGATCGGCGGCACGAACACCGGCGAGCCCTTCGTCCATCCGGTCGCGGGCAAGCTCGACATCTGGGCGACGCCGCGCTCGGCGATCCTCTAAACGCCCCAGAACCGGGCCAGCCTCTCAGCCACGAAGTCCGGGTCTTGCGCGACGACCCAGTGCCCGGCCGCGGGAGCGACGTGGAAGGGCACGCTGCGTTCCTTCGCAAAGGCCTGGCCATAGACAGGCGGCACGTAAGGATCCTTCCCGCCCCAGATCACCATGCCCTTGGATGGCATACGGTGCACATCGGGCAACCAGTCGGGAAAACGCGCCAGTCCGCCTGCGGAGCGATAGAGCTTCAGGATCGCCGAGCGCATCGTGCGGTCGGCAGCCGCGCTCTCGATGGCCGCGAGATCGGGCGGCATCCCCTGCCGCATCAAGATCCGCTTCGCCACCGCTTTTGGCATCGCCATCATCAGCTCACCGATGACCGGCGTGTTCCAGAGACTGGCAAATGTATGTCCGGGATAGTCCTTCTGCACCACGGCACCGGAGAGGACCCAGCTCCTGAACAGCTTGGGCCGCAGGCTAACGGCCCGCGTCGTGAGCAGGGCGCCCCAGTCATGACCGACGATATCGACGGGCACGCCGTTGCAGGCAATGCGCTCGACCTGTGCCAGCAGCCAGTCGGCATAGGCGTCCTTGGTACACGAAAAACCCGCGGGAAGTGGCGAGCCAAATCCCGGCAGGGACAACGCCACCACAGGCCCCTCGCGCTTGGGCAAGCGATCCTTCAGTGGACGCCACAGCGCCGCGGTATCCGGCACGCCGTGAACCAGGATCAGGGCACTCGATCGCATCACGCTCTCCCGCCAGTGAGTCGGCACGGCGATCCTATGCGAAATCGTCATGGATGCGATGGGAACGAACGATGCTCAATGGCTTTGTTGCAGCATCATCCAGGAGGTGCCCATGAGAGCCCTGATCGCCATTCTCCTTGCCACGGCTCCTGCCCTCGGGGCGGCGCAGTCTCCGATCATCGCAGAACGCCCGGGCTTCAGCACCAGCCCGCAGGCGCTCGGCCGCGGCTTCGCCCAGCTCGAAACGGGCGTTGAGTGGAACCTCCTCGCCGACCGCGGCAACGCCCCGCAATTCCTCGCCCGCTACGGCTTGGGCGGGGACACCGAATTACAGTTTGGCTGGTCAGGTTTCACTTCGGCGAGGGCGAGACATCGGCCAGCGGGGTGACCCTTTCAGTGAAGCATGCCCTCACGCCCGGAGAGGGTGCGAAGCCTGCTTTCGGCATCATTGGCACGGCGGTCATTCCCTCCGGCGATGACGCAGGCTCGCAGATCGACGGATCGATCGGCGCCTTGTGGTCGAACAGCCTCGGCAAGGGTTTCGGCCTCTTTGGCACGGCCACGTTCGGCACGACATCTTTCGGTGAAGACCGCAGGAACCAGTTCTCCAACGCCGTGGGCCTCTCCTACAGCCCAGGCGGAGCCCACGGATTCTTCATCGAGCATTTTGTTCAGGCGACCGAGGGTATCGACGCCGACGTCGGGTATATCGATGGCGGATACACCTACCTGCTGCGCCAGAACGTGCAGCTTGACCTCAATGGCGGTATCAGCGTCGGTGATGCCGATGCAGGCTCCTTCATCGGCGGTGGCCTCGCGATCCGGTACTGAGGCAATCGAGGCCATGGACGGCGCGCCGCCCACGCGGCAGGGTCGCGAAATGCGTTTTCTTCTCAGCCTCAGTGCCGCCCTCGCCCTTTCCGCCTGCAGTGGCCCCGCCATCCTCAACGCCGTGGCTCCGAAGCTTTCCGGCCAATGGGAGCGGCAGACCGACATCGCCTATGGCGAGATCGAGCGCCAGAAGCTCGACGTCTACATGCCGACGAGCGAGGGTCCGCACCCGGTCCTCGTCTTCATCCACGGCGGCTCGTGGGAGAAGGGCAACAAGAACGATTACCCTTGGCTCGGTCGGCGCTTCGCGTCCGAGGGCTACGTCACGGCGGTCATCAATTACCGCCTATCGCCCGAATTCGACTATGACGACTTCATGGCCGATGTCGCGAAGGCCGTGGCCTATGTCCATGAAAACGCCAGCGAATGGGGCGGCGATCCTGATCGCCTGTTCCTCGCCGGTCACTCCGCAGGCGCCTACAACGCCGTGCAAGTCGCTGTGGCGCCGGAATTTCTCGAAGCCGAAGGCACTTCGCCCGACATCATTGATGGCGTGGCCGGCATTGCGGGACCATACAGCTTTCTGCCTCTCGACAGCCGCGTGACCAAGGCGGCCTTCGGCGGGGCGGACGACCTCAAAGCCACCCAGCCGGTCAACCGCCTGACCCCCGATGCGCCCCCCATGATCCTTCTCCACGGCAAGGATGACGACGTCGTCAGCCCGAAAAACTCCACCGAGCTCGCGCGCATGCTCGAAGGTCTCGGCGTCGAGGCGAGGAGCGTTCTTTATGACGACATCGACCATATCGAGATCATCGTCGCCGTGGCGCTCACGGACCGGGCGCCAGTCGTCGCGGACATGACAGGCTTCTTTGAAGGGCTCGACGCGCGCTGACACCTTGACCTTGCGCCGCGAGAGGCGAACTCTCCCGGCCATGAAGAGCATCATCCTCGCCGCAGCCGCCAGCCTCTCCGTCGCCTCTGCCCAGGGCATCCCTGACGAGGTGAAAGAAACCGCTGACTTCCTTCTGCGGCAGGGGCTGGAAGACCGAGTCGGCTATCAGACGACCGAGGACCTGACGACCGAAGTCGGCGCCCGCCTCGGCGGCTCCGAGGCCGAGGCACGCGCCCGCGACTGGGCGGTGGAGCATCTCGAAGAGCTCGGCTTCTCCAACGTCCGGATCGAAGAGTTCACCATGCCCTACTGGGCGCGCGATTATGAATATGCGGCCATTGCTGAGCCTTTCCCGCAGGAGCTTCACATCACGGCGCTCGGCAATTCCGTCGGCACGCCCGAGGGTGGCCTGACCGGCGAAATCGTCCGCTTCGAGACCCTCGACGACCTCATCGAGGCGCCGATGGATAACGCTCTGCGCGGCAAGATCGTTTTCGTCGACGAGGGCATGACCCGGACGCAGGACGGCTCGGGCTATGGCGTCGCGGTGCGCAAGCGCTCGGGCGCGGCCAATGAAGGGGCCAAGCGCGGCGCGATCGCGGCCCTCATCCGATCGGTGGGTACGGACGAACACCGTTTCCCGCACACAGGCGGCATGCGCTATGAAGACGGCGTCAGGAAGATCCCCACGGCAGCACTCAGCTTCCCTGACGCCGAGCAGCTCCAGCGCGCGCTGGAGCGCGGCCCCGTCTCGGTCACCCTCGACATGGCGGTGGAGACCAAGCAGGAAGTCACCTCGGGCAACGTCATCGCGGAGATTCCGGGGCAGACGGACGAGATCGTCGTGATCGGTGGCCACCTCGACAGCTGGGATCTCGGCACAGGCGCCGTGGATGACGGAGCAGGCATCGGCATCACGACGGGCGCCGCCAAGCTGATCCTCGATCACGTCAACGAGACGAACGAGAAACCCCTGCGCACCATCCGTCTCGTTTATTGGGGTGCCGAGGAAGTCGGCCTTCTCGGCGCCCGCGCCTATGCGGAACAGCACAGGGACGAGCTTTCCAAGCACGCCGTGGCCGCCGAAAGCGATTTCGGCGCCCGTGAGATCTGGAAAATGGACACGCGCTTCGGCGAGGACAAAATCGGGCTCGGTCGCGACATGATCCGTGTGCTGGCCCCCGCCGGTGTCGCCCTTGGCAACAACCAGGCAGGCGGCGGACCCGACGTTACGCCGCTCCGGGCGATGGGGGTGCCGGTCGTCACCCTCCGGCAGAATGGCTGGGACTATTTCGATCTTCACCACACCGCCGACGACACCTTCGACAAGATCGACCCTGACGAGCTTGCCCAGAATGTCGCCGTCTATGCCGCTTTTACGTGGATGGCCGCCAACACGCCGGGCGGGTTCCGCGCGGACGACGCTGCGACACCCTCGGAGTAGGAACTGTCACAATCGACCGCTAGGAGGCGCAGCATGAATTTCCTGCGCTTCACTTCTGCCGCCTTGGCCCTCGCCGCCTGTTCCACCGCGCCTGTCATCGAGGAAGCCGGCGTCCCGCCCCGGCCCTTGGAGCCGTGGTCGCAGGTCGAGCCGATGGCTTCCGCGCCCCTCGACAGGTCCGCACCGGTCACCCGTATCGCCTTCGGGAGCTGCATCAAGCAGAAGGACCCGCTCGACGTCCTCGACGTCATCGCCGCGCGCGATCCTGACCTCGCCGTGCTCTTGGGCGACAATGTCTATGGGGATGTCTGGGACCTCGCCGATGCCAACCTGACCGAGCTGGTCGTCGCCTACCAGGACCTTGCCGCACGCGAGGAGTTCACGCGTTTCCGCGAAGAGATCCCACTGCTCGTGACCTGGGACGACCATGACTACGGCCAGAACGATCAGGGCGGGAACTACCCCCGCAAGTTCGAGACCGAGAAGATCTTCGAGAACGCATGGGCGCTCCCTTCCGATGATGAACGCCGCGCCCGAGATGGGGTTTACACGTCGGAAGTCCTCGGCCCCGAGGGCCAGCGGCTTCAGATCATCCTGCTCGACACCCGCTTCTTCCGCTCGGACCTGACGAGGACCGACGAACGGAATGCTCCGGGTAAGGAGCGCTATGTGCCGAGCGCTGACCCCGAGCAGACGATGCTCGGGGCCGAACAGGAGCGATGGCTGGCCGAAGTCCTTGCCCAGCCCGCTGATCTCCGCATCCTCGTCAGTTCCATCCAGGTCATCGCCGAGGGCCATGGCTGGGAAGCATGGCGCACCCTGCCCCTTGCTCGTGAACGGCTTTATGACACGATCGATAAAAGCGGCGTGCGGAACATTGTGATGGTATCGGGCGACCGGCACCTTGGCGGCATCTATCTCGAGAAGGAAACGACAGGATTTCCGCTTTATGAGCTGACCGCTTCCTCGATCAATGCGCCGCAGAGCATCTGGCGCGAAAGGGACGGCAACACCTCGATCGAACCGGGGCCGAAACGGCTTGGCGATCCCGTCTACACGATCAATTACGGCGAAATCGAAATCGACTGGGAAGCCAGGACAGTGGACCTATCCGTGCGCAACGAGTGGGGCGCCGCCGTCCGGGAGGCAACGTTAGGCTTCTGAGCTGCTCAGTCTTCCGGCAAGTCCGGCATCGGGCCTGCCGGCTCCCACATTTCTATCTTCACCCCGTCGGGATCAGTGACCCAGGTGAACTTGCCATAGCCCTCGTCAACGATGTCCTCGACCTCAAGGCCTTCGCCGCGCAGCTTCTCGACCATGCCCTCGATATCCTCGACGACAAAGTTGAGCATGAAGGGCTGGCCGGCATCGCCGAGATACTTGGTATCCCGATCAAAGAACGAGACAAGCGACATTTCCTGGTGGTCAGGCTTGTCAGGTCTGCGCCAGCGCATCTCGACGCCGTTATAACCGTCTCCGGGGCGCAGCCCGAGATGCTTCTGATACCATTCGGTCCGGGCCTTGGGGTCAGAGGTCTTGTAGAAGACCCCGCCCAGCCCAACGATCCGCGCCATGGTCGCCTCCTCTTCTCGTGAAAGGCATCCCAAAGAAAAAGCCCGGTCGCATCAACGCCCGGGCTCATCCGAAAAGCAGTGCGGGAGGGCTTACTGGCCCTGCTCGGCCTTGCGCTTGGCCTTCTTGGCCTTGGCTTCGGCGAGACGCTTGGTGTCCACCTTTTCGGCGATACGGGCTGCCTTACCCTGACGACCGCGGAGGTAGTAGAGCTTGGCACGACGGACCTTGCCGCGACGGACGACTTCGATCGAATCGACGAGCGGCGAATAGATCGGGAAGACCCGCTCGACGCCTTCGCCGAAGCTGATCTTGCGAACCGTGAAGCTCTCATTGATGCCGCCGCCGGAGCGCGCGATGCAGACGCCTTCGAAGGCCTGCAGGCGCTCACGTTGGCCCTCGCGGACCTTCACCTGGACACGCACCGTGTCACCGGGCGCAAATGCGGGAACTTCGGGTTTCAGTTCTTGTGCCAGCTCGGCTTCGAGCTGCTGGATGATGTTCATCGTTCGTCCGTCTCTGTATCCGGCGGATTGGACCCCGCCCTCTTCCCATCACGGGTGAGCAAGTCGGGTCGTCGCGCGCGCGTCAGCTGGAGAGACTGCTCTCTCCGCCACTGGTCAATCTTCTTGTGGTCGCCTGAGAGGAGCACATCCGGAATGGACCGCCCTTCAAACTCCCGTGGCCTCGTGAACTGGGGGTATTCGAGCAGGCCCTGCTCAAAACTCTCGTCATCCCGCGAAGCGAGGGCGCCCAGTACACCGGGGACCAGCCGCACGCAAGCCTCGATCATCGCCATCGCGGCGACTTCTCCACCTGCCAGCACGAAGTCCCCGAGGGAGACCTCGATCAGCCCCCGCGCCTCAATCACCCGCTGGTCCACGCCCTCGAACCGGCCGCAGACGAAAAGTGCGCCGGGGCCCTTCGCCAGCTCATGGGCGAATGCTTGGTCGAAGCGCCTGCCGCGGGGGCTGAGGAGAAGTTTCGGACCCGGAACCGACGAAGCCTCATCGATCGTTCTGGCCAGCACGTCCGCTTTCATGACCATGCCGGGACCACCGCCTGCGGGGGTGTCGTCCACCGTCCGGTGCTTGTCCTCGGCATAGTCGCGCGGATTCCAGACCTGATAGGACCAGAGCCCGTCCTGCAGCCCGCGTCCCAGCACGCCCACCCCCAGGGGGCCCGGAAAGGCATCCGGGTAAAGCGAAACAAGACCGGCCTTCCACGTCATCGGCTGGCGCTCACCGCGAGGCGCATGAGGATGTTCTCCGCGATCGCCTGCGCAGGCGCCCCGGTCTTCTTGCACTGGGCCTCCGCCTCATAGATGGCCGCAGCGGCGCGTTCGAGCTTCCCGAGGGGCCATTTCCTGAGCTGTTCCTCGACGGCGGCCTGCTCCTTGAAGAAGACTGGCGGCTTGATCTTCTTGATTGCCGCGCCCGGCCCGTCGCCTGCCGCCAGCGCCTGTGCGGCAGGCATCAGCCGCAGGATGCGGTTCTGGGTGAGACGGAGCAGGGCAATCACGTTCGTCCCGGCCGCCTCAGCCTCCGCCAGCGCAAGGGACAGCCCCTTCGGTCGGCCCGACAGCGCGAGAGAGGCCACCGCGAAGCTGTCATCCTGCGGCGCATCGGCAAGACAGGCCTGAACGTCCTCGGCAGTGACCTTTACCTGTGCGCCGCCCCGGACCGAGGCCGGCCCCATGAAAAGGATCAGCTTCTCCACCTCCTGCCGCAGGATCCCGCGGTCTTCACCCAGCGCCATGGTGAGGAGATCGGCGGCCTCCTCCGTCAGTGTCAGACCTTCTTCGGCGCATTGATGGCGGATGGCCGCTTTCGTGTCGCGCACGCCTTCCGGGTAGCATGGGATGGCGACCGCCTGCCGGCTACCCTCGCAGGCTTTCCGGAGGGCAGCGGATTTCTTGAGGTCGCCCGCCTCGACAATGACAAGCCCCGCGCCGTTGAGCGAGCCCGCCTCGGCCGTCTTGAGGAGCGCGCTCACCGCTGACGCGACGCCAGCCGAGCTCGACCGCACGCGGATCACCCGCCTGCCACCGAGAAAGCTCTGCGCCGCAGCCTCATCGGTGAGCTTTGCAGCATCAGCCGCATCCTGGTCGGAGAGGTTCGCGACCCGCCACGGATCATCGAGATCCTCCGCCACCGTCTTGGCCAGTTCCGTCGCGCGCTCATGCACCAGGCCCTGCTCTGGACCATAGATTAGTGCACAGACGATGCCTGCGTCCGGTGCCGAGAGAAACGCGGCGATGTCGCGTCCCTTGAGCGCGGTCACGGCGCCTCCGCCCCTTCGCGCTCGGATTCGATCCGCGCTTCGTTCTCAAGCTGCCGGACAGCATCGAGGGTGTTCGACTCAGGGAAAAGCGTTTCGTTGCTCGTCGTCGGTGCAACGTCCTGCGCATAGAAGGCGGCATCAAGCTCGATCTTGCGGGCAAGGTCGAGAACCGCACGGCGGACAGCATCCTCGCGCGCCACGAGGGAGGCATACTGGCTCGGCGTCACGGCGAAGGAAGCGACGCTCTGGAGGTTCTGGACCCGGCGCTCGCCGGTTTCCTTGTCCGTATACGTCACCTTGCCAGTGAGGGTGTAGTTGAACCGGCGGGCGTTCGAGTCGATGTTGACAGAGACTGCACGGCGCTGCTCGCGCAGGTCGATCGCCATCTGGTAGCGCTCATCGCCATCCTGGGGCGGCAGGCGCTTGCTCAGGGTGGAACGCATCAGGTCGCGAGCATCCTGCGGCCCGCGGACATCGCCGATGGAGACATCACCCAGCGGCCCGCCCAGCTCTCCATCGAGACCGGACGCATAGAGCGGACGGAAGCCGCAGCCCGAAAGCGCCAGGGCAGCGAGGAGAGCCAGCCAGCGCATCAGCCGGCCACTACGTTGACGATACGGCCAGGAACGACGATCACCTTGCGGACGGTCTTGCCCTCGAGGAAACGTGCGACATCGTCCTGCGCAAGAGCAATCTTCTGGACCTCGTCCTGGGGCGCATCGGGCGCGACCTTGATCTCGCCCCGGCGCTTGCCATTGACCTGCACCGGCAGGGTGATGACATCGTCGGCGAGCAGGCTCTCGTCAGCCTTAGGCCAGGGGGCATCGGCACACAATCCTTCACCGCCCAAGAGCTCCCAGCACTCCTCGGCCAAGTGCGGCATGAACGGTGCGGTCAGCTGCGTCAGGGCACGGAGCGCCTCGACCATGACCGGAGCGGCCTCGCCTTCGGGACTGATGCCTTTCAGTGCACCGAGGAACTCATAGAGCCGCGCAATCGCCTTGTTGAAACGGAAATGTTCGATATCGCCTGTGACGCCGTCGATGGTCTTATGCGTCCTGCGGCGGATTTCCATCAGGTCGTCAGGCAGATCCGTGCCCGGCGCACCCGCACGCTTCAGCACGCCCTCGCCCCGCTCGACCGTTTCGTAGACCCTGTTGGCGAAGCGCCAAGCACCTTCGGCGCCCGCCTCGGTCCACTCGACATCGCGCTCGGGCGGGCTGTCCGACAGCATGAAGAACCGCACGGCATCCGCACCATAAGCATCGGCCATGGCCATCGGATTGACGACGTTCTTCTTGGACTTCGACATCTTCTCGATCGGGCCGATGGTGACCGGAGCGCCGCTGTCGCGGGCAAAGGCCTCACCGCCCCTGATTTCGACCTCTTCAGGGAAGAGCCAGTTGCCTGCTTCGTCCCTATACGTTGCATGGGTCACCATGCCCTGCGTGAAAAGGTTGGTGAACGGCTCGTCTACATCCGTGTACCCGCATTCCTTCATCATGCGGGTGAAATAGCGCGCATAGAGAAGGTGGAGGATCGCATGCTCTATGCCACCGATGTACTGCTGCACGGGCAGCCATCTGTCCGCCTCTTCCTTGTCGACCGGCTTGTCGTCAGGTTGCGACGCGAAGCGTGCGAAATACCACGAGCTGTCGACGAATGTGTCCATCGTGTCGGTATCGCGCCGGGCGTCCTTGCCGCATTTCGGGCAGGAGACTTCCCGCCACGCCTTGGCGCAGTCGCGGTCGAGCGGATTGCCAGGGGCCTTGAACTCCTCGGGGTCGATCTCCGGCAGGCTGACCGGCAACTGGTCGTCAGGAACCGGAACGGTGCCGCAGTCATCGCAGAGGATGATCGGCATGGGACAACCCCAGTAGCGCTGGCGGCTGAGCCCCCAGTCGCGAAGGCGATAGTTAGTCGTCCCTTCGCCCCACCCCATCTCTTCGATTTTGGCGATCGCGGCAGCAAGGGCTTCCTCTGTCGTCATCCCGTCGAGAAAGCCCGAATGGATCATCGTGCCGGGCCCTGTATAAGCCTCGGTCCGGCCATCATCGGTCGGGCAACTCGGGTCCGCGGTGGCCTTGAGGTCATTTTCATGGCCGGGCGTCGGCGCGATCACCGGCTTCACCGGCAGCCCGTATTTCCGTGCGAAATCGAGGTCGCGCTGGTCATGGGCGGGACAGGCGAAAATGGCGCCCGTGCCATACTGCATCAGGATGAAGTTGCAGGCATAGACCGGCAGCTCCTCACCCGTGAACGGATGGCGGCCCGTCACCGGGAGGGGAACGCCTTTTTTCTCGGCCTTCTCGATCTCGGCTTCGGAAGTTCCCTGCGCCGCGCACTCGGAGATGAAGGCGGCGACCGCAGGATCGCTTTCAGCATAATGCTTCGCCAACGGATGGTCCGGCGCGACACCGAGGAACGATGCGCCGTAAAGCGTGTCGGGGCGCGTCGTGTAGATCTCGAGCTTGTCCGTAGGCAAATCATTGCCTGAGAGCGGGAAAGCCATCTTCAGGCCCTCGGACTTCCCGATCCAGTTCCGCTGCATTTCCTTGACATGAGCAGGCCAGCCCTCAAGCCGGCCATCGTCGAGAGCGGCGAGGAGGTCATCCGCACGCTCCGTGATCTTGAAGAACCAGGTCGACATCGACTTCTTCTCGATCGGTGCGCCGGAGCGCCAGCCCTTGCCGTCAACCACCTGCTCATTCGCAAGGACCGTCATCTCGACCGGGTCCCAGTTCACGAGACTCTCGCGCCGCTCGACAAAGCCCTTCTTCAGGAACTCGAGGAACAGCTTTTGTTGGTGCACGTAGTATTCGGGATCGCAGGTGGCGAACTCGCGGCTCCAGTCGATGGCGAGGCCCATGCGTTTGAGCTGGCCGCGCATGACGTCGATATTGCCGTAGGTCCACTCTCGCGGGTGGCCGCCATTGTCCCGCGCCGCGTTCTCAGCCGGCAGGCCGAAGGCGTCCCAGCCCATCGGATGAAGGACGTCGAAGCCCTGGGCCCGCTTGAAACGTGCAATGACATCGCCCATCGCATAATTGCGGACATGGCCGATATGGATCTTCCCCGAAGGATAGGGGAACATCTCGAGGACATAGTATTTCGGGCGGTCGCCATCGCTTCTCGCTTCGAAGCACTTCTCTTCGTCCCAGCGCTGTTGCCATTTGGGTTCCGCGGAGGCGGGGTTGTACCGTGCCATATCGGTTGACGACCTTCACAAGAGACAAGGGCCGAGGCGTGGCCCCGGCCGGTTCAGCATAAGGTAAACGGAGGCGAAGGAAAGCGCGGGACTCCCGCGCGTCCCACTAGCTGACGGCGTTGAGACGGAGCTCGCGCGCCCGCGTCAGGATCGCGTTCTCGAACTCGCGCGCCGTGTTCGGATTGATGGCCGCATCGAGCCACTGCCCGGTCTGCGCGTCGCGGATCTGGCGGAAAACGCGGACCTTCAGGGCATCGGCGCGCAAGGCGGAATCGAGGATCAGGACGTTGGCCCGGAAACGCTCGTTCGGCGCCTGCTGGCTGGCGAACCAGTCCGTGATGATGACGCCGGCCACCGGGTCGGCGGACTGCAGCGGCATGAAGTCGATCGTCTCCAGCGAAGCGGTCCACAGGTAGCGGTTCACCGTCGTCGCCATCGGCGCGTTGGCAGAGGCGCCGACATTGAGCCGCTGGGTGTTGCCTGAATCCGCGCAGGCGGCGAGCACCGCCGCGAATGCTGCCGTGCCAAAAATCTTGATCAGACGTCCCGTCTCAGTGCCCACACTCGATACCTTTGCGTTTTGAGGCCGGATAGCACCCCGCCGCGGCCTTTCAAACCCCTGAGAACCCCTATGGTTGCAGGGAAGACGCACCCGGCCTGAAAAATCGGACAAGACCGTGAGGACGCGGGCAAATTCGCTTCCCCTCGCCTATTTGATGGGCCAAGGTCGGGAACGACCAAGGAGGAAAGTCCCATCGTGCGTGCGCTTCTTGCCACTGCGGCTTTGCTGGCTGCACCCACTGCTTGGGCGCAGGACGAGGCTGTCGTGGTTGAAGGCGACGCGGTTCTGACCGCCGGCGCGACCGACGACAACGTCGAAGCCGATCTCGACGCGCGCCTCACGGTGACCGGCACCACCACGCTTTCCGGTTTCGAGCTCGGCGCTTCCGCTGGCATTCGCCTCGACGGCGACCAGCCCGACAGGCGGGCCGCCGGTGGCCGTTACACCTCACTCACTTCAGGCGGATTGCGCGGTTTCGGTCCCGAAACCAACAGCGACATCTTTCTCGACAGGGCCTATCTCTTCGCCCGCGGCGGCTTTGGCAGCGTTCATGTCGGCGCCCATGAGGGGGCAGCCGCCCGCCTCGCCGTCACCTCGCCGAACATCTTCCGTGCGCTGGGCGTCAATGACTGGCGGGCCGACCCGACCGGGATGAACGACGTCAACACGGTCAACGACTTCTCCGGCAACGCGCCGAAGATCACTTATATGCCGCCTCCGGGTTTTCTCGGCGGGCTGATCGGCAACCTGCAGCTCGGCGTGTCCTACGCGCCGTCCTTCGATACCTGTGGCGACAACCGCTGCGCACCCCTTGACGGCTTCACCCTCGACCCGAGCGGGAACGTCGTCCTGCAGGACCAGCGCTGGCGCGATGTTTCCGAAGCGGCCCTTTACTACCAGAACGGCTTTTCGATGGGCGGCGACCGTCTCGTCCTGGGCCTCGGTGCAAGCTTCGTCCGGGCCGAGGAAGAGCAGTCGACCTTCGCGACGGTCCAGAACGACTTCCTCGACGATTACGAAGCCCTCGCCCTCGGGCTCAACCTTGCCTATGGCGACCTGACCATCGGCGGTTCCGTGAAGTCGACCAACACCGGCCTCGATTCCGGCACTGTCGGGCCGAGCGACTATCTCGCCTTCGACGCTGGCCTCACCTACACGGCCGGCGACTGGAAGATGATGCTTGGCTACGGCAAGGCCGACGCCGAGCGAGATGCCAGCCTGCTGATCGGCCCGACCAACAGCGTCAACGTCCCCTTCGCCCTCGACCGGCGGACCCAGACCGCCCAGGCCGGTGTGGCCTATGTCCTGGGCCGCGGCGTCACCCTGGGCGCGGCCGCGCAATATGTGGACAGCGACAAGCCCGACATGCTCGGCGGCGATGAGGACACGGCCGCGGTCATGATCGAAAGCTCGATCCGCTTCTAGATATCCGTTCCGGCAGCGAAAGCGTCGATGGCTCCGAAGCCCTGAAACGGCGTGCCTTCCAGCTCCGCCGCCCGTACCTCATTCATTCCGCCGAGCGCGAAAAGCGGCAGCGGCGAAGCCTGTGCCAGCGCCACGGCGCGCTCCCGGCCAAGGGGCTCCCGGCCCGGATGGCTTCGCGTGCCATGGATCGGAGACAGGAACCCGGCATCGGCGCCCGCCATGATCGCCGCGACGATCTCGTCCTCGTCATGGGTCGGCATGGTGACGATCCCCTCGCCCTCCGGGTAGGCGTGGCAGCCATCGGCCCCCGCCAGAACGCCCCGCGCCATCAGGAACAGGTGCCCACGGCCCTGGACCGTCTTGCGCACGCGCTCCGCGAGCGCGATCCGTTCCTCCGCCTCGAGATGGTCATGCCGGAAGATGACCGCGATGGGGGGAATGCCTTCGGGCAGGGCTGAAGCGAGCTCTTCCAGCGGGGGCAGCCGGTCGGCATCGGAGAACAGCGCCAGCGCGAAGGGCAGGCCGCAAGGCTTGGCGCTCGCCTGCCTCATCCGCCATGCTGCGTCGCTCAGGGCGATGACACGTTCGGAAAAGTCTGCCACGGGCTCTCGCATGGACACTGAGACCCTGATCCGCAACCGAAACGATGTCCTTGAAGCCATCGCCAAGGCCGCAGAGGAAGCGGGCCGGAAGGCGAGTGACGTTACGCTGACGGCCGTTTCCAAAACCTTCCCTGCAGAAACCATCCTGCCGCTCCTCGAAGCGGGGCATCGCGTCTTCGGCGAGAACCGGGTGCAAGAAGCGCAGGCCAAATGGCCCAAGCTGCGCGAGCGCTTCCCCGATCTCGAACTGCGCCTCATCGGTCCGCTCCAGTCGAACAAGGCGAAGGACGCCGTCGCGCTCTTCGACGTGATCGAGACCGTTGATCGTCCGAAGATCGTTCGTGTCCTGGCCGAGGAGATGGAGCGCCAGGGCCGCAAGCTGCCTGTCTTCGTGCAGGTGAACACCGGTGAAGAACCCCAGAAAGCGGGCGTCGTGCCTGCCGAAGCCCAAGCCTTCGTCACGGCCTGCCGCGAGGAACATGGCCTCGATGTTGTCGGCCTGATGGCCATTCCTCCTGTGGGAGACGTTCCGGCACCGCATTTCGCCCTTCTGAAACGGCTCGCCGACCGTCTCGGGCTGCCGCGGCTCAGCATGGGCATGTCGTCAGACTATCTCGACGCAGTCAGCCTCGGCGCGACAGAGGTCCGCGTCGGCTCGGGCATCTTCGGCGCACGGGAACAGCGAGACGGCTGAGCTCACGCATCGGCGAGCCTTGTCGCTGGCCAAGCGGCTCCAACTGCCGTGAGTTCTGGCAGGAAGGCTGAAATTCCATCACAACGGTTTGGAACTCTTGAGAAAGATTGAGCGTTTGCAGGATCAACAATTGGTGATCCGTCCAGGAAAGCCGCGGCGCTCGCGACGATCGCAAACGCGCCACCGCATGGGTTCAGGGAAAGTCCCCTTGAGGGGTAGCGAGGAAGAGAAATGGCGAGAGCTGCCAAGGTGTTGCTGGTCGAGGACGACGAACTGCTCGTCGGGGCGCTGACCGAACAGTTCAGCCGACATAGCGAGTTCCAGCTCAGCACGGCTGGGACGGGCGAAGAGGCGATCAACAGGCTGAGCGAGGAACAGCACATTGACCTCGTGCTCCTCGACATCGGACTTCCCGACATGGACGGTCGCGATGCCTGCAAGAAGCTCCGGGACAATGGCTTCAAGTCGCCGATCATCATGCTGACCGGCAATGACGGTGATGACGATGTCATCACCGGCCTTGATGCTGGCGCCAATGACTATGTCACCAAGCCGTTCAAGTTCGCCGTCCTCTTGGCCCGGCTGCGAGCCCATCTGCGCAGCCATGAACAGTCCGAGGACGCCGTCTTCAAGATCGGCCCTTACGAGTTCAAGCCTGCGGTCAAGATGCTGGTCGATGGCGAAGGCCGGAAGATCAAGCTGACCGAGAAGGAAAGTTCAATCCTCAAATATCTCTACCGCGCCGGTGGCCAGCCGGTCAGCCGTGACGTCCTCCTCAACGAGGTGTGGGGTTACAATTCAGGCGTCACGACCCACACGCTGGAAACCCATGTCTACCGGCTGCGCCAGAAGATCGAGCCGAAGCCGGGCGAGAACACGCTGCTGCTTACCGAGAGCGGCGGCTACCGCCTTGCCCTCGAGGACAACGCCCTGAGCACGGCAGGCTAGACAACGAACCAGCCCATGAGCGCGAGCACCAATAGCGCCAGGCATGAGACCGCGAGGATCCGTGCCTGACGACGCAAAGCCGCATGGCGTTCGCGCAGTCTTTCATTCTGGCGCTTCAGCCTTCGAAGGGCCTGTGCATCCAGCTGGCCCTGGACCAGCTGCGAAGCAATCGACGCCAGCGCCCGGCGGTCTTCAATGACCCGTCGACGTTCCCCCACGGTCTGCCGGGCCACGGGCTTGACGGTGATTCCGAAATGCTCCTCGAGGAACTTCCTGTCCGTATGCCACGTTTTGAGGACACGATCCTGCTCGTCGGTCGTCAGCATGAACGGTGATCCGTCAACGGACAGGAAGGCCTTGAAATCGCCGTGGAAGCGAGGCCCTTCCTCGCCAATATTCTCGCGATACGGAACGGCCTCGTTGAGGGTTGCGAGAAGCAGCGCGCCCTCTTCGGTCAGGGTCTCGTTACGGCGCCCATCGCCTAGCCGCCGGGCCGTGTCGGCCGGCACGCCTAGCTCTCGAGCGAGTGCCTTCACCAAGCCATCCTCGCTCGCGACGAGGTCTTCGAATCGAAGGACCGAGACTGCGTCCCTGCCGGCGACCTCGAGCAGCGGCTCGAGACGTCGTCTCACGCCTTGCTGCAGCCCCGCAATCCCTGGATCGGAGAACGCGCGACCGCCCTTGAGCGTCTGCTGCACGCTGCTCGTCGCCCAGGAGACAGGCTCGCGCACAACCGCCACAAATTCCATGGCGCTGGCATTCGGCCCGAAGAACTCGGTGAACCGGCGCCATTCCTCCGCGCCGAAGCGTGAAAGGTCCTCGCCTGAAACCACGATATGCGCGTCTTCCGGGGCCGTCTCGAGGATGTTACCCCATGCTGCGAAACACTCCGCGCGGTAGGCTTCCAACGCACCGCCACTCCGGCCACGGACGACATTCGGCAGATATGTATCAGGCTGCTCTCCGAACATGGTGTAGAGGTCTTCGGAGTGATTGGCCCTCCGGTCCGGGTAGATGATTCCCGCCTCGGCAAGCATCCCACGGGCCTGCCACAGGGCATATTGCAGCGCCGTGGTCCCGGTCTTGTGAATGCCGATATGAACGGAAATTGTCGGCATACAGCCTTAACCCCACATGGGATGACGCGCGCTACACGCCAGTGTCCTGCCCGGCGTCCGGAAACAGCGGCACGTCTGAAGAGCGAATGTGAAGATCGCGTTGCGGGAACGGGATCTCGATATTCTCCGCAGCAAGCCCTTCCCAGATCTTGAAGTAGATTTCCGAACGGACATTCGCGATGCCATTGGGCGGATCGACGATCCAGAACCTCAGGTCGAAGTTCACGGAGTTATCGCCGAACTCCATGAGGTTGCAAACGGGCTTCGGGGTCTCCTGGACCCGCGGCTGGCTGAGCGCGGCTTCGATCGCGATCTTTTGGACCAGGCGCAGGTCCTTCGTGCCATAGGCGACCCCGAAGGGCGCGTGGCACCGGACATTCCTGTCATTATGGGACCAGTTGATGACCCCGCCCTCGATAAACTGGGAATTCGGGATCAGGTGCTCGGTACCGTCGCGTGTACGGATCGACACGTAGCGCGACTTCATCTCGGTGATCCAGCCGAAGGTGTCGCCGATCTCGATCGTGTCCCCCGGCTTGATCGATTTGTCCGCAAGCAGGGTGAACCCGGCCAGGAAATTCCCGATGATCTTCTGGAGGCCAAGACCGATGCCGAGGCCAACGGCGCCCGAGAAGATCGCAAGGCTCGCGAGATTGAAGCCGATGATCTGCAGCGCAAGGATCAGCGCGATGACCGGCGTGATGAAATTGATGACCTTGGCGATCAGCGCCTTGAGCGACGGGTTGATCTCGTCGGTCTGTTGCACCTGGTTGACAATGACCGAAGAGAACAGCCGCGCGAGCTGGAAGAACACGGCGAAGATGATCGCGGCCCGCAAAACGTCATAGAGCGTCAGCTCGACAGCGCCCCGGTCCTCCGTGGCCGGTGAGATGACGAGGCTGACCGCTCGCATCCAGTCGAAGACGTCGCCCAGCACGCCAAACGCGTCGAGCGCCGCGATCGGCCAGGCGACATAGAATGCGACTTTCGACCAGAAGGGCGAGCGGATCGCGAGGGTCACCAGCCGGACGACGATCCACGCGGCGAGGAGGGACTGGGCCGCGTCCACGAACTGGTCCGGCATGTCCAGTCCGTCGCTAAGGATCGCCGCGAACAGGGTGAGCGCGAGAAATGCCGCGATCGGCGTGGCCAGCGTCGCCACGGCGTCCGCGACGCGTTGGGGGAGACCGGCAGGCAGTCGTTTCTGCAGGTGACGCTTGATGAAATCCTTGAGCCGTGGCCCGAACATCACCGCCGGGATCAGCGCCCCGAAGACGAGCGCGAGCTGGACCGCCGAATGGACCGTCAGCAGTTCCGTGCGCGACCACAGGACGAAGTCCCCGATCCAGCGTTGGACCATCCCGACATCGACGAGCTCGGCAAGCGCCGAGCCATCCTCGGTCGCCTCCTGTGCCCGCTGGACGGCACGGTCAGCGGCGTCATTGGCGGCATCGACCACACTTATGCTGTCTTGGTCTGCCCCGGCCGAGGTTTCCTGCATGGCCTCCGCAGTGTCTTCAGGCTTCTGCTCGGGAACCGGAGGCAGGCTTTCGCCCTCCGGGCCCTGGTTTTCGTTGTCGCTGGGCTGCTGGTCCTGCACGGGGCCACCTCAATCACATCAGAACTCCGGCACGTAGAGGTTTCTCACGCTTAGGCCAAACAGTCGGCTGCTCGACGTCGTCGGGCTGCAAGAAGAATCCCATGACGGACGCTGCACCGGCTGCCGGAAGCCGCACCGGCAACGGTGGCGGCCTGATCCGAAAGGGCTATATCGCCGGCCATGCACTGGATACGTTCCGCTCTTTTGATGATCGCCGCCTTCGCCCAGGTGGCTGCCGGTATTGCGCCACAACTCTTCGGCGTCGAGGGCTCGGTCGCCGAAGCGGTCGAGCCTTGGTTGACGCCCCTTGTCCCGGCTGGATGGGCGTTTTCGATCTGGGGGCTTCTCTATCTTGGCTGCTTCGGCGTCGCGATCTGGCATGCCTTCCGGATCGCAGACCCGGTCGCGTCCCGCGTTGGCTGGTTCGCCATCTTAGCCTTTTCGGGGAACACGGCGTTCGCTCTTTACCAGCCGAGCGCCGGGCCAGACCTCGTCAGCTTCGTGATCCTCGAGATCGTGCTGGTGTCCAGCTTCCTCGCCGCGATGACCAACAGGGCCGATCCAGCACCGCAGGCTTCGGACCGCTTCGTCACCGGGGCGCTCCTCGCGCTTGCAGGCTGGGTGACCGTCGCGACCCCGGCCGGGCTGTCGACCGCCCTTAACTACGCAGGCGTTTCCAGTCTCACCGAACCCGGTAGCCTTCCCCTTCTTCTCATTCTCTTCGGATGGGCGCCTGTTGCCCTCGCGCTGGCATGGGTGGCGCGAGCATGGATCTACATCCTTCCCATCCTCTGGGGCATCGTCGGCGTCGCTATGCGCAGCATCGACGCCACCCAGTTCGCGATCGGCTCCCTCGCCCTCGGCACGGCCTTCATCGGTGTCACCGCCATGGCCAAGGCGCGCGCGACATAACCGTCACCTGAGGGGGCCATGACAGCCCCAGCCTCATCGGCTATGGCCCGCCAGTGAGCACGACTGAGAAAACCCCGGAAAAGAAGCGCGTCCATGTGAAGACATGGGGCTGTCAGATGAACGTCTATGACAGCGAGCGCATGACAGGCCTCCTGAAGCCCCTTGGTTACGAAACCACGGAGACGCCGGAGGAGGCCGACCTCGTCATCCTCAACACCTGCCACATCCGCGAGAAGGCGGCGGAGAAGGTCTATTCCGAGCTTGGCCGCCTGAAGGACGTCAAGGCCCGCGGCGGCACCATCGCGGTCGCCGGCTGCGTGGCGCAGGCCGAAGGCGCCGAGATTCAGGCCCGCGCGCCGCAGGTCGATTTCGTCATCGGCCCCCAGAGCTACCACAAGCTGCCTGAAATCATCGCGAAGACAGCGCGGGGCACTGGAGAAAATCTTTATACGGAATTCGACGTCGATGAGAAATTCGACGCGCTCGAAGAGGGTCGTCAGGCGGAAGGCTACTCCGCCTTCGTCACGGTGCAGGAAGGCTGCGACAAGTTCTGCACCTTTTGCGTCGTCCCCTACACCCGCGGCGCCGAAGTCAGCCGCAACGCCGATGCCGTTACGCTGGAGGTCCGCCAGCTCGCCCAGCAGGGCGTGCGCGAGATCACCCTCCTCGGCCAGAACGTCAACGCCTGGCACGGTGCTCCGCCAGTCGGTGCGAGCGGCGAGGCATGGGGTCTCGGCGAGCTTGTCCGGCACCTGGCCAGGATCGACGGCATCGACCGTATCCGCTTCACGACCTCGCATCCGAAGGACATGGACGACGGCCTCATCGCCGCTTTCGGCGAAGAGCCGAAATTGATGCCCTATCTCCACCTGCCTGTGCAGGCCGGGAACGACCGTGTGCTGAAGGCCATGAACCGCGCGCACACGGCCGAGAGCTACCTTCGCCAGATTGAAGCCGTGCGCGCCGTCCGTCCTGACATCGCGATCTCGGGCGACATGATCGTCGGCTTTCCCGGCGAGGATGACGCCGCGTTCGAGGATACGATGGCCCTCGTCCGTGAGGTGGGTTACGCCAGCTGCTTCAGCTTCAAATATTCCCGCCGCCCCGGCACGCCCGGCGCAGCCATGCCGAAACAGGTGCCCGAGGACGTCAAATCCGAGCGTCTCCAACGCCTGCAAGCCCTCCTCAACGAGCAGCGCCACGCCTTCGACCGGGCGCAGGTCGGCAGGACCCTCGACATCCTGTTCGAGAAACCGGGCCGCCTCGACGGCCAGCTCCTCGGCAAGTCGCCCTACCTTCAGTCCGTGCACGTCATCGCGCCGGAGAGCCTGCTCGGCCAGATCGTACCGATACGGATCGAAGAGGCTGGCCCCAACAGCCTCCGCGGGGTGCTGGTTTGAACGAAGAAACCCTCGTCTTTGACGACGCCACCCTCGTCCGCGATCTCTGCGGCCCGACCGATGCCCACCTTGTTCTTATCGAGAATGCCCTCGGTGTGCGGATCGACGCCAAGTCGAATGAAGTCACCATCCGCGGCAGCGACCATGCCCGCGCGCAGGCCCGGACCGTGGTCGAGCAGCTGGCCTCCCGACTCGAGAGCAACCTGCCCCTGACCGCTGCAGACGTCGAAGGCCTCCTGCGGATCGAGCGCGCGCCGATTCCAAAGAAGACCAAGCAGGATACGGGCAACCGCTCGCTGGTCCTCCCCCGGCGGACCATCGCCCCGCGGTCGGCCACCCAGGGCCAGTTCATGAGCCAGCTCGCCAGCGACGAGCTCGTCTTCGGCGTCGGGCCTGCGGGTACGGGCAAGACCTATCTCGCCGTTGCCAACGCAGCATCCATGCTGGTCTCGGGCCAGGTCGAGCGGGTCATCCTCTCACGCCCCGCCGTCGAAGCGGGCGAGCGCATCGGCTTCCTGCCCGGCGACATGAAGGAGAAGGTCGATCCCTATCTCCGCCCGCTTTACGACGCCCTCTACGATGTGCTGCACACGGACTTTGTCGACCGCAAGCTCGCGGCGGGCGAAATCGAGATTGCGCCCCTTGCCTTCATGCGCGGCCGCACGCTGTCCCGTGCCGCGATCATCCTTGACGAGGCCCAGAATGCCTCGATCCAGCAGATGAAGATGTTCCTCACCCGCCTCGGCGAGAATTCACGCATGGCGATCACGGGCGATCCGACCCAGACGGACCTTCCCGATCCGCGCCAGTCGGGCCTTGCCGATGCCCTCAGTCTGCTGACCAAGATCGAAGGGGTCTCCGTTACCCGCTTCACCGGAGAGGACGTGGTCCGCCACCGGCTCGTGGGCGAGATCGTTCGCGCCTATGACGCCCGTGACACGATGAAGGTCCCCGGCGCCTGACTGCGTGCCGGGGTTGCGGCCCACAGCACAAAGGCGGAGCCTCCGCGAAAACGGAGAATCCCCCATGGCTGACCAGCAACCCCTCGCCGTTCCCTGGGACCGCAAGCCCGAACCCGACGAGGTGATGGGCTCCGCCGACTTGGGTGGCAAGCGCGCCATCGTGACCGGCGGCTATTCCGGCATCGGGTTCGAAACCGTCAAGGCCCTCGCCGCGCGCGGGATGCACATCATTGTCCCTGCAAGAAGCCGTCAGAAGGCGGAGGATGCCCTGAGGGCCTTCGATAACGTGACGGTGGCGGACATGGACCTTGCCGACCTTGCCTCCGTCCGGAAGTTTGCACGCGATTTCGGGGACCGGCCTCTCGATCTCCTCATCAACAATGCGGGGATCATGGTGCCGCCGCTCGAGCGTGTCGGGCCGGGATGGGAAAGCCAGTTCGGCATCAACCACATGGGCCATTTCCTCCTGACGAAGGAACTCCTGCCTTCGCTGCGCAAGGCGGACAGTCCCCGCGTCGTCGCGCTTTCCTCGCTCGCCCACCGCATCTCGCCCATCCGCTGGGATGACCCGCAGTTCGAAAATACCACCTATGAGAAATGGGTGGCCTACGGACAGTCCAAGACCGCCAACGCGCTCTTCGCCAGCGCCCTCGATTCCCGCGAAGACGGCATCCTCGCCTTCTCGGTGCATCCCGGCGGCATCATGACCGATCTCCAGCGCCACATGACGAAAGAGGAGCAGGTTGCCCGTGGCTGGCTCAACGAGGACGGCTCCATGCCCGAAGCCGTGAAGGCCTTCTTCAAGACCCCGGCCCAGGGGGCCTCGACGACCCTCTGGTGCGCCACCTCCGAAATGCTCGAAGGCCATGGCGGGGTTTACTGCGAGGACTGCAACATCGCAGCGCTCGTTCCCGATGACGACGAGGGTTTCTTCGGTGTCAGGAGCTGGGCCTGCTCTGACGAGGAAGCGGCAAGGCTCTGGGACTTTTCCGAGGGGCTTCTCGCAAGCTGACCCTATCCTCGCGTGCCTGGCCGTGGCATAGGCGCGCGCGTGAGTATCGACATCATCATCGCCGACAAAGCATGGGAGAACCTTGGGCCGGAGGCCCTTGCGGAACGCTGCCTCGAGGCGGTCAGGCTGGAGACTGCCGACCCCGCCCTCGCGAGGTCTGTCTCCGCCCTCTTCACCTCCGACGAGGAGGTCCAGGCCCTCAACGCCGAATGGCGCGGCAAGGACAAGGCCACCAACGTTCTCTCGTTCCCAGCCGAGGAGATTCCCGGATTACCGGACGAAGCCCAGCCTCTGGGCGATCTTGCGCTGGCCTCTGGTGTATGTGCCCGCGAAGCGACGGAAAAAGGCATCGCCCTTGGCGATCATGCAGCGCACCTGATCGTTCATGGTCTTTTGCATCTCCTCGGCTATGATCATATCGGCGAGGACGAGGCCGAGGTCATGGAGGACCTCGAACGGCGCGTGCTCGCGCGACTGGGTATCGGCGATCCCTATGCCGAGACGCCCGGCCATCGATGGAGTTGACCATGCCCGACGGCTCTGAGCCGTCTCAGTTCGCCGCTCCTGCGGCGCTGCCCGACGACGCCCCCAAGGGGCAGACCGAAGAACCCCGATCTTCTGACACCGATCAGCGCGGCTTCCGCCTGAGCGGCCTGTTCCGCCGCCGGAACGGCAATGGGAACGGCAGCACGATCGACCCGACCAACGGGCGCGAGCGCGACCTGTCGGCTTCGGAGAAAGCGATGATCGAGCGGGTCGTTGCCCTCGAAAGCATCCGTGTCGGCGATGTCGCCATCCCCCGTGCCGACATCATTGCCATCGAGGTGGAGAGTTCGATCAGTGAAGCCCTGATCACCTTCGCCGAGGCCGGGCACTCACGCCTGCCGGTCTACCGCGGCGATCTCGATGATCCCGTCGGCTTCATCCACATCAAGGACATCGTCGCCGTCGTGGCCAAGGACCTGCCCGCCGAAGAGCAGCCGCCCCTCGACGCCCTGATCCGCAAGCTTCTCTATGCGCCGCCATCCATGCCGGTAGCGGACCTCCTCCTGCGCATGCAGGCCCAACGGATCCACATGGCGCTCGTGATCGACGAGTTCGGCGGCACTGATGGCCTCGTCACCATCGAGGACCTGATCGAAGAGATCGTCGGTGACATTCGCGACGAGCATGACGACGCTGAAGAAATGCTCCTGCAGCAAACCCCGGGCGGGCGTTGGGACTGCGATGCCCGCGTCGAACTCGCAGACCTCGCGGAGCGCCTGGGCGTCGACCTGAGGCTCGATGACGAGGACGCTGACACCCTTGGCGGTCTCGTTTTCAGTCTCGCGGGCCGCGTTCCGCTGCGCGGCGAGGTGATCCCCCACCCTGCAGGCCATGAGTTCGAGCTCGCGGAGGCGGATCCTCGCCGCGTGCATCGGGTCCTCATCCGTCTCGCTCCCGGAACCCATTCCGAGGCGTGAAGGGGATCAGACAAGCGTTGGCGGGGCTGTCCGAGATTTCCGCCCTCACAGGCTGGCGCCGTTTCGCCGTGGCCGCAGGGTTCGGCGGGCTCAGCGCCCTCGCCTTCGCGCCTTTGCGGTTCTGGCCGCTCCTCGCCATCGGCCTCTCCGGGCTGGCGCTCCTGCTTGAAGGCTCCCTGTCCCAGGCAAAGCCGAAATGGAGCGCGTTCGTCACCGGGCTCGCCTTCGGCACTCTCTATTTCGCACTCAGCATGTTCTGGCTGGCCAACGCCTTTCTCGTGCAGGCGGATGCCTTTGGCTGGATGATTCCGATCGTCCTGCCGCTGTTCTTCGCTTTCCTCGGCCTGTTCTTCGCGGGGGCGAGCGTTGTTCACGTCTGGATCAGGCAGCGGGTGCCCCTCGACGGACCGGCAGCATTGCTGCCGCTGGTGATCGGGCTTGCCGGCTTCGAATGGCTCCGCGGCCATATTCTCACCGGGCTGCCGTGGAACCTGTTTGCGCAGTCCGTGGCTGGGAGCACCCTGCTTCTCCAGCCCTTGGCCGCGATCGGACCCTATGGCTACGGGCTTGTCCTTCTGATCCTCTACCTCTCCCCTGCAGCGGCGATGCTGCACCCCGCCCAGGCCAGGCGGGTCGGGCTCGGTGCCGGAGCCCTCGCTTCGGTCATCGTCGGTTTCGGGGCTATCCGCCTCGCGCTCCTCCCGCCGACGCTCCGTGATGACGTGCGCACGGTCATCGTGCAGCCGAATGTGGCCCAGCGCGACAAGCTCGATGCCCAGAAGCGGGTCCAGGCCCTGCGCCGGTCCCTCGAAATGACCGTGCGGGCCGCCTCGGAGGCCCCGTCCGGCGTCACGCAATACGCCGTCTGGCCGGAAAACGCCTATCCCCTGCTCAGCCGCATCCCCGACTTCAGCCCGATCCTGAGCGAGCAGATGCCGCCGGAAAGCTATCTCGTTTCGGGAACGATCCGTTCGGTCGAGGAAGGCTACACCAACGGACTCGAAGTCTACGGCCCCGCAGGGGCAGGCGCGCCAATGGTCGCGACCTATGACAAGCACCATCTCGTCCCCTTCGGTGAGACCCTTCCCTTCTACGGCGCCCTCAAGGCCCTCGGCCTTGCGACCCTCAGCCCGGTTGGCGATGGCGGCTTCATTCCCGGCCAGGGTCCCACACGTCTCGAGCTAGGCCCCGCGCCCTTCGCGCCGCTGATCTGCTACGAGGATATCTTCCCCGGAGAGCTCTATCCCCGCGGGGAGAGACCCGAATGGCTGACGGTCGTCACCAATGACGCCTGGTTCGGCGATAATGCAGGGCCGATGCAGCACCTCGACATTGCCCGTATGCGCGCGGTGGAGACGGGACTGCCCGTGGCCCGCTCGGCCAATACAGGCATTTCGGCGCTGATTGATGCTGAAGGGCGCATCCTGCACAGCCTGCCGCTTTACGAACCCGGTGTTATCACGGCCAAACTGCCGGTCGCCCGTCCCCCAACCCTTTATTCACGTAGCGGAGACTTGATCTTTTTCGCGACGTTAAGCTTTATCACGTTGATGGTTGTCCGAGGGACGCTGCAAGGCAGGATTGCAAAGGGCAACCTAGGCGAGCCGCAGGGAAGCAAAACACGTGGAAAAGAAATCCGCAGCGCCGGAGAACAAGCGCGCACCACACCCGATTGACGTCCATGTCGGGAGCCGGGTCCGCCTGCGCCGCATGATGCAGGGCATCAGTCAGGACAAGCTGGGCGAAGAACTCGGCCTGACCTTCCAGCAGATCCAGAAATACGAAAAGGGCGTCAACCGGATCGGCGCGAGCCGCCTTTACAAAATCGCCCGCATTCTCGATGTCCCCGTCCAGTTCTTCTACGACGATTATGGAGATGGCCCCGAAACGCTGATCGGCTTTGCCGAGACCCAGCGTAACCTTGGTGGCCCGGAGAAGGACGATCGCGCCGATTTCCTCGCGACGCTTTCGACCCCGGAAGGGATGCAGCTCTGCCGCGCCTTCGCCAAGATCAAGGACTATCAGGTCCGGCGCCGGGTCCTCGACCTCGTGAAAACACTGGGCGAGGAAGCCGAGAACGCCTGACCCGCAAGTTCACGACGACTTCGGAAGACAAAAGCTTCGAGACCTCCTAGGGCTGGCCCAACGCCGTCATCCCCCAGGAGGTCAGCATGCTCGATTTTCGACCCCATAACCTAGGATTTTCGGAACCTTATGCCGAGGCCGACGAGACCGTCGTCCCGCGCCTCATGCTGGCTGCCGCCAGCGCCGACAGGGTTCACGGCAAGGCTGCCAGGACTGCTGGCCAGCTGATCGAGGGCATTCGCAAGCGGACCCGCGGCGGCGCCAATCTCGATGCCTTCCTCCGCGAATACGGGCTTTCGACCAAGGAGGGCCTCGCCCTCATGGTCATGGCCGAAGCGCTCCTGCGCGTCCCGGACGCCGCGACTCAGGACCGGCTGATCGAGGACAAGATCGCCGCCGGCGACTGGGTCCAGAACGACAAGAAATCCGACTCGATGTTCGTGGCCGCGGCGGCCTGGGGCCTCGGCCTGACCAACCGGGTCATCCGGCCGGGGGAGACGCCGCAGAACACGCTCCAGAACCTCGTCAAACGCCTCGGCATGCCGACGGTGCGCATGGGCGTGCGTCAGGCGATGGGTTATCTCGGGCACCAGTTCGTCCTTGGCCAGACGATCGAGGAAGCCCTCAAGCGCGCCAAGAAGGAAGAGCGCGACGGCTATCGCTTCTCCTATGACATGCTGGGCGAGGGTGCGCGGACGGTTGCCGACGCCGACCGCTATTTCAAAGCCTATCACGACGCCATCGAAGCGATCGGCAAGGCCGATACAAAGAACAGCGGCCCGAAGAGCCGCGGCATCTCGGTGAAGCTCTCGGCTCTCAATCCGAACTACCATCCCCGCCATTGGGACGAGGCGGTCGCAGACCTGGCGCCGAAGCTTTTCGAACTTGCCCGCGCCGCCAGGGCCCATGACCTCAACATGACCGTCGATGCCGAAGAGGCCGAACGCCTCGAAATGTCCCTCGACATCATCCGGCGGGTGTATACGGATGACAGCCTGCGCGGCTGGGGCGGGTTCGGCCTCGCCGTGCAGGCCTACCAGAAACGCGCCATGGCGGTCTGCAACTGGGCCGCCGACCTCGCAGAAGAGATGAACGGCCATATGATGGTCCGCCTCGTCAAGGGCGCTTACTGGGATACGGAGATCAAGGTCGCACAGACCCAGGGCATCCAGGACTTTCCCGTCTTTACACGGAAGGCTGCGACCGATCTTTCCTATATCGCGTGCGCATCCAGGCTCCTCGACGTCGCGCCGCGCGTCTACCCGCAGTTTGCGACCCACAACGCCCTTACTTGCGCGACCATCATCGAAATGGCCCACGCCAAGAACTCGCCCAAGGACTTTGAATTCCAGCGCCTCCACGGCATGGGCGAAAGCCTCTACGAGCAGATTTCCGAGCAGGGCCTGATGACCGATCGCGGCGCGGAGAAATATCCGTGCAGGATCTATGCGCCGGTCGGCGGGCACCGCGACCTTCTCGCCTATCTCGTCCGTAGGCTGCTGGAGAACGGCGCCAATAGCTCCTTCGTGGCGCAGGTCCATGACGACACGGTTTCGGACGACCGGCTGCTCGAGCAGCCCAAGGCCCGCCTCGAGCGCCTTGGCGGGTTCCGCCACGCGTCGATCCTGCGCCCGCCGCAGATTTTCGGGGACCGGCTGAACTCCTCGGGCATCGCCTTTGGCGACAGCATGGCGCTGGCCGAACTCTTGGAGGGCATGAAGCAGGCAGACCTTGGCAAGCCGGAGCTCGCCTCGGTCATCGGTGGCCGGGCGGTCGCAGGCCCGCAGCGCCGCGACCTGACCAGCCCCGTCAACCGCGGAGCGATCGCCACCGTCGCGGAAGGCGACGAAGCCATCGCCGCGCAGGCTGTCGATGCGGCGGCGGAAGGCTTCGAAGAGTGGAATGACACCCCGGTCGAAGCCCGCGCCCTCGCCCTCGAACGGGCCGCCGACCTGATCGAGGTGAACCGCAACCGCCTGATGGCGATCCTCGCCAAGGAAGCGGGCAAGAACCTCGAGGACGGCATTGCCGAAATCCGCGAGGCGGTCGATTTCTGCCGCTACTACGCCAAGGAAGCCCGCCGCCATTTCGTCCCCCAGCCCCTGCCTGGCCCTGTGGGCGAAGAGAACCAACTCCGGCTCGAAGGCCGCGGTGTCTTTGCCGCCATCGCCCCGTGGAACTTCCCCCTCGCAATCTTCATGGGTCAGGTCACGGCGGCCCTCGCTGCGGGCAATTCCGTAGTAGCGAAGCCAGCGGAGCAAACACCGTGGATCGCGGCGGAAGCGGTCAGCATCCTGCACGAAGCAGGCGTTCCGGCCTCGGCCTGCCAACTGCTTCTCGGTGACGGCGCGGTCGGCAAGGCCATGCTGGACCATGACAGGATTGCCGGCGTCGTCTTCACTGGCTCGACCCAGACCGCAAAGCTGATCCAGCGTCAGCTCGCGGACAAACCGGGGCCGATCCTTCCCCTGATCGCCGAGACCGGCGGCGTCAACGCCATGGTTGTCGATGCGACAGCCCTGCCCGAGCAGGTCACTGACGACGTCGTTGCCTCGGCCTTCCAGTCAGCCGGCCAGCGCTGTTCCGCCCTCCGGGTGCTGTATATCCAGGAAGACGTGGCGGACGGCATCATCGAAATGATCAAAGGCCGTGCACAGACGATGACGATGGGCGACCCCGCCCTGCCGACCACCGACATTGGCCCGATCATCGACGAAGAGGCCCGCGCGAAACTAGAGGACTATGCGAAAAGCCGCAAAGGCCTCGTCTGGAAGGGGGACCCGCCTGAGGGCGGCACGTTCTTCGCGCCGCACATCTTCGAACTCGCTCCTGATGAAATCCTGATGGAGGAGCATTTCGGCCCCGTCCTCCACATCAAGCGCTTCAAGGCGGGTGCCCTCGACAAGGTCCTGGAGGAGGTCAGGTCCACCGGATACGGACTGACCTTCGGCATCCACACGCGGATCACCGATGTCGCCCAGCGACTGGCGGAGGCCGCGCCCGCCGGCAATGTCTACGTCAACCGCAACCAGATCGGCGCCGTTGTCGGCTCGCAGCCTTTCGGCGGGATGGGCCTCTCGGGCACCGGACCAAAGGCAGGAGGGCCGCACTACCTCCTCCGCTTCGCCGAGGAGCGCGTGATCTCCACCAACACGGCGGCTGCGGGCGGCAACGCCTCGCTCATCGCCATGACGGACGCGGAGTAGTCGAGCCTCGCATAGTCCCTCCGGGGGAACCGATGCCGCGCAGCCCTGTTGGGCGTCGCGCCCCGTCTTCTCCTCGGAATGTCCTCGATACCCGACCTCCAAACTCTCGTTCGCTTTCTGGCGCCGCCAGTCATGCTGCTGTTCTCCAACATCTTCATGACGGCGGCGTGGTACGGACATCTGCGCTTCAAACATGTGCCGCTGATTCTGGTGATCCTCATCAGCTGGTCGATTGCCCTCATCGAATATTCGATCGCCGTCCCGGCCAACAGGATCGGTAGCGAGGTCTACCAACCCGCACAGCTCAAGACGATCCAGGAGGTCGTCACCCTCGCGGTGTTCGTGGTCTTCGCGCATTACTGGCTCGGCGCACCGATCACATGGCAGCACCTGGTCGGCTTCGCCTTCATCGCGATTGGCGCCGCCTTTGTCTTCAGCGGCTGATCGCCGCCGGGCCGACGGAGGCCTGCACGCAAGGCGCGATCGCTGAATCCGGCCGGGCTCCTCCCAGCGCAGAAGAGAACCCTTGCCCTCACCCCCGGGGAAGGACATAAGGCTTTCTTTATATCGTGATCGAGAGAGCCTGCCCGTGACCCGTCAGAACTACCTCTTCACCTCGGAATCCGTGTCAGAAGGCCACCCGGACAAGGTTTCCGACCGCATCTCCGACGCCATTGTCGACCTTCACCTGTCGAAGCAGGCCGAGGCGCGCGTCGCGGTCGAGACCCTGACGACCACCAACCGCGTCGTCCTGGCAGGCGAGACCCGCTGCGAGCCGAAGGTCGAGGCCGAGGAAATGATCGAGACGGCCCGTCGCTGCATCAGGGAGATCGGCTACGAGCAGGACGGCTTCCACTGGCGGGACACGACGATCGAATGCCACGTCCACGGACAGTCGGCAGAGATCGCCCAGGGCGTGGATGCCGGCGAGGACAAGGATGAAGGCGCTGGCGACCAAGGCATCATGTTCGGCTTCGCCACCGACGAAACCGAAAACCTGATGCCGGCACCGATCGCCTTCAGCCACGCCATCGTCAGCGCGCTGGCCGCTGCCCGCCACGCGGGCGAGCGCAAGGAATTCCTGCCTGACGCGAAGAGCCAGGTGACCGTGAAATACGAGGGTGGCCGCCCCGTCGGCACCACGTCGGTCGTCGTCTCGACCCAGCACATTGACGGCCTCAGCCAGTCCGACGTCAGGGAACTCGTCCGTCCTTACGTCGAGAAGGCCCTTCCCGAAGGCTGGATGCCGCCGGAGGAAGAGTTCTACGTGAACCCCACCGGCAAGTTCGTGATCGGGGGACCGGATGGCGACGCAGGGCTTACTGGCCGCAAGATCATCGTCGACACCTATGGCGGTGCGGCTCCGCATGGCGGCGGCGCGTTCTCGGGCAAGGACCCGACAAAGGTGGACCGCTCGGCCGCCTATGCCAGCCGCTACCTCGCCAAGAACGTCGTGGCCGCGGGCCTTGCCAAGCGATGCCTGATCCAAGTCAGCTACGCCATCGGCATCGCCAAGCCGCTGTCCCTCTATGTCGACTTCCAGGGCACGGGCGAGGTCGACGAGAAACAGCTCGAGAACAAGCTCCTCGACATCATGGACCTGACCCCGCGCGGCATCCGCACCCATCTGGGCCTCAACAGGCCGATCTATGAGCGCACCGCTGCCTACGGACATTTCGGCCGCACGCCCGACGCCGATGGCGGCTTCTCATGGGAGAAGACCGACCTTGTGGACGAACTCAAACGCGCCTTCTGATTTCGGCGTCATCCCCCAGGCAAAGCCCGCCGTCCGGCGGGCTTTTCTTTTGCGCGCCCTTTGGCGTAGACGCCCGTCGATGCCCGACAACACCAACCGCCCGAAGTCTGACCTCCACGGCCGCGCCGATGGCCGCCTGTTCGGTCGCCGCCAGGACAAGGCCCTCAAGCCCCGTCAGGCGCGGCTGGTCGAGAGCCTGCTGCCCAAGGTGTCCTTCGACGCATCCGACATCGCCGCTCGCATCAAGGTCCATGACGGCCCGGTCTTCTTCGAGATCGGCTTCGGTGGCGGAGAACACCTTGCCTGGCAGGCCGAGGCCCATCCGGAAGCTCTCTGCTTCGGCGCGGAGCCATTCATCAACGGCGTCGCCAAGCTCCTTGTGCTGATCGAGGAAAAACTGCTCGAGAACGTCAAGGTACTGGAAGGTGACGCCCGGCCCGCCCTCGAAGCGGTGCCCGACGGTTCTCTCGACAAGCTCTTCCTACTCCAGCCCGACCCCTGGCCGAAAAAACGCCACCACAAGCGCCGCATGGTCAGCCAGCATTTCTTCGGAGAGGCCGCCCGCGCACTTCGTCCGGGTGGGGAGCTTCGTATCAGCTCGGACATCGCGGATTACATCCGCTGGACCCTGATGCACTGGCAAGTATTCGAACGGGACGGCAAAGGCGGCTTCGACTGGATGGCCGAAGGCCATACCGACTGGAAAACGTCACCCGACGACCTGCCCAAGACCCGCTACATGGCCAAGGGTGAAGCCGCGGGCCGGCCGGTTACCTATCTGCGGTTCCGCCGCCGCTGAGCTGCCGCGAGAGCATCCGCTCGCGGAAGTTCTCCGGGCTGAGGTCCGTCATGCCGAAACGTGCGCCGAAGGCGGCGATGTCTTCACGCACCTGATCGGCAAGGAAGGCCTTGGCATCATCCGAGAGCTCGAGCCGGGGCATCTGGCGACGCTCGCGCACCCATGTCCGAAGCCGCTTGGGGACGAGGGCCCGCCTCAGGAAAGTTGCCACCGGGCTTTCGACGAGGAGGCCGTGCAGCGGCAGCCTGCGTGACCTGTCCGCCCCGACATTCTGGTCGCCCGTGTGCTCCGCCCACTCGCCCGAGGCACCAAGGAAGCTCAGCACACGGCGAAATTCCCCATAGGGATCGGCTTCCAGCCGTTCGAGCGACACGACCAGGACCTGGTCTCCGGGGTAATGCTCGAGCCATTTCTGCAGCTGGGTCTCGTAGCGGCTGTAATGCCAGAGCGGCGCATGACTCCGCGCGATGGCCTCGAGGTCATGTCCCTCGACCTCGCGCATGGTCCAGTGGTGGCGGAGCTGCGACAGCGCTCTCTTCACCGGGTCCCGCACCATGTAGATGAGTTTCGCCTCGGGGGCATAGGCGCGCAGGCGTTCCGCGGCCTTCGGATGCACGGGCCACTTGGCGTAATGCGTGCTGGCCTCGCCAAGAAGGTCGCCATCCTTCGCGGACTCGAAAAGATCAGAGTACCACTCAAGCCCTTTTGCGAACGTCTCCTCGTCCGAGAAGAAATTCGGCTCCTTCGGCTCGGTCATGAAGATGCCGTCCTGCGCGCCAAGCTGCGCGGCAAGCGTCGAGGTTCCGCACTTCATGCCGCCAATGATGACGTAGTCAGGCCGTTTCACAACGGTTCCCCCTTCAGCGTCGGGACCATGCAACGCTTCCAAAACGTCCCCTCACGGACAGTCCCGGGCGGCGGAGCCTTGCCGACAAGCCGCCTGAGCGCGATGCCCAGCATCTTCGCCCCGCCAGCAAGAAGCGCATAGCCGCGCCCGTGATGTCGGACGAAATAGCGCCGCCAGCTGTCATACCAATAAGGCGGCAGGTCGCCCTGCCGCGCGGCGCCGCCGATCAGGCCCGTCGACTGGCCGCCGATATGGACATAGCGCGCCGTTGGCACATGCAAGACGTCCCAGCCCAGCGCCTTCAACTGTTGGCAGTAGTCGGTCTCCTCGAAATAAAGGAAATAGCCCTCATCGAAGAGCGGCACCTCGTCCAGCGCCTCCCGGCGGATCAGGAAGCACGACCCCGAAACCCAGTCGCACTTTACCGGATCGGTACCCTCCGCATGCACTTCGTTCTGGACCCAGTCGTCCGGCAGCACTTTCGACATCAGGGGCAGCAGCGCGATCTCACGCTTGAGAGTGGGAAAACGGTAGGCGCAAGGAGCGAGGCTGCCGTCCTCGCGCAGCGCCCTGCCGCCAAATCCTCCAGCATCCGGATGGGTGTCGGCAGCTTTCACGAGCTCGGCGATACCGCCCTCCGGCATCCGCGTATCAGGGTTCAGGAGGAGAACGAAGTCAGGCATCTCCTCACGCGCATAGATCGCGCGGAAGCCGACATTGTTTCCCGCCGCGAAACCCCCATTCACGTCCGAGACGATCAGTTCCGTCCGCTCCCCCGCCCCTTGCGCCTCAATGCCCTGCGCCAGCACCGTCGCGCTGTCATCGCCCGAGCCGTTCTCCACCACGATGATGTCGAGCCGGCCCACACCCTGCTTCTCCGCCGTCAGCCCCGGCAGGTTTTCCAGGACAAGGCCCGCCGACCGGTAATTCACGATCAGGACGGTGATATGGTGCATTCGGGGCTCGCCTTCGGGACTTACAGAACTTAATCAACACAAGCGGGGTGACAGAAGACGCTGGGCGTCCTACATCGCCTTTACAGTTTTCGATACGCTTCGGAAGCGGCCCCGCGGGGCCGCTTTTTTGTTGACCAGACCATGACGCCTTACGAAACCCAGTTGAAGGAACTCCTCACCCCGGTCATCGAGACCGCGGGGTTCGAACTCGTGCGCCTGCGCATGACGGGCTCGAAGCAGAAGACCTTGCAGATCATGGCAGAGCGGCCGGACGGCACCATGTCCGCCGAGGACTGCGCCGAGCTTTCCCGCGCCATGTCGCAGGTCCTCGAAGAGAGCGATCCGATCGAGGACGCCTACACGCTGGAGGTTTCCTCCCCCGGCATTGACCGCCCCCTGACCCGTCTCAAGGATTTCGAGCGCTGGGAAGGCTTCGCCGCCAAGATCGAGCTGACCCAGGCGGTCGAGAACCAGAAGCGCTTCCGCGGCCACCTCGCCGGCATCGAGGATGACAATGTCTGCTTCGACATCGAGGGCGAGGACGACACCGCGCTGATCCCCTTCTCCCTCATCGCCAGCGCCAAGCTGCTGATGACCGACGAGCTGATCGCCGAAAGCCTCCGCCGCTCGAAGACGGCGCTGAAGGAAGGCGACGCCGAGTGGGAGCCCAACCGCGACGGGCCGAGGACGAACAAGATCTGATGATGCGTGTCACCCGATCCTTTCACTGTCATTCCGGGGACGGCAAAGCCGGAGCCCGGAATCCAAACGGAGCACTGTGTGGGTCCCGGACAAGCGCTTTCGCGCTTTCCGGGATGACAGCGCTTCTGGTGGGATGCGGCGAAACAGACACATGCCTCGACGATGGCGGAGTCTGGGATGCCGAGACCGAGCAGTGCTTCTGCTCCTACACGCAACGCGGCACCTACGACGACGAGCCGTCCACTGAAAAAATCGAATGGCGCGACTGGTGCGCCGACAAATCCAATCTCGAAAGCATTCGGACGAGCGCAACCCCGCCTCCGAGCACGGACTGAAGGAGAGATCATCCATGGCCGTTACAGCCAACAAACTCGAACTGATGCAGATCGCCCGCGCTGTGGCGCAGGAGAAGTCCATCGACATGGACATCGTCATCGAGGCGATGGAGGACGCGCTCTCCCGCGCCGCCAAGTCGCGCTATGGCCAAGAGACGAACATCCGGGTCGAGATCGATCCGAAGACCGGTGAACAACGCCTGTGGCGCCTGATGGAAGTTGTCGAGGAGGTCGAGAACGACTCCACCGAGATCGACCTCAAGGCCGCCCAGCGCTCGAACCCCGAGGCCGAGATCGGCGACTTCATCTCCGATCCACTGCCCCCGGTGGACTTTGGCCGTGTCGCTGCCCTCGCGGCCAAACAGACCATCACCCAGCGCATGCGCGATGCCGAGCGCGATAATCAGTACGAGGAATACAAGGACCGCGTCGGAGAGATCATTTCGGGCGTCATCAAGCGCCTCGAATACGGCCACGTCATCGTCGATCTCGGCAAGGGCGAAGCCGTCATTCGTCGCGACCAGCAAATCCCGCGGGAGCCGCTGCGCCAGGGCGACCGGGTCCGCGCCTATATCGCGGATGTCCGTCGCGAGCCTCGTGGCCCCCAGATTTTTCTCTCGCGCACCCATCCGCAATTCATGGCCAAGCTGTTCGAACAGGAAGTGCCGGAGGTTTATGACGGCGTGATCGAGATCAAGGCCGTCGCCCGTGATCCGGGCAGCCGCGCCAAGATCGGCGTTTATTCCAACGACAGCTCGATCGATCCGGTCGGCGCCTGCGTGGGTATGCGCGGCAGCCGCGTCCAGGCCGTCGTGGGCGAGCTTGCCGGTGAGAAGATCGATATCGTTCCGTGGTCGGAAGACGTCGCGACCTTCGTGGTCAACGCCCTCGCCCCGGCAGAGGTTGCCAAGGTCGTTCTCGACGAGGAACTCGAGCGCATCGAAGTCGTCGTCCCTGACGAGCAGCTTTCCCTCGCCATTGGCCGCCGCGGCCAGAACGTCCGCCTCGCAAGCCAGCTCACCGGCTTCGAGATCGATATCATGACCGAGGAAGAAGAGAGCGAGAAACGCCAGAAGGAATATGCCGAGCGCTCGAAGCTCTTCATGGAAGTCCTCGACGTCGATGACATGATCGCCAACCTTCTCGTGGCAGAAGGCTTCGCGCGCATCGAAGAAGTCGCCTATGTCGACATCAACGAGATCGCGATGATCGAGGGCTTTGACGACGAAACCGCTGAAGAGCTCCAGACCCGCGCCCAGGAATGGCTCGAGAAGGAGCGCCAGGAACTTGACGCCAAGCGCCGCGAGATGGGTGTCGAAGACGCCATGCTCGAATTCGAGGCCCTCGACCTCAAGATGCTGATCGCCCTCGCCGAGGAAGGCGTGAAGACCGTCGAAGACCTCGCTGGCTGCGTCGCCGACGACCTCACCGGCTGGACGGAGCGCGTCGATGGCGAGAAGAAGCACTATGAGGGGATCCTCGAGAAGTTCCGCATGAAGCAGGAAACGGCCGAGGAACTCATTGCCGCGGCCCGTGCACGCATGGGCTGGGACGAGGAACAGGAAGACGAGGCGGAAGTCCAAACCGCCTGATTTCCCTTCCAGATTGGTGATGGAAAAAATTCCATCACCTAAAATTTGAATGGACTTGGAAGAAGTCCGACAAGTGCTGATGCGTAGTGTGCAGGCGGGGTCACCAAGGCGTCGCCAGCGTGCACTTGCAGAACTCACTGATCGGCCGCGTGGTCGCGGTGGCGGCTCTCGCCTCCGTCGCGATCATTCTCGCGGTATCGGCTGTGGTCTATGTGACGACCTATGACGAGGTGCGAGAGTACCGGGTCGAGCGCCTGCAGGAGAAGACAATCTCCCGCGCCCAGACCCAGATGGCCGTCTTCAACCAGATCGAGATGGCCTTCGAAGAGAGCCGCCGGACCTTCTACCGCATCCTCGACCAGCTCGACCCCGAAGAGAGCCGCGCGCGCCTCGAGAAATACTTCCCGCCTTTCGGCGACGGCACCAGGCGATCGGCGGACGATCTTTACGAGGGCACCCGCGACCCTTATGGCCGGATCATCTATGGCACCGGAGGTTTCATTCCGCGTGCTGATGAAATGACGCCGGAACGCAGCCTGCACGTCATGGCGGCGTTCGAGACGGTCATCAGCACGGGTCCCGGCCTCAAAGGGCTGATGCCGAACTTCTGGTTCTTTACCACCGAAGGCGACATCCTCGTCTTCGCTCCTGACCGCCCGGACGCGCTGATGCCCTATCGGCGTGAACTGCCGGCGGATTTCGACTTCCAGGATCAGGAAGTCGCGAAACTGGGCACGGTTGCCGAGGACCCCGATCGGGTCATGCGCTGCGGCAAGCTCAACCCGATGATCTACGAGACCGATGGCGCGAGAACCGAACTGACCTCCAGCTGCCAGATCCCGGTCGACAACGCCGATGGCGAGCACATCGGCTCCTTCGGCGTGACCCTCCCGCTCACGGGCTGGATGAACGAAACGGTCAAGACCGAGGCCGAGGACCAGATCCGCTACATGCTGGTCAGCCGGAAATACGGCCTCCTCGCGCACACCGATCTCGATTTCATGGGCAATGCGGAGCATGTCGCTGCGATCGCAGAGGACGAGGGCCTGCAGCAGATCCTCCCGCTACTGACCGACACGACAGGCGTCGTCTCACCGGAAGGCCTCGATGCCTTCGTGACCTACACCACGATCGCAGGTCCCGAGTGGCTGCTGGTCGCCGTCCAGCCGAAAAGCGTTGTCGCGGCTTCGGCGCGCGATGCCGCGGTCAAGGCGTGTCTCGCCATGGCACTGACGGCATTCTTCCTCCTGCTGATCGTTGTCGTCCTCTTCCTGCGCAAGATCGCCCAGCCCATGGGCAAGCTGGCCAACGCATCGGAGAAGGCATCGAGCCGGCTGACCGAACTTCGTCGCTTTGCCAAGCGCGATGATGAGATCGGCCGCCTCGCCTCGGCCCTCGTGGAGCGGGACGAGCGGGTCCAGGGCCTTGTCGAGACATTGGAACAGCGCGTCGCCGAGCGCACCGCAGAACTCGAGCAGGCACGGCTGGAAGCGGAAACCGCGAACCAGGCCAAGACGGCCTTCCTCGCGACGATGAGTCATGAGATCCGCACACCAATGAATGGCGTGATCGGCATGGCAGAGGCCCTCACCCGTACCGAGCTCGACGACGAGCAGCGGGAATACCTCTCCGTGATGAGCCGCTCCGGCGAGGCGCTGCTCGCTCTCATCGACGACATTCTCGACATCTCCAAGATCGAAGCCGGCAAGCTGAAACTCGAGCCCCTGCCCGTCGATCCAACCGAGGTCATCGACGAGGTCTGCGGTCTCTACCGTGAAACCGCCGAGCGCAAGGGCATCGAGCTGATCCGCGACCTGAGCGGCATCGATAAGAAGTTGATCCATACCGATCCGCTGCGACTGCGGCAGATCCTGTCGAACCTCGTCTCCAACGCCCTGAAGTTCACCGAGCAGGGTTTCGTCCGCGTCTCCGCCCGTGCCGGAACGACGGGCAAGCTCGTCATCGAGGTGAAGGACACAGGTCCCGGCGTTCCCAAGGATCTCCAGAAGACGATCTTCAACAAGTTCGAGCAGGCCGAGAACTCGACCACGCGCCGTTTCGGCGGCACCGGCCTTGGTCTCGCCATCAGCCGCGAGCTGGCCCAGCTCCTCGGCGGCGACCTGTCCATCGAGAGCGAGCCAGGCGAAGGCGCAACCTTCACCCTGACGATCGAAGCGCACCAGGTCGAGCAGCCCGATCGCCCGGCAAAGGAGCGACCGGCCCAGCGACCGGGCGATAGCGAGGCGGATGTCTCGGGCCTCAGGATCCTCGTTGCCGAAGACCTCGCCGTGAATCGCCAGGTTCTTGCCGCAATCTGCAAGCCGCTGGGGCTCAACCTCGTGATGGCTGAGAATGGCCGCGAGGCGATCGACATGCTGGCCGAGACCAGTTTCGACGCGGTCCTGATGGACCTGCGGATGCCTGTCATGGACGGCCTCGAAGCCATGCGCCGCATCCGGGCCGGGGAAGCGGGGGCCGACGCGGCCTCGGTGCCCATCATCGCCCTGACGGCGAACGCGATGCGCGAACATGTCGAGGAGAGCCTCGCCGCAGGTGCCGACGCCCATGTGGCCAAGCCAGTGAGTCGGCGCGCCCTGATCGAGGCCCTTCGCAAGCTCTGCGGAACCGGGTTGTCCGATCACCACGGCAGCACGGCGTCCGAGGGCGGCTCCATCCCCTACTAGCTCCGAACTTGCACCGCCCGCGCCCTTGCGCGAGAGAGCGGGGCGATGAGTGAACTGCCTCCTGTCTCAGCCTATATCCGGACCAAGAACGAGGCCCGGCGCATCGGCGATGTCGTCCGCGCGGCAAGGAAAGCTGCGCGGGAAGTCATCGTCGTCGATTCAGGCTCCACCGATGGGACCCAGGACATCGCCCGTGAGGCGGGGGCCATCGTTCACGGTGTTCCGTGGCGGGGAAACGGGGGACAGAAGCGCGCCGCCGAAGACCTTTGCACCTATGACTGGCTCCTCGACCTCGACGCTGACGAGGTGATCGACGACGAGATGGCAGCAGGCATCCGTGCGCTCTTCGAGGACGGTGGCGAGCCGCCGCATCCGGTCTATGGCCTGCGCCAGGTCCATGCCGTCCCCTTCGGTGAGCCTTGGTGGGGCACCGATATCATCGTCAAGAACAAGTTCTACGACCGGCGCCGGATAAGGATCCCGGATCACCCGGCCTGGGACCAGCTCGAATACTCCAAGAAGACGAGCCCGCGCCTGCCCGGCTACATGCTGCACTACATGTTCTCCGACATCGGCGACCTCGCCAAGAAGCAGGAGCGGAACATGACCCGGCGGGCAGCCAATGTGCCGCTGAAGCCGAAGCGCCAGCTCGCCCTCCGGATCGTCTTCGGCATGCCGGTCTATTTCCTGAAGCGTTATCTGGGCAAAGGGCTTTTCCGTAGGGGAATCTACGGGTTCGCCTTCTCGATGACGATCGCCTATGGGCGGTGGCTGAAGGATGTGAAACTCTATGAGCGGCACCTCGCCGCCGAACAGAAGGAGCGGGAGGCGAAGGCTTCCCGAGGCCACCAGGAGGCCCACCATGCTTGACTTCGACGCCCTCAGGAATGCCCGTACACGGACGGAGCCTTTCACCTATATCGTCGCAGAAGGCGCACTGACGAGGGACCAGGCTGCGGAGGTGCGCCGGGACTATCCGGCCATTGACAAGACAGGCTACCTGCCGCTGAGCCAGCTCGATTCGAAAGGCAAGTTCCAGGAGCTGATCGAGGATCTCCAATCCGAAGAACTGGCCGAAGTCCTGTCGGAGAAGCTGGGCCTCGATCTCGTCGGCAAGCCACGCATGATCACCGTACGGAAGCTTTCCAAATTGGGTGACGGCCGCATCCACAATGACAGCGTCTCCAAGATCTGCACCATGCTGGTCTACCTCAACGATGGCTGGGACAAGTCCGAGGGCGGAGCGATCCGTGCACTCAACGGCGAAGACGACATGGACGACTATGCCGAAGAGGTCGAGCCGCTGGCCGGCAACGTGTTCGCCTTCGCCCGGTCGGAGACCAGCTGGCACGGCCATCCTCCCTTCGCTGGTGAGCGCTACGTGATCCAGACGACCTTCCTGACGAGCCAGAAGGAGCTCGACCGCAAGGAGAATCGGGGCGGCATCCAGATGAAGCTCAAGAAGATCTTCGAGCGCTTCCAGACAGGCAGGAAATCCACCTGATACGGACCGCTATTTGGACTGAAGGACCGCCCTGCGGCGCGCCGCAGGGCGTCTTCGTCTCTCACACATGACGAACGGCCGTTCGTCGGTGTATCGCTTTCAGCGATCCCCGGCCCTCCTCACTCAGCTCACATCCGTCGCGGACCGTCAGCGCAAGGAGGCAGCACCCCTCCGCCCACGGAGATCTGAAGATTATTAACCCCTCAAGCCGACGGTATCGGCAGGCCCTTCATGGGTGCTGCGCGGGGGCAGGATAGCTCGTGAGGAGGGGACGGCGGATGGCTTCGCGATCCGTCCTACGGAACGCTTATTCGAGGAAGCCTTTCAGAGCCGGCACCGATCCGATCAGCTCACGGACAGTACTCTCGCCGAGGTTCTCGGCCATGAAGTCCTTGACCACCGGCATCATCTCCTGGGCCTGGCCCATGGAGAGGCCGGTTTTCTGGAAGGCTGACATGGCTGAGAGGGCTTCTCCTGCCTTGCCGCCGAGGGCGCCGGCTGCTGCGCCCATCAGGCCACCCATCAGCCCACCGCCTTTCGGCGTCGGGTTTTCGCCCGCGGCCGGGAATTGATCTGCGAGAGCTTCGGCACCCGGAACCTTGGCGAAGAGCTCGTTCAGCGCGGGCTGGCCCGCAGCCTGGTCCTTGAGGAGGCCGAGAAGGACGCCGACCCCCTGCTCAGCCGTGGCTTCCGCAATGCCGAGCCTCTGCGCCACGAGCTTCACCAGTTGATCGATCATCGTCCTGTCCTCAAAAAAAGAGGCCTGCGTCTGCAGGAATACTGGCCTCGCGCAAGTTTCAAACGCAGTGACCTTTAGTCCCGGAAATCCGGCTGCTCCCGATCGAGCTTGCGCATCAGCGCCGGCCAGATAAGCCCGTCGGCGGTCATCATCAGGCCACCTTTGCCGATCATCTCGTTTTTCTGGATGACGGGATCGGCGGTCGGATAGAGCTCGCGGCCTCCGGTCATCGTCGCGATCTGCATCGCGCAGGCGCGCTCAAGGAAATACATCCGCGTGAAAGCTTGGGCGACCGTCGAGCCAACGGTGAGCGTGCCGTGGTTCCTCAGCAGCATCGAGCCCTTGTCTCCGAGGTCAGCCTGGAGGCGGGGGCGCTCGTCATGGTCGAACGCAACGCCTTCATAGTCGTGATAGGCGAGATCGCCGATGATGAGCTGCGCGGTCTGGTTGAGCGGCAACAGGCCCTCTTTCTGCGTCGCCACCGCGGTGCCGTGGACGGTATGCAGGTGCATGACGCAGTTCGCGTCCTCGCGGGCCATGTGCACGGCCGAATGGATGGTGAACCCGGCCGGGTTCACGTTGTACGCGCTCTCCTCGACCTTGTTCCCGTCCATATCGATCTTGACGAGGGAGCTGGCCGTGATTTCCTCGAACAGCATGCCGTAGGGATTGATCAGGAAATGGTGCTCGGGCCCCGGCAGGCGGGCCGAGAGATGGGTGAAGACGAGGTCGTCCCAGCCGAACATCGCCACCAGGCGGTAGGCGGCGGCAAGGTCGTTTCGGATCTGGCGTTCTTCTGGGGTCATCGAGGACGGATGCGTCTCGGTGGTGCTCATCGGGGTTCCTCCGGCGATCTTTGTGTCGTTTCGGCGGAGCCTAGCAGCCAATTCGCGCAACCGCAGCCTTCGAGGTGCGATGCAGTGATCGCTGAAACTTTCGTTGCGAACCTGCGAACCATTCCCCACGATCCACCTATATGTCGCAGCGGGGCGGGATCACCTGAAGGGGAGAGCCATGAGCCGCAGACCCATTGAGCTTTTGCTGGCCCAGCCGCGCGGCTTCTGCGCGGGTGTGGAGAGGGCCATCGACATCGTCGAGCTGGCGCTCGAGAAGTATGGCGCTCCGGTCTATGTGCGCCACGAGATCGTTCACAACAAACGAGTCGTCGATACCCTGAGGGCGAAGGGCGCGCAGTTCGTGACGGAGGTGGACGAGATTCCCCTCGGCGCAGTGGCGATCTACTCGGCCCACGGCGTCGCCAGGAAAGTCGAGGCGGCGGCGTCCGCCCGCAAACTCGACGTCATCGACGCCACCTGCCCCCTCGTCACCAAGGTCCACAAGGAAGGCCGCCGCTACGCGGCGCGGGGCTATGACGTCATCCTGATCGGCCATGTCGGCCACCCCGAGGTGACAGGCACGCTCGGCCAGATCGAGGGCACCGTGCACGTGGTCAGCGACGAGAACGACGTCGCGGCGCTCGAGGTCCGGGACCCTGAAAAGGTCGCTTTTGTCACCCAAACCACCCTCAGCCTCAATGACACAAGGGGCGTCATTGCGGCGCTGAAGGCGCGTTTCCCATCGATCATCGGACCCGACACGCGTGACATCTGCTATGCGACCCAGAACCGCCAGAACGCCGTTCTCGACCTTGTCGGCAAGGCGGAAGTGATCCTGGTGGTCGGGGCGCAGAACAGCTCGAACTCGAACCGCCTGCGTGAGATCGGTGAGCAGAAGGGCCTGCCCTCCTACCTCATCGCCGATGCCGAGGCCCTCGATCCCGCCTGGTTCGAGGGGGTCACGAGAGTCGGCATCACCGCCGGGGCGTCCGCTCCCGAGATCCTGATCCGTGAGGTCATCGGCCGCCTTGGCGAATGGTTCGATGTGACCGAAACGCCCCTCGACGGCACCGAGGAGAACATCCACTTCAAATTGCCGCCCGCCCTTGCGCCGCGCCGCAAGGACGCCCATCCCGCGACCTGACACGACGCGCCTTCGACGAGGAAGACAGCATGTCCGTACCCGTTCGCCAGCAAGCTGCCGTTGCGGCCTATATCGCCAAGCAGAAGCTGCTCGGCCGCAAGCGCTATCCGCTGGTCCTGATGCTGGAACCGCTTTTCCGCTGCAACCTTGCCTGCGCGGGCTGCGGGAAGATCGACTATCCCGCGCCGATCCTTAACCAGCGGCTGACACCGCAGCAGTGCTTCGACGCAGTCGACGAATGCGGCGCCCCGATGGTGGCGATTCCGGGCGGCGAACCCCTGATCCACAAGGAAATCGGCGAGATCGTCGCCGGGCTGGTCGAGCGTAAGAAATACGTCTCTCTCTGCACCAATGCCCTGCTTCTCGAGAAGAAGCTGGACCTCTTCGAACCGAGCCCCTACCTCTTTTTCTCCGTGCACCTCGATGGCCTCGAGGAAAAGCATGACGAAGCCGTCTGCCAAGAGGGCGTCTTCAAGAAGGCCGTTGCAGCCATCAAGAAGGCCCAGGAAGCAGGCTTCCAGGTCAACACCAATGCCACGATCTTCGACGGCTATCCGGTCGAGGAGCTGGCCGACTATCTCGACGAATGCGCCCGGATGGGCGTCAATGTCTCGATGTCACCGGGCTTTGCCTACGAACGTGCTCCGGACCAGGAGCATTTCCTGAACCGGAAGAAAACCAAGGCATACTTCCGTGAGCTGTTCAGGATCCGCGACGAGCGCGGCTCGAAATGGACGCTCAGCCACTCGGACATCTATCTCGACTTCCTTGCCGGGAATCAGGAGCTGAAATGCACGCCCTGGGGCATGCCGACCTACAACGTCTTCGGCTGGCAGAAGCCCTGCTACCTCCTTGGCGAGGGGCATGTCGCAACCTTCCGTGAGCTGATGGAAGAAACCGACTGGGACAGCTACGGAACCGGCGCTTATGAGAAATGCAACGACTGCATGGCCCATTGCGGCTACGAGCCGACGGCGGCGGACGTCGCCTTCTCCAAGCCCTGGAAAATGCTCCCGATTCTGATGAATGGCATCAGGACAGAAGGTCCTATGGCCCCGGAGATCGAGCTTCGCGCTGCACGACCCGCCATTGACGTGCACGAAGAAATCGTGGCGGCAAAGATGGCGGAGCTTGAAGCGGGCAACAAACGCAAGACCACCCCATCAGGAAAAGTCCGCACGCTGATCGACAACGTCTGAAGCCCGGCCCCAAGCACCGCAACTGGCGCCCTCACTCTTCACCTCGGCATCCGGGAATTTGCGTGGCAAATATCCGGGACCAGTGCCCTGCTGACGCGAGCCTGCGAAAGGCCCTCCGCCCCAGCGCGCTTTCCACGTCCCGGCCGTGGGACACATCTCGGAAAAGCGACGACCCTGTCGCCCTCGACGAGCCCTGTCGTTCCGGGGCAGGCAACGCCTGAGCCCCGAACCCGCGCAGTGCTCCACAGGGGCTCCGGGGCGCAAGCACCGCCCGCCCCCCGGATCATTGTCCTGCTGCGGCTATTTATGCGGCCGGATCAGGAACTTCGTGCCCGTCGCCTTGGCGTTGTACTTGGCCATGATCTCGGGATCGAGGACATCCCGGAGCGAGATTTCGTCCGTGTAGTGGCTGGCAAATGTCGTCTTGATCTCCGAGACGACACGATAGGCCATCCGCATACGGTCCTCGGGACTGATCGAGGAGAGGAAGTGGGTCAGGAGGAACCCTCCGACACCCCAGCACATGCCCACCGAAGGCGGCACGCGGACTTCGCCAAGATCGAGGCGCCCGTAGATATAGACGTGCTTGTAGGTATCCGAGCCATAGCGGCTGTACTCGGTCAGCTTCCTCTGCTGCGCCATTTCCATCGCCGTGAGAATCTTGCCCGCCAGGTCGCCGCCACCGACAGCGTCAAAGCCGACCGTCGCGTCGGTCTCGGCGCAGGCCTCGATCAGCTGGGGCAGGAAATCGTCGTCGTTCAGGTTGAGGGCGTAGTCCGCACCGAGGTCTCTCAGGATCTTCTGTTGCTCGGGTTTCCTGACGATGTTGATGAGCGGGATACCGTCGGCCTTGCAAATCCGTTGCAGCATCTGGCCGAGGTTGGAGGCCGCGGCCGTGTGGACCAGGGCCTTGGAGCCGTCGCGTTTCATCACTTCCGTCATCGCGAGCGATGTCATGGGGTTGACGAAACTCGACGCTCCTTCTCGGGCCGTGACGCCTTCGCCCAGGGGCATGGCAAGCGCTTGCGGAACAAGGCAGTATTCAGCGAACATCTCGCCGCCGGCGCCGGCAACCAGCTTCCCGATCAACCCCTCACCCTCGGGCGAGCCTGCCGCGACGACGGTGCCCGCGCCTTCATTACCGCAGGGCATCGGCTTGCCGAGACGTCCTGCCATCATGCGGACCGCCATTTCGGGCAGCGGTATGGTGACAACAGGCTCTTCATCCGTACCCGATACTTTCGCCTGGGCCGGGTCAGCAACGCCAAGCAGCAGGGCAAGATCAGAAGGGTTGATCGGTGCAGCCTCGACACGGACGAGCAATTGGCCGGGGCCGGGCTTGGGGGTCGGGACGGTTTCGAGCTTCAGCTCGATAGTGCCGTCCTTCTTCGCTTCCGTGGTGATACGGCGCATCTGCGCAGGAACATCAGCCATGGTTTCCTCCTTTTCGTTGCGGCTAGGGCTACGCGCCGGAAGAGGGCTTGGCCAGCCTGCGCGTCAGGCGGCGGCGAGGGCCGCGATGAGGCCACGGCCCTTGGTGCGCAGGGTCTCGAGCCCCTTCGACGCCTGCGTGCCGAGGGCGATGAGGTCCGGCAGGTCGCCAGGACGGGCGAGGAGCCCGGCGATGGTCTTGAGCGAATTGACGCTGCCATCCTCCTGCACCGCCCCTTCGGTTGAGGGGGGCAGGGCCTGTGCCGCCGTGTCCGCCACGGCGCGGATGACGTAGAGGGGCAGGTGATGCTCGAACGCAGCGCGGGCCACCGCATGGCTTTCCATGTCGACGGCGCTCGCCCCGAAGGTACGGGCAAGCTCGGCCTTCTCTTCCGGTGTGCGGATGATGTCGTCAGCGCCTAGGACCGGCGCTCCGTGAGCAGAGCGCGGCAGCTCGCCGCTCAAGGGATGACATCGGAAGCGGCGGCCGTCGCGATCGACGACCGCCTCGGGAAGAAGCAGGTCGCCGGGCTTGAGGTGAGCCATCAGCGCTCCAGCGAGACCGATCGACACGAGGCACTCGGCGCCCTCCCCGGCGAGACGCTTCGCACCTTCATAGGCGCGCGCCGCGTTGGCGCCGGAAATGGCGCAGGCATGATCCAATCGTCCGAGAGCGGCCTTTTCGGACTGCAGCCCGCAGACGATCCCGAGCTTCACATGCCCCAGCCCTGGCGCGGGTCGTTGGCCCGCACCATGCGTTCGTAGCGCGCCGTCGCCCAAAGCGGGAAGAAGGCGGCATATCCGTGGTATTTGAGATAGAAAACCTTGGGGAAACCGGTCCCTGTGTAGAGGTCCTCTTCCCAACGAGGGCTATCCTCCTCGCGCGGAGCTTCCCGGAGCCATCGCGCAGCGCGCTCGGCCTCCTTCGAGCGGACTTCGCCCGCGGCCATGAGCCCCATCAGCGCCCATGCAGTCTGGGAGGCGGTGGAGGGAACCTCGTCGCCGCGGCCGGGATCAGCATAACTCTCCAGCCCCTCGCCCCAACCACCGTCAGGGTTCTGACGGCTCTTGAGGAATGCAGCTGCGCGGGCGACCCACGGTTCTCGCATGTCAACGCCCGCCTGCTCCAGGCAGACGAGGACCGACCATGTGCCGTAGATATAGTTGGCGCCCCAGCGGCCGAACCAGGATCCGTCCGGAAGCTGCTCTTTCTTGAGATATGTCAGCCCACGCTCGATATTCTCCGCATACTTCACGGGATCGACCTGGCTTAGGCAGCCGATGCAGCGGGCGGTGACGTCAACCGTCGGCGGGTCGAGGAGAGCGCCATGATCCGCGAAGGGAATAGCGTTGAGGTAAAAGTGCTCGTTCTCGGGTTCGAAAGCGCCCCAACCGCCCGAAGCGGACTGCATTCCCGCGATCCATTCACAGGCACGCTCGACATTCTCAGCATATTTCTCCGAGCCCTGACGGTGCATTGCCATGGCAACAACGGCCGTGTCGTCAACGTCAGGATAATCGGGATTCTCGTACTGGAACGCCCAGCCGCCAGGCCGGACATGGGGCCTGCGGATCGTCCAGTCGCCGTGATGGTCGAGGATCTGGCGCTTCTTCAGCCAGTCGAGCATCTGTTCGAGGCGAGGATCGTCCTTGGCGCCGGACTCAAGGAGGGCGTGGGCGGAGAGGCCGGTGTCCCAGACCGGCGACAGGCAAGGCTGGAGATAGAGCTGGTCGCCGCGCCAGACCTTGAGGCGGTCGATGGACTTCCGGGCAACCCGCATACGCGGGTCATCGTCTGGATAGCCCAACGCCCGCATCATCATCACGGCATTGGCCATGGCGGGATAAATGGCGCCGAGGCCGTCCTCGCCGTTCAGGCGCTTGACGACGAATTCTTCCGCCTGCCGAATGGCGGGTTCACGGAGCTTCTGCGGGACTGCCGGTTCGACAGCATGAAGGACCTTGTCGATGGCGAGGAAGACATTGCCGACAGCGGTCTTGTTCGGATTGGTCTGCCAGACTTTTTCCTCGTGAGGCGGCGTGATGAAGAGCTCGTCAAGCCTGGTGGAACAGTCCGCTGCCCGCGCTTTCTTCGCCGCGAGAACAAGGAGCGGGATCATCACCGTCCGCGACCAATAGGCGATCTTCGTCGTGTGGAAGGGGAACCAGCGCGGAAGGTGCATCACCTCCACCGGCATGGCCGGACAGCCGCGCCACGGGATGTGGCCGAACAGCGCGAGAGCGTAGCGGGTGAAAACATTGGCCTTCGACGCCCCGCCCTTGGACAGGATCCACGTCCGGGCACGGATCATCGGCTCGCTGTCTGGGTCTTCGCCGCATATCTTGAGCGCCCAATAGGCCTTCACGGTGGCGGAGAGATCACCAGCACCGCCGGTGAAGAGCGGCCAGGAGCCGTTATTTTTCTGCCCTGCGAGGAGGTAGCGGCGAATGCCCTCTTCTTCCTCCGGCTCTTCCTCGCCGAGAAACCGGAGGAGGAGGACATATTCCGAGGGGATCGTGGCGTCGGCTTCAAGCTCGAAGACGATATGGCCATCGTCCTTGCGCATGGCGAAGAGCTTCTCGACCTGCTCGTCGATCAGTTGCCGGTGGCTGTCTGCAGCCCGTGCTGCGCCCTCTGTCAATGAAACCATCTCCAGCCCTCCCTCAACATACGAGCCGCGCGGCGCGTTCGCCCGACCGCACGGCACCTTCGATCGTAGCCGGGAGTCCTGTGTCCACGAAATCGCCCGCGAGAGCGAGATTGCGGAGCGAGGTCTCCTGCCTGGGCCGCCGTGCCACGTTTTGCGGCGTCTGGCGGAAGGTGGCCCGTTTCTCCCTGACGAGCCGGGCAGAGAGATAGGTCGCAGCCTCCGGCAGGGCCAATGCGCGCCTTGTCTCATCCCAGAGACGCCGAAGGAGCGCCTCCTCCTCGGCATCGGAACCGTCAACGTGGTCCGCGGCGCTGATCGTCAGGCTGACGATGTCGCCCTTGATGAAGATCCACTGAGTGACCGCGCGGGTCACGCCGAGGATCGGCGGAGCGCCTTCGAGAAGCGCAGGGTCGTCGATCAGGAAATGGGCGTTGAGAATAGGCGAGGTCTCGGTGGGTGCACCACTCTCGGGCATGATCGCGGCGAGGCGGTGGGCGGGCAAGGCGAGAACCACGGCGTCCTCCTGCGCGATCTGAACAGGCTCCCCGCGGGCGAAAACGAGGCGGGTCGCGCGCCCGGCCTCCTTCTCCACCCTGCGGAGGAGGCGGCCATACTCAACCGGGCAGCCTGCTTCCTCGAGCGCTTTGAGCGCCGGGTCGATGAGAGCAGGGCCCAGACCGCGTGGCGCGAACATCGGGCGGGCAAGGCGGCCATCGCGCCAGGCCTCAAGGGCGGTGGCGCGCATCAGCCGGGCCGAGGCTTCCTCCGGGGGCAGATTGATGACGGCCATGGCCATTGGCTCCCAGAAGCGCTCGCGCATGACCGGGTTCCTGGTGCAGTAGCTGGCTATCGTGTCGTGAGGCCCGGCGAGAAGGATACCGCCCGCACGGAGCATGTCCGTGAGCCTGACGCCCTTGGGCCGCCTGGCGTGGTCCAGCGCCCACCACGGTATGGGGCCATCATTGATCCGCACACGCCAGCGCTCGCCGCTTTCGATGTCGACGAAAGGAAAGTCGGCTGCCGCGGCGGCGACGAGGGCCCCGGGCGCGCCTGCCAGTTCGAGATACTCCGCCACAGAACGATTTCCTGTGAGGACGAGGTGGTTGCCATTGTCGATATTGCGGCCGAGACGGCTATCGAAATAGGTGCGGCAGCGCCCCCCGGCCTGTGGCGCGCCCTCGTAAACGCGGACCCCGTGTCCAAGCTTTAGCGCGTGGAGCGCGGTCGAGAGGCCGGCGAGGCCTGCCCCGACGATATGCACCGTGCCTGTCATGCCGCCACCGGCTGTCCTGGCCCGAACAAGGCGTAGCGCAGGCCCCGGAAAAGCTTCTGCCGGGAAGAAAGGAGCGGCCGCGAAGGATCGAGGCGGAAGCTGCGCCGCTCCATTGCGAGGAGGTAGCCTTCATAGGCGCCCATCATCATCAGCGCTGGACGCAAGGCCCTGCGTTCGTGGCAGCGCGCGAGGCTTCGGGCCTCGTTGTAAAAGGCGCGGGCTTCAGCGCCGAGCCTGCGGCGGATGGACGGAAGTTGCGCCGAGGCCGCGACAGCCTGCGGGCTGGCTCCTGCAAGACCATGCTCTGCGAGAAGCTCCGCAGGCAGATAGAGGCGATCGATCCGTGCGTCCTCCTCGACGTCTCGCATGATGTTGGTGAGCTGGAGGGCATCGCCCAGAGCGAGGGCAAAACGGTCGGAAACCTCGCCCTTCCAAGCACCGAAGACCCTGATCGACAGGACGCCGACGCTCCCCGCCACCCGGCGGGTGTAAAGAGCGAGTTCTTCGCGACTCGGGGCCTGGATCGGTCCGTTGGCATCCATCGCCATGCCATCAATCAGGGCGAGGAACTCGTCCTTGGGCAGAAGATAGGCCTGTATGGAAGGGAGCAGTGCGCGACCGATCGGCGAACGCGGCGTCGCCTCATAGACCTGCTCGATTTCGTCCCGCCAGGCGTCGAGAGCCTTGTGCTTCTCGGCCGCAGGCCACGGCCCGTCCGCGATATCGTCGACCTGGCGGGAGAACGCGTAAAGAGCGTGCATCCCGGCCCGGCGCTCGGGCCCGAGGATGCGCATGCCTGCTGCAAAGCTGGTCCCAGAGGCCTGGGTGATCGCCGTTGCCTCGTCCTGCGGGTCCGCGCCCTGGTGGGCGAGGGGAAGATGGGCCTCGATACCGGTCATGCGGCCCTCCGGGGCATGAGCGCTCCCTGCCAGAGGCCCAAGGCACCGGCAGCAAGGAAATCGGTCCTTGAGAGCGCAACACGCTCTGCGACCGGATCACCCGTGCGGAGACGGTTGTGGAGGCGCTTGGCGAGGCGGAGGATCACCGCACTTTCCGCCGCGAGGCGGCGACTCCTGAGCCCTCCGACCAGCTCCTCGGCCTTTCGGTTGAGGTCATCGCAGACATCGAGGAGGCGGTGGAACACCTTGCGCAGCTCCGGCGAGGCACGGTCGGCGAGCACGTCCTCGACCGCGGCCCCCTCCTCCGTCAGCCAGCGGATGGGCAGGTAGCTGCGGCCGATCTTTCGCAGGTCATCGCTGCAGTCCTGAAGGTGGTTGAGGATCTGCAGAGACGTACACAAAGCATCCGAGGCCGGGAACAGCGCCCTGTCCTCCCCGTGGAGGTCGAGGAGGAACTGGCCCACGGGGCAGGCGGAATACTCGCAATAGGTGATGAGTTCCGACAGCGAAGCATAGCGGTCCTGCCGGGCGTCCTGCTTGAAGGCCCTGAGGAGATCCGAGCCACGCTCCAGCGGCACGCCGGTGGCGAGAAGCGAGCGGCGAAGGGCTTCAGGCTTCGTCAGGCCCTTGGCCTCTCCGTGGAGAACCTGGCGGTAAGCTTCCAGACGGCGGATTTTCTCCTCTCCGTCGAGATCGGGGTCGTCGCCGATATCATCCGCGCCACGGGCGAAGTCGTAATAGGCCTTCACGTGGGGGCGCAGGGGCGGCGCGATGAGGAACGAGCCGACGGGAAAATTCTCGTCGCCTGCGCCCTTCCCCGAGGCGGCCTCGATATCCGCGTCCCTGTAGACTTTCATCTTCCGCCTTTCGCAGCGCGAGGAGGGTTCCTACGTCCCACCCGAAGAGCAATCCATCAAGGTTTTCGCCCATGCTTGCGCTCACGTTACTGTCCTTTGTCATCTGGCTGTTCCTGCTGTTCGGGCGCGGGGGGTTCTGGCGCGCGGACATCGCACTGCCTGCAGCGAAGGAGCCCGAGCGCTGGCCAGGCGTGGCCGTGGTCATCCCGGCAAGGGACGAGGCGGAAACGATCGCCCGCGTGGTCGAGGCCCACCGGAACGCCGACTATCCCGGCGCGCTGCAGGTCTTCCTCGCCGACGACCATTCGAGCGACGGCACGGCGGACAAGGCCCGGGCAACGGAAGGCAGCCGCGCGCTGCACATCGTTCCTGTCGGGGACCTGCCCGAAGGATGGAGCGGCAAGCTTTGGGCCCTGAACGCAGGGCTCGCGGCGGCCGAGGAGACGATGCCCGACGCCGACTACGTCCTTTTCACGGATGCCGACATCGTCTGTGACCGGGGCCTTGTCAGGAAGCTGGTCGCCCATGCCGAACGGGAGAAGCTGGCGCTGGCGTCGATCATGGCGCGGCTCGATGCGTCAGGGTTCTGGGGAGGCCTGCTGGTGCCGGCCTTCGTCTTTTTCTTCCAGAAGCTCTATCCGTTCGCCGAGGTCTGCGACCCGCGCTCGAAGGTGGCGGGGGCGGCGGGCGGCGTTGTCCTGCTCCGCCGGTCAGCGCTCGAAGCCATCGACGGGCTCGAGGCGATGCGCGGCGCGCTGATCGACGACTGCACGCTGGCAGCGCGGGTCAAGGCGACCGGGCGCAAGATCGGACTCTACCACTCCTCGCCCTTCGCGCAGGCCGTCAGCCTTCGGAAGAACGATAGCTACCGCGCCATGGAGACGATGGTCGCGCGGACGGCCTACACGCAGCTCGACCACAACCCGCTGATGCTGGCCGGGACGCTCGTCGGGATGTTCGTTATCTATCTCGCCGCACCGCTGGCCGTGCTCTTCGGTGATGGCGATGCACGCATGCTGGGCCTTCTCGTCTGGGCACTGATGGCCTTCGCTTATATGCCGACACTCAAGCGCTATGGCCGCCGGCGCTGGGAGGCGCTGGGTCTTCCGCTGGCGGCGGCGGTTTTCGTGTGGTTCACCTGCCTGTCGGCTTGGCGGCACTGGCAGGGGCGCGGCGGGGAATGGAAAGGGCGGAGCTACCCTGCGAGGAAACCTTCCTGACGCAAGAAGGCGACCGCATCCCGGATCGCTTCCTCCGTGGCGCGAGGGGCAAAGCCCAGCTCCTCGCGGGCGAGGCGGTTGTCGAACCTGACAGGCAGCGCGGCGAGATCGACACCGTCGGCTGGTGCGGTAGGCGGCTGGCCTGTGAGCTTGCAGGCCATCGCCTCAATCCTCGCCGCAGCGCGGGCGACGATCGGCGGCACGGTCAGCGCGGGCGGATCGACGCGCGCCTCAGCCGCGACTTTCTGCGCATACTGACGGAGCGTGAGGTCTTCGCCTGAGAGGAGGTAGGCCTTGCCCGGCTTTCCCCGGTCGAGCGCCGCGAACGTTGCCGCCGCGACGTCCCTGATATCGACGATGTTGATCCGGCCCGCCATGACGCCGGGGAGCTTCCCCGCCGCGACGTCGCGGGTCATCTTCATCGGCGGGGTGAGCGTCAAATCTCCGGGGCCGATGGGCGCGGTGGGGCGGACGATCACGGTCTGCGGCCAGGCAGCGAGGGCGGCCTTCTCCCCCGCCCTTTTCGAGGTCGGGTAGGCGCCGATGAGGTCGAGGGGCGGCGGCAGGCTGACCCCGTCGATGAGGGTCTCGGACCGGGTGCCTCGGCCCATGAGCACCGTGTACGAACTGACGAGGAGAAGGGGTGCGTCGTGCTGCTTGGCGAAGAGGGCCGCCATTTCCGCGCCGCCGCGGTTGATGCGGTCGAAGTCCGAGGGGTCCTTGCGCCAGAGGTCCGTGATCGCCGCGCCGTGGATCACGGCGTCGACCTTGCCGACGGTCTCCCATGCGGACGGTTCGATGACCGAGCCACGGATCGAGAGCCATGGCGCGCCTTCCTCCGCATGAAGATCAAGGCAGACAGCGGCATCGCCGCGCTCGTGGATCATGCGGCAGAGATGGCGGCCAAGGAACCCTGCGCCGCCAGTGACGAGGATACGCCTGCTCACGGCGAAGGCTCACAGACGAGAAGTCGGTCGCCGCGGACCGAGCTGGCAATCATGGTGCCGTCATCGGTCAGGACGGCCGCGGTGGCGCCGGAGAGGAGCGTGCCTTTGGGATCGTCGTAGAGGATCTCGATTTCTTCCGTGACGGGATCGATCAGCGCAATCCGTGTCGGGGCCCGTTCGGAATGGCCGTAGCGGTAGAGACCGAAACGCCAGAGCTGCGGCTGGAGGGCTGCAACGATACCTTCGGAGGACGCGTTCAGGTTGTCTGGCGCGCCGGGGAGGTCGATGGTCTCGCGGTCAAGATTGATGAGGCGCTTCGCGCGCATTTCTGCTATCCAGAGTTGGTCCCCATACTCAGCGATCCCGTTTGCCAGTTTCAGGCCGTCGAGAAGCACCGAACGCGTCTTCGCGACACCGAGAAGGTGTTCAACCCGGGCCGAAGGCTTGCCAAGGACGCGCTCATGAAACGCGCCCTGACATGTGTCGCGATCCACGGTGTATGCCGTCTCCTCCCACCCCTGCACGAGGTCGTTGGCGCCACACGGAAGATCGCTCGTCTTCAGCGTCAGGATTCTTGTTGGGGTCCGAAGGGCCTTTAAGAGCGAGACATTACCGACCCCATCACGAACGATCGCATCCACATAACCTTCTCCGCCGCTGATCCCGTGTGGCCGGATATCGGCGAGGAATGGGGTAACCGAGACCTCATCACCCCCAAGATCAGCCAGCTGAATATCATATACCCCGCCTTCAGCGTTGGCGAGCCGATCGTAAGCGGAGACCCAGAGCGTGTTCGAGCTGAGCGAGAGATCCTCCGCACCCACCACAGTCGTGCCGGTCTCGGCATCGACCAGCTCCACAGTCCGGCACTGCTCGGCGGCAAAACGAACGTTGCCCAACTCCTCCCCGCCGCAAGCAGCAAGAGCCAACAATAACGGTACGCAGTACCTCATGCGGGTTTCTCGTAGCCCCAGCGGTCGAGCCACGGCGCCCAGGCTTCGGCTACTTTATCTGTCCACTGATCGGCTTTGCGGAACTTGTTCTTCTGATAGCCCTTGATGCTGTCGAGATAGGCGGCGAAGGCTGGCCGAGCCGCATCGAAGCCGGGCAGGTCGAGGGTGCGGTAGATCGTCTCCAGCGTGCCGATAGCATCGCGGTTGAGGTCGGCATAGGCGACCTCAACGTAGTCGGGTGCGGTGAGGCCCTCCGTCTCTTCCGTGAACTGACGCATCATGCGGTCGTAGACGCGGAGGATGGTGCCGTCCACATCAACATGGTCATAGGGCTGCAGTGCCAGAGGCGGGAAGAGTTTCTGGTAGAAGTTCTGCATCGACGGGAAGACGTCGAAGGGGTCGCGGTGGATGTGGACGATCTTCGCGCCGGGGAAGAGCTTGAGGAGCTGTGCGGGCCGGGCGGTATAGACCGGGTTCTTGATAAGGATCCTCCGTCCACGGAACAGCCGGTCAAGCTTGCGCATGAAGAGGACGAAGGCGTCCTCCCACTGGGCGATGTCCTCCAGCGAGGCGTCGTCGAAGAACAGCCCTCTGTTCACGAACCGGTCGAACCTCTCGGGGAAATAGATGCCGTGGTAGAAACTCATCGCCGAGAGATTGGCGAGGGCGATCTCGTCTTCCTGCGGAGAGGTCGGGGTGACGGGAATGTTGTCGATATAGCGGCTGTCGGGGAGCTGCTTCTCAAGCATCGGCCGCAGCCACTTTCCCAATGTCAGCATCTCTGACGGCATGCCCGTCGCCACAGGCGGGACATAGGCGAAGCCGCCGAGGCTCATGACGTTATAGAGATGAGTGGTGCCCGAGCGCCAATGGCCGAGGAGGAAGATCGGCGGCTCGAGCTCCTCCTTGGGACGGAGGCCCTTCTCGATCTGTCCTTCGAGCGCGGTAAACGGCGTGCGGCCGAGGACCGAGCCCATGATCGGGGCCAGCCTGCCGCGGTCGACAGTCCCCGCTTCGGACAGGACGCGGCGCAGGACGGACAGTCGCGCGCCGCTCAGGGGATGGGCCATAGGTCTCTCCAAACCGATGCGTCTTCGCTTAGGCGCTGCAAAAAGCTGCGGCCAAGGGCGCAGTTCTTTCCGGGATGTAATCTTTTGCCGTGTCGAGATGGTTGAGGCGGGTAAGGTGCCGCTTCGGGAGATCGGCGTGGACGAAGAGAAGGTCACCGCGGGCTTTCGCGCCGGATCACAGATGTGGCAAAGCACCTTCCACGGGGCACGAAGCTTGCGCTCGACGTGTCTCTGCCCAGATGGGGCCGAACACGCCGGAGTTGTCGTCCATGAGATCCGCCTTGCTGCTTGCCCTCGCCCTTTTGAGCGCCGCCTGCACGACCACGCCGCAGCGGCTCGAGCCCGCGCCGAGCTATGCCGAGCCGAATGATCCTTTCGAAGGCTACAACCGGCGGGCACTGGCCGCGAACCGGATCGTCGACGATCTCTACATCAAGCCAGCAGCGGACCTCTACCAGTTCCTCCTGCCCCAACCCGTGCGGCGCTCGGCGGCGAACGTGACGGAAAACATCCTCACGCCCGGCTATGTGCTGAACGAGTTGCTGCAGCTCGATTTCGAGGATGCCGGGCACTCGACAGCCCGTTTCGCTATCAACACGACCCTTGGCGTGGGCGGGCTTTTTGATCCGGCAGCGAATTGGTGGAACCTCGAAAGCCGACCTGAAGACCTCGGCCAGACGCTCGGGAACTGGGGTGTCCCGGAAGGGCCCTATTTCGTGGCGCCCTTCATCGGGCCGACCACGGCGCGGGGTGTGCTGAGCTCTCTCGCCAAGCTCGGCCTCGGCCCGACGACGCAGCTGGTCTTGCCCGATGGCATCGAGTACCGCATCGCCATCGTCACCCAGCGGACCGCCCAGCGCCGCATCGACAGCCACGAGCAGCTCGAGAGAGTGTACACATCCGAGGATGGTTACATTCTCCTGCGTTCCCTCTACCTCCAGAGCCAGGCCGCCGAGCTCCACGAAGACGGCGATCCCTACGAGAACCTGCCCGACTTCTAAGCCCCGGACCGAACGCCCGTGAACACCACCCTTCTCGAAGGCCCGCTTTGGCGCCTCATCTCCTTCGCGCGCAGCAACCGGCTGGTCGTGATCCTGTTCTGGGCCCTGATGACCGGGCTGGCCGTCTGGCAGGTGGCAACCCGGCTTGCGATCAACACCGATAGCTCGGACATGATCAGCCCGGACGCGCCCTTCCGCGTCGCGGCATCGAAGCTGAAGGCAGCGTTTCCCGACCTCGAGGACCAGGTCATCGTGGTGGTGCGTGCGGCAACGCCCGATGAGGCCACGGCCTTCACCGAGGAGCTGGCGGCACGGCTCAAGGAGCGCGAGGAAGTCCGCGCGATCCTGGCGCCGCCGTCCGAGCCGTTCTTCCAGGAGAACGGGCTTCTCTTTCTCGAGGTGTCCGAGCTCGAAGACCTTCTGGCCCGGCTGACCAATGCGGCGCCGCTGATCGAGCGGCTGGGGCCGGACCCCAGCCTCGCCACCCTCTTCGACGCCTTGGCCGAAGCCGCAGAAAATGACGGCGCGACCACCGACCAGGAAACCCTCGACGCTCTCTACACGCAGCTATCGGAGGTCCTGACCTCTGAGGATCAGGTCCTGTCGTGGCAGACCCTGCTTTCCACCGGCGAGCCACCTGAAGCACAGGTGCTGTTCAGCCTCGACCCGGTGCTCGACTACACCAAGCTGAAGCCTGCCAAGGCGGTGAAGGATGCGATCCTTGCCGAAGCCGATGCCGTGCGGGTGCAAACCCAGTATGTCGCCGATGTCCTGATTACCGGCGAGCCCGTCCTGCGCACGGAAGAGCTCGAGGCGGTTTCCAGTGGCATCGGGTGGGCGCTGGGCCTCTCGGGGATCATGGTGGCGATCCTGCTCTGGTTCGCCTTCCGCTCGACGCGGCTGGTCGGCGCCTGCCTTGTCACCATCGCGCTGTCGGTGGTGCTGACCGCTGGCGTCGCGGTGGCGATCTTCGGACAGCTCAACCTGATCTCGGTGGCCTTTGCCGTCCTGATGGTTGGTCTTGGCGCTGACTTTTCGATTCACCTCCTGGTGCATATCCGTCATGAACGGGCACGAGGGCTGAGCGACCGGGCTGCTGCCTACCGCACCGTGCGGATGATCGGCACGGCCCTCGCCCTCACCGCCCCGACCACGGCACTTGCCTTCTTCTCCTTCGCGCCGACCGAGTTCATCGGCATGAACCAGCTCGGCGTCATCGCGGGGCTCGGCGTGTTGATCGCCTTCCTCGTGGCCATGACCCTGATCCCGGCGGTGGTGCGCGTCCCGGCGCCCGAGACGCCAGCGGTCTCCCGCGCACCCAGCGGCCTGCTGAGGATCATCGTCTGGCCAGTAGGAACGGTCGTCGCCCTTCTTGGCGTAGCATCGCTGTTCCTGCTGCCAAAGGCGCGGTTCGACGCCGATCCCATGGCCCTGAGGGCCAAGAGCGCGCCATCGGTCATCGCCTTCGACATCGTCGTCGAAGACGAGAAAGCGACCCCCTACCGCCTCAATGTCCTGGCACGGAGCGAGGAAGAGTTGCGCGAGCGGGCCGCTATCCTCGAGCAGCCCGCCAGTGTCGACAGCACGCGGCACCTGTTCAGCTTCGTCCCCGAGGATCAGGACCTGAAACTGAGCCTGATCGATGCAGCGAGCGTCGGGCTTTCCTTTGCCCTCATTTCGGGCGGCGACCTCGGCCCTGATCTCGAGCCGGCATTGGCGCGGCTGCAGATGGCGCTGCGGCAGGAAGAGAGCGAAGCGGCGGCGCGGCTTGGCGTGATCCTCGATGGCCTGTCCCTCGAAGCAATTCGCGCTTCAGCGCCGCGGGTCTTCAAGTTCTGGCCGCGCCAGCGCGAGGCGCTGAGCAGGCAGTTCCGGGCGAGCTATGTCAGCGTCGAGGACATCCCCGAGGTGATCCGCGACCGTTACGTCACCGAGGACGGGATTTACCGCCTCGAAATCCTGCCCAAAGGCGGTGCGGTCGAACTCGAAGACCGCAGGCGTTTCGTCAATGACGTCCTGGCCCTTGCCCCGGATGCTGCCGGGAGCGCGCGCACCGCGCTGGCGGCCGGCGATGTGATCGGTCGGTCCATGGTGCAGGCAAGCCTGACGGCTGCGGTTCTGGTCAGTCTTCTGGTGTTGCTGGTGACCCGCAGCGTGACGGTGCTCTTCCTCTTGCTGGTCCCGCTGGTCCTCGCCGGCTCGCTGACCACGGCGACGGGGACGCTGTTCGGGCTGCCTTACAATTTCGCCAATGTCCTGGTCCTGCCCCTGATTATCGGCATCGGCATCGACAGCGGGATCCACCTTGCCTTCAGGGCCGCGAAAACCGGGGACGCCCTTGCCGCCGTGCAAGGCCCCACGGGGCGCGCAGTGCTGTTCTCCGCACTCACGACCATTGCTTCCTTCGGCTCCCTCGTGGTGTCCGACCACCGCGGAACGGCGAGCATGGGAGCCCTCCTGACCGTGGGGATGCTTTGGGTCCTTGCCACAATGTTGTTTGTCTTACCGCCGCTCGCGCAGCTCCTATATGGGCGCAGGAGAGCAGCCCTCAGGGAGCAGATCGCATGATCAACCGTTTGATTGCCCTTGCCGCGTCCGGCGTCCTGGCGGTGACCGCCGCATTCGCAGCGGAGCGCCAGCCCGAGGCCGAAGCCTTCATCGTCGACCTTGTCACCGAACTCAGAACCAACGCCGAGACCGACGGCGAAGGATCGCTGTCGGTGCGCAAGACCCTCGAAGACAACCTCGCCACCGAAGCGATCGGCAAGTTCCTGCTCGCCGGCGATGCCGCCGAAGGCGCCACCGACGAGGAACGCAGGCGCTATGAGGAACTCTTTCCGGCCTATATCGCCGCCGCCTATGCCGAGGAGATCGGCCAGCTGACGGCACGTGAGATCCAGGTGAAGAACTCACTGGAACGCCGCCCCGGCGACATCATCGTGCAGTCGGTTCTTGTTGACAAGGAAGGCAAGCCCCGCGCCGACATCGACTGGCGCGTGCGCGTCCTCGAGGACGGCGAGCTCAAGCTGCTTGACGTGCTGGTCGAGCGGACGTCGCCGCTCATCACCCGTCGCCAGGCTTTCTCGGCCCGGGTCAGGGACGAAGGCATGGCCGGCCTGCTCGCCCATATGGAAGAGGTGATCGCCGCGGGTTCGGTGGAAGCGGTCGAGGGCTGAGCGCCCTCGACAGGACGCCTCCCCCCGCCTAGCCAGCGGCCGATGACGGACCCATCCGAGAACAAGCCTTCCTTCGTGAAGAACCGATGCAACGACCGGCGCTGCGTCGGCACCGGCGAGGCGCTGGCGCCGGATGCGCCTGCCCTACGCTTTGCCCGCGCACCGGACGGCAAGATCGTCCTGGACCTCAAAGGGAACCTGCCCGGACGGGGCGCTTGGCTCAGCCCGACAAGGGACGCCCTGCGCAAGGCCGTGAAGAAGGGCGGCTTCGCCCGCGCCTTGAAGGCTCCGGTGGAGGTGCCGGGCGGCGATGCGGAAGCCTATGCCGAGCAGGTGGAAAGCGCCCTCGCTGCAGCGGCCCTCAACCGGCTCGGCCTTTGCCGGAAGGCAGGCGTCCTCGCCATCGGTTACGACAATGCGAAGGCGGCGGCGAAAAAGGGTGTCGCCTATTTAACGCCCGCGGGATCAAGCGAGACCGAGACCGCGAAGCTCGCCAACACCCTTCACAAAGCGGCGGGCATTCCCCATCTCCCGCTTCCGGCAGACAGGCTGACCGTCGGCGAAGCCCTTGGCCAGGACGCGGTTCATATTCTCCTTCTTGGCGGAGGGCCGTCCAAAGCGGCCCTGGGGTCAGTTATCCTCTGGCGTCAGTTCGCGGGTTAGGATTGGGTCCCTGATCAATCGGTCTTTTCCCTGTGGAGAAGCTGGACCGAAGGGGGCGTGTCGGTTATGGGGGCGCCCCGGGCCCGAGCGACGTGTGTGGCGCTGGCCGGGCGCTTTGGGCCTGCGCTTTGGCCCTATTCCGACCTTGTCGGGGATCGATGGAGGCACCGGCCTCCTTTTAAGGATTGTATGAGCGACGATACGCAAGAAAAACCGAAGTCAGGACGCAAGACGCTGAGCGTGGGCCGCCGGGAGACCGGAGCGGTCAAGCAGAGCTTCTCCCATGGCCGCACCAAAACGGTCGTGGTCGAGAAGAAGCGGCGCGCGGTCGGGCCTGGCGGCGCGAAGACTGGTTCTCCGAGCACGACCAAGGGTCCGAAGCTGGTCAAGCCCGCCGAAGGCAAGGCCGCGACCGAGGCCAAGAAGGAAGCCGCTTCCAAGGCTGCGGCACCCGCCAAGAAGGGCAAGGTGCTGCGCCAGCTTTCCGATGCCGAGAAGAAAGCGCGCGCCATCGCCCTGGCCAAGGCCAAGAAGGAACAGGCAGAGCGCGCCAAGCGCGAAGAAGCCGAACGGAAAGAGCGCGAGAGGCGCGAGGCCGAAGAAAAGGCCAAGCTCGACGCTGCCCGCAAGGCCGCAGAAGAAGAAGAGAAGAAGCGCGCGGCCGAGGCCGAGGCGCGCCGCAAGGCTGAAGAAGAAGCCAAGAAGCTGCTCGAAGCCGAAGAGGCCGAGCGCAAGCGTCGGCAGGAGCTCAAGGCCAAGGGCATCTCCGACGCCTCGAAGGACGACAAGAAGAACGACCGTTCGAATTTCGCCAAGGACGAGAACAATCCGCTTTCCGCGCTTGGCGGCAGGATCAAGCAGAAGCGTAACAACGCGCCTTCGAATGATCGCAATGCCAAGGAAGCGCCAAAGCGCCGGTCGGGACGCCTGACCATCGCGAAAGCCCTCGAGGATGACGAGCGCCAGCGTTCGCTCGCCTCGGTGAAGCGCGCCCGGGAACGCGAAAAGGCGCGCCGGGCCAAGCGCGGCAACCAGGCTTCGCAGAAGGTGCGGGAAGTCGTCATTCCTGACGTCATCACCGTTGCGGAACTCGCAAGCCGCATGGCGATGCGCCAGACGGACCTCATCAAGGAGCTGATGAAGCAGGGCCAGATGGTCACCGGCAACCAGACGCTCGACGCCGACACGGCACAGATCATCGTCGAGGACCTCGGTCACTCGGTGAAGCGGGTGTCCGACGCGGATGTCGAAGAGGGCCTGATCGCTCCCGATCCCGACGATGCGGTCCTCGAGCCGCGTCCGCCGGTCGTGACCATCATGGGCCATGTCGACCACGGCAAGACCTCGCTGCTCGATGCCCTGCGCGGCGCCAATGTTGTCGAAGGCGAGGCCGGCGGCATTACACAGCACATCGGCGCCTACCAGATCACCGACAAGAACAAGAACAAGATCACCTTCCTCGATACTCCGGGTCACGCAGCCTTCACGGCGATGCGGGCACGCGGGGCAAACGTGACGGACATCGTCATCGTGGTGGTCGCGGCCGACGACTCGGTCATGCCGCAGACGGAAGAAGCCATCAGCCACGCCAAGGCTGCGGGCGTTCCGATGATTATTGCGGTCAACAAGATCGACAAACCCGGCGTGGACCCGAACAAGGTCAAGACCGATCTCCTGCAATACGAGGTTCAGGTCGAAAGCATGGGCGGCGACATCCAGGATGTCGAAGTTTCGGCCCTCAAGAAGATCAACCTCGATGGCCTGATCGAGGCGATCACCCTGCAGGCCGAGCTGCTCGAGCTCAAGGCCAACAAGAACCGCCCCGCCTATGGCACGGTGGTCGAGGCAAAGCTCGACAAGGGCCGCGGCGCCGTCGCGACGCTTCTCGTGCAAGGCGGCACCCTCAAGCGCGGCGATGTCGTCGTCGTCGGGTCCGAATGGGGCAAGGTGCGCGCGCTCAACAACGACCAGGGCAAGCCGGTGAAGGAGGCTGTGCCCTCCCAGCCGGTGGAGATCCTGGGCCTCAACGGCGTGCCGGAGCCCGGCGACCAGTTCGCCGTGGTCGAAAACGAAGCCCGTGCCCGCGAGGTTGCCGAGTACCGCGCCCGCGTGAAGCGCGAAAAGGCCAACGCATCGAAGTCGGGCACCTCGCTCGAACAGATGATGGCGCAACTTCAGGACGCCGAGATCAAGGACCTTCCGGTCGTCATCAAGGGCGACGTCCAGGGTTCGGTCGAGGCGATCGTCGGGGCGCTCGAGAAGTTGGCCAATGACGAGGTCCGGGTCCGCGTCCTTCACACGGGCGTCGGGGCGATCTCGGAGAGCGACGTCATCCTCGCCGAAGCGTCCGGTGCGCCGGTCATCGGCTTCAACGTCCGCGCCAACAAACAGGCCCGCGACGCCGCCGAGAAATCGGGCACGGAGATCCGCTACTACTCGGTGATCTACGACCTGATCGACGACATCAAGGGCACGCTGTCGGGCATGCTCGATCCGGAACTGCGCGAAACCTTCCTCGGCAATGCCGAGGTGCTCGAGACCTTCATGGTCTCGAAGGTGGGCCGTGTTGCCGGCTGCCGCGTCACCGAAGGCATGGTCAAGCGCGGTGCCAAGGTCCGCCTCCTCCGCGACAACGTCGTCATCCACGAAGGCGAGCTTTCGCAGCTCAAGCGCTTCAAGGACGACGTGCAGGAAGTCCCGGCCGGCCAGGAATGCGGCATGAGCTTTGCCAACTATGACGACCTCAAGGTCGGCGACGTCATCGAGTGCTTCGATGTCGAACGCATCGAACGCACGCTCGACTGAGCTGCATGTCGATTGCCGGAGCCATCGGCTCCGTCCTAAGCTCCCGTCACGCAGGCGGGAGCTTTTTTCATGCGCAATTGGATATGGCTGGCGGGAGCGGGTTTCGCCTCGTTGAGCGTTGCCTCTGCGGAGAGCTGTCCCGCTGGGCAGGAAGCGATAAACCGTGCCTTCGAAGGACCATCGGATTCCCGCGGTTTCAGCGCCGAGCTTCTGGCGACCGTCGGTATACGGGAGGACCTTGCCCCGACTGCTGCGCACCGGATCATCCGCATCACGATCCAACCTGGAGGGTATCTCTCCATGCATGACCATAAGAGTGCACAGGGCGGCGCTGTCATCTTGTCGGGGACCGCGGTCGAGTATCGCTCGGACTGCAAGGTGCCGGTCCTGCGCGAGCCCGGCGATGTCGCAACGGAGCATGAGGGCCTGACCCACTGGTGGTCGAATCAAGGCGACGAGCCGTTGGTGGCGCTCGTCTCCCACACTTTCGCATTGCCCGACGAGGACTAGGCGTCCTCGCCTCTGGGGGCGTCGGGGTCGTCCTCAGGCGGAACGATGACGATGTAACCGCCATCGATATTCACCTCAGGTACGGCTTCCTTCGTGAAGGGAACGAGGACAAAGCCGCCCTTGCATTTCACCTCCACGATATCCCCTGCCCCGTGATTTGGCACGGCGCGGACCTTGCCGAGAACGGTGCCGTCTTCACTGCGGGCTTCAAGGCCGATGAGGTCGGCAACGTAGAAATCGTCCTCATCCTCCGCCTCCGGAAGAACGCTCCGGGGAACCGAGAGCAGAGCGCCCTTGAACGGCGCCGTCTGTTCAGGAGACGAGATCCCCTTGTCGCGGCAAAGAAAGACGCCGGGCTTCAGCTCACGAACGAAAGAAGGCCGCAGCACCGCGCCATTGGGCGAGGTGAGCGGCCCATAGGTGAAGACGTCGCGGGGTTCTTCCGTGTAGGAGCGGAGCTTGAACTCTCCGCGCACGCCGTGGGGTCCCGCGAATTGCGCGACCACCACGGCTCTGTCCTGAGACGCCAAGCGCCTTACTCGGCGGCTGCTTCTTCTTCAGCCGGAGCTTCGGCCTCGGCAGCCGCTTCAGCTGCGGCAGCCTTCTTGGCCTCTTCCTTCTCGCGCTTCTCTTCGAGGCGCTCTTTGGCTTTCTGGCCCGGCTCGCCTTTCTTCGGATTGTTCCCGTGCTTCCACTCGATCAGGCCGGCGGCGCCGAGGAAACGCGCAACGCGCTCCGTCGGCTGAGCGCCGCGATCAAGCCAGTGCTTGGCGCGTTCGAGGTCGATGACGACGCGGTTCTCGTCGTCTTTCTTCAGAAGCGGGTTGTAGTTGCCCAGCTTCTCGATGAAGCGGCCGTCGCGCGGCATACGGGCATCGGCAACGACGATGCGGTAGTAAGGACGCTTCTTCGAGCCGCCGCGGGCGAGACGAATTTTCAGTGCCATGATCAGTTCTTCCTGGTTTGGTCTAGTCTTGAGGTTCGTGGGTTACTTCTTCTTTGGACCGCCGAGGCCGGGGAGGCCCCCGCCGCCCAGTCCGGGAAGCCCGCCGGGAAGCGGGCTGTTGCCGAGCCCGGGGATGGGCGCGCCGCCCTTGGGCGGCATCATGCCGCCGCCTCCTCCGCCGAGCATTTGTCCGAGCTGGGCCGCCATGCCACGCTTGCCGCCCTTGCCCATCTTTTTCATCAGCGTGCTCATCGCCTGGTAGGACTTGAGCAGCCGGTTGACGTCATGCACCTGCACGCCGGCGCCTGCTGCGACGCGCTTCTTACGTGAGGCGTTCATGATCTTCGGGTTCTTCCGTTCCTTTTTCGTCATGGAACGGATGATGGCTTCCTGCCGGGCAAGCTCCTTGCTGCCCATTCCCTGTTCGGCAGCTTCCTTGAATTTGCCCATGCCGGGCATCATGCCCATGATGGCACCCATGCCGCCCATCTTCCGCATCTGGACGAATTGGTCGGCAAGGTCGTCGAGATCGAACTCGCCCTTGGCCATCCGCTTGGCGGCTTTTTCGGCCTTTTCCTGGTCGATCTCCTGGGCGGCTTTTTCGACGAGGCCGACAATGTCGCCCATGCCGAGAATGCGGCCAGCCATGCGCTCGGGGTCGAAGACGTCAAGGGCGTCGATTTTTTCGCCGACACCGGCAAACTTGATCGGTGCGCCGGTGACTTCGCGCATCGAGAGTGCGGCACCGCCGCGGCCATCACCATCGAGACGGGTGAGAACGACGCCGGTGACCGGTACCCGCTCCTTGAAACGCTCCGCCGTCTGAACAGCGTCCTGGCCGGTAAGGGCGTCAAGGACGAGGAGGGTTTCCGCCGGGTCCGTGGTGCGGTGAATCTCCTGCACCTCGGCCATCAACTGTTCGTCGATCGACAGGCGGCCCGCCGTGTCGAGCATGACAACGTCGAAGCCCTGGAGCTTCGCGGCTTCCATGGCCCGCTTGGCGATCTGGACTGCCGACTGACCCTTGACGATCGGCAGGGTCTTCACCCCCGCCTGCTCACCAAGGACGGCGAGCTGCTCCATCGCCGCGGGGCGACGGGTGTCGAGCGACGCCATCAGGACCTTTTTCTTCTCGGCCTTCTGCAGGCGAAGAGCGATCTTGGCGGTCGATGTCGTCTTACCGGAGCCCTGCAGGCCCACCATCAGGATCGGCACCGGCGCGGGACGGTTCAGGTTCAGCTCATGGTCGCCTTCGCCGCCGCCCAAGGTCTCGACAAGGACATCGTGAACGATCTTCACGACCTGCTGGCCGGGCGTCACCGACTTCAGGACCTCGCGGCCGACGGCGCGTTCCTTGACCTTCTTGACGAAGGAGCGGGCGACCGGGAGCGCCACATCCGCCTCGATGAGGGCGACGCGCACCTCGCGCAGCGCTTCGTTGACATCCTCTTCGGTGAGCGCGCCACGACCCCGCAGCCGGTCAAAGACCCCGCCAAGGCGCTCCGAGAGAGTGTCGAACATATGCGCTCGCTCCGTTCCATAGCCGTACGAACGACCGAGAGGGCGTTACCCTGTCGGAAGGAGCCCCCTGCCCCGTCCTCGTGGATCCTTCATCGCGAAGGGAGGGGTCGTGCAGGCAGACACGGTCGTACGGCCGCTTGTCAGATTTTCAGACGAGGCAAGTGGCACCAAGGTGGGGATAAGTCAACGGCCCGCCGAATCATCCCGCCACGGCCTGGGATCGGTGTCGATGATCGCCAGCATCACCGTGTCGCGCTGGCCGATATGGGTCTCCCAGCGCTTGCGCAGCACGCCTTCGCTCGTGAAGCCGTGCCGCTCGAACAGCCTGAGCGAGGGGGTGTTGTCGGGGTCGATGTCCGCCTCGATCCGGCGGGGACGGTAGAGCCTGTCGACCTCGTCCATGGCAAGCCGCAGCGCCTCGCCGCCAATGCCGCGGCCCTGCGCCTCGGGACAGGTCATGATCCCGACCTCCCAGACGCCGCCATCCTTCTCGTAAATGGTGATCCGTCCGATCGCGGTGTCGCCATCATCCTCGGTGATCGCCCAGTCGGTCTTCGGCGCCATGCCAGCCCAACGGGCGAGCTTCTCGCGCGTGTCCGCAACGCTCGCCCCTGGGGGATCGGGCAGGTAGCGGCACGCCTCCTCGTCGCCGAGAACCGCGTGCAGCGGCTCGGCATCCCTTGAGGGATCGATGGGGCGGAGCTTCACCATGGTGACGTCTCAGACAATTAGCCAGCGCGGCACGCGGGCCTTGTAGGCGCGGTAGTCGTCACCGAATTTATCCGCAAGGGCCCTCTCCTCGGGCAGGATCTGGGTGAGCTGGATGACCAGCACGAAAACCGTGACGGGCACCAACCCCAGCCAGTTGCCGAAATGCAGGACCGCCGCGAGCAGGATCAGGAGCATGCAGACATACATCGGGTTGCGCGTGAGCCTGTAAATGCCGCCGGTCACGAGTGCGCTCGCCTCCTCCGGGTGCATCGGATGCACCGTTGTCTTCCGATGCAGGAACTGCGCGATGGCGACGAGGCCGAGCGCGAGGCCGAGCATCGCCAGCCCCTGCGCCACACGGCCATCGAGCGGACTTTCAAAGTCCAGCGCCTCGATGGCAAATGGTCCCGAGACTGACCACACCCCAAGGAGGCTGAGAAGGAACCAGACAGGGGGCGGAAGGATCGGCTTGCTCATAGGAGCGTTCTTCCACGCCGGATTGTGATCGGCCAGCCTTCTTTACTGGAACGACGCAGGATGGCTGCACGTTATCATCTCGGCCGCGCCGCGATGGGAAAAAGGACGTGATGAGGATCGTCAAGAAGGCCGGGACGGCCGTGCTGGGGCTTTCGGGCGATGCGGCATCGTTCCTGAAATCTGGTGCCACGCCAGCGCCGCACAGGTTCCTGATCTTCGGCCAGGGGCGGACCGGTTCGACCCTGCTCGAAACACTGCTCGACAGCCATCCCGAGATCACCTGCCAGGGCGAGATCCTCGCCTGGCGGCGGATTTTTCCCGAGGGTTTTCTAGACCGGAGTTCCCGTGGGCATGGGACGAAGGCTTATGGCTGCCATGTAAAGCCGCACCACCATGCGCGGCTCGTGCAGGGCATTAACGATCTCAAGGGTTTTGCGCATCGGATGCATGAGCGCGGCTGGCTGATTGTTCACCTGTGGAGGGAAAATACGCTGGAGCATGTCCTGTCCGGCCATTTTGCACGAGCGGCAAAGAGCTATCGGTTTACAGGTGACCTAAAGCCCCCTCCCCTCGAACTCACCCTTGATCCGGAGCGGATCATCGAAAAGATCAGCATACGGCAGGGTTTTCTCGAGGAAGAGCGGGCGGCACTGGCTGGACTGCCGGTCCACGAAATCCAGTATGAACGGGACCTCAAGGATCCGGCGGGGCGCAAGGTGAGCATGGCTGCGCTGCAGGCCCGGCTAGGGGTGGCGCCGCGCAACCTCCAGACCCCGCTCAAGAAATCCGTGCAGCGATCATTCAGTGAATTGGTTACCAACGCCGACGATGTTCTTGCCCGTCTCGAAGCAAGCCCGTTTGCACACTTCGCCAAGGCCGTGCGCTAGACGTCGAAGCGGCCAAGCTTCTCGTTCTTCTTGAGCTCTGAAGCCGTGAAGACGCAGCCATTCATGACGCCGTAGACGCCGGGCGGCAGGGTCTGCGCGGCAATGATCGCTCCGCCGAGATTGAAGCTCGCATCACTCACGAACAGCGCGTGGGGCCGCATCGCGCCGGTGAGGACCACGGTCTTCCCAAGGTCGCAGGCATCGAGATAGCGCGCGGTCTCGTCCATGGTCGACGTGCCGTGGGTGACGACGATGGCGTCCTCCTTGGCCGCGAGAATCCGCTCACAGATGAGCTTGCGGTAGGTCTCGTTCATGTCGAGACTATCGATCTGGAAGAGCTGCTCGACCTCATGGGCGTAGCAGCGCGACTGCTCGAGGATCTCCGGCACCTGGGACTTGCCCGCGCCAGCGAAGGCGATTGTCTCCGCCCGCCAGTCGTGGACCTTGTCGAGGGTACCGCCCGTGGTCAGGATACGGACGGGCTTCATGCTGTCTCCGGCTCCCGGACGGGCTGACGGAGCTCGCCCTCCCATTTGGCGACGGTGGTTGCGACCGCGGCGTCGCCTGTGACGTTTGTCAGGGTGCGCATCATGTCGAGGAGGCGGTCAAAGGGGAAGATGAGGGCGATGATGAGCACTGCCTGCTCCGAGGTCACGCCGAAGCTGCTCAGGACCGCCAGGGCGAGGAACAGGCTGGCCGACGGGATGCCGGCCGCGCCGATCGAGGCCGCGGTGGCGGTGACGGCGATAGCGATATAGTCGGCAGCGCCGAGGTCGATGCCGACCGCCTGCGCCGCGAAAAGCGACACGATGCCGAGATAGATCGAGGTGCCGTCCATGTTGATGGTCGCGCCGAGCGGGGCGACGGAACCGGCGACGGCGCGACTGACGCCGAGATTCTTGGTCAGGTTCCCGATGGTGACCGGAAGCGTTGCCGACGAGCTGGCGGTCGAATAGGCCGTGGACATCGCATCTGCCATGCCGCGGACGAACTTGAAGAAGTTGACCCGCGCAAGCAGCGTCACCAGACCCCCGTAAACGACGAAGATGTGGACGATGCACGCGAGATAGAGCGCGATCGCGAGCTTGCCGAGATTGACGAGGACTGCGAGCCCTTGCGTCCCGAGCACCCAGCACATCAGCGCGAAGACGCCGAAAGGCGCAAGCCACATGACCCCTTGGGTCAACTTGAGGATCGACTCGGCGGCCGACTCCATCACCTGGCCGAAGCGCTCGCCTTTCTCTCCCGCCGCCAGGATCGCAACGCCGAGGAGGATCGAGAAGAAGATGACCGGAAGGATGTCGCCATTGACCATCGCTGCAAGCGGGTTGTCAGGGATCACGTCAAGGATCTGCTCGACCGCCGACCGTTTCGCAGCCGCGGCTTGGTCGAGGCGCTCGGTGATGGCGGAGGTTGAATCGACCGAAGCGTAGTCGACCCCGAAGCCGGGCTTGAACAGGATGGCAAAGCCGATGCCGATGAAGACGGCGATCGACGTGGTGAAGAGATAGAGCGCGATGGTCCGCAGGCCAAGGCTGCCGATGCGCTTGGGATCACCGAGGGCGATCATGCCACTCGTCAGCGTCGTGACGATCAGCGGAATGATGAGCATGCGGATCAACTTGATGAAGCCGTCCCCGATCGGCTTGGCCTGTCCAGCCGTCTCACCGAAAAGGATGCCGGCCACGCCGCCGAGCACGAGCCCCGCAAAGACCCGTGCCCAGAGAGGAAGGCCCATGCGGCCCAGGACGAACAGAAGGACGAACGCGCCCAGGAGGACGCCCCAGAACAGCATGGTCACGGACGATTACTCCTCGTCGGCGTAGTCGATGAGGCCGAGCTCGCCGGCAAAGTAGGCGTACTGAAGCGCAAGACGGCGGGCCGCTTGGTCGAGGTTCGCCGCAGCGCCATGGCCGCCCTCGATATTCTCGTAATAGAGAAAGTCGTGGCCATATTCCTCCATCAGGCGCGCCATCTTGCGGGCATGGCCCGGATGGACGCGGTCATCCTTGGTGGACGTGAAAAAGAACGGACGCGGATAATCCACATCGGGACGGAGATTGTGGTACGGGCTGATCTTCTCGAGGAAGGGTCGCTCCTCGGGATTGTCCGGATCGCCATATTCGCCGACCCAGGATGCCCCGGCGAGCAACTTGTCGTAGCGGAGCATGTCGAGAAGCGGCACGCCGATCCCCACCCCCTTGTAGAGGTCCGGGCGCTGGGTCATCGAGACGCCCATCAACAGGCCCCCATTCGAGCCGCCCAGGATGCCGAGCTGCTCCTTCGTGGTGATGCCGCGCTCGATCATGTCCTCGGAGATCGCCTGGAAATCATCGTAGATGACCTGGCGGTTGCCCTTGAGGCCGGCCTGGTGCCACGCCGGACCGTACTCGCCGCCGCCTCGGATATTGGTGGTGACATAGACACCCCCGCGTTCCGCCCAGAGCTTGCCAGCCGTTGCGGCATAGGTCGGCAGGATCGGGATCTCGAAGCCGCCATAGCCGTACTGGATGGTCGGCGCAGGGCCACCGTCCAGCGTCTCTTTCTTGGCCATGATGGTGTACGGAATTTTCGTACCGTCCTTCGACGTCGCCTCATAGCGCTGGACGACCATGCCGTCGGCGTCGAAGAAGGCCGGGGCCTGGCGGATCTCCTTCGGACGACGGTTCTCAACGAAGTAGTAGGTATCCGGCGTGATCGGGTTCTCATAGGTGACGATCAGCGCGCCCGTCTTCGGCTCGACCGTCTGCACACCGACGACACCACCTTCGGGCAGGCGGACATCCCGGCCACGCCACCCGCGGCGGCTCTTCTCGAAGCGAACGACGCGCCCCTGGATATCATCTAGAAGGCTCACGATCACGTCGTCTTCAGAGGTCGAGACCCCCTGCACGGCCATTTTTGCCGTCGGCGCGATGATCAGCGAAGCCTCTTCCATATCGTCGGACAGCGCGACGACACTGCCCGCCTCATAGGTCTCGCCGCCAAATTCCCAAGGCTCTTTCAGTTCGATGATGTAGTCGCCCGAAGCGTATCCCGACAGGCTGGCCTTCTTGGGAAGCGGCAGCCGCTTGACCGTGTCCCCGTCCAGGACCAACCAATTGTAGTCGTAAAATGTTTCGCCGTGGAAAACCCCGCCGCGATACTTCTCGCCGTCCCAGAAGCTGAGCGGATAGGCCCAGATATCAGCCTGCGGAATTTCATGGACGAGGGTCGCTTCGGAGAGGTCCTGGCCGCGCTTCCAGAGCTTGACCTGACGCGGATAGCCTGAATCCGTCAGCGTCCCTTCACCGAAATCGGTCCCGACAAGGATCGTGTCCTCGTCAAGCCAAGCGGTCGAGGATTTGGCCTCGGGAAGGTAGAAACCGTCCTCGACAAAGCTCTTGGTCGACAGGTCGTATTCCCGCACGACCGCAGCGTCCGAACCGCCGCGCGAGAGGGTGACGAGGCACCGTGTGTAGTCCGGCGCGAGGCAGGACGAGCCTGAATAGACCCAGTTCTCGCCTTCGTCCTCGGCGACCTTGTCGAGATCCATCAGGATCTCCCACTCGGTCTCGCCCTTGAGATAGGCATCCTGCGGCATGCGGCGCCACAGGCCCCGCACATGATCCGCATCCTGCCAGAAATTGTAGGCATAACCGCCGCGCAGGGAGACACCAGGGACCCGCTCGTCTGAGGTCAGGATCGCCTTCGCCTCCGCCAGCATCGCGTCATAGGCCGGATGCGCCTCGAGGATCGCCAGCGAACGTTCGTTCTGGGCACGCACCCAGTCGAGCGCGCGCTCACCCTCGACCTCTTCGAGCCACAGGAACGGGTCCTCTTTCATCACGTCGATCTCGCTTTGGGCATGGGCTGCAGTGAAGGAAAGCGCGGCAAAGGCCACGCTCGTAAGAAGGCGTTTCATCCTCGGGACTCCCTGTCTTCCGTTGGGATTATTTCGACCGGCGGTAAACCGCGCCGGACAGGTTCTTCTGAACTTCGGCAGCATCGTAGGCGGCGACGTTGCCCTCAGGCTTCGGTCCCTTTCCGAGCACGATATAGGCAACGGCGGAGTAGCGCTGGCTCTCCCGCACATCGATGTCCGAACCCCAGCCCCACGGATAGCCGCGAACGTAATAAGGGAACGGCCCGAAGCCGTAATAGCCGAAGGCGCCGTAGCGCGGACCAAGATCGGTCACCCGCGTCTCGGTGGTCTTTTCGGTGTCATCACTGACCACGATGAAGTGGTCATAGCCATTCTCCAGCGTCACCTCTGCAGCGCGCAGGAGCAGCGCCGTCTCGACCTGCTCGCGGGTGGTGAGCGAGTTGCCGCGGAAGGAGATGCGGTAGCGGTTCTCTTCGATTCGCTGGTCGGCGAAGCCATAGCCCTGTCCATTGGCGGGCTCGAACGGTGTCGGGGTCGCGCAGGCAGCCAAGGTGGCAACCGCAGTGAGTGTGAGGAGCTTTCTGATCATTTGCCCATCCCTTCTGGTCACGCGCGCGACCTGCGTTAGTTGATCGCGCAACAAAACACTACCGCAAAGCGCCGCCGGGGGGCATGAGGCCTTCGTATGGATCACGTCACGCCCCTGACCGCAGCGCCCCAGAACCACCCGCCGATCGCGTTCGGCCGTGTTGGCGTCCTGCTTATCAATCTTGGCACGCCCGAGCACCTCACCGATGCGAGCGTGCGGGCCTATCTTGCTGAATTCCTGAGCGACAAGAGGGTTGTCGATTACCCCTCGATCCTCTGGCAGCCGGTCCTGCGCGGTATCATCCTGCGCACTAGGCCGGCGAAAACGCGGGCTGCCTACGCCAAGATCTGGGACCGCGAGACCGATGAGAGCCCCCTGCGGCGTTATACCCGCGAGCAGGCCGAAAAGCTGCGCGAGAAGCTTCCGTCGGAAATCGTCGTCGACTGGGCCATGCGCTACGGCGTGCCGGGTACTGCAGCGACGCTGCAGAAGATGCAGGATATGGGCTGTGACCGGATCCTGCTGGTGCCGCTCTATCCGCAATATTCGGCGACCACCACAGGCACGGCGTGCGACGCGGCCTTCGCCTGGGCACAGAAACAGCCCTGGCAGCCGGCCCTGCGCGTGATGCCTGCCTTCCACGACAATCCGGGCCTGATCGCGGCGCTGGCAGGGCTATGCCGCGCCCATGTGACCGAGAAGACCGAACGGGTGATCCTCTCCTTCCACGGCCTGCCCGAGCGCTATTTCAAGCAAGGCGACCCCTATCACTGCCACTGCCACAAGACGGCGCGGCTGATGCGCGAGGCGCTCGGCTGGTCCGAGGAGTTCGCGCCTGTTGCCTTTCAGTCGAAGTTCGGGCCGGAGAAGTGGCTCGAGCCTTCGACTGAGAGCCTCGTCATCACGGCCGCCGAGGAAGGGCTCACGAATATTGCCGTGGTGACGCCGGGCTTCGTTTCGGACTGCATCGAGACGCTCGAAGAGGTCGGCATCGGACTTGCCGAGACCTTCGAAGAAGCGGGCGGCGAGACCCTGACCGCGATCCCCTGCCTCAACAGCTCCGACGCCTTTATCGATGTCTTGAACGGGCTGGTCCGGCGCGAGCTTGGCGGCTGGATGCCGTCAGAAAGCTGATGATCTTCTTTACGGCGCAGGACTTCAATCTCGACCTGCCCGACGGGCACCGCTTCCCGGGGCACAAATACCGGCTGCTCGAAGAGAAGCTGGTGCGCGACGGGACGCTGGCGCCCGATCAGTTGCGCGAGTCCCCCGTCGCCTCTGACGGGGTGATCCTTTCGGTGCATACGGAGAAGTATCTCCGCTCGCTCGAGGACGGGACGATCGAGCGCGCTGCCATGCGCCGGATCGGCTTTCCGTGGTCGGAGCAGATCCCCCGGCGCGGAAGGCGAACCGTCGGCGGCCAACTGGCAGCGGCCCGGCAGGCGCTGCGGGTCGGGCTCTCAGGCCAGCTCGCAGGCGGTACGCACCATGCGCATCCGGACTTCGGCTCGGGCTACTGCATCTTCAATGACCAGGCCGTCGCGGCAACGGTATTGCTTAGTGAAGGGGCGGTCGACCGGATCGCGATTGTCGATCTCGACGTGCATCAGGGCGACGGCAATGCGGCTGTCCTTGCCGATAACCCCAATGTCCTGATCCTCGACGTCTTTGGCGAGAAAAACTTCCCCTTCCGCAAAGTGCCGAGCGATATCGATGTTCCCCTCCCTGACAATTCCGAGGATGGGCTGTTCCTGAGGGCCATAGACGAACGCCTGCAGGATATCTGGGCGTTCAAGCCTGACCTCGTTCTCTACCAGGCGGGCGTTGATCCGCTCAAGGAGGATAAGCTCGGACGGCTGGACATCAGCTTCGAAGGCCTGCGCGCGCGGGACGAAATGGTGCTGGAAGGCTGCCGACGCCGCGGTATCCCCTGCTCCATGGCGATCGGTGGCGGCTACTCCATGCCGATCGAGCACACGGTCACGGCCTATGCAGGAACCTATGAGGTGGCAAAGGACGTGTACGGATGGTGAGCTCTATCGCTTGCGTCGCCTCACGTACCAAAATGCTCGCACGATGACATACATGAATGGCAGAGCGGTCATTAGCATGATTGCCTGAAGGCCCAACTCGGTCGCAGCAACGAGTGGTATCATACGGGATGACAGGGCAGTTAAACCCACGAGCACAAAGAAGTCCGTAAGCAGGCTTTTGCGCGCTGCTCGCTCTCCCAATTTATCATCCGTGTGTTGATGGCTGTCCGCTTCTGAATCGGGTACGACCTCTGACTGAGCACCAAAAGCCTGCTCATTCTGTTGCTTGAGCCAACGCGCCCCGTAGAGGATGCCAATCACGGCTGGCGTTCCGAACCAGATGATGACGAACAACCAAGTCGGGACCATCGGCCCGATGGGCGTGAACGCCCAGACTACGAAAATGACCGGCATGATCGCGAAAAGCCGCACGCTGCGATACATGCTGTCAGCGTAGTTTCGCCAGCGCCTCGCACCGGGCTCGCCGATCGTTCGCTTGCGATACCAGATCGGCCCTTCAGAGGGCACGCTTCAGTGCCTCGACCTGCTCGCCCGTCGTCTCCCAGCTGGTCACGAAGCGGCGGGCCTCGCCTGCATAGGGATCGCCCGGCTGGACCCAGTCGTAGAACTCGGCGCCAGCGTCGCGGAGAGACTTTGCACGGTCATGGGGCATGCGGACGAAGAGCTCATTGATCTGCGGCTCAACGAGCACTTCGCAATCATCAGTCGCGGCGAAAATGTCCGCTACCTCCGCGCATTTCGCCCTCGCCTCTTCGGCCAATGAGAGCCAGAGTCCTCCGCCGAAATAGGCAGGCCACTGGGCGGAGAAGAACCGCTGCTTGGACGTGCCGAGCCCTGCCCGCTTGCAGCGGTAGGTCAGCTCCTCCGCGAGGCCTGTGTCAAAGACGACAACCGCCTCCGCCTGCAAACAGCCATTCTTGGTCGCGCCGAGCGAGAGGATGTCGACCCCTGCTTTCCAGGTCAGCTCGGCCGGCGTCGCGCCCGAGGCGTTGACCGCGCCGGCAAAGCGCGCGCCGTCCATATGCATCTTCATGCCGTATTGGTCAGCGACGTCCCTCAAGGCACGGATTTCCACGGACGTGTAGACCGTTCCCCACTCCGTCGCCTGGGTCAGGCTCAGGACGGAGGGTTTCACCCGGTGCGCCATCGGCGGATCGTAGGGCGCCATAGCCTCGCGCACGCTCTCGGGCGTCAGTTTGCCAAAGGCCCCTGCCGCAGGAATGACTTTCGCGCCGCCGGTATAGAATTCGGGCGCGCCGCACTCGTCGATGAGGATGTGCGCATGCTCGTGGCAGATCGTGGCCCCAAAAGGTTGCGTCAGCAGGCTGAGCGCAATGCCATTGGCCGCCGATCCCGTGGGCACGAAAGCGAGCGCGGCTTCCTTCTCGAAGATCTCGGCAAAAAGCTTCCGCACACGGTCCGTTAGCTCATCATTGCCATAGGCCGGCGCGAACCCGCCATCGGCAGCAGCGATCGCCGCCATGATCTCTGGATGCACCCCGCCCCAATTGTCCGAGGTGAACAGCATCAGATCGACGAACCCATCAGTCTACGGCAGATATCGTCAAGCTGGTCGAGATTGTCATATTTGAGGACGACCTGCCCTGCCCCGCCCTTCCCCTTGCGCGTGATATCGACATCCAGGCCGAGGGACTCGCGCAGGTCCTGTTCCAGCGCACGGGTGTCCGCATCCTTCGTTGCCTTCTGGATCGCCTTCGCCACTTTCTCGGTGCCCTGATCGTTCGCGGGCTTCTGGACCAGGCGCTCGGTTGCGCGGACGGATAGCCCGTCCTTCACCACCTTCTTTGCCGCTGCCAACGGGTCGTCAGCAGCCAGCAAAGCGCGTGCGTGGCCCATCGATAGCTCACCCGCCATCACCATGCCGCGAACCTCCGGCGGCAAGGCCGTCAGGCGAAGCATGTTGGACACATGGCTGCGGCTCTTGCCGACCGCCTCGGCGATCTCGGAGGCTTTCTTCCCGTACTGATCGGTCAGCCGCTGATAGGCATCCGCCTCTTCCATCGGATTGAGGTCGACACGCTGGACGTTCTCGATGAGGGCGATCTCAGCCGAGACCCCCTCCTCCACATCCTTGACGATCGCTGGAATGGTATGGAGCCCGGCGCGTTGGGATGCGCGCCAGCGACGCTCGCCTGCGATCAGGATGTATTTACCCGGAATGGCATCCTTGCGGACAAGGATCGGCTGGAGGACGCCGCGCGCTTCGATGGAGGACGCGAGTGCCGCCAGCTCTTCTTCGTCAAACTGCTTGCGCGGCTGGTCCTTGTCCGGCGCGATATCGGCAATATTGATCTCCGACGGGCGATGCTTGGGCTGACTGTCTGCCTGCGGAACATCACCGAGGATCGCTTCGAGACCGCGGCCGAGACCTTTCTTTGCCATCTTACGCGGCCCTTTCCCGGCCGATCACTTCGCTGGCAAGCTGGACATAAGCCTGGCTGCCTGCGCATTTGAGGTCATAGAGGAGGGCGGGTTTGCCGTGGGACGGCGCTTCGGAAATCCGGACATTGCGCGGGATCGCCGTGCGGTAGACCTTGTCACCGAGATGGGCACGGACATCCGCCTCCACGTCAGCGCTCAGATTGTTCCGCCGATCATACATGGTGAGAACCACACCCTGCAACTCGAGCTGTGGATTAAGACGTGCACGAACGGTTTCGATCGTACGCATGATCTGGCTCAGTCCCTCGAGCGCGAAAAACTCGCATTGAAGAGGGATCAGCACGGCGTCCGCCGCCGTCATCGACCCGACAGTCAGAAGGCCGAGGGAAGGGGGGCAGTCGATGAGCACATAGGTGATATCGGGGCACTCAGCAGCGAGCCTGTCGATGGCTCGCTTCAGCCGATAATGACGCTGTGGGTCATCGAGCAGATCGATATCAGCTCCGGCCAGCTCCATACCCGCTGGCGCGACGAAGAGGCGGGGGACCGATGTCTTCTTGAGGATCGAGGAGAGGGGAACATCATCAACGAGCGCGTCATAGGTCGTACCCGTGCGCTCCGAAACGCCGACGCCGAGACCGGTCGAGGCGTTGCCCTGGGGATCGAGGTCAAGAATGGCGACGGTCTCGCCAACCGCGGCGAGGGCCGTCGACAGGTTGATCGCTGTGGTCGATCGCGAGAACCCGCGGTTTGCTCATCACTTCCTCTTTGGATCGCGGATCAGCAGGATCCGGGCGTCAGGATCGGTCTGACTGGCCATACTTTCGAGATCAAAGGACCATCGTTCGCGCGCTTCGTCCACTTCTTGTTGTGCACGCTGCCCCTTGGGAAAGATCATCGTCCCACCCTCGGCAAGACGGGGAACGGCAAAATCCAGCAGGCCGGGCAGGGCGGTTACGGCGCGGGCGGTGATGGTATCGAAGCGGTCATGCTCCGGAAAGTTCTCCACACGCCGATTGCTGACAATGACGTTGCGAAGACCCGTGCGCTCAATCACGCGCTGCAGGAACGCCGCTTTCTTTCCCACGCTGTCGCAGAGTGACAGCCTGAGGGCAGGGACCCGGTCAGCGGCAAGAATGGCGAGAACCATGCCTGGAAATCCGGCGCCCGAGCCAAAGTCAAGGAGGCGCCGGGCGCTGTTGGGCAGCAGGGCCCAGAGCTGGGCGCTGTCTGCGTAGTGCCGCTCCCAACGCTCGGGCAGGCTTCCGCGCGCGACAATGTTGGTGTGCGCTGCTGTCTCGATCAGCTCAGCATCATAGGCACGAAACCGGGCCCGCTCCTCAGGACTGGCGTCGATATGGGCGAAAAAGGCTTCTGCGGAATCAAGCGACACGATCGAGCTTCTTGAGATGAATGGCGAGAAGAGAAAGAGCAGCAGGCGTCATGCCCTCGATGCGAGCAGCTTGCCCCAGATTCTCCGGCCGCGCCTGCGCAAGACGTTCCTTGATCTCACTGGAAAGGCCACCCAGCGCCCTGAAGTCAAAGCCTGAGGGAATCGCAAGCCTTTCGTCGCGCTTGAAGGCTTCGATGTCAGCATGCTGGCGCTCGAGAAAGCCCGAATAGGTCGCATCCGCTTCGAGCTTCGCCCGCTCGTCATTGCTCGCTTCGGCCAGGCGCGGGAAGTGTTCCGTCAGCTCGTCATAACTGGTGCCCGGAAGGGAGAGAAGGGTGAGGACAGACCGATGGCGGCCATCCTGCTTCACGCTGAGACCCATCTTTGCCGCTTCATTGGGTGTGACAGTCGTTTCCTCTGCCCATTGTCGCAGGGCGTTCCAGCGCTGCTGTTTCACGTGAAACGCTTCGGCCCGCTCCTCCGAGACAATTCCATGAGCTTCGCCAAGCGGGGTCAGCCGATCGTCAGCATTGTCGGCCCGCAGGGACAGACGATACTCCGCCCGCGACGTGAACATGCGATAGGGCTCTGAAACCCCTCGCGTAATGAGATCGTCTATGAGAACACCAATATACCCTTCGCTGCGATCCATAACGAACGGGTGAGCCTTGTCCCCGATCGCAGCATTGACCCCGGCAACCAGGCCTTGGGCTCCTGCCTCTTCATAGCCCGTGGTGCCGTTGATTTGCCCGGCGAGAAAAAGGCCCGGTAGGGCCTTTACCTGCAACCGCCGGTCCAAGGCGCGCGGATCGACGTAATCATACTCGATCGCGTAGCCATGCTGCTTGATGGTGACATCCTCCAGTCCAGGGATCGTCCTTATCAGAGCGTCCTGAACGTCGGCGGGCAGGGACGTCGAGATCCCGTTCGGGTAAACCGTGTCGTCTTCCAAACCTTCCGGCTCGAGAAAGATCTGATGGCTCTGCTTGTCCGCAAAGCGGACGATCTTGTCCTCGATCGATGGGCAGTATCGAGGACCCTTCCCCGCAAGAGCGCCGGAATAGACCGCTGATTTCCCGAGATTTTCCCTGATAATGGCGTGAGTCCGCTCATTGGTCGCGGTGATGCCGCATGCAATCTGCGGAACCTCGATCTTTCGCGTGAGAAACGAAAACGGCACCGGCTGATCATCGGCAGGTTGCATCTCAAGGCCCGACCAATCGATAGTCTCGCCGTCCAGACGGGCGGGCGTGCCGGTCTTTAGCCTGCCTAATGGCAATTCCATTGCTTCCAGGCGCGCACCAAGACGGTTGGCGGGGGATTCGCCAATCCGGCCTGCGGGGATTCGTTCGTCGCCGCGGTGGATCACGCCCCGCAGAAAGGTCCCGGTCGTCAGCACAACTGCGTCGGCTTCGATCGCGTGGCCATTGTCGAGAATGACTCCGCGGCAAACCCCATCCCGGACGACCAGATCCTCCACCGCGCCTTCAACGACTGACAGGCCCTCTTGCTCCTGGATGAATCGCTGGATCGCCGCGCGGTACAGGGCTCGGTCTGCTTGGGCTCGCGGACCCCGAACAGCAGGCCCTTTCGACCGGTTGAGAAGGCGGAATTGGATGCCCGAAACGTCAATCGCCCGGCCCATGAGGCCGTCGAGCGCGTCGATTTCCCTCACCAAATGGCCTTTTCCGACCCCGCCGATGGCCGGGTTGCACGACATCTCGCCGATCGTGCTGATTTTGTGCGTAACGAGAAGAGTGCTCGCCCCAGCCCGCGCTGCGGCTGCGGCAGCCTCGCATCCAGCATGCCCGCCGCCTATGACGATGACGGTCCGATCCTTGGCTTCCGCGCGTTTCACGTGAAACACCTATTTCCCAATGCAGAAAGAAGAAAAGATATCGTCCAGGATGTCGTCGGGCGCAATACGTCCGGTCAACTCTTCAAGTCGTGTCGAAGCGGCCCGAAGCGCCTCGGCGCCCATCTCGGGAGCGATCTGCGCAACATGCTCGAAGCGATCGAGCTCATCCAGAGCTCGCAGAAGGAGAGCCTGTTGCCGTTCCGTCGCCGCGAGGCCCGGGGCGGCAACCTCGTTGAGGTGAGCGACCAGCTTCCCGTGAAGCCTCTCTATCGTTTCGGGTGAATGAACGCTCACAGCCTCGCTATCGGAAGCCTGAACAAGATCGGCTTTGGTCCGAACGACGATATCACCTTCACGGGAATGGGCGGCGAGCCATTCCGGAAGCGGGTCTTTTCCGGCAGGAAAGCACAACAGACGGAGATCCGCATCCTTGGCGGCTGAACGCGCCCGCTCGATTCCTTGCGACTCGACGGCCGACGCCGTCTCGTCCCTCACGCCGGCCATATCCAGGAAGGTCACGAGATGCCCACCGATCTCGACACGATGAGAGACAATGTCGCGCGTGGTTCCCGCCTCATCCGAGACGATCGCGCGGTCTTCCCTGACCAACGCATTGAATAGCGTGGATTTTCCAGCGTTGGGCGGCCCGAGCAACGCCACCTTCACGCCGTCCGACACCCTTCGCGTACGAGAAAATGAAGCGACGGTCTCTGCGATGGATGCACGAACCGACTCGACGAAGGGCTGCGCACCGGCCGCGATCTCACCGGGCACGTCTTCTTCGTCGGGAAAATCGACCGCTGCGTCGAGCTTCGCCATGGCCCGGACGAGATCAGCCCGCCACTGGTCCGCCTGGTCACGCAAGCTGCCACGGTAATGGGCCATGGCCTGCCGGTGCTGGAGCAGCGTTTCGGCCTCGAGTAGGTCAGCGAGCCCCTCGGCCTGAGTCAGGTCGAGCTTGCCGTTCGCAAAAGCGCGCGTGGTGAACGCACCGGGTCCCGCGGGCTCTAGGCCCAGCGCTATAAGCTCATCCGAGAGGCGGGCCTCCACCGCCGGTGATCCGTGCAGTTGCAGCTCCACCACATCTTCGCCGGTGAAGCTGTTCGGAGCAGGAAACCAGAGTGCGAGCCCGTCGTCGATGAGCTCGCCCTGCCTGGAACGGACGAAAACGCGCTTGGCAAAGCGGGGCTTCGGAAGGTTTCCCGTCAGTTTTTCAAGGGTTTGCCCCGCTAGCGGGCCAGAAATCCGGAACACCGCAACGCCACAGCGCCCTTGGCCCGAGGCCCGGGCAAAAATCGTCGAGGCGCTCAATCCTTGTCCTGAGCTTTCAGCGCCTGGGCCATCATCGCCTGCATCGCTTCGAAGGATTGTCCCCCGGCAAGCATGGCCCTCTCCCAGAAACGGGCAGGATCGGAGAGGGTGTCGATATTCTCCTCCATCCGTGCCTTCAGGGAGTCCGTCATCACCTGGTTCACAGCCGTAAGGTCGGGCAGGCCGAGAAAGGTCCGGGCCTCCTCCGGGGTGCAGTCAATGTCGATCGTGATCTTCATCCCCTCGGCAAACGCTCCTCGGCTTTCCAAGTCAAGACAAGAAAAAAGCCGCCCGGCGAAGGGCGGCTTTGTGAATCAGCGCGTGGCTGCCTCTTAGGTGTTCATCGAGTCGAAGAAGTCCTTGTTGGTCTTCGTCTGACGGAGTTTCTCGAGGAGGAAATCGATCGAGTCCTGCGGGTTCATCGGCGACAGGATGCGGCGGAGAACGAAGATTTTCGCAAGCTCGTCCTTCGGGACGAGGCGGTCCTCGTTCCGGGTCCCGGACTTGGCGATGTCGATGGCCGGGAAGACGCGCTTGTCGGCCACCTTCCGGTCCAGGACGATTTCGGAGTTACCCGTGCCCTTGAACTCCTCGAACACAACCTCATCCATGCGCGAGCCAGTGTCGATGAGAGCCGTCGCGATGATGGTCAGCGAGCCGCCCTCTTCGATGTTCCGCGCGGCACCGAAGAAACGCTTTGGCCGTTGCAATGCGTTGGCATCGACACCGCCGGTGAGAACCTTGCCGGAGCTCGGCACGGTCGCGTTGTAAGCTCGGCCCAGGCGGGTGATGGAATCGAGCAGGATGACGACATCGCGACCATGCTCGACCAGGCGTTTCGCCTTTTCGATCACCATTTCAGACACTTGAACGTGGCGCGTGGCAGGTTCGTCAAAGGTCGAGGAAACGACCTCACCTTTGACCGAGCGCTGCATGTCCGTCACTTCCTCCGGGCGCTCATCAATGAGAAGCACGATGAGGTAGCATTCGGGATGGTTCGCCGTGATCGCGTGGGCGATGTTCTGCAGAAGGACCGTCTTACCTGTCCGTGGCGGCGCCACGATGAGTGAGCGCTGGCCTTTGCCAATCGGCGCGACGATGTCGATCACCCGGTTGGAGAGGTCCTTCTTTTCTTTCGACTTCAGTGTCTCTTCCGAGATCACCTCCATATGGAGGCGCTCGTCCGGATAGAGCGGCGTCAGGTTGTCGAAATGGACCTTGAGCCGGGCCTTTTCGGGCTCTTCGAAATTGATGGTGTCAAGGCTGGTGAGGGCGAAGTAGCGCTCGCCTTCCTTGGGGCTCCGGATCTCGCCGAAGACGGTATCACCCGTCTTGAGCGTGTATTTCCGGATCATCTGCGGTGAGACGTAGATGTCGTCGGGGCCGGCGAGATAGTTCGCGTCCGGTGAGCGGAGGAAACCGAAACCGTCGGGCAGGATCTCGAGAACGCCCGAGCCCTTGATCTCGACTTCTTCGTCGGCAAGCTCACGCAGGATTGCGAAAAGGAGGTCCTGCTTGCGCAGCGCGGAGGCGTTATCGACGCCAACCTCTTCGGCGAAGCTGACGAGGTCCTGCGGGGTTTTTTCCTTGAGCTCGTCAAGGGTGATGCGTTCGGGAAGCATAGGGGGTCCACGGAAAGGAGCGGCCAGAACGGCGCTATGGACTAAACGAGGGGAAATGACACGGCGAGGACCGCCGATAACGTTGAGTTAGTGTCCGCTTACCCGTCCGTCAACCTTGGCGCGCCTGCCAAGAAGCGCTCATGCGGTGTGCTGCGCGACCATTCCGCGAAGTCGCCCGTCGAATGCGCAGGGCAAGCGCATCACTGCATGAGCGGCTTCAGGATCACCATAAAGACGATGATGGCCATGAGGCCAAACGGGATCTCGTTGGCCACGCGCCAGAATTTCTCGCTGCGCGGTTTCTCTCCGGCAGCGAACTTCTTGCGGCTGGCGGAAAGAAAGCCGTGGAAGCCCGACAGGATGATGACCGCCACGAACTTGATGATGAACCAGCCATCATTACCCCAATCCGGCATCGCCGCGACCATCAGCAGACCGAACACCCACGTCGCGATCATCGCCGGGTTCATGATGAGCTTGAGAAGCTTCTTCTCCATCACCGTGAAGAGGCGCGCAGCTTCACCGTTCGGCTCCGCCTGGAAATGGTAGACGAAGAGCCGGGGCAGGTAGAGAAGCCCCGCCATCCACGCCGTGAAGGCGAGGATGTGGAACACTTTCAGCCAGTTGTAGAAGGGTGCGAGCCAGTCCATTTTGCGGGCCTTAGTCGCCCCGGACGATCTTGACCACCTCTGCGACATGTTCAGGCGGCGTTTCGGGCACGAAACCATGCCCGAGATTCAAGATATACGGGACGCCGTCGAAGGTTTTCACCAGATATTCGACGGCCTCGCGCATGGCCTTACCGCCTTCGACCACGAGAAGCGGATCAAGACCGCCCTGGAGCGCGACATGGGGGGACAGGGTCTTCTTCGCCCACTCCATCGGCATTTGCGTGTCCATCGCGAGCCCCTCGAAACTGCCTTCGATGGCCACTGCCTCGTAGAGCGCGCCCGCGCCCTTGGGGAAGTAGAGGATCGGCACATCCGTCTTCTCGCGCACCCGGCGGGCGATCTCCATGTTGGCTTCAAGGCACAGCTCCCGGAAGACGTTCTCCGGCAACCCCGCGGCCCAGCTGTCGAAGAGTTTCAGCGCATCCGCGCCGGCCTCTGCCTGGGCGATCAGGTAGTCGGCGGTGGCGCTGACCAGCATCGCCATCAGGTCCCGGACCATTTGCGGTTCGCGATAGAAGAGCTGGCGCGCCGCGGAGGGGTCCTTCGTCCCCTGACCGTTGATCATGTAGGTGGCCACCGTCCAAGGAGAGCCGGCAAAGCCGATCAGCGTCTTGTCATCATCAAGACCGGCCCGGACCAGCCGGACCGTTTCATAAACCGGCGAAAGCCGCTCCGCCGCCTTGTCGGCCGAGAGCGTCTTCATCAGGTCCGCACTGACCACAGGTTCGAGCTTCGGACCTTCGCCCTTCACGAAGCGCACATTCTGGCCCATGGCATGAGGGATCAGGAGGATGTCGGCGAAAAGGATGGCCGCATCCATACCGAAGCGCCTGATTGGCTGCAGCGTCACTTCCGCTGCGTCTTCAGGCGTGAGGCAGAACTCGATGAAGCCCGGATGCCTCGCCCGGACATCCCGGTACTCCTTCAGATACCGACCAGCCTGACGCATGAACCAGATGGGGGGGCGGGATTGAGGATGGCCATGGAGGACCTGAAGGAGGGGCTGGGAGCCCCCAGAAACTGAAGAAACCAAAGTTTGAGTCCGAGTCTATTGGTGGGGGAAACTGTGGGTAATCCCTCGTAGGGCCACTTTCCAACAAATTTCACAGGATAGCGAGCGAATGGGGAAATCCGGTTTCCACCGCCGTATGGCCAGCGGAATCGCTGTCCAGAAAAAGTTACCAAAGTCTTAACCCGGACATACCCCGGCAGTACCGGGGGAAAACTTTTTGCCGGGGAAAACCGGCAAAATCTGAGGCAAAGGTGGATGACCTTCCCGCCGGGTCGGGGTATGGGCGAAAGTCGTAGGTTATGAACAACTGGTTGACGGATGGATCAGGCGGCGAGGGCTGACAAGACGAAAGCCGCGCGGCGGACTTTCTTTCACGTGCATCTCGTCTCCGACTCGACGGGCGAGACGCTCAGCACGCTGCTGAAATCGGTGGCAGCGCGATTTCCTTCGGCCAAACCTCTCGAGCACGTCGCGTCCCTGGTGAGGAGCCATACCCAGCTTGACAGCGTTCTTGCGCGGATCGAACAGGCGCCGGGTCTTGTCATGTACACCGTCGTCGATCCCGGTATGCGGCGCCGCCTCGAAGTGAAGTGTGCGGAGCTTCAGGTCCCCGCGATCTCCTGTCTCGATCCGCTTCTCAATGCCTTCGCGGATTATCTCGGTCTCGAACAGACTCGTCAGGCGGGGATGCAGCACGAGCTCGATGAAGACTATTTCCGAAGGATCGGCGCGATCGATTTCACCCTCGCCCATGATGACGGCCAGAACACCTGGAACCTCGAGGCGGCGGATGTCGTCCTTGTGGGGGTGAGCAGGACCTCGAAGACGCCCACCTGCATGTATCTGGCGAACAAGGGCATCAAGGCCGCGAACGTCCCCTTGGTCCCCGGCGTTGATCCTCCCCCGGAACTTGAGAAGCTGCGGAAGCCCCTGGTCGTCGGTCTGACCGCGAACCCTGACAGGCTCGCTGCGATCAGGACTTCGCGCCTGTCGAATCTCGGATCGGAAGACCGCGCGCAGAGTTACACCGACGGCGCCGCCGTGCGCGACGAGGTAACGAAGGCCAAGCGTCTATTCGTCAAGAACGGCTGGCCGATGATCGACGTGACCAAGCGGTCCGTCGAGGAAACTGCAGCCAAGATCCTGACATTGCTGAGTATTCGCCGGGGAGGGGAAGGATGACCGACATCGTCCTCGCATCAGGAAGCCGCTCGCGCCGCGAGATCCTCGAGCGTGCGGGCATCCCGTTCCGGGTCATGAGGCCCGATGTCGACGAAGACGCGCTTAAACTTCAGCTTACTGAGAAGTCCCCCGCCGATCTCGCCATTGCCCTAGCCGAAGCGAAGGGGCTGTCCCTTGACCTGCCCGGCGCGATCGTGATCGGTGCGGACCAGGTTATGGAGTTCGAGGGCCAGCCATTCGACAAGCCCGGATCGATGGATGAGCTCCGTTCCCGGCTACTCGATATGGCGGGCAAGCCGCACCACCTGCGGGGCGGCGTGATCCTGGTGCGGAATGGATCCGTCATCGAAAGGATCCGCGAAACATCCACCCTCTGGATGCGGAACGTTTCCAGGAGCGAAGTCGATAGCTATCTGGAGACGGTTGGAGAAGACGTGCTCTCCACCGTCGGCGGCTACATGCTGGAAGGCTTGGGCGTACGTCTTTTCGACCGGGTCGACGGCGATTTCTTCTCCATTCTCGGCCTGCCGCTTTTTCCTGTTCTCCGTGTCCTGCGTCGTGAAGGAGCGATTCCCTGGTGATCCGCGCCGGTGTCATTGGCCACCCTGTCAGCCACAGCCTCAGCCCACGGATCCATAACCGCTGGTTCGAGGAAACCGAGATCGACGGCCGCTACGAAGCGATTGATGCCCGGCCCGAGGATTTCGTCGAAGCCGTGAGGCGCGCAGCCGGTGATGGCTTCGTCGCGCTGAATGTTACCATTCCGCATAAGGAAAAAGCGCTGGAGATCGCCGATGAGGCGAGCCCTTCGGCGAGGGCAATAGGCGCCGCGAACCTCCTTGTTTTCAGGGACGGCAAGATCTTCGCCGAAAATACCGACTGGTGCGGATTTGCCGAGGCGGTGGAGCGTGAGGGCGGTTCCCTGGCAGGGGACACTGCGGTCGTTCTTGGCGCGGGCGGCGCCGCGGCGGGCATCCTTTATGCGCTGCAGGATTTCGAGAACGTTTTGCTTGCGAACCGAACCCGAGCGCGGGCAGAAGCGCTCGCGGGGCGCTTTCCCAATGTGACGGTCGTCGATTGGGAGAAGAAGCTCGAGCTCGGTGCGACGGAATCGGGGCTCTTCGTCAACACGACCAGTCTTGGCATGGCGGGCTACCCGACCCTCGGCATGATCCTTGGCGATCCAGGACCGGCAATGGTGGTCGATATCGTCTATGCACCGATGGAGACCAAGCTGATCCGCGCCGCCCGGAAGGCGGGCAAGCCCGTCGCCAACGGCCTGTCCATGCTGGTCTGGCAGGCGGTGCCGAGCTTCGAGGCTTTTGCCGGTATTCCGCCGAAGCGCCCGGCGGCAACGCTCGCGGATCTCGAGGCGGAGCTGTCATGATCGTCGTCGGCCTCACAGGCTCCATCGGCATGGGCAAGAGCACCACGGCGAAGATGTTCGCCGATGCCGGCGCGGCCGTCTGGGATGCAGACGCTGCGGTGCACAGGCTTTATGCCCCCGGCGGCAAGGGGGTAGAGGCGGTGCTCTCGATCTTTCCCGAGGCTCGTAGCGAAGAGGGTGGCGTCGATCGCGCGAAGCTTTCGGCACTCACCCTCGGTGCCCCCGACCGTCTGAAGCGGCTTGAGGAGATCGTTCACCCCCTCGTGCGTGAGGACCAGGCCGCCTTCCTCAAATCTGCCGAAGAGGACGGTGCCGAGATCGCCGTTCTCGACATCCCCCTTCTCGTCGAAGGCGGGATGCAGGACCTCTTCAGGGAAGTGGTCGTAGTCACCGCCGATCCGGAAGTCAGGCGCCGGCGCGTGCTGGCCCGACCGGGCATGACCGAGGAGAAGCTCGACGCCATCCTCGCACGGCAGGCTCCGGAGGAAGAGCGCTTGCGGCATGCGACCTTCACTGTCCGCACTGATGCCGGGCTTGATGCTGCACGGGCTGAGGTCGAAGCCATCATGGCGGCACTTCGGGAGAAGTACGGGCTTTCCAGCCAGTCCGAACAGGGGTGATATCCACCATGGTCCGGCAAGTCATTTTCGATACCGAAACAACTGGTTTCTCACCACAGGACGGTGATCGTCTCATCGAGATCGGCGCGATCGAAATGATCGATGGCAACCTGACGGGTGAAAGCTTCCACCGCTACGTCAATCCCGAGCGCGACGTGCCGATGGAGGCCTATCGGGTGCACCGGATCTCGACGGAGATGCTGCAGGACAAGCCGCTCTTCAGGGACCCTTCGGTTGGCGAAGCGTTTCTCGCTTTCATCGAGGGGGCGGAGCTGATCGCCCACAATGCGCCTTTCGATGTCGGTTTCATCAATGCCGAACTCGACATTGCAGGGCTTCCCGCGCTGACGAACAAGGTCATCGACACGGTTCCGATGGCACGGCGGAAGTTTCCTGGCGCTCCTGCATCTCTCGATGCGCTCTGCCAGAGGTTCGGCATCTCCAAGGCCGAGCGTGACGAGAAGGGCCACGGCGCGCTTCTCGACGCTGAACTCCTCGCGAGGGTCTATATCGAGCTGACCGGCGGTCGGCAGGCGAGTTTCCTGTCTGCATCGACGTCTTCCCGGTCCGCGCCCGGTGACGCGGGCGGCGATCGCGCCGTCACCTACCAGCGCCCGCGCCCGCTGCCTCCGCGCATCACCGATGAGGAAAGGGCGGCCCACAGGGCCTTCATCGAAGAGCTGGGCACGCCGATCTGGGCCAAGCTCCAGGGTTGAGGGGTCAGAGGCCGCTGGGGGGATCGACCTTCAGGATGCCATGCTGCTCCCGGTCGCGGATGACCCGTTTCACGATGTCTTCGGAAACCTGGTTCTCGCTGGCGGCGAAGGCGTAGACCATCGCCGTATCGGCAAGGATATTGATCTGCCGCGGGATACCGTTCGAGGCATCATGGATGCGGTCGACGGCTTCGGGAACGAAGATCTGCGGATTGCCGCCGGATGCAGCAAGGCGAGCGCTGATATAGTCGCCCGTCTCGTCCCGGTTGAAGGCACGGAGATGGTAATGGGCCACCACGCGCTGCCTGAACTGCGCAAGCTGCGGCATGTTGAGAAGCGCACCGAGCTCGGGTTGGCCGAACAGCACGAGCTGCAAGACGGGCCGTCCGCCTGACTGGCGTTCGGCAAGGACCCGGATCCGCTCGAGAAGGCGCGCTTCGAGAAGCTGGGCTTCGTCGATGAACAGGACGGCCTTGCGCCCCGCATTGCGGTTCTGGGCGAGGAACTTGTCGAGCTGGCTCAGGGACTGGCTGGCCGAGTTCGACTTCGTTTCGATTCCGAAGCCGTAAAGGATCCAAGCCGCAACATCGTTCTCATAGCCGATGTCGCCGGTCAGCGCTCCAAAGCGGTTGCCGTCACGATGCCGGCGGGCCAGGTCGTGCAGCAGGGTGGTCTTGCCCGAGCCGATTTCACCGGTGATGACCACGGTGCCATTGCCCGAGGTCAGGCCATAGGCAAGCATGGTCCGGGCCATCTTGTGGCCGTCGGACCAGAACAGCATGTCCGGCTCCGGATGGCTTGCGAAGGGTTTCCTCGAAAGCCCGAAATGCTTCTCGTACATCGTGTCCCCTCGGCGTTACGCCCGAGTTTGCCCTGCGGCGTTTACAGTTCGGCGATAGCCGCCTTGATGGCCTCTTCGCTGACCACGTCGGTCTTGCCGGGAGCTTCCAGCGCCTTTTCGAAAGCAGCCCGCGCAGTTTCCGTATCCCCATTTGCGGCGGCGATCACGCCCCGATGGTAGAAGATTTCGGCGTTCGGCGTATCGGTGCGGGCAGCGATTTCGCTGTATTCGAGAGCCTTCTCCAGCTCGCCGTTGCGGTAATAGGCCCAGGCCAGCGTGTCCGCGAGGAAGGGCTGCTCTGTGCCTTCGAAACGTTTGGCGATTTCGAGCGCCTGGGCTGGGTCATCGTCGAGATCAAGCATCAGGGCTGCGAGATTGTTCGCGGCAAGGTCGCCGAGCTGCTCGTCTTCGTAGAGCGTCATCAGGACATCCCGCGCGGCAGCGCGATCGTTCTCATTCAGGAGCTGGTTGGCGCGCAGCAGGCGGAGGGTCGTCGTGTCCTCCGCTTTCTCGATGCCCTCGAGGATGGCCTGATTGGCCGCTTCTTCCTGCCCCTGGGCAATCAGGGCGTTGTAGAGGATGACATAGAGACCTTCCTGTTCCGGGAAGGCGTCGACCCCGCTCCGGGCCGCCTCCGCAGCGGCATCGACGTTGTTCTGGCTCGTCTCGAACTGGCTCAGCAGGACGAAGCTGTCCGGGTATTCGCCACGGGCGGCCTGTGCCTGAAGGAATTCGCGCAGCTCGTCCGTCCGCCGGAGCTGCGACAGCGCCTGGGCCCGGATGCGGATCGCCTGCGGGTCGTTCTGGCCGTCCTCGGGCAGGCGATCGAGTTCTGCAAGCGCATCTTCGTACCGCTGCTGCTGCATCAGCGAAGCCGCGAGAATGCGGCGCGCGTCGACATCGTCCGGGTCCGCGCGAAGCAGCGAACGGGCCACGACCTCGGCTTCATCGGCCCGGTTCTGCGCGACGAGGACGCGGGCGCTTTCGCGCTGGATCTGGGGCGTCGCGTCCGGCGTCTGGGCGAAGCGAAGGGTAAGGTCCGAAGCCTCGTCGGTCTTGCCGTTGCGCAGGAGCATCGCCCGGTAGGCCTGGAACAGGTTCGGCGACAGCCCGATCCGGTCGATGGCCTGGGCGAGCTGGGCTTCGGCAAAGGGCGCGCGGCCATTCTCTTCGTAGGCAAGGCCGAGAAGGATCAGGGCCGCTTCATTGTTCGGATCGCCGTTCAGGGCGGTGCGCAGTGTTTCGATGGCCGGCTCGACGTCGCCCTGTGCAAGCTGGATCTTGGCCTTGAGGGTGAGGGCCTTGGGGTCTTCCGGGTCCGTCTCGAGGACATCTTCGGCATACCGGCTGGCCTCGTCGAGATCGCGGCGGGCAAAGGCGCGCTCACCAAGGTCGACCTTGGCCTGGTTGCGGATCTCCAGGGGGCGCTCATCATCATTGGCAAGGCGTGTCAGCTCTTCGAGGCAGCGTTCGTCCTCGCCAATCTCGCAGAGGAAGGCCGGGACGGCGAAGACAAGGTCCGTGTCCGGATACTGAGCGACGAGTTCGCGCAGCTCGGCCTCGGCGGTGGCATCGTCCTCTTGCTCGCGGATGATGCCAATAAGGCGACCGACGGCCTCGGTCTGGTCCTCGAGAAGCGGGATCGCCGCCTCGAACTGCTTCCGGGCACCATCGAGGTCGCCCCGGGCGGTGATCAGGAACTCGCCATAACGCTGACGGTAGAAACCGTTCTCAGGGCTTGCTTCGACAAGGGCCGCGAAGGTTTCGTCCATTGCCGTGATGTCCTGACGGCGCTGGGCCAGCAGCAGCTTGACCACCAGCAGGGCCTCGGAATCCGGCTCTGCCGCGAGGCCCTCGTCGATGATCGCCTGAGCCCGGTCGAATTCCTCGTCACGGACATAGCGCGCGGCGAGGAGGTTGCGGACCTCGACATTGTCCGGGTCCGCGGCGAGGGCCTTTTCAAGGGTCTCGCTCGCCTCGTCGAGATTGTTCTGGAGCACAAGAGCCGCGCCCTTGACGGTCAGCGCCTCGATATTGTCGGGCTCCGCTGCAAGCACCTGGTTCGCCCGTTCGAGGGCGTCATCAGGCTCGCCAGCGAGCAGGTTGAGCCGTGCGATCTTCGCGATCGCCTCGTAGTTGTTCGGCTCGAGGGTGACGAGACGCTGCAGGAACCGAAGCTGGTCGCCATAGCGCTCCTGACGTTCGGCCACCTCGGCGGCACCGCGCAGGGCAACGACATTGTTCGGGTCGTTCTGCAGGGCGTTCTGGAATTGGAGCTTGGCCCGCTGGAGCTGTCCCTCATCGAGATAGTCTTGCGCGTTTTCTGCGAAACGGACGGCCTTGTCCTCGCCGCTCTCACAGGCGACCAGGGCCAGCGCAGTGAGGGACGCGCCGAGCAGTTTCCAGGTTTTCATCGCTTTACCATCCGGTTTCAGGTGTCTTCGACCAAGACTGACAGCAGGTCTCATGCCGCTCTTGGCTGATTTTGCAAAGGTTTCGTTATAGTCGGCTGCATCAGCTGAAGTCGTAGGCCCTGCCACCCTTTTCCCAGTCGCCATAGCGCGTGGGTTCGGCCTTTCTGTCACCGCCATTGACCTCTTTCGGCACATCGGCACGGGCATCGATCGCATCGCGCCGGGCACGGGCCTCCCGCAGGATCTCGATCTCCTTGTCCGTCAGCTTCCGGCCGTTCGCGAAGAGGGGAATCCCGTCTTCGGTCTTGGGCACGGGTTCCAGTTCCTTGTCGCCAGTATCGGTCACGGTTGCGTGTTCCTCTTCAAACAGCGGCGCGGAGAACTAACCTAGCGTCGAGAGATAAAGACACCATCAGACCAATGAACGCAAATTTCCGCACCCTCGTCCTGATGGCCCTGATGACGGCGATCTTCGGCACCGTCGGTGCCCTGATCGGTGGCAGGGGCGGCATGATCCTCGCGCTTGCCTTCGCCGCGGCGAGCAACCTTTACGCCTATTGGAATGCCGACAAGATCGTCCTGCGCATGTACCGGGCGCGGGAAATCGGTCCCGACGAACCGGATCCGCGCCTCCGGCGCTTTGCCGAAGGGGTGGCTGGCCTCGCTGCAAGGGCAGGTCTGCCGACGCCGAGGACCTACATCATCGACCAGGCCCAGCCCAATGCTTTCGCTACCGGAAGGAACCCCCAGAATGCTGCTGTTGCCGCGACGACGGGGCTGCTGGAAACCCTCACGGAAGAAGAGGTGATGGGCGTCATGGCCCATGAGCTCGCCCATGTCATGAACCGCGACACGCTGACCATGACGATGACCGCGACGCTCGCCGGTGCGATCTCGGCGCTTGCCAATTTTGCGATGTTCTTCGGTGGCAGGCGGGACGAGGGCGTCAACCCGATCGCCATGATCGCCATCGTGCTGCTGGCCCCGATTGCCGCGAGCCTCGTCCAGCTGGCGATCAGCCGGACGCGTGAATACCAGGCGGACAGGATCGGCGCGGAGATTTGCGGTCGTCCCGACTGGCTCGCTTCGGCGCTCGCAAAGATCTCCAGCAAGGCAGCGCGGACGCCAATGCCGCTGGCGGAGCGCAATCCGGCATCGGGCCAGATGATGATCGTCAATCCGCTATCGGGCGGCGGCGTCTCAGCCCTGTTCTCGACTCACCCGCCGGTTGAAGACAGGATCCAGAGGCTCCTCGCCATGGCGAACGGCGGTGGACACCCGTCGGTCCCGCCGCAGCGGGCGCGCCCGGCACCGCAGCGCGGCCCTTGGGGTTAGCCCCTATTCCTTCTCGGTCGTTTCGCCCTCGGAACCCTCTTCCTCCGTCTTTTCGGACGTCGGTTCTTCGGCATCATCATCAAGGTCGTTGGCCACTTCGGCGCTCGGTGTCTTGAGGGTCGGTGCCGCCGCCGGAGGGTGCGACGGAGCGTTGAGGCCCGAGCTCATCGTGTCGCCGTCGCGGATGCCCGAGCGCAGGTGATCGTCGATGGACAGCACCGCCATGATGAGCTCCGCGCCGACACGCAGCAAAAGCAGGGAGACAATGAACTCGAGCGGGATACGCACGACGAACTTGCCGAGTCCCAGCCAGAACTTGCCGCCGAACATCTGGCCCACGGCGACGCCGAGGTCATAGAGCGTCGTCATCATGAGCAGGAACAGGAGGACGTAATAGACGAACTTCACGAGTCCGCGCCCGAGGTGCTCCTCGAAGCTCAGGAAACGGCCGATCAGTTCAGACATCGCGATACTCCTCGTTCGGTTCCGCTGCGCTAGCGGCTTGCGCTGGCCGGTGGAAGCCCCCGCCCGCTGGATCACGCGTCAGTGGGCTTCTTCCCAGTTGGGCGCGGCATTGGCGTCGACCTCAAGGGGGACCGAGAACTCCGCAGCAGGCGCCGCGGCATTCTCCATGACCTCCTTCACCACCGCGCAGGTTGCCTCCGCCTCGTCCTCCGGGCATTCGAGGACAAGCTCGTCATGCACCTGGAGCAGCATCCTCGCGCCGAGACCTGCCTCCTGGAGGGCTGGGGGCACACGGACCATGGCGCGCTTGACGACATCCGCTGCGGTGCCTTGGATCGGCGCGTTGATCGCCTGGCGTTCGGCAAAGGCGCGCATGTTGGGCTGCTTGGCGTTGATGCCTGGGATATGGGTTTTCCGCCCAAAGACTGTCTCGGTGTAACCGTTCTCTTTCGCCGCGGCGACTGTCTCGTCCATGTAACGGCGGATGCCCGGGAACTTCGCGAAATAGCTGTCGATGTAATCCTTCGCCACGCTGCGGTCGATGCCGAGGCGCGACGATAGTCCGAAGGCGGAAATTCCGTAGATGATCCCGAAATTTATCGTCTTGGCGGAGCGGCGGAGATCCGGTGTCACGTCATCGAGCGGCACGCCGAACACCTCCGATGCCGTCAGCGCGTGGACGTCGATCCCTTCGTTGAAGGCCCGCGCCAGCTCCGGGACGTTGCCGATATGGGCAAGGAGGCGAAGCTCGATCTGCGAGTAGTCGGCGGAGACGATCAGGTTCCCTTTCTCCGCGATGAAAGCGCGCCGGATCTTGCGTCCTTCTTCAGTCCGTATCGGGATGTTTTGCAGGTTGGGATCGTTGGACGAGAGCCGGCCGGTGTTGGTGGATGCCAGCGAGAAGCTCGTATGCACCCGGCCCGTCTCGGGATGAATGGCCTCGACAAGGGCATCGGCATAAGTCGATTTGAGCTTTGACATCTGGCGCCAGCCGAGAACTGCCTTGGGAACCTCGTGGCCCTCGGCAGCGAGCTCCTCGAGAAGATCCGCACCCGTGGCCCAGGCGCCGGTCTTTGTCTTCTTGCCGCCGGGTAGCCCGAGCTTGCCGAACAGGATTTCGCCGATCTGCTTGGGCGAGCCGAGATTGAATTTTTCGCCGGCCGCCTCGTAGGCCTCTTGTTCATACATCGCCATCTTCTGGGCGAACTCTGAGGAAAGACGGGAAAGCTCGTCCCGGTCGACCTTGATGCCCTCGCGCTCCATCCGGGCAATGACGGGAACGAGGGGGCGTTCGATGCGTTCGTAAACGGTCAGCATACTGTCTTCAAGCAGTTTCCTGCGGAGGACAAGGCCCAGGCGCTGGGTCACATCGGCGTCCTCGGCCGCGTATTTCGTCGCATCGGGTATCGGGATCTGGTCGAAGGTCTTCTGTTTCTTGCCCTTGCCAGCAAGATCCGTAAACGGAATGCAAGTATGGCCGAGGTGGCGCTCGGCAAGCTCGTCCATGCCGTGGCCACCTTCGCCGCATTCGAGGACATAAGACATCAGCATGGTGTCATCCACGGGCGAGAGCGTCGCCCCGTGGCGCGCGAGCACAACGAGGTCGTATTTGAGGTTCTGGCCAACCTTGACCACCGAAGGATCGGTGAAGATTCCCTCGAGGGCTTCGAGCACTTCGTTCGTGTCCAGTTGTTTCTCATCGCTCGCGTCACCGAGATCGAGACCATCCGCACCATGAAGAAGCGGCACATAAACCGCATCGCCCGGCGCCGCTGCGAGGCAGATGCCCACGAGTCGCGCGCGCATCGCGTTGAGGCTGTCGGTCTCGGTGTCGGCCGCGAGGGTTCCGAACTCATAGGCCCGATCAATGAACGCCCTCAGGTCTTCCATCGTGAAGATCGCCCTGTAGGCCGACGGGTCGATCTTGTTATCGAGTTCTTTCATCGCCGGGTTCCCTTCGCCGGAGGAGGCCTCGATCCCGCCGTCGTTTCGTACCCGGTTCGTCAGTGTGGTGAGTTCCATCTCTTCGAGGAAGTCGACCAGCTTCTGGTGGTCGAACTCTGCGACACCGAACTCTTCGGGGTCCTCGAGGCCGTCCATATGGGCATCGAGGGTGACGAGCTTCTTCGACATCAGCGCATCGTCGGCGAAGGCGATCAGGTTTTCGCGACGCTTCTTCTGCTTGATGTTCTCTGCATTGGCGAGCAGTTCTTCGAGCGTTCCGTACTCGTTGAGAAGCTGGGCGGCTGTCTTCGGGCCGATGCCCGGAACGCCGGGAACATTGTCGGTGGAGTCCCCCATCAGGGCCTGCAGGTCGATCATCTTCTCGGGGCCGACGCCGAACTTCTCGATCACCCCTGCGGCGTCGATGATCTTGTTCTTCATCGGGTCGAACATCACGACCTTGTCGTTCACAAGCTGGGTCAGGTCCTTGTCCGAGGAGACGATGACGACTTCCGCACCCTTCTCCGCCGCCATCCGGGCATAGGTGGCGATGATATCGTCTGCCTCGAAGCCTTCTTCCTCCTTGCACGGAAGGCCGAAGGCGCGTGTCGCATCGCGAATGAGTGAGAATTGGGGCCGAAGGTCCTCCGGTGGCTCGTCTCGGTTGGCCTTGTAATCCGGATAAAGATCGTTGCGGAAGCTGTAGCCCGAATGGTCGAAGATGACCGCGAAGTGAGTGGGCGTGCCGATATGCTCGACCGCATCGTTGCTGGCATCGGACAACAGCTTCCACAGCATGTTGCAGAAGCCCGACACCGCACCAATGGGCAGGCCGTCGGACTTCCTCGTCAGCGGCGGCAGCGCATGGAAGGCGCGGAAGATATAGGCGGAGCCATCGACAAGGTAGAGACGGCTGTTCTCGTTCAGGGGGGCGTGCTTCGGCATGGCCGCGTCTCTAGCGGTCCTTGGCCGAAGTCACAAAGGAAACGAGCGGTGCGTTACGCCGCGCCGACGACCTTGAGGGCGTGCCCCTTCTGGCTCTCGCGCTCTTCTTCGGGGTCGAAGCGATCGGCGATGAACTTGGCGAGGCGCGGCTGGATTTCGTTTCGCCACTTCTTGCCGTTGAAGACGCCGTAGTGCCCCGCGCCCTTCTGGATGTAGTCGAGCTGGTCCTTGGCCGGAATGTTCGTGCAGAGATCGTGGGCGGCCTGCGTCTGGCCGATGCCCGAAATATCGTCCAGCTCGCCTTCGACGGTCATCAGCGCAATATCCTTGATCGCCGACGGGTCCACAACTTTGCCATTATGGGTGAAGAGACCGCGCGGCAGCAGGTACTCCTGGAAAACGTCGTGGATGGTCTGGAGATAGAACTCCGCCGTCATGTCACACACTGCGAGATACTCGTCGTAGAAGACCTCGTGTTTCTTGGCCGCGAAGTCGTCACCCTGCAGGATGTTGGCGTAGTAGTCGAAGCTCGCATTCACGTGCCGCTCCATGTTCATGGACATGAAGCTGAAAAGCTGGATGAAGCCCGGATAGACCCGCCGCGTGAAGCCTGCATAGGGGGCCGGCACGGTCTGGATCATGTTCTCCTCGAACCACTCGAAGGCTTTCTGCTCGGCCAGGAGGTTCGTCACCGTCGGCGACTTCCGGGCGTCGATCGGGGAGCCCATGAAGGTCATCGAGCGCGGGCGGGCCGGATCGTCCTCGGCCGCCATGACCGAGCAGGCCGCGAGCAGCGGCGGACCCGGCTGGCAGACGGCCATGGTATGGCTGCCCGGACCGATCATGCGAATGAACTCGATCAGGTAATCGATATAGGTGTTGAGGTCGAAACGGCCGAAGATCACCGGAACGTCGCGGGCGTCTGTCCAGTCGGTGATAAACACCTCATGGCCCGGCAGCATCGCCTCGACGGTGCCGCGCAGCAGTGTCGCATGGTGCCCCGACATCGGTGCAACGATGAGGACGCGCGGTTGGGGTTCAAAGCTTTTGATTGTCGCAAGAACATTCGGATCGCGACGGAAACGAAGCAGGCGGCCAAAGGGTTTCTCGAGCACTGTCTCGACAGTGACAGGCACCTCGACGCCCTCGATTTCGGTCGTGGGCAAACGCCAGTCCGGCTTGCCATAGCGGCGCGTGGCCATCTCGAAGACGTTATGGCCGGCGATGAAGGCCCGGCTCGGCCAGCTGTCGCGGGCGATGTTGGCAGGATTGTCGACCAGGCTCGCGGTTGCACGGGCCATCTGCCTGACCGGTGCCATCAGCTGGTGTGCCGCTTCGTAAGCCGAATAGATCATATCAAACCTCGGGTGCCTGATGCTCTGGATGTGCGATGCAACACGAGAACGCAGAATTCCGCAATCTTTATGAAGGTCGCGTGAACAACAGCTAGAGGCGGGCCTTGATCCGCGCGGCAATGACCGCAGGGTCCATGTCGTCATTGAAGGCAACGATTGGCTGCCCCGAGGCGTCGGTCAGGAAGAAAAGCGACTGATGGTCAACGGTATAGCCGACAGCACTGTCCTTGAGGGGCACCTTCGCGGCAAAAACGCGCATCCGGTTGCGGGCGTCCTTCAGCTCCTCCTCGCTTCCTGTGAGGCCGAGGATCCTCGGATCGAAGGAAAGATGCGCGCGCAGCCGCTCGGCGGTGTCCCGCTCGGGATCCACCGTAATGAAGAGGGGTTGCACGTCGCCCGCATCGCGTCCCAGCTGGTCGAGGGTCGCCGTCATCACGCCCAAGGCTGCAGGACAGACATCAGGACAACTCGTGAAGCCAAAATAGATCAGCATCGGTTTGCCCTCGAAACGTTCGTCGCTAGCAGGTTCGCCATACATGTCGATAAGGTCGAACTCAGCGGAGAAGGCTTCGTTGAGCTCGATCTCGCCGCGCGGCGGGGTGTCCTCGGTGCAGGCTGCTGCAAGAAGGAAGAAGGCGGGGATGAGATAATTCGTCCTGATCATGGGTCTTCTTATAAGCATCGCGCGGGAGCAAAGTAGGCCCATGGCACCGATTGCGTTCGAACATCCGTCCATTCTTCGCCAGGGGACCCTCACCGGGCTGCGTTGGTTCGCGATCCTGGGCCAGCTGATCGTCCTCGTGGTGGTGAAGTTCGGCTTCGGTTTCGAGATGCCCCTCGGCGGCATCCTGCTGGCGATCGCTGCGGGCGTGGTCGTCAATCTCTACGCAACGTTGAGCTTCAGCCCGGCCCAGCCGATGAAGCCCACCGAAGTCACGGCCTATCTCTGCTTCGACACGTTGCAGATCGCGACGATCCTCTACTTCACCGGTGGCATCCAGAATCCCTTCGCGCTCTGGCTCATCATGCAGGCAATGCTGGCGGCCTCGAGCCTGCGTCTCAGGCACGCGGCAATCGTCATCGGGCTGGTCGTGGCCTGCTATACGTTCCTGGCGCTTTGGCACATGCCGCTGCCGTGGACGACGACCGATGGCTTCGCGGTGCCGCAGGTTTACAATCTCGGTCTTTGGATCGCGCTCGTGATGGGGGTTGCGTTCACGTCGGCCTATGCGTGGCGGGTGACGCAGGAACGGGTGAAGCTGGCACAGGCGCTGACCGCGACGCAAATGGCTCTCAGTCGTGAAGAGCGCCTGACCGCACTAGACGGACTTGCCGCCGCCGCCGCCCATGAGCTCGGAACCCCGCTCGGGACCATCCAGGTCACGGCCCGCGAGATGGAGAGGGAGCTGCCCGAGGGTCCCCTGAAGGAAGACGCGGCGCTCCTGATCTCCCAGACCCAGCGCTGCCAACGCATCCTGCGGCGGCTTTCGGAGGCCGGTCAGGCCGGCGACGCGGTGCATAATGTCATCTCGCTCGACAGCCTGCTGCGCGAGGCCGCGCGGCCCTTCATCGAAAGCCCCGGCAAGGCCATCGAATTCAGTTTCGATCCCGAAAGCGGCCCGCTCCCAGAGAGGCTTCAGCGCCAGCCCGAGATTATATACGGCCTCCGCAACCTGATCGAGAACGCCACCAAATATGCCGAAAGCCGCGTCGATATCAGCGCGGCTTGGCGGGACGGCCGTCTCGAAGTGAAAATCAGCGATGACGGTCCGGGGATTCCGAACGAGACGATGCTCCGCCTAGGTGAGCCTTATCCGCGAAGCCCGGCGAAACACTCCGATGGCAAGGGCGGGCTTGGCCTCGGGTTCTTCATTGCCAAGACCCTGCTGGAGCGGACCGGCGGCGCGCTGCGTTTCGGGAACAATACGGGACGGAAGGGCGCATGGGTCGCAGTGTCCTGGCCTCTGGCCAAGCTTACCGAGAACCCCAAATCAGTTCCAGATGTATCCCCGAGGGAAGTGTACGCAACATGACAGAAATCCGAGATCTCCCAGACGATGCCAGTTGCCTGATCGTCGATGATGACCAGCCTTTCCGCACCCGCCTCGGTCGGGCGATGGAGAAGCGCGGCTTCAAGCCTGTCCTCGCGGAGGGAGTCAACGAAGCCAAGGCCCTGATCCGGCAGAACCCGCCGTCCTTCGCCGTCGTGGACCTGCGCCTTGACGACGGCGACGGCATCGACGTCGTGAATTTCCTGCATGAACAGCGGGCCGACAGCCGCGCGGTGATCCTGACCGGCTATGGCAACATCACCACTGCCGTCGCCGCGGTGAAGGCTGGTGCCATCGACTATCTCGCCAAGCCTGCCGATGCCGACGATGTGCAGAAGGCCCTTCTCGCCCGCGAAGGCGAGTTTCCCGAGCCACCTGAAAACCCGATGTCGGCTGACCGGGTCCGGTGGGAGCACATCCAGCGCGTCTACGAGCTTTGCGGCCATAACGTGTCGGAGACGGCCCGGCGCCTCGGCATGCACCGCAGGACCCTGCAGCGGATCCTCGCCAAGCGCGCACCGCAGTGACTGCGCTGTAGAGATGAAACCACCGCGGGGCTGGCGCCCCCGGCGGTCCTCAGGCAGCGACCACAGGCTAGAGCTGCGGACGGCCTTTCGAGGTCTCTGCCCATTCCCGATGCTCGGTATCGAGCTCATAGGCGGCGATCGCGGCGAGGGTGAGGATATCGTTGACCTGGACGCCGGTCTGGACGATCTGCACCGGCTTGGACAGGCCGATGAGGATCGGGCCGATCACCGTCGCGCCGCCGATCTCGGCGAGTAGCTTCGATGCGATGCCGCCAGAGTGGAGCCCAGGCATGATGAGAAGGTTCGCATCGCCCGTCAGCCTGCTGAACGGATAGATCTCGCGAAGACGGCTGTTCAGCGCCATGCGTGGGGTCATCTCGCCTTCATATTCGAAATCGATATCCGGTCGGGCGTCGAGGATCTTCACGGCGTTCGAGATCCGCCGCATGTGCTCCGTGTCAGGATTTCCGAAGTTCGAATGGGACGTGAGGGCCACACGCGGCTCGAAGCCGAGCTGCCTGACGGCATGGGCGGACTGGACCGCGATGTCTGCAAGTTCTTCCGATGTCGGATATTCTGCAATTGACGTATCGGCCATGAAGACCGTTCGGCCCTTGGCCAGGATCACCGACATGCCGATCACGCGCTCGCCGGGCCTCGGATCGAGCGCGAGACGGACGTTCCTGAGCGCGACGTTGTAGTGACGGGTCACCCCTGTGACCATGCCGTCAGCGTGGCCACAGGCGAGCATGCATGCCCCAAACGCGTTGCGGTCCTGGTTCACGAGGCGGCGACAGTCGCGCTCGAGATAGCCTTCGCGCTGCAATCGCCCGTAGAGATGCGCCGTGTACTGCTGGGTCTGCGCTGACTCCCGCGCGTTCCAGATTTCGATATTGTGGTTGGCGCTCAGTCCGAGGGTTTCCATAGTCCGGCGGACCTTGTCGTCGCGGCCGATCAGGATCGCCTGGCCGAGGCCCTGTCCTTGGAAGCTGTGCGCCGCGCGGATAACCTGCTCTTCCTCGCCCTCGGCGAAGACGATGCGCTTCTTCGTCTCGCCCGAGCGCACGGTGGCATAGACCTTCTGGAGAAACGCCGCTGACGGATCGAGACGGGTCGCCAGCTTGTGTTGGTAGGCGTCGAAGTCGGTGATGGGCTGCCGCGCCACGCCCGTCTCGCATGCCGCCTTGGCCACCGCAGGGGGGATCTTGGAGATCAAGCGCGGGTCGAACGGTGTCGGGATGATATAGCCGGGGCCGTATTGGAGGCGGGTGCCATAGGCGTTCGCCACCTCGTCCGGCACGTCTTCGCGGGCGAGCTCGGCCAGCGCCCGGGCGCAGGCGGCTTTCATCTCCTCATTGATTGTCCTTGCACGGACGTCGAGCGCCCCCCTGAATATGTAGGGAAAGCCCAAGACATTGTTGACCTGGTTCGGATAATCCGAGCGTCCTGTGGCCATGATCGCGTCGCCGCGCACTTCGGCCACCTGCTCCGGCGTGATTTCCGGTGTCGGGTTCGCCATGGCAAAGATGATCGGGTTCGATGCCATGGAGCGGACCATCTCCTTGGTGAACGCTCCGCCTACGGACAGACCGATGGCGACATCGGCGCCGTCCATGGCCTCGGCAAGTGTCGTCTTGTCCGTGTCCACCGCGTGGGCTGACTGCCACTGGTTCATCGGCTTGTCGCGGCCGGGACGAAGGACGCCGGCGCGGTCGCACATCAGGACGTTCTCGTGCTTCACGCCAAGGGTCTTGATGAGGCTCACCACCGAGATGGCCGATGACCCGGCGCCGGAGACGGCCACCTTCACGTCGCCGATCTTCTTGCCGACGATGTCGAGCGCATTCAGCAGTCCCGCTGCGGCGATGATCGCTGTCCCGTGCTGGTCATCGTGGAAGACCGGGATGTCCATCAGCTCTTTGAGCTTCGTCTCGATATAGAAGCTGTCCGGGGCCTGGATGTCTTCGAGGTTGATGCCGCCGAAGGACGGCCCGAGGTGCTTCACCGCATCGATGAAGGCGTCAGGGTCTTCCGTGTCCAGCTCGAGATCGATCGAGTCGATATCGGCGAAACGCTTGAAGAGGACAGCCTTGCCTTCCATCACCGGCTTCGAGGCCAGCGCGCCGAGATTGCCCAGGCCCAGGATGGCGGTCCCGTTCGAGATCACCGCCACCATGTTGCCCCGCGCCGTCAGGTCGTAGACGCTGTCGGGCTCCTCGGCGATCTTCTTCACCGGCACCGCGACGCCGGGCGAATAGGCGAGGGAGAGATCCCTCTGCGTCGCCATCGGCTTGGTCGGTGTGACCTCCAGTTTTCCGGGTTTCCCCTTGGAATGGAAATCGAGCGCTTCCTGATCGGTGAATTTCGTCGTTGTATCGTCGGCCATGGCCCAGCCTTAACTGCGGTTGTTTCAAGGCACCAGCCACGATGCTTCGGGCGGTTCAACCCCAAATTTCACTCGGGCGCGAGGACGGCGCACGCGGCCGGAGTGTATTGGTCCGTAAGCTGATAACCAAAGCGGGGCGCGCGCAGCTCCTCCCTTGCAACCGAGTCCTCAGGGTCGAAGCTGACATCGCTATCGGTCGATCGCTGCGCCCGGCACCGGCGCATGGGAGAAGTTCGACATCCTGCCGTGCTTCACCTTCTTCGGCGGATCGGAGACATGCAGCGAAGCCCGAGGCTGCTGCGCCAATTGCGCCGCTTTTGCCGAATGCCTGTCGGTCTAGAAAACCAGCGACCGCGCTTCCGCCCGGTGCCCGCGCATTGCGACCGTCCGCGTCTCCGGCGCCCCGTCCTCCGTCACAGTGCCGAGCGTCGGCCAATGGAAGGGAGAGCGGCTATCATTCGCTCCGCGTGAAAGCGCGACCAATCCACGATGCGATGTCGTGAGGCCCTGAAGGCAGGGCGGGGTCGTCCATAGGAAAGACAATTTGCCCGAAAACCTCCCTTGGCGAGCGCGGCATAAGGGTCCACTTAGACGCCATGTTCATTCGCACCGAAGACACGCCGAACCCGCAATCTCTGAAGTTCCTGCCTGACCAGCCGGTGCTGGGTCAGGGGCAGCTGGGGATGGATTTTCCGTCGCCCGGTGCCGCGAAGATTTCGCCGCTTGCGACGGCGCTTTTTGATGTCGACGGTGTCGTCTCGGTCTATCTCGGTGCGGACTTCGTCACCGTGTCCAAGGACCAGACGGTGGACTGGGAGTCCATCAAACCAGCCATTCTCGGCACCATTGCCGATTTCCTCGCTGCGGGCATTCCCGTCGTCGACGAGCGCCAGGCCACCGCCACGGCAGGGACCACCACGCCCGAAGACTACACGGGCGAAGACCGCGAGATCGTCGAGCAGATCATCGAGCTTCTCGAGACCCGTGTCCGGCCGGCCGTGGCCCAGGATGGTGGCGACATCATCTTCCACCGCTACGAGCCGGGCGACGGCATCGTTTTCCTGACCATGCAGGGGGCCTGCGCTGGCTGTCCTTCGTCGACGATGACGCTCAAATCGGGGATCGAGAACCTTCTCAAGCACTACGTGCCCGAGGTGACGGCGGTCGAGGCCGTCGCCTGAGGGCGCGGACGCCCGGCGCAACGGACTCTTGTCACCGGCTGCGATGACAACGCAGCCGCCGGGCGCTATCTGCCCCGACATGGACAGAACCATTCCCATCTCCGCCGAAGCCCAGGCCCAGATTTTCACCGAGGCCAGGACCCGCAACGCATGGTCGGACCGCAAGGTCACCGATGAGCAGGTCAGGCAGATCTACGACCTGATGAAATGGGGCCCGACGTCCGCCAACTGCCAGCCGGCGCGGTTCCTGTTTCTCCGGACCGAAGAGGCCAAGAAGAAGCTCGAGCCTTTCCTGATGGAGGGCAACCGCGAGAAAACGATGGCGGCGCCGCTCGTCTGCATCATCGGCTACGATCTTGCGTTCTACGAAAGGCTGCCCGAGCTCTTCCCGCATACGGACGCCAAGTCCTGGTTCGAGGGCAATGACGACCTGATCCGGGAGACGGCGTTCCGCAACGGCACTCTCCAGGGCGCTTATCTGATGATCGCAGCGCGGGCGCTCGGCCTCGATTGCGGACCGATGTCGGGCTTTGATCAGGACGGGGTCAATGAAGCCTTCTTCGCTGGCACCACGGTGAAGGCCAACTGGATCTGCAATATCGGCTACGGAACCGATGAAAACCTGTTCGAGCGCAGCCCGCGCCTGCCCTTCGACGAGGCGGCTGAGCTGCTATAGCCCTCCTTGCGATCGATACCTGCCTCAGCGCGCTGACACTGGGCCTCAAGCTCGATGATGGAAGGACCGTTTCGGTCTCGGAAGAGATCGGTATCGGCCATGCCGAGCGCATCGCGCCCGCTTTTGCGCAGCTTCTTGCGGAAGCCGGGATCGCCCCTGACGCGATCGACCGCATTGGCGTGACCGTGGGGCCGGGTTCGTTCATGGGCCAGCGCGTCGGGATCGCCTTCGCCAAGGGCCTCGTCATGGGGACCGGCGCGGAAACCGTGGCGCTCACCACCCTCGAAGCCCTCGCTGAAACCGCCGGCTATCCGGTGGCCGTGGCCATCGATGCCCGCCGCGGCCAGGCTTATACCCAACGCTTTGGCAAGCGTGGCGGGGCCAAGGGCACGGCCAAGGTCCGTGACTATGCCGACACCCGTCGCTGGATGGCCAAGCGGAGCCGGGTCGCGGGCTCGGGGGTTTCGGCGGCCGACCCCTCGCGCAACGCCGTGGGACCGCTGGTCCCGAGTGCTGCGGCGCTTCTCCGCCTGACCGAACAGCGCCACGTCTCGCCGCTCCGTACGCTTTACATGCGGGCGCCGGATGCCAAGCCCCCGTCGCGGCCGGCGCTGTGACGATCCGGGTGGCGCAGCCGGGTGACGCGGCGACGCTTGCCCGCATTCACGCAAAGGTGTTCCCCGAAGGCCCCTGGGATGAGCAATTCTGGCGCGAGACCATCATCAACCGCTTCGACACGGTGCTTCTCCTGGGGGATCCGCCGCGCGCCCTTTCTGCATTCAGGCTTCTCGGCGACGAGGCGGAGATCCTGACGATCGGAACCCTCGCCCCCCGTCAGGGCGACGGAGCGGCCCTGATCGAGGGGATCATCATGAGCGCAACCGCCGCGGGTGTCCGGCGCTTGTTTCTCGAAGTGAGCACGTCCAATAAGGCTGCGCGGGCGCTCTACCGGCGCTTTGGATTTGAAGAGGCCGGCAAGCGCCTTGGCTATTACCGCGACGGCTCGGACGCAGCGATCCTGCGCCTTGTCCTCGCCGAGGAGGAAACGGATGGACCGTCTTGAGAAGATCTGCGCCGAAAAGGGCCTGCGGATGACGGACCAGCGGCGTGTCATCACAAGGGTCATTTCGGAAGCGGAAGACCATCCCGACGTTGAAGAGATCCATCGCCGCGCCTCGGAAATCGACAGCCGCATCTCCATCGCCACGGTGTACCGGACCATGCGGCTTCTCGAGGACTACGACGTGGTCCAGCGCCATGACTTCCAGGACGGCCATGGCCGCGCTCGCTATGAAGAAGCCAGCGACGACCACCACGACCATCTCATCAATGTGAAGAACGGAGAGGTGATCGAGTTCGTCAATGACGAGATCGAGAAGCTCCAGGAGAAGATCGCTCGCGAGCATGGTTTCAAGCTGGTCGACCACCGGCTGGAGCTCTACGGCATCCCTCTCGACGAGAACGACGCCTAGGCCAGGATTTCCGCCAGCAATTCGAACCGGTCATGGCCCCAGAATTTCTGGGTCCTTTTGCCGTCGTCGAGTACCGCGAAGGGCACGCCGAAGACTTGGTCTCTCTCGATCAGAGCGCGATCTGCGTCGGTCGCCCCCTCCGGTGCGCGCCCAAGATCGGTGTGGGCATCGAGACCCGCTCGCTCGGCACAGGACTTGAGGCACTCCGGATCGGCAATGTCTTCACTCCGGCCCCAACGGGCATCGGACACGGCGAGCGCGAATTCCAGACCCTTGCCTGCTTCCCGCGCGGCATGGAACGCGGTGATCGAAGGGCTGTAGTCGGGCTCGGGCCGAAGGGGCGGAGCGATGGGCAGGCCGGCCCGCATCGTCATTCTCGGGGCATCTTCGAGCATGTAGCGGAGCTTGGGTTTCGAGTCGGTCGGATTGAGAAATGGGGCATCCCCCGGCGGGCCGTCAAAGACATGGAGACTGGTGGATACCTTCGCCGGCAGGCCCTCCCGCGCCACGAGGCGGAGCCCCAGCCGTGAATAAGGGCTGCGGGGGTGAAAGTAGAGACGCAGACAGGTCATCGAGAAGCTCCTTGACGGCCAATCCCTAGGCGTGACCGGACGGGGCGAGAACGGGTTTCTGCAGCCAGGCGCGGTTAGCTCGCGGAGGACATGGCCATACCGCCGGCGACGGAAGTATGGCCCGCGAACCCCACATCCTCCCTCTGTCTCCCTCTGCCATGGACCCCAGCGATCGCTCGAAACCTTCGCGGCCATACCGTCCGGGCGCGCGTGCCAGTGCGGCATGACCGGCATTGCCGGGCGCGCGAGGAACTCATGCCGGGCCTGGGGGGTGTACGGGGTCTCGGTATGGCCAGTTCGCGACATCGCGCTTTCTGATGAGAGAATGCCGGGCGAGGTTCACGAAGCTCCAGCGCCCTGCTAGACTTTACAATCTGACCTGTTTGGACGTGTAAGAATTGACCATACGACACGATAGAGTTCGATCGGAGCCGCGCCGCGAGTTACGTGCAGTGCAGCAAAGCGGGCTGAGGACCGGACCGTCAGCCTGCCCGAAGCGGGATGGTCCAGCGCGCGGCCTCTTGCTGGCAGGCTCTGCGTGAACTACGGCGTGGCAAGCTGGCATGGCCGTGAAGAGGGTCATTGTTTTTGCGTCGCCGAAAGTCGGCGGTGCGAAAGGGGAAGTCGGCACGGGTTATGCGGTCTTGAAGGCGCAGGGCGGTCCTGCCGCCACGAGATCGGGGGATAGCGCTCAATCCCTAGCGGAGCGCTTTTGACTGGCGAGGGCCTTTCGGGGTCCTCGCCTTTTTTCATTCCCGGCCGGGCTGGCGTCCAAAGAGGAATTCGCGGTCGGCATGGTTCCCGACCATGTATTTGTATTCCTTGATCTTGTCGAAGCCGTAGCGGCGGTAGAGGCGCTGCGCGCCATGGTTCTCGGAATAGACACTGATATAGAGGGGCCCGTATTGCCGCTTGAGCCAGCCGAGCGCCTTCTCGAGCAGCTTCACGCCCAGCCCTTGGCCCTGGTGGGACTTGAGGACGTAAAGCCGGCCGAGTTCGCCTGCGTTCGCTGCCATGTCGTCCACCGGGAGACTGCACGGGCCAGCGACCGCATAGCCAACCGCCTCGCCGCGAGGGGTCCGTGCGATCCACACCGCCGAACCTGCGTCCGACAAGATCTGCTCATAGGCGGCAACGCTGTGCGCTTTGGCGAGGAACAGTTGCAGGTCTTCGAGGCTGTAGAGATGCGCGAAGGTTTCGCTGAAGCTCCGCGCGCCAAGATCCGCGAGATCCGCCTCGTCGCCCGGACCGGCCCTCGTGATCACCGCTTCAGCCATGACTTTCCATGCCAGCATTCGCAGCGGCTCTCAATCGGCCACCCGCGACCTTTGCGCCGCTCGCTGCAGGCGGCGCTTGTGCGTTGAAAGAACAGGCATGACATGCTGTTAAGGCTCAAGGGAGTAGGGCGCATGGATATCCAGATCGACGAGCGGGTTCCGCGGGGCGGGCACAGCCTGATGACCGTCTTCGGACTGCCAGGGGCAGTTCTCGGCTATCTCATCTGGGTCAATGGCGACCTCATCGACAAGGCGGGCGGCGACCCGGACCCGACCCTTCTGGCAATGATCTTCGGGCTTCTTTTCGGGGGCGCAACATATTTCCTGACGGTCCTCAAGGGCCAGATCGTCAGGTCTGCATTGGCCGGTGCCATCGTCGCGCTCATCACCGGAGGCCTCTACCGCATCGGCGTCACCGCAGAAGGCGGGGCGCTGTCGGACGGTGTCCTGCCCTTCCTTGCCTGCGCCGTGATCGTCACGGTGCTGCTGCCTTTCCTGAGGGCGGCGTCGAAGGGGAACAGCTTCTTCGACTACCGCCCGCTCTATGCCGATGCGTGGACCATTCCCGTGCTTGTCGGGGTGGCGCAGGTCTTTGTCTTGGTCGGCATGCTGCTGGCCGCGCTGGTGGCGGCGCTCTTTGCCTTCATCGGGCTTGAGTTCCTTCGGGACCTGATGAGCGAAGGTTGGTTCATCGTCACCTATTTCGGCCTTCTCGAAGCGGTCGGCATCGGTGTCGTGCGCCAGCGCGAGTCCGCCGTGCTGGCGGCGCGGTCGATCAAGATGGCGCTGATCCGGGTTACGGCGCCGGTCTTTGCCGCCTGCGCCACGGTCTTTGTCGGCGCGGTGATGATCCGGGGCTTCGGCTCGCTCATCGAGGGGCTGTCGCCGGTGGGTACGCTGACCGCGGCCGCCGCGGCCTCGATCATCATGATCAACGCCATCGTCGCCGACGAGGGCAGGCCGCAAAATGCCCTGTTCGGTGCCACGGCGCGGCTCCTTGGCATTCTTCTCGTCTTCCTGATGGCGCTCGCCGTTTATGGCCTGTGGATGCGGATCGATAGCGAAGGCCTGACGCCGAACCGCATTGTTGCCGGTGTGCCGGTGCTGGTGTTCGCGCTCTACGCCCCGATCTACGCCGCGGCGGCACTGGCCGAGCGCTGGGTGATCCTGCGCCAGGGCAATATTGTCATGTCGGCCGTCCTGGTGGCCATTGCCGTCTTCATCTGCACCCCGCTCTTCAAGCCTTACACGTGGTCCGTGGAAAGCCAGCTCGCGATCATGCGCGCGGCCCCCGAGGAGGTGACGTCGAGCGATCTCGTCTACCTCCGCGACAAGCTGGGCGCTCCGGGCGAGCGGGCCTTCGCGGAGCTTCGCGCCGGGCAGGGCGTGCTGGCGGAGCGGGCCGCGGCCATCGGCGACCGCCCCGCCTACCAAATCCGCCCCGATGAGACAGGCGCGCCGGGCCGGGTTGATGTGTTCCCGAAAGACCGGGAGGTGCCGCAGGCGCTGAAGGATCTCGCCCTCAAGAACATTGTCGTCGAGGAGGACGCGGTCATCGTCTTCTTCGAGGATCGGCCGCTCGCCATGGTCATGCACCAGAATTACGGCAGCCTGCGCATCGCATTCTACCGCGAGGAGGATGGCAGGTGGACGCTGTTCACCCAGACGGCGCTTTACGTGCCGGAGGACCGGGAGGCGGAACTGATGGACGCTGCGCGCCGCGGCGAGGTCGCCTTCGAACGCCGCAGCTATGATGTTCCCGTCATCGACGGTTCGCCGATCCCGGACACGTTCCGGCAGCTCGAAACTTACCGCGTCGACGAGGCCCCCACAGAAAGCTTGGGTCCGGAGGAAGGGGACGCTAACTGACGGCTCCCTTGAAGGATGGAGCCCTGATGACCGACGCGCCTGTTGCCGAGAAGCGCCCCTTTGAACTGACCCAGCACGGTGAGACCCGTGTCGATCCCTATCACTGGATGCGCGACGACAACTGGCAGGAGGTCCTGCGCGACCCCACGCTGCTGCGCGATGACGTGCGCGCGCATCTCGAGGCCGAAAACGCCTATTACAAGGCGCAGACGGACCATCTCGAGGACCTGAGGACGGCGCTGTTCCAGGAAATGCGTGGGCGGATCAAGGAAGACGAAAGCACCGTTCCGATGCGCGACGGCCCCTTCGAATACTATGTCCGCTACCGCGAGGGTGGTCAGTACCCGATTTATGCCCGCCGCAGGTCCGAGAGCGATCCCGAAGACATCATGCTCGACGGCGATAAGGAAGGCGAGGGCAAGGACTTCTTCTCGATCGGCGGGGTCGATGTCTCCTGGGACCATGAACTGATGGCCTATGGTGTCGATACGCTGGGTTCGGAATATTACGACCTGCACGTCCGCCGACTGGCCGATGGCAAGGAATTCGACGACGTCATTCCGTCGACCGACGGTTCTGTTGTCTGGTCCAAGGACAACAAGGGTTTCTTCTATGTCGAGCGGGACGACAACCAGCGTCCCAAACGGGTGAAGTATCACAGGCTCGGGGACAATCCGCAGGATGACCGTCTTGTCTACGAGGAAGACGATGATGGCATGTTCCTCAGCATCGGCGAGACGTCCTCGGACAAGTTCCTGACCATCACGGTCAGCAACGGCACCACGTCAGAGGATCATGTGATCCCCCTCGACCAGCCCGACGCCGAGCCAAGGGTGATCGAGCCGCGCCAGCACGGTGTCCTCTATTTCGTCGACCATCGTGAGGGCGTGTTCTACATCCATACGAATGCGGACGGTGCCGTCGATTTCAAGATCGTGACCGCGCCTGAAGACGCGCCGGGCCGCGAGAACTGGAAGGACTGGCTCCCCCATGCCAGCGGGACTTACGTGTCCGGCATGGTTTGCTTCAAGGACTGGATCGTCCGTGAAGAGAGGCGGAATGCGAAGCCCCGCATCATTGTCGGGCGCTATGACCGCACGGGCGAGCACGAGATCGGGTTCGACCAGGACGCCTATGCCCTTTCGCTCATGGGGTGGGGGGAATTCGACACCGACGTCATCCGCTTCGCCTATGAAAGCCCCAGCCAGCCGAGCCAGGTCTTCGACTATGACATGGCAAGTCGTGTCCGTACCCTGAGGAAGACACAAGAAGTGCCCTCGGGCCACAATCCGGATGCCTACACGGTTGAACGGATCGAAGCCAAGGCACGGGACGGGGAGAGCATCCCCGTCGTCCTTCTCCGCCGCCGTGACGTGACGCCCGATGGCAACCTGCCCGTCGTCCTCTACGGATATGGTTCGTACGGGATCTATATCGAGGACGATTTCTCGACCCATGTCCTCAGCCTCGTCGACCGGGGTGCGGTTTTTGCCGTCGCGCATATCCGGGGCGGGTCGGCCAAGGGGCGGCAGTGGTATCTCGATGGCAAGCTCGACAAGAAAGAGAACACCTTCACCGACTTCAACGATGCCGCCCAGGCCCTGATCGATGCAGGGTACACGAAGCGCGGGCGAATCGTCGGTTATGGCGGCTCGGCAGGTGGCCTTCTCGTTGGGGCGGCGGTGAATCTCGATCCAGGTCTTTATGGCGGCATCATCGGTGCCGTGCCTTTTGTCGACGTCCTCAGCACGATTTCCGACGACACCCTGCCCCTCACCCCGCCCGAGTGGGAGGAATGGGGCAATCCGATCACCGAGAAGTCGGCCTATGAGACGATCAGCAGGTACTCGCCCTACGACAACATCCGCGCCGGCGAAGCCTATCCGCCCATTCTCGCCACGGGCGGGCTGACCGATTATCGCGTCACCTACTGGGAGCCCGCCAAGTGGATTGCGCGGCTCCGTGAGGAGACCACCGGCGGGCCGTTCCTCCTGCGCATGAACATGACGGCGGGCCATGGCGGCTCGGCGGCGCGGTTCGAGCGCCTCAAGGAGCGCGCGGCGGACTATGCCTTCGCCCTCGATGTCCTGGGTCTCAAAGACGCCGAGCCGGACCGCGGCCTCTGATGACTGCGCCTGCGGCTTCGCCCTCGCCGGCGTGGCCGCTACATGAACCTGAAAAGTTTCAAGGGAGAGCCCTATGCTGACCAGCCTCATCGCCCTCGCCGCGCTTGCCGCGCAGGATGTCCCCGAGGCTCCCGAGCCCGCGCCTCATTCCTTCGACATCGAAGTGATCGCGGACATGGAGGAGCCCTGGGCGCTCGCATTCCTGCCGGACGGCCGGATGCTGGTGACGGAGAAGGCCGGCAGGCTGCTCGTCGTGAACGGCGATGGCGAGGTCGAGACGGATGTCTCCGGCGTTCCCGAGGTCGACTATGGCGGGCAGGGCGGTCTTGGTGATGTCGTTCTCCACCCGGACTTCGCCGAGAACGGGATGATCTACCTTTCCTATGCCGAGGCCGGGCGCCGCAACCGCCGCGGTGCCGCAGTGGGCCGCGGTGTCCTCGACCTGGAAAATGGAACGCTCGAAGATTTTGAGGTCATCTGGCGACAAAACCCGAAAGTGACGGGCCGGGGCCATTACGGCCACCGCCTCGCATTCACTCCCGACGGGGAATATCTTTTCATCAGCTCCGGCGAGCGGCAGAAATTCAACCCCGCCCAGGCGATGAACATGAACCTCGGCAAGATCGTCCGTGTCTACCCGGACGGCTCGATCCCCGAGGACAACCCCTTCTATGACCAGGGCGGCGTGACCCGCGAGATCTGGACCCTCGGCATGCGGAACCCGCTCGGTCTCGACTTCGACGCCGAGGGCAATCTGTGGGAGGTCGAGATGGGCCCCCGCCACGGCGACGAGTTCCAGCGGATCGAGAAGGGCGAGAACTACGGCTACCCGAAAGTCTCCATGGGCGATCACTATTCGGGCCGCGAAATCCCTGACCATTCCGAAGGCGACGGCTTCCGCGCCCCGGACGAGTATTGGGTGCCCGCGATCAGCCCGTCCTCGCTCCTGATGTACAAGGGTGACATGTTCCCCGAATGGACCGGCTCGGCGCTGATCGGCGCTCTTTCCGGCCAGGCGCTGGTCCGCGTCACCCTGGATTGCGACACCGATCCAGACGGCGTCTGCGAGGCGGAGCGCTTCGACATGGGTGCCCGGATCCGCGCGGTGGATGAAGCCGCCGACGGATCGGTCTACCTGATGGAGGACGGCGGCGAACGCGGCGAAGGCCGCATCCTGCGCCTGACGCCGAAGAACTGACCTTGATCTGACGCGCCTCAGACGCCACGAAACCAAGGCGGGGCCGCAGGCTCCGCCTTTTTTGTCCAGGAGTTCCCCGATGCCGCTCGATACCCCGCCAGCGACCCGCACCGACTGGACGCGCGAGGAGATCGGAGCGCTCTTCGACCTGCCGTTTACGGAGCTTCTCTTCCGTGCGGCGGAGGTTCATCGGAGCCATTTCGATCCCACCGAGATCGAGGCCGCCCAGCTCCTTTCCATCAAGACCGGCGGCTGCCCCGAGGACTGCGGCTATTGCAGCCAGTCGTCGAAGTTCGACACCGGCCTCAAGGCCTCCAAGCTGATGGATACGGAGCAGGTGCTCGCCGATGCCGCGCGGGCCAAGGCGGGAGGGGCAACCCGCTTCTGCATGGGCGCCGCCTGGCGTAGTCCCAAGGACCGGGACATGCCCGCGCTCGAAGCGATGATCCGCGGCGTCAGGGACATGGGTCTCGAGACCTGCATGACCCTCGGTATGCTGACCGATGACCAGGCGAAGAAGCTCGCGGATGCCGGCCTCGATTACTACAACCACAATATCGACACGTCAGAAGAGCATTATGGGAAGGTCATCACCACGCGGAGCTTCGCGGACAGGATCCGGACGCTGGAGACGGTGCGGAAGGCGGGCATCAACACCTGCTGCGGCGGCATCCTCGGCCTCGGCGAGACGCGCACCGACCGGGTGAGCTTCGTGCATACCCTCGCCACCCTGCCCGAGCATCCGGGCAGCGTGCCGATCAACGCGCTTGTTCCCATCGAGGGCACGCCGCTGTCGATGGCCGAGCCTGTCGAACCCATCGAGCTTGTCCGCACCATCGCCGCCTGCCGCATCACCATGCCCCAGAGCGTGGTGCGCCTTTCCGCGGGTCGCGAGGACATGTCGGACGAAACCCAGGCCCTTGCCTTCCTCGCTGGCGCCAATTCGATCTTCGTCGGCGACGCGCTCCTGACGACCCCGAACCCCGAGCCGAAATCCGATGCCGCGCTCTTCGCCAGGCTCGGCCTCAGGCCCGCAAAAGCGAGCCCTCGCGCCTGAACCTCTTTTCATGTTCTTCGATAATCCCCATCTTGAGCATTCAGGACTCTGGAGGAGGAAGGGCACATGGATTTCGACCTGTTCGGCTACGGCCAGATCGGCGTTTTCGGGTTCGTCTTGGCGATCATCCTGATCGGCAGTTTTTTCAACTATCTGAAGGTTCGTTCGAACAACGAAACGATCCGCGCGCTTGCTGCGTCAGGCCAAGGCATCGACCCTGAGCTTCTCGGCCATCTCAAGCGTGAGAGCGGCGAGACCGGTCCCGGGATGGTGATCGCCGGCTTCATCACCGTGGCGGTCGCCATCGGCCTTTATTTCTTCGGCAGCCAGCTCGGCGTTGCCACGGGCGATGACCAGGTCGGCCCGGTCTTCCGCGCGATTGCCATGATCCCCGGCTTCGTCGGTGCAGCGCTTCTCGTCGCGGGCCTGTTCATCACCGTCTTCCGCAAACGCGGCAAAGGCGCCGCCGTGCCCGACGAAGAACTCGGCTTCTGATTTGGCGAGGGGCCCTCGGGCCTGCTACTCTACCGGGAAAAGTCCACCGGGAGGACGCCATGCGTGACTACACCACTTTCGAGCAGTTCTGGCCCCATTACCTGCGTGAGCACGCCAGGCCGGGCACGCGGATGTATCACTATATCGGCACGGGCCTCGGCCTCGTCGCCATCGCGGCGGCCATTGTCACTGGAAACTGGCTCTTGGTCCTTCTGGTCCCGCTGCTCGGCTACGGCTTCGCCTGGGTCAGTCACGCCTTTGTCGAGCGGAACAAGCCTGCGACCTTCACCTATCCGCTCTGGTCGTTGATGAGCGATTACAGGATGTTCTTCCTTGCGATCTCTGGCCGGTTGAAGCCTGAGCTCGACAAGGCCGGCGTCACGTCGCAGCGGGCAGGGGACGAACTTCCGACTTCACCCAGTCAATGAAGGCCTTCACGTCCGGCAGCGCGGCTTTCGCCTCCGGATAGACGAGCCAATAGGCGAAATCGGTCGGCGTCTCGTGCCCGAAAGGGATGACGAGGCGCGCCGCTTCGAGGTCCGCCACGGCGAGGGCATAGCGGGCGAGCGCCACGCCCTTGCCTGCCACCGCCGCTTCGATCACCAGCGAAGACTGGTTGAAACGCGGGCCCCTTGAGCCGTCAGCATCTTCCACGCCCGCCGCGCGCAGCCACATCTGCCAGGTCGGCACGCCCTCGCGATCGCTGTCGTCATGGATCAGCGTCTGCTTGGCGAGGTCGGCAGGCTCATCGAGCTGGTGGTCCTTGAGAAGGCTCGGTGCACAGACCGGAACGATGCTTTCGGTCATCAAACGTTCTGCGACAAGGCCATCATAGCCGCCGCGGCCGAAGCGGATCGCGACATCCACGTCCGCGGTGGCGAAATCCACCACTTCCATGTCGGCATGCACATAGACGTCGAGATGGGGGTGTTTTTCCTGGAAAGCGTCAAGCCGTGGCACCAGCCATTTCGACGCGAAGCTCGGCGCCACGGACACCGTCACCCGCGACGGACCCGACCCCGCCTGCATCAGGCGGACACCGGTGGCGAGGCGGTCGAAGCCCTCACGCATATGGGGCAGGGCTGCGAGCCCGGCCTCCGTTAGCTCGAGCCCTTTCGGATCGCGCTTGAAAAGCGGTGCCTCCAGCCAGCTTTCGAGGATGCGCATCTGTTGGCTGATCGCGCCGGGGGTCACGTTCAGCTCATCCGCCGCACGAGAAAAACTAAGGTGTCGCCCCGCAGCCTCGAAGGCGCGAAGGGCGTTGAGGGGTGGAAGCCTGCGCATAAAATCGTGTCCCTTGAGGAAACCTAACGTGCACTCGGACGAACATTCGTTTGCTGTCCCGGTTTTGTCACTCCACATAGGCAATCGACACCCTATCGAATAGGTTTTCTATCACCATGCGGTATTTTCCAGCCTTTATGGACCTGCAAGGCGCGACTGTCCTGCTTTCAGGCGGCGGGGAGCTGGCCCTGCGCAAGGCGCGGCTGCTTCTTCCTTCGGGCGCGCGGATCGTGGCCTTCAGCGCTTCTGAAAACAGCCCCCTTGCAAGGGAGCTGGGTGGGCAGGTGATCCTGCGCGCCGGGCCCCTGAGCGACACCGCCTTTGCCGAGAACCCGAAGCTGCTGGTCGCCGCGACCGGCGACGAGGCCGAGGATGAACGGGCAGCGAAGCTGGGCCGCGCTCATGGCGTGCCGGTGAACGCCGTGGACATGCCCCATCTGTGCGATGTGGTGATCCCGTCGATCGTCCACCGCGGCGATCTGGTGGTCGGCATTTCGACCGGTGGTGCCGCCCCGGTCATCGGCCGCCGCCTGCGCGAGCGGCTGGAGCAGATGCTGCCCGCCAGGCTTGGCGAAGTCATCCGTTTTGGCAAAGAACGTCGCGGGATCGTTTCGGAAGCGATCCAAGGCAAGGGCCGGCGCGCATTCTGGGAGCGCTTCTATTCCGGTCCTGCCGCCGAGGCTGTCATGGCCGGTGACGAGGCGCGGGCCGAAAGCCTCTTTCGCGAGGAGCTCGAAGGCGAGACCCCCGGCCATGTCCACATTGTCGGAGCTGGCCCTGGCGATCCTGAGCTCCTGACCCTGAAAGCCCTGCGCGTCTGCCAGGAGGCGGACGTGATCCTCCACGACAACCTTGTCTCGGACGAGATTCTTGCGCTTTGCCGCCGCGATGCCGAGCGCATCTATGTCGGCAAGAAGCGCAGCGATCATGCCGTGCCGCAGGCCGAGATCGGCGCGCTGATGGTGCGCCTTGCCCGTGAGGGGAAGCGCGTCGTCCGCCTGAAGGGCGGTGACCCCTTCATCTTCGGTCGCGGCGGGGAGGAGCTCGAAGCCCTGCAGGCCGAAGGCATCTCCGCGACGGTGGTGCCCGGCATCTCGGCGGCGCTGGGCTGCGCGGCCAACGCAGAAGTGCCGCTGACCCATCGCGGGCTCAGCCAGTCCGTCACCTTTGTCACGGCGGAGGCTGGCGGCGGCGGTGCCCCGGACATCGACTGGGCATCGCTCGCGAAGCTCCGCGGCACGATCGTCGTCTACATGGGCGTGCGCCGCGCGGGCGATGTTGCAGGCGATCTCCTCAAGGGCGGCCTTGATGCGTCGACCCCGGTTGCCGTGGTCGCTGACGGGACGCGCGACACCGAGCGTGTGATCCGCGCCGATCTTGCGACCCTTGGCGATGCGGCAGCGCAAATCTCCGCCCCCGGACTTCTCATCATCGGCGAGGTGGCCGCCAAGGCCAAAGGCGAGGATCTCCTCGCCCTCGCAAGCCAGAGGCAAGCAGCATGAGCCAGACCGAAGCGACCCCGAGAGCGGCCGAACAGCCGGTCAAGATCTCCGCAGGCGGCGTCAAGAAAGCCAAAGCCGCCGGTACGAAGGTCATCACCGCCAACGACCTCTTCTCAGGTGCCGTCGTCTATTGGAAAGCCGACGGTTCCTGGACGGAGGAACTGGACGAGGCCCAGATCCTCGAAGGCCCCGCCGCGCTCGATGCGCTACAAAGGGCGGTCGCCGACGAAGCGAACGCGGTCGGCCCATACCTGATGGATGTGGAGGACGACCACGCCCCTGCGGGCCGTGGGCGCCTGCGCGAGACCATCCGCAAGGCCGGGCCCACCATCCATCCCCAGTTCGGCCGCCAGGCGCAAAGGTTGTAGCCTGATGTACCGGTATGACGACATCGACCGCGCGATGGTGGCCGACCGGGTGGCCGAATTCCGGCGCCAGGTCGAACGCCGCATCGCAGGCGACCTCACCGAGGAAGAGTTCAAGCCGCTGCGGCTGATGAACGGCCTCTACCTCCAGCTCCATGCCTATATGCTGCGAGTCGCGGTGCCCTATGGCACGCTCAACCCGCGCCAGCTGCGCGTCCTCGCGACGATCGCGCGCGACTATGACAAGGGCTATGCCCATGTCAGCACACGGCAGAACTTCCAGTTCAACTGGCCGAAGCTGAAGGATGTGCCGGACATCCTGGATCTCCTCGCCGAAGCCGAGATGCACGCCATCCAGACTTCCGGCAACTGCATCCGCAACACGACAACGGACCCCTTTGCCGGTGCTGCCAGGGATGAGGTCGAAGACCCGCGCATCACCTGCGAGATCATCCGTCAGTGGTCGACCTTCCACCCCGAATTCACCTTCCTGCCGCGGAAGTTCAAGATCGCCGTCAGCGCGACCGAGCATGACCGCGCTGCGATCGCCGTCCATGACATCGGCCTGCAGATCGTCCGCAACGCCGTGGGCGAGCCGGGCTACCGCGTCCTCGTCGGCGGGGGGCAGGGAAGGACGCCCCATATCGGCCAGTGGATCCGCGAATTCCTTCCGCAGGCGGAGCTCCTGAGCTATCTCGAGGCGATCCTGCGCGTCTACAACGTCTACGGACGGCGGGACAACATGTACAAGGCGCGGATCAAGGTTCTCGTCAACGAGATGGGCATCGATGCGTTCCGCGACGCGGTGGAAGACGAGTTCGCGCACTTCCGCGCGATGGGCCCCGGCGGCTCCGTCGATCTTCCTGCCGAAGAACGGGCGCGTATCGCAGGTTTCTTCGCCCCGCCCGCCTTCGAGGACGCACTGGCCTTTTCCGAAAGCTTCGACGACGCCCTCGCCACCGACCAGCGCTTTGCTTCCTGGGTGCGCAGCAACGTTCATCCGCATAAGGTGCAAGGCTACGTCTCTGCCACCATCTCGCTGAAGCCTGAAGGCGCACCGCCAGGCGACATTACGGATACCCAGCTCGAAGCCGTCGCGGACATCGCGGAGGCGTATGCGCTCTCCGACATCCGCACGACCCACGAGCAGAACATGGTCCTGCCCCATGTGAAGCTCGATGATCTCCATGCAGTCTGGCAGGGCCTGGACGAAGCGGGCCTCGGCACGCCGAACCACGGCCTCATTTCCGACATCATCGCCTGCCCGGGCCTCGATTACTGCAATCTTGCCAACACCCGCTCGATCCCGGTCGCGAACCGGATCCAGGAACGCTTCTCCGACCTCGAGCACCAGGCCATGATCGGTGAACTGAAGATCAAGATCTCCGGCTGCATCAATGCCTGCGGCCATCACCATGTCGGCCATATCGGCATCCTCGGCGTCGACAAGAAAGGCGAGGAATTCTACCAACTCACCCTTGGCGGCTCGGCGGACGAGAACGCTTCGATCGGAGAGATTGTCGGTCGTGGTCTGTCCACGGATGAAGTCGTTGACGCCGTGGAGAGGGTGGTCGAGCGCTATCTCGAGCTGCGAAGCTCCGAAAGCGAGCGCTTCATCGACACCTATCGTCGCCTCGGCGCGGATCCGTTCAAGGAGGCGCTCTATGCCGAAGCTCTTTAGGCTCGCCGATGGCGCGGTCATCGATGTCGCGCCGGACGCGGATCTCGCGATCCCCCACGACGCCGACCTCATGGCCGGGGCGCCTGACCTGTCCAGTGCCAGGGTTGTCCGCATCGAGCTTCCGAAGTTCAAGGACGGCCGCGCCTTGACCCAGGCCCGGCTGCTGCGCCAACGCCACGGCTATGGCGGAGAGATCCGCGCAGGCGGACACGTCATTCCCGACCAGGCGCAGTTCCTTGCGCGCCTCGGCGTCGATACCATTGAAATTCCGTCAGAGACGCGGGTGGAGGACTTCCGTTTCGCGTTGAAAGCCTACAGACACGCCTATCAGAGACCGGCGCAGGGACAGCCGGCATTCGCAATCCGGGGCGCTAGGGAATGACAGCGGCCGTTCTGAAACTGCGCGGCGAGACCGCGCCTGAGGATCGTGCGCGCGCGCTGTCGGCGGAATATGCCGACGCCGACGCGCAGGCGATCCTCGAGCGTGCAATCCGCGAGGAGTTTGCGGGCGAAATCGCGCTCGTCAGCTCGTTCGGTGCGGAGTCGGCGGTCCTCCTTCATCTGGTCGCTTCGGTCGCGCCAGAGACCCCGGTGATCTTTCTCGACACCCAAAAGCACTTTGCCCAGACCTTGAGCTACCGGCGCAAGCTCGCTGCCAGGCTAGGCCTGACGGATGTCCGGGATATCCTTCCCGATACGGAGGAAGCGGCTGCGCAGGATCCCAACGGCGACCTCTGGCGCCGCGATACCGATGCCTGCTGCGACCTGAGGAAAGTCCGTCCCCTGAAGACGGCGCTTGATGGCTTCGGCTCGTGGATCACCGGGCGCAAGGCGTTCCACGGCGGGGAGCGGATGCACCTTCCGGCGTTCGAGTGGAACGGCAGGCACTTCAAGGTGAACCCGCTGGTGCGCTGGACCCCTGAGGATGTCGCGGAATACCGCGCACGGCACGACCTTCCGGCCCATCCGCTGGTCGAGCAGGGCTATCCCTCGATCGGCTGCTGGCCCTGCACCCGCGCGGTGGAGGATGGTGAGGGTGTCCGCGCCGGCCGCTGGTCGAACTCCGACAAGGCCGAGTGCGGCATCCACGTCCGCTAGGCGTCAGCTTTCCGCCCGTTCGGCCCTGAAGACCTGCACCGACACGCCGGTCGCCACGACTGCCGTGCTGATCGCGCCGCCGACCAGGACGGCCGTTCCGAGCTTGGTGCTGCCCATCAGCAGGATCGCCAGGGCAATCGCCCCCGTGGCGACGAAAAGCCAGCCCGCCACGCGGTTGCTGGCGCGCCAGGCCCGCTCGTTGCGCAGGGTCCACGGGTTCCTGACCCCGATGACCCAGTTCGGCCGCGACTTGCCGAGAAAATTGCCGATGACGATTAGCAGGAGGCTCGCCCCGGCCAGCACCGCCTTCATGGGAAGCTGGGCCAGCTCGCCGGATGCCGCGCCGGCATTGGCGTAGACGAGGCCCGCCTGGGCGACGGTCAGCAGCGCGAGGCTGCCAATCCAGCCTGCGAGGAACAGCCCCCGGCTCTCCCGGAGGGCCCGTGTCTGCCAGCCCGTCGCCGCGAAAACCGTGAAAAGCACCGTCATCAGGGCGCCAAGCGCGGGCAGGGCGAGCAAGGCCTCGTTGCGCGGGGAGAAGCGGTCAGGCTCGCCATTGATGGTCCAATGCCGGGCGATCTCGGTTCCCGGCTCGATGGCCTCGAAGCCGACGAGGGTGACCCCCGCCATGACCACGCCGATTTGGGCGCTCGCCAGCAAGCCAGTCCTGATCATGGCGTCTCTCCCTTTGGTTTGCCCGATGGCCGCCCGATCCTGAGGACATCCATCAGGCCGGTCAGGGCCTCCTCGGCCACAGACAGGTTGAGGTGGTAGATCACCTTCGCCCCCTCACGCTCGGACGCGACGAGACCGGCTTCGCGCAAGACAGCGAAGTGGCCGGACAGGGTGGGCTTCGAAAGATCGAACGCATCGGCAAGCTCGCCCGCGCTCTTCGGCCCGTCCCGCAGCATGGCGAGGATCTCCCGGCGCACCGGACTGGCAAGGGCCTGGTAGACATCCATATTCGGAAGTTAGGAAATTTCCAAAATAAAGCAAGCACGAGGTCCCTTGCGCGCCGGGGGCCTCGGGCCTAGCTCCCTCCCATGGCATCCCGTTTCAACCATACGTCGAAAGCGCCGTCCCAGCGGCAGCTTCGCGCCGGCGAGCTGATCCGCCACGAACTCGCGCAGATCCTGCAGCGCGAAGAGGTGCATGACGACACCCTGTCCGGCCTCAACATCACGGTGACGGAGGTCCAGACGTCGCCGGATCTCAAGCACGCCAATGTCTATGTCACGACCCTCGGGGGCATCGATGTCGACGGCGCTGTGCACAAATTGACGGTCGCCTCGAGGACCATCCGCCGGACCCTCGCGCCCAAGCTGGCGCTGAAATTCATCCCGGAGCTGCGCTTCCGCAAGGATGACAGCTTCGACAATGCAGACCGGATTTCGGAGCTTCTGCGCAAGGACCGCTAGCCGCACCCCCAACGAAATGTTAATAGATGTTTGACGGCAGGGCCTGCTCGGGTCACAACTAGCCCTGCAGGTCTTGGAGGGTGGCATGTTTTTCCGGCGTAAGAAGCACGAGGACGATTCCGATCTTCGCGAAGAATTCCAGACGGTGAAGGCCACCGTCGAGGGCAGCCAGCCTGGTGCGGTCGAAGAAAGCCCGGCCGGTGAGGCTGTCTTCAATGCTCCGGTGTCCACGGATGCCGCAATCCGCCTCTTCCCGGGCTTCGAGCGCGAGGATTTCGAGGTCGGTTTCGCCCCCGATTCCGCCGCGCCAAGCCTCATGATGCGCTGGAAGGACGGCGGTGAGTGGTTCACCGTGCCGAGCATGTTCAACCGCGCCGTTCTCTCGGCGATGGACGAGCGCGAAAGCGCCAATGACCTCAACCGCCTGCTGCGCAGCTACGGCTACGATGTCGAGGTGCCGGGCGAGTAAACGGACCGCCTGGTTCTGCTTGACGAAAAGGGCCGGGGCGCATAGCCCGCGGCCCTTTCCTTATTGCGGAGACGATGGCGCATGGCGCGGCGGAAAAAGGGCCGGAAGGTCCATGGCTGGCTGATCCTCGACAAGCCCTACGACTATGGCTCGACAGAGGCCGTTTCGAGAATGAAATGGTTTGGCGAGGCCCAGAAGGCAGGCCATGCCGGCACCCTTGATCCGCTGGCGACGGGCATCCTGCCCATCGCCTTCGGTGAGGCGACCAAGACGGTTCCCTTCGTCCAGGACGGCATCAAGACCTATCGCTTCACCGCCCGCTGGGGCGTGCGCACCGCCACCGATGACCGCGAAGGCGAGGTTGTCGAGGAAAGCGCCGTTCGCCCTGACCGCGAGGCGATCGAGGCTGTCCTTCCGGACTTCATCGGCACCATCGAGCAGGTCCCGCCGCAGTTCTCCGCCATCCTCGTCAATGGCGAGCGCGCCTATGACCTCGCCCGCGACGGCGAGGAGGTGAAGCTCAAGCCCCGCGAGGTGGAAATCGACAGCTTCGACCTCATCGACATGCCCGACGCCGACCATGCGGTCTTCGAGGCGGTCGTCGGCAAGGGGACCTATGTCCGCGCCCTCGTCCGCGACATCGCCGAGAAGCTCGGCACCGTCGCGCATGTCTCCGAACTCCGCCGCACCCGCGTGGGTCCGTTCGGCGAAGACCAGGCTGTGACCATGGAGGAAGTGACCGGCCATCCGGTCTCGGAAAAGATCCCCGCCGACGCCCGCGACCACGCTCGCTTCGACGAGCACCTCGTGCCCATCGGCGATGCCATGGCGGACTATCCCAAGGAAAAGGTGTCGAGCTTCGAGGCCAACCGCCTGCGCTCGGGCCAAGCGGTCATGCTGACCCCGGTCAGGGCAAAAGCCCTCCGCGCGGGCGAGGCGGGACTTCTCGACGTGGTGCTGGCCGAGGACGACAGCGGTGAGGTCGCCCTCTGCCGGCTGGACGGCCTCGCCCTCCAGCCCTCGAAGGTGTTCCAGCTCGGCTAGGCGTCAGCCCTGGCCGTCGCCTTCCTCGTCGGTTTTCTCCTCGCCGGTCTTGGCGACCTCGCCTTCGGCTTTCACCCGCTCCTGGATGCGCTTCTCATTGTCGAGGCGCTCCTCGCGGTAGCGGTCCATGGTGCTGTCATCTTGCATCGGCAGTTCACGCATCGTCGTTCTCCTTATTGGCTGCTGCGGTCGATGAATTTCACGAAGCGGCTCTTCGAGCCGTCGGAGGTCTCGTCCTGCAGGAGGGCGGCGAGGTTCTTCTCCTCGAAGTGATCGAAGAAGGTGTCCCAGCTGACGGTCTCGAGATTGTCCTCGTCCTGGAACTTGATCTTCAGGATCACGCCCTTCTGCTCGTCGTTCAACGTTTCGCCCACGAAAGCAGGCTGGCCTCCACGGGCTTCTGCCCAGGATTTGATCGTGTCGTGGTCGGTCGTCTTGATCGCTTCGCTCATCAGGAACCTCCTGCTCCAGCGGACACGGCGCGTTCGGCGAGCGTTCCGGCGTTGCCCTCACGCCTCCGTTCCCTCACAGAGTTCCGCAGAACGAGCGAAGGAGGATCCTCCCGGATGATAAGGCGTTTATTGGTGGGGGCTGGGTGCCTGGGTCTTGTGGCCTGCGGCGGCGGCAGCGACGAAGCGGGTGAAGAGAGCATCTGGGCGAAGGATCCCTTCCCCTCGACCTACAAGCCCTATCCGTCAGAAAACTTCGCGATCACCAACGCGACGATTCTCGACGGCCGCGGCGGCAGGATCGAGCGCGGCACCGTCGTCATCACCGATGGCGAGATCGCGGAGGTCGGGGCATCCGTCCGCGTGCCCCGTGGCCATGAGGAGATCGACGCCGAGGGCAAGTTCGTCACGCCGGGCATCATCGACCTTCACAGCCACCTGGGTGTCTATCCCAGCCCGTCCAATGCCTCGACCTCCGACGGCAACGAGGCCACTTCGCCGAACACTGCCGGTGTGTGGGCAGAGCATTCGATCTTCCCGCAGGATCCGGGCTTCGGGCGGGCGTTGGCCGGGGGCGTGACATCCCTCCACATCATGCCGGGCTCCGCCAACCTCTTCGGCGGCAGGACGGTCACGGTCAAGAACGTCCCTTCACGGACGGTTCAGGGCATGAAGTTCCCGAACGCGCCCCATGGAATCAAGATGGCGTGCGGCGAAAACCCCAAGCGTGTCTATGGTGGCCGCGGCGGCCCCGGCACGCGCATGGGCAACTTCCGCGGCTACCGCCAGGCATGGGCCGACGCCGAAGCCTATAAACGCGAATGGGACGCCTACGCATCGAAGAAGGAAAACGGCGAAGGCGGATCGCCGCCGCGCCGGGACCTCGACAAGGAAACCCTCGCGGGAGTCCTCAATGGGGACATCCTCGTCCACATGCACTGCTATCGCGGCGACGAGATGGTCCAGGTCCTCGATATGGCCGAGGAGTTCGACTACGAGATTTCGACCTTCCACCACGCGATCGAAGCCTACAAGGTCGCCGACTACCTCGCGGAGAACGATGTCTGCGCTGCCGTCTGGGCCGACTGGTGGGGCTTCAAACTGGAAGCTTATGACAGCGTTCGCGCGAATGCGGCCCTCGTCGCCAACCAGCCTGACAGCTGCGTGGTCATCCACTCCGACGACCCGACGGGCGTGCAGCGCCTCAACCAAGAAGCGGCGAAGGCCATGGCCGACGGCGCTGCCATCGGCATTGATATCGCGCCCGAGCAGGCCATCACCTGGATCACCCGGAACCCGGCCAGGGCTGCTGGCATCCTCGACCAGACCGGGACCCTCGAAGAGGGCAAGGACGCCGACATCGTTCTTTGGGACAATGATCCGTTCTCGGTCTATGCCCGGCCACAACGGGTCTATATCGACGGCGCGCTGATGTATGACCGCGAGGAGGGCGTGGAGCCTGTCTTCGATTTCGAGCTGGGCCAATCTGCACGGGAGGACGCATGACCATGCTGAGAACCATCCTGACCTCCGCCCTCGCTGCCATCAGTGTTCTGAGCATGGCTTCGGCACAGGAAGGCATCGTCGCGATCACCAATGGCGAGCTGCATATGACTTCGCCGGATGGTGATGTCATTCTGGACGGAACCATCCTGATGCGGAATGGTCGCATCGCGGCTGTCGGTCGTGACATCGATATTCCTGCGGGTGCGCAGGTCATCGACGCTGGCGGCAACCCCGTCACGCCGGGCTTCTTCGCTTCGCAATCGGGCATTGGCCTGACCGAGATCGGTGCGGTCCAAGAAGCCAATGACGTGAGCACCGATAATGACAGCCTTTCGGCTGCGCTGCGTGCCATCGACGGCTTCAACTATGACAGCTCGGTCTTCGACATCACCCGTGCGGGAGGCATCACACGGGCCTATGTCGCGCCCAATGCCGGCGAGACGCTGTTCGGCGGCTGCGGCGTCGTCATCGCCATGGTTCGCGGGACCGAAGCCATTACGGAGGAGTGCATCGGCCAAACCGCGGTCCTTGGCGAAAGCGCGGCCCGCCGCACAGGCGGCTCACGGCAGGCGGCCTTCGCCACCTTCCGCCGGGCGCTGGACGATGCGATCCTCTACGATCAGGACCCGGACGCCTATGCCGAGAGCGATCACCACAACCGCCTTTCGGTCGAGGACGCCAGGGGCCTGGCGCCTGCAGCGACGGGTGAGGAGCTTCTCCTCATCCGTGTCGAAGGTGCCTCGGACATCCGCCGGGTGCTCGACCTCCAGGAGCAGTATGATCTCGATCTCGTGCTCGTCGGCGCGACAGAAGCCTACCGTCTGGCCGATGAGCTGGCCGAGGCGGGGATCCCGGTCATCGTCAACCCGCTCTCCAACCTGCCTTCGAATTTCGAGCAGATGGGGGCTACACTGACGAATGCTGCCAGGCTTGCCGAGGCGGGCGTCACTGTCAGTTTCTTCGATGACGGTATCGGATACACGCATAACGCCCGCCTGCTACCGCAGCTTGCGGGCAATGCCGTGGCCAATGGCATGACCCATGCCGATGCCATGCGTGCCGTCACGCTGACGCCTGCGGAGATTTTCGGGCTTGGCCGCGAGCTTGGCACCCTCGAACGCGGCAAGCTGGCCGATATCGTGGTCTGGGACGGCGATCCTTTCGAGGTCACCGTGCGCCCCACCCACGTCTTCATCGAGGGCGAGGAGACGAGTCTCGAAAACCGCCAGACCAAGCTCGCTGAACGGTACAAGGACCTCAAGCGCGCCGAGCGTCCTCTTCAGTACAGGAACCAATAGGTCCTATCGAAGCTGCCCCTCTCCCTGCACGGGAGAGGGGAGTTATCCCCGCCCATCCTACATCTCTTGTCCTACCCGTCCTTGCTGCTGGACAGGACAAGCCGGTTCGTGACGGTTTGGCAGCCTGGCGGTTCTCCTGTACGTGCACGAATGACAATTGTGGCGCCAGGACGAGGGCTTAAAGTGCTCTGTGGGCCCTTCGCTAGAAAGCCGGGAGCTGACGAACGAGCCCGCAAATAACATACCTAGCAAGCGCGGCTCTGCCGTCCGCTCCGCTACCTGTCACCCAGTCCTCAAGACGCGAAGCGACAGGACGCCTGAAAGAAGCAACCGCCCACGGGCGGGCCTTCGTGCTGGGCGTTCAGTCGTCCTCGTGAAACCCGGCTGCGATCAGGTCGCCGATCGTCCTGACTGCTTCGTCCGCATCAGGACCTTCGGCCGCGACTGTGACCTCGCTGCCCTTTCCCGCGCCCAGCATCAAGAGCGCCATCAGAGAGCGCGCACCGACAGTGGTGCCTCCCTTGGAGATCGTTATCCGTGCGTCGAAGGGCGCAGCGGTTTCGCAGATCTTCGCAGCCGCGCGGGCGTGAAGGCCGCGAACATTTACGACGGTGACGCGCCGCTCTTTGGTGGTCACCTGCCGCCCTCTTCGCCCCGCAGCACCCACGAGGCGACGGAGATGTATTTCCGCCCGGCGTCATGGGCGTCTTTCACCGCATCGGCCATCTTGGTCTTTGTGCGGTAGCCCTCGGGCGCGAGCTTGATCAGCATCGGGAGGTTGACCCCGGCGATGACCTCGGACTGCGCCTCCTCCATCACCGCGATGGCGAGGTTTGAAGGCGTGCCGCCGAACATGTCGGTGAGGATGATGGCGCCGTCATCGCCTCCCGCTTCCTTGGCGGCACGGACGATGTCCCTGCGGCGCTTTTCCATGTCGTCGTCGGCGTCGATGCAGACAGCCCGCATCCCCGGCTGGGGGCCAACAACGTGAAAAGCCGCCTGGAGGAGTTCCTTGGCGAGATTGCCATGGGTGACAATGACGATACCGATCATGCGCAGCGCATCCTGATGTGGTCTAGCGGTCGGGTCCGGGTTCAAATCCGCACCACAATGAGTGCCCGGATGCAAGAGACCTCAGCGCAAGGCGCAGCGATGCCGCTGTGACGAGCTTGGGGTCCGCAGGCACTTCCTTGGCCTGTTCCAGCCCCGGCTGTTGGGTTTCCGGCTGTTCGGTCGGGCCGAGCCTGACAATGTAGTCGATGCCCATCGGAGGGGCCTGGCGCACCTCGGCGATCCCCATGCCCCGCAAATGGAGGAGGGGGCCTGCAGCCGGTGTTTCCGCCCAGCCCTCGCCGTCGAACTGCACGAGGTCATCGGCGATCAGCCCGGTGCGCTGGTGCGGGCAGTGGGCGATCAGCTCCGCGGCCAGCCGGGATTTCCCGCAGCCCGGTGGGCCAACAAGGAGAACGCCGCGCAAGGGGCCCTCCGCATCGAGAGCGACGCCGAGCGCGGTGCCGTGCAGGCTGCTCAACGCGCCGGGCTCCGGTGCAGGGGAATCTCCACGCAGAAGCGCGCTCCGCCGTTCTCGACCGAGACGTTCTCCGCCCATATCCGGCCGCCATGGCTCTCGACGATCTGCCGCGCGATGGCGAGGCCGAGGCCGGAGTTCGAGCCGAAAGTTGCCCCCTCGGGTCGCGAGGTGGTGTAGAAACGGTCGAAGATGCTTTCCAGGTTCTCAGGCGGCACGCCCGGGCCCTCATCGGTGACAGTGACAAGAACGCAGTGCTGCCGTGCCTGCCGGGATTTCTCAAGCGCCACGGACACCGCGGCATTCTGCGGCGAGAAGCTGACGGCGTTGTCGATCAGGTTGCGGATGACCCGGCCAAGGGCCGCGGGCGCTGCGAACACGCGGGAGTCCTCGCCTTCGAGATCGTCCCAGAAATTGACCTGGGGGCCACCGGCGCTGGTCACGGCGCGGTAGCTGCCGACAATGTCGCCTATCAGTTTTGCCAGCGAAATGACTTCGCGGGTCTCTGTCGCAAGCTGGGCATCAAGGCGCGACGCGGAGGAGATATCGGAGATCAGCCTGTCCATCCGCTCCACGTCATTGGCGATGACTTCGAGAAGACGGGCGCGCTGCTCGTCGGTCTTGCATTTGTCCATCGTCTCGATGGCACTCTTGATCGAGGTCAGCGGGTTCTTGAGCTCGTGGGAGACGTCGGCGGCAAAGCTGTCGATGGACTCGATCCTGTCCACCAGTGCCTGGGTCATCGCGCGGAAGGCACGGGAGAGGCGTCCGACCTCGTCGCGGCGCTGGTCGAAATCGGGGATGCGCACCTGGCCCGCGCGCCCGACGGAGCTGCGCACTTTCTCCGCGGCATAGGCAAGCTGGCGCAGCGGCCTGCTCACCGCAGCGGTGAGGGTCAGCGCGGAGAAGCTCGCCAGCCCGAAGGTCAGGAATGCGATCGGCAGCATGGCTTTGCGGACCCGGTGGCTGACGACATCGATCCTGTCGCTCTCGGCGATCAGCACGCCGCGGAGCTGTCCGTCCTCGACGACGGGCAAGCTGACCGAGGCGACGAGGGTGCCGTCCTGCTTGCGTCTGAGCGCTTTGGGGGCACCGCCGAGTCCGCGGGCGATCCGCTCGGCCTCCGCATCGCGATCGAGGTCCGAGATCCGCTCGCGGATGGGAAGCTCGAAGAGGAAGTGTTCGACCCATTCGGACAAGCTTCGCCCCATGACCTGGTGCATGGCGCCAGAGGGGAGCTTTTCCGGGATCGGAACCGCGACGGGAGCGCCCCCGTTCTTGTCGGTCGTTTCGGCAACGAAAGAGGCAACCCCGCCGTCCACGGCGTAAAGCGCGACGCGACCATCAAAGCCTGCGGCGGCCTCTTCCATGACGACCAGTGCCGCCAGCGGGTCACGCAGGCAGCTGCGCGAGCCGCAACTGCCAAGGCCATTTTCCGACACGGCCGCTCGGGCAAGCACGGCCTGCCGCTCGACCAGTTCGAGCCGGGCATCGAGCAGGCCGTCGCGATAGGCCATCAGGCCGAGAGCGCCGAAGGTCAGGAGGATAAGGCCGAGCGTGTTCCCGATCAGCAGCGCGCCAGAGAAGCGGGAGCGGCTGAACCGGCTGCGCTTGAGCCTGGTCGTCCGGATGGGAGCAGGTCGGTCGGCTGGCTGGGTGAGGGTCGCCCCCATGGGCTAGTCGCTCTTGTATTTGTAGCCGACGCCATAGAGCGTCTCGATACCATCGAAGCTGCTGTCGACCTGGCGGAATTTCTTGCGGATCCGCTTGATATGGCTGTCGATGGTCCGGTCATCGACATAGACCTGGTCGTCATAGGCCGCATCCATCAGCGCGTCGCGTGACTTCACGAAGCCCGGTCGCGCCGCGAGGGCGTGAAGGATCATGAACTCGGTCACGGTCAGGGTGACGCTCTCACCCTTCCAGCTACAGGCGTGCTGGGGTGGGTCGAGGGTGAGGCTGCCGCGGCGGAGAACCTGGTCGGCATCGCCTTCCCGCTGGGAAGGGGCCGTGGAAGCGCGACGGAGGACGGCCTTCACGCGTTCGAGCAACAGGCGCTGGCTGAAAGGCTTCTTGACGTAGTCGTCCGCGCCCATCGTGAGGCCGAGCATCTCGTCGATCTCCTCGTCCTTCGAGGTGAGGAAGATGAACGGCACCGAGCTCTCGGTACGCAGGCGGCGGAGCAGCTCCACCCCGTCCATGCGCGGCATTTTCACGTCGGAAAGGACGAGGTCTGGCGATTTCGCGAGAATACCGTCGAGTGCGGATGCACCATCGGTGAAGGTCGTGACGCCGTAGCCCTCCGCCTCGAGCGCGATCGAGACCGAGGTCAGGATGTTCTCGTCGTCATCGATCAGGGCAATCGACGCCATGCCCATCTCTCCCACACCTACCCACAGACCATGACGGCTAGCAGGGAAAGATCAGCGGGCTGTTAATTGATAACGGAGGATTGGAGTTGAACTCTCCGCAATAAGTATCCTATGTGTTTCAGCAAGAGCGATAGTTTTTTCCAAAGGACGCCCGTGACCTCGATCACCCATGACGTGACCATCCGCCAGCTCCGCTACGTCGTCGCCCTGGGCGCGACCCTCAGTTTCCGGCGCGGAGCGGAACGGTGCGGCATCAGCCAGCCCTCCTTCAGCGCGCAGATCAAGCTGCTCGAGGAAGCGCTGGGCGTGAAGGTCGCCGAAAGGGGCAGCGGAGCGGTGGCCCTGACCCCGGCAGGGCGTGAGGTGATCGCTGCAGCCATCGACATTCTCGACCGGGTGGACGGGCTGAAGCGCACAGCTGAAAGGGGTCCGCTCTCGGGGGTCCTTCGCCTGGGGGTGAAGGCGACACTGGGCCCCTACATCATGCCGCGGGTGGTGCGGCGGCTTCACCAGACCCACCCGCATCTTCGGCTCTTCATCCGCGAAGGCCCGCCTGTCGATCTCGAGCGCGAGCTGGTGGAAGGGCTTCACGACGTGGTCCTTGCCCAGCTTCCCCTCGGCTCTGCGGACGTGCAGTCGGTCCGGCTTTTCCGCGAGACCCTCTTCCTTGCCGTGGCCGCCGACCATCCCTTGGCGGGCCGCGAACGGTTCTCTCCCGAGGATCTTCGCGGGCTCGACGTGCTGACGCTCAGCCCGCGTTTCCACCTGCATGACCAGGTGCTGCGGCTTTGCGAGGAGCATGGCGCGCGCCTCATGCGCGACTACGAGGGCACGAGTCTCGATGCCCTGCGCCAGATGGTGGGCATGGGGCTGGGAGCGACGTTCCTGCCGGCGATCTACGCTGCGTCGGAGGTCCGCGACCAGGGCGACGTTGCTGTCCTGCGCCCGCACAAGGTCCAGCTGGCCCGCTCGATCGGCCTTGCCTGGCGCAAAAGCTCGTCCTTGGATGATGCCTATGGCGCCATTGCCGACGCGGTCAGCGCCGTGGTCAGGGACGAGCTGAGCGGTGTCGCATCCGAGCGCTAGCGCGATCCGGCGCCCCTTTGCGCGCCATAGCAATAAGCTATCGGGATTGCGGCAAGCGCTATGTTTACAGTATCAGGAAGGCGTGGATCGAGGAACTGAACGCCGCTTGCCCCAGAGGCGTTGATGTCCCCCTGCCTCGGTCCGCCCGACCCGGACGTCCAGGGCAAAGACCAGCCCTCCTGCCCCTGGGCGTCCTAACATTGTGTTGCACCGACGACTGGCGGCGATGGCCTTCCCCATCGCCGCCTTTTTTGCCTTAGCCGTGTCAGGACCGGAGGCTGTCGAGGAATTCGGCCATGGCGACGTCGCGTTCCGAAAGGCCGTCCGCATCATGGGTCGTCAGGGTGACCTCGACCCGGTTGTAGACATTGAACCATTCAGGATGATGGTCATGCTTGTCGGCATAGAGCGCCACACGACTCATGAAGCCCCAGGCTTCGTTGAAATCCTTGAACTGCAGCGTCGTTTGCGCGGCGTCCTTGCCCTCTGCCTCCTTCCACTCTGGGTGGTCGGAAAAGAACTGCGCGCGGGCCTCGGGGGAGAGTTTCTGAACCATGGGACCGAGCTAGGGCGCAGCGAACGCGCCGCCAAGACCCATCGCTGCGGCTGCCCCTCCGGAGCGGGGGAGGCAAAGGCTCCGCCAGAGGGCTCGCCGGTCCTTCCAGATGACAGTTTGGACCGTGAGGCGCGGGAATGCTTGATCGGCGGGCGCGAATGAAGGACAAGCTCTGGAAGCCTATGGTGAACGGCGACGGGGCTGCCTTGACGATCACACGCAAACTTCCGGGACTTGTCGGTCTCGTCCTCCTGGCACTCGGGGCAGCCGGTTTCGGCGGCGCCGCGAAGGCCGACTATAAACTCTGCAACAAGACGAGTTATGCGCTCTCCGCGTCGCTCGGTTTCGTGGAGGAGGAGAACCTGCTGACGCGCGGCTGGTGGCGGCTTCGCCCCGGCGAGTGCAAGACGGTCATCTCCGCCGACGTCCAGCCGGGCCGCTATTACGTCTATGCCGAAGCGATTCCGGGGCACCGGGGGGACCTCAAGACCTGGTCCGGTGAAACGCCGCTCTGTGTCCAGAACGACAGCCTGTTCACCCTTCGCGACCAGTCGGTCTGCAAGGAGGACCCCCAGCGCACGCGCGACTTCAACGCCGTCGACGTGACGGGGGAAGATGGTGGCAACTACACCACCGATTTCACCGACGAGAACAACTACACCACCTACCAGGCGCAGATCGCCGGCGTGCAACGTCTTCTTTCAGACGTAGGCTTCGACATCGGGACGATCGACGGCCAGCTCGGCGCGACCACGAAGTCTGCCCTGCGCCAGTACAGGCGCTCGCGCGGCCTCGGCCAGGACGGCGTGGTCGACAACCAGGTGATCGATGCGCTCATCACCGAGGCGAACAACGAGGACGCCAAGCTCGGCTTCTTTTTCTGCAACGAAACGATGCTGCCTGTCTGGGCCGCTTTCGCCCAGCCCGCGGACGGGAGCGAAGGCTACCGATCGTCAGGCTGGTGGCTGCTGGATTCGGGTTCCTGCGCCAAGGTCCGCCGCGGCGCGCTGACGGCTGAACCCTATTACGTCTATGGCATCATGCAGGCCGAAGACCAGGAGCTGACCCTTGCCGGGGGCGACACGCAGTTCTGCGTCGCCGCGGTGCAGTTCGACGCCCGCTCGGACATCGCCTGCGAAGAGTCGGGCTTCGATACAGCGCGGTTCCGCCGCATCGATACCGGTGGGGAGAAGGCGTGGACGTTTGTCTTCAGGGCCGAGCAGTTCAACCAGGATCTCGTGCAGCAGGCCGATCAGCCCGCGCCCGAACCCGCCCCGGCGCAGTGACTGGTCCGCTGAAGGCCGGCTTCGACGGCGTCACCGATTGGGTCTTCGACCTCGACAACACCCTGTACCCTGCAGGTTGCAATCTCTTTGCGGAGATTGACCAGCGGATGACCGCCTATGTTATGGAGGTGATCGGCTGCGATCATGCCGAGGCGCGCCGTGTGCAGAAGGACCTTTATGTGGAGCACGGCACAACCCTGGCCGGGCTGATGAAGGAGCATGACGTCGATCCGCATGCCTTCATGGACTATGTGCACGAGATCAGCCTTGATCCGTTGACAGTGGATCCGGGCCTGCGCGAGGCGCTGCTCGCGCTGCCGGGGCGGAAATTCGTCCACACCAATGGCAGCGTGAAGCATGCGGAGAATGTCCTCGGCGCACTGGGCCTCACGGATGTCATGGATGATATCTTCGATGTGGAAATGGGCGGTTGGGTGCCCAAGCCCCATGCCCAGAACTACGACCTGTTCCGTGAGCGGACAAAACTCGATCCGGCCAAGGCCGCCATGTTCGAGGATATGGTGGTGAACCTCGAAATTCCCCACGAGATAGGCATGACGACCGTGCTCGTGACGACCGACGCGCCGTGGATCGAAGACGAACCGGCATCGAAACGGCCCGGCGCCGGGCATGAGGATGCAGGGCATATCCATCACATCACGGGCGACCTGACATCTTTCCTCAGGGCGCTGACGACAGAACAACCGGAGACAGCATGAACGAGAACCAGGCCCGCGAGATCATCGATGCCGCTTTTGATAGCGGTGACGATGGAGCTGAAGTCCGCGATGCGGTGGATTTTGCCCTTGCCGGTCTTGATGACGGGAGCTTTCGCGTTGCCTCCCGGGAAGACGGTCAGTGGACGGTGCATCAGTGGCTCAAGAAGGCGGTGCTTCTGTCCTTTCGCCTGACGCCCAACGCACCCATTGACGGCGGACCCGGTGGCGGTCGCTGGTTCGACAAGGTGCCCTCGAAATTCGAGGGCTGGGACCAGGCGGCTTTCGAAGCCGCGGGTTTCCGCGCCGTTCCCCCCTGTGCCGTCCGCCGGGGGAGCTTCATTGCCAAGGGCGCGGTGCTGATGCCGTCTTACGTCAATATCGGCGCTTATGTCGGTGAGCGGACGATGGTCGATACCTGGTCGACGATCGGTTCCTGCGCCCAGATCGGCGCGGATTGCCATATCTCGGGAGGCGTCGGCATCGGAGGCGTGCTCGAGCCGCTGCAGGCAGGGCCGGTCATCATCGAGGACAACGTCTTCATCGGTGCCCGCTCGGAAGTTGCGGAGGGCGTCATCGTCCGCGAGGGCGCGGTGATCTCGATGGGCGTCTTCCTCGGTGCTTCGACCAAGATCGTCGACCGTGCCTCGGGCGAGATCAGCTATGGCGAGGTGCCGCCCTACGCTGTGGTCGTGCCGGGCACGCTGCCGAGTGAGAAGGGCGGGCCGTCGCTGGCCTGTGCCGTGATCGTGAAAACCGTGGACGAGCGCACGCGCGCCAAGACCGGTATCAACGAGATTCTGCGCGGCTGAGTTTTCAAGGTCGCTCGCTCAACCGGGCTGTCAAGTCTTGTTCCATCTCGGCTGTTTCGTTTACGAAATGGCGCGAACGGGAGTGCGTAATGAGCCAGCAGGATCTTTTGACGCCGTGGCGGGATGTCATGGTGGAGCTTGTTCGTGACGACCAGCCTGACCTGTCGATGCGCCAGTGGGCGCTGCTGTTGACCGTCTACCTGACACCCGGGCCGCATACCGTGCGTCGTCTTTCCGAAGACCTCGAAGTGCCCAAGCCAGCGATCAGCCGGGCGCTCGACGCGCTGTCGATCCATGGTTTCGTGAAGCGGGAGCGCGACCAGGGCGACCGCCGGGTGGTGCTGGTGCGCAAGACGGCAGAGGGGTCGCAATTCATCGACCGCTTCGCTGCCGCGGTGGATGCCAGCGAGCGGTCCGCGGATCTCGGTTACTACTGATCTCTGTCCACCGGAACAAAAAGAAGGCCGCCCGAGGGCGGCCTGTTTCACGTTCGCTGGGGGAAACGCCTAGCGCTCCGACGGCTCGTCATCGGTGGAGGCGGTGGGCTGGACATCCTCCATCGTGTTGACCGTGCTGTCATCGAGCTCGGCCTCGCCTGGTCCAGGCACTTCGAAGTCGGCGCGGTCAGCAGCGCTTTCAGCCGCTTCCTCCATTGGCGTGTCGCCTTCGGCCATCTCCTCCGAAGTGACGCATTCGGGGAAGGGGACCGGGTCGCCCGAGGTCAGGGTGCCGAGATAGGCAAGAATGTCGGCGCGTTTGTTATCCTTGCGGATCTTCTGCGCCATCTGGGTGCCCGGGACATAAGCCTGGCTGTCATAGAGATACTGGTCGAGTTTTTCGTAGGTCCACTCGCCCTCCATCGAAGCGAGGGCCGAGGAGTAACTGTATCCTTCGACGCTGGCGATGTCGCGACCGACGACGTTCCAGAGCGCCGGACCGGTGCCGTTCGCACCGCCTTGGTCGAAGCTGTGACAGGAAGCGCAGATGCCGGCGCCGCGCTTGCCGCGCTCCGGATCGGCTTCGGCGAGGAGGCAGCCGAGGGAGACTTTTTCCTCCTCCTGGGCAGCGGCAGGGGCGCCGACAAGCTCTGAATAAGGCGTATAGGCGAGACCGAACGGGTTCTCTTCATCGAAGTGATGGTCGCCATGATGCCCACTGGCGAGCGTGACGAACGTGTTGATGATCACCGGAAGCCCGATGAAGATGAGCAGCACGATCAGGATCGCTGCTGCAAGTTTGTTGGTGAAAAGCGGGTCTTTCATTGTACGGGCCGGACCTTCAGTTCGCTTGACGGCGTCGATAACGCTCTGTGAGTTGCGCCGCACATAGCCGCCGAACCTCCAGACCGCAACGCGCGGATTGGCACCGAATTCGGGGATTTTGTTTAAGGAGTCGCTGCGTGGCGAAGATTGCGTACCAAGGAGAGCCCGGAGCCTTCAGCGAGCTGTGCTGTGCAGCCTTCGCACCGGCTTATGAACCTGTGGCTTTTCCGACTTTCGACCAGGTCTTCCAGGCGGTGACGGCGGGGGAATGCCAGTCGGCCATGGTGCCGGTCGAAAATTCCCTCGCCGGCCGTGTGGATGACGTCTACCGCCTGCTGCCTGACCGCCAGGTTGCGGCTGTGGCCGAGCATTTCCTTCCGGTTCACATGCAGCTGATGGCCCTGCCTGACGCCGACCCCGCGAAGATTCGCACCGTGCGCAGCCATCCGATGGCCCTTTCGCAATGCCGGAGATTTATCCGCGAGCGCGGCTACCTGCCCGAGGCGGCGCGCGACACGGCGGGTTCCGCAAGAGAGCTGCGGGACAATCCCGATCCCACCGTGGCGGTGATTGCCCCGCGCGGCGCGGCCGAACGCTATGGCCTGAAGATCATCCAGCCTGACTGCCAGGACGAGGACCGCAACGTGACCCGCTTCCTGCGCCTCGTGCCGGAAGAGGGCGTGGTCTGGCCGAAGCGGAGCCCGGTGCCGATGCTGACGAGCTTCGTCTTCCGGGTGAGGAACATCCCGGCCGCGCTCTACAAGGCGCTGGGCGGTTTTGCCACGAATGGCGTCAACATGACGAAGCTCGAAAGCTATCAGGAAGACCACAGCTTCGAGGCCACCCGTTTCCAGGCAGAAGCCCAGGGCCACCCGGACGACCCGGCCATGGCACGGGCCCTTGAAGAGCTCGAATACTTCACCACCGACCGGAAGGTGATCGGCGTTTTCGCTGCGGATCCCTACCGGGTCAGCCGCGAGGCCTGAGCCTCGACCTTGTCCGGCACCAAGCGCTCGGTGGCCCGCTCGAGCTGGGCCTGCTGGCGCTCGACCACTTCGGCGAGCCGGGCGATCGTCTGCTGGTCTCGCTCACGTTCCTTCATCAGGGCATCGAGCTCGTCTTCGAGGTCCTTGCGGATTTCCGCGCGGATGCGGCCGTAGATGGCGCGGGCGGCGCCAGAGCCGGGGAGGGTATCGAGGGCGAACTCGCGAACGCTGTCGAGCCAGGACGGGCTACGTCTTGTCGTCACCGAAGACCTCCTCCGACTTCCCAAGCATGCGCTCGGCGTCCTCGATCGCTTTCTCGGCGCGGCTGCGGGTCTCGCGGCCCTTGCGCAGGGTCTCGTCGATGCCGGACCGGCGCTTGCGCAGCCATTCCTTGTAGTCGGGACCCAAAAGCTCCTTGTCGCTGACCCTCCTCAGGTCGCGAGCATGGAACGGCTCGAGATCCCCGGTTCGGTGGTCGTTCTTCTTGTCTGGCGGGCTCATGGGGCCCTCCGCGCTGCGTGCGCCTTTGACGTGGTCGCTGCGACCCGGCGCATCAAGCGGTTCGCTCCAGCCACAGCTTGATGAGCTGATGGGCAATGGCCTGCCTCGGCGGGCAGAGGATCGCGTGCTCGCCATTCATCACCAGCTCCGCTTCCTTGCGGGAGAACCAGCGGGCTTCCTCGATTTCGGTGGGGTCGAGGGTCAGATCCTTGCTGGCAACCTCCGCGAAGAAACCCATCATCAGCGAATGGGGGAAGGGCCAGGGCTGGCTGAAGATGTATCCCATCGAGGTCGCCTGCAGGCCGACCTCCTCGAAAAGCTCGCGCTCTGCGCATTGTTCGAGCGTTTCGCCCGGCTCCATGTAGCCGGCGAAGCAGGACATGAAGCCTGCGGGGAAATGGGGTGAGCGCCCAAGGCAGATCTCGTCTCCGTGGATCGGCAGGACGATGGCGACGGGATCGGTGCGCGGGAAATGCTCCGCTCCCGTTCGTTCGTTGATCCGCTTGAAGCCGCCTTCGGCCGAGACCGTGCGGTCGCCCTCATAGGCGCAGAAACGGTGCTGGCGGTGCCAGTTGAGAAGCCACATGCCTTGCCCGGCGACCGCGAGTTCCTGGGGCGGAAGGAAGGGCGCGGCGTTTCTGAGATTGGCGTAGCTCGCAATGTCAGCAAATGGCGGTTTCTCGGCATGCGACGCATCAACGGCGTAGATCGGCGCGCCGTCCCACAGGCCGAGCAGGACCGTTTCGCGGTCCATTGGCAGGGTGCGGAGCGCATCCATCGCCAGCCACTGGATCTGCGATGTCGTGGGCTGGCGGTCGATCAGCAGCTCGCCGCGATAGAAAAGGAGAAGGCGGGCTTCGGGCTTCCTCGCCTGGGCTGCAAGCCAGTCCTTGTCCTTGCGCTGGACCCCCGCCTTGTCGAGCGGATTGGCGGTGAAGGCATTGGGATTGTCGTGCAGCATCGGGCGCCCTGACGGTTTCTCTTTCGAACCTAACGCCCTGCCGGAGCGCTATGAAAGAGCGGTGAAGGCTCAGCCGCCCAGGAGCGGCTTCAGGGCGTCGAGATAGTCCGCGAACGCCGCGCGGCCTTTGTCGGTCAGGTGGATGGTGGTGAGCGGTTTCCTGCCCTCGAAGCTCTTCACCTGCTCGATATAGCCTGCGTCCTCGAGCTTCCTCAGATGGGTGGAGAGATTGCCGCCGGTCGCGCCGGTGGTCTCTTTCAGCTCGTTGAAGGTCGCGGGACTTGCCTGGGAAAGGTAGGCCATGATCCCAAGCCGCAGGCGTCCATGGATCGCATCGTCGAGACGCCCGGCATCGAAACCCTCGCTCATGCGTCCTCGGCAGGAAGGGATTTTGGCTCGGCCATCATCAGGCGGATGCCGGGATACAGGCTGACGAGCAGGACCACGGTCGCGCCGAAGAGGTAGACATCGGGCCGCCCCGCAAGGACCGGGACGATCCCCACGGAAGCCATCGAGATATAGGCGGGGACCTTCAGCCAAGAGGTGCCTGCAAGGGACGCCGTCACAAAAAGCGCGATGCCGTAGCCGGTGAAGGCAACCGCGAGGATGTAGTCGAAGGCAATCTGGCTGGTCGCGCCGATCAGGTTGGCGATGAGCACGCCGAGAAAGAACGCACCGATGGTGAACCCCGCGAACATCCATGCTGCGGCCTCCGCCCTGTTCCCCGCCGTGCCGCGACCGGGTTTCCTGCGGATCGTGCGCAAAAGCAGGGGCATCCCGACGGCGACAGCGGCGCCGAAAGCGAGCCAGTTCCACCCGATGACGGCATAGGGAAGACCAAACTCCCCTGACAGCACCATCCACTGCACCGCATAGGCGATCGGGATGAGAACGCCGTAAAAGACAAAGAACCTGCCGCCGAGGAGTGGCGCGTTGCGGCCGGCCTCGGCCATCTGGCGCACGAAGCTGAGATCGTCGGTCTGGCTGCTCGTCATGGTCGCCCCCTTATTACGGCAGAGTAGTTTGTAATACAAACCAAGGCATGGTTCAAGGGTTTTTTCCATTTCACGGATCATCCTACGAAGCATCATGCTTCGCTCGATCGCTCCAGCCCTTCTTGTCGTCCTCGCAGCCTGCGCCGAGGAGATCACTCCGCTGAACACCCCGTCCCTCGATGGCCCGCTCACGCAGGGGACCTGGGAGACGCGCGGGCGGAAGGGCATCCTGTTCTGGCCTGAAGGCAAGACCGAGACACGGCTGCCCGAGCTGATCGACTTCGCCTGCCCTGAGAACACGAACGGACAGGTCCGTTTCACCGTGACCGGGGACACGGACCAGACCGGCCTCTGGATCGCTGAGGACCGCCGGTCGAGCCGGACGCTCATCCTCGTCACCAAAGAAGGTGCGACGGCTCTCGACTTCGTGGCCGGGAAGCAGTTCCTGCCTTCGATCACTGTGAAGACATCCGCCGAATGGCTGCAGCCATTGCTTGCCGGGGAGGGGCGTTTTGCCATCAATGCCTTTGGCGGGCGGACCTACAGGCTACGCGCGACGGAGGATCTCGCCAAAGCGATCAGGCGATGCGGGGACACGGGATGAAACGGCTTTTCTGGATCATACTCGGCGGGCTCGGCGCGCTGGTCGGCGGCGCGGTCGTCTACCTTTGGACCCCGCCGACCGATCCCGAGCTGATGATGGCGAAGTATGGCGGCACCGAGGCGCGTTTCGCGGACTCCGCGGAAGGGATGCGGATCCACTACCGGGCCGCCGGCCCTGAAGACGCGCCGGTCGTGATTTTCATCCACGGGACGTCAGCGAGCCTTCACACATGGGAAGAGGTGATGGCCGGGCTCTCCGACGATTACCGGGTCATTGCCTATGACCAGCCGGGTCATGGCCTGACGGGTCCGCACCCCGAGCGCGACTACACCTATGCCGGCATGGCGGATGGCCTCGACGCCATCTTCGCGGCCGAGGGGGTGAGCGATGCGGTCCTGGTCGGCAATTCCATGGGCGGCTGGGTTGCCTGGCGAGATGCCCTGGAGAACCCGCACAGGGTGAGGGCGCTGGTCCTGGTCGATGCTGCGGGCATCCCTGCCGCGGTGAAGCCGGAAAGCAATCTTGGCTTCCGCCTCCTCCAGTCGCCCCTTGGAAGGATTGCTATGCGACGCCTGACGCCCCGAGCCGCGATCAGGCAATCACTGGTCGATACGGTAGGCGATCCGGCGGTGGTCACCGACGAGATGGTGGATCGCTACTGGGAGCTCCTGCGCTTCCCCGGCAACCGCCAGGCGGCAGGCGACCAGTTCACGAGCCCCCGGCAGGACCTCTCTGACCGTCTCGGCGAGATCGAACAGCCGACCCTCGTCGTCTGGGGCGCCAAGGACCGGCTGATCCCCGTGGAGAACGCCGCGATCTTCACCGAGCGGATGCCGAATGCGCAGGCCGTCATCTTCGACGAGCTCGGCCACATCCCGATGGAAGAAGACCCCGCGCAGTTCCTTGCGGCCGTCGAGCCCTTTCTTGCCGAGGTGACGGAAGACCCCCTTGCGGAAACGCCGCCCCTTGGCGATATGCAGCCCTAGGAGAGTCGCGCGGACGCAGTCCTCGCCAACCCGGTCAGGTCCGGAAGGAAGCAGCCGTAACGAGTTTCGCTGCGGGTCGTGTCGGCTCTCCGCCTACAGCGTCGAGCAATCCCCCCTATGATCGGTTTCTGGTTCAGCTTTGCTGCCGCCGTGCTGACGACGGCCAGCTTTGTGCCCCAGGCGCTGCTCGTGCTGCGCACAGGCAAGACCGAGGGCATCTCACTCACCATGTATGCGATGTTCACCGTCGGGGTGGCGTGCTGGTTGGTCTACGGCGCCATCCTAGGGTCATGGCCGATGATCGTAGCGAACCTCATCACCCTCGCCCTCGCGTCGCTCATCCTCTCCCTCAAGATTCGCGACACCATCCGCGACCACCAGAACGCCCGCTGAGACAGCCGGATGCACTGGCCGATGTTTGCTCTGCGTGACTTGATGTAAAAAATATCTTGCATACTGTCCGGTATTATCTACATCATGAGGGAGCGGAGCGAAGGGAGAGACCGATGGTCGTTCGTGAGAAAGTGACGCTGGCCGTGCTCGCCGTGCTGGTTGCGACCGGTGCGTGGTTTGCGCAGGAGGTGCGTGCACGGGGTCTTGCGGCGGAGACGGGCTGGCAGATGCTGGCGGTGACGCTGGCAATCATCGTGGCCTCGGCCGTGCTGGCCGGCGGGATCGTGGCCTTGGGCCCCAAGGCGCGTCAGGTCGACGAGCGGGACAATCGCATCGCGCTCATGTCCCAGAGCTTCCGAGGATTTCTTTATCTCGGTTTGAGCTTCGGGGTCCTCGGGCTGGCCGTTGGCAATGGCAACTACGCCCTCGCCAACGGCATCTTTCTCGCCATTCTCGGCATCGAGATCGTCAGCGGTCTTGTGATGCTCGTTCTCTATCGCACCAGCGCCTGAAGGAGGCCGCCATGTCTTTTCGCGAAAAAAGCAATCTTGTGATCCTGCTGTCGACCCTGTTCACCCTCGGGCTTCATGCGGCGCATGCCCTCGAAAGCGGACCAAGGATCGCTGCGTTTTCGACCGTGCTCGGTGCCACGATCTCGTTCGTCGTGCTGGCGATCATCGGGCACATCATGATTGCGATCACGGGCGGTCGGGACGCAGACAGGAGCGACGAGCGGGACCTGCTCGTCGACCGCCGGACGGACCGCATCAGCGAGGCCGCCCTGACGGCCGTCGTGCTGGGTATCCTCGCCTACGGCCTCGCCCAGGACGATGTGCTGCTCGCCAATATCGCTTTCTTCGGCCTCTTCGGCGCAACGCTCGTCAAGGCGTTGGCCAAGGCTGTCCTCTACCGGATGGCGGCATGAGGAAGGCGAAGAGTCGCCTGAGGAACCGTGTGCGGGAGCTGCGGTTTCACGCGGGCGAGATGACCCAGGCGGAGCTGGCCGACAAGGTTGGCGTGACCCGCCAGACCATCGCGGCGATCGAGAAGAACAAATACGCCCCGTCCCTCGAGACGGCGTTCCTCATCGCCGAGGCGTTCGGCAAACCGATTGGCGAGGTGTTCAGCTTCGCCCCGGCGGAGGAAGCCTAGAACTCGATCTCGGTGTTGAGATTGGCGCGCAGCCAGTCCCAGGTCATGCGCTTGAAATAGGGGTGCCAGACCTTGGGCGCGAGAAAGCGCAGTTTCTCCGCTTCGGGCCAGATCGGGATGACGACGCCGCGCAGGCCCGACGACTTGGCCGCGTTGCGCAGGACGCCCATGGTCTGTTCCTGCTCGATCAGGGATTTGTCGCCAAATTCCTCACCCAGCGGGACGATGATCATGTCATTTCCCTGCTCGTGCAGGTGCGCCACGCGAAACGACGTCATGGAGAAGCTCCCTTTCTCCCCAACCCTGTGCCCACTTTCCGCCAGATTCCAGCCTTAGTCGAGGCGCACCTAAGACGTGCTGAACAAAGCCCTTCAACACGCGAAGGATGTTGCCGGGTGCCGGATGTCCGGGGGTTAAGGCGAGATTTTTAGCGGCTCCTTGCCTTCGGAAAACAAGGCGCGACCAAGCCGCCCCTGCCCCTTTCCCCCGAGGGGGCCCTTTGGTTAAGAGGGGCGGTGACCGAACAAACCCCGTACCAAGTCCTCGCGCGCAAATACCGGCCGACGTCGTTCGACGACCTGCTCGGCCACGACGTGATGATCCGCACCCTGCGCAATGCGTTCGAGGCGGACCGCATCGCCCATGCCTTCATCCTGACCGGCGTCAGGGGGGTGGGGAAGACGACAACCGCCAGGATCATGGCGCGGGCGCTCAACTACGAAACCGAAGATATCGATCGCCCCACCGTCGACATGGCGGTGGAGGGCAAACACTGCCGCGCCATTGCAGAAGGGCGGCATCCTGATGTCATCGAGATGGACGCCGCGTCGCGCACCGGCGTCGATGACATCCGTGAGCTGATCGAGGGCGTGCGCTATGCGCCGACGGTGGGCCGGTACAAGGTCTACATCGTGGACGAGGTCCACATGCTGTCGAAGAACGCCTTCAACGCGTTCCTCAAGACCCTCGAAGAGCCCCCGGCCCATGTGAAGTTCATCTTTGCAACGACGGAGATCAGGAAAGTTCCGATCACGGTGCTTTCGCGGTGCCAGCGTTTCGACCTTGCCCGGTTCGACGCCCAGACCCTCGGCACCTATCTCGGCAGTATTGCCGAGAAGGAAGGGGTGCAGGCGGAGGAAGAGGCGCTCGAGCTTCTTGGTCGCGCGGCGCAGGGATCAGTCCGCGACGGCCTTTCGCTCCTCGACCAGGCAATCCTTTCGCGGCAGGGCGATACCATTGAGGCGGACGCCGTGCGACGGATGATTGGCCTTGCCGACCGCGGCTACAGCTGGTCGCTGCTCGAGGCGGTGCTGAAGGGCGACAGCAAGGAGGCGCTGCGGCTGTTCCGGCATCAATACGATTACGGAGCGGATCCTGCCGAGGTCATTCGAGACCTTCTCGACGTGACCCATCTTGTGACGCGCACGAAGGCGGCTGGCGAGGATGCTGCTGCCCACGGCCCTGCGGGGACAGCCGACGCTGCGGCGGCAAAACGTCTGGCTGCGGAGCTTTCGCTGCCTGCGATGACCCGGACATGGTCGCTCCTGATGACGGCGCTTAGGGAAGTGCAGGGTGCGCCTGACCCGGCGGCTGCGGCAGAGGTGGGCCTCATTCGCCTCGCCTTTGCCTCGCGGCTTCCAACACCCGGCGAGGTGATCGCGGGGGCGTCGGTCCCGCCGGGAAAGCCTGAGGCGGCGGCCGCCGAACACGCGCCGGAGCCTGAGCGCGCGGAAGAGCCTGCGCCCGCCGCAGAGCCTGGCGATAGGCTGCCATCGAGCCTCAAGGAGATTGCAGCGCTTGCCGCCGAGCATGGCGAGCTCAGGCTCAAGAACGCCATCGAGCGCAAAATGCGCCTCGTCAGTTTCGAGGGCCAGCGCATCGTCTTTGCACCGACGGATGATGCCGAGGACAACCTCGCGGGCCGCATCCAGGCCGCTCTCATCAAGTGGACCGGCGCAGCGTGGGACGTCGAGGTCGGCAGCGCCACGGCGGCTGAGCCGACCCTCAAGGAACAGCGCGACGCCGCGATCCAGAACCATCCGCTGGTGAAGGAGGCCCTCAAGACCTTCCCCGGCGCGACCATTGCCGAAGTCCGCCCCATCGGCGGCAAGGAGTAAGACATGAAGAACTTCACCGACATGATGAAGCAGGCCCAGAACCTGCAAAAGCAGATGCAGGAAGCCCAAGAGGCCCTGACCGCGCTGGAAGCCGAAGGTGTCGCAGGCGGCGGTCTCGTCCGTGTCCAGATGAACGGCAAGGGCTACGCCCGCAAGGTTGAGATCGACCCGAAAATGTTCGCCGAGGATGACAAGGAGGTCCTCGAAGACCTCATCACGGCGGCCATCAACGACGCCAAGGCGAAGCTCGAAGAACAGTCGGCGGCGAAGATGAAAGAGATGACGGCGGGCCTGCCGCTGCCTCCGGGCATGAAGCTGCCTTTCTGAGGCCATGCCCAGGACCACCGCGGGCCCTGAGCTCGATCACCTTATCAGCTTGCTGAGCAAGCTGCCCGGCTATGGGCCTCGATCGGCTACACGGGCCGCGCTGCATATGTTGAGGAAGCGCGAGGCCGTGATGAAGCCGCTCGGCGATGCCATTGCGCGCGCCTATGAGATGGTGCGGCCCTGCACGGTCTGCGGCAATTGGGATACACAGGACCCTTGCTCGATCTGTACGGACGAAACCCGTGACAAGACGGTGATCTGTTGCGTGCAGGATGTCTCCGATGTCTGGGCGCTGGAGCGGGCGCGGGCGCACCGCGGGCTCTACCATGTCCTCGGCGGCGTGATCTCGCCGCTCGATGGTGTCGGCCCTGATGACCTGCGCCTCAGGGAGCTGACCGAGCGGGCAGGCCAGCCTGCGGTGCTCGAAGTCGTACTCGCGCTGCCCGCCACCGTCGATGGTCAGACCACGGCGCACTATGCTTCCGAGCGCCTCGAAGGCCTCGGCGTGACGATCACCGGCATGGCGCGGGGCGTGCCGGTCGGCGGGGAGCTCGACGTCCTCGACGAGGGCACGCTTGCTGCGGCGCTCAAGGCGCGGCGGCCTCTCTGATGCTTTAGTGGCCCGGAAACGGGTGACGGGTTAGATACACCGCGACAGAGTTCCAGGGACAGGTTCCATGACCGAAAAACGCCGCGCTTTCATGTGCATGGGCGCCTTCGCGCTGCCCTATGCCGAGAAGGCGATCACGTCCCTGCTGCAGAACGCGCTGGAGCCGGTGGAGCTGACCATCCTCACCGACGGAGCCGAGGACAAGGCCAAGGTCGTCGCAGCGATCTCGAAGCATAGCTTCCCCGAGGGCAAGAGCTGGCGCGCCTTTTCCGAGGAAGAGTGCGCAGCCGAGGCTGAAAGGCAGTGGCCGGAGTATCCGGGCCTCAGGAAGTTCCGGACGGGCCATCCCTGCTGGCGCAAGATCTCCGACCCGCTTCTCTTCTCGGAAGGCTCGGATGAGATCATCGTTCTCGATCCTGATCTTTACTTTCCCGGCCCTTTCAGTTTCGAGCCGACGCCGGAGGAAGGCATCCTCCTGATGTGGCAGCGGAACAACTGCCTCTATCCGCCGGAGGCTGTCTGGCGGACGCTCGATGCGGGCTATCCGCTCGCTAATCACGTGGACATCGGTGCTGCGCAGCTCCGGGCCGATACGATCGACCTGGCGTGGTTCGAGAAATTCGTCGCCGATGTGCGAACAGAGGACTTCGAGGCGTTCATGCATATCGAGGCGATCTTCTGGGCCGCGCTCGCGATGAAGGTGGGCGGCGGATATTACGACAAGGATGCCTGGTTCTGCTGGCAGCGGGGGCAGGTGAAGCGTGTCGCCATCGCGCTCGGATTCCCTGGCCCGGCAAGTCTCGGGTTCGAGCCGATCGAGAAGGCGAAATGCGCCCACCTTTCCGGCCCCTCCAAATGGTGGATGGCCGAGCTCAACAAGCAGGGAAAGCTCCGCGAGCGGACGGAGGCCATGGGCCAACCGACCGCGGTGCAACCCTTCCTCGAACTCACCCGCGATCACTACGCCAAAGAGCAGCGGGTGAAAAACTTCGCGAAGAAGCTCGGCTATCAGAAGCTGGTCGGCGGGTAGCTAGTTGCTTTTCCCCATTCGGGAAAACTAAGACTCCACCCCCCTTGCGGAATCGCTTCTTCTTTCGGGTGTGAATCGAAAGGAGGTGATTACATTGGCTTGTACGAAAAAAACCCGGACGGTGAGGCCCGGGCCGAAGCCCGGGCCCAAAACGGTACCGGTGAAACCGCACCGTCGTTCGAAACCCAAACCTTGTAAGAAGTAAGAGTCTGGCGCTGCAGTCCTTGCACGACTGCGGCGCCTTAGTTTTGAATCCATCAGGTCAGGGGTTCAAGTGAGTCAAAACAAGAACACTGAATGAGATTAGTAGGGCGGAACGCGTAAGCGATCCGCCTTCCAAGCTGGCCGCATGACCACGGCGGATCGCTCCGCGTTCCGCCCTACGAAAAGAGCGCCCCGCGGGGCGCTCTTGTTTGTCTTGAACTGCCGCGAGGCCGCCTAGTAGCGGTAATCGTCGCTCTTGAACGGGCCGTTCTGCGGCACGCCGATATACTCGGCCTGCTCTTCCGTCAGCTTGCTGAGCGATGCGCCGATGTGCTCAAGGTGGAGTGCCGCGACCTTCTCGTCGAGGTGCTTGGGGAGGACGTAGACGTCGTTCTTGTACTTGCCGTCCTTGTTGTTGGCCCAAAGCTCGATCTGCGCCAGCGTCTGGTTGGTGAAGCTCGCCGACATGACGAAGCTCGGGTGACCCGTGGCATTGCCGAGGTTCACGAGACGGCCCTGCGATAGGAGGATGATCCGCTTGTCGTCGGAAAGGTGGACCATATCGACCTGGTCCTTGATGTTGGTCCATTTGTAGTTCTTGAGCGCATCGACCTGAATCTCGTTGTCGAAGTGACCGATATTGCAGATGATCGCCATGTCCTTGGCGTTGCGCATATGGTCCGCCGTCAGAACGTCCTTGTTACCCGTAGCGGTGACCACGATGTCCGAACGCGGCATTGCCTGCTCCATCGTGACGACTTCATAGCCGTCCATTGCAGCCTGGAGCGCGCAGATCGGGTCGACCTCAGTGACCAGGACGCGGCAGCCCGCACCGCGGAGCGAAGCGGCGGAGCCTTTGCCGACATCGCCATAGCCGGCAACTGTGGCCACCTTGCCGGCCATCATTACGTCCGTACCCCGACGGATCGCATCGACCAGCGATTCCTTGCAGCCATACTTGTTGTCGAATTTCGACTTGGTGACCGAGTCGTTGACGTTGATCGCCGGGAAGGGGAGGGTGCCCTCTTTCGCGCGCTGGTAGAGGCGCATGACGCCCGTGGTGGTCTCTTCGGTCACGCCCTTGATCGAAGCCTTGACGCGCGAATAGAAGCCCGGGTCACGGGCAAGGCGCTTCTTGATCGTGTTGAAGAAGGCTTCCTCTTCCTCATTGGACGGATTTTCCAGGATCGAAGGATCGGTCTCGGCCTGGCTGCCGACGAGGATCAGCATCGTCGCGTCGCCGCCATCGTCGAGGATCATGTTGGCGAGCGAGCCGTCTTCCCACTCCCACAGCCGGTCGGCAAAGTCCCAGTACTCTTCCAGGGTCTCGCCCTTGTGGGCGAAGACGGGCGTGCCGCTCGCGGCGATCGCGGCGGCGGCGTGGTCCTGCGTCGAAAAGATGTTGCAACTCGCCCAGCGCACGGTGGCGCCGAGGGCTTCGAGGGTGCGGATCAGGACCGCGGTCTGGATGGTCATGTGCAGGGAGCCTGCGATGCGCGCGCCCTTGAGCGGCTGCGCGGCGCCGAACTCGCGGCGGGTCGCCATCAGGCCGGGCATCTCGTGCTCGGCGATCTGGATCTCTTTCTCGCCGAATTCGGCGAGGCTGATGTCTTTGACTGCGTAGTCCTGAGCCATGGGGCCTCCAATATTCGATGGGGAGGCTCGGGGCCTCCCGGAATTCCAACCGCCGGGTAGCAAGGCTCGGGCCAGATATAAAGCTTTCTTTATATGGAGGCGTTGGCGGAGGTCGAGGCTTCTCTCCTGAGCGCTGTGACACTACGTACCGAACGAACGGTTCACAGGAGTTCTTGCCATGCCCAAGCCGAAGGTGACCAAGGAGGATGCTGTCGCCGCCATCACGGAGACGTTCAGAAAGTTTGGCTACGGTGGCGCCAGCCTGGCCAAGCTTTCCGCTGCGAGCGGTCTCGGCAAGTCGAGCCTCTACCACCACTTCCCCAAGGGGAAAGAGGACATGGCCGCTGCCGCGCGGGAGCATGTCATCGATCGCGTGCGCGAGACATTCCTCGACAGCCTCAACGGCGAGGGTGATCCCGTTGATCGGCTCGCCGAGGCCAGAAAGGGACTCGAATCCTTCTACGGCGGAGGGAGCAAAGCCTGCCTGATCGATCTGTTCGGCATTGCCGATGCCGTGGAAGCTCTCCCCGGAACGGCGTCCGCGATGGCTGAAGCGATGACGGCCGGCTTTGCAAAGCTGGCGCAGGATGCGGGCGCCACAAGGGCGGAAGCCATCGAACGGGCGGAGCTGGCGGTGATTGAACTCGAAGGCGCGTTGGTCCTCGCGCGGGCGCTCGGGACGTCCCAGCCCTTTTTCCGTGTTCTGGGCAGGCTGGAAAAGATCCTTCTTTCAAAGGACTGAACCAATCGGTCCAGAAAAGTGCAGCAGCCCCCTTGCCATACGGCGTGGAGACCGTATGTACCGAACGGTCGGTACAATCTACGAGACCAAGTCAACAAGAGAGACCAAAATGAACACCCAACGTCAGAAAACCCCCGCCCTTCGCCGTTTCCTGGTTGGTGCAGCCACCGTCGCCGTCATCGTCGGCGCTCCGTTCGCATTCGCCAGCGAGCCGCAAGCCGTGACCGCAACGAAGGTGGTTGCCCCCCACGGTCTCGTCAGTCACCGGACGATCGACATCGACGGTGTCGAGGTCTTTTATCGGGAGGCAGGCGATCCTTCGAAGCCGACCGTCCTTCTTCTGCACGGCTTCCCAACTTCGTCGCAGATGTTCCGCAACCTGATCCCGGAGCTAAGCGGAGATTTTCACGTCATCGCGCCGGACTATCCGGGCTACGGGGCGAGCGAGCAGCCAGCTCGCGACCAGTTCGCCTACACCTTCGCCAACTACGCCGAGGTCATCGAAGACTTCATCGACGCCAAGGGGGTCGAAGACTTCTCCGTCTACCTCATGGACTACGGCGCCCCGGTAGGCTTCCGCCTCTTCGCAAAGAATCCCGAGCGCGTGCAGGCCTTCATCATACAGAACGGCAACGCCTATCAGGAAGGTCTGAAAGAGTTCTGGGACCCGATCAAAGCCTATTGGAAGACGGGCGCCGATCAGGAACGCGACGCCCTGCGGCCCTTCCTCGAAGTGGCTGCGACGGAATGGCAATACACCCACGGCCAGCCTGATCCGGAGCTGATCAGTCCTGACACATGGCATACGGACCAGTTCTTGCTCGACCGCCCTGGCAACAAGGATATCCAGCTCGACCTCTTCTATGACTATCGTACCAATGTTGAGCAGTACCCTCAGTGGCAGGAGCTTTTTCGAGCCTTCCAACCCCCGACGCTCGTGGTCTGGGGGAAGAACGACCACATCTTCCCCGATGACGGTGCGTACCCGTATCGTCGTGACCTCAAGAATATGGAGTTTCATCTTCTCGATGGCGGCCACTTTGTTCTGGAGAGCCATGGCGCTTTCATTGCCGAGGAAATCCGTGACTTCCTGAAACGCGAGGTCCGGTAGTCTCTCCCCCTCGCGCGCGTGTCTGTCCCGCCTCCTTCTCGGTGGCGGGACATTTTGGTTGGTGCGCCAAATCCGGAGAACGAAGGTGCCGCAGGAGGCCTTCCGTCTCCGGGATCGCTTTTGTCTTGGGCTGGTCCTGATCGACCCGGGGCATGGTGCAGTCGGCCTTTGCTGAGGGGGCTCGGGCCACAATACCAAGGGTATCGGGTTGGCCGGGCGCAATGCCTGAGTCCCCTGCCATGGCCGCCGGCTCAGCCCGAGATGGACGCTCCTGTATCTTTCAGAGAGTGCTTTCTATCGCGCTGCGGCGACCGCCTTCAGGCCCTCGCGATAGGTGGGGTAGAGAAGGTCGCCGACAAGTGCCTTGAGACGATCGTTCCTGAGGCGCTTGTTCTCGGCGTAAAAGCTGCGCGCCATCGGCGACAGCTCCTCTTCGATGTCCTCATACCGCTCGACCGGTGGGGGATCGATTCCGAGCAGCTCGGCGGCATAGGCGATGGGCTCTGCCGAGGGCGAAGGAAGGTCATCGGAGAAATTGACGATGGACGGTGGTTCGTCCGCCTGCAGAAGAGCGTAGAGCCCGCGGGCGATGTCATCGCGGTGGATGCGGTTGAAGACCTGGCCTTCCTTGACCAGCCTGCGCGAGAGGCCGGCCCTGGCGCCTCGTGTGTTGCCACTCAGCGAATCCACTGCGCTGCGTCCGGGTCCGTAGATCCCAGCAAGGCGGCAGAGGACGAGTTCCGCACCAGTGCGATCGGCGAGGGCCTGCCACTGGTTTTCAGCGGCGAGCCTCTCCTTTCCGCGCTCCGTCCCCGGATTGCAGGGGGTGTCCTCGTCCACCCACTCACCGCCGAAATCTCCATAGACGCCCGATGAAGAGAGGTAGAGCACCCTCGGACGGGTCCAGAAGCTCACGCCGTCGAGCGCTGTAGCCGCAGGGCACTGTCCTTCATTAGGGGCAGTGCTGACGATAACGGCGTCCGCCTCCTCAGCGGCCGAAGCGGGCAGCGGAGCAGGGCTTTCCCAGACCACGGGCCTGAACCCCTCGCCAGCCAGCGCCATCGCCTTGGTCCGGTCGCGCGTGGTGGCAGTGATGTCCCAGCCTTGGTCACGAAGGCGCTGGGCGAGCGGTCGTGCGGAATAGCCAAGACCGATGAACAGCACGCTAGGCACGGCTCTTCAGCTCACCGATCAGAGTATCGATGCCGCCTTCGAGGAGGTCGAGCACATGGTCGAAGCCATCCTCGCCGCCATAATAGGGATCCGGCACGTCCCGGTCGAGCAGCATACGGACCTCCGCCGTCCAGTCAGGAAGACGCTGGTCCTCGATATGGGCGAGGTTCGCGCTGTCCATCGCCAGGATGTGGGTGAATTCATAGCCATCGCCATCGCTGAACTGCCGGGCACGGAGCGGACTCAGGTCGTAGCCCCGCGCGGCGGCAGCCTTGATCATCCTAGGGTCCGGCGCGGTACCCACATGCCAGCCGCCGGTGCCTGCGCTATCGACTTCGGCGTCGAGGCCCTGGTCCGCAGCGCGCTTGCGGAAGACGGCCTCCGCGGCGGGAGAGCGGCAGATATTGCCGAGACAGACGAACAGGATTTTCACGAGACACCCTGCTGGCGAAGCTCCTTGAGCTCGCGGTTGAGGAAAACGGAGATCAGAGTCCGCACGCTGGCTATGATCGCGAGGACGATGACGTCTTCGAGGGACCGGTTGACGATGGTGAACAGGATGTCCGCCACGATGAGGAACTCGAGGCCAGCGAGGATATAAGCGCCGAGATGCACGCGCGCGTCAGCGAGGGCTTCACTCATCCCGCGGGAGCCGGACAGGCTCTGCACGGCCACGGTGAACAGGAACCGGGCTGCGCCGAAAACAAGAATTGCGCCGGCAATCAGCTCGATGCTGAAGGCCAGGAATTCGAGCAGGGCCGTCGTGGCTTCCTCAATTCCTTCCAAGGCTTTCCTCCTGTTCGGTGATCCAGGCGTCGATCTGTTCTTCGAGAATGCTCAGCGGCAGGGCACCGTTCCCGAGAATTTCGTCATGGAACAGGCGAACGTCGAAATCGTCACCGAGGCGGCTCTCGGCTCGCTCGCGCAGTTCACGGATCTTTAGCTCGCCAATCTTGTAAGCAAGCGCCTGACCGGGCCAGGTGATGTAGCGGTCAACCTCGCGGATGATATTGACCTCCGAAAGGCCGGTATTTTCGAGCATGAAGTCGATCGCTTCCTGCCGCGTCCACCCCTTGGCATGCATTCCCGTATCGACCACCAGTCGGCAGGCGCGCCACATCTCGTAGGAGAGACGCCCGAAATTGGTCTCCGGCGTGTCATAGAACCCGACTTCCATGCCGAGGCGTTCGGAATAGAGGCCCCAGCCCTCCGTGAACGCCGTAAAGCCGCCGAAGCGCCGGAACTCCGGTAGGTCGAGTTCCTGGCTGAGCGCGATCTGAAGGTGGTGGCCCGGAACCGCCTCGTGAAGGGTCAGGCTCTCAAGCTCGTAAAGCGGTCGGCTGTCGAGCTTGGTGGTGTTGAGCCAGTAGGTCCCCGCCCTGGTGCCGTCGGCAGCGGGGCCGGAATAATAGGCCGTGGTCGTCCCTTCTGCGACGTCAAGCGGGATGGGCCGGATGTCGTAGGGCATCCGCGGCAGGAGGGTGAAGAGATTCACGAGCTGGCCGTCCATCCGCTTGGCGATGGTCGAAGCGACGGCGATCCGCTCTTCGCCAGTCTTCGGATAGTATTTGGGATCCGTACGCAGATGGTTCTGGAAGGCCGCGAGGCTGTCGAAGCCCGCTTCTCTTGCGACGTCCTCCATCTCGGATCTGATGCGCGCGACCTCGGAGAGACCGATCTGATGGATCTGCTCCGGGGTCATGTCGGTGGTGGTATAGCTCCTTGCCCGATAGGCGTAGAAATCCTGCCCGCCATCGAGGCTGCCGACACCGGCTTCGCTGCGGCAGGCCGGCTTGTAAGTACCCTCATAGAATTCCTTGAAGTCGCGAAAGGCCCGAATGATCCCATCACGGATCACTTGCCTCGCCTGCTCGCGCTGGCCGTCGGTCACGCGTGGGTTATCCAGGAGCGGTTGCATGAAGACTGACGCGTCGATGTCGTCGACAATGTGGCTCTCATAGGTGCGCTCGAACCCCACCATGGCCTGGCAGGGCTGGGTCCAGCCTTGATCGACGGCTTCGGCCAGTCGCGCGATCACCGCCTCCATGTAACCGGGCATCGCTTCGAGCCGGCCAAGATAGCTTGCCACATCCTCGTCGCGGCGAAGGTTCGCGCGCTCGGCCACGCGCGCCAGGCTGAGATGCGGCGCCGAGTAGGTGGTCATGGTGAGATAGCGGCCCGGATGCTCGGCGGCCTCGACAGCATCCTCGAGCTCGCGCCGCAGGAGCCGGTAATTGATGCTCTCGTCGCCTTCGAGGCTCTCGCCGTCGATGGCGTCCATGCGCTCCAGCAGCGCCCGGCGGGCCTCGACGCCTGCCCAATAGCCTTCGAGCGAGGGATCGGAGAGACGGCCGCGCCCTTCAGGATGGCCGAGCTGCTCGGCCAGGACCGGGTTTTCCTCAAGGCGCAGTGCCCAATGGTCAGCCATGATCTTCGCGAAGCTGTCAGCCCGCTCATCCACCGTTTCCGCCACAACCTCCGGCGCGGGTGCCGGGTCGGTGACGGTACCCTCTTGCGTGCAGGCGGCGAGGACGAGAATGGCGGCGGTCAGGGACAAGCGCTGGATCATGCAGCCCGCTTACCGGCTTTCCACTGGTTTTGCACAGGGCGGGCTGTAATATCGGCAGCCCCCCAAGGGTGTGGTAGGAGTGCGGCGTGCAGGCAGAACGCGCAGCGATGACGGAGACAGTGCCCAAGCGGCGGGTCAAGGTGCTGCTGCCGATGCCAGCGGGCAATGGCTATGATTATGCCGTGCCCGAAGGGCTGGATCTTAGACCCGGCGACTTTGTCACTGTTCCGCTGGGGCCGCGCCAGGTGACCGGCGTGGTTTGGCCCGATGCGAGCGATCCTTCCGTACCCGATGAGAAACTGAAGACGGTCGTCAGGCGCTTCGACGCGCCGCCTCTTGCCCCCCAGCTTCTCGATTTCGCCGATTGGGCCGCGCGCTATTACATGGTGCCGCGCGGCGCGATCCTGCGCATGGTGGTTCGTGGCGAGCAGGGCCTTTCCGAGGTCAAGGGCAAGACAGGCTATCGCAAGGCTCCGCTCCCTCAGGGTCTGCGCATGACGCCGAAGCGGGAGGCCGTGCTGGCCGTCGCGGGGGAGCGCGCGCTCTCCGCCAAGGAGCTGGCCGAGGCAGCAGGCGTGACCGAGGGCGTGGTCCGGGGGCTCGCCGATGCAGGCGCGCTGGTCCCGGTGATGTTCGACCCCGATCCTCCGTTCACGCCGCCAAACCCTCACCTTCCCGGCCGTGCGCTCGAAGAGGGCCAGGCCGCCGCCGCCGAAGAGCTCCGCAAGCTGATCGGCGAAGGGAAGGGCACCGCCTTGCTCGACGGCGTCACAGGCTCCGGCAAGACCGAGGTCTATCTCGAGGCCGTCGCCGCTGCGCTGAAAGCAGATGCGCAGGCGCAGGTGCTTGTGATGCTGCCAGAGATTGCACTCACTCTCCCCTTCCTGAAGCGCCTTGAAGAGCGCTTCGGCGCGCCCCCTGCGCATTGGCATTCCGACGTGTCCTCCGCAGGCAGGCGCAGGGTCTGGAAGCGGGTGCTCGACGGCACCTGCCGCCTTGTTGTCGGCGCGCGGTCCGCCCTGTTCCTGCCGTGGCAGAATCTCAAGCTCATCGTTGTCGATGAGGAGCACGACCCTGCATACAAGCAGCAGGACGGCATCCTCTACCACGCGCGAGACATGGCCGTGGCCATGGGCGCGCGGCAGCAGTTTCCTGTCGTCCTCGCCTCGGCGACGCCGTCGCTGGAAACTGTTCTGAATGCGGAAGAGGGGCGCTATCGGCGGGTCATGCTGCCCAGCCGGTTCGGTCCTGCAGTGATGCCTGACGTGCATGTCTGCGACATGCGCGCCCATCCGCCGGACCAGGGGCGGTGGCTGGCAGGGCCTGCGGTGGCCGCGATCAACGACACGCTGGCGCAGAAGAAGCAGGTGCTTCTTTACCTCAACCGCCGCGGTTATGCTCCGGTGACCCTCTGCCGCCGCTGCGGAGAGCGGATGACCGCGCCCGACAGCGACACGTGGCTTGTCGAACATAAGTATACGAACCGTCTTGTCTGCCATCAGACGGGCTTTTCGATGCCGAAGCCCGAAAAGTGCCCTCATTGCGGCGGTGAGGACACGCTCGCGGGCTGTGGTCCGGGGGTGGAGCGGGTCGCGGAAGAAGCGCGGGAACGCTGGCCCGACGCACGCATCGAGATCTTCTCCTCCGACACGGTGGATCGTCCGGGCTCGGCGAAAGAGCTTCTCAGTCGGATGACTGCCGGCGAGATCGATATCCTGGTTGCGACGCAGGCGGCGGCGAAGGGACACAACTTTCCGGGGCTGACACTGGTCGTCGGCGTTGATGCGGATCTCGGCCTGTCAGGCGGCGACCTGCGCGCGGCGGAACGGACCTATCAGGTGCTGAGCCAGGTTGCGGGCCGGGCGGGCCGGGCCGCGGACAGGGGCAGCGTGATCCTGCAGTCCTACCAGCCCCAGCATCCGGTGGCTGCAGCGCTCGCCGCGGGCTCTCGAGACGACTTCCTGCAGGCTGAGCTTTTCAGCCGCGAGGAGATCGGCATGCCACCTTTCGGAAGGCTCGCCGGGCTCATTCTTTCAGCCAAGGAAGAGCCCAAGCTGATGGCCGATGCGCGGGCCCTGGCGCAGGCTGTTCCCCATGCCGAGGGAATCGAGGTCTGGGGGCCGGCACCTGCGCCTTTCTACCGTTTGCGCGGGGTCTACCGGCAACGCTTCCTGGTCAAGGGGACCAAACGGTCGAACCTGCAGGCGTTCATCGCCGACTGGCTGGGCACGGTGAAGCCGACCAGTGCCGTGCGGCGGGTGGTCGATATCGACCCTTACAGCTTCCTCTGACCTACCAGGGAATATCCTCGCCCTTATAGTCTTTATAGGTCGCTTTATCGCCGGGCTTGAGGTCCCTGATGACCTGCACCAGACCACGGGCGCTTTCGTCGGGGTCGATCAGGGCGTTCGGTCCACCCATATCCGTCCGTACCCATCCGGGGTGCAGTGTTCCCACGGCGATGCCCTCGCCCTTCAACTCGTAAGCCGCGCAGCACATGGCCATGTTGAGAGCTGTCTTGGACATGCGGTAAGCGATTGCTCCGCCGCTGGCATCGGCGATGGAGCCGACCTTCGAGCTGATCGCCACCAGCTTCTTCTCCTGTGATCGCCGCGTGTGCGGAAGGAATGCCTGAAGGGTCTTGATCGTGCCGATGAGGTTGACCTCCATCGTCATCCGCACCGTATCGGCATCCAGTTCGACAAAGCTCTGACGGCTCCGGTCGGGGCCGTAGATCCCGGCATTGGCGATGACGATATCCACCGCCTCGTCAATCGTCTCGGCCAGCGTGGCGATCTCGTCGTGGTGGGTGGTGTCGAGGGCGTGGATGTTCACGTCGCCAGACAGGCGGCGTAGCTCCTCCGCCGCGGCTGGGCGGCGGCAAGTGGCGTGGACCCGTGCTCCCTCGCCCGCGTAATGCCGGGCCAATGCAAGGCCGATACCCCGGTTCGCGCCGGTGATGAGGACGGTGGTCATGGCAGGCTCCTGTGAATGCTCTGCCATCAGGATAGGCGCGCCGGGGCCTCGAGCGACCCCGGCTAATGAGCTCAGACCAGTTCGACGCCGACAGCGGTTGCTTCGCCGCCGCCGATACAGATGGCGGCCGCACCGCGTTTCAGGCCACGATGCCTGAGGGCATTGACGAGACCGAGAACGATTCGCGTACCCGACGCACCGATCGGGTGGCCAAGGGCGCAAGCGCCGCCATTCACGTTCATCTGGTCATGCTTGATGCCGAGCTCTTCCATCGCCGCCAGCGGCACCACAGCGAAAGCTTCATTGACCTCGAAAAGGTCGTAATCGGACTGGTTGGTCCCTTCGGCCTCGAAGAGTTTCTGCAGCGCGCCAACGGGTGCCGTGGTGAACCACGCAGGCTCCTGCGCGTGGCTGGTCATGGCGGTCAGCCTGGCGAGCGGCTTGTGCCCGCGTTTCTCCGCTTCGCTCAACCGCATCATGACGATGGCGGCTGCGCCGTCGGAGATCGAGCTGGCATTCGCCGCCGTGACGGTGCCGCCCTCGCGACGGAAGGCCGGGCGAAGCTGGGGGATCTTCTCGCGGCGAGCCTTGAAGGGCTGCTCGTCCTTTTCGATCACGATGGTGCCCGAGCGTGCGTCGATGCTGACATGGACGATCTCGTCCTTGAATTGTTCTTCCGAGGCAGCCAGCGCCCGGTCGAGCGAGGCGATGGCGTACTCGTCCTGCTGCTCGCGGGTGAATTGATATTTGTCCGCACACAGCTCGGCGAAGGTGCCCATCAGGCCGCCTTCATAGGCGTCCTCGAGGCCGTCGAAGAACATGTGGTCGAGGACCTGGCCGTGACCCATGCGGTAGCCCGAACGGGCCTTGGGCAGGAGATAGGGTGCGTTCGTCATCGACTCCATGCCGCCAGCAACGCCGATCTTCACCGAGCCCGCAGCGATGGCCTGGGCCATCATCATGATCGTCTTCATGCCCGAGCCGCACATCTTGTTGACGGTCGTGCAAGGGACGGATGTCGGCAGGCCGCCATGGATCGCTGCCTGGCGCGCCGGGGCCTGGCCCTGGCCGGCAGGCAGGACGCAGCCCATCAGGCACTCATCGATGTCTTCGGGCTTGAGGCCAGCGCGCTGCACGGCGCCCTTGATCGCGACAGCGCCGAGCTTGGCAGCCGGCAGGTCGGCGAGCTCGCCCTGCAGGCCACCCATCGGGGTCCTGGCAATCGAGGCAATGACAATGGGATCGTCGGTCGGGAGCAGCATGGCCGTCTTCCTTTCGCTAGGGGCGTTTCCACGCGCCCGTTAGCGCAAGACCGGCGGCCTCGTCACCTCATCCCGGCGCGATCAGCGCTCGCGCGGACGGTAGGCGAGGGCAAGCGTGAGCAGGAAAACCAGCATCAGCGGCCAGGTCGGCGCAGCCGCCGCGGGCTCGGCCCCTTCCGGGGCAATGCTGGCCGCCTGAGCAGCGATATGAAGCAGAATCTGGTTCATCATTTTGCAGTTGCTTACACCATGCCGGGCAAGCTGTCGCGCAGTGAAACATCAAACTGCAGTGACAAAGGCCGACACGGCCATTGCCGCTTGCCTTGCAGGCCTCGGACCAGTTCGCATTTTTTCAGGACATGAACACGCGCGTTCCTGCGTCGCTCAGCCACAGACGGGGCAGGCGGGGTCCTTCTGGAGGGTGACGCGGCGCACCGTTCCCTGCTTGAGGTCGGCGATCAGCATGGCGCGGGTGAGGGGCGGATCGATCCCGCAGAGAAGCTTCACGGCTTCCCCTGCCGCAAGGCTGCCGACGACGCCCACGACGGGCCCCATGACGCCATCCCTGTCGCAGAGGCCGTCTTCCTCGGCTGTCTCGGGAACGAGGCAGGCATAGCAGGGATCATCCTCCGAACCCGGACGGAAAAGCGCAACCTGGCCTTCGAAGCGGGAGGCGGCAGCGGAGAGAAGGGGTTTGTTTCCGGCAAGGCAGGCGCGGTTGATGAGGTGGCGGCCTGCGATCCGGTCGATGCCCTCGATGATGAGATCGTGGCTTTCTACAAGTTCGTCAGCGTTCCTGAAACTGAACATCTCCGAGCAACCACGAACCGCGATATCACTGTTCATAGCGCGCAGACGAAGCGCGGCAGCCTCGGCCTTCGGTTTGCCGATGTCGTCTTCGGTGTAGAGCGTCTGGCGCTGGAGGTTCGAAAGCTCCACCCGATCACCGTCGCAAATCGTCAGTGTGCCAATGCCAGCCCCTGCAAGATAGGCGAGGATCGGACAGCCAAGCCCCCCTGCGCCGATAACCAGCACCTTGGCGGCGGCCAGCTTCTTCTGGCCCTGACCGCCGATTTCGGGGAGGAGAAGGTGGTGTTTATGGCGGAGATCCGCCACTGGCTCAGACCCCGGTCGAACCAAAGCCGCCTTCGCCGCGCAGGGTTTCGGGCAGATCGTCCTCGGTCACTTCGAAATTTGCCTGGGTCACCGGGGCCACGACCATCTGGGCGATGCGGTCGCCGCGTTCGATGGTGAAGGACGTGGCTCGCCCCGACATGGGCGAGCTGGCCGAGTTGGTGTTGACCAGGATGACCTTGACTTCGCCGCGGTAGTCGGCATCCACCGTGCCCGGAGAGTTGAGCACCGTGATGCCATGCTTGGCAGCTAGCCCCGAACGCGGCCGGACCTGCGCCTCGTAGCCTTCGGGCAGGGCAATCTTCAGGCCCGTCGGGATCATGGCGCGCGCGCCCGGCCCGATGACGATCGGCTCGTCGATGGCGGCGACAAGGTCGGCCCCGGCAGCGCCGGAGGTCTGGTAACTCGGCAACGGCAGGCCTTCGGCATGGGGCAGGCGTTTGATCAGGACTTTCGGCATGGTGGGGTTCTCGAGGCTCAGCAATTGTTCTTCAGCACTTCACCAGCGAGGTAAAGCGATCCGCAGATAAGAATGCGCGGCTGGCCTTCGCCCGACCGGCCATAGGCCTTCACCGCGTGCTCGAGGGCGGCATCGAGCGACGGCATGGGCTGGGCAGGTAGCCCCGCTTTCCTTGCTTCTTCGGCAAGCGCCTCGGGTTCCCAGACGCCGGACTTGTCGGCTTTCACCGTCAGCACCGTGGAGGCAAGGCCTTCGAAGGGAGAAAGGAAATCCTGAGCATCCTTGTTCTTCTGCATACCCACGATCAGGACTACGGGGCGCGGGCTTCGGTCGTCTAGATCGGCCAGCGTCCGGGCGAGGGCACGGGCCGCATGGGCGTTGTGCCCGCCGTCGAGCCACAGCTCGCCCGGGTCGCCCAGATGGCGCGTGACAATTTCTGTCAGTGGCCCGGACGTCAGGCGCTGGAACCGTCCGGGCCATTCAGCCGCTTCGATCCCCATGCTGATGAAATCGTCCTGAGGGGCAAGGCCCGCGGCCTTGAGTGCGGCCACGGCGAGACCCGCATTTTCGATCTGGTGGTTGCCCATCAGGCGTGGCAGCCGGAGGTCGGAAAGGCCGCGCTCGTCTTCATAGGTGAAGCCGCCACCCTCGCGGACGAGCTGCCAGTCTTCGCCAAGGATGTGCTGGTCAGCACCCAGTGCCAGCGCGCGGTTGCGCAGGACGTCGAGGACTTCCGGACGCTGGGCGCCCGTCACCAGGGTCGAGCCCTGCTTGATGATCCCCGCTTTCTCGAAGGCGATCTCCGCGAGATTGTCGCCAAGCCAGTCCTGATGGTCGAGGCCCACCGGCGTGATGACACAGGCGCGGGGGTCCGGCACGACATTGGTCGCATCGAGCCTTCCGCCGAGCCCTGTTTCCAGCAGCACCACATCACCGGGAGTCTCGGCGAAGGCCAGGAAAGCCGCCGCTGTCGATGCTTCGAAATAAGTGAGGGGCAGGTCGCCGGCCGCTGCCTCGCAACGACCGAGGACAGAGGCCAGCTGTTCATCGCCGATCTCTTCGCCGGCCAAGACGATCCGCTCGTTGAAGCGGACGAGGTGCGGGGAGGTGTAGACATGGACGCGCAGCCCCGCCGCAGCAAGGATCGTGCGCATGAAGGCGATCGTCGAGCCCTTGCCATTGGTCCCGGCCACATGGATCACGGGCGGCAGCTTCGTATGCGGATCGCCCAGCCGTCCGAGTGCCTTTTCGATCCGGTCGAGACCCAGCACAATCTCTGCCGGGTTCGTGTTTTCGAACCGGGTGAGGAGCCGCTCGACTTCTGCCTTGGCGGCGTGTTGGCTCATTTACTCGGCAGCTTTCGGCAATGTGTCATCGAGCGGGCCGTCTTCTCCGGCTACTGTCGACGCTTCGTCATTGGCGGCGACCGGGACCTCGATTTCCGGTGGGGGCATCAGCACGCTGAGGATCTCGCTCAGCTCCCTGGCCAGTTCCCGGCGGTCGGTGACCCGGTCGATCATTCCCTTGTCGAGGAGATACTCCGCGCGCTGGAAATCCTCGGGCAGTTTCTCGCGGATCGTCTGCTCGATCACACGGGGGCCGGCGAAGCCGATCAGTGCGCCCGGTTCCGCGATATGGATGTCGCCGAGCATGGCGTAGCTGGCCGTGACCCCGCCCGTGGTCGGATTGGTCAGGATGACGATGTAGGGCAGGCCCGCCTCGCGCACCTTCTGCACGGCGATGGTCGAGCGCGGCATCTGCATCAGGGAAAGGATCCCTTCCTGCATCCGCGCGCCGCCCGATGCGGTGACGACGATAAGCGCCGAGCGCGACTTCACGGCCTCGTCAGCGGCAGTCAGCAGCCCTTCGCCGATGGCCGTGCCCATCGAGCCGCCCATGAACTTGAAGTTCTGGACGGCGACGACGGCGCCGCGGTCACCGATCTTGCCCTTGCCGACAACCAGGGCGTCGCGCTCTCCGGTCCTCTTGCGGTAGTCCTTCAGCCGCGCGGAATAAGGCTTGGTGTCCTTGAATTTGAGGGGGTCGTCGGGGGTTTCGGGCAGCTCGATCCGCTCCCAGTCCTCGCCGAGGAGGTGGAAGAGGCGCATGACCGGCGTGATCTGGTGGTGATGGCCGCAATTCGGGCAGACCATCTGCTCATGCTCGAGGTCACGGTTGAAGGTCATCTGCTCGCAGGACGGGCACCGGGTCCAGAGGGCCTCCTGGTTGTCGTCCTGCTTGAACATCTTCTTGATGCCAGGCGGTGTGATGTCACTGAGCCAGTTCATTGTTGCCCTCCAGGCGCATGCGTGGCTGCGGCGAGTTCGCGCGCCAACGCGACAGCTGCGTCCACCCCCTCTAGCTCAAGCGCTTTAACGATGGCCGAACCGACGACAACGGCATCGGCATGCTGCGCCGCAGCGTGGGCGGACGGGGCGTCCTTGATGCCGAAACCGGCGGCGATCGGCAAGGACGTCTTCTCACGCAATCGGGTGATCGCCTCGCCGAGTTCGTCCGCCCCTGCGGAACGGCCACCGGTGACCCCGGCGACGGCGACGTAATAGAGGAAGCCCGAGGCGTGCTCGATCACGCGGTCGATACGCTCGTCGCGGGTCGTGGGGGTGGCGAGGCGGATCATGTCGAGGCCGGCCTCCTTCGCCTGCACGTCGAGTTCGCCACTCTCTTCGGGGGGCAAATCGACGAGAATGAGGCCGTCCACACCCGCGTCCACAGCGTCTTGAGCGAAACTGTCACCGTGTTGGAGAACCGGGTTCGCGTAGCCCATCAGAACGATCGGGGTCTGGTGTCCGGCGGCGCGGAAGCGCTTCACCATCTCGAGGGTCTTTTTCAACGTCTGCCCGCCTGCCAGCGCGCGCTGGCCCGCCTCGGCGATGATCGGGCCGTCGGCCATCGGATCGGTGAAGGGAAAGCCCACTTCGATCACGTCCGCACCCGCTTCAGGCAGGGCGTGGAGCAGGCGCTCGGAGGTCGCGAGATCGGGATCGCCCGCCATGATAAACGGGACGAAGGCCGTGCGTTTCTCAGCTTTGAGCTGAGCGAAGGTGTCGGTCAGTCTGGTCACGCCTGAGCAGGTGCCGCCGGGCGAGGAAAAGCGCAAGACCTGTCGCGTCAGGATGGGGTCGCGGGTGTATCCCTTGGCCTCCATGTCGATGGAGGCACTCCGTTCCCGAACAGGCTTTCCCGACCGCCCGGGACGCGGGGCGGAGACTAGAAGCTTTCGCAATGCCAGCAGGCCTCGCCGATCGGGCTGCCCGGCGGGATCCGCGCGCCTTCCGCGCGGGGAGCGCGAGCCGGGGCTGGCGCTTCGAGATGGGACCTGAGATGTGCCGCCAGCACCTGCCGGTGACCAGGATCGCTGCGGGAGAAGGTCCGCTCGAGTTCGCTCATCGTCTCCCAAAGCGCGCCGCGTACGGCTATGGACGCATCCTGACGGTCCGCAGCGATGAGGGCGGCGACGAAGCGCGCCTCGACGAGCTGCGCAAGCGCAGATCCGCCCGCTTCGGTCACGGTCTCCGACGCGGTATCCAGCATTTCCGACAGCCCTAGGGTTTCGCCCTCCATGGCTTCGAACTGCGCCAGGCGCTCGAGCCGTCGGCTGGCGAAAAGCGCTCTGAAGGTGATGTCCGCCGCTGCCTCAGCCGCGCTGTGATGGTCGAAGACCGGCGCGGTAGCGCTGTCAAAGCTCTCCCGGCGGTTGATGCCCTGGAACGCATCCGCGCGGGGTGTCAGCATGCTGAGAACATGGGCTGGGATGTCGAGCGCCTCAGGGGAGACCGTTTCGAGGATCGCCTCCAGCGCCGTGCGTTGCTCTCTTGCGGGGACGATTTCGACCTCCGCCGGGTCGGTCCCGAGTTTTGCGTATTGGTAGCTGGCGCCACCGATCAGCTTGGATGCCGCCGCCGTCTGGTAGCGGTGGTAGAGATAGACCGGCACCAGCACCTGGCGCAGCTCGGCTGCACTGCGCCCCTCCGCCGCACGGTCGCTCTCAAAATTCTCCAGCGCCACTTGCCGTACACGCATGACATTTTCGAGTTCCGCGACAGGGTCGCTACCATTGTCCCAGACAGAAGCAAAAGGATGGGCCGTGCCGACGCCGCGGCCTTCGCTGTCTTCGATATAGAGGAGCCCGGCCTCGCGGGCTTGAGCGATCACGGCATCGCCATTCTCCTCGCCGTAGAGCCAGCGCGCCGTGGCGATGTCCCAGGGACCGAGCCCTGCATCATAGGTCCGCGAGAAATCAAGCGCCCCGTCCTCCTCAATCACCCAGGGCGCCGGGTAGTCCATCACCGACGCACGGTCATTGTGGCTGGCTGCGAAATTATGCCCGAAGCCCAGTGCGTGGCCGACCTCATGGGCCGAGAGCTGGCGAATGCGTGCGAGCGCCAGCTCGACGGGATCGTCCGCCTCTCCCGAACCCGTCTTCGCCGTCCCGGCGAGGCCCTCGAAGATCATCCGGTCCTGGCGCACCCGCTGGGAACCGAGAATGACGTGTCCCTTGATGAATTCCCCCGTACGCGGATCGGAAATACCGCCGCCATAGGACCAGCCGCGGGTCTGGCGGTGGACCCACTGAATCACGTTGTAACGCACATCGAGAGGGTGAACCCCTTCCGGCAGCACCTCGACCCGGTAGCCGTCAGGAAAGCCTGCCGCGGCGAAGCCTTCAGCCCACCATCCGGCGCCTTCGACAAGCGCCGAACGCACCGGCTCCGGCGCGCCGCTATCGACGTAGAACACGAGGGGATCGTCCTTGGTCAGACGATGCCGCATGGCGAAGGTCTTCTGGACGGATTCCTCGAGCGGGGCCGAGAAATCGTAATACGGCCTGGCAAAGGTCCCGACCCGCGGGTCGTATTCGCGGGTCTCATAGCCATCGTCGGGGAGGGCCACGAAGCTGTGATGCACCGTCAGCGTTACCGCGCCCGGATAGGGAGATGTCTGGCGAACCTCACGACCGGGGTCGGAGGAGACGAAAGTCATCTCCGTGTCGATCTCGGTGTTGAGCGGGAAGGTCAGTATGCCGCGCGGTGCGACACGCGAACGGTCCTTGTCGAGGGTGAAGCCGCCGCTGCCATCTTCCTTCAGCCTCTCGGACAACCCGAGAAGGTCGGTCATCAAGAGCGGTTTGATATCGAAGGTCACGCTGTCACCGGTCTCCTCGATCACGTCGGTGGAGTAGATGATCGAGCGGGCGAAGCTCTGTTCGACGGCTCGAACTTCGTCGGGATTGTCGGTATGCGCACGGTAGAACTGGTTCTCGATCTCCGCGGTGACCCTGCCGTCGGCGACACGAAAGCGGACGATCTCGCCGGAATTGCCCCAGCCGCGGTCGAGCCCGATCGGGTTCGAGCCGAGCCCGGAGGTCAGCCGCATCGCATGGATCACCCGCAGGGCCGTCCCGTCTTCGCCGGGCGCGGGAAGCGTCGCGACCAGCTTGCCCTCCTCTCCCCTGGTGAGGGGCAGGAGCTTCGCCTCGGAGGTGCCGTCATGGGGGTGCGCGGCCGCTGCAGCGCTGCAAATTGCTGAAAGACAGGCGAAAAAAGCCGCAACGAGCTTCGGCATCAGGAATCCCCACGTGAACCCACGCGATGATCGTAACGCCTCAGCCCTTCCTGTCCATGAAGGAGCGGCTAGACGTCGACGCCTAGCGCGGCGGCCACCGTGAAGACGTCCTTGTCGCCGCGGCCGCACATATTGAGGAGGAGGATTTGGTCCTCATCCATCTCCGCCGCGGCATCGAGGGCGCGGGCGAGGGCATGGCTCGGCTCGAGCGCCGGGATGATGCCCTCCTTCCGTGCACAGAGCTGGAAGCAGGCAAGCGCCTCCTCATCCGTGGCGGAAACGTACTCGACCCGGCCTGTTTCGTGGAGCCAGGAGTGCTCGGGCCCGATGCCAGGATAGTCGAGGCCCGCCGAGATCGAGTGGGCGTCGTCGATCTGTCCGTCCTCGTCTTGGAGAAGGTAGGTCTTGTTGCCGTGAAGGACGCCGGGCTTGCCGCCCGTCAGGCTGGCCGCATGTTCGTCCGTATCAAGTCCTTTGCCCGCAGCTTCGACGCCGATGAGGCGCACTTCGGGATCGTCCAGGAAGGGGTGGAAGAGGCCGATGGCGTTCGATCCGCCGCCAATGCAGGCCATGGCGACATCGGGAAGGCGGCCTTCACGCTCCAGCATCTGCTGCTTCGCCTCACGGCCGATCACCGACTGGAAATCGCGCACCATCATCGGGTAGGGGTGCGGGCCCGCCGCGGTGCCGATGACGTAGAAAGTGTCCTCGACATTCGTCACCCAGTCGCGCAGCGCATCGTTCATGGCATCCTTGAGCGTGCCCTTGCCCGAAGTGACCGGCACGATCTCCGCACCCAGGAGTTTCATGCGAAAGACGTTGGGCTTCTGTCGCTCGACATCGGCCGCGCCCATATAAACAACGCAAGGCAGGCCGAAGAGCGCACAGACCGTGGCCGTCGCCACGCCATGCTGGCCAGCGCCTGTCTCGGCAATGATCCGTGTACGCCCCATGCGCTTGGCCAGGAGGACCTGCCCGACGCAGTTGTTGATCTTGTGCGCGCCGGTGTGGTTCAGCTCGTCGCGCTTCAAGTAGATCTTCGCGCCTTTGCCCTTCAGTGCTGTTTCCCGGACGTGCTTGGTGAGACGACCCGCATAGGTCAGCGGCGACGGCCTGCCGACATATTCGGCCAGCAGGCGGTCAAGTTCATCCGTAAACGCAGGATCATTCTTCGCGTCCTCATAGGCCCTGTTCAGCTCGAGGATCAGCGGCATCAGCGTCTCGGCGACGTAGCGGCCGCCGAACTGGCCGAACTTGCCGCTCTCGTCGGGGCCGAGGCGGAAGCTGTTGGGGGCGGTGCGGGCGTCGTCGGGCATCGAGAAATCTCCTGGAGCCGCGCCCCTAGCAGCGGGAAGGCGGATGTTCCAAGCGCTGCTTCGAACGCCATTGCCGCAGCAAGATTTCTCACAGGCGCGTGAAGGGTCGCCGCCAGTCGAGCCCTTAGATGTTGCAGGGCCGCAACATCGCGTCACCAATCTGCCACAAATTCTGCCTTTTCCGTTTGTCGATAAGGATCGGGCTCTGCGACGTTTCGGCGCGCCTCCCGGCCTCGCGGGGCCGTGCGCGATCGACCCGGGATCAACCGGGCGACAGTCATTTGGGAAAGCAACATGAGACAAAGAACGATGCTGAAGACACTGGCACTGTCGACGATGCTGGCGGGTCTCGCCCTGCCCGCAGCGGCGCAGGACGATGATCCGGCGCTGATCGAACCTGCCGCATCCGAAGAGGCGCGAGGCGACGTCATCACGGTCACGGGCTCGCGTCTGCGCAGGAGTTCGTTCGATTCCATCTCGCCTCTCCAGGTGATCGACGCGGATACCTCGCGGCTCTCCGGCCTGACCACGGCCAGCGAATTCATCACCCAGTCGCCGGTGATTGCGGGCACCCAGCTCGACAACTCGATCAATGCGGGCTCGCCGACGGCCGCCGTCGAGGGTGTTGGCGAAGGCGGTGTCGGCTCGAACAACGTCGCCCTGCGCGGCCTCGGCCCGGAGCGGACGCTCGTCCTGATGAACGGTCGTCGCCTGTCGCCTTCGGGTGTGCGTGGTGCGCCCGTCGCGCCCGACCTCAACCTCGTGCCGTCCCTTGCGGTCCAGAGCGTCGAGATCCTCACGGACGGCGCATCGTCGATTTACGGCGCTGACGCTGTCGCGGGTGTCGTCAACGTCATCCTCCGCAACGATTTCGATGGCATCGAGTTCAATGCCCAGGTCACTGCCCCCGAGCAATCCGGCGGCGGCCTCGAGCAGTTCGGTATCATCGCAGGCTCTGTCGGCGACCGCGGCAACGTCCTGTTCTCAGCCGAGTATTTCAACCGCGATACCGTTTTTGTTGGTGATCGGAGAAATTACAACGACTGCCTCCGCGACATCGAGGTGAGCGCCGAAGGCGACATCTTCTCGACATGCCTCGATGCCCGTCCTGACAACGCAGCCTTCGTCAGTGGACTCGGTTTCGCTTTCAGCACGCCGGGCATGAGCAACATTCCGGGCACCCCGAACTGGACGACCACGTCGGGCCTGCCGGGCAACTTCCGCACCGGATCCCTCTACACCCTGCAGGACGAGGAACGCGCGACCCAGCTTCTCGGCGGTTTCGAACGCCTGAACCTCTACTCGGCGGGTGAGTACGAACTCACCGACGATGGCCGTCACAGCGTCTATTTCGAAGGCCTCTACTCGAACAGGGAGTCCACGGACTTCTTCACTTCGGAACAGATCTTCCCCGGCGTACCGGCGATGATCCCAGTGTGGGCTGATGGCAATGGCAACGGTGCCTTTGATGGTCCTTCCGAATACGTCACCGATTCCAATGGTGTCGTCTTCGCCGACAACCCGCTCAACCCGTTCAGCGTCGACGCGCTGCCGGTCATCTCGACGACGTCGCTGCCGCAGATCCGTTCGGCCGATGTCGAGAATGTCCGCCTCGTTGGCGGCTTCAAGGGTGACATCGTTATGCCGTGGTTCGAGGAGCGCAACTGGGTCTATGACCTCGGTGCCTCTTACGACAACAGCTACGGCACGGCGACCCAGCCGATCCTGCGCGAGAACGCGATCCGCGAGTCCCTCGATACCCTGCGGATCGATGCCCAGGGCAATCTCTCCTGCGGCACGCCGCGGACCGCGCTCACCTTCGGCTTCCTGACGCCGGAGAACTGCGTCGTCGTCGACTTCTTCGCTGACAACCTGTTCACCACCACTGGCGGTGACAAGTCGTTCACGGATGAAGAGCGTGCCTTCCTCGAAGGACGGTCGATCAGCACCACCGAGATCGAGCAGCGCCAGTTCTATGGCCTTGCCACCGGTGATGCGTTCGAGCTCCCCGCCGGTACTGTCGGCCTCGCGGTCGGTGTCGAGTATCGCGAACTCGAGATCACTTCGCTCAGCGATGTCGTCCGTGCCCGCGGACTCGCCGCATCGGAAGTTCCGGATACGGAGCTTGACACGATCGGCCAGACCGACTTCTTCGAGATCTTCGCCGAAACCGAAATTCCGGTTCTCGACACGCTCGATGTCAACCTGTCGGGCCGCTACACCGAGGAGGCGAATTTCGGTGACGAGGTGACCTACTCCGTCAAGGCAAAATGGGATCCGCTCGACTGGCTCGGCTTGCGCGCCACCTATGGCACGACGTTCCGTGCACCGAACCTGCGCGAGCAGTTCCTTGCCGGGGCGGCGGGCACCATCGGCGGCGGCAATGACCCCTGCCTCGTCCCGGCGGACGCCAACAACATGCAGGTCTATGACCCGGCCGGCGACGACCGGAGCCAGGCCCTGCTCAACCAGTGCATTGCTGATGGCGCTGATCCGTTCTCTCTCGGTCTCCAAGCCACGACCGCCATTCCGACCTCGACGGGCGGCGGCGATGACCTGAGGGCAGAAACCTCGGACAGCTACACCGCTGGCTTCGTGTTCCGCCAGCAATGGTCCGATGCATTCGATTTCGATCTCGCGGTGACCTATTACAACATCGAGATCGAGGACACGGTCCGCGAAAGCGATCCGGCCAATCTCCTGGCCCAGTGCTATTCGGACCTGCCGCAGCAATTTGCCTGCGACCGGATCACCCGTGGCCCGGCCGGTACCGTGTCGCTGGTCGATGCATCCTTCATCAATGTCGGCCTCTTCGAGACCTCGGGCATCGACTATGTCGCCCGCTTCAACATGCCGCTTGATCAGTTCTCGGACATGTTCGCGGAAACCGAGTTCGGCCTGACCTTCTCGGCTAGCCAGGTTCTCGAGCGGACCGAGGACGTCGATCCGACGGACCCGGACATCCTGCCTCTCGAGCTCGAGGGCACGATCTCCAACCCCGAATGGTCGTGGCTGATGAACGCGACGCTGGAGCGTGGTCCCTTCACCGCCCTGTGGCGCACGCGCTATATCGGTGAAGGCCAGCAGCTCGGCACCGAGGATTTCGATACGTCGCCCGATCCGCTGCGGACGGCCTGCGGCGTGCTCGGCTATTCAGGCACTGGCGGCTGCCGCGACGTCGACTTCGTGGATGACTATTTCCAGAACGACGTCTCGCTGACCTACCGCGCCGAGACCTGGGGCATCACGGCGGGCATCTCGAACGTCTTCGACGAAGAGCCGCCGCTGATCGACCAGGGCGAAGGCCCCTCGCGGATGAACATCGTGACCCAGTCGGGCTACGACCTGATCGGCCGCCGTGCCTTCTTCAATATCTCGAAAAGGTTCTGATGATCCGGATCAGGACAGGGAGGAGGGGCGCTTTGGCGCCCCTTTTTCTTTGGCCCTCTGCTTGGTCCAGGCCTTCGCTCAGATGCGCGCTGCGCGGGCGTTCTCGGCAAAGCCGAGCATCAGGCCGCGGTCCTTGATGCCCCGCTCCCGCTCGATCCCGGACGAGACATCGAGGCCAGCGAAGGCAGGGTGGGCCCCCGCTATCCTGACCGCATTGGCGACATTCTCCGTGCTCAAACCGCCTGCCAGCAGGAACTTGCGCTCACCCGAATATGCCTCCAGCAGCGACCAGTCGAAAGCGCGCCCATGGCCGCCTTTCTGAGGGTTCCCATCCGGCGGCCTGGCATCGAAAAGGAAAGCGCTGCCATAGCGTTGGTCGGCTCTTTCCGCATCTTCCCGCGATGAGATCGGCAGGGCACGGAGCACCGGCAGGCCGATTTCCTTCTCTACCCTTTCGGCAAAGGCGTCGTCTTCGTCGCCATGGAGCTGGACCCGGTCGAGCCCCACCGCGTTGTGCGTCGCGGCGATCTCTTCGAAGGCGTTGTCGGCGAAGAGGCCGACGACCTCGGCATTGCCGAAAAGGATGTCACGGACCTTGTGCGCCTCGCGAAGGGTCACCCGGCGGGGACTTTTGTGGGCGAACACCAAGCCACCGAGCTGCACCTTGGCATCGACGGCAGCCATCGCGTCCTCGGGCGTCCTGAGGCCGCAATATTTCATAAGCAGGGGAGCCGTCACTGGAGGGCCGGGAGGTTTGTCCCGTCCGCGCGCTCGGGCGCCGGGCTCTCACGGGCGCTTCGCAGTTCGCGTTCGAGCTCGATCACGCGGCGGCGGTGTTCGCTGGAACGTTGGCGCAGGCGTGTGCTGGAGATCCACATGCCCATGGCGCCGAGCACGAACCCGATGAGCAATGTGCCGGACAGCCCGGCCCATAACGGCACTTCGAAGGCGATCGCCGGTTCATTGGTGGGAAGAGGGTCGAAGCTGATCGTCACAGGCTCGCGGTTGGCGAGGAAGAAGACGACCAGAAAGATCGCCATGACCAGCAGGAACAGGGTGGTAAGGAAACGCGGCATGGGGGCTATTTGGCCCGCCCGCCGCGCGAAGGGAAGGCGTCAGGCGCGGACGGCCCGTTTTTTCGTCGGTGCGTCGGATCCCGGCTCGTAATCGGCGTTAATCCGCTCACGGATTTCCTTGCCGGCCTTGAAGAAGGGCGCCCATTTCTCTTCGACTTCCACCGTATCGCCCGTGCGCGGGTTGCGGCCCACGCGCGCATCGCGGTGACGCACGGAGAAAGCCCCGAAGCCTCTCAGCTCGACCCGGTCGCCGTTGCAGAGGGCGTCGGCGATCTCGTCGAAGACCACATTGACCATCCGCTCGACGTCCTTGGCAAACAGATGCGGGTTCTCTTCGGCGAGAATTTGAATAAGCTCCGATTTAATCACGTCTCTTCCTTCGCCCCCTCAACAAAACTGCCGTTACGCGCTATTCGCAAGGACGTAACCTTTGCTAATTTCGGCACACAAGCATGAACCGTTTTCGGCGGTCAATGCTGGAACACATCGTCGTGACGGAACCACTAAAGAATTGATCTAGAAAGACTTCGCGTGATGACCACGCCTCCCGCGTGATTCGCACGCGCAAACGCCGAGGTGAATGGTTCAGCGGACTGAACCTCGGCGGTTCTTGGTCTTGCCCCCCGTTTTCGGCCATAAGGCGGGAAAGGTTCTTGAAGAGGTCGCCATGAAGCGTTGTGTGGGAATTCTGGCGGCTGCCTTGCCGTCCTTGGGTGTGGCGGCGGAACCCGACCGGATCATCGTCCGGGCCGAGTCCTCGGAGACCCGGCCCCTTGATGCCCCTGTCAGTCTTTCGGTCCTTGATGGACCCATCGTCCAGTTCCTATCGCCGCGAGCCCCTGCCGAGCTTCTCAACCGCGCTCCGGGCGTTTTCGTACAGTCGGGCTCTGGCCGAGAACATCTCACCGCCATCCGCTCGCCGGTCCTGACAGGCGGGCAGGGGGCGGGATCGTTCCTGTTCCTGCAGGACGGAATTCCGCTGAGGAGTCCCGGCTTCGCCAATGTCAACGGGCTGTTCCACGCCGCCTTCCCCTTTGCCGAGCGCGTCGAGATCCTGCGCGGGCCGGGGGATGTGGCCTATGGTTCGAATGCCCTGCATGGCGCGATCAACGTGGTCACGCCGGAACCCGGTGAAGCGGGGAGCAGCCTGACCGCAGGCTATGGAAGCTTCGACCGCTTCCGCGGCATCGGCACCTTCGATAGCTACAAGGCAAGCCTCGGGCTCAGCGTGCTCAGCGATGGCGGCTATCGCGAAGAATCCGGCGCGACCGAAATCAAGGGCCGCGGCGCGGTCCGCATGGGCGACGGCATCCTGCGGGTTTTCGTCCACCAGCTGGAGCAGGAGACGGCCGGCTTCGTGCTGGGCGACGATGCGTATGAGAACGACGCCCTGCGTCGCTCGAACCCCAACCCGGAAGCCTATCGCGACGTGCGCCACGGCCTTGTGAGCTACGAGAAGCCCTTTGCCGCTGGTGGCTGGGAAGGGACGGTCACGCCCTTCCTTCGCTGGACGGAGATGGAATTCCTGCAGCACTTCTTCCCGGGCGATCCGCTGGAGGAGAACGAGCACGCCAGCATCGGCCTCCAGAGCATCGCCTTCCGCGCGTTGTCGGATGGGGTCGAACTCGCGGTCGGCCTCGATGCGGACCTCACCGATGGCAGCCTGCGCGAATTCCAGGAGAACCCGACGGTCTTCTCCTTTGTCCAGGGCCTTCATTATGACTACGAGGTCGAAGCCCTCGAGGCGGCACCTTTCGCCAAGCTCCTGTGGGATGCGAATGACGCGCTGTCCTTCGAGGCTGGGCTGCGCGCTACCCATACCCGTTATGATTACGACAATCGCGCGCCGTCCGATGTCGTGGGACGCTTTCGCCGTCCTGCCGACCGCAGCGATGCGTTCACGACCCTGACCGGCAAGCTCGCCGCAAGCTATGACCTTGGTGCGGGCCAGAGCCTCTACGCAAGCCTTGCCCGCGGTGCCCGTGCGCCCCAGACCACGGAACTCTACCGGCTTCAGGCCAATCAGGACCCTTCGGGAATCGATCCCGAAACCCTCGATAGCATCGAGCTTGGCTGGCGCGCCGAGGGCGCTGCGGGACGGATCGCCGTCACGGGCTTCGCCATGCGCAAGGAAAACGTTTTCTTCCGCGATGCCGATGGCTTCAACGTCACCGATGGCGAGACCAGCCATGTCGGGGTCGAAGCCGAGGGGCTTTGGCAGATCGCCCCTGAGCTCTCCCTCACTGCCAGCGGCACTTGGGCGGAGCACCGCTATGAGTTCGACCGAAATGTCGGCAATGCCTCGGAAGTCATCACCGAAGGCAATCTCGTCGATACCGCGCCGAAGACGCTCGCCACGGCGCAGCTGACCTGGACGCCTGGCCCCTGGCGCATGGAGGCTGCAGCCACCCATGTCGGGCCTTATTTCATGAATGCGGCCAACACGGTGGAGTATGAAGGCCACGACCTCCTCGACCTGCGCATCGGTCGCGAGGTCGGTCAGAGGCTCTTTGTCACAGCCATTGTCCGCAATGTGCTCGACGCCCGTTACGCTCGCCGCGCTGATTTCGCCTTCGGCAATGAGCGCTTTTTCCCGGGCGAGGAACGGGCTGCCGAGATCGTGTTGACCGCGAAGTTTTGACGCCGCGGCACGGGGCGTTAGAGACGCCTCCATCCTCCCGGCCCATATGGCAGGGAAAGACGTCCTTTTTGAGAAAGCCGCACGATGAGTGAAGAGAAGACCGTCCCCTTCGGCATGCGCGATGTCGCGCCGGATGAGAAAGCGCCGCTGGTCGGTGAGGTCTTCCGTTCGGTCGCCACCTCCTATGACGTGATGAACGATTTGATGTCCGGCGGCATGCACCGTGTGTGGAAGTCGGTGACGGTCGACAGGATGAACCCCCAGCCGGGCCATCACCTCATCGACGTGGCAGGCGGCACGGGCGATCTGGCGGGCAGCTTCCTTGCGCGTGCCGATTCCCGCGAACAGCGCCAGCGGCCGCAAGCCGAGGCGATTGTCTGTGACATCAATCACGCGATGCTGAAGGCCGGGATGGACCGCTCCCGCGCGGGGCGGGTCTGCGGAGATGCCGAGGCGCTGCCTTTCGACGACCGTCAGTTTACGCATTATTCCATTGCCTTCGGCATTAGGAACGTGACCGATCGGGCGGCCGCCTTCCGCGAGGCCTACCGCACCTTGCGCTTTGGCGGGCGCCTTTTCGTCCTCGAGTTCTCCCAGCCGCCGCAGGACTGGTTCCGTGCGATCTATGATCGGTACTCAGATCTTGTCATCCCGCGCCTTGGCGAGGCAGTGGCAGGCGACCGCGAGAGCTACCAGTATCTCGTCGACTCTATCCGCCGCTTCCCCGGCCCCGACGCCTTGGCCATGGAGATCCGGCAGGCAGGCTTCTCTCGGGTGAAATACGAGCGCATGACGGGCGGGGTTTGCGTCCTCCACATGGCTGCGAAGGTCTAGGCCGTGTTCGGGACCCTGGGCGACTTCTTCCGCTTGCTGAGGATCACATGGATCCTTGCCCGCCATGATGCGCTGATTCCACGCGAATTCGAGGACAATGTCCCGGCCTTCGTTGGCACTGTGGGCAAGATCACCCGTTTCGGCACCCGGACGAAAGGGCGCCGTCCCGGCCAGCGTTTCGCTGACGCCCTCGCCGGTCAGGGGCCGGCCTATGTGAAATTCGGCCAGCTCCTCGCCACCCGTCCCGACATTATCGGTTTCGAGATGGCGAACGACCTCTCGAAACTCCAGGACAGGATGGACCCGTTCCCGAAGGAGGTGGCCGAGCGCGAGGTGGAGCGCGCTTTCGGCAAGCCCATTGGCGAGATTTTCGAAAGCTTCTCCGACCCGGTCGCCGCCGCCTCCATCGCCCAGGTCCACAAGGCCGTCACGCCCGGCGGGCGGGAAATGGCGGTGAAGATCCTCCGCCCCGGGATCGAAAAGAAGGCGCATCAGGAGTTCCGGGTGCTTCTCCTTGGGGCACGGATCGTCCAGCGCTTCGTGCCTGCTGCACGAAGGCTCGAGCCTGTCAAGTTCGTGCGTACGCTTATGGAAAGCTCGGAGCTCGAGCTTGATCTCCGCATCGAGGCCGCATCGGCTTCGGAATTGCGCGAGAACCTCGCCCCGATGACCGACGTGGTCGTGCCGGAAGTGGATTGGCAGCGCTCGGCCCGCAGGGTCCTGACCCTTGAATGGATCGACGGTATCCCGGTCTCGGATATCGACGCGGTCAGGGCATCCGGTGCCGACACACGCTACCTTTCTGTCCTCGTCATGCGGTGTTTCCTGACCCAGGCGCTGGAGCACGGCTTTTTCCACGCCGACATGCACCAAGGGAACCTGTTCGTAGACGGAGAGGGCCGCCTGGTTCTCATCGATTTCGGCATCATGGGCCGCCTCGACGAGAAGGCGCGCAGGACCTTTGCGGAAATCATCTATGGCTTCATCCGCCGCGACTACCGCGCGGCGGCGATGGCGCATTTCGAGGCGGGCTACGTGCCCGAGCATTTCAATATCGACGCCTTCGCGACGGCCCTGCGCGCCGTGGGTGAGCCGATCTTCGGCAAGAAGGCCGACCAGCTCGACATGTCGCGGGTCCTGCAACAGCTCTTCGACGTCACGGACGTGTTCGACATGCGGCTCCGGCCCGAGTTGGTGCTGCTCCAGCGGACCATGGTTGTCGTGGAGGGCGTTGCCCGGATTCTCGATCCCGAGATCGATCTCTGGGGCACGGCGGAGCCGATTGTCCGAGACTATATCGAGCGGGAGATCGGCGGGCGCGCATTCGTCCGGCAGGCGCGGGAGAATCTCGACGCGGCCCGGGGCCTGATCGAGGCGTTCCCCGAATTCGCCCAGGCGGCGGAGAATGTTGCGGGACAGCTTGCCAATGGCGGCCTCAGGCTCTCTGACGACACCATTATCCGCCTCGCCCGAGCGATGAAGGGCAAACCCCTCGACCCCGACGAGGCCGGGACCGGCAAACCCTGACCACGCGCGCAAAGAAAAAGGGCGAAGCCGGAGCTTCGCCCTTTCTGCACCACTCTCGCGAGGGGCTTAGAATTTCCAGGCGTAGCCGATCTCGGCGATGAACTGGTTCACGTCGACTTCGAGGTCGGACGGCAGCAGGTTGGTTTCGATTTCCACTGGCTGGGCACCGCGGTAGCGGAAACCAGCGTGCAGAACCGTCGAGTCGGTGAGGTCATAGTCCGCACCGATCATCGCCTGATAGCCGAAGACAGTGGCCGAATCGTCGGCGAAGTCGGCACCCGACGGCTTGTAGCGCACGTCGACATTCATCGCGCCGATGCCGACACCGACGAACGGATGGACACGTTCGTTGGCGACCGTGAAGTCGTAGTAGCCATTGACCATGACGCCGATGGTGTTGACCGAGCCTTGGGCGTCTTCGAGCAGGCGGCCGGTGGTGATGCCAAGCGGGGTGTTCGTGTTGAACAGGATGCCTGCGTCAACACCCGAGACGTTCCCGCCGAGAGCCTGCAGGTTCGAATGGTCCGCCGTGCGGTTCGTCGTGTAGCTCAGCTCGAGCTCGCTGCGGAACGGGCCGTAGCCGGTCGACTTGCCGACGGCGACAGACGCAAAGCCGCCAAGCTCGAAGTCGGTTTCGAAGCGATAGGCGGCATCGCTGGTCAGCGTGCCAGCGCCGAGGCCCAGAACGAAGTCCTGGTTCATGTCGCCAGAGTTGTTGCTTTGACCCATTTGCGAGAAGCCGGCTTTCACCGACACGTAGTAGTCGCTGTCCTGGGCGACAGCGCTTGCCGAGGCCATTGCCAGACCTGCAGCACCAATCATCAGAATTTTCTTCGGCATAGTGACCTCCTCAAACGCCCCCTGCCCAAACGCCGGGCGCGATTAACCTTTGTGCGCCGCGATGGGCGCTTTTCCGATAAAGCGATGAACGCCTTGCATTCAAGAGAGTTCCGAGGCGCCACCTGCGGAAAGATTCAACGTCGACAAAAAGGCAACAGGGGAATTTAACCCTACCGCTTCGCCGCTTGCGTGAGATCGCTGCGGGAGTCAGGTGTGTGATGGTGAACGGAAACGTGAGACAACCCTTGGCTGAAAACGGCAATCCCCATTCGCGCCGCGTCCTTCTCGTCGTCGGCGGAGGCATCGCAGCCTATAAATCCCTGGAGCTTGCGCGCTTGCTGCAGAAGCGCGGCGTGAGCGTGACGGCCGTCCTGACGGCGGGCGGCGCAGAGTTCATCACGCCGCTCGCGCTGTCAGGCCTCACCGGCACGAAGACCTATACCGACCTCTTCAGCCTCACTGACGAAGTCGAGATGGGCCATATCGAACTCAGCCGCGCGGCCGACCTCATCATCGTCGCGCCCGCCACTGCGAACATCATGGCGAAGGCGGCCCAGGGCATCGCTGATGACCTGGCGACGACCCTCCTTCTGGCGACGGACAAGCCCGTGCTGATGGCGCCGGCCATGAACGTGAAGATGTGGGAGCACCCGGCCACCCAGCGCAATCTCGCTCAGTTGAAGAAGGACGGCATCCACATTGTCGGGCCGGAGGAGGGGGCGATGGCGTGCGGCGAGCACGGCATGGGCCGGCTTGCCGAGCCCGAGACGATCGCAGCAGCTGCCGAGCGCCTCCTGCCAAAGCCGCAGGGCGTGCTTTCGGGCAAGCGGATCGTCATCACGGCCGGGCCCACCTATGAGCCGCTGGACCCGGTGCGTTTCGTCGGTAACCGCTCGTCGGGAAAGCAAGGCTACGCCATCGCGGCCGCATGCCGGAACGAAGGCGCGGAGGTGACGCTGATCTCGGGTCCGGTCCATCTCTCACCGCCGCCGGGTTGCGAGGTCGTGCAGGTCCGCACGGCGCGCGAGATGCTGGAGGCCAGCGAAAAAGCGCTGCCCGCGGATGTCTTCATTGCCTGCGCGGCGGTGGCGGACTACCGCCCGGCCTTTGAAACCACTCATAAGGTCAAGAAGGAACGGGGCGGACTGACGGCGATCGACCTGGTGGAAAATCCCGATATCCTGGCAACGGTGTCACAGATGGAAGAGGGCAGGCCGCAGCTGGTCATCGGCTTCGCGGCGGAGACCGATGACGTCATCGGTCACGCAGAAACCAAGCGCGCGCGCAAGAAATGCGACTGGATCATCGCCAATGACGTCTCTCCGGGCACGGATGTCATGGGCGGAGACAGGAACACGGTCACTATCATCACCGGCAAGGGCGACGAAGCGCTCCCGGAGATGCCGAAGGATCGCCTCGGTGCCTACCTCGCGCAGAGGATCGCCAGGAAACTCAGCGCGGGCTGACCTCTTCGACTTGCTCGACGGTGTAGCCCCGCTCTTCGAGCTTGGCCTGGAGTGAATCCTCGCCGACGAGATGCGCGATATTCACGGCGACGAGGAATGTCCCGCGTTCATCGGTCAGCACACGGTCGAGCTGCTGGGCCCAGTCGAGGCTGCGCTCGGTGACGATCCTGCGTTTGAGCCGGGGACTGTTCTTGTAGCGGTCCTCGATCAGGAACGCGATCCGGTCGAGATCACCCTGGTACCAAGCCCCGACGAGATCGGCGTAGTAGGGTTCGCCCAGCATCACCCGTTGGAGGATGTCGGCGAAGAACCCGGCGTCCTGTTCATCGTCCCCAGCCGCCAATGCGGCCATTCTTTGTGCGGAGGTCTCGAGATAGCGCAGCGGCGTGCCCTGCTGCAGCATCTCCCGCGCGATCACGACATCCATGTTGCCGGCAAGGTCGCCGCCTGCATTGACGATGGCGATGTTCTCCGCCTGCATCGCGGCGAACCAGGGGCGGAAATTCTCGAAGTCCTCCATGTCGAGGTCGAGGGTCTTCAGTGCCGCGTCGATTTTCTCGCGTTCCTTCTTGCCGTAGAAGCCGGCAAGCCGGCGGTCGTTCTTCAGCTCGGCCGTTTCGGAGACGATTACCCCCATGGCCCGCTGGGCATCGCGCGAGAACAGGTCTGCTTCGAGGAAAACAGCGTCCGCCTGGCTCATCACGATCTTGATGAGATCCGTTTCCCAATCGATGTCGGGGCGCAGCAGGGTCACGGTCCCGATGATGTAAATGAAGGTGTCCTCGTCCTTCACGCGCCAGACCGGGACGTTGCTCTCCCCCGCAGTGGCCTCGAGGACCGTCCGGGGGCGTCCGGGACCGGCAACCGGTTCCATGCCGACAGTGTCGTCGCGCGCCGGTTCCTCTCCGGTGTCCATTGCGCCTCCACAGGCGGCAAGGATTGAAAGCCCGGCGGCGCAGAGCGCCCTAGAAATTGATGCGCGCACACGCGTCTCCATTCCACTCGTCGGCAGGAGATAACATGCACGTTTAAAGAGAGTGCCAATTACGAACGGGATCGCCTCTCGAAGCGAAGACTGTTTACCTTAACGCAGCATTCACCGTGGAAGATTCGGTATTCGCTGAATTATCCAGCAAAATTTTTCGCGATTTTTCTGAATCGCTAACGGAACCTTACAGCCGTTTTAACCGGATGAGCACCATCCGACGTTACACCGTCTTCCAAGGAAGGAGGGCTGTCCGTGCTAATCACCAATGCGTCGGCGCAAGTTGCGCTGAAGACACTCCGCGCAGCGAACGCCAGCCTCGATTCCGTCCAGAGCCGGATCTCGACCGGTCTCAAGGTTGCGAAAGCGGACGACAACCCGGCCTTCTTTCTCGTCGCCGCGACCCAGCGCTCGGACGTCACCCGGCTCGAAGGGACGCGCGAGAACCTTTCCTACGCGCTGTCCGCTGTCCGCACGGCGCTCTCCGCCCAGAAAGAGATCGACAATGCGATGATCAACATCGCATCCGCCGTCGTGAACCTCGAACAGGGCGTGGCGAATCGTGAACTCGAGCGGATCATCGACCAGCAGATCGAGTATATCCGCGACATCATTCAGGACACCAACTATAACGGCCTGAACCTCCTCGAACGCGATCAGCTCGAGACTTTCATCATCGGGTCCGACCGGAAGGGCTCGAGCATCGACCTGCAGACCCTGACCATCGAAGCCCAGGGGCTCGGCATCAAACCGCCGGCTGTCTCAGGTCTCGCGCCGCCGCTGCCGGGGGCGTTGCTCGACCTCAACTCGACGGTGCTGACCGGCAGCCCCGGGAACCTCAGCCCACGGACTGTCCCGAACACGGTGGGCGTCAATGTTGGCACCAACCCCTCAGGCGGCACCTCCGAGCGGACCTTCGCCATCAGTTTCGAGACCGGCTCGGATGTCACGACACAGCAGGTCCTCTATGAAGAGGGCGGTAACGTCCGTGGCCTGAACATTGCGATCCGCGGCGGCAATCTCGTTTTCGGGGGCTATAACCTCGTCGCTTCCGACCCGACCCCGCCCTGGCCGTATCTCGAGACAACCACGACCATCCAGCCGAACACGCGCTACACCGCGCAGCTCATCTTCGATGGCGAGCCGACGAACACCGGCCAGTTCCGGGCCTTCCTCGACGGCGCGCTCATCGACACGGTTACCGGCGTGGGTATTCTCTATGACCACCCGGGCGGCATCGGCGTGGGGCGGATCAACGGCAACGCCGTCGTCAACGGCATCGTCACCAACCGGATCACGGGTCCGGGCGGCAACGACTTCCAGGGCCAGATCGACAAGATCGTCCAGTACGACTCCGTCCTGACCGGCCCGGACTTCGACGTCATCACGACCTATCTCGCCGAAGGCTGGCTGCCGCCTCGGGGGGTCCAGTACTATATCGGCTCGCCGCTGCGGAAGGCCGATGCCACGCTGATCGAGCTTCTCGAGGCGGTCGGCAACGTCAATGATCCGGGTTACTCGGTGTCGGCTGCGCTCGAAGTCCTCGACGCGGCCAAGCAGAAGTCGAACAACGCGTTCTCGGAGCTCGGGGCCATCGAGGGCCGGCTGTCACGCCAGCAGGACTTCCTCCGAGACCTCACCGACGCCATGGGCGAGGGTATCGCCTCGCTGGTCGAGGCTGACCTGGCCGAGGAATCGGCGCGCCTCCAGGCCACCCAGGTCCAGACCCAGCTTGCCCAACAGAGCCTCCTTATCGCCAACCAGCGGCCCCAGTCGCTTCTGCGGCTTTTCAACTAACCCTCTTGCCAACGCCGCAGCCACGTGATCTTTTCCGTGAAGGAAGAGTTATGTCATCACGTGGGGCGCATATCCTCCGGCTCCTCTTGCCGGTCTGGCTGGTCATCGCGCCTGCAATGGCTTCAGCGCACGCGACCGATCACTCCTTTTCCCTGACGCCTGACCAGCACGCTTGCGCCCTCTGTCAGGCTGGCGACCGCGATGATGACGCCGTGGTGCCCGAATTCAGCGTCCTTCTTGCCCCTCCGAGGGCAGAGCTGGTCCAACCGACTGCGCCGCGTCCCGCCGAAGGCCGGACCGAGGGCGAGAAGCCGATCAGGGGTCCTCCGGCTGCGGGCTGAACACGCTCGCATTCCGTTTTCACATGCTCGTTCGTCCAAAGGCCGCGCGTCAGCGAACGGGCATATCCAGGACCCTGATTTTCCATGACCAAGACCATCCTGCGCCTTTCCTGCGCAAGCCTCGCCCTTGCTCCGTTTACCGCTTTTGCGACCGAAGCCTCCTCCACCGAACCTGCGATCGCTGCAGCGACGACCACGCTCGCGGCTGCTGCAGGAACAGCCGTGCATGAGCCCGAAGGCGACACCATCATCGTCACCGCATCGCCGATCGAGCGTAATGCCGAGGCGCTTCTCTCCCCGGTTTCCGTCCTCGAAGGGGAAGAGCTGCAGCGCCAGCTGCGTGACACGCTGGGTGAGACCCTGCGCCGTGAGCCGGGGGTTTCCTCGACCAATTTCGGCGCGGGCGCGAGTCGGCCGATCATCCGCGGCCTCGGCGGTGGCCGTGTTCGTACGCTGATCAACGGTATCGGTTCGATCGACGCCGCGGCGGCCAGCCCTGACCACGCCACGCCGATCGAACCTGCCCTCGCTGAGACCATCGAAGTCGTCCGCGGCACTGGCCTCCTGCGTTATGGCAGCTCGGCGTCGGGTGGCGTCGTCAACGTCCTCGATGGTCGGATCGCCAGCGAAGTGCCTGAGGACGGTTTCGATATCGCTGGCCGCTACGCCTTCACTTCCGTGGATGAAGGCAGCACCGGCTCGGCTGGCGCGCAGGTCCACCTCGGCAAGCTTGGCGGCGTCGATGTCGTTGCCACGGGCCAGGCGATTACCCGCCGTGCGGGTGACTACGACATCTCCGGTTTCGCTGAGAGCGAAGCGCTGATGGAAGCCGAGGACGATCACGACGACCACGGCATGGGCCATGACGACGAGGAGGAAGTCGAAGGCGTCCTCGAAAACTCGTTCAATGAAGTCGACAGCCTGACCGGCGGCCTTTCGTTCGTCGGTGAGCGCGGCTTCCTCGGCTTCGCGGTCCAGAACTACCGCTCGCGCTACGGCGTTCCCGGCCATGGCCACGGCCACGAAGAAGAGCACGGCGCTGGCGAGGAGCACGATGAAGAGGAAGAAGGCGTCTTCATCGACCTCGACCAGACCCGCTACGACATCAACGGCAGCCTGGCATTCGGCGGACCGATCCAGCGCGTCGATCTCTATGCTGGCTTCGCCGACTACGAACACATCGAGTTCGAAGCCCCCGGCGAACCCGGTACCGTGTTTGCTAATGAAGGCTATGAGATCCGTGTCGAAGCGGTGCAGGCCGAGCGCGGTGACTGGCGCGGCGCGTCGGGTATCCAGATCCGCGATCGCAAGTTCTCGGCCATCGGCGAAGAGGCTTTCGTTCCGCCTACAGAGACCGAGCAGCTCGGCCTCTACACTTTCCAGGAAACCAAGCTCGGCCCGGTCACGGTGGAAGGCTCGCTCCGCTACGAGGAGACCGACCAGGCCCAGACGGTCAACAACATCGAGCGCAGTTTCGAAGGCGTCTCCGGCGCACTCGGCGGCTCGATCCCGGTGGCAGACGGGGTCCGCGCGACGTTCAACCTCTTCAGGACCGAGCGCGCTCCGACCTCGGACGAGCTCTTCAGCGATGGCCCGCACCTTGCCACCGAGAGCTTCGATATCGGCGACGTCAACCTCGACATCGAAACCGCCCTCGGCCTCGAAGGCGGCCTGCGTTTTGCCGGTGAGCGTGGATCATTCTCGATCAATGCGTTCTACACGGAATATAGCGATTTCATCTTCCAGCAGGCGACTGGCCAAACGGGTGAGGACATCCTCATTGCCCGCGGCGAGACGGACCCTGAAGAACTCGAAGAGTTCGCCGAGCTGACGGTCTTCCAGTACACCCAGGCGGACGCGACCTTCTCGGGTCTCGAGATCGAAGGCCAGCTCGAGCTCGGCCAGGCTTCGGGCTTCGACGTCTCCGCCGACCTTGTAGCGGATTTCGTCAATGCCGAGCTCGACCGCGCCGATGCGCAGGGCAACACGCAGCTGCCGCGCATTCCTCCGCTTGGCGTCCTCGTTGGTCTCGAGGCGGATAACGGCACCTTCAGCTTCCGCGCGGAGGCCGAGCATTCTGCGGAAGCCGATGACGTGGCATCCTTCGAGCTGCCGACGGATTCCTTCACCCTGGTCAATCTCTACGCTGACTGGCGCGTGACGGAGAACATCTCGCTCTCCCTCGCAGGCCTCAACATCGGTGACGAGGAAGCACGGGTCCATACGTCGTTCCTGAAGGACCAGGCACCACTACCGGGCCGCAATATCCGCTTCGCGCTCAACATGCGCTACTAGGGCGAGTATTGGCGGGATCATTTTCGCTCTTGCTGTCATTCCCTCTTTCCTTTTGAGTTGAACGGAACGCATCTTGAGGCGAGAGGGGACTGTCGCGGCCGACGCCGGGGCATGGCAGGGTCACGCAGGACCCTCCGCACAGGTCTGTCTCCTCGGAAAAAAGGAAGAGGGGACCTCCATGGACGACAACGCAAAAGATGAAGGCGCGCTTGCGCCTTCACGCCGCACGCTGATGAAAGGCACGGCTGGCGCAGCGGCCATGGCCGCACTTGCAACGCCGGCAGCGCGGGCCCATTCCAGCCATCACGGCGGGGGCGGCCATCCCGTGCTGGCCGAGAAAGCAGCCATCCGCCGCGCGAAGGCCACCAAGCTCCGCTTCGAAGCGGCCCGCGACCAGCTTCGCCCCGACCTTCCGAGGCAGCAGACGAATGGCGACGAGGCCTTTGCCGACAAACGCGCGAGCTTCTTCAAGACCCTGCCGCAGAACCGGTTTGGCGAGGTCAACCGGCAAGCCTACCAGAAACTTCTCGATGCTCTCGCTTCGGGCCAGCAGGGCGATTTCGACCAGATCCCCCTGGCGAGGATCGCCCAGCGCAAGCTCGCAAATCCTCAGGGTGCGTACAAGTACACCCTGTCTGGCCGTGACGGCCAGAACACCTGGATGCGTCCGGCGCCGACCTTCCTCGGCGCGGAAACGGCGGCGGAAATGGGAGAGCTTTACTGGAAAGCGCTCTGTCGCGATGTGCCGTTCAGTGCCTACGGCTCGAGCCCGCTGATCGCCGCCGCGGTATCCGACCTTAATGCTTTCTCGGCAACCGTGGGTCCGAAGTCTGGCGGCAGCGTCACGCCGGAAACGGTCTTCCGTGGCGAGACGCCGGGCGACCTGGCCGGCCCTTACATCAGCCAGCTTCTCACCAAACCGGTCCCCTTCGGCAACACGACGATCGAGCAGCGCTACGCCGCGCCCGCTATCGGCGATGACTTCATGACCACGGAGCGGTCATGGCGCAGGGTCCAGCGGGGCATCGCCCCGCCGCCGCTTCTCAAGGGCAATCCGCGTTACATATCCGACGCCCGCGCCCTCGGCGAATTCGTGCATGTGGACTTCACCTTCCAGGCCTACCAGTCCGCAGCGCTGATCCTGCTCGGCATCCCAGGCTCGTTCGACATCGGCAATCTCTACAACACCAATTCGACTCAAGGCGCCTTTGTCTCGCTCGGGGGTCCTGACGTCCTCGACCTCGTGGCCAAGGCGGGCAATCTCGCATTGACCGGGGCGTGGTACCAGAAATGGCTGGTCCACCGCCGGGCCCGCCCCGAGGTCTATGGTGGCCGCCTCCATTTCCAGAACACCGGTGAGCGCGACTACGGCCTGCCGCAGGAAATTCTGGACTCAGACGGTGTTGGCCGGACCCTCGCGGCACAGGGCACGGGTTTCCTCTCCCAGGCTTTCCCCGAAGGCTCGCCAACCCACCCGGCCTATCCGGCCGGTCACGCGACCATCGCCGGCGCCTGCTGCACGGTGCTCAAGGCGTTCTTCGAAGAGAGCATGGCCTTCCCGAACCCTGAAGAGGCGGATGCCACCGGCCAGACGCTTCTTCCTTACAGCGGGACACTGACGATTGGCGATGAGATCAACAAGCTCGCCAACAATATCTCGCTTGGCCGCGACTGGGCAGGGGTCCACTACCGCTCGGATGGCGTCGATGGCCTTTCCGTCGGCGAACAGCAGGCTATCAGCCTGCTGAGGGATTACTCGCGCACCTATTCAGAGCGTTTCGCTGGTTTCACCCTGACGAAGTTCGACGGTACCCGGATAACCATCAATGATGGCGAGATCGACACTGCCGGGGCCTAGGCCCGGTCGCTGCCATAGGTCATCTCGAGGAAGACATCCTCGAGATCGGCCTCCACGGTGGAGATGTCCTTCACCGATATTCCTGCGGCGTTGACGGCGGAAAGAAGGTCCGCGACCTTCGTCACGCTCGGGCGGTAGTCGATGTAGAGGCTGCCGTCCTCGCGCACTTCCGCGCCGTCAATGCCAAGATCCGTACCCGGAGCAAGAAGCTCCTCCGGCACCACCATCAGTGTCTTGCGGTCAAGGCTCTTCAGAAGCTGGTCTTTCGGCTGGACCGTCTTCACTTCCCCATGGTGGATGATGCCGATCGTATCGCAGAGTTCCTGCGCCTCTTCGAGATAATGCGTTGTCAGAATAACTGTCACGCCACGCTCGTGGAGTTCCATCACCTGGTCCCAGAGCTGGCGCCTGAGCTCGATATCGACCCCGGCTGTCGGCTCGTCGAGGATGAGCACGGGCGGGTCGTGCACCATCGCCTTGGCGACGAGAAGGCGCCGCTTCATCCCGCCGGAGAGCGAGCGCACATAGGCCTCGGCCTTGTCCTCGAGGCCCAGCGAGCGGAGGATCTCCATGGTCCGGCGTTTTGATTTCGGCACGCCATAGAGGCCTGCCTGGATCTCCAGAGCCTCGCGGGGCGTGAAAAAGACGTCCGTCGACAGCTCCTGAGGCACCACGCCGATGGAGGCACGGGCCTGGCGCGGGTTCTTGTCGATGTCGAAGCCCCAGATCGACGCGGTCCCGCTGGTCTTGTTCACGAGCCCGGCTAGAATATTGATGAACGTCGATTTCCCGGCGCCATTCGGTCCCAGAAGGCCGAAGACCGAGCCTCGCGGTACATCGAGGTCGATGCCCTTGAGCGCTTCCTTGGGCGGCTGGCCCTTCGCGCCACGATACACCTTGCGCAGGCCGCGCGCCGAAATGGCAGCATCGAGCGCTGGCTTGGACTGGGTGAGCGGTTTCGCTTCATCACGCATGGCGCCGATGTCGCGACGCATCGCGGAAACGTCAACGCAAAACGGCCTTCCGGGCTGATGCTCGGGGAACAGATTGCCGCAGCGCATCGTTCGCTATCCGGTATCACGGAGATAAACCGATGCGGTTCCTGATTCTTGGTGTCCTCGCCCTCTATGTCGCCGCCACCGGCAATGCGCTGCAACAGGCCGGCGCGGCCGTCAGGACCGAATACTTTGTCGATCTCTACCGGATCACCGTCTACGACACTGACGGCACCTTGACCCGTGAGGACATCAATTCTCTTCGGAAGCCCCTGCGCCTGACGCTCGATGTCCTCTATGACGGCCAGCTGCCTGATATCCCGGACACCTGGCGCGAGGAGCTGGTGCCGGCGGTTTCGGACGAACAGATGGCAACACTCCGCAACGCCTATGCCGACCTCAAGCAGGGTGACCGGGTCGTGCTGGTCTATCGTCCGCACGACGGGACGGTGATTTCAGTGAATGGGACGCCCGTGGTCGAAGACGACGGCTCCGAACTGGCACGGGCCACCTTTGATGTCTGGTTCGGCAAGAACCCGGTCAGCGCGGAGATCAAAGCCGACATCCTGCGCGGCTGACCGCTTGCGGCCCGTCTCCCGGTTCGGCATAGACGCCTCATGGCCACGAAACTTCCCGCTCACAAAGCCCCGCGCACCCTCGATCAGGTGATCGAAGAAGTCGTGAACGACCTCGACGCGATCGACATCGTGTTCGTTGACCAACGGCGGCAGGCTTGCATGGGACAAGGCGGCGCGCTCGGCCATCCGAAGGTGTTCTACACCATTGGCGACAAAGGCTATGCCGAGTGCATGTATTGCGACCGGGTCTTTGTCTACGCGCCTGACCGGGCTGGCGAGACCATCGACCGATGGGCGGAAAGGGAAGAAGCCAAGCGCGCCCGTACCGCGATCGGAAAAGAACTCCCCGGAGACGGCCTCACCGAGAGCGCAACACCTCCTCCCGGAGAGAACCTGGGCGTCTAGCGTGGTATCGCCGCATTACGGCATAGAACACGACCACCCAGAAAAGCAGCAGGCTGAAAAAGCTGAAAAAGCCTCCCCACCCCTGCAGGATGAGCTGCAGCGCCTCGAGATCGGCCGTGCGCACGAGCTGGATCCCGTCCGCGGATAGCTTGAGGCGCTGGGCCTGCTCCGCCGGCTGAGGAATGACACCCGTCCGCTCCATGATCCCGATTGTGATCGCGGTGACCGCCAGCATGAGGGGTGCGGTGACAAGGAAGACTGCGACAGCGGCGAAGGTGTAGGCGGGCGCTCTGGGTGTCTCGACCCGCGCGAAAATCTTCCGGAATGCGTCTTCGTCGAGGCCCTTCAGGAGGTCCGGGTCGGCCTGCCGCAGGTGCTCGTACTCGAACCGCGCGCCTTCGGTGATCTCTTCGTCGATCTTCCGCTGCCACAGGCGCAGCCCGCCATACCAAACGGCAAGGATCAGGAGCACGACGAGATAGTAGGTCAGGAGCATCGCTGGGACTTAAGGGTTCCGACCGGTCCCGTCACGACCTTTTGCCCTGAAACCTCGTTCACCGGCGGGCTGTGGACGATGGTGACGAGCACCCAGCTCAGGATCACCAGGAGGAACCATTCAGGGAACGACGACGAACGCACGGACTCGGATCTCGCGTGCGGCCGCGAGTCCCGAAGCGCCCTCTTCCGTCACGAAATGCCGGCCGTCGGGGGCTCGGGAGACTTCAAGCCGTCTTCGCCTTGCTGAGCGCAGCACCCAGCGCATCGGCAAGCTCCCCCCGCTCCTGCGGCGAGAGGAAGCTGCCGAGGATCAGCACACGGCCTTTCTCCACGAGCCGGAGCTGCGTCTCGTGGCTTGCGGGCCTGTCGAACTCCACCCGCGCCCAGAACGGGTTCAGCTTCCAGCGTGTTTCATGCCCTGACGGCAGCACACGGCTGATCCACAGCGCATCGTCGGTCAGCATGACACGCTCATGGCGGCGACCCTGCACATAGGAGAGGTGGAAGGCCCACCAGACGATCAGGATGTCGACACCGCAGAAGAACGCCACCGGCCACGCACCGAGGGTGAAATAGATCACTGCGTTGACGAGGTTCACGCCGATCACCACGGCCAGCACCCGCCTGAACCCGTCCGCTGTCAGGGACCTGTTCGGAAAGAGCAGGGCATGGAAGCGGAAGTCTTCGTCGCCCGTCACGGGGTCAGGTCCGCTGCTGGCCGCAGTCCTGCCAGTGACAGTCGGCGGCATGTTCTCAATGGTGATGGTCCGGGTCATGGCGGCAAGCTGCCTCTTTCTGCAGCAGATTCAAAGCTCCCCTCTGTCGCAGCGGCAAGTTGTGATCCTCTTTTAACTTCAATCGGCTAGGAAGCCCGTCTCTGAGGGGAGAACATTGATGGTTTTGAAAGCGGAGCTGGCCGCAGGCGGTCCAGCCATGCTGACTGCGTTGGCCCAGCGCAGCGATCTTGTCGCCAGCGTTGTCGGCGCAAGCCGTGACTGCGTGAAGCTCATGGATCCCGACGGGACCGTTCGCTTCATCAATCCGCACGCCCGCAAGATCCTCGATCTCGCAGACCTTGCCGACGTCCTTGGGCATCCCTGGCCACAGCTCTGGCCGAAAGCCTCGCAGAGCCTGATCTCGGCGGCCATTGCGCGGGCTGCCAAGGGCGCGCAGGTCCGGTTCGAGGCCTTCTGCCCCACCGCCCGGGGCCGCGAGGCCTATTGGGACATCTCGATCTCTCCTGTGAGGGACCGCAGCGGCACCATCATCCAGCTCCTCGCCATCTCCCGCGAGATCACCACCCGCATCACGCTCGAGGAATCGGTGCGGGAGCGGGAGGCCGAGATCGAGGCCCTTCGCCAGCGGCTCGCTGAGCGCTCACGCGCCTGAGATCGGGTCTTGCGCATTCCCGCGGTTCATGGGCAGTCTCCGCGCCTGTGTTAACTGGGAGGGCGCCACATGGCAGGCCACGAAGAGTATCTCGAGAAAGTCCGTAAATACGACGCCGGTGCTGACGAAGAGCATGTAAAGAAGCTCTACAACCGCCTGCGCCTGACGATCTCGAACCGTGACGCCGCAACGGTCGCCTGTTCGGACAAGTCCGAGCTCGAGACGATCCGGGATGGCTTCTGCAAGAAAACACTCGGCCTCGATGCCAAGCATTCCGACGACGAGATCATGGATGTCCTGAAAAAGGTCTGCGAGGAAATGTCGGGCGATGGCGGCAACAAGCACCGCATTCCGTTCTATTACCTCGTGGCCAAGCACACGAACACGCTGGACAAGCTCTAAGAGACCACCCTACCTCCCGCGTCATGCCAAGGCTCATGACGCGGGACCAGGTTCAGGAGTTTTTCCGGCGACTCTCGGAGGAGATGCCGGAGCCTGAAACCGAACTCGAATACCAGACACCCTTCGAACTGCTTGTCGCCGTCGCGCTGTCCGCACAGGCGACCGATGTCTCGGTGAACGCCTGCACGCGCAAGCTCTTCAAGGTGGCGAATACGCCTGAAGCGATCCTTGCCCTCGGTGAGGAAGGGCTGGCCGAATACATCAAGACGATCGGGCTGTGGCGCAACAAGGCGAAGAACATTATCGCGCTCTGCCGTATGCTGATCGAGGAACATGGCGGCGAGGTGCCGGAGGATGCAAAAGCGCTGATGGCGCTTCCCGGCGTCGGTCGCAAGACGGCCGATGTGGTCCTCAATGTTGCCTTTGGCCATCCGACCATCGCGGTGGATACCCATATCTTCCGGGTTTCCAACCGCACGGGCCTGGCCCGGGGCAAAACGGCCGACCAGATCGCCGACAAGCTGCCGAAAAGGGTGCCCCCGGAATATCTCAAGAACGCCCACCACTGGCTGATCCTGCACGGCCGTTATGTCTGCAAGGCCCGAACCCCTGAATGCTGGCGCTGCTCGGTGGCAGACCTCTGCAATTTCAAGCCAAAGACGCCGCCGCCTGATGAGCAGGCCGCGATCAAGCGCGCCGCGAAAACAAAGGCGAAGAAGAAGGCCGTGAAGCGCGCACCGAGAAGGAAAGCCGCATGACTCATCGTGAACGGATCATCACCGCCCTCGACATGCCGACGATCGAAGGGGCCGAGGCGCTGGTCGCTCTCCTTGGTGACGAAGGAGCTTTCTACAAGATCGGCTACCAGCTTTTCCCCCTCGGCGGCTACGGTCTCGCCCGGCGCCTCGTCGAGCGCGACAAGAAGGTCTTCATCGACGCCAAGCTCCTCGATATTGGATCGACTGTCGAGAAAGGCGTCCGTAGCCTGACGGAAATCGGTGCGCACCTCCTGACGGTCCATGCCGACACCGACGCGATCAAGGGCGCCGTTCAGGGAAGGGGGGATAGCCACCTCAAGATCTTGGCCGTCACGGTGCTGACGAGTTGGGACCAGGCGGCTGTTGACCGCCACGGCATCGATGCGACGGTGCAGGACCTTGTTCTCCGTCGTGCGGAGATGGCCCTAGAGGCGGGTGCTGACGGCTTGATCGCCTCTGCCAAGGAGGCGCCCATGCTGCGCGAGCGGTTCGGCAGCGATCCTCTCATCATCACGCCGGGCATTCGTCCTAAGGGCGCTGCCGCAGGCGACCAGAAGCGCATCGTCACCCCCGCCGAGGCGATCAGGAACGGGGCTTCGGCCCTCGTGATCGGTCGCCCGATCACCAAGGCCGATGATCCCAAATCCGCCATGCAGGCGATCCTGAAGGAACTGGACGAAGCGCTGTGACAACCGGATCCCAAGAGGCAGCGCAGCTTCTCGCTGGCGCGAAGCGGCTGGTCGTTAAGGTCGGCTCGTCCCTTGTCGCAGGTGGCGAGATTTTCCGCCATGACGGCCTTGCCGGGGATCTCGCGAGCTGGCCCCAGTCCCTCGTCCTCATCAGCTCCGGCGCCGTGGCCCTCGGTCATCGGGCCGCGCCCCAGCTTTCGAAGACCACGCTGGTCGAGCGCCAGGCTCTCTCCGCGATCGGCCAGCCGCTGCTGATGGCAAGGTGGGAGCAGGCCCTCGGCGGTGCCAATGCCCGCACGGCCCAGGTGCTCCTGACCCCCGACGTCACCGACGACCCCCAGCGAAGGGACAATGCCCGCGCGACCCTCGAGACGGTGCTTCAGGCGGGCCTCCTGCCCGTGGTCAACGAGAACGACACGGTGGCGACCGACGAGCTTCGTTACGGCGACAATGACCGCCTCGCAGCCCAGACTGCCGCGCTGGTCGGCGCTGACGTTCTCGTCCTCCTTTCCGATGTGGATGGCTATTTCGCCGCCGATCCCAACAAGGATCCCGGCGCGGCCCATTGGCCCGTCATCCCGCCCGCAGTTCTGGCGGATCCCGCGGCCCACGTCCCGGAGGACAAGTCGGCCCTCGGCACGGGCGGCATGCGCAGCAAGATGGAAGCAGCCCGCCTCGCGGTGGAGGCGGGCATCCCCGCGATCATCGCCTCGGGCCGGGGCAGGGGCCCTTTGAAGGCGCTCGCCAGGGGGGAAGTCCGGGCGTCAGTTGCCCTTTTGCCTTAGCCGCGGCGCGGCTCCGGCGGCATGGGCGGCTGGGGACGGTTCCGCTCCATCTCCTTCATGTCTTCTTCGAGGTCGCGGAAAGCCTGCTCGATCTCGCCATCGGTGGCATCGGCATCCACGACGCGGCTCTCCGCCGAAATGGAGATCGAACGGCGGGTCTCGTCCTCGATGTCATAGCTGACGCGCTCCAGCATGATCACCTTGGTTGTCTTTCCGTCACGCTCGGTGGTCTCGACCGAACGCTTGGAGAAGCTGCCCTTCCCCTCGAACTCGTCCTCGGACAGGACCCCGTCGTGGTTGGCGTCCATGCCGGTGAAAAGCTTGGCCATGGCGTCTTCGCCGCCGCGGGCATAGGCCCTGCCGGGTGGGGGCGGCGCGGGCGGGCCAGCGCCTTCGACCTCTTCGGAGAGGACCTCGCCGGTCGCCTTGTCCATCCTGACGATGCGGCGTTCGACCCGGCGCTCCTCATCGACATTGCCGCCGCGGGCGCCAGCAAATTCGGAATAGCTGATCACCCCGTCGCCGTTCTTGTCATAGGCCGAGAAGACCTCGTCATCGGCAAAGCTCGCACCGGCGCCGAAGGCGGCGGCAGCCAGCGCAGCGCCTGCAAGGCTCGCGGCGGTTTTCAGGGGATTGTTCTTCAGGGTCATGCTCCAGGTCCTTTCCTCTTGCGGAGGCGCGGCCTGGCTTTCGAGATCGTCGGCGATGAAACTGCGGAGCACGTCCGACGCGGTCACGCCGCGTTCGCGGCATGCCTCCATGAAGGCCTGTTTCTGGCTGTAGGGCAGCCGGATCTCGAGGCTCTCGGACTTCTTTTCAGGCCGTTTCATCGTTTCCTCCCAAAAGGTCAGGCTCGGGCAGGAGGCACCCGAGCCGAAGCGCGTGTCCTGAAGTTAGGCATTCTCTGCCCGGCTGCAGCAAAAACTGTGTCCGGACATCCAAACTCGGGCGTTTTTGCTGCAATCGGCCGCAAGTTGCGCGCCCAACGGCGCCGTCCAAAGTCCCTTGCGTCGATTATCGTGATTCAATAAGGGTCAGGGCCGAGGCAGGGTAAAGCGGGAGTCTCGAAATGGCTGCGACCACAGGAGCGACCCGCTACGGACGGCTGGCCGGCCTGGGCTACGTCGTGATCTTCGCATTGGCGATCCATGCCAATTTCGCTGTCATCGAAGCGTTGCCGAGCGAAAGTGGCCCTGCCGCCGTTGCCGACTTCATCCGAGAGAACGCGATGTTGTGGCGCCTGGCGATTGCCGAGTTCTTGGTCGTCATGGCGGTCGACATTGTTGTTGCCTATGCGCTTTACCGGCTGCTCGAAGGCCGTGCGCGGGGCCTCAATGCCCTCAGCGCCCTGTTCAGGCTCGGCTACACCGTGGCCAACATTCCGGTGATCCTGATGCTGCTCACCGCGCTTCGGTGGGCCAGCGCAGAGAGCGTTCCCAATGAGCTGTCAGACGCCATGGCCGCCCAGACCGCTCTCGGCTACGGGCCGGCCTTCACGCTCACCCTCGGTTTTTTTGGCGTCCACCTTGTCCTGCTCGCCACGGCGATCATCGTCTCAGGCCGCCTGCCGAAGGTTATCGGCTTTCTCACCGGCGTCGCGGGCCTTGCTTATACTCTCGATGCGCTTGGCTATCTCTTGCTGCCTGACCTGCGCACGGCCAACATCAGCATCGTCGCGCCGCTGGTCATTGTCCCGGCGCTCATTGGCGAGGGTCTCCTGATGCTCTGGCTCCTGTTCGGCCCACTGAAGGGCAGGGCCTAGCCCTTCCGGCTCCGCCATTCGTCGAACGACAGCCCTTCGCGCACGCCGCTGCAGACATAGTCCTGCAGCTCCTTCGCCGCTTCGGTGTCGTCATCGAGAAGCTGCTCGGGTTCGATCGCCGGGCCGATCTTGAAGTCGAAGGTCTGGCCCTTCTTGTTCATCAGCTCGTGGAACAGTGTCATGTTCCTGAGCTCCTCGTCGATATTGTTGAACCAGTAATAGAGCCAGGAATTCCGGCTCTTCAGGTGCACGGGGATGATCGGGCATTTGTGGCGCTTGGGAAGGTTCGCCACGGTGGACATCCAGGGCCGCTCGATCAGTTCCTTGTCGTCGTTCATGTAGGCAAGGCGCCCCGAGGGGAAGAGGATGATCGCCCGCCCCTCGCCGAAGGCTTTCTTCGTCGCCTTCAGCGTCTCCCGGCTCTTGGCGCGGGACTTCTTGTCCTCGCGCCACTCGACGGGGATCAGCTTCTCCGTCAGCCGCGGGTTCAGGCGGATCGCGTCCGCATTGACGAAGACGATCGGGTCCGGCCGCACCTCTGTCACGAGGTCATGGAGCGCCAGCCCGTCGGCAATGCCTGTGGGGTGGTTGCAGGCGATGATGCACGCGCCATCCTCAGGGATGTGCTCCTTCCCCTCGGCAACGATCTTCATCTGGATCATCTTCGAGGCGTAAGCGAAGGCATCCTCGGCGCTCATCCGCCCAGCCTCGTCCACCATCTTCTTCGCCTTGCCGTAGTCGAGAACGCCGTTCAGCGTCAGGCGGTAGAGCGGCCAGAAGGTCGATTGCGACAGCTTCACCGCGCGCTCGCGGATCAGCTGGTCGACGATGTGCTGGTGGCGCTGCTGGTGGCCGGTCTCGGTCGGCGGCGGCACGTAATAGGGGCTGTTCGCCTGCCACTCATAGATCTCGCGATCCGCCTCGCTTTCCTCGGGGCGAAGCGGTTTCGCGTCGGAGCCGAGCATCGGCTCGTATTCCACGGGCGTCCCGTCGTCCAAGGGCTCAGACCTCGTTCTGCTTGGCCGCCAGTTCGGCACAGCCTTGTTTCGCTAGGGCAAAGATGGCCGCGAATTGCTCTTCGGAGAAGGGCTCTCCCTCCGCCGTCGCCTGCACTTCCACGAGACCGCCGGAGCCCGTGATGACGAAGTTCGCATCGGCTTGGGCATTGGAGTCCTCGTCATAGTCGAGGTCCAGCACCGGCCCGCCTGCGTAAAGGCCGCAGGAGACCGCAGAGATCGTGTCGGTCAGCGGGTCCTTGGTGATCACGCCGTCCTTCATGGCCCAGCGGATCGCCTCGCGCAGGGCGACGAAGCCCCCGGTGATCGAGGCGCAGCGCGTGCCGCCATCGGCCTGGATGACGTCGCAGTCGACGGTGATCTGCCGCTCGCCCAGCGTCTTGAAGTCGACGACAGCGCGTAAGGACCGCCCGATCAGGCGCTGGATCTCCTGCGTCCGGCCCGAGGCACCCTTGCCGCGCTCCCGGCGGCCACGCGTATGCGTCGCGCGCGGCAGCATCGAATACTCCGCCGTGACCCAGCCCGAGCCCTGCCCCCGCATCCACGGCGGCACGTTCTCTTCCCAGCTCGCGGTGCAAAGGACATGGGTGTTCCCTGCCTTGATCAGGCAGGACCCCTCCGCATAGCGGCTGACGCCAGTTTCGATCTCGATGGGGCGAAGTTCATTAAAAGTCCGGCCGGACGGGCGCATGGGCACTCCTTGGTTGGGAGAGCTGCCCTAGCGGGGGTTTGGAGCTGCGTCGATGGGGTGACGGTGAGGTAAGACCCGTATACCTCAACATCTGGCGAAAGAGGGGCGTGGTACTATGCTGGAGTTGTGGGGTCTCGCAGCGGATATCGGAGGACCCGTCTTCGGTGGGTTGGCGGGCAGTTCGATAACCATGTGGATAGGAGCGCGCAGACAACGCCGCAGGCTGGCGCGTAGTCTAGTAGTCTATCAGTTCATTTCAAGTCTATTCCCAATGGTGTGAAAAACGCTCTCGAGGTGGTCGCCGAGGGTCAAGGGGAGCGGCGCCTCCGAGAACCCTATGCAATCAGCAAACGGGTCGTCGCTATGCGGCCACTGCTGTACCAGCTCGCCGTATTGCGTCGGGCTGACCAGAAGAACCCGGATATGTTCGCTGATGCTCTCGAAGCGGCCGAAACTCTCCGGCTACTAGAGCGGTTCGCGAGAAATTTCGGTAGCGGCAACGGCAAAAGCTCTTTCACAGACCTTCAGGGTGAGGCGGCCCTCTCTGCGATCGAAAATTCACAGGAGGCTATCGACAAAATAGGAAACGCGATTGGTTTGAAATCCGGGGAGATTGAGAACTTCGAGACTTTACGAGACGCCGCTGAGGAGGCGGCACGAAAAGCTTCAAAAAAGCCGTTGGGTATTCTACCCGGGGACAAAGTTTTTCTGTCGAGGACAAACATCTAATCCCCGCCCCCACCACCTCCCCTAAACTACTCCCCATCGCAGCAGGACGAAGGGCGCCTGGTACCGTCTCCTGGCAGCCTGCTGCTCTTCGGCTCTCCGTGTCTGGCGCTGATCGCGCCTTGGACGGACGGTCCTTCGCGAGGCGTGAGCTGATGTTCGGCCGTCTCGGAAGTGTTGAGCGCCGAGGACGCCCTGCGGTGAGGCCCTGGGAAGCCTTCACGCCGCGGCACAGTTCAAAAAGACCCTCCGCTGCGGCAGGCCGCAGGGCGGTCCCTTTTCCTAACGGTCGCGAGCCACGCGCCGGAGATGACCCCCGCCCGTCATCCCGGCCGAGCGAAGCGAGAGCCGGGACCCATGGCCTGTTCTCGCATCTGGTGAGATCTAGCGCACCCGGACGATCTTTCTGCCATGGGTCCCGGATAAGCGCTCACGCGCGTTCCGGGATGACGCATCACCTCCAACTGAACTCCAGCCGCTCGAGGTCATTCACGACCTGCCAGGTGCCGCCGCCTTCCTCGACCCGGCGCTGCCAGTCTTCGAGGCGGTTCATGTACTCCCTCGGATCGATATTGTCCGAGTTCAGTTTGGTCACGTTGAGCGCGATGACGTGGAAACCATCGAGCGTCAGCGGGATGTCGCGGACATAGCCCTCGGGCAGGTCCTCTTTCAGGTCCGAGAAGATGAAAATGATCTTCTTGCCGGTCCCTTTCTCGGTGAGAAACTCCGAGGCTTGAAGAACGCCGCCAGTAATGTCCGTGTGCGAAGCAGGACGGACATCCTTGACGAAGCCGTCAACCCGGTCACGGAACTGGCGCTTCTGCTGGTTCGCCACCGAAGGCCTGTCATCGAAGTGCATCTTCGCAACAATGTCCTTCTCGGAGAAGCTACCCGTATCCACACGGGCGACAGCGAAGGCATCATCGGGTTCGAGGCGGGCAAGAATCACATTGATGATCTGCTGCGCCTGGTCGATTTCCTTCGTATACGTCCCCGACGTATCGATCAGCATGTAAACGCCGGTATTGGTCGCCGGCGGCTCGCCACAGGCGGCAAGGCCTGCGGTAAGCGTGGCGGTGAGTGTGATGATCAGCTTACGCATGGTCACCTCCCTAAGCAGCCTTCTGGCCCGAAAGCCTGGCTTCGGTTTCTTCGAGCATCTCGCGGGCACCGGGAGACGCCTTCATCTCCTTGCGCACATCAAGGAAGCGTTTCTCAGCCCACAGAGGAGCGAAGATCGCAACGTCATAGAGCTGGGCAAAAACCTTGCCCCCCTCGTCGAATGTCCGTGCAAGGATCCGCAGGGTGAACGCCATGGTCATGAGGACGCCCGAGGCACCCCAGCCTAGAACGGCACGCATGGAGTGGATGAAGGTCTCGAGCGGGATCGCGATGAAGGTCAGCGCGAAGGGCAGGATGAAGCCCATCCCCATCTGCGCCGCCGTCGTGATCCACAGGAAGCTCGCCTCCTGCGCCACTTCCCCGCGCAAGACCGCAGCGGTGGCGAGCTCGTCCTGGAGGAGAAGCTCGCGCATATAGGCAAGGCCCGCTTCCACACTGGCCAGCGAGAGGAGCAGCGTGAAGCTGACAATCGCAAGCCGGGTCCGCACTTTGTCCGCAAGCGAAGCGATGACCGGGAAGAGCGAGGTGATCCGCAGGCACTCCATCAGGAACAGGCCCATGGAAAGCTCGACCAGGATAATGACGAGGGCGGCTATATCGGCCGTCTTGAAGCTGCCGATATAGGTGTTGCCGCCGACCATCTCGGACATCGGACGGGCGATGAGGTGGAAGTTCACCACCGCGCCGCCGGTCGCGACGAGAAGGACGAGACCCGCAATGAAGAACTGGACGAGGGCAGAGCTTTGCAGCGCCATGGCGGCCTGGTCCGTGTCCTCGTGGATCTCCTCGAACTTGCGCATCGATTCATCCACAACGGCCGCGCGCTCGTTCAGGGTCTCGACCCGTGTCTTCACTTGGCCCAGCAGCCTGACGCTCTCACGCCAGCTCGGGGCCATGTCGTGGAGGTGCTTGTGACGCATACGGCAGTCTTCGCGATAGGCCTTGTTGGCCTCTTCGCCTGCCTTCTTGAACGAGCCATGGATCGACTCGAGAACCTGACGCAGGACAGGTTCGGCCTTGTCCGGCACGGCGGCAACGGCCTCGACCGCATCGGCCCAGCCCGGAGGGGCCGGCGGGTTGGATGCAGATTTGGCGTAGTCCTCATCGAGCCTGGTTGCGTGACCCGCCAGCTCCTGATGCAGGGTCGGGTAGTCGCCGAGATCGCGGTGCACCTTGTCGGCAAAGCGCTCGTATTCGCGCTCGACCATGCGCGCGGCAGCCTCCCGGCCTGCGGAGAGAAGGACCTCGCGGTTCCTCTGCACAAGGCGCGTCCGCACGCTGACCAAGGTGCGCGAGGCGAAGCGCAGCCCCCCGGCGATCGCCTGGCAGGCTTCGAGGATGACATTCTGGATGGGCGCTCTTGCCATGTAGAGCGCCATGACGATCCCGGCCGCCAAGGCCGCGGTGCCGGCGATACCGCCGGAGAAAAGACTGAAATCGGACAAGGGTAGCCCCTCCCGTGAAAACCCATCGCCCACCCGAACGCTCCGCCGGAGCCGAACGCCGTCCCGCCCTGATTGGATGGCAGGACTGGGGAGGGACGCGGGCGGGAAACGGGCGAAATTGGGGCGGCGGCGCAAAGCCTTGCTTGGCAAGGGATTGCGCCCCCTACACGGAAGGGGAAACCATCGCTAAATGGAGACCGTGACCCAGATTTCGGAAATAGACGCGCGCTCGCGAAGCATTTTCAAGACGCTGGTCGAGACTTATCTCGAAACCGGTGAGCCTGTGGGCAGCCGTACGCTCTCGCGCCGCGAAGGGGTTGATGTTTCCCCTGCGACAATCCGCAACGTCATGGCGGACCTGACCGAGCTTGGGCTGCTCGAGGCGCCTCACACATCGGCAGGCCGCCTGCCGACCGAACGTGGTCTGCGGCTTTTCGTCGATGGCATGCTCGAAGTAGGCGAGCCGACACCGGAGGAGCGGGCGGTTCTCGAAAAACAGGCTGCTGACGGAGATGCCCAGGGCGTGCTCGACAGCGCCGCGGACAAGCTCTCGGGCCTCACGCGCATGGCGAGCCTCGTCATGGCGTCGAACAGCGACCGCCCCTTGAAGCACCTTGAATTCATCAGGCTCGATGACACGCGGGCGCTGGCCGTGATCGTCGACGCCGCAGGGGATGTCGAGAACCGCCTGATCGAGCTGCCGCCGGGCATGCCCGCTACCTCGCTGATCGAGGCGGCGAACTATCTCAATGCCCAACTCAGCGGCCGCACCCTCAAGGAGGCCCGCGAGCACGTCCTCCAAGAGATCGAGCAGCGGCGGACCCAGCTTGATGACCTCACCGCGGAGCTTGCCAAGCGCGGGATTGTCGAACTGTCGAACCTGCCCGAGCGGGGTGGGCGCCAGCTCATCGTGCGCGGACAGAGCAACCTCCTCGCCGGGGCGCAGGACGACCTCGAGCGGGTGCAGCAACTCTTCGACGAGCTGGAACGCAAAGAGGGACTGATCGACCTCCTCGAAGCGGCGCGGGAAGGCGAAGGGGTGCGGATCTTCATCGGCGCCGAGAACCGGCTTTTCAGCCTTTCGGGAAGCTCCGTGGTTGCTGCTCCGTATCGGGACAGCGATCGCAACATCATCGGCGTGCTCGGTGTCGTCGGCCCGACACGCCTCAACTATGGGCGCGTGATCCCACTCGTGGATTATACTGCCGACCTCGTCTCGCGGATGATCCGGTGACTGCAGCGCGGGGCTTGAAGCCCCGTTGGCCTTCTCCACATGACATGCGCGTCACGGGAGGGGTGCTGATGAAAGCCTTCGGAATGGCCTGCTTGTCGCTCCTTGGGAGCGCGTTCGCCCAGCCAGCGATCGATTTCTCGGGCGTCCAGGAGGATCTCGCCGGGGAGCCGACGCGGGTCCTTGTCCTTGGTACGACGCATATCAACCAGCTGGAGCCCGAGCAGTTCCCTCTCGAGAACCTTTCGCTCCTCCTGAACAGGCTCGAGGCTTTCGCCCCCGACTTCATCGCGGTGGAGAATATTTCCGGCCAGAATTGCGAGCTCCTCGTTCGGTACAAGGATGTCTATCCGGGCGTCGCTGATCAGTACTGCCCCGACACGGAAAAGGCGCTTGCGAGCCTCGGGATGACGATGCCCGAAGCCACTGTCGCGCTATGGCAGCTTCGGGACGGCCGGGAAGGCGCGCGCTCTGCGGCGGACAGGCGACGGCTTGCCGCGCTCTATCTTGCAACTGGCAACCCCTACAGCGCGGTCGTGCAGTGGTATGCGCTGCCTGAAGACGAGCGAAAGCTGGGTGATGGCCTGACCGAAGAGCTGATCGCGGAGATCGACAAGAGGACCGCGTCGCGCAACGAGAGCAACGTCATCGCAGCGGTGCTGGCCCACCGTCTCGGCCATGACCAGGTCTGGCCGATGGATGACCACTCCGCCGACCGCATCCTGATCAGGGCGGAAGAAAATCCGTTCCCCGCCCTGAGCGAGCATGTGTGGAGCGCCGAACCCGAGGGCCGCGCCTTCTACGAGAAGAGCCTGTCGCTCCTTCAGACCCCGGAGGGTGTCCTCGAAGCCTATCGCCGGCTCAATTCGAAGAAGGCGCAGGAGCTCACGATTGCCGGCGACTTCGGCGGCGCTGCTGCTCACAGTACTGTGACGCGGACCTATGTCGCCTGGTGGCAGGCAAGAGGGCTGCGCATGGCAGCGAACGTGGTCGAGATCGCAGGCAGCAAGCCTGAAGCCAAGGTGCTTGTTATTGTCGGCGCGTCCCACAAGGCGTATTTCGACGCTTATCTCGACCAGATGCACGATATCGAACTGGTCAGCGTGGACCAGATCCTGAACGACTAGCCCGTGTAGAGAACAAGAGTGTCAGGCGTCGTCTCGCGACGCTCGAACCGGTTGAGGCCATTGACCCCGAACAGGCTGATGTCGAGCTTGTCGTCGGGCAGCACCACGATCCGCAGGTCTCTGAGTTCGATGTCGCCGATCGTCAGCACAGGGAGCGTAGCGGGTGCGCCGAGGACTTCGCCATTGGCTGTCGAGAAGGGTACGCGATAATCGCGCTCCCTTGGCCTGATTCCGGCCTTGCGGGCGTCGCTGGCCCGCAAGGTCACGATGCTCGCCCCGGTGTCGACCAGCATCCGGGTCGAACGTCCGCCGATCTGCGCATCGAGCACGAAGTGACCATCCCGCTGGGCATCCACCACCACGCTCACCGGAGCGCCGCCTTCACGAACGACTTTCTGCGGCATGGGCGCCCGCAACGGATTGAACCTGCCCTCGTCATCGAAGCTTCTCAGCCCGAAGAAAAGGATCACGGCAGCAACCGTACCCAGGGCGAGAAATCCGTTGTTCTGCAAGACGAGGTCCCTTCCGTGGCCAAACACACCGTTTCAGATAAACACGTTTGGCGCAAAACGCACGGGAGACGAAGGTGAAGCTTTCAGCAATAGCCGGGGTTCTCGGCTTTCTGGCCGTTGCGCTCGGCGCGTTCGGTGCGCATGGGCTGGAGGACCGGCTGGGTCAGCAGGAATTGGGCTGGTGGCAGACGGCAACGCTCTACCTGCTTGTTCACGCGGCTGTCTCAGCAGCTCTTGGAACGGGTGACAGCCGCTGGCATCGCGCAGGGTGGCTTATGGCGGCGGGAGCTGCCCTGTTCTCCGGGACGCTCTACGCAATGGCGCTGGGAGCGCCGACCGCGCTTGGTGCGATCACGCCGGTTGGCGGTCTCCTGATGCTGGCAGGGTGGGCGAGCCTGGTCTGGTCAGCGCTCAGGGTCTAGGCCGAGAACGGCGCCCATGCCGTAAAGGCCCGGCTCCTTGCCGATCACCCATCTGGCCGCAGCGAGCGCGCCCCTCGCGAAGGCATCACGGCCGAGGGCGGTATGGCTGAGGGAGACGGTTTCGCCCTCGCCCAGGAAGCTGACATCATGTTCGCCATAAACGCCGCCACCACGACGGACGGCGAAGCCGATTTCTTCCGCACGCCGCTCATCGTCGCGGCCGTGGCGTTCGAAGCGCGCAGCTTCCGAAAGCGCCGTACCGCGCGCGCGGGCTGCCGCTTCTCCAAGCAGAAGCGCGGTGCCTGACGGGCTGTCTTTCTTGTAGCGGTGATGGGTTTCGAGAATTTCGATGTCGAAGCCTTCAAGGCTTCGCGCAGCTTCTGCAACGAGGCGCTGCAGGAGCGCGATGCCAAGCGACATGTTCCCCGACTGGACTATGGGCACATGGCGCGAGGCTTCACGAACCGCCGCCTGCTGATCATCGTCGAGGCCCGTCGTCCCCGTCACGAGAGGTATCCCGTGCTCTTGGCAGTAGGCGGCAGCTTCCGCCGTTCCTTCGGGGGAAGAGAAGTCTATCAGAACGTCAGCGGCACCGTCTTCCCGAGGAGGAAAGTCCTGGCAGTCGGCGAGGGCCTTGATGGCCCGGCCCATGCGGCCAGCGCCGCCGAGGAGTGCGATCCGCATCTTATCCATCCGTGCCGTTGAGCTTGTCCCAGAACGTCTTGGCCTTGCCGAGGAAATCGTTCGACTTCGGACAATCCTCACCACCGCCTTCTTCGCAGAACTCCCTCAGGAGCTCTTTCTGTCTCGCTGAGAGATTGGTCGGCGTTTCGACCTTGAGTTCGACATACATGTCGCCACGGGTCTTGCGGCGAAGCTGGGTCATGCCGGAGCCTCGCAGCCGGAATTTCGTACCGGTCTGGCTGCCCTCGGGGATCTTGATCTTGATCTTGCCACCCTCGATCGTCGGCACGTCGATTTCCCCGCCGAGCGCCGCTGTCACCATCGGAACATGGGCCTCGCAATAGAGGTCTGGGCCGTCGCGCTCGAAAAGTTCGTGGTCATCAACGCTGACGAAGAGGTAGAGGTCGCCGAACGGCCCACCGCGCAGGCCGGCCTCTCCTTCGCCGGTGAGGCGGATGCGCGTGCCGTCTTCGACGCCGGCGGGCACTTCGACCTGCAGCGTCCGGGTCTTCCGTACACGGCCCTGGCCACCGCAGTTCTCGCAGGGGTCGGCGATGACCTCGCCCTGGCCCTGACAGGTGGGGCAGGTGCGCTCGACCGTGAAGAAGCCCTGCTGCGCGCGGACGCGGCCAGCGCCGCCGCAGGTGCCGCAGGCTGTCGGCTGCGTGCCCGGCTTGGCGCCAGAGCCCTCGCAAACGTCACACGCCTCGGAAGAGGGGATCGTGATCTCTTTCTTCACGCCCTCGAAGGCTTCGCGGAGGGAGATCTCGAGATCGTATTTGAGGTCGGCCCCTCTTTGTGCGGAGGAGCGCTGGCGCGTGCGTGCGCCGCCCCCGCCCATGAAGTCACCGAAGATGTCCTCGAAGATGTCGGAGAAGGCCCCGGCGCCGCCGAAGCCGCCGCCCATGCCTCCGCCAGCACCACCCATGCCGCCGTTCTGGAACGCGGCGTGGCCGAAGCGGTCATAGGCCGCTTTCTTCTGCTCATCAGAGAGGACCTCGTAGGCCTCGCCGATTTCCTTGAATTTTTTCTCGGCTTCCTCGTCCCCGGGGTTGCGGTCCGGGTGGTATTTCATGGCGAGCTTGCGGAAGGCCGACTTGATCGTCGCCGGGTCCGCGCTCCGCTCCACTCCGAGAAGGTCGTAATAGTCTTGTGCCATTGATTACTCACTGCCCACCGAAAGGACATCGGACTGCGGATGGCTTTCGTCGAGAGAGACAAATTCGCCGCCATAGACTGTCAGAGCGCGGCTGCTAGTCCATTCGATGCTACCGGACTGGCCTTCGAAGACAGCGAACCTGTCGTCAGGGCCTAGCTCGTTTCCGGCTTCATCGACCAGGATCCAGGTCGCGTAGTCTGTCGTCGCACCGCAATCGACGATGTCGATCGCCGCAGAGAAGGCGCCATCGGGCGACGTCACCGCGGATCTGATGTCGTGGCCACATTTCCCCGAAAGCGAGGTACCGTCACACGCCCCCAAAAGGAGAGCAGAGATCAGGATGCTTTGCTTTGGCATGGCTCACTCGCTCGGCTGACGCCATCTCGGAAACCGGGACCCATCTACGAGAAAAGCCGGCTAGGCCGGCCCCGAGGGTCCCGGGCAGCGCTTTCGCGCTGTCCGGGATGACGGTCGGGCCGTCTTACTTCTTCTCGTCGCCGTCGACTTCTTCGAAGTCGGCATCGACGATTTCGGCGTCCTGGGCCGCGTCGGCTGCTGCGTCCGCAGCGGCTGCGTCGGCTTCGGCCTGGGCGTTGCCCTCGCCGTAAATCGCTTCGCCGAGCTTCATCGAAGCCGTCGCGAGAGCCTGGGTCTTCTCGTTGACCTCGTCAGCCGTGACGTCGTCTTTCTCGAGGACCTGACGGACTTCCGCGATCGCTTCCTCGATCTGCTTCTTCTCGGCGTCGCCGATCTTGTCGCCATGCTCCTTGAGCGAGCTTTCGGTCGAGTGGGCGAGGCTTTCGGCCTGGTTCTTGGCCTCGACCAGCTCGCGGCGGGCCTTGTCGGCTTCGGCGTTCGCCTCGGCGTCCTTGACCATTTTCTCGATGTCGGCATCCGAGAGGCCGCCCGACGCCTGGATGCGGATGGATTGCTCCTTACCCGTCGCTTTGTCTTTCGCAGACACGTTGACGATACCGTTGGCGTCGATGTCGAAGGTCACTTCGATCTGCGGCACGCCGCGCGGTGCAGGCGGGATGCCGACGAGGTCGAACTGGCCAAGCAGCTTGTTGTCGGCCGCCATCTCGCGCTCACCTTGTGCCACACGGATGGTCACCGCGGCCTGGTTGTCCTCGGCGGTCGAGAAGACCTGGGACTTCTTGGTCGGGATGGTCGTGTTGCGGTCGATGAGGCGGGTGAAGACACCGCCGAGAGTCTCGATACCGAGCGACAGCGGGGTGACGTCGAGAAGGAGGACGTCCTTCACGTCGCCCTGCAGCACACCGGCCTGGATGGCGGCGCCGCGGGCCACGACTTCGTCCGGGTTCACCCCTTTGTGGGGTTCCTTGCCGAAGAAGTTCTTCACCGTCTCCTGCACCTTCGGCATCCGGGTCATGCCGCCGACGAGGACGACTTCACCGATATCCGAAGCGGTCAGGCCGGCATCCTTGAGCGCGGCTTTCATCGGTTCGATGGTGCGCTTGATGAGGTCGTCGACGAGGCTTTCGAACTTGGCGCGGGTCAGCTTGACGTTGAGGTGTTTCGGACCCGTCGCGTCAGCGGTGATGTAGGGAAGGTTCACTTCGTACTGCGAGGCAGACGAGAGCTCTTTTTTCGCCTTTTCGGCTTCTTCCTTCAGGCGCTGCAGGGCGAGCTTGTCCTGGCGCAGGTCGATGCCTTGGTCTTTCTTGAACTCGTCGGCGAGATAATCGACGATCCGCAGGTCGAAGTCTTCACCACCGAGGAAGGTGTCACCGTTGGTCGACTTCACTTCGAAGACGCCGTCGCCAATTTCGAGGATCGAGACGTCGAAGGTACCACCGCCAAGGTCATAGACCGCGATCGTCTTGGCATCCGACTTGTCGAGGCCATAGGCGAGCGCCGCCGCCGTCGGCTCGTTGATGATGCGCAGGACATCAAGACCCGCGATCTTGCCGGCGTCCTTGGTCGCTTGGCGCTGGGCGTCGTTGAAGTAGGCGGGGACGGTGATGACGGCTTGCGTCACCTCTTCACCGAGATAGCGCTCGGCGGTCTCTTTCATCTTTTGCAGGACGAAAGCCGAGATCTGGCTCGGCGCGTATTTCTCGCCCCGGGCTTCGACCCAGGCATCGCCATTGTCGCCCTTGACGATCTTGTAGGGGACCATCTCCTGGTCCTTCTTGACCGTCGGGTCGTCGTAGCTGCGGCCGATCAGGCGCTTGATCGCGAAGAAGGTGTTTTCAGGGTTGGTGACAGCCTGGCGCACCGCCGGCTGGCCGATCAGGCGCTCACCATCATCGGTGAAGGCGACCACCGAGGGGGTCGTGCGGGCACCTTCCGCATTTTCGATAACCTTGCTCTCGCCGCCTTCCATGACGGCGACGCACGAGTTGGTCGTACCGAGGTCGATACCAATGACTTTTGCCATGGGTCTGTTTGTCTCCTTGTAGCGGGCCACTGTTGCCGGATCCTGCCCAGGCCTCCGACGAATGGGCCCCTGTTGGACATCCAAAAGGGTCGTGCCGAAGGCTCCCTCCGGCAGCCACAGGCATGTGGTGACCTTTTCGGCAGGATGCAACGGGTCGGCCCCGCGATTCGGCAAATCTTCTCACCGGAATTTTTGCGTCCGGCAGCAAGGCGTTTTGCCGTGTCTTGTGGAGCGCTCCGCGCGCCCGAAGTGTTCGCCGCCGGAAACGAGACAACGGAGTTTTTCCCATGGCGGACACGAAATACCCGCATCTCTTCGAGAGCCTCACCTTGGGGTCATTGGAACTGCCGCACCGGGTCCTGATGGCGCCGCTGACGAGGAACCGCGCCCGAGCCGATGGAGTGCATAATGTCGAGCTTGCCAGCACTTATTATACTCAGCGGGCGGGAGCGGGCCTGATTGTCTCCGAGGCGACGGAGATTTCCCCTTTGGCGAAAGGCTATATCGATGTGCCGGGCATCTACCGCGATGCCCATGTCGATGCCTGGCAGAAGATCACCGACAGCGTGCACGAAGCGGGCGGCCGTATCTTCTGCCAGCTCTGGCATTGCGGCCGGATCAGCCACACCTCGCTGCTGCCCGAAAACCAAGTGCCGGTTTCAGCCTCCGCCATCCGCGCCGACGCGCAAGTGTTCACGCGGAATGGTTTCGAGGATTGCTCCCAGCCCCGCGCGCTCGAGACCGAAGAGATCCCCGGCGTCATCGCAGAATACAGGCACGCGGCGGAGATGGCCAAGGCGGCAGGGTTCGACGGTGTCGAAGTGCATGCCGCCAATGGCTACCTGCTCGACCAGTTTCTCCATCAGCATACAAACAATCGTAACGACGCCTATGGCGGCTCGCCGGAGAATCGCGCCCGGCTGGCGGCGGAGGTCGTCGAGGCTTCTGCCGAGGTCTGGGGCGCCGACCGGGTCGGCATCCGGCTTTCGCCAACGGGCAAGTTTTCCGACATGAACCCCGAAGGCATGGAGGAGACAGTCGAAGCGCTCTTCAAACGGATCAATCCGATGGGTCTTGCCTATCTCCATGTGGTGGAAAAATTCCCCGGTCTCGACGTGACGGAGGAGGAGCAGGCAACCCTCGATCGCCTGCATGACAAGTGGGCCGGAACCTATATCGCGAACGGCGATTTCGATGCCCAGAAAGCGGAGGAATGGATTGCGCGCGGGCGTGCCGATGCGGTGACGTTCGGACGCCTCTTCATCGCGAATCCGGACCTGCCCGAGCGTTTCCGCCGGAACGCCAAACTCAATGAGCCAAATCCGGACACGTTCTATGGCGGTGGGGCCGAGGGCTATACCGACTACCCGTTCCTCGACGAATAGATGGCTTTGATTCTTCCTGTAAGGTTCTCTTGACAGTTGGGCATGTAAGGGCTACCTGACACACACTGTCAGGAGGACCTTACATGCTTCGTCGTTCCATTCTCAAGGCAGGCGCCGCGTTTCTCGCTCTTTGCGCCTTGCCCGCGCAGGGCTTCGCAGGTCCCACGGATGGGCCGGGCTGGACCAAGCGCATCGAAGTGAATCCGCAGGGCAAGGGGCGGGACATCGTCTTCGTGCCCGGCCTGACGTCATCACCAAAGGTCTTCGCGAGGACCACCCGCGACCTCCCCGGCGAGCTTCACTTTGTCACGGTGAAGGGTTTTGCGGGGACCGAAGCGCCTGCAGAACTCGATCCCTTCGTCCTGCCAGCTGCCATGGCTGTCTCTGATTATCTCGAGGCGGAAGGCATCACGGATGCTGCGATCGTCGGGCACTCGATGGGAGGTATCGTGGCGATGCTCGCGGCGAACGACACCGACCGTGTCAGCCGTGTGCTGATTGTCGACTCAGTCCCCTTTCTTCCCGCCCTCTTTCAGCCGAATGTCAGTCCCGAGGCCATCGCAGCGACGCGTCCTCTGATGAAGCAACAGATGAAGAACCTGACGCGTGAGATGTGGATGGCCACGGTGCGCCAGGGCCTTCCCGGCCAAGCAATCAGCCAGGAGGCCCGCGAGCGTATCCTGAAAGCCTCGGGCGATTCCGATTTCGAGGCGGCCAAGGCTGCGTTTGTCGATCTAATGACTACGGATTACTCCGCTGACTTCGAGGCTGTCACTGTGCCCATTACGGTGCTCGTTCCGTATGACGAACGCTCCGGCTTTGCGCGGGACCTCGTCGTCTCGCGCTACGAGGCTCAGTACGCAGATGTTCCTGATGTCGAGATCCGGGTGATCGACGACAGCCGCCATTTCATCATGTTCGACCAGCCGGATGTCTTCCGCGCCGAGCTCGAGCGCTTTCTCGCCAAGGAGGACTAAGCCGTGAAATTCACCACTGTTGATTTTCTCACTATTCTCGCAGCAATGGTTGTCACAGCGATCGTCGTTGCCGTCCAAGTCCTGACCGACGGCAGCCGCGGATCATTCAGCGCCATGGTGATCGTCATTTTCGCGACCCTGATCCCGATGCTGCTCCGGGCAAGGGCACGTGGGAAGCGCGGCGAATGAGCCCGTTCCGAAGCAAGCGCTACTTCCGGGAATTCTCCCTTGCCATGGGATTCTACGTTGTCGCCATCATCATCCGCGGCGCCGTTGATCTCGAGGCGATGCCGAAGCCTTTGAGCCTCACGCTTCTCTTTGCGCCCGTGCTGGCGACCATTCTTGTTACCATTGCCATTCTTCGAGCGGTCTTCACGATGGACGAGGTCCAGCGCCGGGTGATTACCGAGGCGTGTCTCGTCTCCATGGTGATCGTCGGTATGGGGAGCTTCGGCTACGCCCTCGTCGCCGAGGATCTCTGCCTCGTCGAGATCGATCTCATCTGGGTCTGGCCTGCGCTGATCGGCGTGGCGGGGATCGCGCAGTGCATCAACACCCTGCGCCTGCGGTAGGCCCACGGATGAAGAACCGTATCAGGGACCTGCGTCTGCAAAAGGGATGGAGCCAGGGAGAGCTCGGCGAGAAGGTCGGCGTCTCCCGCCAGGCGATCAACGCAGTGGAGAGAGGCAAGCACGACCCCTCTCTTCTCCTGGCTTTCAAGCTGGCCGACGCCTTCGACCTCAAGGTCGAGGACCTTTTCGCCCCTGACCTTGGCGAGCGCTCCTAGGAAGTGGCTTCGTCGCTTTCCTGTGAAGGGGTCCCAGCGCCTGCACCGGTCGAGACTGTCACCATCGCCGCGCGGATGACCCGGTCGCCAATGACGAAGCCGGGGGCGGCGACGTCGACGACATGGTCCTTTGGCTCGCCGTTGCCCGGAACCTGCGCGATGGCCTGATGGATGTTCGGGTCGAACTTCTCACCCTTGGGCTCTATGCGCTGGATTCCGTGGCGGCCGAAAACGGTGATCAGCTCTTTTTCCGTCATCCGCAAGCCGTTGACGAGACCTCGGAAGCCTTCCTTGTCCATGTCGGCGGGGTCTTCGGGTGCCAATTCCAGAGCGCGGGCGAAGTTGTCCGCGACGGACAGGAGATCGCGCGCGAAGGTGGTGATGCCGTATTTCGCGGCTTCAGCCTTTTCCCGATCCGCCCGCCGACGCGTGTTCTCGAGCTCGGCGGCGAGCCGCAGGGCGCGATCCTTCTCCTGCTCGAGTTCTTTCTGCAGCTCGGCGATGCGCTGTTCGGCAAGCTCCTTGATCTTGCCGCCATCAAGGGCTTCATCCCGGAGATGCTCGGGAATCTCGATTTCCGGTGCGCCAGCCGGTTTCGGCTGCTGCTGTTGTTCGTCCGCTGCCGCTTGGTTGTTTTCGGGCGCTGGACCTTTGGTTTCGCTCATGCCGGTAAACCTGTTCTGTAAACTGGGGAACGCGGCATGTATCCTTCCAAGCAAGGCGGTTCAAGCGGAGGCATCGCATGCGCGAAATCTATCTGGTGACAACAACGACAGCCTCTGAGGATGATGCCCGGAAACTGGCGCATGCAGCGGTGGAGGAGCGCCTCGCCGCCTGTGCTCAGATTTTCGCGATCGAGAGCGTCTATGTCTGGGAAGGCGTCAAGCAGGAGCGTGAATGGCGGGTCGAGTTCAAGACCACCGACGAGCGCGCCCAGGGGTTGATGCGGCGGCTGATGGAACTGCACCCCTATGAAGTGCCCGAACTTGTCGCGACCCGGCTGGCTGGCGCGAGCGAGGCCTACGCCGCTTGGGTGATCGATACGGTCCTTTAGAGAGGCTGCATCAGCGCCGGAAGCTGGCCAAGATCGGCGCCAGATGCGCGCATGAAGAAGCGGCGAGCAGGGTCGACCCGTTGCACCGCCGCAAGTCCCAGGCCGCGCAGGTGCTTGAGCGGGCCGAAATTGTTCGAGAACAGGCGGTTCAGCGTGTCGGTGCCGACGGCCATCGACGCTGCATCGAAGCGCCGCCATTTGTCGTAGCCGCCCAGCACGGTGCCATGGCCGATGTCGAGCCCCGTGTCCCGTGCCTCGACCAACGAGTGGCAGAGCGCTGCGATGTCCTTGATGCCGAGATTGAAGCCCTGGCCCGCGATCGGGTGGATGCCGTGTGCCGCATCCCCGGCAAGAACGAATCGTTCACGGACCAATTTTGGTGCGTAGAGAAGTGATAGCGGATAGCTCTGTCGCGGGGTCGCCAGCGACAGCCCGCCCAAATGGTCGCCAATACGCTCCCGCGCAGCGGCGAGGAAGGCGTCGTCATCCATGGCGAGGAAACTTTTTGCCGAGCGCGTCTTTTCCGTCCACACGATCGAGGAGTGATTGTTCCGCATAGGGAGGATTGCGAAGGGGCCGTCCGGGTAGAAGACTTCGTGGGCGACCCCGTGATGCGGCCTTTCATGGGCGATGTTGAAGATGATCGCCGTCTGCGGATAGCTCCACTGCAGCACCTGCATGTTCATCAGCGAGCGGAGCGGCGAGAATTTCCCGTCGCAGGCAGCGAGCAGCAGCGTTTTTTCTTCCGTGCCGTCCGAGAGGGTGACCGTACCGTGACCCTCGGTCTTCGGCGCTGCGTAGCTCTCGACGCTGACGCCCCAGCGCTCGGTGATGTTCGATGTCTCGGCCGCCGCTGCGAAGGCTGCGATCAGGTCGGCGTTCTCGACGATGTATCCCAAGGCCGGCTCGTCCATCTCCGGGTCATGCTCGCCGAGAAGGCTCGCCGGGAAATGAAGCTGGCCGCCGGTCAGCCCGCCGCGCCGGAAGCGGTCGCGCGGATTGCCGTTCGAGACCATGATGTCGGTGATCGGCTCGGCCTTGGCTTCGAGGTCGTCCCAAAGGCCAAGGCGCTTGAAGAGCCTGACGCTGGCATAGGCGAGGGCGGTCGTCCGTCCGTCATGCACCGGGGCGCCCGGCGTCGCCCGGTCCACCTGCAGCACCGAGAAGCCGCAATGATCGAGGGCCAGGGCCATCAGCCTGCCGGTGAGGCCCGCACCGGCCACGCACACATCGAAAGTCTTGCTCATCAGGGGCACCTAGTGCGCAAACCGGCATAGCGCAAAGCGTCACCCTGTCTTTGCCGCGGCGTGGAAACCGACAACCATCGCCATGAAGAAGACATTGAACATGAAGAAGGCGAGGGTCAGGAGCGGCGTCGCGATCGCCACGCGCGGCCACGACACCCGATAGGCGGTCCTGAGCGCGATCGCGAGATAGGCGATGAACGCGCCGAGGAAGGGCCACGCCACGACAGTCGTGTTCTGCAGCGCGGGGACGACGAACCCGACGCTGTAGGCGGCAATCGACATGATGTTGACCGCTGCGAGGAAGTAGAGCGTGAAGGTCAGGTGTTCGAGGAAGAGCCTTTGCCTGCCGATCATCGATAGCGCGATAAGGCCAGCCAGGGGCAGCAAGGTGAAGAGCTGCACAATCGTCAGGGCCGTCGGGAAATCCCTCGCACCAATGGAAAGGTCAGCGACCATGCCCGTGGAATCGGCGATCGACCCGAACCCCTGTGCAAAGAACGCAGCGACGATGAGGAGAAGCACGCTGGACGTCACAGCGGTCTTCACGGGGGAGGCGAAGGGTGCCCGCTGTCCTTCAATATAACGGCGTGCGGTGAGTCCCGGTCGCCAGAGCGAGACCATGGTCCTGAGCGTCTTGAACTCGAGATCGAAAAGGGCTGCGGAAGCCTTCTGCACCGCCGATGCGAGCGGCACGAGGGGCGAATGGCTGTCCTGGCCGCAGTGGTGGCAGTAGCGATCGTTGAGTTGGGTTCCGCAATTTCTGCAGGCCTCGGTCATCCGCTCTCCGTGGCAGTCCCGCCCCGGCGCAGCAACTCCTTGTAAGGCTTAATGGAGGCTTAACTGTGGAGCGGCTTTGTTCGCCGGGACTTCAAACCACGCTGGAGATCCGTCCCGTGCCTCGCCGCAAGAGTGCCCAGAAGCCTGACCCGAAAGAGCAACTGCGCGTTGCCGTGCGGCGGCTCGTGGCGCGCTCGGGCGGAGCGGCGCTGATCTTCGCAGCGATCTTCAGCGTCCTTTCGATCGCAAGCTTCGATATTTCGGACCCCAGTTGGTCGACAGCGACAGGTCGCGAGGGGGTGGAGAATGTCGGCGGTCCGCTGGGCGCAATCCTTTCCGACTTTCTTCTGCAGGCCATGGGCGGTGCGGCGATCCCGGCACTCTTGGTGCTGATGCTCTGGGGGCTTGATGCCGTCCTTTACGGCACGCCGGAAAAAACCCCCGTCACGGGCTGGCTGAAGGCTCTGGCGCTGCCGCTCGGCACCGTCGCCGCCGCAGGGGCCATGGCCGCTTGGCCGCGTCCCGCCGACTGGCCGTTCATCGTCGGGGTCGGTGGCCTGTTCGGTGACGGAGCACTGGGCCTCCTGCAGGCCGGGCTGTCGGCAATTTTCGTCCCCTTTCCGCGCATGGTCGCTGCGACGCTGCTTTCCGTGAGCGCTGTCGTCGCCCTTGCCTTCGCCGGGGGGACGCGCTGGGCCCATGTGATCGCGGCAAGTGACGCGGTGGTCTACAGCTACCAGACGGTGGCCGAATGGATCGGCAATCTCGTCAGCAGGCTTCGTGACCGGGGGCCCGCGGAAGAGGAAGACGAGCACGAGCCTCTGAAGGAACCGGGCCCGCTTGTCCGTCTCGTGGATGAGGAGCCGCTTCCCGCCGAAGGCGCAGTCGAGCCGGATGACGCCGCGGCCGGGACTGCCCCCGCACCGGTCAGGAAGCCCGCCGCGCCGAAGGAGCCGCGCATCAAGCGCGAGGTCCGCAAGGTGCCGCCGAAGAAGCGTCCCCAGGTCAGAAAGCCCGGCGATGCTTACGAGTTTCCCGGCGTCCATCTCCTCAAGGCGCCCAGCGCCAAGGACCGCAAGGTGCTCGCCGATTCAGACCTCGAAGAGCGCGCCCGGATGCTCGAACGCGTGCTGGCAGACTTCAAGATCGGCGGCGAGATCATCGGTGTGCGCCCCGGTCCCGTTGTCACGCTCTACGAGCTTGAGCCCGCCGCGGGCGTGAAGTCCTCACGCGTCATCGGCCTCGCCGACGACATTGCGCGGTCAATGTCCGCCGTCGCCTGCCGTGTCGCTGTCGTTCCGGGGCGCAATGCCATCGGCATCGAGCTGCCGAATGACGACCGGGAGATGGTCTATTTCCGCGAAATGCTGTCAACGGACGAATTTGTCGACGGCAAGAACCTGACCCTCGCGCTCGGCAAGGACATTGGCGGCCAACCGCAATATGCCGACCTTTCGAAGATGCCGCACCTCCTGATCGCCGGCACCACCGGCTCGGGCAAATCGGTGGGTATCAACACGATGATCCTGTCGCTGCTTTATCGTCTGCCTCCTGAGGAGTGCAAGATGATCATGGTCGACCCCAAGATGCTCGAGCTCTCGGTCTATGAGGGTATCCCGCACCTGCTCGCGCCGGTCGTCACCGACCCTCGCAAGGCTGTCGTCGCGCTCAAATGGACCGTGCGCGAGATGGAAGAGCGCTACAAGCGCATGTCTAAAGTGGGTGTGCGGAACATTCATGGATTCAACGAGCGCGTGACCGAGGCAAAGATCTCCGGCGAGCCGCTCGTGCGCAAGATCCACTCGGGCTACGATCCCGAGACCGGCGAGCCGACCTATGAGGAGGAAATCCTCGACGAGGACAAGATGCCCTTCATCGTCGTGGTGATCGACGAGGTCGCGGACCTGATGATGGTCGCGGGCAAGGACATCGAGGCGATGGTCCAGCGCTTGGCGCAGATGGCGCGGGCGGCAGGCATCCACCTCATCATGGCGACCCAGCGACCGTCCGTAGACGTCATTACAGGAACGATCAAGGCCAACTTCCCCACGCGGATATCCTTCCAGGTTACCTCGAAGATCGACTCGCGCACCATCCTCGGTGAGCAGGGGGCCGAGCAGCTCCTCGGGCAGGGCGACATGCTCTACATGGCTGGCGGGGGCAGGATCACCCGTGTTCACGGCGCTTTCGTGGCGGATGGCGAGGTCGAGAAGATTGTCGATCACCTCAAGTCCCAGGGCAAGCCAGACTATATCCAGGAAGTCACCGAGGGCGACGAGGAGGACGGCGAAATCGCTGCCCAGCTCGGCCTTGATATCGGTGGCAACACAGGATCGGGCGATGCCCTCTTCGACCAGGCCGTGGCAATTGTTGTCCGTGACCGGAAGGCCTCTACCAGCTATCTCCAGCGCCGCCTGCAGATCGGATACAACCGCGCCGCAACGCTGATCGAGAAGCTCGAGGACGAAGGCATCATCAGCCAGGCCAACCACGCAGGCAAGCGCGAGATACTGATCGGCGAGGACGCGGCCTAACCAGCCGTGTGCGTCCTTTCGTGCTCGAGAAGCCAGCGTTTGCGCCAGACGCCGCCTGCATAGCCTGAGATCTTGCCGTCGGCAGCGATGACCCTGTGGCAGGGCACGATGATCGCCAGCCGGTTCGAGGCGTTGGCGCGGGCGACAGCCCGCATGGCGGTCGGACGGTCCAGCTTCCTGGCGAGGTCCTTGTAGCTGAGGGTCTGGCCCGGCGGGATGGCTTGGAGGCCCTTGTGCACATCCTTCATCCAGGGCGTGCCATAGGTGGTGACGGGCACGGAGAAAGCGAGTGAGGTTCCGGCGAAATAGGCTTCCAGTTCATTCCTCAGTCTGCCGAGGTGCGCGCTCTCTCCAAACCCGATTTCCGATCCCGCCTGCGCCTCTACGGCCTGCAACTCGCTGGGGAGCTCTTTGCGGTCTGCGAATTCGAGCAGCCAGAGACCGCGCCCATCGGCGACAGCGATCATGGCGCCGAGGGGCGTGTCGATGAAGTCCGCGACCAGCTCCGCATCCTGACGGATCGTTCCTGGCGTCCGGCCGAGGAGTCTTGCGAACGCGGCACGGAAGCCGCTTGCGCTCTCGAAGCCGGCATCGAGCTGCGCGTCGATCACGGCGGCGCCCTCCTTTCTCGTGGTGGCCCCCTCCTTCACCCGCCGCAGCCGGGCCATCTCGAGGAAGGTCGTTCCCAGATTGCGCCGGAAGAGGCGGCGTACAGTCGAAGGGTCATGTCCTAGCGCTGCGATATCACGCTCGCACCAGCGGCGCGTCGGCTCCGCCTCCAGCGCATGGAGCAGCGCGGCAATCAACGGCTCCCGCTCGCCGGCAGCGGCCATCGGCTTGCAGCGCTTGCACGGCCGGTAGCCTGCTTCCAGGCATTCCGCCGGGGACTGATAGAATGTGACATTTTCCCGCTTCGGCGTGCGTGCGCGACAGGCAAAGCGGCAGAAGATGCCGGTCGTCGTCACCGCCACATAGGCGTGGCCGTCATAGGCCTCGTCGCGGGCGGCGAGCGCATCATAGAGCCGGTCCTTGTCGAGGGGCGTCGTCAGCATGGAGGAAGCCTAGCACGGTGCTGAGTCCTGCGCGGACGCGGATCGGGCAGGACAGTAAGTGTTGCGTCTTTGCCAGACTACGGCAGATTTCCAGTTCGACACTTCCGATTCGTCCGACGGGAACTGTAAGGGCACGGGGGTAAGCGTATTCTCCGGGGCTGAAATGGCGTTGATGTCACTACCCATGGTTCTGTTCGTGGCCGCGATGAACACCGCGACCGCGCCCGCTGCCAATCCTCAGGACATGCTCGATCCCAAGGTCGACATGGAGCGCCGCCAGAGCCTGCTCGAGGCGGCGCGCTCGGGCCTGGAGTCGATCCGCGCCCTTCAGGCGAAATTCACGCAGGTCGCGCCATCGGGCACGATCTCGACCGGCACGCTCTATCTCCAGCGACCGGGTCGGCTGCGCTTCGAATATGACGAGCCGAGCCCGATGCTGATCGTCGCCACCGGGGGCCTCGTCTATGTGCAGGACAAGGAGCTCCAGACCACCGACAGCTATCCGGTCGGCCAGACGCCCCTGCGGTTCCTCCTGTCCAAGGAGCTCGACCTCGAGGCGGCGCAGGTGATGAGCGTCGAGGAGAGCCGCCACGGGCTCAAGATCGTGCTGGCGGCGAAGGACAAGGACCTGCGTGGTCATCTCGCGCTCCTGTTCGAGCCGGAGAACCTCAATCTCGCGGGCTGGTCCTTCGTGGACGCCAACGGCCAGGTGACCCTCGTGAACCTTGAGGATGTCGAGCAGAAGAAGCGGTTGCCCGGCAGCCTGTTCCGCGTGCCGCAATCGGAAGGCCTGTTCCTGAGCGACAATTAGCGGCCTCTGGCTGTTGTTACGGCGCAACAGTCAAATTTTACCGCGGTGTAATTGGCGGAAAAAGAGTTCCAGCGTTACCATAAAACCACGGTTGGAGTGAACTCTGCCCCCCCGAACTCCAACCGCTGGGCCGCGCTGGCCCGGAAGACGCCCTAGACCGCGCCCGCTTCCAGCCCCATGGAAGCGGGCGCTTTTTTCGTTTGGCGGAGGCCATCCTTGCAAGACCACTACGACGTCGGCGACGAGATACCGGAGATCGACCCTGAAATTTTCGGTGAGCTGGAGCGGGAGATACCCCTCCTGTTCGGCGTGCGGAAACTGGCTGAAGGCTTCGACCAGATTTCGTGGTTCGCCCATCTCGGCGAGCCGCCGACCGAAGACGTGCGCCGGACCGCGGCGCAGTATCTCGACGCCCTGGGTTTTCCCGACGCAGACCTTGCCATCCTTCCCACCCCTGATGACGCAGCGGCGGCGGCCGAGACGCTCGACTGGGCAAGTCCTGCCTGGGAAGCGGAGGAGCTGGCCCGTGCCGACCTCAACTTCCGCGCGGCAGAGGTGCTGTCCGAGGACGCGCTGGAAATCGCCATCCGGCTCGTGACCGCCAAGGCTGGCGAGGCTGCCAAGCAGGCAATGGCCGAAGAGGGTGCGGTCTGGGACATCGAGAGCGAGGCTGTGAAGAACATCGCTGTCGGCGCCGCGGTCCAGACCGCGACCAATGCCGCGCTGGTGCTGCTGGCAGGCGCAGCCGACCCCGAGGTCGACGTCGCGAACCACGTCTTCACCAAGAAGCTCAAGCTTTTCGAGCTGGGCCGCTGGCCGGTTTCGGTCCTCGGCCAGAGCTTTTCGCTATTCTGAGAAGGCGAGCCAGACGAGCCATGCCGCGAGGGCTGTAAGGACCGCCTTCAGGGCCTTTCGGAAAAAGGCCTCGTCGATGCGCTTCAGGATGCGGGTGCCCAGGAAGGTGCCCGCGAATCCTGCTGCCAGCGCCGTGGCCATGAGGGGCAGCCAGTCAGAGTAGGGGAACCCCGCAAGGCCGAAGATCATGACCTTGCCGCCATGCTGGAGGGTCATGCAGGCCCCGGCCGTCGCGATCAGCGCTTGTCGCGAAAACTCCGGGATCCGTGACAGGATCGCCGTGATGAAAGGCCCTGAGGCGCCGACGAACAGCGTCAGGAACATCGACAGGGAGCCTGCGAGCGCGAAAAACGGCGCTCCGGTCGGCAAAGCGAATTTCGGGCCCCATTGGGTGAACAGGATAAACCCCGCGATCGACAGCCTGAGAATGCTGGGATCGAGGGAAAGAACCACCTGGGCGCCGACGATCCCGCCGACCAGTGCGCCCGCGGCGAACCAGCCGATGATGCGCCAGTCGACATGGGACAGGAGAAGGCCGGAACGCCCGGCATTGCTGCCTGTCATGACAACGGCATGGACTGGGATGACTGCTGCGGGAGGCAGCAGGGCACTCATCGTTCCGATCAGGAGGAGCCCGCCACCGATCGAAAAGGCTGCCGTGATCGCCGAGCCGAGAAAGCTGACCACGCACACGATGACGAAGGCGAGGGTACCAAGCTCCGGGGCTGCGACATCGACCATGTCCCGGAGCTAGCGGGGACCGTGCGGCAAAGCCACAGGCCGTCAGGGAAATCCAGATTTGCGGGGCGCGCGCGGCCAGCCTGAAGAACGAACTGCGTCAAGCTAGGCACCCGGGGCTCCCCATGCTAAGAGTTCGTTAAGGTTGTGGAAGTGGGGCCTGGGAATGTTCGATCTCTTTGGGCGGATCGTGGCGGTGTTTGACACGCCTGCCGGGATGGCAATCCTCGGGCTTGCTGTTCTTGCCTTCGCTGGCCTCTTCATTGCCGTTTTTTGGGATACGATCCGGATTCCCCGCCGCGACGATGTTGATGGCGGCAGCGCCGAAATCGCGCCGCCACCACTGATGGCGCCGGAACTTGTCCACCGCGAGGCCGATGAGGGCTGGATCTACGACCGACCGCATCTCGTTCGAAACGGGGTTCTACTCGGCCTCGGGATCCTCTGCGTCGTGGTTGGCGCCATGTTCGTCCAGAGCCTCGGTGACAGCCCGACCCGGATTGCCGATGATCGCGCCGTCGCGCCGGGGGTCGATACGCGCGATGCAGCTGCTGCTCCTGACCGCCAGCTCCCGCCAAACCCGCCGCTCAGGACCGTCGGGAACAGCACGGTCAGCGGCCTGCTCGGATCATCGAAGGGGCACATCAATCTCTGCCGCGAAGAAGGCTCGCTCGCCGAACTCTATGTCGAGACCTGCGCAGGCGACGCCGCCGTCCGTTTCGATCTCCTCCGCTTCACCGTCGGCGATCAGTTCGTCCTCCGGCCGACCTGGCGCGAAGCAGCGCCGACCTTCGTGGGATCGAACAGCCATGCAGCCCCCTTCACCTTCAGCGAAGCCGTCGACTTCGCGACGCCGGAGACGATGACGCCGCAATCCTATGACGGGTTCCTCGTCATCGGTGTCGGAGAGCCCGGCGATGCCCAGGCGCGGGAGGAGGCCCTGCGTGACTTCGCGATCGCCAAGCTATCGGGCGGCGACCGGAGCGAGTGCGAGACATCGCAACGGGTCTACTCGATGAGCGCGGGCTTCAACGAGAAACCCATCGAGGCGCTCAAACAACAACGCGCGATGGTCGCTGACCTCCGCAAGCGGGCCCGCCGCGATGCCAAGGCGCGCGCGGAGCTTCCGGATGCTGAGGAAAGGCTCGCAGCGATGGAGCTGATGATCGTCGAGAAACCAGCCCCGATCGTCGTGGGCATCAGCACTGATCCGCTGTCCTCCGACCCCGACCAGGACATGATGCGCGCGGCGCGCGAATTCGTCCGGAGGTATGCGGACGAGCTTCAGATCGATGTCAGTTCCGTCGCCTTGCGGTCGATGCCTGTCTGCGCGCGAGGCGAGGCATCGCTTTGACCTCAGGCACGCTCTTCGGGTCGACAACTTCTCCCTATGTCCGCATGACCCGGCTGGTCCGCAGCCGGTCCGGGGCTGAAAGCTTTGTTGCGTTCGAAGTGGCCGACGCTTGGAAGGAGAGCTACCGGGCGGTCAACCCGCTCGGCAAGGTGCCTGCCCTGGTCCTCGACAATGGCGTGGCCTGTCTCGAGACGACGCTGATCTGCCGTACCCTGATGGGGATAGGGGGAACGGACCTCCTGCCCGCAGCGCAGATGGAGAGGGTGCAGGAAGAGGCTGACGTCGCCCTGATGATCGGGCTGCTCGATCTCGGCGTCGCCTTTCTTCTCGAAGACCGGCGGGATCCGGCCGAGCAATCGAAGACATGGCAGGCCCGGCGCTTGCGTGGGATCGAAGCGGCCCTGCCCATGGTGGAGAGCGCCGCCCGGCGCGCCGCCCGGCGGCCACGGGGATACGGCGCGATCGCCCTCGTCTCCGCCCTCGACTGGTTCTCCTTCAGGCATGAAGGTCGCGTCCACTGGCGTGAGGCATGCCCTGTGGCGACCGAGGTGGTTGACGGGTTGCTGCGCGAAGAGGATGTGGCGAAAACAGATCCCCGCAACGCCTGAGCACCCCTTCCATGCGTCTCGTCACTTGGAACATCAATTCCGTTCGCTTGCGCATCGCTTCGGTGCAGCGGTTCCTCGAAGAAGAGCAGCCGGACGTTCTCTGCCTTCAGGAAACCAAGTGCCACGACGACCAGTTTCCGCGGAAGGCATTCGAGAAGGTCGGCTATCCACATCTCGCGATCAGTGGGCAGAAGGGTTATCACGGCGTTGCCATTGCGAGCCGTGTCCCGTTCGAGGACCCCGATCCCATGGGTTTTTGCAAGAACGGAGACGCGAGGCACATCGCCGTGACCCTTCCGGGGGGAGTGCGGCTTCACAATTTCTACGTTCCCGCAGGCGGCGACATCCCCGACCCGCAAGCGAACGACAAGTTCGCCCACAAGCTCCATTTCGTGGAGCAGATGACCAAGACCTTCGCAAAGAACAAGGACCAGCCACGGATCGTTGTCGGGGACCTCAACATCGCACCGGAAGAGAACGACGTCTGGTCGCACAAGCAGCTCCTGAAGGTCGTCTCCCACACCCCGGTCGAAACCGAAGCGATGAAACAGCTCATCAGGCGCGGCGGCTTCATCGACGTGGCGCGCGAGCTGATCCCAGGCGACGAGAAAGTCTATTCGTGGTGGTCCTACCGGGCGAAGGACTGGGCTGCTTCTGACCGGGGCCGCCGGCTCGACCACATCTGGGTGACGGAGCCGCTGCGCATGGCAGCGCTCGCGAAGGGGCGGGAAGCCTTCCGCGTGCATCGAGACGTGCGCGGATGGGAGCGCCCCTCAGACCATGCGCCAGTCAGGCTCGATCTTGACTTCAGCGCATAGAAAAACCCCCGCGCGGGGCGCGGGGGTTCGCTGAAGATCAGCCGCTTGCGCGGAGATTACTTCTTCTTCGCGGCCTTCCGGCGCGTGGTCTTCTTGGCGGCTTTCTTGGCCGGAGCTTTCTTGGCTGCGGTCTTCTTGGCCGGAGCTTTCTTCTTGGCAGCCTTCTTGGCCGGGGCCTTCTTCTTGGCCGGAGCCTTCTTCTTGGCAGCGGCTTTCTTCTTGGCCGGGCGCTTCGGCGCCATTTGTTCCGCTTCGATCTTGTCGAGAGCTTCGGCGTAGGACTTGAGCGCCTTCATGAAGCCCGACTGCTGGGTCTTCGGCAGCAGGTTGAGCGCTTCTTGCTCGGCCTTCGTGACCTTGGGTTCGTGGCTGGCAAGGATTTTCTTGCCGGCCGCGGTCAGCTTGACCGAGTTGGCGCGGGCGTCGTCCTTGGTGCGGGAGCGGGCGACGTAACCTTTCGAGGTCAGGCGCGCGATCATGTCAGCAAGGGTCGAACGGTCGATTCCGGTGCGGCGGACGAGGTCCGTCTGCGATAGGCCTTCTTTCTCGCTGATCGCGTGAAGGACTGTAAACTGACGGGCGGTCAGGCCCTTGGAGCCGACTGCTTTCTTGTACAGGTCGTCTGCATATTGTTGCGCCCGGCGAAGGAGATGTCCCGGGCTTTCTTCCAGCGCGTATTTCGCCATGATGTCACTCGCTTTTTGACGTCTTTGGCGCGGAAAGCCGCGCCGGGTTCAAGTTATTGAGGCGGCAACCTCACACTGTTCGAAAAGAACACCGGACGCTGATCGCCTTGACATCGGCGTTTGACACGTTGTCCTTAACGAACGCTTGCCAATTTGAGTGCTTCGCACACGGATGCAAGACTTTTTGGCTCCGAAACGATACGGTCGCGGAGAATCTTGCAGTAGATCGACTGGATTTGATGATGAGCACCGATAATCTGGACCCCGAATTTGATACAAAAATCCCTGATGGCGATGATCGGGAGCGGAACGTCTGCACCCGGTGTGGCTTTATTGCCTACGAGAACCCGAAAGTCGTCACGGGCAGCGTCGCAACGTCGCCAGACGGACGAATCCTCCTCTGCAAGCGAGCAATTGAGCCGCGCAAAGGCTTCTGGACGTTGCCCGCAGGCTATATGGAACTTGGGGAAACGGTCGAACAGTCAGCACGCCGAGAAGCATGGGAAGAGGCGCGTGCGGAGCTCGAACTGGACCAGGTGCTGGCCCTCTACTCCGTGCCCCGCATCTCGCAGGTACAAGTTATGTTCCGCGCGCGGCTCATGAACCCGGACACAATTGCCGCGGGCCCCGAGAGCGAAGATGTCAGTCTTGTGACGTGGGAGGACATTCCCTGGACGGAGCTGGCCTTCCCGACGGTCTACTGGGCCCTCAATCATTTCAAGGAGATCGAGGGTGAGACGAGCTTCGTGCCCTTCTCCAACCCACAGGACGGGGTTTGAGCCTCAGTCCTTCTTTTCGTCTAGATTGGCGTGCTTCATCAGGAAGGGCGCGTTGGCCGCGATGAAGGCGAAATAGGCGATGGTGAAGCCGATGCCCTTGATGGTGAGCCACCAGCCTTCCTGCCCTATCGGAACGAGCGTTCGCCACAGAGCTTCGTTGGCGAGAGCCATGGCTGCGTTGAAGGCGATGAACCGCCAGGTGAAGGTGCGCCACGCCTCCCCGGACATCTCGATTGCGCCGTCGAACAGGATGCGCAGGAAATTCCGCCCCGTCAGGAGTCCCGCAGCGAGGGCTCCGCTGGTCAGGCCATAGACGATCGTCGGCTTCACATAGAAGAAACGCTTGTCCTGGAAGACGAAGGTCATGATCCCAAGGCCGATCACCAACACGCCCGTGACGGCGAGAAGCGGCACGATCCGCTCGGTCCGGTAGACCGAATATCCGAAGGCGGCGATGAACGCCGGCATGAAAAGGGCGAGGCCGGTATAAAGACGCCCCTCATCGCCTGCGAACAACTCCGTCCCAAAGGCGCTATCGAGCATCGGTCCGAGAGTGCCGTTGAGGACATAGCCAAGGAGCAGCACCGCGATCGGGCCGAACTCCACCGCCAGCTTTTCATTGCCTTCAAGCTTGATTGGTCCGGTACCGGGCGCCTGTTCCATGCATTGTCCTTTGTGCTGATCGTCAGACTTCGGCAGTGAGGGCCTTGGCGAAGTCCCTGGCATCGAAGGGGCGGAGGTCGTCAATGCCTTCGCCGATGCCGATATAGTGGATGGGCAGGGCGAACTGGTCGCCCAAGGCTACCAGAATGCCGCCCCGTGCCGTGCCGTCAAGTTTCGTCATGACAAGGCCGGTGACGCCGGCAATGTCCGTGAACGTCTTCGCCTGACTGATGGCATTCTGCCCCACCGTTGCGTCGAGCACCAACAGTGTGTCGTGCGGCGCGTCGGGAGCGAGTTTCTTGATGACGCGGACGATCTTGGCGAGCTCATCCATCAGCTCGCTGCGGTTCTGCAGGCGGCCAGCCGTGTCGATCAGGACAACGTCGTGGCCGTTCTTCTTCGCTTCCTCGATCGCATCGAAGGCGAGGCCCGCGGCATCGGCACCATGGGGGCGCGTGACCACCGGAGCGCCGGTCCGCTCGCCCCAAACCTTGAGCTGCTCGATAGCCGCGGCGCGGAAGGTATCGCCCGCGGCCAGGAGCACTGAATGGCCCTCGGCCGTGAACTTCGCGGCCAGCTTACCGATCGTCGTCGTCTTGCCCGCACCATTCACGCCGACCACGAGGATGACATGAGGTTGGTTGGCCTTGTCGATCACCAGCGGTTTTTCAAGGGGTGCCAGGGTTTCCGAGATGACGTCCGCGAGGATTGCCTTGACCTCCTCGTCGGTGACGTCCTGTCCGACGCGTTCCTTCCGCAAACGGCTGATGACGCGTTCGGTCGGCGCGAGGCCGAGGTCGGCCGAGATCAGCAGGTCCTCGAGCTCTTCGAGGGTCTCCTCGTCGAGCTTCTTCTTCGTGAAGATGTCGGAGACGCCGCCAGCAAGCCTCGAGGAGGTGCGCGCGAGGCCTTCGGTCAGCCTGCTGAAGAAGCCCTTCTTCTTCTTTGGCTCGTCCGCTGCGCGCTCAGGATCGGGCTCTCTGGGAGAGGACTCCCGATCCGCTGCATCCTCCAGCGCCATGGACTGGGATTCTTCCGTGTCTTCCGCGGCAATGCCGCCTTCCTCCGCAGGCGTCTCGTGCAGGAAGGTCGCTTCGCCGGCCTCGGTGTCTTCCTCGACCGTGGCGGCATGGACTTCGCGCTCGGCGCTTCGGCCCAGGTCGGGGGCCAGGTCTTCGGCGACCTGCGGCGACGTCTCATCGGGCCGCGAGGTTTCCTCGACGTCTGGTGCTTGCGGCTCGTGCTCCTTCCTCCGTCCGAAGAGGCGCGCCATGAAGCCTTTCTTCTCTTCTGCCATCGGGCTGCTCCTTCTTTGTTGCGCGCCTGGTTGATATGGGCCCGGTCCGTCGGGGCGGGAACCCGTGCCGGGACCTTTCCCGCGAAGCCGCCTCTCTATCGGCCTCGAAGGCCAAGATAAACAGGGGCGCCGTTGGATCCCGAACGTCCATCTTCAGCCGCTTGGCCACCGATGTTTCCGGCTGGCTTGCCCGGGATTGCCAACGACAGGAACGGCCATGCCGGGTTCCTCGATTGATGGATACGAACGGAGAAGCGCCGAGCGTGGTTCCCGAACCGGGCTAACCTGCCGAGGCGACGAGATGCCGCCCGTCCTGTTTCCCGAGGCGTGCCACCACGCGGTCACCGGGAGAAAGCGGGGTGCCGGTAGCGAAGTGGACATCCGTAAAATCGGCAAGCCTGCCGCGCGGCGCACCGTGCTTGATTTCTTCGATCAGGACTTCGGCCGTCCGCCCGGTGCGGGCATCAAGATGCCGGGCAAGGGCCTCGCCAGCGGCTGCCCGAAGGCGCGCCGCCCGGTCCTTCACGACATCGCGCGGTAGCTGGGGCATCCGCGCTGCGGGCGTTCCTGCGCGCGGGCTGAAGGGGAAGACGTGGACATAGGCAAGGTCGCATTCGGCCACGAGGTCGAGCGAGGCCTTGAACATCTCCTCCGTCTCCGTTGGGAAGCCAGCGATCAGATCCGCGCCGAAGGCGATACCGGGCCGGGCATCGCGGAGCCGATGGCAGAGGTCGATCGCATCCTGACGGCTATGGCGCCGCTTCATCCGCTTCAGGATCATGTCGTGGCCGGCCTGAAGCGAAAGGTGCGCGTAAGGAGCGATCCGCTCGACACCGGTCATCAGGCGGAAGAGCCGGTCGTCGATCTCGGCCCCGTCGATCGAGGACAGCCTGATCCAGATATCGTCAGGAAGCCGATCATTGAGCGCTTCGACAAGATGTCCGAGAGACAGCCCTTCACCGAGGTCAGGTCCCCACGAGGTGAGGTCGACGCCGGTGAGGACGATCTCCTTGGCGCCGCGCTCGACAAGCTCCATGGCGCGGTCGCAGGCCTCCGCTACCGGGAGCGAACGGGCGTCGCCTCGTCCGTAGGGGATGATGCAGAAGGTGCACCGGTGATCGCAGCCATTCTGCACGGCCAAGGGCGCACGGACGTCGATCGAGCGCGGGCGGACGGGCGCCGTTTCCGGCAGCTTCCATGCTGCGGGGTCGAGCTTGCGCCCGTTAGGAATGCGCCGGGCCACTTCCGGCATGGCTTCGAAGGCTTCAGGCTCGAGTTCGGCTGCGCAGCCCGTCACCACGACGGGGCGGCCGGGGTTCTGTTTCGCGGCGCGGCGAATGGCCTGGCGGCTCTGGCGCACCGCTTCTCTTGTCACCGCGCAGGTGTTGACGATCACTGGCGCCGTCCCACCCTCTTCCGCAAGATTCGCCATCGCCTCGGTTTCCGAGGCGTTGAGGCGGCAGCCGAGATTGACAGTGATGGCGCGGTTCTCGCTCATGGCGCCCATCTGCGGCCCAAAGGCGCCGTGGACAAGTCCCGTGGCTAGAAGACGCCCTTGCGCCGGAGCTGCACCGGGCCGGCCATCAGGACATGTCCGGTCTTCTCGTCCCATGTGATGTGCAGGGTCCCTCCATCGGCACGGATCGCAGAGCTTCGCCCTGTCAGGCCGCGACGTGCTGCGGAGACCAGAGTGGCGCAGGCGGCCGTGCCGCAGGCCCGGGTGATCCCGACGCCACGCTCCCACGTCCTGAGTCGCAGGCCGCCGTCCTCCCGGCTGACGACGGAGACGTTGCATCTCTCAGGGAAAAGCGCGTGGTTCTCGATGGTGGGTCCGAACGCTGCAAGATCGGTGGCCTCAGCATCCGTCACGAAGAACACCGCGTGGGGATTGCCCATCGAGACGCCGGCGGGCGGCTCCAGCCCGTGCCGCTGGAGGAGGCCGGGAGGCAAGGGAAGGGCGATGGTATCGTCGACCGCTTCGCTCAGCGGGATGTCCCTCCAGCCGAGCCGGGGAGCCCCCATATCGACCTCGATCTGGCCGCTGGCGCGGGAGGCATGAAGCTCACCCGAAGGGCTGCCGAAACGAAGGATTTCGCCGCCCTCTTCGTCGAAGAGGAGGCTGGCGATGCACCGGGCGGCATTGCCGCAGGCACCGGCTTCACTGCCATCGGCGTTCCAGATACGCATCGCAGGGCCTTCGATGAGGCCGATGACCTGGTCGCAGCCATATGGCCCCGAACGGTCACCTAGCGCGCGGGCAGCATCAGTGGTCATCGTCCCTCCGTCGCGGAGATCAACGATCACGAAGTCATTGCCTGCCCCGTCCATGATCCAGAAGGGGCGGCCTTCGAGGGGCTCGAGCGGATCAGTCATCACCCGACCATCTGGCTTGTGAGCGCTGCACTCGCAACCATCAGGGATCCCGCGAGCGCAAGCTCCACGACAAGGGACACACGTCGGTGGAGGACGAACGCCGCGGCCAGTCCGACAATCATCAGCGGCCAGAGCGGCGTTGTCGTTGGTGCGAGGATGACGCCCAGTGACGCGACGAGGAGCGCGGCCGCGAGCCGGAACGACTTCGCGAGGGCAAGGAGAAACGCTGCCGCTGGCCCGGCCAGCGCCGTGGGTACTCCGGCGGTGACGAGCGTCGCCCCGCCATTCCCGGCATCGGGCGGCGCCCCTTGGAGGAGATGGAGGAAGCCGAGCGAGACGAGCGCCGGGAAGAGGACGACCACATAGAAGGACGTCATGTGCCGGTCGATCATTGCCTTTGGCGCTATGAGAAAAAGCGGGGATGCGAAAGCGAGAAGCAGAAGCTCGAATCTTGGTATAAAGAGGGTCGCTGCGAGGAAAGCGGCGCCGATGAGGGCGACATGCTGCGCGCTCCCGCTCCGCTGGACCTTCTCGATACTGATGAAGATTGAAAGGAGTGCCGTGGCGGCGAGGCCGAGCCCCCCGGCGGTCATGGTCAGGGTGGCGGGATGGAGCGCCATGGGCAGGTATTCCCTGCCGGTCTTCGTCAAACGCAGCATCAGGACCCCGGCACCCCAACCGAGCCAGCTATTGGCAAGGATGACTCCGGGCGACCTGCTCCCGCCGAAAGAGAGCCGGGGTTCGCCGCTCAGCCAATCGAGCAAGAGCTGCGGCGCTTCCGAGAATGCAAGACCGGCAAGGGACAGGATGGCAAAGAAGGTGAGAGATTCCGCTTCACGCATGGCGGGTAGCCTTCAGCACGTCCTCGCCTTCGCTATGGTCTGTCTTGTCCCAATAGTGGGGTGCAAAGACGAACTCCAGCAGCGCCTTGTAGCCTGCGGCGGATTGCAGGAACCAGTAATAGGGTATGCCGATCATCGCCTCGGTCAACTCGTACCATCCGCGCCGGAGGGGTGCGACGAGCAGGCACCAGATATGGGCTGCATTGCCTGCAACGAAAAGAAAAAGACAAAGAGTGCCGAGCGCGCCCTCGAACAAGGGCGAGAATATCTCTAGACGGAGCACTATCCACGCCAGGAACAGGCACCACATCAGCGGGTTGACTACAGCGTTCATGAAAACCGCGCCGAGAGCGAAATGAAGAACGATGGCTTCCCGCCATCCGATTATGCTCCGCATATGGACGATCCAGGTCTGCAGATAGCCCTTGAGCCACCGCGACCGCTGCTTCACCCACCGCCTGGCCGTGTCTGTCGCTTCCTCATAGGTGGTGCTGTCGACGGTTCCGATGCGGTAGCCGCACCGCGACAGCCTGATGCCGAGATCCGCATCCTCGGTGACATTGTAGGGATCCCAGCCGCCCGCGTCCTCAAGCGCCGACCGCAGCACGAAATTGCTGGTGCCGCCGAGAGGCAGGGGGAGTCCCAGTCGCGCAAGGCCGCTCAGGAACCAGTCGAAGTGAAGGCTGTATTCGAGCGCGAACAGCCGCGTGATGAAGCTGTCATCCCGGTTGTAGTAGTTGAGCCGCGCCTGAACGCAGCCGAGATCGGCGGGTCCCTCACGGAAAGCTTGCGCGACCTTGAGGAGCTGGTCCTTTTCCGGACGGTCTTCCGCGTCGTAGATTCCGACAATTTCAGCGCGCGTTTCGGAAAGGCCGATACTGAGTGCGTTGGGTTTCGTCCTCGGGCCACCAGAGGGTATTCTCACGATACGGACGAAAGAAGGGAGGGTGCCAGCCCCCTTTTCGGTCAGGTGGTCGTCCACTTCGAGAAGAAGAAGAACGTCGAGCTTTTCCCGAGGGTAGTCGAGCTGGCCGATCGCCGTGATGAGGTTCTTCACGCTTTGCGGCTCGTTGTAGAGGGGACAGAGAAGGGCGATAGTCGGCGCGCCCGTGCCCTCCACCTCTAGGGGCGGGCAGTGGATATCGTCTGTATACGATGCCGCCATGGCCGCGAGTCGCAGGATGAGGAATCCTCCCGCAAGGGCTGCATTCAAGCCGAACAGGAGCTTCGCCGTCATGATGGGGTTCACAGCCAGGAGGATCGCCAGTCCCGCGCCAAGGCCCCCGAGAATACGCCACTGGAAGGGGGAGAAGCGCCGTGCCGCTTCGGTCGATGCTGCCCCCATCTGCATCACCTAGCTCGACTGGTTGTTCCAGAAACGCCGTATGGTGATCCCTATGACCGGCAGCGTGAGATAGAACACAGGCATCCATGGGAAGGATGCCCACTGGGCTCTCGAAAGGTCTGCAGCCCAGGCGATGGCGACGAGGCTGACGACAGAGATCAGCCCTGCAATGGTATAGGTTGCCTTCATGATCCCCACCAGATTGAGAAGAACGCCGTGCTCCCCGGGTCGATACCGCGGGTATAGAGATCGGTGCGCGCGCCAATCTCGAGTTTCATGCGTTTGCGGATTGGCAGCACGGCTGAAATGCCGAGCTGGCCGAGGTCATAGTCGATCCCTTCCGGGTCCTTCGGGAACAGTCCCTTGGTGTGAAAGGTCCGTGCCAAGAGCATCCCGCCCCGGTGCTTGAGGCCGATCGTGGTGTGGAGGCGCAGCTGGTCGGCATCGTCGCCGAGGCTCCTGCGGTAGCCGAACTCCGCCTCTGCAAAAGCCCGATCGTTGCCGACACCTTCGAGCCAAGACAGCCCGATCGCGGCATCCTGGCCCATGGCGCGCTGGCCGCGCACAAAGGTCGACGTCCTGAAAACACCCGTCAGCCTGATCGAAGAGGCCCGCGTGTGATCCGCAGGCAGAGCGAACTGCGCGAAGATCTCTGCTTGCGCGATCCCGTCGAGGTAAATTGCGTAGTCATCGCCAACGACCTGCTGCTGGGCGTGGGCAACCGAGCTGCCGACGGAAAAACCCTCGGTGAGACCGTATTCGTGGTAGGTCCTGGCTGTCAGCTGCGAGAAGTCGTAGTCTTGCCCCTTGGCCGCGAACATCTCGACGCTGTCGATGTTCAGCCATTCTCCTGCGGGGCGCGTCCAGGCGCCTGCCCGTGCATCGGGCGGGAGAAGAACGCAGGCAGCCCCTCCGATACAGGCAGCGACACAACGAGATAACACAACGACACCTGAACGCTTTGGCGATTGGAATTAAGGTGTCGTCTTAAGTTAAGGCACAGGAAATCGTCACCAACCTATGCTAGAATGGCAGCGTTGATGTGTTCCTGTGGTGGAAATTCTAGCTACACGCCTGCTCAACCCGTTCCAAAGCCTTGGAAATTCCGAGCAAAGAAAATGTGTAGTTGGTCGCGGTGGCTCGGGCCGACGTGGCGGAGACCCGCATTTCCCGTCCGCGGCGCATGGCGTCGACCAGGCGTTGCTCCTGGCGCGGGCTTTCGATGAAGCCCTCGCGGTCGGCCGAGAACATCTCCCAGCGGTCGGACCCGATCCGGACCAGCGGCTCGGAGCCGTTCTGGAGCTGGTAGCCGGCCATGAAGCTCGGCTGGAAGGTGGCGGCGCCGGACTGCCAGCTTGCCACCGAGAAGAAGACGTCACCGTGGTTCGCCGAAGTGGGCGAGACGTCCTGCGGCTCGGTCACGGCATAACAGATCTTGTCCCCGGTATCGGTGGAGTAGGTGAAGACCATCCAGTCCTGATAGGTGGCGACCTGCTCGGGGTCCGCGGCATTGGCGATACCCGTAGCGGCGAGGGCGGCGATGGAGACGGCGAGAAGGCGCATGCGGATCCTCGTAGGTTGGTCGGAAGCCCTTATGCCCAAGAACATGCCGCGGTGGAAGCGGATGTTCCCGTGATCGTTAGTTAAGTTGGAGACGGATCGCAGCTGACGTGAGGAACGGACAGATCGCGATCGCCTGAAGGCTGTAGGCCCCGAGGATGAGGAAAGGAATGAGTCCCGCTTCCCCCGCCTGAGGTCCGAACACAAGAGCGGGAATGATGAGGGGCAGGGCACAAAAGACGAGAAGCGGCGCACCCCGGCGCTGCCCGCTGGCAAGGGCGCCCACCGTTCCTGCGGTGAAGACCAGCCCGGGGCTGGCGAGCAGGATGGCCAGCACGCCGAGGAGCGATCCGCCATAGGCAAGGAGCAGCATCGGCGCAGCGACAAGAAGCGGCACCAGGAGGAATACCCACGCGACTGCCAGCTTGATGAGCATCGCTTCGGCCAGGCTCACGGGAGAGAGCACCAGCTGCTCCATCACCCCTGAACGCAGGTCGTCCTCGAACAATCCCTCGACACCAAGGAAGACGGAGAGGCCGAGAATGATCCACAGGAGTCCCGGCCCCGCCGCTTTTAGGACCTCCGCATCATTGCCGATCGCGAGCGGCGTCAGCGCGCCGAGCGCCGCGAACAGCCCGGCGCCAATGACCCAGCCACCCTGGCGGGCACGTAGCATGGCCTCGCGGCGGATGAGGGCGGTCCGGGCGCTCATGCGGCCTCCACAAAAAGGGTCTTCGCGGACGGCAGGGCTTCGCGGTCGTGGAGTGCCAGCATGACCAGGCCGCCGCGGGCGCGATGGATGTCGATCAGGGCCCTGACGATCTCCTTGCCCTCCTCGTCAAGCGCGGCGAACGGCTCGTCGAGGAGCCAGAGCGCCCGCGGGCTGATCAGCAGGCGGAGGAGGGAAAGGCGTCGCCGTTGGCCCGTCGAAAGGTCGCCGACGCGAAGATGGCCCTGCTTCTCAAGGCCCAACTGCCCGAGGCTCTCGCCGGGGTCGCGCCCATAGAATGCGCCGAGGAACCGGGCCGTCTCGCGCACGGTCAGCCGCGGCGAGAGCCCGCCTTCCGGGGAGACCATGTGGATCTCGTGGGCGCGGATGAAGGCCGGGTCGAGGACCTGGACGCCCCGGCTGAAGACGATTTCGCCATCAAAGCTCGCAAGCCCCGCTACGGCGCGGAGCATCGATGTCTTCCCCGAGCCGTTCGGCCCGCGCAGCATCACGGCCTCGCCGGGGGCGAGCGACAGGGAAACCCCGGCAAGGACGTCTTTCCCGGCGCGCTGCACGCAGACATCATCGCAGGAGAGGGACATCTCGAAGGCCATCGCCCGGACATGGGGTATGCCGGGCCATGGGAGCAAGGTGTCAGGCGGTCTCTTTCTTGCGCATCGCCTAGGGACCAGCCGGTGCAGTCCGATGCCGCCGCGAGCGCGCCAAGCGGTAGGCCTGCTTTCGGGATGAGATCCGCTCGGCAGCTACATAATCGCCAGGTTGCGATCTCATTGGAGAAAGCTTCGGGGCCGACCGCGTTGCAACAGTCTCCTTCCCCGCGCATAAGCGGCACAAGAACAACGTATTAGTTGCGAACTATTCGCAAGTAAGGAGACCGCCGATGATCCCGGGTCACGATAGCCTGAAGACCAAGACGTCCCTTTCCGCCGCCGGGAAGGACTACTCGATTTACTCGCTCAAGAAGGTGGAGGACCGCCTCGGGGATCTGTCGCGGCTGCCCGTTTCGCTCAAATACCTGCTCGAGAACATGCTGCGCTTCGAGGACGGCCGTTCGGTGACCACCGACATGGTCGATGCCTTCGGCACCTGGCTCAAGAACGGCGGCAAGAACCCGATCGAGATCGCCTATCGCCCGGCCCGCGTCCTGATGCAGGACTTCACCGGCGTCCCCGCCGTCGTCGATCTTGCCGCCATGCGTGATGCCATGAAGGCGCTTGGCGACGACCCGGAAAAGATCAACCCGCAAGTGCCCGTGGACCTTGTCATCGACCACTCGGTGATGGTCGACTATTTCGGCACGGAAGACGCCTTCGAGAAGAACGTCGAGCGCGAATACGAACGCAATGCAGAGCGTTACCAGTTCCTCAAATGGGGTCAGGGTGCGTTCGAGAACTTCCGCGTCGTCCCGCCGGGCACCGGCATCTGCCACCAGGTGAACCTCGAATATCTTGGCCAGACCGTCTGGACGGCCGAGAAGGACGGCGAGACCTATGCCTATCCAGATACCCTGGTGGGTACGGACAGCCACACCACCATGGTGAATGGCCTGTCGATCCTCGGCTGGGGTGTCGGCGGCATCGAGGCTGAAGCGGCGATGCTCGGCCAACCGGTCAGCATGCTGATCCCGGAAGTCATCGGTTTCCGCCTGACCGGCCGCCTGCCGGAAGGTGCGACGGCCACCGACCTTGTCCTCACCTGCACCAAGATGCTGCGTGACAAGGGAGTCGTGGGCAAGTTCGTCGAGTTCTTTGGTGAAGGTCTCGATCACCTGACCCTCGAAGATCGCGCGACCCTCGGCAACATGTCGCCGGAGTTCGGCTCCACCTGTGCGTTCTTCCCGGTGGACGAGATGACACTCAAATACCTCCGCGGCACCGGCCGCGATGAGGATCGTATCGCCCTCGTCGAAGCCTACGCCCGTGAACAGGGCCTGTGGCGCTATTCGAAGGGCGAGAATGCCGTCGAACCGGTCTTCACCGACACGCTGGAGCTGGATCTCTCGACGGTGGTGCCGGTCATCTCCGGGCCGAAACGCCCGCAGGACAAGATCCTCCTGACCGAAGCCCCGGAAGCCTTTGCGAAAGCTCTGGACAAGGAATATGGCAAGGCAGACGAAGCCGGCAAGCAGGTCCCGGTCGAGGGCGAGGACTACACCCTCGGCCACGGCGACGTGGTGATTGCAGCGATTACGTCGTGCACGAACACGTCGAACCCGTCGGTCCTGATCGCTGCCGGTCTTGTGGCGAAGAAAGCCCGTGAATTGGGCCTCAACCGGAAGCCTTGGGTGAAGACCTCGCTTGCGCCGGGTTCGCAGGTGGTCACCGAATATCTCGAAAAGGCCGGCTTGCAGGACGACCTCGACGCCCTCGGCTTCGACCTTGTCGGTTACGGCTGTACCACCTGTATCGGCAACTCGGGTCCGCTGCCGGAGCCGATCTCGAAGGCAATCAACGAGCATGATCTCGCCGTGGCGTCTGTCCTGTCCGGCAACCGGAACTTCGAAGGCCGGATCAGCCAGGACGTCCGCGCCAACTTCCTCGCATCGCCGCCGCTGGTGGTCGCCTATGCGATCGCGGGGTCGATGAACATCAACATCACCGAGGACCCGATCGCTCAGGACAAGGACGGCAATGACGTCTACCTGAAAGATATCTGGCCGAGCTCGAAGGAAATCTCCGAGATCGTCCAGAAGTGCGTCACTCGCGAGATGTTCATTGAGCGGTATGCGGATGTCTTCAAAGGCGACGAGCGCTGGCAGAAGATCGACGTTCCCGCGAGCGAAACGTATAGCTGGCCGCCATCGACCTACGTTGCCAATCCTCCGTATTTCGAGGGCATGACGAAGGAGCCGGGCGATCCCAAGCCGATCGAGGGCGCGCGAATCCTCGCACTGCTCGGTGATAGTGTGACCACGGACCACATCTCGCCGGCCGGCGCGATCAAGGCGGACAGCCCGGCGGGTAAGTACCTCCTGTCGCACCAGGTGCCGGAGCGTGAGTTCAACTCCTACGGCTCGCGCCGCGGCAACCACGAGGTCATGATGCGGGGCACCTTCGCGAACATCCGCCTCAAGAACTATATGGTTCCGGGTACGGAAGGCGGTGTCACCAAGTACAATGGCGAAGTCATGTCGATCTTCGACGCCGCCATGAAGTACAAGGAGGACGGCAAGGAGCTCGTCGTCTTCGGCGGCGAACTCTATGGTAACGGCTCGTCGCGCGACTGGGCTGCGAAGGGGACGCGACTCCTAGGTGTGCGGGCGGTCATTTTCCAGTCGGTCGAGCGTATCCACCGCTCGAACCTCATTGGCATGGGGGTGCTGCCGCTGCAGTTCAAGGAAGGCGATAGCTGGCAGAGCCTCGGCCTGACCGGCGACGAGGAGATCACCGTTCACGGTGTCGAAACTCTGCAGCCGCAGCAGGACCTCAAGGTCACGATCAAGTTCCCTAACGGCGACACCAAGGACATTACCGTCCTTGCACGGATCGATACGGCGGACGAGCTCGAATACTATCGCCACGGCGGCATCCTGCATTACGTCCTGCGCAAGCTGGCTGCGTAAGCGGGATTTTCACGAAGAATGAAAGGGCGGCTCTGGCCGCCCTTTTTCTTTGCCCGGTTTTTGCGATCCGGTGGCTGAGCGCCTATGTCTCCGCCATGGCCAAACCTGTGACCGTGACGATCGACCACGACAAGTCGATGGATGACCTTCGCCGCCGGATCGATGAAAACATCGACGAGCTGACATCCGGTCTCGCCGGGCAGCTTGCGCTGAAATTCGACCGGCGCTGGGAGGGGGAAACTCTCCATTTCTCCGCCAAGGCAATGTTCCAGAAGGTCACCGGGACGATCGAGCTGTTCCCGCAGCACGTGCGCATCACCGTGGTGTTGCCCGACATGCTCGCGGGCATGGCGCAGAAGGTGTCGGACAAGCTCCAGAAAAAGGGCGCGATCCTGCTTGAGGACAAGCGCGCCTAGCCTTTTCTGCCTGTCGGACCCGAGAAAAGCGTGACCGGAAGGAGACTGCTCTGCTATCCTTGAGGTTGGTCTTGGGAGTCATGGGCATGGGCAGCCTCTTCATCGTCTTCGCGCGCGCGCTGATCGTCGCACCGTTCCTGGTCACCGGCGTTCTCGGTTTCCTCAACTACGCAGAGGGCGCAGCCGCGATGGCGCAAAGCCACCCGCAGCTCGGCGCGGCCTATCCGGTGCTGATGGGTGCGCAGCTCCTTGCGGGTGTCGTCATCCTGCTTGGCCTGCCGTTTCACCGCATCCTCGCGGTCATTGCCGGCGTCATCCTCCTTGGCATGGCAGCTGTCTGCTCGCCGTTCTGGAACTTCATCGGTGAAGAAGCGATGGCCGCGAAGGCGATGTTCCTCGCCTGCATCGCCCATGCCGGCGGCCTGTTCCTGATCGCGGCGATGCCGAAGAACTGAAGCTCCGCTCTCGTCTTTTTCGGCACGTTCCGCACGGGGCGGACAGCCCTTCCTCACAAGAAAGGGCGCATACCCCGTTGTTTGAAGGCCCGGTCCGGAGCGGAAGGGGACGGCATCGGCAAGGCCGCGCCGCCCCCAGTGCCCTGACCAGTCGAGCCGCCACCGCTTCTGCTGCAGGCACCCAGGGGCAGGAGGACGCCCAGCATGGGCAGAAGTCGGGAGGGACGGAGCGGCTTCGGCGTGTGGAGATTGTGTCCGGGAGCGCGCGCTGAACCAACACGACGCGACCTTTCAATACAAAAGCGCCCCCGACCGATGCGGCGGTGGCGCGGATTTTGTCTGAACCTGCGACAACCTCAGTCGAAGAAAGCTTTCGACGCCTCGAATGCCGCGTCGGTGAGTGCGTCGATTTGCGCGTCATCGGCCCCCGCTTCGCCGAGATGGCTAAGACCGCGCCTGTTCAGCTCCTTGGCGAGCGCGGCATCGCGCATCTTCACTTCAACCCGCGTCATGCCGGCGTCGAGTTCGTAGGGGTCGTCGACCTGCTTGGCAGAAACACCGAGGAAGTTGCCGCCGCCGCCCGGACGATAGGCCGCCAGCGCGTTGGCATAGGCTGCCAGCTCGACCCGCAGCACGTCGAAGGTGCCGCCCATATTGGTCTGGTCTGCCCCGTTCATGGTGATCATCGGCAGCATCAGCATGGCCTGGTTCTGGGTGTAGACCGCTTTAGACATGGTATTTTCGTTGAAGGTATTGAGAACGGATAGCGGAGGCTGCGACGTGGTCTGCACCCCGGACATGAACAGGATGACGTCGTATTCTCCGTCAAGTTCCATATCCAGCATCGTGAAGGCGTAAGGAACGCCCGCCATATCGACTCCGGCCAGGACATGGACCGAACCGTCGGGCGCCTTTTCCTGACCTGCGAACTGCAGGCCTTTCGACGACATCATCTGGCGGACTTCCGCCTCCGAAACCCCGGCCTCCGCCGCTGCGACGACCGACAGCGCCGCGCCAGCGCCCAAGACAGTTTTCAGAAATTTCAGCATCACGCGCCCTCCCAGCGACAGGCCCACGCGCCCTTGGCGCACGAAACCACATGGACGCCGCCCCTTGCGCGCCCTATTGGGCGAACATGACCGACCTTTCGCGTATCCGCAACTTCTCCATCGTCGCCCATATCGACCACGGCAAGTCGACCCTTGCTGACCGCCTGATCCAGGTGACCGGGGGTCTCACCGAGCGTGAGATGCAGGAGCAGGTGCTCGACAACATGGACCTCGAGCGTGAGCGCGGCATCACGATCAAGGCCCAGACAGTGCGGCTGAATTACACCGCGAAGGACGGCAAGGAATACATCCTCAACCTGATCGATACGCCCGGCCACGTCGACTTCGCCTATGAGGTGAACCGCTCGCTGGCTGCTGTGGAAGGATCGCTCCTCGTGGTAGACGCGAGCCAGGGCGTCGAGGCCCAGACTCTTGCCAATGTCTATCAGGCGATCGAAGTCGACCACGAGATCGTCCCTGTCCTGAACAAGATCGACTTGCCCGCCGCTGATCCCGATCGGGTGAAGGAGCAGATCGAGGAGGTCATCGGCCTCGATGCGTCCGACGCCGTAGAGATATCGGCCAAGACGGGCATGGGCGTCCCTGACGTCCTCGAAGCCATCGTCAACCGTCTGCCCCCGCCCAAGGGCGATCCGGATGCACCGCTGAAAGCGATGCTGGTGGACAGCTGGTATGATCCGTATCTCGGCGTCGTGGTCCTTGTGCGGATCATTGATGGCAAGATGAAGAAGAACCAGAAGATTCGCATGATGAAGGCTGGTGCAACCTACCAGATCGACCAGGTTGGCGTCTTCACGCCCAAGAAGGTGGAAGTCGATGAGCTCGGCCCCGGCGAGCTTGGCTACTTCACCGCGTCGATCAAGGAAGTGGCCGACACCGCAGTCGGCGACACGATCACCGATGACAAGCGACCTGCAGCTGAGGCGCTGCCGGGTTTCAAACCGAACCAGCCGGTTGTGTTCTGTGGCCTCTTTCCCGTCGACAGCGCGGATTTCGAAGACCTGCGCGACGCCATTGCGAAGCTGCGGCTCAACGACGCCAGCTTTGAGTACGAGATGGAGACCTCGGCCGCGCTCGGTTTCGGTTTCCGCTGCGGCTTTCTGGGGCTCCTGCACCTCGAGATCGTCCGTGAACGGCTGGAGCGTGAGTTCAACATCGACCTCATCACCACGGCACCGTCGGTGGTCTACCATATGTACAAGACCGACGGCACGATGGAGGAGCTTCACAACCCCGCAGACATGCCGGATCCGGTGCATATCGACCACCTCGAGGAGCCTTGGATCAAGGCGACGATCCTCGTCCCGGACGAATATCTCGGCGGCGTCCTCAAACTGTGCGAAGACCGTCGCGGTATCCAACAGGATCTCACCTATGCGGGCTCTCGCGCGATGGTGGTGTACGAACTGCCGCTTAATGAGGTCGTCTTCGATTTCTACGACCGGCTTAAATCCATCACCAAGGGATATGCCAGTTTCGACTACCAGATTATCGGCTACCGTGAGGGCGATCTTGTCCGTATGCAAATTCTCGTCAACGAAGAATCTGTCGACGCGTTGGCGGTCATCGTCCACCGCTCGAAAGCGGAAGTTCGTGGTCGTGCGATGTGCGAGAAACTCAAGGACCTGATTCCGCGGCACCTGTTCAAGATCCCGATCCAGGCGGCCCTTGGCGGCAGGGTGATCGCGCGTGAGACCATCGGCGCCATGCGCAAGGACGTCACCGCCAAGTGCTATGGCGGCGATGCGACCCGCAAGCGGAAACTTCTGGAGAAGCAGAAGGCCGGCAAGAAGAAGATGCGGCAGTTCGGCCGTGTCGAGATCCCGCAAGAAGCCTTCATCAAGGCCCTCAAGATGGACGACGCCTGATCAGCCAGCGCGCAGGCCGAGGCGGATGGTCAAGACGCCATCCTCCTCGGTGATCCCGGCTTCGCTCCATTTCGACGCCTTCACGAAGGTCTTCACGAGGCCGAAGCCGAAGCGGTTCTCTTCGGGCAGCTTGGCTTCCTCCGTCCACGTTATCCGAAGCTCGGAGCCTTGCTTCTGCCAGGCCAGCTTCACAGGCTTGCGCTTCGAGAGTGCTCCGTGCTCGGAAGAGAGAAGGGCGAGTTCGTAGAGGGCCAGGGCCGCGTTGGTCGCCTGTTTCGGGCCGATATAGGTTTCGCTGCCCGCCCTCTCAATAAGCTTGGCAGATGGATCGAAAGGCTCAAGGACAGCGGTGACGATGTCGGCAAGCGGTGCTGGATGGGACGGATCGCTGAAAACCACTCCGTGTGCGGCGTTGAGGGCCTGAAGCTGATAGAGCAGCCGACGGCGAAGGGATTCCGCCGTGCCGTCAATATCGTCAGCACTTCTTGTGATGACCTGCACTGTCGAGAAAAGATTGCGGACCCGGTGATCGAGTTCGTTCAGAAGCCGCTCCTGCTCCTCCTCGGCCCTTACCTGCTCGGAGACATCGCGCTGGACGGAAAGCCATGCTTGCGGGTTGCCGTCGCTGTCCATGATCGGTGAGATCGACCACTCGATCTGAAATGGTGTGCCGTCCTTCCGGTAATTCGTGACGCGGGTGTGGTCGTGCCCCTTGCCTGCTTCGAGGCTGGCGCGCACTTGGTTCAGGGCCTCCCGGTCGGTCTCGGGACCCTGCAGGAAGCGCGGCGACCTGCCGATCACTTCGTCCGCGGCGTAACCCGTCATCCGTTCGAAGCCTTTGCTGACCCAAGTGATGCGAGGCCCGGGCTCATCGAGCGGCCCGTATTCGGTTATTAGTATGCTGTCCTTCGCCTGGTTGATGGCGATTTCCATCGCCCGCACCTGGTCGATAGCCTTCTGCATCTTTTCGTCAGAACTGCGGGCTTCGCCCTTGATAGCGGCGAGGGAAGTCCGCTGTTCCGTCACATCCCATTGCGAGCCGAAGAAATGGGTCAGCTTGCCTGTCTGGTCGTAGACCGGGCTGACATGAAGGGCGTTCCAGAAGGGTGTGCCGTCTTTGCGGTAATTGAGGAGTTCGACATAACAGAATTCCTCCTTCCTGATCGCCTCACGGATCTTCTCGATTTCTGCCTGATCGGAGTCCGGCCCCTGCAGGAAGCGGCAGTTGCGGCCTATCACCTCGTCATGGCTGTAGCCGGTGAGTTTCGTGAAGGCCTCGTTGGCATAGACAATCGGATTGTCCGGCTGGCTCGGGTCCGTCGCGATCATCGCCATCCGCGTATGACTGAACATCGCTTGGAGCAGGTTGGACGGAGGGGCGGCGTTGAATTCCATGCCGAAGGGTTAGCGCCATTTCGCGGCGGGGGAAGGGGTTCAGCTGCGTAAACCTCCGATTTAGCTGAGCAAAGTGCGCCACGTCGCACCGCGCCTTGCGCTGTGATAGGCTGGTCTGATGATGCTTTCGGGGGAAGGGCCATGCCCAAGGTCGCCGTCGCCGTGATCCACGGAATCGGGAGCCAGGCCAACAAGAGGCCTGCGGTCTCCGATGAGCGGACGTTCTCCGATCGTCTGTACAAAAAACTCCGAGGGCAGCTCGGCCGCAGGGTCATGAAGAATGACGTCGCCTGGCGGGAGATCTTTTGGGCAGACATCCTGCAGGACCGGCAGGATGCCTATCTCAAGGCGATCACCGACAAGGTCAGCGTCGGCAAGATTCGTCGCCTTCTCGTCCAGAATTTCGCCGATGCCCTGGCGTTCAGCCGAAGGGGCACCGCCTATCAGGACCTGCAGAAGCGGATACGCTCGACCGTCGCCGATTTGTCTCATGACTGCGGCCCAGCGACTCCGCTTGTGATCCTTGCACACAGCTTCGGTGGACGGATCATGTCGAACTACATCTGGGACCTGCAGCAGGGACTTTTTCGTTACCAAAACGACTTCGAGAATCTTCAGACTACAGCGCGCTTTGTCACATTCGGATGCAACCTTCCGCTCTTCACATTCAGTTTCCCGGCAGAAGAGGTGGAGCCCATTGCCTTTCCGGGTACGGCGCTTCCCGATGCGCTGGTCCAGGAGCCGTGGTGGATCAACTATCTCGATCCCCAGGACCTCCTCGCCTATCCCATTGCACCGATCGGACCGAAGTACCTCGAGCTTGAGCGCAGCGGCGGCTTGCGTGATGTGACGATCAATGTCGGTGGGCCGCTCAAGTCGTGGAACACGCTGAGCCATGACGAATACTGGAGCAGCCGTCAGTTCTACCGTCCGGTGGGTGACATGCTCCAGCGGATTCTCGACCTCGCCTAGATCCAGTCCCGAGCCTTGAAATACGCCCCGGCAACAAGGCCGCAGAACAGGCAGATCGCCACGACGATCCAGAACGCATACGGATTGTCAGCGCCAGGAACGCCGCCGACATTGATGCCAAGAAGCCCGGTCAGGAACCCCAGCGGCAGGAAGATCGCTGAAACCACGGAGAGGACCATCATGTTGCGGTTCATCCGGTCCGAGCGCGCGGCGGCCATCTGATCGACGATGACGTTCGCACGCTCGATGGTGATGTCCAGTTCCTCGACAATCCGCGTGGCCCGGTCCGCCTCTTCCTGGATCTCCAAGATGTCGTCGGCGTTCAGCCCTCCGGTCTCCCGGCTGCCGAGCTTCACGATCGCATCGCGCATCGGCCCGAGGTAGCGGCGGTAAGTGGCGGCATCGTGGCGCATGGAGGAAATCTGGTCTTCGAGGGCATCACTTTCGCCGACCTTGTCAGCCAGCTCTTCCAGCGAATCGAGACTGTCCGCCAGCCCGTCAACGACCGGCTCGATGAGCGAGAGGAGCCTGCGGATGATCTCCACGAGCAGCTGTCCCGGTCGCTCATGGGCCTGGCCTGCGCGATAGAGCTCGCGCAGTTCCTCCACGGCGACGCTCCTGCGCATCCTGACCGTGATCAGTCGCTGGGCTTCGAGCCAGCAGCGGATCGAAATCATGTCCTCGGGCCGCGCGCCTTCGTTGAGGTTCACGCCGCGCAGGTTGATCAGCACCCCTGAGCGCAAGTGCTGGCAGCGGGGCCGCGTTTCCTGCGCGAGAAGCGACCGCGCCACCATCGGGTCAAGGCCGAGGTCGCTCTCGATCAGTTCGCCTGCTTCCTCGATGTTGAGGTGGAGCCAGATGAACCCGCCGCGGGGAGCCTTTTCCTTCGAGGGGTCTTCCACCGGCGTGACGGTGCCGTCGGCGGAAACCCGGAAGCCCTCGATCATCCCCCTGACCGGCAACAGGGCCTGCGAGGTGCCAGGTGAACTCTGATAGGTGTCGGGCATAACGGTAACTCATGTCTGGGGCGTTGCGATGTTGGGGCGGTGCGCGGATAGTTTCCAGTAACGAACAGGAATATTGCCGCAGGGAGGTGAAGATGGCGCTTCGCGCAGACTACGTCATTGTCGGCGGTGGATCAGCCGGCGCCGTCCTCGCAAGTCGCCTGTCCGAGGACCCTTCCAGCAAAGTGCTCCTGCTGGAGGCAGGGCCCAAGGACACCAATCCCGCGATCCATATCCCGTTCGGCCTCGTCGTGATGACGAAGATGAAGAAGATCCTCGCGTCCTTCGAGACGGTGCCGCAGCGGCATCTCGATGGTCGCGAGATGTACCAGCCGCGTGGGCGGACGCTCGGCGGTTCGAGTTCGGTCAACGCCATGTGCTATATCCGCGGCGATGCCTCGGACTATGACGAATGGGCGGAGATGGGCGCCGTCGGCTGGGACTGGGTGTCTTGCCTCGAGTACTTCAAGAAGGCCGAGGACAACGAGCGGGGTGCGGATGAGTTCCACGGCGTGGGCGGGCCGCTCGGCGTCTCTGACCTGCGCTACGTCAATCCTTTGACCAGGGACTATGTCGAGGCGGGCGAGCATCTCCAGATACCTCACGTCCGCGACTTCAATAGCGACGAGCGCGAGGGCCTCGGCATCTATCAGGTCACCCAACGGGGAGGGGAGCGCTGCTCGTCGGCAAAGGGTTACCTGACCGACGCGGTCAAGCGGCGCGAGAACCTCGAAATTCTCACCGGTGCACAGGCGCGACGGGTGCTGACCGAAAACAGTCGCGCAACGGGCGTCGAATATGCCTTGAACGGACGAATCGACACGGCTCAAGCCGATGCCGAGGTCATCCTTGCAGCAGGTGCCTTCGGCTCCCCCCAGCTCCTGATGCTCTCCGGCATCGGCCCAGCGGACCATCTGCGGGAGCACGGCATCGATGTCGTGCGCGATAGTCCCTCCGTCGGCGAGAACCTCCAGGACCACCTGGACGCGCACCTGACCTACAGGACAAAGACCGATACGAGCTACGGGCTCAGTTTTCGCTTCATCGCCCGTTCGGCAGGCGAGCCCTTCCGCTATGCCCGCAGCAGGCAGGGGATGCTCACCTCCAACATTGCCGAGGGTGGCGGTTTCGTGAAATCTTCGCCTGATGCTCCGAAGGCGGATCTCCAGTTTCACTTTATCCCTTCTATTCTCGTCGACCATGGGCGTAAGCAGGTGCCGGGCCACGGGTTCACGTTCCATGTCTGTCTTCTGTATCCGGACAGTCGCGGCCATGTCCGCCTGCGGTCAGCCGACCCCGGCGATCCCCTGCTGATCGATCCCAACTATCTCTCCGACCCCCGCGACCTGCCTCGGCTGAGAGCGGGATACCGGCTGTGCCAGCGGCTCGCTTCGGCGCCGCCGCTCCAGAAGCACGGGCCTGAGCCTCGGGAGGCGCAGACCGGCGACGAAAGCGACGAGGAGATCGACGCCCTTGTGAAGGCGACCGCGGAAACCGTCTATCACCCCGTCGGCACGTGCCGGATGGGCAACGACCAGGGTGCGGTGGTGATGCCGAACCTCAAGGTCCGCGGTGTCGATGGCCTGCGCGTCGTCGATGCCTCGGTCATGCCGAAGATCGTCGGCGGCAACACCAATGCGCCCACCATCATGATCGCGGAACGTGCTTCGGACATGATCCGCGGTCGGATCTAGATGCTGAGCGCGAACAGGCACTGCGCTCCGAAATAGAGCGGCGAGATCGCCACGCTGTTCCACGGGCTTTCCTTCACGAACCGGTCCCGAGCCACGAAGAGGTCCGACACCGCGAACATCAGGGCGGCGAGACCGACCCACCAGGGCAGGGCGCCGCCGGCGAGGAGAAGCGCGGACCAGACCATGGCGGCAATAACTCCGCTGTAGAGGCCAATGGCGAAGCGGTCCGGCTTCGAGACTTTCGGGAAAAGCCACACGATGGCGATGACCGTGAGCGCGAAAGCAGGGGCGAAGGCGTATGGCGCAACCGGACCCGCCCCGGTCGTTGGGTCCATCAGCATGAAGGCGATGGCAAAGGCGCCATGTGCCAGCCCGAAGGCCAGCATCCCCATTTTGAAAACGAAGGGCCTGTTCCTTGGCAGCAGGAGGACATCGCCGAGCGCTGACAGGACGAGCGCGGCGAGGATCGCCCCGCCGTAAAGGCTGCCGAGGGCTCCGGCCACCAGCGCCTGCGTCACGAATGCGCCTGCTGCCAGCGGCTTCAGAACCGATTGGGCGCGCCGCGCACCGGCAAATTCCGCCACCGTCAGACCAGATGTCGCCAGCAGGCAAACCAGTGTCGGCCAGTGGGTTCCCATCATCTTTCTGCCCTTCGCGCGTGATACAGGCCAGCTTCTCTAACCCGACGCATTGCACCCGTAAAAAACGCGTGCTAGCGGCCCGACGCGCCGTGGGGGCACCCCTCACGCCAAAGCATTCCGCCGCCGCTGATTTCCTTGTCTTTCGACGCAGCGGCCACCCGCGACGGAGAAAGATAACGAATGGCCGACTCACGGTCCGAGATCGCTGAACGCTACGCCAGCGCCTTCTTCGAACTGGTTCAGGAAGAAGGCAAAGTGGAGAAGGCCGAGGCTGACCTCGACGCTCTCCGCCAGGCTTATGACGACAGCGAAGACCTGCGCCGCCTGGTCCAGTCCCCGGCTTTCAGTGCCGAGGTGAAGACCAAGGGGATCGCCGCCGTGCTCGAGGGCAAGGCTGATCCGCTCACCGTCAACTTCATGAAGCTCCTGGCCTCTAATGGCCGCCTGCCGCTGCTCCTGCCGGTGATCCGCCGGTTCAAGGAGATCGCTGCCGAAGCGCGCGGGGAGGTATCGGCCCAGGTCGTTTCGGCTCACCCGCTGAGCGATGACCAGGTGCAGGAACTCAAGACCCAGATCCGGGCCTCGGTCGGCAAGGATGTCACGCTCGACACCTCCACCGATCCCGAACTGCTCGGCGGCCTGATCGTGAAGATCGGCAGCCGGATGATCGATTCTTCTCTCAAAACCAAACTGGCGCGCCTCCGCGCGCGACTGAAAGAGGCGTAAGCGCATGGAACTCAACGCGTCTGAAATCAGCTCTATCCTCAAGAGCCAGATCAAGGACTTCGGCAAGGACGCCGAGGTTTCCGAAATCGGCCAGGTTCTCTCGGTCGGCGACGGCATTGCCCGCGTCTACGGCCTCGACAACGTCCGCGCGGGCGAGATGGTCGAGTTCGAAGGCGGCGTGAAGGGCATGGCGCTGAACCTTGAGGAGGACAATGTCGGCGTCGTGATCTTCGGCAGCGACACCGGTATCCGTGAAGGCCAGACGGTCAAGCGGACCGAGGCCATCGTGGACGTGCCGGTCGGCAAGGGCCTTCTTGGCCGCGTCGTCGATCCGCTCGGCAACCCGCTCGATGGCAAAGGTCCGATCGAAGCGACCGAGCGCCGTCTTGTCGATGTGAAGGCGCCGGGCATCCTGCCGCGTAAATCGGTGCACGAGCCGGTCCAGACGGGCATCAAGGCGGTTGACGCCATGATCCCGGTCGGCCGCGGCCAGCGCGAGCTCGTCATCGGCGACCGCCAGACCGGCAAGACCGCCATCTGCGTTGACGCCATGCTGAACCAGAAGGGCCCGAATGAAGCCGCCAAGGACGATTCGGAAAAGCTCTTCTGTATCTACGTCGCCATCGGCCAGAAGCGTTCTACGGTCGCGCAGATCGTCAAGACGCTGCAGGACAACGGTGCCCTCGACTACACCATCGTCGTCGCTGCGACCGCTTCGGACCCGGCACCGCTGCAGTTCCTCGCGCCGTTCGCCGGCACCGCGATGGGCGAGTATTTCCGCGACAACGGCATGCACGCCGTGATCGTCCATGACGACCTCACCAAGCAGGCCGTCGCTTACCGCCAGATGTCGCTTCTCCTGCGCCGTCCACCGGGCCGTGAAGCCTTCCCGGGCGACGTCTTCTACCTGCACTCCCGCCTGCTCGAGCGTGCTGCGAAACTGAACGAAGACCACGGCGCAGGCTCGCTGACGGCGCTGCCGATCATCGAGACCCAGGCCAACGACGTCTCGGCCTACATCCCCACCAACGTGATCTCGATCACCGACGGTCAGATCTTCCTCGAGACGGACCTCTTCTATCAGGGCATCCGCCCGGCCGTGAACGTCGGCCTGTCGGTCTCGCGCGTCGGCTCGGCTGCGCAGATCAAGGCCATGAAGCAGGTCGCGGGCAAGATTAAGGGTGAGCTTGCCCAGTACCGTGAGCTTGCGGCCTTCGCCCAGTTCGGCTCGGACCTCGACGCCGCAACGCAGGCGACTCTTAACCGTGGTGCCCGCCTGACCGAGCTCCTCAAGCAGCCGCAATACTCGCCGCTGCAGGTCGAAGAACAGGTCGTGGTGATCTTCGCCGGTACCCGTGGTTTCCTCGACCGCATCGAGACCGCGAAGGTCCAGGAGTTCGAGGCCGAATTCCTGCGCCATATGCACAGCCAGCATGCGGACGTCCTGACGACCATCCGTACCGAGAAGAAGCTCTCGGATGAGACGGACAAGAAGCTCACCGAAATCCTCGAGAACTTCACTAAGTCGTTCGCATAACGAGTAACTCCTCCGGGTCGTCCAGGCGCCCCGGGGACGTCAACGGGTAGGCACGATGCCGTCACTCAAAGACCTCAAGACCCGCATCGGCTCTGTGAAGTCGACGCAGAAGATCACCAAGGCGATGCAGATGGTCGCCGCCGCGAAGCTGCGCCGTGCCGAGGAGGCCGCCAAGGCGGGCCGTCCTTATGCGACGCGTATCGAGACGGTGCTCGCGAACCTCGCCGCCGGCATGACGCCGGGCGCGCCGGGTCCGAAGCTGCTGACCGGCACCGGTGACGACCAGACGCATCTTCTCGTGGTCTGCACGGCTGACCGCGGCCTCTGCGGCGGTTTCAACTCGTCGATCGTCCGCCTTGCCCGTGAGCACATCATCAAGCTCCAGGGCGAGGGCAAGACGGTCAAGATCATGACCGTCGGCAAGAAGGGCTACGAGCAGCTCAAGCGCCTCTATGGCGAGCTGATCGTGGAGCGTATCACCTTCGAGGACGTGAAGACCGTCGGGTTCCAGCAGGCAAAAGACATCTCCGAGAAGCTTCTCGATATGTACGAGGCCGGTGCCTACGACGTCGCGACCATCTTCTTCGGAGAATTCAAATCGGTGATCGCCCAGGTCCCGACCGCCCAGCAGATCATCCCGGCGGAGCCGCCGAAGGTCGAAGAGGCCGAGAACGAGATCAGCGCTCCGTATGAGTACGAGCCGGGCGAGGAAGCGATCCTCGAGACCCTGCTGCCGCGCTATGTCGCCGTGCAGGTCTTCAAGGCCCTCCTCGAAAACGCGGCCTCGGAGCAGGGCGCGCGAATGTCCGCCATGGACAATGCGACCCGCAACGCCGGCGACATGATCGACAAGCTGAACCTCCAGTACAACCGTGCCCGCCAGGCACAGATCACGACCGAACTCGTCGAGATCATCGCGGGTGCCGAGAGCGTCTGACGCGTAGTGAACAATGGAATTGGGAAAGCCGCCCCTCGGGGCGGCTTTTTCTTTTGGCATCGCAAGAATGAGGCCCGCACTCGGCATCGAAGATTTGGGTTGAGGGCGAGTTCGGTTCTCGGGGCACCCGGAATGACCTTCGAACGTTACTCAGCGAATTCCTTGACCAGCGCGGTGGGCTCTTCCGCGATTCGCCGCAGATAGTGCTCGGCATACCGCACGGTCGTCTCTTCGCTATAGAACCGGGCTGCTTTCTCCTTCGCCGCTGCGCCGAGCCTCGCGCGCAAGGCTTCATCCCTGCGCAGCCGGTCGATTGCCTCGGCAATGGCCATCGCCGACCCCGGTTCCACCGCCAGCGCCTCGCGCCCGTCGCTTGCGTATTCCAGCACGCCTTCCGCCGCCGTTACCACCTGCGGCACGCCGAGATGCATGGCCCCGACGAGGCTGACGATCCCGCACGGGGTCTCCGTGCTCCGCATTGGCAGCACATGGGCATCGGCATGGGCGAGGACCGACCACGCGCGCTCAGGCGGAATATTGACCAGCACTGTGACGTTCCGGGGCACATCCAGACCGACGAGATTTTTCGGCCGCGCCACGATCACGAACCGCTCGTCAGGGCGCAGCCGCGCCGCCTCCATCAGAACGGCATAGTCCCGCGCCTCCCCGCCCAGCGCGGCAATGTAAGGGCCTTCGATCTCCCGCTGCGGCGCGAATTCCGGTGCTTGCACCCCCCACGGCCAGAGCACGAGCCGCTGGCGGTCGAGGCCAAAGGCCTCGGCGTAGAGCCGTGCCTCCATCTCCGTGAACACGAAGCCCTGATGGAGTCGCGAGAAAGCCCGTCCCATCGCCGCACGTCGACTGCCTTGCGGCAGGTCGGTGAAGTTGAAGGCGAAAAGGTCGTGCCGTGCGGAGCGTCCGCCGCGGAACTGCTCCACCCACGCGGCGCATCCTGGCAGGAAGGAGAGGATGAGGTCGAAGGACTCACGCTGGTGCTCGCGCCAGATCCGTCGTGCTTCGAGGGCGGAGGCGATGCCTTGCCGCCATGTCCCGTCATGCCTGGCCGGCGGGATTCGGTAGTGGGTCACGTCCAGTTGGTCAGCGAAGGACAGCTTTGGAAACACCCATTCCCAGTCCGGCTTCCTGATCCGGTTCACGGCAGCGATCCGTAAGGTGCGCGGCAGGCGCTCTTGGGGCATGGAAACTCCGCGACAAAACAAGGCAGGGACTGGCTTCCGGCGTATCTGTGCCCGGATGGCGACACAAGGTCCGCGGCAGCTGCTGATTTCTTGCCGAAAGCCTCTGGAAACATGGGGGGAGAGGCGCTAGGCGCCGCGGGATCATACGTCGGAGACGCAAAAAACAATGACAGAAGGACGGATCGCTCAGGTCATCGGCGCAGTCGTGGACGTCGAATTCGACGACCACCTGCCGGCCATCCTGAACGCGCTCGAAACCGATAACGGTGGAAACCGCCTTGTCCTCGAGGTTGCCCAGCACCTCGGACAGAATAAGGTTCGCACCATCGCCATGGACTCGACCGAAGGCCTCGTTCGCGGCCAGAAGGTCACCGATACCGGCAACGCCATTCAGGTTCCGGTCGGCGAGGGCACCCTCGGCCGCATCATGAACGTGATCGGTGAGCCGGTGGACGATCTCGGCCCGATCAAAGCCGATACGAAACGACCGATCCACGCGGAGGCCCCGCCCTTCGTCGAGCAGTCGACGGAGTCGGAGATCCTCGCGACGGGCATCAAGGTCATCGACCTTCTCTGCCCCTATGCCCGCGGCGGCAAGATCGGCCTGTTCGGCGGTGCTGGCGTTGGCAAGACGGTTCTCATCCAGGAGCTGATCAACAACATCGCCAAGGTGCACGGCGGTTACTCGGTCTTTGCTGGCGTTGGCGAGCGGACCCGTGAGGGCAACGACCTCTACTGGGAAATGATCGAGTCGAACGTGAACAAGAACCCGTTCGAGAACAACGGCGATGCCTCGGGCTCGAAAGCCTCGCTGATCTACGGCCAGATGAACGAGCCGCCGGGTGCCCGCGCCCGTGTTGCGCTGACCGGCCTGACGGTCGCCGAGTATTTCCGTGACCAGGGCCAGGACGTCCTGTTCTTCGTCGACAACATCTTCCGCTTCACGCAAGCCGGTTCGGAAGTGTCGGCGCTTCTTGGCCGTATTCCTTCGGCGGTGGGCTACCAGCCGACCCTGGCGACCGACATGGGCGCCATGCAGGAGCGGATCACCACGACCACCAAGGGGTCGATCACCTCGGTGCAAGCCGTCTACGTCCCGGCGGACGACCTCACCGACCCGGCCCCGGCGACGACCTTCGCTCACCTCGACGCGACCACGGTTCTCAACCGTGCCATCTCGGAAAAGGGCATTTACCCGGCTGTGGACCCGCTCGACTCGACCTCGCGGATCCTCGACCCGCGCGTTGTCGGCGAGGAGCACTACGAAGTGGCCCGTGGCGTCCAGAACATCCTGCAGCGCTACAAGTCGCTCCAGGATATCATCGCCATCCTTGGCATGGATGAACTCTCCGAAGAGGACAAGCTCACGGTTGCGCGCGCGCGTAAGGTCGAGCGCTTCCTGTCGCAGCCCTTCGACGTCGCCGAGGTCTTCACCGGCTCGCCGGGGGTCCAGGTGCCGCTTGAAGACACTGTGAAGTCGTTCAAGGGCCTCCTCGCAGGCGATTACGACCACCTCCCCGAGCAGGCCTTCTACATGGTCGGTTCGATCGAAGAGGCTGTCGCGAAAGCCGAGCGCATGGCCGAAGCCGCCTGAGCAGCGGTTCACAACGGAACAATCGAGAAGCCCGGACAGTCTCCCTGTCCGGGTTTTTTCGTGCTTCGAGCTGAAACGGTACGCCGGCGCCAACTTTCCCGCGCAGGGTGAAAGCGGGCTTGGCGCCGCAACCGGAATGGCCCCCAACGGGGCGAGCCAGCGTCAACAGGGAATTAACAATTGCGCCAGCCGCGCGAACGCCACCCCTAGGCACACCGTTTGCAATGCCCATGTGTGAGCAGCAAGCGGAGGCCAAACATGATGCTCTCGTTCATCGACCAGCTTTGGATCCAGATGGGTCTCAAGCGTTCGGAACTGCGCCGCGAACGCGGCCGGGGCGTGGCCTATGCAGTCTTGGCGCTATCCTGCCTCACCTCGACAGTGCTGATGGCAGACCTCGTCATCAATTTCTCGGGCCGCTTCGGTTGATGGCAGCCTGGACGTTCCGGAAAACAGGCCGCTTCGGCGGCCTTTTTTGTGCTTTGGCCCGTGGGCACAGCAGCGGCTTGCGCTTCCGCCCAAGATGTTCTTGAAGCGGCGGACGTAGGAAACAGCAGGCCGTCCGAGGCCCCCGCACGAAGGATTTCAACGCACCATGGCGCAGTTTGCCTTTTCCCTCGTCTCTCCCGAGCGTGAGCTTTTCTCCGGCGAGGTCGACGCCGTCGTGGTTCCCGGCACCGAAGGCACCTTCGAAGTCCGGGCCAATCACGCGCCCCTGATGGCGACTCTCTCGCCTGGCATGCTCGAAGTGCATCAGGGCGGCGAGGTGACAAAGACCTTCGTCCGCGGCGGCTTCGCTGACGTGTCGCCGAACGGCCTCACCGTTCTGGCCGAGAAGGCCGTGAACGAGCAGGACCTCCAGGGCGATGTCCTGACCTCAGAGCGCGAGGACGCCCAATCCACGATCGAGGAAGACGGTGCAAGCCCCGAGGAAGTCCTCAACGCCCGTCGCGCCCTCGACACGCTCGCGAAGTACTGAGAACGCTTCAGGCGGCTTTTACCGGAGCCTCGCTACACCTCTCAGGGATGTATGCGGTTACGCACGTCGCGCTGCCGCTGGCGTCTTTATTGCACCGCCGCACGGGCCTAAGCCGGTGTGCGTTTCTGTGAGCGAGGACATCGATGTCGACCACTTCGTTGAACCCCGAGACTGAGGCGCGTCCCGCCGTGGTGACGCCGCCGCATTTCGAGGCTGACCTCGACCGGCTCTATCGCTTCGCAGAGGAGAACCGCGAAGCCTACAGGAACAACGATCCATTCCCGCACATCGCCATTGAGGACTTCGTGAAGCCGGAGATCCTTGAAGCGGTCCTGCGCGAAAGTGCCGACAAGTCGTCTTGGCACCACATGAATGACGAGGACCAGAACAAGTTCGCGACGGCCAAGACCCTCGCCATGGGTCCGCAGACCCGCGCGCTGATCCAGTTCCTCAACGGCCAAGAGATCCTCGCATTCCTCGAGAAGCTGACCGGCATTGAAGGGCTCATTCCGGACCCGGATCTTGCCGGTGGTGGCCTGCATGAGCTGCGCGACGGCGGCTTCCTCCGTGTCCACGCCGATTTCAACTTCCAGCGCAGGCTGAAGCTCGACCGCAGGATCAATCTCCTCCTCTATCTCAATAAGGGGTGGGAAGAGGAGTGGGGCGGCAATATCGAGCTCTGGGACGAGAACACCACCCGTTGCGTCAAGCGATACACGCCGGAGTTCAATCGCTGCGTGGTGTTCAACACCACCGACCGCAGCTTCCACGGGAACCCGCAGCCGGTCCGCGCGCCCGACGGCCGGACGCGCAAGTCGATCGCGATGTATTACTACACTGTCGGCCGACCCGCGGAAGAGGCTTCGCCAGACCACATGACGATCTTCCGCAAGCGTCCTGAAGAGCGCTCGGCAGCGGATGCGGCGAAGTCGATGATGCAGCGCTGGCTGCCGCCTGCGATTTACGACGCGATCCGCAAGGTCAAAAAGTAGCCGCTTTCCCGATTGAGGAGGCAATTGGCACGGCTTGACTATGGCGCCCACCTCCTGAGCATTGAGTGAGCTGAGGGATGTCGGGTTGGGTCGCGCGGTCTCCCGCTCAGCTTTCACCGTGGGAAGCGCACGGTTTGGTCAGCCGGCCGCGGTCGGCTTCGTCACCGCCACCTCTACCCCCGGAGCGTTCTTGACCGGCTTGCCCTCCGCCAGCGCTTTCCGCTTCGCACGCCTCGCCATCATGTTGAGAACCTCGACGAAGGCCGAGAACGCCATCGCCGCGTAGATGTAGCCCTTGGGCACATGCGCCCCGAAGCCTTCCGCGATCAGCACCGTGCCGATCAGCAGCAGGAACGCGAGCGCCAGCATCACCACGGTGGGGTTCCTCTCGATGAAGTTCGCCACCGGGTCAGCGGCGATCAGCATCACCGTCACCGCGACGATGACGGCAATGAACATGATGACGACATACTCGGTCATGCCGATGGCAGTGAGGATGGAGTCGATCGAGAACACCGCGTCGAGCAAAAGGATCTGGATGACCACCGAGGCCGCGGAGGCCGTGCCGACCTTGCTCCCGGCGGCGTGCGCCAGTTCATGCTCTTCGGGGTCGGTCTTCTCGTGGATCTCCCGCGTCGCCTTGAAGACGAGGAACAGCCCGCCCGCTATCAGGATCAGGTCCTTCCAGGAGAAACTGTGGCCGAAGGCTTCGAACAGGGTCGTCTTGAGGCCGATGATGACCGTGACGAGGGAGAGAAAGATCAGGCGCAGGATCAAGGCGCCACCGATGCCGACGCGTCGCGCGCGTGAACGCTGTTCCTTGGGCAGTTTGTTGGTGAGGACCGAAATGAAGATCAGATTGTCGATGCCGAGCACGACCTCCATCACGATCAGCGTCACAAGCGCGGCCCAGGCGGCCGGATTCGAGAAAAGTTCGAGCACGTGGGAGCCTCCTGGGGACTAGAACGTGACAGAGGGCAGATAGTTCTCGCCAAACACCACGGCGGTCATCGCGAGGCTTGCGCCGATCCACCCGAGGAACAGCTGCCCAATTCCGGGCCTTGCCCTGTTTCCGGCCCAGAAGGCGAGGATCACGAGCAGCACGATGACAGCGGCTGGCAGGGTCCACGCCCCGATGCCGAGCTCCGCGCTCACGCGCATCTCGTCATTGGGGCTGGAGAGCGAAACGAACTGCGCGACGATGCGCATGAAGGCGGCGGAGAACACGACCCAGAACGCAATGAGAGACCCCGACACCCGTGCGATCACTGCGGCGAAGGCCGCGATCAGCACGGTGGCCAATGGCCCCGCAATATCGACCAGCATGCGGCCACCAGTGCTGTCGATGCCCCCGACAGCGCTTACGTGATTGATCGTAGCGACCACGTCATAGCCCAGCACTTTGGCGGCAACGGCGTGGGCGGTTTCGTGAGCGACAAAGGTGAAAACGGTCACGATGACCGTGGTCAGGATGGTCTTCACGCTCACTGTCCCCGCAAACCCGTCGCGCCTGTAATTGGGCATCGGAGCGGAAGCTGTCGACCCCGTGATGCGTGAAAACCTTGCGCCTTTCGCAGCTGGGGGGTGAGGAAGCTCCTGAACACATGACGGAGGCTGGAGATGGCTGAGCAACGAATGACGAACGGCCGCGGCGAGGTCTACGGATCGATCGTCGATACGATTGGCAACACGCCCGTGGTAAAGGTGAACCGTCTCGCCCCTGACGGCGTGGACATCTATGTGAAGGCCGAGTTCTTCAACCCCGGCGGCAGTGTGAAGGACCGCCTCGCCATCGCGATCATCGAACATGCCGAACGGACCGGCGCGCTGAAGCCTGGCCAGACGGTGGTCGAGGCGACCTCCGGCAACACCGGCATCGGTCTCGCCATGGTTTGTGCGGCGAAGGGCTATCCGCTGGTCATCACGATGGTCGAGACGTTCTCCATCGAGCGCCGCAAGCTGATGCGCTTTCTCGGTGCCAAGGTGATCCTGACACCGAAGGCAGAAAAGGGCTTCGGCATGGTCAGGAAAGCAAAGGAGCTCGCCGAGCAGAATGGCTGGTTCTATGCCCGCCAGTTCGAGAACGAGGCCAATGCCGACATCCACGAAAACACCACCGGCCGGGAGATCGTCGCGGACTTCGCGGGCAGGCGTCTCGACTGGTTCGTGACGGGCTTCGGGACCGGCGGCACGGTCACTGGGGTTTCCCGTGTGCTGAAGAAAGAGCGCCCCGAGGTGAAGATCGCGCTATCCGAACCCGACCTCGCGCCGATGCTCGAAAGCGGCCAGCCTCAGGAGCGGCAGCCCGATGGCTCCCCGGCGGGCAGCCACCCGGCATGGCAACCGCACCCAATCCAAGGGTGGAGCCCCGACTTCATTCCGAAGGTGCTGCAGGAGGCCATTGACAATCGGTACTATGACGAACTCCTGCCCGTGACCGGCGCCGAAGGCATCGAGGCGGCCCGGGAGCTTGCGGCGAGGGAGGGGATCATCACCGGGATTTCCGGCGGCTCGACCTTCGCTGTGGCCCGTCGCATCGCCGAGAGGGCAGAGAAGGGCTCGCAGATCCTCTGCATGCTGCCCGATACGGGCGAGCGCTATCTGTCTACGCCGCTGTTCGAGGCATTCGGTGCCGACATGAATGACGAGGAGCTGAGCATCTCGAGATCGACGCCGTCGGCGCAATTGCCCTGATCAGGCGGAGCGGTGGAGGCGGCGTAGGAGTTTCGGCTCCTTAGCCTTCGCCTCGATGGTCAGCCTGGCCTCGCCGCGGTCGGCTTTGCGGTCGCGGCGGAGCTGCGCCACCTGCTCCGTCAGCTCGGTGACAGCATCCTTCAGCTGCTCGGTTTCCGAGCGGCGGCGGAAAAGAGCGCCGATGAGCGCCTTGAGCAGAAACACGCCGACCACCGGCGACAGCATGACGATAAGATAGCCGCGAAGCGCCTCTACCCGGCCAGGAAGCTCGCCGAAGCCATCGATTCCGAACATGGCGAGGGCGGTGACCAGGACCACGATCGCAACGTAATTGAGCATCTTGGGCAGGGGGGAGAAAGCGCCGACCAGCGCCATCAGGATCAGCGACAGGACGAACAGGACGATACCCGTCGCGCCGAGAAAGCTGAGAAGCCCGCCCAGCAGGCCCAGCGCCTCGCCTAATATGTCAATGCTTTCACGCACCTGTCGAACTCCCACCCGCCGGTTCGGGCGATGACAGCTAGGTTAGGCTAAAGAGATCGTCACGTCACCTGACCGGGGGACCGTTTTCGAACGCATCGAAGACATCCGAGCGGAAGCGCGCCGGGGGAAGCTGCTCCCGGATCTCGATCACGATGGTGTCCTCGGAAGTCCGGCCGTGACGGTCTGTGGTCGTCACCACCGCGCGATGGACGCCAAGGGGCAGGTCCTCGGGAAGGCGCGCCCGCCAGAGATGCACATTGCGGTCGGCGACCGCGTATTGCGGCTGCGGCGCTGCCGGGCCGGTCCTGATGCCGTTGGCAGCCTCGACGCCCTGGTTGCGCTCGAGACCGGAGCGGCTTTCCATGGCGAAGCGCGCCACGGAGAGCTGGCGCTGGGTCGCGAAGGGGTCGGCCCATTCCGCACCGACCTTCGGCGCCTCGCCGGAAGAATCCTGGGTCCTGACCATCGGGATCGTCCGGCCATCGAGCGTCAGTTCGACCGAACTCTCGCTCGAGCCGAACCAGACATTGGCGGTGAGGTAGCTGCCCCGGCTGAGATCACGGGGCGTCAGCGTCTGCACATCGGGCAGGTCATTGATGGAGAGCGGCGGCACCGGGTCGCGGCGGCGCGGGTCCTGCGCCCGCCAGTTCATGATCTGGTTGTACCAGCTCCTGAAGATAGGCGTGTTGACGGAGGTCCACATCGTCCGTTCACGCCCCACATTTGAGCCGAAGTAACTCTCGACATAGTCCGTACCTGATATGTCGAGTTTCACCCATCCACGCGGAGCGCCCATTGGCTGGAGGGCCATAGGGACTCCGTGGTGGTCAAAGTCACCGCCGTACCACGCACCCGCCGCAGAGCCGACCACCAGATGGCGGAACGGCAGCGCTCCGACACCGGTGACCTCGCGCCACGATGCGAAGCTGTCGCCTGGCGATAAATTTTCCGCCGTATGCGTATGGCCTGCAAGATCGAGCGCCTTGCGCCCGTCGACGAGGGCGTGGAGCTCTCCTGCGTTGTCGGTCTGGTGCTCCGGCGCATCCTGCCGCATGAAGCTGACGAGCGGGATGTGGTGGGCGAAGACCACCAGCTCGTCCCCGCGCGAGGCTTCGAGCAGGTTCCTGACGAAGGTCATCTGCTCGTCAGTGATCCGACCGTTATAGCGTTTGCGCTGGTCTTGCGTGCAGAACTCCCGTCCCGCGCGGGCGGCGTCTTCTTCTGTGCAGGGATAAACGATGTTATCGAGAACGATGAAAAGCGTATTGCCGATCTCGAATGCATAGTAGTTCGGCCCGTAATTGGCCCGCCACGTGTCCGTCGCCGCGTCGTCGCTATCGGCGTCGAGGTCCATGTCATGGTTGCCCGGCGCCCACCATTGCGGTGCCTGGAGCGTACCGACAATCTCTGATACCCTGTCGAAAAGCCCCAAGTCGTCTCCCACCACGTCACCGACGATAATGGTGCAGTCGGGGTGCTCTGCCCTCGGACGGTCGAGGATGTCGTCGATCGTGGAATCGCGCAGGTAGCCAATTTCCGTGTTCGAATAGGTCTGGGTATCGCCCAGCACGGCGCAGGTGAACCGCTCGCTCGCGCTGGCCTTGACCAGGGGGAAATTGATCGCGGCAGGCAGCGGCCCCGTGGGCGCCATGCCGCCGAAGCGCATCGCCTTCACCGATCCGTTCGGTTTGTGCTGGTAGGCGAACTGCGGGACCCAATGCTCATTATGCGGAACTTGGTAGCCGCGAGGCTGGATGACAAAGACCGCCATGTCGTCCCGTTTTGGCAGGGCGTAGCTGCCATCCTGCCCGGTGAGGACGACATCGAGGCCGTTCGACACTTTCACGTAAGGGATACCGGGCTCCCCTGGATCCTGCGTGCCGTTGCGGTTGAGGTCCTCGAATACCGTGCCGGTGGCTTGGTCGCCTCCCGACCCTGAGCCGCGAATGATCTCGGGCGCGCCGCGATAATCGGAGAACAGCGGCCCGCCGTGGGGCGCGACGCCGGGGGCAGGGCCATCGGCCGGCACGGTTTCACAGGCGACAAGAATGGTGGATGCGGCGAGAAACGCTGCGCGGCGGAGCATGGCGGGTCCCCTCCTGGAAGCTGGTATCGACAACCTAGGGCGAAAACGGTGTCCGCCCTTTTGGGCCCAGCCGCGCCGAACCCCAAGGCCCCTTGGCACCTAGGGTGAACGCCGTATCACCGGGTCGGAACCGGAACCTCGCCCTTATAGTCGTAGAAGCCGCGTCCCGATTTTTTGCCCAACCATCCGGCCTCGACATATTTCACGAGGAGCGGGCAGGGGCGGTACTTCGAATCCGCGAGGCCGTCATAGAGAACCTGCATGATCGACAGGCAGGTATCGAGGCCGATGAAGTCGGCGAGCTGGAGCGGCCCCATCGGATGGTTGGCCCCGAGCTTCATTCCCGTGTCGATCGCTTCCACCGTGCCGACACCTTCGTAGAGGGTGTAGATCGCTTCGTTGATCATCGGCATCAGGATGCGGTTGACGATGAAGGCCGGAAAGTCCTCGGACACGGCCATGGTCTTGCCGAGCTTGTCGACCAGCATCTTCGCAACATCGAATGTCTGCTGCGAGGTGGCGATCCCGCGGATGACCTCGACCAGCTTCATCACCGGGACCGGGTTCATGAAGTGAAGGCCGATGAAGCGGTCGGGCCTGTCCGTCACCGCGGCGAGGGCGGTGATCGAAATCGATGACGTGTTGGTGGCGATGATGGCGTCGGGGTTCAGGATCTCGCTCAGCTCACGGAAGATTGCCTTCTTGAGCTCGCTGTTCTCCGTCGCAGCTTCGATCACGATGTCGCAGCCTGAGAGTTGGTCGAGTTTGGCGGCGGGCTTGATCCGGGCAAGGGCTGCTGTCTTCTCGTCTTCGGAGATCTTGCCCTTTTTGAGCTGGCGGCCGAGATTGCCTTCGATGTTTTCGATGGCCTTGCCGATGGCGCCCTCATTCACGTCATGGAGAAGGATATCATAGCCTGCGAGGGCGAAGACATGGGCGATCCCGCTGCCCATCTGTCCTGCGCCGATCACGCCGATCGTCTTGATGTCCACCACGTCTGCCTCCGGGTCCTGTCCACAACCGTATTCGGGGAATGGAGCATGCGCCCGCCTGCGCTGCAGCGCAACATCAAGCTGGGATGACGAGGAACAGGTAGATGGCCAGCGTGCACAGCCCGAGCACCGTGCCGATCGAGACAACGCCGGAGACCCCTGCGATCCACTGCCGGTAGACCGATGAGAGGACGATCGAGGCGACCGCCGGGGGCAGGCCCGTGAAGAGCGCGGCCACCGCGGTCGCCGTGGGGTCGCTGGTAAAAAGCCAGACCAGCGCGGCCGTCAGGGCCGGGAAGGCGAGAAGCTTGATCGGCAGGAGGAGCGCTGCGCCCTTCAGCTCCCCGACCTTGCGGGAAAGGAGTAGGTCCGCTGCGCTGAGGCCGAGGACGAAGAGGCCGACTGGCCCTGCTGTCCGCGCCATGAAGGCCAGGAAGCCGCTGACTGGCTCGGGCAGGGGAAGGTGCGTGACCTGCGCGACCAGCCCGCCAAGCGTGCCCAGCACGATAGGGCTCTTCAGCGCACGGACCACCGCGGCCCTGATCGTGCGCAGGACATTCTCGAGGCTCGACGGGCCTTCGCCATCTTCCTCCGGCCAGGTCATCAGCGCCGAGCCGATGGCGAAGACCACAGTGCCTTCGAACAAGACGAGGATCAGGAACGGCGAGGCCCACCCCTCCACAGAGGCTGCGATCGGAATGCCGAGGAAGATCGCATTGCCGCAGGTCGCGGAGAAGACGGCTGCTCCCGCTTCCCTGATCGTCAGGCCGAGAAATGCGCGCGCGATCAGGAAAGCCGCGGTCGATGCGGCCGCGAGGCTGAGAAGATAGCCCGCGCCCAGACCGACGAGAATTTCGCCATCGACCGGGCTCGATCGCATGAACTCGAACCCTGCAAAGGGCATTGCGATCATGAAGACGAAGCGTGACATCCGCCGCGCGTCCTCGCCGTCGAACAAATTCAGGGCCCGGCAACCTGCACCGAGGAAAATTGCACCGAAAAGGGGAACGAGAAGCGAGACGAGCGGCGACATTCTGCCGCTCCTAGGGATGTTTCCATGCCGCGCAAGCGCCCCGGTGCGGCGGATTCGGGAAAAACTGGCAGCCAGGCACGGGGAGCCCTCGGGGGGCTGGGGGGCGAGATGTTCCGAAGGCTTACGCCCCCGCGCCTGGCCATTCAGGCACCGTGCTCCGGCAATGCGGCAAAATGAGGGCGCAGCCGGGGCCGGGAAGAGGGCAGCCACGGCTTTGACCGTCAGGTTTTTTGCCGTAGCCTCACGCCATGCAAGGGACCACCTCTCAGGCTCGGAGCCAGCCCGCAGCCGTCCATTTCGACCGTCGGGAACTCGACCGGCTCCTCCAGCTTTACGGCTTTTTCGTCGCCCGGGGCGACTGGAAGGACTACGCGATCGACGGGCTCTCCGACCGGGCTGTTTTTTCGGTTTTCAGGCGCGCCGCCGAAGCCCCGCTTTACCGCATCGAAAAGAACCCAAAGCTCAGGAATCGTCAGGGCGCCTGGTCCGTCGTCTCCATGAGTGGCCAGGTCCTCAAGCGCGGGCATGAGCTCGAGCAGGTCTTGCGGGTCTTCGACAGCAAGAAGCTGAAGGTCGTCAGCTGACCAACACCTGCTGAATTGCATTGCCCCGGTCCCGCCTCCCGCCGAGAATCGTGGTGGAGAAGGGAGGGTGGGGCCATGAGAAACAAACATTTTGCGACACTCGCGGCGGTGCTTGCCGCCAGCGGGGCAACCGCGGCGCAGGCGGCCATCGTCATCACTGACAAGGCCGCGTACACATCGAGCGCAGGGGTGGAAAACGAGAGCGGTCCGATACCGATCGTCGCTGGCTCGTTCGGAAGCCGGATGGTCGGCGATGTGACGATCTCAGCCGGTGCGGGGAGCTCCCTCAATCTCACACAGGACTGGTCGAGCCGGATCGCCGGGAACCAGTGGGCTATCAATGGCGTCGAGAATTTCTCGATCGACTTCGACGGGCCGAAATTCTCCTTCGGGATCGACCTCGTGGAGCCTGAGCGCGACCCCCTGGTCAATGCGGCCTTCATCGACTCGACCTTCCGCATCGACCTCTGCAACGGGATGACCTGTTTTGACAGCGTGAGCTTCTCGCCGATGAACGACATGGCGGTCTTCCTCGCCGTCGCCTCGATGCAGGCTTTTGATCGCGTGGTCTTCACCGAGACGACGGGCGGCATCGAGAACGAGTTTTTCGGCGAGATCTTCGCTTCCACGCGGCCGATCCCCCTGCCTGGTGCGGCGCTCCTGTTCGCCCCGGCCTTGGCCGGGCTGGCCTTTGTTCGTCGCCGTCGCTGAGGGAACCGTCGCCGGGCTTTTGCGTGTTCGGATGCGAACAGAGGAGAACCGGCATGGCAGAGACCAAGTCCCTGAGTATCGGCAGCGGGAATGTTCGCGCCTTCGCGACACTGCTCCGCGCTTTTCACGGCAAGACTGCGGTGACGGACCAGAATGACGGCTCGAACGAGAGCGACACGCTCCAGGACGATCTCGAGCTCTCCAAGGAGCCAGGCGAGCTTGCCGATCTGCGTGGCCTTTACGCCGAAATCGGTCCCGCCGGTCGGCTGGACATCGCCGCGCTGCTGCTTCTCGGCATGGACGAAGCGGCGGATTTCGACGAGGCGATCGCGATGGCCGGCGACCGTGATGGTCCCGACCTGGCTGACATGCTCGAGATGCCTCACGCGCCGGACCTGATCCTCGCAGGACTCGAACGTATGGGCGGCAAGGGCGACAATGTCGAAGCCGTCCGCCCGCTCCCCGAGTCAGGCTCCAGGACATAAAGCGCGCCCGACAAAAAAGCCCCGGCCAAGAGCCGGGGCTTTCTCGTTGCGGGATGCGCCAGGCGCCTAGTCGCGCATGATGCCGAGCAGGTTCAGGACGTGGATGAACAGGGTCACGAACGATCCGTAAAGCGCGAACGCGCCGAAGATCGCCGCACGCTCATTCATCTCGGTCGCGCCTTGCGCGTAGAGGTTCTTGATCATCTGGGTCTCATAGGCGGTGACCCCCGAGATGAAGAGGATCACGCCCGAAGAGATGAAGAAGCTGAACATGGTCGACTGGATGAAGAAATTCATCACGATCAGGACGAGGAAGCCGATGCCGGCCATGAACAGGAACTTACCCCAAGGCGAGAGGTCTTTTTTCGTCGTATAGCCATAGAGGGACATGGCGAGGAAGATCGAGGCCGAGATGAAGAAGGCCTGGGCCACGGCGAGCGCCTCGCCCGCACCGACCATGAAGGCCACGAATGGGCCGATCAACATGCCCCAAAGCGCGACATAGCCCCAATAGGCGGCATGGGCGACGGCCTTGGAACCGTTAAAGATCATCCGCGGTGCGAGCCAGCCAAGGGCCAGCACACCAATGAAGGGCAGGAACCTGAGGCCCGCGGCGAATTGCAGCGCGGCCGGGTTGGTGAGGAAGAAGAAGGCGATGAGGGCGGTCGCTGCGACGCCCATAGCCATGTAGTTGTAGACGCCCAGCATGTACTTGCGGAGGCCCTCGTCAAAGGCGACCGCGCCTGTGCCGGCGCGCTGGTAAAGACGTTCAGTCTCGGACATTCATTTGCTCCTTCGCGCCAAGGGCGGCGCGTACGCAGTTGCTACCGAAGATAAGCAAGCTCGCGCCCCGTGCAACGGGCGGAAGCGGAAATTGCCCATTCCGGCCCGGGGATTGCAGTCCCCCCTGCCAAGCAGCGCGAATTTATTAGCAGACCGTTGCCACGGGACGTTAAATGGTTACGCTACTTTTAATGCATGGGAATGGGCAGGCCCTAAGGGCGCGGGCTCCAATCGAACCTGGGGAAGGGCGGAAAACCAACATGATCGGTCAATTCAAGGGGCGCATGCTCGCATGCGCAGCGGTCTCGTCGTTCGCACTGTTGGCAGCGAGTCCCGCTCTGGCGCAGGACAATGAGGGCCTGCCGACCATCGCCGAGAAGGTCGAAGGCTTCGAGGCCAAAGAGGGCCTTTTCCCTTTCTATACCGACCCCGATTCCGGCGAAGTCTTCATGGAGATCTCGGCTGACCAGATCGGGGAGGAGTTTGTCGCCTTTACCTATGTGGAGAACGGCGTCGTCGATGCCGGTGCCTTCAAGGGTGCCTATGCCGACAACAGGATCATCCGCTTCGACAAGCACTTCGGCCAGTTGGAGCTGAACGAGGTCAACACGGCCTTCTATTTCGACGACGAGAGCGCGATCGCCCGCGCTTCCGACGCCAACATCTCCCCGTCGATCATCGGTAGCCTCGACATCATCGCCGAGACCGAGGGCGAAGGTGACGAAGCCGACCGCTACCTCATCGCTGCGGGCCCGCTGTTCAAGTCGGAGATGCTGACGGCGATCAACGTGCCGAACCCGCTCGCTGGTCCCTTCGCCTTCGCGGTGGGTGGCCTCAACCCACAGAAGACCAAGTATGACGCCGTCCGCGGCTATCCCGAAAACGTCGATGTCCGCGTCGACTACGTCTTCGACAACCCAATGCCTTTCAATGGGGGCTCGGCGGCCGTCACGGATGCGCGCAGCGTCACCCTGACCGTGCAGCACTCGCTGATCGAGATGCCGGATGATGGCTACACCCCGCGCTTTGACGATTACCGCGTTGGCTATTTCCTGGATCAGGTCACAGACCTGACCTCTGATTCAAGCGCGCCCTATCGCGACCTCATCAACCGCTGGCGCCTCGTCAAGAAGGACCCCGAAGCGGAGCTTTCCGATCCGGTCGAGCCGATCACCTTCTGGATCGAGAACACGACGCCGGTCGAGTACCGCGAGACCATCGCGGAGGCCGTCCTCGCCTGGAACGAGGCCTTCGAAGCGGCAGGCTTCTCCAATGCCGTCGCCGTCGAGGTGCAGCCCGACGACGCGGACTGGGACGCCGGCGACATCCGCTACAACGTCCTGCGTTGGACCTCCTCGCCGCAGCCTCCGTTCGGTGGCTATGGCCCGAGCTTTTCAAACCCGCGCACCGGCGAGATCCTCGGTGCTGATATCATGCTCGAGCTGAGCTTCATCACCGGTGCCCAGTTCACTGAGGAAGTCTTCGAGAAGGCTGGCCTGCCGCTCGAGTTGACAATGGGCGACAAGCTCAACGAGGACGGAAATCCCGTTGCTCCGCTGGCTGACGATCGCCATCTTTGCCACGCTGGCGCGGAGATGCGCGAAAACCTGAACTTCGGCCTCGCCAAACTGCAGACCGAAGGCGCAACGGAAGAGGAGAAGTCGGAATATATCCGCCAGAGCCTCAGCTTCCTGATCCTTCATGAAGTCGGCCATACGCTGGGTCTCAACCACAACATGAAGGCGACGACCGTCTTCGGTCCCGACGAAATCCACGACCCGGAAGTCACCCAAGGCGCGCCCTCAGGCTCGGTCATGGACTACCATGCGACGAACTTTGCACCGGTGGGCGTCGCGCAGGGCGACTACAACCACACCCGTCCGGGCTCCTACGACAAATGGGCGATCGAGTTCGGCTACAGCCCGGAAGTCGATGACCCGGTCGTGCGCGAAGCGGTGCTGTCGAAATCATCTGACCCGAAGAATGCCTTTGGCAACGACGCCGACGACATGCGCAGCCCGTGGAACGGCATCGACCCGCGCGTGATGATCTTCGACCAATCGTCCGACCCCGTCGAATATGCAAAGGACCGGATCGAGCTGACCAGGTCGATCATGGGCAAGCTGCTCGACAGCTATGAGGGTGAGGACAGCTACCAGAAGCTGGTGCGCCAGTACTTCACCCTCTCGGGCCAACAGGCCCGCATGGCGCTGGTCATGTCGAAGCAGATCGGCGGCGTCTATGTCGAGCGCGTCAAGCCCGGCCAGGATGACACTGTTCCGTACACGGCCGTTCCCGAGGCGACGCAGCGCGGCGCCATGATGGCCCTTGCCAAATACGCCTTCGCCAAGGACGCTTGGGAAGTCGACGAGGAGCTCCTCCGTCACCTCCAGACCCAGCGTCGGGGGTACAACTTCTTCTTCAACACCGAGGACCCGAAGGTGCACCAGCGTGCCCTTGGCATCCAGAACGGCATCCTGAACCAGATCCTGAACCCGCAGGTCATGCAGCGGATGACGGACAGCTCGCTCTACGGCAACACCTACTCCGCTGCCGAAGTGATCCAGGACCTCAACGATGCCATCTTCGGCAATGACCTTGTAGGTACACCGAACATGTTCCGCCGGAACCTGCAGGTGGCCTACACCCAGCGCCTTGTCCGTATCGCCTATGGTCTTGGCTATGACCCGGTGGCCCAGGCTGCCGCGCTAGCCGGTATCCAGGACATCAAGTCCCGCTTCGGCTACCTGCCAGACTTCCTGTTGCCGCTCGAAACCCGCGCACACCGTGCAGCGATCCGCTTCGAGCTTCAATTCGCAGGCTGATCAGTCTTGGGGAGAGGCTGGTAACGCTGGGGGGCTCGCCCCTCAGCCTTTTTTCTGCAGCCGCGCGGCGAAGAAGCCGTCCATCCCGCCATCGGCCTTCAGTTTGCTCGGCAGGCAGCGGATTTCGCCCTGTTTGTTGATGACAGGCAGGTCGCCGATCTCGGACGAGGTGACCGGCACACGCTCGACATCGCCGCGACGTTCAAGCAGTGCCGCGACCTGCTCCTCGCCTTCTTCGGGCAGGAGGGAACAGACAGCGTAGACAAGCGTGCCGCCGGGCTTGAGAAGATCGAGCGCCTTTTCGAGCATTTTCTTCTGCAGGCGGACGAGATCGGGCACCTGCGTCTCGCGTGAGGTCCAGAGCAGGTCAGGATTGCGCCGGATCGTGCCCGTGGCCGAACAGGGTGCGTCGAGGAGGATGCGGTCAGCAGGGTTGGCTGGCGACCATTCGAGAAGATCCTGTTCGAGGACAACTGCCTCGAGCCCGGTACGCTGGAGGTTGGCGTGCAACCGCTCGAGCCGCAGGCCCGAATGGTCGATCGCAAAGACCTCCGCCCCTGTTGCCGCGAGCTGCATGGTCTTGCCGCCCGGCGCTGCACAGAGGTCGAACACCTTCTCGCCCTCCCGCGCGCCCAGGATCTCCGCAGGCAATGTCGCCGCCACGTCCTGCACCCACCACGCGCCTTCTTCGAAGCCAGGGAGGGAAGGCACCGGTGCGCTCGCCATGCGGACCGTGCGAGGGCCGATCTTCCGGGCACCGAGTTCTTCAGGCCATTCGATCGTGGCAGAGGGATCCTTCAACGAAATGTCAAGCGGCGGTTCGATGCGGTGGGCTTCAGCAATCGCGCTCGCGGTCTTGGTTCCGTAGGCGCGTGCCAGCTTGCGCCACAGCCAGCCCGGCGTGTCGGCGCGCAGGGGCTGCTTCTCGGCCAGTTCCTTGCCATTCTCGGCAAGGCGGCGGGCGATGGCATTGACAAGCTTCGTGTAGCCCTTGCTCTCTACACGGAGCTTCGCCAGTTCCACCGCCGACCATGCGGCGGCGTGGTCCTCGGTGCCCATTAGGCAGAGCTGCGCCGCGGTGATCCGCATGATGTCCCGCAGGTATGTCTGCTTGGGCTTGAGCGGCACTTTCAGGTGCGCGGCGATCACCTCGTCGAGGGTTCCCCTGCGACGCAGGGTCGTCGAAGCGAGCGCGCGGGCAAAGCCGCGGTCGGCGCCTTCAAGCTCGTTGAAGCTGCGGCAGGCCTCGAGCGCCTGGTCGAGAGTGAATCCGTTGGCCGTGAGGCGCAGAAGGTCGACGGCCGCGGCCCGCGAAGCCACGCCGGGCGGCAGGGCGGCGCGGCGCTCGCGGCCTTCCTCCAGCCGCTCGTGACGCAGCTGCTCGATGCGCTCTGCATCGTCCTCGCTGAGAGGTCGCCTCGGCCGATCGTCTCGCCGCGGCCTGCGTTCACCGTCACGAGGCCCGCGCGGCCCGCCGGGACCCCGTCCGCCAGGCCCTTTTCCGCCGGGACCGCGTCGTCCGCCGCGGTCGTCCCCGCCGCTGAATTTCCGTGGTCCGCCGGGCCTGCCGCCGCCTCGCCGGGGGCCTGTTCCTTCGCGCCTAGGGCCGCGCGGCCCGTCGGACGCCTCGGTTTCGCGACGTTTACTCCCGCTTAACTTCTGGCTACGGTTTTCATCTTCTCGACGGGGCATAGGGTATGAAACAGCTTCTTCTGGCTGGGATCGCGTTGTTCACAGGGCTCGGACTGGCGTCTGCCCAGTCCAACGCGCTTGGCACGTCCGGCAAAATCCGCAACCCCTCCGCGCCCTTGACCAGCCTTCATGCAGAGGCGCTGATCCCGGTTCTGTCCCAAATGGGGCTGGATTATGAAGGCGCAACGCTGCCCGGCGGCGAGAAAGTCCTTCTGGTTCAGGCTTCTGACGGCACGCGGTTCCAGATCACGCCGATGGCCTGCGACCGCTCGAACCGGTGCCGCGGGATGCATATCGTCACGATGTTCGCGACCGACGTGGACCGCCGCACCGTGCAGGCGTTCAACGACCGCTATGCCTTTGTCTCCGCCGGGATGAGCGATGAGCGGCTGGCCTATCTTTCGCGCTATGAACTCGCCGATTTCGGCATGCCGCGCGGCAATGTCGCCGTGTCGATCGAGGTCTTCCTCGAAACTGCCGACCTTTTCGAGGAGCATCTGGCCGCCGCGACCCGTGACCTCAAGCAGGCACCCCACGGCAGCGACCTTTCCGCCAACGGCCTCAACATGGCAGGCCTGATGCGTTCGGTCTCCACGGGCTTCGCCCCGCGCGAGGTCGTCCCCCACGGCCATGCGATCAGCTTCGAGGAAACCCTGGACATTGTTGAGACCTTCGCAAGAGCCGAGAAGATCTACCCGGGCCGCATCGTCAACAATCTCGATAACTAAGCGCTTGCGTTCCGGCGGTCCCTCCGCTTCAACCGGGCACCGCGGCACCCATAGCTCAGCTGGATAGAGCGCTGCCCTCCGAAGGCAGAGGTCTCAGGTTCGAATCCTGATGGGTGCGCCATTCCCCGCCTGCGTTGCTCCCGTGGCCCCTCTACCCGTGCGTCAGCGCTTTCGGGGTGGCGAAGTCGACCAGCCTGCCTGTTCCGAGCTGGACGTCTTTCCACCGTGCCACGGGAAAATCGATGACCGCGACGGCTGCGGTCGGGAACTTCTCGAAGGCAGGATCGCGTGGCGGTGCTGCAAGCGCTCGCTCGGCGAACACGCCAATTCCCGGCTGGTGGCCTAAGATCAGGAGGCAGGGCACCTCCGGTGCATCGTGCAAGGCGCGTAGGATCGTCTCGGATGTCGCGAGGTAGAGCGTGCTCGAAGCGGTCGCCTCGCAACCTTCATGAACGGGAGCGAGCCTCGCCCAGGTTTCCCGCGTCCGTTCCGCAGTCGAGACGAAAGCCGCGTCCGGGCGGTAGCCGTTCTCGTCGAGCCATGCCCCCATCAGTTCCGCGGAGCGCCGTCCCCGCCCGTTGAGCGGGCGGTCGTGGTCGCTGAGCTCGGGATGGTCCCAGCTTGATTTGGCATGCCGCATCAGGATCAGCCGGCGCATGGCGGTCCTCCCGGCCGCGTCCCTAGCACGCCGGGCCGCCACCGGGTGACAATCCGCACATATCGCGGGGTTTTAACGCCAAAGTTGACCTTCACGGGCAACTCTCCGACCCTTCGATTGTGACCGGAGCACCCTGATGGCAGCGCGCAGCTATTTCTTCTGCGGCATTGGCGGGAGCGGCATGCTTCCCCTCGCAATGTATCTCCATGCCCGGGGGGTGGAGGTTTCAGGCTCGGACCGGGCGATCGACCAGGGCCGGGCGGATGCCCTGAAAGCGCGCCTCGCCGCCGCTGGCGTGGTGGTTTTCCCCCAGGACGGCTCGGGCATTACGAGCCCGTCTCAGGTCCTCGTCACGTCCTCGGCTGTCGAGGCACAGATCCCCGACGTGGTCGCCGCGAAAAAGATGGGTGCGGAGCATATCATCCGTGCACAGCTTCTGGCACAGTTGACGAATGACGCCGAGGTGAGCTGCGGCATAGCCGGGACGAGCGGCAAGTCCACAACGACCGCGATGCTCGCCCATGTGCTGTCCGAGGCGGGCACGGATCCCGCCGTGGTCAATGGCGCTCCCATGCTGAACATCCGCGACGGCGAGGGGCGCCCCTTGGGCTGGCGCAACGGCTCGGGCGCTTTTGTCTGCGAAGTGGACGAGAGCGACGGCTCCATCGCGCGCTACAACCCTTCCGTAGGCGTTATTCTCAATGTCTCCGAAGACCACAAGCCGATGGCCGAACTCAAGGAGCTCTTCGGAGGCTTCGCGCAGCGCTCGGGTCGGGTGGTCCTTGGCATTGACAGTGAGCCAGTGGCCATGATCGCTGGCAGCCTGGCGCCGGAAAAGGTCGTCACGGTTTCGATGGCGCGCGGGGCTGATGTCTCTGCAGGGCCCGTGACGAGCAACGATGATGGTTTGATCGCTGACGTCACAGTGGATGGCGCAAAGGTCTCAACGCTCCGAATGCCGCTGATCGGTGCATTCAATGTAGGCAATGCTCTCGCAGCCATCGCGGCGGCGCGCGAGTTGGGTGTCGATCCTGCAACCGCCTGCGAGGCGCTGGCAACCTTCAAAGGCTCGGCGCGCAGGCTCCAGACGGTCGGCAAGAGCGGCGGCGTCACGGTGATCGATGACTTCGCGCATAACCCGGAAAAGATCGAAGGGTCGGTCGGTGCGCTGGCGAAACACTATGCACGCCTGCACGTCTTCTACCAGCCCCATGGCTACGGCCCGCTGCGCAGTTTCCGCGAGCTTTACGAGAACGCTTTTGCTGGGGCCTTGCGGCAGGATGACGTCCTGGCTGTCAGCGCACCCGCTTATTTCGGCGGCACGGTCGAGAGGACCGATGATGCCGAAGTGATGGTCATGACACTGAAGGATCGTGGTTGCCAAGCCCATTATCTCCCTTCCCGTGATGCCTTTGTCGATCTCGCACGAGCCGCCAAACCGGGGGATGCCGTGGTCGTCATGGGCGCCCGTGACGACAGCCTGACCAGCTTCGCCGAGGGCCTGCTCGCGGAGATTGCGCAGCGATGAAGCGGGTTGCGGTCGTCGCGCCCAGCCGCTCGCTGGACAGGAAGGCCGCGGAGGCAGTGAAGCGCCTTGTCGAAACGGCGTATCCGGATCGTCTGGAGCTGGCAATTCACCCGCAGTGTTTCGCGGCTTCAGGGCATTTTGCCGGAGATGACCAGACGCGCGCAGGCGCTTTCATTGACGTGGCGAACGACCCCGCTGTCGACGCCGTCTGGTTCGCGCGCGGCGGCTATGGCGCCTGCCGTATCCTGGACCAGGTGGTCCCGAGCCTTGGCGATGCGGCAAAGGCGAAGACATGGCTCGGCTACAGCGATGGCGGATACCTGCTGGCGGCCCTTGATCGCGCAGGTATCGGGCGTTCCGTACACGGCCCGGTCGTTGCCGACATCATCAGGGCGGATGGCGAGGCGGCGGCCCGCCGTGCACTGGACTTTCTCGCAGGCGAGCAAGGTGGCAAAGAACCCTCAGTAGGGGAAGGCAGTGCAGTAGCGCTGACGCTGTCGATTCTCGCTTCGCTCGTCGCCGGGCCGCACGTCCCGGACCTCAAGGGGCGTGTGCTGATGATTGAAGAGGTCGGTGAGCATCTCTATGCCATCGACAGGATGCTCTACACGGTGTTCTCGAGCGGCAAGATCGATGGCTGCGCCGGGCTGCGCCTGGGGCGGTTCAACGATGTTCCCGAGAATGACATCGATTTCGGCGAAGAGCCGGAGGCCATGGTGAGGCGTTGGTGCGAGGAGTACGAAGTGCCTTATCTCGGCCGCGTGGACATCGGCCACGACGCCGGGAACAAGATCGTCCCCTTCCGCTGACGCGACCGGCCTGTGGATGAACAATGGTGCACCTAAGCGGAGAAACCTCGAACCAATTGTTTGAGGTGCTCTCCGAATGGAATGCACAGTTAAGTTTTTGTTCTCTATATGATAATCCCAAAGAGCTTCCATTTCAACTGGATGGTGCTGCGCCGCAGGAAACTGCGGATTCAGCCAATTCCGACGGCGAAGAGCCGGTTGAAACATATGGGAGCGGGTCATGGACGGGCTAACTCCCAAATGGGGCTCTATCGGTGGTAGTTCTCGTGGATCGGGGCAAAGCTCTGACTCCAAGCAGGCTAAATCCAAAGGGCAGAACAAAAAACGCCCAGCTCCCTTCTCGCTTCGCTTGAGCTTTGAGGAAAAGCAAAAGCTTATCGAGGATGCCGGTCGTCAATCGATCTCCGCCTACATCAAGGCTCGATTGTTTGATCCTGACACGCCTGTCAAACAGGCGCGTGGGCTAAACCCTATCAAAGATCAAAAAGCCCTGGCGCAACTGCTCGGAATGCTGGGCTCGTCTCGCATTGCCAAGAATTTGGATGAATTGGCGGACGCTGCTCGCGTCGGTGCGCTGCCGCTCGGCGATGAAACCGACAAGGCGCTGCGCCGGGCCTGTGACGATATCCGGGTTATGCGGAGCTTCTTGCTCGCCGCGCTTGGCATCCGGGAAACCGACAAATCGACAGACGTTTGTGAAAGCTGTTCATCAGCCTTCATTCGTGCTGCGAGCCTTGAAGGCTGTGCCTGCCCTGACGGGGCACCCCAAGAGGGCATGGAGCCATGATCATCAAAGCCTCACAGCGCGGTGGTGGTCGCAAGCTTGCGGCTCACCTCATGAATGAACGCGATAACGATCATGTCGAACTACACGAAGTTCGCGGCTTCGTATCTAGTGATCTGCGCGGCGCTTTTCTGGAAGTCGAAGCAGCGGCCAAGGGAACCAAGTGCAAACAGCACTTCTTCTCGGTCAGCTTGTCACCGCCTGAGACAGAAAACGTACGACCCGAAGTCTTCGAACTGGCGGCACGCCGCATCGAAGATGAGATGGGCCTTCAGCGCCAGCCGATGGCGCTGGTCTTCCATGAAAAGGATGGTCGCCGTCACGCCCATGCGGTTTGGAGCCGTATCAACACAGAGAATATGCGGGCAATCAACCTCCCGCATTTCAAGCGCAAGCTGAATGAGATTTCGCGCGGGCTCTTCCTTGAGCATGGCTGGAAACTACCTGACGGTTACAAGCGTGGGAAAGATCGCTCGCCGCTGAACTTCACGCTAGCCGAATGGCAACAAGCCCGCCGCGCCGGAAAAAGCGCTGCCGATATCAAGGCGACATTTCAGGAATGCTGGAACGGCGCAAAAGATGGTCCGGCTTTCAAGCGTCAGCTAGAGGAGCGCGGCTACTATCTGGCGCAAGGTGATCGTCGTGGTTTTGTTGCCGTCGATTATCAGGGTGAAGTTTATGCCGTTCCGCGCATGACCGGCCAGAAAACCAAGGCGGTCAAAGAGCGCCTTGGTGATCCAGCACAATTGCCCTCAGTCGCTGAGACCAAGGCGCGGGTCTCCGATTTGATGGAGAAAGTGCTCAAGCGTCACATTGAGACGCTGGATAAGGAAAGCGCAGAACGTCTCAAGCCGATCCGCACATCGAAGCGCACCATGCGAGCGGAGCATAAGGCAGAGCGTGCTGCCCTCGATCAGCACTTGGCCGATCGATGGCTAAAAGAATCCAGAGCTCGTCAGGCACGTTTCTCCAAAGGACTGAAAGGCGTTTGGGACTGGCTGCGCGGCAAGTATAGCGCCGTGCGCCAGCGCAATGAGGCTGAAGTTACCTTCAAGCGTGAGCGCGATGCCAAAGAGCGCCAGGACCTTGTGACCAGGCAACTGGCCGAACGGCGCGCGCTGCAAAACGAAATCCAAAATGAGCGGAAACGCCATTCCGGTGAGCTGGCGCTGCTCTACCGCTGACGAGACCCCGATGGCGCAGCCACCCTTTATGTAACCACGGCGTTGCTCCCGATGGAAGGCTGATCTGGCCGGAACCTTCACATGGTGGAGGCCAGATCAG
>NZ_BMXU01000002.1:0-315247 GCF_014651915.1 Parvularcula lutaonensis
GAGATGATTTCCTCGGGTTTGTAGCGCTTCGCGCCCATCGCTCTTCTCCTGCAGACAAGCCATTCTTTCACTCAGACTGGCTGCGTTCAAAGGGGACGGGTCAGCTGCGCGGGTTGAGGTCCAGAGCAGCCGCGATCTTCTCCTCCGAGACACCGCGCTCGATCGCTTTCAGGATCATCCGGTGCTCCTGAATGGGCGCGATACGGCTGATGCGCTTGTTGTAGGTGAAGGCCTCGTCGTCGGTCGACACGAGGCATTCAACCTGTTCCTGACCCAGATCCTTCAGGACTTCGATCCGGACATGTCCGTCGAGCAGCAGCCAGCTGCCGCTGGCGTCCCCGTTTCGCGCGACCACCGGCGGCTCGACCAACCCGATCTCGCGGATCGACGCTGTGATCTGGGTGTATTTCCGGCTGGACTTGATGGACTTGCTCAGCACTCTGACCGGTAGGATGTCCGCGACCGGGATCGTGACGCAATCGTTCTCGAAGCCGAGCTGAACCTTCTTGGTCATGGCACTGCCCCCTCGGCGAGGGTGTCCTGCAGGTAGCTGGGCATGGTTTCCAGACCTTCCGCGCGCAGCAGCGTCACGAAATGATCGTCCTCGAGTAGTGTCCGAAATGCCTGGCAGATGAACAGCAGCCGCCCCTGCGTCAGTTCCGCTTTCTTGATCAGAAGCTTCTGGCGGTCCGCTTCCTTCTGGTAGGCGCGCACCAACGCTTCGCTCGTCAGCGGTCGCCGGTTTCGGCCGTCGCGGCCGTATTGCTTGGGATGGATCTTCTTTCCACGGGCCTCGCGCTGTTCGATCAGACGCCGGGCCGCCGCGAGTTTCTTTCCGCGCAGTTTCTTCTGCGTGTAGGCATCCATCAGCGCACGCTGCGCGCCTTCGGCATCGGTCTTCGATATGTCGATGGCGAGGTTGAGCGGCAGCAAACCCGTCTCGACGGCGGTGACGAGCCGCTCCTCGCCGCGCTCCAAAAGGCCCGCGATCATCCCGACGTAGTCCGGCGAAACGCCGATCTTGTCGCTGATCTGGCGATCATTGTAGCCGCGTTCGCGGAGCGTGCCGATCTCCCGCATCAGATCGATCGGGCGATGTTGGCGACGCGCGCAATTTTCGACGAGGCTCATTACCAGGCAGTCGGACTCATCGGCGTCGATGACGATGGCCGGGATGGCTTTCTGTTTCAGCTCGATAAAGGCTTCGAGGCGACCTTGACCGCAGACAAGATCATACTCCTGAGGATCCGTGTCGGTGCGGCGGGTCACGGTGATTGGGCGTTTCAGACCGATCTTGGCAATGTTCTCCACCATGTCCGCAAACGTCCTGGGGTTTCGGACCCGTGGATTGAGAACCCGAATGCTGTCGGTCGGGACCAGGGTGACTTCCGTTGGGTGAGTTTGTTCCGCGCTTTTGGCCATCATGCCACCTCCGTCACCTTCGCCCGCCCAGCGAGGGCGTAGAAATCGTCAAGTGTTTCAGTTCGATAGGCATCGAGCCACAGGCCGTTCTGCTCGGCCATCTTCAGCCGCGCGTCGGTCATGTCGATGCCGGGTAGAAGGTAGAAATCGCGCGGCGCGTCGTTGGTCTCGTTCATCCGCACAGCAATCGTGATGTCCGGAACGAGGCCGGTGTCGAGACGGATGTGCCAGCGCAAGGATCCAGTTGCCGTCGCCTGGCAGCGGGCCAGAACGACCGACACTGTGAATTCATCATTCACGCGCAGCAGCTGCGTGTCGGGGGCCTGCACTACGCGACCTCCCTGGGCGGCCACGCCCTCGATGATCTCCTCAACGACCTGGGGGTGGGCAGCGCGCAGCGCCTTGTTGATCTCGATGTAGCGGTAGTCCCGCTCCGGCTCATAGCCGATGAGGCGATAGGCGCGCAGCAGGCTGCCAAAGCGACTGCGATAAGCGCTGGACGAGGGCAGATCGTTCTCCTCGTCGATAATCAGCCCGGACAGCTGGCCCTGTCGTTTCAGGATCGCCCGCAGGGCATCGAGCAACTCCTCGTCCGAGAAATGGCGGCTGCGGGCATCCACGATTTCCCGCGCGCGCAAAAACAGCGCTTTGTTGACGATGGCCGGATAGGCGCCCTCGGCCCGGATCCACATGTCCCGTGGATTCACGACGCGGCGCTGCTTCAGCTTGAACGACACCTTGTTGAAGACGTCGTTCCCGATGTATTTTTCGTTGGTCAGCACCTGATGGACAGTCGCCCGGGTCCACGGTCGGTCGAGATCGGTGCGGTGACCTTCGGCGTTCAGGACCTCCGCGATCTCGCGCTCGGGCCGCCCCTCATTCACGAACATCTCGTACATGCGCTGGACGACCCGCTGTTCCTCCTCGGGGCCGGAGACCAGGATCACGCGGTCGGTCTGCAGGCTCTTCTGCTCGCCGCGCGACAGCTCACCCTTCGGGTTGCCGTGCTCGTCGATCAACACGCGCCGCAACCCGTATCCGGCCGCGCCGCCTTGGCGATATCCAAGCTCTACCAGGCGGCATTGCCCCGCAAAAACCTTCACCGAAAGCTCACGGCTGTATTCGCCGGCCATGACGCGCTTGACGGTCTTCAGAAGGTTAGAGCCGATGCTGCCATCGTTCTCGAACTGCTCGCCGCAGTAGTGGACCCTGATCCCGGCGCGGGAACAGACGTGCTCATGGTATGCGCCCTCATCGGCGTCCTGAAATCGACCCCATCGGCTGACGTCATAGACAAGGATCGCCCTGAAGTCGGCTTGGCCGGATTGGACCTCGGCCATCAGCTTTTGGAGCGCCTCCCGGCCGTCGAGTCGTAATCCCGACCGGCCTGAGTCCTCAAACGTGCGCAGAATGTTCAGGCCACGAGCCTCGGCATAGCTGCGAATGACATCGAGCTGGTTCTCGGTGGAGTACTTCTGGTGATCGGTCGACATCCGCACATAGGCGACGGCCGGCACATCCTTCTCAGGCGGCGCGTCGCTCGTGTCTGAATGGGTCGCCCAACGACCGCTCACATCCGTATCTCCTCATTATTCCAGGCAAATCCATCGCTCCCGCCGGAATCAACGGCTGAATTCTTCGCGTCCATGTAAAGCGAAGGAGGGTGGAATGTCGTTTCCGAAAAAGGGCAAGTTCTTTCCAAGGGAAAACGGATATAATCAAAAAACGGAGCAGCTAACGAATGGCGGCTTCGTCGAAGAAATCGCGGCGGCGTTGAAACGATCGTTGGGAGATAGTCGGGCGGGCGTGAAGACCGTGGCAGCCTGGACGGGTGCCAACGAGAAGACGGTGAAGAACTGGTTCTCGGGTACTTACGGTCCGAGCGGTGCTCACCTGACCGCGCTGGCGCGCCACTCCGACGAGGTGCTCGCCACGTTCTTGGCTATGGCGGGGCGCGAGGATCTGATGGTTGCCATCAAACTCGCGGCGGCCGAGCAGGCGGCCGAGGAACTGCTCGAGGCCGTGCGGCATCTGAACCGATAGGGCCCGGCGGGACGATCATTTAACCAATCGTCTGGGGTCGAGAGTTTTGTCCCTCAACAGTGCGCAGGATTTCGAAGCGATCCCGCGCGGTGGAAACCTGCACGGGAGAGAGTTGGTCGCCGGGGTCGTTTCCACCGCCATCTGAGCCTTCGATGGTGCATTCCTGTAGGACAAGCGCGACCGGCGCCGCAGGGGCTAGTTTGCATTCGCACTCTGCCGGGAGGCTGAGGCCAACGAGCGCGAACGGTTCGGTACGCGGCGCCTTCTTGGTTCATGCGCTTGCTGAGCCTGCACCGCATCATCCACCAGCAAAGATATCGTACGCCAAGGTTCGATGCCGAGGCGACCATGCGGGCGATGAGGCCCGGCAGGATGAGCCCAAACCAGCCTGCTATGCCGATAGCAACCAATCCTGCGCCTCAGCCTGTCATCCCTGCGGCTCCCGCCGGGACCAGGTTTGGCAATGCCGCTCCTCCTCCTGGCTGCAGAAACCAAGAAACGATCTTCCACGAGGAACTGGTACAGTCAGGCATTCCTTGTCGAGCTAAGGAAATCCGCATGCGTCGGCATCGCATCGGACGCCCGGTCGATGACGCTGTGCATGCGCGCGAGACGCTGTTGCATGTCGGCGACGGGAAAACGCTCCACCAGCGGCGACCAGCCGCTTGGTTCTATCCCCTGCCCGTGCATGACGGCCAGCCAGGACGACTCCGTGAAGAGTTCCTGGTCTTCGCGGTGGATGCGGCCCGTCTGCTCGAACATCTCCATCTTCCGCCGCAGATCGTCTGGATGCGGAATGGTCTGGCAGTGCCGCCAGAATGGGCTATCATCGCGCTCGGTCGCCGTATAGTGAAGGACAAGGAAATCCCTGATCCGCTCATACTCCCACAGGGTCCGCCGGTTATAGGCATCACGTGCCGCCGGGCTGAAACGACGATCAGGGAAATGTGCCATCAGCCGCGCGATGCCCTGCTGGACGAGGTGGATGGACGTGCTTTCCAGAGGTTCCAGAAAACCCTGCGCCAAGCCGAGTGCAACGACGTTCCTGTCCCAGAATATCCGCCTGTGCCCTGTGACGAAACGCAGAGGATGGGGATCGGCCAGCGGCTCGCCGTCAAGATTTTCCAACAGCCTGTCGAGGGCTGTCTGGTCATCCGTGAACCCCGAGCAGTAGACGTGACCGTTTCCCGTGCGATGTTGCAGCGGGATGCGCCATTGCCACCCAGCCTCGTGCGCCGTGGCTCGGGTGAAGGGAACGGGGTCTGACACCTTCGCACACGGCACCGCAACTGCCCGGTCGGCTGGCAGCCATGATGACCAGTCCTCATAGCCCGCTTCTAGCGTTTGCTCGATCAGCACACCCCGGAAGCCAGAGCAGTCGATGAAAAGCTCACCGCTGATCTCGCGTCCATCTTCGAGAAGGAGAGACGTGACATACCCGCTCTCTGTGTCCTGATGGACCTTAGCGACCCTGCCTTCGAGTCGCGCAACCCCTCGCTTCTCCGCATATTCGCGCAGGAAACCCGCGTAGAGGCTTGCGTCGAACTGGTAGGCGTAATGGATTCCTGCGAGAACGGAGCGAGCGTCGCCCGAGACCGGGCGCATGAAGCGGCCTTTCCGGGCCGCCCGAGCCATCAGTGAGAATTCGAATAGATCAGCAACCGGAAGACCCATCGCTTTCTGGCGTAACCAAAAATGGTGCATCGGAACTGTTTCGATCGCTGTCCCGAAGTCTCCGAAGGGGTGGAAATAGCTATGTCCCCTGCGCAGCCAGTCACGGAATTCGATCCCTAGCTTGATCGTGCCCTGGGTGCGGGACAGGAATTCGTTCTCATCGATCCCGAGCATCTGGTTGAACAGGAGGATCGGCGGAATTGTGGCTTCACCGACGCCGACAGTGCCGATCGCTTCGGATTCGACCAATGTGACCTTGGTTCTTTCCGTATCAAGAAGGTAGGAGAAAGCAGCGGCCGCCATCCACCCCGCGGTGCCGCCGCCGAGGATGACGATATTGCGAATATCATGGGGGCCTGTCATCGGGTCACCCGGCTCAGGAATTCTTCATGCCGCGGCATGGCATTGACCGTCCGCATAATGACGCTTCGCATGTCCGCAAGGCTCGCCTTGAGGTTGGTGTCGGAGATGCCGTCCGCGATCGGGTTATAGGCCGATGGGCCTCGCCCCTGCCCGCCCATGACCGCGAGCCAGCTTGTTACCGAGAACAGCTCGTCTTCGTAGCGGAAGAACCGCCCCGCTCCTTCGATCAGGGCCATCTTGCGCGCGAGGGTTTCAGGAATCTCGACCTTTTTCCGGTCACGCCAGAAGGGCGTGTCATCGCGGCTCGTCGCAACGTAGTGCAGGACAATGAAGTCGCGGATATGGGTGAACGTGGTCGTCAGCAGGCGGTTATATTCGTCGCGGTCGACCGCACTCCACGACGTGTCGGGGAAGAGCGCGAGCAGCTTGGCAATCGCAGTCTGGATCATATGGATACTGGTGCTCTCGAGGGGTTCGAGAAAGCCGCCCGAAAGCCCAATGGCGACCACGTTCCGATCCCAGAACTTCCGCCGGATACCGGTGGTGAAACTCAGATGCCGGGGCTCTGCCAACGGCTCGCCGTCGAGAGCATCCATCAGAATTTGTGTCGCCGCTTCCTTGTCCGTGTACCGCGACGCATAGACATGACCGTTCCCGGTCCTGTGTCGCAGGGGTATCCGCCACGTCCAGCCAGCGCCCCTTGCCGTCGCAATGGTATAGGGCTTGGGTTCTTCGATCCTCGCGCAGGGCATAGCAACCGCCCGGTCCATCGGCAGCAGCTCCGTCCAGTCGTCATAACCGGCTGCGAGCGCCTTTTCGATCAGAAGGCCAACGAAACCCGTGCAGTCGATGAACAGCTCTCCCTCGATGCTGCGTCCGTCCTCGAGACCAAGGCGCCTGACGAACCCTGTGTCGCCTTCTTGTTCGACGCTCCCGACCCGCCCCTCGACGCGATTCACTCCCCTCGCCTCCGCAAAAACCCGTAGAAACTTCGCATAGAGAAGGGCGTCGAAATGGAACGCGTAGGCTAGCCGGGACAGGGGCGAGCGCGGGTTACCGTCCGGCCGCGCGAACTTCCCGGCGTATGCGGCAGCGCTGTTCAGGCAGTAGTCATCCAGCGAATTGCTCTCCCCCGTCCTACGCGCTCGCATCCAGAAGTGATGGAACTCCGTCCCCTGAAGGTCCCAACCATAAGTACCGAAGGGGTGCAGATACCGCTCGCCCAGCCGGCCCCAGTCGCGGAACTCGATGCCGAGCTTGAACGTCGCTTGGGTCTCCCGGAGGAAAGCGTCCTCGTCGATCCCGAGCATCCTGTTGAAGGTCGCAATTTGCGGAATGGTCGCCTCGCCGACACCGACCGTGCCGATCTCCTCGGACTCCACCAGCGTGATCGACGTCGTCTCACGGGGCAGGTAGCGGGCCAGCGCAGCAGCTGTCATCCATCCCGCAGTGCCGCCGCCGACGATGACAACCGATCGAATTCGCTCGTTCATCCGCGCCCGGTCCTTCCGGCAATCAGTGCATGGTCTTCTGGCTGGCCGCACATTTTGAGGAGCGCGACGTGCCACTCACTGCGCCCGAACGGGTCGTCGTCGAAGGGCGCGACCCGGCCGCAAGCTCGGAACAGGGCCTTTCGGTGGGCAAGGTTTTCGCTACCCTCGCCTCCTTCGAGAAGCGCGAGCATGTCCTCCACTGCCGCCGAATGCCGTGCTGACAGCCGCGTCATCTCCGCCATTTCCTCAGTGGTTGGATCTTCCCCTGGAAGAGCGAAAACGACGGCCATGACCCCCCGCACAAGGCAGAGATGCTCGAACTCTTCCCTGCGCGCTGCAGGCAATCGCGCAGCGCCCAGTGCCAGATCCGAAATTCGCAGATCTGCACCATCCGAAACGACGACCGTCAATGAAGGAGCTTCGATCCTCTCCCGCACCTCTGCCCGCCGTGCGATCCGCGAGAGAAGCGAACGGTAACGCTCACCGTCCACCTCGAACCCGTCAGCCTTTCCATCCGAGAACGGAATGGCATGGCCGAAACGCCCACCCCAAGAATGAAACCTCCGGGCCTGTGCCTGAAGGAGCGCGCCGCTATCGACCCCGATCGCGGCCAGGGCCCTGCGATCTTCCGGCCGGATGAGGGCGTTCCGGCCGGAGCCTTTCCCGGTCTCCACCCCGACAGGAAGCGAAGCAGGTACAAACCGTGCAAAAAGACACGCTGCGAGCCAAGGGGCATAGCCCGCGCCTCTCACAAGAATCCCGCCCCTCACGCAGCACTCCTTGCGCCTGCCGGGCAATTGCTGGCGATCCAGTCGGCATGGCTTGGCATCCTTTTCGTCGCGGTCGCCATCATCGCCTTCATCGAGGATAGCCGGCCGAGAAGCTCCTCCTCGGAAACCTCGTCAGCACGAAGATCATAAGCGCTCGGGACAACCCGCTGGCCCAGATAGACAGCCACCCAGCTCGCTTCGAGGAACAGGCCGTAATCGTAGGTTTGCACCCGTCCCCGCGCGCGGAACAGCGCCATCTTCTCCTCAAGAGAGTGCGGAATGCGGAGGTTACGCATGTCATTCCAGAATGCCGTGTCCTCGCGCTCCGTGGCGTGGTAGTGGAGGATCAGGAAATCGCGGATCCGTTCGAACTCGAGGTCCATCATCCGGTTGTATTCGTCCTTCACCGGTTCAGGTGCCGGCCCTGCAGTGAGGAGTTCGATCAGGTAGGTGATCCCCTGTTGGATGAGATAGATCGAGGTGCTTTCAAGCGGCTCGAGGAATCCTCCCGACAGCCCGATTGCCACGACGTTCCGGTTCCAGAGCTTGCGTCTCTTGCCCGTTGTGAAGCGCAGTACCCGCGGATCAGCGAGAGGCCTGCCTTCAAGCGACTGAACGAGCTGGTCTTCAGCATCCTGGTCGTCCGTGTGCGCACTGGAATAGACATAGCCGTTGCCTGTTCGGTGCTGGAGCGGGATACGCCACTGCCACCCGGCACCGCGCGCGGTGGCTCTCGTGAACGGAAGCAGCTCACCTGCATGCTCACACGGTGCAGCAACGGCTCGGTCGCAAGGCAGCCACCGGGTCCAATCCTCGTATCCCGTAGCGAGCGCTCCCTCGATCAGAAGGCCACGAAATCCGGAACAGTCGATGAACAAGTCGGCAGCATGGCTCTCACCGTTTTCCAGCGTCACCGAAGCAATATCGCCGTTCTCGTCCCTCTTGGATCCCGTAATCCTGCCTTCGATCCTCCGTACGCCACGCGCTTCGGCAAGTCGCCGCAGATACGGGGCATAGGCCGTCGCGTCGAACTGGTAAGCCCATCGGTAGGATGAGAGGAGCGAACGCGGATCTTCCGATGGCGGAGAAAACTTGCCCGCGTAAGACATGACGACAGGCAGGGAGTAGTGACCGATCGGCCCGGCATCGTCGATCGCCCGCCGCCAGAAATGGTGAAAGGGCGTGCCGTCGCTTGGTACGCCGTAGTCGCCGAAGGGGTGGATATAGCGGTCGTCGAGCCTGGCCCAGTCACAAAACTCGATGCCCAGCTTCACCGTAGCGCTGGTCGCCGCCATCAGGTCCATTTCGTCAATGCCGATGGTCCTGTTGAAATGCCTGATATGCGGCAGGGTTGCTTCGCCGACGCCGACGATGCCGATCGCTTCGGATTCGATCAGCGTGATATCGAGATGATCGCCCAGCAGGCTCGCAAGCCCTGCGGCGGTCATCCAGCCGGCGGTTCCTCCACCGACGATCAACACGCGCTTCTTGTCCGGATGCCCTGACATGATGCCTCCGCAGACATTCCTTCCCTTGAAGGATCAGACCTGTCTTGACTTACGTTGTCAATCGAGTGGTGGGCTTAGGGTCATTTGACGGGGGCGGTGGAATTCCGGATCAGGAGCTCGAAGGGCAGCGTCTTCGATCGCAGGGGCTGCGCCGACCCACCGGCAGCGGCCACAAGGCTCTCGATCGCTGCCATGCCGATCTCTTCCAGAGGCTGCCGGATGGTGGTGATCGTCGGCCAGGTCCGCTCCGCAATCTCCGAATCGTCAAAGCCTGCAACGGAGAGCTGCGAGGGCACATCGACCCCCAGCCGGTGGGCCGCCATGATGACGCCTGCGGCCATGTCGTCATTAGCGGCAAAGACAGCTGTCGGAGGCTCCTTCATGGCGAGGAGTTTCTCGCCTGACGCAAGGCCCGACTCGAAATTAAACGTACCCGGAAGAATGATCGAGGGGTCACGAGCGACACCAGCGTCTGACAGCGCCTGCGCATAGCCCTCAAACCGGCGCTGGGTTGCATCCTGGTCCTCCTTGCCGCGCAGGAAGGCAATCCTCCGGTGTCCGAGCGAGAGAAGGTGCTTGGTCATCTCCCGGCTGGCAAGGGTGTCGTCAATCGTCACAGTGGCCGTCTCGTCCGTGTCAGGAACATCATTCGGCCCGATTCTGATGGTCGCGATCCCCAGCGAGGGCATGACGTCCGCCACCACCGGATGGTTGGCCATCGGCGGCACGAGCACGAGCCCATCAGGCTTGCCGGCCCTCAGGGTTTTCTCGAAATACCGCTCCAGCTTGCTGCGGTCCTCCAGCGTCTCCGAGCCGACCATGGCAAGCTGCAGGTGATACCCGAGCTCCTGGCAAGCCTGCAGCGCACCGAACTGGACAGTATTGGTGAATGGCGAGCGAATATCGTGGATCAGCAGCATGATGGTGTAGCTGCGGTGGGAGCGCAGGCTCCGTGCCGATGCGGACGGGACATATCCGAGCTGGTCCATTGCCGCGCGAACTTTCTCGCGCATCGCTTCCTGGACGTGAGGTTCGTTATTCAGGACGCGGCTGACCGTCTTGACCGACACGCCGGCCTGCTTCGCCACGTCGACCATACGGACCATCACGAACTCCTTTCCTCGCTCCTGCGGTTCCCGGAAAGCGCCGAGACCATGTCGGCATGGCGCTTCCTGTCGAGAGGAAGGGAACGGACCGCAAGAGCGCTGAGAAGAAAGAGCGCTCCGGGCGCGATGGCAAGGAAGGAAAGAAGTCCCCTGCCCGTCCGCGCGGTTTGCTCGGTGAGTTCAGGGTTGAAGCCAACCTTGCTGAGCACGAAACCGACGACGAGGCCCATGCTCGCGCCCGCCAGTTTCTGCGCCACCATCACCGCGCCGAAGCTGATACCCTCGGCCCGGACACCCGTCGTGACCTGCCCGTATTCGACCGTATCGGGCACGAAGCTCCACAGCATGACCGCGAACGATCCGAGGCAAAGACCATAGGCCAGAATAGGAAGCGGCACGCCGACGACAGGCAGCGGCCCCAGCGCGAGCATGGTCGCTCCCGCGGCAGCGATCATTCCCGAGGCCAGGAACCAGCACCGCTTCTTGCCAATCCGCCTGATGACCAGCGTCCATATGGGCACGCCCGCCATGGTCGCGATCGCGAAACAGGTCAGCACCGTCTCCTGGCTCGCCAGTCCCTCCTGCGTTTCGAGGAAGAACAGAAGCGACACCATCAGGCTCGCTGTTCCGGACGACTGGAGGAAAATGACCGACAACAGGATCATCAGCGCCGAATTGCCGAGAAGCACCCGCCTGACCTGCGCGGAGCTGAGAACGAACAGCTGTGTCCCTTCGGGGAGAGGCTTCTCCGAGGTCAGCACGTAGCAAAGGAGCAGTGCCCCTGTCGCCACCAGCGCCCCGAAACCGGCGACCACCATGAAGGCCGATGCGACATAATCCGCTCCCCCCGAAAGCGCCCTCAACAAGGGAGGAACGAGGAGCGAAACTGTCAGCAGGCCCCCGAAGGCGAAAAACATCCTGACCCCGGCAAGCTCCGTCCGCTCCACGCTGTCGAACGTCAACCGCGCCGAAAGCGCTGCATACGGAATGGCCACCAGGGTGTATCCGGTCCTGAACAGGATTGCCGCGATGACAAGGGTTGCAAGAAGCGCTGCGCCGGAAAACGGCGGCGCCCAGAAGAGCAGGACGAACAGAACGCCCAGCGCGCCCGAGCCATAGAGAATGAACGGCCGGTAGGTTCCCTTTTCCGTGCGCACCCGCTCTGCAAGATTGGCAACGATCGGGTCGCTGATCGCGTCCCAAACCATTCCGATGAAATAGATCGCGCCGGCGACCCTCGGCTCGAGCCCCACGATCGTGGTGTACCAGAACACCAGGAACAAGGAGAGCATGTTCCAGTAGATGTTGAGCCCATAGTCGCCAACGCCATAGGCCGCGAGTCTCCTGAGGCGTGCGCCTCGGGCCTCCGGCATGACCGCGCTGGCGGGATTCTCGCTCACGGAGTGACAGCTCCGTACGCGGCACAAGAGGCTGCCAATCCGCGCGGGGCGATAGAACCAGCCGCCAGCAGCGGTCGCAGATCGGCGATCAGGTCCACTGCACTCCCCGGCATGTCGTCGGGATGCGCAGCACCCGCTGGTGCGCCGTGATGAACAGCGTCGACCCATCCTCGCCGAAGCAGCAATTCGCGGCGGCGCTCCCTGTCCTGATCCGCGCCAGAGGCGTGCCGTCAGAATGGACGACGACGACCCCGCCGGGCCCGCCAACGAAGATCTCGCCGCTCCTTGCCACGGCCAGCCCATCGGGAAGGCCGGGGTTTGCCTCGTTCATCAGGCTCGAGAAATCGGTGATGACCCGGTCGCCTGAAACCTTGCTGCTCCGATCTAGCGTCAGCTCACGGAGAATCGGGTCCTCCCCTGCGGACTGCGTCACGTAGAGCTTTTTCCCGTCAGGTGACAAAGCGACACCGTTCGGGCGCGTCATGTCCGAGAGCAGCCTTTCGACTTTGCCATCGGGGCGGAGCGCATAGACGCCGTTGACCGGCTGTTCCTTCAACGGAGAATTGTCGCCGCCCTGCAGCCCGTAGGGCGGATCGGTGAAGAAGATCGCACCGTCCTTCGCCGGAACGAGATCGTTCGGAGAGTTGAAGCGTTTTCCCTCGAAAGACGAAGCCAACGCCACCCGCTCGCCCGTTCCCAGATCCAGGGCCTCGATCTGGCGCAGCCCGTGGTTGCAGATAAGCAGCCTGTCCTCATCCGTGTACCACATGCCGTTTGCGCCCGCTTCCCGAAACCCCTCCGCATACGCCGTGCCCGAAGGATCGAGGAACACCGAGACGCCCTCGCCCCTCCTCCACCGATAGGCCCTGTTGCCGGGAACGTCGGTGAAATAGAGACACCTGCGCTTCCGGTCCCAGGTGGGACCTTCGCTCCAGCCGAAACCCCGGGCAATTTCTTCAAGGCGGGCGCCCGCAGGAACGATACCCTCTCCCCGGCGGTCGAAGACCTCGATGACGGCCTCCCCTGCACGGGCAGAACCGGCCATCGCGGCTGCTGAAGTGGTCAGGAGAAAACTCCTTCGATCAAGGATCATTCCGTCCCCACGGCCAATGTGATGGATGCCGGAACCGGTTCCCGCGACCGGTCCTTCGCCCCGAAAAGAGATCATAGGCCGCGACCGTGACGAGGACAATGCATCCAGAGCGCCTTGCCGGCCGGGCCGCAGCGCTGAACAAGCCGCGAAGCGTCGAAGCTCCGGAACATCCTCGTCCGGAGCTTCCTTGTCACCATGGTCAGTTCAGGTTCCGAAGAACAAAAAAGCCCGCGTGGATGCTAGGGAGAACACCCACGCGGGAGCCTGCACGGCTAGAAGTTGGCTCGCAGAACGAACGACACGCGCCTGTCATTCCTGAAGTAATTCCGCGCACCGCGCAGTCCGTCCGGCGAAATCGACGCCGTTGTCTCGGTGATGTCGTCAAGAATGTTCACTGCCTGGACACCCAAGCGAACGTCATCCGTCACGTTGTAGAAGATAGAACCATCGAGCTGCCCTGTTGCCTCTTGATAGATCGACGCGAACGGGAAGATCACATCCCTCCGCGTCAGGAGGAAATCATCACGCCAGTTATAGGCGAGACGCGCCTCGATGCGGTCTTTCTGGTAGAGGCCAGCGATGTTGAACTGGTGCTCGGATACCCGCTCGAGGAGCTCGCCGTCCCTAGGGAAGGTCGCCGTCACCGTGTTGTCGATATCGGCCACACCGTTGGCGTCGATATAGGTGTAGTTGAACTGCGTGCCCAGGCCATCAAACGGCGCGGGCAGGAACTCGTAGAACTGCTGGTAGCCGATCTCGAAGCCTGACAGGTTGACATCGTCCTCAGAATTGACCGTCTGCTGAATGGTCACCGGCAGGGTAACGCCGTTCCGCGTGAAGTCCTCCTCCACGGTCGATGTCACCCAGTATCCCTCGAGGCTCTTGTGGAAGAGCGCGAAGGAGAAGCTGCCATTGTCGGCAAAATACCACTCGTAGGAGATGTCGAAACTATCCGCAGTCACCGGATCGAGGAACGGGTTGCCGCCGGTGGTCGAGGAAAATCCGATGCCGCCGAACTCGTTGCCCGAAACGCCGGGAATGTCAGGGAACAGGAAGATGTTCCGGTCGGTCCTGAGCTGCTGGTCGCTCGGGCGCGTCAATGCTCGCGAGTAACCAAAGCGCAAGAGCATCTCGGGCGTCAGATTGAGCTTCAGGTTGAAGCTCGGCAGCCAGTTCTCCACCTCGTTTTCGAAACCACTATCATCCGTACCCGGATTGGCGAGAAAGGCCTCCACGGCTGCAACATCCTGGGAACAGATGCCCGGAGGTCCGCCCGGGAAGACCCGGCCCGGCGCGCAGAGCTGCGAAGGTGTTTCTCCGCCGAAGAGCTGGTCGAGCGGCTGCACCGTGAACGAGCCATTCGAGCCGATCTCGTCAGAAACATAGCGCAGGCCCACATTGCCGTCGATGGTCATGCCATTGCTCAACTCACCGCCGAAATCGAGGCGACCATAGAACGCCCAGGTCTCGACCGAGACTTCGCTGATCTCGCTCGGCAGGAAGCCATCTGCATCCACCCCCGGCCGGGCGGGCAACACGTTGCCGAAGGATCCGGCTGAGTCGAGGATCGGCTGGATAGCATTGACGAAGCCGTCATAGTCGCGCGCCAGCGGACCGCTCCAGTACGGAACGCCTGCGATCATCGGGTCATAGTCGTCCCGGTAGAAGCCCGAGAAAGGCTCGAACCCGATCAGGCCATCAAGGCGCGGATCGTCGATGCGCAGGATGTTCTCGCCAGTCCCGACATCCGTACCCGTCCAAATCTCCGAGACATTGCCCCAGTTGAACGCGGTATAGCGCACGGTTGAGTCCTGGTCCGCGTATCGGGCACCGAAGCGTGCCGATTGCAGCCATCCTGCATCGTGGAAATCATACTCGGCATCGGCGCGGAAAGCCTGTTCTTCGGCATCGTTGTCCTGGAAGTGATCCATCTTGCCGCGGAAATAGTAATTCCCGAAATCGGCAAAATAGTCTGGAGGCGTCCCCGTAGGAGGTGCGTAGCTGACCTCGGCATAGTCACCGTCGAGGTCGAACGTCAGATCGGCGAAGAACGCGAAGAACGTCGAAACATCGAAGACCTCGGTTTCCGCCTCGATGAACTGGGCGTCGAAATTGAAGGCCCAACGGTCGTTGGGCGTCCATTTCAGGTTGAAGCTGAGATCCTGGATCTCCTCGTCCTCGACACGCTCACGGGTGTTGACGCTCTGCTGCACCCCATTCAGCGGCAGGCCGTCATTGCCCCGCCAGCCTACGGTCTCGGTCACCGTCCCGTTCGTCAGCACACCGTCTTCGTCAAAGGAGAAATCAGGCCCTGAGAGCCTCACATCCGGGGCGTTGTCGATCGTCGATTCGAGGACACGCTCTCCCCATGTGAGATCGGAGCTCGACTTCAGGAACTGCGCCGTGGCGAGAAGGGTCTCGTCATTGCTCTCCCATTGTCCGGCTGCCGCAAAGGCCGTCCGCCCGCGGTCGAAATTCTGGGTCCGGATGCCGCCGCCGTCAGGGATGTAAACCGTCGTGTCGGGACTCGTCCCGGCGGGGAAGCCGTTCTGGTCAAAGGCAAAGCGCGTGAAGGTTCCGTCGCCGTTATCTGTGTAAGGACGGAAACCGGCAACCGCAGTTGCGTCGGCGCGGCTTTTCAGCTCGTTGTCCGCGAAATTCACAAGCAGGCCGAAGCTTCCCGCGTCGGTCTGCCAGCGATCCGAAAGCAGGACGGAGTAGCTGGGCGTCCCCTTCTCCGCGAAATCCGAATAGGTGTAGTCGAATGATCCGGCGATCACACGGCCATCCTGGTCGAATGGCAGACGGGTGCGGAGATCGACGGTGCCGGACAGGCCGCCCTCGATCATGTCGGCTGACTGGTTCTTGAAGACGATCACGCTGCCGAGAAGCTCGGGCGAGACGTCCTCGAAATTGAGGCCGCCCCCCTGGCTGGCGCTGAAGACGTCCCTGCCGTTCAGCTCCGCGCGTACGAAAGGCAGGCCACGGACAATGACACCAGATCCCTCGACACCGAAATGGTCAGGGTCGTTCGGACCCGCAAAACGAAGCACCGACACCCCGGGAACGCGCTGCAGCGCCTCGGACACCGACCGGTCAGGCAGTGCACTGATATCCGCAGCGGAGATTGCGTCGAGGAAGACGTCGGCATCCTCTTTGAGGTCCTGCGCATCCCGCAGTGACTTCTTGATCCCGCGAACGACGATCACGTCCTCGTCATCGACATCATCCGAATCAGCCTGCGCATGGGCGCCGGTCATGACCGCAGCGGCAGCAAGCGCGACTATGGAGCCACCGCGCATCAAATCGGACAAAAGCCCTTGTTTCCTGGCCCGTTCCAGCCGTTCCTCGCCCTTCATAGTCCCTCCCTTTAACCGCACCCGAACTCTTGTTTTGTGCTGTTGACTACGTTGTCAACTTTAGTAATCATCGAGTGATTGTCATCGTTGTCAACAGTTGTCATCGTTGTCAACGTCGAAGTTCAAGACCGATGACCGGTTTCGCACGAAGTGGCCAGAGAGCCACATGGCAAGCGGCTGGGGAGGGCAGGATGAACGATCTCAAGGACCATCCGATCGGTCTTTCGTCGGCCTCGGGCAGGGCCTCACCCCAGCGCACATGCCGGCCGCCATCCACGGTGACCGTTGCCGGACTTCCATCAAAGGCCCGGATTTTATCCGCTGGCGGCGGTTGCAAGGCCGCGGAAACATACAGGACACGAACATGACCAACAGCGCTCGCATCCCGCTCCGCTCGACGATCCTAGTGCTGATGGCTTATGCCGCAGCGACGGGATGCACCGAGAAGGCAGCTCTCGCTGACGAACCCGCTGAAAGCTCCTTGGCCACAATCCACCCGGAGCGGTGGCCGGCAGTCACGCCCCCCTCCCTCGATCCGGAAATCGAGGCCAGGGTCGATGAGATCCTCGCCCGGATGACGCTCGAACAGAAAGTGGGCCAGGTGATCCAGGCCGATTCAGCCTCGGTCACGCCAGAGGACATCAAGCGATACCGACTGGGCTCGGTCCTTTCAGGCGGAAACTCCGCACCCGGCCCACTTCCCTACGCCGATACGCAGACATGGCTCGAAGCGGCCGACGCCTATTACGAGGCTTCGATCGATCCGGAAGGTGTGGAGATCGCGATCCCGATCATCTGGGGTATCGATGCCGTCCATGGGCACGCCAACCTCAAGGGCGCGACGGTGTTCCCGCACAATATCGGCCTTGGCGCAGCGAACGACCCCGACCTGATCGAGGCCATCGCCGCCGCGACCGCGAAAGAGCTGACGGTCTCCGGTCACGACTGGACCTTCGCCCCCACCCTTGCCGTGCCGCAGAATGACCGATGGGGCCGCACCTATGAGGGTTTCTCCGAAGACCCGCGGATCGTCGCCTCCTATGGCGGCCGGATCGTCATCGGCCTTCAGGGCACGGTGGGCGAAAGAGGTTTCATGGGTCCGGGCAAGGTCATTCCGTCGGCGAAGCATTTCGTCGGCGATGGCGGGACAGATGACGGGATCGACCAGGGCGATGCGCTCATCACCGAGGAGGAGCTGCGCGACATCCACGCCGCGGGCTATGTCACCGCGATCGAGGCTGGCGCGCAATCGGTGATGGCGTCCTTTTCCGCATGGAATGGCCAGCGCATGCATGGCCAGAAGGCGCTTCTTACCGACGTCCTGAAGGGGCAGATGGGCTTCAATGGTTTCGTGGTCGGAGACTGGAATGGTCACGCCCTCATTCCGGGATGCTCGACGACGGACTGTCCGCAATCCCTGAATGCCGGACTGGACATGTACATGGCGCCCGATAGCTGGAGGGGCCTCTATGAAAGCACCCTCCGCCACGCGAAGTCCAGCACCATACCGATGGAGCGGCTCGATGATGCAGTCCGCCGCATTCTCCGTGTCAAGATCGCTTCGGGGCTTTTCGAGAAGCCGAAGCCTTCGGAAAGGCCCTTTGCTGGTGATACCAGCATCCTCGGATCGCCCGAACACAAGGCCCTTGCCCGAAAGGCGGTCAGGCAGTCGCTGGTCCTTCTCAAGAATAACGGCCTGGTCCTGCCGCTCGATCCGGGCCTGACCGTTCTTGTCGTCGGGGACGGTGCTGACAGCATCAGCAAGGCCTCCGGCGGCTGGACCCTGTCATGGCAGGGCGGCGGCTTTCCGAATTCGGAATTTCCGGGTGGCCAGTCAATTCTCGACGGCATCCGTGAAGTCGTCACCTCGGCAGGGGGAGCGGTCATCCACGATCCTGAAGGCACCAGCGGAGCCGATGCCGATGTTGTCATCGCCGTTTATGGCGAAGATCCTTATGCCGAGTTCCAGGGCGACCGTCCCCACGTCGACTTCACCCCGAACGGGTTCGACACCGGGCTTTTAGCCGAACTCGGGCGGGACGGCACCCCGATTGTCTCCGTCTTCCTCTCCGGTCGCCCCCTCTGGACGAATCCAGAGATCAACGCCTCTGACGCCTTCGTCGCTGCATGGCTTCCCGGATCCCAAGGCGGCGGCGTCGCTGACCTCCTGTTCCAGACCGATCCGAACTACGACTTCACCGGCCGCCTCTCCTTCTCGTGGCCGGCCCTTGCGACCGATGAGGAGGTCAACGTCACCGATCCCTCCTCTCGCCCTTTGTTCCCGGTAGGTTACGGGCTGAGTTATGGGCAGCTGACTGAGTTTACCAAGCTGAGCGAAGAGTCCGGTCTCGACGACGAAGTGATGGCCGCCAAGGGCGAGTTCTTCACCCGAGGTGAAGCACGCCAGCCCTGGAGCCTAAACACAGGTTCTGGCTTCATCGGGGATCTTCCCTATGCCGACGACCGGGTGGTGGTGCGCGCCGTCGATGAATCGGCCCAGGAGGATTCGCTCGCCGTATCTTTTCGTGAGCCGGAAACATTCTCCATCCGCTCGTCCTACCCCGTCGACTTCTCGCGTGAAAGCAATGGCGCGATGGAGCTTGTGTTCAGCGCAAAGAGCATGACAGGCAGTGAAAGAGCGGATGTCGGCATGGGCTGCCAGGACAATGGCTGCGAAGCCTCCCTTCCGTTATCGCTCGGTAGCGAATGGTCGGAGCACCGTCTCGCCCTCTCCTGCTTTGCGCAACGCGGCGTGGATATGGCACGCCTCGACCGTGCCCTGATCATTAAAGGCCAGCCGGGGCAGGAAATCGCCGTTGGCAATATCCGGGTCGAAGCGGACGACAATGGCCAGCCGGACTGCGGCAGCAGCTGACACCATGAAGGCATAGGATTGGATGGCGAATTTATCAGCCAGCCAGCGCCTTCACTATTCCACGATGCCGGCGAAAATGTTAGCGCTATCATTACTGCAACACCTGGGCTTCGAGATCACCGGAGGTCAGAGGAAAAGCGCCGCGCGAGACGGTGCTGGAGGGAGACTAGCTGTGCTCAAGTGCCTCGGACTAATCCCGGCGATAGCCCTACTGGCGTCCGCCGCGGCGCAGGAGACGCCGCCCTACAAGGACCCATCCCGACCCACGGACGAACGGATCGAGGACCTTCTCGGACGCATGACACTGGACGAGAAGATCGCCCAGATCACCACGGTCTGGACTGGGAAGACGGAGCTTTTCAGCAACGACGGGAGCTTCGATCCCGCGAAGGCGGACGAGCTTTATCCTGCGGGCATCGGCCATTTCGCTAGACCCAACGACCTTCAGGGACCGTCGAGCCCGCTCGAACAGCCCTTCCGGGACGAACGTGAGACCGTCGAACTCGTCAACGCCATGCAGCGCCACGCCGTCAACGGCACGCGGCTCGGCATACCGATCCTCTTCCACGAAGAAGGTCTCCACGGCTACGCAGCACGCGGAGCAACTTCGTTCCCGCAGGCGATTGCCCTCGCCTCGACCTGGGACACCCAGCTCATCGAGGATGTCTACTCCGTCGTGGCGCGGGAGATCCGTGCCCGCGGCGCGCACATGGTCCTGTCCCCGGTCGTCGATGTCGCCCGAGACCCGCGCTGGGGCCGGATCGAGGAGACCTATGGCGAAGATCCTTACCTGACCGGAGAGATCGGCGTTGCTGCAGTTCTTGGTTTCCAAGGTACGGAGCTACCCATCGCCGACGACAAGGTCATGGCGACCCTCAAGCACATGACCGGACACGGCCAGCCCCAAAGCGGGACCAATGTGGGCCCGGCGAACCTCAGCGAACGCCTTCTCCGCGAGGTGTTCTTCCCGCCCTTCGAGCAGGTCGTCACGCGAACCAATATCCGCAGCCTGATGGCTTCCTACAATGAGATCGACGGCGTGCCGTCTCATGCCAATCCCTGGCTTCTCAACGATGTCTTGCGCGGCGAATGGGGCTATCAAGGCGGCGTGGTCAGTGACTACTGGGGTATCCGCGACCTTACGACCCTTCACCATGTCGAAGCGGACCTTCAGGACGCTGCCGTCCGTGCCCTGAAGTCCGGTGTCGACTTCGACCTTCCCGACGGCGACGCTTTCGTCTTCCTTCCCGATGCTCTGGCCGAAGGGCGCGTCACCCAAGGAGAGATCGATCGCGCAGTCGCGCGTATGCTGCGGATCAAGTTCGAATCCGGTCTCTTCGACAACCCCTTTGCCGATGCCGATTACGCGGAAGAGATCACCGACAATGACGAAGCCCGCCGGTTAGCCGAGGAAGCGGCCCGGAAGGCTATCATCCTCCTTAAAAACGATGGGACGCTTCCCCTTGATGCCAGCACCCTGAACCGCATCGCAGTGATCGGGCCGAACGCGGATGCTGTCAGGCTCGGCGGGTATTCCGATGTCCCAACCCGCGTCATCACCCCTCTGGCGGGCATCAAGGAACAAGTCGGCGACAGCGTCGAGGTCCTCCACCATGAAGGCGTGAAGATCGTCGAGGAAGGTGACTGGTGGAAGGACGACATCGTTCTTGCCCATCGCGAAGAGAACCTCCGTCGCATCCGCGAGGCGCGCAAGGTCGCCCGCCGTGCCGACGCCATCATCCTCGTGATTGGCGGCACGGAAGCCACCAGCCGGGAGGGGTGGGCGGACAACCATCTCGGCGACCGGACCGATATCGAACTCGTCGGTGAACAGAAGGAACTGGCCGATGCGATGTTTGCCCTTGGCAAGCCTGTCGTCACCGTCCTGATCGGCGGCAAGCCCCTGGGCGTCGACCAGGTGGCAGCCCGGACCAATGCCCTGGTCCAGGGCTGGTATCTCGGCCAGGAAGGCGGCACGGCCCTCGCCGACGTCCTTTTCGGGGACTACAACCCCGGCGGCAGGCTGCCCGTCACCATGGCCCGGAATGTCGGCCAGCTCCCGCTGGTCTACAACCACAAGCCCAGCGCCCTGCGCGGATACCTTTTCGATACGACTGCGCCGCTGTTCCCCTTCGGCCACGGCCTCAGCTACACGGAGTTCTCCTACAGCGAGCCTGTGCTTTCCGCCGAAGAGATCTCCCCAGACGGATCGGTAGACGTCACCGTCGACGTGACAAATACCGGCGACCGGGCCGGTGACGAGGTGGTCCAGCTCTACATTCGAGACCTGGTCAGCTCGGTCACGCGGCCCGTGAGGGAGCTGCGCGGTTTCGAGCGGATCAGCCTCGAACCCGGTGAGACGCGCACGGTCACCTTCACCCTCGACAGGGAAGATTTTCAGTTCTGGGATGCCGACATGGTCAGGCGGGTCGAGCCCGGAGACTTCAGGATCGAAGTGGGCGGCTCGTCCGTTGGCGGACAGGCCGTAACCCTTGAGGTGACGGAATGACCGGCTGCTTCACACGACGCAGCGTCCTCGCGCTTGCGGGCGGCGCGGCATCACTCGCCGGTTGCTCCGTACTCGGAACTCGTCGCAAGCCGTCACTGGCCGAGCTCGCCAGGGCCAAGGGCTTGCGTGTTGGAAGCGCAATGAACGCCCGCCAGCTGGACGATGCGAACTACCGGGCACTCATTCTCCGGGAGTGCGAGACGATCGTCGCGGAGAACGAGCACAAGATGTATGTGATCCAGCCCGATCCGGGGCCGATGAACTTCGCGCCGAGCGACGCCCTTGCAGACTTTGCCCGCACGAACGGGCTGAAAATGCGCGGCCACACCCTTGTCTGGCATCATCCGCGCTGGCTCCCGGACTGGATCAACGAGACGGAATTCTCCTCGCCCTCCGCCGCCGAGGCTGAGCTCCGGCGCTACATATCCGCGGTCGCCTCGCGCAACCAGGACGTCATCTACTCTTGGGATGTCGTCAACGAAGCGGTGGACGAAACGACAGGAGAGTATCGCGAAACGTCATACTCCCGCGCGATGGGCGGCGCTCCCGAAGTGATCGATGCGTGCTTCCGGATCGCAAGGGATGCAGCGCCCGGCGCCACCCTTGCCTATAACGACTATATGAGCTGGGAGGGCGGGAGCGCGAACCATCGCACCGGGGTCCTGCGGCTCCTCGAGGATCTGCACAAACGGGGTACACCGATAGATGCCCTTGGCGTCCAGAGCCACTCCAATCAGGACATGCCCGACGAATTCACCCCCGCGAAGAAACGCGCCTGGAGAGCCTTCGTCGATGACGTCACCAGCATGGGGTTTGACATCTACCTCACCGAGTTCGACGTCAACGACACCCGCCTCCCGCCGGACCCGGCGTTGAGGGACAGGATTATTGCAGCCTATACGGAGGAATATCTGGGGATGATGCTCGAGTATGAAGAGGTCAAGGACCTCCTCGTCTGGGGCATGACCGACCGGGACAGCTGGCTGCAGACTTTCCTGCCCCGCGAGGACGGCGTCGAAAAACGCCCGGCTCCCTACGACTCCCGGTTCAGGCCGAAGCCGATGCGCGATGCCATCGCCAGAGCGCTGCGCCAAGCGCCGCCGCGGCCAGCTTAGGGGCAGAGCATGTATCTGGGCATCGACATAGGAACCTCTGGCGTCAAGGCAGTCGCCGTCAATGACGAAGGCGACGTCGTGGACCAGGGCTTTGCTTCCCTCGCGATCCAACGGCCAAGGCCACTTCACTCAGAGCAGGATCCTGAAGACTGGTGGGATGCAACAGAGATCGCTGTACGGAGGATCTCACCGGACAGAAGGGCAAGAATCCGCGCAATCGGCCTCTCGGGCCAGATGCACGGGGCGACCTTCCTCGACGCCAGCCACCGGGTCCTGCGCCCGGCTATCCTGTGGAATGACGGGAGGTCCGCCGATGCTTGCGCAGAACTCGAAGCCCGTGAGCCTGGGAGCCGCCGGATCACCGGCAATCTTGCCATGCCCGGTTTCACCGCGCCCAAGGCTCTCTGGGTCGCCAAGCATGAGCCTGAGACCTTTGAACGCATAGCGAAGGTTCTTCTGCCCAAGGACTATATCCGCTTCAGGATGTCCGGGGACTTCGCCACGGACGCCTCCGACGCCTCGGGCACGCTATGGCTCGACGTGGGCAGGCGGCAATGGTCGGGCGACATGCTGGCAGCGAGCGGTCTCTCCCCCGAGCACATGCCTGACGTCTTCGAAGGCAGTGAACTGACCGGTACGCTCCTCCCCCGCATCGCCGAAGGGTGGGGAATGAACCCGGTGCCGATCGTCGCCGGGGGCGGAGACAATGCGGCAGGCGCCGTCGGTGTCGGCGTGCTCGATGACGGCGACGCCTTCCTGTCGCTCGGCACCTCGGGCGTCCTCTTCGTAGCGGGAAGCAGATTCTGTCCGAACCCCGAGAAGGGTATTCACGCATTCTGCCACGCGCTTCCCGGCCGCTGGCATGAGATGACGGTCATGCTCTCCGCTGCAAGCTGCCTCGACTGGGCCGCAAAACTCACCAACCAGCAGGACGTCCCTACGTTGATCTCCTTGGCTGACGAGGCAGAGGAGCAAAGCGTCCCTCTCTTCCTTCCCTATCTCAGCGGGGAGCGCACACCGCACAATGACCCCTGTGCCCGAGGGGTCTTCTTCGGCATGGACCACGGCACCGGCCCAGCAGAGATTGCGCAGTCGGTGCTGGAGGGCGTCGCCTTCGGCGTTGCGGACGGCTTCCTCGCCCTCGACAGCGCGCGACAGGTGTCGTCCATCTCCGTGATCGGCGGCGGCTCCAGGTCGAGGCGATGGGGCGAAATCCTTGCCGCCATGCTGGGCAAGCCCCTGGTCTACCGGCGCGACAGCGATGTCGGCCCGGCCCTTGGCGCTGCGCGCCTGGCGCGGATGGGCGTCACAGGTGATTCGCCTACGGCGGTTTGCAGGCCAACGGCTGTCATCGACCAGATCGAACCGTCCGAAGCGCTCAGGGACAGGCTCCTGCCGAAATTCAAGCGCTATCGCAGCCTCTACCAGAACACAGAACACCTCTTCCGGCCCAGCGAGAATTGACGATGAGCGCATCCTACTTTGACGATATCGGCCCCATTGCCTTTGAAGGCCCTCAGACCTCGAACGATCTTGCTTTCCGGTATTATGACCCGGATCGCATGGTCCTCGGCAAGCGGATGGAAGACCACTTGCGTCCATCCGTGTGCTTCTGGCACAGCTTCTGCTGGGATGGCTTCGACGTCTTTGGCGGCGGAAGCTTCGATCGAAGCTGGCACCGGCTCGAAGGCCAGGAGATGGCAGAGGCGCGGCTCGACGCGGCCTTCGCTTTTTTCGAAAAGCTTGGCACCCCGTTCTTTGCTTTTCACGATGTCGATGTCATGGCCCCCGCATCCACCATGAAGGAACATGCGGAGAATTTCGCCCGCATCCTCGACCCCATCGAGGAGCGGATGCAGGAGACTGGCGTCAAGCTCCTCTGGGGGACTGCGAACCTTTTCTCCCACCCCCGCTACATGGCTGGCGCGGCCACCAATCCCGATCCGGAGGTTTTTGCCTGCGCCGCGCTCCAGATCAGGCAGGCACTCGAAGCGACCCATCGTCTCGACGGCGAAAACTACGTCCTGTGGGGTGGCCGCGAGGGGTACGACACCCTGCTCAACACCGATATCAGCCGTGAACTCGACCAGCTCGGCCGTATGCTGAGCCTCGCGGTCGAGCACAAGCACAAGATCGGGTTCAAAGGGCCGCTTCTCATCGAACCGAAGCCCCACGAGCCGACCAAGCACCAATACGACCGCGATACACAAACCGTGTACGGCTTTCTCGAACGCTATGACCTGCTCGCAGATGTCAAGGTGAACATCGAGACCAACCACGCGACCCTCGCCGGCAACACAATGGACCACGAGGTAGCCGCCGCCTTCGCTCTCGGTATCTTCGGGTCCATCGATGCCAACCGGGGCGACCCCCAGAACGGATGGGACACGGACCAGTTCTGGAACGACCCCATCGAGATCACCCGGACGATGATCCATATCCTAAAGCATGGGGGCCTCACCACGGGCGGTTTCAATTTCGACTCCAAGGTCCGTAGACAGAGCATCGCGCCCGAAGACCTTTTCTATGGCCACATCGGCGGCCTCGACGCCCTGGCGAGAGGCCTTCTCGCGGCAGCCAAGATCATCGAGAACGGCGCGTGGCAGGACAATCTCGTCAGTCGCTACGCCGACTGGGACGGACCTCTCGGCCAGGAGATCATGACCCGTGCGTCGCTGGAAGACATTGCTGGCCGCGCCCTTGCCGACGACCTCGATCCGACGCCGCGCTCAGGCCAGCAGGAGCGGCTTGAGAACATGATCCTCGCTGCGTTCTGACGGGGTGTTCACCCGATACCCCTGCGCGGTATTTGAAGTCTTAACCCGGCCATGCTAGCCGGTTCGGTATGTCCGCCTGGCCCCGCATCCTGGTCCTCGTCGCCGCGATCTTCTTCGCGGCACAGCCCGCGGTGGCCTGCTGCCTCGAAGGTCACGCAGACGCGGCGGTTCAGGCTGCCGTCTCGGCCAAGGCACCCTGCCACGGGGAGCCTGCAGCACCGCAACCCGATGGCGATGACTGCCCAGGCTGTGCCGACTGCACAGTGGCCCAGGCGTTTACGAACGAGGTTCTCCAATCGGCCAAATCTGCCCAGGCAAACATGGCTTCCGCGATCGCCTACGGGCTCACATCACTTCCGCCGCTCCCCGCAGCGAAGATCCGCAACCTCACGGGCCCACCGCCAAAGGCCGAGAGCTTCCGGCCAACGCCGGTCACGCTGAAACAGCGCCTCCTCATCTGAGACTGCACGCCCGTACTCCGGACAGGCCATCCTGCACCGGGGTTTCATCGTGTCCACGTCTCAGCCGGGGAAGCCGCCATGGGCTCTCAATTCTTCGCCACACTCCTATCGATCGTCATCGCCATATCCTCCGCCGCTGGAGCCCAGAGCTTCGAAGAGCTTGAACGGCTTCTTGACGAACACCCCTCCCTCACCGCCCTTGCCTACCAACAGGAAGCCGCCCGCGAGCGCAGCATCGCCGCGAGCGCCCTGCCCGATCCGCAGGTCAGCTTCGGGGTCAACAACCTGCCCGTCAGCGATCCGGCCTTTAACCGCTTCCTGCCGACCAACAAGGCCATCGGCGTCAGGCAGGAACTGCCCAACCTTGCAGGCCGCAGGGCCCGCCGGGCCCAGGCCGAGGCAGCAGCAAGCCTGACAGCAGCGATGCGCGCCGCCCGCTACGATGCCCTGAAAGCCGAACTCGTTGCCCTTCTTCACGAGAAGGCCCGCATCAAGGTGGCTCGCCAAGCCGCCGAGGCGCAGCGCACCGCCTACGCCGAACTCGCCGAGATCATCGATGGCGAGATCCGCGGGGGCAGGCCCTCCGTCTACCGCCTAGCCGAAATCGACGCCGAACAGGCCGAAGTCGCGAGCAATCTCGCCGCGCTCTCGGCGCAGGAAGCCGAGGCCGACGCCCGGCTGATCGACCTTCTCGGATTCGTGCCGGATACCCCGGCACCCTCCGTGGCCATCTTTCCGTGGCAGGATGATCCCGCGAGCTTCCACGCCGTAGCCCTCGCCGCTGCGGACATCGCGCACAGTGAAAGCTCCGTCGCCGAAGCCCGCGCGGCGTTCCGTCCCAACTGGGGCGCACAGGTGACCTACCAGCAACGCGAGGAAGGCTCGGGCGCTGCCGGTGCCCAGTTCGCAGGGGACGACTGGGTATCGGGTATGGTGACCGTCAGTGTACCCCTCTGGGCAGGGAAAAGCCAGAAGCCGAAGCTCCGGGCGGCAAAAGCCGAAGAAGCCGCTGCCCGATCCCACTACCTCGCAGCCGTCCGCTCCGCTCGCGCCCAATATGCAGCCTTCAGCGCCCAGCATCGCACCGCCATAGAGCAGCAGGCGATCCTGACCGAGAAGGTTTCCGCCATCGAGGACGAGATCGCCTCGCAGCTCCGTCTCTACGAAAGCGGCCGCGGCACCTATGCCCCCGTGCTCGAAGGCGAGATCGCGATCCTCACCCTGCGCGCCCGCATCGCCCGTCAGAAAGCCAGTGCCGCGACAGCCGCCGCGCGCATGAACAGCCTCCTGGTGTCGCCATGAGAGTCCTCAGCCTCCTTGCCATCGCGTTCCTCGCCGCCTGTGCCGAGGCACCTCCTGCCGATGCTCCGCAGGCGGATGCTTCCGGGGAAGCGCTCTACACCTGCCCCATGCACCCCCATTATATCTCGACAGACCGGGACGGCACCTGCCCCATCTGCGGGATGGACCTCGTCCCGGTATCCGGTGCTCCGGCGCCGTCAAGCAACGGCATCACCGTGCCCTCTGAAATCATCCAGACCATAGGTGTACGGACAGAAACTGTCCGCAGGATACCCCTCCAGAAGACACTCCGCGCTTTTGGGACTGTCGAGGCCAGCGAGCGTCTCGAAAGCGCTGTCGCTTCCCGCATCGAGGGCTGGGTCAAGGATCTCGCAGTGAGCGCCGAAGGCGATGTCGTCGAGGCCGGGGACGTCCTCTACCGCATCTTCAGCCCAGATCTGGTCGCGGCGCAGCAGGACCTCCTCACCGCGCTTGCCAGCGGCGATGATCGCCGCATCGAGGCCACCCGCAAGCGTCTTCTCTCCCTCGGAATGCAGGCCCCGGCCATCGCGGCGGTGGAGCGTTCGCGCGAAGCCATCGAGCGCATCCCCGTCCTCGCGGACGCATCGGGCGTCGTCGCGAGGCTCTCCGTCCGCAACGGCGATTACATCCGGCCCGGTGCGCAGGTGGTAGTGCTGCAGTCCTATTCCGATGTCTGGGTCATCGCCGACATCCCCGAAAGCGACCTCCACCTTGTCCGTGAGGGGATCAGTGCCGCACTTCATTTCCCCAGCGCTCCCAGCCACCCCGCAGAGGGGACGGTCGACTACGTCTATCCCACCGTCGACCCTGCGAGCCGCACCGGCAAGCTGCGGATCGTGGTCGCCAATCCTTCGGGTCGCCTGCGCCCCGGCGCCTATGCCGATATCCGTCTTGAAACGGAGGAAGTTTCAGCGCTAGCGATTCCGTCGGACGCCATCCTCCGTGACAGCCGCGGCGCCCATGTTGTCCTCGCGCTTGGCGAAGGCCGATTCACCAGCCGCCAGGTTCAAACCGGCCTGACCGCGAACGGCATGACCGCCATCACGGAAGGTCTCTCCGAAGGCGACAGGATCGTCGCAAGCGGCCAGTTCCTCCTCGATAGCGAAGTCCGCCTGCGCGAAGGCTTCGCACGTCTCGACTCGGTCAAGGCCGACGCCGATACCCCGTTGGCAGAGATTCCTGTCGACGCGCAAACGCTAGCCCAGATCGATCATTACCCTGACATGGCGCTTTATCTGCACGAGGCACTGACCCAGCGCTATGCGATCGATCATCTCTTCCTCCAGCCGGTTATCGACCTCGGTGACAGTCTCCTTGCCCGCTATGGCCAGACCAGGCTCGGCCCGATCCTGAAAGCCGGACAGGACGCCCTGCGCAAGGCCCAGGAAGCGAAAGACAGCGACGCCCTCGCGGCGGCACTCCGTGAACTGATGCTCGCCATCAGGCCTTGGCTCACCGAAGGCGCGCCGAGCCACTACGAAGAGGCGGGCCTTACCCTCTACCACGGCGGCGGAGACCTCTTCTGGCTGCAGGAAGGCGGCCCGCCTTCGAACCCCTATGGCACCGGCATCGCCCACATCATCGAATGGCCCGAAGTATCAGCCAATGTGGTCGAGAACCGTCCGCGCGCCATCGATCCCCATGCGAACCACTAGGGGCCGGGCATGAGCGAGACCGCAAACGAAAACCTGACCGGCCATGACCCCTCCCGTTCCGCTGTCGCGCGGCTGATCGAATGGTCGGTCGCGAACCAGCTTATCGTGCTCGTCGCGGCAGCGGCGCTGGGCCTTTTCGGCTGGCTCGGCATGCGGGCGACACCCCTCGATGCGATACCCGACCTCACCGATACGCAGGTCATCATCCGCACGGACTTCCCCGGCCAGAGCCCGCAGATCGTCGAGGACCTCGTCACCTATCCCCTGTCCTCAAACCTTCTCGGACTGCCGAAAACAAAAGACGTGCGCGGATCGTCGATGTTCGGCACGAGCTTCGTCTACGTGATTTTCGAAGATGGCGTCGATCTTTACTGGGCCCGCTCGCGGGTTCTTGAAGCCCTTTCCCGGATCGGGCCGGAACTGCCAGAAACCGCCGTGCCGCAAATCGGTCCCGACGCAACGGGTGTCGGCTGGGTTTATCAGTATGCCCTTGTCGACCGTACCGGTGGCACCGACCTTGCCGAGCTGCGCTCCATCCAGGACTGGTTCATCAAGCTGGAGCTTTCGGGCGTCGAAGGGGTTGCCGAGGTCGCATCCGTCGGCGGCTTCGAGCGGGAATACCAGGTCCTCCTCGATCCCAACCGCCTGCGCGCCTACGACATCCCGATCACCCGGCTCGCCGCGGCCATGAGGACGGCTTCCAGCGAAGTCGGCGGCCGCATCCTCGAGCAGGGCGAGTCCGAATTCGTGATCCGCTCCGCCGGCTATGTGGATGAGCGCGAAGACCTCGCGAACACCGTGGTCTATGCGGTGGACGGATCACCTGTCCTCCTCAGGGACGTCGCCCGCATCATCGAAGGCCCGGCCCTCCGGCGCGGCGTCGTCGAACTCAACGGCGAAGGCGAGACCGTCGCCGGCATCGTCGTTATGCGCGACGGAGAGAACGCTCTCGACGTTATCGGACGGGTCAGGGCGCGGCTGGCGGAGCTCCAGCGCGGCCTGCCCGAAGGCGTCGAGATCGTCACCGTCTATGACCGCGCACCGCTTATCGAAGGGGCCGTCAGCTACCTGCGCGAGAAGCTCTTGGAAGAAGGGCTCGCCGTCGCGCTCGTGATCTTCATCTTCCTCCTTCAAGTCCGCTCGTCGCTCGTCGCGGTCGTGAGCCTGCCCCTCGGAGTCCTCGGCGCCTTCCTCATCATGTCGTGGCAGGGCGTCACCGCGAACATCATGTCCCTCGGCGGCATCGCCATCGCCATCGGCGCGATGGTCGATGCTGCGATCGTCCTGGTCGAAAATGCGGGCCGCAAGCTCGCGGCCCTTCCCGACGAAGCTGGCGAACAGGAGCGCCGCGCCGTCATTCTCGCCTCGGCAAAGGAGGTCGGCCCCGGCATCTTCTTCTCCCTGCTGATTATCACCGTCAGCTTCCTGCCGGTCTTCGTCCTGACGGGCCAGAGCTACCGCCTCTTCAGCCCGCTCGCATTCACCAAGACCTACGCCATGGCTTTTGCCGCCATCCTCTCCGTGACCCTGATCCCGGTCCTGATGATCCACCTGCTCAAGGGACGGTTCAGAACCGAGCAGGAGAACCCGGTGGCCCGCTTCTTCGCGAGGCTCTATGGACCAGTCCTTGCCGCAGCGCTCAGGTTCCGCTGGCTGACCATCGGTCTCGCGGGCCTTCTCACCATCAGCGCGCTCATTCCCGCCTCGCGCCTTGGAAGCGAGTTCATGCCAGCGCTCTACGAGGGCGAGCTCCTCTACATGCCCACCACCCTGCCGAGTGTCTCCGCGACCAAGGCGAGGGAGATCCTTGGCCAGACCAACCGCGTGATGATGACCGTGCCGGAGGTCGAGCGCGTTTTCGGCAAGGCAGGCCGCGCGGACACCGCGACCGATCCTGCGCCGCTGACCATGATCGAGACGTGGATCGAGCTGAAGCCGAAATCCGAGTGGCGAGCGGGGATCACTGCTGATGATATCGTCGCAGAACTCGACAGCCGCCTGCAGATTCCGGGCCTCGTCAATTCCTGGGGCTATCCGATCAAGATCCGCATGGATATGGTCAGTACAGGGATCAGGACCCCGGTCGGCATCAAGGTAACGGGCGACGACCTTGAAACGATCGAGGAAGTCACGCGCGACATCGAAGCGGTCGTCTCCGAACTGACGGGCACCCGCTCAGCCTTCGCCGACAGGGTCCTCGGCGGAAAGTATCTGGACATCAGGCCTGACCGTGCGGAACTGGCGCGTCACGGCATTGACATGGGTGTGTTCCAGAGCGTCGTGCAGACCGCGCTCGGCGGCATGCGGATGACCCAGTCAGTGGAGGGCCGCGCCCGCTACGACATCATTCTGCGCTATGACCGTCCCTTCAGGGAGGACATCGACGACCTCGGCCGCATTCTCGTCCCGACGCCAGCAGGCGCGCATGTCCCCCTCGGCGAGCTTGCCAGCATCACCTACGCAGAAGGCCCGCCCATGGTCCGTTCGGAGAATGCCCGCCTCACGGGATGGGTCTTTGTCGATCTCGAAGGCACCGACATGGGCGGCTATGTGGCCCGCGCGCGCGAGGCGATCGGCGAGGAGGTCGATCTGCCTCCCGGCTACGCCGTTGCCTTCTCGGGCCAGTACGAGCAGTTCGAAGAAGCCCGCGCACGGCTCAGCCTTGCCGTGCCGGGGACCATCGCGATCATCTTCCTCCTCCTGATGCTCCATTTCGGCAGGCTCGACCGGGTGCTGATGATCATGCTTTCCCTCCCCTTCGGCCTCATCGGCGGCCTCTGGGCCGTGTGGCTTGCAGGCTACAACCTGTCGGTCGCCGTCGCTGTCGGTTTCATCGCTCTCGCAGGCATCGCGGTGGAGACGGCCGTCGTCATGCTCCTCTATATCGACGCCGAGGTGCGCGAGCGCCGCCCGAGGTCTCTCGGGGAGCTCACCGAAGCGGTCACCGCCGGCGCCGCACTGCGCCTGCGCCCGAAGCTCATGACGGTGCTGACGATCTTCGCCGGCCTCCTGCCAATCTTCCTGTCCGAAGGCCTCGGCGCCGACGTCATGCGCAGGATCGCCCTGCCCATGGTCGGCGGCATGGCCTCGACGCTTCTCCTCACCCTCGTCGTCCTCCCGGCGCTTTACGCGCTTTGGGTCGGACGTCAGGTCTCCCGCGAAACCTCCGCATCGACGGAGCCCCCGCAATCCGCTACCGCACCCTCACAAGGAGCCATCTCATGAACCGCGTTATCCTGACCGCAACCCTTTCCGCGTCCCTTGTCACTCTCTCCGCCTGCGGAGAAAGAACGGAGACCGCGGCCACCGGCGATGCGCATAAAGGTCACGACATGGCCATGTCCGGCGACATGGGCCATGCCACCGGGACCGTCGTTTCAGTCGGCGACGGCCGTCTCGGCATCAACCATGGCCCGATCGAGGGCGTGGGCATGGGCGCGATGACGATGGAGTTCGGCGTCATGGGTGCTGTCGATCCCTCAGAGTTCGACGCGGGCGACGAGGTGGCCTTCATGGTCAGGCGAGGCCGCGACGGCTCTTACCGGATCACCGCGATCTGCAACATGGGCGATCTGGGAACGGACTGTCTCGACGGCATGATGGATCACTAAGGCGAACCAGCGATGCCAATCCTCAAATGGACCGTCCGCATCCACAAATGGGTAGCGCTCGTCATCGGCGTCCAGGTCATGCTCTGGATCCTCGACGGGTTCGTCATGAGCGTCCTGCCGATCGAGCGTGTCAGGGGTGAGCATCGCGTCGCGGAGGTCCAGCTACCGGTCCTCATGCCAGAGGGCATGCTGAGCCTTCAGCAGGCTGCCGAAGCCGCAGGGATGCCTGATCTCGTGGCTGCCGAAACCGGGCTTGTCCAGGGTGAGACAGTATGGCGCCTCACCGACCTCGACGGCAATCGTGCCACCGTCAGGGCGCAGGACGGCGAGGTCCTGTCGCCTGCGGACGAAACCCTCGCCCGCATGGTTGCCGAGGCCGACTACACCGGACCGGGCGCGCTGACCAGGATCGAGCTGATCGAGGAGTTGCCCACCGAAGTCGGTGGCGAGCCGCCGGTCTGGCGGGCCGTGTTTGATGACCGGGACAACACGACCCTCTATATTGATCCCGACACCGTAGAAGTCCGCTCGCGGCGCTCGACCACCTGGCGGGTCTTCGATTTCTTCTGGAAGCTCCATGTCATGGATTATGACGATGGCGAGGACTTCAACCATCCGCTGCTCGTGACTGCCGCAGGCGCAGGGCTCATCGTGGCGTTCAGTGGCCTGACGCTCCTTTTCCTCCGTATGCGCAGGCTCATCATCGCCAAACGCAACGCCCGCAGGGCCTGATCACTCGTCGGTGAAGGCGAAGGGCGTCCCCGGCCTGCGGTAAGTGTCATCAGCCACGGGTCGCCCGATCGGCGGCTCGGCCCGCGCGATGCAGCCCGCGCGGTGACAGAGCCTGCACGACACGCCGATCGGCGTAGGGGCCGAAGCCGAAAGCCCCGGATCGTCCGCATAGACCAGCCGCGAAGCGTGCTCCTCGGCGCAGGCGAGCGCGATGGCCCGCTCGACCCGCGGCGCATCGAATGCCCCTCCCCCTGCGGTCACGGTGCGGGAGATCGAGAAGAACCGGTCACCCCCCGGCAACTCGACCCATTCCGGTATGATCCGCCGAGGTGTCTTGAACGCGTGGTGTACGGACCAGAGCGGACAGGAGCCGCCATGCCGGGCAAAAGGGAAGCCCGCGCCATCGAGCCGCTTCGATACGTTCCCCGCCGGATCGACCCGGATAAAGAAGAACGGCACGCCCTCCTGCCCCGGCTTCTGCAGCGTCGTTAGCCTGTGCGCGACCTGTTCGAAGCTCGAACCGAAACGGCGGCAGAGCGCTTCGAGGTCATAGCGCATGGTCTCCGCCGCAGACTGAAACTCCGTATAGGGCATGATGATCGCACTGGCCGCGTAGTTGGCGAGCGCCCGCTTCGCGAGTCGCCTGCCGTTTTCGCTCTGGAAGCTTCCCTCGGCCAGCGCAGCCTCCACCGCGCCGCCGAGCTCTAGATAGACAAGCTGCAGCGCGATCTGGAAAGTCCTGCCCGCAGCATCCAGCGTCTCGTCGAGAACAAGCTCCCGCCTGTGGTGATCGAGCCGGCGCACCGCCCCAGCCATCACGTCCCGTGGCAGGCTCCGGATACGCAGCTGCTGGGTTTCTTCGAAATAGGCGCCAAGAGTCCCGCTCGCCTTCGCACTCGCTGCCAGACGCTCCGCCTGCCCATCGATTACCGGGAAGAAGTTTTTCCGTGCAGAGAGGAACCGACGCGCTTCCGCCACGGGATCAGGGCCTGAGGGGGGCTGGTGCGAACGGTCGGCGAGCGCGGTTTCATTCTCGCGGTAGGCCGTATGGAGGCGCAGAAGCGCATCGGCCAATGCCGGATAACCCGAGGCGATGTCCTGCACATCGTTCGGCGCAAACTCGATATCGTTGAAGATCGGATCCCTCAGCACACCGCTGAGCCTGTCCGACACGGTGTTGGTATCCTCGCCTGCGAACTCCGCGACATCGACGGAATAGGCCACTGAAAGCCTGAGCAGGATCTCCGCGGTCACCGGACGCTGGTTCCGCTCCATCAGCGCGATGTAGCTTGGGGAGACCTCGAGATCCTCGGCCATCTGGACTTGGGTCATGCCGAGTTCACGCCGCAGCCGTCGCAGCCTCGGGCCGATATAGGTCGCGCGGCTGCGCCTCTGCCGTGTCGCCATGATACAGGTCTCCCTGTCCAAATTTACAACATGACTATTGGCGCTTGTAAAGTTGTACCTTGTTACTCATCGCTTGTTCAGCCTCAGGCGCGAGAAGGATAGCTCGGGTCCAACTTCTCTTTCGGACACGCACAGCGAGGATCACCGAGCATGAGCTACCAATCTGACATCAATGATGTTTCGCAGCTGATCAGAAGCTATGACGGCAAGTGGGACGGCATCTCCGCCGAGAGCGTCGCCCGTATGCGCGCCCAGAACCGCTTCCGCACAGGCCTCGACATCGCCCGCTACACCGCGAAAATCATGCGCGAGGACATGGCGGCCTACGACGCCGATCCCGCCAATTACACCCAGTCGCTGGGCTGCTGGCATGGCTTCATCGGCCAGCAGAAGATGATCTCGATCAAGAAGCATTTTGGTTCGACCAAAGGCCGCTACCTCTACCTTTCCGGCTGGATGGTCGCCGCGCTACGTTCGGAGTTCGGTCCGCTGCCTGACCAGTCGATGCACGAGAAGACGGCCGTCCCTGCCCTGATCGAAGAGCTCTACACCTTCCTCAAGCAGGCCGACGCCCGTGAGCTTGGCCTGATCTTCCGCGACATCGACGCCGCGCGGAAAGCCGGTGACACCGCCAAGGAAAAAGAGCTTCTCGAAAAGGTCGAGAACTACGAAACCCACGTCGTGCCGATCATTGCGGACATCGACGCTGGCTTCGGCAACGCGGAAGCCACCTATCTCCTCGCCAAGAAGATGATCGAAGCGGGCGCCTGCGCCCTCCAGATCGAGAACCAGGTCTCCGATGAAAAGCAGTGCGGCCACCAGGACGGCAAGGTCACTGTTCCGCACGAAGACTTCCTCGCCAAGGTCCGCGCCTGCCGCTACGCCTTCCTCGAGCTCGGTGTCGATGACGGCATCATCGTGACGCGTACGGACAGCCTCGGCGCTGGCCTGACCAAGCAGATCGCCTACTCGTCCGAACCAGGTGACCTCGGCGATCAGTACAACTCCTTCCTCGACTGTGAAGAAGTGACCGCTGACGAGCTCAAGCCGTCCGACGTCGTCATCAAGCGTGACGGCAAGCTGATGCGTCCCAAGCGCCTGCCCTCGAACCTCTTCCAGTTCAAGCCGGGTACCGGTGCGGACCGCTGCGTCCTCGACTGCATCACCTCGCTCCAGCACGGCGCCGACCTTCTCTGGATCGAAACCGAGAAGCCGCATATCGAACAGATCGCCTCGATGGTCGACCGGATTCGCGAGGTCATCCCGAACGCCAAGCTCGTCTACAACAACTCGCCGAGCTTCAACTGGACGCTGAATTTCCGCCAGCAGGTCTTCGATGCCTGGAAAGAGGCCGGCAAGGATGTCTCGGCTTATGACCGCGACAGGCTGATGAGTGTCGAGTACGACGAAACCGATCTCGCCAAGGAAGCCGACGAGAAGATCCGCACCTTCCAGCGCGACGGTTCGAAGCGCGCAGGCATCTTCCACCACCTCATCACCCTGCCGACCTATCACACGGCGGCTCTGTCCACGGACAATCTCGCCAAGCGTTATTTCGGCGAGGAGGCGATGCTCGGCTACGTCAAGAACGTCCAGCGCGAAGAGATCCGCCAGCAGATCGCCGCGGTGAAGCACCAGAACATGGCCGGCTCGGACATCGGGGACGACCACAAGGAGTACTTCGCCGGTGAAGCCGCCCTCAAGGCAGGTGGCAAGGACAACACGATGAACCAGTTCTCGTAAGGGCGCCGGTTCACTTCTGGGAAAGGGCCCGTTTTCCCGCGGGCCCTTTTTCTTGTCTGGCGTCCCGCCATGCCGGGACGCATTGACCCTTTCGCCGCCCTGCATTCCGCCCTATTTGCGGTTCCCCGCAGGCGCACCGTGCCGCGGCGAAAGGCAGGGCGCATGGCGGACCGAGAGCAGCAGGCAGACATCGACCGGGGCTCGAGCTTCGCATCAGAACTCGCCCGTGACCGTGAGCACCGGGAGAAGGCGCGCACCGCCAAGCCCCTGCGCAAGCTGGTCCCGTTCATTCTTCGCTACCCCGGCCTTCTCGCCGCGTTCATCGTCTTCCTCGCGCTGGCAGCGCTCCTCACCCTCACGCTGCCCGCAGCCTTCAGGCTGGTTGTCGACTGCGGCTTTGGCGGCGCGGAAAGCTCCCCAGCCTGCTCCAGCCTGCCGATCGGCGACGACCTCTCCGCCTATTTCATCGCGGGAATCGCCGTTGCCTTCGCCCTCGGGGTGGTCAGCGCGCTGCGCTATTACTTCATCTCCCGGCTTGGAGAGCGCGTGGTCGCGGATCTTCGCACGCGGGTCTACAGCCACCTCCTCGGCCTTTCCCCCGGCTTCTATGCCCAGGTCAGGACGGGCGAGGTCCTGTCCCGCCTGACGACCGATACGACGCTGATCCAGACCGTCGTCGGCTCCTCGATCTCCGTCGCCATCCGCACGCTCGTCACGACCCTCGGCGCGCTTGTCCTGATGGTCATTGTGAGCTGGAAGCTTGCGCTTCTCGTCCTCCTCGGCGCGCCGGTGGTCATCGGCCCGATCATGCTCTTCGGCCGCCGCGTCCAGCGGCTGTCGCGCTCCAGCCAGGACAGGCTCGCCGACGCCTCCGCAAGGGCCAGCGAGACCCTCCGCGCCATCGAAACCGTCCAGGCCTTCACCCGCGAGGATGAGGAGCGCCGCCGCTTCTCCGAAGCGGTCGAGGCCACCTTCAATGTCGCCCTGCGAAGGATCCGCGTCCGCGCCTTCATGACGGCCACGATCTTTTCGGTGATCCTCAGTGGGCTGATCGGAGTCCTCTGGTTCGGCGCGGTGCAGGTCCAGTCCGGCGCGATCTCGCCCGGCTCGATGGCCCAATTCGTGATGTATGCTTTCATCGCCGTCAGCGGTGTCGGCCTCTTGACCGAAACCTATGCCGAGATCATGCGCGCCGCCGGCGCGACCGAGCGCCTGATGGAACTTCTCTCCTCGAAGGACACGCTCCCCGTCGCCAGATCGCCCCAGCCCCTGAAGACCCCGGTCGAAGGCCGCATCGGCTTCGAAGAGGTCCGCTTTGCCTACCCGACCCGGCCGGAGATCGAGGCCCTTGCGGGCGTCTCCTTCAGGGTCGAACCGGGCGAGACCGTCGCCCTCGTCGGCCGCTCGGGGGCAGGCAAGAGCACGATCCTGCAGCTCATCCTCCGGTTCTACGACCCGGCCTCAGGGCGCGTCACCCTCGATGGGAATGACCTGCGCGACCTCGACCCCAAAGCGCTGCGCAGCCAGCTTTCCGTGGTCCAACAAAATGCACCGCTTTTCTCGGGCACCGTCGCAGAGAACATCCGCTTCGCCCGTCCCGATGCAACGGATGCCGAGGTCCGCGCGGCAGCGAAAGCCGCCAACGCCCACAGCTTCATCGAGGCCCTGCCCCAGGGTTACGACACCATGCTTGGCGAGGACGGCAGCACCCTCTCTGGTGGCCAGCGCCAGCGCATCGCCATTGCGCGGGCCATCCTGCGGGACACGCCGGTCCTCCTTCTCGACGAAGCCACCAGCGCCCTCGACTCCGAGAGCGAAGCAGCCATCAAGGCGGCCCTCGCCAGCATCACGGCCAGCAAGACGACGGTCGTCATCGCACACCGCCTCTCGACCGTGATGAACGCGAACAAGATCATTGTCCTCGACCAGGGAAAGGTCATCGCCACCGGTACCCATGACCAGCTCATCAAGGAGGGCGGTATCTACGCTCAGCTTGCGGAGCTTCAGTTCGGCGCGAGCGTCGTGCCGGAAACCGAGTCGGCCTAAAGCTGGCCGGTCACCCGCAGCAGGGCGAACTCCGCGACCAGGAGGTCCCGGCGCGCCGCCAGAAGCCCGACCTCGGCCTCCGTCCGCTCCCGGTCCGCGTCCAGCACGTCAAGCCGGGTCCGGCGGCCGTTCCTGAACTCCGCCGCCACGCCGTCAGCCGCGGTCGCCGCGGCCTCGGCCTGGGCAGAGCGTGCGGCTGCGACCGAACGTCCAGCGACCACGTTGCTCCAGGCCCGGACCGTCTGTTCTCGGATCTGCCGTTCCGTTGCCAGCGTCAGGCTCTTCGCCGCACTCGCCCGCCGTTTCGCGGCCCGCGTCCGGGCGTAGCCTGAGCCGCCGCTGAAGACGTTCCAGCGCCCCTGCACCGTCACGGCCAGTTGCTCGGCCTCGCCAAGCTCGATTCCGAAGCGTTGATTTTCGAGGTAAGACGCCGACGCATTGAGGCTCACCTGCGGCAGCAGCTGCGCCCGTTCCGCTCGAATGGCCTGACGCGCTGCAGACTGACCATCCTTGGCCGCTTCGAGATCGGGATTCAGGCTCAAGGCGCGGCTGAGCGCATCGTCCAGTGTCTCGGGCAAACCGTTGGGAACCTGCGGAAACTGCAGGTCTTCAGGCGGCGCAACACCGAAAACTCGAATGAAGGCTGCTGCCGACTGGTCCACCGCCGCCTGCGCGGCAAGGCGCTCTGCCTCGGCAAGCGAGAGCCTTGCTTCTGACTGGCGCAGGTCTGTCACCGTGGCGAGGCCCGCTTCGAGCCTTGCACGGCTCTCGCGCAGTCGTTCCGCAAGGACCTCTTCATTCACCTTTCGTGCCCGGAGGATCTCACGATCCCGCACGAGGTCGGCCATCACCGTCGCACCCCGGAGGATGATGTCCTGACGCGTCGCATCGGCGCGATTCTCCGCCTCCGAAGCCTGCGCCTTCGCTGCGCCGATCGAACCGCCGATCCTGCCCGACGTGAAAAGAGCCTGCTCGAGTACGGCACTCGCCGCCGCGGGATCACGGGTGGCTGTCAGCTCTCCCGGCACGCCGTTGACCCGAAAGGTTTCCTCCAGCGTCCCGGCCTGCCCTTCAAGCCGGAGCTGAGGCAGCCGCGCGCCGCGCGCCGCCCAAAGCTCAGCCTTCGCAGCCTCGGCCTGGGCCTCCGCAGCGGCGATTTCGGGACTCGAAGTCACAAGGGCCTTGAGCAGCGGATTGTCCTCGGCCGCCGCGGAAGACACTGCGATCAAGCCACTGATCAAGATATTAGGCAGGCGCATAGCGATAACCCTCCATGACCGGCGTCCGCTCCCCAAAGGAAGCCACAGGCCGTTGGCGTGTCAAAAGCAGGAAGCACTGGGGCACGAAGAAGAAGCTCACCACCGTCGACAGGACCACGCCGCCCGCGATCGCTGTCGCGAATGGAGGCCAGAACCCGCCTTCGGCAAGGATCAGCGGCAGGAAGCCTGCGAAGGTCGTCAAAGTTGTCGATGTGATGTGCCTCGCCGTTTCAAGCACCCCGTCGCGCACGGCACGAGTGTCCCCGGCCACCGCTTCCGGTTTGGTTTTCAGGGTCGAGAGGATGATGATAGCTGCGTTGATCGCGACCCCCATCAGGCCCATCAGTGCAATGATTGGCTGGAACCCGAACGGGTAACCGGCAATCGTCAGGCTCAACATGCCGAGCCCCATGGACAGCCCGGCCACGACCAGAACGACGGCGCCGAGCCTGAAGCTTCCGAAGGTCAGGACAACGACGGCAATCGCTGCGACCGCGATAAGGCCTACCGACGCCAGCAATGCTCCGACCGCGTCCGATCGCGCTTCGGCATCACCGCCAAACGCGAAGGAATAGCCGGGCGGCATCGCGAACCGGCCGTCAGCGATCGCCCGCTGAAAGGCATCCACGGCAGCGCTTGGCAGCGCATCGGCACGGACATAGGCGAGGATCGTGTTGACCCGCTGGCCTTCATAACGGGTGATCGACGCAGGCGACGGCTCGAGGGTCAGGTCACCAAGGCTCAGCACAGGCGTGCCGACACCCGTGTCCGTCCGCACCGAAAGCGTCGCCGAGCTGACCTCCTCGATCGACGAGCGTGCAGCATCGTCAAGGCGCACGACCACCGGTATCTCCGTCTGCCCCTCGATGACCGAGCCTCCCGGCACGCCCTGCAGCTTCGCAGCAAGGCCGCCTGCCACATCGCGCAGCGACAGCCCCGCCAGCCGGGCAGCATCTTCATCCGCGTCGAGCCACAGCTTGGGTTCACCCCCCGACAGCGATGCGGTCGAGACCGTGACTTCGGGGATCTCCGAGAGGATCAGCCGAGCCTGTTCGCCCAGTTCCTTGAGGGTCTGGAGGTCCCGGCCCTGTATCCGTAGCTCGAAAGGCGCAGGTGTCGGTGGCCCCTGGACAAGGCTGCGGACATTCACCTGCACGTTCGGCAGCGCATCGGAGAGCTCCGCCTGGAGCTCGTTCAGGAGGTCCGTCAACCCGCTGAGCTCTTCAGCCGTGACCATCGCTTCGGCGAAATTCCGCGCACCATCACGGTTCATCATCAGGTTGTAGTAAAAGGCCGGAACCGAATTGCCGACAAACCACTCGGCCGAAGCAATCTTGGGATGCGCCTCTAGCAATTCATCCGCACGCGACGCGGCGGCCTTCGTTTCATCGAGGCTTGCCTGCGGCGGCAGCGTCAACTGGACGTGGAACTGGTTTCGGTCCGCGGCGGGAAAGAACTGGCTCGGGAGCGTGGTCACACCGATGAAACCCAGCATTGGAAAGACCAGTGCTGCCGCAATCGACAGCCTCGGCGCGGCCAGGCTCAGTTCCAGAAGGCGTCTGAAGGCCGCCCCTACGGCCGGAAACTCGGTCCCGCCAGAAGAGGTTTTCGTCTCAGATTCGCCAGGCTTCAGGAACATCCCCGCCAGCGCAGCGATCACCGTCACGGCCAGCAGGAACGAAGAGATCAGTGCAATGATGACGCTGTCCGCGATCGGCCCGACGAACTCGCCCGCTCCCCCGGTGAGCAGGGTGATTGGCAGGAACGCAAGCACGGTCGTCGCCGTCGAACTGAGCAGCGGCACCCAGAGGCGCCCTACACTTTCTGCAACAGCTTCGCGTGGCGTCAGGCCCCTGCGCAGGGCACGGCCCACCGCATCGCACATCACGATCGCCGCATCGACGAGAAGACCGAGCGCCACGATCAGGCCGGTAATCGACATCTGGTGAATCGGAATGCCCACCGCATTCATGACCGTCAGTGACAGGAGCGTCGTCAGGGGTATCGCCAGGGTCACGAGGAGCGCGGAGCGCACCCCCAGCGTAAAGAAGAGAATCACCACGACAAGCAAGATTCCCACGCCGAGATTGACCAGCAGGTTGCCGAACCGCTCCCCTGCGTAGACCGACTGGTCGAACGCGATGTCGAGCGCGATACCGTCCGAAAGCTCTCGCTCGAATGCAGCCAGTTCCTCCCGCACCCGCGCCGACCACTGCCCGACCCGGAGGCCGTCATCGATCCTTGTGCCGACAACCACGGCACGCCTGCCGTTGACGAAGGCCGTCTCGGCCTCAGGGTCTTCCAGCCCCCTGCTGACCTCGGCTACGTCGCCGATCCTCACCTGTGCGCCATTCGCGCCCTCACGGATCGGTACGGCGCGAATTCGGTCGAGCGTATCGAGCTCGCCTCGCACCTCGACCGCGATCTCGTTCTGCGGTCCAAAGACCTGGCCAGCCGCCACCTTCGCATCCGCTGCCGCCAGCGCTGCGGCAATGTCCCTTTCAGAGAGGCCGAGGGACTGGGCGAGGTCGGATCGCAGCGTCACCGCGATCTCTTCGTCGCCGACTCCATGAATACTCGTGAATTCCGTGCCCGGCACGTTGCGCAGGCGGGACTGCAGCTCTTCCGCCGAGCGTTTGAGGATCAGCGGATTCGGTGTGCTCTCCGCATCCCAGACGAGCGCCGCGAGAAGGGTGAAGGCATAGCCCCGGTCGTCGATGAACCTTGGCTCGGACGCTGTTGCGGGCAACAGCGGCAATGCATCGGCAAGGCGGTCACGCACTTTCGAGAAGGCCTGGTCGGTCTCGGTAATCGCGTCCTGAAGAACAACGCTCACGGAAGAAAGACCTGTCGTCGAGGTCGAGCGAATGATGTCGATCTCTTCGACCTCCCGCAACCGGTCCTCGATACGCTGGGTCACGAGACGTTCGACCCGCTCCGCCGAGGCTCCGGGCATGGCCGTCAGGATCACCGCGCTGCGGTTGCGTATTTTCGGGTCTTCCTGCTGCGGCATGGTGAGCAATGCAGCAATACCGCCCACCAAGACCAGGAGGATGACCATGGCCAGCGCGCGCGGGTAGTCGAACAGGACCGTCTTCATGCCCGTTTCCTACCTGACCGTCGAAGCAGCAGCGGACGTAGCCATTTCGCCCGCATTCACCGTCACCACCCGGACTTTCTGTCCGCGGACAAACCGGAAGGTCGAGCTGGAAACCACCCTGTCGCCATCGTCAAGGGTCCCCGTGACGAAGGCGCGGTCATCGCTCAGGGAGAGGATCTCGACGTCCTTCCGGCGGATCGTCTCGTCACTGTCAACGACGTAGACAGACCAGAGGCCGCGGTAACCCTCCTGCAGTGCGGCTATCGGCACCCAGGCACCGCGTCCCCTTCGTTCCGACGATAGCGCCAGCCGGATGAGATTTCCCGGCACCAGTCCGGAATCGTTTGTAATCCGCAGGCGCACGGCCCGGCTGCGCGTCGCCAGGTCGACATCGTCGCTGATACCCTCGACGATGCCCTCCGCCTCAAGATCACCAGAGACAAGAGGATAACGCTCACCAACAACGAGCTGGTCGGCAAGCTCCGTCGGCACACCGACCGTGGCTTCCAGCGCTGCGGCTTCGTTGAGCCTGACCACAGGCTGTCCCGCTGCGACGGTTTCGCCTGCATCGACATAACGGCGTACCACGAAGCCGGAGAACGGCGCTTTGAGGACCGTGTCGTCCGCATCCTCGACAGCCCTTGCAAGACTGCGTTCGCGGAGCCGCACCCGTTCCGCAGCGCTGTTCCTCTCCGCTGTGACGTCGTCCAATTCCTGCGCTGTGGCGAAGCCTTCCTCGACGAGGGTCACCACCCGCGCGAGGGTCGCTTCCGCGCGCTCGAGGATGGCGCGCGCCTCGGAGAGTTGGGCCTCCACCTCCCTGCGACGAAGCTCTATCCGTACGGGATCGAGTTTTGCGAGCGGCGCCCCCCTCTCGACCCGGTCGCCGATTCTGACCAGCACCTCGGCCACCTCGCCCGGAAGCTGGAACCCTGCATCGGCAACCTGCGCCGGCGCAATCCGGCCGGAGAAGAGCCGGCGCTCCTCGAAGCTGTCCTGGTAGCGAGCCTCGAACACCGCCACGGGCAGTGGCTCCGCTGCAACCCCGTCTTCAGCATTTGCGGTGACGACAGCGCGGCCGCCCAGCAGCGCTCCCACGCCAATCGTCGCCGCAGTCGCGAGCCAAAGGGCTCCTCGCCCGGTCGATCTGATGGACCTGCGCATGGCTTGTTTCCTCGGCTTGCGGCCTCACCAGACCGAAATGTGAGGAGTGATATATGACGAATATTGGTTTTTGTCACTAGTTATTCGTCAGAATCTGCTGTAAGCACCGCCGCCGTAAGGAGTGCCCCATTGCCGCGACTGAACCTGACGGAGGAAGAAACCCGGAACCTGATCCTCGACAACGCGGATCGGCTGTTCACGGACATTGGCTATGACAAGACCACGGTTGCGGACATTGCTCGCGCCTGCGGCTTCAGTCCCGCCAATGTGCATCGGGTCCTTGGCACCAAAGGCCAGATCAACCGCGCCATCGCGGAGCGCAAGCTACAGGGCAAGCTGCACGCTGCCCGCACGGAGGCGTGGAAGAAGGAAAGCGCCGCTGAAAGGCTGGAAGAGTTCTTCCGTACCGTGAACAGGCTGACCTATGAGACGTTCACGGAACGCGCGCGGGTTCACGACATGGTTGCTGCAGCGATCGAGGAGCGATGGCAGGAGGTTATCGACTACCGGGTCGGTCTGCTTGCCACGGCTCGGGACATCATCGCCTATGGTGTCGAACGCGGAGAGTTCGATATCCCGGACATCGACGACGCGGCCCAGGTGGTGCACATCATCGGCCTACGGTTCTTCCATCCGCTCTGCGTGGCGGAGCTTGAGGAGGCACCGGACGGCGGAACGCTCGACCAGGCCATCCCCTATATCCTCAGAATGCTTGGTGCAAAGACCACCGGCTAGGCGAAATTCGTCGCTGCGACGCTCTCCCGCGCATTCATTGCCTCCCGCCAGCGCCAGATGTTGGTCTTGTCCTCACCCGGACGTTGACGTGCGACCTTCGAGAAATCGACAGCCACGAGCGCCGTGATATCCGCGGCCGAGAAATGGTCGCCCGCGACATATTCCCTGTCATCAAGACGCTCTTCGAGCACGTCCCAGAAAGCGGCAATCCGCTTGATCCCGCGCTCGACCAGCGCCGGAATCTGGTCGAAATCCACCGGGCCTGTCAGGGCGCGGCCCTTCATCTGCGGCGCGAAGTTCCGCACCACCTCGGCGACGGCAAGAAGGCCTTCGAACTCGCACCGGGTCACCCAGCTCATCACATCCGCCTTCTCGATCGGCGTCGTACCGAGCAGCGGCGGTTCCGGATGGGCAGCCTCGAGCCAGGCAAGGATGCCGTGGTTGTCGGTCAGGACAGTTCCATCGTCGAGCTTCAGCGCAGGCACCGTGCACTGAGGGTTGATGGCACGGAAAGCCTCGCCCATCTGCTCTCCCGAACGCAGGTCGATCTCGATGGTATCGAAATCCAGCCCCTTCTCCAGAAGCGCGATCTTCGCCCGGCGAGGGCTGGGAGCCGTCGAGCAGTCATAGAATGTCAGCGTCATGATCGTCTCCCCGTCCTCGCCAGAATTTTAGCGCGGCTGCATCCGGATGCCGCCATCAACGCGGATGGTCTCGCCGTTCACATAGTTGTTCTCGATGATGAACTTCGCCGTGTGCGCGATTTCGGCAGGGTCGCCGAGACGTTTGGGGAAGAGCGGCTGTTCGCTCAGCGATGCCACGGCCTCTTCCGGCAGGCCCTCGAACAGCGGGGTCTTGATGAGACCCGGCGCGATGGTGTTGCAGCGGATGCCCTCGCGGGCGAGGTCGCGAGCAATTGGCAGGGTCATGCCGACAATGCCGCCCTTGGACGCAGAATAGGCCGCCTGCCCCATCTGGCCTTCAAAGGCAGCGATGGATGCGGTGTTGATGATGACGCCGCGCTGGCCATCAGCATCGGGATCGTTCTTCACCATCGCTGCCGCTGCGAACCGGATCACGTTGAAGGTGCCGACCAGGTTGACATTGATGACCTGCTGGAACGCTTCGAGCGAATGGGGACCGTGCTTGCCGATGACCTTCTGGGCCCAAGCAATGCCGGCGAAGTTCGCAGCGACATGGACGCCGCCAAGCTCGTTCATCGCCTTCTCGACCGCGCCCTCGACGGATTTCTCGTCGGTGACATCGACCATGGCGAAGTGAACGTCGGAACCCAGTTCCTCGGCCAGCGCGTTGCCCTTCTTCTCGTCGCGATCGAGGATCAGGACTTTCGCGCCTGCTTCTGCCAGAAGCCGCGTCGTCGCGCCGCCAAGGCCCGATGCACCACCGGTGATGATTGCGCCCTTGCCTTTGATATCCATCAGTTTCTCCCTTGGGTGTCATTTGTTGTCCGGGGCCATAGCGCGCCTCGCCGCGCGGGGCCACACTTGCCGCCATCGATGCTTGCCTCCGGCAGGGCAGCAAGATAGTTTCATCTGAAACTAATGGCGGAGGACGAAGCGATGACCGAGGAAACCCTTCTCAAAGGCGGCCTGATTTCGGACGCGGGAGGCTCCTACAGCGTCGGTTTCGGCAGCCACCACGCCACGGAAGCCGTGGATGGCGCTCTGCCCATCGGCCGAAACTCGCCCCAGAAGCCGCCTTTCGGTCTCTACGCGGAGCAGCTTTCCGGCACCGCGTTCACCGCGCCATTGGCCCACAACCGGCGCTCCTGGCTCTACCGCATCAGGCCGTCAGTCCTTCACATCAAGGATCTCGAGCCCGCTCCCGGCATCGCGAAGGAACTCCGCACGGCCCCCAATCCCGAGGAGAGCGGCCTTCCCGCAGCCCAGCTCCGCTGGTCACCGGTCGACATGCCGTCCGAAGCCCACGACTTCGTGGACGGCCTCCACACCATCACCACCTGCGGCAGCGCGGCTGAGGGGACAGGCATCGCCTCCCACGTCTTCACCGCGAACCAGCCGATGACGGACCGCATCTTCGTCAACATGGACGGCGAAATGCTGCTCCTGCCGGAAATGGGGTCCATCCGTGTCGTGACAGAGCTTGGCGTCCTCTCGGCATCGGCTGGCGAGGTCATCTGTGTGCCGCGCAACGTCAAGTTCCGTGTCGAGCACGACGGCGAAATCCGCGGCTACATCCTTGAGAATTATGGCCAGGCCCTCACCCTGCCAGAGCGCGGCCCGATCGGCGCGAACAGCCTCGCCAGCCCCCGTGACTTCCTCTACCCCGCGGCCGCCTATGAAGACATTGACAGCGGACGCACATTCGAGCTTGTCGCCAAGTGGTCAGGCAAGATCTACCGCACGGAGCTCGATCACTCGCCGCTCGATGTCGTCGCATGGCACGGCAATCTTGCGCCTTACAAATACGACCTGCGCCGCTTCAACACGATCGGCTCGATCAGTTTCGATCACCCCGACCCGTCGATCTTCACGGTGCTGACGAGCCCGTCAGAGATACCGGGCACCGCGAACTGCGACTTTGTCATTTTCCCGGATCGCTGGCTCGTCATGGAGGAAACCTTCCGTCCGCCTTGGTACCACATTAATGTGATGAGCGAATTCATGGGCCTCGTTTACGGCGTGTACGATGCAAAGCCAGGCGGCTTCGTCCCTGGCGGCATGTCCCTTCACAATGCGGGCCTCCCCCACGGTCCCGATGCCGAGGCCCACAAGGCCGCGACCAACCACGACCTCAGCCCGCAAAAGCTCGAAGGCACCATGGCCTTCATGTTCGAAACCCGCCTCGTCCAGCAACCGACGGCCTTTTCCGGCAGCAAACTCAAGCGGGACACGGACTATGCCAAGTGCTGGGAAGGCTTGCCCCGAGGCTTGAGGTAGCAACCTGCCATTCCGGGGCACTTGAAGAGCGACCCCGGAACGCCAATGCGGCAGAGCCTACTCCTCCACCGCGTAATCACCGGAAGGAGCATCCATCAGGTCGGCGAAGAAGATCGCGTTGAGGAACAGCTTGTTCGTCCCGAGGAACGTCCCCCGGAAGACCGGGTTATCCGCGATAAGCACAATGTTCCCCCGCCCGAGCGGCTGGGCAATCACCGCAGGGGTATCGGCCAGCTCGCCGCGTCGCTTCTCCGAGACATAGCCCGAAAGCAGCACGTCCTCCTTCGGATAGGCCGAAACCACCGCGTAAGGATTGCCCTTCGGCCAGTCGAGCACAGCCGTGGTGTTCCGTAGCGCGGGAAGCATCCGGTCGCCATAGCCGAAGCCCAGCGGATGCGTCGTGTCGAGATCAGTTGCAACGATCGCGCCGCCGATGACATGCTCCGCATCGCGAACGTCCATCTCCGCATAATTGAAGCGCAGCTTTTTCTGATGGTCTGCGTCCTGTTCGTCGGCGGGCTTCTCCCGTTTTCCGGCGTCGAGGAAGGTGTCCTGCGCCCAGTGCGCCGACTGGCGCAGCGCCACGACCGTGCCGCCCTCTTCGCGCACCCATTGCTTCACGCGCTCGGTCGCCGCGTCGCTCAGCGCGACATTGCCGCCGCCGACCATGACGAGATGCGTGTAACGTGACCAGTCAAGACCGCCCAGCTGATCCTTGCGCCGAAGAGTGACAGGCATCCGCATCTCGAAATCGAGCAGGTGCCAGACCTCGCCGGCATCATAGCGCGACAGGCCGTCATCGAACAGGAGAAGAACGCTTGGCTCTTCCACCGGGCGGAAGCTGCCGCCGCCGAGCGAAGCCGTGGCCACGTCACCGGCACCGGAGGTAACGGCGTGGATCTCAACGCCCTCGTCCTGCGCGATCGCCTGCATCATGCGGTGGATGGTTCGCTTACTGACCTCCTGCCGCGCCATCGGCACGAAGACAGCGCCGGCCTCGAAATTCATGAGGCCCTCTTCGCCCCGCACCTCGAACGGCTCCAGCGCCACGCGCACCAGCACGTCCTCCGAAAGCAGGCGATAAAGCGCCTTCGCGGCATTCCTGTCCGTCCACTCGAAGACATAACCATAGCTCGCCTCGGAGGGCCGCGACGCCGTCGGCTTCTCGATCTCGGTCACTTCCGCGCCCAGTAGGTCGGGATTGAACCGGCCAGCATCTTCCCCCCGCGCCACGCGAGACTTGAGCGGAGCGTAGTCCACGTCATAAGCGAGCGGCAGCGTCCATCCGCTGACGTCATAAAAGATGTTTTCCTCGAAATCGGTCACCCGGTCGAAGACACCGCGCACCATCCGATACTGCATCTGGTCCATCGGAACGACGAAGCTCAATGCAGCGGCATAGGTCTTGCCGCCGATCTCGATGTCCTCGGCGAGGCGGTGCACCTTGATGTCGTGACTCTTCAGGAGCTCAAGGAACCGCGTCCGCCGGGTCCGGTCGCCATTGGTCGTGAAGACATAGGCTTTGGTCTGGTCGTCCTCGGCCTCTTTTAGCGCGCTCTGGAAGAAGTTGCGTTGGTAGGCGGCGATCTCCTCCTGCTGGTCCAGCGTTCCCTGGATCGTTGTCAGGGTCGTGCGGAAGTGTGTCCTGATATTGTCCGCATAGGAACGCTCTCCTGACGGGCTTTCGATCGCGCCGCCGCGCGCCGCGCCGACCTCGAACAGGATACCCAGCCCGCCATTGGCCTGCGGATAGGTCGAGCCCTTGCCGATGTAGAAATTGTCGAAACCCTGCTCGGTGAAATAGAGCCGTGCCTCGCTGTCGAGGAACTCCCGGTGCCGGTCGGCGATGTTCTTCGTCAGATCCCGCGCTTCATCAGGGATCAGCGGGTTTTTCCGCTTTGGCTCACCTGGGTGGAAATAGAACGTGGACTGAGAGCCCATCTCGTGGAAGTCACCGGAAACCTGCGGCTTCCATTCCTGCCATTTCGTCGTCCAGGCTTTCGCTTCCGGCTGGGTCAGCAGCAGCCACTGGCGGTTGAGGTCGAACCAGTAGTGGTTCGTCCGCGCCTCGACCCAGAGCTGGTGCTGCGCATGGGCGGGGTCCGTCACCGGCACGACGCTGGAAAAGGTCTCCACATGGTCCGCGCGGCGTGAGTGGCCGTCAGGGTTGAGGATCGCAACGATCAGGATGACGCTCTCATCAAGCTGCCGCTCGACCTCATCACCCTGCGCCGCGGCGAAGTGGTAAAGCGTCGGGATCGAGGCATCCATGCCTGCCGATTCCGCTCCGTGGACGCCATAATTGATCCAGATGATCGACGGCTGGTCGCCCTTCGGTTCCTCGCCGCTCTCGAGCGATGCAAGGTGCCGCTGCTTGATCTCGTCCAGCCGCTCATGGTTCTCGGGCGAGGTTACGGTGAAGAAGAGGATCGGGCGCCGCTCATGGGTGTAGCCGATCGTCTCGACCTTGATCCGGTCGGAGGTTTCCGCCAGCCCGGATAGATAACCCACCAGTTGGTCATGACGCACCGGCTTGTCGCCAAGTCCGTGCCCCAGATATTCGTCCGGGGTCTGCACATCGGCGTCATAGACAATGCCGGGAACCCTGATGTCTTCAATCGGGGCTGCGTGGGCGATACCGATCAGGCTGGCCGAAAGGCCGGCTAGAAGATAACGCATCGGATCGTTCCCTCCGTGTTTTTGCATGGCGACCTTATGGGATCCCGCACCTACCCGGTCAAACGTCACCAGCGGGTGACGGCAGTTGCCAAAGCCCGCTAGGCGGGTGTCATGGACAATGGCGACCTCGTCTTCACCGCCCTCTCCTCCGCCTTCTTCATGGGGCTCGTGGCGTGGATCAGCTATCTCAAGACCCGCGGCGAAGTCGCAACGAAGGACGGCTACTTCCTCGCGGGGCACGGCTTGTCGGCAGGCTTCATCGCAGGCTCTCTCCTCCTGACAAACCTCTCGGCAGAGCAGATGATCGGCCTGAACGGCTCGGCCTATGGCGCGAACCTGTCGAGCATGGGGTGGGAGGTGACAGCCGCCATCGCGTCGATCGCCATGGCGCTCATTTTCCTCCCGAAGTACCTCCGCGGAGCGTTCACGACCCTCCCCGAGTTCCTGAGCGACCGTTTCGACGAGGACGTGCGCAGGCTCTCCGCGCTCCTCTTCATCATCGGTTACGGCCTGGTGACGATCCCGTCGGTCCTCTATTCCGGCTCCCTTGCGGTGATGGCGCTCTTCGACGTGGAAGCCGTCACGGGCCTCGCGAAGTTTCCGGCACTGGTGCTAACGGTCATCGTCATCGGCCTCATCGGGGCAATATATGCAATCTTCGGCGGCCTCCGCGCCGTAGCCATTTCCGATACCTTGAACGGGGTGGGCCTTCTCATCGTCGGGGTCGCCGTGCCCGTCCTCGGCCTCCTCGCCCTCGGCCAGGGCGACATCGTCTCTGGCCTCCGCACCTTGACGCAAGCCGCGCCGGAGAAGCTGAACGCCATCGGCAGCGAGACCGATCCCACACCCTTCGGCACCATCTTCACGGGCATGGTCTTCGCCAATCTCTTCTATTGGTGCACGAACCAATACGTCATCCAGCGCGTGCTCGGCGGCGCGTCACTTAAGGAGAGCCAGAAGGGCGTCCTTCTCGCAGGTTTCTTCAAGGTCATGGTCCCCTTCATGATGATGATCCCCGGCGTCATCGCCTTCCACCTGTACGGTCCGGCTCTGGGGGGCATTGACGAAGCCTATCCGAGGCTCGTCTCCGACGTTTTGCCCAAGGCGTTTTCAGGTTTCTTCCTCGCCGTTCTGCTCGGCGCGGTCTTCAGCTCCTTCAATTCGCTCCTCAACTCCGCTGCCACGCTCTTCACCCTCGACATCTTGGCGCCGCTCAGGAAACGCGAACCGAGCGAAGCCGATCTCATCCACATGGCCAAGATCGCGAGCGTGGTGATCGCCGTCTTCTCCTTCGCCGCCGCCCCCATGCTCAGCTTCGCCGAAGCCGGGCTGTGGCAGGTGATCCGCGTCTTCACGGGCTTCTACAACATCCCAATCATCGCCATTGTCATTGTCGGGATCTTCACCAAGCGCGTCCCGCCCCTCGCGGCAAAGGTGATGATCGGCTTCCACCTCGTCGCCTATGGCCTTCTCCGCTTCGCGCCCTTCACCATTCTCGACATCCATTTCATCCATCAGTACGCGGTTCTCTTCGCCATCGAAGTCGCGCTGATGCTCGCCATCGGCCGTTGGAAGCCTTCCGCCGCGAAGCAGCGCGAGCGCGAGGCAATCATCGACATGACCCCGTGGCGCTTCGCAGGCGAGACCTCCCTTACCCTCGCCTCGGCAGTCGTGCTTCTTTACCTCGTTTTCTCTCCCTTGGGCGCTGCGAGCGAAGTGCCTTTCGGATCAGCGTTCTGGGCCGCAGCCCTCTCCATGCTCGGCATCAATGCAGCCTTCTGGGCGCGCGCTATCGGACGCAAATGGGCTGCTCCAGCATCGACCGACGCATAAAAAAGCCGGGAGATCGCTCTCCCGGCCGAAGTCTGGCAATCCGTAGGCGGCTTATTTTCCGTTCGACGGATTGCCCAGGAAGACCGCAGCCGTCCGGCCGGGAACTTCGAAGCCATGGCCGTCATGCTCTGCGCGGCGGACCACACGGTCGATCGAACTTTTCTGCTCCGGGTGCAGTTCGAATTTGCCGGCCATGGCGAAGGTCTGCGCGTCCGGCGCACCGTTGAAGACCACCACGACCTCGGGGGCCGCAGGATCATCGCCGAGCCCCATGACGATGAGCGCCGGGTTCTGGTTCGGGCCCGTGTTGTAGAAGTGCAGCTTCTGCTTCACTTCGTCTGCCGTCTGCATACGGAATAGCGGATGTGACTTCCGGATCCTCAGGAGTTCACGGAACATCTCCGCGTTCATTTTGATGAGGTCCTCGTCCAGCGCCAGTGAAGGATCGGCCAGCAGCGCCGCCTGCTCGGGCCAATTCGCCTGGTTGTCACCGGCCGGAGGAAGCCCGCGGCCCCAGCCATTGTCGGTGTAGTCATAGCCCAGATGATTGAACCAGTCCCCGGAGTTGTAGCTGTTCCGGTCCATCGACTTCGAGCGTGAGATCTCCTGCCCGGCATGGATGAACGGCACGCCCTGCGCGAACATCACCATTGCCGTGGCAAAGACCTGTGCGCGCACCCGGTCAAGAGGTGTCGCCGACCGGGGCAATTTGTAGGCGTTGATGTCGTATAGCGTTTCGTTGTCGTGGGCAGCGACGTAGTTGATGACCTCCTGCGGGTCGGACGTGTACCCCGCACCCGGATTGCCGAAGTAGTTGATCTGTGAGGCAGGCACCACGTCGCCGAACTGGTTCTCGAAGGTGTAATCCTCGAGCGCACCGGCGAGGCTCAGCCGGATCCAGTCCTTCTGTGCAAGGAGTTCATCCTTCTCGCCCTGGCTGCCCGAATTCACGAAATTCGGGTCGAGGAACAATCCGTTGGCAAAGCCCTGCCGCCTTACGTGGTCGATGCCCGTGTCGAATGGCCCGCCGCCCCGCACGGCATCGCGGATGCGGTCGTTGAAGCTGCCAACGCCCGTATTGTCACCCATGTTGCGCTGGGTCGCCTGGGTGAAGCGCGCATCATTTCCGACCTCTCCAAAGTTCCAGCCCTCACCGTACAGATAGATCGAGGAACCATCGACGCCGTCTTCTTCCAACGTCAGGGCCTGCAATCGGTCACGCGCCTTTTCGATATTCTCTTTCGTGTGGTGACCCATGAGATCGAAGCGGAAGCCATCGACCTTGTAGTCGCGTGCCCAGACTTCGAGGCTGTCGAGCATCAGCTTTTCCATCATCGCGTGCTCGGTCGCGGTGTTGGCGCAACAGCTCGACGTCTCGATGAAACCATCCGCATTCAGACGGTGGTAGTAGTCCGGAACCACCTTGTCGAGCACGGACTTATCGCCCTGCCCGCTTCCGGAAGTGTGGTTGTAGACGACGTCCATCACCGTGCGCAGGCCGAGGCGGTTGAGGCCCGAGACCATGGTCCGGAACTCGCGGATCCGCGCGGGGCCGTCAGGCTCGGTCGAATAGGAACCCTCGGGCACCGTGTAGTGGAACGGGTCATAGCACCAATTGAAGCCGTCCTCGTCGCGGATCTGCGCGATCGCGGCCTGCTGCTGGTCCGAGTCCGGAGGATAGATCGACAGGTCGCCCGGTGTCTTCCATGCCGACTTGTCCTCGGGGATCGTGGCGCAGTCGAAGGCAGGCAGCAGGTGGACATGGGTCAGGCCCGATCTCGCGAGGTTGCGCAGGTGGCGCAGTCCCCTGCCCGCCGGACGGTCAAATGCCATGAAGGTGCCCTTGCGCACGCCCTTCACCTCGGGGTCGCTCATCGAGAAATCCCGGACGTGAAGTTCGTACACCACCGCGTCTTCCGGTGCGGCGAAGGCGGGCTTCTTCAGCTTGTCCCATTTCCTCGGCTTCAGCGATCCGTCGTCCATGTTGACGATCTGCGAGCGCAGGCTGTCCATCGACAGCGACAAGGAATAGGGATCGGTGACCAGATTGGTCTCGACCTGCCCCGTCGAGCGGACAAACACTTCGACCTCGAAGAGGTAGTATTTCCGGTTCCAGCCGGGTGCGCCGACCACGGACCAGTTGCCTGTCGCGTCGTCCCGGACCATCGGCAGCACCTGGCTCGGGCCCTGGCTCTGGTCGGAGCTGTCGAAAAGATGCAGCTTCACATTGTGCGCCGTCGGGGCCCAGAGCCTGATCGTCGGGGTCACGCCGTTCCAGACGACGCCCATATCCTCGTCATTCGCATAAAGATCATCGAGCACGCCCGGGAACTGGATCGCCGTGGCGTCTATCGGCGCCCCCGCCGTATCCGTGGCGCTGAGGACCAGTTGGCCCCGCAGGATGTCATCGATCATCGCGCGGTCGGCACCGGGGATCTGGTAGGTCGGCAAGCCTGTCAGGTGACGGAACTTCTGCGCCTCGGCACCGCTGACCGTTCCCACCGGCGACAGCGTGATGGCCGTGCCGCCCTGCACCCCCGTCTTGGTGATTGTCAGGCCGCCCTGGTCGGCATGATGGATACGGACGGTCGACTCTTGCGGAACGTCCCAGGCGATCACGTCCTCGGCCAGCCAGTAGGCCCTCGCCGTCGACAGGTCTCCCTTCGGAAGATCGCCGCCGACGTCCAGCTCATTGGTCGCCGAGTTGAAGGTGAACACCACCTGGTCGCCATCATTGGCCACAGAGAAGCCGATATTCGCGCCATTGGGCACGCCACCTGCGCCGTAATTCTCGGACCAGCCCTCGCTGACCGCAGCCTTCACCTCGTAGTTGCCTGCTGGGATTTTCCGGGTCGCGAAGGTAAAGAAGCCGTCGCCATCGGGGTCCTGCAGCCATGACTGGAGGCACCATGGCTGCCATTCGCCAGGGCAACCGAGTTCTGACTGGAAGCTGCCCGCCGCGGTGACGATCCGCGAATTTACATTATCCGTCACCCACTTGGTCGCATTGGAGAAATAGAACTTCACGTCCTGCGCGGAGGCGAGGCTCAGGCCGATATTGGCGCCGTCCCGGACCCCTCCCGCACCGTAGTTCTCAGCCCACGAATCATTGAGCGGCGCCTTGTACTCCCAGTCACCCGCCGGGACGCTGAAGGTTTCCTGCCAGACCCCGTCGTCAGGATCGAAGGTCAGGTGCGTCGCGGCGCAATCGGCCTGCCAGTCACCGGGGCAGCCAAGCTCCGACTGCAGGCTGCCGGCGATGGTCACCGCCGCGGGCTCGGGGATCGGCGCATCGCTGGAGATCGTCGTCGTCGCGTGGTCATAGATGAAGGTGACCGTGGTCATGGTCGCCAGCGACATCGGGATGTTCGCACCGTTCGGCGCTCCGCCTGCACCGTAATTCTCCGCCCAACTGTCGTTCAGCGCGACCTTGAATTCATAGGCCCCCGCCGGGACGTCGAAACTCCGGATCCAGACCGATCCGTCGAAGAAAAGCTCCGTGGCCGGGCAGTCAGGCTGCCAGTCTCCTGGGCAGCCAAGCTCGGATTGAAGGCTGCCGACGAGCGCGACACTGCTCGGCTGCTGCGCCGATGCGGCGCCGAGAAGGCCGGCCATAAGCGCGGCTGCGCTGCCGCTCATGCGGCAGACGGATTTGAAGGTAATCATGTGGCGTTTCCCTAGGCGTTTATTCTGGTGGCTTTTTTGTTGTTATGGCCCGACGGTAACGCGCGCGCAAAACCTGTCAACAGGATGTCGCAGGCCGCTGAATAGGCTAATCAATCTGAATCAATAGGAAATCAGGCGCAGCGATGAACGGCTGCGAGGAGGTTTAATCAGTACAGTGAATGCTGACGGAGCAATCCCTCAGCACCAGGACTGCTCGATCAGAGAGCTCGAGGCTGCGCCCGCGGCGCGACCGGACCATTGTCGATGCTGAGAGCTGGGTCGGCAGCTACCGCTGCATTCTTCGCCTTCAAAACCTGCCCGGAGGTCTTGATCCACTCACGCGGACCGGCTGCGAATGGTGGTCGCGACTGGGATCGAACCAGTGACCACTCGCGTGTGAAGCGAGTGCTCTACCGCTGAGCTACGCGACCAGAGCGCCGGCCCTTAGCGTCGGCGCTCCGATGCTGCAAGCGCTTAGGGGCGGTTGACGGCGCCTTCGGAGAAGGTTTTGCACGTAAACCCCTTCGAGGTCACTTCAGCCACATTGCCCGCGCCGCAGGCTTCGATGGCGAGACGCGTACGCTCGGAGAGCGTCGTGCCGTCGTCGTCCCAGTCACCTGCGTCTGTGATGACACAGCCGGACAAGGCGACAGCGGAAAGCGCCGCGAGCGGCAGGGCGAATTTGATCATGGAGTGCCTCCTTACTCTTACCGATATACGATAAGAACGCCTCCGGCCGTCTACAAGGCGCGCAGGCGCAAAAAGTGACCAGGAGGTCAGGCAGCGATCAGGCGGTCCACCTCGTCGACGAGGTCACGCAGGTGGAAGGGCTTCGAGAGCACTTTCGCTTCCTGCGGGGTACGGTTCGCCGGGTTGAGCGCGACGGCGGCGAAGCCTGTGATGAACATGATCTTCATCGCAGGATCGATGTCGGCGGCGCGGCGCGCCAGCTCGATGCCGTCCATCACCGGCATGACGATATCCGTCAGCAGGAGGTCGAATTCGCGAAGCTGCAGTTCCGACAGCGCTTCATCGCCCTGCCCCGCATCGACGACCACATGGCCGGCTCTCTCCAGCGCGCGCTTCAGAAATGCGCGCATCGACTCGTCGTCTTCGGCCAGGAGAATGGCGGCCATCGTTTGTCTTCCTTCTCGTCTACGCGCGCATGATACGTAGACCCTCCTTAATCCCGCGTGAAGCCACGACCTTTCCTCACCCGACAGTGTTCACAGATCGCCGCTCCGGGCGCGACATCGAAGTGACACATTTTTGGGTTCTCACGTCAGGAATCCTTGCTACGTCTAGCGAGAGCTCAGCGGGGCAGCATGGTCGCTCGTATCGTCAAGGACAGCTATCCGGGTCATACCCTCAGCCGCCCGGCCGACTGGCGACAGCCTTTCATCTTCTGCTGTCCCCATTCCGGCCGCGATTATCCGAGGAAGCTGCTCGGTCTCTCGCCGCTTCCCCTCGAAACGCTCCGCCGTTCCGAAGACGCCTATGTCGACCAGCTGATCCCGCAAATGGCGCAGGACCTCGTGCCGGTGCTCGGAGCTTCCTTCCCGCGCCTTTTCGTCGATGTGAACCGCTCGCCGCGGGAGCTTGACCCCCTTCTCTTCTCGGGTCCGCTCGATGATGCGTCGGAAAGCCGGAGCAACCGGGTCGTCGCGGGCTTCGGTGTCATCCCGAAGCTCGCAGCCGATGGCCGCCAGATCTACCCCTCCCGCCTTCCTTCAAGCGAGGCAAAGTCCCGGCTCAAGCACTGCTACCGGCCGTATCACAAGGCCCTTGGAGGGTTGATCGAGGAGGCTCGGCGCCGCTTTCCCAGCGTGCTGGTCGTCGACTGGCACTCGATGCCGTCATCGGCGGGGTCGTCAGGCAGGTTGCCCGACATTGTTCTCGGCGACCTCCACGGCGCCTCCTGCACCGAGGAGCAGGCGAGCCTTTGGGAGGACGCCTTCAGGGCTGAGGATTTCACGGTGACGCGCAACGCGCCCTATGCCGGCGGCTATGTTGCGGCGCACTACGGGCGCCCGGCCGATCGGGTTGGCGTCCTCCAAATCGAAATCAACCGCTCATTGTACATGGACGAGCGCCGTGTCGCGCGAGGACGTGACTTCGCTGCCTTCGCTGCGAGAATCGAGAACGTCATCGACCGGGTTTTGATGTTAAATGCTCCCGCCGCCGTGGCTGCGGAGTAGAAAACTCTAAAGAATCGCAAGGGGTTGCCTTACGGTTTCGAAATCGCTTGCCCGGCGATTCAAAAACTGACAAAAGCTCAAAAAAAAAAAGGCCGCGACCGAAGTCGCGACCAGTCTTAGGGAGGAAACGCCCGGAAGGGCACGTCGACCAAGGGCCGACAGCCATAAAATGGCATCGGCCCTTTCTTTGTGCAAGCTCTTTTTTGCAGTGCACAACAAATCGGCCAAAACACCTCACCCCCTCGGGGCTTTCAGCCGGGCCTGCTTCAGCCGTGTGGTGACACGGGACCGCAGTCAGTTTAATGCGCCAGCATGAGCACTGAGCCCACCAGCACCGCGTCCGCCGACCCGAGCGGACGCCTCCAGAACCTCGGCCGCAAGGTCCGCAATATCTCCAAGCCGAAGCGGAAATTCGAAATGCCGAATTCCCAGAGCGGCCTGAAGATCGTGATCGCCACCGATGCGTGGAAACCGCAGCTCAACGGGGTTGTCACCACGCTCGATACGCTGGGCAACATCCTCAAGAGTTTCGGCAACGAAGTTCTCTACATCACCCCGCAGGATTTCCACTCGGTCCCGATGCCGAGCTACCCGGAAATCCGCCTGTCGCTCTTCCCGAACCGGAAGGTCGCCTCGATGATCAACGCTTTCCAGCCGGACGCGATCCACATCGCGACGGAAGGCCCGATCGGCCGTGCCACGCGGCGCTTCTGCAAGCGGCGGAAATTCCCGTTCACCACGAGCTTTCACACCCGCTTCCCCGAATACGCCTATGACCGGATCCGGTTTCCGATCGACTGGGGCTACGCGCTGCTGCGTGACTTCCACAATGACGCGGAGACCTTGATGGTGGCCACGCCGGGCCTGATGGAGGAACTCGAAGCCAAGGGCTTCAAGAACATGAAGCTTTGGGCCCGCGGCGTGGACACGAAGAAGTTCCGGCCGATGGAAACGAATGTCTATGACGGCCTTCCTCGCCCGATCATGACCTATGTCGGCCGCTTCGCCGTCGAAAAGTCGCTCGAGGATTTCCTCGACCTCGACCTCCCCGGCACCAAGGTGATGGTGGGCCATGGCCCCCAGGAAGAAGAGCTCAAGGCCAAGTACAAGGACAAGAACGTCCACTGGGCCGGCACCCATTACGATGAGGACCTGGTGAAACACTTCGCGGGCTCGGACGTCTTCGTGTTCCCCTCGCGCACCGACACCTTCGGCCTCGTCAATGTCGAGGCCTTGGCATGCGGCGTACCGGTGGCCGCCTATCCCGTCCGTGGGCCGCTCGAGATCCTTGGCGATGCTCCGGAGGGCTGCGGCTGCATGCATGAAGACCTCAAGGTCGCCATCGAAACCGCGCTCGAGAAAAGAGACCCCGAGGCATGCCGTGCGCACGCCATGAAGTTCTCCTGGGAGGAAGGCGCCAAGCAGTTCATCGCCAATCTCGAGATACCGGGCTTTGACAAGGAATGGTGGCTGCGCTCGGCCAAGATGGCTGATGACGCGATCCTGCCCTGAGGCGGACACGAAACAAGACTGGGGCTGCGCCTGTTCGGAAATGCGGGCGCAAGAGGATAAAGGGCCTGACATGGCAATGCAGATGGACCGCACCGCGCTGACGCTCGCCGTCGACGTGATGGGCGGCGACAAAGGGCCGAAAGAAGTGATCCATGGCGCCCAGATCGCGGTGAACCGCGGCCTGCAGGCCAAGCTCCTTCTCGTCGGTCGCGAAAACATCATCGAGGAAGCGCTGGCGGAGCACCCGATCGGTGACCATCCTGTCGAGATCCAGCACGCCGATGGCGTCGTCGCCATGGACGACAAGCCAGCCCGCGCCCTGCGCCGCAGCAAGGACAGCTCCATGTGGGGCGCCGTCGCGTCAGTGAAGGAAGGGCGCGCGGACGGTGTCATTTCCTGCGGCAACACGGGCGCGCTGATGGCGATCTCGCGCCTCCAGCTGCGCATGATCGAGGGCATCGATCGCCCTGCTGCTTCCGCGCTCTGGCCCAGCCGCTCGGGCAAGGCCGTGGTGCTCGATGTCGGCGCTAATGTCGAAGTCACCGCAGAGCAGCTCGTCCAGTTCGCGATCATGGGCGAGGCTTACTACCGTGCACTGACGGAAAAGGAGCGTCCGGTCGTCGGCCTGCTGAACGTCGGCGAGGAAGACCTCAAGGGCAATACGCTGATCCGCAACGCCGCCAAGATCCTGCGCGAAGCGGACCCGGAGATGGCCTTCTGCGGCTTCGTCGAAGGCAACGACATCTCCTCGGGTGAGGTTGATGTCGTCGTCACCGATGGCTTCACCGGCAACATCGCACTGAAAACAGCCGAGGGGACCGCCCGGCTTGTCGGGGCATGGGTCAAGGAAGCGTTGACCTCGAACCTGATGGCCAAGGCCGGGGCGGCATTGATGATGCCGTCGCTCAAGAAGCTCAAGACGCGCATGGACCCTGCCTCCGTGAACGGAGCGCCGCTCCTTGGCCTTGGCGGGCTCGTCGTGAAGAGCCATGGCGGTGCCGAGGCGGAGGGTATCTGCTCGGCCCTGATGACCACGGAAGAACTCGCGGCGCACCCCTTCCTCGACGCCATCGCCAAAACCGTGGCCAGCGTGAACGACCGCGCCAAGTCGGTCGACGTCGAAGACATCGCGGCCGCTGCGGAATGACGCGCGCTGTCCTCCTCGGGGTCGGCAGCGCCCTCCCCGCCCGCGTCGTCAGCAACGACGAACTCGCCGAGAAGATCGACACGTCGGATGAATGGATCCGTGAACGGACCGGTATTCGCCAGCGCTACATCGCTGATGAAAGCGAGACCACCGTCAGCCTTGGCACCGAAGCCGCGCGCAAGGCTCTCGATGATGCGGGCCTCGACGCGGGCGACATCGACCTCATCGTCCTCGCAACGGCGACACCCAACAACACCTTCCCCGCCAGTGCAGCGCTGATCCAGAGGGAGCTTGGTATCCGGAACGGTGCCGCTTTCGACGTGCAGGCCGTCTGCTCGGGCTTTCTCTACGCCCTGTCCCTGACCGCGAGCCTCCTCGAAACCGGGCAGCACAAGCGCGCGCTCGTGATTGGTGCGGAGACCTTCTCCCGCATTCTCGACTGGGAAGACCGCCGCACCTGCGTCCTCTTCGGCGACGGCGCAGGCGCCTTTGTCCTCGAGGCGCAGGAAACCGATGATCGCGGCGTCCTCGCATCGGTCATGCGCTGCGACGGCAGCCTCTCCGACATCCTCTATGTCGATGGCGGTCCCTCCTCGACCCAGACGACGGGCTACCTCCGCATGGATGGCCCGAAGGTGTTCAAGGAGGCCGTCAGCCGAATCAGCGGCGCGATTGTCGAATGCGCAGAGGGTGCAGGGGTGGCGATTCCCGACATTGACTGGTTCGTCCCCCACCAGGCCAACCAGCGAATTCTCGTGGGCGTCGCGAAAAAGCTGAAACTCGACGAGAGCCGGGTCATCTCGACCGTTGCGGAACACGCAAACACTTCAGCGGCTTCCATCCCTCTCGCCTTCGACCGGGCCTGGCGCGATGGCCGGATCGGCCGCGGCGAGCTCTGTATGCTCGAAGGAATGGGCGGCGGCCTCACTTGGGGCGCAGTCCTGCTCCGTACCTAAATTTTGAACATATGATATGACGTGCTACCGAGTCGGTGAAAAGGGCGATCCCCCGCCCTGATACCGAGTGGATGAACACCATGTCCCGTACGCGAACCCGTGCCGACCTGACTGACGCCGTCCACCGCCACGTGGGCCTCTCCCGATCGGAGTCGGCTTCGTTCGTGGAGAGCCTTCTCGGACACATCACCGAACGTCTCGAGAGTGGCGAGACCGTCAAGCTTTCGAGCTTCGGCACCTTCCAGATCCGCTCGAAGAACGAGCGGATGGGCCGGAACCCGAAGACCGGCGAAGAAGTCCCCATTACCCCCCGGAGGGTACTGACCTTCCGAGCGAGTCATGTTCTCAAGGACAAGATCAACGAGTGCATGCGCGAACGGGGCGGTGAATGACAAAGATCACGAAGGAACCTACGGCCTTCCGGACCATCTCGGAGGCTTCCGAGGAGCTCGGCGTTGCCCAGCACGTGCTCCGGCACTGGGAGGACGTTTTCTCCCCGGTCAGGCCGATGCGCCGCGCGGGCGGACGCAGGCTCTACCGGGTGCAGGACATCGAGCTGCTGCGGGGCATCAAGCGCCTGCTCCACGAAGAGGGCTACACCACCAAGGGCGTCCAGAAGATCCTGAAGTCCGACGGCGCCGACCACGTGGCGGCAATCGGCAGGGGTGACGTCGCGCCCTCCTCCGCCGGGACCGCAGACGCCAACACGTCCGAGCTCCTGAAGGAACTCGAAGGTCTCCTTGCCGACGTGAAGAGCGCCCGGAACGTCATCAGCAAGCTGGTCTGATCACGTCCGGCTGAGCGCCCTCGCTTTTTGTTCACGAGCGCTAAAGCGCACCGTTTCGTGTGTTCCATTCCGGAACGCGCGCGGTGCCCTGTTCGTTTTCCTGTCAGACGTTGTTCCTCATGGAAGGAGCCTGACAAATGAAGAACGGACGATTACTGACGCTTTCCATCCTCAGCAGCACCGCGCTCAGCGCCTGCGCAAGCGACTACGACCCGTACGGGCGCTACGGCGCAGAAATCCCCGTGACGCGTGCGGCATCGGTCCAGACCTATGACCGCTACAGCCGCTACGACGATGTGAGCCCGTATGAAGTGGCGAACGTCCGGGACGATTATCGCGGCATTGCGGGAGCGCGGTATGCCCACACCGTTTTCGACGATGTGACCGCCGAGCGTTTCGACGGCGATTGCGAGCCCGTCGTGACGGTGGCCTATGGCGACACGGTCAGCGACATTGCGGAATATTGCGACACCACCGTCGCCGCGATCATGGCAGCGAATCCGTCGCTGTCCAACCCGCATGCCCTTCGTGTCGGCCAGACCCTCCGTATTCCGAATATTCGCGGCTCTGTCTATGAAGGCCAGCGCTTCTCCCCCGCCCCTGCCCGTGTGGCTTCCGTCACACCGAGGGTTGAGACTTACGCCAGTCCGGCTGTGGCCCCGACCACCGACCGGCTGATCGACACACCGCCAATCACGACGGCGACGAATGTCGTCACCCGTGCCACGCCCCCGGCCAGCGCGCCTGTAGTCATCTATATCAACAGCAATCCCGCCCCTGCCAGCGCGCAGGGTACGGCCGTCATCACCGTCGACACCAATGCTCCGCATACGATCCGTCAGGATGACTACCGCGCGCCGACGGTCACGACCGGCGGCAGCTACCGCTTGGTCAGCGGCACGGGCCAACTCGAACAGCCCTTGGGAACGGTCCCGGCTGGCTCGACCGTCCATTACCGGACAAGCCTGCCCAAGGATGCGGCCTATGAAGACCTCGGCACGGCCTGCATGGAAGAGCGCCCTGATGGCGCGCGGATCTTCTCCGTGTCCACCAGCCTCGCAGGCCCTGCCTGCGGCAACGCCCGCCCGGTCAGGCTCTACAAATCGGCCAGCATTCCGAAGTAGCGAGAACGACCTTGCCGCCTCGGGAACAGGGTGTTATTGCCCTGCTCCCGCCTAGGCGGACGGTCGGAGTGTAGCGCAGCCTGGTAGCGCACTTTACTGGGGGTGAAGGGGTCGTCGGTTCGAATCCGGCCACTCCGACCATTTTCTCGCCGCGCGGCGAAATCCTTCTTCAGCCCTATTCCTTCAGCCCCTTGAGCACGTCGAAGGGTGAGCTTTCCTTGCCTGCTCCCGGATCCTTCGGCGCCTCGGCGCCTTCCTTCCTCGGGTGCGGGTCCATGGCCAACACGAGCTGTTCGAGCAGCACATCGCCAAGGTCGATGTGATCGCCCTTCAAAGGCTCCGGCGCGTCGAGATCGGCCTCGACCTCCTCTTCTTCGGTTTCCGAGAACTCGGTGGTGAAATCGACCGCGAAGTTCTCGGCGATGGTTTCGCGCATCGGCTCGAGGCTGACGACGCAGGTCCGCCCAAGCTCCGCTTCGATGCTCCCCGCCACGCGCACCAGCGAGCCATGGCGCGTCACATCCATATCGCCCTTCAAGGCGATGACATCGGTGACGTCGTAGCGCTCGGCCAGCAGCCTGCGGTCAGCCTCACTGGCCGTGATCGAGACATGCTTCGCGTCACTGTCGAGATCCGAGAGCGCGATGGGGTGGTGGATGCTTTCGAGTTCGTCCGTGGTCATTTCATTCTTCCGTGTTCTGGACGGGCGGGAAATGCACCTGTCCCGACATGATGTCGCTGATCGGCTGCGCGTCCAGCGCGGCATCAGCTCGGCGCACATAATCGGCCAGTCTCGGCGCCGCCGGCGCTTCAGGATCGCCATAGACGTTGCGTCCCAGCGCCGTCTCCAGCGGCTCCTCGCCATCGAGCGCCTTTTCATAGGCCAAAGCGCGACCGAAGAACGCTTCGGCATACTCCCGGACCTTCTTGCCGACCTTGAGGTCGCCAACGCCCATCTCGCGCAGCGTGTCATCCACATCGCGGAACATGACATCGAACAGGAGCTGCGCAAACTTCGCCGTCCCCTGTTTTTCGGTCTTCAGGCGGCGCAGCACCATGATGACGTGCAGGCTGAGAAGGTCATAGCGGCCTTCCGGTGTATCTGGGACATCGAGATCCGCGTAGAATTCGGGCCGTCGCGCAGCCTCCGCGACCGCGACATAGAGTTCGTGCGCCCTGCGTCGCGGGGTATCCTGCCCGAAAAACCGGCTCGCCAGCTCTTTTGCGCGTTCAAACATAGAAAACCGCCAGTTCCGAAGGGCCTTGGCCCATAGGCGAAGCCCGGGGCGCGGGAAAGGTTCCCGGCGAGGTTTTCAAGCTTCTCATCAGGCAGATCCATTTGGGAGATTGACCGCTGGCAGGGTTCTGGCAATCAAGAAGGCCATGAAACGTGTCATTGTCCCAGCTCTCATCGCTGCCATGGTCTTGTCCGGCTGCGTCTCGACCCGCTCCCAGCACGGCTACATCGTGGAACTCGGTGAAAGCGGTCTGGATGCGATTCCCGGTATCGACAGCAAGGAGTCGGTCCTGGCGCGCTTCGGCGAACCGTCCGTCCGGCCTCCGCTGAACGACGACACTTGGTACTACATCAGCCACAAGACCAATGCCCGCGCCTTTTTCCGGACGCAGGTCTACGAACGGAACATCGTGGCGTTCAAGTTCGATGAGGACGGCATGGTTTCCGAGGTCGAGAGCTTCAACCTTGCAGACGGGACCGATATTGACATTGTCGACCGCGTGACCGCGACCCGCGGCAAGGAGCTGAACTTCTTCGAACAGCTCCTCGGCGGCGTCGGGCAGGTTGGCGTGCCCGGACAGCAGGGTGGCCCTGGGACCCCAGGCCAAGGACCTCAATAAGGCGCCGTCGGCTCCTCGGCTTCATCGAGGTCATCGATCGGCACGACAATGATCGCCTCCGGTCCGTCGTCAGCGTCCGGCTCTTCGACCACGATCACCTCGTCCACGGCCGGAACAGCGTTCTGCTGCACGAGCGAGCCTGCCTCCTCGGTCATCTTCGCTTTGCGCGCAGCTTCTAGCAGCTCCCGCTCGGCTTCACTGGCACGCTCGGCGGCACGGCGCGCCTCGAGTTTCGACTTCTCGACGCTCGCAACCATCATCGCCGCTTCCTCGGCTTCTTCGGCAAGGCGCTCGGCTTCACGCAGCCGCGCCTTCAGCTCCGCGGCGTAGCTCCGCATCAGGGCCGCGGTGCGCTCGGCATTCTGCGCGGCGATCACCGTGGTCGCGCGGGAGGCGGCGGCGGCAGAGTTCGTGGCGACGAGGGTAGAAACAGTCCCGGCAGCTTTGTAGGCCCGGTCTGATGCCCGTTCGAGTTCGGCAGCCAACTCTTCGGCCCTCTTGGCATTTCTCAGCGCGTCATCAAGCACTGCATCAAGATTTCGGACGGCATCGGCACCTGTGTCCGCCACCTTCGCACTGCCTGCCAGGCCGTCCGGTACGCCGCTGTCCACGAACACGTCGCGGCCGCTCACCGAGTTGAGTATGAGCCATCCCACGAAACCAAGGACACCGAAGAACAACAGGCTTCCAAAGAGCTTTCCCATGATCGCACTCCTTCTGCGACACCTGGAAAAGAAACGGCGGGGCGAGAGGGTTCGTTCCTCCGCTCCGCCGCGCGCTAAGCTCTTGGGATAATTGTTACGAGCTCATGGTGCCCGGGTTGTCGCCCGTCGTGGTCGCCGCCGCCCTGCTGGTCTCCCAGGCGCGCTTGAAGTTGTCGAACTCCTCGCGGTCTTTCGCCATGCGCAGGTCCCTCATGTGCTGCTCGAAGGCATCGCGCGCTTCGTCCAGCTTGCGTTTCTCTTCCCGGAGACGTTCGAGTTCCGCGTCACGCCACTCGTCAAAGGCCATGTTGCCGGAGCTCGACGTCCGGCTCGAACGCCACTTGCAGCCATGGCTGGCGCGGCGGACACTCGATTTCGCCTTGCCCCAGTTAGAGAAGTCGAGGCCCATCTCACGGCCGTACATCATGTATACAATGGCAGCGAGACCAAGCGGCCAAAGACCGACCGCAAAGAAAAGGATCATCAGACCAATATTAACTGGCGTCCACGCAGGACGCAGCTGGTGCTGGAAAGTCTTCTCGTCGAACATCTTGTCCGCAGTTGTCGTTCGGTCAGTCAAAGTCGCCTCCTCGTCTGGTGAGGCCCATTCGCCTCAGCCATTAACAGATGGGTACGTTATCGAGGAACGGCAAGGGAACGTTCGTCGTTTTTCGACAAAATTCCCGGAAAGCGTGTTAAGAGACAGGCTCGTAGCGCTCGTGCGCCTCGTCGATGAAGGCACCTGACAGCTTCTTGAACCCATGGTCCACGAAGCGCGACGCCGCAGCCTGCATCAGCCTGTTCCTGAAGGCGAATGTCAGCTTGAAATCGACCACGCAGCCCTTCGGGTGCTCCTCGAACTTCCAATTGTTGGTCAGGTCTTGGAGCGGGCCCTTGATGTAGCGGACATCGATCGTCTTCGCCGCCCGGTCCGCCGTCACCCGCGAGCGGAACGTTTCGCGAAACACCGCATATTTCACCGCCATATCCGCGACCAGCACGCCCGAACCATCGGTCGTGTGGTCCTCCCGCACCCGCAGCGCCTCCACCCAGGGGATGAACTTCGGATAGTCCTCCACCCGCATGACCAGGTCGAACATCTGCTCAGGCCGGAACGGAACAACGACACGCTCGTGGTGCTGGTTCATTCTTCGAGCACCTTTGCGGAAATCGTCGGGGTACCCAGCCTCACCGCGGCATACGCCATGACCAGGGGCATCGCTAAGAAACCAAGCGGGAAGCCACCCAAGAAGAAAACGACCATGCCAATGGCGATAGCAATTACAGGATGGAGCTCAGCGATAAGACTCAACCCCCTCGGAGAATTGAGGCGGCCCGCCAGTTTGACGGTTTGTTCTCCCGGGGGGAGCTTTACGCTCTCCGACCGGCCCTCGAACGTTATAAACGACACTTTATCCATGCCAGCCGGAAGGGTCACCTGAACCGAGGGTGCCGTCTGAGCGATCATCTGGTCCGCTCCGGTCAGCATCACTGTCTCGGAAAGCATGAAATGGCTGGCGGACGAGCCGCGCTTGATCCGCATAAACAATTTCTCAGCCCCGCTTCGCCTCGCGCGCGGCCTTCATCTCGGCGAAGTCGGCGTCGGCGTGATAGCTGGAGCGGGTGAGCGGGCTGGCGGAGACCATCAGGAAGCCCTTCGCGCGCGCGAGGACCTCATAGCTCTTGAACTCCTCGGGCGTGACGAAACGTTCGACCGGGGCGTGCTTGCGGGTCGGCTGGAGATACTGACCGATCGTCAGGAAATCGATGCCGGCCGAACGCATGTCGTCCATGACCTGCATCACCTCTTCCTTGCTCTCGCCGAGGCCGACCATCAGGCCGGACTTGGTGAACTGATGAGGTGCGCGCTCCTTTACCCGCTCGAGCAGGCGCATGGAGTGGTAGTACCGCGCGCCGGGGCGGATCGAGAGGTAAAGCCGCGGCACGGTCTCGAGGTTGTGGTTGAAGACGTCAGGCCCCGCGTCGATCACCTTGTCGAGGGCCCAGGCAGGCTTCCGCAAGAAGTCCGGCGTCAGGATCTCGATCGTCGTCCCCGGCGAGGCCGCACGGATCGCTTCGATCACATCGACAAAATGCTGCGCACCGCCATCTTCGAGATCGTCACGGTCCACCGACGTGATGACCACGTGGTTGAGGCCCATCTCGGCCACGGCCTCGGCCACCCGGCGCGGCTCGTCGGTATCGACCGCTCCCGGCAGGCCCGTCCGCACATTGCAGAAGGCGCAGGCGCGGGTGCAGATCTCTCCCAAGATCATCATCGTCGCGTGCTTCTTGTCCCAGCACTCGCCGATATTCGGACAGGCCGCCTCTTCGCAGACGGTGACCAGCCCCTTGGATTTCACGATCTCACGGGTCTCGGCATAGCCTTTCGACACCGGCGCCTTGACGCGGATCCACTCCGGCTTGCGCTGGATGGGGCTGTCAGGGCGCTTCTGCTTCTCCGGGTGGCGGAGCGCAGGGCGGTTTTCGATGTCGATTAGCGTGGCCATAGCCGGCATCTAATGGCCGAAAGCCCAAGGCTCAACAAGAGTTCAGGCCGTGCGACCGAATAATCAGGCGCCCTGGTTCTCAAGAAGCGCCACGGCGATGAGGTTGGTGAGCTCCGCTTCGTGGCTGACCTCGATCGCGGCGACTGCATCAAGCTCGCCGACGGCGATCCGGTACTCGCCCGGACGCATGTGCCCGAGGTTCGCGCGGACGCTCTCTTCCAGCAGGTCTTCGTCGAGCGACTCCAGCTCCAGCCGGTCGGCCCGCTCTTCGAGACGTGCCTGCTCGACCATCAGCCCCGCCACCACCATCGCCTGCTCTGCCCGCACCTCTGCCAGCTGCTCGGCACGTTTCAGGCCGTCAGGACCGTTAAGACCCATGAGCGCCTGGTAAGCGGCAGCAACGAGAAGCGCGGCGGGCACAACCGAAGTGACAAGGATCGAACGGATCATCTGCATAAGGAAAGAAACTCTGAAGGACCCCGCAAGCTTTTGCGAAACAGAGTTACCGCGCGGTGAATCAATTCTGGGATTCTTCAGCACAGCGGAAAGATTCTTCGCCCAGAGGTTAATATCCACAGGAACAAATAGAGTCTACGCGGAGGACTTAGGTCCTCCCCTCTCTCATTCCGGGCGCGAGGCTTGGCCTGCCCCGGAATGACAGGAAAGCGCGAGCAGCGCGCCTACGCCTTCGAAGACGCCTCAGAGAACGCAGCGCCGCTCAAAAAAAGAGCGCCCCGCAGGGCGCTCCCATCGCTCCGCAGGTAAGCCCTTCAGCCTTTCAAAACATCAGCACCCGGATATTTCGCCGACGGCCCGAGCAGCTCTTCGATACGCAGGAGCTGGTTGTACTTCGCCGTCCGGTCCGAGCGGGCCAGCGAGCCGGTCTTGATCTGGCCGCAGCCCGTCGCGACCGCGAGGTCGGCGATCGTCACGTCCTCGGTCTCGCCGGAACGGTGGGACATCACGGCCTTGAACCCGGCCTTGTGGGCCATGTCGACGGCTTCCAGGGTCTCCGTCAGCGTGCCGATCTGGTTGACCTTGACGAGGATCGCGTTGCCAGCGCCTTTCTCGATGCCTTCCTTCAGGCGCTTCGGATTGGTCACGAACAGGTCGTCGCCCACCAGTTGCACCTTGTCGCCTACCCGCTTGGTCAGCTCGACCCAGCCGTCCCAGTCGTCTTCGGCCATGCCGTCTTCGATCGACTTGATCGGGTAGTCATTGGCGAGTTTGGCAAGATACTCCGCCATGCCGCCGGCATCGAGCTTGGTGCCTTCGCCAGCGAGGTTGTACTGGCCGTCCTCGAAGAACTCCGTGGACGCCACATCGAGAGCGAGGACCATGTCCTCGCCAGCCTTGAGGCCGGTGTCCTCGATCGCTGCCATGATGAGGTCCAGCGCGGCACGGCTCGACGAGATGTTCGGTGCGAAACCGCCCTCGTCGCCGACATTCGTGCCCATGCCTTCGGCCTTCAACTTCTTCTTCAGGGCGTGGAAGGTCTCCGCCCCCATGCGCAGCGCCGCGGCAAAGCTGTCCGCGCCGACCGGCATGATCATGAATTCCTGGATGTCGATCGGATTGTCCGCGTGCGCACCACCATTGAGGATATTCATCATCGGCACCGGCAGCGTATTCGCGCTCGGTCCACCCAGATACCGGAACAGCGGCAGCTCGTGGCTCGCGGCAGCAGCCTTGGCCACGGCGAGGCTGACGCCGAGGATGGCGTTGGCGCCGATGCGGCCTTTGTTCGGTGTGCCATCGAGGTCGATCATGGCGCGGTCGATGAAGATCTGCTCCTCGACATCGACGCCGAGCAGGATCTCCGAGATCTCCGTCTGCACGGCGTGGACCGCGTCCTTCACGCCTTTCCCGCCATAGCGCTTCTCGCCGTCGCGGCGCTCATGGGCTTCGTGCACGCCTGTCGAGGCCCCAGAAGGCACGGACGCACGGCCCATCGAGCCGTCGTCGGTGATCACGTCCACTTCCACCGTCGGGAACCCGCGGCTGTCGAGGATCTCGCGCGCGATAATGTCAGCGATCATGAACATGGGTGCATCTCCGTAACTGGGCGCCCCATGCCATCTTTCTCCGCCGACGCAAAGCCATGCTCTGCTGATAGCGCGCACGAAAAAAGCCGCACCCGAGGGCGCGGCCTTTAACCTTGCTGCGCCGGAAACCGTAAAAGGCTTCCGATGCCGAGACCTCAGTCTTCCTGCGGAGGAAGGACCTGGCGACCGTTATAGGTGCCCGACTTGAGGTCGATATGGTGATTGCGGCGCAGGTTACCGGTCTTGCTGTCCTCGATATAGGACGCAGCCTCGAGCCGGTCGTGGGCGCGGCGCATGCCTCGCTTCGCGGGCGTGACTTTTCTCTTAGGGACGGCCACTTGAGCTCACTCCAATGTTCGTAAGGCGCGGCGGATAGCCGAACTTCCCGGCCCTGTCCACCGCCTTCAGGCCTTAAATTCATGGCCCTCAGAGTTAATTCACACCGCTCGATTGCAATCAAATGCGCTGAGCGATCCTGAACCCCTCACCGTTATACCAGAACAACAAAACACGGGGGTGTTGGTATGACGACTTTGATCAAGGCGGCTGCTGTCGCCTTTCTGGTAGCAACAACGGCGGGCGCAGGCGCTGGCGAGCGGCACTATGTGAGCATGTCCGCAGCATGGGCATCACTGACGCCTGACCAGCGCCAGATGATCGACCTCGTCGCTGCCGACATCTGGGAGACCGAGCGGGACAACCGCGCGATCTCTTACGATGCTCTGGGCGAGCGCCGGAAAGGTGCCCTGCGCGAGCAAGCCATGGATCGCCTTGGCTTCGAACCGCGCCGCAGGGTCCGCGGCGTCGAAGCCTAGAACACCTCGGATCGGGGGAAGATGACGGGGTCGGCCTTGGGGACAGGGCCGGCCCCGTCGCTGTTTCCGGCCACCCTTCCAAAGGGAAAAAGCAGGCGTCCCTTCGCGAGACAGGGGAATCTGGCGCGAATCTTGAAACGATCGACACATGTTGCGTCGTGTCCATATCCGTATCGCCAGCGTGTTGGCAGGAATCGCCTGTGCAGCACTGCTTTCCGCCGCGTTCGCAGAAGAAACCAAGGAACCCGGCACCCTCACCTTCACGGTCGAGAACGACGTCGTCTCGGGACAGGACCGCCACTATACCAATGGCCTCCGCATCGCTTATGTGACCGCCCCGGTGACGCCCAATGCTCTTGAGCGCATGCTCTCCAAGGATGGCGACACCGTCCGCCGCAGCTTCTCGCTCAGCCAGCAGATCTACACGCCGGAAGATCTCTTCACGGATACTCCCGACCCCGATGACCACCCTTACAATGGCTACCTCTTCGGTGAGGCCTCCGTCCTGACCGAGCGGGATGGCCGCTGGGACCTCTATACGCTGGAGGTCGGCGTGGTCGGTGAAGGCGCCCTTGGCGAAGAGACACAGAATTGGTTCCACCGCACCTTCGATTTCTGGGAAGCCGAGGGCTGGGACACCCAGATGGACACTGAAGCCACGGTGAACGTCTCCTATGACTGGAAGGGTCGTCCCTGGGCTGAGGGCAAGATCGGCAGCCTCGATGCCGAGTTCACCCCGGTCGCAGGCTTCTCCGCCGGCACTGTCGCCATCAATGCCCGTGCAGGTGGCATGGTCCGCATCGGCCCGGAGCTGGTCCCGAACTTTGGTCCGGCCCGCATCCGCCCGTCCCTCACTGGCTCAGGCCACTTCTCGAAGGGCGGCAGCTGGTTCGTCTTCGCAGGCGTCCAGGGCCGCGCCGTCGCTCACGACCTCTTCCTCGAAGGCAGCTTCTTCCAGGACAGCGCCACCGTCGAAGCCGAAACCTTCGTCGCCGACTTCCAAGGCGGCATCGTCGCCGAAGTCGGCAAGGCTCAGCTCTCCTGGACCTACATCGCCCGCACCAAGCGCTACGCCACGCAGGACAATGGCGGGGACCAATTCGGCGCGTTCTCCGTGGGCTTCAAGCTCTAGGGGCTGTCATGCCGCGGCAGCCAAAGCCTGAGCCCCGGACCCAAAAATTACCCGGCATGGATTCCGGGCTCGCTCTGCGAGTGCCGCGGAACGACAGCCGAGAGATCACACCAACCGCGACCGCTTCAGCGCGGCTTCGATGAAGCTCGCGAAGAGCGGATGCGGCTCGAACGGGCGGCTCTTGAGCTCTGGGTGGTACTGGACAGCGATGAACCAGGGGTGGTCATCGATCTCCATGATCTCCGGCAGGCGGCCGTCGGGAGACTTGCCCGAGAAGCGGATACCATGCTCCTTGAACTGATCTTCAAGGTCCATCTGCACTTCGAAGCGGTGGCGGTGACGCTCCTCAATCACGTCCTTGCCGTAGATCTGGTGGACCTTCGAACCCGGTTCGAGCTTCGCTTCATAGGCACCGAGGCGCATGGTGCCGCCAAGGTCTGCGCCCTCGTCGCGGGTCTCTTTCCTGCCGTCCTTCTCCCACTCGGTCATCAGGCCGACGACATGCTCACCGTTGTCGGTGAATTCCGAGGACGTCGCCGCATCCATCCCGAGCAGGTTCCGGGCCGCTTCGATGACAGCCATCTGCATTCCGAAGCAGATGCCGAAATAGGGAATATTCTTCTCACGGGCGAACCGCGCAGCCTGGATCTTGCCCTCTGCCCCACGCTCGCCGAACCCGCCGGGCACGAGAATACCGTGCACGTCGGAAAGCCTGTCCATCGCCAGCTCGTCATTCTCGAAGATCGCGCTGTCGATCCAATCAATGCTGACCTTCACGTTGTTCGCGATGCCGCCATGGGCCAGCGCCTCGATCAGCGACTTGTAGGCATCCTTCAGGACGGTGTACTTGCCGACGACGGCGATCTTCACCTCGCCATCGGGCGCGATGATCCGGCGCGTCACTTCACGCCAGCGCGAAAGGTCCGGGCTCGGAGCATCATCGATGCCGAAGGCCGCGAGTACCTCCGTATCGAAGCCCTCATTGTGGTAGTCGAGCGGCACTTCGTAGATCGTGCGCGAGTTCATCGCTTGGACGACAGCCGAAGGACGGACGTTGCAGAAGAGCGCGATCTTGCGCTTCTCCCCTTCCGGGATTGGCCGGTCCGCACGGATGAGCAGGATATCAGGCTGGATGCCGATCGAGCGCAGTTCCTTGACGGAGTGCTGGGTCGGCTTGGTTTTCATTTCTCCGGCTACGGAGATGTAGGGCATCAACGTCAGGTGGACGAAGATCACCTGACCGCGCGGCATTTCGTTACCGAACTGGCGGATCGCCTCGAAGAACGGCAGGCCCTCGATGTCACCCACCGTGCCGCCGATCTCGCACAGAAGGAAGTCGACCGGGTTTCCGTCAGCATCGAGAGCATCAGACTTGATGAAGTCCTTGATGGCGTCCGTGATGTGCGGGATGACCTGCACCGTGGCGCCGAGATAGTCGCCGCGACGCTCCTTCTCGATGACGCTCTGGTAGATCTGTCCGGTGGTGATGTTGTCACCCTTGGTGGCCGAGACGCCGGTGAAGCGCTCATAGTGGCCAAGGTCGAGATCCGTCTCCGCCCCGTCGTCGGTAACGAACACCTCGCCGTGCTGATAAGGGCTCATCGTCCCCGGATCGACGTTGATATAGGGGTCGAGTTTCCGAAGACGGACGGAATAGCCGCGTGCTTGCAAAAGCGCGCCAAGCGCTGCGGAAGCCACCCCTTTTCCGAGAGAGGAAACCACGCCGCCGGTGATGAAAATGTACCGCGTCATGGGAGGCCGCCTTAGGCCCGAATCATCGGCGGCGTAAAGCGCCGCGTCCCATGTTTCGGAAAAGAAAAACCCCCGCCCTGCCCGAGAGGGCCAGCCGGGGGTCCGACACCTGCCAGGCGCTGCGCACGCCCGGCGAAGCCGCTCTTAGTTGAGCGCGTCTTTCAGGCCTTTGCCGGCCGAGAATTTCGGCTGGATCGAGGCTTTGATCTGGATGGTTTCACCGGTGCGCGGGTTGCGGCCCTCACGGGCTTCGCGCTTCGCCGACGAGAAGGTGCCGAAACCGACGAGGCGGACGTCGTCGCCCTTCTGCAGCGCTTCGGTGATCGCGTCGAAGACGGCGTCGACGGCTTTACCGGCTTGAGCCTTGCTCATATCAGCCTTGCGCGCGACTTCGTCGATGAATTCGTTTTTGTTCATGGCGTGAAAAACCCCTTTGATTATGCGGCCTCCAGGCCACACGCGGGAGGCTAATGAGGTTTCTCGACATGCGTCAAAGGAGAATTTCGCTCTGAAACCCGCATAAAACCTAGGGTTTCTCTTATCTATCTGTTTTTAATGCGTTTTTCGCCCTCATTCCGAGCGCAGCTTTTTCCAGATTTCGCCCTCGTGATCGATGCAACGCTCGATGAGTTCCCGCCAGACCGGCTCCGCGATTCGGGGGCTGAGCCCTTTTGTCTCCGCGGTTTGCAGGACTTTTTGCACCACGTCCTCGATGCGCCAAGGCACCCGGACATCTTCTGCACGCGGCTTGATCCGCGCCGCGGCCTCCATGTAGCCCTGCCTGATGGCGAGGAGATGGACGAGTTCGCGGTCGAGTTCATCGACCCCTTCGCGGACCTCTTCCATGGTCGAGCAGGCGGCTGGCAGTTTCGCTTTCATGATGGCGAGCTAGGACGTGGGAACCGGTTTGGGAAGACGCTGCGCTCTTTTGCTGCGCATGAAAAAGGCGGGCCGAAGCCCGCCTTCTTGTTTCGTGGTCCCGGAAGACCTCAATGCGTGACCAGCGTGCCGCCGTCGGACGGGGTTTCCCCGGCCGGAGACTGCTTCTTCAGAGCCTCCTCTTCGGGGTCCCATTCGATCGGCGTCAGCGGCCCGGTCAGCGCAAGCTTCAAGACTTCGTCGACATGCCCGACAGGGATGATCTCGAGATGCTCCTTCACGCTGTCCGGGACGTCCGCGAGATCCTTCTCGTTCTCCTCGGGAATGAGGACCGTCTTGGTCCCTGCCCGCAGGGCGGCGAGAAGCTTCTCTTTCAGGCCGCCGATCGCCAGCACCCTGCCGCGGAGCGAGATCTCGCCGGTCATGGCGATATCCTTCCGCACTGGGATACCGGTCAGGGCAGAAACAATGGCCGTGGCCATCGCAACGCCCGCTGACGGTCCGTCCTTGGGGGTCGCACCCTCTGGTACGTGGATGTGGATGTCGGTGGTCTCGAAGACCGTCGGCTTGATGCCGAACTCCACGGCGCGGCTGCGCACATAAGAGGCGGCGGCCGAGACCGACTCCTTCATCACGTCCTTCAGGTTCCCGGTCGGGGTCATGCGGCCCTTACCAGGCATGGTGACACCCTCGATCTTGAGGATATCTCCGCCCACGGAGGTCCAGGCGAGACCGGTGACGACACCGACAGCGTCATCGCCTTCCACCTCGCCATAGCGATATTTCGAAACGCCGGCAAAATCGGACAGGTTGTCGACCGTGACCGTGACCTTGCCTTCGGCCTCGCCCTTCTCAAGCTGGGTCACAGCCTTCCGGGCCAGGTTGGCAAGCTCCCGTTCGAGGCTCCGCACACCGGCTTCGCGAGTGTAAAGACGGATGAGCTGGAGCAGCGCATCGTCCTCGATCACCCACTCGTCCTCTTTCAGGCCGTGCTCCTTGCGGAGGCGCGGCAGGATATGGCGGGTCGCGATCTCGACCTTCTCTTCCTCCGTGTAGCCCGGAATACGGATGATCTCCATCCGGTCGAGAAGCGGTTGCGGCATGTTCAGCGAGTTCGCCGTGGTGACGAACATCACATCGGACAGGTCGTAGTCGACTTCGAGGTAGTGATCCGAGAACGTATCGTTCTGCGCCGGGTCGAGCACCTCGAGAAGCGCCGAAGACGGATCACCGCGGAAGTCCTGGCCCATCTTGTCGATCTCGTCGAGCAGGAACAGCGGGTTCGACTTCTTCACCTTCTTCATCGACTGGATGATCTTGCCGGGCATCGAGCCGATATAGGTCCGGCGGTGACCGCGGATCTCGCTTTCGTCGCGCACGCCGCCAAGCGACACACGGACGAATTCGCGTCCGGTGGCTTCCGCGACCGACTTGCCGAGCGACGTCTTACCGACACCCGGAGGACCGACGAGGCACAGGATGGGTCCCTTGAGCTTGCCCGTCCGCTTCTGCACGGCGAGATACTCGATGATCCGTTCCTTGACCTTTTCGAGGCCGTAGTGGTCCCGGTCGAGCACTTCCTGAGCCTTGTCGAGGTCGGCCTTCAGCTTGTTCTTCGAACCCCAAGGGATCGACAGCAGCCAGTCGAGATAGTTGCGAACAACGGTGCTCTCAGCCGACATCGGTGACATCTGGCGAAGCTTCTTGAGCTCGGCCTCGGCCTTTGCCCTCGCTTCCTTCGAAAGCTTGGTCTTGGCAATGCGCTCCTCGAGCTCGGACAGTTCGTCCTTGCCATCGTCACCCTCGCCGAGCTCCTTCTGAATGGCCTTCATCTGCTCATTCAGGTAGTACTCGCGCTGGGTCTTCTCCATCTGACGCTTGACACGTCCACGGATCTTTTTCTCCACCTGAAGGACCGACATCTCGCCTTCCATGAAGCCGTAGACGGCCTCGAGGCGCTGCGGGATCGAGGTGATCTCGAGCAGCTCCTGCTTCTCGGAGATCTTCAGGTTGAGGTGCGAAGCGACCGTGTCGGCGAGCTTCGACGCATCGTCGATCTGGCCGATCGATACGATGACTTCCGGGCTCACGCGCTTGTTGAGCTTCACATAGCTTTCGAACTGGGCGTTGACCGAACGGGCCAATGCCTCGACCTCGGCCTCGTCACCTTCGGCTTCATCGAGTTCGACGGCCTCGGCTTCGAAGTAATTCTCTTCATCAGTGTACTGCGTGATCTCGGCACGGCGGACACCTTCGACCAGCACCTTCACGGTGCCATCAGGCAGCTTCAGGAGCTGCAGGACCTTGGCGACGACGCCTACGCGGTAGATGTCATCGGGGGTCGGGTCGTCATTACCCGCGTCTTTCTGGGCAACCAGAAGGATCTCGCGATCCGCTTCCATCACGGTTTCGAGGGCGCGCACGGATTTGTCGCGACCGACGAACAGCGGCACGACCATGTGCGGGAAGACGACAATATCTCGGAGTGGGAGGACCGGATAGGTCCTGATCTCTTCACTCATAGGAACTCCTCTCGGCAGTTTCCGGCGGCACCGCCCGCATCCGGCAGCGCGGCTCCGCCACAATCGCGCTCGGAAAACTAACTACGCGATAGCTCCAATTATTTCGGGAGCCACACCCTACGTTACAAGCTCTGGTTTAACTCAGTTCCCGTGAACGAACGGTCACACGATCGGCGGATTCTGAACGCGGAAAGAAGCGAGTTCTCCACCAAGCTTAGGGCTTCCTTCCCAGATCCGCTCATGCAGCGCGTAGGCACCCGTCTGGATGAACGGCTCGACGAGTCCAATCGCCGCCGCCGCCGTCCAGCTTCCCGTTAGCGCGTAGGCAACGGTGAAAGCGACCGCGAAATGCACCACGGCGTAGGTGGTCGTCTTGGCGGCGGTGCGCATGGGCTTCCTTTTTGCGAATGACTCGCAAGACCAACTAGGCCTGAGCGCCCTCCCCTGCAAGGGGTGATGGCTGCGCCGTCTCGGATTTGGCCCGTGCCCAGTCCCTTGGCAGCAGCTTGGCCGAGATCAAGAACATCACCACCGACAGGGCATAGGCGATGGAGAGGGCGAGGAGTGCGATCCTCAGTCCCTCAAGCTGGCTGCCCGTGGACAACGCGAAACGGTCATAGAGGTAGCCCGTCACCGAAGGCCCGCCGCCGAGGGCGATGAGGTTGAGGACAAAGAAGAAGACAGCCGTCGAGGTCGCCCGGACCGAAACCTTGGCGAGGTTCTGCGCCACGGAGAAGCTCGGCCCGAGATAAAAGCCGAGGAAAAAAATGTAGACCGACAGCCCGGCAAAGAAGATGACCGGCGATGTCGTCAGCCATGAGAAGGCAATGGCGACCGCTGCGATGGCGACGGTCACGGCCGGGACCAGGGCGTAAGCCGCCACGTTCTTCTTGCCGAAGTGATCCGCGACCACGCCGCCAAGATAGGTGCCTGTGGCATAGAAGATCGCGTTGCCGATCCCGAGACCGATCAGGAGCGGCTGCAGCGGAAGGGTGACAAAGGCCCCCGTCCATGCGCCGACTTCTGCCGTGGGTTCGCCGTAGATGTAGAGGGTGAGGAACGCATTCACGGCATAGGAGCCGAAGCTTGCGAAAGCGATGCCGAGGGCCATGGTCCAATAGCTGGGGATGGTGGCGAGCTCGCCCAGCGCCTGCTTGAAAGGCAGCGGCGCGACCTTCGAACCGTCCATCCGGCCGCGCTCCGGCTCCGGCACGACCATCTTCACGAGGATAGCGACAGGGATACCGAGCGCGCCGATAACAACGAAAGCGAGGCGCCAGTCGACCGTGCCTCCACCAGCGAAGAACGCTGCGGCGAAATAGGCGATCATGATCCCGAAGGGGATGCCAAGCGCATAGGTCGCGAGCGCCCTCGCCCGCTCGTTCGGCGCGTAGAGGTCGGACAGCAGCGAATGGCTGGGCGGCGAGCAGCCCGCTTCGCCCACGGCGACGCCGATCCTGAGTATCGCCAGCGCGATGAAGCCGCCGGCGAAACCGGTGAGAAGCGTGAAGAAACTCCATGTCGCGAGGCTAAGCGCGATGATGGTGACGCGGTCGAACTTCAGCCCACCGACGGTCTTGGTGTTGTCCACCATGGACGCGATGGGAATGCCGATGATCGTGTAGAAGAGCGCGAAGACGAACCCCGTCAGAAGACCGATCTCCGTCCCGGAGAGGCCAAGGTCGGCCTTGATGAAGGGCGCGAGGACGCCGACGATCTGCCGGTCGATGAAGTTGAACACATAGACCAGGGTCAGGAGGCCAAGGATCGCCCCCCTGTTCTCAAGCTTCTTCACGCGCGCTCTTCCCCGTGGTTATCGTTGTAATTCCCGCGACCGTGCCTAGTCTCGCGCCAACAGACAAGCGGGAGATGCGCCATGAGAGCCTTGATGTCAGTGACACCGGGCGGACCCGAGACCCTTGAGATGGTCGAGAAGGAAACGCCCAAGCCGGGACGTGGAGAAGTGCTGATCGCGATCCATGCGGCGGGCTGCAACTTTCCCGATACGCTGATCATCAAGGACCTCTACCAGTTCAAGCCCGAGCGTCCGTTTGCGCCGGGCGGAGAGGTTGCGGGGGTGATCGAAGCCGTCGGGGAAGGCGTCGATGAAGCCCGGATCGGCCAGCGGGTGGCCGCTGCCGTCGGTGCGTTCGGCGGCTATGCGAGCCACGCCGTCTGCGATGCCAACGCGGCCATGCCGATCCCCGACGAGATGAGCTTCGAGGTCGCTGCCGGGTTCATCATGACCTACGGCACGAGCTACTACGCGCTGAAGGACCGGGCGGATCTCAAGAGCGGCGAGAAGCTCGTCGTTCTGGGCGCGGCGGGCGGTGTCGGTTCTGCAGCAGTGGAACTCGGCAAGGCGATGGGTGCCCATGTTACCGCGTGCGTGAGTTCCGAGGATAAGGCGCAGTTCTGCAAGAACCTCGGTGCCGACGAGACCGTCGTCTATCCGCGCGAGCTCGACCGGGATGCGTCGAAAGCGCTGGCGGGCGCGATCAAGGAAAAAACCGGCGGCGGCGCGGATGTCCTCTACGATCCGGTCGGTGGCCCCTATTGCGAGCCGTCCCTGCGCGCCATGGCCTGGGAAGGCCGCTATCTCGTGGTGGGCTTCCCGGCAGGAATCCCGAAACCGCCGCTCAACCTGACACTGCTCAAGAGCAGCCAGATCATGGGTGTCTTCTGGGGCGCAGCCGTGATGCGCGATCCGAAGGGCCACGCGTCGAACATGGCCGATATCGCGCGCATGATGAAGGAAGGCGCGCTCAACCCGCGGATCACCGCGACCTTCCCGCTCGAAGAAGGCGCGAAAGCCCTCGAGATGCTCGAGAACCGCGAGGCGCTGGGCAAGATCGTGCTGAAGGTCGCCTGATGGGCTTTGTCACCCACCTCGAATGCGCGATGACCGGCGAGCACTACGCCGCCGGTGAGCCGCACGGCCTGTCCCGGGTCGGACGGCCGATCGTCGTCCGGTATGACCTCGACCGGGTAAAGGATGCGCTGACCAAGGAGAAGCTCCGGGAGCGGACGGAAGGGTTCTGGCGCTACCGCGAGCTTCTTCCGGTGCAGGAAGCCGAGAACCGCATCTCCCTCGGCGAGGTGGTGACGCCCCTTCTCCGCTTCCAGCGCACGGAGAAGAAGCTTGGCGCCACGGGGACGCTGATGGTGAAGGACGAAGGCCGCCTGCCCACTGGGTCTTTCAAGGCGCGGGGCCTGGCCCTCGCTGTGTCCATGGCGAAGGAGTTCGGGATCGGGCACATGGCGATGCCCACCAATGGCAATGCCGGCGCGGCTCTGGCGGCTTATGCCACCGCCGCCGGGATCAAGACGACGGTCTTCTGTCCCGACGACACGCCTCAAGTGAACATTGACGAAATCGCCTTCCAGGGGGCCGATGTCTACGTCGTCAACGGCCTTATCAATGATTGCGGCAAGATCGTCGGCGACGGCAAGGAGGCTGTCGGCTGGTTCGATGTGAGCACGCTGAAGGAGCCCTACCGCATCGAAGGAAAGAAGACGATGGGCCTCGAGCTGGCCGAGCAGCTTGGCTGGGAGCTGCCGGACGTCATCTTCTACCCGACCGGTGGCGGCACCGGCCTGATCGGCATGTGGAAGGCGTTCGACGAGCTCGAGCAGATGGGCTTCATCGGCTCGCACCGTCCACGGATGGTCGCCGTGCAGGCCACGGGCTGCGCCCCGATCGTCAAGGCCTTCGAAGAAGGTGAAGAGCACGCGCCGCTCTGGGAGAACGCGCATACGGCGGCGGCGGGCATCCGTGTGCCTGTGGCTGTGGGCGATTTCATGATCCTCCGTGCGGTGAGGGAATCGGATGGCTTCGCCATCGCCGTCGAGGAGCAGGATATCTTCGACAGCTGGGCGGAGTTCGCAAAGGAGGAAGGCTTCCTGCTCTGCCCCGAGGGTGCGGCGACCTATGCCGCCTACAAGAAGGCGCTGAGCGATGGCCGGATCGGCAAGGACGACCGGGCGGTGCTCTTCAACTGCGCCACGGGGCTTAAGTACCCGATGACGGCTGAGGTCGGGTCCGTCGACCGGACGCAGCCAATCGATTATGGACGGTTCTCCTGACGGAAAGCGGGCGGCGCGAAACCGCCTGCTGCCACTGCCGTCGCCTTCTCCGGCTAGACAGGGTCCCCCGGACTTTTTCTCCTCGGTTCGCGAGACCGCCTATGAAGTCATCTGCATCGTGACCCATTCGGCGACGAGAGCGGCCTTTTCTTCGCCCTCGATCTCGACCTCGACATTGTAGGTGAGGACATGGGTGCCCTCGCGAGGCTGCTTGTAGTCGGCGAGGACAAACTTGCCGCGGATGCGCTTGCCGGCACGGACAGGGTTAATGAACCGGACCTTGTTGAATCCGTAGTTGACCCCCGCGGTGATGCCTTCGAGCACGTAGACCGTCTCCGCACCGAGCTTGGACAGCATCGAGAGCGTCAGGAATCCATGCGCGATCGTGCCGCCGAAGGGCGTCTTTTTCGCTGCTTCTTCATCGACATGGATGAACTGGTGGTCCTCGGTCACGTCGGCGAAGGCGTTGATCCGGTCCTGGTCGATCGTGACCCAATCCGAAACCAGCGGACTGTTGCCGATCTGCGACAGGATGGCGTCCTGTGTGATCCTGTTCATTACAAAACCCTTTCAACAAGTTCGGTTTAGGCTAAGCCTTCGGACAATGGCAGCAGTCCGTGCGGGGCTTTCTAAGGCGCATTGAGACTGGTGGCGCAACCACGAAGCGTCCTGCTTGTTAAGAGCCCTTAATGGGCCGGGCGTACGTAATCTGTCCCCAAACGGGACTAGGGAGGATCTAGTGAAGCGAACTCTACTCTTTGCCACGACCGCGCTTGTCGGTACGTCCGTGGCTCTTCCGGCGGCCGCGCAGGTCGACGAAATCGTCGTCACCGCGACCAAGCGTGAGCAAACCCTGCAGGAAGTGCCGATCGCCGTCTCCGTCGTCCAGGAAGAGACGATCGAAGACGCACAAATCGTCGACGCCCTCGACCTGCAATCGATCGTGCCCTCGCTGCGCGTCAGCCAGCTCGAGCGCACCTCGAACACCACCTTCTCTATCCGTGGCTTCGGCTCGGGCGCGAACAACCCGGGCATCGAGCCCTCGGTCGCCGTGTTCATCGACGGCGTGTTCCGGACCCGTGCGGGTTCGGCCCTCGATGACCTGCTCGACCTCGAGCGCGTCGAAGTCCTGAAGGGTCCGCAGTCGACCCTCTTTGGCAAGAACGCCGCCGCAGGCGTCGTCTCGCTCGTCACCAAAAAGCCGGAATACACCTGGGGCGGCACGCTCGAAGCGACCGTCGGCAACTACGACTCGCGGATCCTTCGCGGTGTCGTCACCGGCCCGATCAACGACGTCTTCGCCTTCTCGCTCTCGGGCGCCTACAACAAGCGCGACGGCTATTTCGACAACCAGGGCTTCACCGAAGACTACAACAACCGCGACCGCTACTCGCTCCGCGGCCAGCTTCTCGCCCAGCCGACCGACACGCTCGAGCTGCGCCTGATCGCTGATTACTCCGAGATCGAAGAGCGTTGCTGCGGCACGGCCCGCGTCACCGATGGCTCGACCGGTCCGATCATCCGCGACATTCTGGGCGGCGAAACCCCGAACCCGGGCGCGTTCGACTACGTGATCGCCAACGATTTCGAGAACAACAACGAGATCACCAACACCGGCCTGTCGCTGCAGGCTGACTGGGACCTCACTGCTGACAGCACGCTGACCTATATCGGTGCCGTCCGCCGCTATGACGACTTTGTCGATTACGAAGGCGACTTCACCACGCTCGCGCTCCTCGGCGAAAACGTCCGCGGCGTCGACAGCGACACGATCACCCAGGAACTCCGCCTGGTCGGTTCGAAAGATCGCTTCAGCTACCTGCTTGGCGGCTACTATTTCTACGAAGACGTCGACATCAAGGACAGCCGCCTCTACGGCTCGGATGCCCGCGCCTATGTGGACAACCTGTCGGCTGCCGCAGCCGGTGCCTTCGTCCAGGTCGCTCCGGGCGTCTTCGTTCCGGATACGTCGCAGAGCCCGATCAGCGGTCTCGAAGCCGCTCTGTTCGGCCCGGCGAGCGTCGGCACGGTGTTCTGGCAGGAAGGCGGCGGCACGTCGTTCAATGCCACGCAAAAAGACCAGCAATGGCAGCTCTTCGGTCAGTTCGACTTCGAAGTCACCGACCGCCTGACGCTGACCGCCGGTCTTGCGTATTTCAACGCTGACAAGGAAGTCGACTTCACCGACGTCACGCGGACAAACCCGTTCTCGGACCTCAACTTTGTCGAGATCGGCTTCGGCTCGCTGTTCCAAGGCGTGACGAGCCTCGCACCGACGCCGACCAACATCGCGACCTTTGCAGGCTCCAGCCCGACAAACGCTGCGATCGTCCAGGCTCTTCAGTCCGCTTCGATCACGCGTAACGAAGACGCCCTGGCCAGTGGCGGGGTTCTCGTGAATGGCGTTGTCGTCGATCCGAATACGGGTCTCCCGATCGCCAACCCGCTGCTCGGCCTCTTCCCGGACCTGCAGCCGCTTGGCCCGCTGACCCCGTTCCCGAACGCGGTCGAAGACGGCAAGAGCTCGGACAGCGATACGCCGTTCACGCTCCGCGCCGCTTACGATCTCACCGACCGGACCAACATCTACCTCAGCTACGCGACGGGCTTCAAAGCCACCTCGTGGAACCTGACGCCGGATACCCGTCCGGTCGCCGGTGACATCCAGGCCCTTCTGGCCGCAGGCGATCTCGCAGCAGACGGCGCCTTCGGTGCTGGCAACGTGGTGCCGACCGGCCTTGCTCTCGAGCTGGCAGGCATTCCGAACCAGTATTCGGGCACCCGCTTCGCCGGTCCAGAGACGAACAAGGTTCTCGAGTTCGGTCTCAAGACCCGCTTCGGCTGGGGTTCGCTCAACGCAGCGGTCTTCAACCAGATCGTCGAGGACCTCCAGACCTCGATCTTCCAAGGCACCGGCTTCGTCGTTTCGAACGCTGGCGAGCAGGAAGTGAATGGTCTCGAGTTTGACGCGGTCATCCAGCCGCCGGCGATTCCGGGCCTGACCATCAATCTTGCCGGTATGTATCTCGACGCGCAGTTCAACGACTTCCCGAACGCTTCGGTGCTTCGCGGCAGTGACGCTGACCTGGCTGACGGTACGGTCGACGGCATCGGCAACCTCGATGGTGAGCGTCCGGCCGGTGTTCCGGAGTTCTCTGGCTCGTTCGGTTTCGACTACCGCAATGCGTTCGGTGACGTAGGCGAGTGGTTCATCCGTGCGGACTACCAATACGAGAGCGATGTCCAGGTCGTTCAAAACGTGCCGGAAGACATCCTGTCGCGTGAAATCGGCATGTTGAACGCCTCGCTCGGCATCAACTTCGACAATGGTCTCGAAGCGATGATCTGGGGCCGGAACCTGAATGAAGACGAGTTCTTCACCTCCGGCTTCCCGACCACGCTGCAGGCGGGTTCGATCTCGGCTTATCCGAACATCCCGCGGACCTACGGCCTCACCGTCCGGAAGCGCTTCTAAGCTTCCGGCGACAGCCAGAACCAAGAAACCCCGCCGAGCGATCGGCGGGGTTTTTCTTTGTGCCAACGGCTGACGACGCCGACTGGCCGGGGCAAGCAGGACCGATCAGGCCATGGCGAAGAAAGCCAGCTTGTTGCCGTCAAGATCGCGGGCATAAGCCATGTAGAACTGCTCGCCACGCAAGCCTGGCGCGCCCTCGTCCTTGCCGCCGAGTTCCAGCGCCTTGGCGTGAAGCCTTTCAACATTCTCCTTCGATCCTGCGGCAAGGGCGACCATCACCCCATTGCCCACCGTCGCGGGCTTGCCGTCGAAGGGCTTACCCACGACGAGGAGCGGCTGGTCGAAGTTCCTGCCGAAGCCGCAGGTGCGCTCGCTATCCATCAGCGGCTTGGCGTCGATGATCCCGAGGAGATCCGTGTAGAACGCCTTGGCCTTGGCGAGGTCGTTGGTTCCGATAGTGACGTAGGCGATCATGGTGCACTCCCTTTTGCGGGAGCGCCTTTGCGGTCCCGTCAGCTACAGCCTGTCGTCGCGCCGCAGCTCTCGCAGCGCAGGCAGGTTCCATTCCTTACCAATGTGAACTGTCCGCACTCCGTGCAAGCGTCGCCTTCATATCCTTTGAGGCGCGCCTCCTCGCGGCCGTCTTCGTCGCCGACGGCGCGCAAGGGCACTGGCTTTTCTTCGGCTGGAGGATGAGGTTCGGGATCGGTGTCATCGCGTGCCTCGGCTTCGGGTTCTTCGTCCTTCTTGCGGAAGCGGTCGAAGTCGCCGCCGCGCAAGACCACGAGGTTGTCGATCTTCTGCGACCGGGTCAGGCCCTTTGAGATGAAGCGCTGGGCTTCCTTTTCGACGCCTTCTTTCTCACCGCCTTGCCCGACGCCGAAGGTGTCTTCGTTCTGGGGCACATGGCCAAGGTCCGAGCGACCCAGATAGGAGATCGCCAGCTCACGGAAGATGTAATCGAGGATTGAGGTGGCGTTCTTGATTCGGTCATTGCCGGTCACAGGCCCTGCCGGTTCGAAGCGCGTGAAGAGATAGGCATCGACGAATTCCTCGAGCGGCACGCCGTACTGGAGCCCGAGGGAGATCGCGATCGCGAAGTTGTTCATCAGCGAACGGAAGGCTGCTCCCTCCTTGTGCATGTCGATGAAGATCTCGCCAAGCTCACCATCGTCGAACTCGCCTGTGTGAAGGTAGACCTTGTGGCCGCCAACGGCGGCTTTCTGGATATAGCCCTTGCGACGGTCAGGCAGCTTGCGGCGACCGGGCGCGCGCTCGACGATTTTCTCGATGACACGCTCGGCAAAGACGCGGCCGCGTTCGCCCTGCGGCAGGTCGGCCAGATCGTCCGTTTCCAGCTCGTCCGCGGCGGTGAGCGCGCTGGTCAGCGGCTGGCTGAGCTTCGAGCCATCTCGGTAGAGCGCCACGGCCTTGAGCCCCTGCGCATGGGCGGAGGCGTAGGCGGTCAGGCAATCGTGGACCGTTGCGGCGGCGGGCAGGTTGACGGTCTTGGAGATCGCTCCGGACACGAATGGCTGGACGGCAGCCATCATGTCGATATGGGCCGGCACGGAAAGCGCACGGCTGCCAACGCGGCCGCAGGGTGCGGCGCAGTCGAAAACGGCGAGATGCTCGCGCTTCAGGTGCGGTGCGCCTTCGACGGTCATGGTGCCGCAGCAGTAAAGATTGGCGCGGTGAACGTCTTCGTCCGAGAAGCCGAGATCGCGGAGCGTCCTGTACCCGGATTGACCGAGCTGCTCGTCGCTGAAGCCCAGGGTGCCGCGCAGGAAGCTTTCGCCCAGGACATCCTTGGTGAAGACGTATGTGACGTCGAAGGCGGTCTTGAGCGCGTTTTCGATGGCCTCGATCTGGCGCTCGCCAAACCCTTCGTCGCGGAGGTCGTCGAAGGAGATCACGGGTGCGCCCTCAAGGGTGCCGCGACCAAGGGCGTAGGTCTTGATGTCTGCGATCTCGGCGTCGGAATAGCCGAGCTTCTTCAATGCTCTGGGGACGGACTGGTTGATGATCTTGACCGTGCCGCCACCGACGAGCTGCTTGAACTTGACGAGTGCGTAGTCGGGCTCGATCCCCGTTGTGTCGCAATCCATCAGCAGGCCGATGGTCCCGGTGGGAGCGATGGCCGAAACCTGCGCGTTGCGGACGCCGTGGTCTTCGGCCTCCTTCACCGCATCAGTCAACGCAGCGGAGGCTGCGTCGCCAAGGCCTGGGAACGGCACTGCTGACTGATCAAGGACCACAGGCTGCACACGGAGCTTCTCGAAGGGTGCGCCCCCCAGACCTGCGCGGTGGTTGCGCAGGACCCGCAGGACGTGCTCGCGGTTGGCTTCGAAGCGCGGGAACGGTCCGACCTTCGCGGCCATCTCGGCCGAGGTCTGCCACGCAACGCCCTGCATCAGCGCGGTGATCGCGCCAGCGGCGGCGCGGCCCTCGTCACTGTCGTACGGAATGCCGGAGGACATGAGGAGGCCGCCGAGATTGGCGAAACCGAGGCCAAGAGTGCGGTAGAGATGGCTGCGCTCGGCCACTGCCCGCGAGGGATAGCTGGCCATGCCGACAGAAATCTCGAGCGCGATGGTCATGATGCGCGACGCCGCAGCAAGGCCATCGGTGTCGAAAGAGCCATCATCCTTCAGGAACTTCAAGAGGTTGACCGAAGCCAGGTTGCACGCCGTATCGTCAAGGAACATGTATTCCGAGCACGGATTGGACGCATTGATCGTCCCGTCCTCAGGACAGGTGTGCCAGTCATTGATCGTGTCGTGGAACTGGAGTCCCGGATCCGCCGATGCCCAGGCGGCCTCACCGATCTGCTGCCAGAGCGCGCGCGCCGGCACGGTACGGACCTTCTTGCCATCGACCCGGCGGTAGAGAGCCCATTCGTCGCCTGCTTCCACCGCGTCGAGGAAAGCATCGGTGACGCGGACGGAAAGGTTGGCATTCTGGCCGCTCACGGTGCGGTAGGCTTCTGAATCCCAGTCCACCGAGAAGCGCGGGATGGTCAGCGCCGCGCCGCTCTCGACCAACATGCGCAGCGCCCGGTCGATCAGCCCGGACGGGACGCCATCACGCCGCGCGGCGGCGACAGCGCGTTTCAAACGCTCATTGGCCTTGACGTCGAAGCGGGAGCTTTCCGGGGCATCTTCCGTGGCCTTCGCGATGCGGCGGAGGTGACGTTCGATGACAACCGAACCCGCAGCGAGGCAGGCGACTTTTTCCTCCTCCTGGCGCTTCCAAGCGATGAAGTCCTCGATATCCGGGTGGTCGGCGTTGAGGACCACCATCTTGGCAGCACGGCGGGTGGTGCCGCCGGACTTGATGGCCCCGGCGGCGCTGTCCGCGACCTTGAGGAAACTGATGAGGCCAGAACTCGAACCGCCGCCGGACAGGGGTTCTCCTGCCGAGCGCAGAGCGGAGAAGTTCGAGCCTGAGCCCGAGCCGTATTTGAAGAGCTTTGCTTCGCGCGCGATCAGGTCGAAGACGCCGTTCTCGCCCACGAGAGTGTCTTCCACGGACTGGATGAAACAGGCGTGGGGCTGGGGATTGGCGTAGACGTCGGCAACCTCGACCACCTCACCCTGTTCGGGATCGAAGCGGAAGTGGCCCTTGCCGTCCGCCGAGAGTCCATAAGCCCAGTGAAGGCCTGTCGAAAACCATTGCGGGGAGTTCGGCGCGGCGACCTGCTGCTCGAGGAGCGCGACGACCTCGTCGCGAAAAAGCTCCGCCTGCGAACCATCGGCGAAAAGCCCCTGTTTCAGGCCGTGATAGGCCCATGCGGAGGCAATCCTGCCAAAAGCCTGGCGGGCGTCGGTCTCTCCACCGAAGCTGGCATCCGCCGCCGGGACCCGCGGGCAGAGGCTTTCCGGAATCCCCTCTTCCAGCCTCACGTCTACGGCATCTGGCACGCCGCGCTTGCGGAAATACTTCCTCGCAAGGATATCGGCGGCTAGCTGAGAAAAATGTTCCGGGACGGAGACGGACAGCGTCTCTCCATCGACCAGGACCTCGCGCTTTTCATAGCGGGGTTTCGGGGCTTGCGAAAAATGCGGTGCAATGCGCATGGCGGCGGGCTTCTCCTTGCCGAATCAGCCCTTAGCACTCCTCGGGGTCCTGCGCGAAGAGGCTTCGATATTTGCGCGAAATCAACTCTGTATAGGTCTTTTTAGCTCAAAACTCAGTGAAAGAGAGTTGTAACGGCACTGCGCAAAGAACCGTATGGTTGATGACAAACTGCAGGTCACGATCTACACTTGGTCTATGGCTTGGGAGTTGTGACCATGACCGACAGTGCGGACCCCCGCCAGTCGTCGAATGTAGAGCCTGAGACTCCGACGCGTGAAGTCCACGGGGTTGTAAAGTGGTTTGATCAGACAAAGGGCTACGGTTTCATCACGCCGGATGACGGCTCGTCGGATGTGATGCTCCATTCGTCGTGCCTTCGCCTCAGCGGTGTCTCCGCCCCCGTCGAAGGGGCCGAGATCACCTGCGAAGCGGTCGAACGGGCCAAGGGGCTCCAGGCCGTTCGCGTGATCAAGATCGCTGGTGGCCCGCCCCGCGCACCTTCTCGTGAGCCATCGCCAGACCAGGAACTGGCTGGCCCCTTGCGCATGGTCACGGTCAAGTGGTTCAGCCGCGCCAAGGGCTATGGCTTCCTGCAGGAAGACGGCAGCAATGAAGACATCTTCGTCCATATGGAGACCGTCCGCGCCGGGGGCTTTGCCGAGCTGGAAACCGGGCAGCGCCTGATGGCAAGCATGATCCGGGGGCCGAAAGGGCTTCTGGCCAAGGCGATCGCGCCGCACCGCGCGCATTGATCGCCGGGGTGCCGCCACGCCACAGCTGTGCTAGCGGCGCCGGCTATGAACGACACCACCCGAGAAGAGACGCAACCCCTGCAGCCACTGATCGTCCTCGTGCGCCCGCAAATGGGAGAGAATATCGGCGCCGCGGCGCGCGCCATGCTCAATTTCGGCCTCACCGGGATGCGTATCGTCGCGCCGCGCGATGGCTGGCCCAACCCGAAGGCGGTGGCGATGGCAGCCGGCGCAGGCCGCGTGCTCGATGACGCGCGTCTTTTCGACACCGTGGAGGAGGCCGTCGCGGACTGCAGCTACGTCGTGGCAACCACGGCGCGGCAGCGCGGACTGTTCCTGCCTGTGCATGACGCGGAGGGTGCCGTGAAGGAGATCCGTACACGGCAGGCCGGGGGCGAGCGCTGCGCGATCCTTTTCGGCGGCGAGAAATCCGGGCTGGCCACGGAGGATGTCGCCCGTGCCAATGCCATCCTGACCCTGCCGGTGAACCCCGAATTTTCTTCGCTGAACCTCGCCCAGGCCGTGCTCCTGACCGCCTATGAATGGCGCAGGTCCGTGGACGCCTCGCTGCCCTTTGACAGCCCCTATGACGACACGCCCGCGCCGAGGCAGGAACTCGATGGAATGCTCGCGCATTTGAATGGCGTGCTCGAAGAGGCGGGCTACTTCTATCCTGAAGACAAGCGAATCACGATGGAGAGGAATCTGCGCACCATGTTCACCCATGCGCGGTTCACCGAGGCGGAAATCCGCCTCTTCCGCGGTATGATAAGGCAGCTTGCCTATTGGGGACGTGGCGGTTCAGACTCCTGATGCAGGACACGCTCCTCTCGCGGAGCAGACAGGACGGACGATGAAACGACTGGTCGGCGTCAGCAACAGGACAGCCGCAGGCGGGCCCAAGGCCGGGGGCCTCGCCGTCGCGCTGTGGGATGCCCTAGTGCAGCGCAAGGGCCTCTGGTTCGGATGGTCTGGCGAAGTTGCCGGGACCGCCCGCCGCGGGGTCGAACTCTTCGAGGAAGAAGGCGTCGAGTTCGCCGTCACGGACCTCACCGAAGCCGAGCATGAAGGCTATTACCTTGGCTATGCCAACCGCGCCCTCTGGCCGGTGCTTCATTACCGGGTGGACCTCGCCAATTTCGACGAGGAGCAGTACGACTGCTACAGGGACGTGAACCGGCGTTTCGCGAAGCTGCTTTATCCGAGGCTGCGTGAGGACGACCTCGTCTGGATCCATGACTACCACTTCTTCCCCATGGCGCAGGACTTGCGCGATCTCGGCTGGACAGGCCGGACGGGGTTCTTCCTCCACGTGCCCTTCCCGCCGCCGGAAATCTTCAAGTCGGTGCCTGACCACCGCGCGCTGGCCAAAGGTGTGTGTGCGAATGATGTAATCGGGTTCCAGACCGTCAGCGACCGGGACAATTTTGCGAAATACTCCGTCGCTGAACTGGGCGCCAAGCAGCTCGATGATGAGGCGCTGTCGCTCGATGGGCGTAGAATCGCCATTCGCGCTTACCCGATCGGTATCGACGCGGTGGAGTTCCAGAAGCTCTCCCACAGTGAAGAGGCCAAGGCTGCGATCGAGCGGATCGAACCGTTCCTTGGCGATAGTCGCGCACTGATCCTGGGCGTCGACCGAATGGACTATTCCAAGGGCATCCCCAACCGCTTCCAGGCCGTGGGTCGGCTTCTCGACAATGCGCCGGAGCTGCACGGCAAGATTGCCTATACCCAGATCGCGCCGCCCTCACGCACCAAGGTCGAGGAGTATGCGGAGCTTCGTGAGCAGCTCGACAGCCTCGCGGGCCGAATCAACGGGGACTATGGGGACCTCGACTGGATTCCGATCCGCTATCTTGCGCGAAGCTACAACCGGGACCAGCTCGCGGGGCTTTACCGCATTGCGAGGGTGGGGCTGGTGACGCCTCTCCATGACGGGATGAACCTTGTCGCCAAGGAATATGTCGCTGCGCAGGACCCGGAGGACCCGGGCGTCCTCGTTCTCTCCCAGTTCGCGGGCGCGGCGGAGCAGCTCAAGGACGGCGCGTTGCTCGTCAATCCCCACGATACGGCAGGCACGGCGGATGCCATCCACGAAGCGCTGACGATGCCCCTGGCCGAACGCAAACGGCGGCACGAAGCACTGGCGGAAGTCGTGTTCGGGCAGGATATCGCCTGGTGGCGCGAGGCCTTTCTCGCCGATCTCGACCCGTCGGGAAACGGCTCGGGTTCCGTTGTCTCCCTTCGCGGCTGAACACCGGCGGGGCGGTTGCGTATGCGCGGTATACTGAACAGAGAAACGGCGCTGTTTCTCGATTTTGACGGAACACTCGTTCCGATCCAGGACGACCCGGATGCGGTGCACCTGCCTGACGGAGGCGCGGCTATCATAGAGAGTCTTGCCGAGCGCTTGTCCGGTGCCCTTGCGATGGTGTCGGGGCGGGATGGCCGCGACCTCTCGAAGCGCGTGCCGACCAGCGTCTGGCGTGCCGGTAATCACGGTGACATGCTCCTGCCCCCAGGCTCCACCAAGCCATCGCATGTGGAAGGTCCGACAGCGGAGCTTCTCGAGCGCGCACGGCAGATCGCAGCGACCCATGAGGGTGTTGTCCTCGAGGAAAAAGCGCGCGTCCTGACCCTGCACACCCGCCAATGCCGGCAGCACGAGGCCAGCGTCGCGAAGGCGCTCGAAGAGCTTGTCGCCGGGATCGACGGGTACAAGCTGCAACGGGGCAAGGACGTGGCCGAACTGAAACCCGCAGGCGTGCACAAGGGGATCGCCATCGAACGGCTCCTCGACGAGGATGCCTTTCGAGGACGCAAGCCCCTGTTTCTGGGCGACGATACGACGGATGAAGACGGATTTCGCGTCTGCCTCGATCGCGGCGGCTCGGCGATCAAGGTCGGTGACGGCGAAACCCTTGCCCCGCACCGCCTTGCGGACCACCATGACGTCTGGCGCTTTTTGAAGGAGGCCCTCGATGACCTCTCTTGAACTCGGCATTATCGGCAACGGCTCCATCGCTGGCCTGATCGACGATCAGGGTGCGTATCAATGGATGTGCCTGCCACGCTTCGACGGCCAGCCGGTCTTCAACGAACTCCTCGGCGGACTTGGCGAGTTCCGGTGCGAGCTGGTTGGCCTCAAGTCCAGCCACCAAGAGTACATTCGCAACACGGCGGTCCTGAAGACGACACTGACCACGCATGATGACTGCGAGGTCGACATCATCGACTTCTGCCCGCGCTTCACGGCCAAGGGGCGGACATTCCGACCCATGAGCTTCGTGCGCAGGATCATTCCCCGCTGCGGCAATGCGCGGATCGTTCTCAAGATCACGCCGAGTGAAGGCTGGACCAACAAGCCGATGAGCACCGAGCGCGGCACGAGCCATATCCGTTTCCGCTCGGAGGAGAATAGCTTCCGCATGACCACGGACGCGCCGATCTCCTACGTCATGACGCAGACCGCCTTCACCCTCGACCGCCCGATCAACATCATCTGTACGCCTGACGAAAGCCTATCGGATGCGCCGGAGCAGCTTGCGCGGGACTGGGAAGAGCGGACCGTCGACTACTGGCAGGAATGGTCGCGTCGGCTCGCCGTTCCCTTCGATTACCAGGACGCCGTGATCCGCGCGGCGATCACGCTAAAGCTCTGCGTTTTCGAGGAAACCGGCGGGATCGTCGCGGCACTGACGACGTCGATCCCCGAGCACGAAGGCTCGCAGAGGAACTGGGACTACCGGTTTTGCTGGATCAGGGATGCCTATTTCACCGTCACGGCGCTCAACCGCCTGTCGTCTGTCTCGACCCTCGAATACTACTTGCGTTATTTGAGAAACGTTGCTGCGCACACGGATGGTGGCCACATCCAGCCGGTCTATGGCGTAGGGCTCGAAGCCCAGCTTGTCGAGGACATCATCGAAGAACTCCCCGGCTACAGGGGACACAAACCGGTCCGCCGGGGCAACCAGGCCTCCGAGCATGTCCAGCATGACGTCTACGGACAGGTCATCCTCGGCGCGGCGCAGGCGTTCTTTGACCACCGCCTCCGCGCTCCGGCGGGCGAGCAGGACTTCCGCGACCTGGAAAAGATCGGGGAACGCGCCTTCGAGATGCATGACAAGCCCGATGCAGGGATATGGGAATACCGAACAATAGCCAGCGTGCACACCTCGAGTGCACTCATGTGCTGGGCTGCCTGTGACCGGCTTTCCAAGATCGCTGACCACCTCGGTCATGCGGAACGCGGCGAGCACTGGGCCAAGCGCGCAAGGATCATCCGTGAAAAGATCGAGAAAGAGGCTTGGAGCGAGAAGAAGCAAGCCTATGCCGGCGCCTTCGGCGGCGATGACCTCGACGCTTCGGTCCTTCTCATGATCGAAGTCGGATTCGTCGATGGCAGCGACGAGCGCTTCCGCAAGACGGTTGACGCCATCGACCGGGAGCTGCGCGTCGGCAACGCCGTCTACCGCTATCGGCATGCGGATGATTTCGGCAAACCGGAGACAGCCTTCACCGCCTGCACGTTCTGGCACATCGATGCACTGGCCATGACCGGCCGCCGTGAAGAAGCGAAAGAGCTGTTCGAATTCGTTCTAGCCAACCGGACCAAGCTCGGCCTCCTGTCTGAAGACATGGTGCCGGAGACGGGCGAACTCTGGGGCAACTTTCCCCAAACCTACTCGATGGTCGGCATCATCAATTCTGCGACAAGGCTGTCACGAAGCTGGGCTTCGGTCTGTTGATGGGACGAGCAACGTCGGAGGTTCCCATGAAGCATCTTCCTATCGCGTTCGGAGCTCTCGCCCTCGCCGCCTGCGGCGGAACGCCGGTGCTGGACGACCCCTCGACCCTGCCCCCGGTCGAAGAGACGAAAGACTGGGAGGACTGGGGCAAGGAGGAGAACATTGCGCGCCGCGTGGAGGGCGTGCCGTTGAGCGGCAATGCCATCACCGCCCGGCTCGTGGGGACCGAGCTCACCGGCTGCTATCCAAGCGGCGAAAGCTTTGCCGAGCGCCTGACCGAGAACGGCGATGTGGTGGAGCCGGGAACCGGCCGTCTACTCGCCAAATACAAGGTCCAGAATGACTATCTCTGCTTCCAATACCCGAACCAGCAGCCCGCCTGTTATACAGTGACGGACAAGGGCGGCACGCTCTATTTCTACACTGCCGGAGGCTACCGCCTCGTCGCAGCGAGCACCTGTCCGATCCCTCCTGGCACCAGGGGCTTGGACTAAACTCGGAACAAATTGTCCATCCGCCCTTGGGGTGGGGGTAACGCGCGCGCGATAAGATCGGCCGCATGGACCTGTCAGCGATCAATCCCGCGAATGCCCGCCAGCAGCCGGTCTTCGACACCGGACGCTTCGCTGCGGCGCCACAGGGTGCCGTCGATGGCTCCCGCACTGAGACGGCGGACGCCATCCAGCAGACCACACGGTCCGAAAGGATCGGCGACCGCCGGAACGAGCGCCAGGCTGGCGAACTGACCGACGAGGAACAGCGCGTGGTCCAGAAGCTCAAGGCGCGGGATCGCGAGGTCCGCGCCCATGAGCAGGCGCACAAGCTGGTTGGCGGGCAATATGCCGGGGCCATCAGCTACGACCTGCAACGCGGCCCGGACGGACAGGATTATGCCATTGGCGGCTCGGTCCCGATCGACGTGTCAAAAGAGGGCAGCCCCGAGGAAACCGCGGCGAAGATGCGAATTGTCATCAGGGCGGCTCTCGCCCCTGCCGAACCCTCGGCAGCGGACCGAGCCGTTGCGGCAGCCGCGCAGGCCAAGCTGCTCGAAGCGCAGGCCGAAATCTCCCAACAGAAGGCGGCAGAGCGCCGGGGCGAGGCCCCCGAGAGCCAGTTCGGCAGCGTCCTCGCCGCCTATGCCGCCGACCAGGACCGCAATGCCGACCCGGTTTTTGCGGTTGTTGCGTAATTCCCGCGCTTTGGGGACATTCTCTGGCTTGAAATGCCGGGGACACTCCTGCAAACCCGCCGACGGAGACGTGGCCGAGTGGTCGAAGGCGCTCCCCTGCTAAGGGAGTAGGCGGTTTGTAGCCGTCTCGAGGGTTCGAATCCCTTCGTCTCCGCCAGATCCTTTATCCTAAGCGCTGAGGGGTCGCTTAGGCCGGTGAGCGTCACCTTTGCCGATTCCGATCGTGCTGACTTCGGGTGCTGTGAAAGGGCGTCACGCAAGGTGCGCCAGATCAGGCGGTAAGCTGCGCGCTTCGTTCAAGCCGGGGGTGCAGTAGCGCCAGGTCGAAGCCTGCGTTCGCGGCAATCTCCGAAATATCGTCCACGGACAATTCCCCGCCCTTGCGAGGGTCCGGAGAGTGATGGACCGCATGCCTGACCGGCAAAACACCAGCGTCAACCGAAGCAACTCCCGCAGAGCCTTTGCGAACGTTTCGATATCGGCTTCTTCGATTGTGTTGGGCGAGACGACGGGAATGAAGCGCACCCCAATGCCAGATTCTTGAGGTCCGCGAGCTGGAGCCATGACGAGATACTGCGTGTTTGATCGATAGGGCAGCAAGCCACGGAACATCTCGTCTGATTGGACGTAGAATTGAGCTGCTCTTCTGCCAGTATCGTCAATCGTTATCCGGCGTCACGTAGCCAAAAAACGGGGCGGCCTGTCTCGGCCGATGCTTGATTACTGACTTGCCTGATCCGGATGCCGAGCAATCAGCATCAGGAAAAGCATGCCAATTGTATCACGGCGAGGGTGAGCGTAGCCTGGTGCCTCAGGCGACTTTCTTTGACGATGGATCCACGCAGGCTGCTTGCGCATCATGGGCGGTTGGCCGGTGGGGTAGCACCTTCGGCCCCGCGAGCCATTCGTGACCTTTCAGCATGCCGTCGAAATAGATGGCGGGCAGCAGTTTCTCCTTGAGAAGCCAAGCTGCCCGGGTCGGCTTCTTGCCATCGATCATCCATGCCGGGAAGCTGGGAGCCACTTTGCCGCCATAGAGGAACTCCGCGAGGACGACCTTCCCCCGCTCCACAGTCAGCGGACACGATCCGTATCCGTCATACACGGCGTTCGGCGCTCTACCGTCGAGGACCTCAAGCACATTATGAGCAACAACAGGTGCTTGTTTGCGGACAGCCGCGGCCGTCTTCGCGTTCGGTGTCGAACAGCCGTCGCCCAGACCGAAAACGTTGCCGTAGTCCTTATGCTGAAGGGTCTGATCATCGACTTTGACCCAGCCGGCTTCGTTTGTTAGAGGACTTTTCTTCATGAAGTCATGCCCCGTTTGAGGCGGACAGACGTGCAACATGTCGAAATCGCGAACCTCCTCCCGTGTCTCATCGCCATCCGCCACGCGGAAAGTCGCTTTGCGGGAGGCACCATCGACTGCAATGAGGTTCTCGTTGAACTTGAGATTGATCCCATACTGATCGACATATTTCATGAGTGCTGGAACGTAGTCGGCAACACCGAACAGGACTCCGCCCGCGTTGTGGAAATAGACTTCCATGTCGCTCAGGACACCGCGCCGCTTCCACTCATCACATGAAAGATACATCGCTTTCTGGGGGGCGCCAGCGCACTTGATCGGCATCGGGGGCTGGGTGAAAAGCGCCCTGCCCCCACGCATGGTTGACGCCAGTTCCCATGTGTAAGGAGCGAGATCGAACTTGTAATTCGACGTGACCCCGTTTCGCCCGAGCGTTTCCTGAAGGCCATCGATCGCGTCCCAATCGAGCTTGAGCCCCGGCGCAACGACCAGGGTCTTGTAGTGAAGACGCGTGCCATCCTCGAGGATGACTTCGCTTCGTTCTGGAGCGAAACCTGCGCAGGCCGTCCGCACCCACTCGACGCCTTTCGGTATGACCGAAGCCATCGAGCGTTCGGTCTCCTCGCGTTTGAAGACACCGCCCCCGACCAGCGTCCATCCGGGCTGGTAGTAGTGGTGGTTGCGCGGTTCTACGATGACGATGCCGAGACCGGGGCGTCGCTTCAGAAGACTTGAGGCCGTCGCGATACCTGCCGCCCCGCCGCCGATGATCACCACATCCCGCGCTTTGGCCGGGGCAAGCCCCTCGTCCGCGCCCTTGGCCTTCGCCTCGAGCCGCGGCCGCAGGCCTTCGAGGTCGTAACCAGCATCGGACGCAGTTTTCAGGATTGCGTCGACCGATAGGTGACCAGCTTGGCTCAGGGCCCACAGCGTCACCGACCTTGTCCCTGTGCGGCAGAATGCGAGGACCGGCGCAGGCAGTTCGAGCATCGCCGCCTTGAAGGCCGCGACGTCGGCATCGGTGACCTTGCCGCTTTCGACCGGAATGAAACGAGCCTCGATACCGTGGCGCTTTGCGGCTTCCATGAGCTGAGCGGATGTCGGCTGGTCGTTGCCCTCGCCATCGGGGCGGTTGATGATGATCGATTTGAAGCCTTGTGAAGCGGCAACGCCGACATCGCTCGGCGTGATTTGCGGGGAGACACTGAGATCAGGGGCGACGAAACGTAAATCCACGGAAAACCTCCAGGCCTCTTTCGTTTGCCCCCTTATACTCTTCGCTTCCTACAACTGTCAACCAATCCACTGGGACCTACCCAGCATGGCGGCTATGCTTTGGCCGACACGAACCAGGCTTCGCCCAGAAGACTGATTTTGCCATTCTGGCCTTCTGGTAGGGCCTCGCAAAGCTTGTCGATCAAGGCTTCGCGCGGAACGCCTGCCTCTTCCAGTGGACGCGCAAGCGGTCCCAATTCCACCAAAAAGCCAGCTGCCTCGCGGGCATTGTTGCCAGGAATGGCAATCATCTTGACGAGCGGCTCAATGGCGACTGACCTCCAGCCCGCGTCGGAAAGAATTCCGCGCAGACGGTCTTCCATCGCGAAGGCAAAGGGACCGGGAGCCTCAGGGTCAGGCGTCCGAAGTTCGAGACCCAGATCCTCCCTTGCAATCCTTGCTGGGAGCGATGCCCACGGATTGCGTTTAGGCTCCCGCCAGCAAACGAAATGCATGGGCGCGCCGGACAACGCTGCCCGGCGTAGCTGGGAGAAGGCTGTCACACTGTCCTCGAAGAACATCACGCCGAAACGAGACACCAGCAGGTCGTGTTTTGTGTCCGGCGCATATTCCGCAGCATCGGCCAGAACGAAGCGCGCCGGGGAACGCGCATCCTCAGCACGCCGCCGGGCCAGCGTGATCAACGGAGAAGAAACATCAAGGCCGGTCGTACCGGGCGATCTTCGGGCGAGCTTAAGTGTCAAGGAACCAGCACCGGAGCCGATATCGAGCGGACATTCGAAGGACGAGGCCCCGATGGCTTCAAGCAAGGCATCGCTGAACGGCGCAAGCATGCCGTCCAGAAGGTCGGCATTGCGGACCCATTTCTCACCGGTCTCGCCGTCCCAGCGCTGCGCCTCGGATGACAAATGGCGCTCACCAGAGGTCATGCTTTCCACCATGCGATCAGCAACGGAACCCACACCAGAGAAAGCGTCAGCGTACCCTTGATACTCTGATAGGCGATCCACGCCCAGAAAGCCTTCCGGCCACCCTGTGCCGCGCGTTTGAAAACAAGCCCCTTCACAGGATCATCGCCCTTATTCCGTAGGCGACGACCGCGACTGTCGCGACCCCCGCCGCCCACAGGCCGACAAACCACAGCAACTGGCGCAATAGCTGGGGGAGCGAAGACCAGAACCGGGCCATCAGTGGTAGCCCTCGTTCGGATCCATCTTCCCACGGAACACCCAGTAGGCGTAGCCCGTATAGGCCAGGATGATAGGGATCAGGATGCAGGCGCCGACGAACATGAAGATCTGGCTGTAGAACGGCGTCGCCGCCTCGATGATCGTGACCTCTGTCGGGATGATGTAGGGATACATCGAAATACCCAGCCCGACGAAACAGAGCGCGAAGAGAGCGAGGGCCAGCAGGAACGGCCGATACTCGTGCCTGTGAACGTTCAGCGATCGGAACATCGCGAATGCGATGGCTGCCACCGCCAGGGGAACAGGCGCGGCGAACAGAAGGCCCGGCATCGTGAACCAGCGCTCGTAATAGGCTGTCTCGAGATAGGGGGTAAACATCGAAACGATCACGATGAAGGCCAGGGTCCCGAGGCCAAAACCCCATGCAAGGCGCCGGGCGCGCTCCTGGATGTCGCCCTCAAGCTTCATCACCAGCCAGGTTGCACCCAGAAGCCCGTAGCCGGTCACCACGGCGAGGCCGCACAGGACGGAGAACGGCGACAGCCAGTCCCACCAGCCGCCGCCATAGACGCGGCCGTCGACCTCGATACCCTGAAGAAGCGCCCCGAGAGCAACACCCTGCGAGAACGCGGCCACGGTGGAGCCGCCGATGAAGGCACGGTCCCAGTACTTCATCCAGCGCTTGGTCCGCCAACGGTATTCGAAGGCCACGCCGCGGAAGATCAGGGCAAGGAGCATCGCGATGATCGGAGCGTAGAGCGCCGACATGATGATGCCGTAGGCCATCGGGAAGGCTGCAAAGAGCCCGCCCCCGCCCAGGACCAGCCATGTCTCGTTGCCGTCCCAGACCGGGGCGACGGAGTTCATCAGGAGATCACGGTCACGCTTCTCCGGGAAGAAGGGATAGAGGATCCCGATGCCGAGGTCGAAGCCGTCGAGGACGACGTAGATGAAGACCGCGACGGCGAGGAGGATGGCCCAGGAATTGGCGAGCCAGATCGAGACTTCCATGACTTACTCCGCAGGCTTCAGGAAGGTATCGGGACGGAGCTGGTCCGCGGGCGTGATGCCCGCGGTCCTGATCGGCGGTTCCCCGGACTTGCGGAGCCCCTTCTCCCCTTCCTCCGGGGCGTGTTTCATGAGGCGGAGAATGTAGAAGACGCCTGCGCCGAAGACGAAGAAATAGACAATGATGAACGCAAGGAGCGACGCGCCGACGGCAGGCGCATCAAGCGGGCTGACGCTGTCGACCGTGCGAAGGGCGCCATAGACGGTGTAGGGCTGACGGCCGACCTCCGTCGTGATCCATCCCGCGATCACGGCGACAAGGCCTGCCGGGCTCATCACGAGGGCCGCCCGGTGCAGCCATTTGTTCGTATACAGCGTCTTCCGGTAGCGCGCCCAGAGCGAGAAGAGGCCGACGCCGAGCATGGCAAAGCCGAGGCCGACCATGATGCGGAACGACCAGAAGACGATCCCCACCGGCGGCTGCTCTTCATCGGGAATGGTATCGAGACCAGCGAGAGGCGCGTTCGGGTCGTGCTTGAGGATCAGGGAGCTCAGCTTCGGGATGCCGACAGCGTATTTGAGCTCCTGCTCCTCGTCATCGGGGATGCCGAAGAGATAGAGTGGCGCGCCGTCGGGATGGCTCTCATAGTGCCCCTCCATCGCCATGACTTTGGCCGGCTGGTGCTCCAGCGTGTTAAGGCCGTGCATGTCACCGAGCACGATCTGCAGCGGCGCGACGATCGCGGCCATCCACATGGCCATGGAGAACATCGTCCTGACGCCAGGATTGTCGCCGCGCCCCTTCAACAGGTGCCACGCACCGACGCCGCCAACGATAAAAGCGGTCGTCAGGTAGGCCGCCGTCAGCGTATGCGCGAGGCGGAACGGAAAGCTGGGGTTGAAGATCACTTCGAGCCAGTTGGTCGGGATGAACTGGCCGGCTTCATTGACCGTGTAGCCCGCTGGCGTATGCATCCAGCTGTTCACGGACAGAATCCATGTGGCTGACAGGGCCGTGCCGAAAGCCACGGCGAGACAGGCGACCATATGCAGCCTGTCGCCTACACGCTCGCGGCCGAAGAGCATGATGCCGAGGAAGCCTGCTTCGAGGAAGAAGGCAGTGAGAACCTCGTAAGCCATCAGCGGACCGATGACCGGTCCGGCGATATCGCTGAACACGGACCAGTTCGTGCCGAACTGGTAGCTCATGGTGATGCCGGAGACGACGCCCATGGCGAAGGCGATGGCGAAAATCTTGATCCAGAACTTGAAGAGCCGGAGATACTTCTCGTTGCGGGTCTTCAGGTACAGCCCGTTGAGGACCGCAAGGTAGCTCGCAAGACCGATCGAAAAGGCCGGGAAGATGAAGTGAAACGCAACGGTGAACGCGAACTGGATCCTGGCAAGGATCACGGGATCGAAACTAGCGAACATGCGTCGTGACCTCTTTCTCTCTTTGTTGCTCCACGCGGTCGCAGAGTGCGTCGACTGCTGACTGTGAGATAATCTCCGGGTCCAGCGCACGCAAAGCGTCATATTGACTGAGGAACACCTTGCCAGTGAGGTCATCGAGGAAATGTGACCGCTTGAGACGGTCCATCACAGGACCCTTCACTTCGGACAGGTGGAAGGTCACGCCCGCGTCCTTCAGGCGGGCATTGATCGCCTCGAGACTCTCGAGCGCACTGGCGTCGATCGTGTTCACAGCCGGGCACATGAGGACGAAGTGCTCCGCTTTCGGATTGGCTGCAACGAGATCATACACTGTATCCTCGAGGCCACGGGCATTGGCAAAATAGAGACTCTCGTCGACCCTGAGTGTGATCACTTTATCACCCGTGAGGACCTGATGTCGGTCGATGTTGCGGAAATGCTCCGTTCCCGGAACCAGCCCGACGACAGCCATGTGTGGCCGTGAGGTTTTCAGGAGGAAAAGGAGTAGCGACAGGGCAACACCCGTCACGACGCCTGCCTCGACACCGAAACCGAGCGTCACGAGAATTGTGGCGATCATCGCCAGGCCGTCAGACTTCGAATAGCGCACGGTCTCGACCACGGACCTGAAATTCACGAGCGAAAGCACGGCGACGATGATCGTCGCGGCCAGCGTGGCCTTGGGCAGGTAGGTGAGGAGCGGCGTCAGGAACAGCGCAGCGATGGCAATGCCGATGGCGGTGAATGCACCCGCCGCGGGGGTCTCGGCCCCGGCGTCGAAATTGACGGCGGACCGGGCGAAGCCGCCAGTCACCGGAAAGCCGCTCGAGAACCCTGCGGCGAGGTTGGAGGCGCCGAGGGCGATCAGCTCCTGGTCGGGGTCAATGCGCTGGCGGCGTTTCGCCGCGAGCGTCTGGGCGACGGAGATCGACTCCACGAAGCCAATGATCGAGATCAGGAGGGCCGGGACGAACAGCGCCTCTATTAGCCCGAGGTCGAAGCTCGGTATGCTGAGCGGTGGCAGGCTGCCATCCACCTCACCGACAATCGCGACGCCCTGCTGATCGAGACGCAGGAGCGAGGTTACCGCGACGGTCACGGCGATGGCGAGGACCGGACCGGCCTTCGCGATCATACTCGCCGGCTTTGCGGGCAAGCCTATGGCGGTCAGGAGGGGCGCGAGTCCCTTCCGGACCCAGAAGAGGAAAAGGGTGGCGCAAGCGCCTATGATGAGCGTCGGGACGTTGAGGTCACCGATATGACGGACAAGCGAGGAGACAAGGAGGAAGAGATTCTCCCCATGCGCATCAATTCCGAAAATGTGCTTGAGCTGGCTTGCCGCGATGATGAGTCCTGACGCGGTGATGAAGCCCGAAATGACGGGATGGCTGAGGAAGTTGGCGAGGAAGCCCAGCCGGAAGAGGCCCATCAGGAGGAGAATGCCCCCCGAGAGAACCGCGAGCAACACTGCCGCGGAGAGATACTCGGCCGTCCCCTGCTCCGCCACTTGACCGACCGCTGCAGCGGTCAGCAGCGAAACGACGGCCACGGGGCCGACAGCGAGCGTGCGCGATGTTCCGAATACGGCGTAGGCGACGAGCGGCAGGATCGAGGCATAAAGACCGACCTCAGGCGGAAGCCCCGCCAGCATCGCGTAGGCCAATGACTGCGGGATCAGCATGATTGTCACGATCAATGCCGCGAGAGCATCGCTCACGAACGTCTCGCCGCGATAGGTCCTGGCCCAGGAAAGGATCGGCAGCCACTCGCGCCGCCGTGACTGCCTGATGGTCATGCCAAAAGCCCCTTCACAAGACGTTCAGCGGGATCTTGAGGTATTGCACGCCGTTATCCTCCGGCTCTGGAAGGTTGCCGGCATTCATGTTCACCTGAACCGAAGGAATGATCAGTGTGGGCATGTCGAGCGTCGCGTCGCGCTCCGTCCGCATCTTGACGAACGCCTCCTCGGAGACGCCCTCGTGGATATGGACGTTCTCCTTCCGCTGGGTCCCGACTGTCGTCTCCCACGCGAAATGGTCCCGAACCGGCGACTTGTAGTCGTGGCACAGGAACATCCGGGTTTCGTCCGGGAACTGGAAAAGGCGGTGAATGGACCGATAAAGTGTCGCCGCGTCGCCGCCGGGGAAATCGCAGCGCGCCGTGCCGTAGTCAGGCATGAACAGGGTGTCGCCGACGAAGAGCGCATCGCCGATCAGGTAGCTCATGCAGGCTGGCGTGTGGCCAGGGGTGTGAACCGCGATACCTTCGAACCGTCCGAACGCGAACGTATCACCATCCTCGAAAAGGATGTCGAACTGCGAACCGTCACGCTGGAAAGCACTGCCTTTGTTGAAGATCTTTCCGAAGACATCCTGCACGGTCGTGATCCGGGCGCCGATCGCGAGCCTGCCGCCGAGCTTCTCCTTGAGATAAGGCGCCGCCGAAAGGTGATCGGCATGAACGTGCGTCTCTAGGATGAGATCGATGGTCAGGCCCTTCTCCTCGATGAAAGCGATGAGGCGGTCAGCGCTATGCGTCGCGGTCCGGCCCGACTTGTGATCGAAGTCGAGAAGGCTGTCGATGACCACGCCGACCTTCGCCTCATCATCATAGACGACATATGAAACGGTGTTGGTGGGCTCGTCGAAGAACGCTCTCACGACAGGGGCGTCGTAGCGGTGATTCTCGACGGCCTTGGGCAGCGGGGGAATGCCCTGTTCAGACATGATGGACTCCTTCTATTGGTCTGAAGACGGAATAATACGGGCGAATACACTTCCGCCGCCGCGGGGTTTCCCTGCAGGAGCCGCGGCAGCGCTCATCGGGTACTGGCCGCAGAGGACGGCGACGATGTTGGCCGCGCGGGGCTCGACGAGCCGGTAGAAGACTGCTTTCGACTCCCGGCGGCCTTCGATCACGCCTGCTTCGCGGAGCTTGCCGAGCTCCTTGGAAAGGGCGGGCTGGCGGATACCGGTCAGCTCTTCGAGCTCTCCGACACCGCGTTCGCCTGCCATCAGCTCACAGACGAGCCGCAGGCGCTGGGGGTGGGCCAGCGCGCGAAGGAGAAACGCCGCGCCCTCCGCGCGCCTCTCCATCTCTTCGGGATGAACGAGGACATCCGTGCTCATCGAACACCTCCCGCGTACCAGGCAGGGCCAGCCGCAACGGATTCTTCATCCGTGCCCGGAGCGGAGGCGAGAAGCGGCTCCCCCTCGCGCCAGTCCGCCGGGGCGACGCCGTCGTTCCCGGCGGTATCCCGTAGCGCCGAAACGAGGCGCAAGAGTTCGTCTACGGAGCGGCCGACTTCCATCGGATAGTGCACCATGGCTTTCAGGATACCCTGAGGGTCGATCACGAAGACCGAGCGCACCGTCGCCGTCGAACTCGCGCCGGGATGGATCATGCCGTAGCTTGTCGCAATTGCCAGCGATGGGTCTTCCAGAAGCGGAAACTGAGGACGGATACCGAAATCGGCCTCGATCCGGTCGAACCAGGCAATATGGGAATAGACGCTGTCGGCCGAGAGACCGATCAGCGCGCAATCGAGTGCCTCGAAGCGCTCCGATGCTCGGGCCAAAGCGACAAATTCGGACGTGCAAACCGGCGTGAAATCAGCCGGGTGGGCGAACAGAAGAACCCAGCGCCCTGCAAAATCGGACAAGCGAACGGTTCCCTTGGTGGAACGGGCCTCGAACAGAGGAGCAGGCTCATCGAGCCGGGCGACAGGTATTTTGGGTGCGTCGTCGGACATGAGGCTTTTTCCCTGGATATCTTGCGCCCTCATATTATCCGGTATATGTAATTGTCAACTACTGGCAGCCGTTCGGCCTGTAGACCCAATGCGACGATCCGACGGAGTTCTCGATGGCACCCGAAACGTCTTTCACACCCCTTTCCGCCCTGATTGGCGGCGGCATGATCGGCCTCGCGGCCACCTTGCTGATGCTGTCGCTTGGCAGGATCGCCGGGATCAGCGGAATTCTCGCCGGCGCAATAACACCCGCAGGTACCGACCGAGGCTGGCGCATCGCCTTCCTGGCGGGATTGCTCGCGCCCGGCCTGGTGCTCGCGGCGATAGGCAAGGCGCCCCCGGTCAGTTTTGTCGCGGGCACACAGCTCCTCATCCTTGCCGGACTGCTTGTCGGCTTTGGCACACGGCTCGGTTCCGGCTGCACCAGCGGGCATGGCGTCTGCGGACTCGCTCGACTCTCTCCGCGATCGCTTGTCGCCGTGGTGTCGTTCATGGCGGCTGGGTTCGTCACCGTCGGCATTCTCCGCCACGTGGCAGGAGGCTTCTGATGCGCAAGCTCCTCGCTGCATTCCTTATCGGCAGCCTGTTCGGTGGCGGGCTCATCATTTCAGGCATGACGAACCCGGCGAAGGTCCAGAACTTCCTCGACCTCTTCGGCCAGTGGGACCCCAGCCTCGCCTTCGTGATGGGCGGCGCGCTGGCGGTGACCCTGATCGGCTTCCGGTTGGTCCTGCGCAGGCCAGCACCGCTGGATGCCGACAGGTTCGAGCTTCCGGGAACGAAAGAATTGACGCCAAGCCTCGTGATCGGATCGGTGCTGTTCGGCATCGGCTGGGGCTTGGCCGGACTGTGCCCAGGGCCGGCGCTTGCCGTGATCCCGCTCGCGCCAGGACCAGCGGCGGTGTTCCTTGTCGGTCTCCTCGGCGGTGTTCTCGGTCACGACGCATGGCAAAGGCGGCGCGGCTGAGACTGCTACGGAGGGTCGCGGTGGCGCGGCGCTTCCCAGCCTTTGCTGGCTCGCCTAAAGCGCGGCCATGTCAGAACCGACCGGGATAAGGCCACCCAAGGGCCCGCTCTACGAAGCACGGCGCGCAGTTGCCCTGTGGCTCTTCGGGTTGGCCGGGTGGAAGGTGGAAGGCACGGCGCCGGAAGAGGACAGGTTCGTCGTCATCGCGGCGCCACACACATCGAACTGGGACCTGCCCTACATGCTGGCGGTTGCGTTCAAGTTCCGCATCAAGCTGCGCTGGATGGGCAAGGACAGCCTCTTCAAGCCGCCCTTCGGCTGGCTGATGAAGGCCATGGGCGGCATTCCGATCGACCGATCGAAGGCGAACAACGTCGTCACCCAGATGGTCGAGATCTATCGCGATGCGGACATTCTCGCCGTGGCGATCCCTCCCGAGGGCACCCGCGCGAATGTCCGTGTATGGAAGACCGGCTTCTATAACATTGCCCATGGCGCGGGCGTTCCGATCGCGCTCGGCTTCCTCGATTATCAGCGCAAGGTCGGCGGCATCGGCGGGGTTTTCCACACGACCGGCGACTACGAGAAAGACCTCGGTGAGATCCAGGCCTTTTATGCCAAGGTCGTCGGAAAGCACGACAGCCGATCAGAGAAGGCCTGAGGTCAGTCGTCGAACTCCTCGCGCGAGCATTCGAGGTCAAGGGTCGCCGTCACCGGATCGTCTCGCTTCAGCCGGACACGGATTGCATGGCGTGCCGTGGGCACCGCTGCGTGTTCCTCCATGCGCTCGAGATCGACGCCTTCACGCAGCAGGTCGGCGATCATCCGGTCGAACGATTCGGCTGCAGCCCGATCTGACGAAAGCCTGTCGATATGCCCTGTGTTCAGGTTGACCCTGTCACCGGGGCCGAACATCCTGATACGGACATGTCGCGCGACGAAGCCATCCTGGCCATTGCGGGTATCGCTGTCCCGCGTGTCCACGAGGACGAAGCCGTGACGGCCTGCAGCGGTCAGCTCGAGGCCGGACTTGGTGGCGATGACAGCGCTTTCATCGCAGACGCCAATGCCGAAATCCTCGTTCTCTTCAGCACACGCAATGATCAGGCGACCGAGCCTGCGGCCCGAGATCAGGTTCTGGTCGGCAACGCCCGCCGCCAGCAGGCCAATGCCTTCATGGATCACGAGGCCCTGGTGGCCGAGGTCCGAAGCCACACCGTAGCGCATCGCTTCATAAGACGAGCCGCCTGCAATCATCAGGCGTGAGAGCGCGGAGACGGCACCGCTGGCGGCGACGATGGTCGCTCCGTGGGCGTAGGCCTTCGCGATGGCGCGAAGGACGGCACTCTCCTCGCCCCGGTGCAGCAGGGTTTCGACAAGCCGGATCTGGTTCCCGCCACAAAGGAAGATCGCCTTCATGTCCTCGATGCGGTGGAGGAGGTCCGGGTCTTTTTCGGCGTAGTCGACATTGTCGATGGTCACGCCGAGATCGACAGCCTCAACACCGTGGTCGCGGAAGAAATCGACATGCTCCCGCGCCGTGCGCCGCGCCTCTGACGAGGCCGCGGCGAAGATCCCGACGGGACCCTGGCCGATCAGGCTGATGAATTCCTGCTGCTCGCGGGGTTCGGCGTAGATGGGCGACGAACCGAGAAGCACGATGCTCGAACGTTCGTTGAGGTCCATACCGAAAGTCCGGACGCCGCGCTTCTCGCGTCTTTCGACGAGCTCGCGGGTGACCCTTTCAAGGTTCAGCGAAACGCGCAGGTTCAGCGCGGTGATGCGCAGGCCGTCCCCCGGCGTGGAGATCAGGCAGCGCGAGACGCCCTTGCGGCGGGTCACAGTGGTGATCGCCATGGTGTTCGTTCGCGGATCGACCACCGAGAGGGCGTCGGAGGAATAGGTCTTCTGGTCACCAAGGACGAGACGGGCGATCAGGTCATAGATGGCGTAGGCGCCGAAAGCATTTCGCTGGGACCTGGCAGGCGCGCGGTAAGCGATCTCCCGCTTGCGAACGTGCCGCTTGCTCTCGGATGGCTGGACCACGAACCCCGGCAGGGAAAAACTGTCGCCGTCATCGACATAGCTCAGCCTGACATTCTCGTAACGGCTGGCCTCGGGTTCGAGCGTCGCGTCGCGCGTATCAACGAAAAAGACGCCATACTCGCCGACAACCTGGCCTTCCTTGCCGTCGATGATCATCGCCGTGTTCTCGTCGACACCGAACGACCGCTTGACCCCTGCATGGCTCATCGCGACGATCATCCGTGCCAGGCGACCGCGCTTGATCGCGTGCTGATCGACGAGGCCATGACCAAAAAAGCCGAGGCCATCCCCGAGCAGCAGACCGGGCTCGTCAGGGTCGTCGGTAAGCCCGTAAAACATCGCTTCATAGGACGTTCCGCCGACGATCATCGGATCGGACATCATCGCCGCACCTGCGCTCGAGCCGGCGAGGAGCCCGCCATTCCTGTGCGCATCCCGGATCGCCTGCAGGAGCGGCGTCTCGACACCGCCGGGCTTGAGCGCGTTGAGAAGCTTCGACTGGTCACCGCCCGTGAAATAGACGCTTCCGAACTCGCGCACCTTTTCGATCAGGCCCGCGTCGTGCGCTGTCATCGGGGCGTTGTCCTCGGTGACGTGAGCCACTTCGGCCTTGAAGCCGTGCATCTCGAAGGCAGCGAGGGTCTCCTCACCCACTTCCATCGGTTCCGACGAAGCGGTCGGGAAGATCAGGATGCGGCCACCGCAAAGCCGCCGCATCTCGCGGTAGACCCTCCGGTTATCATCCTCGAGACGTCCGCCGATGATGGCGAATTTCAAATCAAGGTTGGGACGACCTCGCCTCGAGGTGCGTTTGGAAGCCATGGAGCGGGAACCTCATGTCAGGAGCGCGGTGCCAGCCAGACGCCGCGGTCATCCGAAACTATGGTATATCCCTCTGGAACATCAATTTCCGCCTCGAGGTTTTTTTGCTCAGCCTCGGCAGGATCCGCCGGCGGGCGGTGTTCCGGCTCGAACCGGACGATCTGCTTCCATGCCCGGGTGACGCCTGCGCAGAACATGAGGACGAGATCGTCGGGTCCTGCGCGCCGGAGCGCCTCGTCCACCGATTCAGCCTCGCTCTTCATGACCTCGATCCTGGTGGGATCGACGCCCTGCTTCTTCAGCTCGTCGACCATGATCTGCTGCACCTCGCCCTCGGCACGGCCGCGGAGATCGTCATCGGTGTGGCAGAGATAGAGGTCGAACTGGTTCGCGATGGCGCGGGCGATGGCGCGGATGTCCTCGTCCCGCCTGTCGCCCGGACAGGTCGCGCAGACGATCCGCTTGCCCTTGGTATCGAGCTGGTTGACCAGGTTCACCATCGACTGGATGGCCGCTTCGTTATGGCCGTAATCGAGGATGACGCGGAAGCCGTGCTCGTCAAAGACGTTCATCCGGCCCGGTGACTGGTAGAACGAATTGTTGAAGGTCCGCAGCCCGCTGCGGATCTGGTCGAGGCTGAGGCCCATCGAATACGCCATGGCGGCGGCAAACATCGCGTTCTCGACATTGTGCCGCGCCTTGCCTTCAAGGGTCGCCGGGATCAGGTGTGTCCACATCAACGGTGTCTGGCCCTCGCGGTCATAGAGCATGATCTGCTCGCCGTTGACGCCCTGTTCGAGAACGAGGGCACGCTTGCCCTTCTTGATGTGTTCACGGACGATCTTGTTGTCAGGGTTGCGGGTAATGTAGCAGAGGTTTTCCGCCTTGGTGTGCGCCGCCATCTTGAGCGTGTAGATATTATCCGCATTCAGAACGGCGGTGTCGCGGGCAACCTCGACGACGAGGCGCTTGACCCGCGCCAGCTCGTCCAGGGTTTCCACCTCGCCTAGGCCGAGATGGTCGGAACTGATATTCAGCACGGCCCCCACATCGCAGTAGCGATAGCCCAGTCCGGCCCGGACGATGCCGCCGCGGGCGGTTTCCATCACCGCGACATCCACGTCGGGGTCCCGCAGAACCATGCGGGCCGAGGTCGGCCCGGTCATGTCACCCTTCACCGACACATTGCCATCGATCATCACCGCGTCGGTGCTGGTCTGGCCAACCGTGAAGCCTGCCATCTTCAGGATATGCGCCAACATGCGGGCCGTCGTGGTCTTGCCGTTAGTGCCCGTCAGCGCAGCGATCGGGATCCGGCTCGGCGTGCCCGCCGGGAACAGCATGTCCATGACCGCGCCACCGACATCCCGCGGCTCGCCTTCGGAAGGCGCTATGTGCATCCTGATGCCTGGCCCTGCATTGATCTCGCAGATCGCGCCGCCGGTCTCGCGATAGCTGCGGGTGATGTCCGTGGTCAGGAAATCGACGCCGCCGATGTCGAGGCCCACGGCCTTGATGGCGCGTTCGGCCATGCGCTGGTTGTCCGGGTGGATGGTATCGGTGCAGTCGATCGCCGTGCCGCCGGTAGAGAGATTGGCCGTTTTCCGCAGCAAGACCACCTCGCCTTCGGCAGGCACCGAGTCAGGACGGTATCCCTTCTCCGCGAGCACTTCGAGCTCCCGGTCGCCCAGCTCGAGCCGGGTCAGCATGTTTTCATGCCCGACCCCGCGGCGGGGGTCGCGGTTCTCGATTTCGATCAGTTCACGGATTGTCGAGTGGCCATCGCCCGTCACATGCGCTGGCATGCGGCGGGCTGCGGCGACGAGCTTGCCATCGACGACGAGGATGCGGTGGTCGTCGCCCTGGATCATCGATTCCACGAGCACGCCGCTGCCGTTCGACGCGGCAATCGGGAACGCCTCGCGCACATCGTCCGCATTCTTGAGATTCACCGAAACGCCTCGGCCGTGATTGCCGTCCGACGGCTTCACGACGACCGGAAAGCCGATCGTTTCGGCGGCCCGCGCGGCACTTTCGGCATCGCGGGCGTAGATCTGCTCCGGCACCGGAAGGCCGAGATCGCTCAAGAGCTGGGTGCAGGCCTCCTTGTCCTTGGCGATGTCGACAGCGATGCAACTCGTCTCGCTGGTCAGCGCAGCCTCGATACGCTTCTGGTACTTGCCCTGGCCGAGCTGGATCAGGCTCGCTTCGTTGAGCCGCAGCCAGGGTATATCGCGCCGGTCCGCAGCCTCGACCAGTGCCTGCGCCGAGGGACCAAGCACCCGGCGGCTGGCGAAGGAGACATAGTCGGCAATCTCCTCGCGGATCGGGAACGGCTTGCCCGGTATGGGGTCAATCAGCTCAAGGAGGATCAGTCGCGCAAGGTCCCCGGCTTCGAGCCCCGTCGAGCGGGAGAGGTACCCGAACAGGACATCGCCCGTCTGGCCATCTCCCTTCGGCTCAAACCGAGCCAGTTCGCACCGGGCGCCAGCTTGGCGCTGAAGGCCGAGCGCTATCCAGGCGAGGACCTCTCCGAGGTGGCAGTCCCCTTCCCGCAGCACATCGCCCAGCATCCGGCCGTCGGTATGGGGCCGCGTCTCAAGACCCGGAAGCACCTCCAGCAGCCTCTCCGCTACGTCCCTGCCGTAGGCCCGCAGGGTGAGGTCGCGATGTGCGCTGAAATCGACCGCCAGCCGGATCAATGGCTCGTGGTCATAGATGTTCGGGCCGACATAAACGCGGGTTCGAAGAATCTTCATGGGACGGTCCCTATCTCGTGCCGGTGTTCTCAGGCGCAAAGAAGCGACGCAGGGGCATCCAAACACGCGCCTTGCTGCGCGAGAAAATGCTTCTCTATCTAACTGACGAGGTCAATTGCGTTTGTGTCAGATTTTGTGCACCCGCTGCGTATCATTGCCGAAACGTCTGCTCAAAAACAGCGCCCGGAGCGAGTAAATGATTGAGATTGTTGAAAGGGAACAGCTTTCGGACTGTGTCACGAGGGAGCTGGTCAAGCTTCCGCCAGCTGGGAGCAGGACTTACGCGCCGATCGAGATCTTTCGCTTCGGGACCCCCGGCGCACGGCCCAAAGCGTATTTGCAGGCCGGACTCCACGCCGACGAACTCCCCGGCATGCTGGTCCTGCGGAAGCTGCGCGAGACGCTGGCGGACCATGCTGGCCGCGGCGAGATCCTCGGGGAGATCGTCCTCATCCCGGTGTGCAACCCGATCGGGCTGTCCCAGGTGAAGGGCGGCTATCTTGTCGGGCGCGTGGAGCAAGAGACCGACAGGAACTTCAATCGCGGCTTCCCGGACCTTTGCGCTCTCGTCAAAGAGAAGGTCGAAGGAAAGCTCGGCGACGACCCAGTGGCCAATGTCGACACGATCCGGCACGCGATGCGGAAGAAGACTGCGAAGCTTGAACCCGACGGTGCTTTCGGCACGATGCAGCAGCTCCTGATCCATGAAGCCTGTGATGCCGACATCGTTCTCGACGTCCATGCCGACAACGAGGCCTTGCTGCACCTCTACACCGGTCTCGCCAATTGGCCGGATGCGGAAGACCTGGCGGCGGAGCTCGATGCCCGTGCGGTGCTCCTGAGTGACGAGTCCGGCGGCGAGCCCTTTGATGAGGCCTGCGGCTATGCCTGGGTCAAGCTGCAGAAGGCCTTCCCCGATGTCCCAATCCCGCAGGGCTGCCTTTCGGCGACGGTGGAGCTGCGTTCCAACAATCACGTCACCCACGAGGACAGCGATCGGGACATGCGCGCCCTCACCCGCTTCCTGATGCGTCGGGGGCTCATCAAGGGCGAAGCGGGCAGCCTGCCGCGCCTGCTCTGCGAGGCGACACCGCTCCGGGCGATGCAGCAGCTGCGCGCGCCTGCGGAGGGGCTGGTGGTCTACCGCGCGCGCCTCGGGGACACGGTGCGCAAGGGCGATATCCTCGCCGAAATCGTCCCGCCCAAGGGCGGAGAGCCTGCCTTTGTCGAGGCGGTAACGGACGGGATCCTCTTCGCTCGCCATGACCAGCGCTGGGCTTGGGAGAACAAGGTGATCGGCAAGGTTGCAGGCTCGGCTTTGCTCGAAGAACGCAAGGGCAACCTTCTTACCGACTAGCGGCCTTCCGCGGCGAAGAAGCGCGGTTGGCGCCTGCGCCGCGTGCTCGACGTTTGTCTGCCGTTCATGTTTCCCTACCGGAATTCTGCCAAGATGTCGGCGCGGAGTGGGGAGATGGCTGCGGCGATGGGAAACGCCCAGAGTGTCAGGTTCTGGATCGCATGCGCCGTGGGATTGCTGGGATATGTGATCCTCGCGGCCTGGGTCCCCACCCTTCTGCCTGTCGATACCAGCCAGCCCAACGCCGCCGCGCGTCAGGGCTACCATATCGGCTCCCTCTTCCCGATCATCGCGGGGTGGTCAGCGGTCCTTGCTGGCGCGGTGTTCCTTGCCTCGAGAAGTGGCTTGCTCGCACTCCCCGGCGGCCAGCAGCCTGGCCGGAAAGCGGGGGCGCCCCCGTCCCTGCGCGGACGTCTGGTGGAAGTCGCCATCTTGGTGGCGGCAGTGTTCGCCCTCTATTTCCCGCCGATCATCGTCAGGAACGGACCCTATACGGAAGATGCCTATTTCCTGCACACCGCACTTCGCGTTCTGTGCGGCCAGGATCCCTATGCCGATTTCAGCTTCCTCTACGGTCCGCTGATGATCTCTCTACAGAGTTTTTGGCTGGAACTGACAGGCTATACCCTCGAGAACTATTACTGGCTTGTCGCCATCCTGAACGCCGCGTTTTTCGGCGGTTTTCTCTGGTGGATGCAATCTGCTGTCCCCGAAAGGCGTGAGCGGATCATCCTGTTCCTCCTGCTGCTTCCCGCACTGGCTGACCTTCTCATGGGGCTCAACTACCTGCCCTGGCGGCGGATGCTGCCGGTCATTGCCCTGCTCGTGATCTGCGCGGGACCGTTCGATTGGCGACGTATCGCGGTCACAGCAGGCATCCTGGCGGTTTCGGGGGCGCTTTCCTACGAATTCAAAGCAGTCGGTCTCATCTCTGTCGGGGGTGTCTATGCAGCTCTGCTGCTTTCGCCAGCATGGCGAGAAAGCCTTGTGAAAGGACCGGTCCTCGCTGCGGCCTCCCTGCTAGGAACGACGGCTCTCGTATTTATACTGACGAATGACAACTCCCTGAGCTATGTCAACTCGGTGGCCCACGTCTCGACGCGGGCCTCGGAGCTGGGACTTGGCGCCTTCAGGTTTTACTGGACAGCACACTCCCTCGCGGTTTTCGCGCTTTTTGCCCTCGGCTTGGTGGTTGTGGGCGCAGGTCTAGGCAGGCTGGCCAAGGTCGAGCCGACGCCGCGCGATCTCTTCCTCGTCGGCGCTGTCGTCTTCGCTGTTTTCAGCACGAGGATCGCTGTGCAGAGGGCTGACCTCTGGCATATGACCTTCCCCGCCATCGCCCTGACCCTCGCAGTCCTGCTTCCCGGCGAGCGTCGCTGGTTCCCGATCGACAGAAACATTCGAAGGTCCGCCTACGGCGCAGTCGCCTCCGCTTCAGTGTTTGCTGCTATCGGGCTTTTTCCAACAGCGGACCGCCTTGTTCGCGCTTATGCCGATGGCGCGCGGGATGTCCTCGGCGGTGAAGATCGCGGGGTGGTAAACGCGCGGCTGCATACTGTCCTTAATGAGATCTCCGACCCTGACGAGGCGATAGCTGCCCTTGCCGAATTTCTCGCAGCGCCTGAATACGCGAGGCGCGAGGTCTATCTCTACTCCTCTGCTTGGGAGGCTGCATCGGCGCTTGGCGCATGCCCTGCCGGCTACACTTTCTATGATATTCCGTATAGCGAGGGTATGCGCAACGCCCGCGATGATCTCGAAGCGCTGAGCGACCCGCTGGTCATCATGCGTGCGCGTGACTTCGAAGCCCTGATGACTGGCGAATATCCTGAACGTCGCCGGCGGCGCTGGCGCAAACGGGACCATCTGGCCGACCGTCTGTCCACGGTCCACCTCCGTCAGCGCGAGATTGAGAACCAAATCGAGCATGAGATGTGGCGCGATGCTGTTGGCCAGCATATCGCTGACAGTTATCAGGAGGTGACGCGGATCGGCGAATTTGTCATTCTCGAACGCCGGGACCGCAGGGGGGACGCGGAGTGAGCGACGCACTCATCGGATACACAGGCTTTGTCGGCGGCAACCTCGATCGCCAGCACGCCTTCGCCGCCCGCTACAACTCGGCCAACATAAGCGACATCGCCGGGACCGAGATCGATACCCTCGTCTTCGCCGGGGCGCAGGGCAAGAAATGGTGGGCCAACCAGAACCCGGACGAGGACTGGAGGAGCATCGAGAAGGCGCTCGCCCCGCTGCGACAGGCTTCGGTCCGCAGGCTGATCCTGATCTCCACCATCGACGTGCTGCCGCCCGGCCCCGGCCATGACGAGACGACCGATTGCAGCAAGCCTCAACATGCCTATGGCCGCAACCGCTTCCGGCTCGAGGAAGAGCTGAAGGCAATGATCCCGGACACGACGGTTGTCCGGCTGCCTGGCCTCTTCGGCGAGGGCTTGAAGAAAAACGTCATCTACGATCTTCTTACGGACAATATGCTGGAGAAGATCAACCCGGCAAGCTCGTTCCAATATTACGATCTCACCCGGCTCTGGCAGGACATCTGCACGACGCTCGATGCCGGGATCCGGCTTATCCATTTCTTCCCAGAGCCCCTGGGCACGCAGGCCATCCTCGATGCGTTCTTCCCTGACAAAGCCGTGGGCTCCGCCCCCTATCCCGAGGCGCATTACGACTATCGCACGATCCATGACGGGTTTTTCGGTGGGCGAGACGGCTATATGCTGGACACTGATGAAGTCCTCGAAGATCTTAGCCATTTCATAGAAACCGCGCGGGCGAAGACATGAAGCTGGCAGTCTCGAACATCGCCTGGGAGCAGGATGACGAAGCTGCGGTTCTCGAGGCGCTCCGCCGCCATGGCACGAGCGGGGTCGAGGTTGCACCCTCGAAGATCTGGCCAGAGTGGGAAGGCGCGACCCCCGCAGCCGCGACGGCCCAGGCCGCTCGTTATGCGGATCTCGGTTTCTCCGTACCTGCTCTGCAGGCGATCCTGTTCGGCAAACCTGATCTCCAAGTGTTCGGGGACGGGGCATCGCGTGCTGCCCTGCTCGACCACCTTGAATTCGTGTCCGAACTGGCCGGGTCCTTCGGGGCGAAAGTGCTGGTGTTCGGCTCTCCCAGGAACCGTGATCCGGGCGACATGCCTGCACATGAAGCTTTCGAACGGGGGGCTGATTTCTTCCGGGCTGCAGCCGAACGTGCACACGCACACGGAACGATCATTGGTCTCGAGCCCAATCCCCGGACCTATGCCTGCCGTTTCCTGACGAGCTGGCGCGACGTGAAACGCATGGTGGAGGCGGTTGGCCATGATGCCCTCGGCACACATCTCGATGTTGCGTGCATCAAGCTGGAGGATGACGAGCCGGCGGAGGCCGTGAGAGAATGCGGCGAGGCCATCGCGCATTTCCATATCACCGAGCCGGATCTCGGAGGATTTTCCGAGCCCTCAATGCCGCACGCCGAGGTCGCCATCGCTCTTCGCGAGGTCCAGTACGACCGCTGGCTTTCAGTCGAGATGCGTCCAGCCCCGGACCCTGTTTCGGCCGTCGATACCGCACTTCAATTCGTGACCCGGCACTATGGCTGAACCAGCAACCCCCGACGGCGGTCTTTTTTTCTCGGTGGTCATGCCGGCCTACAACGAGGAAGCGGTCATCGAGAAAACGCTTCTCGACCTAACGGATTATCTCGATAAGGAAGGCTTCCACTACGAGGTGATCGTCGTCGATGACGGAAGCGCCGACCGGACTGGTGCTATCGTCGCTTCCGTATCGGAGCAGCGGCCACAGGTGCGCTGCGTCAGAAATGAGGGACCCGGAGGGTTCGGCTTCGCCATCCGCAAGGGCCTTGAAAGCTATCAGGGCGAAGCCGTGGTCATCGTGACTGCTGACGGGGCCGATGCACCGAAAGATGTCGCAGCCTATTTCCGCAAGATCGAAGAAGGTTTCGATGCCTGCTTCGGCTCGCGCTTCTCCGGCGGGGCCGTGGTCAAGGACTATCCCAAGCTCAAGCTCCTGATGAACAGGGCATCGAACATGTTCCTGTCACTGGTGCTCCGTAGGCGGTACGATGATTTCACGAACGGCTTCAAATGCTACCGCCGCGAAGTCATCGACGCCATCTCGCCGATCGTATCGGGCCAGTTCAACATCACGATCGAACTCTCCGTCAAGACGATCCTCGGAGGCTGGAAATATGCGGTCGTTCCGAACGATTGGTCCGAGCGCGAAGGCGGTGCGTCGAGCTTCAACGTCGTCAAGCTCATACGTCCCTATTTCGTCACGCTGATCTATTGCATGTCCGAAAGCTACATCAAGAGGGTTCGCCGCTGACCTTCTCGGACGTAGGTTGTTCTTCCGCCATCTGAACGTTCGGCCCGCGGTCGTAGTCCATGACAGTGCTATGGGCCTCACGGGCAATATTGAAGACCGGGCGCCTGTTGGTGGTTTCGAGGACCTGCAGCAGGTACTCGCACATGATGGCGATGACGACGCTGATGACAAAGAACGAGATCGAAACCTGTAGTGACAGGGACGTCCAGCCTTCCGCGATGTCGTTCATCAAGAGCTTCGCTGCGAGAACATAGGCAGCGTAGAGAACACTGAGAAAGCTCATGCCCACCGCCAGGATCGTTACCAGGCGGAGAGGTTTGACCGAAGACGAAAATACGAGATCGAGCGCCTTGAACACCGCACGCAAACCAGAGCGGCGCTGGCGGTAGGCGACCTCGTCACGCTCATAGGTGAACGTCTTGAAAGGATAGCCGGAGAACGCCGGAGCGAGCGGCAGCGTCCTGTGGTAATTCTCCGATCCCAGAATATACGTCAGGACATCGCGCGTGAACGCACGACATGTCGACATGGCTGCAGGGGCCGTCACACCGTTGAACCGGGCTACTGATCGAAGAAAATAGCGGGCAAGCCGGTCATAGAACCTTCCGCCCTGTTCCCTGCCCGACGGTAGCCCGTAGACGATCTCGGTCCCGTCGTGCAGCATATTGATCATCTCGGGAATGGCTTCCGCCGGATCGGTCATCAGGTCGAGAAGCACGATCCGGTCCCCGATTGCCCTATGCAACCCCGCGGCAATCGCAGCGCTTTCAGCAGCGCGCGCAGACAGGACGTAGACCTGGATGTTCTTGTGGCGATCGAGAACCTTAGCGATGCGGGCGGCCGATCCGTCCCGCGACGCGTTGTCGACGAGAATGATCTCATAGTACCGGTATCGGCTTGCCATTTCGTTCGCCAACTGATCGATCTTTTGCGTCAGCGTCGGGCCCGGATCAGTGACCACGCAGACGACCGAAGGGAAGACGTCGGTCCGCAGAACTTCGCCGCTGTTCATCCGATCACTCCTTCGGATTCAAACATCTGATCGATGACATCAAGAATGTCGAAGATGTTGTCGATCTTGCCGCCGAGGATGGAAATAAGGCGGCCATCGGCGCCCACGCGGCGAAACGCGATAGGACGCCCGTCGTCACGCGCGCTATCCTGAAGCGTGGTCTTGATCTCGAAGAGGCTGCGGTCATGCCGTAATCCTGCAAGGGCCGGCATGTAGCGCCTGGCATCGGCGCGCATCCATTCGAACCGTGTTGCGGGTCTGCACTGCGCTATCATTCCATCTGGAGACGGATCTTCGCACGACCTCTCGATCCAAGTGGTATGCGGCGTGTAGCGCACATGGGTCAGTGAGTGGCGCCCCGCCGCAGGGAATGGCATGACCGAAAAGAACGGCCCGTCCATCACCGTGATGCCAAGCCCTGCCACCGATTCAGGCACTTGCGTCAGGCAGACCTCGGTAAGCTGGTGGCGTAGGGTTGCACTGCCGATAGACAGTCCACGGATCGCATTCAGGTTGGCGTAGGTCGTGTTGAACACCCAGTCGGCGGAGATTTCGTCCTCGCCAGCGGCTCCTGCGTAGCGGACATGTGCCATACGGTCTGCGCCCTGGGTCACGCCTAGGACCTCGGCTCCTGTGATGGTGACAACGCCGCTCTCGTCAAGCTCTTGCGTCATCCGCTTCCGGAGGACATTGGCATCGAAGGCGAACTCTTCACACTGATAGACTTCCGCGATGAGGCGGGGGTCGAAGAGCTCTCGGTCGGCATCGCTCGCTTCGCGCAGCGGAAGGTCGAGATGTTCACAGAAGCGCCTGAAATAGGCCGGTGCTACGCGCGAGCCGCTGCGCGCAATCGCGTAGAGCTTGGTGAAACGCCGGTCGACGGCTTCTTCAAAGAGCTCTGTGAACCGGCGTTGATTGAGCCGGCTGCTGGCCGCTGTCTGGAAGGAACGGGGATAGTGGTAGCCTGTGTGGACGCGGGCCTGGTTCACGTAGGAGGCGCGACGGAGCAGCTCGCCCTCCCGCTCGACCAGCACAACGCGGTCGAGATGCCGCGACAGCGCAACAGCGATTGCGCAGCCGAAAAAGCCGCCCCCGATCACAAGCGCTGATGCAGGCTGTGCCATTTCAGGCCACTCCCCTCCTCGACCGCCATTTCCGGCGGATACCCTGCAACCGCAATGCTAACACTTTGAGCGATCGGCGCGGGAAAGGGGTGCAGCAACCTGAAGTTGCCGGATCGGATTGCCCTCAGATCGCCCGGGCGATCCGCGTCGCCGCGCTGGCGAGTTGGTCCTCGGGGGCGACCAAGGCGATACGAATGTGCCCCGTGCCGCCTTCGCCGAAGCCCACGCCCGGACTCAGCGCAACACCGGCTTCCCGCACCATCCGTTTGCAGAATGAGACGCTATCGGTCTCGCCCTTCGGGAGCGGTGCCCAGATGAACATGCTGGCATCAGGCTTCGGCAGGTCCCATCCGGCCGCGGAGGCGGCTTCGAGGAAGGCGTCGCGGCGAGCACGGTACTGGATCCTGACGTCGGCGGTAATCGCTTCAGCATTGTCCAGCGCCAGCGCTGTGGCGTGCTGGATCGGCGCGAAGCTGCCATAGTCGAGGTAGGATTTAACACGGGTCAGGGCCTGGATCAGCCGTTCATTGCCAACGGTGAAGCCGACACGCCAGCCTGCCATGTTGAAGCTCTTGGAAGCGGAAGTGAACTCGACGGCAAGGTCACGGGCGCCCGGCACTTCGAGGATGCTGTGCGGCGGCTCATCATAATAGATTTCCGCATACGCCAGATCCGACAGGATGAAGAGCTCGTGCTTGCGGGCGAAGCGGACAGCTTCTTCGAAGAACGCGAAGTCGGCGGTCTTGGTCGTCGGGTTCGCCGGGTAATTCAGCACCATGGCGATGGGCTTCGGCGTCGAGTAGCGGATCGCCCATTCAGCCTGGCGAAAGAGGTTATCGTTAGGCTCCACCGGGTACGGACGGACGACGCCGCCTGCGAGGATGAACCCGAAAGTATGGATCGGATAAGAAGGGTTCGGGACAAGCACGACGTCGCCGGGCGCCGTGATCGCCGTCGCGAGATTGGCAAAGGCGTTCTTCGAACCAAGGGTTGAGACGACGTGCAGATCCGGGTCGAGGCGCACTCCGAAACGGCGACCGTAATAGTCAGCACACGCCTTGCGCAGCTTTTCGACCCCGGCACTGGCGGAGTAGCGGCTGGCATCGGGGGCATCGACGGCATCCTTCAGCGCATCGATAACGATCTGCGGTGCCCGCATGTCCGGGCTGCCCATGGAGAGGTCAAGGACCTCTTTGCCTTCTGCGCGCGCTGCCGCGACGATCTCTGCCACCTGGGCGAAGACGTAAGGGGGCAGGCGTCGGACCGTGTGAAACTGGTCTGGGCGCAGGTCGAACATGGGCTCGTGAGCTCCTCCGGCTGATGGCGCACGGCGCATCCGTGCGTTATGATCGAGGGAGCTTGAAGAACGCAGCGGGCGCAGACAAGGAAAATGCTGCGCCGCAGCGCAAGAGATCAGTACTCTCGGATGAGCCCGGCAAGGCGGCCCTGCACCTTGACCTGGTTTGGGCCGAAGATGCGGGTCTCGTAAGCCGGGTTCGCCGCTTCGAGGGCGATGGAATTGCCTTTCTTTCGGATACGCTTGAGCGTCGCCTCTTCGTCTTCGACAAGAGCGACGACGATCTCTCCATTCGGAGCGTCGTCACAGCGACGGATAATGACGGTGTCGCCGTCGAGAATCCCGGCGTCGATCATTGAGTCCCCGTGGACCTCGAGCGCAAAATGCTCACCGCCACGCAGCATGGACGGCGGAACCTTCACCCGCGCCTGTTCGTGCTGGATGGCGGCAATGGGCGTGCCGGCAGCGATACGGCCGAGGACGGGTACACCTTCCTCTTCCATGCCGGTCGGCTCGCTCTTGTAGGAGTGGTTCTCAATCACCGCAGGCTTGAAAGGCTCACGCCGCGGCGGTGTCGCAGCCTCGGGCAGGCGCAGGACTTCGAGCGCCCGGGCCTTGTGCGGCAAGCGCTTGAGGAAGCCGCGCTCTTCGAGGGCGGTGATAAGACGGTGGATTCCCGACTTCGACTTGAGGTCGAGAGCGGTCTTCATTTCCTCGAAAGACGGCGACACGCCGGTCTCCTCGAGACGCTGATGGATGAACATCAGCAGCGTGCGCTGTTTGGCCGTGAGCATGGAACCCTCTAGAACAGATCGTGACCGTTCTAAGGTTGTTCCACCTACCCGTCAACAGCCTGGACGAGTTCCTTCAGCGCAGCGCCCGGATCAGGTGCACGCATCAGGTGCTCCCCGATGAGGAAACGGCGAATCCCGGCGCTGACGAGGGTGCGCATGGCCTCGGCCCCATCGACCCCCGATTCGCTCACGATCGGTGTGCCGCCGGCCTTCGCAGCGAGGCGCGGCGTGGTCTCTATATCGGTTTCGAAGGTCTTGAGATTGCGGTTGTTGACGCCGAGGAGGTCGGGTTCGAGCGCCAGGGCTCTTTCGAGTTCCTCTTCATTATGCACCTCGGCGAGGACGTCGAGGTTCCAGCGCGCCGCCTCTTCGCGCAGCTCTGCGGCGAGCGCGTCGTCGAGGGCGGCGAGGATCAGGAGGATCGCGTCCGCGCCCCGCGCGCGTGCTTCGACCACCTGATAGCGGTCGACCATGAAGTCCTTGCGCAGGAGGGGGATCGAGGTGGCGGCCCGCGCCTCCATCAGGAAGTCGATGTGACCTTTGAAGCTCGGCTCGTCCGTCAGCACCGAGAGACAAGACGCGCCACCGCGTTGGAGGCTGGCGGCAAGCTCGGCAGAATGAAAGTCCTCGCGGATGAGACCCTTGGAGGGGCTTGCGCGCTTGACTTCTGCGATGATCCCGAGGCCGTGCTCCGCGCCTTTGTGCAGCGACGCAGCGAAGCCGCGAGGGGTGATCTCCTGCGCCCGCTCGGCCAGTTCGTCCACAGACGTTACTGCCTTCGCAGCGGCGACTTCGTCTTTCTTGTAGGCGATGATCCTGTCGAGGACGGTGGTCATGCTTTCTTCTCCGTCATCAGGCGGAGCTTTTCTTTCGCCGCGCCCGAGTCGATGGACTCGGCGGCGAGCGCCGCGCCTTCGGCCAGGTCTTCGGTCCGTCCAGCGACGATCATGCATGCGGCGGTGTTGAGGAGGACGGCATCGCGATAGGCGCCTTTCTCTCCCTCCAGAAGCGCCCGAAGGGCAGCTGCGTTTTCCTCGGGAGTGCCTCCAACCAGGGTCTCGTTGCCGCGGCGATTGAGGCCGGCATCTTCGGGCGTGACGACGAATTGGCGAATTTCGCCGTCCTTGAGCTCGGTCACTTCATTGCCACCAGCGAGGGAGATCTCGTCCATGCCACCCGCGCCGTGGACGACCCATGCGCGCTTCGACCCCTCCGCACGAAGAACTTCCGCGAACCGCGGCGCCAGCTTGTTGTCGAAGACGCCGAGAAGCTGGTAGCGGGCCTGCGCCGGGTTCATCATCGGGCCGAGGATATTGAACATCGTCCGGAAGTTCAGCGTCTTCCGGAGGGGCGCGACCTTGGCAAGGATCGGGTGATGGTTCGGCGCGAAGAGGAAGGTGATGCCGTCTTCGGCCAGGCGCTTCTCCTGCGTCTCGATGCTCTCGGTCAGATCGACGCCGAGCTGGGCGAGGACCTCTGACGAGCCGGACTTTGACGTCACGGCGCGGCTGCCATGCTTGGCCATGACCAGGCCCGCGCCTGCGCCGACGATCGCCACGGCCGTCGAGATGTTCACGGTGCTGATTCCGTCGCCGCCTGTGCCGCAGCAATCGATCGCACCTTCTGGCGAAGCGATGTTCTTTGCACGGAGCTTCAGGAAGCGGATCGCGGCGAGCAGCTCCTCCGTCGTCTCGCCGCGCACGCGGAGGGCCGTCAGGAAGGCTGCTGCCTGTTCGTCAGGGACACCTTCGTCAAAGATCGCCGTCAGGGCCGCTTCCATTTCGCGGGGGCGAAGTTCCTCGCCATCAACGGCTGCGCGGAGGATATCGAGAAAGCTCATGCTACTTCTGCCTTGATCCCGGCGAGGGCCAGGAAGTTGCCGAGCATCGTCGCGCCTGCAGGGGACAGATAGCTCTCAGGGTGGAACTGGACGCCGTAGATCTCCTTGCCGATCACCTTCAGCGCCATGATCTCGCCGTCATCCTCCGCATGCGCCAGAACGTCGATGGTGTCAGGCACCGATGAAGGGTCAACGGTCAGGGAGTGGTAGCGGGTAGCCTCGAAGCGCTCGCCGATACCGGTGAAGAGCGGGTCGGCCTTGGCCGTCACGGTGCTGACCTTGCCGTGCATCGGCTTGCGGGCACGGATGATCTTGGCGCCATGGGCCTGGGCGATCGACTGGTGACCGAGGCATACGCCGAAGAGCGGCACGTCCCTCTCCGCTGCCAGCGCCACCATGTCGAGGCAGATGCCCGCCTGGTCGGGGTCACACGGTCCGGGCGACAGGATCACCGCCCGTGGGCGCAAGTCCATCGCCTGCTCTGCAGACAACTCATCGTTGCGAATGACCTTGGACCGCCCGCCGAACGGGGCCAAAAGCTGGACGAGATTATAGGTGAAGCTGTCGTAGTTATCGACGATCAGGATCATGGTGCGAGGCCGGCGTAAAATCTGGGTGTTAGCAGCCGCAGCGCTGAGCGCAATTGCGCCTGCCCGCGCGGACGACCTTGACGCAGGCCGCGCGCCGATGCGGCTCGCAGCGGTGAGGGATGAGAGGCCCAAGGTCGCGATCGTCATCGATGATGTCGGCCTTGACTGGCGGCGCTTCCAGGCCGTGAACCGCCTGCCCATGCCGGTGACGATCGGGTTCCTGCCCTATGGCCCGGATGCCCAGGCGATGCTCGATTCCAAGGACCCGCGGCACGATGCGATCCTGCACCTTCCGATGGAGCCGCATCGCCGTAAGGAGGATGCGGGGCCTGACATGGTGCCGACCGGCGCGCCTGATGCCGTACGCGCGGCGCTCCACGCCAACCTTGCGAAGCTGACCGGTTTTTCGGGGGTCAACAACCACACCGGGAGCAAGACGACGGCCGACGAAACCGCCATGCGCATCGTCCTTTCGGAGCTCGAGGCCCGGGGGCTGTACTTCCTCGACAGCATGACGACACCGCGGACCAAGGCGAAACGGGTGAGTGCGACGACGGGGGCCACGGTGATCGAAGGCGATCTCTTTCTGGATGGCGACTTCGGCAAGGGTGGCGAAAAGCATGTGCGGCGGCAGCTCAGGCGGCTGGAGAAGATTGCGGAGAAGCACGGCGAGGTGATCGCCATCGGGCATCCCTACCCGGCCACCATTTCCGTGCTGAACGAATGGGCACTGGAGCGCGGCGCGGACCTGCAATTCGTCCGTGCGAAGGACCTCGCGGCAGAGGTGGAGCAGCGAGGGACCGGCTCCTAGAGTTCGGCTTCGGCGGCCTTGATGAAGGCTTCCTTGATCGCGCGGCTCTTGGCTTCACACTCGGCAAGCTCCGCCAGCGGATCGCTGTCATGGACGACGCCAGCGCCCGCCTGGATGTGGACCTCTCCGTCCTTCACCACCGCCATGCGCAAGCCGATGCAGCTGTCGAATTCTCCGTCCGCCCCGAAATACCCAATGGCACCGCCATAGGGTCCACGGGCGGAAACTTCGAGTTCGTCGATGATCTCCATCGCCCGGATCTTCGGCGCCCCGGTGAGCGTGCCTGCGGGGAAGCCGTTCAGCATCGCGTCGAGGGGCGTGAGGTCCTCGCGCAGCTCACCCGTCACATTCGACGTGATGTGCATGACGTGGCTGTAGCGCTCGACGACGAAGGTCTCTGTCGGCTTGACGGTGCCGAGCTTCGATGAGCGCCCGACATCGTTCCGTCCGAGGTCGAGGAGCATCAGGTGCTCCGCCCTCTCCTTCTGGTCGGCAAGAAGTTCGGTTTCGAGGGCGAGATCCTCCTCGCGGGTCCTGCCGCGGGGGCGCGTCCCGGCGATAGGGCGGATCGTGACTTCTCCATGGCGTACACGGACGAGGATCTCGGGGCTTGCACCCAGCAAGGTCGCGGGTTCGAAATTGAGATAGAAAAGGAACGGGGACGGATTGATCCGCCTGAGCTGGCGGTAGGCGTCGAGAGGGCGGCCATCATACTTCGCCGAATAGCGTTGGCTGAGAACCACCTGGAAAATGTCACCGGCAGCGATGTAGTCCTTCGCCCGTTTCACCGCGTCGAGATAGGCTTCGGGCGTCATGTTTGACTGAAAGTCGGGCGCTGCCACCCTTTCGCCGGTGGTGTCCTCCAGAGGCGCGCGCAGGCGGGCGAGGCAATCGTCAAGCCGGGTCTCGGCAGCCCTGTACGCGTCTTCGGCGGACAGGCCCTCACCCGGTCGAGCCGTGGTGACGAGGACGACTTCACGCTTAACGCTGTCAAAGGTCGCGACCACGGTCGGACGGATGAGATAGGCGTCAGGCAGGCCCAGCGTGTCTTCGGGCTTGTCAGGCAGCCGCTCGGCATAGCGCACGAAGTCATAGGCGAAATAGCCGAAGAGCCCAGAGGCCATGGGCGGCAGGTCCTGCTCCACCGCTTCGGCCATGTGGGCGCGGTCAGCGGCGATCAGCTGACGGAGCGACGCGATGGCCTCGCGCCCTCTCTCCAGCACCTCTCCGTCAGCGCCGAGATACTCAGCCTGGTTGTCCTTGCACCGCCAGATGCGGTCGGGCTCCATCCCGATGGTGGAATAGCGGCCGAGCTGCTCTCCGCCCTCGACCGACTCGAGAAGGAACGAGCCCGGACGATCGCCGGTCAGCTTGAGATAGGCCGAGAGCGGCGTTTCGAGGTCACCGATCGTGCGGCGGTAAAGAAGCTGCGGCCGACCCTGCTCGAACCCTTCGCGGAAGGTTTCGAAGGACGGCTGCAGCTTCCGGAAACTCTCTGAGGTCACGGCTGGTCGCGACCGAAGGCGCGCGCGATCTGGCTTGGGTTCTGCTTGACCTCGACGTCTTCCTCGATGGCGAAAAGATAGGCCTGGTTCAGCTCACCCGCGATCTGCTGGCCGAACTGGGCGGAAAGCTGCGGCAGGACCGGCTGGACCGCAGAACTGTCAGCATAGCTCACATTGGTCACCTCGATGACCTGAACGGCTGGCTCGCCCTCCACCGGGACGCTGCCAAGCTCGCCAATAGCGAGGTCGAAAGCCTTTGCCAGCACGGGCTGGGGCAGCTTCGGCTCCTGGTCGATGAGGGAGACGGTTTCGGTCTGGACCGTGGCGCCAAGCTCCTCCGCCACGGCGGAGAAAGTCTTGCCCTCGGCCATGCCAGCCTGGAAACGCGCAAGGATCTCATCAGCGGCGGAAGCCCTTTTCTCGGCCTCCAGCTTGGCGACGACCTGGTCGCGCACTTCGGAAAGAGGGATCGGCTGCGGCGGTGTGATGTCTTCGACGGCAACGAAGCCATAGCCGTCATTGAGGCGGATCGGCGGACTCTCCTCCCCTTCTGAAAGCAGGAAGCCCTCACGGCCGAGTTCCTGGGGAATGTTCGCGATCGAGCCGAAGCGGGTGAAGAGTTCGCGGTCCACCGGGCCTTCTGTCCGCGCTTCAAGGCCCACGGCCTCGGCAGCCTCGGCAAGGCTTGCCCCGGTATCGCGCGCCTCTTCGACACCTTCGACGAGCTCGAGGATACGACGGTCGGCAATCTCGGCCCGGAGTTCAGCCTCGAGTTCGTCACGGAGGTCTTCGAGGCTTGGGCCTTGCGCCTCTTTGACATCCGTGACCTCGGCATAAACGACACCGAAGCCGGTGGCGATCGGTCCCACGAGCGCGCCTTCTTCCGCCGCGAAGACAGCCTCGCCAAGCTCTTCGTTGATGAAATCACTTTGGCGCTGGTCTTCCAGCACCGTGACGGTGCCGCCCGTGGCCTGCTGGATCGCATCGATGCCGCCTTCCGCCGCGGCCGCTGCTCCATCAGCCTGGGCCTGCGGAACGAGGATTTGACGGATCGACCGGGTCTCACCGGCTGCAAGCGCACCAGCCCTCACATTGAAGAGCTGCTCGATCTCCTCGTCCGACACGTCGATCGAGTCAGTGACGGCGGATTCGTCGATCGTGAGGACAGTCAGGGTGCGGAATTCAGGGGTTTGGTAGCTCTCGATATCGGCCTGGTAGCTCGCCTCGATTTCTTCCTCGGTCGGCTCGGCTTCGGCGGCATCCGCCGGGACGGTGGCCACCTGCACCTGGCGATTCTCGAACTGGCGAAGGATGAGCAGCCGGGTCAGCTCCTCGGGCGCGGCAACCGGCTGGGCCACAGCATCGGCAAGCTGCAGGCGGAGGATTTCGGCGGCGATCTGGTCGCGGAAACCCGGCAGGGTGAGGCCGGCGCTCTGGAGATAAAGGCCAAGCCGCTGGCGGTCGAAACGGCCGGTGGACGGGTCGGCCAGACCGTCGATCTGCTCGATATATTGCTGGACCACCGAGTCCGGCACGGCGAGGCCGAGGCGACGCGCTTCCTCTTCGAGAAGGGCCTGCGCGGTGAGAATTTCGATCACCTGCTGGTCGAGGCCCTGGGCCAGCGCCTGTTCGCGGGTGACATTGGGGTTCTGCGCCTGGACCTGGCGCAGGCGAGTGGAGAACTCCTGTTCGACCTCCTGCGCCGAGATTTCCTGAGAGCCGACCTTGATGGCCGCGGAACCGCCGAAATTCTCCAGCGCAGGCACACCGAACACGCCGAACGCTGCCACGAGCAGGATGATGAAGATCCACCGGCCCGGGCCTTCGAGCATTCCACGGAAAAATTTCAGCACGTTGAGACTGCCTTTCGCTGGTCGTAACGGAGCGTTTGTGATGAAGGCGCAGGGTTTGCAAGCCGGAGAGCTTGCCACACACGGGCCCCGAGGGAGGAACTTATGGCGCTCATCGTAGGGAATTGGAAGATGAACGGCCTGCGTTCGTCGCTCGCGGAAGCGAGGCGGATCGCGGAGGGAGCGCCCGACGGCCATGACCTCGCCATCTGCCCTCCGGCGACGCTTCTTTGGGCTATGAGCGAGGCACTGGAAGGCAGCGCGGTGAAGACCGGCGGGCAAGACTGCCACCCGAAGGAGAGCGGGGCCCATACAGGCCGGATCTCCGCCGAGATGATCGCTGACGCCGGTGCCAGCTACTGCATCGTCGGCCACTCCGAATGCCGCGAGGAATGCGGCGATACCGACGACATCCTCGCGGCCAAGCTGGCTGCGGTCCTCCGCGCGGGTCTCGTGCCGATATTCTGCGTCGGGGAAAGCCTCGAAACCCGCGAAGCGGGCGAGGCCGTGAGCTTCGTCACGGCCCAGCTGGGCGTCGTCATGGACCTCGCTGAAAAGGTCGTCGTGGCGTATGAGCCGATCTGGGCTATCGGGACGGGCAAGGTGCCGGGCGTCGATGACATTGCAGAGATGCACCAGGCCATGCGCGACCGGCTGGGTGAGACGACCCCGCTTCTCTATGGTGGCTCGGTCAAGCCCGGGAACGCTTCGGAGATCCTTGCCGTTCCCCATGTTGGCGGTGCGCTTGTCGGCGGGGCCAGCCTGAAAGCAGACGACTTTCTGGGGATTGCCCGAGCAGGCTGATGACACCGACCTTCTTCGTTCTCACGACTTTCGCGCTTTTGGTTGCGGTGGTCCTGTTCAGCTTCTGGCAGGACCGCCACGTGACCCGAGTGCGCCCGCCCGCGGGACATTTCGTGGACACGGCCGAGGGCAAGGTGCACCTCATCACCCGCGGCGAGGGCAAGGGCGACAAGCTGCCCGTGGTCATGCTCCACGGCAGTTTCACCAACGCCCTCGACATGGATATCGACCTTGCAGGCAAGCTCGCGAAAGACCGGCAGGTGATCCTGCCCGACCGCCCAGGACATGGGTTCTCTGATCGCGGGCCGGACAGCTGGCGCGTTGATGTGCAGGTCGCGGCCATGCGCGAAGCGGTGAAGAAGCAGGGGGCGGACCGCTATGTCCTCTGCGGCCAGAGCTACGGTGCCGCCACGGCTCTTGTCTGGGCCCTCGCCTATCCGGAAGACGTTGCCGGCCTCGTCCTTGTCGCCCCCGTGACCCACCCGTGGCCCTACGGGGTCCGCTGGTACATCCGGATGGGCAACAATCCGCGCTATGGGTGGCTCTTCAGGCGCAGCTTCATCGCGCTTTATTCCCGCTATGGCGCCCCGCGCGGGGTCGCCCGCGCGCTCAGGGGCTGCAAGGCCGCGCCCTATTATTATGAGCGCTCACGCACCGCGCTCAGCTTCCGGGCTGCGGAGTTCCACTGGAACGCGCAGGATATCTGCCGCCTCTACGAGCAGCTCGTGCCGATGGAAGGGCTCTACCCCAAGATCAAAGTGCCCACCGAGGTGGTCGCGGGAACCCACGACCTCACGGTCATCCTGCCCATCCACGGGCGGCGCCTTGCGGACCAGCTTCCCGACTGCAATCTCGACATCATCGACGGCGGCGGCCATGCGCTGCACCATTCCCATCCGGAAAGATGTCTGGACGCCATCGATCGAGTCGATCAGCGGCTTGAAATGGCAGCCCGCTCGCCGTTAGAGAGCGCGCTCCGGGCGATCACTGCGGTCTTCCCGCAGCGCACCGCCACCAAATAGGATACGACATGGCCGCCGTCATTCTCACCATTCAGGTTCTCATCGTGCTCGCGCTCATCGGCGTGGTGCTGCTGCAGCGCTCCGACGGCGCCGGCGGCCTCGGCATGGGCGGCGGCGGTGGCGGCATGATGTCGGCCCGCGGCGCGGCCAATGCGTTGACCCGGGCGACGTCGATCCTTGCCGCGCTGTTCTTTGCGAACTCGCTGATCTTCTCCCTCGTCTTCCGCGACGACACCGGAGAGGTCGACTTCCTGCCAGAGCAGGAACAGCAGGAGCTCCGCGACGACGATTTCTCCGACTTCCTGTCCACCGAGGAAGCGGCGCGGACGGACGACGCCTTTACCCTGCCCGACGATCTGGGTGTCGGTGAGACCGCTCCGGCGGAAGAGGGCCCCGAAGAAGCGCCTGCACCAAAGACGGACGAGCCGCAGCGCTAGGCGTTGGGCTTTCGCGTCGCTGCCTTCAGCAGCCCGGAAGCCACCGAGCGCAAGGGCTTCGCCAACGCTCCGGGCAGCGGGCCCTTGGGGTCGCGCTCCAGCATCCAGCGATAGGCCGTCTCCGGCCCGATCTCCGCAGGATCGACGCCCAGCTTGTGGGAGAGCTTCACCAGCGGGGTGGCTGCGGTGCCGGCGATCAGCTTTTCCTTCAGGCCCGGCGGGTTGAGGAGGCGCTTCTGGGCGGGCGTGAAGATATGCGGGCCACGGGCGGTGATGTAGGTGCAGGCGTCCCAGGCCTCGCGGAATTCCGGGTCTTGGTGATAGAGCTCCTTGAACAGCCCGTGGAACCAGAAATAGATGTGCCGCTCGGACCGTCCGTCCCAGTACCGAACCGTGGCGTCGCGCCATTTGGTGGCAATCGCATTGCCCGGATGCCCGGCGAGGAACCAGCTCGACAGCTTCCGGTCAGCGCCGGGGTCGGCGAAGGCGAAGAACCCGCCCTTGGCGGCATCGTCGATCCACTCCGACAGCGGGCGCAGGCAGTAGGCCGTGGCATCGGCCCAGACCCCGCCATGGGCGATGATCAGCTCCACACGGAGGAGGTTCGACACCGCCTCAAGGGGCTGGCCTTCGTCCAGCATACGCTGGATCACGCTGGGGTCGGCAAGATGCTCGGCGATCGTCTCCGCCGTCAGCAGGCGGATGTCCCAGTCGGGATTGTGCGCCTTCCAGCTCTTAACGCAGGGGCCGACAACCTCCGGCGCCTGGTCCCAGCCCTGGGCCCAGAACATCCACAGAATTCGCGGTACACGCGGCGCGCCCATGCAGGAGGTCCCCTCTTCGACGCGCGAGATTTAGGGGAGAAGATTTAAGAGTAAGAGTCTTTCTTGGGCGCTACCGTCGGCCTGACCGGCCTCCTATTTGAGCGCCGGCCCGGAGCCTTTGTTTGCGCTACCGCTTCGCTTTGTGAGCGCAGGCGCTTGCGTGCTGGCTGCTTTCGCGGCGGCACTCAGCGGCGACAGGCGCTTTGCCGGGGCCAAGCACCCGCGCTCCTGCGCGGCGCGCTCATATAGCGAACGCGAGTGAGCGGTAGCGCCACAAAAATGCGGGCCTCCACGAAGGTGGAGCGGCAAAGCCGATCCACGGCCGAAAGGCGACGGTACCAGTCAGTCCCGTTCCTGCCGCGATGGGGAGATTATGGGGTGGTTTTGGTGGGCGGGGATAAGATCAACGCCTGTCGCGCTGCTATTTCGTGTAGACCTCCGCGATCCGATAGCTTAGTCCGCTTCCCTCAACAAGAACATAGCAGGAACAAGGCGGTCTTGATGCTAAGCAACGTGGCGAAACTCTGCCTCACGTCGACAGCCATAGCCCCGATCTTTCTAACCTTCGGGGCAATATCGTTTGCTCAGGAAGACTATGTCCATCTGATATTCTGGCTGGCAGGTGTATTAGTTCTCACGATAGTATGCTTAGGCATAATCGACTACGCTCAAAATAATCTCGAAGACATAGACGTAAAAATTACTCGAGTAGAAGCAGCAGATAGAGAAAGTTTGACCTTTCTTCTTGTGTATCTTCTTCCCCTTTTCACTGCAGATCTTGAATCTCTCAACTTTTATATTTGGGTTCCAATACTCGGTATTTTCTCTTGGATCACTGCAACCGGATACAACTACCACTTCAACCCAGTGTTGAATCTATGGGGTTGGCACTTCTATAGGGTTGAAACGGATGAGGGTGTGGTTTACGTATTACTTACAAAGCGCGAACTTCGCTCGGCTTTGTTGGATACGCAATGCGGCCAATTAACCGAGTACATTTTGATTGAGAAGGACTGAGAGATGGCGCGAGCGGGATCACGGCAAGCGCCGGCCCTGGGCACAGTCCGGCCAAGCCCCAGCCGATGCCGAACAGCAAGAGCAAGAATTTCTTTCGTCGATCACTCAGGAATACGCGTTTGACGGTGGATACAGCCCCGAACGCGACGAAGCGCTTTTCATCGGCGGCCTGCCTGACGTTAAGAAGTTCGTCGATTGTGTTAGCGGAAACGCTACAGCAATCCCCGCAATCTCCCAGAACGAGATCGCCTCTGGACGAGTCAAGTCGCTGTTCATGGGCGACAGCTCAAGCAGCCCCACAATTATCGGTGTGCAGAGCTTTCGCCAAAATCAAATATTGGACAAGCGAAGAACTCTTATGCTCAGAAAAAACACCTATAATAATCTCGACACGCCATCGGTTGTTCTGAACACGAAAATTACGGCTTTCATCTCCGGAAAACAGCTCAAATTCCGAAGCTTCCATGCAACAAGGAGCATCTTCGATTTAACAGGTCACTTCCGGGATGCGACCGACGACGAAATCAAAACGTTCGCCAATCAGACTTCGGTAAATATTCCAGATGTAAAAAAATTCATTGAAGATGCTGACGAAGTCGTTCGCAAAAAAATATACCTTATAAAGAAATCCGGAGTCTTGAACAATTACAAGACCAAAGACCTAGAAAGGGCGGGAAAGGCCGCTGGCGTCAGCATCGCGATGTCGGGAAAAGCGATAACTTTCCCTGATGACAAGAAACAACTAAAAGAACTTCTGAACTTCCTCGATCACGGTGTCTACAAGAGCCCCATCTCAGGAGACCGGTTCTTGGCGAATTCAAAACGAAAGATATGACTGAGCGGACAAGTAGCCGCCGCCCTAGGCCCTAGCGGCAGCTATCTTGTCAACTTCTACCGGCTCCAACCCGTGCTCCTTCGCAAACCTCCCCACGTCCCTCTTCTCCAACCGCACACTGATCGTTCTTGTGCCGCCTTCTGTGGTGAGGTCTGAGAGGACGTCTCCGTGGCGGTAGAGCCAGGCGGCGGCTTGGCCGTCGGTGGCGGCTAGCTCGAAGGTGACTTCCTGGCGGAGGGCGGTGAGTTCCTCATCGATGAGGTCCAAGAGATCCTCGACGCCCTCGCCCGTCTGGGCCGAGAGGGCGACGGTGAGCGGGTCCTTGGGGGTGCCGTCGGCGACGGCGGCGCGCTGGCGGGCGGATTCTCTGAGGGCTTCCGCGGTGACGGGGGCCGTGACTGGGCGCTCACCACGGCTTTGACCGTGGTGCCCATCACTGGGTTTCTCCGCTTGCTGATCTTGCGGGAGTTGGGTCCCACGGTCTTCGCCGTGGGAAGCGCCTGATGGAGGGTCTTCGGCGCTGGCGTCGGGCAGAGCGTCGATCTTGTTCCACGCCTCGATGAAGACGGCATCCGTCTCTTCGGTCAGGCCGAGTTCGGCGAGGACCTTGATGACGTCTGCACGCTGAGCGTCGGTCTCGTCGTGGCTGATGTCTCTCACGTGGACCACGATGTCCGCCTCCAGCACCTCTTCCAGCGTGGCGCGGAAGGACGCGACGAGGTGGGTGGGGAGGTCCGAGATGAAGCCCACCGTGTCCGACAGGACCACCTCAAGGCCCGACGGCAGCTCGATCTTGCGCATCAGCGGGTCGAGGGTGGCGAAGAGGAGATCCTTGGCGAAGGTGTCCTCGCCGGTGATCCGTTTGAAGAGCGTCGACTTGCCCGCGTTGGTGTAGCCGACCAGCGCGATGACAGGGCTCGGCGCGCGCTTCCTCTTGCGGCGCTGGAGGTTCCGTGTGCGGCGGACCTCTTCGAGCTCGGCCTTCAGGCGGTCGATCTTCTCGGCCAGGATGCGGCGGTCGCTCTCGATCTGGCGCTCACCGGGGCCGCCGAGGAAGCCCGCGCCGCCGCGCTGCCTCTCAAGGTGGGTCCAGGAGCGCACGAGGCGCGAGCGCTGGAAGGTCAGGTGCGCGAGCGCGACCTGCAGGGTGCCTTCGCGGGTCTGGGCGCGCTCACCGAAGATTTCGAGGATGAGGGCCGTGCGGTCGAGGACCTTGGCCTTCCACGCACGCTCTAGGTTGCGGTGCTGGACCGGGCTGAGCTGGGCGTTGACGATGACGAGCTTGACGTCGTCCTCCGCCTCGAGCCAGCGGCCGATCTCGTCCACCTTGCCCTGCCCCAGAAACGTCGCGGGGCGGGCCTCCTGCAGGTTGACGATCTCGGCACGGACGGTCTCGATGCCGATGGCGGCGGTGAGGCTGGCCGCCTCCTCCAGCGCACCTTCGGCCGAGCGCAGGCTGCGGCCGGTGCCCGCCAGCTCACAATGGATGACGAAGGCTTTGTCGGCCGGGCGGGCAGTCTCGAAAGGCGTTGGTTTAGGCGTTGGTCTGATCCTCGTGCAGGTCCACGGGCCCCTGCGGCATGATCGTGGAGATCGCATGCTTGTAGACGAGCTGGGTCTGGTCGTCACGCTTCAGCAGGACACAGAAGCTGTCGAACCAGGTCACGATGCCCTGAAGCTTGACACCGTTCACCAGGAAGACGGTCACGGGGACCTTCTGCTTGCGGATCTCGTTGAGGAAAATATCCTGGAGCGGTCTTGGCTTGTCCATTGGCCTGGCTCTTCTCGTTTGTGGCGCGCGATGTTGCGCTGCACCTTCGATGTAGGGAGGGAACGGTGGCGAAAGCAAGGCTTGCGATCAGGTTTCCCAAAACTCCCTGTCGAACAGCAATAGGAGCAGGACCAGCTCTAGCCGGCCTGCGATCATTCCGAAGGCGAGGATGACCCGCAGGGGCTCGGTGAACTGGATGAAATCGGACGTGCTGCCGGGGGCGGCGGCGATCAGGGGGCCGGCATTGGTGACGACGGCAACGGCGGTGGCTGCTGCGAGCTCAAGGTCGTAGCCGAAGAAGGCGACGGTGAGGACGAGCACCGCAAGGACGATGGTGAAGGCGATGGTGTGGATCCAGACGCCGAACTCATAGATCGCCGGTCGGCCCTGCTTGAGGACGCCGCCGGGGTGGGTCAGCTGCCACAGCTCCTGCCCTGCCCGCTGGAAGGTGATGAGCCACCGCAGCAGCTTGATCCCCCCTGCCGTGGAGACAGCCGCGCCGCCGATGACGGCAGTGACGAGAAGCGGCACGAGCTGCGGGGTCTCCCCGATGAACGAGCCGTTCGTGGACAGGAGCGAAATGGCGTTGACGATCTGCGGCGGGAAGTCAGACCAGTCATAGCTGCCGACCGACAGCCAGAAGAGGAGCGCCACGGGGATGATGAGGAGGATGAAGGCGCGGGTCTCCGGATCAGGACCTGACTTGAGCCTGTCGCTGCCCTGCAGCGCGAGCCGTGCGATGACGACGAAATTGATGGCGCTCACCACCAGCGTCGCCATGGCCACGCCGAGGGCTGCGTTGTTATAGGCCGCAAGACCGCCGGGGGTGGGCGCAAAGCCGCCCGACGCTATGAGCGAGAGCGCGAGCGTAGCGGCCTCTGCCCAGGGAACACCAGCGATCATGAAGGCGAAAAAGCTGACCGCCGTAAGGCTGGCATAGACCGGCGCGAAGGCCCGGAAAGCGCTCGAAAAAGCACGAAGATAGCTGTCGTGCTTGCCGCGGGCGAAGGGCGGCGAAGGCGGGACGACGCCCACGAATTCAGGCCTGACAAAGACGGCCGCGGCGGTGGCAAGACTGGCCATGCCGCCCAGCCATTCGAGCGAGGCGCGGTAGATCATACCGCTGACCGTCGATCGCGCTGCTGGCTCTGACAGCCAGGCGCCCGTAGTGGTCAGGGCCGAGACGGCCTCAAACCACGCGCTCCACAGGCTGAATGTCTGTTCGATCAGGGGAATCGCCGCTGCGAAAGGAACCGCCAGCCAGAACAGGCTGAGCGCCAGGACGAGTTCGCGGAATCCCGAGCGTATGGCGTTCAGCCGCGGAAGGCCCTTGCTCAGAACGAGGAAGCAGGCTCCCGCAAAGCCCGAGACGAAGGCCGAGGCGACGAACGGCTCCATGGCCTCGCCCAGCCCCAAGGCGAGAAGCGCCGGGACGATCGCCGCCACGGCGACGGCGAAGAGCGCTAAAGCAAGGAAACGGAGGACGGGCGCAAACGACATTCGCCCCGGCCTAGCGGGGTTCTCTTAAGATGTCGCGGGGGGCGTTGGCGGATCGGTCCAATCGAGCCTAGGGTCCCGGCGCCGGAGTGATGGAGTGGGCGATGGATGTCAGCAAACGCGATCTTATGAAGGGTGCGGGCCTCGTCGCCGCGGGGTCGATGGTGCCGATCGCCGCATCGGCACCGGCCAAGGCCGCAGACATCGACCTTACCAAGGACGCCAAGCCCATAAGCCGCGAAGAGCGTATGGCACGGCTCGCCAAGTTGCAGAACGAGATGCGCAAGCGGAATGTCCGTATGCTGGTGATCGAGCCTGGGGCATCGATGGTCTATTTCACCGGCCTGCGCTGGTGGCGGTCGGAGCGGCCGACCCTCGCACTCATCCCGGCCGAAGGCGAGGTCGGCATCGTGACGCCTTTCTTCGAGCAGCCCTCGGTCGAGGAGACGATTGGCGTGCCCGCCTCAATCAGGACCTGGCACGAGAACGAGGATCCGTTCCGGGTTGTCAAATCGTATGCTGACGACTGGAAAGTCGGCCGCGGAAAAGTCGGGATCGAGGAAACGGCCCGCTTTTTCGTAGCTGACGGCGTGCGCAATGCGCTGAAAGGAAAGATTGTCCCCGGTGCGCCGATGGTCCGCGCCTGCCGCATGATCAAGTCGCCCGCCGAGTTGGCGCTGATGCAGACGGCAACCAATGTGACGATGGCGGCATACAAGGATGTTTTCGAGGCCATCGAGCCGGGGATGTCCGCCCGCGATGTCAGCAACTTGATGAGTGATCGGACCCGCGCCTATGGCGGGGACGTGCAGTTCTCGATGGTTCTGTTGAACGATGCGAGCGCCTATCCCCATGGCACCGGTACACCGCAGGAGGTGAAGGAAGGCGGCATCATCCTGATGGACTGCGGCTGCGCGGTGCACGACTATGAAAGCGACGTGTCGAGAACATTCGTGCTTGGCGAGCCGACGGCGCGGCAGCGTGAGGTCTGGCAGACGGTGAAGCGTGGCCAGGAGGTCGCGCTGGAGAATGCTGTCGTCGGCACCCCTGCGGGCGATGTCGACCGCGCCGTTCGTCAGTACTATGAGAGCCTTGGCTGGGGGCCGCGCTACCAGACGCCGGGGCTGTCGCACCGTCTTGGCCATGGCATCGGGATGGAAGGCCATGAGCCGATCAATCTCGTCGAGAACGAGACGATGGAGCTGCAGCCAGGCATGTGTTTCTCGAACGAGCCGGGACTCTACTCTTTTGGAGAGTTCGGCGTGCGGCTCGAGGATTGCTTCGTCGTGACCGAAGACGGGCCACAGCTCTTCAGCGCGCTGTCGCCGTCGATCACGCAGCCAGTCTAGAAATAGTCGATCCCGACACGGAACATCTTCTCCACCTCTTTCACGGCATCGCGCATGGCGAGCAGGACGATGCGGTCGCCGGGCTCGATGATGGTGGTCTTGTTGGGCAGAATGACCTCCGCCCCCCGGACGATAGCGCCGATGACCACGCCTGACGGCAGGTCGGCCTTGCCAAGTGGCGTCCCGACGAGGCTCGAGGTTTCGAGCGCAACGGCGTCGACGAGTTCTGCCTGGCCTTCGAGAATCGAGTAGACAGATTTGATCCGTCCACGGCGGACGTGCTGGAGAATCGTCGATATCGTCGTCGCGCGCGGGTCGATGAAGCGGTCGATGCCCACCGACTGGGACAGAAGGCCGTATTCAGGCTCGTTGGTCAGGATCATGGTCCGGCGCGCGCCCTCGCGCTTGCCGATGACGCCTGCGAGCAGGTTCGTCTGGTCGCTGTCGGTCAGCGCGACGAGAGCCTCGGCTTCCGACACGCCTGCCTCCGCGAGGATCGACCGGTCGAGGCCTGAACCGTGGAGCACGATCGTCCTGTCGAGGCGCTCCGCGATGAAGGCCGCACGTTTCTCGTCCGCCTCGATGATCCGGATCTTGCGCTTGCCCTGCTCCTCAAGCGCCCGCGCGACGTCGAAGCCGATATTGCCGCCACCGACGAGGACAACCCGGCGCGCCGCCATCTGGCCTTCGCCCATAATGGCAATGGCGCGATCGACATCCTGCTTTGCCGAGACGAAGAAGACTTCATCGTTTTCTTCGAGTTGGTCGTCCGGACCCGCACGGAAGAAGCTTTCGTTCCGGTAGACGCCGACGATGGTGATCTTGAGATCGGGGAAAAGCTCGCGCACCTGTCGCAGCGGGGTCGCCAGGATCGGCGAGTCCTCGCGCAGCCTGAGCCCAACGGCCCAGACCTTGTCGTCGGCGAAGCTCTTCACGTCAAAAGCTGCGGGAGTCGTCAGCCGCTGAAGCACGGCAGCCGCGACCTCGCGCTCAGGCGAGATGATGACGTCGATCGGGATGTTGTCCCGGCTGAAGACATCGGCATAGCGCTTATCGAGATAGCTCCGCGCACGGATACGGGCGATCTTGGTGGGCACTTTCAGGATCGAGTGCGCGATCTGACAGGCGACAATGTTGACTTCGTCCGAATGCGTCACTGCGATCAGCATGTCGGCCTCGCGGCCGCCTGCTTCGACAAGGACATCGGGGTAGGAACCCGAGCCTACGACACCGCGCACGTCGAGGCGCTCGGTGATGCCGCGGACAAGCTCCGGCGACTGGTCGATCACCGTGACGTTGGCATCTTCCTCAGCGAGGCGCTGGGCGATCCCGGTTCCGACGCGGCCCGCGCCGCAGATGATCACGCGCATGATCTAGTCTCCTGATACCGCGCCGCGCAGGCAATCCGCGGGCGCAGCGGGTGAGAGCGGCAGGGTGTAGCCGGTAATGCCGGGCGTTACGTAAACGCTGGTGATGTACTGGTCCGGGCTCTCGGCGCTGACGGCAAGCTCGCCTTCCCAGTCGAGCTTGAAATAGATCGGCTTTCTGGTCAGCGGCTGCATCTCCTCGATGGCAAAGACGAGCGTGTATTCGCCGCTGCGCGGGTGGACCTTGTAGCCCTCGATCTGGCGGAACGTGCAGACCGTGTCGTTCTCGACCCCGATGGTGACGGCCTGGGAGCAGGCGGCGAGAGAGGTTCCGAGCGCCATGCATGCCAAGGTCCGGATCATCCGAGCCTCCTACTCTTCCACGATCGTGTTCAGGGTCACCAGTTCCTCCGCCACGGTCGGGTGCAGGGCGCAGGTGGCGTCGAACTGCGCCTTCGTGACGCCGGCCTTCACCGCGATGGCGGCGACCTGGACCATCTCGCCTGCCTCGGTCCCTGCAATGTGGCAGCCGAGGACCTTGTCGGTCTTCTTGCAGACGACGAGCTTCATGATACAGCGCTCCGGGTTCTGCGCGAGGATGTTCCTCATGGCACGGAAGTCGGCCTTGTAGACATCGACCTCGTAGCCCGCTGCCCGCGCCTCGGCAGCCGTATAGCCGACCGAAGCGACAGGCGGCTGGGAGAAGACCGCCTTGGGGATGAAGTCATAGTCCATCCGGCGAGGATTGCCCTTGAATTGCGTTTCCACGAACGCCGCCGCCTCGCGGATCGCCACGGGCGTGAGGTTCACGCGGTTCGTCACGTCGCCCACGGCGAAGATCGACGGGACGCTCGATTGGCTGTCTTCGTTGACGATGATGGCGCCGTGCCTGTCGACCTGCACGCCGACCCTATCGACGCCGAGACTGTCCGTGTTCGGCCGCCTGCCGATGGCCCAGAAGACGAGCTCCGTATCAAGAACGTCTCCGTTCATCAGGTGGACCCTGCGCCCGCCAACGTCCATCTCTTCGATCTTGGTGAAGACCGTGTTGTTGACGTAGCGGATACCCGCGCGCTCGAAATTGCCCTCGACATAGGAGGCAAGGTCCGTGTCGAAACTGCGCAGCACGCGTTCGCCGCGGTAGACAAGGGTGACAGCGACGCCGAGGCCCGCGAGAATATAGGCGAACTCGACGGCGATATATCCCCCGCCTGCAATCACGGCCGTTTTGGGGAGTTTTGGCAGCAGGAAGGCGTCATCCGAGACGATGCCGAGCTCGGCACCAGGAATACCGTCATCGCGGATGGGACGACCACCGACGGCGACAAGGATCTTCTCCGCCGTGACCTGGCGGTCCTCCTCGACGATATGGATCGTATGCGGATCGACGAGGACTGCACGGCTGCGGATGTGATCGACGCCATTCTTCTCAAGGATGCCGGAATAAATGCCGGAGAGGCGCTCGACCTCGGCCTGCACATTGTCGCGCAGGGTGTCCCAGTCGTGGCGCGGTGCCTCGGGAAAGGTCCAGCCATAGCCCTTGGCATCTTCCATCATGTGTCCGTATTCGGACGCATAAACAAAAAGCTTCTTGGGCACGCAGCCGCGAACGACGCAGGTGCCGCCGGGTTTTGATTCCTCGGCACACGCGACTTTGAAGCCGGCCTGCGCCGCGAGCCGCGCTGCCCGGACACCGCCCGAACCTGCGCCAATCACAAAAAGATCGTAGTCGTAAGCCATCTGGCCTCCTTCGCGGGGGGTGGGCGCGAGGTTACTTCGGCATGGTCGGGACGAAGCCGATACGGTTCTGGTAGCGGGCATCGCCGAAATCGGCGAGCTCGTGGCGGAAGAGATGGAGGAACTCGGCCATCAGGGTCTCGTAGACGGGCTGCAGCTTCCCCTCGAAGTCGAGCGGGAGGCGCAGCCGCGGCTGGTTCGCGATGAAGATTTCGAACCGGTCGTCCTTCACCTCGACCTTGATGCCCGTGCGAATCCAGAGCGAGCCGGAGTCCTCGACATTCGGAACAGTGACGGAGATGCCGAAAGCGATCGGCTCCAGTCGGATCGGTTGCTTGGGGTCATAGCTGAATGCGGCGTCCCCATATTCCTGGCTCGGGTCGAACGGTCCCTGGGGCGGCACCAGCGCAACGGCGGGTTCGGGTGCTTCGAGATAACTGTCGAAACCCTCGGCCACGGCGTGCCCGAGGGCACGGCACCGGAGGAAGTTCTCCATGGCCGCTTCGCCGTAAGCCTCGATCGCCGCCTTAAGCGTCTCGTAGGGCGTCTTCTCAGCCATCGAGGAACCCATCCTCGGTCGCGAGGATCTGGTGGACGTCGAAGCCCAGGAACAGGCCGGTGGTCACGACGCCCGGTATCATGGTGAGCTTCCGGTCGAGGGTTTCGGGGTTCTGGATCCGCCCGAGCGCCAGATCCGCAACGAGATTCCCGGCGTCTGTCAGGAAAAAGCCTTCGCCATTCGGCGCTGCGCGCAGCGTGATTTGCGGATTGCTGAAGCCCTCCTCCGAGAGCACCTCGCGGATCGCCCGGACGGTCAGCGCTTGGCCGAACGGGATGACCTCCACCGGCAGCGGAAAGGCGCCGAGGGTGTGCACCCGCTTCGACGCGTCAGCGATCATGACGAACTTCCGCGCAGCCCGTGCGACGATCTTCTCGCGCAGCATGGCGCCTCCGCCGCCCTTGATCATCGAGCCATCGGGCGTGATCTCGTCCGAGCCATCGATGTCGAGATCCAGCACCGTTGTCTCGTCAGGCTCGAACAGCTCGATGCCGTTCTTCCTGGCGAGTTCCTCGCTCCATCTCGAAGTCGGGACGCCCTTGACGTCGAGGCCCGTGCGGACCTTCTCGCCCAAGGCTTCGATAAAGAACTTCGCCGTGGAACCTGTGCCGAGGCCGAGCCGCATGCCGTCCTCGACGAGTTCGAGCGCAGCGAGAGCCGCGCGTTTCTTGGGTGAATCAGCCATAAGCCGCCCTTAGCGCGGCTGCCGAGAAATGACAGGGGCAGCCTGAGTCAGGCGTTCACGACTTTGATCGCCGCGTTGTACATGCCACTGACCGACTGCGACACTTGGCTCAGCCAACGGAAGACGTGGTTGATCGTCACCGCACGGTTGCGCTGGGCCTGCGGGATCTCGCCGGAGAAGACCCGCGTCATCACCGCGACGCCGCTTTGGAACTGGGTGTAGAATGCCTCGATCAGCCGCCGGTCGCCGACGCTCATCGTGTTCAGCTTGGCCCGGAACTGGTTGTAGACCCCGGTTTCGAAGAAGTGGCCGAAGTCCTGATAGTGCTGGTTCATCCGTCCGAGGAAGAGGAGGATCAGTTCCAGAGAGTGCTGGGCATAGCGCGCCGCGGCTTCCTTATCCTGACGCTTGATCGCATCTTCGAGGAGCGCGGCGACCCGGATGAATTCTTCAGAGAAGCCGCTCAGCTCGCGACTCACCATGGAGGTGAACTCGAACTTCTTCTCCATGTCGAACAAGATGTCAGGGCTGCATTCCTCGATCTTCTTGAGAAGCTTCGATGTGAATTGCAGGCGGATCCAATTCTTCGACTTCTGCGCCACCCCAATGGCAATACCGAGGACATCGGTCGGAATCCCTGCTTCGTAGAGCGTGTCGAGCCGCTCGGGGTCGGTAAAGAAAAGCGGTGCGGCTTCAATGTGATCGAGCCCCTCGTCAGTATAGAGTCTGGCGCCTTCGCTCATGCCTTCGGCCATGAAACGAATATCCGCCGCGCCGCGCCGCGTCATTCCGAAAAGCTGCATAGCCCGCTCCCCCACTAGGTTTAGTGGAACCGAGGTTCGCCGCGAAACCGGCCTGCGTCCAGAGCTTCCTGCGGTGCGGCGCTTTGCTAGCCACGCCGGAAAGGTCTAAGCCCCGGCCGGGCAACACAGATCGAGAGCAGGCTGGGCCCTGCTCCGGGATAGGGAGATTATCGTGCAATCATCCAAGAGCGCCCTTGCGGCAGCGCTTCTCCTCGTGGGCCTTGCAGCCTGTGACCGTGAGGCGGTCGAGCCGGTCGAACAGGCAGCTTCGGAAGAAACAGGCTCCATGGAGTCCGCTGAACCCGCTTCCGAAGTCGAGGTCGCCCCGACCGAAGAGCTCCTGAAACTGCGGGCCCAGTTCGCGCGGATCGAGATGGATCCAGACACCTCATTCCTCACGGAAGAACAGCGCGAGGTCATCAACCTGCTGAACCAGGCAGGCAACCTGATGAGTGCGATCTACCTGCGCCAGATTTCACCGCGGAATCCTGAATGGCGTGAAGAGATCGCGGCGTCGGAGCTCAAGGACCGGGACCTGCTGCTCGACCTGTTCGACCTGCATTTCGGCCCTTGGGACACCCTGAATCACAACAAGCCGTTCTATGGCTCGGTGGAGCGGCCCGCAGGCGCCGGCTTCTACCCCGCCGATATCACCAAGCAGGAATTCGAGGACTGGATCGCGGAACACCCCGAAGACGAAGAGGCGTTCCGTTCAGGCTACACCGTGATCCGCCGGACCGAGGACGGGGGACTGCGTGCGATTCCCTATAGCGAGGCGTATGCGGAGTTCCTAGAACCGGCAGCTGCCCTCCTCCGCCAGGCCGCGGACAAAACGTCGAACGAGAGCCTGAAGAGGTTCCTCACCTTGCGTGCTGAGAGTTTCCTCACCGACGACTATTTCGAAAGCGAGATGGCGTGGATGGATCTCGACGGAACGATCGAAGTCGCCATTGGTCCGTATGAGGTCTATGATGACGGGCTCTTCGGGTATAAAACCGCCTATGAAGCTTTCATCACGGTGAAGAACCCTGAGGAATCAGCGGCGCTCGACAAATACAAGGGCATGCTCCGCGACATGGAAGAGAACCTTCCGGTCGACAATTCCTACAAGAACTTCGCCCGCGGCTTCGAAAGCCCGATTGCTGTCGTGGACCAGGTCCATGGCGGCGGTGACAACGTGCCGGGTGTGCAGACGATTGCCTTCAACCTGCCCAATGACGAGCGGGTTCGCGAAGCGAAGGGCGCGAAGAAGGTGCTGCTCAACAACGTCATGGGGGCGAAATTCGACCGTATCCTGGCGCCGATGGCATCGAAGGTCCTGGTGGACGAGCAGGCCGGGCTCCTGATGCAGAAATACATGGGCGTGAACACGCTCTTCCACGAACTGAGCCACTCGCTCGGGCCGGGCACCATTACCGTGGACGGCGAGGAAACGACGGTGAATGCTCAGCTTAAGGAGCGTTACTCACCGATGGAGGAAGGCAAGGCGGACGTCATGGGCGCCTACAACATCCTCTACATGATGGAGCGCGGCGAGCTGCCTGCGGAGGAGAAAGAGAACTTCCTCGCTACCTATTTCGCAGGTCTCTTCCGCTCGATGCGCTTTGGCATCGGAGAGGCGCACGGCAAGGGCGCAGCCTTCCAGTATAACTTCTACAAAGAAGCCGGCGCCTTCGAGGTTGACGAGGAGACAGGCAAATACAGGGTCGATTTCGATGTGCTCGAGAAGGCCATCCGTGATTTGACGGCCAAGGTCGTGATAATCCAGGGCGACGGTGACTATGACGCAGCCGGAGCATTTCTCGATGGCTATGGCGTTTTGGATGACGATGCTGATCGCATCATCGCCTCGATGACCGAAATCCCGGTGGACATCCAGCCGATTTATCCCGAAACGCTCTGACGTCTACGGAGTCATGACGAAAGGCCGCGGCATTGTCCGCGGCCTTTTTTTGATCTGCACAGAAAGAAAAAGGAGGGCCGAGGCCCTCCTTCTCGCACCTGCAGTGCTGCCCGGAAATCAGTTGCGGCGGAGGAATGCCGGGACTTCGACCTCGTCGTCATCGTCCGTGAGCGGCTTGGCCGACGGCTTGCGGCGCGGCTGCAGAGGCTGTTCGTCCTGGCGGCCCTTGAAGGTCTCCTTGAGAAGGCCCATGGCCGCTTCGAGGGTCGAGGTCTGGCGACCGCGGAACGGATTCTGACGGGCTGTGGCTTGCCGAAGCTCCTCGCGGGCGACCGGCGTGTCTTCGGTCAGGATACGGCGGATACGCTCATGCACTTCGCCGACCGGGTTGGCTTCGGTGCTGGCCGCGACCGCGGCCGGAGCGGAGTCAGGCTGTTGGACCGGGGTCGGTGTTTCGGCCGGAGCGGCTTGCGGCGCAGCGGCGACGGCCGGGCGCGGCGCGGCCACCGGCGCGGTGGCAATGGCGGAAGCGCCGTCGATCCCCGTGGCGACGACGGAGACGCGGATCGTGCCCTCGAGAGACTGGTCGAAGGTCGAGCCGACGATGATGTTGGCATCCGGGTCGACTTCGTTGCGGATGGCGTTGGCTGCCTCGTCCACTTCAAAGAGCTTCATGTCGAGGCCGCCGGTGATGTTGATCAGCACACCCTTGGCGCCCTTGAGCGACATCTCGTCGAGAAGCGGGTTCGAGATCGCGGCGGCAGCAGCGACTGAGGCGCGGTTCTCGTCAGAGCTCTCGCCCGTGCCCATCATGGCCTTGCCCATCTCGCTCATCACGGTACGGACGTCCGCGAAGTCGAGGTTGATATGCCCCGGCACGATCATCAGGTCGGTGATGCCGCGCACGCCTGCGTAGAGCACTTCGTCAGCCATGCCGAAGGCGTCAGCGAAGGTGGTGTTCTCGTCAGCAAGCCGGAAGAGGTTCTGGTTGGGGATGATGAGCAGCGTGTCGACATGGCGCGACAGCTCCTCGATTCCTTCGTCCGCGATCCGCATACGGCGGGCACCTTCAAAGGCGAAGGGTTTCGTCACGACACCGACGGTCAGGATGCCAAGGTCGCGCGCGGCCTTGGCGATGACCGGGGCGGCACCGGTACCCGTGCCGCCGCCCATGCCTGCGGTGATGAAGAGCATGTTCGCGCCTTCGAGTGCAGCCATCACCTCGTCGAGGCTTTCCTCGGCGGCGGCTTCACCGATCTGCGGACGCGAACCTGCGCCGAGGCCCTGCGTCACCCCGGTACCGAGCTGGATCTTGGTTTCGGCTTTCGAGAGGCCCACCGCCTGCGCATCCGTGTTTGCGCAGACGAAGGAGACGCCGTCGAGCTCGCTCTCGATCATGTTGTTGACCGCGTTGCCGCCTGCGCCGCCAACGCCGATGACGACGATCTTGGGCTTGAGCTCCGCCGAGGTGGGTACAGAGAGATTGAGCGGCATGTTGGGCGAATCCTCAGAACGGCTTGGGTGTCACGGTTAAAGGATCGGTCAGGAGGGTTAGCGGCGGGTTAACGGCGGTGCGGAATTGCCTGACGGGTTCTTCACACAGCCGGGATCAAGGCGCACAACCCGCCCATGACCAAGCATCGCCATATCCCTTTGAAAGACCTGCCTCCCGGACCGCAGCTTTCGGACGAGGAGAGCCTCGCCGCCGCCCGCGCCTTCGCCGAGACCATGAAGACCCGGCACACGCTACGAGCGTTTTCTGGCGAACCGGTGGACCGGAAGGTTATCGAGGCGGCGATCGCGGCGGCGGGCACCGCCCCCTCCGGCGCCAACCACCAGCCCTGGTTCTTCGCCGTCTGCGAGAGCCCGGAGGTCAAGCGGCAGATCCGCATCGCCGCCGAGGAAGAGGAGAAGGCTTTCTACAGCGGCAAAGCGGGCGCCGAGTGGCTGGAAGCCCTCGCGCCGATCGGCACCGATTGGGAGAAGCCGTTCCTCGAGACTGCGCCCTACCTGATCGTCTGCTTTGCCCAGAAGCGCGGCGGCATCGAAGCGGGCGACGACAGGAAGAACTACTACGTCACCGAGAGCGCGGGACTTGCTTGCGGGATGCTGATAACGGCGCTCCACCTTGCCGGGCTCGGCACCCTCACCCACACGCCGAACCCGATGAAGTTCCTGAACGAGCTCCTCGGCCGTCCGGCGACGGAGAAGCCGCTGATGATTGTCGTCGTGGGCAAACCCGCGAAGGATGCAACGGTGCCGGAGCACGCGCTGAAAAAGAAGGCGCTGAGCGATATTATGCGGGTTTACTGAGCGACCGGCTCACCTTCCCAGCGGACGCCCTGCCAATCCAGGAGCATGTCGTAGCGACCATCTTCGCGGGGGCGAAACTCGATAGACTCGTTTGACTCAGGGTCCTCAAAAAACACACGCTCACTCTCGGCTTTCAGAAAGCCGTTGTTCTGTCCGTTCTGGTAGACGGCGAGCGCTCCGTTCTCGAACTTGATCACGAGCTTAAGGTGCTCGAGCTCCGCAAAGCTGTACGTGCCCTCGTATCGCCTGAGCGTGCTCTCGGGCAGGTCAATGGCTGTACGGAACACCTTCTCGGGTATCTCGAAGGGTTTGCCCTCAAGAATCGCCCTCATATCACTGACGACCTGTGATAACGGAACCTCGTCATAGTTTGAAAGCAACACCATTCGATAGCCAAGTTCAGTATTCGCCTCGACGTAAGCACGCTTACCGCGCGTGCCGCCGGCGTGCGCGATCACACCGTCTTCGTTGGCAAGCTTGCTGAGAAAAGGCTCGCGGGACACGTAGCTCAGCAATTGATCGAGGTCGGCGGCGGTCGCGTAGAGGTGAGCCGGACGCATATCCTCGCGTTCGAACTCCTCGATCGCGATGAGGGCGCCGTCCCTAAGGAAATGTCCGTAGGCGTAATTCGAGGGTTTGGGCCGAGACGAGTAGAAGTGCCCGCCGCTCATCGTCATACCTGCAGGGTCGAAAATCTCTTCCTCGGCATAGCGGACAAACGGCACGCCAGCGGCCTCCGCAATCATGGCATAGAGGACCTGGTAGCCAACATTCGAGTAGCGTCTTCCTGTGCCCGGATCGAACTCAAGCTTCTCAATCGCAGCGAGGCCGACGATCTGGCCCGGGGTCAAGGCAAGCTGGTCCTCGGGCGGATCGGTCAGCTCCCGCGGAAGGCCGGAGGTGTGGTCCATGAGGTGTTGCACCGTGATCTCATCGCCACGCGGGAAGCTTGGGAAGAACTCGGAAACCTTCGTCTGCCGTGTCAGCAGCCCGTCTTCCTCGAGCTGCACCACTGCGATTTTTGCCACCAGCTTGGAGACCGAACGAAGGTCGTACTGGCTGTCGATCGTCACAGGCATCGTCGGCGGGATCTCTCCGTCGAGAGTGTAGGCGGAGAGATGAATGACTTCGCCATGCTTCGTGGCGAGCACCGTGCCATTGAACTGCCCAAGGTCGCGCAAAGCCTCGAAGTAGGCACCAATGTCCGCGTCTTCGAGAGCGCCCTGCGGTGCGACCGACGCCTCATGTGCGCAGGCGGACAAAGTCAATACGAGCGCCCCGAGCCCCAGGCCTTTTCGAAACATGAAAGACTCCCCCCACATCGAATCTCGATGAGAGGTAATCACACTTGGCTGGGCTGCAACCCCCTATTGCAGCACGTCCTGCCAGTCCTCGTGCCGGTCGATCTGTGCTTTCGCGTAGGGGCAGAGGGGGAGAATCTTCCGGCCTTCCCGGCGGGCGTCCTCGACGCCGCGCTGCACCAGTGCAACCCCGACGCCCTTGCCGCGCAGGGCATCGGGAACACCGGTGTGGTCGATGATGATCAGCTTCTCCCCGGCGCGGGAATAGGTCATCTCGGCCTCATGGCCGTCGATGGCCACAAAATAGCGCCCCTTGCTGTCTGACTCTTCGCGCTGGATCTCCATCGCCTATTCTCCGCGCACGTCCTGCCACTCAGGATGCCTGTCCATCTTGGCTCTCGCAAAGGGACAAAGCGGGACCAGAGTTTCCCCGCGGGCACGGGCCTCCTGCACGGCATGGGCCACGAGCTGGGTGCCGATGCCCCTTCCCTCGAGCGCGCGCGGCACACCGACATGGTCAATCGTCAGCCTGCTGCCTTCCTTGTGGAAAGTCAGCTCCGCCTCATGGCCTTCAATCTCGGTCACGTAACGGCCGCGGCCGCCTTCATCCTCTCGCCTGATATCCATCAGCCTTCCTCCTTGAGCCCCTTGTCGAACACCATCCGGTCGTCTCGGAACGCCTTGAATTCGAGCGCGTTTCCCGCCGGGTCGAGGACGAACATGGTGGCCTGCTCGCCGGGCTTGCCTTCAAAACGGATATAGGGCTCGACGATAAAGCGGGCACCCGCAGCCCGCAGCCTGTCGCGAATCCGTTCCCATGCGGACCAGTCGAGAATCAGCCCGAAATGGCTGGCCGGCACCGCCTTGCCGTCGACCTCATTGCGCTGGGCGGCGCGGCAATCCTCAGGTGAGAGGTGGGCGACGATCTGGTGGCCGTAGAAATCGAAGTCGATCCAGTGGCCGGGGTCTTCCCGCCCTTCAGGGCACAGAAGAACGCCGCCATAGAAGCTACGCGCTGCCTCCAGGTCGTCGACGGGAAAGGCCAGGTGGAAACGCGGACGGGAGCTGGTCATGGAGCGGGCTTACCGGATCGCCGGGGCCTGCCCAAGGCCCGTCGTCACTCCGAAAACTCGATCACGACGCGGCGGTTCAGCGGCTCCCGACGCTCGTCGACATGTTTGCGCGCAGGCTCGGTTTCGCCGGCACTCTTGATGGTGATATCGTCCTCGCGGAAGCCGGACTGCACGAGAACCGAAGCGACGGCCTCTGCGCGTTCAAGGCCGGTCTGGTAGTTCTCGTCCTCGGGACCTGCCCTGTCCGTGTGTCCGGTAACGGTGGCGCGGGTGTAGCCTGCGGCCAGCGCCTTGGCGGCAATGTGCTCCACCAGCATCACGCCGGCAGAGCCGAGATCGTTGCGGCCGTAGTCAAAATAGACGGTGGTCTCGAAATCCTCGGGGCTAAGGACCACGCCTTCTTCGACAGGCTGGGCCGCGGTCGCCGAGGCGAGACCGAGCGAAAGAGCAGCGAGAAATGCGAGCATATCGAAGACCTTGGGCGTCCTTTCCGCCCAGTGTCTCTCCCCATTCAGGGGCATGTCAATCTCGCTGCCCGGCTGCCCCAAGCCGCGCCGGACGCAAAAGCGCCGCCTCGCCCCTGCCGTCACCGGCCGGAACAAGCGGCGCCTAGCCATGTCTTCGTGAGGAGGCAGCGGTCCGGAAGAGCTAGCGCTTCTTTCCGAAGCTTTTGCCGCGCGGTTTGAGCTTGTGTTTCTTCATGGTGCGCGGAGCCATGGACGGCACGGCGAGGCGGCTGCTTGCCTTGCTGAAGGGCTTCTTCGGCATCGAAAATGTCTCCGGAGGCAGGATGCCTCAATGCAACATCTGATGCCCGATTCTGCTGAAATTTACAAGCCTGCGAAGGATCTGAGACTTTTTCATCCGCGATTCGAGTGATGTGCGCCATATTCCCCTAGGGAAGAAGCCTGCAGCGAATGCGCCTGGAAGTGTTCGGGGATCGCTGATCCATCGCCCGCTTGCTCCTCCGGGATGACGCTGATCGTGCCGTCACTCTCGAGTACCATGGCGTGGACCCGGCCAAGGTCGCCGCAGGAGCTGTCACGCGCCGCAGCGTAGAGCTCGCTTTCTGCAATCCGCTCGGCGCGCATTGCGTCCCGAAGAAACTCGCCCTTGTGGAACAGGAGCCGCGGCTCGGCCTTCACCAACTGGTCAAAGCGTGACGATCGCGCCGCAGTGAAGGTCACGCACCACTGGAGGAACAGGAGAACGGCGACAGCAATAAGGCCCTGGGCCAGGGCCACGGACTTCGCGGTCAGCATCGCGGCAAGGACCGAGCCGAGAGCTATCGTCACCACGAAATCGAACATGTTCAGCTTGGACAGGCTGCGTTTCCCCGAAATCCGCAGGAGAAGCGCGATGCCGATATATCCGATGACACCGATAAAGAGCGTCCGGCCAAGGCTGGCGGCGCTGTCGACAAAGATGGGCTCCATCACGGCTCCTCCATGGCGAGCGAACGCCCGAGGCTGCACCGCGTTCCCTTGGGGACGCACAAAGGGAGCGTTCGATGAGCAAAGACCGCGAACAGGTCTGGGATGAATGGCGCGATCTGGTGAACATGCAGCCGAAGGAGCTTGAGGAATGGCTGAAGACGGAGGAATCCAGATCCGTCGGTGCCGACTCCGGCGATGGTGAAAGCAAGGGTCACAAATCGGGCAAGCGAATCGTCGAGATCAAAAGGACGAACAAGGACGACCTGTCAAACGACGACTGGGACCACATGCGCAAGGTGGTCGGCTACATCAAGCGGCACAAATCACAGGGCGGCCCGAAGAATGATGTCGAGACCTCCGACTGGCGATACAGCCTCATGAACTGGGGCCATGACCCCTTTAGAGAGGACTAGGCGTCGTCCACTGGTGCAAAATTGGGGAGCGCGGCTTCCAGCTCCCGGCTTTCGACTTCCCCGCCGTCGAGAAAAAGGTCGATCAGCGGGACGACTTCCTGATGGTCGAAGAAGAGGTTGTGCCCACCATTCCGCACAAGGACGATCTCACGGTTTTTCTTCAACCCGCGCGTCGCCTTGCGCGCGCCCTCGGGATAGGTGCGCCCGTCGAGGGTGCCGGAAAAAACGAGGATCGGCGTCTTTCCCCTGGGTCGCTTCCGGAAACTGTCCGGAAGCTGATAATCCTTGGCCACTTCAAGGAGGTGGGGCATGGGAAAGTTGAGCGCGTCTCCCAGAACCGCCGTCCGGGCCTGGGACTGGACCCGGCGGAGCCTGCGGGCACTGACGCCCGAGGCAAGATCCATCCCCGTGGACATGGCATCCATGTCGATCGAGTCCTCGAGGATGAAGGGCAGGATCCGGGCGAAAGTGCTCACGTCACCGGTCTCATCGGCAGCCTTGAGCGCGGCGAGGAGATCGACCGCGCGCTCCGGGTCGGAAATCATGAAGGCGCAGATGATGCGCAGGCCATACCCCGTGAGTTGAAGGTCCGGCTTGTTGCTCCGGCGGATGACAACCGGCTCCGCGTCGAAGCGGGCGGCAAGACGGCGGATCGTCCCCGCAACGTCCGGATACAGCGCTTTTGCCTCGGGCTGGCTGTCGATCGCCGCCTGGAGCCGTTCGAAATAAGCATCGGTGTGGGCCGGCATCTTCACCGTCTGGTCGAGCCCCTCGACGCTGACCAGGACGGCGCGGTCGATCCTGTTCGGGTATTCCTTCACCGTCGCAAGGGCCAGATGGGTGCCGTAACTGATCCCGAGAAGACTGATCTCGCCGCCAAGGACATCGGCCACCGCTGCCAGGTCATGGGCGCTTTCGAGGGTGTTCCAGCCCTTGAGATCGACGCCTGACGCTTCCCAGAACGCCGCGCACTCCTCGAACGCCCCGCGATAGGCCGAGATGATATCACGTCGGTGCGCGGGGCCGCCGTCAGCCCAGCCATAAGTGCTCTCGCAGGAGGCTGGCCGGTCCGACAGGCCGGTACCGCGCTGGTCGAAGAGGATGACGTCGGCGTCCTGCCGGAGCCGGTCGAACATCGCCCAGCGCGGTCCGCGGGCCGCGCCCGTGGCCGAGCCACCGGGGCCACCAGCGAGATAGACGATCGGGGGATGGCCTTTCGGATTGAGCGCAGGCAGTCGCACGAGGCGGATCGCGATCATCCGGCTGTTCCTGTCGCTGCGGTTCTCCGGAACGGTCAGGGTGATTTCTTCGGCGGGGACAGGCTCTTCGCCGCGTGGCTCGAACACGGTTTCCCTGCGATCCACAGACTCAAACAGGACACGCTTGGAGAAAAGACCCGCATGGGCCGGGGCCATGCCGAGCATCGCCGCCAGCATCAACGCCAAGCACCGCCACAGAAACCTTACCATGCACTCCCCGTATTTTTTGGCCGTTGTGCCGGGTGCAGGCGCACATTCCAAGAACGAACCGCATCTCACTCGCCGCTGGGCGAAGGGGTGCAAACATGCGATATCCCCGAAAACCGTACCGGAGACCTGTCAATGGCGTTCTTGTTCCGCCTGCTCGTGGCACTTGTGATCCTTCTCGCCCTGCCTTTTCACGCGATCGTGCCGCTCGTGAAGATCATCGGGCTGTTCGACGACCGGGTTTACGAAATGCTGGTCGGAGCCGACCCGCTGGTGACCGCCTATGTCGATGCGGCCTGGCTGCCTGCGCTCCTCCTGCTCGCATCGACCGTCATGCTGGCTGGCGCGATCGTCGGCGTTCTGAAGGGGGAGCGCTGGGCGGCGAACCTCGTGTTCCTGACGGCAGTCGCGGATGCAGCGTCGATCTATTTTGCCAATTCCATGGGCTACACGGACCTGCCCTTCACGATACTGCACATCGTAGGCCTGGGCGCGGGGATCGTGATCCTGTGGATGGTCGTCCGGGCTGTGACGAAGCCGGCTTGATGCCGGCTCCCTTTCCCTAAAGCTCGAGCGGGCCGCCTTCAGGCTCGGTGAAGTACCAGTCGATCCGTGCAGGATCGACGTCTTCAACCCTCGCAGGCTGCCATTTCGGATTTCGGTCCTTGTCGATGATCTGGGCACGGACACCCTCGAGGAAATCCGGGCCTTCGAGAAGGTGTGCGGTGACGTTGAACTCGCGTTTGATGGCGTCGGAGAAATTATCAGGCGCCTCGTTGAGGAGGCGGAGGGTCAGCACCTGGCTCGTCGGGCTGCCCGATGCCATCCGGTCGAGGCATCCTTGGCCAAAGCTGCCACCGTTTTCGGCGAGATCCTTCTTCAGCGCCGCAACGCTCTCGACCTTGCCGAAATGGTGGTCGATGTCACGGACGGAGTGAACGAAATCGCCGGGGTCGGAAACGTTGTACGCGCCCAGCGCCTCGTCAATCGCGCCCAGAGGGTCACCTGAGAGATCCGCCCCGAGGAGGGCTTCGCGGGTCGCATCTACCTGGTCATCAGCGATCAGGTTGGTCGCAATCTCCGCGGACAGACAGTCCGGTCCCATCATCCGCGTGCCGGTCAAGGCAAGGTAGAGACCAATGCCGCCTTTGAGCTGGTTCAGCGCATAGCTCGCCCCGACATCGGGCACGAGACCGATGCCGCATTCGGGCATGGCCCACATGGTCCGGGAAGACATCACCCGGCGGTCAGCCATGCAGGAGACACCAACGCCGCCGCCCATGCAGATCCCGTCGATCAGCGCGATATAAGGCTTCCCGTAATGGGCGATCAGGTTGTTGAGCCTGTACTCCTTGCGGAAGAAGGTCGCAGCTTCGACGGGGTCCTCCCTCGCCGTCTCGGCGAGCCAGCGGATGTCACCCCCCGCGCAGAAGGCCTTCTCGCCTGCGCCTTCAATGAGGACAGCCTTGACGGCATCATCCTCGGCCCACTCGCGGAGCTGCGCGTCCATCTGGACACACATCTCCGAAGTCAGGGCGTTGAGCGCCTTGGGGCGATTGAGCGTGATGACGCCCCAATCGCTCTCGCGGGCGAAGAGAATGTCCTTGTCAGCCATGGCGGTTCCTCCGGTCGGATCATGCGGCGAACACAAGGGCTCGCTCTTGTGTTCTAGCGTTGCGGCGCGCGGGAGCTACCGCGCGAGCCTTGCTTTGACAGCATCGAGCGCCGCTTCTCCCCTAGAGCCGTCAGGGCCACCGCCATGGGCGAGGTCCGGCTTGCCGCCGCCGCCCTTGCCGCCAAGGGCCTCGACCATCAGCTTGACGAGTTCCGGCGCGGGGTGATCGCCGATAACGGCCGGGGACACCCCGACGGAGGCAGAAGCCTTGCCGTCATTGACCGCGACGAAGGCGGCTACGGCCCTGTCGTTCTTCTTCAGCGCGTCGGCGATCAGGCCGCGAAGCTCTTTGGGCGGAATGCCTTCAAGCACCGCGCCGGTGAAGTGGACGCCACCAATTTCCTCGGACTGGGTCGCAGCCCCGCCCGTCGCGGCTTTCTTGCGCGCGGCCACGAGCTCCTTTTCGAGCTTTTTCTTCTCGTCCTGTAGCGCTTCGATCCGTGTGGGAACATCCTCGGGCGTTGTCTTGAGGATGCCTGCAGCCTTGAGCGCGATATTGGCCTGGCCCTTGAGAAAGCGGCGCGCCGCCTCCCCCGTCACGGCTTCGATCCGGCGGATACCCGAAGCGACGGCCCCTTCCGAGGTGATGGCAAAGAGCGCGATGTCGCCTGTCCGGTCGACATGCGTGCCTCCGCAGAGCTCGACCGAATAGGCTTTGTCCCCACCCGGAACATGCCCGAGGCTCAAGACACGGACTTCGTCCTCGTACTTCTCTCCGAACAGCGCCATGGCGCCACTTTCGATGGCCTCATCATAGGGCATCAGCTTGATGATCCCCTCGGCGTTCTGCCGGATGATTTCGTTGACCTCGGCTTCGACGGCATCAATCTCGTCGCGGGTCAGCGCGCCGTTATGGCTGAAATCGAAGCGAAAGCTGTCCGGGCCGACGAAGCTGCCCTTCTGGGTCACGTGGTCGCCAAGGATGTTGCGCAGCGCCTGGTGGACAAGGTGCGTCGCGGAGTGGTTGGCTTTGGTCCTTGCACGGCGCAACTCATCGACGGAGAGGACGATCTCTTCGCCCGTCCTCAGGCTGCCTGCTTCGATGGTTGCGACATGGACGTGCTGGCCGTTCTTTTTCTTCGTGTCGGTGATGGTCAGCTTCGCGCCGGCCTCGGTCTCCGCCGTGCCCGCATCGCCAGTCTGTCCGCCGCTTTCGCCGTAGAACGGCGTCTGGTTGGCGACGAACATGATGTCGTCACCAGCCGAAGCGCTGTCCACCTGCTGGCCATCCTTGACGATAGCCTGCACCTGACCGGACGCTTTGAGGTGGGTGTAGCCCAAGAACTCCGTCGGACCATGCTGGTCGGCGATCTCGTACCAGACCTTGTCGTCCCCGGCCTGCCCGCCGAAATTCGAGGCCGCGCGCGCCCTCTCTTTCTGCTCGGCCATGGCCTTCTCGAAGCCCTCCGTATCGAGCCTGAAACCCTGTCGGCGCAGGGCGTCTTCGGTGAGATCGACCGGGAAGCCATAGGTGTCATAGAGCTTGAACGCGGCTTGGCCGGGAAGCGTGCCGCCTGCGGGCAACTTGGCCGTTTCCTCGGACAGCAGCTTCAAGCCCCGATCGAGAAGGTCGGCGAATTTCTCTTCCTCGAGGCGGAGCGTATCGGTGATGAGTCCCTCCGCACGCTGAAGCTCCGGATAGGCAGCGCCCATCTCCTCCACCAGCGTCGGAACGAGGCGATGCATCAGCGGGTCTTTCGCGCCGAGGGTCGCGGCGTAGCGCATGGCGCGGCGCATGATGCGACGCAGGACATAGCCCCTGCCCTCGTTCGAAGGCGTCACACCATCGGCGATCAGGAAGCTCGACGACCGAAGGTGATCGGCGATGACCCGGTGCGCCGCTGCGTCCTCTCCCTGTTCAGGCCTGCCGGTCAGTTCGACCGAAGCGCCGATGAGCTTCCGGAACAGGTCGATCTCGTAGTTCGAGTGCACGCCCTGAAGCACGGCGGCGATGCGTTCCATCCCCATGCCGGTGTCGATCGAGGGCTTGGGCAGGTTCTCACGCGAGCCGTCCGGCTGCTGATCGAACTGCATGAAGACCAGGTTCCATATCTCGATGAACCGGTCGCCGTCCTCGTCCGGCGAACCCGGAGGGCCGCCGGGAATGTCCTCGCCGTGGTCGTAGAAAATCTCCGAGCACGGACCGCAAGGGCCCGTATCGCCCATCGACCAGAAATTATCGGACGTCGCGATGCGGATGATCTTCTCATCAGGCAGGCCAGCGATCTTCTTCCAGAAATCGAAGGCCTCGTCATCGTCATGGTAGATCGTGACCAACAGTTTCGCCGGGTCGATGGCGAATTCCTTCGTGCACAGGTCCCAGGCGTTCTTGATCGCCTCTTCCTTGAAATAGTCACCAAAGGAAAAGTTGCCGAGCATCTCGAAGAAGGTGTGGTGACGCGCCGTGTACCCCACATTGTCGAGGTCGTTGTGCTTGCCCCCGGCGCGAATGCATTTTTGCGACGACGTCGCGCGCGGCGCAGGCGGCGTCTCCTTGCCCGTGAAGATGTTCTTGAACGGCACCATCCCGGCATTGACGAAAAGCAGCGTCGGGTCCGACTGCGGCAGCAGCGGCGCAGAGGGGATCACCTTGTGCTCGCGCTCTTCGAAGAAGCTGAGGAACTGGCGGCGGATATCGTTGACGGTCGCGGTCATAGCGGCGTGAGTTAGTGGCCCTCGCGCCGCTACGCAACGTGTTTGCCGGGATGGGAGGCTATTCGACCCCTGCGAGGCGTTTGACGCCGTTGCCCATGACGAAATCCACGGCGGGGGCCAGCTCTTCGAGGCCCGTGCCCGGTACGCCCGCGATGGTGTGGGAGGACTTGATGAGCGTGCCGCCGTCCTCGGTCGGCTCGAGCCTTATCGTCCAGCGGCAGTCCGCGGCGGTGGAAATCAGCGGGCCGAAAGGAGCGGAGAGGATGAGCTCCTCGCCTTCTTTGACCAGCAGGACCTGCCCGTGGATGACCGAACCGGTGTCCCAGTCCTCCCGCCAGTAGGCGCCGGCCGTATCCTCCATGGAAAGGTTGGCCGCGTCGCCGGAATAGGTGTGGTCGGGGTCCCACCATTGGGCGGGCTGCATGAGGCGGTGCCAAAGTGCGTCGGGCGCGAAGGGTGAGGTCACCTCGTGCTCGAGAACGAAGCCGTGCTCGGACGCCGAAGCCACTTCTGCATGGGCCGAGGTGATGGCAATCGCCCCGGCGATCGCGGTGAGGAATGCTCTCATGGTGACCTCCTGCCGATCACGAGACGCGAGATCCTAGCGCAGATTGACAGGCACGGCACCCCGTAGCGGCTCGAAACTGGCGGATGGCTTCGCAACCCGCCTTGCGGTTTCGCCCTACGCCGTGGCCGGGACGATCGTCACGCTTTCGCCGCAACCACACGCATCGGTCTGGTTCGGGTTGTTGAACACGAAGCGGCTCGACAGCTTTTCGGTCACGTAATCGACCTCCGTACCCAGAAGGAAGAGGATCGCTTTGGGATCGATGAGGATCGTCACGCCGCGGTCTTCGACCACTTCGTCGAGGGGCTGCTTCTCTTCGGCGTAGTCGAGGGTGTACTCCATCCCTGCGCAGCCGCCGTTCTTCACGCCGATCCGCACGCCGATATAGTCATTGTCGGCGCGCTCCATGATCGCCTGCATCCGCGCGGCCGCACGGTCAGTCAAAGTGATCGCCTGGGGTCTCTGCCTAGCCATCTACATCCATCCCAGCTCGAGTTTCGCCTCTTCGCTCATCCGCTCAGGAGACCACGGAGGGTCAAACGTCATGTTAACGGACACCTCTTCGATGCCGTCGACGCGAAGGATCGCGTCCTCCACCCAGCCGGGCATCTCGCCCGCCACCGGGCAGCCCGGCGCGGTCAGCGTCATGTCCACCGTGATCTTTGCCCCGCGCTCGTCATTGGCGGGGTCGAAGTCCACCTTGTAGATGAGACCGAGCTCGTAGATATCAACCGGGATCTCAGGGTCGTAGACGGTCTTGAGCGCGGCGATGACCTCCTGGGTCACGTCGGCGATCTGAACCTCGTTGAGGTCTTTCAAGACGCGTGTGTTCTCCTTCGCCGCCGGTTTCTCGGGCGGCGCGGAGAGGTCGATCATGTCCCGGGCACCGGTGTCGGCGTCGAAGGCTTCGTCTTTTGCCTGATGTTCGGTCATGGGTCAGCTCAACAATTCATTTGCCTTGCGGCACGCTGCAACGAGGGCGTCGACCTCGTCATGGGTGTTGTAGGCGGCGAAGCTGGCGCGCGCGGTGGCGGAGACGCCGAGCTTCTTCATCAGGGGCTGGCAGCAATGGTGCCCCGCCCGCACCGCGACGCCCTGGCGATCGAGGATCGTCGAGACGTCGTGGGGGTGAATGCCCTTGAGGTTGAAGGCGATCACCGGACCTTTCTCCGGGTGCGAGCCATAGAGCTCGATAAAATTCGTGGCGCGCAGGGCCTCCATCGCATGGTCCGTCAGCGCCCTTTCATGGGCGACGAGACCTTCGAGGTCCTGGGCCATCATCCATTCGAGCGCCGTGCCGAGGCCGATCGCTTCGAGGATAGGCGGCGTGCCCGCTTCGAAGCGGTGGGGCGGCTCGTTATAGGTGACGCGCTCCTGCTCGACGATGTCGATCATTTCGCCGCCGCCGCGGTAAGGCGGCAACCGGTCGAGCACGGATTTCCTGCCATAAAGAACGCCGATGCCCGTAGGCCCATAGGTCTTGTGCCCGGTGAAGACATAAAAATCGACGCCGAGGTCCTGCACGTTCACCGGTCCGTGCACGGCCTTCTGGCAGCCATCAGCGAGGATCATCGCGCCGTGCTCATGGGCGATCTTCGCCATCTCCTTCACCGGCGTCACAGCGCCAAAGACGTTCGACTGATGCGTTATCGCGACCAGCTTCGTCCGCTCGGTGAACATCGCCGCATAGGCGTCGAGGTCGACATTTCCGTCGGCATCGACATCGAGCCATTTCAGCACCGCGCCCTTGCGCTCGCGCAGGAAATGCCACGGGACAATGTTGGAGTGGTGTTCCATCACCGAGAGGATGATCTCGTCACCCTCACGGATTTCTTCCTGACCCAGAACATTGGCCACGAGGTTGACGGCATCTGTGCCGCCCATGGTGAAGACGATCTCATCCGTGGACGCAGCGTTCAGGAATTTCGCGACCGTGCCGCGCGCCTCCTCGAAGGCCGTGGTGGTCTCGTTCGACAGCGCGTGCAGGCCTCGGTGGACGTTGGCATACTGGCTGCTCATCGACGCGGTGAGCTGGTCGATCACCGCCTGCGGCTTCTGTACCGAGGCCGCGTTATCGAGATAGACCAGCGGCTTCCCGTGGATCTCCCGCGAGAGGATCGGGAACTGCACGCGGATGTCTTGGACGTTGAAAGTCATGCGCCTCCTTCGCGGCAGGCCCTGATCGCCGCTTCGTCAGCATCGTGAGAAATGATTTCCATCACCGTGATCTGTGCGGGAAATGCGGAGAGATGACCAAAGCCGGTGAAGCCTTCTTCCGGTTCATGGTCGACGGTGGCTTTCACTACGAGCACGACCTCGGCGTTGAACGCCGGACGGAAGTCGCCCCACACGTCGACGCCAGCCGTCTCCAGCCACCATGTCTCGCCTGATCCGCACACGGTGAAGTTGCTCACTTCGAAGCCGCTTTCATAGACTCCGCGATAGGTGTCTTCACCTTGCGCGGTGGTGCAGGCGACAAGCGCGAGAGGGGCGATGGCGGCGAGAAGCTTCACGACGCACCTCCGTGGAAGAGCGCGGCGAGCTGTTCGCGCACGGCTTCATCCTTCACCCGCTCCAGCACTTCTCCGCCGAAGGCGTCGATCAGTAGGCTGCGGGCTTCGTCTTCCGGCACGCCGCGCTGGCGCATGTAGAAGAGCGCTTCGGGGTCGAGGGCGCCGGCCGTGTTGCCGTGGGCGCATTCGACATCGTCCGCATAGATCTCAAGCTCGGGCTTGGCGTTGATCTGCGCACCCTTCGAGAGGAGAAGCGCGTGGTGCGCCATCTTCGCGTCGGTGCGCTGGGCGCCGCGCTGCACCAGGAACTTGCCCTGAAAAACGCCGCGCGATCGACCGTCTGCAATGCCTTTGACGAGCTGGTCGGTGACGCCGTCTTCGCCCTCGAAGGTGATGTGGCTGGTGATGTCGGTGTGCAGACTGTCCGACAGGCGATAGAGGGCGTCGATCTTCGCTTCGCTCTCGCCGAGATGGGTCAGTCGCGTCTCATGCCGCGCGAGCTGCGCGCCGAGCGCTAGGGTCATCTGGTTCAGCTTCACCGTCTCGCCGTCCTTGGCCTCGTCGAGGCGGAGGACGGAGGAGTGGACCAGCACAGCCTCGGACGCAGCCGTCTGCACGATGAAACGATCGCACACGGATTTCGCATCGAGCTCCAGCTCCGTCCGGCTGTTGACGAAGGGGCTGCCGGTGATCTCGTGGGTCTCGACCAGAGTGGCGCGCGCGCCCTCTCCCACCGTGACGAAGACATTGTCGCCGTGGCGGCCTTCGCCGTCGGAGAGGCGGCGAAGGACGATCTTGTGCGTGAAGCCGGGCAGCACGCTGATGCTCATCAGGGGACGGAGCGCTGCGAGGGCGGAGAGCTCTTCGCCTGCGCCGATCTCATCCTCGGCGTCGCGGCCCTGGTCATAGAAGCTGACCACGAGGCCATCTTCGACGACATAGGTGCTGCCGACCTTCTCGCCGGATTTGACGATGGGTTTCGGCTCAACGCCGTGGGGCGCCTGCGGGACGCCGTTCTTCAGGGTGAGGACGGTTGCGCCCTCGAGGGTGATGGGGGCCTCGGCCTTGGAAGCATAGGCGCCCGAAGGCTCGCGCACATCGCGAAGCGCACCGCGGAGGTCCGACCATTTCCAGGTCTCCGTCCGCCGACCCGGCAGGCCGCGCGAGCGGAGAAGCTCTGCGAGATCCGTGTCCGGAACTTCGGCAAGGAGCCTGTCTTCAAAGGCAGTGAGGGGGATAGGACTGCTCATTCGAACTCATCCAATCTGGTCAGCGTCCAGTCGCCGGTCTTGGTTCTTTCCGCAACGACGCCTGGCTTCAGAAGAGGAAGCGCTCGCGCGTCAGGAAGGCAACTCCTCAAATGACCGAGGCCAACCGTTTTCGCTTGGTCAGAGTCGTGATCCTCTCTGCCGCACAAAAACTGTAGCCAACCATCTTCGTCATGCACCGCGATCGCAATATCAGCGCCGGCATCGACATGCTCGCATATCAAGCACGCCTTGCTCTCCTCAAAACTGAAACCAGCGAAATTCACGCAGCCTCCGACGCGAATTGTTCGTAGCCGGACTCTTCGAGTTCTTTCGCCAGTTCCGGGCCGCCGGAGTGGACGATGCGGCCGCCGGCGAGGACGTGGATGCGGTCGGGCTTCACGTAGTCCAGGAGCCGCTGATAGTGGGTGATGACGAGAAAGCCGCGGTCGGGGCCGCGGAGGCTGTTCACGACCTCGCCGACCATGCGGAGGGCGTCGATGTCGAGGCCGCTGTCGGTCTCGTCCATGATGCAGAAGCGCGGCTCGAAGAGGGCCATCTGCAGCATTTCCATGCGCTTTTTCTCGCCGCCGGAATAGCCGTCATTGAACGGACGTTTGAGTTTCTCCGGGGAGAGGCCGACGGTTTTCGCGTGCTCGCGGAAGACCTTGAGGAACTCCGCCGAGGACATCTCCTCCTCGCCGCGCGCCTTGCGCTGGGCGTTGAGGGCGGTGCGGAGGAAGTTCATCGTCGCAACGCCCGGAATCGCTGGCGGGGACTGGAAGGAGAGGAAGACCCCCTTCGCCGCGCGTTCGTCCGGACCCATCTCGAGAAGGCTTTCGCCGTCAAGCGTAATATCCCCTTCGGACGGTTCGTACCCGTCACGTCCTGCAATGGTGTAGCTCAGCGTCGACTTGCCCGAGCCATTCGGCCCCATGATGGCATGCACCTCTCCGGCGGGTACGGAAAGATCGAGGCCGTTGAGGATCTTGTTGCCGCCGAGGGTGACGGTGAGGTTATTGATGTTCAGCATGTCAGTCCGCCAATTTCTCAACAGTGAAGTCGAGATCGGATTTTTCGAGTTTCTGAATATGGCTGTGCCAACCGGGCTCTAGGTCGCGCAGCGCGATTTCCGCAAGCTTGGTGGAAAGCAGGAGAAGACCTTCGCGATTACCCGAGAGCCAGACGCCGTCGTCGTTCGTCACGCGTAGCTCCGCACCATCAGGCAACTCGTCCCAATAAGTCTCGATATCACCAGTCGGTTCTTTTGAGAAAGCGACGTGGAAAGAGAGATTCGCCATCACCCCACACTCCCCTCAAGGCTCACCTGCACGAGCTTCTGCGCCTCCACCGCAAACTCCATCGGGAGCTCCTGGAGAACCTCCCTACAGAAACCATTGACGAGGAGCGCCACGGCTTCCTCTTCGTCGAGGCCGCGGCTCTGCGCGTAGAAGAGCTGCTCCTCGGAGAGTTTCGAGGTGGTGGCCTCGTGCTCGAGGATGGCTGTGTTGGACTTGTCCTCCACATACGGAACAGTATGCGCACCGCAATTGGAGCCGATGAGGAGGCTGTCGCACTGGGTGAAGTTCCGTGCGCCTTCCGCCTTCTGGTGGATCGAGACGAGGCCGCGATAGGTCTGGTCCGACTTGCCGGCTGAGATACCCTTGGAAATGATACGCGAACGCGTGTTCTTGCCGAGGTGCACCATCTTGGTACCGGTGTCCGCCTGCTGATGGTTGTTGGTGATGGCGATCGAGTAGAACTCGCCCTGGCTGTCATCACCGCGTAAGATACAGGACGGATATTTCCAGGTAACAGCCGAGCCAGTCTCGACTTGGGTCCAGCTGACTTTGCTCCTCACGCCGCGGCAGTCGGCGCGCTTGGTCACGAAGTTGTAGATACCGCCCTTGCCATCCTTGTCGCCGGGGTACCAGTTCTGAACGGTGGAGTATTTGATCTCGGCATCGTCGAGGGCGACGAGCTCGACCACCGCGGCGTGGAGTTGATTCTCGTCGCGCATCGGCGCGGTGCAGCCTTCAAGGTAGCTGACATAAGCGCCTTCGTCGGCGACGATCAGGGTGCGCTCGAACTGGCCAGTGTTGGCCTCGTTGATGCGGAAATAGGTCGACAGCTCCATGGGGCAGCGCACGCCCTTCGGCACGTAGACGAAGGTGCCGTCGGAGAAAACCGCCGAATTGAGCGTCGCGAAGAAGTTGTCCGAGACCGGAACGACGGAGCCGAGATACTTCTTCACCAGCTCCGGATGCTCGCGCACCGCTTCGGAGATCGACATGAAGATGACGCCGGCTTTTTCGAGTTCCTTCTTGAAGGTCGTCGCGACACTGACAGAGTCGAAGACAGCGTCCACGGCCACTTTCGGCTGATTGGTCCGCGCATCGCCCGGGGTCGCGCCCGCGCCCTCGACGCCGAGCAAAACCTCAGCCTCGCGCAGGGGGATGCCTAGCTTCTTGAAGTCCTCGAGGATTTCCTCGGGCACGTCGTCGATGGACTCGTATTTCGCGCCCGCCTTCGGCTCGGCGTAATAGTAGTGGTCCTGGTAGTCGATCGGCGGATAGGAGACGTTGGCCCAGGTCGGCTCCTCCATTTTCTTCCAGCGCTCGAAGGCCGCGAGCCGCCATTCGAGGAGCCATTCGGGCTCTTCCTTCTTTGCACTAATGAAGCGGACAGTGTCTTCGTTAAGGCCCTTCGGAGCCTTGACGCTTTCGATATTGGTCGTGAAGCCGTGCTTGTAAGTGCCGAGCTCTTCGACCTGTTCGACCGTCTTGGCGTCGATGCCTTCTTTGTACGTCGTTTGTGACATTATGCTGCTCTCGAAGAGATGCGTTCGAATTCAGTGGTCCATGTGGTGAGGACGCGCTCCGCTGCATGCGCCGGCGTGTCCCAGCCAAGGGAAATCCGTAGGGATGTCGCGGCTTCTTCCTCCGGCACGCCCATTGCGCCGAGGACGGAGGACCGCTTGACCTTGCCGGAGCTGCAGGCCGAGCCTGCGCTGACGGCGATACCTGCGAGGTCCATCGTCATCACCTGAGTCTCGGATTTGAAGCCGGGAGCCGTGAGACAGGTGGTGTTGGGCAGGCGCGGGGCGGATTGTCCGTGGACGGTGACGCCCTGCGGCAGGCCTGCCTCGATCCGGTCACGGATTCCCGCGAGGGCCTGGTAGTCGGAGACGCTGGCGACTTCGGCCAGCCTGCCGAAGCCTGCGATAGCGGGAACATTGTGGGTCCCTGCTCTGCGGTTCTCTTCCTGCCCGCCGCCCCCCAGGAGCGGCTCGAAGCCGAGGCCCGGCGTGACGACAAGCGCGCCAATACCGACAGGCCCACCGGCCTTGTGCGCCGAGAGCGCGAGCAGGTCCGCGCCGAGGGTCGAGAAATCGATCTCGATCTTGAAGAGCGCCTGCACCGCATCGACCATGGTGTAGCCGCCAGCCTTGCGGGCGATTTGCGCTGCTTCCTTCACCGGGTGGATGACGCCGGTCTCATTGTTGGCGAGCATGGTGCAGAGAAGAAACGGGCCATCAGCCTGCGGATCATAGGTGCCGAGGCGTTTTTCCAGCCATGCAAGGTCGAGGGTCCCGTCCTTCAGCACGGGGACCGTTTCGACAGGCAAGCCGGATTTCTCCGCTGCGGCAGGCACGGCAGGGTGCTCGGTCGCGGAGAGAAAGAGCCTCCGCACTTTGGGGCCACCACGGGCGAAACCGAGGATGGCAGTGTGGTCGGCTTCCGTGCCGCCGGAATTGAACACGATGCTGGTCGGCGGACAGGAGATTGCGCCAGCGATGCTCTTCCGAGCCTTCTCCACAAGCTGTTTCGCGGCACGACCCTCGGCGTGCACGGAGGATGCATTGCGCGGCGCGCTCATGGCGTCGAGCATGGCGTCCCGGCATTCGGGCCGCAGCGGCGACGTCGCGTTATGGTCAAGATAGAGACGGTCCATGGCCCTACTCCGCTGCCTCCATGAACCCTTGGGGGACCTCACCCGAGACATCGGCGAGAGTCCGGGTGGTGAGCCAGTGGTCGATATGCTCGTCGAGGTCCGCCCAGAGCTTGTGGGTCAGGCAGCGGGCGCTGGTCCCCGTGCACCCCTGATGGGCGCCGGGCTGACACGCGGTGGACCGGACTTCTTCTTCGACGGCTGCAACGATCGCCGCGAGGGGGATCTCTGCCGGGTCCTTGGCCAGGACATAGCCGCCCGCAGCGCCCCTCCGGCTCTCGACAAGCCCCGCGCGACGAAGCTTGGAGAAGACCTGCTCGAGGAAAGCGAGGCTCAGCCGCTGGCGTTCGGCGATCGCGGACAAGGGCACGGGCTGCTCGCCGCCGAAAGCTGCGAGATCCGCCATGCCCGTCACGGCCATTCGGGCTTTCGCCGCGAGCTTCAAGCACTATCTCCTTATGGAACCACGTCAGCATGGACAGAGGGCGCGTTTGTGGTAATCGCCCCTGTTCCTGACCCGGGAGGTAGGATTTCCGACCTCTCCAGTCAACTTTATTTGGCGCGCCTCCCTGTCGCGCTGCACAGCGTTTGAGAGCCAATGGCTGAGATCATTTTTCCCGGTCCCGAGGGCCGGATCGAAGGGCACTACAGAAAGGCGCGCGAAGACAACGCGCCCGTAGCCCTCATCCTTCATCCCCACCCCCAGTTCGGTGGCACGATGAACGACAAGATCACCTACGAAATGTACCACATGTTCGCACGGCGGGGATTTGCCGTGATGCGGTTCAATTTCCGTGGTGTGGGCAAGTCCGAGGGTGAGTACGACCAAGGCCAGGGCGAGCTTTCCGATGCCGCAACGGCTCTCGACTACCTGCAGCAGCTCAACCCGACGGCGCCGTTCGCATGGGTCGCTGGCTTCTCCTTCGGCTCCTATGTCGGCATGCAGCTGCTGATGCGCCGCCCTGAGATCGTTGGCTTCATCTCGATATCGGCTGCCGCCAATCTCTACGATTTCAGCTTCCTTGCCCCGTGCCCGTCCTCGGGGCTCGTCATCCATGGCGAGCAGGACAAGATCTGCCCGCCGCAGCTGACCAAGGACGTGATGGCCAAGACCCGGACCCAGAAAGGGCGCCGGATCGAGTTCGAAGTCATCCCCGGTGCAGATCACTTCTTTTCCCAACACCAAGAAGCACTTATGGAGACAGCCGAGCGTTACCTGGACCGCAGGCTGGAAGAGCCGCCTGAGGGTCGTTTGTTCGAGGACTGAAGCCTGTGCCCCATTTCGTCGATCCTGACCGTGATGCCTTCAGGCAATTCGCAGAAAAGGCGATCGAGGGGCCCGTTCAGATGCTGAACCTCATCAAGCTGCGCGAGCGTGCGGCCTATGACGACGGCCGCGAAGCCTCGGGTGCAGAAGCCTACAAGGCGTACAGCGCCGCCTCGGCCGAGTTCTTCGAGAAGGTCGGCGGCGAGATCACATGGCGCGGCGTGCCGCAGTTCCCGGTGATCGGGCCGCGCGACCAGGTCTGGGACCTCGGCTTTGTCGCGACGTATCCCAGCAAGGATGCCTTCCTGCAGATGGTCAAGGATCCAGGCTATCAGGCCATCGTCTTCCACCGGCAGGCGGCGGTGCTCGACTCCCGCCTTTATTGCTTCAAGACCGTCGAGAGCGACGGCGCCTTCGGTTAGCCTGCGGGAACGGCTTCGATATGGAGGAGCACCTCCACCTCGAGCCCGACCCACTTGCCGTCAGCGAATTCCCCCGTGCCGACCCCGAATTCGGAGCGGTCGAGAATGACCGAGCCGTCAGCGATGGCGCGACCGTTCTCGTCAACCTCGAGGCTGAAGGGCATGACCACTTCGCGGGTGATCCCCTTGATGGTCAGGGTGCCGTCCGCCTCATAGGTCCCGGGGCCGGTGGAGCGGATGGCGGTCGAGCGGAACACCGCGACCGGGTGTAGGGCGGTGTTGAACCATGCCTCTTCCGGCAGGGCCTCATTGCGATCTTTCGAGCCGGCATCGGCTGATGCGAGATCGATCAGCGCTTCGATCGAGCCTTCGACTTCCGGGGCTTCGAGATCGAGGAGAATGGCCGCATTCCAGCGCCCAAAGGTGCCCTCGAAAGTCTTTCCGTTCTGGGTTGCGCGGAACCCGATCGACGATGCCTCGCGATCAACGGTCCAAACGGATGTCCCGACAGGATCGGCGATCTCGAGATCGACTTCGGTTTCGAGGTCACTGACCTCCGGCTCACCTCCACAGGCGGCGAGCAGTGCCAGGGCAAAAGCGGCAAGGAGGGCACGGGTCATTCGGCGGGATCCTTTTGCGGGGTCGGCTTGGCCGCCATGCGCGGTTGGAGCCGTTCGGGCAGCATGCGGATGAGGATGTCGTCCCGGTCGTGGAAATGGTGCTTCAGCGCCGCGCCCACATGAAGGACCAGAAGCCCGATCGTCGCCTTGGCCAGGAGCTCATGGACCTCGATCCAGAACTCGACCTGCTCTTCCCCTTGAGGGACCGGCAGGTGCGGGACGGGGATCAGGAAGAAGATCTTGGTGTCGATCCCGAGCGTGGAGGCAGAAACCATGGCCCAGCCGGTGAGCGGGATACCGATGATCAGGACGTAGAAGGCCACATGGGTGAAGCGCGCCACGATCTTTTGCCAGTTCGGCATGGCCGCAGGCAGGGGCGGGATCGGATGGGTAAGGCGCCAGTAGAGCCTGAAGAGGGCAAGAGCGAGGACGATGAGGCCGGCGCTCTTGTGGAGCTGATAGAGCGTGAACTTGAATTCAGACGGCTCGAGATTGTGCATGTAGAACCCGAATGGGATCTGGATCAGGATAATCAGCGCGATCAGCCAGTGCAGGAATTTCGCGACTGCGGTGTAGCGGCTTTGGTCTGTCATGACTGTCATGTTGCGCCCTGACCCGGCCGAGGCAACGAAAAGACTCGGTAAACCTGCATTGCCGTCAATTGAACCGATTTTATTTCACTACGCCTTCACGCGAATCAGTCATCATTGTCGTCGATGAGGAATGGCAGGCGACGCTTCTCCGCCCTCCGGGCACATAGCGCACACAGCGCCTCCCTCCTCGACCCTCCACCCATATTGTCCGCAGCCGCACCGTAAAGGAGATGCGTCATGGCTCGTCGTTCAGCGAAGAAATCGATCAAGAGATCGGGTACTCAGCGCCAGGAAGATCGTAGAGCCATGCCGGACAATGTCAGGCTTCTGTTCGAGGACGGATGGTCCCCGATGGGTGACGTTCCCGAGGGACCGCGGGACCAGAGCTACAAAAAGAAGATCAGGCCACAGAACGAAACACAGGCGCAGCTGTTCAGGCAGATCGACGAGCACAACGTCGTTTTCGCCTGTGGCCCGGCCGGTACCGGCAAGACCTATGTTGCCGTCGCCAAGGCCGTCGAGGCGCTGGAGGCTGGCAAGATCGGACGGATCGTCCTGTCGCGCCCCGCCGTGGAAGCGGGCGAAAGCCTGGGCTTCCTGCCCGGTGACATGGAGGAGAAGCTGTCGCCCTATCTCCGCCCGCTCTATGACTGCCTGACCGACAGGCTGAGTGCCAAGAAAGTCCGCCAACTGATGCAGGAGGGCGTGATCGAAGTTGCGCCCATCGCCTTCATGAGGGGGCGCACACTGAACAATTCCTTCGTGGTCATCGACGAAGCACAGAACTGCACCTATGCCCAGCTGAAGATGCTGCTGACGCGGCTTGGCTGGCATTCTTCGATGGTCATCACGGGCGATCCCGAGCAGACCGACCTCCTTCCCGGTGTTTCTGGCTTCGCGGAGATCGTCGACAAGCTCGACGAGGTCGACGAGGTCGGCGTCACGCGGTTCAAATGCGGGGACATCGTCCGGCACCCGCTGGTCGCCAAGATGGTCGAGAAGATCTGAGGCGGTTGACAGCAAGGGCATGACGGCCCCCAGTTTCGATATAGAGAACGCAGAGGGAGCGAGGGGGCTGGGATGTCCGAGCGGAAAGACAGCGAAGAGAAAAAGGGAGCGGGCGCAGCGTTCGACCTCGCAGCAGCGGTGATTGCTTTCGGCTTTGTCTGGCTGGTGTTGGACAACGTGGCTCTGGGGATCCTTGCGGCATTGATTGTTGGCGGCGGATCGAGAGTGGCCCGCGGCCGGAAAGAAGACAGTTAGAGGGCTTGTCAGCCAGGAATCTGGAGGCCGGTTCGGCTTTCGCGCTCTGTCATTCCGGCGTGGGTGGGGCTCGCGCCCGGAAGTCATAGGGAGCGCTATGTGGGTCATCGGCTCGCTCTTTGAGCGCCGCGGGATGACAGGCAGCAGGTTCGTCCGCCCGTAGCCGGTTCTTGGTTTTCGTCTGTCCTATCGCTTCGCTGTTTGAGGACAGCGGACGCTAGGGCTCGCTTCTAGATTAATTTGTATGCGGGCCTTTTGCGTCCGCTCCCGGTGTTTTTCTGCGAGGGGCCCACAGAGCCTTTTTAGCCCTCGTCCCCGCGCCACGATTGTCATCCGTAGCGACGAGGAACACCGGCCGCTGCCAAACCGTGACGAACCCGGATTGTCCTGACTAGCAGCAGGGACGGACAGGATGCTCTGGCTGGAGAGCGCGGGGATTTCTTTTCTGATCCTCCCCACGGCCGGGCCGTGGGAAGCGCCTGATGGGTTGTCATTCCTTGTTGCTCGGAGGGTGGGGCCGGAATGACACTGGGGGGATAAGGCTTAGGCGTACCAGCCCTGGGCTTCTTCCTCCCTGGCCCCGGCGCGCCATTCCTGCATGGCCGGATGCTCCCAGATCGCGTCCATGTAATCCGTCAGGTCGGCGAACATCGGCACCGGGCCATAGGTCCTGATACGCGACACCACCGGTGCATACATCGCATCGGCGATCGAGAACTCTCCGAACAGGAATGGTCCGTCCTGCCCATAGTCCTGCCGCGCACCGGTCCACAGGGCATGGATGCGTTTAAGGTCCCGAGCGACGCCCGGCGGGCGGCTGAGCGCCTTGTGCTCGCAGCGGACATCCATGGGCCAGGTCCCCCGCAGCTCGGAGAAGCCCGAATGCATCTCCGCCGACAGGCACCGCGCCCGTGCCCGCGCCATCATGTCTTCAGGCCACAGATTTTTCTCGGGATACCATTCGGCCAGCGTTTCGGCGATGGCGAGGGAGTCCCAGATTGCCTCCCCCGAAACGGTGAGGCAGGGAACGAGGCCCGACGGCGAATGCTTCGCGATCTCCGCCCGCGTGCCAGGGACGTCGAGCCTGATCGTGACTTCCTCGAACGGAATGCCGAAATGCTTCATCAGGATCCACGGTCTGAGCGACCATGAGGACAGGTTCTTGTTGCCGATGACGAGGGTGAGGTCGGACATGGGAGCTTCCCGCAAGGCTGTCGCCGCTCGATAGCCTCAATCCTCGCGCGTCGGGAGTGCCCCCTTTCAGGGTTTTGCAGTGCAGGGCGGATAGATTTCCTCCTGAGCGAGGCTTCACGCGGGGGCCGCTTGATTGAAACGCCAGAACGGGCGAGATCAGAACAGGATCAACGGGGCAGACCATGGCACGACGGCCGCAGCAGAGCGAGTATATCGGCGGCGAAGAGGTCCGCGAGGAATCGGGCTGGCGCTATCCGCTGCTGATCTTCGTGGCGACCCTGATCCTGTCGGGCTTCGTCCTGTTCTTCTATTTCGGACCGAGCCCCGAAGAGATCGCCGGTGACGTGCCGCGGCCGAGCGTGGCCGAGGACTCGGTGATCCTCACAGTCGGCGGCATTCCCTTCGACGTGCCGGCCAACCACACCGTGTTCCCGCGGGACCGCAGGGCCGGGGCGCGGGAGAGCCTCGCGCTCTATGCCGCATGGCCGCGCATGGATGGCTACACCCCCTCGCGCAGGACCGATTTCATCGAAAACCGGGCCAATTCGCGCCGGATCGATGTCCTGATCGAAGAGAACAACACACCGTTCGACGAGAAGCAGCGGCTCGAAATTCTCTACAAGCAGCACGTCACCGAGGCTGGCGGCGTGCCCTTCGAGCATGGCCTGACGAAATACGAGTTCGGCAAAGCGTCGAGCCTTGCGCCGGGCGCGGGGTATGAGGACCGGGTCATGTATGTCGGCACCACGGAGGACGGCGAGGAAGCGGTGCTGTTCTGTTACGACCATGAAGACGAAGAGCTGGTGCCACCGGACTGCTTCCGGATCTATGACATCTCCGAAGAGGTATGGGTCCGCTACATCTTCAAGGAAGTCTACCTGCCCGAATGGCGCAAGATCGACACGGCAGTGAAGGCCTTCGTCAACGATCTCAGGGCCGACGGGGCAAGCTGACGGCTTTACCGCCCGCTAACCATAACGCGCGCAAGCAGGAGAGATGGAAGCGATAGCCTATCTCTTCTCGCTCGGTTTCTCGGGCACGGATGCGATCCGGGCCGCTGGTTTCATCGTTATCGGATCGCTGATCGTCTCGAACCGCCTGCCGCCCTGGAAGGTGACGCTGGCGATCATCTTCATCGACTTCCTCTGGCCCTATGTCGCCATGCTGCGGGACGGCGGCGGCATGAAGGCGGTCGAAATCTCGATCCGCGGGCTCTTCCTGACCTTCGACGACACTTTCGCGGGCTACCTTGTCCGGTGGAGCGGGTTCTACGTTGCCATCCGGGGGATCTTCTCGCTGAGGAAGAAGCTGCACGACCTTTTCCCGGAGGAGAGCGAGAAGCAGAAAAAGGGCGCGATGCCTTTCTAGTTCCGCTGCAGAAGGCTCGCATCGAGGTCCACGGATTCGAGCTGCTTTTTCAGCGGGGTAATCTTGACCGCGATGCGGTTGGCGTCGCCTTCGAACCTTTCCGAGACAAGCCGCACCACCTGCCTGTCATCGCGCCAGAAGACCCCTGAGAGTGCGTCGAGAACGGCCTTGGCGATGTTGTCGACATCGTGGGCGCCGCGTTTCCCGGCCATCACGCTGGTCCAGATCCTGACCTCGAAGGGACCGAACCAGGGGCGGATGAGGGCGGCCTCGCGCTTGATGAAGGCGGAGACGAATTTCTTCAGCGGCCGGGTCTTTGTGGTGGCCGCGTCAATGATGACCACGGCAATTTCGCCGTCGGTGTGGAGCCGCACCTTGCCCGAGCCTGATCCCATCCCTGTTCCCTTCGATTGCGCAAACGTTCCCGCCCTCTAGGATGAGGTAACACGTTCGGAGACCAGACGATGCGCCGCAGCCTTTTCCTTGCCGTACCAGCGGCGGTGCTGGCCTTTCTTTACTGGTGGGCGATCGAGAACTCCGTACCTGAGGGACCGGCTTACGACTTCCAGATCGAGAGGTTGCGCGAGGCGGCCGAGGCACCGGCCGGGGACCGTCCCATCGCAATCTCCGTGATCGAGGTGGGCCGCGGACGCGCGCCGGGCTTTGCCGTGGGCCTCGGTCTCGACTTCGCTCCGGTGGACATGACGTTCTCCGCCTTCCGTGTGGCGTACCCGGATGATGCTTCCGTGCTGATCGAAGCGCCGGCGGACAGGCAGGTCGTGGAAGAGGAGCTGGGCGGGGACTTCTACCCCGAGCAGTATGCGCGCCTCGTTCAGGCAATGGATGTTGCGGACGCGATCCTCGTCACCCATGAGCATCTCGACCATATCTCTGTCGTGCCGCGCCACCCGCGGCCCGAGGTGATCGCTCCTGCCCTGAGGCTGACACCGCCGCAGATCGCGGCGCTGCCGCAATTCGCGCCCAACGGGGTCGTGCCCGAGCCGCTGGACCGGCTGATCGCCGAGCGCTTCGACAAGCCGCGGAAGGTCGCGCCGGGCATCGCGGTGCTGGAGACACCGGGGCACACCGAGGGCAGCCTCACGATCTATGTGCAGCTTGCGGATGGACAGGAGTTCCTGATGATCGGGGATATCGCCTGGAACATGCGGAACATCGAGAAAGCGACGACACGGCCGCGGATCATGCAGACGCTGTTCTTCGACCCGCCCGAGGACCGCAGGACGGTGCAGGCGCAGGTCCGGGCGCTGCACGAGCTGTCCAAGGCCGAGCCTGACCTGCTGATCCTGCCCGCCCACGACGCAGCGCAGCAGGAATTGCTGATGCGGCGCGGGGTGCTGCAGCCAGCGGGATAAGTCCCCATCTCAGAAGCGTTGCCCTCACGGGCTTGCTCGCCTAGCTCGCGAGGCAAGAACGAAGGAGATCCACGCGATGGCTGAGACCCGCACGGAAACCGACAGCTTCGGCCCCCTCGAGGTGCCGAAGGACAAGTATTACGGCGCGCAGTCGGCGCGCTCGCTGATCAATTTCAACATTGGCGTCGAGACCATGCCCCCGCCGATGATCCGGGCGCTCGGCATCGTGAAGCGTTCGGCAGCCCGCGCCAACATGCGCCTCGACAACCTCGACCCGAAGATCGGCGAAGCGATCGTCAATGCCGCAACAGAGGTCGCCGAGGGCAAGCTCAACGACCACTTCCCGCTCTCGGTCTGGCAAACCGGCTCGGGCACCCAGTCGAACATGAACGCGAACGAGGTGATCGCGAACCGCGCGATCGAGATCCTCGGCGGCGAGATCGGATCGAAGGATCCGGTGCACCCGAACGATCACGTCAACCGCTCGCAGAGCTCGAACGATACCTTCCCGACGGCGATGCACATCGCCTCGGCCGAAGAGATCCACCACCGCCTGATCCCGGCGCTGCAGAAGCTCCGCAATGCCCTCAACGACAAGGCGGAGGCATTCAAGGACATCATCAAGATCGGCCGGACCCACCTTCAGGACGCAACGCCACTGACCCTCGGCCACGAGTTCTCGGGCTATGTCGCGCAGGTCGACTACGGTATCCGCCGGGTCGAAAGTGCCCTGCCCGCGCTTTACGCCCTGGCCCAGGGCGGCACGGCCGTCGGTACGGGGATCAATACGAAACCGGGCTTTGCTGAGGCGTTTGCCGAGGAAGTCGCCAACTTCACGCAGCTTCCTTTCGTCACGGCACCGAACAAGTTCGAAGCCCTTGCCGCCCATGACGCGATGGTCGAGGCCCATGGCCAGCTCAACGTCGTCGCCGGATCGCTCTTCAAGATCGCGAACGACCTGCGGCTCCTTGGCTCGGGCCCAAGGTCGGGCATCGCGGAACTTCGCCTGCCGGAGAACGAGCCGGGCTCGTCCATCATGCCGGGCAAGGTGAACCCGACCCAGTGCGAAGCCCTGACCATGGTCTGCGCCCAGGTGATGGGCAACAACGCGACCGTCAGCTTCTCCGGAAGCCAAGGGCATCTCGAGCTCAACGTCTTCAAGCCGGTCATCGTCTACAATGTCCTCCAGTCCATCCGCCTGCTGAGCGATGCCGCCATCAGCTTCACCGACAAGTGCGTCGTTGGCGTCGAAGCGAATGAAGAACGCATCCGGGAGCTGGTGGAGCGTTCGCTGATGCTCGTGACCGCGCTGGCGCCGACCATCGGCTATGACAACGCCACGATCATTGCGAAGACCGCGCACAAGAACGGCACGACGCTTCGCGAGGAGGCCATCCGGCTCGGCTTCGTCTCCGAAGAGGACTATGACGACATCGTCCGTCCCGAGAAAATGATCGGGCCGCGCTAGTCCGGAGCTTCTTCGCCAATGAGGAGGGCCGCGTCGCGGCCCTCTTTTTTGTTTCGGTGCAAGATGACCCGGCGCGACCGAAGCCGACCTCGAGCAGCGGACCCATTGGATTGGCGAGCCACGCGGGTTCTTCGTCGAGAGCCTAGCTCTCGAGCGCCGTTCGTCGAACCCCGCTCCCGTAAGCGTCTAGGCAGACGGCGGCGGGGTCAGCCCGATCGCCTGCAGGACGGCGACGATGACGATGAATACGCCAAGCCAGTGCCCTCCGTCGATGGCCGTCAGGCGGATGCTTCGGCGCTGGTAGAGGTGGTTCACCAGCATCACGGGCATGACGAAGCCGATCCAGATCACGATCGCGGTACCGATCGCCATGGTCCACTCACCCGCTTCATCAGGCGCGAGGATCAGGGCACCGGCAAGGATGCAGGCGATCCAGAACTCTGCGATGAAAGAGACGATGAAAGGCACGGGCGAAACCTTGCCGCCGGGTCCTCTGATATCGCTTTCATCGAGCCCCGCGGCAGCCATCCAGGGCTTGCCGAACACACCGTAATAGGCGCTGCCGAAGAGCCAACTTGCAACGGTGGCAGCCAGAATCGGCCAGAAATTGAGAACGATGTAGATCACGCCAGCCTCCGTATCGCGGCAGCTTCGTATCTACGCCGATCTGGTGGCAAGGCGACTCCCGCGGTCGGTTCTCGCAGGCGCTCGGCAGCGAGAACCCACGGCGGCGCTGGCCATGAACCTGGCCGCCAAGGCCGGCGACTGAACTTTATCCTAGCGCCGCGGCGCCATTCGTGTATCCGGACCGGCTGCCCTGCACCTGACCCGGCAGCACGAGGCCATTATGCTGTTCCGCACATTCGAGAACTTTGTCGATCCTCTGAAGGACGAGGCGCCGACGCGTCCGCCGACGAAACTCGTCCCGTTCATCTGGCACTACGCCAAGCCGTTCCGCTGGCTGTTCCTGCTGACCATCGTCACCTCGATGCTGATCGCCATCGTCGAGGTCTTCGCGTTCGAGCGGATCGGGCACCTGATTGACCTTGCGGCCGGCAGCACGCCGGAGGCATTCTTCAGCGAGCATGGCGGCGAAGTGATCGCAGTCGTCGTGATGATCGCCTTAGTCTGGCCGTTTCTCAGCCTGCTGGACGAGTTGGGCTTTCTGCAGGGCATCATGGGCAACATGCCGATGTCGATCCGATGGCGCGGGCATCGGTACCTTCTTCGTCAGTCTTCGACCTTTTTCGCTGACGATTTCGCCGGGCGCATTGCGACCAAGCTGATGCAGACGGCGCTTGGCGCACGGGAGACGGCGGCGAAGATCACCAATCTCTGCGTCTGGGGCGTGGTCTATTTCGGTTCTGCCGTGGTCTTGTTCTTTGCCAATGACTGGCGGCTGGTGATCCCCCTGCTCGCCTGGCTCGTGGCCTATCTGGCAGCGGCGCTGTTCTTCCTGCCCAAGCTGGCAGAGGTCTCGAAGCGCCAGTCCGATGACCGGTCGATGCTCACCGGCCGGATCGTCGATGCCTACAGCAATATCGGCACCGTGAAACTCTTCTCCACGGGACCGGCCGAGGACGAGTATGCCCGCGAAGGGATGCAGAAAATGCTGGGCTCGGTCTATCCGCAGATGCGGCTCGCGACCGGGCTCTCCATGAGCTTGCATGTCATGAACGGCTTCATGATCTCGGGCGTCCTGACGCTTGGGCTGTTCCTGTGGTCGCAAGGGGCGCTGACCGTGGGCGCGGTTGCCTTTGCCGCGACGCTGGCCCTGCGCCTGCAGGCAATCAGCCACTACTTCCTGTGGGAGGTGGCGAACCTGTTCGAGAATATCGGCATGACCCAGGACGGGATGGAAACGCTGTCAGCACCGTTGGCCGTGACCGACAAGTCCGACAACAGACTTTCGGTGCCGTCGGGCCGGGTCGTGTTCGAGGATGTCTATTTCCACTACGGCAAGGAGGGCAAGCGCGTGATCTCTGGCCTTTCGCTGGACGTGGCTGCAGGCGAGAAGGTGGGCCTCGTCGGGCGCTCGGGTGCGGGCAAGTCGACGCTCGTGAACCTCCTCCTCCGGCTCCACGATGTCGAGGGTGGCCGTGTGCTGATCGACGGGCAGAACGTGGCCGACGTCACGCAGGACAGCCTGCGCGGGCATATCGGCGTCGTGACGCAGGACACCGCCCTGATGCACCGCTCGATCCGCGAGAACATCGCCTACGGACGACCGGGCGCCAGCGAAGACGCGATCATCGCGGCGGCAAAGAAGGCCGAGGCCTGGGAGTTCATTCAGGAGCTCGAGGACAAGAAGGGCCGCAAGGGTCTCGACGCCCATGTCGGTGAGCGCGGCGTGAAACTCTCCGGCGGCCAGCGCCAGAGGATCGCCATCGCGCGGGTGATCCTGAAGGATGCACCGATCCTCGTCCTCGACGAGGCGACCTCGGCTCTCGACAGTGAGGTGGAGGCAGCGATCCAGGGGCGGATGGACGAACTGATGGGCGACAAGACCGTGATCGCCATCGCCCACCGGCTATCGACGATCGCCGCGATGGACCGGCTCATCGTGCTCGACAATGGCGAGATCATCGAACAGGGCTCCCATGAGGAACTGCTGCAGCAGGGCGGGCTCTACGCCGCGCTGTGGCGACGCCAGTCCGGCGGTTTCATCGCTGCCGACGAGCAGGAGGACGTGGCCTGACCGCCCGGCCTCCCGCGCGGTCAGGCACTCGCGGCAAAATTATCAACGGCGCTCGAAACCCCCTTGCATCCCCTTCTCGCCAGCGTTATTCAGCGCGCTCCGATCTTCGGGATCCGGGGCTATAGCTCAATTGGTAGAGCGCTTGCATGGCATGCAAGAGGTCGGCGGTTCGATTCCGCCTAGCTCCACCATTTCTTTGATCTCACGGCGCGAGGCGCCTCCGATGGGTCGGACCAGTTGGTCCGGGCCGCGGTCGCGACCTTGTTCAGGGTTCGATCGGGCATCGAACGCCTGAACTGTTCTTCCGATCTCACGCACCGCGGGCGCTCCCATGAGGCTGAACGCCAAGGACGGCCACTGCCCTATTTCTGCCCTATTCGTGCCTCCTGTTCGGCACTTTTTTTCTGGTAAACGGCGCGTTCACTCCCCCTTGCCGCGCGCGCCTTCGCTTTGCGGGATGTCCGTTCAGGGATGGATAACGGGCGTTAACGAAGTATTTTCAGACGATTTTAGAAAAAACCGCGTGTTCTGAGCGTATCCGTCCTTCCGCGTGACACGGTACACGGATCGTTTGGAGGTTGCAGTGACGGCATCGCGAAGGATAAAGACAGCACGGCTGACCGGCCTGCTCGTCATCGCGACCGGTGCTTCTTCGCTGATCGCAATCGGCGCCCTCAATGGTCTCGACAGCCTTGCACTGACGATCGGCGCCGGTGTCTGCCTGTTCCTGGGGAGCTATTGCGTCGGCTTCCAGCGTGCACGGATCATGATCCGGCGCGACGAGATGCTGGCGCTCATGAACGAGCTCCGGCACCAGAATCGCGCCCGGCGCACAGCGGAGAAGCGTTTTCATCGCAGCGAAGACATCAACGCACAGACCGCCGCCTATCTCGCCACCATGTCGCGCGAACTGCGACCACCGATTGAGCAGATCGTCGACCTTTCGGACTTGATGGCCAAGAGCGAGCTGCCTGATGGCCATCACGAGAGCCTGTCGATTATCAGTATCACAGGCCAGACAGTCCTGACACTGATCGAAGATATCATGGAACGCTCCCCCATCGAGGCTGGTTGCCTGTCGATTGAGCGCGACGTGTTCGATATCGAGGAGTGCTGCCGATCCGTCATCCAAGTCATGGAGCCGCGCGCTGCGGCGAGACACAATGCACTGACCATGGCGATCGATCCCGAACTGGGTAACCAGATGTGCGGTGACGAAGGCCGGATCCGCCAAGTGCTGATCAACCTCATCGCCAATGCAATGGATGCCACCGAGGCAGGTGTCATCAGCCTGACCGTCGAGAAGATCGGTACACAGCAGGCCCGCTTTTCCGTCCGTGATACTGGATGCGGTCTGTCCGTGACCGAGCAGGCCGCCCTCGCCCACCGCTTCCGCGGCACGTCCCCCGCGAGCGGCAGCGCGCCCGGTTTCGGCCTGACCCTATGCGTTGACATCGTGACCGCGATGGGTGGTGCGATCTCTTTCAACTCCCGCGAAGGGCGCGGCAGCACCTTCCGGTTCACCGTCCCGATGCGGGCGGCGCCAGGCCCGTCAGCAGGGACCCGTGCGCCCGCCGTTCCATCCCGTCCTAGGGTGCCTTCCCGCCCCAGGATCGCAGTCGGCTGAACACCCCAACCGCACCTTGCCGGCTGTTCCCCTGCCCCCCGCGTCAACCTTCCCTGACGCGGGGGCACTCATTCGTGAGGGGAGTATCGGCAGCTGGCGCGTGTTCGCCGCCTGAAAGGAGCCGGACATGCGCCCGTTTTTCCGCTTCATCCGCCCCGCGCTCGCTGCCCTCGCCCGCGCCGCGCGATGACAAAGAGAGGGCGGCGTCCTTCCTTCGGACGCCGCCTTTATCTTCTTCGTGCTGCTTGGTTTCAGGCCGGGTCCAGGAGAGCCGCGACCTGCTGCTCCGCTTCGCTATCGACGGCCTGCAGTCTGCTGCGCAATTCTTCATCGCGACCATAGACGTCGTCGAGAAACAGCGGCTGGTCGTCTTCATCCATTCACACGGTGAAATAGGTGACATAGACCGGGATCGGCTCAGCCAGCGAAACAGTCCGCCGTTCGCCGCTGTCGATCAGTTGGTCGACCCGGTCGCGACCTTCCCACTCCGTCCCTTCGAGAACCCATTCGGCAAGCTTGCGCGGTTCTTCGACGCGGATGCACCCATGCGAGAACGTCCGCCTGGTTTCGTCGAACAGGCTCTCAGCGGGCGTATCGTGAAGGTAAACGGCGTAATCATTCGGGAACATGAACTTGATAAGGCCGAGCGCATTGTTCGGTCCACCGCGCTGGCGCACACGCCAGGTCTCATTCCCGGTCACAGTGTTCCAGTCGATCTGCGAAGGGTCGATGACCGGCGCATCGTCGCCCCAACCTTCCACCACTTCCATGTTTTTTGAAGCAAGATACCCCGGATCCTTGGCCTGCTGGGGCGCGATCTCGTTCACCAGGATGCTAGCCGGGATGTTCCAGTAAGGGTTGGCGACGACATATTCCATCTCGTCGGCGAAGACGGGTGTCTTGTTGTAATCCGTCCCCACGACCGTCCGTATCGAGAACTTTTGCTTCTCGTCCTCCCAGGCCCCGACAGTGAAGTCCGCGATGTTGACCATCAGGTAGCGGTCGGCGAAGTCCTGCGGCAACCAGCGCGCCCGTTCGAGGTTGAGTCTGATCTTCTCGACAAGCTGCTGCGGTGTTTCGTTCATCCGCTCGAGCGTATTGGGACCCACCACGCCGTCAGGAACGATGCCGCGGCTCTTCTGGAAGCGTTTCACCGCTTCCGCGACACCGCTATCATAGGTCGGAGTGCTGGAGCCGCCGAAGCGCGGCTTGCTGTAGAACCCTTCCGCAGCCAGACGGTCTATGACGGCCGCGACGTCGTCCCCGGTCGCGCCCTCTTCAAGGACATCGGATGAGATGGTGATCGGGGACCACGCTTCTTCTTCGGCGTAACGCTTGTAGCGGTCGAGAATGGCGAGCAGTTCTTTCTGGACGGGGTTGTCCGTACGGAGATTACGCAGGACGTCCTCGACAGACCCCTTTTCGGCCAGCATCTTAAGGATCTCGGTACGGCTGGCCTCGCGCTCCGCGACCGCATCTTCGGTGATATTGATAAGCGGATCGATACGGCCGCTGCGGAGGTCCAGTGCCAGACTTGTGAACGCGAGAGACGCCGCAGCTTCGAGGGCATCGGCATTGGCGCTGTCTTTCGCCGCGCGGATCCTGTCCAGCCCGTAGCGGGTGCGGGCGATACCGGAATAGGTGTCGCTCTCCAGCACCGATACCAGCTCGTCGAGCCTTCTGCGGGCCTCCCGGTCGCCGGACCAGAGGCGCTTGCCGCCCTGGTCGTAGTAGGCGTGAAGCTCCACCGGAGCCTCGACCGAGAGGGTGTGTGCAGGAGCGTCGGCTTCCTGGGCGAACGCAACGGGGGCAGCCGTCAGCAGCAGCGCTGCGGACAGGGCGCCAAAGGGGCGGCGGATCTGTTCCATGAAACGAAAACGCCGCCGGAACCCAAAGAGTTCGCGTCTCCTAGCCTTGCCAGTCCCGGTGGAGGCGCCTTGCGGCGAGGACCATGAAGCCCGCAGCAACCAGGTAGAAGCTGGTCCCGGCAAGAAGCGAGTAGCGCAGGCTGTCGTCGCCGAACTCGGCGCGCAGGAGATCGGCCATGAGCCCGGTGACGGTCTGTCCCACACCTATGCCGATCAGGTTGTTGATCAGCAGGAAGATCGCCGAAGCGGTTGCGCGCATGTGCGGCGGGACGAGGTGCTGGAACGCGGTGATGACCGGGCCAAGCCAGACGAGGCTCAGCGCCTGGACGCCCATGAAGACTACGAAGGCAAGCCCGAGGGTCGGGGTGGTCAGGCCGATGGCAAGAAGCGGCGCGGTGAGCAGGAAGGCAATCGCCGGGACTGCTGCGTAGGCTGACTTTCGCTTGGCGCCGAAACGGTCGGCGAGCGAGCCACCCGCATAGATCCCGATCGTGCCGCCCACCAGGAGCACGGCGCCGTAGAAATAGGCGGCGAAGCGGATCGGCGTAGCATCGGCTGGGAGCAGGAAGCCCGGGAGGAACGAGAAGAACGGCGCGAGGTCTGCTCCGAAGCTCCGGACAAGGAAGGATGGCAACCAGAGGATCAGGCCATAGCCCATCATGGAGGAAAAAGCCGCGCCGATCGAAAGCAGCCAAAAGCTCGGCTTCCGGGTGAGCATGTCGAGGATGGAGATGACCGAGCGCAGAGGCTTCTCCTGGGGGGCAGGCGGCGCGCTGTCGTAGTGGCCGCGGCGGGGCTCCTTCACCGTGCTCCAGAAGATCGGTGCAAGGAGGAGACCACCGACCCCCATGATGTAGAAGGCGATGCGCCAGTCGAGAAGCTCGGCAAGGATACCGCCGAGAATGATGCCGAGCGCGCTGCCGACCGGGATGCCGAGGGAGTAGATGGCAAGCGCCCGCGCGCGTTCGTTCGGCGGGAAATAATCTGCGATCAAGGAGTAAGCCGGGGCAACGCCGCCTGCCTCCCCCACCCCGACGCCGAGACGGGCGAGGAAGAGCTGTCCGAAATTCTGGGCAAGGCCGCAGACCGCTGTCATGGCCGACCACAGCGACAGGGCAATCGCCATGATCCGCACACGGCTCGTCCTGTCGGCGAGAATGGCGATCGGCACCCCGAGGGTGGCGTAGAAGAGCGCGAAGGCAAGACCGCTCATCAGCCCGATCTGGGTATCGGACAGGCCAAGCTCCGCCTTGATCGGCACGGCGAGGATCGAGAGAATCTGCCGGTCGATGAAATTGAAGGTGTAGACGACGACGAGGATGAACAGGACGTAGGCGCGGTATCCTGCGCCCTTCTCGGAGGTCGGAGTGCCGCTCATCGCTCTAGCCGTCGAGTCCCGTTGTGGAGAGGAAACGCTCAATCTCCCGCGCCACGCGCTCCGGGTCTTCCTCGTGGGCGACGTGGCCGATGTCCTCAAGCAGGACAAGCTCCGCACGCGGCATGACGGCGACCATCTTGCTGCCGTCGTCAGGTGAAATGACCTGGTCTTCGCGGCCCCATATGATGAGGGTCGGAGCCTCGACCCTCGCCAGCATCGGCTCGGGGTCTGGCAGGGTGAAGACCTTCAAAGCATCGACGAAGGCCTCACCATTGCCCTCGCGGCGCATCATCGCGCGAATCTCGGCCTTGCGCTCTGGCGTGATCTTCGAAGGATCAGCATAGATGCGGGAAAGCGAGGCTTCGAGCCCGGCCTCGGGCACCGTGCGCAGATAGGCTTCGACGAGCGGCGGGACGGGCGCTGGCTCATCGCTGACGCCGTTGATGGGATAGGCGCCGGGGCTGATGAGGACGAGCGCCTCCACCCGCGAAGGGTTCTCCGCAGCGAAGCGCCAGGATGCAAGGCCGCCGAGCGAATTGCCGATGATGGTTGCCCGCTCGATGCCAAGAGTATCGAGGACAGCACCGATATGCTCCGCCCGCTGAGCAGGGGAATAGCGCTTCTGCGGGTCGGGACCGGTCAGGCCATGCCCGCGCAGGTCGTAGCGGATGACGCGGTAATCCGTGCTCAGCCGTTCAGCGAGGGCATCGAAGCTCTCCAGGCTGAAAGTGAAGCCATGGAGCATCAGGAGAACGGGCGCGTCGCGCGGCCCCTCGTCCCTGACCCGGACCTCAAGCCCGTCGATGGGGACGAACTGGTCCTGGGTTTCGAGATAGGCTTCTTCGACGGTTGCCTGGTCGACGCCCTGGCTGGCCTTGTAATTATAGCCGAGGACCGCAACGGCGCCGGCCGCCAGCACGACCAGCAGTCCAGCAAGTAGCTTGCGCATGGCGCGTCTCCTCAAAGGGGCAAAAAGGCCCGGCGGCTTGGGACAACCGACCGGGCCAGTCTTGGGTGACGCTTAGAAGCGGATTTCGGCCGTCGCAAACACCTGGCGCGGCGGGCCGTAGAAGGTCGTAGCGATGCCTTCGAGGCCGAGGGTCGACGTCAGGGGCTGCACGATCGAACCGTCAGGGTTCTGGGCGAGGAAATTGTAGCCGGCGACGCGGTACTCCTCATCCGTCAGGTTCTTGCCGTGAAGGCCGAGGCTGAATTTGCCGTCCGCGTTGGTCCAGACGATGCTGGCGTCGAACAGGGTGTAGGCCTCCTGGTCGATGAGCGGGTTGGGCACCTCGAACTGGTTTACATCGCCCTTGTAGCTCGTGACCGTCAGGAAGGTCAGGTCCCCGCCCGCCATCGGCGTGTTGTACCGGGTGGTCAGGGCCGCCGAAGTCTCCGGCGTGTTCTGGACGACGCGCTGGTCGGAGACGTCCACGCCTGCAACGATGAACTCCGTATACTCCGCATCAATGAGGCCGAGAGCGTAGTCGACCGCGAAGCTGTCGCCGGCTGCAAAGATTTCCTCGCCAAGGACTGCCGTGCCTTCGATTTCGAGGCCCTTGAACTCCGCTGCACCGGCATTGGTGGTCACGCCGATGAAGGTCGGGCTGTTGGTGACGGGGTCGATGCCGCCTGCAGAGCCGGGGATCTGGACGTTCTCATACTCGGCCAGGAAGACGGCGATCGAGTTGCGAAGGCGTCCGCCTGCGAGGCTCGACTTCCAGCCAAGTTCGTAGCTGTCCACCTCTTCAGGCTCGAAGAGGAAGAAGTCGAAGATGTCGTCGCCGTCGACGTCACCGTCCTGGTCGAAGTCGATGGCTGCCGAGGACTGGCCGCGCGGATCGAAGCCGCCGCCCTTGAAACCGTTGGAGTAGGACAGGTAGAAATTGTGGTCAGCGTTCGGGCTGTAGGAGATCGAGGCCCGCGGGCTGAAATCCGTGAACGTCTCTTCACCAGAGAAATCCGAGGTCGTCGCGATCAGCGTCGGATTGTTGCCGCCGAGCTCGTTGGTCCGGCCACCGATGAAGGTTCGGCGCAGGACGTCTGCCGCACGCTGGTCTTCGGTGTAGCGACCGCCGAGCGAAAGCTCCCAACCCGGCATCTGGAGAAGGCGCTCGAGATCGAAGCTGACATCGGCGAAGATCGCCCAGCTTTCGGTATCGACATCGCCGGTGGTGTTGGCGTTGAGGCCCGGCAGGCTGATCAGGGCGCCGGTTTGGCCGAGGATCACGTCGAAGGTGTTGAAGGCATTGGCATCGATGTAGAACAGGCCGCCGACCCCCTGAACGGCGTCACCTTCATAGGTGGCCTGCAGCTCGAAGGTCGTCTGCTCGTTCTCGTAGATCGCCGGGACATCAACATCCTCAGCAGGCAGGGCGTCGAAGTCGATCTGCGTCTCGGTGTCATCGGCGCGGTGGGCGGCGATGGCCTTGAGCTTGAGGGTGTCAGAGAGGCGCAGCTCCGCAGTCAGCGAGGTCCCCCAGGCTTCGACAACGTTCGGGCCCATGATGCCGCCGCGGGTATCGAAGACATCGTCGAGAACCGGCGCACCCGAGAAGAGGCCCGGAATTTCCCTGTGGCCGCCGCGGGCGTTGGAGTTGTCCTCGAGATAGTCAGCGGTCCAGCGGACAAACAGCGCGTCACTCGGCTCGAACTCGACCGATCCGCGGGCGGAGAGAACGTCCTTGTTGTAATTCTCCTCGCCGGTGGTGAGGTTCTTGCCGAAGCCGTCGCGGTTAAAGCTTGCAACAGATGCGCCGACGCGGAGGGTATCAGCAAGCGGTAGCTCGCCTGTGGCGACGATGTCACGCTGGTTGAAGGTGCCATAGGTGCCGCGGAGCCTGAGGCTCGGCTCGTCACCGAGGCGCTTGGTGACGTATTTGACCGCCCCACCAATGGTGTTCCGGCCATAGAGCGTGCCCTGCGGGCCACGCAGGACCTCGATACGCTCGACGTCGTAGACATCGAGAACGTTCCCCTGCGGACGGTTGAGATAGACATCGTCGATGTAGATACCGACGCCGGCCTCGAAACCTGCGACCGGGTCCTGCTGGCCGACGCCGCGGATGAAGGCAGTGATGGTGGAGTTTGTCCCGCGACTGACCTCAAGCGTCGTGTTGGGCGTGGTCTGCGCAATATAGGTGATGTCGGGTGTGCCAAGTTCCTCCAGGCGTTCACCGCTGATCGCGGTCACGGACAGGGGCACGTCCTGGAGGCTCTCCCCCCGGCGGCGAGCGGTGACGGTGATGACATCCCCGTCCTCGCTCTCGACCTGCGCATAGGCAGGCATGAGGGCAGCGCTGGCGGCTGTCAGGAACAGCGCGGCGCGCGAAATCTTTGCGATCGGTTTCATGGTGATCCTCCCTGCGGACCTATATTTTTATCCTGGGAGGCTAAGCTGTTCGAAATGTCACGAAAACGACCCGACCGCGCAGTCAGTCAGGACAATATCGCTCAAACTTGAGCGTTTCTGCGTCGCGTGTTCGGGGTTTCACCCGTCCACGCCTTGAAAGCGCGGGAGAAGCTGCGGACATCGGAGAAGCCCAGCCTTTCCGCGACCTGCACGAGCGGGAGATCGGTCCGCAGAAGCTGGTCGGCCTGTTTTTCGAGCGTCTCCGTCCTGAGCGCGCGGAAGCTTTGCCCCTCTTCCGCTAGGCGGCGGCGCAGGGTCGCCACGGACATGCCGAGGGCTCTTGCGACAGCGGTCTGGTCGCCTGCCCCCTCCTCGATCAGCATACGGACACGGCCTGCGAAAGTGCGGTCATCGACGCCGCCGGTAAGGAGCCTGATCTGCTCTTCGGTGACGGCTTCGAGGGTGATCCCCGCCGGCGGCGGGAAGGTGACGATGCGCTCGGCTGCGGCGCGGTCATAGACCAAGGCATAGGCCAGGCAGCCATAGCGGGTCTCGACGAGGTCATCAAAAGGAACCCTCGCCGGGCCCTGCTCCCGCCGCAGCTCGACCGCGCGCCAGCCACCCGCCGCGACGCTCGGCACGATGAGGCGCAAAAGCGCGTGCACGAAGAGGAGCGTCGTCTCCATGATGAAAAGGATCTGCTCGTCGTCTTGGACCGCATACGGAAAATTTCGGTCATCGGTGACGAAAGCGACCTGCCCCTCGCGGTGCTGGACGCTGTTGAACTCACCGCCGTGCAAAAGATTGTAAGAGCGGGCCGCTGTCTCCATCGCGTCAATGAGCGTGCCGCGGGAAGGAAGGCGCGAAAGCGCGAGTTCCGTGGACCCCGAGAGCAACGGACGCTTGGACAGGCGGCCGGTCTCGTCATCGAGCAGCGAGGTCAGCCGCGTCTGCAGCCGGAGGAAGCCCGTAAGCGGCAACCGTGAGGCCCCGTTCAGGCCATCAAATTCGACGCCGAGGTCCCCGGCTATGCGCGATACGTCGAGGCCCGCGCTTTCCGCGCGGGAACGTAGCGCAGCGAGAGCTGATCGCGGAACGAATGGACCGTCGTGAGCTGTCTCCACCCCTTCTCCCTTCCGCCTTTCGCAGCGGTCGCTAGGGTTCTTATAAAACCGGGTTGCGAATGGCCCGCATTCTCCGCAGCGGGGGCGCTATAAATTGCAGCAACCCCCGCGGATGAGGGGGGAGCGTCAGCCGTTCGCGACAGCTTCGGCCACCTCATCGTGACGGGCGGCGATCGGTCTGTCGACACTGCCAAAGGCCATGCTGCCAAGGAAAATCGCGGCGGTGGCGAGGGCGAAGCCCGGGATGATCGCGGCGATGTCCTGGTGCGGGCCTGCAGGACCGTAGACCCAGACCAGCACGACAATGGCGCCGGTGAGCATGCCGAGAAGTGCGCCGGTCCGGGTCATCTTCTTCCAAAAGAGGCTGAGCAGGACCACCGGGCCGAAGGCCGAACCGAAACCGAACCATGCATTCGAGACGAGGGTCAGGATGTTCGACGACCGGTCAAGGGCGAGGCCAATGGCAACGAGCGCCACGACGAGGACCGAGCTCCGGCCCACGGTGACGAGTTCTTTCTCGCTCGCGCCGCGACGGAGGAAGATCTTGTAGAAGTCCTCGGTCAGCGAGCTCGACGAGACGAGAAGCTGGGAGGAAATCGTCGACATGATCGCCGCAAGGATGGCTGCGAGCAGGAAGCCCGAGATGAACGGATGGAACAGGATCTGGCTGAGGACGATGAAGATCGTCTCGGGGTCGAAGGCCTCGATACCTCCCCGGCCCGCTTCGGACAGGTAGGCCGCGATCCCGCCTTCGTCCGAGGCGACATAGGCGCGACCTGCAAGGCCCACGAGCACGGCACCGATGACCGTGACGATCATCCAGGCCATGCCGATGTTCCGCGCAACGGCGACATCCTTCAGTGAACGGATGGCCATGAAGCGGACAATGATGTGCGGCTGGCCGAAATATCCAAGGCCCCAGGAAAGCAGCGAGATCGTGCCGATCAGCGACAGCGCCTGCGCCCCGCCCATGCCATCGGGCGCCTTGAACATGCTGAGATAGGCGGGGTTCGCGTCCTTGAGCAGGCTCAACGTCTCGCCAAAGCCGCCAAGCACCTGGATGGTCACGATAGGCACGAGGACCAGCGCGATGAACATGATGCAGCCCTGGACGAAATCCGTCAGCGAGACGGCGAGGAAACCGCCGAACAGCGTGTAGGCAACAACGACTCCCGCGGTCAGGAACAGGCCGACGCGGTAGTCGAGGCCGAAACTCGCCTCGAAGAGCTTGCCGCCGGCCACCACGCCCGACGAGGTGTAGACCGTGAAGAAAACGATGATGACGACGGCCGAGAGAACGCGCAGGGCACGGCTCGTGTCGTTGAAGCGCTTCTCGAAATAGTCGGGAATGGTGATCGCGTCGTCCGCGACCTCGGTGTAGACCCTGAGACGCGGCGCCACGAGCAGGTAGTTGAGGAAGGCGCCCACGGTAAGGCCCACTGCGATCCATGCACTCGAGAGCCCGGAGACATAGACCGCGCCAGGAAGGCCGAGAAGCATCCAGCCGGACATGTCCGATGCACCAGCCGAAAGCGCGCCCACTGCCGGGCCGAGCTTGCGGCCACCGAGCAGGTAGCCCGAGCTGTCGTCGGTGCTCTCTTTGTAGGCGTAGAGCCCGATGCCGAGCATCAGGATGAAATAGCCCGCCAGCGAAATGAGCGCTTCGATGTTCATGGTTCTCTCTGCCCTCGTGGTCTTCGTGTGTGGTGTCGTGTGGCGTGATCCCTTGCCGATGTCATCCCGGACAGCGCAGGGCTATCCAGGAGAGATCATCTGCGGTTCACGACTTTCGGTGAGCCCGTCGGCACAGTCGGCATGACGGGCGCGCGGCTCAGCTCCGGGTCTGGCCGGTGCCGCGGACGGTGTATTTGAAGGTCGTCAGCTGTTCGAGGCCGACAGGGCCGCGGGCGTGGATCTTTCCGGTGGCAATGCCGATCTCGGCACCCATGCCGAACTCGCCGCCGTCGGAGAACTGCGTCGAGGCATTGTGCATGACCACGGCGCTATCGATCTCCGTCAGGAAGCGCTCGGCCGCCACCGGGTCCTCGGTGACGATAGCGTCGGTGTGGTGCGAGGAGAACCGCTCGATGTGGGCGATGGCTTCGTCGAGACCACCGACCGTCTTCACCGATATGATGCTGTCGAGATACTCCGTACCCCAATCGGCTTCCGTAGCTTCGCCGATGCGGCTGTCGGCCTGGCGGGCTTCCTCATCGCCGCGGATCTCGCAGCCTTCGAGGGCGTCGACGATCCGTGGCAGCATCGCAAGGGCCGCGCGGTCGATGACGAGGCTCTCGGTGGCGCCGCAGATGCCGGTCCGGCGCAGCTTGGCGTTCTTGACGATCGCCGCGGCTTTGCCAGCGTCGGCCTTCTCGTGTATATAAGTGTGGCAGTTGCCGTCGAGGTGCAGAAGCGTCGGCACCCGCGCCTGATCGCGGACGAGGCTGACAAGACCCTTGCCGCCTCGCGGAATGACGAGATCGACGAGGCCGACGGCCTGCAGCAGTGCAGCGACGGCCGCACGGTCCGTGGTCGGGACCTTCTGGATCGCTGTCTCGGGCAGGCCCGCGGCCTTGAGGCCCTCCTGCATGCAGGCGACGATGACTTCCGTCGAACGGGTGCTTTCCGAACCGCCGCGCAGGATCACGGCATTGCCGGACTTGAGGCAGAGGCCACCGGCATCAGCGCCGACATTCGGGCGGCTTTCATAGATCATGCCGACGACGCCGAGAGGAACGGCGATGCGTTCGATGACGAGTCCATTGGGACGCTCGAAGGTCGCAAGCTTGCGGCCAACAGGGTGCGGAAGCTCTGCGATCTGCTCGAGCGCGGTCGCCATGGCTTCGACGCGTTCCTCATCGAGCTTGAGGCGGTCGATGAAGGACGCGGGCTTGCCAGCCGCCTCGACGTCGGCAACGTCCTTGGCGTTGGCAGCGACCAGCTCTCCGGCGCGATTGCGCAGGGCATCGGCGGCAGCGCGGAGCGCCTTGTCCTTGGCTTCAGGGCTGGCCGCAGCAAGGCCGCGCGCGCCTTCCCGTGCGCGCAGGCAAAGCGATTCGATCTCGGCGCGAACGCCGCCGTCAGTGTCGTCGAGCATAGATGTCTCCGTCATTCGGGCCTCGCACATCGCAGGACCCCTGCCCTGCCAGCGAAGCCTCCCGCTCTGCGATCAAGGCCAGGGCCAATCGCGGCGGGACGTTCCATTTGCGCGTCGGGTAACGCGATGCGGAGTAAAGAGCAAGGCTACGGCCACCCGTCCAATGGGGCGACCAGAAGGCGAATTCGAAAATGCTCACCCTCTCGTGATGCTGCCCCTGCGCTATCTTAAGGTGCCCCAGCCCTTGTTTCGTCGTTCTTTCTCGCTACACGCAAGGCGTATCCAGCAACTGGAAGAGATTACTTTGTATCCACTCAACCGCCGCGTCGTCATCAAGGTCGGATCGAGCCTTTTGGTCAATGAAGAGGACCTGACGATCCGCTACGCCTTCCTGCACGGACTGCTGTCGGACATTGCCGCCCTTCGCAAGAAAGGTTGCGATGTTGTCCTGACGTCTTCCGGCGCGGCCGCGGTCGGACTGAAGCTGATGGGGGTGGAGCCCGGCCAGGCGAGCCTGCAGGACAAGCAGGCCGCTGCGGCATGCGGACAGCCCCTCCTGCTCGCTGCCTACAAGCAGGTTGCCCTCGAATTCGGTATCGAGATCGCGCAGGTTCTTCTGACCTCTGAAGACATGGAGAACCGCCGCCGTTACCTGAACACCAAGAACACGCTCGAGCGCCTGCTCGGCAACGGCATCCTGCCGATCATCAACGAGAACGACACGGTAACGACGGAGGAAATCCGGGTCGGTGACAATGACCGCCTCGCGGCGAAGATCGCCCAGATGATCCAGGCGCAAGACTTCGTCATGCTGACCTCGATCGACGGCCTCTATGACAAAGCGCCAGACCACCCCAAGGCGCAATTCGTGCCGGAGGTCGAAGACGTCTCCGGCTATATCGAGGCGACGATGGGGGTCTCCGCCCTTGGCTCGGGGGGCATGATGACCAAGATGCTGGCCGCCAACATGGCCCAGAACGCGGGCGTGACGGCATGGATTGGCGAAGGCATCCTCGAGCGACCCGTGACGACGATCCTGAACGGGGAACGCCGGGCGACCAAGTGTATCGCCGATGGCGACCCGCAGTCCGCCTTCCGCGTCTGGCTGACTGACCGGCTGACGATGCAGGGCTCGCTGGTCGTCACCAACGAAGCGGCGAGGCGGATCAGGAATGACGAAACCGGCGTGCGGGCCGAGGACCTGATCTCCGTGACGGGAGAGTTCACCAAGGGCGATGTCCTCCACGTCTATGACGAGGATGGCGAGGAATGCGCGAGGGGCCTGTGCAACTTTTCGACCCAAGAGACCCTGGCGATTGCGCGGCATGACGATGAACAGGTCGAGGAAATCCTCGGTTTCAAGATCACCGGCGACGTCATCAACCAGAACAACCTCGTGGTGCTCGAAGACCGTCACCTGCCCTGGGAAGCCCCGGCGGAGGAAGACGACGCGACGGTCGCGGTGGACCTCGCGAGCTGACCCGGCTGCCCAGCCAGCAAGAAAGGGCGCCCCGCGGGACGCCCTTTTTTATCGTTCAAGAGCCGATCGATCAGCGGGCCAGCGCCTCTTTCACCACCGACGCGACGGAGGTCAGCGTGAAAGGCTTCTGGAGATACTTCGCGCCCTCGATCTCGTTCAGCTTGTCGCGCATGGCGGCTTCGGCATAGCCCGACATGAAGACGACCTTCGCACCCTGCAGCTTCTCGCCTGCTTCCTGGATCAGGGTCGGCCCGTCCATCTCCGGCATCATGATGTCGGTGAGGACAAGGTCAAAGCGCTCGCCTGAGTCCTCGATGATCTCGAGCGCCTCGTCGCCGTCGGTGGCCTCGGTGATCTCGTAGCCGCACATGCCGAGAGCGCGGACGACGATGCTCCGCACGCCGTCTTCGTCCTCGACAACGAGAATCCTGCCCTTGCCCGTGGGGTCGGCAGCCTCTTCGTTCTTTTTGATCTCGCTGCGGCGCGCGGCGGCGGCGGCGGACTCCTCGGCACTCACCGCAGGCAGGAAGATGCGGAAGGTCGCGCCTTCGCCTTCGCGGTTGAAGAGGAAGATGCGGCCGCCCATCTGGCCGATCGCTCCGGCCACGGTGGAAAGCCCAAGGCCCGTGCCCTGCCCTTCACCCTTGGTGGTGAAGAAGGGCTCGAAGATCTTCTCGGCATGCTCTTTCGGCACGCCGCCGCCAGTGTCGGCGACCTCGATCAGGACGTGATCGACCTCGTCGAGCACTTCGTAGCCATAGTCGGCAATGGCTTCCGCAGGAACATGTTTCGTCTCGATTCGGAGAGAGCCGCCGCCTTGCCCCGCCATCGCGTCGCGGGCGTTCACCGCGAGGTTCATGATCGCAAGGTCAACCTGGCCCTTGTCGCATTTCACGTCCGGCAGGTTGCGGCCGTGGACGACCTGAAGCTGCACCTTCTCCGACACGCAGCGCTTCAGCGCCGGGGTGAAGTCGTTGAGAAGCTCCGTAATGGAACAGATTTCCGGAGTCAGGGTCTGCTTGCGTGAGAAGGCGAGCAGGTTACGCGTCAGGTCCTGCGCGCGCTGGGACGTCTCGTAGATCATCGCGAGGTCGCGGTAGCTCGGATCGCCGACGGGGTGGTTGCGCATCAGGAGCTCGGTCGAGCCTTTGACCACGAGGAGCAAGTTGTTGAAGTCATGGGCGACGGAGCCCGCGATCTGGCCGATCTGCTGGAGCTTCTGGCCCTGGACGGTCTCTTCCTCCATGCGGCGCTGGTAGGTGATGTCCACAGCGTAAAGAACGGTCTGGCGTGGGCCATAGGCGCCGCGGCGACGGCGGACGGGCCGCGCGAACATGCGGTAGGTGTGGGCCGTGGCCCCTTCCCCGACGCGGATTTCGATCGGCTTGGTCAAAGGCTTGTTCTGCGGCCGGCCCTTCAGAGCAGCCATCAGCTCGCTGACCGCTTCCGATGAAAGGACGCTGGCAAAGCGTGCGCCTTCGCTTGCCTCCGGGAAGAAGGAGGTGAACATAGCGTTGGCGTAGGTGATCTTGCCGTCTGCGGACGGATCGCCCTCGAGGACAGCGACGCCGAATGGCGCGTCGGTGAGATCGGCCCCTGCCTGCATGCCGACCGGATCGGCCTTCGAGCCACCCTTCTCGGCGATCTCGACACAAACGAAGCCTTCGCCCGGACCGCCCTTGGTGAAGGGGGTGAGGACGACTTCCTTCGACGTGCCCGCAGCCTCGCCGCGCTGGCGGATGCGGACTTCGTATTCTTCCGCGATCAGCTCCCACAGGTGGCCGACGACAGGCGCGGCTTCGCCGAGGACGATGTCGCTGAGCGACATGGCTGCGCCCGGCTTGGTGCCAAAGAGGTTCGCTGCTGCGAGGTTCATCCACGCGATCGCGCCAGAGCGCTCCACGGCGATGATCGGGCGCGGCAGGTGGTGGTAAGCGGCCTTCAGCGTGTCCTGCTGGCGATCGACCTCGAGCTCGACGAGGCGCCAGGCGGCATAGGTCTGGCCATCGCCTGCCGTCTTCATTGGGCGGACGTGGACGGAGAAACGCCGCACAGGCAGCTCGCCTTTTCCACGATGCGCGGCGCGGCCCATGGCCTGGGTCAGCTCTTCCTCCGCTGGCGTGCCTGAACGGCATGCCTTGGCGAGGCGGAACATCTTGGAGCTTTCAGTGCCTGACTGGCCGAACAGACGGTCGATGCGCGGCGGAAGGCCCGTCGCACCCTTGACGCCTGCTTCTTCAGCAATCTGAAGATAGGCATCATTGGCGTAGACCACGACGCCGTCGCGGGTGGTGACGAGGCGGGCATCGGCATCCGCGTCGATGATGCCTTCAGCAAGGCCCAGCGACTGCATGACCTCGTGTCCGGCGAGCGCGATCGCTTCATCGCGCTTCTTCGAGACGCGCTTGAAGAGGAAGCTCGTCAGGAGCACCGGCGAGTAAGCCTGCACCATGCTGGCAAGCGTCAGCACGGTGACAAAAATCAGGATGCCCGCGCCGAAGACGCTGGCCACGAGAAGGTCCACACCGCCCTGCCATGCGCCATAGGCGAGCGAGGCGACCATCATGGCGAGACTGGTCCAGATCGCGAGAGGCGTGGTGGCTTCGATCAAGCCGCGGAGCGGGTTCTCCTTGGGCGCTTCAACGCGGCGGGGTTCGGCGGCGAAGGTCATCTGCGGACCATCGCCGTCATTACCGCCGCCCTTGCGCTCCGCATCGCCAGCGGTGACATCGTCACCGAGGATCGAATCCTCGCGGTCGAGCGCCTCGAGATGGGCAGCGAAGGCATCGCGGATGTCCGACTTGCCGCCCTCCTCGTCCGGCAGCGGCTTGAGTTCGGACTTGGGTGCCGTCTCCAGCGGGAGCTTGGCCAGGACCGGCTCGTCGATCACCTTGTCCTCGGGCAGCTCCTGCAGGACGGGTTCCTCGATCGTCTCCAGCGGGCCTTTGACCTGCGGGCGCGCCGGGGGGATGTCGCTCATGGACTGGCGGGCCTGGATCAGCTTGTCGAGATCGGCAGGCTCGGCAAGGTCGGCATCGTCGTCTTCGGGCAGGTCCGGCTTGGCGAGGGCTTGGGCAGCAGCCTTGCGCTTCTCCGCGGCAGCCTTCGCGATCTTCAGCGCTCTCGCTTGCGGGGACTCGTCCTCCGCATCGCCGGTGCGGTTCTTCTGGACACGCTCGGCCAGGCGGCGCGCGAGCGCGGCGGTGCCCTCGGCCTCCTCGTCGCTCAGACGCGAGACATGCTCGGCCTCACGCGTCATCACGTCGTTCAGGATCTTGTCAAAATCCTGTTCTGTCTGATCGTTTTCATCGGAGGCTGCGAAGCTGAGGGCGGCCTTGAGCTTGCCGCCCATGGCCTTTCCAGGCTTCAGGCTCGCCGGCCGAATGCGCTTCGGGTTCTTCGTTTGACGGTTCGCGGCTTCTGCCATGCTGCCCTCACAGTGCCTGGGAATTTGCGGCCCCGGCGCCACAGCATCGAAAAATGCGGTAGGCGAAGGGTCCGCGAGGTGGCACGTCGACCTATCCTGACTCGCAAGCCAGCGTTACTCCAACGTTAACGGACCTTGCGAAAAACTTATCCCGCCTCTCAAGCGTTAGGGAATGATGACACGACAGCTACCGAAAATCGGCATGGCATGGGGCTCGGGCGCGGCAAGGGGCTGGGCCCATGTGGGGGTGCTGAAGGCGCTTGATGAGCTTGGCATCGAGGTCACGGTCGAGGCCGGATGCTCCGTCGGCGCCCTCGTCTCTGCCGCCCGGCGCCTCGGGGTCTGGGACGAATTCCTGACCTGGGCCAAGGAGCTCGACCCGATCGGCGCATTCGGCCATTTCGCGATTGGCATCGGCGCCGGGGGCTTCATCAACCCGGCGAGGGCCTTCGAGGTGTTCCGCTATGCCGACAAGGACATCTGCGATCTCGACAAGCCTTGGGGGGCGGTGGCCACGGACCTCGCCACCGGACAGGAGGTCTGGCTGACCCGAGGCTCGGTCCTTGATGCGGCACGGGCTTCGAGCGCGATCCCGCTGGTGATGCAGGCAGCGCCGGTGATGTTCCAGGGCGCGGAGCGCTGGATGATTGACGGGGCGGCCTCGAACCCCGTTCCCGTCAGCCTCGCCCGCGCGCTGGGCGCCGAGCGGGTGATCTCGGTTGATCTCAACGCTTCGGCCGTCACCCTCACCCGCTTCGACAGGCCGACCACCCGCGCAGTGGTGCCGGTGGAGCCCGAACCGGTCGAGGAAGAGAGTTTCCTGCCCGAAACTGTGACCTCATTGATCCGTGACACGAAGAACTTCCTGGACAGGGAGATCACCATGGCCCGCGCGAAGGCAAAGTCGAAACCGCATCTGTTCGAGACGGCAGCTGCGACCATGGATATTGTCCAGGCGCACCTCGCCCAGGCGAGGGCGCAGATCGACGTGGCGGACCTCAGACTGACCCCCAAGCTTGACGACATCTCAGCGGCGGCGTTCGACCGCCACGAAGAGATCACCGAGCGAGGCTATCTTGCGGCGATGGCCAAGAAGGACCAACTGCTCGCGATCGCCGGGCTGTACGAGGACGAAGACGTTCGGGCACCGGCAGGGACTGGGAGTTGAGGCGATGAAGATCGGGTTTTGGGCAGGACTGCTGGCGACCGCAATGGTTGCGGCCTGCAACGGCGCGGCCGGGGATCGGAGTCCTGTCGAAGAGCGGGCAGGGGCAAGCGATAAGCGGGCCATTGCGCCGCGCTTCGTCGTCACCGAGAGCAATTTCGACCATGACGAAACGATGCGCCGTCTCTACGAGGCCCTCGACCGGCGCGACCTGACGGTCTTCGCCGTGATCGACCACGCCGCCGGCGCGAGGGAGGCCGGGCTGGAACTGCCCGCGTCCACGGTCGTAATCTTCGGTTCGCCGGATATCGGAACACCGCTGATGCAGGTGGAGCCGCTCATGGCTGCGGAGCTGCCGATCAGGGCTGCGGTCTTCGAAGACAGCGACGGCAAGGTGAAGGTGGCGGTGACGTCGATGAACGCCATGCTGCGCGCCTATGAAAACCTGTCGAGCGAGCGCCAGAGGATTGACCGTATCCGGAATAACCTCGCAGCGCTTTCTGCGGAAACAACGGGCACGGATGGCTGAACCCGCAAGGGTCCAGCCACGCCCTCTGCGTCAGGCGTCGTGATCGCCCGACGCCGGCAGAAGCACGCCATCGATGACATGGATGACGCCGTTCGAAGCGGCGATGTTTGTGTTCACGACCTTGATGTCGTTACCGGCAGCATCGGTCAGGATGACATCGCCGTCCTTGATCCTCGCGGTGAGCTCGGTGCCTTCGACCGTGGTCACAGTCGCTTCGCCGTCGCCCTCGCGGATAATCTTGACGAGGTCGCCCGCTTTAACCTTTCCGGGTACCACGTGGTAGGTCAGCACCATGGAGAGAGCGTCCTTGTTCTCTTCCTTGAGAAGCGTCTCCACCGTGCCCTCAGGCAACGCTTCAAAGGCCGCGTTGGTGGGGGCAAAGACCGTGAACGGACCATCCCCGTTCAGCGTTTCGACGAGGCCGGCTGCCTGCACGGCGGTCACCAGGGTCGAGAAATCTTCATTACCGGCGGCAACGCCGACGACGGTCTTCTCCGCCTTCTTCATCTCGCTTTTCTTGTGGTGATCGAGCGCAGCGGCGCTGGTCACGGTGGCCGGAACCAGGGTTGCGGCGCTGAGCGCGAGAACGAGTGCTTTGAGCGTCTTCATGTGGGGTCTCCCATTCGTCGTTGATCGACGAAGAGGCACGTAGGAACCGGATCGGCCACGGCGACCGCCTCAGGTGCGACAGACTGCCTTTATCATGGGATATTGGCTCAAAGATCAGTAAGCTTTCCCAAAAGAGAGGAAGCTCCCGTGACCTTGAAGATTTACCACGCCCGTTTCGCGCGATCTGTCCGTGTTCGTTGGTTGTGCCTTGAGATGGGACTCGACCATGAGGTGGTACAGGTGCCGAACAATCCCGAATACCTGACCTCGGACGAGTACAAGGCGCTGAACCCCTCGCAGAAGATCCCGGCCATCGACGATGACGGCCTGATCCTTTTCGAGTCGACGGCGATCATGGAATACCTGCTGACCAAGCCCGGCGGCGAGCATCTCGCGCCCAAGCCTGGTGACAGGCTCTACGGCCCCTACCTGCAATGGCTGCATTTCGGCGAGGCGGGCATGGGAATGTATGTGACACTAGCCCTCGGACACAATGTCCTGTTGCCGGAGGAACGGCGCATTCCGGCCATGGCGAAGTATGGTGCGAAGGAATCCCAGCGCTGCTTCGAAGTTCTTGCAGGACCGCTCAGGGCACATGACTACCTTCTGCCCACGGGCTTTTCGGCAGCGGACATCTCTGTGGTCTACATGCTGCTGCTGGCGAAGTTCGCTGGCATCTTCGACAACGCCCCGGACGCCGTGAAGGCCTACTTCAACCGATGCGTCGAGCGAGAAGCCTGGAAAGAAGCGACGGCGGACTGACTGTCCGCCACCTGAGGGATGTCAGAGGCGGTTGACCGAAGCGATCAGCTCGCGCTTCAGCTCCCGCGGCAGGACCGTCTCGAACTTCACGAAGGCCACGATTTCCGACTTCGGGACGTTCCGGATGCGAACATTACGCTGCTCCGGACGCCCATCGCGATCGAGGTCAATCACCGTCTCGTAGCGTGTCGGGAAGTTGTACGGGTTCGGACGCTGGTGGATGCCTTCATACTCACCCGGAGAGAGACCTTCGTGCAGAGAACAGGTCGTGGACATGGTCACGGCGCCCGTCCCCTTCTTGGCAAGGCGAATGACACGCTTCTGGACCTTGGCGTAGTCCGGGTCGACGCTGGTCTCGCAGGGCGGGATGGCGGTCGGCTTGGGCGAAGCGAGGCCGGCGGGGATCAGGTTCGAGCCGCGAAGTTCGCGCAGCGTATCGAAGTCGACCTCGTCCTCAGGAAACAGCTTGTCAGCAAAGCGCTGCCAGTCAGCGCGGCGCCAATCGCTGCGGTCCGGGTGATGGCTATCCGCGAGAGTCACAGCCTGACTGACGCCGATCTTGTCGACGCGGATGAAATAGTCGCCGTCGACCTCGACATATTTGAGGCTGAACGCGCCAGTTTCTGGAACCGGCTCGAGACGGGTGGCGCAGGCAGTGAGAGCGAGCCCGGCCAGAAGAATAGCGGCAAAACGCATGCGTGCCTCCCCAAGGAACATGACACCATCGCTGCAACAGTTGGGCCACCGTTACTAAATCCTCAAGCGGAACCATGCGGGTCAACCCATTGTTAACCTTCCCGGTTTGGGACGCCTAACCCTGCATTTCCTGTAACAGTTCCGCTTCGAGCTCCTCGAGGATCGCTTCATTGGCCGCAGCCTGGATCGTCTCGCGGCCCGCCTCCATCATCACCGGCACGGCGAGCGGCGAGACGCGCTTCAACCGTTTGTGGACGAGATGACCGCTGACCCGGCCAAGAAGGTCTGACAGCCTGCGGATATCGAGGAAACCCGCCGCAGCGTCGTTCCAGGCAGCCTTCACAAGGATGTGGTCGGGCTGGTGCTCGCGCAGGACATCGTAGATCAGCCCGGCAGAGAAGCTGACCTGCCGGCCCGATTTCTCCTGACCCGGATGGTTGCGCTCGATCATGCCTGCAATCATCGCGCAGTTGCGGAAGGTCCGCTTCATCAGCTGCGCATCGGCGAGCCAGAGGTCGAGATCCTCTCCGAGAAGGTCGGGCTCGAACACCTCGTTCATGTCGAGGCTCGACGGGTCCTTCCGCATCCAGACCGATAGTGCGTATTCCGTCGGGCAGAAACCAAGCGGCTGCATCCCCATGCGTTCGAGCCTGCGTGTCACGAGCGTGCCGAGCGACTGGTGGGCGATACGGCCGTCGAAAGGGTAGCAGACAACATAGTGCTTCCCGCCCCTCTCGAAGGTCTCGATCAGGAGTTCATGGGGCTTGGGGAGATATGACTTCGCCTCCTGCAGGCCGAGCCATTCCGCCACCGGACCAGGCAGCGCGCGCCAGGTCGCAGGGTCGCTGACCATCGTTCGTACACTGTCTGCAAGGAAACTGGATAGCGGGAACTTCGCGCCCTGCCAGCTCGGGATTTTCGGCTCGTCGGCTTGGGACTTGGTGACGTAGACATCCATGTTCTGCACGCCTTCGAAGCGCAGCATCTCCCCTGCAAAAATGAAGGTGTCACCGGGGGTGATCTGGCTAAGGAACCATTCCTCGATGGTGCCGAGCTTGCGCCCCCCCCGTGCGACCGTGGGGCGGCCGTCCTTGCGCGCCATTCTCCCGAGGCGGACATTATAGACAGGAAGCTCGACGATCGTGCCTGCGTTCATGCGGTAAAGCTGGGCCGTGCGGGCATCTTTGATCCGCATACGCCCGTCAGGCATCTTCACGATCCGGCGGAAACGGTCATAGGCGCGCATGGCGTATCCGCCAGTGGCGACGAAATCGAGCGCCTCGTCGAACGTCTCGCGCGTAAGGAACCGGTAGGGCGCGGCGGAAATCACCTCTTCGTACAGACGGTCGGGAAAGAACGGCTCGGCCGCTGCCATGCCCCAGATATGTTGGCACAGGACATCGAGCGCGCCTTCATTATAGGGCTCGCCATCGAGAAGGCCCTGATCCACCGCCTGTTTTGCTGCGACGCATTCGAGAACCTCGAAACGGTTGGCAGGGACGAGGATCGCCTCCGAAGGTTCATCCATCCGGTGATTGGAGCGACCGATCCGCTGCACCAGCCGCGCAGCACCTTTCGGTGCGCCGAGGCACACGCAGAGATCCACTGCGCCCCAATCAATTCCCATGTCGAGAGTCGCGGTGCAGACCACTGCTTTCAACTGGCCCGCTGCCATCGCGGCTTCTGTCCGTTCGCGCTGCTCCCGGTCGAGGCTGCCGTGATGGAGGCCGATGGGCAGCGCGTCCTCGTTCATCCGCCAGAGCTCCTGGAAACAGACCTCCGCCTGGCTGCGCGTGTTGGTGAAGACCAGCGTTGTCGTATGCTGACGGATGAGATCGTAGATTTTTTCGAAGCTGTGCCGGCCAGAATGACCCGACCAGGGAATGTCGTCATCGGGGGTCAGGACCGTGACCTTCGGGCTGACCTCGCCTTTGCCGATGACGAGATCGGCGAGGGCCTCGTCCGTGCCGTCCTGGGGAACAAGATAGCGGCGCAGCGGGACCGGGTCGTCGACCGTTGCGGAGAGGCCAATCGTCCGCATACCGGGAGCGAGTGTCCACAGCCTTGCGAGATCGAGGGACAGAAGGTCGCCGCGCTTCGACTTCCTGAGCGCATGGAGCTCATCAAGAATGACGCAGCGGAGTCCGGAGAAAAGCGTCTCTGCCGACGGGTGCGCGAGAAGGAGCGAGACCTGTTCCGGCGTGGTCAGGAGGATGTCTGGCGGCGCGGTTCGCTGGCGTTGGCGTACGGACTGTATCGTGTCGCCGGTGCGGCTCTCGATGGCAACAGGCAGGCCCATCTCGTCCACGGGCGCTTCGAGATTGCGAGCGATGTCCACCGCAAGGGCCTTGAGCGGCGAGATGTACAGCGTATGGAGCGAGCGCTCGTTCTTCGGCGCGGCGGAGAGCTCGACCAGGCTCGGCAGGAAACCGGCGAGGGTCTTGCCTCCCCCGGTTGGTGCGATCAGCAGTGTCGATCGTCCGTTCAGGGAATTTTCGAGAATCTCAAGCTGGTGCGCGCGCGGATGCCAGCCGCGCGCGGCGAACCAGTTCTGAAACCGTTCCGGGAGCACCTCTTGCGCGCTATGTTCAGCCATCGCCACCAACCATTCCTGCCATGTAGGGCAAAGACTTCAGGTGCCGAGGGCGGCCATAGGCCCGCAGGCGCGGCCGCACCCAGGGAGGGATACCTGCCGGGCCGTCGATCCGGCGCGGGAGCCAAACCCGGCTGTTAGAGATCAAGCTCAGCTTCGAGGGCGTTGCTCTGAATGAAGTGCTTCCGCGGCTCGACCACATCGCCCATCAGCTTGGTGAAGGTCTCGTCGGCCCTGTCGGCCTCTTCAATCCGCACCTGGAGGAGCTGGCGGGCATTGGCGTCAAGAGTCGTCTCCCAGAGCTGCTCCGGGTTCATCTCACCGAGGCCCTTGTAGCGCTGCAGCGTGATGCCCTTGCCGCCGACCTTGCGCAGGCTTTCCAGAAAATCGAGCGGTCCGTAGACGATCGTTTCCGCCTCGCCCCGCTTCAGCGTGGCTGCGCCGAGGAACACGCCGCGGATGTCTTCGGCCTCCGCCGCCAGACGCCGGGCATCGGCACCGAGACGCATCTCCTGCGTCAGGACATAGGCCTCGCGCACGCCGCGGACGTCACGGGCAAGAACGACATCGCCATTGTCCTCCAGCGTCGCCGTCCATCCGCGCTCATACTCTTCGGAGATGAAATCGAGACGGTCGGTCAGGTTCGACAGGGCGCCCTCACCGGGCTCTTCCGTTCCCAGAACGCCTTCGAGCGCCGCAAGAACGAGAACGTCGCGGCGGATCCAGGCCGGGAAGCTCTCCACCCGCTGGGCGACAACCCGGCATTTCTCGACCAGATCGGCGAGATCGTTACCGGTACGCTGCTCGCCACCGGCCGAGATGAACACCGCACCTTCGATACCTTCGGCATAAAGATAATCGGCGAGCGCCTTTTCATCGAGAAGGTAGCGGGCCGATTTGCCCTTGTCCGCCCGATAAAGCGGCGGCTGGGCGATGTAGAGATGGCCGCGGCGAATGACTTCCGGCATCTGGCGGAAGAAGAAGGTAAGCAGCAGGGTCCGGATGTGCGCGCCATCGACATCGGCGTCAGTCATGATGATGATCTTGTGGTAGCGCAGCTTGTCGATGTTGAAGTCATCGCGCCCGATGCCCGTGCCAAGCGCGGTGATCAGCGTACCGACCTCCTGGCTCGAAAGCATCTTGTCGAAACGCGCCCGCTCGACATTCAGGATCTTGCCCTTGAGCGGCAGGATGGCCTGGTTTTCGCGGTTCCGGGCCTGTTTGGCGGAGCCGCCCGCCGAGTCACCCTCGACGATAAAGAGCTCGGACTTGGACGGGTCACGCTCCTGGCAGTCAGCCAGCTTGCCCGGCAGCGAGGAAACATCGAGCGCGCCCTTGCGGCGGGTAAGTTCGCGGGCCTTGCGCGCAGCCTCGCGGGCCGCGGCGGCTTCGATCACCTTGCTGACAAGCCGTTTCGCTTCGGCGGGATGCTCCTCGAACCATGTCGAGAGTTCCTGGCCGACGATGTTCTCGACAACCGGGCGCACCTCGGAGGAAACGAGCTTGTCTTTCGTCTGGGAGCTGAATTTCGGGTCCGGCACCTTGACCGAGACGATGGCGGTCAAACCTTCACGGGCGTCATCGCCGGAAAGCGAGACCTTCTCCTTCTTCAGGAGGCCCGAGCTCTGGGCGTAGCCGTTCACGACCCTGGTCAACGCGGCGCGGAAGCCCGCCAGGTGCGTGCCGCCGTCGCGCTGCGGAATATTATTCGTGAACAGCAGGACTTTCTCGTGATAGCTGTCGTTCCACCACATGGCGACTTCGACGGTGATGCCGTCCTTCTCCGCCTGCATGGTGATCGGCTCACTGACGAGAGCGTTCTTGCTCTCATCGATGTGCTTCACGAAAGCGGTCAGGCCACCTTCGTAGAACAGCTCCAGCTCCTTGTGCTCCGCATGCCGATGATCGCGCAGCACGATCTTGAGGCCGGAGTTGAGGAAGGCGAGCTCGCGCAGGCGACGCTCCAGGGTCTCGAAGTCGAACTCGACGCTCGAGAAGGTCTTGTCCGACGGTTTGAAGGTGACTTCCGTCCCCGTCCTGTCCGCATCGCCGGTGACCTTGAGATCTTCCTCGGCCTCGCCGTGGATGAAGGTCATTTCGTGGGTCTTGCCGCCGCGCCAGATGCGAAGGTGCAGCCGTTCGGAAAGGGCGTTCACGACCGAGACGCCGACGCCGTGGAGGCCGCCGGACACCTTGTAGCTGTTCTGGTCGAACTTACCGCCGGCATGAAGCTGGGTCATGATGACCTGCGCGGCGGAGACGCCTTCCTCCGGGTGCATGGCGGTCGGGATACCGCGGCCATTGTCGCGCACGGTGACCGAGCCATCGTCGTTGAGGGTCACCTCGACGGTGTCGCAATAGCCCGCCAGCGCCTCGTCGATGGCATTGTCCACGACCTCGTACACCATGTGGTGGAGGCCCGAGCCGTCATCGGTGTCGCCGATATACATGCCCGGGCGCTTACGCACAGCATCCAAGCCCTTGAGAACTTTGATGGACTGCGCGCCGTATTCGTCGCCGCCAGAATTGCCGTTTTGCTCGGAAGCAGCCTCAGAGGCCATGCGCTCTCGCCTTCGATTCTTGTCTTTATGATTCCTCCCGAACATAGGGATTTTCGGCCCGAAACCCAAGCGTTTTACGCCGCCGCCGGGAGGCGAAAAGACTAGGAATCTTGCGGGTTTGACACCTTCCCGCCCTGGTCCGGACGGAGGTGGTCCATGTGCGCCAGAAATGGCGCGAAAGCGTCCGGGTCCGTCCCGGTCAGGAAGGCCTGGAGACCGAGCCCGTGGAGGGTTTCCGCGAGCGCCTCGCGGCGGGTTTCGTCAAGGTGCGCAACGATTTCGTCGAGGAGGAGCACGAGCGTCCCCTCGCCCCGCTCCTTTGCCGCTTGGGCACGGGCAAGCACGAGGCCGGTGAGAAGCGCCTTCTGCTCACCGGTGGAGCACTGGCGCGCAGGCATCTGTTTGCCTTCATGGGTAACCACGAGGTCGGAGCGGTGGGGACCGATGATCGTACGCCGCGCATCCCGGTCGATACGGCGATTGCGGGCGAGCCGCTCGGCGAATCTGTCTCGCGCCTGCTCCTCGCCATGCTCGGCGAGGAGGAGCTCGACATCGCCTTCGATGAAGACCGTTGCGCGGGGAAAAGCTTCCTGTCGGAGCGCTTCATAGCCAGCGGCGAGGCTCTCGGCCGTCTCGCGCCGGGCCATGCTGAGGGCGATCCCCGCATCGGCCATCTCGCGCTCGAAGTGGGTCAGCAGAGAAGGATCGCCGCCCTGCTCGAGGAGCGCCATGCGCTGCTTCATCGCCTTCTCGTAGCGCCCGGCAATGATGGCGTGGCCGGACGATCCCGCAGCGGCGATCCGGTCGAGGAAGCGCCTGCGCTCGGACGGCGCGTCCATGAACAGGCGGTCCATCGCCGGGGTCATCCACAGGAAGCGGATGAGTTCCGACAACGTGCCGGCGCTCTTCACCACCTCACCGTCGATCCGGACCTCGCGCCGGTCATAGCGCGGTGGAACGACCGAGACGACGAGGCGCATCGGCTCTTCATCTTCCGCAGACAGAGTGATCGCCGCTCCCGGCGCGCCGCCTGCGCCATGGCGGACGACATCGGACAGCTTGGCGCCGCGCAGGCCCCTGCCCGCACCGAACAAGGTAAGGGTCTCGAGAATGTTGGTCTTGCCAGCCCCGTTTGGTCCGGTGATGACCACCGAGCGCCCGGACAGCCTCGCTTCGAAAGCCTCGTAGGACCTGATGTCCCTCAGCGTCAGCGCCGTGATGCGCCGCATGGGGACGATCAGACGCGCAACGGCATCAGGACGTAGAGCGCGCGCTCATCGGCCTCGTCCGTGATAAGGGTCGGACTGGCCGTGTCGGCGAACGCGAAAGTCATGGTGTCGCCGTCGATCTGCGAGGTGATGTCCAGGAGATAGCGGGCATTGAAGCCGATCTCGATGGGCTCGCCCGGATAGTCGACGCCGAGGTCCTCGGTTGCCGTGCCCGTCTCGGGGCTGTTGACGTTGAGGCGCAGCGTGTCGCCTTCGAGGGCGAGCTTCACCGATCGCGTCTTGTCCGCCGACACGGTGGAGACGCGGTCGACCGACTTTGCGAACTCCGCCGGGCTGACCCGCATCAGCTTGTCGTTCCCTTGCGGGATGACCCGCGCATAATCCGGGAACGTCCCATCGATGAGCTTGGTCGTCAGCGCGATGTCGTCGAAGGCGAAGCGGACCCGCCCCGAGGACACCTGCATCTCCACCGTCTCGCCCGCGTCGTCGAGGAGACGGCGCAGCTCAAGCACGGCCTTGCGCGGGATGATGATCCCTTCAAGACCCTCCGCACCCTGCGGAAGATCGGCATCGATCCGCGCGAGACGGTGACCGTCGGTGGCCACGGCGCGCAGGGTCTTCTCGCCCCCCTCCTCGCTCGCATGCATGTAGATGCCGTTGAGGTAGTAGCGCGTCTCCTCCTGGCTCATTGCGAAACGGGCCTTGTCGATGAGACGGGAAAGGTCCTCGGCAGGAACCTCGAAGCTCTTACCACCCTCGGCCTGCGGCAGGACGGGGAAGTCGTCCTCCGGCAGGACGGCGAGCGAGAACTCGGAATGCCCTGCAGTCAGCTGGAGCCGGCCCATCGACGTCTTCTCGAGCTGGACCTGCGTGCCGTCGGGAAGCTTCTTGACGATGTCGAAGAGGGTCACGGCAGCCGCGGTGGCCGCGCCGGGTTGCTCCACATCCGCGGGGACGTGCTCCACGATCTCGATATCGAGATCGGTCGCCGTCAGCGACAGCGTACCGCCATCCGCGCGCAGCAGCACGTTGGACAGGATGGGAATCGTGTTCCGGCGCTCAACGACCGACTGGACGTGAGACAGGGCCTTGAGAAGCGTACCGCGTTCGATGGTGACCTTCACGAACCATCACTCCTTGCTGGTGTCGGCGCCCCCGCCGACTCAAATGGGGGGACATGACATCAGCATAGGACAATCGTTAACGCTAGGCCGTGGCCGCGAAAACCTATCCTCAGTCGTTCTCAAATTCGTCGAAGATGGCCGTGATGCGGCTGCCGAAGGTCGGATCGCTGGACGCCAGGATCTCGGCCGTGCGGATCGAATGCATCACGGTCGTATGGTCGCGGCCGATCATCGAGCCGATGGCCGTCAGCGGCGTATCCGTCAGCTTGCGGACAGCAAAGCAGAAGGCGTGACGGGCCCGCACGATCGGCTGCTTGCGCGAACGGCTCATCAGATCGTCCTTCGACAGGCCAAAGGTCTCGGTCGTGAAATCGAGGATCGCTTCCGGTGTGACCTGCTGACGGCGCTGCTTGAGGTGATCGGAAAGCAGCTGGCGCATCTGCTCGTCCGTGAGCTGACCACCATGCTCCGCAGACGCTTCGGTCGCGACCTGTATCAGGCTGAGAGCCCCCTCGAGTTCACGCACCGAATCTTCGCAGCGACGCGCGATGAAGTCGAGGTGACGCTGCGGGATCGCGACGCCGGAAACACGCATCGCCTCCTCGGCGAACTGCTTGGCGATCTTGGTGCGGAGCGCGAGGTCTGGCTTGCCCACCGCGACGCAGAGCCCGCCGCCCAGGCGTCCTGCGAGGCGCGGCGAAATGCCCGTCTCGGCGAGCTCCTTCGGCGGCATTGCGCCGGCGACCAGAACACGCTTGCCGGCGCTGCGGAGCTTGTCGATCAGGCAGTCGAGCTCTTCCTGCGTGCGCTTGCGTCCGCGCAGGAGCTGGATGTCGTCGATGAGGAGCACATCCGTATTCTGGAGGAATGCACGGAGTTCCTTGAAGCTCTTCGAGATGAATGCCTCGGAGACATCCGTCATCAGCGCATCGTAGGTCAGGTAGAGGACGTTGTCGCCCGGATGGCGGCGCAGCCATTCCTGCCCGACTGCATTGAGGAGGTGCGTCTTGCCGCGGCCCGCAGCGCCGTAAATCATGGTGACGGAAGGCGTCGGGCTGTCGAGCAGCTTCATGATGGCGCGGAAAGCGAGGCTGTTCGTCTCGTTCGTGCAGAAGCGGTCAAGGGTCATCGCCTGGGCGAAGGTGGGCGCGCCCTCACTGTCAAAACCGGGTTTCTCGGGTTGCGCGGACTTGGGCGTGATCTTCGGCGCGGCGGTCAGCGAGGACGCAAGGCTCGCCTGTTGCTGGTCCATGCTCTCTTGGATGATGCCTGCATCAGCGCGGACGGAACCCATCTCGTGCGCGCCGCGAACGCTCAGCTTACTGACAGGGTGGATCTGCTCCGACCAGACCTGGCGCATCCGGCCGAGATAGCGCTGTGAGATCAGCGACGCAGAAAAACGCGTCGGCGCGCAAAGGGTGACATGGTCGTCACCCACCTCAGCCAGGCTGAGACGGTCGAAGTAGCTGTCAAAGACAGCCTGTCCGAACTGCTCCTTCAGACAGGATTTGAAACGTGTGAATTGGTGCGTGCTCTGAGCGTTCTGCATCATCTGCCTTCGCAAAACTAGAGTGTTCGACCGCACTAGGGGCCGCGAAATTAAAACGAAATTTTGGAAACGATCGACTGGCGCCGAGGCCTACTCTTCTTCCATCGGGAGGCCGCTTTGTCCAGCCGAAACGATGTCACGTTCGACCTTGACAACCAAAACACCGCACCCGGAGCATCCCCCCGCCCAGCGTAGCGGGGGCTCGTTTCTTGATCATTTTTGTCCTCCCGGATGAAAGGCACCTGCCCGTGCCTGCCTCGACCACCAAGCTACCTCGCGAGACGGAGATGACAAGCACATGAAGCATTTGTCTCAGGGTGGCGAATTTCGTTTTGAACGGGCTGAACCGCAGATGGAATCAAGCGAAATTGAAAAGTTCGTTTCAGGGTAACGCAGCTAAAACTTTTTCCACATAACAATTTCGCTCAGTGCAAAGATAAAACTGCAACAAAAAAGGTCGCCCACTGATCATGGACGACCTCGATAATTCGTGCACTCTTCCGTGACCGGAAGAAGCTCGTGTCTTATGCGCTCAGAGCAGCCACGCGCTTGGAAAGCCGCGAGACTTTCCGGGAAGCGGTGTTCTTGTGGATCACACCCTTGGAAACCGCCCGCATGATCTCGGATTCGGCAGTCCGGAGCGCGGCTTGGGCTTTCGCCTTGTCGCCAGCTTCCACAGCCTGCTCGAATTTCTTGATGTAGGTACGGACACGGCTGCGACGCGACTTGTTGACCGCCGTGCGGCGCTCAATCTTCCGGACCATTTTCTGTGCCGACGTCGTGTTGGCCATATTGGGTCAGAAACCTTCTTTGAGTTCGAAACGAGCGCGACTGATACCGAGCGGGGGAAGTCGGGTCAACGATCGAAATCGGTTTTTTTCGCTCATTTTTGACAGCCGCCGCAGAAGAAGGTCGAACGGCCCGACTGGACGATACGCTGGACCTCGCGCCCGCATTGGCCGCAGGCGTCGCCTTCCCGGTCATAGACATGAAATTGCTGCTGGAAAGCCCCCTGCTTGCCGTCAGCTGCGGCATAGTCGCGAAGGGTCGAGCCCCCCGCTTCGATCGCCTTCGTGAGGACGTCCCTGATCGCCGCGACAAGTCGTCCGGCACGCGTCGCGCCAACCGTGCAAGCCTTCCGCCTCGGCGACAGGCCGGCCAGGTAGAGCGCCTCGCAAACATAGATGTTGCCAAGCCCCGCCACGACGGACTGGTCGAGAAGAGCGGCCTTGAGCGGCATCTTCCTGCCCGAAAGCTTCTCGAGCAACGCCTGCGCATGGAAACCATTGCCTAGGGGCTCGGGTCCGAGAGCGCGGAAGCGCGGCGTGTCTTCGATCTCCACTGTCTGTACGATCTCGAAAAAGCCGAAACGGCGGGGGTCGGAGTAAGTGACGAATGCCCGCCCGCCACCGGCTTTTCTGAGATCGAGACGGAGATGCTCGTGCCCCTTTGGCGGGTCGGGAGCGTAGAAGGCACCGGGCTCGAGGGTCTTCGCACCCTCCTCCACCGAGAAGCGCCCGGTCATGCCAAGATGGCCAAGCACGGTCTCGCCCGTGGAAAGCGGGAACATCAGGAATTTTGCACGCCGGCCGACACCCTCGATGCGCGCGCCGGTCAGCCGCTCGGCGAAGCGCTCAGGAAACGGGAAGCGCAGGTCCGGGCGGCGCTGGTCAACGGCACGGATCGTGGCGCCGGTCAGCACCGGCTCCAGCCCACGGCGGACGGTTTCGACTTCGGGAAGTTCAGGCACAGCCGCCTTAGAGCGGGTCCGGAGCCGCTTGGCGAGCGCCCTCTGGTCGCGGGAAGAAACGACGGCGGGACGCCCGCCTGCGAAGCGGGCTTCAGGTCACCGGGGCAGCGCCCCCATCAAAGCCCGCTTTTCTGCACCATCGAGGAGGTCGAGGGACTGGATGAATGCCTCCGCCTCCTCGCGGCTCGCCCCCTCGTCGCGGATGAGCGGCATGGAGAGATCGGACCGCGCTGCACGCACTTCGTCGAGCTCCGACAGGATAGCTCCGGCAGCAAGGCCCTTGAGGATCTCGGCACCGCGTTCGGTTACTTCCAGCGCAGCGGCCGATCCACCGCGCTTTTCGAATGCGATGATCGAGCGTCCGGGAAGACGGGCGCTCGTGATGTCGTAGGCCCGGCTCTCAGCAGCCATGTCGCCGGCGCGGCCCTGGTCCTGGCGTCGCCTCAGAAAACCCTTGATCATCGTCTCTCTCCCTTCTGGCGAGAAGGTATCTCCGGGCTTCATGCCGGAGGGAGAACGGTACAACGAAGATTCGCGCCTTGGGAAGAAGAAAAGAAAGATCTCTCGCGCCTTCGTGTAGAACAGGCCTGGAACCTAGCATTCATGCGGGGCTGGAGCTCAGTGTTCTGTTCTCACATATCACTGCAGTGAGGGTTTTCCACAATCTTTATTCGCCTGTTCATCAAACAATACATACCTGACCGCGTCTGACCACCAGCATATCTTCGCAGGCGCAGCATGGCGTCGATTATTGTTCCACCAAGGCCACGACATAAGAAAAAAGGGCGGCCCGAGGGCCGCCCTTCTCACATACCGGGCTGATGCAGCCTTGGCTTACATCATGCCGCCCATGCCGCCCATGTCGGGCATGGCCGGACCGGCGCCTTCTTTCTTCGGCGCTTCGGCAATCATGGCTTCCGTGGTGATCAGGAGGCCAGCGACCGAGGCCGCGTCCTGCAGGGCGGTACGGACGACTTTCGCCGGGTCCACGATGCCCATCTCGAGCAGGTTGCCGTACTCTTCGGTCTGGGCGTTGAAGCCGAACTTCACGTCGTCTTGCTCGAGGAGCTTGCCGACGACGATCGAGCCCTCGTTGCCTGCGTTCTCGGCGATCTGGCGAAGCGGCGCCTGGAGGGCACGGCGGACAATCGCGATACCGGCATCCTGGTCGGCGTTTTCGCCTTTCAGGTCGTCGAGCGAACGCGAGGCATAGAGCAGGGCCGTACCGCCGCCCGGGACGATGCCTTCCTCAACCGCAGCGCGGGTGGCGTTCAGCGCGTCGTCGACGCGGTCCTTGCGCTCTTTCACCTCGACCTCGGTGGCACCGCCGACCTTGATCACCGCGACACCGCCAGCGAGTTTCGCGAGGCGCTCCTGCAGCTTCTCACGGTCGTAGTCCGAGGTGGTCGTCTCGATCTGCTGACGGATCTGGGCCGTGCGGGCTTCGATGTCCTGCTTGTCGCCAGCACCGTCGACGATGGTCGTGTCGTCCTTGGTGATGACCACGCGCTTCGCCGTGCCGAGCATGTCGAGGCCGACATTCTCGAGCTTGATGCCGAGGTCTTCGGAGACAACCTGGCCACCGGTGAGGATCGCGATGTCTTCGAGCATCGCCTTGCGGCGGTCGCCGAAGCCCGGAGCCTTCACGGCAGCGACTTTCAGGCCGCCACGGAGCTTGTTGACCACGAGGGTGGCGAGGGCTTCGCCTTCCACGTCCTCAGCAATGATGAGCAGCGGACGCGAGGATTGGACAACCTGTTCGAGGAGCGGGAGCATCGACTGCAGGTTCGAGAGTTTCTTCTCGTGCAGCAGGATGAACGGGTCCTCGAGCTCGACGGTCATCTTCTCGGCATTGGTGACGAAGTAGGGCGACAGGTAGCCGCGGTCGAACTGCATGCCTTCGACGACTTCGAGTTCGGTTTCAGCCGTTTTCGACTCTTCGACCGTGATGACGCCTTCGTTGCCGACCTTTTCCATCGCGTGGGCGATCATTTCACCGATCGCAGCCTCACCATTGGCCGAGATGGTGCCGACCTGGGTGATGCCTTGCGAACCTTCGACAGGGACCGAGTTCGACTTGATGGTGTCGAGGACGCGGGCGACGGCGGTGTCGATACCGCGCTTGAGGTCCATCGGGTTCATGCCGGCCGCAACCGACTTGGCGCCTTCCCGGACGATGGCCTGGGCCAGCACGGTCGCGGTGGTGGTGCCGTCACCGGCAATGTCGTTGGTCTTGGAAGCGACTTCCTTGACCATCTGGGCGCCCATGTTCTCGAACTTGTCTTCGAGTTCGATTTCCTTGGCGACCGAGACACCGTCCTTGGTGACGCGCGGAGCGCCAAAGGACTTTTCGATGACCACGTTGCGGCCTTTCGGGCCGAGGGTCACTTTCACGGCGTTGGCGAGGATGTCGACGCCCTTGAGCATCTTCTCGCGGGCATCGGCTTCGAAGCGGACTTCTTTAGCTGCCATGTGCTTTCTCCTGAATTCTATGTCTTTGTACTGACGAAGCGAGACGGGGCGTTACGAAAGGATGCCCAGGATGTCGCTTTCCTTCATGATGAGGAGATCCTCACCGTCGATCTTCACTTCGGTGCCCGACCATTTGCCGAACAGCACTCGATCGCCTTCGCGCACGTCGAGCGGCGTGATGTCGCCATTTTCAGAGCGGATGCCGGAACCCACGGCAACGATTTCGCCCTGCTGCGGCTTTTCCTTGGCGGTGTCAGGAATGATGATGCCGCCGGCGGTCTTGTCGTCTTCTTCGATGCGGCGGACGAGGACACGGTCGTGGAGCGGTCTGAAAGCCATGCTGCTCTCCAGATTTTCTCTAGCGTTGAACTTCGTGCAGCCGGTTTTAGCACTCTCCAGTGCTGGCTGCTAACGGCCTATCTAAGTGATGCTTGGGACGCGTCAATAACTCTGACCGCAAAAAATCTGGTCCGGGCCGCAAGATTTGCGAGCAACCAGGCTCTGTGACACGCTCACAAGATGGTGAACATTACCCGGACACTCCTTGCTCTCGCGTTCAGCGGCCTCCTTGTGGCCTGCGCATCCCCGGACGGCTCCGGACCATCGACAGGAGACAAGCGCGAACTGGCTTCCGCACCGTCGGGTGCCGCCGTCGGTTTCGCGCCAGAGGATTCGCTGTCGCTTTGCCCGCGTATGCAGGTGAGCAACGCGCCGGCAACAGATGGCCAAGGCAAGGTCCGCGGCTACAGGCCCTTCGCGACATTCAACGGCGTCAAGCTGCTGGTGAACCCAGCGCCCCGAGGTTGCCTGAGTTCCTCGTTCGGCAGCCGGAACGGAAGGTTGCACAAGGGCGTGGACTACCAAAGCGACCCGGCTGGCCCAGTCGTCGCCGCGGGACCGGGGACGGTCCTCGAGTCAGGCTACCGTGATGATTACGGCAACTATGTGCTGATCGACCATGGCGCAGGCGTTTACACCCGCTACGCCCATCTCGCTTCGCGCACGGGAGCGGCCGGACAGGGCAAAGCGGTGAAGCTCGGCACCCAGCTCGGCATCATGGGTAACACCGCGAGCTACAGGATCCCGGTGCATCTCCATTATGAAGTGTTGCTCGGTGACTACGGTACGCCGAGCAAGAGCTTTGGCCTCGAACCGGTGGACCCCTTCTCCAAGATGTAGGCGCGCCGTAAGCGGGGCCGATGAACGATGAAGATGCGATGACGCGGGCGCTGGAACTGGCGCGCGCAGCGGCGGAGCGCGACGAAGTGCCGGTCGGCGCCCTCGTGCTCGGACCCGACGGCGCCGTTCTTGCCGAGGGACACAACGCTCCGATCAGGGAGCACGATCCGACCGCCCATGCCGAAATCGCGGCGCTCAGGGCCGCGGCAGCGAAGCTTGGCAATTACCGCCTCCCAGGCTGCACGCTGGTGGTGACCCTCGAGCCCTGCGCGATGTGCGCCGGCGCGATCAGCCATGCGAGGATCGCAAGGCTGGTCTATGGCGCGTCCGATCCGAAAGGCGGCGCGGTGGAGAATGGCCCGCGGCTCTTCGAGCAAAAGACCCTGCATCACAGGCCGCGAGTAACGCCGGGCGTTCGCGCCGAAGATGCGGCTGGGCTGTTGCGGGACTTCTTCCGGGCACGGCGCGGCTGAGCAGCAACCCCTTTGACCGCGGCCCGATGGGAAGGCACAGTCTCTCCCAACAACGAGAACCGCGCGCCAGGGAGGCCGCCCATGCATTTTGAACATTCCGACAGGACCAAGGACTTCATCCGCCGGGTCGAGGACTTCATGTCCGCCCATGTCTGGGACGGCTACGAGACCTACAAAAAACAGCACGCTGAGTTTCGTGCCGCGGGCGACCCTTGGAAAATTCCGCCGGTCATCGAGGAGCTGAAAGACAAGGCCAGGGACGCTGGCCTGTGGAACATGTTCCTGCCAGACCCCGAACTTGGCGCCGGGCTCACCAACCTCGAATACGCTCCGATCGCGGAGATCACCGGCAAGTGCCACATCGCGCCGGAGGTCTTCAACTGCGCAGCGCCCGATACCGGCAATATGGAAGTGCTCTATAAATACGGCACGGAGGAGCAGAAAGAGCGGTGGCTCATGCCCCTCCTCGACGGCAAGATCCGCTCTGCATTCTTGATGACCGAGCCGGCCGTCGCTTCTTCGGACGCCACCAACATCGAATGCCGGATCGAGCGCGATGGCGACGAGTACGTCATCAATGGGCGCAAATGGTGGTCTTCGGGTGCAGGCGACCCTCGGTGTGCGGTCTATATTGTCATGGGCAAGACCGACCCCGACGCGAACACCTACAACCAGCAGTCCATGATCCTCGTTCCCGCCGATGCAGAAGGCGTCACGGTCGAGCGTCACCTGCCGGTCTTTGGCTATGACGACGCGCCCCACGGACACATGGAAGTGAAGCTCGACAATGTGCGGGTCCCTGCGTCGAACATGCTGCTCGGCGAAGGTCGCGGCTTCGAGATCGCGCAAGGCCGGCTTGGACCGGGCCGTATCCACCACTGCATGCGGACGATCGGTGCCGCCGAGCGCGCGCTCGAGGCCATGGTCAAGCGCCTGATGACCCGCAAAGCCTTCGGCAAGGAGATCATCAAGCACTCGGTCTGGGAACAGCGGATCGGCGAAGCGCGGACCAATATCGAGATGGTGCGCCTGCTATGCCTCAAGGCGGCCTACATGATGGACACGGTCGGCAACAAGGCGGCGAAGGGCGAGATCGCGATGATCAAGGTCGCGGCGCCGAACATGGCGCTCAAGATCATCGACGACGCCATCCAGGCCCATGGCGGCGCCGGGGTCTCGGACGATTTCCACCTTGCGGAGATCTACGCCCACATGCGGACCCTGCGCCTGGCCGATGGCCCGGACGAAGTCCACAACCGTGCCATCGCCAGGTACGAAGCCAAGCGGTACATAAACCAATAGGCTTGGGGGGCTCCCACGCGGGAGCCCATTTGGCGCGCCGCCATCAGAACGAGCGCGGTCAGGACGCGGCCACCTCGCCGTTCTTGGCCCGCCCCCCGCGTTCGCTCTGTTTTCCGAGACTGTTGAGACCCACAGCGGTGCCAAGGTGGAACACGACCGCCGCGGGGCGTGTTCTGCCAACGAACGCGACCTTGAAGGAGCCGCGATGCGCAAGGCTCTCTACGTCACTCTCGGAACGGTTCTGGCTATGATCGGCGGGATCATCTTCGTCTCGCCCATGCCGCTCGGCTTCCTGTTCCTGATCCCCGGCCTTGCGCTTCTCGTTCTCGGGAGCGAGCGCGTCGCCAACTGGGTGCGGCGGAGGCGCGCCAGGAATGCCGAACTCAACGAGAAGATGACCGAAGCCTGCGAGCACATGCCCGATGCGGTTAGCGCGCCGCTTGAGGAGACGGTTCCCGACAAGGCCTGACCGCGGCGGATGTTCCCCCTATCCTCGCGCGCGGAAGCCGTTATATCCCGCGGCATGACTGATAGATCCTTCGACCCCGCCATCCTCCAAAACGCGAAAGCCTGGCCCTTCCAAGAAGCTAAGGCCCTGAAAAAGCGTCTGGACAAGATGGGCAAGAAGGACGGCCTCGTGACCTTCGAGACCGGATATGGCCCGTCGGGCCCGCCCCATATCGGCACCTTCGGAGAAGTGGCCCGCACCTCGATGGTGCGTTTTGCCTTCGGCCTGCTCTGCCCGGAATACGAGACGCGCATTCTCTGTGTTTCGGACGACATGGACGGTATGCGGAAGGTCCCGCCGGTTCCCAATGCCGAAATTCTCGAAGAGCACCTGCAAAAGCCCCTCTCCCGTGTCCCCGACCCATCGGGCGAGTATGAGAGCTTTGCGGCCAGCAACAACGCCAAGCTGCGGGCTTTCCTCGATCGCTTCGGTTTCGACTACGAATTCGTCTCCGCGACCGAAGCCTATGAGACGGGCAAGCTCGACAAGGCGCTGCTCCGTATGCTGGAGGTCTATGACGAAGTCATGGACATCATCCTGCCGACCCTTGGGGAGGAACGCCGCAAGACCTATTCTCCGATCCTGCCGATCAGCCCCGCGACCGGCCGTGTGCTGTATGTTCCGCTGCTGGAACGCGACGCCGCCTCCGGCACCATCGTCTACGAGGACGAGGACGGCACCCGGCGCGAGCAGAAAGTCACGGGCGGCGCCTGCAAGCTCCAGTGGAAAGCCGACTGGGCCGGTCGCTGGTACGCTCTCGAGGTCGACTACGAAATGGCGGGCGAGGACCTGACGGAGTCGACGAGGCTGTCCTCCAGGATCGTCCGTGCACTGGGCTCCGAGCCGCCAGCCGGTTTCAACTACCAGCTCTTCCTCGACGAGCACGGAAAGAAGATCTCGAAGACGAAAGGCAATGGCCTGACCATCGACGAATGGCTGCGCTATGCCGCGCCCGAGACGCTGCAGCTCTTCAACTTCACCGCGCCGAAGAAGGCCAAGAAGCTCTATTTCGACGTCATCCCGAAGCAGGCTGACGAATACTGGACCCATGTCGGCAAGTATGCGGAGCAGGAAGACGCGAAGAAGGTCGAGAACCCGGCCTTCTTCATCCACCAGGGCGAAGTGCCGGACACGACGCCTCCGGTGAGCTTCGGCCTGCTTCTCAATATCGTTGATGCCTCGGGGACCTCGGACCCGGACGTGTTGCGCGGCTTTGTCCAGAAATACCGTCCGGATGCGTCCGAAGCCGAAATGCGGGCCCTCGAGCCGATGCTCGGCTACGCGGTGAACTACTTCCAGGACTTTGTCCTGCCGAAGAAGCAGTTCCGTGCACCAACGGACCAGGAACGCGCGGCTCTCGAAATGCTGTCGGCTAGCCTCAAGGAGGTCGGTGACGGCAAGGAGGAGGACGTCTACCAGACCCTCGTCTTCGACGCTGGCAAGGCGCAGAACTACGAGAACATCCGCGAATGGTTCAAGGGCCTCTACGAGGTCGTGTTCGGCCAGTCCGAAGGCCCGCGCATGGGTCCGTTCGTTGCGATCTACGGTGCTGAAAACACCGCAGAACTGATCGACAAAGCGCTGGCCCGGAACAGCTGATGCAGCTCGAGGAAAGCATCGAAGCGGTGGAGGAGAGCCTCTCTCCGCCGCCGAGAGGACACAGGAGCTGATCGAGACGATCTGGGGCATGACACCCCTTTTGGTCGTCGCAGTGATCTCGGTCCTGATCTTCTGGATGATCGGCGCCTTCCTTGGCTCCCGTGATTTTTTGACCAAGCGTCTCTCGCGCGGCAGCGAGCTCATCGAGCAGCTGTTGCGGCGGCTGATCCCTGTCGTCTTTCTCCTCCTCGGCATCGTCTTCGCGCTGAACATTCTCGACGCCGTGGCGATCCTGTCGGCCATCCTGGGGGCAGCGGGCGTCGTCGGCATCGCCGTGGGCTTCACCATCCGCGACACCATCGAGAATTTCATCGCCTCGGTGATGCTGTCGATCCGCCAGCCCTTCAGGCCTAAGGACCTTGTCGAGATCGACGGGAAACTCGGGGTCGTCGTCCGCCTCACGAGCCGCGCGACGATCCTGATGACCCCTGACGGCAACCACCTGCGCATCCCCAACAGCCAGGTGTTCAAGGCCGTCATTCTCAACTATTCGCGGAACCCCGAACGACGGATCACTTTCGTCCTCGGAATTGATGCTGAAGACGATCCGAAGGCTGCGATGGAAGCAGGGCTCGCCAAGCTTCGCGCCCTCAAGTTCCCGCTTCTGGACCCGCCCGCCCAGGCCTGGGTCGAGGAAGTCGGCGACAGCAATATCGTCATCACCTACGCGTTCTGGATCAACCAAACGAACACCGACTTCCTGAAAGCCCGGTCCTCCGCGATCCGGGTGGTCAAGATGGAACTCGAGGAACAAGGCTTCACCCTGCCCGAGCCGATCTACCGCCTCCGCATTGACCAGATCCCTGACGCCCTCACGGCGGTGGTCCACAAGAGCGAGCAACCCTTCGAACCTTCGCCGCCAAAAAAGCCCTCACCGAAAGCCAGCGTTGAGGAAGAAGACGTCTCACCTGACCGGACGCTGGAAGAGAAAGTCGACGAAGACCGTCAGAAATCGGGCGAAGACCTTCTGGACGAGGACAAACCGACCGAGTTCGGCGACGGCGTGCAGTCCACCGCCCGCTAAACGCGCTCTCGCGCCGCGAGGCCCACCCCTGCGGCGCGAGAACGGGCTCGGCCTTCGTCAGGCAGAGCGAAACGCCGCGCATGATCCCACGCGCGGCGCCAGTCTTTTCATCCGTTAGCGGATCGCCATGGCGAGGCTGCGGTATTCCTGCTGGACCTCTTCCATCTCGCGGCGGCCTTCGGAGACCAGCTTCTCACCCTTGGCGAGCTTCTTCTTGCCATCGGCGATGTTGTCCTTGCCGCGGTGTTCTTTCAAGCGGGCATCCTTCAGGTCGTCCTCGGCCTGGCGAAGTACCTTGGTGCCAGCGACGGGATCAGAGATGGCGCAGTGACATGCTCCGGGCAAACGAATAGAATTGCGGTTTGCAATCGAGAATGTCGAACGATCATGGACGTCAACCAAGCCCGCACCTTCCTCGCCATTGTCGAAGCCGGGAACTTCGTCGCCGCTTCGAAGAGGCTGTTCGTCACGCAGTCGACGGTGTCCGCGTGGATCAAGGCGCTGGAGGAACTGCTCGGCAAGCCGCTCTTCACCCGCTCGAAGGCGGGCACGGCGCTCACGCCGCAGGGGCAGCAGTTCTACCGCTTCGCCCGGTCCATGGTCCGGGTCTGGGAGGAGGCTAAGCACCAGGTCGCGGTGCCCGAAGCCTTCGACGACACCCTCGTAGTTGGAGGGCAGTATTCGCTGTGGAACCGGCTCCTCACCCGCTGGGTCCCGGGCTTTCAGGAGCGCTGCCCGCGTGTGGCCCTGCGTTTGAGCTCCGGGATGCCCCAGCGGCTGATGCGCGAGATGTCCGAGGGCACCCTCGACATGGCCGTGATCTATCGTCCGGAGCACCGCCCCGGCCTCGCCATCCAAGAGCTGATCGAGGACCAGCTCGTCCTGGTGACGGCCGATGCAAAACGACCGCTCGAAGAAAACTATATCTTCTGCGATTGGGGCACGGGCTTCACGGAATGGCACGCGGCCCAGTTCCCCGATCTTCACAACCCTGGCTTGTCCATCGATCTCGGGGCCCTTGGCGTGAACCTCGTCATCAATCAGGGCGGAGCCGGCTATTTCCCCCGCCGCATCATCGAGCCGCACATGGACGAGGGCCTGCTCCACCGGATCGAAGGCGCGCCTGTGTTCCCTTACCCTGCCTATGTCGTCTGGCAGGAGGAGTTCGCCGATCCCGCCCTGATCGAGACCGCTTTGGAAACTCTCAAAGCTACGGCAGACCTCGCGATGAGAGGCGATCTGCCGCCTCCCTACTGGGCGTGAGGTGAGCAGCACTCTCCCCCCTTCGGTGCCAGCCGATGGAACCTGAACATCCGTTCACGTATCACCGTCACTGTGCGGCAACGTCGCAGAAAATTTGCGCAATTGTTCAGAATAAGGACCTTGCGGGATCACGCGGCGCAGGCACATCCTATATGTTGTATCGGTGGTCCTGAGCGCAATCATGCGTTCATAGCGCCGCAATTGGCAGACTGTGATGGCAAAGCTTTAACGCCTCACGGTTAACCTCAAGATTGCGGCCCGGTTAGACACGGCCGGACCACCTGTGTGCGTAGCGCGTGAGCGGGGAATACGGCGCCCCCGCGGGCGAACCGCCGGCCGTCAGGGGCTGGCAGAATCGGTGGCAGAAAATGAGCATGACGATGACGGAAGGACTGGATGTCTTCGACGCCTTCTCTGAAGGCTATGAGCGGACCAAGCACGAGGAGATGTCGCTGCGCGACTACCTGCTGGCGTGCCGCGACGACGTCATGATGTATGCCTCCCCGGCGGAGCGGATGGTCAAGGCCATCGGCGAACCGGAAATGATCGATACGTCGAAGGATCCGCGCCTCAGCCGGATTTTCTTCAACCGCACCATCAAGCGCTATAAGGCCTTCGACGGCTTCTACGGCATGGAAGACACGATCGAGCGGATCGTCGGCTACTTCCGTCACGCCGCGCAGGGCCTCGAAGAAAAGCGCCAGGTCCTCTACCTCCTCGGCCCGGTCGGCGGCGGCAAGTCATCGCTCGCCGAGCGCCTCAAGGACCTGATGGAAGAGTACCCGATCTACGTCCTCAAGGCCGGCGACGAACTCTCGCCCGTCTTCGAAAGCCCGCTGGGCCTGTTCCAGACCGAGGACCTGAAAAACCTCCTCGAAGAAAAATACGGCATCGAGCGCCGCCGCCTGACCGGCATCATGTCTCCATGGGCCGTGAAGCGCCTCGACGAGTATGGAGGCGACATCTCGAAATTCTCGGTGGTCAAGCTCTACCCGTCCAAGCTGCGCCAGATCGCAATCACGAAGACCGAGCCGGGTGACGAGAACAACCAAGACATCTCTGCCCTGGTCGGCAAGGTCGACATCAGGAAGCTCGAGCACTTCAGCCAAGATGACACCGACGCCTATTCCTACTCGGGTGGCCTGTGTCACGCGAACCAGGGGCTTCTCGAATTCGTCGAGATGTTCAAGGCGCCGATCAAGGTCCTGCACCCGCTGCTGACCGCGACGCAGGAAGGCAACTATGTCGGCACCGAGTCGCTCGGACCGATCCCCTTCCAAGGCATCATCCTCGCGCACTCGAACGAGAGCGAATGGCAAGCCTTCCGTAACAACCGCAACAACGAGGCCTTCCTCGACCGGATCTCGGTCGTCAAAGTTCCGTATGCGCTGCGTCCCACCGAAGAGACCCAGATCTACGAGAAGCTGCTGAAATCCTCGGAGCTTTCCGACGCGCCATGTGCGCCTGAGACACTGCCGATGCTGGCCCGTTTCTCGGTTCTCACGCGCCTCAAGGAGCACGAGAACTCGAACCTCTACTCCAAGATGCGGGTCTATGACGGCGAGAAGCTGAAGGACACAGACCCCAAGGCGAAGAGCCACCAGGAGTACCGCGATGCCGCCGGCGTCGATGAGGGCATGGACGGGATCTCTACCCGCTTCGCCTTCAAGGTGCTGTCGGAGACCTTCAACTTCGACACCGAAGAGGTTTCGGCCGACCCGGTGCACCTGATGTATGTTCTCGAGAACTCCATCCGCCGGGAGCAGTTCCCTGACGAGGTCGAGAAGAAATATCTCGAGTTCATCAAGGCTGAACTCGCCCCCCGCTACGCCGACTTCATCGGCAAAGAGATCCAGAAGGCGTATCTCGAAAGCTACGGCGAGTACGGACAGAACCTCTTCGACCGCTACATCGCCTATGCCGATGCGTGGATCGAGGACCAGGACTTCAAGGATCCCGACACCGGCCAGCTCCTCGACCGCAACACGCTGGACCAGGAGCTCTCGAAGATCGAGAAGCCCGCGGGCATCGCGAACCCGAAGGACTTCCGGAACGAGGTGGTCAAGTTCGCCCTCCGCGCCCGCGCGGCCCATGGCGGCAAGAACCCGAGCTGGACCAGCTACGAGAAGCTCCGCTCCGTCATCGAGAAGCGGATGTTCACCCAGGTGGAAGACCTCCTCCCGGTCATCTCCTTCGACTCGAAGAAGGACAGCGAGACCGCCAAGAAGCACGACGATTTCGTCAGCCGCATGACCGAGCGTGGCTACACCCCCCGCCAGGTCCGCCGTCTGGTCGAGTGGTACATGCGCGTGAACAAGGCAGGCTGAGCCGCTTTTCCTATCTCGGAACAGAAGCCGGGCCACGCGCCCGGCTTTTTTGTGCGCCGCATCGAGTCGTGGAAGAAATCGTCAACCCACAGAGGACTATCCTCTGCAAACGCAGGTTTTGAGAGCCGCCCGCCATGGATCACCAACAGCCCCTCAATCCGCGGCGGCTGCTCAGGCGCGCCGTTTCGGCCTTTGACGGCCGCACGCGAGGCCGTGTCCTCGCGTTGCAGGGCGGAGGCGCGCTTGGCGCTTTTACCTATGGCGCACTCGACAAGCTGCTCGAGGCTGAGGATCGTCCTTTGACTGCTCTCTCCGGCGCTTCTGCCGGGGCAATGAATGCCGCTATCCTCGCGACGGGGCTTGTCCGAGGGGGCCGCCAGGGTGCCCGCGACGCCCTTGCCGCTTTCTGGGACGACGTTGCCCGCGGCGGAGCGTTTGCCAAAGCGATGCTATTGCCGCGAAAGATCTTCGGGTTCCGCACCGGGAGGGAGGCTCGCGGCGCAGCTTCGCGCCGCGTGAAGGAGATCGCGCTGGAGCATGCCTTGCCGGGACAAGCGATCGAGGATCTACCCACGCCCGGCCTCGTCCGCGAAAGGGCGGAAGCCGGACGGGACGCGCTTTCGCTTTATCGTCGATCCGAGGGCCGAGCCCACCGGAAGGATTCGCAGGGCTTCCGGCTGGCCGCCATGTCCGCGGACCGTTCACCTCAGCGACCACCGAATTTGACGTCATCCCGCTCTGGGGAAACACTAAGCCGATGAGTGGGCATCAGTCTCACATTCTGCGAACCGCCAGTCCGGATGCTGTGGGCATCCTTGCGAGCGTCATGGCGTTCCTCGCCGATCGCGGGCTCAGCGTGGTGGAGAGCCATGACTTCGCTGACAGCGTGTCCGGGCGCTTTTTCGTCTGGGCGCGCTTCGAGACGAGTGATGTTTTTGATGCTGAGGACTTCGGCCGCGCCTTCGGTGAAGTCGCGCTTCGGCGCGACCTCGCCTGGAATCTGCGTCCGGCGGGCTACAGGCCCAAGGTCCTTGTCCTCGCCTCGAAGATGGACCACTGCCTCAACGACCTTCTTTTCCGGCACCGGAGCGACAGGCTCGGCGCCGATATCGTCGGCATCGCATCGAACCATGAGGATGCGCGCTGGCACGCCGACCGGCATGAGATCCGCTTCGACCACATCCCCGTCTCGAAGGAGACAAAGCCGCAGGCCGAAGACCAGCTCCGTAAACTGATTGATGAGACCTCGGCAGAGTTCGTTGTCCTCGCCCGCTACATGCAGGTGTTGTCGAATGATCTGTGTAGGGAGCTTGAAGGCCGCTGTATCAACATCCACCACTCTGCCCTTCCGAGCTTCAAGGGCGCACGCCCCTACCACCAGGCCCATGCCCGCGGCGTGAAGCTGATCGGTGCGACCGCGCATTACGTGACCGCCGATCTCGACGAGGGTCCGATCATCGCGCAGGAAGCTGTCAGCGTCGATCACCGAGCCACGCCCGACAGGCTCGTGGAAATGGGCCGGGACATCGAGGCTCGGGTCCTCGCCCGCGCTGTCAAGGCCCATGCAGAGGGCCGGGTGTTCCTGAGCGGGGCGCGGACAGTCGTTTTCGACTGATGCGCAGACCCTGAACGAGGGTTATTCCCAGCCCCCTACCGTTGCCGCGCAAAAATCTGCTAGTTCCGCCGTGATCACAAACCGAAAGGGTATCCGGTGAGAAAAAGTCTGTTTCTGGGCGCAGCGCTCGTGGCGCTCGCGGCCTGCGGGGGAGCGAACGAAGAAATGAACGCGGAGACTTCTGCGGAAGCTGAAATGACCGAGGCGCCGAGCACGGCGGACTTCGCCCTGACCGCACCCTTCGAAGGCCCCTATGGCGGCGTGCCCGCCTTCGACAAGGTCGAGCTGGCCGACTTCGAGCCCGCCTTGAAAGCCGCGATCGCTGAAGGCCTCGCCGAGATCGACGCCATCGCCAATTCCGACGAGCCGCCGACCTTCGAGAACACCATTGTCGCGATGGAGCGCCAGGGGCAGGCCCTCGACCGTTTCTACACCTATTACGGCATCTGGTCCTCGAACCTGTCGAGCCCCGAATTCCAGGAGATCGAGACGAAGCTCGTTCCTCTGACCTCGGACTATTCCGCCAAGGTCATCGGCAACACGGCCCTGTTCGAGCGTATCGCCGCGATCTACAATGACGAAGACGCGATGGCGGCCCTCGACCCGGTGCAGCAGCGCCTTGTCTGGGACTACTACACTGACTTCGCCCGCTCGGGCGCAGCTCTCGATGAAGAGACCAAGGAGAAGATCGCCGACATCAACGAGCGGCTCAACGAGCTCTACACGAAGTTCTCTCAGAACCTCCTGCACGACGAAGGCAGCTACGTGACCTTCCTCGACGAGGACCAGCTCGGTGGCTTGCCTGAGGACCTCGTCGAAGCCATGGCCGCGGCTGCGGAAGCCAAGGGCCAGCCCGGCAAATACGCCGTGACCAACACCCGCTCGTCGATGGACCCGTTCCTCACCTATTCCACCGAGCGCGACCTCCGCGAGACGGTGTGGCGGAACTACTACAGCCGCGGCGACAACAACGATGCGTACGACAACAAGGCGATCATCTCGGAGATCATGAAACTCCGCGGTGAACGGACGAAGCTGCAGGGATACGGCACATTTGCCGATCGGGCGCTGGAGAAGCAGGTCGCCCGGACGCCGGAAGCGGCAATGGAACTGATGATGAGTGTCTGGCCCGCAGCCAAGGCCCGCGTCGCCGAGGAAGTCGCCGACATGCAGGCCGTTGCCGATCGCGAAGGCGCGGACATCACCATCGAGCCGTGGGACTACCGTTTCTATGCGGAGAAAGTCCGCAAGGAGAAGTATGACCTCGACGCCGGTGAAGTGAAGCAATACCTCCAGCTCGACAATCTCCGTGAGGGGATGTTCTGGATGGCTAACGAGCTTTACGGCCTCGAATTCCGTGGACCGATCGACAACGTCCCCGTTTTCCATCCTGACGTGAAGGTCTGGGAAGTCTACAAGGACGGCAAGCTGAAGGGGCTTTGGTATTTCGACCCTTATGCCCGCGACGGGAAGCGTTCGGGCGCGTGGATGAACGCCTACCGGACCCAGAACAAACTTGATGGCGAGACCCTTCCGATCGTCTCGAACAACTCGAACTTCGTGAAGGCTCCCGAGGGTGAAGCGACGCTGATCTCGTGGGACGATGCGGAAACCCTTTTCCACGAGTTCGGCCACGCGCTGCACGGCCTGCTGTCAGATGTGGTCTACCCATCACTTGCCGGCACGGCTGTCCCGCGCGACTATGTCGAGTTCCCAAGCCAGGTTCACGAGAACTGGCTGGCAACGCCCGAGATCCTTCAGACCTACGCAGTCCATGTCGACACGGGCGAGCCGATCCCGGAAGAGCTTGTCCAGAAGATCGAGAATGCTGCGACGTTCAACCAGGGCTTTGCGACCACGGAGTATCTGGCCTCGGCGCTGGTCGACATGAAACTGCACACGTTGGAAGACCCGTCGAACATCGACGCCGCCGAGTTCGAGCGCACCACCCTCGAAGAGCTTGGCATGCCGTCGGAGCTGCCCATGCGGCACCGCATGCCCCATTTCGCTCACATCTTCTCGGGCGAAGGCTATGCAGCGGGCTACTATGCCTATCTCTGGGCCGACACCTTCGCGGCTGATGCCTGGGAAGCCTTTGCCGAGGCCGACGGCGGTGCCTACGACCCCGACGTGGCGCAGGCCTTTGTCGATCACGTGCTATCCGTTGGCAATACCATTCCGCCTACGGAGGGATACAGGGCTTTCCGCGGCAAGGATGTCACGGTCAGTGCCCTGATGCGCCAGCGCGGATTCCCGGACCCGAACCCCGTGCCTGAAGCTGCGGGAAGCCAGGGTGCACGTGATTGAGCGCCGGCCTGTCGGCAAAAAGAAAGGCGGGCCTCGGCCCGCCTTTTTTCGTATCGTATGCTGAGCGAGATCACTCAGGCTTGTAGTTGGCGACGCCTTCCTGGATCAGGCGCTCGGCTTCGTCCTTTCCCTTCCACTCGATGACCTTGACCCACTTGTTCGGCTCGAGATCCTTGTAGTGGTCAAAGAAATGCCAGATGCGCTCGAGCAACGTGGGCTGGACGTCTTCATAGGTTCTGATGTTGTCGTAGAAGCGCGTCAGCTTCGGGTGCGGTGCGGCGAGAATCTTTTCGTCGAGGCCAGCCTCGTCTTCCATGATCAGGACACCGATCGGACGCGCGCGGAGGACGCAGCCCGGAACCAGCGGACGGTTGCCCAGCACCATGACATCGACAGGGTCGCCATCGCCCGACAGCGTGTGCGGCATGAACCCGTAGTTACAGGGGTAGCGCATCGAGGTGTAGAGGAAACGGTCAACGAAGATCGCGCCGGACGGCTTGTCGAACTCGTACTTGATCGGTTCGTTGCCGAGGGGGACTTCGATAATGACGTTGATGTCTTCGGGCGGATTCTCCCCGGCGGGGATCTCGGAAATGCGCATCGGTCGGCCTCTCTTGCCGTGGAATTGGTCTGACGGCGCACCTCTAAGGGCTTTTTGTGCGCCGCAAAAGCCCTTTGCTCGTGATGGTGAAACGCGAAACGGCTTCATGTCCCATGCGAGCGAAAACCGAGCGTTTGGGGAGGTGCCCGATCAGTATTGGCCTCGGCGCTCCAGTGGCCTAACTGCGCGGTATTCTCGGAAAGGATCAGTTGGAATGTTTGAAGACCTGCGTGGCCGCAAGGCCGTCATCACTGGCTCCACCTCGGGCATCGGCCTGGCGTTTGCCGAGGGGCTGGCCGAAATGGGGGTCGACATCACGCTCAACGGCTTCGGCGACAAGGACGAGATCGAGGAGAACCGCGCGCGCATCGCCGGTGAGCATGGCGTCGATGTCCGCTATGACGGTGCCGACATGACCAAGCCGCAGGAGATCCGGGACCTCATCACCGGTGCGGAAGCGGCCCACGGCCGAATCGACATCCTGATCAACAATGCCGGAATCCAGAAGGTCGCGCCGATCGATGAGTATGATGACGACACCTGGGACCGCATCATCGCGATCAATCTGACCTCGAACTATCACACGATCAAAGCCGCGCTTCCGGGGATGAAGAAACGCAAATTCGGCCGTATCGTGAACGTTGCGTCTGCCCATGGCCTTATCGCTTCGCCGTTCAAGTCGGCCTACAACTCGGCCAAGCATGGCGTCGTCGGACTGACGAAAACCGTCGCCCTCGAGGCAGCCGAATACGGCGTGACGTGCAACGCGATCTGCCCCGGCTTCGTCCTGACGCCGTTGCTCGAAGCCCAGATGAAGGACAACGCAAAAGCCCGAAACATGAGTGAGGAAGAGGTCAAGGCGAAGCTCCTGAACGACGCCCACGCGACCAAGGAATTCATAACCTATGAGAACCTCATCGGGCTTCTCGTTTACCTCTGCTCCAACGCAGGATCCGGCGCGACCGGTTACCCCTACGCCGTCGATGGCGGATGGACCGCTCACTGACAATCGAGGGGCTGGATGGCGAAGGCTGCGAAGAAAACTTTGAACCTTGCCCTCCAGGGCGGCGGCGCCCACGGCGCCTTCGCTTGGGGCGTATGCGACAGGCTTCTTGCTTCCGAGCGCATTCATATCAACGCCATCACAGCCACCTCGGCGGGGGCGATGAACGCGACGACCCTCGCCTATGGCATGCATCTGGGCGATGAACAGGGCGCCCGCGACAAGCTCGACGAGTTCTGGGAAGGCGTCTCGAAGCTCCAGAACCCGTTCGAGCTTCCCATGACGGCGCCCCTGCCTTTCGTGCAGGAGATCAAGGATTTTTGGAAAGACCAGGCGCTCAACCACATTACAGGCGCGTTCTCGCCCTACCAGCTCAACCCGATGAACTGGAACCCGCTCAGGGACCTCCTCGCCAGGGTGGTCGATTTCGATCGGCTACATGAATGCAACAAGATCAAGCTTTTTATCAGTGCAACGAACGTCCGGTCAGGGAAGGTCCGGATCTTCCAAAATGACGAGCTGAGCATCGATGCCGTCATGGCATCGGCATGCCTGCCCCACCTGTTCCAGGCGGTGATGATCGATGGCGAGGCTTACTGGGACGGCGGGTATATGGGCAACCCGTCGCTTTGGCCCCTCTTCTATGAAACCGATGTGAGGGACCTGCTGCTCGTTCACATCAATCCGATCGTGCGGGACGAGGTCCCCACCACCATTCCCGAGATCGAGAACCGGCTCAATGAGATCACCTTCAACGCCAGCCTCATCAAGGAATTGCGGGCGATCGCCTTCGTGAAGAAGCTGCTCGACCAAGGCTGGTTGAAAGAAGAGTATCAGGACAAGCTGTCGAACATCCGATATCATGCCATTCGCGCGGATGAGGTCCTCAAAGACTTCCCCCTACCAACGAAAATGAAGGCCGATATCGGCTTCCTCCGCGAACTGAAGGCCATCGGCCGGGAGTCCGCGGAGGCATGGATCGAGCAAAACTACGAGAAGCTCGGCAAGACGGATAGTTGCGACCTTCGCCAGGAGTTTCTCGGCACCTGAGATCAGAACGGATCGATCTTCGACAGCTCGCTCCATCTCTCCTCGATCACCGCCTGGGAGGCGGGTGGGACGGAGTCCATTTTCTCGCCAAAGGCCTTCACCCGCAGCGTCAAAATTCGCTGCTTCCGCCGCATGCGGGCATATTCGGCGTCGGTATAGGACATCGCCCGGTCAACCAACGCGTCGAGACCGAACTGATCGCCTTTCGTCACCGCGCTGACCATAAGAATACGGTCCCCGACCCTGGCGAATTGTCGGGCATCACGGAACCCGGCCGCCCGGACTTCGCTCTCCAAGGCTTCATACGCCTCGGGGTCGCTTCTCTGGAGACGCCAGACGAGACGCTTGAGCGCCACGACATCTCCGCTGTCGTTCAACCAACGGCCCAGATCCATCGGGCCGTCCACCGGATCGAATCTGACATGGTCGATCTTCGCGGCCGCGCAACCATATCGCAGCCGCATCGTCGCTTCCGTGAAACGATCTACTTCATCAGGCTCGACCGACTGGACGGCACCAACCGTCATCGGCCAGGCGGCCGCAGCCACCACCACCCACTTCCACATAGGCACCCCCGCGCCATTCAAGGAAGCCAGACACACAGGGGCATCTCGGCTTCGGCGGTTGCCCTACCCCTCCTGCGCGACTGCGAAGAACGCACGCCGGTCACCGCACCGAAACCACTACCACAGGTTGCCTTGCGAGTCGAGTCATCTACCCAGGATTGGGGATCCAGAGGCGAGCGCGTGCGAGGTCAGTCGATCTCGATCGTCTGGAGCTTGGACCAGTTGCTGTCGATCAGGGCAGCTTCGCGCGCCGGAAGGGTTCGCCTGACTTCGTCGAAAGCCTGCACCCTGCCGAGAAGGATCCGCTGCTTGCGCGGCAATCCCTCGAGCGTTTCCTGCGAGACCGCCATCGCGGCCGAGACGAGCGGCTCGAGCCCGATCTCCTCGGTCTTCGCCGCCGCACCCACCGTGAGCACGCGGTCTCCGGTCTTGGCGAATTCCCGCGCATCGCGGAAGCCCGCCTTCTTCGCCTCGTGATCGATGACCGAAAGCGCCTCCTCGTCTTGGCGCTGGAGGCGCCAGATCAGCCGCTGCAAGACAACGACCTCGCCGTATTTGTCGAGCGTCTTGCCAAAGTCGATCGGATCAACAATCTCGGCGAAATCGATGTGGTCGAGGCGTCGGGCGTTCGGCCCCTCCTGCATGTTCTCCGTCGCAGTGATGAATTGATCGATCGCTGTTTGATCGAGCGGACCCGCCGCGAAAGCCATGCCAGGCAGCATGACTGCGGCTGCCCAGATTCTTCCGAGCATCTTCATTTCCCATACCCACCAGGATCAAGCCGCCAAATACAGTACGCGAACTAAAATCAACGCGGCCGAACGTTTTCCGTTTGCCGAACCGGGAAGCAAAAGCAACGTGAACTCGCGGCCATCTGCGGTCCCGGCACAAATCTCCAAGCTGTTGGGAACCTTATATCTCCAGAGCAGGCCCCCGACCGCGCGGACTTGTCAGAGGTCGAGCGCGTCAAGACGTGGCTTCGCCTCGCGCGCCAAGGCAAGGTCGCTCTCCGACACGGCCTGCAGCGCCTTGCTGAACTTGCCCATGCGCTCGACCATCGGGCGCATATTGGCCGGCACGAAGGCAAGCTGTTCGGGCGGCATGTTCGCCACCTGCTCCATCTCGGCAAGGTCCGCCTTGGACACCTCGAGCCTTGCAATTGCAAGGATCAGCTGGTCGCCGACACTGCCGAACTCATCGAGGCTGGAGAAGCCGGAGCTCCGCGCGATCTCACGCATGTCCTTGCCAACACCCGGCTCGTCCTTCACCCGGTTCATCAGCGAACGCATGATCTGCAGGGAGCCATCCTCGGCGAACATCATGTCGAAGGCTTCGGTCATGTCCTGGTCGTCGATATCGAAATCGATATCCACGTCGGGATACTTCTCTTCCAGCTCCTGCATCTTCTCTGCGGCGGCGATGAAGTGATCGACCTTCTTCTTCGTCAGCGGTTCGGCACCCAGCGCGGTGCCGGGCAGCACCAGCAGCAGCACCATGACCAATCGTTTGAGCATCTCGGAACCCTCCTCTCATAATAGCCGGGTCCGAACGGGCTCCGGCGCTTTTTCCGAGCGAAGCGCGCCGCCTTCGATCGGGCGAGTCAGCGCTTCGTCGTCAGGTTTCCAGCTTCCTACGCGGCGGTCCACCGGCCAGTACACAAACTCCGGTGGCTTCTCGTTCACAATTGCCCACGAGGCACTGTCGTCCAGCTCATCCACGGCGAGCCAGCCCTCATAATCCTCGGGCCGCACGACCACCGGCGTCCGGCTGTGAATCTGGCGCACATCGCCCTCCGATTCGCGGGTCAGGAAAGCCGCGCTCCTGAGTTCCGAGCCGTCGGGCCCTAGCCAGTCCTCGTAGAGCCCCGCCAGAGCAAAGAGCGGCATGTCCGGGCCCAGGCTAATGAAATAGGGCTGCTTCACCCCGTCCTCGGTCCGCCATTCGTAGAAGCCGTTGAGGGGGAAGAGGCAATGCCTGCGCCTCCAGGCATGCCGGAACATCGGCTTCTCATGCGCCGTTTCGGAGCGGATGTTGACGATGGGCTTTTTCAGCCACTTTCCCTCCTTGTCCCAGCTCGGCACGAAGCCCCAGCGGACGATCTCGTACTTGCGCTTGCCGCCTTCATGCAGGATCACCGAGACAGGCTGGCTCGGCGCAATGTTGTAGCGGGCCGGGAAGTTGTCGGTGATGGGCACGTCGAAATGCCTGCCAATCTCCGCCGGTGTATCTTTCAAGGCGAAACGGGCGTTCATGGAGGCTCCCCTGACCGATCAAAGACCCATCGTTGCCGTCGGCGGCGTCGTTCTCAAGGGCGATCAGGTCCTTCTCATCCAGCGCGGCCGCCCGCCCTTGCGCAAGCACTGGTCCATTCCCGGCGGCAAGATCGAATATGGCGAGGACATCAGGACGGCCCTTGTCCGCGAGATCGAGGAAGAGACCGGCGTCACCTGCGAACCGATCGGGTTGATCGGTGTCTTCGAAGCCCTGCCCAAGCGCGAGGGCGACCGCCACTACGTCATGGTCGACTATGCCTGCCGCTACATCTCCGGCGAGGTGACCCCCGGCGACGATGCGATGGATGCCGAATGGCTCTCGCTCCCTGAAGCTTTGTCCAGAGTGGCGTGGGACGAGACCCGCCGGGCTGTGCAAGGGGCCCTGAAATTCGCTAAAGAGGCGAAGTGATAGCCCTCCTCGCAGCCCTCGCCCTTGCCCAAGCCGAACCGATCGCGCCTGAGGCCAAGGACGTGTTCGAACAGCGCCAGGGCGACCTGATCGCTCTTGCGGGCAAACTCGGCGGCCTCCACCGGCTCAGCCAAGTCTGCGCAAGCTATGGGAATATTGCGGTTTTCCGGGACAGGATGAAGGAGCTCATCGACGGCGAGCGTCCGCCCCGTGACACCCGTGAGGCCATGATCGCGCAGTTCAATGCCAGCTACCGCACCATGAGCGGCGCGCATTTCACCTGCAGCCGCAGGGCCGAAACCGATTTCCGGCGCGAGGCATCGGACGCACTCCGAATCTCCGAGCGGCTGTCTGCATCCCTGCAGCGAGGCTGAGACCTCCCTTTCGCCTTGACCGGACCCCGTTGACCGATAACAATCCGTTAAGGGTCAGGTTTGGGGTTCCGCATGTTCTGGCGAGCAATGTCGGTCCTGGTGATCGCGTTCACGCTGGTCATTCAGGTCTTTGCGCTCACGGCGCTGTTCGATGCCTGGGAGCTGTTCGACACCGCATGGCGACCGGAACTCTACCAGCTCGGCAAGTACTACACCTACGCGACCCTCATCGTGGCTGAAAATGTCGGTGGTCTCGGCAGCGCTCTGTTTGGCGATCTGCCGGTGATGAAGAACATCACCCTGCCCTGCTGGTGGGTGCATGTCCTCGCCATGTATGCCGCAGCAGCTTGCGCCATCTACGCAGGCTCGATGTCACGGGACGAACGCAACCGCCGCATCGGACAGGTCCAGCGCGGCGGCCTGTCGATTTTCTGGCCACTCGCGATCGGCACCATGATCATCGACGGCGCGCGCAACCGGATCGTGTCGAGCTTCCTCAAGCACCATGCGAGCACGGCGCTCTTCTATGGCGTGGCCGCGCTCGGTCTCTACGCAGCGGCGAACTGGGCCAATGCAGTGCTCCTCGACGGCCCGCCCGTTCCCGGCCAGGAGATCCGGCTGAAGAACGAAACGCCCTGCCCGGTGACGGACTCGGATGCCGCGCGGGATCAGCTCGCAGGCCTGATTGTTTCCTGAAACTCCACCGGTTTGCCGGTGCCTTCGGTGACGACCTCGCCTTCCCACATGACAGTCTGCCCACGGATGATGGTTCCGACGGGGAACCCCTCGACCTCCATGCCGTGGAACGGCGTCCAGCCGGATTTGTTGGCCATCATCTCGTCCGTCAGCGTCACTTTGCGCTTGAGGTCACAGACGGTGATGTCGGCATCATAACCGATCGCCAGACGCCCCTTGTTGCGCAGGTTGAACAGCCGCTGCGCACCGGCGCTCGTCAGGTCCACGAAGCGCTGAAGGGTCAGCCGCCCCTTCGCCACATGGTCCAGCATCACCGGCACCAAGGTCTGCACTCCCGGCATGCCCGAAGGGGACAGCGGATAGGGTTTGGCCTTCTCTTCCAGCGTGTGCGGAGCATGGTCCGACCCCACCACGTCGAAGAGCCCCATATTGAGGTATTTCCAAAGCGCCTCGCGGTGCTCCGCCGTCCTGATCGGCGGGTTCATCTGCGCCTTCGAGCCAAGCCTGTCATAGGCTTCGGGCGCAGCGAATGTCAGGTGCTGCGGCAGCACCTCGCAGGAGCAGATGTCCTTGTTCGCCGCGAGCAATGGCAATTCGTCAGCGGTCGTCACATGAAGCACATGGACCCGGCGCCCCGTCTCGCGAGCTATCTTCAGCAGCCGCGTTGTCGACTTGACCGCAGCCTCGACCGAACGGACTTCGTAGTGCGAATGCACGTCCCCCTCGCGGACAAGCCTGGCATTCGCCACCATCGTGTCTTCGTCCTCCGAATGGACCGCCACCCGTCGGCGTCCTGACGAAAGCGCGGCGCGAAGGCCTTCGTCGTCGGGGACCAGGAGGTTGCCCGTCGAGGCACCCATGAAGATCTTCACGCCGCAAACGCCCGGCAGCATCTCGAGCTCGGCCAGTTTGTCCGCATTGTCCGTGGTCGCACCGACATAGAAGGCGTGGTCGCAATGCATCCGCGCCGCCCGTGAGAGCTTGTCTTCCAGCGCTTCACGGTTCGACGTGGAGGGCTTGGTGTTCGGCATTTCGAATACCGCGGTGATCCCGCCGAGCACCGCCCCGCGGGAGCCTGATTCGAGGTCTTCCTTGTGCTCGTTACCGGGCTCGCGGAAGTGAACCTGTGTGTCGATGCAGCCCGGAAAGACGTGAAGCCCGGCGCAGTCGATCACCTCCGCGCCGTCGAGATTCTCGCCGATCGCGGCGATCTTGCCGCCCTCGATAGCCACGTCGCGAATTCCGGCCCCGTCGTGATTGACGACGGTTCCGCCCTTGAGGACCTTTTCGAAAGCCATGGTCTTTTCCCTGGTTATTCCATCGGCGGGACAAGCAGCTGGGGATCCATCGGGGTCCCGCGCCAGTTCAATGTCCAGTGGAGGTGGGGGCCGGTTGCCCGTCCGGTCATGCCGACCGCGCCGATCACTTCACCCTTGGTCACGATCTGGCCGGGTTTCACATCGACGCGGCTGAGATGCATGAGCACCGATTCGATTTCCTGGCCGTGGTCGATGAAGACCAGCCCGCCCTCGAAATACATGTCGTCCTCGGCCAGCGTCACGCGGCCGGTGGACGGCGCCCTGACATCGGTGCCCTGGAACTCCATCGGCGTCGTGCCCGGCGGGGCAGCGACATCGGTGCCTGAATGCGGGCGCGCCGGGTCGCCGTTGAGAATGCGCTGGGCGCCCATGCGGGTCGAGATGCGCCCCTTCACCGGCCAGTCAAAGCCAGCCCGCCAATAGGAGGTCGCGGCGCGCTCGGCCCTTGCGGCGTTCTTGAGCTCACGGTCCTCGGCGATCTTCGCGAGCTGCTCTTCGGTGAAGGTGTTCACCTTCGAAGGCGGCAAGCCATCGATCCGGCTGATCGGGAACTCGCGGTCGGCAATGGTCAGGGTTTGCACCAGCGATGTGCCGTCGGGATAGATCACCCGCAGCTCGGCGTCTTCTGTGCGATCGCGATCGAAACCCAGGGCGAAATGCCCCTCCCGGTCGATCGGCACCAACTTGCCGTCGAGGAAGACATCCGCACCCGGTTCGGTCTTCCAGAAGGTGAGCGCCGCCTGCGCAGGCTCGCCCTTGTACATGTAGGTGCGCTGTTGTGCGGTGGCGGGAAGCGCTTCTTCCTCCACCGGCTCGGGCAGGTCGGGCTCGGCAATGATCCGGGCCGGGTTCATGGACGGAGGGGGCTGCGTCGCCGCGCAGGAAACCGATACGAAAAGTGCCGCGCAGATAAGCGGGATACGCGTGGTCATCGCCTCAAAACCCCTCGCCCTTGGCGAGCGATTCGTCGCGCGCCTTGTTCGCGGCTGCCGCGTCGACATAAGCCTCCTGCCGGTCGACACTCCAATAACGCAAGGATCTTAAGGGGATAGCCTCGCCGGTCACGGCGCAGCGGACGAAATTGCCAGCCCGCAGCACTTCAAAGTCAGCGTCAAGGTAGCGCAGGCGGGCTTCGCCCCCGCCGCTCAAATCAAGCCTGTTCATGGGACTCACCTAAGGCCATCACCGGGCTTGGGCCAAGCTTTCTCTTGAGATGCGCCCCTGCGCCGTTGACCCCGGGAAAGGGCGGTTCTAGACGGCCCCGCGAATTCCTTCGCGGCGCACGAATTTTCGAGGCGGTGCCACGGTTCCATGAGCGACGACGATCCAAATCGGCGCTCCGATCTTCAGGACTTCGGCGACAGGCTCGCCAAGGCCCGGGGGGAGGAGCCAGGGGCCAAGGACGAGGCCTCGCGATCGATCGGCGCGTCCGCGGGCGACGGCCTCAGGGTCGCGATCGAATTCGTGGTTTCGGTCCTTGTCGGGTCGGGACTGGGGTTTGCCATCGGAGGCTGGTTCGGGCAGCCGGTGGTCGGATTGTTAATCGGGATGCCTATCGGCTTTGCCGCCGGGCTCCGCACTGTTTACCGCAGCATGACCGCTGCGACCGAAGAAGAGGACGACAAGAGTGGGAATGATTGAGCAGCTGATGCCGAGCTTCCTGCGCCCGCTGGCCGCCGGGCCGATGGAGCAGTTCGAGATCGTTCGGATCATCCCGCTCGACTTCAACGGCGCGGTGGACATCAGCTTCACCAACGCGTCGCTGTGGATGGTGATCGTGGTGCTTTCGGCGACCTTGTTCTTCGCCCTCGCGACCCGTCGCCTGGCCCTTATTCCCGGGGGCACCCAGTCGATGGGCGAAGTGGCCTACGAATTCATCGCGAAGATGGTACGCGACACGATGGGCGACGAAGGACGCCAGTTCTTCCCCTTCGTCTTCACGCTCTTCACCTTCGTGTTTCTCTCCAATTTCCTCGGCCTTCTGCCCTCGATACCGGGTACCCCGGCCGCAGTGCACAGCTTCACCGTGACCAGCCATATCATCGTCACGTTCACGCTGGCGATCATCTCGGTCGGCCTCGTGGTGGTTTATGGCCTGATCAAGCACGGTTTCGGCTTCCTCAAGCTGTTCGCGCCCTCGGGCGTTCCGCTTTGGCTCCTGCCGCTGATCACGCCGATCGAGATCGTCTCGTTCCTGTCGCGTCCGGTCAGCCTCGCCGTTCGTCTCTTTGCCAACATGCTGGCTGGTCACGTGGTGCTTAAAGTGTTCGCCGGCTTTGTCGGCTCGCTCCTCGCCGCTGGCGGTGTTCTCTCGATCCTCTCCGTCGTGCCGCTCATCGGCATTGTCGGGGTCTTCCTGCTCGAATTCCTGGTGGCTTTCCTGCAGGCCTTCGTCTTCGCCATTCTCACCTGCATCTACCTGCAGGACGCGCTCCATCCGAGCCACTGAGATACCTTCAACCGCAACACCCAAAGATCATCACAAGGAGTAAATCATGGACGCGGAAGCAGCTAAGTACATCGGCGCCGGCCTTGCCGTTCTCCCCCTCTTCGGTGTCGGCCTCGGCCTTGGCATCATGTTCGGCAACTTCCTCTCGGGTGCGTTCCGCAACCCGTCGGCGACCGCTGGCCTGACCGGCAACTTCTTCATCGCCTTCGCGCTGACCGAAGCGACAGGTCTGTTCGCCCTCGTCATCGCCTTCCTCATCCTCTTCTCCTAAGAATGACGATGAAGCGGTGGCTCCAGGCGGGTGCCGCCTCGGCACTCGCCCTGGCAGGCACCGCCCTCGCCGCCGCCCCTGCGGAGGGCGAGGCTGAGGGTGGCCTGCCCCAGCTCAACACTGAAACCTACGCCAGTCAGGTCTTCTGGCTGCTGCTCGCCTTTATTGTCCTCTATGTCCTGATGTCGCGCGTGTTCCTGCCGCCGATCGGGAACATCATCGAGGAACGGCGACAGCGGATCGCGGACGATTTCGACAAGGCGGCTGAGTTCAAGCGTCAGGCCGAGGAAGCGGAAGCGGCTTACAAACAGGCCCTGGCCGATGCGCGCGCCCGTGCGTCGCGGATCGCCCAGGAGACGCGCGACCAGATCGACGCCGAGATCAAGGCCATGCAGGCCGAGACCGACAGCAAGCTCGAAGCCGAGATCGCGGCGGCGGAAGCCCGCATTGCCGAGACCTCCGCAAAGGCTGCCGAAGCGGTGCGTGAAGCCGCGCGTGAGACGACCCGTGCGATCGTCATGGCCCTGATCGACGAACAACCAAGCGACGATGCGATCGATGCAGCGATTCGCGCGGCTGGAGGTGCACGCTGATGTTTCTCGCAGAAGAACAGAAGTCACACTCGGGCAGCGAGCTGATCGAAGAGCTCGAGAAGGAAACCTCCGAGTACGGTCATCAAGGTGATCTCCTGCAGGACTCCAATTTCTGGGTGCTGGTCGGGTTCATTCTCGTGATCGGCATCTTCGTTTGGCAGGGCGTCTTCAAGAAGCTCGGCGGCTTCCTGTCGAGCCGTGCGGCCCTGATCCAGCAGCAGCTCGACGAAGCCCGCTCCATGCGCGAGGAGGCCCAGCGCCTGCTGGCCGACTATCAGAAGCGCCAGCGTGAGGCCGAAAGCGAGGCCGAAGACATCATCGCGCTGGCGAAGGCCGACGCGAAGGCCATGGCGGCCGAGGCGAAGGCCAAGCTCGAAGAACAGGTCGCGCGGCGCACCCAAGCTGCCCACGACCGTATCGCGCGGGCCGAAGCACAGGCAATTGCCGAAGTCCGTGCCCAGACCGCTGATCTCGCGATCGACGCTGCGCGGGAGATCATCAAGGCCCGGACCGACGGCTCTGCCCAGAAAGCGCTGCTTGACCGCGCCATTTCGGATATTCGCGGCAAACTGAACTAAAACGCCCCCCGAAAGCGTTGGGTCCCCGAAGCTCTAACAGCATCGGGGACTTTTTTATGCCTAGATTCCTAGCCCTTCTCGTCGCTTCCATGCTCGGCCTGAGCGCCTGTGGGACGTTCGCCGGCGGCGATGACCTCACTTACGGCGAACGGCTGGCCGCCATCGAAGACGAATGGCGCGAGGCCCGCGAAGAGGTCAGCGAAGGCCAGGAGGCGATCAAGGAAGCCGAAGAGAAGAAAGAAAAGAACGAAAAGCGCCTCCAGCGCGAAGTTGCTGACTTCGAAGAAGCCGAACGCCAGGCGCGCAAGCTCCGTGCAGAGATCGCCACTGCAACCGTGAACGGCGCTCCCGCCGACAAGATCGAAGCGATGTCCGACCGGCTCAAAAAGCTCGCCAAGAAAGCCGCCGAGCACAAAGAAGAGGCCGAGGACGCGCAGGACGACATCAACAACGCCGAGAAGAAGATCCGCAAGAACGAAGAGAGGATCGCCAAGGCCAAGCGCAAGATGGCCGAGCTCGAAGAACGCTATTTCGCTCTGTCGGGCCGCTCCCTCGAAGAGGTGATGGCCGAAGCCAAGGACTGAGGGCCGAACAGGCGCCACCCCGCCACTCCTCCTTGTGCCGCTAGCAGGAAAGTGAGCGGGATGGCGCCTGCCACCGCCATGGCCCGGGTTGCCGACTGTCCGTCTTCGGACAGGATGGCCGCCGCGGTCAGCGCCGCGAGGACCAAGCCCCAGAACACACGCCCTCCTGCCGACGGGCTCGAGGTTTCCTCCGTGAACATTGCGAGCACATATGCTCCGCTATCCGCGCTGGTGATGAGGAAGATCGTCACCAGCGCGATCGTCATGCCCTGCATCAGTGTCGTCAGCGGCAATTCGTCGAGCAGGACGTAGGCAGCGAGCGTCGCCGTATCGAAATCGGAGATACCGAGATCCCGTCCGGTCTGCTGGACGGCCAGCGCTGCGCCGCCCAGGATTGCGAACCACAGAAGCGTCATTGCGGAGGGAACGAAGACCGCGGCGATGACGAACTCACGCAAGCTCCGCCCACGGCTGATCCTCGCGAGAAAAACGCCGACAAACGGCGTCCATGCCACCCACCAGAGAAAATAGGTCAGGGACCACGCACGGGTCCAATCCCGCGCTTCGCCTTCGGGCCGCAGGCGGAAGGAAAGCTCGGCGAAATTCGCGGAATAGCTCAAGGCGCTGTCGACAAAGGCCGAAACGATCGCGCCCGTGGGTCCAACGATGAAAACGTAAAGGGCCAGCGCCAAGGCAAGCGCGATGTTGACATTGGACAGGATGGCAATCCCGCGGCGAAGACCCAGCCATGCAGAAACCAGGTAAGCGGTCGTCAGCAGCAGGAGGAAGGGTATTTGCGCGACGATCCCTTCGGGGATCTTGCCATCGGAGATCGTTGCCAGCCCGGCGCCGACCTGGAACACACCCTGTCCCAGCGACGCGACGAGACCGAAAAGAACGGCGACAAGCGCCGTGATGTCGATGCCGCGCCGGGCCCAGTGCGGCAAACCGCCAAACGGTCGGCTCGGCAAGAGAGGCCCCTTGCCCGAGAGGGCCATGCCCACGGCAATGGCTGCCACGCCATAGATCGCCCAAGCGTGGAGCGACCAGTGAAATTGGGTGATCGCGAGTGCCTTCCAGCGGGCCTCGTCCGAGTTCGGAGCAATGTCGAGATCAGGCGGCGGGCTGGCCATGTGGATCAGCGGTTCGGCCGATCCCCAGAAGACGAGACCTGCGCCCATGCCTGCCGCGAACATCATCGCCACCCAGGTCACGCGGCGGAACTCTGGTTTTGCTCGGGGTCCTCCGATCACGAACTTTCCATGGGGCAGGAAGAGGACAGCAAGACAGAAGGCCAGGCATGCCGTCGGCAAGAGCAGTGTCCATCGGTCGAAGCTTTGGAGGAAGCCATTGGCGAGCGACTGGATGGCGGCCGAGAACGTCCCCGGCAGGAACAATGCGCCGAGGGAGAAGACGGCGACCAGAATGCTGAGGTTTCGTCCCTTGGCGATCGCCCTAGTTCCTCTTCCGCGACATCACGAAGACGACGCCAATGAGCGCCGCCGCGAGGCCGTACCACGTGATGGCGTAGCCAAGATGCGCGTTCCTGAATTCGACCCGCGTCGTGCCGCCCTTGGGCAACTCGGTCGGCAGTGTGCTGTCGATCGCGAAGGGAAGCACATCCTCACCGGGCGCCAGATAGGCTGCGAGGTCCGAAAGGTCACGGTCGTAAAAGGTGCCGCTGTCGCGCGTGCCCTTGGGTTCGACTGCAGCCGCAATGCCCGTTACGCCCTCATAGCGCCTCGCCAGCCCGGTTATCGCGGCAGCGTCGGGAAGCGGATACGCCTCCGCCCGCTGGTCCTGGGGGACGAACCCGCGATTGACGATCAGTGTCCGGCCCTCAGGCTCATCAAGCCGCATCGCTTGGAAAACGTAATATCCCGGCTGACCGTCCCAGGTACCGAAGACATGCGCCACCTTGGTTGACGGAAAACCTCCCATGGCCCGGACCGGAAGGTACTCGATATCCTCCCCGGCCGCATACATCGCCAGCGCTTGGGCCAGCGGCACGGGCGGAGAGTCGATGCGCGCCTCGACTGTGGCGATCAGGTCGGTCTTCCATTGCAGGCGCTGAACCTGCCACGTGCCGAGGGTGAGCAGGATGGCGACCGCGACAGCGCTCACCGCCCAGAGGACGGGGCGTGGGGTGAAGCTCACCGCACCCGCCCCTCATGGGCGTTGTTCTTGTACTGGAGCCCGATCATCAGGCCCTTGGCCGGGCGCAGGATCGCCAACGTCGTGACCATGGTGAAGACGAACCCGATGATCAACGCCAGCCCTGCCACCATCTCGAAAACGATCAGGCAGACCATCACCACCACGACGGCCAGGAAGCCGACGATCGACATGACGAAAAATGCCGGACCGTCGCCCGAATCGGCAAAGCTGAAATCGAGATCACAGACGTCGCAGCGGTCCCTGACGGAGAGATAGCCGTCGAACAGCTTGCCTTGGCCACAACGCGGGCAGCGTCCGCCCATGGCAGCGCTACCCGGATCCAAGGTTTGGGGATACTCCATCGAGCTCCGCCTAGCTCAAAAGGCCCTGGTTCCCGAAAACGTAGATCGCGGCGAAAAGGAACAGCCACACCACGTCGACGAAGTGCCAGTACCAGGCAGCGGCCTCAAATCCGAAGTGACGCTTCCGGGTGAACTGGCCGGCAAGGCCACGGAAGAGGCACACCGCCAGGAAAATCGTCCCGACGAAGACGTGGAAGCCGTGGAAGCCGGTCGCCATGAAGAAACTCGAACCGTAGATCGAGCTGTTGCTGAAGGAGAACATGCCGTTCGCCAACGCCTCGTAGTACTCCAAGATCTGCAAGAACGAGAAGATCGCACCGAGGGCGACCGTTGCGATCATGCCCCATTTGAAGCCTTGCCGGTCACCCACCTGGAGGGCGTGGTGGGCCCAGGTCACGGTGGTGCCCGAGAGCAGCAGGATGATCGTGTTCACCAGCGGCAACTGCCAAGGGTTCAGCGGCTCGACGCCAGCAGGCGGCCACTCGCCGCCGAGGGCATGGAACTTCGCGTCGTTCTGCAGGAAGGCAGGCTGCCCCTCGGCATTCAGCATCTGGCTGCCATCGCTGAGGATGATCGGAGCGCCGGCGTCAGGGAAGAGGGCCGCGGCGAAGAACGCCCAGAACCAGGCCACGAAGAACATGACCTCTGACAGGATGAAGAGAACGACGCCGTAGCGCAGGCCAATGCGAACGACGGTCGAGGTGTTCTCGCCGGTCAGCGATTCCTTCACCACGTCGCGCCACCAGCCGGCCATCCCGAAAAGCAGGCCTGCAAGGCCGGCAATGAAGAGCCACGGGCCCGACATGCCGAACAGCTTGATTTCAGAATAACGCCAGACGACCGCGCCGAGCATCATTGCCATCGCGGTGATCGAGCAGACCAGCGGCCAGGGGCTGGGATTTACGAGGTGGTAGTCGTGTTTGACGTCGGCAGCCATGGGAAACTCTGTTGGAAATCTCGGCGCCGCTTATCGCCTGAAAGCCGTGAACGCAACGTGACATTGATCCCAACTGTCACACATCGTTGAGGCGTCCCCTCCGATTGGTTACGCAACCTGACAGGGTATTGAGGGGTGTCAGGGGCATGGCGTTTTTACGGCGTCGCTGGCCAGAGCCGATCCGGAAGCTGCGCAGCGAAAGGGCGCAGGACCGGGACGACGGTGACGGCCTTTCGGTCAGCGCCGACAACGCGCAAGGCCAGGGACAGGCTCAGGCCACGTCCCAGACGATCAGTGTCAATACCACCCATGGCGGCGGGAGCGGCGGTTCGAAGCGGCCAAAGTCCCCAGGCTGGCTGACAGTCCTGATGGACCTTTTCGCGCGGTTCCTGATCGTTCTCGGCTTCCTTGGTGCCGCAGCCATGCTGGTCGCTGTCGGCTTCATTCTCGGCTTCGACAAGGGCGAGGAGGAAATGCTCGAGCGCTGGGCGCGTTTCCCGATCGGCGCCGAAGCGCCGACCTCCTCCCCGGCTCTTGAAGGGGGGCCGTGCCGCGGGTTCGAGGACGGCATCTGCCCCGAAGCGAGACGCCAGAAATGGTCGATCGATCTCTCCCGCCATTACCTGCGCCGCGGTGATGCCGAGGTGGCCATCGACGAGCGCGAGAAGGCCCGGATCTTCTTCGATTGGGCGGTGCAGACCGGCCGCCCCGTCGGTGCCGACAGCGCCCGGCTGGCGGCGAAACGCCTGCAATACCTCAACCTCACCTGCGACTATGACGAGGAGAGCCTCGCAAGGATTTCCCGGGACAGTGAATACAACGTCCTCGGCGGCACCATCACCACCCGCCAGCGGCAGCGCGCCCTCAAGGCGCTCTCGCACTACACCGGCGACGTCACCGGACGCTTCAACGCCAGCACCCGGCGGGCGGTGGAGCGCTTCCAGAACGAGCTCTGGTTCGACCGCACCGGCGTTCTGACCGCCGAACAGACCGTGCTTCTCGTCTGCGGGGCCGCTGAGATCGGCCAGGATCCCGAGAGCCAGAACCTTCTGGGCGCGATGTATGCCGTCGGTCTCGGCGTGCGCCAGAACACTGACAAGGCCCTGACCTGGTTCAACGAGGCCGCACGCCAGGGTAGCGCCGATGCGTCGTGGAACCTCGCGCTGCTCTTCGGCACCCGCACCACCGAATCAAGCGTCCTCGTCTGCGATGCCGATCTCTCTCCGGACCGCGCCGACAGCTATCTCAAGGAAGCCTATGACGCAGGTCATCCCGGCGCCGTGCAGGCTGTCGAGCGCTATGGCGAGCTCGACCCCGAAGACCGCTGGACCCGGATCTCGGGAGACCTCCGAACGCCCGAAGCGCTGACCCGTGTCGGCAAGGGCTGCAACCCGAACGGCTAGGGAGAAGCACCATGCCGAAATCCGTACGCGTTCTATCCGTCATCGCCGCCCTTCTCGCCCTCACGGCCTGCGAGACCCAGCCGAACGCCCGCCGCGGGGTCATGCTCGACAATCCGTTCAGGAATGATTCGAATACAGTCATCACGACCAAGTCCACCGGACCGACGCCCATGCAGATCTGCTCCTCCGCCTCCCTCGCGGAAGAGCGCACCACAACCCAGAACATCGTCCGCGGCGCGCAGGAAAGCGCCAGCGTCTCCGGCCAGACCGTTCTCGAGCGGAAGCTGAAGGCTTACTCCGCGGAGTTCGAGATCGCCCATCGTTCCATGGTCCGCTCCTGCCAGCTCTACGCCAACTGCATGGACCGCAACAACGGAGACGAAGGTCGTTGTACACGGAGCGAGATGCGCCTCGCCGAGGCGGAGGGCCGGTATTACGACCTGATCCGCCAGCGCGACCTTCTCGCTTCACAGGCCAGGATATCACGGCCGGCGGGAAGCAGCGCCACGGAAAGCGATTGCAGCAAGAAGACCTGCGGCAAGCCCAAGAGCCGCTGCAAGGCAGAATGCGACACGACGGCGAATATCTTCACCGACGATTGCTGTCCCACAGACAAGAATTAAAAAGGGGGCCCGAAGCCCCCTTTTCGCGCTATTTTGTCAGGACACCGATCAACCGGCAGCAGGTGCCGGATCGAGGCCTCGCGCCCCTGCGGCATCGGGAGAGGTCCCGAGAATCTCGCTCGCCAGCTTGAGGGCTTCGAGCCGGTTGAGGCCAAGCCCTCCCTTCTTCACCAGCCTGGAAATACCGAGGCCGTCCAGCTGTGCCTTCACTTGAGGGCTGACGTCGGCAAAGAGTACGTGGCGCTCTTCCTTCTCTGCATCCTCGAGGATCGTCTGCAGCGCGTAGGCAGCCGAGACGTCGATGGTAGGCATCTGCAGGAAATCAAGTATCAGCACCTCTCGTCCGTGTACGTTCTCGCGGACCCTGTGTGCGATGTCCGCCGCCGCGCCGAAGCTCAGCGGGCCCGAAAACTCGAAGATCCGGATCCGGCCACCCGCTGCATCATAGAGCGCCTTTTCCTCTGGGGTGAGAGCAACGAGGCGCTCCTCGCCGATGGCCTCGAGCTGGTCCTTTGCGATCGCGTGCACATAGCCGAGCGCCGCGAGGAAGACACCGATGCCGACCGCAGTGATGAGATCGACAAACACCGTCACCAGCAGGACGACGGCCATGAGGACAAGATCCCAGCGCGGCCCCCTGTGGGAGCGACGAATATACCGAAAGTCGATGATGTCCCACCCGACCTTGATGAGGATACCCGCGAGGACGGCATTCGGAATCTCGGCGGCGAGCGGGGTCAGCGCCAGCACCACGGCCAGCAGGACGAGGCTGTGGATCATGCCCGAGAGCCGCGTCATGCCGCCCGTCTTGATATTCACCATCGTCCGCATGGTCGCGCCCGCGCCCGGAATTGCGCCAAAGAGACCGGCAATAGAGTTGCCGATACCCTGTCCGATCAGTTCCCTGTTGGAGTCATGGCGCGTCCGCGTCGCGTTGTCGGCAACAAGGCTCGTCAGCAGGCTGTCGATGGCCCCGAGGAGCGCGAGAATGATCGCCGCCTCGAAGACGAGGAACGCCACGCCCCGGTCAATGCTGGGAATGGTGAAGGGCGGCAGGCGATCCGCAAAGGTCTCGAAGGTCGGCAGCACCGCGACCAGTTTCGGGATGTCGAATGGCAGGGCCAGCAGCGTCCCGATGATCAGGGCGGCCAGGGGGCCGGGGATGAACTTGCCGACCTGCTTGGGCCAGAAAAAGACGATCAACAACGACAGGAGCGCGATCCCCGTGGCCACGAGGTCCGGGCTCATGACAGCGCCAGGAATGGCTTCGATAGCGGCGATCACACCGCCGCGGTCAGGCTCCGAGCCAAAGATCCGGCTCGCCTGAAGCAGGATGATGATGACCCCGATCCCCGACATGAAGCCCGAAATCACAGGGTACGGAACGAGCCGGATATACTGGCCGACCTTGAAGATCCCGAACAGGATCTGGAAAATCCCGGCCAGCACCACGGCGGCGAAAATAATGCCGGAAACCTCGGTGAAGCTTGCCGAACGCTCCAGCGTCAGCTCGCCGACGAGGCCCGCAAACACCACGACCATCGGGCCCGTCGGCCCCGTGATCTGCGTGTTGGTGCCGCCGAAAAGGGCCGCGAAGAAGCCCGTGATGATCGCGCCCCAAAGACCGGCGATCGGGCCTGCACCCGATGCCTCGCCGAAAGCGAGCGCGAGAGGGAGGGCGACAACCCCGGCGGTGATGCCGCCATAGAGGTCCCCCTTGATGTGCTTGAAGTCGAACATGCCCTGCCGCTCTTTCTTTAGTGTCCGTGCGTGTTGCGTTCGGCGAAGGCCGCCACCTCGGCAGCGTAGCGCTCCTCGACGGGCGTGAAGGCGTTCTTGTCCTCGTCATAGGCTTCGACGGCGCCGGTCTTGATGTCGTAGACCCAGCCGTGGAGTTTGACCCTGCCCGCGGCGAGAGCGGCAGCGACCGTCGGATGCGTCCGAAGGTGCTGGAGCTGCAGCAGCACGTTCTCCTGAATGAGGAGATGCATCTTCTCCGGATCGGGCATGTTGGCGCCCTTCTCGTTGACCACGGCGACAGCCGCCGCCGAGAAGCTCAGCCATTCCTTCGTATGCGGAAGGCTCGACAGGGCATCGAGGTTCATCGCCCCCTTCATCGCACCGCACTCCGTGTGGCCGCAGACAACGATATGCGGGACCTTCAGCGCGCCGACCGCGAACTCGATGGACGCCGTCATCGCGCCTGTCGCGGTGGTGTGCGGCGGGACGATGTTGCCGGCGTTGCGGCAGATGAAGAGCTGGCCCGGCTCGGTGGACGTCATCATCGACGGGTCGATCCTGCTGTCCGAGCAGGTGATGAACAGAGCTTCGGGCTCCTGCCCGGTCGCCAGCTTCTCGAACAGGTCCTTGTGCTTGGGGAAGGTCTCTTTCTGGAACTTCACGACGCCAGCGGCGATTGTGGGCACGGCCGTCTCCTTCTGCTTTATATCTCGTATCGTTGCAGAGATTGTATCATCGCCGATGGCAACCGCGAGTTTCAGCAACTTATGTGGAGATAGGCTTTTCCTATAGAGCCGATCGGCATTCGCGATGAGCAGGCCGCAGGCCCTCCTCAAGAGGTTAGCAGCCGGCGGCGCGAACCTTGTGATTGCTCATCCTTTCCTGACAAGCAGGAGGGACGGCTCTGTTCTCAGGAAGCTTGGGTGCGACGTGCGCTTAAGGCGCGGTCTTTTCAATCGCGCTGCGAATGACGGGCGGACAGCGGCGCTTGATCTTGCGCAGCGAGCTATCGACCGAGGTGAAGCGGCAGCGCAGTTTCCGGACGACGTTCTGGACCGGCTTGAAATATGGCGCGAGGAGCAGGAGCCCCAGCGCGATCATGATCAGGCCGACAGGAATGGGCAGAGGGAAGAGCACGAGCCCGAAGATCACCAAGGCTGAGCCTGTGACCTTATGCAAGAGAGTAAGAAGGCTTGCAGTAAGCGGGCCCATTCATCCTCCACCGTTGCGATCCAATAACAAACTGGCGAGCGCGTCGCAATTGTAAAATACGCACGATGATCGCCCGGTGAAGGATGATTACGAGTTTTTCGGCTGCGACTTAACCGTAGGTGACGGATCGTGCTCGCTCCGCCATAGGGCGTGCATGGCCTATCGTTCCCTCCGCGACTTTCTCCAGAAGCTCGAGCAAGAAGGCGAGCTTCTCCGCGTCAAAGACCCGGTTTCCACGGTGTTGGAGATGACCGCCTTCCAGCGCGAAATGCTCGCGCGGGGTGGTCCGGCAGTCCTCTTCGAAAACGTGATCCAGGAAGACGGCACCCCCTCGGACATGCCGGTCTTGGTGAATCTCTTCGGGACAGTTCGCCGCGTCGCGATGGCCGTGACCTTTGGCGGCAAGGAGCGCCGAACCGGTGAAGAGCTCCGCGAAGTCGGCGAGACCCTCGCCTTCCTGCGCCAGCCCGAGCCGCCACAGGGCCTGAAGGATGCCATGGAACTCCTGCCGCTGGCCAAGCAGGTCCTCGCCATGCGCCCCTCTTCGACCAAGAAGGCCCCCTGCCAGCAAGTCGTGCTGACCGGCGACGATATCGACCTGCACAGGATCCCGATCCAGACCTGCTGGCCTGGCGAGCCCGCGCCCCTCATCACCTGGCCTCTGATCGTCACGAAAGGCCCGTCGGACAAGCGCGAGGATGCCTTCAATCTCGGAATCTACCGCATGCAGCGGCTGGGCCGGAACAAGACGATCATGCGCTGGCTCAAGCATCGCGGCGGCGCCCAGCATCACCAGCGCTGGTCAAAGGAAAAGTCCGAGCCCCTGCCCGCCGCGGCCGTCCTTGGCGCGGACCCCGGAACGATTCTCGCGGCCGTCACGCCTGTCCCGGACACCCTCTCGGAATACCAGTTCGCCGGTCTCCTTCGCGGCAAGAAGGCCGAGCTCGTCGACTGCAAGACCGTGCCGCTGAAAGTCCCTGCCGAAGCTGAGATCGTCCTCGAAGGCTATGTCTCCCTCGATGAGTATGCCGATGAAGGCCCCTATGGCGATCATACCGGCTACTACAATTCGGTGGAAAAGTTCCCGGTCTTCACGGTGACAGCCATCACCATGCGCAAGGACCCGATCTACCTCTCGACCTTCACCGGCCGTCCGCCGGATGAGCCATCGGTGCTGGGCGAGGCGCTGAACGAGGTCTTCATCCCCCTCCTCCAGCAGCAATTCCCGGAGATCACCGATTTCTGGCTGCCGCCCGAGGGCTGCAGCTACCGGATCGCCGTCATCTCCATGAAGAAGGCCTATGCGGGCCACGCCAAGCGGGTGATGCTGGGCGCATGGAGCTACCTCCGGCAATTCATGTACACCAAATGGGTGATCGTCGTGGACGACGACATCGATGCGCGGAACTGGGAAGATGTCTGGTGGGCGATCTCCACCAAGATGGATCCGGCCCGTGACATCACTGTCCTCGACAATACGCCCATCGATTACCTCGACTTCGCCTCGCCCGTGTCCGGCCTCGGGTCGAAAATCGGCCTCGACGCCACGGACAAATGGGAGGGCGAGACCAACCGGGAGTGGGGCGAAGTGCTTTCCATGGACCCGGAGGTGGAAAGCCGGATGAAATCACTAATCGACAAGTTGACGGATGGTGGAGCGGCGTCAGGATAGGCAAGCAGGGCATCGTCTTGTGTCATGGACAAGGGTTCGGGCGCATTTGGTGGGGTAGTTCTATGAAGTCGTTCCGTCTGTTTCTCGCTACTGTTTGTTTCGCAGTCGCGCTTTCTGGCTGCACGGGCGGCGGAGGCGGCGACGGCACAAGCGGAAGCGGCGGATCACCGACGCCGCCGCCGACCACCCCGCCTCCACCTCCGCCGCCTCCGCCGCCGCCACCCCCGGCAGAGACCTTCTCGGTCAGCGGCCAGGTGCTGGCCGATCCCATCCTGACGGTGGACAGCGACCTTGCGGATCCGAACAACTCGAACACCGCCAACGGCACGATCAGCCAAGCCCAGTTCATCGACCCCGACGCAGAAGTGCGCGGCTATATTCAGTGCACGGGAAAAATATCGCCAAGCGACCCCTGCGACCCGAACGACGATGACCAGGACTACTACCGGGCGACGCTCGAAGCGGGCCAGGTCGTCACCCTTACGATCGCGGATTTCTCTCCCCAGACACCGGACACACTCGATCTCGATCTCTACCTGACCGATCTCACTGGCACGATCCTCGCCCAGTCGATCGCCTTCTCCTCGAAGAACGAGACGGTGACGGTGCCCGAGAATGGCGAGTACATCATCATCGCCGACGCCTTTGTGGGGTCCTCGAACTATTCGCTGGTCATCACGCCCGCTTTCTCCACCGGGCCGCAACAGCCTGCCGCTGCCAGCCAGATGAGCACGATGTCACCGCATTTCCTGACCGTGGTCGAACCTCAGTCTACGGCCATTCCCGATCCGGTCAGGAAAAGGTATCGCGAACGCCAGGTCGCCTCGCGCGAGGACCGCCGCGTCCTTCGCCCGCGCCTTGTCACGATGGACGATGGCGATCTGGCTCCAGCGAAGACCGGCGCGCTTTCGCCCGGTTTCCTTCGCGACCGCCTCGGCATCGAGACCGACGCGCCGGTCGATCCCGACTACGCGGCCAAGCTCACGCTGCTGCACCACATCAAGATCACGAACGCGACGGCGAGGCGGGAAGTCCTTGCGCCCTATCACTATCCCCGCATGCACCAGGTGGCGCCGCCGCCCGATCCTTCGCTGCAATGGAACCTCGGCAGTGTCGATTGGCAGTCCGCGCTGCAGGAGATCGAGGACCGCCTGCCGGGCGCCCAGCGGCCGCTGGTCGCAGTACTCGATAGCGGTGTGCTGACGACCCACCCGAAGATAGCTCCGGTGATTGTCGATGCGCGGGACTTCGTGCCAGCCTTCATCGATGGCGACGCCTTCGATGCCGAGGCCGAAGAATCGGTGGACCCCAATGATCCGAACGGGTCCGAATGCTTCGACTTTCACGGCACCCATGTCGCGACGATTGCCACCGCGCCGCGAGGCGGGCCGACGCTCAATGGCCGCGACATGGTCGGCGGCGCGCCGTTTGCGGACCTCATGATGCTGAAGCTCGGCTTCAGCCAGGGCGATGACTGCCGCCTGATCGTCGGCGACATTCCCGAGGCAATCCGGTATGCGGCTGGTCTTCCGAATGCCTCGCAAACACTGCCGCCGAGGCGGGCCGATGTCATCAACCTGTCCTTTGGTGGCCCAGCGCCGAACCCCGCGACCGAAGCGGCGATCGAAGAAGCGATCGCGGCCGGGGTGATCGTCGTCGCTTCGGCGGGCAATGACGGCGACGGAACGGAGAACGGGCCGAGCTGGCCGGCCTCCTTCCCGGATGTTTTCGCTGTCGCGGCCACGGACATCAACGACCTGCGCGCGCCGTACAGCTCGTTCTACCCGCAGGTGGAGATTGCCGCTCCCGGCGGCGACGTTCGCTTCGACCTCAACGTCGATGGCTTTGCTGACGGCATCATCGGGGGTGTCGGACGCCTCAACACCGCCGGGAACGGCTTCGACCCGCGCTACTCGCTCTACCAGGGCACGTCGATGGCGGCACCGATGGCGGCGGCCGGCTTCGCGCTGATGAAGTCGATCTATCCCCAGCTGACCTCGGACGAAGCCCACCGCCTCGTGGAGGAGGGTCTCCTGACCACGGATATTGGCGCGCCGGGCCGGGACCCCGAAACCGGATTTGGCCTGATCTCCTACAGGAAGATGGTCGATGTCGCCCTCCAGCTGCGCGACGATGCCCTCAACCTTCCGCCCGGTTTCAGGATCGATCCACCGGTGGTCGACCTTGGTAATATCGGCAACACGGCGACGATCGACGTGACCCGCCTCGGTTCGCCGAGCTTCACCATCGACCGCGTGAGCGTCGCTGTGACGGGCAGCTCTGCCTCAATCCCCGACGGCCAGCCGCTGGTGACAGATGCCGAGGGCTTCGGCACCTACGAGATCACGGTCGATCGCAGCGGGTTCACGCCGGGCTCCTATTTCGGCGAGATCACCGTGCACGCCAGCAATGGCGACACCAAGATCGTCCCGCTGAGCTTCCAGATCCCGCAGCCTAGCCTCAACGCCGAGACCGCACCGGCGCTGATCCTGCTGGAGGCCTTCGACGGCAATGGCTTCACCGAGGTCGACCGCATCGTTTCGAACGGGGCCGGCGAGAGCTTTTCGCTCACTGGCGTTGAGGCCGGCGACTACCGCCTCAGGATCACCACCGACATGGATTTCGACCGCGAGATCTGTGATGCAGGAGAACTAGGCGGCACGTTCCCAGGCAAGGCTTGCGACTCCACGGCAGTCTTCACCGTGCCGGACGACAGCGAAAGCGTGACCCTCGACCTGATCCTCGACCGGCTTCCTGACTAGGTGCTCTGGGCCTTTCGCCTGAACGCGATTGCGGCCCATATTACCGGAAGTTGCCAACCGGGAGCACAAGTCATGGCCGGTTTCGACCTGCCCTTTCCGCAGACGGATGAGAAGCTCCGAACCGCGGAAGGAGAGAGCCTTCGGTCCCGCCTTGTCGAAAGGGTGCGGGGTCTTCGCGGCGATCCGCTGACCATGCTCGCGGTCACGGCGGCGCTCTTCTTCCTGTTCGACGCGGCCCTGCATGGCCTCTGCGGAGGTGGTGCGGAAGGGTTCTGCGGAGCTCCGCGGCAGGGAGCTTTCAGCCTTCTCGTTCTGGCGACCCTGGTGGCGTGCGGATTCTTCGTCCGTGAGGCTTTTGGGCGTTATCTCTTCCACCGCACGCAGGTGCTGGCCGCTGTCGTCGCCGCGCTGCCGCTGGCACATCTTCTGACCACGGATCACCGGCCACAGGAGGCGGCCGTGGCGGATGACAAAGAAGCCCTCGCTTATATCGGTGAGCTCGAGGCGGCACTGTCTGCTTCCGAAGCTGATCGCCAGACCCTGTCCTTCAGGATCGCGGCGCTGCAGACGCGGATCGACCAGCAGCAACGGACAATCGACGCGATGCCCGCGCCCTTGGACACGCAGGCTGTCGCGGACATCGCTGCGGCGAAGGCTGCGGAGGTGCTGGCCGAAGGAACCCTGACCGAGGACGAGGCCGCCGAGGCTGCTCCCCCTCGGGTGGACGAGCCGCCCCTCAATGCTGCGGAGATCGCGAGACGCAACGCCGCGCTGAAAACCGTCGGCCCACGGATCGCAGCGATCGGGCCGGTGGACAGGCCAGCCCTGACGGAGCCGGTGGCTCTGTCCCCGGAGATGGCCGAGGTTGCGGGGCGCCTGCAGCTTGACGAGCGGGAGCGCGCGATTCTTGCCACCGATGAAAGCCAGCAGACCTGCATCGCGACGCGGCTTGCGGAACGCGGTCCGCTTGCGGCGATGAACCACCGGCTCAACCCGGACCGGTTCGCCGCCTACCTGTCAAGCTGTTTCGACCAGTAGGCAGCGGCGCTTCTCTCCGCACGCGGATTCCTGCAGGCGGCAGCAAGAGCCCCCACGGGCGGTTTCGCATGAAGCCAGAAGGGCGGGCGGGATACGGAGCGGCTCGGGCGTGGGGTTCTTGCGCGGCATGGGGCGATTGCCGCGCGGGATCGTGGGGCGGGGATATCTCGTCTGGCACATGGCGGGGAGGCTGATATGCACTTTGGGAGAGAAGGAGCGGTGCACGCCGCCTTCGGCCTCATGCGCACTACGCCTGATTATAGCTGCTTCCGCGCCTTGCGTTGGCCAGGTGCTTCGGTGGACGGTAACGACAACGCGAAATCTGTGTGGTGGTTCATGCCCAAAAATCTCGTCAGGGTCTTCTCTAGCCTCATGGTGAGCGCGCTCTTTTTCCTGGCTTTTGCCAATGCGACGGCAAATGCGGCGGAGCAGGCCGCGCCCGAAGCGATTGCCATCGACAAGATGGTCGAGGACGCTTTTGCGCAGTTCGAGGTGATGCCAGGCTTGGCGGTTGCCGTCTACACTCCGCAAGGCAGCTATGCGAGCGGGTTCGGCGTCACCGACATCGAAACCGCGGAGGCGGTTACCGAAGACACCGCGTTTTATATCGCGTCATCCACCAAATCGATGTGGGCCCTCGCCCTCGCAATCCAGCACGAGCGCGGCGATATCGATCTCGACCAGCCTCTCTCGGACTACGCACCGGATGCGCCATTCCGGCGCAGCATCGACACCGATCGGATCACGCCTCGCGACCTGCTCGCCATGTCATCTGGCATCAAGAACAGGCCGTTCGTTCACAGAGTGGCTTATTCCGGCGAGCACACACCGGAGCTTTTATGGGACCTGATCGGCACAACCAGAGAGAACTCAGCGCCTGAAATCGGCTACGGTCAATTTCGGTACACGAACTGGAATTACATCCTGCTTTCCCGCCTGGTCGAGCATGAGCAACAAACCACGTGGCAGGACATCCTGTCGGAGGAGATCTTCGGCCCGCTCGGCATGTCACGCACCACCCCGTTCATGTCCGTGGCCGAGGCTGAGGGCTGGTCGGTGGCGAAGCCGCATTCGACCGTTGAGCCAGATGGCGCGGCCCGTACCTATCTCCGGAAAACCGATGCCACGATGCATTCCGCAGGCGGAGTGATCATGAGTGCGCGTGATGCGCTCGCCTGGCTCGAGATTTTTGTCGAAGACGGCACCCATGATGGCAAACAGGTCATTCCGCAGGCGGTGATACGCGCGAGCCGTCAGCCCCTGACCGCGGCCGATACGACCTTCAACGGCTATCAACGGGATCACTACGGGCTTGGCTGGTATATCGGCCCCTACCGCGACACGGGCCATCAACTGGTCCACCACTTCGGCAGCTTTCCCGGCGCGCGGGCGCACGTGTCCTATATGCCCGATCAGCATATCGGGGTCGCGGTATTCGCCAACGATTCGGGGATCGGCGACCGCTACGTCGATGTTCTTGCCAACGGTATCTACGACAGGCTTCTCGCGCTGCCCGAAGCAGAGGCGAATTACCAGAAAGGCATCGAGGATGTCGATGCGTGGGCTGATGACCTGAGGGTCAGGATCGCCGCGCTGCGCAGCGATATCGCATCCCGGCCATCAACCTTATCGCGGCCTCTTGCCGACTATGCAGGGACATATGTCGACAAGGAATACGGAACAATATCGGTTTCCGTCGAAGACGACCGCCTACGGATGACCAACGGCGTCATGACCACCATTGCGCAACCCGGAACGGAAGCCGAGACGGTCCGCGTCGAACTCATTCCCCTTCAGGGGGAGATCATCGAATTCAAGGCTCGCGGACCTGAGATCAGCCAGCTGAAATACGAAGGCGCGACGTTCCGGAAGGAGTGAAGCCGCAATGCACCTTGGGAGAACCGGAGCGTTGCTTTCCGCCTGCGGCTTCATGCACCCTTACGCTTGCTTCGAGATCGCGCGAGCGAACCAGCTCTCTCATCGACCTGTCGATCTCCGATCCGACGACGAGCAATATCTTCCGAAACTCGAGCGAATAAGTTGTTGAGTTGTGTGACGAGGGTTCGACGTAGCTAAAGCTATTTACAGATCGTCCTCGAGGACGCTGAAAATTCTCCAGCTCACCCCTTCACCTTGTCAAACATAGCCCACACACCGTCAGCGCCGTGCCAGCTTCCCTGGGTTGCGCCCTTCGAATACTCAGTGGCCCTCGCTTCGAAAAAGTTGGCGTGTTCGACGCCGTTAAGCATTTCGCGGAGCCAGGGGAGCGGGTGCTTGGAGACTCCGTACACCTCGGGCAGGCCGAGCTGTTGCAGGCGCCAGTCGGCGACGTGGCGGATGTATTGCTTGATGTCGTCCGGGGTCATGCCCGGGATGTCGCCGGCCTCGAAGGCGAGGTCGATGAAGCGGTCCTCGAGGCCCACCACGGTCTTGCAGCAGTCGACGATGTCGTCGGCGACCGACTTGGTCAGGCAACCGGTTTCCTGCGCAAAGGTGTGGAAGAGCTTGATCATCCCCTCGCAGTGGAGGCTCTCGTCGCGGATCGACCAGGTGACGATCTGGCCCATACCCTTCATCTTGTTCTGGCGCGGGAAGTTCATCAGCATGGCGAAGGATGCGAAGAGCTGGAGACCCTCCGTGAACCCGCCGAACATGGCGACGGTGCGGGCGATGTCCGCCTCGGTCTCGACACCGAACTGACCCATATAATCGTGCTTGTCGGCCATTTCCTTGTAGTCGAGGAAGGCCGAAAACTCCGACTCCGGCATACCGATGGTCTCGAGCAGGAGGGCGTAGGCGGCGACGTGGATCGTCTCCATGTTGGAGAACGCGGCCAGCATCATCTTCACCTCGACAGGTTTGAAGACGCGCGCGTAGCGCTCCATGTAGTTGTCGTTCACCTCGACATCGGACTGGGTGAAGAAGCGGAAGATCTGTGTCAGGAGATTCCGCTCACCATCGGAAAGCGCCCGCGCCCAGTCCTTGCAGTCCTCGCCCAGAGGAACCTCCTCCGGCATCCAGTGGACCTGCTGCTGCTTCTTCCAGTAATCGAACGCCCACGGATAACGGTGCGGCTTGTACCCCTTGGACGGGATCATCAGGCCGGGCAGTGCTTTTCCGTTCTCGGGCGCGTCGAACATTCTGGTCTCTCCGAAGTTGGCCATGATGGCCTCGGGCCGTTGTGGTTAACGAAATCTGAAGCCACGATATCTTGTGTGTGCCATCCTGCAAAACGCTATTTGTGCACAAGATGAAGGGTATTCTTGTCGCAGGGCGCGTGGCTGGACAGGGGTGCACGCAGGCGCGAAACCTGCGTCCATGTCGCTGTTCCGGATCATTCTCTACGCCATGGCCCTGGGCGTCGTGACGCGGTTCCTGTTCGTGGATATCGGCGAGATGGTCGGGCGGGAGCTGCCCGCCGGCCTGATCGGTATGGCGGTGGCGCTGGTCAGCGTGGTGCTCGCGGGGCGGATCCAGCCCTTGCCGAAAAAGCCCCGGCGCAAGGATTAGCGCTGGAACTCCGGGGCCTGTTGGGCAATGGTCCCGCCGATGTTGGGGAAGGGTTCGATCGCGGCCGCGCTGGCGGCCCTGCCTGCTGCCGTCTGGGCGCAGGATGTCCCCGTCAAGGACGACCACAAGGCGACGCTGACCTTCGCGCTCGAGAATGATGGCTATTTCGGCGACGACGACAATTACACGAGCGGGCTGCGGCTCGGCTATCTGAGCGGCAACAAGCCGCTGTCCGCGCGGGGGCGGGTCATGGCGGACGTGCTGGGCCTCAGGGGCGACCGGGAGCAGATGCGCCAGCGCCGTGGGCTCGCCATCGCGCAAGAGATCTACACCCCGCGAGACCTTGATGTGGCGGCGCCCCCGCCCGACCAGCACCCCTATGCCGGCTATCTCTATGTCCGCTACACGGCGCTGATCGAGCAGCCCTCGCGGGTGGACCAGATGTCGGTGGAGCTCGGGGTCGTTGGGCCTGAAGCTCTGGGCGAGCATGCGCAGAACCTGATCCATGACACGACGGGCCGTGAGCGGGCACTTGGCTGGGACAACCAGATCGACACCGCTGTCGGCATCAATGTCAGCTATGACCAGCAGCAGCGGATTGCCCATGGCGCCTATGACGGAGGCATCGGCTGGGACTGCGTGCCCTATGTCGGCTTCCAGGCCGGAACCGTGAAGACGGCAGGCCGGGCGGGTTTCAACCTGCGCTTCGGCGAGGCCCTGACAGTGGGCTACGGCCCGCCGCGGGTCAGGCCGGCAGGCGCTGGATCAGGCTTCTTCGTGCCGCAGCACCGGCGGAGCTGGTACGTCTTCGCAGGGGCGCAGCTCGAAGCGGTGGCGCACAACATCTTCCTCGACAATTCGCTGTTCAGGGACCGGGGGCCATCGGTGGAATCGAAGGCCTGGGTCTGGGATACCCAGGCCGGGATCGCTGCGCAGATCGGCGGCGTGCAGGCGAGCTTCACCTATGTCCTGCGCAGCGAAGAGTTCTTCGGGCAGGATGGCGACCAGCGTTTCGGCGCGCTGACGGTCTCGACGCGGTTCTAGGCCGGAGGGGGACAGTGCTCGCTTTTGGCGTTCCTCACGCGTAACCCTGTCCCGCGGGGCGACGAAGAACACAGAAGGACGCCCGCTGTCCTCCCTGGGAAAGCCGAACGAATTGATGCGCATGACGATCCTCATCCCCCTCTTCCTGCTCGTGGCCTCTTGCGACCTGGACCAGTCGAAGCCGGAGCTGGAACCCGCAGCAGAAGCTGGCGCGGAGATGCTGGTTGCCGGTGGATGTTTCTGGTGCGTGGAGGCCGACCTCGAAAAGCTTCCGGGCGTCGCCGAAGTCGTTTCTGGATATGCGGGCGGCAAGGTCGCGAACCCCACTTACCAGAACTATTCGAAGACCGGCCACCGCGAGGTAGCGCTGGTGCGCTACGACCCGGAGACGATCAGTTTCGAGGAGCTCGCGGAGTTCTTCATACGGACCATCGATGTCACCGATGATGGCGGACAGTTCTGTGACCGCGGCTATGGCTACACCACCGCTGTCTATTTCGGCACGGAAGAAGAACGCCAGATCCTCGAAACGGTGATCTCCGAAGGCGAAGAAGAGCTGGGCAAGGATATCGTCACGCCGATCGAGGCGATGCCGACCTTCTACCCTGCCGAGATGTACCATCAGGACTACTACATGAAAAACCCGCGGCAATATGGTGTGTACCGCGGGCTCTGCGGGCGCGACCGGACGGTGCGCAACCTGTGGGGCAAGTCGGCCGGCGAATTGCTGGCTGCGCGCAAATAATCAGTCCACGGGGCGCGAGGCGAGCAGGATACCGACGATCACTGCACCGAACCCTGCGTTGATGACAGCGTTCTGCCAATAGCCGGTGAGGATCGAACCCAGGCTGTCGATCGCGAACCAGATCGCCGCGCCGCCTAGCGCGGCATTCCAGACGGCCCGGCGCGGATCACGCATCAGGAGCGCAAGGGTCGCGAACCATCCCGCCATCACGCCGCCGATCACGGCGCAATAGAAATTGAGCGCCTGATCGACCTGTGGCTCGGTCAGGATCGCTGGCTTTTGGCCTTCGTAGAACGCCGCTTCGAACGGGAAAGCGCGCGCAAGAGCTGGCGCGAGGGCGAAGAACACGCCGTAGAGCGCGAGCGCGCCCATGGCGAGCGCTCCGGCACTGGGTGACAGCGCGGGAGCGCCTCTCACCGACGGGTTGATGGTCTGGCTCATCATGGCCTCCTCTTTTCAGGCTTCGGGAGGGTGCGGCCGCCGGGTGCTGCACACCATGACCTCCGAGGTCATGGCAGCAGTGACCTCTTCTGGTAGGCTGGCGGCATGTTCGGAGATGAACTGAAACGCTGGCGCCTTGCGCGCCGTCTGAGCCAGGAAGCGCTGTCGGACCTCGCGCAGGTCTCGACCCGGCATCTCTCCTGCCTTGAACGCAACATCGCGTGGCCTTCAGAGAGCATGGTTCTGAAGCTGTCGCGGGCGCTGGAGCTGCCGCTCCGTGAACGAAACAGCATGCTGGGCGTCGCGGGCTATGCCCAGCGCTGGCACGACAATGGCGAAGAGATCCCGACGGGATTAATGCCCGTCGTGGACCGGATCCTCGCGACGCAAGCCGTGCCCGCCTATGCGCTGAACGGGAAGTTCACTGTGCTGCGCGCCAATCCGCTTGGCTGGACCATGCTCAAGATGCTGACACCGGACGCCGAGCCCGGAATGAATGTGGCCGAGGTCTTTTTATCCGATGGAGCCCACCGGACCCTGATCCTCGATTATCCGGCGGCCGGGCGCGGGTTTCTCGCGCGCCTGCGCGCTGAAGCGGCTGGACAAGGCCCTAACTCTCCACTGCGCCCGATCATTCAGGCTGCGGAGCGTGACCCCATCTTCGCAGCGTCAGAAGACGGACCGGCGAGTGCCGATCCCGTCCTGCCGCTGACCATCGATATGATGGGTACGGAGACGCGGTGGCTGACCGTGCTCCTGTCCTTTGGTACGCCGCAGGATGCGATGGTGGAGCAGCTGACGATCGAGCAAATGCTGCCCGCGGACGATGCGACCGAGGCGTTCCTGAAGGCAATCGCGCAGCCGAATTAGAGGAGCGCGTCGCGGCCCTTCTCCTTCAGCTCTTCGACGATTTTCTTGACGTCCTGGCTCCGCTCAGCAGGCAGGATCAGGACAGCGTCTGCTGTGGCGACCACGACCATGCCTTCAAGGCCAACGGCAGCGATCATTGGTGCGCCTTCGGAGGTCTTGATGAGCGTGTCGGTGCAGTCGATGGCGATGTTGCCCTCTGCGATCTCACCGGTCGCGAAGTCCTTCACCGCGGCCCATGAACCGATGTCGTTCCAGCCGATCGTCACGGGACTGACGACAGCGGCTTTCGCGGTCTTCTCCATGATGGCGTAGTCGACGCTATCGCTCGGGACGGGATCGAAGGCCTCCGGCGTCAGGGCGATCTGGCTGCCACTGCGTTCGGCAGCATCGTAGGCGGCTTTCGTGGCCGTCAGCATCTCGCCCGCATGGGCCTCGGCCTCGGCAAGGAGGTCGCCTGCGCGGTAAAGGAAGATGCCGGCATTCCAGGCGTAATCGCCTTCTGCGATATAACGCTCCGCTGTCGGACGGTCAGGCTTCTCGACAAACTGTGCGACGGTGAAAGTGCCTTCGGTCAGCGGCTCACCGCGCTTGATGTAGCCATAGCCGGTCTCTGGCCCTTCCGGCGTGATGCCCAGGGTGACGAGATAGCCTTTCTCGGCCGCGGCAACCCCGCGCGCCACCGCTTCCTGGAAAGCGGGTACATCGGCGATATGATGGTCCGCAGGCAGAAGGAGAACCAGGCTGTCGGGATCGGTCTCCCGTGCGAGCAGCGCGGCGACGATCGCCGCGGGGGCGGTGTTCCTGCCAAAGGGCTCGAGCACGATCCTGCCGCCTTCGCCCAGGCTTTCCGCGATCATCTCCGCGTGCGGCGCCGAGCCGATCACCGCCGCCGGGCCGAAGGCTGGCCCGGTAACGCGGGCCAGCGTCTCATCAAGCATCGTCCGCTCACTGATGAGAGGCTGGAACTGCTTCGGCCGGGCCTTGCGTGAGAGCGGCCACAGGCGCGTGCCGCTTCCGCCTGCCATGATGACGGGAATGATCGTAGACATGGCTGCAGGCCTCCCTCCTGAAGCTCAGGAGGCTGTGGAAGCGTCTTTGCGCCGCGGCGTCAATCCTTGTTGAGACTGGCGACGATGCCGCGGCTGGGGTCGACGGTGCCAGCCACCGTATCCTTCCAGATGATGCGGGTCGCCTCGGGACCCTTGTGATGCTCGTAGGTCAGGCGGTCGCCGAGGCTGTCCGAGATTTCCAGCCACGCCTCCAGCGCCTGGCGCATGAATTCGCCCGGACCGAGCTCCTTGTCGCGCTTCTGGATCTGCGCGGGGGCGAAGAACATGGTTGGCTTGGCGCCGGGCAGCGGCTCCTTCTGGCGGGGGGCATCCCAATGGGTCGCGCCGACGATGGAGCTTACCTTCACATTGTCACCGAGGTGATTGTGGACGCGGGTGATGACCTCCGCATTGCCGGACATGTCGATGAGAGCGGTGGGCTTAGAAGCGTCGATGCTCTCGATGTCGTCATAGCTGACGACCTCGTCGAAGGCGTTCAGGGAGCGGACAAAGTCCACGCGCTTGGCCGAGGTGACACCAACGGTCCTGACGTCCTTGCCGAGCCGCTTGATCGCCGCGCCGGTGCCGAAGCCGGTCTTGGAGGATGCGCTCATCACGACGACCTGCTCCGCGCCGAAGAAGTCGTTGTCGTCCAGCCAGTCGGCGATGACATAGCTGGTGGCAAAGAGCGGGAAGAGGACCGAGCGCGCATCCTCGCGCTGCTTGAGCGCCTCCGGCTCCTCCGCCGTCAAGCGGTAGGCGTTGTAGGTCGGAGGCAGGGCCGCCCGGTGCTCTGACGTATCGAAGACGACACCCCCCTTGCGCTTGGGCTTCATCACGACATGGGTCGCCATCGGGAAGTAGCCGAAGAGGCGTTCGCCCTCTTTCAGCTCGTCCGTGTTCGACCGAACCACCCTGCCGAAGCCCCAGACGGGGATGATACCGGTCTCCGGCGCGTCGTCGGTGGGAAAGAACTGCCAGTAGCCGATCTGCTCACCAACGATGCCGTAGGTCACGTTGTTGGCGGTGAGACCGAAGCTTTCGACTTCGAGCAGCGCTTCTCCCTCGGCAAGCTCCGGTGTTTCGCGCTGAACGAGCTGGGCGTCGGCGAGATCGCCCCGTTTGACCCTGAGTTCGGTAATCATGCTGGCCTCCTGGCTTTTGACGGGGGTTTAGCAGAGGACCGGGGGGAGAGGGAAAGGCCGGGGCGCATACAGGACCGCTTGCCCGTCCGTGGGCGCGAGGCCATAAACGGGCAGGTTGGCCCGGCAGCTCCGCGGGCCGCGCGCCAGCGCCACCGTCCCGGGGCCGCCCAGCTGCTCCTGCCTGAGAGGAACGCCCTTGCCCGAAGCCACCGCACCGATAACGGCCTGCGATGTCCTGATCGTCGGCGGTGGCCTCTCGGGTTCCCTGATCGCGTGGCGACTCGCCGAGCAACGACCGGAGCTCGACATCGTCCTGCTCGAGAAAGGCGAGAGCCTTGGCGGCAACCACACCTGGTCCTTCCATGAAACCGATGTTCCGCCCGCGACGTTCGACTGGCTCCGCCCACTGATCGCCCATCGATGGGATGGCCAGGGCGTGCGCTTCCCGCGCTACAGCCGGAGCTTCGGGACGCCCTATGTCTCGGTGACGTCGAAGAAGCTGGCCGAGGTTGTCGGCGGAACGCTCGGCGCCCGCGCAAGGTGCGGGACAGACGTGCAGGTTCTGGACGCCACCGGCGCCACCATGGCCGATGGCACGCGCATCGAGGCTGGCGCGGTGATCGACGCCCGCGGCCAGCGCAGCTTCGACCACTTGGCTCTGGGCTACCAGAAGTTCGTGGGCTGCGAATACGAATTCGAGGAGCCCCACGGCCTGGCGACGCCCATCATCATGGACGCCACGGTTCCGCAGCTCGACGGCTACCGCTTCGTCTATGTCCTTCCGTTCACGGAAACGACTGCCTTGGTCGAAGACACCTACTACGCCGACGGGTCCGAGATCGACGTGCAGGGGACCGCGCGCCTGCTCGAGGATTACTGCGCTGGGCAAGGCTGGCGCATCAAGCGGACCATCCGCACCGAGCACGGAATCCTGCCCGTGGCGATGGGCGGGGACATCCGGGCCCATCTGGCGCAGGGGACGAGCGGGGTCGCGACGGTCGGCCTGAGAGCGGGGCTTTTCCATCCGCTCACGGGCTATTCCCTTCCCGACGCGGCGGCCATGGCCGAGGGCATTGCGGGGCTGGCTGACCATTCGGGACCGGCGCTTTGTGCCTTCACCCATGGTTTCGCGATCAGGGCTTGGAAGGACCGCAGCTTTTACAGGATGCTTTCTCGGTTCCTTTTCGATGCGGCCAAGCCCGATGAGCGCTACCTTGTCATGCAGAGGTTCTACCGGTTCAACCGGGGGCTGATCGAGCGCTTCTACGCCGCCCGCTCACAACCGCAGGACAAGCTCCGCGTCCTTGCCGGCAAGCCACCGGTCAACATCTTCAAGGCCCTCGCCTGCGTGCGTGAGCGTCAGTGGACAGAGCGCTTCCTCGACGCTGCCTGACCGCAGCGAACCGGGCTCGAAACGGGGGCAACAAAAAGGCCGGTCACCCGGCCCTCGAATCTTTCGTGATGATGGTACCGCCTCCCCGGTTCGAACGGGGGACCTCTTGATCCACAATCAAGCGCTCTAACCAACTGAGCTAAGGCGGCAGGATCGTCGCGGCGTCGCCGCGCGAGCGCGTCCCATAGACCCTGAAAAGCGCGACGTCACCCCTTTTTCGTTGACAGTTTTCAGCTGCAGGTGCGGCCCTGTTTCCGCACGATCTCGGTCAAGTTCCGGATCCGCGTCTCCGATGCGGGGTGGGTGGACGCAAACTCCGGCGGACGGGCCTGGCCAGCGGATGCCGCCTGCATCTGCTTCCAGAACCGGATTGCCTCGCACGGGTCATATCCGGCCCGCGCCATGTAGCGCACGCCGCCGGTGTCGGCTTCCAGCTCATGCTTGCGGCTGTAGGGCAGGATCGCTCCGTAGATCGCGCCGAGGCCAAGAGCCTGGATCAGGGCACCGGAGCGCTGCTCGCAGGCGCGGCGTTCCGCGGCAGTCCCTTCGCAATTCGCGCCGACAGCGATCGAGGCTGCACCGAGGCCGACGGAGGCGAGCACGTTCTGGCTGTAGCGTTCTGCCGAGTGGCGGTACTTCACATGGGCGATTTCGTGCCCGACCACTGCAGCGAGCTGGGCGTCGTTCTTCATGATATCCATGATGCCCGTGTGGATACCGATCCGGCCTCCGGGCAGGGCGAAGGCGTTGAGGCTCGGATCCTCGAAGACAAGGTACTCCCATTTCGACGGGTCCTCGCCAGCCGCGCGGATCAGGCGCGGCGCCACCCTGTTGAGACGGCTTACATAGCGCGGGTCGTTGGAGATCGTGCGCTGTGTCTTGAGCTGCTCCCAGCTTGAAGCAGCGGCCTGGGCCATCGAATCGGGGCCGGTGAAGAGAAGCTGGCTGCGCCCGAGTTCCTCGTTATAGGTACAGGCGGCAACGCCGAGCACCGCCATGGCAGCGGCTATGATCGAGCGGCGAAGGAAGCGGGCCATGAACGTCTCCAGCATTGGTACGAGGGAACTTTATCGGCCTGCCGGACGCCTGACGCAACGCCGGTGAGCGGCCCGCGCACAGACGCGCGGCCTCCCTCGAGGAACTTCTCCCCCACAAACGGCATAAAGGCGCGCTGCGTTCCGCCTGATCGGGGAACGGGCGGCGTCGGCCGCGTATTGCTCGCAGCATGGTGACCAAGACCGCGAAGGAAGCCCGTGCCGACGCCAAGGCGGCAGGCCTCGTCTACAGCACCGACGTTACACCGGGGATCACCCGCGTGCGCCGGGGCAAGGGCTGGTCGTTCCGTGATCCCGATGGCGCGGTGCTGCCCGACGGGCCGGACCGCCAGCGGTGCCTCGCCCTGGCCATACCGCCAGCCTATGAGGATGTGTGGATCTGCCCGGACCGCAACGGCCATCTCCAGGCCACAGGGCGCGATGCGAAGGGCCGGAAGGTCTACATCTACCACGAAGACTGGCGGGCCTTTCGCGACGAGAAAAAATTCCGTGCCCTCGCCTCGTTCGGAAGGAAGCTAGGCAAGGCCCGTCAGCAGAACGATGCCGCGCGCCGCGGCCTCGCGCCGACCCAGGGGCGGATCCTCGCCGCCGTCTTCTGGCTCCTCGACGAGCACGTCATCCGCATCGGGAACGAATCCTACGCAAAGGAGAACAGGAGTTTCGGCGCAACCACGCTGCGCCAGCGCCATGTGAAGGACGATGGCACGCTCCTCCGTTTTCGCGGCAAGCATGGACGGGAGCAAGACATCTCGCTCTCCGATCGCCGCTTCAAGGGTCTCGTCCGTAAGCTGAGCGACCTGCCTGGCCAGCACCTCTTTCAGTATAGGGACGAGACGGGGGATCTCTGCGCCCTCACCTCCGGGGAGGTAAATGCCTACCTGCATGGGCTCTTCGGCGAACCGATCACGGCCAAGACGTTCAGGACATGGCACGGCTCGGTCGAGGCCTTCGCGGCTGGTCTCGCGGAGGGCGCTCTGGTCGATGATGTCCTGGGGGCCGCCGCCGGGACGCTCGGCAACACCAAGGCGATTGCGCGCAACAGCTATGTCCATCCGCGGATCATTGACGAGGTGAAGTCAGGCGCGCTGGCGCAGTCTGCCTCCGGTCTCAGGGGCGGACGCAGGCGGGCTGGGCTGTCCTCGGAAGAGACCTGGTTCCTCAGATGGCTGGGTGACGGCTAGAAACCCTCGGCCAATGCGGCTTTCGAGACGGCAAGACGCCCTCCGTCCACGAACAGGACCTGTCCAGTGATGAAACTCGCCTCTTCCGCGGCCAGGAAATGAATGGCGCTCGCAACCTCCTTCGGTTCGCCGCGCCTGCCCATCGGGGTCACTTCGATCGAGGCCTTGCGTTGCTCAGGGGTTTTCACCTTCGCTTCGTCAAGCGCGCCCTTCACCCCGGCAAGACCGACGGCGTTCGCTCTAGCTCCGTAGGGGGAAAGTGTCATCGCAACAGCCTTCGTCAGCTGGACGACGGCACCTTGGCTGGCCGCGAAGATCGCATCGTCTGCATTCGCAGTGACGGCCTCATTGGAGACGACATTGACGATGGCCCCGCTCCTCGCCGTGTCGACGCCACCATCGTCCGGCGGTCCGGCCTGCTTGATGATCTGTCGCGCGACGGCCTTGTTGATGAGGAATGCAGCCCTGACATTGCGATCCATGACCTCGTCGAAGTCGCTCTCGCTGGTTTCGAGGAAGGGTGCGGAATAAAAATAGTTCGACGTATGCGCGAGAACGTCCACCCGATCGTAAGTGTCGAGCGCCTCGGCCATGACGTTGTGCACGTCGAGAGCTTCGTGGAGGTCAGCGGCGATGAACGTCGCCTGCCCGCCCTTGGCGATGACCTCTTCCTTCACCGCTTCGCCCTGTTCGCGGTCTTCGTCGGTGAGGAGCAGCTTGTCCGAGCTTTTGGAGAAACGCAGTGCGACGGAGCGACCGAGTGAGGTTGCCGCGCCGGTGATGATGATGGTTCTGGAGGCCAAGGGAATCCCGCTTTCGATGCTTCCACGACTGCGCCCCGAGCGGGGCCGGGGCGCGCCGTTGGGGCCCTTTAGCTGGGCCGCTGGTCTGGTTGAAGGGTCATTTGCCGAAGCTGTTCCATTTCATCCTTGATGGCGAGCTTGCGGCGCTTCAGATCGCTGATCCTGAGGTCATTTGCTGCAGCGTGACTTCGCTCTTCCGCAAGGGCGGCCTCAAGGGCCTCGTGCTTATGAGAGAGGGTGTCGATGCGTGCTTCGATGGACATTCAGAACTCCTTCTAAGCGGCCCACCTCAATTGGCGGACAGGAATGAAGATGCATCCGGAGGGGTGCGCTGTCGACACATCGGACTGATAGTTTCAGCAGAGTTGATCTCGGTTAACGGTATTTTCGTCCTTTCCCAGAGTGGACGGTGCGTGAATCCGCCACTACGGCACCGCATTTTGAAACATGATCGTTCTGTCATTTAGGCTAGGAGGTCCGGCATGGACCAGAAACGATTGATTGTCGGCATCTCGGGTGCCTCGGGCATGATCTACGCAGATCGCCTTCTCAAAGCGGCGAAGAAGGCGGGGTGCGAAACCCACGTCGTCATCAGCCGCGCAGCCCGGATGACCATCGCCTATGAACTTGGCGAGGAGTTCTCCTTCGAGGGCGCGGACAAGACCTACGGTATCAATGATGTCGGTGCCCCGATCGCCTCGGGCAGCTTCGAAACCCTCGGCATGGTCGTGGTCCCCTGCTCGGTGAAGTCGATGTCGGAGATCGCCACCGGCGTGACCTCGACCCTCCTGACCCGCGCGGCGGATGTGTGCCTGAAGGAACGTCGGCGACTTTCTCTCATGGTCCGTGAGACACCTTTCCATCTGGGGCATTTGCGAACCATGACCCAGCTTGCCGAGATGGGCGCGATCATCGCGCCGCCGCTTCCTGCCTTTTATGCCGAGCCGCAGGGAATCGAAGACCTTGTCGACCAGTCGGTCGGACGCGTTCTCGACACGTTCGGCGTGCGCGTTCCCGGCGTGAAGCGCTGGGGCGAAGACCTCGAGAAGGGACGCCGTTGATGATGCCGCTGTGGCACTACGCGGTGAAGGTCTACGCCATTCCGGGCGTGAAGGAGGCGTTGCTGAAGCTCCAGGACCGCTACCATTTCGACGTCAACGCCGTCCTGTGGTGCCTGTGGTGCGCCCGGTACGGCTTCACCTTCGGGGAAGACGAAGTGGCAGAGATCCTCGGGACCACGGATGACATGACGCGGCACACCACCCGCCCCCTGCGCACGGTCAGGGTCTGGCTGGCATCGCCCAAGGTCGGCTTTCCGGCAGGGGAAATCAGGCGGCTGCGCGATCAGGTCCTGCAGCTTGAACTGATGAGCGAGGAGCTGGTCCTCAGGCGGCTCGACGATGCCACCATGGCCCTCGGCGAGCCGAACGAGACCCTGGACGACATGGCCACACGGAGCGAGCAACTGTTCACGCTTGCGCGCAAGCACGTGGACATGCCGACCATGATCGCGGATGAGGACGGGCCAGGAAGCCCGCTCGGGCTCTTTCGTCAGGCACGCGAACAGGCGCAGGAACGCGGACCATGAGTGGAAACAAAAGACCCCCCTTCGAGGTCATTGACGGCGATGGCAGCAAGGCCGAGACCCTTCCCGATCCCGATGGCGCGAATGACGAAGCGCTCGCCCTGAAGATCAAGGAGCTCGAACAGGAGCACCGCGATCTCGACCAGGCCATCGCCATGATGGAAGAGCGGATGCCCTATGACCGGCTGACCATCGGCCGGATGAAGAAGCGGAAGCTGGTCCTGAAAGACCAGATCCAGGAGCTGCGCGATCGCCTCTTCCCGGACATCATTGCCTGAGTTCCCGGAAGTTTTTGCGGTTTCGGATAGTTAAAGCTCGCCGCGCGGGGCCTGTCCCGTTATGGTTGGCGCGGGATGAAACACCGGGGACATGATGGTGGCCACAGCGATATCGCGCGTATTGATTCTCCTGCCTTCGCTCGGACTGGGCGCCTGCTCGCTTATCGGCTTGGGCGGCACGACGCCCAAAGACGGCCTTTCGGTTCCGGGGCTGCGCGTGGATGACTACACCTACCCCGCAGGCAAGGAGCCGCCTTATGTCCTCGCCTCCCTACGCGAGGATGCCGCGGCCAATTTCATCGGCTGCCTCGATGACAGCGACACCTGCTTTGTCCTTGGCGAAGAGGTCGATGTCGAAATCCGCTTCGAGCCGCAGACGGGCCGCTACTGGTTCCTCGACCCCGGAAGCGGCAACACCTACTTCGTCGATGGAGAACTCAGGACCGGCGACCCCTATTTGGTCAGGCGCCGCGATGCCCTTGCCCCCTACCCGCAAGGTGATCTCGTCATTGAGGGCACGTCCGAAGAGGACGATAAGGAAGAATCGAGCAACCGCTAGGCTCACTCGATCTTTGTAAGGAAGCGCTATACGGTCCCCTCGTTGAGAGTGGGAGTATCCCGATGGATGACGGCGCCCGGCTGGAGACCCCTGACTGCAAGGCGCTTTCCGCTGCAGAGACGGGGGCCCTCGCACACCTTTACCGGGGAGAGATCTATCGCTCGACCATCTGGCGCACGCGCCTCGATGCGACGACGAATTGGTCCGTGGTCAGCCTCGGTCTTGCACTGACGATCTCCTACCAGTCTGCCGACGCGTCTGCCTTGCCCCTCTTCCTCGTCGCGTTCCTGATCGGGGTGTTCCTCTATCTCGAAGCGCGGCGATACCGGTACTTCAATGTCTGGCGCGCCCGCGCACGGTGGCTGGAAATCCATCTTTACGCGCCGCTCCTGCGCAGGGAACCGGTGGAGAAGCCGGCCTGGATGAACAGGCTCGCGGAGGATTACGAACGCCCCGAGCACCATATCGCCTTCCGCCGAGCCCTCGGACGACGTCTGCGCCGGAACTACATGTGGATCTTCACGGTGCAGACAATGGCACTTTACGGGAAATGCCTCGGGGCCTCGGGCGGGGCGGCAGGTTTCGAGAGCCTGCATATCGGCCCCTTCCCCGGTTGGTTCCTCGCGGTCATCAACGGCATAGGGTTCTGTGCCCTCGGCGGGTTCACCTGGTATATCTGGCGGATGGACCAGAAACGCTTCCGCCAGCAGATGAACCCGATCTCGATGGGCTAGGGAGCGGGCCTATTCCATCCCGTAAAGGGGTTTTGCCGTGTCCGGAACTTTCGACATGTCAATGGTGATGCCGCGCTCGGCTGCGGCCTGGCCGACCAGGGCGCCCATCTCTTCCGGCGAGCCCGGCTTCTCGGCCTGCACGCGCATGGCCACCTCGTCGAAGAACTCCTCGAACTTGCCGCCGACAGTCATCATCACCATGACCGCTTCCTCGTCCGAGCTGTTCCAGAACGCGTGGAGATTGCCCCGGGTCAGCGCGGCGAAGGATCCCGCCGGCGCTTCGATCACGTCCTCTCCGTTCAGGAAACTGGCCGTTCCGGAGACGACGTAAAAATACTCGTCCTCCATCGTGTGCGTATGCGGCGGTGCACCAGCAGACTGAGGCGGCACACGGAATTCATAGATAGTGACGGAATCCCGGTTCTCGTCCCCTCCGATCAGTTTCAGGACCGGGTGGAAGGGCACGGGCACCACCTCCCCTTCCCCCGGAGGCACAATCTTCGGATCGTGGAGCGCGAAGCCCAGCAAGAGTGTCGTCAGCAGAATGGTCCCTGTCCCCTGTTGTTTCGCCGGAGCCTAGCGTTCCGTCCGAGCGGGGCCAACGACTAGCCGCAGTCCAGCGCTGAGGACGCCTCAGGGTCCGTGGGAGCGATGGGATTGTTCCGCCGCATGCGGAAGGAGTGTAGCGGATCGCTGGCGCGTCCCGCTGTTTTGTTGTTGAACCGCGCGGGCCTGGTCAGAGGAACGGCGCTGCCCGGTACTCGGTGATCTCGACCTCGGCCCAGACCTCTTCGCGGATATAGGGCTCGTCCTTGAGGAGGGCGTCCAGCGCCTCTCGGCTTGCAGCTTGATAGAGAACGACTGAGCCAGTCATGGCACCGGCCTCGTCGAGCAGAGCGCCAGCGTGGATGAGCGTGCCTTCGGCGTGGAGCTTCTCCGCCAGGGCGAGATGGGCGTCGCGGGCCCTCGCCCGGCGTTCCGGCTCATTCGCGTGGTCGCGGCCGATGACGAGGAAGTGGGGCATGGGGTGGGTCCTTGCTGCTCTGTCATTCCGGGGCGCTCGAAAGAGCGGGCCCGGAACCCCTAGATGGCACAGTTCCGCGTCCCGGTTCCACTCCGTGGCCGCGGGATGACAGGACCAATGCTCCGTGTAGGGCGGAACGCCGAAGGCTTTCCGCCGTGCGGTGCCGGGAAGAGAGCACGTGCAGATAGGACGAAGGCGGATGGCTCCGCAATCCGCCCTACGGTATGGATTAGACTTTTCCAAGACTATCCCATGTCCAACCGAGGCGACGGCGTTCGATCAACTCGGCTTCGAAGATTAGAAATTCGCTCCCCAGCCCTTTCTGATGCTTAGAATACAGATCTGAATACTTGAATTCGTGTGATCCAGACCAGGTGTCACCGTCAGAATAGATCCAGACGGCGAAGCCTTCCACCTCGATATCGTTCTCGTTCCACATCGCAGAGCTGTGCTCAGAGGCACGATCGGAATACGCAAGGTGTCCACAGAGACGGTTCCGGATCTCTCGCACTTCTCGAACCAACGGGTTGCCTAGCGGATCACAGTCCATTCTCAGTGAATGGCACATTCCCTTCAAGCAATCGGATTGGACATACATTGCGTGAAGAAAGCCGAAGAGCTCGAACAGATTTGGCTTCTCTCGTCTTTTTCGTGCTTCAAAAAAGCGCTGAAATCCCTCTCCCGTATCAGCGAGTGTGTCGAGCGCGCCGTTAAACCTCGCCCATGCCCTCTGCCCAACATCATCGGCCGGCCACTTTTCCAATTGTAGCAAAGGAAAGAGCGGCCCTGTCGAGCCGCTCCCGTTCTGATAAGCATTTCGAACTCTATGACGGACCTGCCCGATCAGATCGAGTTCTTGAGGCCAATCACTGGCAAGCCAAGCACTCGTCATAGTCCGTCTTCTCGATGACGAACCCGTCCGTGGATGCCGCTTCCTTCTCCTTGCCACCGGCATAGGCCGTGCGCTGAACGCTTTGGCTGCGGCAGTAGTAGAGGGACTTCACGCCCTTCTCCCATGCGGTCCAGTGGAGCATGTGGAGGTCCCACTTGTCGACGTCGCCCGGGAGGAAGATGTTGATCGACTGGGACTGGCAGATGAAGGGCGCGCGGTCGGCGGCGAGTTCGATGACCCAGCGCTGATCGAGCTCGAACGCCGTCTTGAAGACGTCCTTTTCGTCCTGGGTCAGACCATCGAGGTGCTGGACCGAGCCGCCATGCTCGAGGATCGAGGCCCAGGTGTCGTCGTCGTTCATGCCCTTCTTCTCGAGGAGTTTCTCGAGGGCCTTGTTCTTCACCGCGAAGCTGCCCGAGAGGGTCTTGTGGGTGTAGTAGTTGGTCGGGATCGGCTCGACACAGGCGCTCGTGCCGCCGCAGATGATCGAGATCGACGCGGTCGGCGCGATGGCAAGTTTGTGGCTGAAGCGCTGCATGATGCCGCGCTCTTCGGCGTCGAGGCACGGGCCTTTCTCGTGGGCGAGCTTGACCGAAGCCTGGTCCGCACGCTGACGGATATGCTTGAACAGGCGCATGTTCCACGACTTGGCCATGGCGCTTTCGAACGGGATGTTCTTGTTCTGCAGCATGGAGTGAAAGCCCATGAGACCGAGGCCGACGCTGCGCTCTCTTTGTGCGGAGTATTTCGCCTTGGCCATGTCGTCCGGCGCGCGCTGGATGAAGTCTTCGAGCACATTGTCGAGGAAGCGCATGACATCCTCGATGAAGAGCTCGTCGTCCTTCCACTCGTCATAGGTTTCGGCGTTGAGCGAGCTGAGGCAACAGACCGCCGTGCGGTCGTTGCCAAGGTGGTCCTTGCCGGTGTGAAGCATGATCTCCGCACACAGATTGGACGTCGAGACCTTGAGGCCGAGCTCCTTCTGGTGCTTCGGCATGGCGCGGTTCACGGTGTCGGAGAAGATGAGATAGGGTTCACCGGTCTGCAGGCGGATCTCGAGGATCTTCTGCCACAGCTCGCGGGCATCGACCTTCTTCATCACTTCGCCGGTTTTCGGCGATTTGAGGGCGAAGGAACGGCCGTCGCGCACCGCATCCATGAAGTCGTCGGTGATGTTGATACCGTGGTGCAGGTTTAGCGAACGGCGGTTGAAGTCGCCTGACGGCTTGCGGATCTCGAGGAACTCTTCGATCTCCGGGTGGTGGACGTCGAGGTAGCAGGCGGCCGAGCCGCGGCGGAGCGAACCCTGCGAAATCGCGAGGGTCAGCGAGTCCATGACGCGGATGAACGGGATGATGCCCGAGGTCTGGCCGGAGCCTTTCACCTTCTCACCGATCGAGCGGACATTGCCCCAATAGGTGCCGATGCCGCCGCCATTCGAGGCGAGCCAGACGTTTTCGTTCCAGGTGCCGACAATGGCTTCGAGGCTGTCATCGACATTGTTGAGGAAGCACGAGATGGGCAGGCCCCGCTTGGCGCCGCCATTGGAGAGAACGGGCGTCGCCGGCATGAACCACAGCCGGGAAATGTAGTCGTAGATCCGCTGCGCATGCTCGTGGTCGTCGGCATAGGCATTCGCGACCCGGGCGAACATGTCCTGGTAGGACTCCCCTTCGAGCAGGTAGCGGTCGTCCATGGTCTTCTTGCCGAAATCGGTGAGAAGAGCGTCGCGCGAGGGATCGGTGACGATCTGCGGCACGACCTTGAGGTCGGGCTTACTGGCGGGTTTCGCCTCAGGCGCGGCCTTGTTCAGCTCGGCGGCAGCGTTTTCCGTCAGACTCATGGCGTTCCCTCTCACTCTCGCAGGCTTTGGCTGGGCCCTTTAGCGGACACCACATCTTGGGGTCCTCGCCGCCAAAAAGGCTACAACTAGTTTTCAAGACGACTCGCGAGCACCGGTCAACAAGACAATTTTAGCGGGCGTTCACGCACCGTTTACAGAATCCGTGAGGGCGCTAGGCATGTCTCTCACGTCCTGTCTGGATAGTTGACCCTAAAAGGAACAAAAATGGAACGTCTAGTTTTCCTCACCACCGCAGTCTCTGCCCTCGCGCTGGCCGCGTGCGGAGGTGGTGAGAATGCCGCCGACGCCACGAGCGGCAACACGACCGAAGCGACGATCGAAGCGCCGGGCGCTTTCTCCACATCGCTGCCGGAAGAGACCGGTCCAGGGTTCCTGGCAACCTTCGCCGAACTGCCCGACACGACCACGTCGAGCACCGGCCTCGTCATGCAGACCTTCGAAGAGGGGACGGGCGCATCGCCGGACGATGACGACCTGGTCCGAATTCATTTTGTCGCACGTGTCGCAGGCAACCAAGAGCCTTTCGAGTCGACCTATGAAAACGGCGCGCCGGTCATCGCAGTGCCGGCACAGACCCTTCCGGGCTGGGCCGAGGCGCTGAAGATGATGAAGGAAGGTGGCAAGGCCAGGATCGCCGTGCCGCCGGAGCTGGCCTTCGGAGCGCAAGGCATGCCGGGCGGCCCGGTCGGCCCCAACGCGATCACCGTCTATGATATCGAGCTTCTCGAAGTCATCCCGTCGGATGACGAAGCGGCCCTCAACGCCCTTGCCGAAGAAGCCGAGGCCAAGGCCAAGGAATATGCCGAGGAAGCCCAGCGCCAGCAGAGCCTCGCCCAGCAACAGGTGCAGGCGATCGCTTCGGTGAACGCGGCCCGCGGCAACATCTTCGTCAACGACCAGGCCGCGCGCCCCGAAACGTCGGTGACGCCATCGGGCCTCGTCTACGAGGTCGTCACCGACGCCCCTGAAGGCGCAACGCCGAAGATGGGCGACCAGGTGACCGTGCATTACCGGGGCACCCTGCCCGACGGTACGGAGTTCGACAGCTCCCACTCCCGCGGCCAACCGGCGACCTTTACGCTTGGCGAGGTGATCCAGGGCTGGAACGAGGGCCTGCAGTTGATGAATGTCGGCGATACCTACCGCTTCTACATTCCGGCGAACCTTGCCTATGGCCAGCGGGGCGCAGGCGACGTGATCGGCCCGAACCAGGCGCTGGTCTTCGAGGTCGAGCTTCTCGACGTCACCCCGGCCCAGCCTGCCGAAACCGAGGAGTAAGCGGGATGCGTCTGTTTGCGTACGGAGGCTTGGCCCTTGTCCTTGCCGCTTGCGGCGGTGAACCGGAGGCCGTTGAGCCTCCGCGCGAGCCGACACGGGAGGAGATCGCCCGCGCCGAGGCCTTCCTCGCAACACAGACGCCCCTGCCTCCGGGGTGGTCTTTCGAGACCATACCGTTCGAAGGCGATGCTTTCCTCCGTGTGGGGATGGCCTCGCCCGAGAAACCGAGGGCGACGATCCTTTTCGTGCCCGGCTACACGTCGAGCCCGGAGCTGGCTTCGGACTTCCTCGCGCGCTGGTACGACCTCGGTTTCGAGGTCGCCAGCGTCGACCTGCCCGGCCAGGGCGGCTCGGTGCGCCGCGAGGACGACTACCAGAAAACCTATACGGGCGATTTCGGCTTCTATGGGCGTTCCGTAGACGCGGCCACCGCTTACGTGGCCTCGAAAAGGCGGTCGGACGGGCCGCTGATTGTCGCGGGGGACAGCTTCGGCGGCCACTCTCTCCTCCGCGCTGCTGCCGATGGCGGGCTTGAAGAGGCCGACGGCCTCCTGCCGATCGTCCCGGCGGTGGAGCCGGTGCTCGAAGCGCCGAAATGGCTGGTGAAGTTCTTCGTCGGCCGGGACGTGCGTGCGGGTCGCGGCGCGGAGTACCTGCCGGGGGCCGGTCGCTGGTCGCCCGATGCGTGGAAAGAGTTCAACTGGGAATATTGCGGCGACCGCGAGGACCGCAACTTCAAGAACACGGCGATCCAGATCCTGCGCCCCGAAATGCGGGTGGGCGGAGCATCGAAGGAATGGGGCCTCGGCATGGTCCGCTCAGGCGAGCAGATGCTGAAGGACCCGGATCTCAAGGCGTGGTCCAAGCCGGTCCAGATGGTCACCGCGGGCAAGGATGTCATCGTCAGGAACGAGGCGGCCGAGCGGCTCTGCGAACGCGGCATGAAGAGCTGCGAGCTGACCCGCATCGAAGAAGCGACGCACTGCGTCTATCTCGAGGACGATCCGACCCAGGAGAAAGTGCACGCCGCCCTTCTCCATCTCCTCAGCCGGATCGAAGAAGCCTCCTAGCGCTGAAGCTCGGCGGCGTTTTACAGATACCGCGCGGACAGGGCGCGGGCCATCGGCACCATGGGAAGGTCGAAGATTGCCGCCAGGGCGCGGTCATGCCCTTCGGCATCGCCGCTCATCCGGACGAGCATGCCGAAGACATCGGCGGCCGAGAAAAGCGTCGCGGCAAAAAACACGGCGCCCGCCTCACGCAGCCCGCCTCCGATCAGCACAACGCCCGCAACCATCGCGATCGTGGGACCGAACAACGAAATCCAGACAGCGCACACTGTCGCAAGCGACACGCGGGTGTCAGTGAAAAGACGCATCAGAAGCGGATTGTCCACGATCTGTCCCAGCAGGCTCACCGTTCCGTGAACTTGCGATGGGTCTCTCGAAGAGGCAAGCCGGATGTGCCGTTTGCGGGATGAGTTTTGGGTCATCCTGATGAGGAGCGTTCATGACGGATTTCGACGGCCTGAAGGCCCTGTTCATCAACACCACGCTCAAGCGCTCGCCAGAGCCGTCCCATACCGAACGCCTGATGCGGAACTCCATTGCGATCATGGAGGCCAATGGCGTCGAGGCAGAACTCCTCCGCGCGGTGGATCACCCGATCGCTTTCGGCGTCCAGCCCGACATGCGGAACGAGGGCTGGGCCGAAGATGCCTGGCCGGAAGTTTTCTGGCCGAAGGTGAAAGCCGCGGACATCCTGGTGATCGGCACGCCCCTATGGCTGGGCGAGGAGAGCTCGGTCTGCCGCGTCATCATCGAGCGTCTCTATTCTCAGTCGGGCCAGCGCAACGACAAGGGGCAGTATATCTATTATGGCAAGGTCGGCGGCTGCGTCGTCACGGGCAACGAGGACGGCGTGAAGCATGCATCGATGAGCCTGCTCTACGCGCTCCAGCATATCGGCTATGTCATTCCTCCGCAGGCGGACTGCGGCTGGATCGGCGAGGTTGGCCCAGGCAAGAGCTACGGCGATGACGGCGCGGGGCTGGACAACGAGTTCACCCGGCGCAACACCACCTTCATGACATGGAACCTGATGCACCTCGCCAGGATGCTGAAGGACCAGGGCGGCATTCCCCGGAAGGGGAACGATGTCGAGGCATGGAATCGCGGCGAGCGGTTCGACCATCCGCCCATCCCGAAGGTGAAACGGCGGTTCAGTGCGGGGTTCAGGAAGAGGACATGACGAAGACGGATCAACTGAAAAAGGCTCTGGATGAGCGCATCCTCATCCTCGACGGCGGCGCCGGCACGATGATCCAGGCGCACAAGCTGTCCGAAGCCGATTATCGCGGCGAACGGTTCGCGGACTGGAAACAGGACGTGCAGGGGAATAACGACCTCCTGCAACTGACCCGGCCGGACGTGATCCGCGGCATGCACGAGGCCTATCTCGATGCGGGCGCGGACATTATCGAGACCAACACGTTCAGCTCGACAACCATCGCGCAGGCCGACTATGGCATGGAAGCCTTTGCGCGGGAGATGAATGTCGTCGGTGCGCAGCTCGCGCGGGAAGCGGCGGATGCCGCAGAGAAGAAGGATGGCCGCCCGCGCTGGGTCGCCGGCGCGATCGGCCCGACCAATCGGACGGCTTCGATCAGCCCCGATGTCAATGATCCGGGCGCGCGCAATGTCACGTTTGACGAGCTGGCGGAAGCTTACCGCGAGGCGGCGGACGGCCTGATCGAAGGCGGCGTCGATATGCTCCTGATCGAGACGATCTTCGACACGCTGAACGCCAAGGCGGCACTCTACGGGATCGGTGAACTGTTCGACGCACGCGGCGAAGAGTTACCCATCATGCTTTCCGCCACGATCACCGACCAGTCGGGCCGGACGCTCAGCGGGCAGACGGCGACCGCGTTCTACCATTCGATCCGCCATGCGAAACCTCTGTCAGTCGGCCTCAACTGCGCCCTCGGGCCAGACCTGATGCGCCAATATGTGGATGAGCTGTCCGGGGTCGCTGAGACCTATGTGTCTGCCTATCCCAATGCTGGCCTGCCCAATGCCTTCGGTGAGTATGACGAGACGCCCGAGAGCATGGCGGCCCACATCAAGGAGTGGGCAGAAAGCGGCATGCTGAACATCGTCGGCGGCTGCTGCGGCACGACCCCTGCCCATATCGCCGCTTTTGCCGAGGCGGTGAAGGGGGTCCCGCCAAGAAAAGTGCCCGAAAGCGACGGCGCGATGAAGCTATCGGGCCTCGAGCCCTTCACCTTGGCGGGCTGAGCGGCCCCTTGACGGGCGCGCTTGCTCCCGGTTGTCCCACCTTATCCTCCGTAGGCTGATCAGGCGCTGTTGAGGGTCTTGAGGCGCTCTTCCCAGGCGATGGCGGTTCTTGCCATCTCTTCGAGCGTGTCGTGCTTCGGCTTCCAGCCGGGCAGCGTTTTCTTGATTTTCTCGTTGTTGGAGACGAGGACCGGTGCATCGCCCGGACGGCGACCTGTTTCGCGGGCGTCGATCGAGCCGCCGGTGACTTTCTCCACGGCCTCGATCACTTCGCGTACGGTGGAACCGCGGCCATAACCGCAGTTCATGGTCACCTGTCCGCCTGCTGAAAGAACGTGCTTGAGCGTCTCGACATGAGCGGCAGCGAGATCACTGACATGGATATAGTCGCGAATGCAGGTGCCATCGCGGGTGTCGTAATCAGTGCCGTAGATCTCGATGTGGTCACGCTTGCCCGTGGCGACCTGGCTTGCGATCTTGAGGAGGTGGGTCGCGTTGGGCGTCGATTGCCCCACCCTGCCCCTGGGATCTGCACCGGCGACGTTGAAGTAGCGAAGGATGCCCGCCTGCAGTCCGTGGGCGAAGCCGACATCGCGGATCATCGCCTCGGTCATCAGCTTTGATTGTCCATAGGGGGACAGCGGCATTTTCAGGGCGTCTTCGGCGAGCGGCTTGCCTTCGGGATCGGGCGCGTAGACCGCTGCGGTCGAGCTGAAGAGGATCGTCGAGACCCCGGCGTCCACCATCTCGGCGATGAGGCCCAGGGAAGTGACCGTGTTTTCCTGGTAATATTTGATCGGGTTCTCGACGGATTCAGGGACCACGATCCGCCCGGCGAAGTGCATCACCGCCTCGGGTTTCTCGTCGGCGAAAACCTTCTTCAGGAGGGCGCGGTCAGCAACATCGCCCCTGATAAACCGGGCCTGCGGCGGGATCGCATGCTCCACCCCGGTGGAGAGATCGTCGAGAATCACAAGCTCGAACCCGTCGTCGAGACACGCATAGGCTGTGTGACTGCCGATATAGCCCGCACCGCCGGTGATAAGAATTTTAGTGGTCACGGAAAGTTCTCGCGAATCATTCTTTGGTTAAGGATGCTTGTGTGGCGTCCCTTTTTGGTTCAACCTTTTTACGAACATTTTGGGGCGAATCACGACGAAGTTGGCAGGTCGTACAGGAAGAATGGGGCACATGACGAGCTTAGCAAGTCAACATGGTTTCAACGGCGATGGCCGACGTGTCCGTCTCACCAAGAACGACAGGCTTGTGCTTTCAGCCCTCGAAGAGGCGGACGCTCCGCTCAAGGCCTATGATCTTCTCGAGCGCCTGAAGGCCCAGGGCATCGGCGCGCCGATGACGGTATACCGGGCACTGGATCGCCTGCAGAAACAAGGCCTTGTGCACAAGCTCGACGGCCTCGGCGCCTTCATGGTCTGCAAGCACGGCGAGCCCCACGAGGTCGAGACCTTCCTCATCTGCCGCCAATGCGACAGCGTCGAGGAAATCAAGGACGTCGCCGAAAGCCTGCACCAGCTGGCCCACCACGCCACCGACGCCTTCGATTTCAAGGCAGGATTGATCCGCGTTGAAATCCGCGGCCTCTGCAAGGATTGCAACTAACAGGCGAACGACCGGCCTTCGGGCTCAGAGGCGTTCTTCCACGAAACTTTTTATCCACAGCGCGATGTCGCCGCGGTCCGAACCGTTGCGCAGCGAAGCCTGACCAAAGGCCACCCTGTCCTTCGGGATCCGGTCGCTCCTCAGACCGAGGAGCGCCGATGCATAGTCGTGCCGGAACTCCGGATGCATCTGGAACGTCAAAACGGGCAGTGCCTCATGCTGCAGGACACCATTCGGGCAGAAAGGCGAGCCCGCGATCCGGCGCATGCCCTGGGGGAGGCTCACCACCTGGTCCTGATGGCTAACGGCGCAGGAAAAGCGGGCCGGGCTGTCTGCCCATGGCGGGGTTTCAAGAACCTCGTAGGTGTGCACGCCAACGCCCCAGCCCGCAGGTGACTTCTCGACCTTCGCGCCAAAAGCCTGGGCGATGAGCTGGTGCCCGAAGCAGATCCCGATCACGGGCCTGTGCGCGGCAGCCCAGGACCGGATCGAGTCTTCGAGCGGAGCAATGAACTCATGCGGCTCATAAGCCCCGGCGGGAGAGCCGGTGACGAGCAGCGCCGCGCCTTTCTCTGGCGGGGGAACTCGCTTTCCTGTGGTGACGTCGACCGTCTCCGTTTCAAAGGAGGCGCCCGCCTCGGCGAACATCGTCTCGAACATCAGGGGATAGCTCGGCCAGCGCTGCGGCAGCTCTGCCGGAGGGTGCCCTGTTTCCGCGATCACCAGTTTCATCGCTTGCGCCCTTTCCTTCCCCCATGTTCATTGCCGTGAACCGGAGGATCTGTCGATGACCGAGCATGTGGTTGTAGAGAAGCGCGACGGCATTTTGCACGCGCGCCTCAACCGTCCCGAAAAGAAAAACGCCATGACCGAAGCGATGTACGCCCGTCTGGCCGAGTGTTTCCGTGAGGCGGACTCCGATAGCGAGGTCCGTGTGCTGCTGTTGTCGGGCGAAGGAGATAGCTTCACTTCGGGCAACGACCTGTCGACCTTTGCAGCCGTGGCAGCGATGAAGATGGACAAGAATGCGCGGCCTGCGGTCCTCGACCTCATCCAGGCGGGGATTGAGTCGACGACACCCGTGGTCGCCGCCGTCGAAGGATGGTGCGTGGGCATCGGGGCAACGATGATGCTGCATACGGATTTCATCTACGCAGGCGAGGACGCCAAGTTCCATATGCCGTTCACGTCCCTTGGCGCGGTGCCGGAGGCTGGTGCATCACGGCTCCTGCCGCGCCGGTTCGGGCGCCAGCGGGCGGCGGAGATGCTGATCCTGTCTGAGGTGATCTCTGCGGAGAAGGCCCATCGTTGGGGCCTCATCACCGATGTCACGGAGAATGGCGCCGCCTATGCCATGGCCAAGCAGACAGCGGAGCGGATCTGCGAATTGCCGCCAGAGTCCGTGCGCGAGACCAAGGCGCTGATGCGCGAGGACCTCGAGGATATCCTTCCGCACACGGTCTACGAGCTCGAGAAATTCGCCGAGCGGCTGGTCTCGGAGGAGATGCAACAGCTCGTGGCGAAGCGGATGGCCGCGAAGAAATAGAGGCTATTCGAGGCGGAACGTGGCGCTGACGGTGACGCGCATGTCCTGCTCGCCGGCCTCGATGACCGGGGCGGCCTGCTCCATCGCCATATCGGCCTGCATGCGCATCATCGGTGCTTGCGGACGGTAGCCGCCACCCGTGGTGGAAATGGTGAGCACCTCGCCAAGCGCAGCGCCTGCGGCGTCTGCCATGTCGGAGGCCTTTCGGCGGGCGTCTTGGACAGCGGCGATGCGGGCCTGGTCTTGCAGGGCCTTGGGGTCATCAAAGCCAAGGCGGAAGCTGTCGAGGCCGTTGGCCCCGGCCCTGACCGCAGCATCGATGACCTCTCCCGCGCTCTCGATATCCCGTAGGCGGACAGTCAGGCTATTTGTCGCTTCATAGGCGACGATCCGTGTGCGATCCTGAAACCCGCGCTCGGGATCGCGGCCATAGACCGGGGAGAGGCTGACCTGACCGGTCTGGCGGTCGCGGGCTTCGACACCTTCTTCCTTGATAGCGCTCAGCACGCTGTTCATCTGGCGGCTGGCAGCCGCGAAGGCGTCGCCGGCCGTCGCGGCCCTGCTGCTGACCGAAAAGGAAAGGATCGCAAGATCCGGTACGGCCGAGACGCTGCCCTCCCCCGTCACGGAAATCGATCGGAGCTCACGTACCGGCTGGATAATCGTGTCGTCCGTACACGCGGCGGTGGTGGCAAGGATTGCGGAGGCGGCAGCCAGGGTCCGGATCATGCCTCCCGGTTTAGACTCTGGTCCATTTCTTCGCCAGCGGCCTGTGCACATTTGCCCACAGGAACAGCAGGCACGCCCGCCACGGTGCAGAACGGCTTGACCGGCTCGAGCACGACCGAGCCGGAAGCGACCTTCGCACCGTCGCCGATTTCGATATTGCCGAGGACCTTGGCGCCCGCGCCGATCAGCACACCCTTGCCAAGCTTGGGGTGACGGTCATGCTTCTCCTTGCCCGTTCCGCCGAGGGTAACACCGTGGAGGAGCGAGCAATTGTCGCCGATGGACGCTGTCTCGCCGATGACGATGCCCGTGGCGTGGTCGAAAAAGAGGCCCCGGCCGAGCTTCGCCGCCGGGTGGGCGTCGACCTGGTAGAGCTCGGACATGCGCGACTGGAGATAGAGGGCCAGCGCCTCGCGCCCCTGTTTCCACAGCCAGTGGCCGATACGCTGGGACTGGATCGCCTGGTAGCCCTTGAAGTGGAGGAATGGCTGCGCCGTCGAGCGGGTGGCCGGGTCGCGGTCGACATAGGCCTGGATGTCCGCCAGCGCAGCCGTGACGATGCCAGGATCATCGGCAAAGGCGTCTTCGGCGACCTCCCGCCAGAGCATGGCGTTCATTTCGCTGTCGGAAAGCTTCTGCGCCAACCGGTAGCTGAGCGCGGATTTGAAATCGCGATGGTTGAGGATCGTCGCCGAAAGGAAGCTCGCGAGGATCGGCTCCTGCGCGGCATCCGTGGCCGCCTCGACGCGCATGCGCGACCAGACATTGTCGACAGTGGCGAGGTTCGGCGCCTCACGGGCCACGCTATTCGGCATCAATCGTCTCCCGCCCGGACCTGGCCGAGCTGATCCAAGATGAGGGCACGGGGCTCCTCCGGCAACTCCCCGCTGAGCGCTTTCGTCACTGCAGTCAGGCAAAGAAGCTGGGTCAGGGCGTCATCGACCCGGCCTGCATGGATATCCGCGAGAAGGTCGGCGAAGGTTACTCTTTTGTATTGAAACACTTCATCGGGCTCCGGCGCCGCTTCGCCCTGGGTCAGGTCCCAGGCGAGGAAGAGATGCGCCCGCTCGTCGCTGACGGAGTTGGAGAGGTCCGCCTGGCCGTATTCGTGCCAGTGGGCGGCGGTGCACCCGGTTTCTTCCCGGAGCTCGCGCCTGGCGCTGTCGATGGGAGGCAGGCCACGGGGGCCGCCCCCTTCCGGCAACTCCCAGGTCATGCGGCCGAGAGGAAAGCGGAACTGCCCGACCAAGGGGACTGTGCCATCGGCGAAGAGCGGCAGGATACCGATCGCAAGGTTCTTGTAGCTGACGAGACCATAGATGCCGCCCGAGCCATCGGGGCGCTCGACCTCGTGGTGGGTCACCTGGATCCATGGGTTGTCATAGGCTTCGGTCTCCGACCGGATGCGCCAGGGGCCGTGCTTCTTCATGTCTGTCGCCTTGTCATACGGGACCCGTGAAGCCGGTGCTGGCCCGGCCTCTTCGGGGCCTGCACCGGGATGACGGCAGCGGTCAAGCAGCCGGGATGACGCCGCGGGAAAACCGCGCTAGCGGCCGGCGATGGACAAGCTCTTCATCATCATGGTCGGCGGTTATCCCGAAGGCGCCCATGTCGAGGTGCATGACATCCGCTTCGCCATCGGTCGCGAGCTCCGCGACTGCTTCCCGAAGATCAAGGCCGAGTGGTGGGGCGGGCAGGATCGCCTGCACCTTGATGCTTGGGGTGCGCTTGAATGGGCCGACGGGCATGATGTCGTCATCTCCCGCGAACGGCCCGAGGGCGCGGGCGAGATGCAGCTCTTCTTCGTCAATCTCGGCGGCTACCGCGAAGACTATTTCGGTGAACTGCACGAGAACGTCTTCGTGGTCGCCGCGAACCGGAACGAGGCAAAGGTCCGGGCACTGAAGATGGCGAGGGGATGGATCTCACCGCATCGCGACACCCTCTTCGACGTCGAGGCACTGGTGAATGTTGGCGAGGCTGCGGACACGAAGATATGGCTTGTTCCGAATACGGAAGAGAAACCCTTCCGTTTCGAAGCGCGATACCTGCCGAAGCTCGACTAGTCCACCTTCCGCACGGGAACCGGCATCTGGCAGAGGTCCACATGGCCTGGGCGGAAATAGAAGAAATCCGACGGCCTTGCTTTGCGCGCAGCGACAAGCTCCGCAAAGGTTTCCGAGCGGTCGTCCATGACCTGCCATCGGGGCCCCTCTCCTTCCGGCATATCGGCGGCGATGGTGAAGCCGCTGATAGTCAACCGGTCAGGAAAGATCTCGGGCCTGGCCTCCTCCCCATCGAAGACATAGCCGCGAGGTGCCGCCTGAGCGACGCCGATGCCGTCAATGACCTTGCCCACAACGGTGAGGTTGCGATCGAGATAGCGCTGTGGCTGGAGAGTGATATAAAACTCCGTAGACGCCGTGTCCTTCTCGACATCGCGGGCAAAGGCGAAGGCGCCCGTGCAGTGCGCCAGCCAGGCAGTGCCCTCTTCGGGATCGCGTCCCGCCGGGATTCCCTCGATGAAGCCGACATCGGGGGCATAGCCATCGACCACGTCGAGCACGGTGAACTCGGCGCCTTCGGGCAGCTCCTCCTCGAACTCCGCAGGCAGACTGATCGCGCCGCCGTGTTCTTTCTCTTCGGTGAAGTCACCGCCCTGCGCAACGAAACCTTCGATGACGCGATAGAAACTCAGCCCGTCATAGAATCCTTCGCGGGCAAGGGTGCGGACCTGCCGCACATGGTTCTTCGCAAGGACGGACGACAGGAGCACCGTGATCGGACCGTTCGGGGTTTCGATGACGAGGATGTCTTCCGGATCCGCCTCGCGCCAGGCCGTATCCGGGGCCGAGGCCATGATCTCCGCAACCGGGCGGGGGGTGTCATCGGCGGCGGCTAGGGCGAGTTCGAACATGGAGCCTCCTCATGGGTTGTGCAGTGTGTACCCGGATGGCCGGGGATCGCCAAACTTTCAGCAGCCCGATAGCAGCCACCCTTCTTGACCGCATCGCCCCGCAGGGCGTCCACTCGCATCCCTGTCAGTATGGGAGAAACTTTATGGCCATCGCACGTGTAACCGAGATCATCTCGGCATCCAAACAAAGCTTTGACCATGCGGTCCAGAAAGGGATCAAACGGGCCAACAAGACGCTGAAGAACGTCGAAGGCGCTTGGGTGCAGGACATGAAGGTGACGGTGAAAAATGGCGAGATCGACGAATATCGCGTGACCCTGAAGGTCACTTTCATCCTCGACGACTGACCTTTGGCCGAACTGAAGACCAGGGAGAACGACGCCGACGTCGATGCCTTCCTCGCTTCCGTCGAAGACGAGGTAAAGCGGGCGGACAGCATCGTTCTCAAAGAGATGATGGAGCGCATCACCGGCGCGCCCGCGAAGATGTGGGGCAGCTCCATCGTCGGCTTTGACAGCTACGAATACACCAATACAACCGGCAAGCCACAGCGATGGATGCTGACGGGTTTTTCACCCCGCAAGGCAAACCTGTCCGTCTACATTATGAATGGATTCGATCGGTACAAGGACGAGCTTGCCGCGCTCGGCAAGCACAAGACGGCGAAGAGTTGCCTCTATATCAAACGGTTGAGCGATGTGGACCTTGCCGCGCTCGAGGACCTTGTCGCGAAGAGCGTGAAGCGGATGCGTGAGGTTTACGGATAGGGCTGATGCCCTGAAGATCGAAATTCTTCTGCAGGCGGACTGCTTTTCCGGACGCATGGGGAGACCACGAGAGCGCCAGCCCCCTCACCTCGGGTGGGGCTTGCCCGGTATGGGTGCGCCAGCGGGGGCGAGTGTTCGAGTGAAGAGGCCCTAGCTAAAGCGAGAAGCCGCCCAAGAGCTCACCCAGCACCTCTGCAACAACGCCGAGCGCGACGACAACGGCCGCAATGACCCCGACCGTCTACCCTAAGGCGTGGCAAAACAGGGCGGTCATTGCCCCGACCGCGCAATTCGCCAGTCGGATCGAAGCTCCGATCAGGAACTTTTTCACCGGCTATCCCCTGCCCCGGTAAGGCGCAACGCCCGGGTCGGGGACGTAGAGGCCCTCGGGCGCCGGGCCGGTCTGCCAGAAGACGTCGATCGGGATGCCGCCACGGGGGTACCAGTAGCCGCAGATGCGCAGCCACTTCGGCTTCACCGCATCGATGATCCGCTTACCGATGTCGATGGTGCAGTCCTCGTGGAAGGCACCATGGTTTCTGTACGCACCAAGAAGAAGCTTGAAGCTCTTCGACTCCACCAGGTGCTTGTCCGGGGCGTAGTCGATGACGAGATGCGCGAAGTCCGGCTGGCCGGTCACGGGGCAGATCGAGGTGAATTCCGGCGCTACGAAGCGCGCGAGATAGAGCGTATCGGGATGCGGGTTCGGGACGGGGTCGAGCCGCGCTTCATCAGGATGCCGGGGCAGTGACGATTCCTGGCCGAGTTCGGCGCGGCCTTCATAGATATTCTTGGTCATCGGCAGCCCTTAGTCGGTCGAGATCCGGGCGTCACCTCTCCCTTGGGAGAGGTGACGATCCGCTACATGAGCTTGCGGAGAAGCTTCGTCCCCTTCTCCGAATAGGGCGGGTAGCGCAGCTTCACATCGCCCCAGAACGGACGCTTCATCACCGCCTTGAGGTGGCTGAAGCAGTCGAAGCTGTGCACGCCGTGGAAGGCGCCCATTCCGCTCTCACCCACGCCGCCGAAGGGCAGGTGATGGTTTGTCTGGAAGACGACGCAGTCATTGACCATGACCGTGCCCGAACTTGTCTCCCGTACGAAGCGGTCGCCCGTCGCGCTGTTCGATGTGAAGGCGTAAAGCGCCAGCGGCTTGTCCCGCTCGTTGATGAAAGCGATCGCCTCGTCCATCGACTTGACAGGGAAGGTCGGGAGGATCGGGCCGAAGATCTCCTCCTGCATGGCCGGTGCGTCGGGCTTCACATCGCGCAGGATGGTCGGTGCGATGTACCGGTCCTCGCGATCCGTCTCACCTCCGATGACGATTTCGCCGGAGTTGAGGAGGCGGGAGACCCTGTCGAAATGGCGTTCATTGACGATTCGGGCGAAATGCTCCGACTGCTGCATGTTCTCGCCGTAGAACTGGTGCACGACCTCGCGGGCTGTCTTGAGGAAGTCTTCGTAGATGCTCTCCTCCACCATGCAGTAATCAGGACGGACGCAGAGCTGTCCCCCGTTCAGGAAAGCGCCCCAGACGATGCGACGCGCCGTGACGTCGAGATTGGCATCCGCCGCAACGATGGCCGGACTCTTGCCGCCAAGCTCCAACGTGACCGGCGTCAAGTGCTTCGCCGCTGCCCCCATGACGATGCGTCCGACCTTGGCGCCGCCGGTATAGAAGATCTTGTCGAAGCGCTGCTCGAGGAGGGTCGAGGTTTCCTCCGCTCCGCCGAGAACCGTGGCGAATGCGTCGCTGTCGAGGGCCTGGGCCGCAATCTTGCGCAGGAGTTCCGACGAGGCAGGCGCCAATTCCGATGGTTTGAGCACGGCGCAGTTTCCTGCCGCGATAGCCCCTGCAAGGGGACCGAAAACCTCCTGGAGCGGATAATTCCATGCCCCGATGATAAGGGCGACGCCGAAGGGTTCTGGCACGATCATGCTCTTCGCGGGCATGTTCGACAGGGGCGTTCCCACTTTCCGCGGCCTGGCCCAGCTCTCGCACTTTTTCGCGGCGAGCTGGCATTCCTTGGTCACGTAGTCGACCTCAGCGATCAGGCTCTCGGCTTTCGGCTTGCCGAGGTCCTTGGCGAGGACGTCGACGATGTCGTCCTCATGGGCGGCGACGGCCTCGGACAGGGCGTGAAGCTGCTGCTTTCGCCAGGCGAAGGAACGGGTCTTGCCCGATTTGAAGGTGGCGCGCAGGCGCTCCATCATCGCTGTGTAGTCAGCGGTGAGCGCGGATCCCAGAGAGCCGTCCATGGCTTCCTCCCGTGGTTTTTCATCGAAGCTACGCCCTCGCAGGCCAGTTCGCAAAGGCGGCGTGCTGCAGCGGCGCGGTTGACCTTGGCCCCGAGCGTGCCGAGGTCATCGGCGTGATACGGAGGTCTGCATGGTGAAAGAGCTGACGATCGACCGGACGAAGCCTGTCATGGTCACCGGCGCGACGGGGTATGTCGCCGGTTGGCTGGTGAAGCGGCTGCTCGAAGAAGGGCTGACCGTTCACGCGCCGGTGCGCGATCCCGACAATGAAGAGAAGCGCGCGCACCTCGACCGGATCGCGGCGGAGACATCGGGGAAAATCCGGTATTTCGCCGCCGACCTTCTCGACGAAGGCTCTTACGGCGAGGCGATGGCCGGATGCGGAACGGTGTTCCACACAGCCTCCCCCTTCAAGACGTCGGTGAATGATCCTCAGAAGGAACTGGTGGACCCGGCTCGGCTCGGGACACGCAACGTGCTCCTCGAGGCGAACCGGCAGGAGAGCGTGAAGCGCGTGGTCCTGACGAGTTCCTGCGCGGCGATCTACACGGACGCAATCGACACCCACAGAGCGCCGGGCGGGCGGCTGACCGAGGATGTGTGGAACGAGACGGCTTCACTCGACTACCAGCCCTACTCCTATTCCAAGACCGTGGCCGAGCAGGAAGCCTGGGCGATTGCCAGAGCGCAGACGCGCTGGGAGCTAGTGGTGGTCAATCCGTCATTGGTCATCGGTCCTGCCCTGCAGGATCGTCCGACCTCGGAGAGCTTCGAATTGGTCAAGCGGATCGGTGACGGCACGATGCGAATGGGAGCGCCGAAAGTGGGGCTCGGCTGTGTCGACGTGCGCGACCTCGCCGATGCGCACATGGCTGCCGCCTTCCTGCCGGAAGCCGAGGGACGGCACATCGTCTCTGGCCATGAGACGAACCTCCTCGAGATGGCAAAGACGCTGGAGGACCGGTATGGCGACCGCTACCCGATCCCGAAAAACGCGCTACCGAAGTGGCTTATGTATATCGTCGGGCCGATGAACGGGTTCAGCCGGAAATTCGTCGAACGCAATGTCAATATCAGTTGGCATGCAGACAATACGAAGGCCATCAATGCCTTCGGCCTTAGCTACCGTCCGATGAAGACATCGATGGAAGAGATGTTCCAGCAGATGATTGACGCCGGGATGCTTGAGAATTAGCTGTCCTTCTTGTCCCCGAGAATGAAGTCGGACTGCATATCGACGATGGCCGCGTAGATCTGTGGCGGCAGGGACTTGCCAATATCGGAGAGACGCTCATTCGTCTGTGGACTGGCGTAGGCCTCGACTTTTGGCGCCGTGGACGGACGATAGGGTATGCGCACAGTGTATGACGCCGGGGCTTCAGTCGCTTGAGGCGGCGCCAAGGGCGGACGGACCTGCGGGGCGGCGGTAACGTCTCCGCCGCCGATCTTGAGCGCGATCTTGTTCTTGAATTCTGCCACGGAGACAGGGCGGCCACCTTCGAAGAAGAGCGGTTGGTTGGCTTTGGCAGCGCGCGGATCGACATCCGCCGCGATAGCCCCTTCACCTGCCTGCAGCATACGGAGGGCACCGCGCTCGCCAAGGAAGTGCGCCATGTAGACTTCCGAGCCCGAAGCCTCGCGGCCGAGAGCGTTGGACAGCCTTTCCTTCGCCGCGGCGAGGGTCTTGCCCGCGACCTTGGCGGCGATGGCCGGCCTGAAGCGCAGGTTGAGAATCTCTTCTTTCCGCGCAGGATCCGCGACAGTGAAGCCCTTCTCCGTGCGGACAATGTCCTTCGCCACGTCGCCAAGGCCGAGCTCCTGCCCGTGCTCTTTGACAGCGCCCAGCCACGTCTGGTCGATGAACTGGAAAAGGCCCGAGGCGGATGAGGTCGAAGCCTTGGCATCGGCCTGGAGCGAGCTTTCGCGCTTGGCGACGCCCAGCATCAGGTCGAAATCGAGACCGGACTGGTTCGCGGCCTGACGGATGGCGCGTGTAACGGTCTGCAGACCGTTCTCCCCCTGCTTCAGCGCGCCGAGCGGCTCGATGCTCATTCAGCCTCCTTGCGGGCTTTTGCGGCCTGGAGCTGGTCGATCTGCTCCAGGAGCGCGTTCTCCTCACGCTTCCTCGCTACCGCCTTCTCTTTTAACTGACGTTGCGAAAGATAGACCTCGAAGCGCTTCTGGTCGCCGAAGGTGCGCTCGAGCTGGTGCAGCGCGAGGACTTCGGCTTCGGCGATCTTTTCGGCCTCGCGCCGCAGGGCCGCCGCCTGCTGCAGGCAGCGTTTTGCATAGCCTGCCGCCGCCTGCGCGGCCATGCGGTCCTTGCGGGTGTCCTGGTAAGCGGTCTCGATCTGCTGGAGGACCTGCACCTGGTGCTTGAGGGTCCGGTCGCGGGCATCCCGGAGCTCGCCGACGACCCGCGCGGCCTGGTCCGAGCGGGTCTTGAAGGCATCGAGGATCTTGTCCGGGTCTTTCATCCAAGCCTCCTCTTTCCTGCTTCCCCACGGCGCAGCGCAGCGTAGACCTTGGGGCCCATCTCCCTAGCGATCGATGAGGATCGGGGGGCGGGTGATGGGTGCCACGGTCAAGCCGTGGCAAGACGTCCATTTTTCAACCAGCAAGCAACCTCACCGGAAAAACGACCGAAGGTCGTCAGTACACCATCTGGCTTTCGGCGCCGCGCTCGATGACGATGACGCCGGCTTCGGCCAGCTCTTTCGCCTTGCGGACCATGGTCGCCTTGGCGGCTTCCACATCGCGCATGAGGACCGGGCCGAGGGTGTCCATGTTGTCGAGCAGGATCGCCCGCGCCCGTTCGGAGAGGTTGTTGACGATCTTCTGGCGGGTATCCGCGTCGCAACCCTTGAGCGCGTAGGTGAGCGTGTCGCTTTCGCAGGACCGGATGACCGTCCGCAGGCTGTGCGGATCGAGGGCCATGAGGTCGTCGAAGGTGAACATGAGCTGCTTGATCTGGTAGACCTCTTCCTCGTGCTCCTCCTTGAGGAATTGGAGGAGCTGGTCCGAACGCTCCGACTCCGTCCGGTTGAAGATCTCCGCCATGTGGTTGAGGTTGTTGCTCTCCGTCGAGGACTGGTAGTTCAGCATCAGGTCGCGCTGCAGCATCTCCTCGATGTCGGCGAGAACTTCCTTCGGCACGGAGTTCATCGAGATCATCCGCTTCATGACATCCGGCACCACCTTCTCGGGAAGGTTGGACAGGACGTGCGCGGCTTGGTCCGGGTCGATCTTGGACAGGACGACGGCAATCGTCTGGGGGTGCTCGCCATTGAGATATTTGGCGAGCATCGAGTTGTCGACCATCGCGATCTTCTCCCAGGTGGACGAGCCACCCGGACCGCGAATGTAGTTCATGATGTCGACGACACGATCCGCCGGAAGGAAGCTCCTCAGCATCCGTTCCGTCGAATCGGCCGAGCCGATGACAGAGCCGCCCTGGCTGAACTGCTCCGTAAACCGAGAGATGAGTTCCTCGAGGACCTCTCCCGTAATCGAACCCAGGGTCGCCATGGCGCGCGTGATGATCCGCACCTCGCTGTCGTCCATTCGTTCGAGCAGCGGCCCAGCCTGCTCCTCACCGAGGGTGAGCAGCATCACGGCGACTTTTTCCGGCCCCGTGAGGGCGTCGACTTCGCTTCTGATCTTGACGCTCGGCATGGCTGTCGATCCTGACATGGCGGCTAAAAGAAGGACATGACCAGGCTCTCCGAGAGGAGGCGCCAGCCATCAACGAGAACAAAGAAGATAATCTTCATGGAGAGCGACACGGTTTGGGGCGGCAGCATCATCATGCCCATGGACATGAGGATGGCCGCGACGGCGAGGTCGATGACCAGGAATGGCATCATCAGAAGGAAGCCGATTTCGAAGGCCCGCGAAAGCTCTGAAATCATGAAGGCGGGAATAAGCTGCGTGAGCGGAGGAAGCTCGGGGCCTTCCGCCTGCTCGGGATAGAGAAGCGCCTGGATCTCCTCGTCGCTCATCATGCCTGCCGGAAGCTCGGCTTCTGGAATGTCGGCACGCTGACGCTCGGCCAGGCTCTCGAAGAAAAGAAGGTCGTCCGGCTCGGTCTGGCGAGCCATGAACTCCTGCAGCGGCAGGACGGCGTTCCTGAGGCCCGTCTGGGTATCGACCTGGTCGGCCATCATTGGCGCGATGCCGTTGTTCCAGCTCTCCTCGAAATGCGGCGCCATGATGAAGCCGGTGAGGAAAAGCGCGAGGGAGATCAGGACGACGTTGGGCGGCGCCTGTTGCAGGCCGATCGCCGAACGCAGGAGAGAGAAGACCACGACCACACGGATGAACGATGTCATCATGACGAGGATCCCCGGCGCCAGCGACAGCACCGTGATCGCCAGGAACATCTGGACCAGACGTCCCGAATAGGAGGCCCCGTCACCTCCGAGATCGACGCTGATCGACTGGGCCGACGCATCGGGCGCGATCATCAGCGCCGTGAAGATCCCGAAGATCAAGGCTGCGTTTATCGCGAGCCGCTTCATGTGGTCCTTATGTGGTCAGTGGAGGTTGGGTGAGTTCGTGATGATTTCCGTCAGGGTCACGCCGAGGCGGTCATCATCGACAATGACGATCTCGCCGCGTGCCACCGGACGGTGGTTGATGTGGATCTCGACCTGCTCGCCGACGCGACGGTCGATCTCGACCACGGCACCGCGACCGAGCTTCAGGATGTTGCCGATCGGCAGCTTGGCGCGTCCTAGAACGACCTGCACCTCAACCGGGACCTGTCCGAGAGCGGACATGTTGTTGTAGGATCCGAAGCCACCGGCCTTGCCGCCCGAAGGCGCTTCGTCTCCGCCGCCGCCGATCATGGCGTCGAGAGTCGCGGCGATCTCCGCTTCGCTCGCCTCTGCGGGGCCGCCAGCCTCGAAACCGCCAGCATCGCCACCAGGCGTATTGTCGGTAGGCAAACCGTCGGCGCTCGGCGCACCATCATCGATCGGCAGGCCGAACTCGTCCTTGTTGTCTTCCGGCGTATCGCTCATGGGTTCTCTCCTTCGCTGGACGGCGTGCCCTCACCGTCCATCAGACTCTTCAGGGTTTCGGTGAACACTTCGTCGATCGCGCCAGTAAACGCGTATGGGTCGAAGGTTACTTTTCCCGTTAACCATGCAACTTCCAGTGGTGCCTCGGTCTCGTCCGCAGCCTGCTCGAAATGGATGCGGACCTGGTCGGCCTCTTCATCCGTTGGCAGGCGGAGGACATGCCGCAGCGGGCCGAGAAACTCCTCGGTCGCCCGGATGGTGATCCGGTGTTTCCCGCGAACCGCCTCGATCGCCCGGATCGTGACGTTCTCGGCGAGGTGCTTGGCTTCTTCTTCAGACAGGCGGCGCGCGAGCTGGTGCACGAGGGCCAGCATGAGGCGCGAGCTGCGGGTCTCCAGCTCGTCGAAGAGAGCGTCCTCACGGGCCTGGATCGATTCAATTTCCGCGCGAAGGCGGTCAACCTTCTCCTCGAGGCGAGCGGCCATGGACGCGCGCTCGGCCTCTTCGCCGTCGCGCTTGCCCTCCTCGTACCCCTCGCGCCGCGCGGCTGCGGCGGCACTCTCGATCAGGCGCGTGACCTCTTCGGGGGAGAGCCGGTCGTCCTCTTCGGGGACTTCCTCGAACGCCTGTTCTTCGACCTGAGGTTCGTTGAAGTCGCGGACCGGAGCGAAAGCCCTGATCGTCACGCCGCGTTCTCCTGCTCATAGATCCACGTGCGGAGGATCGCGACCACTTCCTCCGGATATTGCTCGGCGATGCGGCCAAGTTTCCGGATGGAGGAGGCACGGACCTTGCCGTCGACGTCGCGGAGCTCGAGCATCTGGTCGAGATTGTCCGCCATCGAACGCTTGGGCCCGGAGATGATAGGCTGCCCGTTGGGACCAATGGCAGCCAGGCCGCCCTCGCCCGCCTCGCCCTCGGAGATACCGAGATCCTCGAGGCTGAGTTCACCCATCGCCACCGGCTCCATGTCGGAACCGACACCGCCGGTGTTCAGCACGCGGCTCATGACCGGGCGAACCACGCCAAAGATCAGCGCGACACCGATCAGGAGGAGCGCGACGGCCTGCGTGATCGAGTCGAAATTGCGGTAGACGACCTCGGTGATGTTGGACGGCGCGAAGCGCGGCATTTCGGCGTCGAGGTCGACGAACGGCATGTTCTCGACAGTGATCGAGTCGCCACGGGCTTCGTTGAAGCCGACGGCCGAGCGGACGAGGCCGGCGATCTTGGCAAGTTCCTCTTCGGTGCGCGGCTCGTAGGTCACCTCGCCATTGGGGCCGGTGACTTTCTTGTTGTCGACGATCACGGAGACCGAAAGACGCTCGACATCGCCGGGCTCGATGACCTGCTCGGAACGGACCGAGCTGATCTCGTAGTTCACCACGGACTCGGAACGTTCGATCTCGGACGTGTTGGCGTTACCGATTCCTGCATTACCGACATTTGCTTCGGGGAGGTTCTGCTCGACGGTGACGGGCTGGTCCGTGGCGTTTTCGCTAGCCGTTTCGACTTCGTCGATGATCTGGCGGGAGCGCAGCGCGGTTTCCTTGGGATCGAAGCGCTCTTCGCGACGGACTTCCCTTTCCGTGCGCAGGTCGGCTGCGACCTGCACGCGGACGCGGCCCGCCCCCAGGGTCGGCACCAGGACGCTTTCGGCTGCGCGCGCGAGACGGTCTTCAATCTCCGCCTGCAAGCCGTTGACCGAGGCAGCGCCAGCCATCGGGCCGTTCTCTTCGGCAAACACCGCGCCGCGGCGGGCATCGAGGACGGCAACCTTGCCCGGTGAAAGGCTCGGCACGGCAGAGGCGACGAGGTGGCGGATCGCGGCCGCCTGGTCGCCATCGAGATTGCGGGCGCCGCGCATACGGACGACCACCGAGGCGGTGGGAGAGGCTTTTTCGCGGCTGAACGGATCGCGGCGCGCCATCACGAGGTGCACGCGGGCGCTCTCGACCGAATCAAGCGTCTGGATCGTGCGCGACAGTTCGCCTTCCAGGGCACGCAGGCGCGTCATGTCCTGCATGAAGGAGGTCAGCCCCAGCGACGATTTGTCATCGAACAGTTCGTATCCGACAGCGCCGCCCGACGGCATGCCCTGCTCGGCCAGCAGCATCCGCAGGCGGGGGATGCGCCCCGCAGGCGCATAAATCGTCCTGCCATCGGAAGAGAGCCGGACCGGAACGTCCATCGTTTCCAGCTCGCTGACGACGGCCCCTGCATCGGCATCGTTCAGGCCGGAGAAAAGCACCGCCATCTGGGGTTTGGAAAAAGCTAAGATGATACCGACAAGCGCTGCCAGCACCAAAGCGGCCAGGGCCCCCGCCATCATCAGGCGGTTCGCACCAAGGTCCTTAAATCTCTGAAGAAAAGTTTCCACGCTCACTGACATTCTGCCTAGCCGCAGGGATGGGTTTGGGGTTGCTCCCTTTAAACTGGCGTCAAAGAGGTCCCTGTACCTCACATGACGTGGCCTCGCGGCCGTCCCTCTGGGTTAATGATTTGATGGAAGATTCTGAAGAGAACCTGAACGAAGCGCCGGCAATTCCGAAATTGCGCAAAAACCGCATGGAATCGCTCGGGCCTGCATTGTTCGCTGTCACAGCCCTGCTGTGCTCGGTCGGATCGTTCATGGCCGGAGGATATCTCTCGCTCGGGCGGGAGGGGATCGCGGAGCTTGTCGAAGCGACCACGAACAATAACCTCGACGCGACGGTCAAACCAACGCACGAATGGATCGAGCTGGAAAAAACGATCTACCAGCTCGACAGACGTGAAGATGCGAAATACGTGCTCGCGAAGTTCACGATCCGTGCGCCGATCGACAAGGCCGAAGAGGTCAGGAGACGGCTGCCGGAACTAGAATTTGCGCTGCAGACGTATATTCGGGAGCTGTCGAGCCGGGAACTGCAGGGCGCGATGGGGCTTTATAATTTACGTAACGCTTGTCTCTTTAGAGCGAGAAGAATCCTCGGTCGCGACGCGGTCGATGATATTCTGATCGGCGAGCTGCTGGTCGAGTGATGTGCAGTCCGCATCAGGATGAACCGATGACGAGGACGGAATGACAGGGAAAGCAACAAGGGAAGCCAGGCTCGTGATGGAGCGCCTCGCGAATAGCGGGGTCACCCATGAACGACTGCCGATGCTGGACATCGTCTTTGACCGGACAGTCCAGATGCTCACCGAGAGCTTCCTGCATCTCACCAGCACCGAAGTCGCGGTCCAGCTCGACGAGATCCAGTACGCCCGCTTCTCGGATTTCATGGCCGAACCTCCCGAGGCACCGGTGATCGCCATCGTCCGCGCCGTCGCGTGGGACCAGAGCTTCCTGCTGATGCTCGACGGCAACCTGGTGTTCACGCTGGTCGAGATTTTGCTTGGCGGCTCGCCGAGCGACGGGCCGAAGCAGCGCGTCCAGCAGCGCCGCCCGACCTCGATCGAGCTGCAGCTGACCAACCGGATCTTCAAGCTGATCGCGGAGCGCCTGTCCGAGGCCTTCGAGCAGATCGCCGAGGTCGAGTTCCGCATCGAGCGCCTCGAGATGAACCCGCAATTCGCGGCGATCACGCGGACCACCTCCGCCTGTGTCCGTTCGCGCTTCCGGCTCGACATCGCCCGCTCCAAGGGCGAGCTGCAAGTCCTCTTCCCCTATTCCTCGCTGGAGCCGGTGAAGGAGCACCTCAGCCAGATGTTCGTCGGCGACCAGTTCGGCGGCGACCGCAGCTGGAACCGCCACTTCGAGGATGCGCTCATCAAGTCGGAGCTGAGCTTCGATGCCGTGCTGCACTCTCAGATGACGACGCTGGCCGATGTCCTCAACTGGAAACCCGGCCAGACCATCACCTTCGAGACGAGCGCTGAAACCGAAGTCCGCTTCATGCTCGAGGACATGGAGTTCTTCCGCGGGCCGATGGGCCGGAAGGGTGGCAAGATCGCCGCACAGATCGAAGAGATCAATCTTGATACGGAGAAGGACGAGCCCGCCAACGCCTTCGGACTGGGTGACCTGTGATCCGCATCCTCCTTCTCGCTGGTGTTTCCACCGCCTCCCTCGCCGTCCCGGTGATGATCATCGCAGCGGCCCCGGAGATCGATGAAGACGCGGCGCGCAAGCGCAACAAGGACGAAGCGGTGCGAGAGTTCGGCAGCCACGAACGTCCGTGGGCCGACAACGTCCTGTCACCGGAATACCGCGCTGGCGAGGACGAGAACCCGGTCATCAAGCGCGGCCTTGCGCAGTCCCAGGACAAGATCCAGGAAATGCTCGAGGTCGAGGAGCTCCCCCTCCCCGCAGCTCGCGTCTCCTCCATGGCCGCGGTGACCGAAGTCCTCGCGACGATCTATGCCGAGCGCGAGAAGCTCGACGAGGAATGGGCAAGGCTCGAGGACCAGAAAGCCGAGATCGCCCTCGCCAACCGCCGGGCTCTCGAAGAAATCGAACGGCTCGAAGACCTTCGCGCGGAAGTTTCCGCACTGATCGACGAGCTGGAGATCGAGCAGGACGAGAACCTGCAGCAGGTCGTCGACGTCGTCGCCAACATGACGGCCAAGAACGCCGCCCGCCTCCTCCAGGAAAACGAGCCGCGCTTCGTGGTGCAGGTCCTCGACCAGGTCGGCGAGCGCAACGCCGCCGACATTCTCAGCCGTATGCAGACGGACAAGGCCAACGAGCTCATGGAGCTGATGGCCGAACGCGGCAGGCCAGACGAGCAGGCGGCGCTTTAGCGACGCGGGCGGATCTGCCCAAAACAGAAAAGCCGCCCGGAGGCGGCTTTTTTATTGCCCATAATTTCGATGGCCTACGGACGGACCCGTCCGCCTGTCTCCTGGATCAGGAGGCGGTTGAGCAGCACGTTGTTGACCTCCCCGAGGTCGAAGGTGGCTTCGAGGTCTTCCTGCACGGCTTTCTTGATGACTTCGGGTTTGATCGTGTCCGGCTTGATCTCGCCCCGGCGCTCAAGCTCGAAGAGGGTTTCGAGGATCGTGGCTCTGACATGGGGGCGGTTGTTCGAGAGAAGCGAGACCTCGTCATAGGTCGCGACTTCGATGTTGACCTCGGTCAGGAGGAAGAACGGCACGCGGCCACCTTCGAAAAGGGGGATCGTGAACTGGCCGGCGGCGAAGACGACGTTCTCTTCGGCTTCGTTCGTGCCCTGCGCGCGGATGGTGCTCGTCATCTGGCTGATCTCGCCGAGCGCAAAGCCGCCAACGCCGCAGACGACGGTCAGGATAAGGAGGATGACTGGCTTCGGCATGGGTCGGCTCTCAGGCGATTAGAACGGGACGACGAATTCGTAGATGCGCTGGCCGTAGGGCGGGGTCTGGACCTTCGAGATCGTGCCGCGCCCACCATACGAGATACGGGCTTCAGCAATCTTGAAATAGTCGATCGTGTTGGTCGCGGAGATGTCCTCCGGGCGAATGACGCCAGCGATCCTCAGCTCACGCAGCTCGGAATTGACTCGCACTTCCTGCCGTCCCGCGATGACAAAATTGCCGTTCGGCAGGCGGTCGGTGACGACGGCAGCAACGCGGAGCGAGATCTGCTCGTTCCGGTTGATCTCGCCCTGTCCGCGGGACTCACGGTCTGACTCGAGGTCGGCGCTCGGCTCCCAGCGGTCGGGAAGCTCGCTGTCGAGATATTCCGGGATCCCGAAGAGCGATCCGACCTGGAACTCGTTCGAGGTTTCGCGGCTCCGGCGCGTGGAGTTCCGCATTCGGGCTTGGTCGGCAATGTCGATATTGACGGTGAGAATATCGCCCACCCCGTTGGCGCGCTGGTCGCGGAAGAAGCTGCGCTTGTTGGCCTCCCAGAGGGAATTCGGGGCGGCGTAGTTCGCCGTGTCGAGGGGCATCGGCATGCGGACGGTGCGCGCCTCTTCCTGATAGGCGGGGTTCGACACCTCCGACAGGTCGGGCCCGTCGATAGGGTTATCGAAGCTCGCACAGGCGCTGAGACCCAGCGCTGCAGCGGCCATGAGAACAATGGGATTCTTCCGCATGGGTCTCTTTACTCCTTACCTGATGGCGACGACGCCGGGGCCGGCGACCTCGCCCATCACGACCTGTTCCTGGCCGTCGGTGACGACACGGACGGCATCGCCAACGGCACCCTCGTCCAGCGCGCGGCCACGGGCGGAAAGAACCATACCCTTCCGCTCATAGACAATTTCAACGGCTTCATTCTTGCGCAGCACGATCGGGGCGCCGACATCGTCCTCGCGCACCGGGCGGCCCGCGACCAGCGAGCGCTTGACGGACATGCCGACGGCGTCCTCGACCATCGAGAATGCATCGGCAGGAACCTGGGCGATCGACACATTGCGGACCTCGAGATCCGCAGGACCGATGACATGGTCGCGGCGGAGGGTGCGGCTGGCGACCACGACAGGCACAGAAACCGAGGCGCGGCCCTTGATCTTGGCCTGGTTGCCGCGATGGCTGATGATCGCTTCGTAATTGCCGGTGCGTCGATCGAAACGGACAAGCTCGACCGCTTCCACCTCCCCAACCACGCGCGTCATGGTCAGCACCTTGACCTCCGCATCCATTGGCAGGAGGGCGCCTTCCCGGATCGCATCGGCCACGCGCTCGGGAAGCGGCGCCTGCGCGAAGGCCACCCCGATAAAGGCGAAGAAAGCGAGAAGGCTACGGATCATCCGGGTTACCTCATATTCGAGACGCGCTGCGACATCTGGTCGGCGGTCTCGATGACTTTGGCGTTCATCTCATAGGCGCGCTGGGCGGAGATGAGGTCGGTGACTTCCTCGACGACGTTGACATTCGAGTTCTCGACATAGCCCTGGCGGATGAGGGCGACGCCGTCTTCGTCAGGCAGGCCGAGGAGTGGCTGGCCCGACGCGAGGGTCTCGCGGAACATGTTGTCGCCCATCGCCTCGAGACCCGCTTCATTAATGAAGGTCGCGAGGGTGAAGCGGCCGACGAGCTGGGCCTGCTGCTGGCCCGGGGTGAAGGCGAAGACCTCACCCGAACGGTTCACTTCGATATCGGTGACATCGTTCGGCAGGGTGATGGACGGGTCGAGCTCGAAGCCCTCCGGCGTCACGATCGCACCGTCGGGGTTGAGCTGGAAGGTGCCCGCGCGGGTGAAGCTCTGGGTGCCATCCGGCATCTGGACAACGAAGAAACCACGCCCTTGGAGCGCAAGGTCGAGACGGTTGCCGGTCTGCTGCAGCGCACCCTGCTCGGTGATCCGGGCGACGGCCGCCGGCTTCACGCCAAGGCCGACCTGCACACCGACCGGAACAATGGTTCCGGCGTCCGAGGAGAACGTCCCTTGGCGTTGCTGGCTCTGGTAGATCAGGTCTGAGAACTCCGCACGGCCACGCTTGAACGAGGTCGTGTTGATGTTTGCTATGTTGTTGGAGATGACTTCGACATTCGTCTGCTGGGCCATCATGCCAGTGGCGGCGATCTCGAGAATGCGCATGGGTGTCTCCTGGTCTTGTCCGTTAGCCGTCGTTCCGCGCGAGGCGGCCGATGGAATCTTTCTTGGTCTTGTGGATGTCGTTCGAACTCTCGGCCACGGAGGTGTAGGCGCGCGAAAGCTCCATGAGCTTGATGATCTCTTTGATCGGATTGATGTTCGAGCCCTCGATGGCGAACTGCTGGAGCTGGCCGTCCTGCTTGAGGTTGGCAACGACATTACCCGTGTACCGACCATCGGCCTCACGGACCATCTGGTAGGGATCCTCGATCTCGAAGATGCCGATCTGTGCGATTTCGATCGGCAGGGGCTCGCCCTGGATGTTCACCGAAACCGTGCCCTGACGTGAGATCGTGATGTTCTGTGCGTCCTCGGGGATCGCGATGGTGCCGCCTTGCGCATCGAGGACTGGCGCCCCGTCGATATTGGTGAGGGTCTGGTCCGGGGCGACCACCATGCGGCCATCGCGGGTGTAACGCAGGCCTTCATCCGTCTGCACCGTCAGCCAGCCATCCCCGACGACCGCGACGTCGAGCTGGTTGCCGGTCCGGTTGATCGAGCCTGACTGGAAGTCGGTATAGGATGCGCGGTCGATGACGAAAGACACGTCCGCTGCCGGCCCGGCCTTGAACGACACATCGTCGAACATCACCCGCTCCGCCTTGAACGCGGTCGTGTTCACATTGGCGAGGTTGTTCGCAATCAGCTCCAGGCGCCGGTTCAACGAGCTCTGGTACGACAGGTTGACGTAAAGACTGGTATCCAAGGGTCCATCCTCTTGATCGGCCGGGGCGGAATGAAACCGCCCTGCCCCCCGGAAACCCAGGAAAACACGGCATTCCGCTCCGAAACGCAGGATTAAACTATGCCAGCCAGTTTAAACCCGGATTTCGAGGACCCTTGATGCGTAGGCTGACGAGAATTCCGGCTTTCGCCGCAGCAGTTTTGTCCGTGGCCCTTCCGGCGGCCGCGCAGGCCCAGAGGAGCGCTTTTGGCGTCGACTGGTCCTGTGGCTACGAAGAAGGCAAGGTCTTCGTTCAGCGCCTCAAGCGCGCAAACCAGGAAGACCTGTCCTGTCTTGTCGGCGCGGGTTTCCTCGATGAAGCCCTCCCGCGCATCGGCGGACGGATGGATGAGGACCGACAGCGGCTACGCATGCTTCTCCGCCTGCTCGTGGAGCAGGACCCGGAGGCCGAAGCCTTCTTCGAGAAAGAGCTGGCCGAAGGAACCGACGAAGCGGCCATGTGGCTGCTTATCGCCAATGGCGAACGGGGCCTTCAGTCCTCTGACCGGCGCACGCGCAATGTCGCGGTAAACCTCTTCATCTCGCTGCCGCCATGGACGCGGGAGATGTATGCTTCGAAGCTCGCCGACGCGCTTCTCGCGGAAGGCGACACCCGCGCCGCGTTGACCCTTGCCACGGCACTTCGGACGATTGCTGTGAGGGATGACGAACTGGCCCGCGCGGCCATGATCCAGGCACGGGTGATCGAGGTCGTGGGCAGCACGGACGAAGCCGTCGCCCTTTATCAGGAAGCGTCCGAGCTCGGTAATGACCGTCTTCAGGCCGAGGCGGACCTGCGCCGCATCGCCCTGATGTGGCGGACCGGCTACATCACCACCGACGAGGCGGTGGCGGTGCTGCAGGAGCTGGTGACGATCTGGCGCGGCGAAGACCTCGGTACCGGGATCACCCTCGCCCTCGCCCGAGCCTACTACTTCGACCAGCAGCTGCCCCAGGCCCTGCGGCTGCTCTACAGCGTCGCCGGCTCCAACGCTCCTGAAGATGTGCGCGAAGAGGCAACCCGCCGTATCAAGGCGATTGCGGAGGATCTTTTCATCCGCCGCCTCGACCCGGCGACCATCGGTGACCTGATGGATGTCTACGAGCTCGTCCGGCCGCTGGTCGCCGAGCCCGACTCGTTCTGGCTGGGCGATCTCAAGCTTGCGGAGATCCTCGTCGAGGCAGGTCTCATGACCCGGACCGAAATGCTGATGCGCAACGCAACGCCCGCGCGGGTGGCCGCCGAAGGGGGCAATGCGGCGCTCCTCTCCGCGGCGCAGTTGATGATCGCTTTCAATGACAGGCCTGCGGCCCGCGCCTATCTCGGTGCCCTCCCCCGCCAGGAGCTGTCCACCGAGGACCGGGAGACGTTCGATCTCGTCGAGGCACGGGCCCTCGACATCGAGGACCTGCCGAGCCTGCTGCAGCCGGGGACCCGGCGCGAAGTCCTTGCCATCGTCACCGAGCGGGCCTGGGCGGAAGAAGCCTATGGCCTCTACGCTGCGGCCAGCGCGCTCAGCAACGACCGCCCCACCTGGCGCCAGCCGGCAGCGAAATATCTCTCCCGCGGCGAGCGTCTCCCGCGCGAAGATGCCGAGCAGGTTGCGGATGTCAGATTGCGGGCATTGTCATCAGCACCAAAACCTTCCGTTTACCACGCAAACGACCTGCGACCTTTGCTGGCACCTAGCGCAGAAGTTGCAGGGTTGGCCTCAACCTTAACCCAAATAGGGCAAGAGCTGTCCGAAGAGGCATCGAAATCCGCTCCTGCGGATGCGGACGCACAGGCGAGAAACGAGAGAACAAAATGAAGTTCGGCGTCGGATTTATCATAGTCGCGGTCTCCGTCATCGGGGGCTATATGGGCGTCGGCGGAAAGCTGGGCGTTCTCTGGCAACCTTATGAAATCGTGATCATTGTCGGCTCCGCCGTGGGCGCGTTCGTGATCTCGAACCCGCGCTCCGTCATCATGTCGACGGGCTCCACCCTCCTCGGCAACATCAAGGGTGAAGCTCTGACCAAGGATGAGTATCTTGAGCTCTTGTCGCTGCTCTTCACGATTTTCCGCGAAGGGAAATCGAAGGGCGTGATGAGCCTCGAGAACGACATCGAGCACCCTTATGAGAGCGCGATGTTCCAGAAATACCCGAAGGTCCTCGAGAAGAAACGCGCTGTCGCCTTCATTTGCGACTACCTGCGCCTGATCTCTCTGGGTGCCGAGGATCCGAAGGAACTCGAAAGCTTGATGGACGAGGAAATCGCGACCATCCAGAAGGATCTCTCGCGCCCGGTTGCCGCGCTGAACGCGGTTGGCGAAGCCCTTCCGGCCTTTGGCATCGTGGCCGCGGTTCTCGGCATCATCAAGGCCATGGCCTATGTCAACCAGGCCACCGAGATCCTGGGCAAGATGATCGGTGGCGCCCTCTGCGGCACGTTTCTCGGCGTCCTCCTCAGCTATTCGATCGTGATGCCGCTGGCAGGCCTGATGGCCGCGCGCCGCGACGAGATGGTCAACTACTACGCATGCATCAAGTCAGGCCTCGTCGCCTTCCTGCACGGCTACCCGCCGCAGATCGCCATCGAGTACTCGCGCAAGGTGCTGCTCGATGACGTCCAGCCGTCTTTCGACGCGGTCGAAAAGGCGACGTCGGAAGCGATCCGCTCGGCTGCCGCTGAAGCAATCTAGACTGAATTTCTGGGGGGGAAGGGTTTGAATCATGGCTAAGAAGGTCGACGACGACGGAGCGAACTCCGGTATTTGGAAAATGGTCTATGCGGACTTCACGACCGCGATGATGGCCTTCTTCCTGATCCTGTGGCTCGCCAACACGGCATCGGATGCCGAGCGCGACCTCTTGGCCGACTACTTCAACCCGATCTCCATCAGTCGCGACAAATCGGGTTCCGAAGGCGTGCTTTCGGGCAAGACCAATGACTCGAACGGTTCGCAGACGAACGACAGCGCCGACAGCCAGCAGGCCGTGCCCGTCGCCGCCGCTGCAACGACCCAGACCGACACCGGCCCCTCGGCCCTCGAGGATCTTTCCGTCGGCTCCGGCGAGTCGGGGGCAGATGACGGGCTTGCCGCTCTCGAGCAGAAACTGCGCGTCGCCTTCGAGCAACGCGTTGATCCGCTTGGCCTTAATGACGTCGTCTATGTCGAGCGCCGTGACGATGCTGTCTATATCCAGATCCATGATGACCGCGCCTTCTCGATGTTCGATGTCGGCCAGGCGACCCTGACCCCACAGGCCCAGCAGCTTTTCGTCGCCCTTGGCGAAGTCCTCCGTACCGTGCCGAATGTCGTGCGCATCGCGGGCCACACCGATGCTTCGGGCTTCCGGAATTCCGCCCGCGGCAATTGGGAGCTGTCTTCGGAACGCGCCAATGCGGCCCGCCGCGTCATGGAAAGCGCCGGACTCCAGGCTGACCGCATCGAGGCCGTCGAAGGCCGCGGCAGCCGCGAGCTTTTCGTCCCGGCGCGTCCTGAAGACCCGCGTAACCGCCGCATCACCGTCAGTGTGCATGCGAATGTCGCCGCATCGGGCGACCTTCTCTTCAGCCGCAGCCAATAAAAGTCTAAACAAAGACTTAATAGCGGCTGATCCACACTTTATGCCGGTTTAAACGACCCGCGCTACGCCGTCCTCAGGTGGGAGCATTACGCTCCGAAAAAGAACCGAGGACGGTAACATGTCGATTGGCAGCGCGCTTCAGACCGGCGTCAATGGCCTCAGGGCCCAAGCTACGAAACTGGCGACGGTTTCGGACAACATCGCGAACTCCGCGACAGTCGGCTACAAGCGTTCGACCACGGAGTTTTCGACACTCGTGGTCAACACCGGTTCGAGCGCCAGCTATACCGCAGGCGGCGTCACGACGAATATCCGCACGGAAGTTTCCAAGTCCGGCAACATCATCGGCACGGACAATGTCACCGACCTCGCGATCGCGGGAAATGGCTTCTTCGCCGTCGCCGCTGATCCGGCGGGCCAGGGCGCTGCCCTCACCCGCGCAGGCTCGTTCCGCGCCGACCAGTTCGGCAACCTCCAAAACGCTGGCGGCTACTACCTGCAGGGCTTTCCGCTCGATCCGCAGGGCAACTATGTCAACGGCGCGCCCAGCCTGACCACTTTCGCGTCGATGGAGACGGTCAACGTCAACAACATCCAGGGTTCGGCCCAGCCGACCACGCGGATCGACTATTCCGGTAACGTTTCCGCCGGGACCGCCGGCCCGTTCCAGGCAGGCATCCAGTATTTTGACGAATTCGGCGCCAGCCAGACCATCTCCTTCAACTGGATTCCCAATGGCGGCGCAGGCTCGAATGTCTGGGACCTCGAGCTCTGGGCAGGTCCGGTCGGCACCGGCCAGCGCATCGGCGACCTCTCGGGTATCGACTTCACCGGCGGCGCGCCGGGCTCGGTCGCGGGGACGCCGAACTATGGCGGTGCGACCCTCAACCTCGATCCGGGTGCCGCCGGTCTTGGCTTCAACCTCAACAACTTCGTCACCGCAGACGGTGCCTTCGACCTCACCCTGCCGGGTCCGGCAGGTCAGGTCATCACCCTCGACATTGGTGACGAAAACGCCCTCAACGGCGTCACGCAGTTCGGCGGCGATTTCAGCCCGCTGACCAGTGTCGACGGCTCTGCCCTCGGCCAGCTCCAGGCCCTCGACATCCGTGACGACGGCACGCTGGTCGCGATCTTCGACAATGGCGAAATCCGCCCGATCTACCAGATCCCGCTCGTCGACGTGATCAATCCCGAGGGCCTGAACCCGATCGACGGCAACGCCTTCACCCTCTCGGCCGATAGCGGCAACCTCCGGGTCGCCATCGCTGGCACCTCGGGCATCGGGACGCTGAACGCTGGCGCCCTCGAGAACTCGAACGTCGATGTCGCCGAAGAACTCACCACGCTGATCGAAACCCAGCGGGCTTACTCCTCGAACGCCACGGTCGTGCAGACTGCGGACGAAATGCTCGAGGAAGTCACCCGGATCGGCCGATAACTCTCCTACGGGGCTAGCTAGCCATGTCGCTGACAACCGCGCTCTACAACGCCAAATCCGGCCTCAACTCGACCCAGCGTCAGGTGGCCGGCGCGTCCGACAACATCGCGAACGCCCGCACGCCGGGCTATGTCGCAAAGGACGCGCGTATCTCCGCGAACAACATCGCGGGGATCGGCAGCGGCGTCAGCGCCGACATGGTGCGCAGTCCCGTCGACTCGATCCTCCTGCGCGATGTGCGCCTCGAGGCCGCGAAGCTCGGAACGCTCGACGTCCGGGCCACGGCTGTCGGGCGCCTCGCCTCGGTCATCGGCGACCCGGCCGATGCCCGCTCCATCCCTTCCGCCTTCACGGCGCTCGAAACCGCTTTCCAGGATCTCTACGACGCGCCCGAGCGTACCGACCTCCAGCAGGCTGTCTTCTTTGCCGCGCAGGACCTGACCGCGCGCTTCGGCTCGGCCGAGGACGCGATCCAGACTGCGCGAGAAGAGGCTGACCGCTCGATCGCCGCTGGCGTTCAGACGGTCAACGACGCCCTTCAGGGCATCGCCGACCTCAACCTCAAAGTCGCCGAAGCCATGGCCGATCCGTCGATCGACGCGTCGGGCATCATGGATGAGCGCGACCGCCTGATCGACATCGTCGCCGAGCAGATCGGCATCCGGACCTTTACCCGCGCCCAAGGCGAGGTGGTCATCTCCACCACGGAGGGGGTCACCCTCCTCGACGGCCAGCCGCGCACCCTTGGCTTCACCCAGACCTCGACCATCTCACCCGGCACGCGGATCACCAACGTGCCCACGGTCCTCTCGGGCCTGACGGTCGACGGCTTCGATATTTCGCCGGGACCGCTGGGCGGTCCGCAGGCGCTGCGCACCGGCTCCCTGGCCGGTCATTTCCTCGCCCGTGACGTGGATCTCGTCCAGTACCAGGACCAGATCGACGCCCTTGCCAAGGAAACGGCTGTCCTCTTCCAGCAGGCCGACAAGCAGGTCGCGGCCCAGCGCTACGGCTTCTTCACGACAGGCGCGGTGCCGCCGAACCCGGCCATCGCAGGTCTCTTCACCGATGCGGGCGCGGCGGTCGATCCGCTCTCCCCCGCTGCGAATATCGAAGGGCTCGCAGGACGGCTCTCGGTCAACGCGCTGGTTGATCCCAATGCGCCCGGTGGCGACCTGACCCGCCTCAGGACCGGTGTCGTTGCGACATTCGATCCGAACGCGTCGGATGTCGACTTCTCGACCTTCCCGCCGACCCAGGGCGGTGCAGCCTACGCCAACCCGACGGCACCGACACTGGTCGGCTTCCAGGACCAGATCCAGGGCTTCCTCGACGGCCTCGCCCAGACCCGGACCTTCACCCCGTCGGGCGGCCTTGCCCAGAACAACACGCTCGGCCAGTTCGCGTCGGAATTCACGAGCGGCGTGCAGAACAACCGCGCCAATCTCGAAAGCCTCGCCGACCGCACGCGGACCATCTTCGACACGCTTGAGATCCGCCGCTTCAACGAGAACGGCGTGAACATCGACGAAGAGAGCGAGAAGCTTCTCGAGCTTGAGCAAGCCTACACGGCCAATGCCCAGGTCATCAACATTATCGCCCGCATGTTCGACGAACTGCTGGCGCGTCTCGCCTAGGGGTACCCTGATGATGAAACCGATCTCGACCTTCGGTCAGACAACGCTCCGGAACTCGCAGCTCCGACAGCTCGAGGGCGACCTCGCGCAGGCGAACAACGAGCTCTCGACGGGAAAGAAGACCGACGTGGCGAAATCCATCGGCTCCGACCTCATCCGTCTCCAGACGATCCGCAACCAGTTCGAGGCGAACGAAACCTACCTGCGCTCGATCAATCTCTACAAGCAGCGCTACGACATCATGGAGGGCGCGTTTTCCGAAGTGGAGAGCGCGGTTCAGGACCTCGTCGGTCTCGCCACGATCAACGGCGCGGACGCTCTCGACTCGGCCTTCTCGATCAACCTTCTCGCCGAAGGCGTGATCGGCAGGGTCACGGGCGCACTCAACATCTCGATCGGCGGGCGCTACCTCTTCGGCGGTGCCAATGTCGGGCAGATCCCGATGCAACCCATCGACCAGCCGAACCCCAACGGCTTCACGCCGCGTCAGGTGATCACTGATGCGCTGACCGGCACCGGCCCCGGCGCGCCGCTCAACTCCGGCGTCGATGTCACGACGCCCGTGACGCCTGCGGACAGTCTCGACCTGCTGAACCGTTTCCAGACAATCTTCAACGGCACCAACGCCCTCGCCGGCCCGCCGCTCGACGACTACAGCTTCGAGAACACCTTCTTCAACGGTGAGATCGGCGGCGTGCTGGCGGATATCCGCCTGCCGAACAACCAGTTCAACGCTCTGGGCAACAACGACCTGACCGATGGCCTGCGCGAAGTGCTGCAAGGGGCGTGGATCCTCTCGACCGTGGACCTGACGAACATCACCGACCCGGTTGCCTACCAGACCCTCATGACGGGCCAGGCTGGCCCGCCGGCTGTTCCGGGTGCGCTGGATCTCATCACCGGGGGCCTGTCGAAGATCATGGACGCCCGCACGAGCCTTGGCCTTCAGTGGCAGCTGGTCGATGCCAATGACGAGGCGGTCCGCACCCAGAACGCCATGTTCAACAACCAGATTCTCCAGCTCGAGAATGTCGACAGGGCCGAAGTCACCACCCGTCTCCTCGATATCGAGAACCAACTCGAGGCCAGCTACGCCGTTACCGGACGGGTGCTGAACCTCAGGCTGTTCAACTTCGTCCGATAGGTTCCGTAGAACGCGCGAGAGACCACCCCCACCACCACCCCTATCGCGCGGCGGAAGACCCGTCCCCGGAAGATCCGGGGGCGGGTTTTTTCTTCACATGACACAGAGCCGTGCTAGCGGGGTGGTATGCTGACCAGCCTCGGCCTTCTCGTTCTCGCTGCCGCTTCGATTCTGGGCTCGCCCGGGCCTGCGCCGCTCTCTTTGGCGGCGACGGGCGCGAGCGCGGGGTTGAGAGGTGGACTCCCCTATCTCTCAGGCCTTGTCCTCGCCATTGCGGCCGATTGCGCCATGGTCGCGTTGGGCCTCGGCGCCCTGATCAGCAGCGGCGGGCCTGTAACGATCGTTCTCCTCGCCTTCTCCATCACCTACATCGTCTATATCGCATGGAAGATCGCCGCCGCGCCGTTGCTTGTGGACGCGGGGGCGCCGGAGCGGGTCCCCAGCTTCCGCGATGGATTGATCCTGAACCTGACAAATCCCAAGGCCTATGCCGCCATCGCCGCGGTCTACGCAGGGTTTCCCCTGCCAATCGAGGATCGCGTGCTCCAGCTCGTCTCCATCGGGGTCGCCACCGTGCTTGTCGCCCTGGTCGTCGACTTCGCGTGGCTGGCCGCCGGCTCGACTTTGGCGGGTCTCTTCCGCCATCCCCGTTGGGCAAGGCCCCTGCGGGTGATTTTCGCAGCGCTGATGCTGGCTGCTGTCGGGCTCAGCCTGGCCAAGCTCCTCGGCGCATAAAAAACCCGCCCTCAGGGCGAGGACGGGGTCTTACGCAACAAGTGATTCGGTATGCGGTGAAACGCGGCCTCAGGCAGCGGCGCTCTTCTTCGGCAGGGCCTTGCGCCCGCCGCCGCCGAGGCGCTGGACCACCGTGTTCTCCGGCTTGTCCATCTTGTAGCCGCGGCAATAGACGGTCTCGATAAATTGCTGGCCACCTGTGGCGTCGGAGAGCTTCTTCCGCAGCTTGCAGATATAGACGTCGATGACCTTGTCGAAGGGCTCGCAGTCCATTGATCCGTAGACCGCTGAGTAGACGCTTTCCTTCGAAACGACCCGTCCGACGTTCTGGGCGAGATAGGTGAAGATGGCGTGCTCCCGATGCGAGAGCTTGATGCGGTTGCCCTGCACTTCGGGGTCGCGGCCATCGTAGAAGATCGTCAGTTTGCCAAGTTTGAAGGCCGTGGAGGCCTGGCCCAGAAGGCGGCGCGAGCGCGCCAGGATCCTGGCTTTCAGCTCAGACGCATTGAACGGCTTGACGACGAAGTCGTCGGCACCCGCGCTGAACGCCCTGATGGCGAGCTGCGGGTTTTTAACGTCAGAGAGAAGTATGATCGGTGTACCGCCTGCATCCTTGTGCAGGTCTTCGATCAGCTCGCAGGGCTCGTCGATTGATCCGACAAGGATCGCTGCGTAGTGCGTCAGGTCACGACCAGCCACGCCTTCGAGCTCTTCCGCGCTCGAAAGGACGTCAACGTCGATTTGCGAAGCCTTGCACCGCGAGGCCAGAGCCTCAGCAATAGTGACGTTCGGTTCCAACAGGATAATCCGCATGCTCTCTCACCGTACTGTTTTTGCCGCCCATTTTGCCCTGGGGCGGAGCATCGCGGCGTTGCGGCTTCATGCCGGCGCCCGATGCATGTCCCGTTCTGAACCGAAAGAAATAAAGAAAAGGTCACCAGCGGATTCAGGATTTTTTTGCGATTGAAACCGTTAAGTAAGGTTACTGCACAGTTAACGGAGCATTCCTTTAAAGCCCGTTTTATGTGGATCGGTATGATCGGCGCCATGATGATCGATCGATTGAGCGCGGCGGCTAAGTTCCTCCGCCGGCGGAGAACCGCCCTCAACAAGGCTTTCGGGGCCATGGCGATTGCCCTCGCCGTCCCCGCCCTGCTGACGGGCCCTGCGTCGGCTTCGCGCCTGAAGGACATCACGAAGATCGAAGGCGTCCGCGAGAACCAGCTGATTGGCTACGGTCTCGTCGTCGGCCTCCCGGGCACGGGTGACCGGGCGCAGAACGCGCTGTTCACCGAGCAGTCGCTGCGCTCCATGCTCGAGCGTTTCGGCGTGGCCCTCGATAATGAGCGCATCCTCCAGACCCGGAACACCGCCGCGGTCATGGTCACGGCTTCGCTCCCTGGCTTCTCCCGCAATGGGGACAAGATCGACGTCACCGTTTCGGCCCTTGGCGACGCCCGCAGCCTGCAGGGCGGCACGCTTCTCGTGACCCCGCTCACCGCGGCCGACGGCAACGTCTACGCCGTGGCGCAGGGCCAGCTCATCATCGGCGGCTTCCAGGCGGCCGGGGCTGCAGGCTCGATCCAGCGCGGCGTCCCGACCCAGGGCCGTATCCCTGCCGGTGCCACGGTAGAGCGTGAGCTTGCCTTCCCGATCAACGAGCTCGACACGGTCCGCTACGTCCTGAAGAACCCCGACTTCACCACGGCCAACCGTATCGCTTCGGCGATCGACCAGCGTCTCTCCGGTCGCTTTGCGCGCGCCGTGGACCTTGCCACGGTCGAGGTGCTGGTGCCTGCGGACTATCGCGGCCAGGTCACGACCATGCTGGCCGAGCTTGAATCGATCGACGTCGAGACGGACGAGATCGCCCGCGTCGTCGTGGACGAAAGCTCTGGCACCATCGTCATTGGGCAGAACGTCCGCATCTCCCCGGTCGCTATCGCCCACGGCAACATTACCATCAGGATTTCGGAGCGCCCGATTCCGTCCCAACCCTCGCCATTCAGCCGGGTTGGCGAGACGGTGGTCGTTCCCCGAACGGACATTGCCGTCGAGGAAGACCTCGGCAACGGCTTCCGTGTGATCGAGGACAACATCACCCTTCAGGAGCTGGTCGACGGCCTCAATGCCATGGGCGTCACGCCGCGCGACATGATCTCCATCCTCCAGACCATCAAGTCATCGGGTGCGATGCAGGCGGAGCTTGTCGTCCAATGAGTGAGATTGGTGCCCTTCCCCCCGTCGGTGCGGACATCCGGCCGGAGCTCGATATCGCGGGCGCTGCGCGCAAGCTCCAGTCGGCTGCGCCCGAGGAGGCCCGCAAGGCGGCAGAGGGTTTCGAGGCCGTCTTCCTCAACCAGTTCGTGGGCAGCATGTTCGAAGGCATGAAAACTGATGGCCTGTTCGGCGGCGGTCCCGGCGAGAAGATGTGGCAGGGCTTCCTCGTCCAGCATATCTCCGATGCCTTTGCGAAACGCGGCGGAATCGGCATCGCCGACATGGTGATGCGTGAAATCACCGAAATGACCGAGGCTCCGAATGAGTAAGACCACCCGCATCGATACCGACAGCTTCTTCCCCGAGTTCCGCCGGGACGAGGAGATCGACGAGGCCGTCGCTGAAGAGGCTCCAGAGCAAGAAGAAGCTCCGAAGAACGACCCGCTCGTCCTCAAGACCATGGCGCGCCTTGCCGAGCTTCTGGGAGACGAAACCCGTTTGCTCCGTGAGGGGAATTACGAGGCTTTCTCCGAACTCCAGCGTGAGAAAGGCGAGCTGATCCGGCAGGTCGAACGCCTCGAACACAGCCGCCATGCCATGGCGGAAGTCGAAGGCATGGACCAGGAAACCCTGATGCTTCGCCTCGAAGACTTCAACGCCACGGTGGAGAAGAACATGCGCTCGATCGGCGCGGTGAAGGATGCCATCACCCATGTCCGCACGGCGGCCATCCGCAAACTCGAGGACGAGCGCGGCGATGGCGTCTATGCCAAGGACGGGGAGAAGCGAAGCCTTCACCACCTGTCCTTCAACGACAACAAGGTGAAGCTCTGATTCCTGGTAACCAGGCTTAATGAGCGTTTAACCGAGACAGCCAAATTGGGTACGGACGAATTTCGTTCGTATGGACTGCTCCGGCATCGGACGATGCCAGATGAGCGACAAACCCAGGGAGGCTGTCCATGTCATCGCTTCTTACCAATGCTTCGGCGCAGACGGCGCTCCGCACCCTCGCCAATGTGCAGGACAACCTGCAGGAGACCCAGGACCGGATTTCCACCGGCCTGAAAGTCCGTTCACCAAAGGAAAACCCGGCATTCTTCTTGGTCGCGCAGACGGTGAAGGGTGACGTTGCGGTCCTTGACGGCCTCAAGGACAACCTGACGGTGGGCGTCAACGTCGCGAAGACTGCGACGGCGGGTCTCGGCGGCATCACCGACGACATCAATCAGATCCAGACAGCCCTGACGACGGCGCAGACGGGCACCGCGCTCAACGAAGTGCAGTTCGCAATCAACCAGGTTGTCGAGCAGATCGAGGGACAGATCGACTCGACCTCGTTCAACGGCGTGAACCTCCTCGCTGGTACCGATACGACGACGATCACGACCACGATCACCCGCGACAATGGCTCGTTCCAGCTGTCGACGTTCACGCTTCAGGCGCAGAACCTCGACTCCACAGAACTCGCAGGCGTGGCGTCGGGCCTTTTCACCCAGCCTCAGGCGCAACTCCAGTTCGAAGCCAATTATCGCGCCTTCAATTCGGGCTTCGCTGACCGTCTCGATGTTAATGGTGACGGCGTGATCGAGCTCGACAACACCGCTCCGAACACGGACTCGGTCCTGACGGCCGAAGGCGGCACGGAAGCGGCTGGAGCCTTCACCTTTTACGGCACCGACGACGACATCGCTTTCCTCGCCTCGGTCGGCGTCACGGCAACCAATCTTGGCAAGATCGGTGGCGACGGCACCCGCGACGTGATCGAAATCACCAATATCGCGGCAGCCCCGGCAGCCGTCGCCGCGGGTACAGCGGCTCCGATCGACTATGTCACCTCGGCCCAGACCGGCATCCAGACCGCGTTCGCGGACCAGGCGGCCCTTCTTCGCGGCGCTGTCTTCGTGGACACCAACCTGCGTGAGTTCGCCAATGATTCAGGCTTCCGCGCCGTCGCCCGGATGATCGAAGTCGCAGACCCCACTACCGGCAATGTGCAGGCTGGCTTCGTCGTCGCCGACTCGCTCATCAGCCGCGTCAATATCTCTGCCACTGTCGTCGGCGTCTTCGAATCGACCCTCAGCGCACGGCAGGATTTCCTCGGCGACCTGACGGACAGCCTCGAACTTGGCGTCGCGGCCCTGACCGAAGCCGACCTCACCGAAGAGTCGAGCCGCCTTCAGTCGCTTCAGGTGCAGGAACAGCTTGCGACCCAGGCCCTCTCGATCGCCAACCAGCGGCCCCAGTCCCTCCTGTCTCTCTTCCAGTAAGACGCAGGCAGAATTTCGGTACGCGAAACGCCCGGAGGCTTCCTCCGGGCGTTTTTGGTTAATGCAGGCAGGGTGCGGAGCGACGCTGTTCAAAAATCGAACACCCTCCAACCCCGCGGAATCAAAGGGGTGTCCAAGCCGCAAGCGGCCTGCAAGGCCAAAATCTACAGGTAAAGATATAGCATTCACGAGGGCTTAACCCTAACGACCTAGTGTCGTCGGTGCAGCTGGTCGAAACGCATCAGCGAGCCCGGCGCCAGAAGGCGCTCCTGAACCTCTTGAGAACCCAAGGAGCCCCCACAATGGCATCTCTGCTTACCAACGCGTCTGCGCAAACCGCGCTCCGCACCCTCCGCGTCGTCCAGTCGAACCTGCAAGAAACCCAGGACCGCATCTCGACCGGCCTGAAAGTGCGTTCGCCGAAAGAAAACCCGGCGTTCTTCCTCGTCGCCCAGACCGTTAAAGGCGACGTCGCCGTTCTCGACGGCCTGAAAGACAACCTCACGGTTGGCGTCAACACGGCGAAAACCGCTTCGGCTGGCCTCAACGGCATCACCGAAGACATCAACCAGATCCAGTCGGCGCTCACCACCGCCCAGACCGGTACCGCGCTGAACGAAGTTCAGTTCGCCATCGGCCAGGTCGTCGAGCAGATCGAAGGCCAGATCGACGCCACGTCGTTCAACGGTGTGAACCTGCTCGCAGGCACCGACACCACCACGATCACCACGACGATCACCCGCGACAACGGCTCGTTCGAGCTGTCGACGTTCACCCTGCAGGGCCAGAACCTCGACTCCATCGAGCTCGCTGGCGTTGCCCAGGGCGCCTACACCGCTGCCCAGGCCCAGACCCAGTTCGACAGCCTCTACAACGCGTTCAACTCGGGCTTTGCTGACCGTCTCGACGTCAATGGCGACGGCGCTGTTGACCTTGCTGGTCAGACCGACTCCATCCTGACCGCTGAAGGCGGTACGGAAGCGGCCAACGAATTCAC
>NZ_BMXU01000002.1:315506-1080651 GCF_014651915.1 Parvularcula lutaonensis
TTCGGCCCAGGAAATCCTCGAGCGTGCGGTCTTCTCCGACCAGAACCTCCGCGCTTTCTCGAACGACTCCGGCTTCCGCGCCGTTGCTCGCCAGATCGAAGTCGCTGACCCGGCCGTCGGTAACGTCCAAGCTGGCTTCGTCGTCGCCGACACCCTGATCAGCCGCGTCAACATCTCGGCCACGATCGTTGGTGTCTTCGAATCGACCCTCAGCTCGCGTCAGGACTTCCTCAGCGACCTGACCGACAGCCTTGAGCTCGGCGTTGCTGCCCTGACGGAAGCCGACCTGACGGAAGAATCGAGCCGTCTGCAGTCGTTCCAGGTGCAAGAGCAGCTGGCGACCCAGGCTCTCTCGATCGCCAACCAGCGTCCGCAGACGCTCCTCTCGCTCTTCCGTTAATCGTCAGGGAATTCTCCCAGATGATGGAGGCCCCGGGGTTCTTCCCCGGGGCCTTTTTCGTTTTCAACGTGGTTAATCCGCCCGCGGAAAATCGAACTGTGGTTTCACCCGCGCTTAATCTCACTTCTCTACAGATGTCGGTGCACGCGGTTCGTGAGGGACCGCACTGCTTTCGGCGTCAGAAGGCGCTCCTGTCTAACTTGAGAACCCAAGGAGCCCAATCATGGCATCACTGCTGACCAACGCGTCTGCGCAAACCGCACTTCGCACCCTTCGCACGGTTCAGTCGAACCTTCAGGAAACCCAGGACCGCATCTCGACCGGCCTGAAAGTGCGTTCGCCGAAAGAAAACCCGGCGTTCTTCCTCGTCGCCCAGACCGTTAAAGGCGACGTCGCCGTTCTCGACGGCCTGAAAGACAACCTCACGGTTGGCGTCAACACGGCGAAAACCGCTTCGGCTGGCCTCAACGGCATCACCGAAGACATCAACCAGATCCAGTCGGCGCTCACCACCGCCCAGACCGGTACCGCGCTGAACGAAGTTCAGTTCGCCATCGGCCAGGTCGTCGAGCAGATCGAAGGCCAGATCGACGCCACGTCGTTCAACGGTGTGAACCTGCTCGCAGGCACCGACACCACCACGATCACCACGACGATCACCCGCGACAACGGCTCGTTCGAGCTGTCGACGTTCACCCTGCAGGGCCAGAACCTCGACTCCATCGAGCTCGCTGGTGTTGCCCAGGGCGCCTACACCGCTGCCCAGGCCCAGACCCAGTTCGACAGCCTCTATGCGGCTTTCAACTCGGGCTTCGCTGACCGTCTCGACGTCAATGGCGACGGCGCTGTTGACCTTGCTGGTCAGACCGACTCCATCCTGACCGCTGAAGGCGGTACGGAAGCGGCCAACGAATTCACCTTCTACGGCACGCAGGACGACATCGACTTCCTGGCTTCGGTCGGCATCACCGCCACCAACCTCGGCAAGATCGGTTCGGACACCTCGCAGGACGTCATCCAGATCGCCGACATCACGGCGGCTCCGGGTGCTGGCGCCCCGCTCGACTACGAAGCTTCGCAAGCTGAGTACGGCACGGGTACGGTCACCGCTGGCGGTATCGCGTTCGGCTCGGCCCAGGAAATCCTCGAGCGTGCGGTCTTCTCCGACCAGAACCTCCGCGCCTTCGCTGACGACTCCGGCTTCCGCGCCGTTGCTCGCCAGATCGAAGTCGCTGACCCGGCCACTGGCAACGTCCAGGCCGGTTTTGTGGTTGCTGACTCGCTCATCAGCCGCGTCAACATCGCCTCGACCGTCGTGGGTGTCTTCGAATCGACCCTCGACAGCCGCCAAAACTTCCTCAGCGACCTGACGGACAGCCTCGAGCTGGGTGTCGCAGCGCTGACGGAAGCCGACCTGACGGAAGAATCGAGCCGTCTGCAGTCGTTCCAGGTGCAAGAGCAGCTGGCGACCCAGGCTCTCTCGATCGCCAACCAGCGTCCGCAGACGCTCCTCTCGCTCTTCCGTTAATCGGTAGACTGACTTCGATGCCCGGGGGTCTTCCCCGGGCATCACCCCATCTTCGGTAGAAGCCAAGATTATAAGGACGAGAACAGTTCAGATGTACGGCAGGGCACGGGCGAAACAGGCCTACAAACAGACCATCACCGAGACCGAGGAACCGCGCGAGATCGAGCGCAAGGTCTTCCTCCAAGTGACCGGCGAGCTGGAACGCGCCTCTCGGGAAGACAAGTTCCCCCTCTCCACGGCAGCACTCGACGCACTCAGCAGGAACCAGAAGCTCTGGGGCGAGCTGATGTTCGACTGCGCCTACAAGGACAATCCGCTTCCCGCGCAGCTCAAGGCCGGGATCATTTCCCTGGCTCTCTTTGTCGACCGCCACACCCCCGAGGTGATCTCCGGTCAGAAAACGATCGAGCCACTTCTCGAAATCAACCGCAACATCATCCGGGGCCTCGCGGGCCAGCAGCCGGAACAGAAAACCGAGGCCGCCGCTCCGGCTGCCGACCAAGCTGCCGAACCCGAGCAGCCACAACAGCAAGCAGCGGGATAACAGCGATGGGCCTTCGACTTCGCCTGCGTCCACATGAGCGGATCATCGTCAATGGTTGCGTACTGACCAATGGTGACCGCAGGAACACGATCACCGTCTCGAGCTTCGGCCAGGTCCTTCGCGGCAAATACGTGCTGCAGCCTGAAGACGCCAAGACGCCGATCCGCCGACTCTATTTCGCGATCCAGATGCTCCTGATCTCGGGCTGCGACGACCAGATGCTCCGCCATGCGTCCAAGCTCGGCGCGTTCGTCTTCACCCATATGGAAAGCGACGACGAACGCGCGTCGCTCCTCCAAGCGATGGACATGGTCCACCTGCGCGACTTCTACAAAGCACTCGTGAAGCTGCACCCGCTTCTGGAGCTCACGCCCGCGGAAGCCGCGAACGAACGTGACGTTCCCAAGGAACTGGAGGCGGAAAACCGCGCCTTCCACGCCGCAGCTCAGGAACGCCTGGGCGGAAAGAGTCTCGAAGCGGCCCACTGAACGAGCCCCCGCGATAGGAACCTGAACCATGGTCTCGACCTACACGAACTATCTCAGTGTCGAAAAAACCTTCGATCGCCGCGTCGAGGCAATCGAGAAGGATCCTGTCGTTGCGCGCGAGTCCCAGTATTTCCGCGAGAATATCGGCAAGATTTCCACGGCCGAGGAGTTCGTCAATGATGACCGCCTCTACCGCTTTGCACTGACGGCCTTCGACCTCGAGAGCCAGATCTTTGCCCGCGCCCTCGTCAAGAAGGTGCTGGAAGAAGGTGTCGAGGATCCCAAGGCCCTGTCGAACCAGCTCGTCGATCGCAAGTGGAACAACTTCGCCCGCGCCTTTGCCTTTGCCGAGGTGGGCGACTTCAACGTGAAGAATCCGGAATTCGTCGAGGGCGTCATCGACAAGTATGAGCGCGTGCAGCTCGAAGAGCGCCTTGGCGAGGAAAACATCGCCGTGCGCCTCGCCGTTTACGGCGAGCGCAAGCTACCGGGCGTGTCCAACTGGTTCTCCGTCCTCGGGGACAAGGCCCTGCGGGAGGTGGTGTTCACTGCCCTTGGCCTGCCTGATGCGGTGGCGACCCAGAACCCGGATCGTCTGAAGATCCTCCTCGAAGACCGCTTCGACATCGAGGACTTCAAGGACCCGGCCAAGCTCGATAAGTTCCTGCAGCGCTTTGCCCTGCAATACGATATCAAGAACGGCACGTCGGGCCCGGTGTCCAACACCCTCGCCCTGTTCGGTATCTTCGGTGATGGCGGCGGCGGTGGCGGCAACGGCATCATTGGCATCGATCCCTCGACGCTCAGCGCCCGGAACCTGTTCTAGGCTTTCAGAACCACTTCGAAACGCTCGCAGGCGATTTCCAGATCGCCCGAGAAGCTGTGCTCCGAGCCTTCCAGCACGCGGCGGTAGTAGGCCTCGTGTGCCTCGCGCCACCATGAGAGTGTCAGGTCGCCCTCGCCTTCTTCGCGAGCGAACGTCTCGTCCACATCGTCAAAGCGGCGGATCTGCACCGACCGCGTGCGGATCACGCATTGCGCCTCCCCTGCCCAGTCCGTGACCACCGCGAGGTCGCCCGGCTTCGGAACAGGATCCCCTGTGATGGCAAGCTCGGCGAGAGAACAGGCTGTGGCGCGTTTGCGCCCCTCGACCACCAGGCGCGCGCAGATATCAGCGTCCTTTTCGTTGTCACAGAAATGGAGAACGGCCGGAGGCTCGCCCGGCGCAGCAGGGTCTTTTGATCTGTAGACGGCCCAAAGGGCACGGACGCTGTCATTCATGACCCTGATATCGCTGCAGAAACTGTGATGTGCAAACGCGAAGAGCAATTCTTGTGATTTAGTCCGCAAGCTCCAGGCATCTTTCGCAGGCGCGGAATTCCGCGCACGGATGGCTGAAACCTCTGCGACCTCGAAGCGGTTTCGACTCCGAAAGCATGCTGCGGCGCAAGAGCCTTGTCGCAATGGCTGCGTGCCGCACTCTTCCTGCAACAACAATGAAGTCGGGAGGCAAACTCAGTCATGGGATTGACGAAAAGGAGACTCCGCGGGGCTCTTCTCGCGGGCGCTGCGCTTGCTGCGACCTGCACGGGCGCCCAAGCGCAACAGGTCTACAGCTTCGGCGACAGCCTGTCGGACACGGGTAACGTCAACAATCTCACGCTCGGGATTGCTGCAGGCGGGGACTATTTCGACGGCCGGTTCTCCAATGGCTATCTGTGGACCGACTATCTTTCCTGGCGCTCGACAGGGGAGCTGCAGAGGCTCAATGCCGGTCTCATCGGGCCGTACTTCACGAGGACGTCGAAGCCCTACAACTTCGCCCATGGCGGTGCGCTGTCAGGGCGTCCAAGCAGCGATGTCGATACCGGGCTTCTTTCAGGCCTCGGCTTCCTGTCGAACTTCGCGGCCTTCCGCGTCGTCGATCAGGCGAAACACTTCCGGGACCAGAGCTTCTTTGGACGGACATTCCGGTCAAGCCGCTATGACTACGCCACAATATCCGCAGGCGGAAACGACTATTTCGCTGGCGAAACAGACTTCACGCGGGTCGTGAACAACATCTTCCAAGCGATCGACTACATAGACGATGGCGGGATCAGGTATTTCTTCCTGCTCGACGTTCCGAATGTCGGCGACACGCCCGCGAACATCCTCACCAGCGACCGCTTCGCGCTCAACGCTCTGTCCCAGGCACATAACAGCCTGCTTCGCGACCGCGCCCTCTCCTACGAAGCCGCTAATCCTGGGAGCATCCTTGCGGTGGTGCCTGCGGCGCGGCTCTTCGAGCTTGTGCGGCAGGACGCGCTCTTCAATGGCGGCGGTGTTTACGGCTTCACCAATGTCCAGCCGGGGGCGGGAACGACAGGCAACTGCCTCGGCGACGGGCTGAAGCTTTCGGCCTGTCCGCGCGGATACCTCTTCTACGACGATATCCACCCGACCTCGCCGGCCCATGCCATCGTCGCGGATCTCGCCATCGCCACTTTCAACGCCAAGCTCTACGGCTATGCCGAGCCTCTCGCCCGCTCCGCCTCGTCAAAACAGGTGAGCACCACGTCGAGCCGGGTTGTCACGAGCCGCGTGCAGGCGCTGAAGCTCGGCCTCACAGGATCGGGCCAGCTAATCGATCCCTTCCAGTCGGCGAGCTTCGCTGGCCAGAATGGCGGGCTTGGCTTCCAGACCCTTCCGGGGGTCGAGCTCGGCGCGAGCAAGCTGTCAGTCTTCAGCTTCTCCGAAGGCTCATGGAGCGATCTCCTCGCCGCAGGCAGGCAGCTCGATGCCGCCCGGCAGATGGTGCCGAGAAGCCTGAGCCTCGCACCGGGCGAGGCGATTTTCACCATGGGTGCTGACTATCTCGTTGGCGAAACCATGGCGATGGGCGCTGCGATGACCCGCGGCAGCTTCAGCCGCCAGCGGCTGACCACGGACAGTTATGACGAAACCCAGTCGCTGACCCTCTATGGCACGATGTTCCATGGCCCGATGACCTACACCCTGTCGGCAACGAACACCGTCACGGACCAGGAAAGCCGTCGCCAGACAGGTTTCGTCTACCAGCCAGTGGTGACGAGCAGCAGCCGTTCGTCCATGCGTGAAGTTGTCGTCGAGGCCGACTACACCAAGGCCTTCGGCCCGGTGGAACTCCACGGCATCGCCCGCGTCGCGAGCACGGAGCTTGACCTTGAAGCCTTCGACGAAAGCGGTAGCCAGGGGCTGCTTGACCGATCGGTCGGTGACCGGACGATCCAGGGCTTCTCCGCATATGCGGGCATCAGGGCCGAAACCGCGCTTCCCGAGAAGCTGGGCCTCGGCCGCTTCACGCTCGAAGCAGGCCCGGTTGCGGGCACGAGTGATGAGCTCGGCTATGCCTCTGTTGTCGGTGACGCGCTTCTCTTTGGCGTCGTTCCGGACGCGGTCAATCTGCGCAATCCGTTCGGCAACGCGGAGCGGATGGGCGTCTTCGGCTCGGCAAGCCTCGAACTGATGACCAGCGAGACCATGACCTTCGCAGCCCGTGCGGCAGCGGTCGATACCGCCGCCCGTACGGATCACGTGGTCGAGGTCAACCTGGCCTGGCGGTTCTGAGGACCCCTTTCCAAGGACCCCTGGCGTCGGGATGCCTTATGGCGTCTCGACGATCTCGGCTGGCGGCATTCGCCTGAGCCCGCCACCGACTGGCGCTCCCGCTCCGGCTTCGTCCGGCTGCGGAGCGCCACCCTGCCCGGCGCGGCCACCGCGCAGCTGCTGGTACAGCCTGTCCATGGCCTCCTTGGCGGGCACGGTTTCGTGGCGATCCTGGCTGCAGAACTTCTCGAGGCCCGGAACCTTCTCTACTGCAAGGTCCGTTTCGGGGTCGGAACCTTGTTTGTAGAGGCCGATCGAGATGATGTCCCGCTTCTCCTCATAGACCGACATGAGCCGCCGGGCCTCCGCCGCGACCTCGGCGTCTGCGGGGTCGGGGTAGCAGTCCGGCGCGAGCCGCGAGACCGATCCGGGCACGTCGATCGCCGGGAAGCGCCCACGCGTCGCGATCGTCCGTGTCAGCTTCAGGTGCCCGTCAAGGATACCGCGCACGGCATCCGCCACGGGATCTTCATGGTCATCGCCGTCGACCAGCACCGTCGCGGCGAGGGTAATGTCACCCTGCTCGCCCATGCCGGGACCGGAGCGCTCGAGCAGGTGCGCCAGCTCTCCGAACACGGAAGGGGGAAAGCCGCGGGCCGAAGGCGGCTCGCCCACGGCAAGACCAATCTCCCGCAACGCATGGGCGAAGCGGGTCACCGAATCCATCATGCAGAAGACGTGACGGCCTCGCTTCCTCTGGTCCTCGGCCACGGCCATGGTGAGGTAAGCCGCCTGGCGCCGCGCGAGCGGGCTTTCGTCCGAGGTCGCCACGATGACGATCGACCGCGCAAGCCCCTCCTCGCCAAGGTCGCGCTGCAGGAATTCCTGCACCTCGCGCCCCCGCTCACCAATCAGCCCGATGACGTTGACATCGGCGGCGCTCGACCGCGCCAGCATCGAAAGTAGCGTCGACTTGCCGACACCCGAGCCGGCGAAGATGCCCATCCGCTGGCCCCGGCAGATCGGGGTAAAAGCGTCGATCGCCTTGACCCCTGTCTCCACCATGTCGCCCACCCGGCGGCGGGAGAAGGCGGGCGGCGGCGTGCCCTTGAGGGGCGTTGCAAATGGACCCTCGGGAAGCGGGCCCTTGCCGTCGATCGGTTGGGCCATCGGACCGATCACCCGGCCAAGCCAGCCATCGGAAACCCGGATGCGGAACCTCTTCTCGGGAAAAGTCACGCGCGCGCCGGCCGCGACGCCCTCGGTGTCGGCGAAGCTCATCAGCAGCGAATGGTCCTGCTCGACACCCACGACCTGGCAGTTGAGCGGGCTCATGTTGCGACGCTCCACCGTGCAGAGGTCGCCAGCAGACAGGACGCCCGAAAGGCCACGGACCTTGAGGACCATTCCGAGGGCGGAAGCAATCTCGCCCTCCCACACAGGACCCGGCAGGCCACGCAGGCGCGAGGCTGCCTCGTCGATGGCGCGGCTGGCGGCGTTTCTCTCGCTCATGGGCTCTCCTTCTGAAAGCACGCCCGGTTTGACCCGATCGCTTTTATCCGGGTTTAAACGCCCGCTGATTTCCTGACCGGGAGCGACCCCGCGTGAGGAGAATTCCCGCACCATGATCGACGGTATCAGCCTGTTCCAGACGATGACCCACAAGATGGATTATCTTGGCGTGCGTCATACGCTCCTCGCACAGAACGTCGCCAATGCGGACACGCCGGGTTACAAGTCCCAGGACCTCAAGACGTTCTCGCAAGCCCTTCGCACCGTGAAGCCTGCGGGCATGCTCGCCACCCATGGCAACCACATGGTCGCAAATCTCGGCAACACCACTTTCCGTGAAGATACACGCGTGCAGGGTTGGGAGGTCGCCCCCTCGGGCAACGAAGTCACGTTGGAAGAGCAGATGATCAAGGCTGCGGACAATGGCCGGGACTACCAGCTCACCACCCAGCTCATGAAGAAGCACGTCAGCATGCTGAAAGCCGTGCTGTCGACGCGCAGCTAAGGGATCTGACCGATGGACGCCATTTCCGCCACGATGAAGATCGCCGCCTCCGGCCTTGAAGCGCAGTCCCTGCGTGTCCGGATGGTCTCGGAGAACATCGCCAACGCGAACTCGCTCGGCTCGGCGCCGGGCGCCGATCCTTACCGCCGGAAGACCATCGTCTTCGAGCCGACCTTCGACCGCCATCTCGGCGCGGACGTTGTCGGGGTAAAGAAGATCGGCACCGATCCGGGGGACTTCAAGCTCAGCTACGACCCCAGCCACCCTGCGGCTAATGCGGACGGTTACGTCAAGGTGCCGAACGTCAACCCGCTGATCGAAATGACCGACATGCGCGAGGCGACGCGTTCCTATGACGCGAACCTCAACGTGATCGAACAGGCGCGCGGGATGGCCATGGCCACCCTGGCTCTCCTCGAACGCTAAGGACACGGACGATGATCGAAGCCACTGCAGCGATTAACGCAAGCCAGGTCGGCGGCGTCCAGCTCCGCCCCGCAGCCGCCACGGACCTCAAGGCCGCACCGGCCATGAGCTTCACCGAGGCGCTGAAATCCACCGCCATGCAGCAGGTCCAGACCGTGCAGCAATCGGAGCAGGCCTCGATGGCGGCGATGCATGGCCAGGCCTCTCTTCAGGAAGTCGTTCAGGCCACGGTGAAAGCCGAGCTGGCTGTCGAGACGGCGCTCGCAATCAGGAACAAAATGATTGAGAGCTACCAGGAAATCATGAGAATGCCTGTCTAATGACAGAAGCGGACGTCATCCAGATCATCCGTGAGGGATTCATCACCGCAATGATCATCTGCGGTCCTCCCCTCATTGCGGGTACGGTCACGGGCCTCGGGGTCGCGCTGTTCCAGGCGCTGACCCAGGTGCAGGAGATGACGCTGACCTTCGTGCCGAAATTCGCGGCCATTTTCCTGACCATCGTGCTGTGCCTGCCGCTGACCTTCCAGCAGGTCTCGAACTACGCCTCGCTGGTCGGCGACAAGATCATCCGCAACCAGGCGCCGTAACCGGCGCTGCTCCTTGCCGTCCCGGAACCGGAAGACAGTCCGGAACAACGCGAAGGGCGCGAATCAAGGCGAGCCAGGCTCTCCGGCGATCAACGCCATTGCCTTTGGCGCAATCTCACGGGTAGCCTCCATCAGGAGGCACAAGACCCGTTCGTTTGAGAATTCCCGTCAGCGCAATCCCTTTGATTTCGCCGTGGCCTCGAAGCTATCGCGACCTAAATGCCCGCGAATAAACGGCTCTTGCCCGAGGAACGCGTTGAAATGTCCGATACGACCATGAGGCCAAGGGCCGCGATCTGGGCACGGAAATGGTTCCCCGACATGTTGGCACCATCAAGACTTTTGCTCGCGCTGGGGGCGTTGTCGTTGATCCTCACCGGCGTCGCCTTGATCTATACCCGCAGCGTTGAGCGCGATGCCCGGCTCCATGCCGAGGACAGCAGAGACACATTGAAATTGCTGCGCGAGGCCCTGCGCGCCGGGGTCGATGCCGAAACCGGGCAACGTGGCTACCTCCTCACCAGGGATGAGTCGTATCTTGAGCCTTATGACCATAGCGCGCGGGCCTGGGTCCCGGCGATCGACCGACTGTCCGAAGCGATGGGTGGCGGGACGGACGAAGCGGAAACAGCAACGCTGGGCCAGCTCCGGTCCCTCGCGGAGCAGAAGCTGGCCGAACTCGAGCAGACAGTCAGCCTGACCCGCCAAGGCCGGCATGAGGAAGCCATGACCGTGGTGAATTCTGGGCTGGGCAAGGATCTGATGGGAGAGTTCCGCGATTCGATCACCAGACTGGAGACGCAGGAGGAAATGGCTCTTGGCGCCTCGGTCGCACGGGCGGAGCGGACGGAGAGCGTGACGCGTCCCCTTCTTTTCATCCTCGCCCTCATCATCGTCGGCACTGTCGGTCTTGCCGTCTGGCTTGAGCGGCGCGCGGCCTTCGTTGAAGCCGCGGCGAAGGAAGCCGACGAGCTTCGCCGGTCGAGGGAGACGTCGGAGCTCCTCGTCAAGGAGCTGAACCACCGCGTGAAGAACCTTTTTGCCGTGATCCTGTCGATCGTCGGGCTCGCTGCACGCGACCAGACCGACGTCGCGGCGGTGGTTGCCTCGATCCGCGCGAGGATCCATGTGCTGTCCCTCGCCCATGCGATCTCCCAGGGAAAACATGGCTTCCAGATGGTGGACATGAAGAAACTCCTCGAAGCCACCTTGGCGCCCTATGGCGATGCCGAACGCACCAAGGTGTCGTTCGATGGCCCTCCGGTCGAGCTGCCTGCGAAGGCGGTGACGCCCGTCGGGCTTCTGGTCCATGAGCTCGCCACCAATGCCAGCAAGTATGGCGCTCTTTCAGACCGGAACGGCAAGGTCGACCTCTCCTGGAAGACGGTCATGTCCGAACAGGGTACCGAACTCGTCAAGCTCCGTTGGTCGGAGCGCGACGGACCGAAAATCGAAAAACCGCCGGAGCGCGCCTCGTCTTCGGGGGGCTTCGGGACCCTGATGATGACATCGGCGATCCGCCAGCTTTTCGGGAAGGAAACCCGGACGTGGAACGAGGCTGGTCTGGTGTTTGAACTCGAATTCCCGCGCCACGGCATGAAGGGGGCGAAAGCGTAATGGGCATCCAATTGATCCGCGGCATCATCGCCTCCGGTCCTGCATCCCTGGACTATCTTCTCTCGGCGGGGTCCCCCGCATCGGCGGGCTCGCGGCCGGGGACAGGGGATGACAAGGACGGCTCCGCCCTTTCCGGCAAACGGATCCTGGTCGCTGAAGACGAGATCATCGTGGGGCTGGAGATGCAGCACGCCCTCGAGAACGCCTCCGCCGATGTCATCGGTCCGGCAGGCAGCCTGTCCGAAGCGCTGAACATCCTCGCGACGGAAGAGATCGACGGCGCGATCCTCGATCTCGACCTCCACGGCGAGGAGGTCTTCCCCGCTGCGGACATCCTCCAGAGCCGGGGCGTGCCCTTCCTCTTCCACACCGGTCACGGCGAGCGGGCGGAGATCCTGCGCCGCTACAACCGCTCGGCGGTCTGCGTGAAGCCCTGCCTGCCCGAAGACCTGCTGGCCCAGCTCGCCCGCCTGATGGCGAACTAACCGACGAGGAGAGGGCTCAGGCACGCGGACATTCCGGGGAAACCTGGGATACTGGAGCGGACGGTCCGTCCACGCTCCAGTCTATGTGTATGTGCGCGAACGCACCGTCCGCTCCCGGCGCTTTAGCGAGAGGCCCACAGAGCACTTTAAGCTCTCGTCGAGCCACTGACGGACGTCATCCCGCCAGCACCCGAGCACCGTCCCCCCACCAGAAACCGCGACGTCCGGACCGTCCCAGCATGGGAGGAAGCGGGGTGATTATGCGGGAGGTCTGGGGTGGCGGGGATAAGTTGCGCTGGACCGAATCGGCGAACCTCCCGAACGTTTCCATCTTGAACCCGTAGCCAATGTTCGTTAGTTGTTCTTTTTTGAGGGGTAGCCATGCCGCTGACGTCAGTGGAAGTATGCGCTGGAGCGGGAGGTCAGGCCCTCGGCCTTGAGGCTGCTGGTTTCCAGCACGAGTGTCTGGTCGAGATAGATCGAGACGCATGCGATACTCTTTTGCTCAACCGTCCAAGTTGGCGCGTCGAATGTGCCGATATGAACGATTTCGACCCTGAACCCTATAAAGGCGCAGACCTATTGGCGGGAGGGCTTCCATGCCCCCCCTTTTCTGTAGCCGGCAAACAGCTCGGGGAATCAGGCTAAAGGAACCTCTTTCCACGAATGCTAGAGATCATCGATCAAGTTCGCCCTTCAGCGATCATGATTGAGAACGTTCGTGGCTTCATGGGCGCGGTGTTCGAGGACTATCGCGAACGCCTCCGTAAACAACTGAAGTCGATGAATTACCAAGTGGCATGGCGGCTTCTGAGTGCTTCTGACTACGGCGTCCCGCAACTTCGGCCCCGCGTCGTTATCGTCGGCCTCCAAAACTGGGCGGCGGATGGCTTCAAATGGCCCGAGCCCAATCCGTTTGACGCACCGACCGTTGGTGAGACCCTGCACGAACTGATGGCGTCAAACGGATGGCGAGGTGCGGAAGCGTGGGCTCAAGCGGCGGACGATATTGCACCGACCTTGGTAGGCGGCTCCAAAAAACACGGCGGTCCAGACCTAGGCCCAACACGTGCACGCGCCGCATGGGCTACGTTGGGCGTAAACGGAAAGTCCATCGCGCCGGAACAACCCGAGCGGGATTTCGTTGGGATGCCTCGGCTTACAGTGCCGATGGCTGCTCTTATTCAAGGCTTTCCTCGTGAGTGGCAATTCGCCGGGAAGAAAACCAGCGCTTACAGGCAAGTTGGAAACGCTTTCCCTCCGCCCGTTGCGAAGGCCGTCGCCGAACAAATCTCGACTGCGCTCGAGGCAAATCATCTGCTCTATCCTATCCGTAGGTCGGCTTAGTTTCGGCTTAAACCAACGGAAGTCTCTTCTGGCGGCACTTGCCGGAGCAGATCATGTTGGACCGCGAAATCCCTGAAATCCAGAGAGCAATTACGATCGCAGCAGGCGGCCAGGACGTTCTCGTTCGAGAACTTCCATTTATTTTTCGGCAGGCCGTCGACGAATTAATTGATGCGCCGCGGACGCGGCGCCTGACTCTAAGCGAGCTAGAATCAAATGAGAAGTCGGTACTCGGAACAAAGGTTGAGGCGGCTCTCCGTCAACTTTTGAATTTCCCGCGGGGCCGCCTCGATTTTCGGATTGGCCCTCACGATCACGATGTCAAGTTCAGCGTTGGAACCGGTTAGATGATTCCTCCGGAGGCCGTCGGCAGCGTCTGCATCCTTGCGTCTGCTGACGAAAGCACCGGGCGATGCAGCCTTGGGCTGCTTCGCGCAGTGCCCCCATTCATCCGTCCCGGAAAAAATAGAGATCAGAAACAAGGTGTGTCTGCTGAAGGGCGAGAGAACGCTTTGTGGATTCTTCGGGACGTTCCTTACCCTAGGAATATTTGGGAGGGATTCGGTGTCGACGAGATAAACAGCATCTTTGAACCCAAGGGCGGCACGGATCGACTCGTTCGCTTTCTGAAGCTGATGCTCGAAAAGCCGGTCCATCGATCTGCGATCCAAGCGGTCGCTCGACAACACGATTACATGAAGCGACTACGGGCAAATCATGGCGCCCGCGATATCCTTCATCCAGAAGGTATCGTCATTCTCTCAGGACAGCAGGACGGACCGCTTTTGAGGCAGCTCAAGATTGATTTGGGACAGGACTATTTCTTACCTTTCCGCCTGTCGAAACAAGATCCCAAGGCGCAGATCATTTTAACAAAGACCCGGCACCGAAAACGGTTTGCTTTCGCAGACTAAGCTCGCCCCACCCCACATAAACCCCCTTTAAACTCAAATCGCTCCACTGCCGCTCGGGAACATCCCTCTTTTTCCGGGCGGCAGAAGCTGCCCCACGCGCAGATGGACGATAAACGTGGACGCAGCGCTTCGCCTGATCGGCAATGATTCGAACCGGGACGTGGTCTTCGCGCTCGGGGTTATCGGTATCCTGGTGGTGCTGTTCGCGCCGCTGCCTGCGTGGGCGCTGGATGTCGGGCTGACCTTCTCCCTCGCCTTTTCGATCCTTATCCTGATGGTCGCGCTGTGGATCGAGAAGCCTCTCGATTTCAGCTCGTTCCCGACCGTCCTGCTGATCGCGACAATCTTACGTTTGGCGCTGAACATCGCCTCGACGCGCCTGATCCTCGCCAATGGGCACACAGGGACGGATGCCGCGGGCGGGGTCATCTATGGCTTCAGCCAGCTGATGATCGGGGGCAATTACGTCATTGGCCTGATCGTCTTTGCGATCCTCGTCATCATCAACTTCATCGTCATCACCAAGGGTGCGACCCGGATCGCGGAAGTCGGCGCGCGCTTCACCCTCGACGCCATCCCCGGCAAGCAGATGGCTATCGACGCCGACCTCGCCGCGGGCCTGATCGACGATGTCGAGGCGCGGGACAGGCGGAAGACGCTCGAAGACGAAAGCGCCTTCTTCGGCTCCATGGACGGTGCGTCGAAATTCGTCCGCGGCGACGCCATGGCGGGCATGATCATCGTCTTCATCAACATCATCGGCGGCATCATCGTCGGCGTTGCGCAGATGGGGATCACCATGGGCGAGGCGGCGTCGTCCTACACGACGCTGACCGTTGGCGACGGCCTCGCCTCGCAGATCCCGGCGCTGGTCGTCTCGCTCGCCGCGGGCCTCCTTGTCACCAAGGGCCGGAACGTCGGCTCCACCGACAAGGCGGTGATGGCGCAGCTGGGCGAGTATCCCAAGGCGCTCCTCATGGTGGCAGGCATGATGGCCGTGATGGGCTTCATCCCCGGCCTGCCGTTCCTGCCCTTTGTCGGCATCGGCGCGGCGATCGCCATTGGCGGGGTCCTGATGCCGAAGCGGAAGAAAGCCGCCGCGGCGATCCTCGAAGCGCAGCAGGAGACCCAGGTCGCGCCGAAGGAGATCCCCGCCGAGGAGAGCCTCAAGATCGAGGACCTGCAGCTCGAGGTGGGCTCGCGCCTCCTGACCATGATCTCGAACCCCGAGCGCGGCCTGCCGAACAAGGTGAAGAGCCTGCGCCGCCGCTTTGCCAGCGAGTTCGGGTTCCTGCTGCCCCCCGTCCGGATCAAGGACAATCTCTACGTGCCGCCGGACGAATACAGAATTTCCGTGCAGGACGTGGAAGTGGCCAAGGGCATCGTCCGTCCCGGCTGCGTCATGGCCATCGATCCGACCGGTGCCGATGTGGACATGCCCGGCGAGCCGACGCGGGACCCGAGCTTCGACATGCCCGCGCGCTGGATTTCCGAAGCGCAGGCTGAAGAAGCCGAGGGCAAGGGCTACACCGTCGTCAGCGCTGACAGCGTGCTCATCACCCACCTCTCGGAGACGATCAAGGACCACCTGCCGAGCCTCCTGACCTATTCGGCGATGCAGAAGCTGATCGAAACGCTGGAGCCTGAGTACCGCAAGCTGCTCTCCGACATCGTGCCGGGGCAACTGAGCCAGGTCGCGCTGCAGCGGGTGCTGCAGGGGCTTCTGGCCGAGCGGGTGTCGATCCGGAACCTGCCGGCGATCCTCGAAGCGGTGGCGGAGGCGACCGGCTGGACCCGCAACCCGCAGCCGATCATCGAGCATGTGCGCCAGCGCCTGTCGAAGCAGATTTCAAGCTCGGTCCAGGGCGAGGACGGCTTTGTGCCGGTCATCGCGCTGTCGGGCCGTTGGGAGCGCTGCTTCATCGAGAGCCTGCAGGGCGGGGAAGGCGGCGAGCGTGTCTTCGCAATGCCGCCCAACCAGGTGCAGGAGTTCATCACCGCCGCCCGCGCGACCCTGCACAAATACAAGGACGCGGACATCATGCCGGTGATCCTCACCTCGGCCGATGCCCGCCCCTTCGTCCGTTCGCTGCTCGAACGCGCAGCGCCATCTGTGCCCGTCATTTCGCACAATGAGCTGCACAGCTCGGTCGCTATCAAGACGGTGGACCAGATCGCATGAGCTTCGACCGGCGGATCATCTTCCTCTGCGGCAAGGCCGAGGGCGAAGCCTTCCGCGCCCACGTCGCCAGCGTGAAGCCCGATCTCGAGACCGTCTGGGTGTCGAGCGTCGCGGGGCTGGACTTCGCAACGCGGAGCGGCGGGCACAGGACAAGGCTGATCAGCTTCCTGACAGGGGTCATCGTGCCCAAGACGATCCTGGACCGCCTGCGGCCCCAGCCGATCAACGTCCATCCCGGGCCGCCTGAATATCCCGGCGCCCACGGCCTGACCTTCGCGATCTTCAACGGTGCCCATGAGTTCGGCGTCACGGCACACGAAATGGCGGCAAAGGTCGATGCAGGCCCCATCCTACAGGTCGCGCGTTTTGCGCTCCCGTCCGATGCGGATCTCGTGGGTTTCGGCAACGAGGTCTACGCCCGCGCGGTGTCCGTGGTGAACGACGTCATCAACCACTGCATCGAGACGGATGGCCCGATGCCACACGCTCCGCGGGAGCGATGGTCGGACAACCACTGCACGAATAAGCGTCTTAACGCTTTGCTGACCGCTTCTGAATACCTCCTGCCTGAGGACCGCAAGCGCCTGGTGAGGGCATGCGGACCCCATCTGGAAGAATTCAGGAGGGCGCAGCGTCGGCATGGTTGAGATACCGCTCTCTGGGGCGTCCGATCAGCTCACGGTGCTTCTCCTGACCTTTGCCAGGATCGGGACGATCTGCATGCTGATGCCGGGCCTCGGGGAGAGCTATGTCAGTCCCCGGATCCGCCTCGGGATCGCAGCTTCGATCTCGCTCATCATTTCCGTCACGGTGGCCCATCGCCTGCCTTTCCTGAACGGCTTTGGCGAGGTGATCTTTGCCATGATCTCCGAGATCGTCGCCGGGCTGATCTTCGGTGGAGCCATGCGGATGTTCCTCGCGGCGCCCCAGATCGCGGGCCAGATGACCTCGCAGCTGACCTCGCTGTCCAACATCTTCGCCTCGGGCGCTCCGCTCATGGAAGCAAGCTCGATCCTCGGCGCGTGGTTCGTGGTCGGCGCGATCCTCTTCACCTTCGTCAGCGGTATGCATTACCTGATGATCGACGCCCTCGCGATCAGCTACAACGTGATCCCGCTCGGCGGTTTCCCGAATATGGGCGACGCGGCGGAGGGCCTGGTGAAGGTCTTCGCCGGGGTCTTCGCCCTGGGGGTCCAGATGGCAGCGCCTTTCATCCTCCTGTCGCTCATCTTCAACCTCGGCGTGGGTCTCACCAACAGGATGCTCGCCTCGCTGCCTCTCTATTTCGTCGCCATGCCGATCTCGATCCTCGGGGGGATGTATGTCCTCGCCTATGCGATCGGGCCGGTGCTTGCCGCATTCCGGGCCGCATTCTCGACCTGGCTGACGGCGCCTTTCTCGTGATGGAGGGCGCATGAGCGAGCAGCCGGACGAAAGCCAGAAGACAGAAGAACCCTCCCCAAAAAAGCTAGCGGATGCCCGCAAGAAAGGTGACGTCCCGGTCTCCAAGGAGGTCGCGACCCTCACATCGATGATCGCGACGATCCTGCTGATCGCCTTCGCTGGCCCGCCCCTGGTCAGGACGATGTCGGCGTCCATGTCGCCCTTCGTGGCGTCCGTGCACGACATCCGTGTCGAAGAGACGACCTATGACGTGACGGCGGTCTTGGGCGAGCTGTTCTTCAAGATCTTCGCGGCCATGTCGCCGCTTTTCCTCGCCTTTGCAGCAGCTGCCCTTCTCGCTGCCTTCGGCCAGAACGCGCTGGTCTTCGCCGTCGACCGCATCAAGCCGAAGGCCGAGCGTCTCAATCCGATGAAGGGCCTCAAGCGGATCTTCAGCCAGGACAGCCTCGTCGAGCTCGGCAAGAACCTGACCAAGGTTGCTGTGGTGACGGGCGTGGTCGCGCTCTTCACCATGAACGAGCTCGAGAACTTCACCGCGATGGCGAGCTACGATCTCAACCAGATTCCTCTGCGTATGCAGAGCATGGTCATCAAGCTGCTCTCCGCTGTCCTCGTCGTCATGGTGCTGATCGCCGTCATCGACGTCATCTGGAAGCAGATGGAATACAAGAAGAAGCAGCGGATGACGAAGCAGGAGGTCAAGGACGAGTTCAAACAGACCGAAGGCGACCCCCAGATCAAGCAGCGCATGGCCGAAATCCGCCGCTCGAAGAAGCGCCGGGACTCGATCGCCAAGGTCCCCGACGCGACGGTCCTCATCATGAACCCGACCCACTACGCGGTCGCCCTGCGCTATGTCCCGTCAGAAGGCGACGCGCCCGTGTGCATCGCCAAGGGTCGCAACCTCATCGCGCTCCAGATGCGCGACAAGGCCAACGAGCACAACGTGCCGGTCATCGAGAACCCGCCCCTCGCCCGCGCGCTTCACGCCGCCATCGAGGAAGACCAGCCGATCCCGCCGCAATTCTTCAAGGCCGTGGCTGAGGTCATCAACTACGTCTACCGCACCGGCCAGCGCAGCCTGACGCTTTGATCCGACTGCGGGCGCTTCTTGCGGCGCCAGCCAGCCTCTGGGACCCTGTCACAGTCAGGGGTCTGGGAGGCTTCTCATGAACAGGATATCAGCGGCGCTTCTGGGGATCAGCGCCCTCGCTCTTGCTGCCTGTGACGGCGTGGAATGGCATATTTTCCAAGGGGATGACGAAGGCGCTGCGGGTCCTGAGAAGGTTGCCAGCCAGAAGACCGCGGACGTGGAGGACGAAACCGAAGAGGTGCCAGCCAGCCCCGCCCGCAAGCCAGCGCTGGGTGAGGCCGAAGGGACTTTCGCGCTCACCGGTGCCCGCCTCCTCACCATGGCCGGCGACCCGATCGCACGCGGCACGATCCTTATCGAGGACGGGCGGATCAGCGCCGTTGGCGCCGATCTCGACATCCCGCGGGGCATGCCCGTGATCGACGCCGGGGGCCTGACGATCATCCCCGGTCTTGTCGACATGCATGTCCACCATTTCGGTGAGGCGGAGGGCCCGCTCTATATCGCCAACGGCGTGACCACGGTGCGCAACCTCTGGGGCACGGTGCAGACGGTCAGCCTCGACCGCGGCGCGGCCGATGGCGATTATCCCGGCCCGAGGGTCTACACGCCCGGCCCGCTGACCGACGGGCCCGAGCCGGTATGGGGCGATCAGTCCCTTGTCGTCACCTCGCCGGAGATGATGCGCGGGGCCGTCCGTGCCCAGAAGGCAGCAGGTTTCACCGCCGTGAAGCTCTACGAGACCATGACACCCGAGATCTATCGCGCCGGCGTGGCCGAGGCGAAGGCCCAGGGGATGAAGATCTACACCCACACCCCGCGCGCCATGACTGTCGAGGAGGTGATCGCCCTGGAAGTCGACAGCCTCGAGCATCTCGAAGACGTGCACAATGCTCTGCTGCCTGACGGTTACGAGGGCGGCGATGGCCGCAGGGACTATCTCCAGCGCTGGGCCGCCGCCGACGAAGATAAGATGCGGGACCTGGCGCGGAAGTTCGCCGAGAAGGGCGTCGCCAATTCCGCCACCCTCGAGGTCTCGATCAACCGCTACCGCGACATGATGGATACGGAGCGTTTCTTCGAAAGCGAACAGGGGGCCTATGTGGCGAAGGGCATCCGGGACTGGTGGCAGGGGAGCGCCGATCGTTCCAGGCCGTGGCTGACCCCGGAACTGGTCAACGCCGCACGGGACAAGCAGCTGCGCTTCGTGAAGATATTGCATGACGAAGGTGCCCCGGTCCTGATCGGCACGGACACGCCGAACCCCTTCATCGTCCAGGGCTTCTCGCTCCATGACGAGATGGCGAGCTTCAGGGACGCGGGCTTCACAGAGGAGGAAATCCTCGACATTGCGACGCGGAAGGCTGCCGCATTCCTAGATGCCTCGGAGGAGTTCGGCCAGATCAGGGAAGGCCTGCGCGCCGACCTCGTAATCGTCGAGGGCGATCCGCTCGCGGACCTCTCCGTCCTCAGGAAACCGGCGGGCGTGATCGCGGGAGGAAGGCTCTATGACCGGGCAGCCCTCGACGACATGCTGGCCGAGGCCCGCGCCGCGGCGGAGAACAGCTACGTCGAAACCGTGGACGAAGAGACGCCTACAGAGGAATAATCGTCAGGCAGGATCGCCCGGTTTCGGCGGGAAGGCCCGGTCGAAGAAGTCCTCGGGCAGGTCGCGCATATTGATATCGCGTTGTGGGAACGGGATTTCGATCCCCTCCTCCCGGAACCGCTCATGGATCGCGACCCGGAGGCGCGTTCTGACACGGAGCGATTCGGAGACGTCCCGGATATACGCCCTGAGCGAGAAATCGAGACTCGACGCACCGAAATCCTCGAACACCACGAAGGGTGCCGGGTAGTTGAGGATGTCGGTCGATTCCCTGGCCACCTGTTCGAGGATCTCGATCACCCGTTTCGCATCGGACGAATAGGCAGTGCCCACATTGATGATGATCCGGCCGATGCGGTCCTTATGGGTCCAGTTGGTGACCGAACTGGAGATGAGCTCGGAGTTCGGCACGATGACCGAGGAGCGGTCGAAAGTCTCGATCTCCGTCGAGCGCACGGAGATCCGCTTGACGATTCCCTCACCGGAACTGGTGATGATCCAGTCACCAACCTTGATCGGCCGCTCGAAAAGCAGGATCAGCCCACTGACAAAGTTGTTAACGATCGACTGAAGCCCGAAACCGATGCCGACAGACAGGGCGCCGGCAATGATCGCGAGATTGGACAGGTCGAAGCCCAGCGTGCCCACGCCGGCCGCGAAGGCAATGACAAGACCGATATAGCCCATCAGGGTGCGGAGCGAGTTCTGGACACCCTTGTCCATGCGTGAGCGCGGGAAGATCTGGGTTTCGGCCGCTTTCTGCGCCTGGCGAGTCAGCCAGAGAAGCAGGGCGAAAATCGCGACTGCAGTCAGGATCTTGGCAAGGCTGATCCGCACATTGCCGATCTCGAAACCGATGAAGGCGTCGACGATCCAGCCCCTGACATCGGCCCAGGCAGCACCGAGGATCAGGAGGGCTGGCGGCACGAAGACCGCAAGCGCGAGAAGGTCGATGATGATCCCGATCCAGGAAAGCAGCAGCCGCTCGTCGCCCTCGGCTTCCTCGAGCGCCTTGGAGGAGAATTTCCGGTCGGCAAGACGGACCATCTCGCGCATGAGAGCCCGCAGCGACCAGACGAGGCCGAAGAGAGCGAACAGCGCGAAGGTCCGTGTCGCGATGAAATAACCGAGATTAGTATATCCGACCAGCGGGGCAAGGACGGCGATGACGGCCAGGATGCGGACGAAGACCCTGATCCTCGTGCGCGCCTTGCGCGGTTCCTCCCTCGATGTTTCTGCCGGTGCGACGACGCGCGCCGGCGCCTCGGGGGCACCGGGGGGCGCCTCTCCTTCGATCACCCGGGCAGGACCTGCCGCCTCGGCCCCGGTGTCTTCCCCCCTGCTCCACAACCTGTCCCGGGCGAGGAGGAAGAGCAGGATGCCGAGGGTCATCGAGACCAACCCTTCCTGCACGGTGGTCAGCGCAGGCGAGCCTCCGAAGACCTCTGCACCGCGGATCAGCACGCGGTCGACGACGATCACCACGGCGGAGCCCAGCAACAGCCCCCGTATGACGAAGACGCTGCGCGTCTCGAGGCGCAGCACACGCCATGCAGGCAGGCGCGGCGCGAAGACGGCACTGGCGACGCCGTCGGCCAGGAGAAGGACGATGAAGCCGAACCAGATGGCCCGCGCGAGCACCTCGCCCTCCTCGGGGATGGCACCGTTCAGCCGCAGCGCCTCGTAGAGGAAGAAGCCGCCAAGCACTCCGGGCAGGACGCTCGCGGCGGTCCGAACGGCGGCAAGGATGACCCGGCGGGAGGGATAAGGTTCAAGCCCGGCGATCCTCTTGGCGATGAGCCTGTTGAGCGCACGCCTCACCGGAACGAGGAGGGCAATGGCCAGTACGAGCGCGCCAATGATTGAACCGAACGCCACATCGAGGCGGCCACGCTCCGATGTGCTGTCATACCAGCCCCTGTAGGCGGCCACCGCATTGCCGTATCCCTCCTGGAACCCACGCAGGGCATCCGTCCAAAGCTCTGGCGAAATGAGGAACGGCGTGCGCGCGAAGAGGTCTTCGGTGAAGGCTTCGCGCCGCAGCTCGGCAATTCGCCCGGCGAGCCGTTCGGCCGCCGCTATGTTGAGAGCGATCTGCGCCCGCGCGGCTTCGGCTTCGGCGAGCTGCTGGTTGAGCCGCCTGCGCTCGCGCTGGATGTCCTCGCTCTCGGCCGGCTCGCCCTCCGCCGGCGGCGGGCCGAGGGCTTCGAGTTCTGCCCTCAAGGCATCGATCTGGCGGGCGACAGGCGCTTCGGCGAGCGCTGCCTCCTGGCGCAGCCGCCGAACCTCCTCGCTGAGCGCGACAAGGTCGGCCTCGCGGGGATCCTCGCGAAGGAGGCTCTCGATGGCTTCGAGCTGGACCCGCCGCGCCTCAATCCCGGCGCGGACCTCGGGATCGATGGTCTGGCCGAATGCGAGACCGGACAGCAGCAGGATGGCGACGAGAACGGGAAGGATCAGGCGCATGGGCGCCCTCTGTCATCTCTAAAAGGCCGCTTCAAGGGAAGGGGAGGCGGCCGGTGCGGATGTCAGGGGGGAGGAAGCACCGGCCGCCGACCGAGGTCCCGGTCGATCATGCTCTGGGGGCACAGAAGCATGAGACCATGATGGTTCCTCGGGCACGCCGGGCGGCTGGCTTCCGAAAAGGCCGTAACCTGAGGAAACGCCCCTCACGGAAGGCCAACCGCCCGGTGGGAGGAGGGAAATAGTGGGATCAATCGGGCTTGGGAAGGGGCTTGGGCGTGAAATCTGAATTGCGCGCCGATCGTCCAAAACCGGCGCTGCGCTTGGCAAATTTTCGCAGGATCTAGACGCCGACGCGCTGAATATCATCCGCGTCGATAATCATTCCCTGATCGAGGACGAGCTTGGTCGCGCCATTTTCGAAGCGCACCTCCTGCACCGTGCCGCCGGACAGGATCTCCCCGGTCAGGGTCGCGTTTTTCGGATCGTCGAGCGAGACCACCTGGGCCTTGTAAAGACCGGGCCCGGCGATGGAGCCGGTCAGGGTGGTGCCGTCCCATGCCGCGTTGTAGCGGCCGATATCGCCATTCACCTGGAACTGGGCGACGAGGTTGCCGCCCTGGTCGAAGATCCGCATCTCGGCATTCTTCGCAGGCTGGGTGATCTCATAGGCGAACTGCGTGCCGCCGGGATTGAGCGGCAAGATGTCGCCCCGCGCCTCGACCGTGCGGCCGAGCAGCGCCACGCCTTCCTGACGGTCGCCGGCACCGACGGCCTGGGCGATCTCGGTCAGGGTCTGGTTGGTCTCCACCCCCTGTTCGAGCTCGGAGAACTGGGTCAGCTGGTCGACGAACTGGTTCGTGTCCATCGGCTGGAGCGGGTCCTGGTTCTCGAGCTGGGTTGTCAGCAGGGTGAGGAAGGTATCGAGATTGTCCGTCAGCGCCTGGCGCGCGATGGAGGCACGGCTCGGGCTTTCGGTCTCGGCTGCCAGGGGGTTCTGCTGGATCGGCGTGATGGTGCTCATGGGTGCTCTCGCAAAATCCTAGAGGAAGACCCGGCGGTCTTCGGAACTGATGGCCGGACGGATGATGACCTCGCGGCGCTCGTCATCGAGGGCTTCGTCGAAGCCGCGCCGACTCTCATGGCGCTCGCGGCGTTCGTCAGCCTGCTGCTGTTCGCGCTGGCCGCCTTCGCCATCGCGATGCTCGAAGCGCATGTCATCGGCATCGAAGCCTGCCTGCTGCAGGCTCTGCTGAAGGCCATGGGCACCGCGGGCGAGCGCTTCGAAGGCCTGGGCCGTCTCGGTGATGATGACGAGGCGGGTGGCGCCGTTTGTCTTCTGCATCTGGACCTGCACGCGGCCAAGCTCCTCGGGGAAGAGGTCGAAGCGAACGCGCTCCATCTCTCCGCGTGCGACATATTGAAGGTTTGTTGCGACCTGGCGGACGACGGGGTTCGAGGTCTCGCCGGAGCTTTGCTGCGCAAGGGCAGCCTCGACCTGCGGCATCGAGGCGACTTGGCCTTCGAGCTTCACGGCGGGCGCGGTCTGGCGGTTGATGAGGGCCGCTTCGGCTTCCTCAGCAAGCATCATGGCCGGGTTCTGGACAGGGGCCTGTCCAGGCTGGACGAGGGGCCTGAGCGGCAGCACCTCGCGACGCTCGGCGCCTTGCTGGGTCTGCTGCTGGATCAGTTGGTCGAGGGGGGAGCCCTGTTTGATCTGGCCGATCGGCTTGTCAGTAGGCAGAGCGCGCGCCACGGTGGCGACGGCGCTCTGGGCGACGCCGGTGAGGTCGCGACCAAGCGCCGGTCCTGCTTCGGTGAGGATCTTGAGAGGCTGGCCCTGTCCTTGGAGTCGGGCGGCGGCCGCGTTCTCGGCGATCACCTGCGTGCCTTGCGCGGCGAGTTCCTCGACGGCGACGAGCAATTGCGAAAAGGCTGCCTCGGCACCCTCCCCGCCCTGCTGCTGGCCAGCGTTCTGACGCAGGCCCTGTCCAAGACCCTTGGCAGGGATGACGGCCGCGTTCTGCGACGGCGAGAGAATAGAAGCAGCGTTCATCGACAGTCCTCTTTCAGACCGCAGAGGACCACAAGTGGTTTTGAGTGGGATTAAAGGGGGCGGAGACGGAGCCGGACGGCTCCGTCCCTTCTCTTACCAATAAGACGGGTCCGTCCAGACATGGACGCCCCGGGAGCCCGCGGGCACCGCCAGCGCGACCTCCGACGCCTCGGCGACCACCCTTGCCTCCTGTGCAGGCGACAGTGGCTTGTTGTCGGGCCCGTTGATCTCATCAACGACCCAGAGACCATCGGTCACGCGGACGAATTCGACCACAGCCGTCAGGCCATCGCCATCTTCGAAGAGGTAGAGATAGTGCGAACCCGAGCGCACCTCGCGCACATAGTCCCGGATGCAGTTCCGGAACCGGATCGCAGTTTTCTCCACCGCCTGCCAGCTGGCGAGCGGCTTCAGCTTCGCTGTCCCGGGCCACGGCGGATCGGGAAAGCTCGCTTCGCGGAAATGGCCCCTCGCCCACGCTTCCAGCGAGGTCTTGGACCGGGTCTGGGCGAGGCTCCGCAGCACGCCAGCGCGTCCAAGATCTGGCCGGATCCTCTCGACCAGTCCGACGGCAAAGACGACTTTCTCGGCGTCCGAGATCCGGTGCAGGCGTGCGAAGACGGCCGGGCAGCGGAAGGTGGCCGGAACCCGCGCGAGCGCCAAAACCCTGCGACGATCAATCGACCGTGTGCGAAGCAGGAGGCGCGCCGCCTCTTTGTCCTCAACCAGCTCGGCGAGGCGCCGGTAGGTCGGCGGACGCCAGATTCTACCCTTGAGCTTATCGCAGAGGCGAATCAGACGCGGGTCCGCCGAGGGCGCGACATCCGCGAGGATCTCTTTTTTCGTCCGAACAAAGAGCATCGCCTCCACATCGGCATTGCGCTCCTCATCATCGAGGAGTGCGAAGGCCATCGCTGCGAAGTGCCACTCTGGACGCGTCGCCGCCAGCCAAACGGCAAGACGACGGGGTTCCCGCTCGATCGCGGGAAAGATGATATCGGTCATCCAGCCAAACGGCCGGGTGCGGATGGGGGCTGTTTTCTTCATGACCACCTCCGAAGGGATTTGTTTTCCCCTCGCGGCGTGCACCGGTCAGGGAGCTAGATGTTCTGTGCGCCTCCAAGCGCAAGGAGCAGACGTTTCGTCATCACTCTGACCTTTCTCTGACAGCACGACGCTGCCGAATTCCCGCGCTCGATGGCGGAGGACTGCGGAGGAGTCAACGCGCACAAGTAAAAAGGGCGCGTTCCATCGAGGAGCGCGCCCTTTTCGCAACAGTGCTTACCCGTCGACTAGCCCCGCGCCATCGCCTTCTGCAGGAACTTCATCGTCTGGCCTGAGCCGTCTTCGAGCATCTGCTCGCCATCCTCGCTGAGGATTTCTTCCATCCTGGCCTGGATCTCCTCAGGCGTCTGATGATCAGGCGCGAGAGAGATGCCGTCGGTCTCGGTGATCCGGGTCGCGGCATAGCCCCCTGCCCCGGCGGCGAGGATCAGGCGCGACGGTGCCTCGTCGCAGACGAGATAGAGAAGCGCCGCGGTGACGGACTCCGGCGTCATCAGCTTGAGCATTTCCTCCGGGATCAGACCTTCGGTCATCCGCGTCGCTGCGGTCGGTGCGAGGGTGTTGACGTGGATACCTTTCTTTGCGCCCTCGATGTGCAGCACGTTCATCAGGCCGACGAGGCCCATCTTGGCCGCGCCGTAGTTGCTCTGGCCGAAATTCCCATAGAGGCCCGAGCTCGACGAGGTCATGACGATCCGTCCGTACTCGCGCTCGCGCATGTGGTCCCAGACCGCCTTGGTGCAGGTGACCGAGCCCATCAGGTGCACGTCGAGGACGAACCTGAAATCCTCGAGAGTCATCTTGGAGAAGCTCTTGTCACGCAAGACGCCGGCATTGTTCACGAGAATATCGATATGTCCGTAGGCGGACATCGCCTGCTCGACCATCGCGCCGACGCCGTCGGGGTCCGTGACGGACGCGCCATTGGCGATGGCTTCGCCGCCCGCGGCCTTGATCTCCTCGACCACTTTCTCCGCAGCCTCGGACGAGGCGCCCTCACCCGAGACAGAGCCGCCGAGGTCGTTGACGACCACTTTCACGCCCCGCTTCGCAAGGGCCAGCGCGTGGCTGCGGCCAAGCCCCGCTCCCGCGCCGGTGACGATCGCGACGCGGTTGTCGAAACTGATGCTCATGGATCTCTCCTGAAAACTTTGGCGGTAAGATGCACCCTTCGGCGCGGAAGCCAAGCTAGTCGTCGCGCGAAGGCGGGCGCCTGTTCGCCTTGACCTGCCCGCGCCGGGCCTTGGACTTCAGCCGCCGCTCGACAGAACCGCGGGTCGGGCGCGTCGGACGGCGTTTCTTCGGCCTCGGCAGGGCCTCCCGGATCATCTGGGCGAGGCGGCGCCGTGCTTCCTGGCGGTTGGCGTTCTGGGAGCGGTTCGCGCTTGCCTCCAACACGATGACATCATCCTGGGTCAGGCGACGGCCCGCGATCTTCCGCAGGCGCTCTTTCTGGTCCTCCCGGAGGGAAGAATTCCTCGAAAGGTCGAAACGAAGCTGCACCGCCGTCTCGACCTTGTTGACGTTCTGCCCGCCAGGACCGGACGCGCGGATGAACTGCTCCTCCAGCTCATGCTCCTGAATAGCGAGGGCATCGTTGATGTAGAGCACGGATGTCGGGCCTCCTGACAGGCGGGGCCCTAGCGGCAACCGGGCGGCGGCGGAACCGGCTGGTTCTCACTTCCACGGCAGGCCCAGCTGGCCCATCCGGCCAATCGCCTTCCACCATGGCGCACGGGCTTTCGCAGCTTCACGCGGACGGAGCTGGGGTTTCGGTGTCATGTCAGGGGGCTTCAGCATCGCGGGGGGTCTCCTCTCGACAAAGATGCGGAGACCCTTCTATGGAACCTCAACCTTTGTTGAGGTCAAGCCATGACGCTGCCAAAAGCACTGACCCCCGGCGAAGCCGCTGCCCGCGCAGGGCTGTCGGTCTCCGCACTGCATTTCTACGAGCGCGAGGGGCTGATCCGTTCATGGAGGACCGAGGGCAACCAGCGCCGCTACGACCGCGCGACCCTCCGCCGCCTCGGGATCATCAAGGCGGCCCAGGCGATCGGCATTTCCTTGAAGGAGGTCAAAGAGAAGCTTGCCCCTCTCCCGCATGACCGAGCGGCGAAGAAGGCCGACTGGGCCCGCGTCGCCACGGATTGGCAGGGCGATCTCGACGCCCGGATCACGCGCCTCCAGCGGCTTCGCGACTATCTCGAGGGCTGTATAGGCTGCGGTTGCCTGTCGATGGATCACTGTCCGCTCTATAATCCCGAAGACAAGCTGCGGGCAGAAGGACCGGGGCCGAGAACCATCGAAGAGAATCTCTGAACACCCTTAAGAGGATCGCGAACCTCTTTCGCCCCGCGCCGCGAACCTCTATGTGCGCCGCAAAAGAACGAACGAGAAAGACCTGCCTGTGAGCCAGACTGCCGCCGCCCTCGCGCCGAAAGTGAACCCCAAGCTCGCCACGATCGAGAAGGTGCTGTCGGTGCATCACTACACCGACCGTCTTTTCAAGTTTCGCATCACCCGCCCCCAGAGCTTCCGCTTCCGCTCGGGCGAGTTCGTGATGATCGGTCTCCTGCAGGATGACGGCAAGCCGCTGCTGCGCGCCTATTCGGTCGCAAGCCCGAGCTGGGACGAAGAGCTCGAATTCTTCTCGATCAAGGTTCCCGATGGCCCGCTCACCTCAAGGCTCCAGAAGATCCAGCCGGGCGACGAAATCCTCCTTGGCAAGAAGCCGACGGGCACGCTGGTTCTCGATGCCCTGACACCGGGCAAGCGGCTCTACATGTTCTCCACCGGCACCGGCTTCGCCCCTTTCGCCAGCCTGATCCGCGATCCCGAAACCTACGAGAAGTTCGACGAAGTCATCGTGACCCATACCTGCCGGCAGGTGAACGAGCTCGCCTATTCGGTGGAGATGGTCGAAGGCCTCATCAACGACCCGCTCATCGGTGAGATGGCCCAAGGCAAGCTGCGCCACTACACCACCTGCACCCGCGAGGACCATCCGCATACGGGCCGCATCACGACGCTGGTCGAGAACGGCCAGCTTTTCGATGACCTCGGCGTGCCCAAGCTCGATCCCGCCACCGACCGCGCCATGATCTGCGGCTCGATGGAGATGATCCGGGACACGGCCGAGCTGATGGAGAAAGCAGGCCTGACCGAAGGCTCCAACGCCAAGCCGGCCGAATACGTCATCGAGAAGGCTTTCGCGGGTTGAGGCTGGCGCCTCCCGCCTTCCTGCGCGGAAAACGGGGAGGCGATGGCTGCAGGAAAATGCTCCGTATACTTTTTGTCCTCGCTGCTTTCGCCATGGCCGCCTGCGCCACCCCTCAAAAGGAATCCGTCATGCTTGACCTTCAGAACGTCCAGAAAAGCCCGAAACCGAACCAGTATCTCGTTGCACCGGAGGGCTGGCTCGCCAATGAGACACCGGACGCCATCGCCCCTGTCTTCACGCAGGGTCCGGACGAAGTCTTCGCCAAGCTCCTGCAGGTGATCGAGAACACGAAAGGCACAAGCAACGTCTCCGCTTCCAAGGAAGCAGGCCGCATCGCCTATGTCGCGAAGGTCGTCATCTTCAAGGACGATGTCGACATCGCTGTCCTTCCGCACCCGGAGGGCTCTACCCTCGCCATCTATTCGCGCAGCCGCGTCGGCTATTCCGATCTCGGTGTGAACAAGAAACGGGTGGAGAGACTCCTCGCTGACCTCAAGGCCGCGCTCTGACGCAAAAGGGCGGAAGACGCCTGCGATCCGCCTTATCCCCGCCTTGCCGCGCGCCGCTAGACTCTCCCCATGCCGCGCCCGAGAAAACCCACCGCAGGTCCCAAGGCCCTTCTTCGCCTCAAGCTGAAGCAGGAGCGCCTGAAACTCGCCCGGCTGAAACGCGACGACGAGATGGCAAAGCGACGGAGGCGGAGGGTTTTTTAGCCTAGACGGCACGGCGCGCGCGGCTGCTTCGCCGCTGCAAAGAGGCGTCAGCTCGACGCGAAGAAGCATCGGACAACTTATTCCCGCCCTTCCCGCTTCCGCTATCGTCTCCTTGCCCCCACGGCATGAAGGGACGGACCGGTCGTCGCGGAACGGCTCGTGGGGCGGTGCTTGCGCGCATCTGGGCGGAGTGACGCTCCGTTTGCTGAGGGACCGAGAGGACATGGCCTCGGCATTTGCCGGGTGACGTGCCGAGGGCTTGAAGTGCTGATCCTTGCCGGTGAGGGCCTGAAGGTCCCCTCCCCTGGCGTCGGCCCCTCGCACAAAGGCACTGCCGGGCGCGGATGATCCTGCGCGTTTGTTTGATACTGAGAGCGCGAGACCATGCGCGCCCGGGCTTCCCTTCGCCGTACGGTCCCGCTTTGCCGGGCCGGGTTCCATCGTGCCCCGTTGGTCCCCGCGGGCAGAGGACCGGCCGGAACCGATCGGTCCCGGATACTGCCCCGCCCTCGCCTTTTCGCTTGCTTCCGGTCCCATGCCGACAGAAACGGCACGGCCATGACCGCCCTGTTCCTTGGCCTCTACGTTCTCCTGCAAGTCGGTATCGCCGCCTGGGCCGCACGCGGGACAAAGACCGATACCGACTACCTCGTTGCCGGACGGACGCTCGGGGTCTGGCAGATCGCTTTTTCGATCTTCGCCACCTGGTTCGCAGCGGAAACCGTGATCGCCACCTCGGCCGAGGTGGCCTCAGATGGCCTCGCGGGCGCGCGGGTGGAGCCCTTCGGCTATGCCTTCGGGCTGGTGGCGCTCGGCACCTTCATCGCCTACCGGCTCCGGCAGGAGGGCCACATGACCCTCGCGAGCTTTCTGGGGTCGCGCTTCGGGCCGCAGGTCGAGATTGCGGCCGCCTGTTTCACCGCGCTCAGCGCCACCGTCTGGGCAGCAGCGCAGCTCAGCGCGCTGGCGATCATCCTGTCCGAGGCGACAGGGCTGGGCGTTCCGTTGATGCTGGTCGCCAGCATGGCGATCGTCCTTGTCTATGCGTGGGTTGGCGGGCTCAAGGGCGACGTGATCACCGATGTCCTGCAGGGCGCGGTGATCATCCTCGTGCTGCTCGTGCTTTTGTTCCTTGTCATCGACTTCGCAGGTGGCCTGGGCGCCGCCGTCGCGGCGATCCCCGAGGGTGCCCTGTCCATGCGCAAGGAAGGGGAAAGCTGGCTCGAGCGGATCGAGCTCTGGTCGCTGCCGATCCTCGGGACAATCGTCAGCCAGGAGGTGATCGCCCGGACCCTGGGCGCGAAGTCGCCGGAGACGGCACGGCGCGGCACGTTTCTTGGCGCAGGCATCTATCTGGCGATCGGGATGGTGCCCGTCCTGCTCGGCCTGGTCGGTCCGGGACTGGGCCTGGGCCTTGATGGGGGCGATGGCTATTTCACGAGCCTTGCGAGAACGATCCTCCCGGCCTGGCTCTATGTTATCATTTCGGGCGCGATGATTTCCGCCATTCTTTCCTCCGTGGACAGCGCGCTTCTCGCCGTCTCGGCAGTGGCCACCGAAAACGGCCTCGTGAAGCTGCGGCCACGGAGCAACGGCCGGCAGCGCCTCGCCATGGCTCGGTTCGCGACTGCGGCAGCGGCAGTCTCAGCGATGGCGATTGCCGCTGCCGGGGACTCCATCAGGGCCATCGTCCTGACCGGCGAAGGAATCGCGGGCCTTCTCGTTCTGCCGGTCGTCGTTGGCCTGCTGGTGCCCGGAACAGGCCGGGTGCCTGTCCTGGCCGCCCTTCTCGTCTCGCTGGCCCTGACGGCCTGGCTCGACTGGATCAGCGGCACACCCGGCGCTTTTCTTTTCGCGCTGGCAGGCGGCGCGATGGCCTTTGTTCTGACGCGGCTTGTCCTTATGCAGACCAGTCGCTTTGCGGGATCCCCTGGATCGCAAGAAGCGCCGTGAGATCCGCATGACGAAGGACGACATTGGCCACTTCTTCGAGGGCGGGTTTGGGGCGGTAGCCGACACCGATCCCGGCGACTGCGATCATGTCCCGGTCGTTGGCGCCATCACCGACCGCCATGACTTGGCCCGTGTTGAGGGAAAGCTCGGCACAAAGAGCGTCGAGACGCTCTTTCTTGGCCTGGGGTCCAAGGATCGGCTCCGAAACGACCCCTGACAGGACACCGTCTTCGGACCGCAAACGGTTGGCGTAGGTCTCGGAAAATCCCACCCGATCAGCCACCGGCGCGGCAAAGATGTCAAAGCCGCCGGTGACCAGGGCGCAGCGTGCCCCCCGCTTCCGCATGGTCCGGACAAGCGTCTCGGCGCCCTTGTTGATGGTCAGCCTTTCGCGCAGCGCCTGCGCGGCGGCGTCGATCCTGAGGCCCTTGAATAGAGCCACCCGTGCACGCAGAGCCTCATCGAACGCGATCTCGCCGCGCATAGCCTTGTCGGTGACCTTGGCCACCTCGCGACCGAAACCGAATGCCTCGGCCAGCTCGTCAAGGGTTTCCTCACCGACAATGGTCGAGTCCATGTCACAAAGGAGAAGCTGCTTCTCCCGGCCTTCAAGCGGGACAACGGCGACGTCGAAGCCGCCATTGTCCTTCAGCGCCTTGGCCACGCGCCACGCCTGTTCCTCCGGCAGATGGACCTCGGACGCCTCGTCCGACAGGTCGATCGGCGCGATCTCCACCCGCCGCATGGCGATGGCCATGCCCTCGGGCGCCCGAGGGCCGAGAAGGAGAACGGCGTGGGTGTTCGTCATCTAGAACTTCAGCGGCGCGGCCCGTTTGATTTGCGGCAGAGCGTTGATGGCTCGGAGCGTATCGTCCGACAGTTCTTGGTCGAGGGCAATAAGCGCCATGGCCTCCCCCCCAGCCTCCTGCCGGCCAAGGTTGAAGGTCGCGATGTTCACCTTGGCATCGCTGAGCACATCGCCGAGGGCGCCGATAAAGCCCGGCTTGTCCTCATTGATGACGAAGAGCATGTTGGGCGCAAGGCTCGCCTCGAGCCTGACGTCCCCGATCCTGACGATCCGCGGCTCTCCGCCGAACAGCGCGCCAGTGACGGAGAAGGCGCCATTGGCCGTCTCGACTTTCACCGTCAGGGTGCTGCCGAAGTTGGGCGAGGTCTCGGTCTTCTCCTCAGTGATGCTGATGCCGCGGTCCTTGGCCAGGCTGGTCGCGTTGACCGCGTTCACCGTGGCGAGCTGCGGCTTGAGCGCCGAGGAAACCACGCCCGAGACGATGGGCCCGGCCTTCAGCTCACTGACATGCCCTGCGAAGCGAACGGAGATGCCAGTGATCGCTCCATCGACGAGCTGGCCTGCAAGACTGCCAAGCTTCTCGCCAAGATTGATGAACGGCTTGAGCTTGGGCGCTTCATCGGCGGTGACCGACGGCATGTTGAGTGCGTTCTGCACCGCACCAGTGAGGAGGTAGTCCGCGATCTGCTCGGCAATCTGGACGGCGACGTTTTCCTGCGCCTCCCGGGTCGATGCACCGAGGTGCGGCGTGACAACGACATTCTCGCGCTCGAAGATCGGATGGTTTTTCGCCGGCTCCTCCGCAAAGACGTCAAGGGCAGCGCCGGCCACCCGGCCGTCATCGAGAGCTTCGGCCAGAGCGTCTTCATCGATCAGGCCGCCGCGGGCGCAGTTGATGATGAACGCGCCAGGCCGGATGACCTCCAGCGCTTCGCGACTGATGATGTTGCGCGTCTTGTCGTTGAGCGGGGTGTGGAGGCTGATGAAGTCCGCACGCTGCAGAAGCTCGTTCAAGGAGACGAGCTCAACGCCCATGTCGTTGGCCTTCTCCTCCGACAGGAAGGGGTCGAAAGCGATGACCTTCATGCGCAGTCCCTGGGCACGGCTGGCGACGATACCGCCAATATTCCCTGCGCCGATGAGGCCGAGAGTCTTGCCGAAAAGCTCGCGGCCCATGAATTTCGACTTCTCCCACTTCGACTGCTTGGTCGAAGCATCCGCCTGCGGAATCTTCCGGGCGACGGCGAACATCATGGCGATGGCGTGCTCAGCCGTGGTGACCGCGTTTCCGAACGGGGTGTTCATCACCGCGATGCCGGCTGCGGTGGCGGCATCGATGTCGATGTTGTCGACACCGATCCCTGCCCTGCCGATCACCTTGAGCTTTGGCGCAGCCTCAATAAGCTCCGCCGTCATTTTGGTGGCAGAACGAATGGCGAGGCCGTCCACGTCCTGCAGCGCCTCTTTCAGCGCGGCAGGGTCCTTGCCGAGGTCGGGATTGAAGACGACCTCAATCTTGCGGGCTTCGAGGATGCGGACGGCGTCATCGCCTAGCTTGTCGGAAATCAGTACCTTGACCATTTTTGTGTTTCCCTTGGTCGGTCAGAGCGTTTCGGCTTCGGCGGCGAAGGCCCAGTCAAGCCACGGTGTCAGGGCTTCGATGTCGGCGGTTTCGACCGTCGCCCCACACCAGATGCGAAGGCCCGGAGGCGCCGCACGGTATCCTGCGATGTCATAGGCAGCTTCGGCATCAGCGAGGCGCTTTGTCATCCGTTTGATGAAGGCCTGCTGTTCCTCCGCAGGCAGAGCAGCAACGCGCTGATCGGTAACCTTCAGGCAGACAGAAGTGTTCGACCGGATCGGCTTCTCTGCGAGGAAATCGACCCAGCCGGTCCTCCCGACCCAGCTTTCGAGCGCTTCGAGGTTGGCATCGGCTCGTGCTTTCAGGGCCGAAAGACCACCGAGACTTTCCGCCCATTCGAGCGCGTCGATATAATCCTCGACACAAAGCATGGATGGCGTGTTGATCGTCTCGCCGCGAAAAATGCCCTCGTTGAGCTGGCCTTTCTTCTTGAGACGGAAGATCTTGGGCAGAGGCCATTCGGGCTGGTAGCTGTTGATGCGCTCAATAGCACGAGGCCCGAGAATGAGGATGCCGTGCTGGGCCTCGCCGCCCAGAACCTTCTGCCAGGAATACGTGACCACATCGAGCTTCTCCCAGGGAAGATCCTGCGCAAAGGCTGCCGAGGTGGCATCGCAAATCGTCAGGCCCTCGCGGTCGTCGGAAATCCAATCCGCGTGCGGAACCCTCACCCCCGAGGTCGTTCCGTTCCAGGTGAAGACAATGTCGTGGCCCTGGTCGACCTTCGTGAGATCGGGGATGTCGCCGTAGTCGGCTTGCAAGACGGTCGGGGAGAGGCTGAGCTCGTCGACCGCATCCTTGACCCAGTCGAGGCCGAAGCTTTCCCAAGCGAGGGTCGTGACGGGCCGCGCACCGAGAAGGTTCCACATGGCGATCTCCACGGCGCCGGTGTCGGACGCGGGCACGATGCCGATAAGGTGGCTAGCGGGAACCTCGAGAACCGCGCGGGTCTTGTCGATCGCTTCTTTGAGCCGCGCCTTGCCGATCGAGGAACGGTGCGAGCGGCCAAGGGTCGGGCTCGACAGGCATGCAGGCGACCAGCCGGGGCGCTTGGCACATGGACCGGACGAGAAGGATGGCTGGGCGGGGCGACGCGTAGGTTGTTCCATGGCTCTCTTTGGAAGGCTCTATGTTGCAGCGCAAGAGAAGCACGAATTGTCCTCGAAAACACGAGGCGATTTGCGCCGATCTCTCCACAGGCGGAAATGTCGCGACAGAGGAACCGATGGCTGATAGAGCGGTTCCTTATGGCAAATCTCGATCCCTCTGTCTGGTCATCCTGCGGGTATTACTTGGGACAGCTATCGGCAGCAATCGACCGCTCTGCCTTGCGTTCGCTGTGGCTCAGCCATGAGACGGCAAGGGTCGTCGCCCGCCTCTACTCGCGAGGGGCAGCGCCTGTCTCCCAGGAGGATCTTCTCGCCATGGCCGCGGGCGTCCCTTCAGGGGCGCCGTCGGTAGAAGAAGCAGCGGCCCGCCGGTTTTGGGGCGGCGCCCTCCGTCTCTGGCGGCCGAGGCTGACGCGTGAGCCGGTGGCTAACGTCCCCGAAATCACGAATCAGATCGCTCGGCTCCTGGCAGAGGGCCTGCCTCCGGGCGATCTCGCCATGGAAACGCCGCTGCGCGTGGCCGCGCTGACCGGCTGGCCCCTGCCCTGCTCCGCCTTGGCGCTCCCGCGCGAGGATGCCCCCGATTGGCAGGCGGCCTTTGTTACGGGACTTGCCGAGGAAGCACGGCAAAGCCTCCTGAGGCTCCAGGCGCTGGAGCGGGATTTCGGACGGTGGCGGTCTCTCCTCCCGCCGACGCGTTCGGACAGCCGGCTTGAGGAAGCGGTCGTGCTTTTAGGGACAGTTCATGCGCTGACCCCGCGCTATGTCGGGCAAACGCTAGGATTGACGAGGCAAGCCGCGGCAAGGCTCTGCAAGCGGCTCGAGGGGTTGGGAATTGTCCGCAAAGCCACGAGCCGCAAACGCTGGCTTGTCTATCTCGCAGAGAATGCAACCTCGCTCCAGGCAGTCCGCGAAAACACGACCGACATCCCCACCGGCGCGGCGGTGGATGTGGAGGAAATCGACCGGGTCCTCGAGAGCGCCTATGCGGCGCTCGACCGCTCGGTGAAGAGGGACGACGCTTAGAAGAGCGCGTCCTCGATCGCTTTGAGGACAGCCTTCTTGTCGGATAGCTGGCCGCGGGGAATCGTGAGGACATGGGTCCGCGCGCGGCGTTCGACGGTAAGAAGCGTGCGGCCTTCCCCGTCGAGGATCGTGTCCATGTCCTTCTGTTTGGGGGCCTTCGCGGCGGATTTGAGGGCTGCAAGAACCTGCGCAGCACTTTTCCTGTCCCCGTTTGCACGAGCCTCGGCGAGATCAGCCGCAGCCTTCAGGACGAAAGGTGCAGCTTCGGACGCCAAGAGCGGCGAAAGCTCGGCCGCGTGCCGGATGCCGATGTCGCGGACATCGGGATAGGCATCGAGGATGGCCTGCGGAAGCTCCCCGATGCGAAGATAGCGGCTAAGCCAGCTTCGATCGACGCCAATGCGTTCCGCCATCAGGGACTTGTTGCCATCGTAGTAAGCATCGAGCGCCCGGCCATAATCCCGGCTGCGCTCGTAGTCGGAAATGTCCTCGCGCTCCCGGTTTTCGAGATCGGAGAGGCGGAAGGCCTCCTCGTCCGAAATCTCGCGAATATCGACAAGATAAAGGATGTCGTTGCGGTGCTCGGCCTCGCGGAGGTGACTGATCGCGAAATGACGGCGTGCGCCGCAGATGACTTCGTACCGGTATTTCCCGCCGGACAGGGGCCGCACGATGGCAGGCATTTCCTGACGCCCGACGGCCTTGATGGACTTGATCAGGTCGCTGCAGCTTTCAGGGGTCAGGAGGTCATAGAGGCGGTTGTGACCCTCCCACATCCGGCATTCTTTAGGGTCCACCAGGCGCAGCTTGCCATTGCGGAGCCGGCCTTCCGAGGCTTCGGAGATCAGGCTCTCGCGCTCGGCGGTGTACTCGCGTCGCGGGGCCTCGCGCTCTTGCTTTTGGCTGCTTTCGAGGCGGGCATTGATGGCGTCGGCGAGGATTCGGGCGCGTTTGCGGGCCATGGGCTCAGTCCCCTTCTGCGGTGTGCACATGTGCACGGTGATTGGCTGTGCACATGTGCACAATGGCAAAGCGTGCACATGTGCACGCCCATACCATCAGGCGATTCCTTCCTGACGCAGTTTCGAGCGATGGCTCGGCCAGGTCTGGCGGACCTTCACCTCGAGATCGTGCATCACGGCAAGGAGGTTGTTGCGGCAACGGCGTGCCGTGCGCGACTGACCTCCTGTGGCTTCGAAAACAGTGCGCATTTCGACCGACGCGGTGTCGAACTCGGCTGAATCGAGCAACGCTGTCGGCAGGATCGACCCTGAAAAAGCCCTGCCCATCACGTCGCGCATGACTTCGTGAGCGCCCTTCTGCTCAACAACCTTGGTCGCGAGAAGCGTCACGAAACTATACTCGACCGGATTGGCCGTCTGCGTGTTCAGTGCCTCGACCACCTCTTCGAGCATCGCGAGATAAGCCGCGGTGGACGCGAAATCGATGGAACTCGGCGGTGTCGGGATGAGGATCGCGGTCGCCGCCTGCAGCACTGAAAGCGAGATCATGCCGAGCGCCGGTGGCGGGTCGATGATGACGACGTCGTAGCTTGCCGCGGCTTCCATCAATCCTGCCTTGAGGCGGGAGAGACGTGAAACATCTCCCTTCACCTGCTGGCTGAGAATGTACTCAGCCGAATAAAGCCCAAGATTCGCCGGGATGAGGTCGAGGCCGTCCCAACGCGTGGGGCGAACGGCGTAACCGATCCCGTCAGACCGGTCAGCGATCAGGTAAGGAAGGAGTGTCGTGTCGGTCTCGATATCGACATCCGGATTGAAACCGAAGAGCGTGGTGGTGGATGCCTGGCTGTCGGTATCGACAATCAGGACCCGGTAGCCCCGCTCAGCGAAATATTGCGCAGCATGGGCGGAGATGGTGCTCTTCCCCACCCCGCCCTTGAAGTTCTGAACAGCGAGGATGACCGGCGGGTCCTCCGGTGCGCGCGACGGCCGTGTGCCGAAATGCTCGCGCATCCGGTTCACTTCATGAAGCGTGTACCCTGCCCTTTGGCCCGACGCGCGGAGTTCGGGCTTCGGCAGGTCGCCAGCAGCCTCGGCCCTGCGGATCGCATCCACCGAGCGGCCGACAAGTTGGGCGGCCTCGGTCAGGCGGTAACGGCGAGGCCCGGTCTCGGCGACACGGTCATCGGCCACGTCGCGCATGGAGCCGATGATTCCATCTGCCGTGTTGACCAGCCTGCTGATCGTATCCAGCGTCGCGACACCCGGCGTATTCTGCTGATCCATGCTCGGCTCATCTCCCGCTGCAGTTTTCGCGAGTAAGGACCGAAAACTGCAGCGAGCGCAAGCACCACGATTCGAGACGCGGAGTCTTCTCGTGGTTTCAGGGATAGCCCGTGCACCTCTGCTCGTGCTTTCACCGCCACAAGGTCGTGTCTTCACGGACAGTCTTTTCGTGGAATGACGGACGGATGTTCGTGATATCACGGTCGCAATACCGGGTATGGCCTAATGAATCCAGTGCCTTACGCCGGCGTTAAAGAACTAAACCAAGATAACCACCTTAATCGGCGTTTGCCGGGGTTTTTGGGGTGGAGGAGAAAATTCCGCAGCATAGCGGGCCGGACGATTCGGGCGTGAACGACTCAATGACCGAAAGCTAGCTTCGTGCTTTCACGGATAAACGAGCCGATTCGTCCTTGAAAGCACGAGAGAGGCGAAGGAACGTCCCCTTTTCCCGAGAAAGCTCGGGATTCCTGGCCTTTCCGCCGTGGTACAACCGCAGGATCGCACGCAGTCTCTCGTGCTTTTGGGGATGAATCCCTGAAGACACGAACCCGAATCGTGGACTCTCTATGCGTGCGTGCTCCGAATGACGGGTCACGTTCGAACCGGAGAGCCCCGATGGCTGAACAAATGAGCCTCGCCTGCCTCGACAGTCCCCTCCATGGTCAGGTGAAGGGCGAACGCTCGGTAATGGCGTTCCCGTTTTTCGCCCTCTCCAAAGGGCGCCGCATGCAGCCGATCACCTATTCGGACGACTATGTGTCCATCGAAGTCCGCCCGAGCCAGACCGGTGTCGCCACAATCTATGACAAGGAAATCCTGCTTTACATCGCGAGCCTGCTGGTCAGCCAGATGAAGCGCAAGGAGACGCCGAGCCAGGAATACAGCTTCACGGCCCACGACTTCCTGCGCGTGATTGGCGGTAACCGCTCGGCCCGCAGCTACCAGAGGATCAACGGCGCACTGGAAAGGCTGCAGGGCACTCAGATCAAGACCAATATCGAAGCTGGCGGGGAGGGGGAGGACGGCTTCTTCTCCTGGGTCTCCGAGGCGAAGATGAGCTACACGAAGACGGCGGACGGCCAAAAGCGCCTCAACCGCGTCAAGGTCCGGCTCTGCGACTGGCTCTACCGGGCGCTGATCAAGGACCAGAAGATCCTCACCTATGACAGCCACTACTTCCAGCTCTCGCCGATCGAGCGCCGGCTCTATGAGATTGCGCGGGTCCATTGCGGCAACCAGCGTTTCTTCCATATCGGGCTGAAAAAGCTGCAGACGAAGGTCGGCTCGGAAGACCGGCCGGCGAAATTCAAATCGGCGCTGCGGGAAATCGAGACCCGGCAGCCGATCCCGGAATATGATCTCGTGGTGGTCGACGATCCCCACTCCGACGGTGCGCGGTTGATCGCCTCGGCGGGTTTCGGTGCCGCCATCAGCAAGCGGAACCCCATGGTCCTCTTCCGCCCGAAGGGCAGGCCGCGGCGCCAGCGCGTCGAGATCGAAGCTCCAGCCGAGCAGAGCGTCCAGCCAGCACGTGCCGATGCACCCAAGCCAATCGAGAAGCCCTGCGAGCCATCTGATCTCGAGGTGAGCTCCTACGCTCTCGAACAGGCTGCGCGAATGTTCCCCGGCTATGACAAATACGCGGTCCTGGAAGAATGGAAGCGCTGGGCGTTGACCAAGGAGGCGCCGCGCCGTCCCGATGCCGCGTTCCTCGCCTTCTTCACCACCTATGCGAAGCGCAACCCGCTGCCGAACTGATGGGCTTCCGTTTCGTCCATACGGCTGACTGGCAGCTCGGCAAGCCTTTCGGACGTTTCGGACCCGAAAAGGCCGCGCTCCTGCAGCAGGCTCGGCAGGCCATCCCGGAGAGGATCGCGAAGCTGGCCCGTGACGAAGGCGCGTCCCATGTCCTCGTGGCTGGTGATGTCTGGGACCAGGAAGTCCCGGCGGATCGGGTGCTGCGCCAGCCCCTCGACCGGATGGCGGATGCTTCGGATCTCACTTGGTGGCTTCTTCCGGGGAACCACGATCCGGCGAAGGAAGAAGGTCTCTGGGACCGTCTTCGTGCTTTCGGAGTCCCCGAGAATGTTCGCCTGCTGACCGAGGCTGTTCCCCAGGAGATGGAGCAGGGGATCACGCTTCTCCCAGCCCCGTGGCATTCGAAGCGACCGGGCCGGGACCTGACAGCCTGGTTCGGAGGGGAGGGGACCTTGATCGGCCTCGCCCATGGCAGCGTGCAGGATTTCAGCTCCCGCGCCGATGGCAGTGCGGTGATCGCCAAGGACCGTGCTGACCAAGCGGGTCTTGCCTATCTCGCGCTCGGCGACTGGCACGGCATGCGCGAAGCCGGGCCACGGGCGTGGTATCCCGGCACGCCCGAGCCCGATAATTTCAGGCAGAACGACCAGGGCCATGCCCTGGTGGTCGATCTCGACACGCCGAACAAGCCGGTGGCCCATGCCACCGGGATCTATGACTGGCTGCGCCACGAGGTTGTTCTCGAAGACCTCTCGTCGATCGACAGCTATCTGCCCGATCAGAGGGCTCTCGACCGGACGCTTCTCCGCCTGAAGCTCACCGGTGCGGTGTCCTTTGCCGACCGAGCCGCGCTCGAGGAGAAATTGGCTTTGGAGGAGGGGCGCTTCTTCACGCTCGAGGTGGATTGGGCGGGCGTGGAGACGCGCCTCGACGAGGCTGATCTCGATGAACGCCTGGGCGACGGCATGCTGCGCCGGGTGGCTGACCGGCTGATCGCCATGGACGGCCATCCGGAAGCTGCCGAAGCGCTGCGGCTCCTTGACAGGATGCTGAGGGACTGAGCGATGCGCATCAATGCCATACGCCTGCGGAACGTGCGTCGTTTCGGACCCGAAGGGATTGCCCTCGAGGATCTCGCGCCGGGCCTCAACGTCCTGACCGCGCCAAACGAATTCGGCAAGAGCACGCTCCTCGATGCCCTGCGCTTCGCGTTTTTCGTCAAGGACAGCTCACGAGAGCAGAAAACGGCGGGGAGCCTGCGCTCCCATGGAGCGACGGATGATCCATTCGTTGAGGTTGCCTTTGAGGCGGGAGGCGAGCGATACCGCCTCGCCAAGCGCTTTGCCGAGGGCCGGAAGGGCTCGATGACACGGCTCGAGCTTCTCTCGGGCGGGGCCTCGTTGCTTGGCGACGACGCCGATGACCGGCTCAAGGCGCTTCTTGGGGCGGACAAAATGCAGGCGGGTCCGACCGGCCTTCTGTGGGTCGGGCAGGGCGACAGCCTTCGGAGCATTGTCACCCAGGACAAGACCAGCGCGACGCGCGAGCAGGCCGAGACCATGGCGAGCCTTCTGGCCGGGGAAGTGTCCGCGATCAGCGGCTCCGACGATGCCAGGAAGGTGGCTGCAGCGGCAACCGAAGCGCTGAAGGCGTTGGAGACCCCGAAGAACCGCAAGGCGACGGGCAAGCTGGCCGAAGCCGAGGCCATTGTTGGGGCGCTAAGGCAGCGCCTCCAGGCGGCGCAGGCACGGGTCGATCGATCGGCAAAGCTCCGGGACGAGCTCGCGGCGAAGCGCGCCGAACTCGCGTCGCTTGACGATCCGGAGGACGCCGCCCGGCGCCGGGCAGAGCTGGCCGAGGCGGAGAAAAGGGCCGCCGATGGCGAGCGGTTGCGCTCCGAGCGTGGTCATACCGAGGAACTCATCGAGCGGGATCGCCTTGAGCAACAGCGCGCGGAGGAGCGGCGGCAGGAACTGGCAGATAAGGTCAAGCGACTGAGCGAGCTGAGAAAAACAGCCGGTATGGCCGCGCATGCGCTGGACGGACTGGAACAGGATCGCGGTATGGCCAAGAAAGACCGCGAGGCCGCACGGCGAAAGCGCGCCGCGGCGCAGGAGCAGTCGGCCGTGATCCGTGAAAAGCTCGATCGCTGGCAGCGGATCGACAATGCGAGGCGGGCACGAAGCGAACGCAAGCAATTGCTGGATAATCTCGACGCAGCGCAGCAGGCGGCTAAATCCCTAGTGGAGATCGAGCAGGTCGCTTCCCAGCCGCCGATCGACCTCAACAGGCTCCGCGAGGCCGAACAAGCGGTTGACCGGGCCGAGGCGAGGCTGAGCGCAGCTTCGCCGGAACTGACCGTTGAGAGCGGCGGCCCGGTCTCGGTCGATGGTGTGGAGGTTGGTGCAGGGCAAGGCGCCCGTATTTCGGGGGAGGGACGGATCAGTGTGGCCGGCACGGTGATGACCCTCGCTTTGCCCGGCCGCGAGGCTCTCCGCGAGGAGGTGCAGACTGCAAAGGCGAATAGGGACCGTTTGTTTTCCGAAATGAACGTCACGAGCCTTTCGGAGGCGCAGGACCGGGAAGACGCCCGGATCCGTGCCGGGGCGATGCGTGACGCGGCGCGCCGGGAGCTTCGTCGCCTGGCGCCCGATGGCATCGATGCACTGCGGGTGCGGATCGGCACGCTTGAGGAGGGCGCGTCGGAGGGTGCCGCGCCTGACGAGGGTCGCCCTGAGCTTGAACAGGCCCTTCTGAAGGCGGCGGAGGCAGAACGGGCGGCTGCAGAAGAGGAAAGGAGGCTCTCCGAAATTCTCGACCAGCTGGCTGACAAGCGCACCCAAGCTGCCTTGGAACTCGAAGTGATGCGTCGCGAAGCAGCGGCGCTCGACGCTGATCTTGGCGACGAAGCCGAGCAGGAGGCCTCGAGAAAGAAGCTCGACGAGGAGATCGCAGCTGTGGAGAGCCGGATCGGCGCTCGCCGCCTGCAGATTGAGGCGATCGAAAAAGCGCTCCGGGACGTCAAACGCGCCGAGAAGGACGTCGAACGCCTGCGCGGTGTGGAAGCGAACGAACGGCGCCGGAGCGAGAGTCTCGGTAAGGACATTGTCCGGATCGAAACTGAGCTGAAGGGTCTCTACGCCGACGGGGTCGAGGCCGAGCTTGCAGAGCTCGCCGACGAACTGGCCATCGCAGAACAGCGGCTGGCCAAACTTCAGGAGCGCCGCGGTGCGCTCCGCCTGATCGTCGACCTCATCGCAGAGGAGGAAGAAACCCGTCGCGAGACGATCGTCGCGCCGGTGATGAAGGCACTCGACCCGATGCTCGAACGGGTATTCGGTGACGCCCGGCTTCGTTTCGATAGCGAATGGAACCCGGAAAAACTTGAGCGGCCGGGGCAGCCCGAGGATGTCCGCAGTCTTTCGGCGGGAACGCGAGAGCAGATCGCGATCCTCACAAGGCTGGCCTTCGCAAGGCTGATGGCCGAACGCGGCAACCCCATGCCCGTCATCCTCGATGACGCACTCGGCTACGCAGACGACAGCCGGGCGCGAAAGCTCTTCGGCGTTTTGCACGAGGTGGCCGAGGAGACCCAGATCATCGTGCTGACCTGCCATGACCGGCTGTTCCGCGACCTTGGCGGACAGGGCCTGGAACCAACGCCCTTTCCCGAAACCTGAATCGCGCGTCCGCGATTGCCGAGATGCCTCTTTGTGTTAAGGTATCAGTAAGGGTTAGTGGGATCTTCCGGACATGACTTACGGTGACGGCAAGCGTGCATATGCCGACAGGGACTACGGTCCCGTCAATGTCATTGGCTTCGGCCTGGCTTCAGCGCTCGGTATTGCGGCTGCGGTCATCGTCGATCTCGTCCAGCAGCGCGAGGCTTCAGCCCTCTATGTTATCAACCGCTGGGTCATCGAAGTAACGAGCATGCTCGGCATATCCTCTGTTCCGCTCTATGGCGTGATGCTGTTGCTCATGGCGATTGGCGCGATATCCGTCGTTTTCACCCAGCCGACGACCCTTCGCGGCGCTTTCGCACAGGGCTTTGGTGCGCTCGCTGTTCTCGTGACAGTTGCCCCGGCTGACCTCGGTGCTCCTCTCGAGGCGCCTGCCGAGGAAACCAGGTCACCGGAGATGATGAACTTCGACGAGGCTTTCGCGGAGCCTGCACGGATCGGCGGGGCGCAGCTCGTGCCTGTCGCGGTGCAGCGCCAGGGCCAATACTACCAGCTCCGGATCAAGATCGACTTCCCGAACGGGCTGAAACAGGACATCGACGAGATGATCCGCCGCAACCGCCTTGTGGGCAAGCTCTGGAACCCCGAAACGGGCAAGCGCTACAACATCTTCCGCACGTCCGGCGCCGAGATCGACTATGATGAGAGCGATGGCACGCTGCGCATCATCACCAAGGTTGCCGCGGCGGATGAGGAAGCTGAGCTGTGGATCCTGATCGAGGCCGAGGGCTACCGGATCACCGAGGAGCGTTTCGTCGCGAAGGTCGGACCAAATCCGATCTGGACCGTCGACATGCAGCCTTCGACCACGCCACTGCTCGTCCAGCGACTGCGGCATTCCTACCGGTTCTGACCGGCTTTCTTTGAGCGGGAAGCGGTATAGGTCCCTTGGTGAAAGGGGACCTTATGGCCGTGCCTTCCATCTTCATCATCGGTGCGGGTATCGCAGGCCTCGCCTGCGCCCGTGAGCTGCATCGTGCGGGACTCGATGTCAGGCTGGGCGACAAGGGGCGCGGTCCGGGCGGCAGGTGCTCGACGCGCAGGAGCTCCATGGGTCGTTTCGATCACGGAGCGGCTTTTTTCACAGCCCGCGACCAGCGGTTCAGGGCGCAGGTCGAGCGATGGATGGGCGAAGGTATCGCGGCGCAGTGGGAGGGGCGGTTTTTGAAAGCCGGAACCTTGCAGCACGATGCCGAGTGGTTCGTCGGCGTGCCGGGGATGAGCGCGATGGTCAAGCATGAGGCGACCGCCCTCGGCGCCGAGTTCGGTCTTGAACTCGGGCAGCCGGTCCAGGGGCGTGATGGGCGGTTCGATCTTGTGACCCGCTCGGGTCATCAGGTGGCCGATGCGGATTTCGTCGTTATCGCCGCTCCTGCGCCACAGGCTGCGATGCTCCTTCCCGAGACTTCGCCTCTCAAGATCGCCGCGGACAAGGCGAGGATGGCGCCCTGCTGGACCCTGATGGTGGGTTTCGGAGAGGATGCGGATCCGGGCTTCGATGCGTCGATGCCGGAGGACCCGGTAATTGACGCGATCTTCCGCCAGGCGAGCAAGCCTGGGAGGGAGCCGGGCGGGCGGCTCGTGGTCCACGCCACAGAGGCATGGTCCGAAGCGCATCTCGAAGACGACCCCGACGATGTCAGTGACGCACTGATGTCCGCCCTGCGCGAGCAGGTGCCGGGCCTTCCGAAAGCCGAGGGGACAATGGTGCACCGCTGGCGCTACGCACGCGTGACCGAAGCGGCGCCCGGTGACTATGGCCTCGACCTTGATGCGGGATTGGCCACCTGTGGCGACTGGCATATCGCGCCGCGGGTGGAGAGCGCGTGGGTCAGTGGCCACACGCTTGGGAAGAGGCTGGCAGAAGAGCTCGGCTAGCGCCAGGCACTCATCAGCATAGGAATCTTTTCTTTCAGCTTGAAAAAGCCTTTCGAGCAGTGAGGCCAAGCGTCGCTGTCATATGGGCGGAGCATGGCCCGCACACTCAGGCCGGCGTCTTCCCATTGCGCACGAGCAGCGTCGAGGCGGTCCTTGACGGGCCCGACCGGTGCATACGGATAGATGATCTGCGTCGCGCCGATGTCCTTGGCATGATCGAGAGCGGAAGAGGGGCTTGCGAGCTTCACCGCGTCAACCGGCAGGTTGTCGTCAGCGCGGTTAAGGGCGTCCTCGACTGCGCCAATGCTGAACTGCTTCACCTTCTCACTGGCGCCGAGGGGCGAGCGGTCGTCGGTGACGGTAATCCCTGCCACCCCCGCAAGATCCAGCCCGTCGAGAGGCAGGCTTTCGAAATCGAGATCATCCTCATGAAGCAGAAGGAGCGTCCTCATCCCCTTCGCCGGCGTTTCGTGGACGGGGAGCGAGCCGGGCTCGCCGTTCCAGTCATCTTCCAGCGGCGCCGGGTCTTCAGCAAGCTGACCTTCGGGATTGAAGCGGCCATCGGTGAACTTGCGGATGTTCGAGGCGGTGGCGACATAGTTCTTGCCGGGAGTATGGAGCCCCGCGACCCACCGCCAGGAGAGGGTGTTCGATGCGGCATCGCCGTCGAGAAGGTGGCGGTAGAAGAAATCCGCACCAAGCATCCACGGCAGGCGGAGCGTGAAAATCCAGATCGATGCAAACCACATGCGCGCATGGTTGTGCAGATACCCTGACGATGTCAGCTCCTGAGCCCAGGCATTCATGCACTCGATATCCGTTGCTCCAGCGACGGCCTGGTCATAGGCCTTCTTCTGGCCGCCGGAGAGGCCTTCGAGCTGGCTCTTCACGGCGGATTTGTACCGGGTCCAGACTGACGGACGGTGTTCAAGCCAGCCTTTGAAGTAGGTCCGCCAGTAGACTTCCTGGATGAACTTCTCGGCTTCCCTGTCGGAATGCTTCTCGAGCGCCGCGGCGATCGTTTCCTTTTCGAGGAGGAGGCGATGGCTGTGATAGGGCGAGAGGCAGGAAACGTTGAACCGCTTCTCCGGTCCGTAGTCGAAGTTCCGTTCTTCCGCATAGACCTCACCCATCTGGGGCTGGAAGGCCTCGACCCGCGCGAGGGCGTTCTCGCGCGTGGCGGGGAAGAAGTCCGGTGCGTTCAGCAGTGGATCCTGGGACATGGGCCCTCAGAGACTCGTTTTAATGGCCTCATTAACCACGGGGTCGCTTTCGATTCCGTTACGGAAGGTCGGCACGAGCCGCGGAGGAAGGACCTGTTCCATCGCGTGACCCGCCGCGAGGACGTCGGCGTCATCCCATTTCGTGCCCATGATCGAGAAGCCGAGCGGCAGGCCTTTGACGTTGCCCATCGGGATCGTCAGGTGCGGGTAACCGGCGATCGCGGCAGTCCAGCCAGCGCCTGCACTGTTGGCGATGACATCGCCCCGGACGAGATCGATCTTGAAGGCCGGTCCGAAGCTCGGGGCAACAAGCAGGTCGACTCCATGCTCGGCCAGCATCCTGTCGATGCCGTCTTCTCGTGTGCCCTTCTGGATAGCGGCAACGGCATCGAGATACCCTTGGTCATCAAGGCCGGGCATGGCGTCGCTGTCGATGAGAATGTCCTGGCCGAACAGGGCCATCTCGCGCTTGTTCGCTTCATTGAAGGCGATGAGGTCGGTGAGCGTCCGGGTCTCGACCTCGGGTGCAGCGTCGGCGAGGTACTCGTTGAGCGAGGCCTTGAACTCTGCCTTGAGGACGGTGAACGCATCGCCCCCATTCACCTCGCCCGGAAAGGCGTCGATATCGACGAGGATCGCCCCGGCATCCTCGGCGCGGCGGAGGGCTTCTTCGAAGACGGCCTGCTCGCGGGGGTCATCGGACTGCGCCCAGCGAAGAACGCCGAGGCGGAGACCTTCGAGCGAAGCGCCCTCCAGCGCGGCGACGTAATCGGTCCTGCGCGCGTCGGCCTCTTCAGTGGCACGGTCGTTGTCATCGCTACCTGCGAGGGCGGTGAGGATCATGGCCGCGTCGCGAACGCTGGTAGCCATCGGGCCGATCGTGTCCTGGCTCGGCGAGATCGGGACGACGCGGTAGCGACTCACAAGGCCCACCGTGGGCTTGAAGCCGACAATCCCATTCGAGGCCGAGGGGCAAATGACGGAGCCGTTCGTTTCGGTCCCGAGAGCACCCCAGGCAAGGCCTGCCGCGACCGCGGCGCCCGAGCCTGACGAGCTGCCACAGGTGTTGCGGGTGAGGTCGTGGGGATTGCGGCTGAGGCCACCAACGGCGGACCAGCCCGAGACCGATTGCGACGACCTGAAATTCGCCCATTCGGAAAGGTTCGTCTTGCCCAGGATGATGGCGTCGGCCTCGCGCAGCCGGGCGATTGCCGGGGCGTCACGCCGGGTCATGTTGCTCTTCAGCGCCATCGAGCCGGCCGTTGTCGGCATCTCTGTCGTCTCGATGTTGTCCTTCACGAGGATCGGGAGCCCGTAGAGAAGGCCGGGTTCCTCGCCTTTGGCGGCAGCCTGCTGGAGCGCCTGCGCCTGGGACACGGCCTCGGGGTTGACGGCGATGACGGCCTGGATCTTCGGTCCGCTGTCGTCGAGAAGTTCGATCCGGCGCAGATAGGTGCCCACGACCTGCACCGGCTGGGCGTCGCCGTCCTTGAGGGCCTGGGGTAGGGATCGTGCGTTGGGCGCGGGCGCAATTTCGGGCCTTGTGGTCTGGGGCGCCTGGGAGGTTGCCTCCGCAGGCCCGTCGTCACATGCCGCCAGCAGCGCAATCGTCGCAGCGCCGATCAGAAAAGCCCTCATTCCCGTCTCCTCTCACTTGACGGTCCCTTCTGGCCTGCTACTGACCCGCTCTTCAAGACGGGAAGCCCGGGAAACCGCCGTTGAGATCGTCTGTCGCATGGGGCGACGGACCGGAGCCGGGCCTAGAGAGTGAAAAATGTCGAAGCGGATTTCCGCCAAGTACAAAATCGACCGCCGGGTCGGTGAGAACATCTGGGGTCGCCCCAAATCCCCGATCAACCGCCGTGACTACAAGCCCGGCATGCATGGCCAGCGCCGTGGCGGCAAGCTGTCGGACTTCGGCCAGCAGCTGATGGCGAAGCAGAAGCTCAAGGGCTATTACGGCAACATCTCCGAGAAGCACTTCGAGCGTCTTTACACCGAAGCCGCGCGTGCCAAGGGCAACACCGCGGAGAACCTGATCGGTCTTCTCGAGTCGCGCCTCGATGCCGTGGTCTACCGCGCCAAGTTCGTGCCGACCGTGTTCGCCGCCCGCCAGTTCGTGAACCACGGCCATGTCCTGGTGAACGGCCGCCGCACCAACATCCCTTCCTACCGGCTTCGTCCGGGTGACGTCGTTGAGATCCGCGAGAAGTCCAAGAACATGGCTCTCGTCCTCGAAGCGCTCCAGCTCGCCGAGCGTGACATCCCCGACTACATCGATGTCGATCCGAAGAAGATGACGGCGACCTATGTCCGCGTCCCGGAATTCTCCGAAGTTCCGTATGCGGCGACGATGGAACCGAACCTCGTGGTCGAATACTACGCTTCGTAAGTTCGAAGCCAAAACAATCTCGAGAAAGCCCGGCCCTTGCGCCGGGCTTTTTTCTTGGCCGACGCGGCTTGATGTGTCGAGATGCCAAGATACTGAATCACAACTGCCATTGAGATTCTGTTCAGGTTGCGCCTGAACTGCGGTCGCGACAACCTCATTTGGCCAACAAAGAGGAGGCGACTGATGTTGATGATGAAGAAGCGCGCGGCCAAGGTTGTGCTGGCCGGGGTCGCGGCCAGCATGCTCGGTGGTTTCGCGGCCCTCGGGATCGCGGCAGCTACCGGCACCGAGGACGATCCGTGTCCCTGCCCCTGGTGGTTCCGGCTCCCATGGAATCCGTCGGTCTGCATGATCGAGCAGCCCTGCGATCTCGAACCTTGATCGAAGCGCTCCGGGGCCGGCCTCGGTCTTGCTCCGGAGCCTGACTGAGATCGTGGAGGTTGGCCGATCCTTAAGACCCGGTCGTGAAGCTGGCCAGCGCTGTTGATTCCGCGCGCAATAATCGCTGCCCAAGCGGTTACCTGCCTGGGCGCACGGAATGCGAAGATGCCCGAAGCCGGATCAGGCGGCTTCGAGGACGCCTTTTTCCTGCAGATACGGACGCAGCTCGCCCTTTTCGAACATTTCACGGACGATGTCGCAGCCGCCGACGAACTCGCCTTTGACATAAAGCTGCGGAATCGTCGGCCAGTCGGAATAGGTCTTGATGCCCTGCCTGATATCCTCGTCAGCGAGGACGTTCATGGACCCGTACTGAACCCCAAGATAATCAAGGATTTGTACAACCGCAGCTGAGAAACCGCACTGCGGAAACTGGGGCGAGCCCTTCATGAAGAGCATCACGTCATTGGCTTCGATTTCGGACTTGATGGTCTGGTGCGCGGCGTCGGTCATAGAAAACTCCGTTTCGCGTCAGCTAGAGATCAGAGCATGAGCGCGCAAGGTGGCCCCCCTGTCGTCATTGTCGGCGGCCCGACGGCTTCAGGCAAATCCGCCGCTGCGGAGATGCTCGCCCGGATGGTTGGTGGAGAGGTCATCAACGCTGACTCGATGCAGGTCTATCGCGACCTCCGTATTCTATCGGCAAGGCCCACGGCCTCCGATCAGCGGAGCGTGCCCCATCATCTCTACGGTCATGTCGATGGGTCCGAGAGGTACTCCGCGGGTCGTTTCGTGTCCGAAGCGGTTCCGATCATCGAGAAGCTGCGGGCTGAGGGTGCCATTCCCGTCATCTGTGGAGGCACGGGGCTGTACCTCAAGAGCCTGACTGAGGGGCTCTCGCCGATCCCGGAGGTGCCTGAAGAGGTGAGCGTCAGGGCGGGCGTGGCCTTCGATGCTGACCCGGCCGCGTTCAGGACGAAGCTGCTTGAAGCCGATCCGGCGATGGAACGACTGGAGCCGAATGACCGCCAGCGCCATGTCCGCGCGGTAGCCGTCCTCGAAGCGACGGGCAGGCCGCTGTCTGACTGGCAAAAGGAGCCGCGGCGCAAACCGCTTGACGCGCCGTTCCTTGAAACGTGCCTGCTGCCGCCGCGCGAGACGCTTTACGAGAATTGCGACCGGCGTTTTCTCAAGATGATGGAAGAGGGGGCGGTCCAGGAAGTCCGGGCTCTCATGGCGCGCGGGCTGTCTCCAATCCTGCCGGTCATGAAGGCGCTGGGCGTTCCTGAACTCGCTGCATTCATCCGCGGCGATCTCGAGGAAGGGGAGGCCGTCGAGATGGCGGCGCAGGAGACCCGACGCTTTGCCAAGCGCCAGATGACCTGGTTCCGCAACCAGACCGACTGGCCGGTGTTCAGCGCGGGCGATCACCTTGTCGAAGCTGCGGCGAAAAAGGTGATGGCGCGGCGGTAACTTCCTACGCCAAGGCCCCGAAGATCCGTCCGGACATTTCGGGGTTTTTGCCATGCTTCTCGCTTTTCTTCTCTCGCTCGCGCTCGGCGCGGATCTTGGCCCTGCCGTGGGCTCCACCATTCCGGCGGCGGAACGATTTGAGGCCGCCACGGGAGAGGAGGGCGCAACGATCGTCTTCGTCCGCTCGGTCGACTGGTGCCCCTATTGCAAGAAGCAGGTGGCGGAGCTTGATGCTGAGGCTCGGGCATTCGCTAAAGAAGGCCGTCCGCTGATCTTCGTCAGCTATGATACGCCGGCGAAGCAGATGGCGTTTGCGGAGAAAATGGGCATCGACGCTGCCCTGATCTCGGACGAGGGCTCGGAGATCATCAAGGCCTTCGGGATCCTCAACGAACAGCACCGCCCGGGCAGCCGGGTCCACGGCATTCCGCACCCGGCGGTCTTTATTGTCGACAAGAACGGTGTCGTGGAGGCCAAGCTCTATGAGGATGATTACGCCACCAACGACAAGAGCTATCGTAACAGGCCCGCGGTGGAGACGATCCTCGAGGCGGTGCGAGGGGCTGAGTAACCGAGCTCTCCGCCGGAGCCGTTTGCTTGTTTGTGCCGGTCGCGAGCTTCGGGAGGAGAAGGCACCCTGAGGGATATCGGCGAATTCGGGTTGGTCGATATCCAGACGCGGCTTCGCCTGACGAGTTCAGGCGACCTTCATGAAGTCTGGCACGTGGTCGCCGAAGCCTTTGACGTTGTCCGCGTGCTGCATGGCAGGGACTTCGTCGCGGCGGCCACGGCGTCCCCGTCCTCCGCGTTCTGAGCGCTCTCCTCGCTCGGAACGGTCGGACCTGTCGCGCTTGCCGCGACCGCCCCGGTCGCCTTCATCGTCCTTGTAGCTCTCAAAGAACTCCTTGAGGTCGAGCTCGTCAATGGAATCCATGCCCGTGGTCTTGAGAACGGCGTCCAGGGCCTTCTCGTCCGCTGGCGTGACCATCATCAGGGCAGTGCCCTTGCGGCCGGCGCGGCCTGTCCGGCCGATGCGGTGGACGTAATCGTCCGAGTTCACCGGGACGGCAAAGTTGAAGACGTGGCTGACCTCCGGGATGTCGAGGCCACGAGCCGCGACATCGGAGGCGACGAGCAGCTTGAGCTCGCCATCGCGGAATTTCTGCAACGTCTCCATGCGGAAGGACTGCGCAAGATCGCCGTGGATCGGGCGGGCATTGTAGCCGTGCTTCTGGAGCGACTTGGCGACGATATCGACGTTCTTCTTCCGGTTGCAGAAAATGATGCCGTTCTGGAGGCCCTCGGCGTCGTCGATCAGTTTACGGAGAGTCGCGCGCTTGAGGCGGTCATCGTTCTTCGGCAGGCGGACAATCTTTTGGGTGATCGTGTCCGCCGTCTGTGCCGGGCGACTGACCTCGACGCGCGCGGGCGCGGAGAGGAACTGCTGCGTCAGCCGGGTGATCTCCGGCGGCATGGTCGCGGAGAAGAACAGGGTCTGCCGCGTGAACGGCGTCAGGTTGAAGATGCGCTCGATGTCGGGGATGAAGCCCATGTCGAGCATCCGGTCGGCCTCGTCGACCACCATGACCTCGAGGCCGGTGAGGAGAAGCTTGCCGCGCTCGAAATGGTCGAGAAGCCGACCCGGCGTGGCGATCAGGACGTCCACGCCGCGGGTAAGGGCGATCTCCTGGTCCTTGAAGCTGACGCCACCGATCAGCAGCGCCATCGAGAGCTTGTGGTACTTGCCGTATTTCTCGAAGCTCTCGGCCACCTGTGCCGCCAGCTCGCGCGTCGGGGCAAGGACCAGGCTGCGCGGCATGCGCGCCCGGGCGCGGCCGCGCGACAGGCGGTGGATCATCGGAATGGTGAAGGCGGCGGTCTTGCCGGTCCCTGTCTGCGCGATGCCGAGGACGTCGCGGCCCTTCAGCGCTTCGGGAATGGCTTTCGCCTGGATCGGCGTCGGCGTGTCGTAGCCGGCGTCGATGATGCCCTTGAGAAGCTTCTCGTCGAGGCCGAGATCGGCGAATTTCACTTCGACAGGCGCGTCGTGGGCGACGACGCCTTCCTCAGCCGGAGCGTCCGCTTCGGCCTGGGTCGTTTCGGTCTCGGTTTGGGTCGGCTCCTGGGCCTCGGCGTCCACTTCCTGGACGTCGTTTTCAGAACTCATGCGTTGATCGTTTTCGCTTATCTGTCGGTCGTTACGTTTGCGGTCGGTTTTTCCAAGCGCCTAACTCGCGAAACGGGCAGAGCAAGCAAGACGCCAATCGGCAGTCGCGGACGTCTGACCTTGATCCTGAAAACAGGCTGCGCCCACGAAACGCGGGCACTACGACGGGTCCCCGCCCCTGTAAAGGGCTGACGGGGTGAGGACTTGTTGAGGACAGAGAAGTCCGTCCTTCGTGACTAGAAAAGCACAGTCGAAGTCATGGCTGTCGCGTCAAAACCACACGGTAGCGCGCCTTGCCATCCCGCAAATGCTGCATCCCGTCATTGCAGTCGTCCATCGAGAACCGGTCGGTGATCGGTGCGATGCCGTGGCGGCCGCAGAATTCAAGCATACGCTGCATGATGACAGGCGGGGCGAGGCCCGAGCCGCCGACCCTCTTTTCCTGACCGATCAGGTCGAAGGCACCGACCGAGATCGGCTCTTCGACATTGCCGCCGACATTCACGAAGCGGCCCTTGGCACAGAGCGCCCCCACATAGTCGCTCCACGGAAGGCCGACCGCCGTGGTGTTGAGGATGAGATCGAAGCTGCCACGCAGTTTCTTGAGCGTGCCCTCATCGCGGGTGTTGGCGACGTGGTGCGCGCCAAGGTCCTTTGCCTGCTGCGCCTTGTCGTCCGAGGTGGTGAAAGCGGTGACCTCGCATCCCCATGCGCGGGCGAACTGCAAGGCGAGGTGGCCAAGGCCACCAATGCCGATGATGCCGACCCGGTCCATCGGACTCACCTCGTACTGGACCAGCGGGTTGAAGACTGTCGCGCCGCCGCAGAAGAGGGGACCGGCGGTGACAGCGTCCACGCTGTCCGGGATCGGGATGCACCAGAGCTCCGACGCGCGGACCCTGTCGGCAAAGCCGCCATGGCGACCAACGATGGTGGCGGTGGAGTTGGTACAGAGATTGTGGTGCCCAGAAAGGCAGGGGCGGCATCGTCGGCAGCTCTCGGCGAACCAGCCGAGGCCAACGCGCTGGCCGACCTGAACGGCCTTCACGCCATCACCAGTCTTGGTCACCTTTCCGACAACTTCATGTCCGGGAACAAGGGGGTAGGTAGAGAAACCCCACTCATTGTCGATCATCGACATGTCGGAGTGGCAGATGCCGCAGCTTTCAATCTCGAGTTCGACCTCGTCGAATCCCAGGTCGCCGAACTCATATTCGAACGGCTCGAGCTTCCCGCCTTTTTCCATGGCGGCGTAGGCGTTGACGGGCATGGACCTGTTCCTCCTGTTCGGCTTTGCGAAGTAGAGCGTGGCGAGCCCCAAGGCGAGGCCGCGAAGCAGGACACCGCCAACGCCCTTTCCTGCCGCGAATGCTCATGATAATCACTCGCAAGGAATTCTTCTTTGGCGGGCTTGCGATGACGACGATGGAACCGACGAAAACCAAGAGGCGGAAGCTCCACCCCTTTCTCCCGGAGAAGCTGCAGCGCGGGACCTTCCTGCTCTGGTTGAAGCGGACCCACGCCTGGACCGGGCTTTTCGGAGCGCTGATGTTCGTGGTGCTCGGGTTTTCGGGGATCCTCCTGAACCATCGCAACGTGATGAAGATCGAGGTGGGCACGCCTCAGGTGTCCTCGGTCGAGTTCGTTCGCGAAGGGATGCCGTTTGAGAGCCGAGACGATTTTGCGGCGTGGGTGCAGGCGACCTATGGGGTGATCCAGGAACCTTCCGCCTCGCGCAAAGCCCCAAGGATCGAGGCTGTCAGTTTCGAGGGGACGGAGCAAAAGCCTGTGGAGCGCTGGGACATGCGGTTCCGTGGCCCCAACGCAGCGATCGAGGCGAGCTACGTGCCCGCGGCCAACCTGGTCGCCCTCGAGCGGACGGGGTATTCCTTCCTCGCGCTCCTCAAGGAGCTTCATATGGGACACGGCATCGGCGTCGTCTGGATCCTCCTGATCGATGCTATTGCGGGGGCGCTGTTGCTCATGAGCCTGTCGGGGATCCTGCTCTGGTCGCGACTTCATGGGCCAAGGCTGGCAGCGGCCGGGCTGCTTCTCGCCTGCGCTGTCTGGGTCCTCTTGGGTGCAGCGCCGTACATGATTGGAGGGATCGGTTAATTTCGCGCGGCGCAGGCGTTGCACGAGTGCTCTCAGGCCATTAGCGTCAAAGGCCAGGAGTAAGGTCATGTGGCATCCGTCAAGCTGGCGCGCGAAGCCGGCGAAGCACATTCCGGACGACTATCCCGATCCCGCGGCTCTTGAAGCTGTGGAGAAAGAGCTCGCGAGCTATCCTCCGCTGGTCTTTGCCGGCGAGGTGCGCTCGCTGAAGGAGCGCTTGGCGGCGGTCAGCCGCGGGGAAGCGTTTCTCCTGCAGGGCGGGGACTGTGCGGAAAGCTTCAAGGAGTTCTCAGCCGACAACATTCGCGACACCTTCCGCGTGCTGCTCCAGATGGCCGTCGCCCTGACCTATGGCGCGGCCGTGCCGGTGGTGAAGGTCGGACGGATTGCCGGCCAGTTCGGCAAGCCGCGTTCCTCGCCCACCGAGACGCAAGGCGATGTCACCCTGCCAAGCTATCGCGGCGACAACATCAACGGCTCGGAGTTCACGGCCGAGGCGCGCATTCCCGACCCGCAGCGGCTTCTCAAGGGCTATGGCCAGTCGGCGGCGACGCTGAACCTGATCCGGGCCTTTGCCAAAGGGGGCTATGCGTCCCTTCGCAACGTGCACCGCTGGAACCTGGAATTCGCCAGCGGCCCGCAGAATGAGCGTTACACGGAGCTTGCCAACAAGATCTCCGACGCCATGGACTTCATGGACGCCTGCGGGCTTGGAACGAGCTACACCAAGGCATTCAACGAGGTCGAGTTCTACACCAGTCATGAGGCTCTTCTTCTGGGCTATGAAGAGGCGCTGACCCGGACAGACTCCACCAGTGGCGATTACTACGACACCTCCGCCCACATGGTCTGGATCGGTGACCGGACCCGCCAGCCCGGCGGTGCGCATGTCGAGTTTTGTCGCGGGATCGCCAACCCCATCGGCATCAAGTGCGGGCCGACCATGCAGCCTGATGAGCTTATCCAGCTCCTCGATATTCTGAACCCTGATGACGAGGCCGGGCGGATTGTCCTGATCTCCCGTTTCGGGACCGAAAAGATCAGCCAGCACCTTCCCGGACTGGTTCGCCGGGTGCAGGAGGAAGGCCGGACGGTCGTCTGGTCTTCGGATCCCATGCACGGCAACACGATCAAGGCCGACAATGGCTACAAGACGCGAAAGGTTTCGTCTGTTCTGGGAGAAGTTCAGCAGTTCTTCGACCTCGTTCGGGGAGAGGGCGCCTATCCCGGCGGTGTGCATTTCGAGATGACCGGCCAGGACGTGACCGAGTGCCTCGGCGGATTGCAGGCAATTGACGAGGAGGCGCTCTCGAAGCGCTACCACACCCATTGCGATCCTCGCCTCAATGCCAGCCAGGCGCTGGAGCTGGCCTTCACGCTGGCAGAAGAGCTCCGCGCGGTGCGCGAGCGACAGGCAGCCTAGGCCAGACAGTCCCGCAACGAGACCTTCACCTTCGTCAGTTCACGGAGGCGATCCTGCAGGTGCCGGACGGCAATCGGCTTCGTCATATAGCCATCCGCACCCATCGCCTGGGCAAGCTGCGGTCCGTCCGGATCGGCGTTGGCTGTCAATATGATGATTGGCGTCCTGGACCATGCTTCGCCGCTGGACCTGATCGCCTTGATGGCTTCCTGGCCGCTCATCACCGGCATCTGGAGGTCCATCAGAATTCCGTCCGGTGACTGTTCTGCCAAGAGGTTCAGGGCTTCAGCACCATTTTCGGCTTGCGCGCTCCGCATACCGATCGCCTCCACGGCAGCCTTGGCGACCATGCGGTTCACGGAGTTGTCGTCAACAATGAGAATAAGGGGGGTGTAGTCGGGCACATCGGCTTCCTGCTCGGAGCATGTTCCGTTCACCCGTGCCATTTCGATGGCGGTTTCAAGAAATTCGAGGAGTTCCCGCGCGGACCGCTCTATCATGTCACCCCAGCCGCGGACCGCTTCGGGGATGTTCTCTGCCTGCAGCAGTTGCGCGGGCCCGATGATTCCATTCATCGGTGTACGGAATTCATGATTGATATTCCGGAGAAACCGCTCCTTCGTTCGCGCGGCCTCGTAGAGCTCGAGCGAGCGCTCCTCCAGGAGCTTTTCCGCTCTCAGCCTCGCCGCCCGTTCGCGCTCGTAGCGCTGGCGTGCGACGTAGCCGGTCTTCACCGCCGCTCCCTCCCTCATGCCCTAGTCCTGTTCGATGATAAACTGGTGGGAGGGGAGCCCGCCGACGGTGCCAAGGTCCAATTGCCGGATCGATGCAGGTGTACCGAAGTGGAGCAGGCAGCCCTCGATCAGGCCGCGGCAGAAAGAGGGCATGTTCTGGCGCGACCGGTAGGTCAGGATGAGGGCCTTATCGGAAGGACGCTCGGCGGAGAGATGCGGCAGGGCGGCATTCGGGTCGAGCTTGCGGACGTCCCGATGGATTTCGCCGCCGACGCGGGAAAGCATCTCGAATGCCGAGCGGTAGCGCCTGAAGATCTCGGGGTGCACCTCTTCGAACCGACTGAACAGCTTGCGTCCATAGGCGCGCTGGAGCTGCTCGACCGAAAGCTTGGTCCGGTCGCTCAGCGCACCAACGAGAAGATGCAGCTCGCTCCCGTCATAGATGTCCACCGCCGTATAGGCGCCGCCACTATCGAGGTGGCAGGCGTCAAGAATTCTATCTGTCGTTTCGGGGCCAAAACTTTGGTCGACCATGTCGAGAAACTCAGTGAAGACGATGCCTTTCATGGCGGCTCCCACAGCTAGAGGTTGTGGCTATCAAGAAAGGGCTAAGTGTCGATGAACGCCGTGGACTCGAGTCATCGGATCCGCCAGAGAATTTCTCGAGCGGGGGCAGGCGGTTGGCATATCTTGTGAAGCCTTCCGCAAAGGGGACCAGCGCTCTTTTGGTGCTTGGCCCGAAACGGGAAGCCTGATGTCGGACACTGTCCCCAGCGCAGCAATGACCTCTCCGATCGCGCCAGCACAGGGAGAGGCAGGCTTGAAGCAGCCTCTGGACCGGGCCGCGGGGATGGCCTTTGGACGTGTCCTTGCGTGCTTTCTCGTGATCGCAGCGCATCAGGACTACCGGATCTATGGCGATTTCGCCTCTGTTGGCAGCGCCTTCTTCGTGGCTTTCGGCTGGGTCGTCCCCTTTTTCCTGATCGCATCGGGTTACTTTTACGGCCGCACGCGCTCCTTGCGCCCGGTCCTGCGCTTCGCGGTCAGAAGGTTGTTACCGCTCTATGTCATCTGGGTGCTGATCTACTTGGTTGCAACCGAAACATTCGGCCGTGTTCTGAACAATCCCGCAGACCTCAAGACCTGGTTCTGGCTGTTGGCCGAGGGGGGCGAGGGCTACCATCTTTGGTTCCTGAGCTCGCTCGGCGCGAGCCTCGTGGCCGTCCATCTGGTGGCCCAATACGTTAGCATGCGAACGATCATGGTGCTCGGTGCCGTGTGTTTCGCAGGCGGGCTGCTTCTGGGCTCATACGCTCCAGTCGCCGGGCTTCCCGACTTGCGGACACCAGAGCTTTCGCGTGTCTTCCCGTTCTACCCGGTAGTTTTCGTCGCATTCGGCCTGTGGGCGCGACGCAGCGGATTCGAGCTCTCGTGGCAAAAGGCGGCTATGCTTGCGATGGCGGGGATTACGCTTTCCGCAGCTGAGCTTTGCCTCTTCCGGTTCGGGTTCGGTGTTCCGTTTACGGAGAACGATTTTGCGATCGGCACGGTTCCGTTCGGTATCGGCATGTTCTTCCTGTTTCGGCGACTTGCCCTGCCGCGGAACCTGCTTTCGAAATGGTCGCGGCGCCTGGCACCCGCCACGCTAGGAATTTTCGCCGCGCATCTCATCGTCCTCAAGCAGCTCGAAAGCCACGCTCCCGCGCCGGGTCTTCTGACGGGCGCGAGCATCCTTGTGCTCACGTTCCTGCTGACGACTGCTCTCGTGCTAGGTTTGAGACAGGTTCCGTTGCTCAAGCGTCTTGCCGGCTAGGCCTATTCGGCCGCGAACCGTCCGCCCCGATTGGCGTAGGCCTGGGTGCCGCGGTTGAAAACCTTGTCCGTGTCCAGAACGTCTGCCGGGGAATATTCGTAACTCGACGCGTGGCCCTCGTCCCGGAGGGCCTCGTAGAGCGGCGCGAAATCCGTGCGGAGCGTTTTCTCGAGCAGGTCTTCGTAGCTGTCGATGACGAAATAGGTCTGCTGGAAATCGTCGATGCGGTAATCCGTCCGCAGCAGGCGATCGACGTCGAAGCCAATCCTGTTCGGCGAGGGGTCTTCGAGGCTGAACACACTCTCAGCCGGCGATGAGACGATGCCGGCGCCGTAGATGCGCATGCCTTCATCGGTGTTGATGAGGCCAAATTCGACCGTGTACCAATAAAGTGCGGCGAGGTTCTTGAGGCAGCCCGAATCGAGGCTCCTGAGCCCGCCTTGGCCATAGGCCTGCATGTAGTCGGCGAAGACCGGATTCGACAGCATCGGGACATGGCCGAAGACATCGTGGAAGACGTCGGGCTCCTGAATGTAATCGAGCTGGTCCGGCTTGCGGATGAAATTGCCCGCCGGGAAGCGCCGGTTGGCAAGGTGGTCGAAGAAGACCTCATCCGGAACGAGGCCCGGAACGGCAACCACGCGCCATCCTGTGAGTGCTTCGAGCTCGTCGGACATGCGTTCGAAATGGGGGATGCCGCCTTTCCCGAGGTCGAGCGCCTTGAGCCCTTCAAGGAAGGCCTTGTCGGCCCGTCCCGGAAGCACCTCCATCAGGCGCTTGTAAAGCGTGTCCCAGGTCGCATGCTCTTCGTCGGTGTAGCTCTCCCAGTCCTGCGGGATCGTGTAATCCTCAGCAGGGGCCTGACTTGCGCGGTGAAACTCTCCGGTTTCCTTCATGGCGTGTCCTCCGACAGGTGAGCGCAATAGCCCAAACCCGCCGGGGACCCAAGTCAGGGTGACTGCTTAGAAAATCCGCAGGATCTTCGCCGTGCGGCCTGCGTTCTCGATCGGACAGGGCAGGGGCCTTGCGAACGGGTTCGGCTGGACCTCCGCCAGCACCCGGCCGCGAAGGGTCACGCGAAGCCCTTCCAGCGCCTCGGCCCAGGCTTCTTCACACATTCTCGCACTTGGAAACGGGATACGCATCCTCGAGACCTCCAACCCACCTTACCACCACGCAAGGTCCTTGCAGCCTATTGGGGCTTCCTTGCGCAAGAACTGAGGCAATTTGTGGACACCGTTACGCAAGTCTTAACGGGGGGCTTGCTTCTAGGCCCGCTCCTCATCATTGGTGACCAACCGTGAGGCGCGGCCTTGCGAGAAGAATGATAGGCGGAGCAGCATGACAGACGTTCTGAAAGCTGGCGTGGCGGGTGCCGGGGTCTTTGGCGGCTACCACGCGAACAAATACGCCGAGACCGAGGGCGCGGAACTCGTCGCGATCTACGATCACGATATTGAGCGCGCCAAGGAGCGTGCCGACAAGTTCGGCGCGAAGGGCTTTGATAATTACGATGCCTTCCTTGCACAGGTCGATGTCCTGACCATCGCGACGCCCGCGACGACCCATGCATCGCTTGCCGCGAAGGCGATCGCGGCCGGCAAGCACGTGCTGGTCGAGAAGCCGATCGCCATGACGGTGGACGAAGCCGACGCCCTGATCGAGGCCGCCGAGGCGAAGGGTGTCTTCATTCAGGTGGGTCATCAGGAGCGCTATGTCGCTGCCGCTTTCGGGTTGTTTGACCGCGAGGTGCCCCAGAAGGTCACGTCCCGCCGGATGAACCGCTACAGCCCCCGCGCTGGGGATGTCTCGGTGGTGCTCGACCTGATGATCCACGATCTCGACCTGCTGGCCCAGCTGACCGGACGTTCGGACGCCGACATCCTCAGGATCGAGAGCCGCAAGGAGAAGGGTGATTTCGCCGACTATGTTGACGTGACCCTCGATATTGGCGGCGTGCAGGCGCGGCTCATCGCTTCGCGGCTTGAGGATGATCCGGTGCGTGACCTGAGGATGGAATATCTCGACGGCCAAGTGCATCTCGACTTCCTGAAACGCGAAGTCGCCAACACCACGCCGGAGCCGGTGGCGGCCGATTTCTCTGGTGACGACCTGCCATTGGCCTTGAAGGACCCGCTTGGTTTTGGAACCGAAAGCTTTCTTGCCGCGGTGAGGTCGGGTGTCAGCCCGGCCGTTCCGGGCCAGGCGGGTCGCCGTGCTCTCGCCATGGCGCTGGCGATCGAGGAAGCCATTGATGCCTGAGCGGCTGCGGATCGCCCTGGCGCAGCTCAACCCTGTTGTTGGCGACCTGTCCGGCAATGCCGCGAAAATCCTGGATGCGCGGGCAGAGGCTGGCGACGCTGATCTGGTGGTGACCCCGGAGCTGTCGGTCTCAGGCTATCCGCCCGAGGACCTGGTCTTGCGCCCGAGTTATGTCGATGCCTGCATGAAGGCAGCGGCAGCGCTGGCGCAGAAGACCGTCGATGGTCCGGGCGTGATTGTGGGATGTCCGTGGAAGGACGACGGGCATGCCGATCGGCCCTACAACGCGGCACTCCTGCTTGACCGGGGCAAGGTCGCAGGCGTTGCGCGCAAGGTGCATCTTCCCAATTACGGTCCCTTTGACGAGCCGAGGACCTTTGCCGCTGGTCCGAGCCCGCAGGCGCTGAAATTCCGTGGCTGGCAGCTGGGCCTCATGGTCTGCGAGGACATGTGGTTCCCGCATGTGAGCCGGCGTCTGAAAGAAGCAGGCGCCGACATGCTCATCGCTCCGCATGGCTCGCCCTTCCGCAGGAATGTGAAACGGGAGCGGCGCGACCATGCCGAGGCGCGCTCCTTGGAGACCGGCCTGCCCCTCTTCTTCGTCAATCAGGTGGGCGGGCAGGACGAGCTGGTCTTCGACGGCGGGTCCTTCGCCGTGAGCGCGGGCCGGGTCCGAGGCCAACTGCCGCTGTTTGTCGAGAAGGTGCAGGGCTTCGACATCGTCAAGGACGATGGCTCCTTGCAGGTCAGCAGGTCGGAATATGCCGATTGGCCCGAGGACGAGGCGCTGGTCTACGAAGCGGTTCTGGTCGGAACGCGGGACTATGTGTTGAAGTCCGGGTTCCGTCAGGTTGTCCTGGGACTATCCGGCGGCATCGACAGTGCCCTCGTCGCCGCCATCGCCGTCGATGCTTTGGGCGCAGCGAATGTGCACTGCGTCCGCCTGCCTTCGCGCTATACGTCCGAAGCGTCGATGACCGATGCCGAAGCCTGCGCCAAGGCACTGGGGACGCGGCTCGACACCATCCCGATCGAGCCGGGGGTCGAAGCGATGACCGGGATGCTGGCGGGCATCTTCGCAGGTCGCCAGCCGGGCCTTGCGGAGGAGAACATCCAGTCGCGCCTTCGCGGGACCGCGCTGATGGCGATCTCGAACAAGCTCGGCTCGATGATGCTCACCACCGGCAACAAGTCGGAAATGGCAGTGGGCTACGCCACGCTCTATGGCGACATGAATGGCGGCTATAATCCGCTCAAGGATGTTTACAAGGTCGATGTGTTCAGGCTCGCCCGCTGGCGCAACGCGAACAAGCCGGATTGGGCCTTGGGCCCAGGCGGAGAAGTGATCCCCGAGGCGATCATCGCCAAACCTCCGTCAGCAGAGCTTCGTGAAGACCAGAAAGACGAGGACAGCCTCCCGCCCTACGAGGTGCTCGATGCGATCCTTCATGGCCTGGTCGAGGAAGAGGCGAGCGTCGACGCGATCGCTTCACGCGGCTTTGACGAGGAGCTGGTGCGCCGTATCCAGACGATGCTGTTCAGGGCGGAATACAAACGCAGGCAATCTGCGCCGGGACCGAAAGTCTCGACACGGTATTTCGGGCGCGACCGGCGCTATCCGATCGTGAACCGGTTCACGGGCTGAAAGGCGTGGATCCGGTCGCGCTCATCGCGAAGTTCATCGTTGCCCTCGCGATCATCTATCTCTTCGTCCTCGGTATCATAGCGATAGCCAGACCGAAGCTCGCCTGGCGATTCCTGTCAGGCTTCGCCTCCACGCCTCAGGCGAACGCGCTTGAAGCCGTCATCCGGGCAATCATTGGCGTTGCGGTGATGGTGGAGGCAGGGAGCTTCAGGTTCGCGGCCTTCTTCTTTGTCTTCGGCGCGTTCCTCACGGTTTCGGCCATCGCCATGCTGTTCATGTACAGGCAGCATCGCAGCTTTGCGCAGAAGGTCGTGCCTCCGCTCAAACGCCTGCTCTGGCTCTATGGTTTGGCCTCGATCGGTCTCGGCATCGTTCTGTGGCGGCTCTGGAGTCCCGCTTACTGAACGTAGTCAGTAACCGTTTGGCCAGCGCCCCGAACAGAAGGGCATCAGGCTAACAACAGGATGCACTGACCATGAAAAAGTTTCTCTCGGCTGCCATTGTCGGCCTCGCAGCCGCATCATTTGTTCCGTCTGCCGCCAATGCAGCCGATCCTATTCATACCGGCCTTCTCAACAATGTCGCTGTGGGCGGCTATGATGCTGTCAGCTTCTTTGATGGCGAAGGCATCGAGGGCAGCCGCGAATTTTCGGCCACCTATCAGGGTGCGGAGTTCCGCTTCGCAAGCGCCGAGAATCTCGCGCGTTTCGAGGCAGCCCCGGAAGAATACGCCCCGCAATATGGCGGCTACTGCGCCTGGGCCATCGCGCAGGGCAAGCTTGCTCCCGGCAATCCGCGCAATGCGAATGTCATCGATGGCAAGCTCTACCTCAATTTCAATGATTCGATCGAAAAGCGCTGGCTCGCCGACACCGATGGCTTCATCGCGAAGGCCGATGATCAGTGGCCGGCTGTTCTGAACTAGGCGGATCGGCGGAGTTCCCTGCTTCTCCCCCTCGGCGCGTGACCTCCGCCATGCCTTGTTTGGAACAGGAGCGTCCTCTGGCCTGTCCCCGGCCAGGGGGCGTTCGCCATTTCTAGAGCAGGAGGTTGGCCCGGCTTGCTGCCGTCAGGAGCGAGAGGGCACCAGCTCCGGGCGTGCTGGTGCTCAGATTGTTCATGTCACTGAAGATGGCGAAGCGGCGGATGAACTCTTCCCGCTTTTCCGCATCCTGAAAGAACTCAAATGCGAAGCGCCGTTCGAGCTCCTGCGCGAGGCGGTCGACATCGAGGGTCTGCATCGCGTCGGGCATCTGAAGCGCCGTGAACACGACTTCCCTCATCGGCTTGTCGGCGAGGATCTCGTACCAGGAACCCGCGTCCGGGATCTTGCGATCGAAATAGGCAGCGAGCCGCGCGCCGTTGCTTGTCTCGCCGATGCTTAGCTCTGCTGAAACCCGAGTGTAGCGGCTCTCCACCTCGGAAAGGAAGTCCGGAAGCTTGAGCTTCAGGTTGCCCGCGACTCCGAAGCCGAAGGCCTCGCTCAGCTCACGGAATTTGGCGTCCGCAAGTCGCGCGGCGGTCGAACCCTCGGCAGAAGGGTCTTCGCTCAGCACCCTCTTGACCAGGGCCTTTTGCGGAGCCGCGTCCGCAAGGTCGAAGGCCGTCATCACGTAGCGGTACAGCCGGAAGTCGGAGATCAGGTCGTCAGGCGTCTCGACCGAACCGATCCGGGAGCGAAAATAGTCAGTCTCGCGGGTGACCTTCGCCGGTGTGCGCATCTCTCCGCCGTCAAGCTGGCGATTGAATATGTCGATGGCGAGCAAGGTGCTGATCATGGTTGCGCCTCCGGTATGGCGCGACCCTAGCGCGAGGCTGTCAATGACCAGTTAAGCGTGGCTCAGGGATTTTACGGGTCAAGTGCGGCGTAGAGGGCTGTGTCTTCGGGGTAGAGTGCCGCGATCCGCGCGCGGGCGTCATCACTGATGCCAATGCTTGGTGCCGCGGACGGGTTGAGGCGCGGAAGCCGTGTGCCTATGGGCCATGGGAGACCGATGTCGCGCCTCACCGCAGGAAATGCCCGGTCGAGATCCTCGAAACGGATGATCCGGGTGAGGGAAGCACGACCCCGCTTGTCGAGCAGAAGGCTCGACTGGCTTTCGGCCTGGGCTTGGTTCGCCGGTAGCCAGTCGTCGAGAAACGCCTCGAAACTCATCCCCTTGGTCGAAAGAGAGGGACGGCCGTTGAACTGCTCGTGCTGGTGGGATCGGTAAAGGCTGAGGAGGCGCTCGGCAGGCTCGCGCATTACGGCGAAGGAGAAGAAGCGCTCGAACGGCTCCTCTGCGAAGAGAAAGCCGAACCGGTCGAGCACGGAGGTCAGGCCCATATGCTTGCCGAACCGGCTCTGCACGAGGGCGACCTCCGCATGCCTTGCGAGCACGCGTTCAATCGATGTCGAGGCTGTCTTGAGGTTCGCGATGAAAACGAAGCGGCGCTTGAGAGATATCAGCACGCGGGACGCTCCCTGCCGCTTCGTCCGTGGGCCGTCAGATATACTCGACCTTGTCGATCTCGTAGACCCGGCTGCCGCCCGGTGCGGCGACCTCGACCGAGTCGCCTTCTTCCTTGCCGATCAGGGCGCGGGCGATCGGCGATGAGATCGAGATCTTGTTCTCTTTGAGGTCGGCCTCGAGTTCGCCAACGATCTGATAGCGTTTCTCTTCTTCGGTATCCTCATCGATCAGTGTCACCGTCGCGCCGAACTTGACCGATGGTCCGGAGAGGGACTGAACGTCGATGACCTGCGCGCGTGAGTGCTTGTCCTCGAGGTCAAGCACCTGGCCCTCGATCCATGACTGGCGTTCCTTCGCGGCGTGGTACTCGGCGTTCTCGGACAGGTCGCCATGGGCACGGGCCTCGGCGATGGCCTGGATGATGGCCGGACGCTCGACGGTCTTCAGGTGCTTGATGTCCGCTTCCAGCTTGATGAAGCCGGCCTTGGTCATCGGGAACTTGTCCATGGGAAACCTCTCACGGGGTTACCGCGGGCGCTCTATTGCGACTGCGAAGGGATCAGTGGTTGTAAGACTGCAGAGGCTTCACTTCAAGGCCGCCCCTGCGCAAGGCCTCGATAGCCCGCACGGCGGCGTGCGCACCATTCAGCGTTGTAATACAAGGGATACGCCGCTGGAGCGCAGTGGTCCTGATCGACCGTGAGTCGGCGATCGACTGGGCGGTCTCGGTGGTGTTGAAAATCATGTCGACGGTGCCGTTGATGAGCTCGTCGACGATATGCGGCTGGCCTTCGAGGACCTTGTTGACCCTGCGAACGGGCAGCCCCTTTGCCGAAAGGAATTCCGCCGTTCCGCCCGTGGCGATGAGGGAGAAGCCCATGTCGACGAGACGCTTCGCCGCCTTGGTGATGCCTTCCTTGTCCTCGTCCTTGACGGAGATGAAGACGCAACCCTCAAGCGGGACCTTGGTCCCGGCGGCGATCAGGGACTTGGCGCGGGCCTTGTCGAAGTCGGCGTCGATGCCCATCACCTCGCCCGTGGACCGCATCTCCGGGCCGAGCACCGTGTCGACGCCTGGGAAGCGGCTGAAAGGGAAGACGACTTCCTTCACGGCCGTGTGCTGAGGCGTTTTCCTCTCGAGCTTGAAGTCGGACAGCTTGGTGCCAGCCATGACCCGCGCGCCGATCCGGGCGACAGGCACTCCCGTCGCCTTCGCGACGAAGGGCGCAGTCCGGGATGCACGCGGGTTCACTTCGATCAGGAAGACTTCGCCGTCCTTGATCGCGTACTGGACATTCATCAGCCCCTTGACGCCGAGCTCGAGCGCCAATGCCTTCGTCTGCCGTTCGAGTTCCGAAATGATGTCGGCCGAGAGAGTATAGGGCGGCAGCGAGCAGGCCGAGTCGCCCGAGTGGACGCCCGCTTCCTCGATGTGCTCGAGAATGCCCGCGATGAAGACCTCTTCGCCATCGGCAATCGCATCGACATCGCATTCGGTGGCGTTGTCGAGATAGTGGTCGAGCAGCAAAGGCGCGCTCTTCGAAAACTGCACCTTGGATTTGTCGAGATAGTTGGCCAGCGACGGCTCGTCCCGGACGATCTCCATCGCCCGGCCGCCAAGGACAAAGCTCGGGCGGGTGACGAGAGGGTAGCCGATCTTCTCGGCAACCTCGAAGACCTCCTCGCGAGTCGCCGCGGTAGCGCCGGCAGGCTGTTTCAGGCCAAGCTTCTGGACGAGGTCGTGGAACTGCTGGCGGTCCTCGGCAAGTTCGATCGCCTCGACCGGGGTACCAAGGATCGGCACGCCGAGATCGGCAAGCGGGCGTGCAAGGTTGAGCGGCGTCTGGCCGCCATACTGCACGATGACGCCGAGAAGCTCGCCTTTTTCCATTTCGCGGCGGATGAGGGCGTAGGTGTCCTCCGCCGTGAGGGGTTCGAAATAGAGCCGGTCCGAAGTGTCATAGTCCGTCGACACCGTTTCGGGATTGCAATTGACCATGATCGATTCGATGCCCGCATCCTTCAGGGCAAAAGCTGCGTGTACGCAGCAATAGTCGAACTCGATGCCTTGGCCGATCCGGTTCGGCCCGCCGCCCAGGATCACCACCTTCTTGCGGTCGGAGATGTCAGCTTCGTCCTCGCCATTCGCTTCGAAGGTCGAGTACATGTAGGGTGTCGCGGCCCTGAACTCACCGGCGCAGCTGTCGATGCGCTTGTAAACCGGCTGCACGTTCAGTTTTTCGCGCAGTTCACGGACTTCTTCTTCGGTGCCGCCCGCGAGTTGGGCGAGACGCTTGTCGGAAAAGCCCATGGCTTTGAGCCGGTGGAGACCTTCGGCATTGGCGGGCAGGCCATCGCGTTCGATGTCCTTCTCTGCCTCGACGATCCCCTGCATCTGCTCGATGAACCAGGGATCATAAGCCGTGACGGCGCGCACTTGCTCTGTGGGCAGACCCATCCGAAGGGCCTGCGCAGCGACCCGCAGGCGTTCCGGTGTCGGAGCAGACAGCGCCTTGCGCAGCGCTGCGATGTCGTCATCTCCGCCAAGGCCCGGCACGGCGATCGGATCAAGGCCGGAAAGCCCGGTTTCAAGGCCGCGCAGGGCTTTTTGCAGGCTCTCCTGGAACGTGCGACCGATGGCCATCACTTCGCCGACGGATTTCATGGCGGTCGAAAGAAGTGGTTTCGCGCCGGGGAATTTCTCGAAGGCGAAGCGCGGGATCTTGGTGACGACATAGTCGATCGTCGGCTCGAAGGAGCTTGGGATGACGCCGCCGGTGATGTCGTTACGCAGCTCGTCAAGGGTGTAGCCTACCGCAAGCTTTGCCGCGACCTTGGCGATGGGGAATCCTGTCGCCTTTGATGCGAGTGCGGAGGAGCGAGATACCCGCGGGTTCATCTCGATAACCACCAGGCGGCCATTCTCGGGACTGACCGCCCACTGAACATTCGACCCTCCGGTCTCCACCCCAATCTCGCGCAGGACCTCGATCGAGGCCGTGCGCATGGCCTGGTACTCTTTGTCCGTGAGCGTCATGGCGGGAGCCACCGTGATCGAGTCGCCGGTGTGCACACCCATGGCGTCGACATTCTCGATCGCACAGACGATGATGCAATTGTCCGCCTTGTCGCGAACGACCTCCATCTCGTATTCTTTCCAGCCGAGGAGCGACTCGTCGATCAGGACCTGGCCGACCGGCGAAGCTTCAATCCCTGCGCGGACGATCTCTGCGTATTCGTCCTTGTTGTAAGCGATGCCGCCGCCCGTGCCGCCAAGAGTGAAAGCCGGACGGATGATCGCCGGCAGGCCAATCTCTTCAAGGGCCTTCATCGCGCTCGCGTAGCCCTGGATCCGGTCGTAGCCGATCAGCTTGCCGTTCTCGTCTCTGGTTTCCGGCGAGGATGCGATGGCCGAGCGCGGGTTCTCGAGGCCGATCTTCTCCATGGCGACGCGGAACTTCTCACGGTCCTCGGCCTTGTCGATCACGTCGGCGCGGGCACCGATCATCTCCACACCGTACTTTTCGAGGATGCCCTGCTCGTCGAGGGCGAGGGCACAATTGAGCGCGGTCTGTCCGCCCATGGTCGGAAGGAGCGCGTCGGGCTTCTCCTTGGCGATGACCTTCTCGACAAATTCGGGGGTGATCGGCTCGATATAGGTGGCGTCGGCGAATTCCGGATCAGTCATGATGGTCGCCGGGTTCGAGTTCACCAGTATGACCCGGTAGCCTTCTTCCTTCAGCGCCTTCACCGCCTGCACGCCTGAATAGTCGAACTCGCAGGCCTGGCCGATGATGATCGGCCCCGCGCCGATGATGAGAATGCTCTCGATATCGGTGCGTTTGGGCATGGGTTCGGTCCTCCGGAGCGCGCGTAAACGGCTGAGCCGTTAATCAGGCCCGGCGCGCAAATCAACGGGGAATCTGATCGGCTCAGCCTATCCGTAAATGGCGAGGACGAGGAACCCGGCCAGTGCGGTAAGCAGCGGCAGGCGAATCTCCGTCAGGACATCGAGCTTCATGTGCTTGGAGGCGAGCCACAGGCTCGGCGGCACCATGAACGCGCCAATCACCGCAAAGGTCAGAACCGCCGGCATCTTTCCGAACTGGTCGAAGACGTAAGGCACGAGGAAGATCACCGCGAGAGCCGCTGCGATCTTGATGAACATGAAGCTGCGGCTGTCGCCTGCCGAGAGCGAGACCTGGTTGAGGATCGTATAGGGCAGGAAGAGGAGCGCCATGGACATGAACGGCACGAACTCCGCCGCCGGTTCGAATGCGGGGGGGTAGAAGACGGTGAAGAACCATTCATGGCCGATCAGGAGCGCGGCGAACGCCCCGATGACGACGATCTCGGCGATGATGCGGAAGCGCTTGTAGACCCGCGCGACGGCAGGCCTGTCTTCGCGCATGGTGCGGGAGATTGCGGAAAAGGCGACCTGGTTGATCACCTTGTTCACGAGTTCTGCGATCGCTTTCACCCAAATGCCTGCAGTGACGTAGAGCGAGAAATCGAGGGACGTGAAGCCTGCCGAAAAGATGAACTGGTCGCCGCGCAGGAGAACCACTTGGGCGATTGAAGCAGGGATCAGCCATTTGCCGAAGTGGAAGATCTCCCTGAATGCCGAGCGGTCCCAGGCAAGCGCCATTTTCGGACCGCGGAAATAGGTGTGGCTGGCGATGGCGTGGACGATGGAATTGACTGTCTGGCCGATGATGAGCGACCAGGGCCCAAAACCCAGCGCCGCGAGCGTGAACATCACGGGGATATCGACGAAGCGGCTGCCGATCTGGACGACGGAGAGCCGCTTCTGTTCGAGCTTCCTGAGGGCAACGAACTTGTTGGGGGAGGCGAGGCCGTCAATGACGATCTGCACGCCGATGGCTGCCACGACGAAGGCCGTGACATCGAGTGCGTAGATGCTGTCAGGCCCGAACCTCTCCCGATTGAAGGCAAGGATGACGGCGATCACCACGAGCGCCATTGCCATGAATAGGGAGCGGATGATCTGCACGGTCCAGATGGTGCGCAGGAAGCGCTCGTCTTCGCCGCGCGCGCTCCTGACGATCGAGGTCTGGATGCCGATGTCCGACAGCATACGGACGGCGACGACGAAGGTGCCGGCTACGGCGACGACGCCGAAGGCGAGCGGATCGAGGAGCCTCGCGAGAACGAGGTTGGAAAGCAGTCTCAGGAAGGTGAGTGCCGCCATGGTCCCGGCCACCCACATGCTCGCGGTGGCCGACATGCGCATCGCTTTGCCGACCGCGCCCTGTCCGAGGAAGCGGCGCGCGTGACTGACGATATAGGGCTGAACGCGCTGGATCATCGACGGATCTTATGCATAGGCGACCTGGCCGCCGGGGAGGGGGATCGCGTCCTCCTCCGTCCGCCGCCGGGCGCGCTCGGCGATGGTAATCCGGGCATAGGCGACGTTGAGACCGATCAGCATCCAGCCGATTTCGTCGGCAAAGGAGCGCTTTGACGTCGTCGCATAGGACAACGAGTAGGTCATCAATGCCGCAGCAAGGCTGCCGCCGATCAGCCGCCACTCGCGATCCTTGGCGTCGTCGACTTTGCGCGCGAGGCTGAGATTGGCGAAGACCGGCCGCAGGTGTGCCCAGATGTAGATCAGTGCGAAGGGCACGCCGTAGGTCATGGCCTGGCGCAGATAGTCGTTGACGACGTCGATGATACCCTCGCCCTGCCGCATCTGCTGCATCCAGGGGGTCTCATCGAAGTCCGGATTGCCGAAGAGCGGCCAGCGCTTGATGACCTCCCACGACGCATCCATCAGCCGCTGCCGGTAGGTGACTTCGCCGACGCCCTCGGTGCCGATGAATGGCAGGTAAGCCAGGAACTCGCGCCCCGGTCCTGTAAAGGAGAAGACGAGGAGGCCCAGCGCTCCCGCTGCGAAGAGCAGGAAGAAGCTCTTCATGGGATTGGGCCGTGTCAGGATGAAGACCGGCATCGCCGCGACGAGGGCGATGATCGGTCCGCGAGAGCCTGTGACAAACCACGCGGCGATGAAGCCGACGACGATGGCGACGCGCAGCATCGTCTTTTCGATCTTGGCGATCGCGAAAGCGGCCGCGATGAGCGCCACCATGAGGGTGGTTCCAAGGTCGGCATAGGCCCCGCCGAAGAGTCCGGCCACGCGCAGGCGTCCCGCGCGCGCCTTGTAGCGGATGAAGGTGTCAAAAAGCCGCGTGTCCTGGGTGGCGAAGAAATCCCAGTTGATCACCGAAGAGACGATCCCCACCGCCCCGGCGAGGATCGCGGCGGCAATGAAAGCCGTCAGAACCCGTTTCAGGTGCTCCCGCGACTGCACACCGCGACTGAACGCGTAATAGATACCGAGCACCTTGATGCCATTGACGAAGGTGCCGCGCAGCGCATCGGTGAAGGTCGTCGAGCGCCAGGTCAGCGCAAGGATGAACAGGAGGACGATCACCATCGCAAAGTCGACGGAGCCGAGGCCCTTCAGGGGTGACCGGCTGAAATATTTGAGCGCCACGGGCGTCAGCAGGATCATCGCGACGAGGAAGGCGAAGTTGATCCTGAGAAGGTAGTTCACCGCGGGGAGGTCGCCGAAAAGGAACAGTCCCGGCGGCAGGAGGATCAGGAAGAACGCCCCGGCTTCAAGCCTGTCGAAATTGCGCGCGACGACCAACAGGAAGACGACGGCGAGGATCGAGAACACCAGCGGGTTTGGCGACAGGAAATAGATCGCCACCAGCACAGCCCAGTAGCCGAAGAATTTCCGCACGTCGGCGGGCGGCATCAGCTGCTTGAAGAAGGTCATCAGCACGAATGCCGCGCCGCCACAGGCGACGAGGGCATAAAAGAGGCTGACAAGGGAAAGCTTCACGTTTGATCCCTGCTTTCGGCTCCTGAAGCCCCAGCTTCCGGGGCGAACAGCGCATACGCGCGGGCGTTCGCCGGGCCCCTGGTTTTCACGCGCGCCTTCTAGCCACCTGCGAGTACGTGGTCAGCGACGAAGGCATTGCTCCGCCGTTCTTCGCCGAATGTGCTTAAAGGCCCGTGACCGGGAACGAAGCGGGTATCATTGCCGAGCGGCCAGAGCTTTTCGGTGATCGACCTGATCAGGGTCGCATGGTCGCCGCGGGGGAAATCCGTGCGGCCAATCGAACCCTTGAACAGAACGTCGCCGACAAAGGCGAGCCTGGCATCCTTCTGGTGGAAGATGACATGACCGGGCGTGTGGCCGGGCGTGAAATAGACATCGAAGACCACGCCGCCGATCTCCACCGTGTCGCCGTCATCGAGCCATCGGTCGGGCACGACATTCTCGCCTTCATTCCCGATGCCGAAACGCTTCGACTGCTCGGCGATCTGGGAGAGCCAGAAGACCTCTTCCTCATGGGCCCCTTCAATCGGCGCGCCCGTGCGGCGCTTGAGTTCCATTGCGCCGGACGCGTGGTCGAGATGGCCATGGGTCAGCCAGATCTTCTTGATCGTGGCGTCCATGGCCTTGGCGGCCTCTTCGATCCTGTCCACTTCGCCGCCCGGGTCGATCACGGCGGCGTCGCCATTGGCGGCCCGGATGATCGAGCAGTTCTGTTGGAACGGCGTGACGGGGACGATCTGGACTTGGAACGGTGGTTCTTGGGTCATGCGCACTGGCTAGCCCCCTCCAGCCATGGGTGAAAAGGGGGGTGAACGATTTTCGGCTGCCCTTGCGTGTCAGGTCCTCCATGAATCCGGCCGGCCCTAATGGGCGGGCGGCACTAGTTCCTGTCGGCCTGTTCTTCTTTCCATTTCTTGAGGAAGCGCTTGGGCGCCATCCATTCCCAGGTTTTCTGCAGGTAGCGTTTCGTCCATTCGGGGTCGAACGCGTTCTTCCTTATCAGGACCAGGTCATGGCGCTGGTAATGCGGGGTGACGAAGAACACGTCAGCAGCGCCCTCGATAAGCAGGTCGCGTTCGCCGGGTATGGTTTTCAGCACCGGGCAATCCTCTGCCGGGCTCCAGAAAACCCAGAGTTTTCCGTGCGCCTTGATTGTCGGCTGGCCCCAGCTTGTCGTCTCTTCGACACGAGGAAGACCGAGGCCGAGCGCCAGCGCGCGCAGCTGCTCCCAATCGACCGTTCCCATCTTGCCATTGTCGCTCTTTCGAGCCTCCATACCAAGCTGGAACCTCAGCGATGGTGCTCGATCAGGCTCTCGACCAAGGCCTTGTTGTAGATCTTGAGCGCCCGACTTTCCGTCAGGATACCCACCAGGGTGTTGTCGGTCCTCGTCTTGGTGACGGGCATGGCGTCGACGTCGAGCTTGGCCATCACCGCGAGGGCCTCGCCCAGGGTCTGGTTCGCGCCGAGGCGTTCGACGCCTTCCTCGAGCGGCATCGCATCCTTGGGAACGGGGCGCATGACGTCCCGTACACGGATCGTCTGGAGAATGACGCCTTGCGGCCCCTCGGATAGGTCATAGCCCCGCTGGTTGAGCTGGTAGTGGAACCAGCTCGATCCGAAGAAGATCTGCGTCAGGACCGTTGCGATGCCGACGGCGATCATCAGTGCTGCCGTCATGGTGTAGTCGCCGGTCAGCTCGAAGATGATCAGTGTCGTCGAGATCGGCGCGCCGATAATGGCGCCTGAAACTGCGCCCATGCCGATCATGGCAAAGAACGCAGGCGACGCGACGAGATTGCCGAAGGCCAGGTTCATCACGATCCCGAACGCTGCCCCGGACATGGCACCGAGATAGATCCCGCCGGAGAAGACGCCTTGGCCGAAACGGCACGAGAGGCAGAGAACGATCGCGAATATCTTCACGACAAGGAGGATTACGAGAAGCGAAAAGCTGTAGCTGCCTGCGATCGCTTCGGAGGTGGCCTGATAGCCGTAGCCCAGGACCTCCGGAAAAAAGATTCCGATCCCACCCATGCCTATGCCCGCAACGACGGGAAGGACGGCGGGCGGCAGGTGGAGTCTCGAGACGGCCCAACGGGTCGAAGAACGCCCCCACGCAGCCACCACGAGGAAGGCAATCGAGACGATCCCGCAGATGATGCCGAGGGACCCGCCGAGCGCGAGATCGAGCGGCGCCGCGCCGCCATACTCGGGTATGACGAAGCGGTGGAGGTCTCCGAGATGATAGCGGGCGATCAACGTGGCGATGATCGAGGAAAGGGCAATCGGCGCGAAGATCGACAGGGCATAGTTCGACAGGACCACTTCGAGAGCGAAGAGAACCCCCGCGATTGGCGCGTTGAAGGCTGCCGACACCGCCGCCGCCGCCGCGCAGCCGAGCAGCGTGCGGCTGTCCTTGGCGGAGAGGCCGAACTGCTTTGACAGGAAGACGGAAATCGACCCGCCGAGAAGGACAGCGGGTCCCTCCCGTCCCGCGCTCGACCCTGACCCGAGAGCCAGGGCACAAACGGCCGTGTTGACGAGTCCACCGCGCAGGGTGATGGCTCCCGGTGGTCTCGCCCGCGCCTCAATGACCTCCGCCACGCCTTGGCAGCGGAAGTCAGGGATCCAGCCCGAGCGCCGCGACCACCAAAGCAGGAAGCCGACGATGGTTCCGCCAATGGCTGGCACGAGGAAGGCGCGCAGCGGGCTGAGCGCCCGGGCCCCTTCGGCCAGCATCGAGCCGGGCTCTCCATAGGCGACTTCCGTGATCCACTCGATGGCGAGGATGAAGCCGATGACCCCGTAAGCCGTCAGCACACCGAGCACAGCGGCAAGGCCCCAGACTTTGAGCTTGGTCAGGGTGGCCGCTCGTTCCGCGGACTGCTTGAGCCAGGACCGGATCTGGATGTGGGGTGCGAAAGACATCGTGGAACCCGGCGCTAACACCCTTCGCAGCAGGTGTCAGCGGGGTTCCGAGCCAAGTGGTGGGTAAATCCGGGAAATTTAGCGGAAAGTCTTCTCAGGGCACTTCCTCGTCTTGCGCTAAGTCGCCACAGGAAAGAGGATTACAGCATTGAATCGGGGCAATCGATCATGACAAAAACCACCCTTCTGGCCGCGGCGGCTGCCGCTGGCCTCGCGCTCTCGGCTGCGCACGCGCAGGACGAAGCCTTCAAGCCTTCGACCTATTATTCGATGGGCGTTGGCGCCTTCTCGCTCGCATCAGACGATGTGGAGTATCCGAACGGCGCAACGACCACCAACGAAGTCAGCACACGGACGTCGCTGTTCCTTGCCGTTGGCCGCCGCATGAGCGAGCAGTTCTCCCTGGAAGGCGAGGTCGGCGTCTATACCGCGAAGTGGGATGGCTTCTCGAACGGTGCGATCAGCTTCTATTGCCCGTCGGGCGAGGACTGCATCGACCAGATCATCCGCACCACGGCACTGACCATGAACGCGGTCTATTCGGCGCCCGCTGATGCGCAGGTCCGCCCTTATGCAGGCATCGGGGCCGGACTGATGATTACGAGCTACAACCTCGAGGACGTCGACAATGACACGGGCTTCGGTTTCATCGGCAAGGCCGGGGCCGACGTCAAAGTCGGCTAGACGAGCCGCGTTGGGCTGCAGTACAATTACCTCGCCTCACCGGAAGTCGAGTTCAATGACAGCGTCACCTTCGAGACGAGCGGTCACTCGGTGATGCTGACATTCACGGCTGGTTTCTAAGCCGGTTCAGCCATCCGCACTGCGGCCCCGCTTCCTCTATCGGGGGAGCGGGGCTTTTCTTTGCCCCACGAGCGTTTCTGTCCTCGTTGGAACTACGCAAGCGCCGCGGGCTGTGTTAACCGCGGCGAGATCATTCCGGAGGGCGTAGAATGAAACGAGTTTTCTGGGGGCTGGGCGCCCTTGCGCTGGCAGTCACGAGCATGCCGGTCGAGGCCGATGCCCAGGACCGCCGCACGCGTGAGCGGCTGCAACGTATCGAACAACAGCTCCAGGACCTGCAGGGCGTGGTCTTCGGCGAAGACGGCGAGGCGGGCGCGCCCGTGCGCTTCCAGGGCGCGAACCCTGATGGTGCCGGCGCGCCGACCGTGCTCAGCGCCGATGCCAATGCCGACGTCCTCGTTCGCATCGGTGCCCTGGAGGCGGAGCTCCAGCGCCTCACCGGCGAGATGGAGCGCCTGAGCTTCCAGATGCGCCAGCAGCAAGAACAGATGCAGCGGCTCGTCAGCCTCGCCTATCCCGAATATGAAGGCGATATCGGCCTAGGCGCGCAAAGCGCTCCGAGCGCAGGGATCGAATCCGGCGGCCTCGATCCCGTGGGTGGCCCGGTGGACCTCGTCAGCGGCACGGAGGGCGCCGTCACGGGCTATGCCAGTGCAGAGACCGCCTATGCTTCTGGCAGGTCGGCACTGCTCGAAGCGCGCTATGCCGATGCCGAACGCGCTTTCCTTGCCGTGAAGGAAGATTTTCCGGACTCGGAGCGTGCAGGGGACGCGACCTACTATCTTGGCGAGACCTATCTTGCCCAAGGCGACCTCGGCGCGGCAGCGCGGACCTTCCTCGACTTCATCCGCAACTATCCCGAGAATGACCGGGCGGCCGAAGCGCATCTCAAGCTCGGCCAGGCCTTCGCGCGGGCGGACAAGACGACCGAGGCCTGCCGCGTCTGGCAACGCGGGTTGCAGCAATACTCCGCCATGGACGCGACGCTCCGGCAACGGATGGTCGCGCTGCGTGAGGCGACCTGCAACTAAGAGACGACTTCTCTTTGGATTGGCCGCTGCCTCCCGGTGAGGCGGCGGCCATTGCCGTTTCTGGAGGCGCGGACAGTTTCGCGCTCCTCCACTGGGCCTGGAAAGCAGGCCACCCGGTCGTTGCACTGACGGTGGATCACCAGTTGCGCAAGGGCTCCGCCGCCGAGGCGCAGGCGGTCAGGACCTTCTGCAGCGAACGGAATATCCCCCACGAGACCCTGATCTGGCGCGGCGAGAAACCGTCGACGGGCATTCAGGCGGCTGCCCGCGAGGCACGCTACCGCCTCCTCTGCCAAGCCTGCGAGCGCATGGGGATCGAGCATCTCCTCACCGGCCACACCGCTGATGACCAGGCCGAGACCGTCTTCATGCGCCTCCGCCGCGGCGCGGGCCGGGGCCTCGCCGGGATGCCGGCCGAGCGAAAGATCGCGGCAGGGCCGGGAGAGCTCATCACCCTCCACCGCCCGATGCTCTCCGTGCGGAGGGCTTTGGCGCGGGCCTATGCGGAGACGCAGGGACTGCCCTTCGTCGATGATCCGTCCAATGAGGACGAGCGGTTTGAGCGGGTTCGGGTGCGAAAGTTGCTGGCAGAGCTTGAGGACCGGGAGCTGCTCACGGCCGCTGCTCTATGCCAGACTGCCGACAAACACGCAGTGAACCGCTTCGCAGATCTCGAGACCCAAGTGCACTGGAACATGCCTTACGAAAAGCGGGACGGAGCCTTTGAAGCGGTTCACGCCGATGACGACAACGTCTTGAGGCGAGCACAACGTGCCGTCGGCGCTATTGGTCCGATCGACCCGGAGGCGATCACCTTCGACGAACCTGTCCTCGACACCCCTGACGTCCGGTTTGGAGCCATGATTGTCGCCGGGGTGCAGAGCGGTCGCGAGTATGTCGATGTGGTCTATCGCGAACCCGCCGCTCTCCTCGGCCGCGCCGACGGCACCCCCGGCTTCGAACCGATCCCGGCACCGCCCAGCTCAAAGCACCTCTACGACCGCCGTTTCATCGTCGAGGTCCCCGATGACGCCCCCTCGGGCCTCCATCTCCGCCCGCTCGGCCAGCTTCTGCCGCGGGACATCGCCACCTCCACCCTGGCCCGGCAGCGCATCTCCACGCTGCCCAGCCTCGCGGAGGGCAGCGTTTTGACCCATTTACCCGAACAGGCCACGGGTGCTGTGACGGAAGCGCTCAGCGGTTGGAAGCAATGTGACAGCTTCTTATCTACGGTGAGCGGCACGTTCCGGGCACGCTCGCTGTTGGCTGAGCGTTTCTCCGGGGACGTGATCAGATATTAAGTGACAGCGCGTAGACCGATACGCCTGTCTTGAAGGGACAATGCCATATGAATGGTCGCCATTGGATGGTCTGGGGCTTGATGCTCGTCGTCGCCCTGATGCTCATCTACTTCTTCTCGTCCGCGACCCCTGCGCAGAGCGTGACCCAGCTGAGCTACAGCGATTTCCGCACTAAGGTGGAAGCCGGCAATGTGGAGCAGGCGCGCATCGAACAGGACACCGTGACCGGCGTCCTCGACAACGGCACGCGCTTCGTCGTCAATGTGCCTTCGGGCGCCTCCGCAGCCGAGCTCCTCTATCAGAGCGACGTCTCGGTGGACGTGATCCCCGAGCAGGAGGCCCCGCTTCTCCTGCAGGTGCTTATCAACCTGCTGCCTGTTCTCCTCATCCTCGGCATCATTTTCTTCGCCATGCGGCAGATGCAGGCGGGGAGCGGCAAGGCCATGGGCTTCGGCAAGTCCAAGGCGAAGCTCCTGACCGAGAAACAGGGCCGCGTGACGTTTGATGACGTCGCGGGCATCGACGAAGCCAAGGAAGAGCTCGAGGAGATTGTCGACTACCTGCGCGACCCGATGCGCTTCCAGCGCCTTGGCGGCAAGATCCCCAAGGGCGCGCTGCTCGTTGGCCCTCCGGGGACCGGCAAGACGCTGCTGGCGCGCGCCATCGCTGGCGAAGCCGGCGTGCCCTTCTTCACGATCTCCGGTTCGGACTTCGTTGAAATGTTCGTCGGCGTCGGGGCGAGCCGTGTTCGCGACATGTTCGAGCAGGCCAAGAAAAATGCGCCCTGCATCATTTTCATTGACGAGATCGACGCTGTCGGTCGCAGCCGTGGCGCAGGCCTCGGCGGTGGTAATGACGAGCGCGAGCAGACCCTGAACCAGCTCCTCGTCGAGATGGACGGCTTCGAGGCCAACGAGGGTATCATCCTCATCGCCGCCACCAACCGTCCGGATGTTCTCGACCCGGCGCTCCTGCGCCCTGGCCGCTTCGACCGTCAGGTCGTCGTGCCGAACCCGGACCTCGTTGGCCGCGAGAAGATTCTCGGCGTCCATATCAAGAAGGTGCCCCTCGGCCCCGACGTCAAAATCCGCGACATCGCGCGCGGTACGCCCGGCTTCTCAGGCGCGGACCTCGCCAACCTCGTCAACGAGGCAGCGCTCCTCGCCGCACGCCGCGGCAAGCGGATCGTGACGAACAAGGAGTTCGAGGACGCGAAAGACAAGATCATGATGGGTGCCGAGCGCCGCTCCACCGTCATGACTGAGGAAGAGAAGGCCCTGACCGCCTATCACGAGGCCGGTCACGCCATCGTCGCCCTCAACGTGCCGAAGACCGACCCGGTCCACAAAGCGACGATCATCCCGCGGGGCCGCGCCCTCGGCATGGTCATGCAGCTGCCTGAGCGCGATCGCTTCTCGATGTCCAAGATCGAAATGGAGAGCCGGATCGCCATCATGATGGGCGGGCGCGTCGCCGAAGAACTGAAATTCGGCAAGGACAACGTCACCTCGGGTGCGTCCTCGGATATCGAGCAGGCGACCAAGCTGGCCCGGGCCATGGTCACGCAATATGGCCTGTCCGACAAGCTCGGCCCGATTGCCTATGCCGAGGACGACGGAGAGGTTTTCCTCGGCCAGTCGATCGCGCGTTCGAAATCGATCTCGGGCGACACGGCCAAGGTGATCGAGGAAGAAATCAAGCGGATCGTCAATGACGGCTATGAGTATGCCCGCAAGATTCTCGCCGAAACCAATCACGACGATTGGATCACGCTGTCCGAAGGGCTTCTCGAATACGAAACGCTGACAGGCGAAGAGATCAAGGCGCTCCTGAGGGGCGAGCGGATCAACCGCGACGAGCCGAGCGAGCCGAAAGGCCCGCCGCCGAGCTCGGTACCAACCGCTGGCCATCGCCATGGCCCGGTCGGTGGCGCAGAACCCCAAGGGGCCTGAGCTTCCCCACACCAGTTCTGTTCAAGGCCAGCCCTCGGGCTGGCCTTTTTCTTCCCGGCGGAGCGCAGCAAGCGGGTTCTGCAAGCATGGATAATGGTTCGGGCCGCTCAAGACCAGCGGCATGGCAGCTCCACATGAAGCGTGACTTAGACGGGATTAGCGCGGTTGCCCTGCCCCTCATCCCATGGCTTCCTTCGTGATCCCGCCTCTCAATGAGCCATTTCCGGACGAAAGCGTTAGCCAATCGCGGCTTAGCGGTTTTCAATCACACTTCGCGATGTTAACGGAACGTTAGCAGGCGCAATCGCGAAATCCGGGGGCTGTGGGTGATGGATAGAAAAGTTCCGGTCGTTGGAACGGCCGTGGAAGCATTCGTTTTCGGCTTCAGAGAACTCGGGAATGTCATCCGGGTGGGCTGGTTCCCGCTCCTCGTCACCATTGCCCTCTTTGCTGGCGGCGTGGTTTCGCTCGGCACCGGCATGGAAGGGCTGGCCGAGCATCTCAAGGAGATCGAGGCAGAACTCGAGCGAGAATTCGAAGAGTTCGAGCGCGAGATGGAGGAACTCGACGAGCGCGTCGATGAGTTCGAGGAATATGAACTCGACCTCAGTGACAGCGTCAGCGCCAAATTCCGCACCGCGGTGAAGACGATCGCCGCGCTCCCCTGGCCTTCGATCGAAGCAGGCGACGCCGCCACGGCGCAGATGATGATCTTTGGCGGATTTTCCGCCGGCATTATCCTGATGTTCCTCGCCTTTTTCGCGCTGACCCCGGTGGTGACCGTTATCTACGAGGTGTCCGCCGGACGCCGCTCCTGGCCGTCGGGCTTCCTCTATTTCCGCTTTGGCGGACGCGAGCTGCGCACCATCGCAGGCTCCTACATCCTCGGCGTCCTGATCCAGGCCTTCGTGCTCGGTATTGCTGGCCCGATCATCCTCTTTGTCCTTCTCGGCGTCTCGACGATGAACGAAGTGGTCGCCGTGACGACCATCGTCTTGGGCTACCTGACTTTCATCCTCGCGACGATCTGGGTCAGCCTGCGCACCATCGCCATCGTTCCGGCAATTGCGGCCGAGAACCGCCTCATCTTTATCGAGGCGTTCAAGGCGACCCGAGGCAATGCATGGCGCATCTTCTTCAGCCTGGTTGTGTTCTCGGTCCTCCTCGCTCTTCTCTACGGCGTCTTCATGATCGCATTCGTTGCGGTCTCGGCGCTTGGTGCCGTGCTGCCCGAAGGCGGACAGGTGGTCTTCGGCATCCTTCTCGCGGGGCTTGCGGCCGTTGCCTACGTGATCATCCTGTCGATGGAGCTCGCGTTTGGCGGCCTGATCTGGCGCGCGGTCCGCGGCAACGTCATGGAAGATGACGACCTGCCGCCGGCCGAAGCGGCTGTTGCCGACGCTCTCGACGAGTTCGAGGAGCAAGAGTTTGGCGGCGAAGCTGTCGAGGAAGCACCAGCCGAACCGGCTGAGCTAGACGAGGTTGCCGAAGAGCCTTCCGCTGAAGCGCCTGACTATGACTACGCGGAGCAAACCGCACGCCGGGACTTCGTGGACCGTGCGCCGCCACGTCGTTTCCTTGAAGACATCCCCACGGATGAGGCACGAACCCCGCAACGCGAAGGCGACAGGCGCTCGATCGACTTCGTCCGCCGCCGCTTCCGCTAGACGCTCGCGCCGTCTAGGCGTTGGCGATGCAGATCTTCGGCATCGTCAACGTCACGCCTGACAGCTTCTCCGATGGTGGAGAGACTCTCGATCCGGGCCGTGCCATCGCGCACGGCCTCTCCCTGGTCGAGGAGGGCGCAGACGTTCTCGATATTGGCGGTGAAAGCACCCGTCCGGGCGCGGAGCCGGTCCCGGTGGAGGACGAACTCCGCCGCGTCATTCCTGTCATCGACGGCCTGGTCCGGGAGGTTGGGGTCCCCCTCTCCATCGATACGCGAAAGCCGGAGGTGGCCGAGGCCGCCATCGGCGCGGGGGCCAGCATCTGGAACGACGTCACCGCCCTTCGCTTTGGCGGCGAGAACGCACCGCTGGCTGCGAAGCTCGGCTGCCATGTCTGCCTGATGCATATGCAGGGCGAGCCTGGCACCATGCAGCAGGAACCCCGTTACAACGATGTCGTTTCGGAGGTGTATCGGTTTCTCGAAAGTCGGATCGCCACCTGCGCGCGGGCCGGTATCCCCAAGGAGAGGATCATTGCCGATCCGGGCATCGGCTTTGGCAAGACGCTTGAGCACAATCTCGCCCTGTTTCGCGAGATGGAGCGGTTCGCAGAACTGGGCACACGCACCCTTCTGGGGGCCAGCCGCAAGCGTTTCATCGCCGCGCTGGACCGGGATGGCCCCGCATCGGAGCGCCTCGGCGGCAGTATCGCCGCCTCCTTGCGTGGACTGGAGGCCGGTTTCACCTACACCCGCGTCCATGACGTCGCGGCGACGCGGCAGGCCCTCGCGGTGGCCCGTGCCCTGAAGAGAAACGCGAGTTGATCCGGCGTTCTTCTAAGCTTCACGGCTTTGGTTTATAGGCGTCCTCCCGGACAACGAGAGAGAATGATGCGCGGCGACGAGACTCCCAGGGAACGCAAGGTCTTCGGCACGGATGGCGTGCGAGGGATGTCGAACCAGGGCGCGCTGACGCCGCAGGGCGTGATGAGCCTCGGCATGGCCGCGGGCAAGATCTTCCGCCGCGGAGAGCATCGCCACCGGGTTGTCATCGGGAAAGACACCCGCCTTTCGGGTTACATGATCGAGCCCGCTCTCTGCGCGGGCTTCGTTGCCGCGGGCATGGATGTCCTGATGCTCGGCCCGGTGCCGACTCCGGCCATGGCCATGCTCACCCGCTCCATGCGTGCCGATCTCGGAGTGATGATCTCGGCCAGCCACAATCCGTATCATGACAACGGCCTCAAATTCTTCGGACCCGATGGCTACAAGCTGTCCGACGATCTCGAGCTCGAGATTGAGGCCCTCATGGAAGAGGGGGTGACGGACGGCCTCGCGACGCCGGAGAAGCTAGGGCGAGCCAAGCGGATCGACGACGCTGGCCCCCGCTATATCGAGTTCGCGAAATCGACCCTGCCCCGTCGCCTGAGTCTCGAGGGTGTTCGCGTGGTCCTCGATTGCGCCAATGGTGCCGCCTACAAGACTGCGCCAGTGGTCCTTTGGGAGCTGGGTGCCGATGTGAAGGCGATCGGCGTCGAGCCGAACGGCTTCAATATCAATGACGGGTGCGGATCAACGCATCCCGAGAAGATGCAGCAGGCGGTCCTCGAATACCGCGCCGATATCGGGATTGCTCTCGACGGCGATGCAGACCGCGTGCTGATTTCCGACGAAAAGGGCAACCTGATCGACGGCGACCAGATCCTCGCCACGATTGCCACGTCGCTGCAGCGCCAGGGCAAGCTGCGCGGCGAAGGCGTCGTCGGCACGGTCATGGCCAATATGGGCTTCGAAAAGTTCCTTGGCGAACATGGCATGAGCCTCGTACGGACAAAGGTCGGTGACCGCTATGTGGTGGAGGCCATGCGTGAGAGAGGCATGAATGTTGGCGGTGAACCGTCAGGACACGTCATTCTTTCCGACTATGCCACCACCGGGGACGGCCTCATCACGGCGCTCAATGTCCTGCGCGTCGTGGCGGAACAGGACCGGCCCGTCTCGGAGGTCTGTGACAACTTCGACGCCTTCCCGTCGATCCTTGAGAATGTCCGGTTTTCGGGCGAAAACCCTCTCAAGACGGACGACGTCAGGAAGGCGATCGACGCAGGCAACAAGGCCCTCGCCGACAAGGGCCGCACCGTGATCCGCAAATCGGGTACGGAACCACTGATCCGGGTCATGGCGGAGGGCGAGAACGAGCAGCTCGTGCGCAAGGTCGTCGACGACATCTGCAGCGCCGTCAGAAAAGCACTCTGACAGAATGAAAGGCCGCGTCCTGATCATCGCGGGATCGGATTCCGGTGGGGGCGCGGGCATTCAGGCTGACATCAAGGCGGTGAGCGCGATGGGCGCCTATGCCGCCACGGCAGTGACCGCGGTGACAGTGCAGGACACGACGTGTGTTCATGCCGTGCACGATGTCCCTCCCGATATCATTCGTAGGCAAATTGAAGTCGTCCTCGACGATATCGGCGCTGATGCCATCAAGATCGGGATGGTCGGCAGCGTCGCCGCTGGCGAAGCCATCCTTGCTGGCCTTGCCGATGCGCCAGGCGTTCCAGTCATCGTCGATCCGGTCCTGGTGGCGACCAGCGGCGACAGCCTCGGGAGAGGCGAGGTGGCAGATTTCCTCAGGGAACAGCTTATCCCGCTTGCCAGTGTTGTCACGCCCAACCTGCCGGAGCTCGAAGCGCTCAGCGGGCTGAAGCTTGGAGGTGATGAAACGATCAAGAAGGCAGCCAAAGCGCTCTTGGATCTCGGCGCACAGGCCGTCCTCGCCAAGGGCGGTCATGGCGACGGGCAGACCCTGACAGACCTGCTTGTGGAGGCTGACGGGAAAGCGGTGACGTTCGAGAACCAGCGCATCGCGACGATGAGCACCCACGGCACCGGTTGCACCCTATCGAGCGCGCTGGCCGCTGGGATCGCGCAGGACATGCCCCTCTCGAAGGCGACGGGCAGGGCCATTGCCTATGTCCACGAAGCGATTGCTTCGGCCCCCGGTTTCGGTCGCGGCCACGGTCCGGTGAACCATCTCGTAAGGTCCAGTTTTTCCGATTGACGATAAAGTTCCTTGCCTGCCATGCTGATGACATGATCGCGCTCGTCTTCAACATCCTGTCCGCCGACCCGCTTCTTGCCTCAGCCGCCGAGCGTCCGGAGGTTCCGGAATTTCAGTGTGCTGTCGATGTGCTGATGAACTTCGCGACCCCCGACGGGGAAGAGTCGCAGCGCCTTCGCATTGATCCCGAGACAAAGAAAACCACGCGGCTCGATGAAGATGGCAACCCTGTCGAAGGAGAAGGTGCCGCTTCCGCCGACGACGGTGGGGCGGATAAGGGGGACGATGAGGGCGGCTCCAACTCCGTCTCCCTTGACGCCACACCTATGAGACTGTGCGTGCGAGGCTTGAGCTACCGTTGGAGAAGGTGAGTGAGGAGGGGGCCATCACTGTCTACACGCTGTCTGGCCTGCCGAAGAACTCCATCTCGCTGGCTGACAAGGACATCTCGCGGCATACCAGCATCACCCTGACCGTAAGGGACGATGGTAACGGGCCTTACGTCTCTCATTATACGGAGAAACTCGAAAAGCCTGTCCGTATGAAGATGGTCGCGAAGCTCAATGCCTATGAGAAGGACGTTCGTTTCGGCCTCGTCGAAGGCCAGCCGCGCCCCCTGTCAGAAGAGCTGCGCTTTGCGATCTCTGTTTTCGGGTCGGACCAGAACATGCGGTTCGACGTGCACTACGATTATCCAACCTGTGACGTGGACGCCTGATCAGCGGATATCCTCGGCACACTTTGCGATGACATCGTCGAACATCTCTTGGGTGAGGCGCCCGGTCGAGGTGTTGTACCGGCTGCAATGGTAGCTCGATCGCAAGAGGAGCGGGCCGTTCGGCCCTTCGATTTCATATGCGGTGTCATGCCCGAACGGCATGGCCGCCACCCTCTGGCCCAGTGTGCGCAGCGTGGAGTCGTGGCTGATCTTGCCAAGGCACAAGATCGTCCTGAGGTTCGGCAAGTTGTCGATCCGTGAGCGGAGGAAGGGCCGGCAATTGTTGACCTCCTTGCCCACAGGCTTGTTCTCCGGTGGCACGCAACGCACGGCGTTGGTGATCATGGTTCGCTTGAGAGAGAGGCCGTCATCGGGCCTCTTGTCATAGCACCCTTCGGCCAGCCCGAACCTGCACAGGGAGTCATAGAGGAGGTCTCCGGCCCAATCGCCGGTGAAGGGGCGGCCGGTCCTGTTCGCCCCCGTACGTCCGGGTGCGAGTCCGATAATCAGGAGGCGGACAGCCTCCTCCCCTCCTTCGGGCGCGAAACTAGGCACGGCGCCATTGAACCAGTCAGGTTCGAGCCGCGCATTCTCGAGGCGGTATTCGACGAGGCGGGGGCACAGCGGGCAGTCCTGTGGAGCCTCAGGCGGTGGTGCGGCTGTCACGCGTCCTCGTCATCCTGTTCGCTCTTTTGCGGCGCGTTCTTCCTCGCGATGACGTCTTCGAGTTCGGTGAGGTCAACGAACTGATCCGCCTGGCGGCGGATATCGTCCGAGGCCATGGGCGGCTGGGTTTCCACGGTGGAGACACAGATGACGCGGCAGCCCTGTTCCTGCGCCCGCTGGATTGCGTGACGGAAATCGCCATTGCCGGTGAAGAGCACGATGCAATCGAGCTTCGAGGCCATCATCACCATGTCGACCGCGAGCTCGATATCCGTCGAGCCTCGATAGCGCTTGCGGCCATCCTGTCCGACAAACTCCCGCGCCGTCTTCGTGACCATGGTGAAGCCGTTATAGTCGAGCCAGTCGACCAAAGGCCGGAGCGGCGAGTAATCGGCGTCCTTGTCCTCGGGCATGGCCGTGTAATAGTGCGCACGGACGAGACGGGTTTCGCGCTTCAACCGCGCCAGCAGGCTCCGGTAATCAATGTCGAAGCCCAAAGTCTTGGCAGTCTTGTAGAGATTGGCACCGTCGATGAAGACTGCCGTCCTGTCATCCGGATCAAGGCCCATCCAGTCCGTCATGCAATACCGCCCGAGAGTTATCACAAATGGAATCAATATCGGCTGCGAAACTAGCAAGGGGGTCGCGACATGACAAACGCGCTCAGATTGGCGCTGGTCGGGCTGGGGTCGAACAAGCCTTGGCGCGACATGCCGAGCCGCGAGATCCTGATGCGTGCTGCCGAGGAACTGAAGGGTCTGGGGCGAGCGGTGTCGCTCTCGCCGCTCTACCGGAGCCCGGCCTGGCCCGATCCGGCGGAACCTGAATACACCAACGCCGTAGCCGCGGTGGAGACGGCGCTGATGCCGCTCCCGTTTCTCCATGGCCTGCAAGCAATCGAGACGCGATTCGGGCGGGTCCGTTCGGAGGATCCCAGGCTTCGCTACGCTCCGCGCACGTTGGATCTCGATCTTCTCGCCATGGGCGATGAGGTGGTGGAGAGCGAGGAGCTGGCCCTGCCGCATCCCCGGATCGCGAAAAGGGATTTCGTCCTCCTGCCGCTCAGGGACCTCGCGCCACGGTTCCGCCACCCGGCGACCGATGCGAGCGTGGCGGAGATGATCGCTGCGCTCCCCGAAATCACCGCGAAACCGCTTTAGGCCAAGGCTTGCAGGCTTGGCGCACGCCACTATGGTGCGCCTCCAACGGAGACCACCATGCACGACCTACGCGCCATCAAGGACGACCCCGAGGCTTTCGACGCGGCCATGAGACGCCGCGGCGCCGAGTACCGGGCTGCCGACATTCTCGCCATCGACGAGAAGCGGGTCTCGACCGTCAAGGCAATGAATGATGCGCAGGCGGAGCAAAAGCAGGTCTCGAAGAAGATCGGCGCAGCAAAGGCGTCGGGCGACGAGGCCGCGGCGCAGGCCGTGATGGCCGAAGTCGGGGCGCTGAAGCAGAAGGTCAAGGACCTCGAAGAGGAGGAGCGCCGGCTCTCCGCCGAGCTGCACGCTGCCCTCCTGCCGATCCCGAATGTTCTCGATGCTGATGTTCCTGATGGCGCGGACGAAGACGACAATGTCGAGGTCCGCAAATGGGGCGAGCCGCGCCAGATTGACGGCGCGAAGGAGCACTACGACCTCGGCGAAGCTCTCGGCATGATGGACTTCGAAGCCGCGGCAAAGATCTCGGGCTCGCGTTTCGTCGTGCTCAAGAAAGATCTCGCCAAGCTCGAGCGGGCCATCGCGACGTTCATGCTCAATCTTCACACGGAGGAGTTTGGCTATGATGAGGTGCTGCCGCCGGTGCTTGTGGGCGCTGACGCCATGACGGGGACGGGCCAGCTGCCGAAGTTCGAGGACGACGCATTCAAGACCACGGATGGCCGCTACCTCACGCCAACCGCCGAGGTCACGCTCACCAACCTCGTGCGCGACGAAATCCTTACCGAAGAAGAACTCCCCAAGCGCATGACCGCGTGGACGCAGTGTTTCCGCGCGGAAGCCGGATCGGCTGGCCGTGACACGCGCGGCATGATCCGTATGCACCAGTTCTCGAAGGTCGAGCTCGTCTCGATCACGACGCCGGAGCAGTCGGACGAAGAGCACGAACGTATGACGTCGTGTGCCGAGGAAGTCCTCAAGCGCCTCGACCTGCCGTTCCGGACGATGGTGCTCTGCGCGGGCGATACAGGCTTCAGTGCTGCGAAGACCTACGACATCGAGGTCTGGCTGCCGGGGCAGGGACAGTTCCGGGAGATCAGCTCCTGCTCGAACACCCGCGCCTTCCAGGCGCGCCGGATGAACGCCCGCTTCCGCCGCGAAGGCGAGAAGAAGCCGCAATTCGTCCATACGCTGAACGGCTCGGGCCTCGCCGTGGGCCGGACCATGGTGGCGATCCTCGAGAACTACCAGCAGGCGGACGGCTCGATCGCCGTGCCGGATGTTCTCAAGCCCGTGATGGGCAAAGACGTGATTTCGGCGGGCTGAGGCTATTTGCCGTAGCCTGCGAGGCGCTTGGCGTTCTTGCGCAGCGTCTTGCGGCCCGGCTCGGCGAATTTTCCGGCCGGGTCCTGCCAGCTCTTCGCGTCGCCAGTCATCAGGCCGGCTGCAAGGCCCCAATAGCCCTCGGTCGCGGCTTTCACCTTCTCCGTGACCATCCGCTCCAACTCGCGGCTTGATCCGGGGTGTCCGCTGGCCACGCGCCACATGCGCGAGGACACCACGAGACCCGACAGCATCAGGTCTTCAAAGCTCTTCTCGTCGAACATCAGCGGTCTCCAAGGTATGGGGCGACGATATGGGGATTGTCCTGCGTCCTCCGCAAGGCCGAATTTGGCCCAAGGCAAGGCGGTTTATGCCACCCTTGCGCAGCCTGCGCGGTGAGTGGTTAACGAGGCTTCAAGCGACGAAGGACGGCCCATGCGCATTCTCTGCTCCAATGATGACGGCATCAACGCACCGGGGCTTGAAGCCCTCGAAGAGATCGCGCGCCAGCTCTCGGACGATGTCTGGACCGTCGCGCCGGAGGTCGACCAGTCAGGCATGGCCCGCTCGATCACCCTGACCCGGCCCTTGCGGATCCGGAAGGTCGCGCCCCGGCGTTATGCTGTGGATGGCACGCCGACGGACTGCGTCCAGCTCGGTGTCGAGCAGCTCCTCAAGGACAAAAGGCCCGACCTCATTCTTTCGGGGGTCAACAACGGCCAGAACCTTGCCGAAGACGTCACCATGTCGGGCACCATCGCCGTTGCCTTCCAGGGCATGACCATCGGCATTCCTTCGGTCGCGCTCAGCCAGGCACGGGCCGACCGCAACAAGGCCCCCTTCGGAACGGCGACCGCGCTGGCTCCGGACATCCTGCGGAAGCTCCTGGACAAGGGTTGGGACGACAATGTCGTCATCAACATCAATTTTCCCAACTGCCCTCCGGAGGAGGTGGCCGGGGTCAAGCTTGCGCGACAGGGGCGGCGAGAAAACCTCGAGCTTTTCGTCGAAGAGCGGATGGATATGCGCCAGCGCCGCTACTACTGGTTCGGTTTCGGCGGGAAGCCTGGCGAGCCGCTTCCTGACACGGACCTGCACGCAGTCTGGACCAAGCACGTGGCGATCACGCCGCTCCATCTCCAGCTCACGGACGAGCGGACGATCGACCGCCTGCGCGACGCTTTCTGAGGAAGCGGCGGCGCAGAGGTTTCCGCGCAACGCGACCCGATCACTCGGCGACGTGCTGTTCCACCGCCGCAGGCTGACCGAGCTCCTCCTGCGCCGCGAGGAATTTCTCCGCTTCGAGCGCCGCCATGCAACCCATGCCCGCAGCCGTCACCGCCTGCCTGTAGGTCTCGTCGGTGACGTCGCCCGCCGCGTAGACACCGGGCACGGAGGTCGCGGTCGAGTCGGGCGCGGTGATGATGTAGCCACTGTCTTTCATCTCGACCTGGCCTTTGAAGATGTCCGTCTGCGGCGCATGGCCGATGGCAATGAAGACGCCGTGGCAGTCAATCTCGATGGTGTCTTCGCCCACGGTCGACTTGAGCCGCAGCCCGGTGACGCCGCGCGGCTCTTCCTCGCCCAGCACTTCCTCCACCTCGCGGTTCCACAGCACCTCAACCTTGGGATGGTTGAGCAGGCGCTGCTGGAGGATTTTTTCGGCGCGCAAGGAGTCGCGGCGGTGGATGAGCACGACCTTTTCCGCGAAATTGGTGAGGAAGAGGGCTTCCTCCACGGCCGTGTTGCCACCGCCAACGACAGCGACTTTCTTGCCGCGGTAAAAGAAACCGTCACAGGTCGCACAGGCCGAAACGCCGAAACCCTGGAAATGCTGCTCGGAGGGAAGCCCGAGCCATTTCGCCGACGCACCGGTGGCGATGACGACAGCATCGGCCGTGTAGGTGTCGCCGCTGTCCCCTTTGAGGGTGAAGGGCCGCTTGGAAAAGTCAGCTTCGATGATGACGTCGTTGATCATCTCGGTGCCCACATGCTCAGCCTGCTTTTGCATCTGCTCCATGAGCCACGGCCCCTGGATGACCTCGGCGAAGCCCGGATAGTTCTCGACATCCGTGGTGATGGTCAGTTGCCCGCCAGGCTGCAGGCCATGGACGATCGTCGGCTCCAGCATGGCGCGCGCCGCGTAGATCGCGGCGGTGTAGCCCGCCGGACCGGAACCGATGATAAGGAGTTTGCGGTGCTTGGTCTCTGCCATGGTCAGCCTCGAATTCGTCAAGACCGGCTATGTGAAGGCAGGGTGCGATTCCTTCAAGCGGCTGAAACGCGCAATGGTGATGCCCGACGGTGCCCTGCCGCCTTTGCCGATGGCCCGCGTGGCCGCGATCGGTTCGAGGGAGTGGGGCGATCCCGGAAACTGCTATCCGCAGGGCGCTCTGGTGCGGCGCAGCGTGAAGTGCAGCCGTCTGCTATTTTTACGGCAGAGTGCGCTATAATCCGCTGCTTTAGATTTCGTGTCTTTAATGCAACAGATTGTCAGGAAGGCGCAGCCAGGTGCTCCGCGGCGCAGCAAAAGCCTTGCGCGTTAACCCCGCGCTCTCGTTACATGACACCAACGTGACCTTCGGTCCGGGGTAGGTTGGGGCGCGCACCCGCGCGTCCTTCCTGCGGCCATTGGTCACCAGAACGGTGGAAGGACTATCCGTATGAAAATGCTTCATCTCGGCGTCGCAGCCAGTGCCATCGCCATCGCGACGGCATCGACCGCGATCGCGCAAGACAACCAAGACGATGTGGACGATAGCGACGTTATCGTCGTCACGGGTTCGCGCCTTGCAACCGACGGCACGCTCGAGGCCTCCGGCCCGGTTGTGGCCTTCGGCGGCGGAGACATCCGTGACTCGGGCCAGATCGACATTGCCGCCCTGCTGCGTGAATCGCCGCAGCTGCAGGCTTCGCTTCCGGGTTCATTCTCGGCCTTCAATGGCACCCCGCTCGGTGCATCGCTTCTCAACCTCCGCGCCCTCGGTGAAGAGCGGACCCTGGTTCTCGAAGACGGCCGCCGCCACGTGGCCGGCATCGAAGGCACCGCCGCTGTCGACGTGAACACCATGTCCACCGCGCTGCTCGGCGCTGTAGAAGTGTCGACCGGTGGTGCATCGTCGATCTACGGTGCAGACGCTGTTTCGGGCGTCGTCAACTTCGTCATGCGCGACGCCAGCGATTTCGATGGCCTCGAAATCCGTACCCAGGCCGGCGTGACCGACGATGGTGACGCGGAAGAAGTCTTCCTTTCGATCGCCAACGGCTTCGAAACCGCCGACGGCCGCGGCTCGACAGTCTTTGCGGTTGAATACCAGCAGACCGAATCGATCCTCGCCGGCGACCGCGACTTCGCAGGCTTCGGCCGTGGTTGGCTCGCTCCAGCGACCGGCGACGCTGCTGACCCGACCTTCAGCAATGTCTGGCTCGTTGACCAGCGCCTGCCGATTTCCTCTTCGGGTGGCGTGATCGCTCTCGGCGATGGCAACACGGCCGGTTTCTCCAGCGCCTTTGTCGAGGTCGTCAGCAGCGGTGGCCAGGATGGTTGTAGAACCATCGGTTCGCAGAACATCCCGACCTGTCAGTTCTATGAGCGCTCGACTGGCGTTCTGCGCGCATTCGATGTCGGCGAAATCTACGCAGGGCCGTTTGATGCCCAGGGCGGTGACGGTGTTTCGGCCGAGCCGGATGACGAGATCCTGCTGCCGCAAAGCAACCGCGTGCTTTTCCAGACGCGTTCCGAGTACGAATTGCTGCCTTGGATGAACGCCTTCTTCGATGCCAAGTTCGTCACCACGCGGACCCAGGAATCGAACCAGGTCAACGGCTTCAACGACGATATCCCGATCGATCTCGCGAACCCGTTCATCCCTGCTCCGCTGCGCGCCCAGATCACACAGCTGCAGAACGAGGGCATCGACCCGATCCTCGTCATGTCGCGTGACGTCCTTGACGCCACCACCCGTTCGAACCCGGTTGCGCGTCGCCAGACCTTCCGGATCGTCGGCGGCATCGAAGGCGCCTTCGAAGACCTCAACATGAATTACGAGGTCTCGTTCAACTACGGCCGTACGGATGCGGACATTTCGTCCTTTGCCCGTGTCGAGGACCGTTATTTCGCCGCGATCGACGCTGTCGTCGATCCGAACACCGGCGACATTGTCTGCCGTTCGGACATCGATCCCAACGCCGTGGTCCCGCCGGCCTCGCCGTTCCCGGCCCAGAACTCGAACTTCCAGATCTCGACCTTCGAGCCGGGCGATGGACAGTGTGTTCCGGTCAACCTGTTTGGCGACAACTCCATCACCCGTGCAGCGGCGGACTTCATCTTCCAGGAAGTTGTCGACCGCAACGACATCGAGCAGCGTGACTTCCTCGCGACGCTCGCTGGTGACTCGGAGCCGTGGTTCACGCTTCCCGCTGGCCCGATCCAGTACGCCATCGGTTACGAATGGCGCGAAGAGCAGTCGAGCTACACGCCTGACGCGCTGACCCGTGCTGGCCTGACCTTCGGCACCATTGGTTCGAATGGTGGTCCGGTGAACCCGTCGGGCGGCGAGTACGACGTCAACGAATTCTTCGGCGAAATTCGCGTTCCTGTCGTTGAAGGCCTTCCGTTCGCTGAGCGTATCGAGGTCAATGGCGCGTATCGTTACTCCGACTACAGCGCGTTTGATGAAACCGACACCTGGAACGTCGGTGCCCGCTGGTCGATCTTCGAGAACCTGACCCTTCGCGCAACGCAGTCGCGTGCGGTCCGTGTCCCGAACATCGGCGAAGCGTTCGCTCCGACCTTCACGGCCTTCATCGGCGCTGGTGACGATCCGTGTAACCCGCAGTTCATCAACGCCGGTTCGCAGTTCCGTGCTGCCAACTGTGCGGCGCTGATCCCGAACATCGGTTCGTACAACTCCACCAACTTCGTCTCGGCGCGTATTCCGGGTCAAAGCGGTGGTAACCCGAACCTCGCTCCGGAAGAGGCTGATACCTTCACTGTCGGTGCGGTCTGGCAGCCGGCCGGTGAGTTCGGCGGCGCGCTGGACGGCCTGATCGTGACCCTCGACTACTACGACATCGAGATCGAAGGTCTGATCGACTCGCTTTCCGCGTTCCAGATCGCTTCGAACTGTGTTGACCTTCCGGACTTGAACAACCCGTTCTGTGACGCCATCGATCGTGACCCGACCAATGGCTTCATCACGGGCTTCCGCTCGGGCCTCATCAACCTCGGCTCGGTGGAGACTTCGGGTCTCGACTGGCGCGTCGATTACTCCTTCGATACGCCCGATGTCGGCGGCATGGCCTCGTCGGTCCGTGTCAGCTCGCAAGGCACGCATTTCCTCAAGAATGAGGAAGTTCGCGACCCGGCGCAGCCCGACGATGTCTTTGACGTCCTTGGCGAGGCGACGCGTCCGGAATGGATCGTCAACTTCAACGCTGACTGGGATCTCGGTGAAAGCCTGACCCTCGGCTGGCGCGGTCGTTACGAGAGCTCGCAGCTCCTGGTCGGTATCACGAACCGTGACATCGAAAGCGATCCGAACTTCGCCAACATCATCGAAAACGACGGTGCCTTCGTCCACGACTTCTCGGTCAATTACGAAATCAGCGATCGTTTCGAAGTCTATGGCGGTATCAACAACGCCTTCGAAGAAGAGCCGTATCTCGGCTCGCTGTCGCGCCCTGCTGGTCCGCGCGGCCGCTTCTTCTTCATCGGCCTGAACGCCAACCTCTAAGCGGGACCGGGCGGAGCCTCGCTCCGCCCGTCCTTCTCCCGAGGACCGCACAACAAGAAAGCCCGGAAGCGATGCTTCCGGGCTTTCTTTGTGTCTTGTTCGCAGCGGGCGTCAGGCGCCCGGTTCGATCACCCCGCGGAGCGTGAGCTTCTTGACGATCTCGTCGGCCACCCGGTCGGTTTCTCTCAGGGGCGGGTAGGTCCAGGTCTCGCCGAGCGTCGCATTGGGTCGCAGCACGCCGCGGGCCACGAGGCCCTCATGGAAGCGGCGCCATTTCGCACCACCGCCCGGCAATGGCAGGAGATGCACCGGCTTGCCGGTGAAAGCTGCCTCGGTAATCATGTTGGCGCTCTCCTCCGTGACGAGGATCCTTTCGGCAAGGCCGAGCATCCCGAAATAAGGATTGTCGATCGGTCCCACCGGTTCGCCGTCCCAAAGCCAGAGCTTTGACGGCTTGAAGCTGTAACGGAGCCGCTCGACAAAGGATTGCGGCGTCCGGCGCGAGGTCGTTGCGAGAACGAAATGCCCGGCCTGGATCGCTGCGGCGATGCCGCCGACGATGGCATCCTCGGCGGCACTGTTCCAACGATAGGCCTTGGAGGGACCCCCGATCAGGGCCGCGCAATAGGGCGTCTTGAACTGGATGTCCCGGGGCAGGGACATGTTGAGGAGCTGGCCTTCCAGCTTCAAGCGCTCTTTCGACAGCCGGTTCGGGCTGCCTTGGATCGGCATGACGCCTTTGCCCTTGAGCCGGTCGTGGGCTGGCGGGACGACAAGGCCAAAATGTTCGGGATTGGACCGCGGATCCTGGGTCTGCACGGTGAAGCAGTGCTGCTTGAGAGCCTTCGCGAAAGGCACGACACGGCGCCCGCAACCGATGAAGACGTCGGGCCAGGGCGCGGTCAGCTTGTCGCTGTCCTCGGTCAGGCGTTCGAAAGGGTTGCCCCACATGAAGTGGGGGAGGTTCTCGAACTTGGGGTCGATCTCGATCCGCTTGGTAACGATTGACGCGGGGATGCGGCGCTGGATCGCTTCGGCAATGCCCAGCACCTGATTCTCCATCCCGGCGCGGCCATCACTGACGGCCCAGACGACGATGCGGCGCATATCGGTCACGGAAACCCTGCGTTTGCGCGGCGTCTGTTCCGCAGCGCGTCCCTTCTGAAGCCCAAGTTTGTTCTGCACGAGGCGCCTCCCGTTCCAACCCGTCCGGTGCCCTTGCCCGGTCGGTCGCCATTGTTGATAGACCTAAAAGGAAGCGAAGCCGTTAACTCTAACGCGGATTTACCATGAGCGAGGTCTTCTTTTACCATCTCGAGCGCTCCTTGCCTGCAAAGGTGTTGCCGAGCCTTCTCGAGAAGACGTTGAAACGGGGCTGGCGGGCACTGGTGAAGTGCCGCGACCAGGCAGCGATGGAGGCATTGGATGAGGCGCTTTGGACCTATCGCGACGAGAGTTTCCTGCCGCACGGGACAAGCGGTGCGGAGGAGCCCGTCCTGCTGACCACTGGCGATGAAGCCGAAAATGGTGCTGATGCGCTTTTCCTCACGCCGGGCACCGACATGGCCGCCGAGGGCATGAAGCGTTTCCAGCGTTCGGTGCTCCTGTTCATGGCGGAGGATGCGCCTGAGGCGCGGGAACGCTGGAAGTCCCTGAAGGCCGAAGGGTTTGTGGTCACCTATTGGCGGCAGTCGCCGGAGGGACGGTGGGAACGGGCGGGATGAGCCCTTCTGCGCGGACCAGCGCCATCGGGTGACGGTCCAGCTGAGGCTGCGTGATGATCGGCGGGCCCGAGACATCGGCAGCCAGCCACAGATTGGGTGCAGGGACCGGTTGGCCGATCGAAGCGAAACTCGACGCGCTGCCTCGGGTAAGGTCTTCCGTCAGCTGAAGGCCAAGCGGCAGGTCGGTGATCCGTGAGCGGTAGACTTGGGTGTTTTCGAGAACCCGCATGACGTAGTTCCGGGTTTCGGAAAAGGGAATCAGTTCGACCCAGTCGATCGGATCCACGGACGGATCGCGCGGATCGCCATAGGTTTCGACCCAGTCATCGACCCTGTGCGGCCCGGCATTGTACGCAGCCAGAACCATGACATAGCTGCCGCCGAAACGGTCGAGGAGGTGGCTGAGATGCGCCGCTCCGAGTGTCATGTTGTACACAGGGTCCGTGAGCAGACGATCCCGTTCCCAGGGGATCCCTTCCTTCCGTGCCGTGATCCGCGCCGTCGAATCGAGAAGCTGCATCATCCCCTTCGCGCGGGCGGAGGAGTAGGCATCGACCTTGAATTCCGATTCCTGCCGGCTGAGGCCAAGGATCAGGGGTTCCTCCACGAAGGCCGTCGCCGTCTGGGGCACCGGGACGAGGGGGTAGACGACCTCGGCGACCCCGGCACCATTGCGGCGGCTCGTCTTCCCTGCACGGACGATCAGGTCGAACTCATGCGCCTGCCGGACAAGTTCGGCATAGGCGCGAACCTCGCCCTCGTTTTCGAGCTGGTCATCGAGCGCCAGTGCAAAGCGCCGGAAGGTTAGGTTCTGGTCGATATGGTCGAGAATGCGCATCGCCCGGGCGAGGTCACGGTCGTCGAGGGCCTTCCGGTCGGCATCCGTGACGGGGACCGCCTCGGGAAACGCGAAGACCGGCGCCGCCGAGCCAAGCGTCTCGATCGCCATCTGGCCATAGAATGTATAGGGATAATCTGCCGCCACGAGATAATGTGCCCGTGCCCGGACCTCGTCGCCCATGGCCGAGTAGGCACGGCCCAGCCAGTAGTTTCCGCGGGCGAGGCTGATCGGCGAAGTCACGCCTGAAGTCAGGAAATCGAAATGTGCCCGTGCCCGTGCCGGGTCGTTGAGGAACCGCAGCGCTGTCCACCCGGCCATGAATTCCGCCTCGGCGAAGTCCGCTCCCTGTTCGAGGCCGGAATAGGCTGACAGGTTGTAGGCATCCGCGAACCGGCCCTCTTTAAGGGCCCAACGCGCAAGCAGCTTGCGTTCATAGAACCACCCATCGGGATCACGCAGTTTTTCGGGGTTCAGTGGGGCGAGGCCCGCAAGCTCGATCGCCTCTTCCTCGAGATCGGCCCGCCGCAGGTAGCGGACGATGGCATGCAGCACACCTGAATCGCGCTGGCTCTGCGGCGGCAGGGCCTCGAACAGGATCACGCCGTGTCGCCGCCCGCGGATCAGTTCGTAGCGCGCCTGCACCTCCTTGGCGCGGGTCTCGCTGAGCAGGCCGCGGACATCTTCGACTCCGCCCGTCGAGCGGCGGAAAAGCGCCCGGTCGGCCTTAGCGAAATGGTCCTCTTCGGTGAGGTAACGGCCATAGCGCTCGAGGATCTGCTGGCTGTCGGATGTGTTGAAGTTATGCTCGATCCAGGCTTTGCGGATATAGTCCCGGGCGAGGTCCTCGCGCCGCAGATCGAGCAGTGCACGGGCAAGATGCACCTTGCCGAAACCGGTGATCGGGTCCCGCGTGTCGAAGAAAGTGAAGATCGTCGAGGTCGGGGTCTCGTCATCCAGCATCCGCTCGGCCTTGCGCTGCAGGGTCAGCGGGTTCGGCCAGCCTGGATGCGCATCGAGGAAGACATCGATCTCCTCGATCGTCGTCGTCTCATCGTTGGAATGCAGGATCGCCCAGGTCGCGATGGTGCGGGCCAGTGGATCGGTGATCCCGATCCGGGCCGCTCGGGCCGCCTCGTACTGGCGGTCGTCGAGGTTCTCGAACACGGCCCGCAGGCGTTGCGCCTGGTCCTGCGCGATATAGGGAGACACGGGCGCTGGAGGCTTGAGCGAGGGCGCAGGGGCCGCCGCGGCAGCGCCCAGGAACAAGATCGCGAAAGCGGTGACGAGATGCCTCAAGCTCATGACCCCATCCTGAATCAAATCTTGCGCCAACGCATCCATTTCTTCGCATCAAACTCCGGAGAACTTGCGGGGAAAGGCTGGCGGGCGTAGCCCTCGCCCCGCGCGCGTTCCGCGGAAGGAGAAACACATGACGCCCGAATGGCTTTCCGGCTCGATGGTCGCCCTCGTTACCCCGTTCTCCGGCGACAAGGTGGACGAGAAGGCCCTGAAAGCGCTGATCGAACGCCAGATCGCGGGCGGCACCAAGGCGCTCGTCATTGCCGGCACCACGGGTGAAGCCGCCACGATGACTGAGGAGGAACATATCGGCGTGATCGGCATGTCGGTGGACATCGCCGCTGGCCGGATCCCCGTGATCGCGGGCGTCGGCGCCAATGTGACGCGGGACGCGATCACCCTCGCCAAGGAAAGCCTGCGCGTCGGTGCGCAGGCGCTGATGGCCACCACGGGCTACTACAACAAGCCGTCACGGGCTGGGCTGCTGGCCCACTACACCAAGCTGGCCGAGGCCACCGACCTGCCGCTCATTGTCTATAACGTGCCCAGCCGCACGGCATCGGACCTCAAGGAGGACCTGATCGCCGAGCTTTCCAGGCTGCCAACCGTTGTCGCGCTCAAGGATGCGTCAGGCGACCTCGCGCGCATGGCGCGGCACCGGATCACCTGCCCCGAAGACATGGTCTTCCTGTCCGGCGAGGACATCACCGCCGTCGGCTTCAACGCCATGGGCGGGAAGGGCTGCATCTCGGTCAGCGCCAATGTCGCGCCGGCCCATTGCGCCCGGATGCAGGATGCCTGCCTGCGCGGTGACTATGCGGAGGCGCTGAAAATCCAGGACCAGCTCACGCCGCTCCACGACGCGATGTTCTCCGATGCTTCGCCAGCACCGGCGAAATATGCACTGGCAAAGCTCGGGCTTCTTGAAGAGGAGCTGCGCCTGCCGCTGGTCCCGGCCAATGAAAAAGCGCGCAGGCTGGTTGACGAGGCGCTGGCCACGCTCGATCTCTGACGCCTGATGGCCAAGAAAACCGAACCCACGCGCAAGCTCATTGCCGAGAACAAGAAAGCCCGTTTCGAGTACAAGCTCGACGACGCGATCGAGGCCGGCATCGTCCTGACCGGGACCGAGGTGAAGGCCCTGCGTGAAGGCAAGGCGAACATCGCCGAGAGCTACTGCGCGCCGGAGAACGGCCCCAATGGCCCCGAGATCTGGCTCATCAACGCCAACATACCCGAATATTCAGGCGGCAACCGGGAGAACCACGAGCCCAAGAGGAACAGGAAGCTCCTCCTTCACCGCCGCCAGGTGAACCAGCTCGTCGGCGCGGTCGAGAAGCAGGGCCGGACCATCGTCCCCCTACGGATGGTCTTCGACAAGAACGGCCGCGTGAAGCTCGACATCGCTGTCGCCGAAGGCAAGAAGCTCCACGACAAACGCCAGACCCAGAAAGACCGCGAATGGGGCAGGCAGAAACAACGCCTGCTGAAGGATTATGGGTGAGAAGACGCTTCTCGACCTTGGGATCGTCGGTGATGGTGACGACGCCGATCTCGTGAAGGACGTCGAGAAGGCTTTCGGCTTCGAGTTCGGTGACGACGATTTGCTCGAAGCTGTCACGGCGGGTGATTTCTTTGCAGCCACACAGAAGGCCTGCCGCGATTCCGGCAGAACTGATCCGGGGTGGGAAGAGTTCGCAGAAGTCCTCGCGGAAAATGGCGATACGCGGCGTGGACGTATCGAGCTGCATACGCTTCTGTTCAGGACCTCCACTGCGGGTGCGATCACGCGCTGGGCCAAGCGATTTCTGGTCGCACACAGGCGATCCAAACCGACCCCCGACGACATCATCCGAGCTCTCGGTCTCCAGCCCCACCCCGAAGGCGGCCATTTCGCTGAGACCTTCCGTGACCCGCGCGCTGTAGACGGACGATCCGTCGGAAACGCGATCTACTACCTCCTCCGCAAGGGCGAGCGCTCGCACTGGCACAGGGTCGATGCTGCAGAGATCTGGCACTACTATGCAGGCGCGCCGCTCATCTTGCGGATCGGTGACGAGGACATCCGTCTGGGCCCGGACATTCTCAAAGGCGAGCGCCCCCAGGCTGTCGTGCCCGCTGGCGCATGGCAGGCTGCCGAGAGCACCGACGCGTGGACCCTCGTCGGCTGCACCGTGGCGCCGGGGTTCGAGTTTTCAGGCTTCGAGATGGCGCCCGAGGGCTTCAATCCCCGCGCTTAGTTTGGCTTGAAGACCACACGCCAGACAGCACGGCCCGTGCTCTCCCGGATCGTCGCCCTTGCTCCGAGAGAGAATCGCAACTCTGGCTCACCGGCCACTTCGCAGGGGTCGGATCCCGGCGCGCAGATTTCCATCACCGCCAGCACCTCGCCTCCCTGCAGCTTGACCTCACCAGAGAGGAGGGGTCCCTCTCCATTGGCAGGGTCAGGCACCTCGAAGGAGCCATCGCGCAGGTCAATCTCCTCGCTCACCTGGTAGGTGCGGCTCAGCAGGAACCGTTTTTCCTGGTAGAGAATTTCGACCGTGTAGTCCGTGGGCCCCTGCGCCGTCAGCGCGAGAGCGGCTGCGAGAGTCGTCGTCAGCATCGAATCTGCCTCCCCGATGTCCGGCGCGATCCTAGAGGCCGCGCCGCCGGGCGCAACAACAGGCTACAGCCCGCTGATGGTCACGGTCTTCTTGTTGACGAGCGCCATCATGCCGTCCTTCGCCAACTCCCGTCCGTAGCCTGAGGTTTTCACGCCACCGAAAGGCAGCCGCGGATCAGACGCGACGATGCGGTTCACCGCTGTCGCGCCCGCCTCGAGGCGCCGTACCGCGTGGGTGACTTCGCTTTTCTCCTTGGTGAAGATGGCGGAGCCGAGACCGAAATCGCTGTTATTGGCAAGCTCGATGGCCTCGTCGAGGTTTGGTACGCGGAACATCAGCGCGACAGGGGCAAAAATCTCGTCCCGATAGGCAGGCGCATTCTCAGGAATGTCTTCCATCATCCCCGGCGAGAACCAGGCGCCGTTGGGGAAGCCGTCGACTTCCACCTTCTCCGCGCCGAAGGAGAGCTTCGCGCCAGCATCGATGCTTTGCTTGACCTGTTCGAGGATATCGTCCCTGGCATCGGCAGAGACGAGAGGCCCGATATCGGTATCTTCCGCCATCGGATCGCCGATCTTCAAGCTCTTCAGCCGCTCGGCGAACTTGTCGCGGAACCCGTCATAGACCTCCGTATGAATGATGAACCGCTTCGCGGCGATGCAGCTTTGACCATTGTTCTGGGTTCGCCCTGTCACGGCAGCCTGCGCTGCCGCATCGAGGTCAGCCGATGGCATGACGATGAAGGCATCGCTGCCACCGAGTTCCAGCAGCGACGGCTTGATCTCCTCGCCAGCCAGTGCAGCCACGGCGGATCCCGCAGGTCCCGAGCCTGTGAGCGTCGCGCCGCGCACCCGCTTGTCACGGAGCACTTTCTCCACCTTGTCCGAACCAATCAGCAGCGTCTGGAAGCTGCCCTTCGGGAAACCCGCCGTCCTGATCAGATCCTCTATCGCCAGCGCACACTGCGGGACGTTCGAAGCGTGCTTCAGGAGGCCGGGATTTCCCGCTACCAGCGCGGGCGCGGCAAAGCGGAAGACCTGCCAGTAGGGGAAGTTCCAGGGCATCACCGCGAGGATCGGGCCCAGCGGCAGGTGCGCGACATAGGCCGACCCCTCGTCGATCTGGACAGGGTCATCGCGCAGGAACTCGGGTCCATGCTCGGCGTAGTAGCGGCAGACCCAGGCGCATTTCTTCACTTCGGCCTTCGCGGCGGCGAGGGTCTTGCCCATCTCCATCGTCGCGATTGTCGCGAGATCCTCGCATCCTTCCTCCAGGAGGCCTGCCAGTTTCTCGAGCAGCCTCGCCCGGTCTTTCACGGGCAGGAGGCGCAGCGCCTCGGCGCCCTCCGCGGCGCGGGCGATCTTGTCCTCAATGGCATGGTCTGAAAGGGCGCTGAAGGTTTCCAGCACCTCTCCGGTGGCGGGGTTGCGGCTTTGAATGCTCATGGTTTCTACATACCCTTCCTCCCGTGCCCGCCCAGCGCCTTTGCCAGCGCCCGGCGGCACGCCGGCATCCCTATCCTGTCCACTCAGTCATTTTCGGGTGTTGGAACCGTCATGGTTCTTGGTGCAGAACGCTCCGATGACCTTGTGGGAACGAATTGCCGCCATTCTTGAATCGGCGAGGGATGCGACCCTCAGCGCCGTCATGGATGCGATCGAAGAAAGGAAGCGCCGTCGCGATGCCGCCGTCTTCTCGATCGCGCTTATCGCCCTTTCCGCCAAGATGGCGAAGGCGGACGGCATTGCCACGGAGGACGAGTTCGCGGCGTTCCGTGACTTCTTCGAGGTCCCCCCAGCCGAAGAGCACAAGGTCCGCTTGGTCTACGATCTCGCCAAGGCCGATGTGGCTGGCTATGCGAGCTACGCCAAGCAGGTCGGACGCCTCTTCCGCGGCGAGGAGGCTGTGCTCGAGGACGTGCTCGATTGCCTGTTCCACGTCGCGATGGCCGACGGCGTGCTGCATCCGGGCGAGCTTGAGCTCCTGCACCGGATCAAAGATGCCTTCGGCATTTCCGAAGCCTGCTTCCGCCGCGTGAAAGCTGCCCATGTGGGCCTTGACGAAGACGATCCCTATGCGGTTCTCGGCGTTGCACATGATATGCCTACGGATGAACTCAAGAAAAGCTATCGCCAGCTTGCCAAGGAGCATCACCCCGATGCCATGCTTGCCCGCGGGGTGCCCGCAGAGCTCGTCTCCATTGCCGAGCACCGCATGGCAGCAATCAACGAAGCCTATGAAAAGGTCATGGCAGAGCGTGAAGCGGCATGACGGAGCATGAATTCACCGTCGTCGATGCGTTCACGGACAAAGCCTTCGCAGGCAATCCTGCCGCCGTCATGGTGCTCGACCGGTTCTACGATGACGCCACGCTCCTGAAGATCGCGCAGGAGCATAACCTCTCCGAAACCGCATTCCTCGTTCAGCGTGAGCACGCTTATTACGACCTTCGCTGGTTCACGCCCGGTGGAGAGGTTCCCCTCTGCGGCCATGCCACCCTCGCGTCGGGGTTCGCTCTTTTCACGGAACATGGCATCGAAGCCGAAAGCATCCGTTTCGAGACGAAGTCGGGGACACTGGCGGTGGGCCGTAAGGGCGAGAGCTATTCGCTCGACCTGCCCGCCAACATGCCCAAGAAGGTCGAGAATCCGCCCAGCCTCGCGGATGCCATTGGAACCGAGCCACTCGAGGTTCTTGAAGGCCAATTCTGGCTCGCCGTTCTTCCCACCGAGGAGGATGTCCGCGCCGTCCGGCCCAACATGGTTGCGATCGAAGCGTTGCCGGTGCCCGAACTGGGGATCACGGCGCCGGGGAAGAAGACCGATATCGTCAGCCGTCTCTTCGCGCCTAAGCTCGGCATCCCCGAGGACCCCTTCACGGGATCTCTCCACGCCATGCTGGTGCCTTACTGGTCAAAAAAACTCGGCAAGACCGAGATCACGGCCCATCAGGCATCCGCCCGCGGCGGAGATGCCTCCTGCCTGCTTTCCGGTGACCGCGTTTTTCTGTTCGGAAATGCCGTTGTGACAATGCGCGGCACGATGGTCTTCTGAAGCCTTGCGAAGGCGTTCTGGGTCAGCGCGATGCCGGTCAGGATCGTCAGTAGGCCGAGGACCTGATAAAGGTGAAGCGGCTCTGAAAAGAACAGGATCCCGAAAAAGACGGCCAGCACCGGAGAGGCATAGGCGCTTGTCGACAGGAAGGCGGCACCGGCCCGCCTGACCGTGGCGACGATCAGGATCGCGTTGATCCCTGTCGGCACGATGCCGAGATAGGCGATGGCCGCCCAGCTTGCGGCAGAGATGCCTTCGAGGTCCGAGATGAAGATCGCCGGCGTCGACATGATCGCCGCCGCCAGCATCATCATCGCGGCGAAGCTGCGCGCCGGAAACTCCGGTGCCCGCCGCATGATGACGCCGAGCGACGCGTAACCGAAGACGGCCATGAGCAGCATCACGATGCCCGCCACGGTTCCGCTGGCCCCGCCGAGCAAGGCAGGACCGATCAGGAAAAGGACCCCTGTCGAGCCGACCAGCACGCCGGTGAGCGACCGCCTGGTCATGGGCTCCCCGGCAAAGGCCGCAGCCATGATGACTGCCATGACGGGCAGGAATGCCATCACGATCCCGGCCATGATCGAGCTGACTTGGAGCTGGGCGTAGGGGAACAGGAGGAACGGCATGGCGTATCCCATGAACCCCGCCGCGATGGCGTAGAGCCAGACCGAACGGCCCTCTTTCGAGAGCGGCGAGGCCATCGGCCTTCCGGTTGCCAAGATGTAGACCAGAAGCAACGCCGCTGCGGACCAGAGCCTGACCGTCGCGACCACCGTCGGCGGTGCTGTCTCGATGGCAAGATTGATCGCCGAGGGCGCGGACCCGCCGCCGAGCGCCACCATACCCCATCCGAACCAGTCGGCGCGGGTCGGTTTCGAGATGGGAGCGGGTGCGGCCATCCGCGCCAGCTAGGCCGCGCGGGTGCACTGCACAAGCTGCCGCATCCGCGCATGACAGGGCTTTAGCTGTTCCCCGGAGCAAAGAGTGTTACGCCGCTTTTCCGAAAGTTCCCGCGGGAGGGCGGTATGCGTTTTGTGATGCTGGGCACGGCGGCGATGGCTCTCGCCGCCTGTTCGGAGCCAGCCCGGCCTGATGCGGAGCCTGCAGTCATCGAGATGGCCGAAGACGAAAGGTGGCCCGGAGCCGAGGCGAGGCTCGAGGCGGATGTCCGTTTCCTCGCCGATGACCTCCTCGAAGGACGTGAGGCAGGCACCCGCGGCCATGAGCTCGCAGCCCTCTACATCGCCCAGCGCTTCCTCGCTTTGGGCCTCGACCCGGTCTCCCAGGCCGAGGGCTACTATCAAAAGGTGCCGCTGCGCAGGTTCTCATCCAATCTCGATGGCGGGGCGGAGTTCTCGGTGGACGGAGAGCCATTCGAGCCGCGCTTCGAGTTCGTCGGCCTGTCCCGGACCGAGCAGGCTTCGGTCGAGAACGCCCCCGTCGTCTATGCAGGTTTTGGCCTCGTTTCCGATCGTCACGGGCGCAATGACTATGAAGGCATCGAAGCCGAAGGTGCCATCGTCGCCGTGTTCCGCGGCGCGCCGTCCTTCCTCGGCAGCGAAGAGCGCGCCACCTTTTCTCGCATGCAGGCCCGCACGGCAGCGGAGCAGGGTGCCCTCGGGCTGGTCCAGATCCTTACTCCGGAATACGAAGAGAACGTCCGGAATTTCGATCGGTATGCTGAGGGTGCTCTTTCGGAGGACCCCGTCACCTGGGTCGGTGCTGGCGGCCGGGCCTGGACCGAAGCCCCCGGCCTTGCGGGGACCATCGTGATGGGCGCGGAAGGTGGCCGCAAGCTCTTCGAGAGGGCAGGCCATGACTGGGAGCAGGTGACGGCCGGGATCGCCTCGGAAGAAGCTTTGGTGGAGGCCGTCAATCTCGGCATCGAGGCCTCGATGCGCTTCGACAACACGGTCTCCGATTTCGAAAGCCCCAACGTCATCGGTATCCTACCGGGAACGGACGCCCAGCTTGCCAACGAGATCGTTGTCGTCACCGCGCATCTCGACCATGTGGGCATGAAACCCCAGCCCGATGGCAGTGACGGCATCTACAACGGTGCGATGGACAATGCCGTCGGCGTTTCAGCGCTCCTCGAAGCCGCCCGCGAGCTGGCGGCGAACCCGCCCAAGCGCACGGTCATGTTCGCAGCGCTGACGGGGGAAGAGAAAGGCCTTCAGGGCTCGGATTATCTCGCCCGCAATCCTGTCCTGCTGGGCAAGGAGGTCGTGGCCAACATCAATCTCGACATGCCGGTCCTGACGTTCCCCTTCGTCGATCTCGTGGCGTTCGGCAGCGACCGCTCCTCCCTCGGCCCCATCGTGGCGCGGGCAGGGGAGGGGCTCGGCATCCCGCTCGTCCCCGATCCGATCCCGGAGCAGGGCATCTTTACACGATCCGACCATTTCAGCTTCGTCAAGCAGGGCGTGCCGTCGGTCTTCCTTTTCACCGGCTTCGGCGGCGAGGGGGCGGAGGAATTCCCCAAGTTCCTTTCCACCCATTACCATCAGCCCTCTGACGAGATCGATCTCGTCATGTTTGACCAGCTCGCCCTCTTCGCTGCGCTCAACACGGAGGTCATTCGCGGTGTTGCCGATGTCGAGCAGACGCCTGTCTGGAACACAGGCGACTTCTTTGCCGAAACCTTCGGCGGCCCGATGGCTGAAAAGTAGCCAGGAGGCTTCTTTCATTCCGTGCGTGATCGGCCTAGGGCGCAGGCGACTGATAGGAGTGGCGAAACAATGGCGCATGTCGCGGTGATCGGGGCCCAGTGGGGCGACGAGGGCAAGGGCAAGATTGTCGACTGGCTCTCGGCGCGGGCGGAAGTCGTCGCGCGTTTCCAGGGCGGCCATAATGCAGGCCACACGCTGGTCATCGACGGCAAGGTCTACAAGCTCTCGCTCTTGCCCTCCGGCATCGTCCGTGAAGGCAAGCTGTCGGTCATCGGCTCAGGCGTCGTCATCGATCCCGTGGCCTTCGCCAGCGAGAAAGAGCGCCTCGAAGGCCAGGGCGTGAAGATCACGCCGGTGAACCTCGCTATCGCGGAGAATGCCTGCCTCATCCTGCCCCTTCATGGCGAGCTCGACCGCCTGCGCGAAGAAGCCGCCGGTGCCGGAAAGATCGGCACCACGGGCCGCGGCATCGGCCCTGCCTATGAAGACAAGGTTGGCCGCCGGGCCATCCGCGTCGCCGACCTGCGGGACCTCGACGGTCTCGAGAGCCGCATCGAGCGCCTCCTGACCCACCACAACGCGCTCCGGAAAGGCTTCGGCGCCGAGCCGATCGAGCCCGCCTCGGTCATGGAGAGCCTGCGCCATGCGGCGGAGCAGCTCCTGCCCTTCGCCACCCCTGTCTGGCAGCTCCTCGCAGAGGCACGCCGGGCGGGCAAACGCATCCTTTTCGAAGGCGCCCAAGGCGTCCTTCTCGATGTCGATCACGGCACCTTCCCCTACGTCACCTCGTCCAACACGGTGATGGGCCAGGCGGCGACCGGCACGGGCATGGGCTCGGCGGGCCAGGCTTACGGCCTCGGCATCGTCAAGGCTTACACCACCCGCGTTGGCTCCGGCCCATTCCCGACCGAGCTTCATGACGAGATTGGCCAGAGGCTTGGCGAGCGCGGCCACGAGTTCGGCACTGTCACCGGACGCCAGCGCCGTTGCGGCTGGTTCGATGCGGCGCTCGTTCGGCAGAGCCTGCTCACCTCGGGTATCGACGGCGTGGCCCTGACCAAGCTCGATGTCCTCGATGGCTTCGAGAAGCTTAAAGTCTGCGTCGGCTACAGGATCGACGGTCGCGAGATCGACTACCTCCCCGCGGGCACCGCCGAGCAGGCCAAGGCCGAGCCGATCTACGAAGAGCTTGACGGCTGGAGCGGCTCCACCGCCGGGGCGCGCTCATGGGCCGACCTTCCTGCCGAAGCGGTCAAATATGTCCGGCGGATCGAAGAGCTCCTGGATCGCCCGGTGGTGCTGGTTTCGACTTCGCCCGAGCGGGAAGACGTCATCCTGATGAAGGATCCTTTCGAAAGTTGACTTCAAGCTATAGGTGAACTTTTCGCCGCCGGGTTCAGTAGCGATTAACGCTCCTCTGCAACATTAGAGTGTCGAGGAGAGGACCGATGTCTGGGGACCAGGGCAGCAGCAACCGGGAGCTGGAACGGCTTTCCAGTCTCAAGGCAACGGCGCGCGCCCGTGAAGCGCAGCTGCCGACCCGCATCATTATCGCGGTCATCGGCTTCGGCTTCGTAAGCCTCAGCTTCGGATGGAAGATTCCCGCGATCGGGCTGGGTATCCTCTTGGTCAGCCAGGCTTTCGACACAATCCTTCGTCGCCGTATCCTGCCGGAGTTTCGCATCAAGCCGGTGTCCACCCGGGAGATGGTGATTCTATGCCTGTCGAATATCCAGGCTTCGTTCATCTACGGCAGTATTGGCGTTCTTGCATGGTTCAGCCCCGATCCGGGGTTCAAGATTTTCGCCGGTTTCTGGCTGTCGGGCTGCATGGTCCACGTGATGCTCCACATGCATCACGAGACCACGACATTCTACTCGAGCTTCCTTCCCCACGCGATCACCACGGTAACTCTCCCACTGCTGGCCTTTTTCGGTGGTCCGCAGGTCTCGCTCGCCACGACGGGCTCGCTTCTTTTTGCGACCGCGGTCTTCATCGGCCATTTCGCCGTGGCCTTCCGCACCTACCAGAACACAAGCCGCGAGCTGCGCAACGCGCAGTTCGAAGCTGAACAGCGCCGCAAGGTCGCCGAGGCGGCAAGCGCCGCAAAGACCAACTTCCTCGCCACCCTCAGCCATGAGATCCGTACCCCCATGAACGGCATCATCGGCATGGCTGCCGCACTCGAGGAGGCAGAGTTGGACGAGGATGCCAAGGTCAAGATCAAGGTCATGCAGCAGGCCTCGGACCTCCTCCTTGTCCTTCTCAACGATGTCCTCGACATGTCGAAGATCGAGGCTGGCCGCATTGCCTTCGAAGCCGAGGCCTTCTCGCTCCGTCACGTGGTTGAAAAGGTTTCCGCGCTCTACGCCGCCGAGGCGCAGCGCAAGGGGCTCGACCTTCGTGTGGAGGTCGACAATCGGTTTCAGGACCGTCGCATCGGCGACGAGCACCGTCTCGTTCAGGTCCTGCACAATCTCACTGGCAATGCCGTCAAATTCACCGAATCCGGGTCCATTACCCTCCGGGTGGAAGAGCGCGGGACCAATGATGTCCTCATCACCGTCGAGGACACGGGCATCGGGATGACGCCCGAGGAAGCCGAGCGCGTTTTCGAGCCCTTCACCCAGGCTGACAGCTCGACGACCCGCCGTTACGGCGGCACCGGCCTCGGTCTCACGATTACGCGCGGCCTCGTGGAAGCGATGGGTGGCACCCTGCGGGTCGAAACGAAGAAGGGCGAGGGCTCGCGCTTCATCATCGACCTCGCCCTGCCGGTGGCGAAAAGGGAGTCCCTGGCCTCGGTGCCGGAGGCTACGGACGAAGACCCCAGCGAGCCCCTCGATGGCTGCCGTATTCTCGCGATCGACGACAATGCGGTGAACCTCAAGGTGCTGGAGACCCTGCTGACGCCGACCGGCGCCAAGATCGCGACGGCGTCCTCGGGCCTCGATGGGCTCGAGCTGTTCCAGGCGACCGAGTTCGACGTCGTCCTCCTCGACATCTCGATGCCCCAGCTCGACGGCCCCGAAGTCCTCGCCCGGATGCGTGCCATGCGCGGCGAGGACAAGATGCCCCCGGTTCTTGCAGTGACTGCCCACGCCATGCCCGAGGACGTCGAGGCTTTCCTCGGTGTCGGTTTTGACGGCTATGTCGCCAAGCCGGTCCGGCGCAGCGAACTCCTGAGCGCGGCAGCGCGAGCGGTCCGCCTCGCGAAGGCCGCCGCCGCATAAGCCCGCCGCGCCCTGTCGCCCTGGCACTGGCGGCTGACAGTCGCATTTGCTTCCCGCTGCGCGAAGCGCTACTCCCCGCACTCGCCGAGGGGCACCCCACTCAGGGGTTGAGACGCACCCTTAGAACCTGATCCGGTTAAGACCGGCGGAGGAACGGCCATGATGGACCAAGCCGCGCAGCCTTGCGCGACATTCCGGGGCACTCCCCCGTTCCCTCTGTCTTGGGGCAGAGCGGCGCTTCTCGCCGCCTGCGGCACGACCTTCACCACTTTCTCAGACCACGCATAAAGGGGTCAATCCATGAACAAGCCCACCAAGCAATCCGATTTCGAGACCCCGAAGGTCACCACCGGCCCGCTCCCCTCATCGATCAAGCGTTACGTCCAGTCGGACCGCTTCGCGGACGTGAAGGCCCCCGTCCGTGACATCATCCTGCACCCGTCTTCAGGCGAAGCGCCGCTCCCGGTCTATGATCCCTCAGGCCCGTATACGGAGGAAGGCTTCGTCGCCGATGTCGAGCGCGGCCTGCCCCCTGTCCGCGCGCCGTGGATCGCCCGGCGTGAGCACGAGAGCTACACCGGCCGCGATGTGAAACCTGAGGACAATGGCGGCGCAAAAGGCGACTACCTCGCGCGTGCCTTCCCCAACGTGCCGCAACCGAAGCGCTTCACCGGCAAGCTCGCCACCCAGCTCGAATATGCACGCGCCGGCATCATCACGGAGGAGATGGAATACGTCGCCATCCGGGAGAATCTCGGCCGCAAGCAGGCGGCCGAAGGTGCTGCCCTGCGCGCTGCTGACGGAGAGAGCTTCGGCGCCGCCATCCCTGAATTCGTCACCCCGGAATTCGTCCGCGACGAGATCGCCAAGGGCCGCGCCGTCATCCCGGTCAACATCAACCACCCCGAGGCTGAGCCGATGATCATTGGCCGGAACTTCCTGGTCAAGATCAACGCCAATATCGGCAACTCCGCCGTCACGTCATCGGTGGAGGAAGAGGTCGACAAGATGGTCTGGGCCACCCGCTGGGGCGCGGACACGGTGATGGACCTCTCCACCGGCAAGAACATCCACAACACCCGCGAGTGGATCCTGCGCAATTCGCCGGTCCCCATCGGCACCGTGCCGATCTACCAAGCGCTGGAGAAGGTGGGCGGCATCGCCGAGGACCTCACCTGGGAGGTCTATCGCGACACGCTGATCGAGCAGTGCGAGCAGGGCGTCGATTATTTCACCGTCCACGCCGGCGTGCGCCTGCCCTATATTCATCTGACGGCGGATCGTGTGACGGGGATTGTCTCCCGCGGCGGCTCGATCATGGCCAAGTGGTGCCTCGCCCACCACAAGGAGAGCTTCCTCTACACCAATTTCCGGGAGATCTGCGAAATCATGCGCCAGTATGACGTCACTTTCTCCCTTGGTGACGGCCTGCGCCCCGGCTCCATCGCCGACGCCAATGACCGCGCCCAGTTCGCAGAGCTCGAAACCCTCGGTGAGCTGACGAAGATCGCCTGGGACCATGGCGTGCAGGTGATGATCGAGGGCCCCGGCCACGTGCCGATGCACAAGATCAAGGAGAACATGGACAAGCAGCTGCGCGAGTGTGGCGAGGCGCCGTTCTACACCCTCGGCCCGCTGACGACCGACATCGCGCCCGGCTATGACCACATCACGTCAGGCATCGGCGCGGCGATGATCGGCTGGTTCGGCACGGCCATGCTCTGCTATGTGACGCCTAAGGAGCATTTGGGTCTTCCGAACAGGGACGATGTCAAGGTGGGCGTCATCACCTATAAGCTCGCCGCCCACGCCGCCGACCTCGCCAAGGGCCATCCCGCGGCCAAGCTCCGCGACGACGCGCTCAGCCGCGCCCGCTTCGAGTTCCGCTGGGAGGACCAGTTCAATCTCTCCCTTGACCCCGAAACGGCAAGGGACTTCCACGACCAGACCCTCCCCAAAGAGGCCCACAAGACCGCCCACTTTTGCTCCATGTGCGGCCCCAAATTCTGCAGCATGAAGATCACCCAAGACGTCCGCGATTACGCAGGTGGGCTGAGCGACAACGAGAAGGCCGACCTCGAAGCCATGTCCGACGCCGAGCGGAAGAAAGGCATGGAGGACATGAGCCAGCTCTACCGCGAGAAGGGGTCTGAGCTTTATTTGGATGTGGAGTGAGTAAGAGGATTGACCTGCGTTCGTGTTTTGTTTCTAACGGGCCATGGCCCAGAAACCTTTCGGCGGAACGCATACATCTAGAAAACTCAACGCTATCGCTGAGTACCTTAAGGTATACAATATTGCGCTCAAGAATCAGAGCTTTTCTAGGGTCTATTTCGATGCTTTCGCGGGGTCTGGAGAAATTCCCTCGACGGCTGATGAGCCCGCACTGCTCCGCGACGTTTTAGACAAGGACGACGTGATAGAGGGATCGGCAGAGCGGGCACTGCAAACACGCCCGGCGTTCGATCGATACGTGTTCTCTGAAAAGAACGGCCGGAAACTGACGGCGCTCAAGCAGCGTGTCGATGACGTTGGCTTGTCGGAAAAAAGCACCTTGCTCAGGAAAGACGCCAATGAAGCTGTCCGTGATTTCTGTCAAAGCACTGATTTCAGGACGACAAGAACTGTTATGTTCTTCGATCCGTATGGGAATCAGATTTCGTTCGAAACCCTGGAGATGATCGCTGACACCAAGGCGATCGATCTTTGGTACCTGTTTCCAGCGGGCTTGGGCGTTTTTCGTCAAGTGTCCCGTGATGGTCAGATCCATCCCACTCACGTGGACTCGCTGAACTCTCTATACGGAACTTCTGACTGGGCTGAGCGTTTCACGCGAGAATCGCAGGTTGAGGATTTGTTCGGATCTGTTAACCAGTCCGAAAGGCTCGTAACGCCAGACTCAGCAACTGAGTATATGCTTGAGCGTATACAGAGCAAATTCTCGGGCTATGTCCACGATGGCTGGCTACCGCTTGGTCCTAATGGACGGCATTGGTACTCATTGATTTTTGCCTCGGCGAATCCGGAACCGAAAGCCATTGGACTTTGTCGAAGACTGGTCAGTGCAGTCTATAAGAACGCGTGATGGCAACGATATCTGACATTGAGTGGACTGAAGTTACTTGGAACCCGGTGACAGGCTGTTCGATCATGTCGGCGGGATGCACCAACTGCTACGCGATGCGGATGGCGGCAAGATTGCAGTCGATGGACCATCCAAGTTATCGTAATCTGACAAGAAAATCTGGTCGGCGACATGTTTGGACCGGAAATGTCAACCTAGTCGAGCATGCGCTCGAACTGCCGCGTTCGTGGAAAAAGCCGCGGATCGTGTTCGTAAATTCGATGTCAGATCTGTTCCATCCGAATGTCCCATTCGAATTCATCGAACAGGTGTGGTCAGTCATGGAAGTTGAAAGCCGCCACACATTCCAGCTTCTAACCAAGCGGCCAGACAGAATGCGTGAGTTTCTGATTAGCCGACAACGCGCAGTCGCGCGCAACGTCTGGATAGGCACTTCGGTAGAAGACGCTCGTGTGAAAGATCGCATTCGTTTTCTTCGCCAATGCCCTGCAGAAGTGCGGTTCGTTTCCTTTGAGCCACTGATCGGGGATGTTGGGCGTGTAAGCCTCAGCGGAATCGATTGGGCAATTGTTGGTGGCGAGTCGGGCCCCAACTCCCGCCCAATGAGTGAGGCTTGGGTCAATCGAATCTACGACTTGTGCCGAGCGTCCGGGGTGAGCTTCTTTTTCAAGCAATGGGGTGGCGTGAACAAAAAGAAGACTGGTCGGGAGTATCGAGGCCAAACTTGGGATGAGATGCCTGTGCGTGAATTCGCTTGAGCGGCCCCTCTGGTAGCAAATTTCAGCTAGAAGTCGTTCGCAGCGACTAATCCCCGAGTAATAACTTATCCCCGCCCCACCAACCTGCGCTATTCTCCCAGTGTCAGCAGGAGCGGGGTTCGGCGGATACGCCGGAGGGGTCCCTTTCTCCTTGTTCGCCTGCTGGTCCATGAGCCCAACTCAGGCACGGCGTGCCGGCGGGGCGGACAAGAGGGGGTCATCCCCCTCGAGGCCGAACCCGCCGGGCTCTGGCCTGGCGATTGTTGTTGCCGTAGGGACCCGCCATGGCTGCCCGTCTTCTCCCCGTCCGTGTCACGCCCGGTGCGAAGAGGCCTTCCGTGGGCGGATGCTATGATGCGCCCTCCGGCGCGCGACTGATCGTCCGGGTAAGCCAGCCTCCCGAGGGCGGCAAGGCGAACAAGGCCGTCTGCGCGGCTGTGGCCGAGGCGCTGGGCCTGCCGCCGCGCGCCGTCACCGTCGCCAGGGGCCAGACCTCCCGCGACAAGACCCTCGCCATCGACGAAGCGCCCCCAGACTTCGACGCGCGTGTGCAGAGGCTCCTCGACGCCTGAGCGACCTATACGCGCAAGAGTTATCCCCGCCCGATCCAGCGCAGTTAGGCTGTGTGCCGACGAAGATTTTAGCAGGGATAACCTATGACCGACCTCACAACCCTCCGGCCGGGCCTCGAGAGTCCGCCCAGCCGTGCTTTCAGTGTGGGCCCCGACGACGCCGCTGACCTCATCACGCCCATCCGTGGCTTGATGGTCACGACCGGCGGTGACGTTTCCGTGATGACGACGGGCGGTGACACTGCCACCCTTCCGAGTCTCCAGTCAGGTGTTCAGTACGCTGTTCTAGCCACGCGAATCCTTGCCACAGGAACGACCGCGACAGGTATTGTCGGCCTCGCGTGATGCGCCTTGGACTGACCCACGGGTTCAGCGCTGGCCGAGGCCTGCCAACTGCCGCTCCACCCCCGCCTCCCCCAAATCCGTTCTTCCAGAATGGCGAGACGGGCGTCTGGTACGACCCTTCAGATCTCTCCTCCATGTCGATTGCGCGCGACGGATCCGGGCCCTCGCCGCAAGTCGGTGACGTGGTCGGACTGATCCGCGACCTTTCTGGAAACGGCCTCGATGCGCGGGCCGGAAGCGATGCGGCGCGACCGCGGCTCGAGGTTATCGGTGGCCAGGTCGGACTGCGTTTTGACGGCGTAGACGACACGCTGGTGACGGACCCGTTGCCAATGGGACCGGAGTTCTCGATTTTTGTAGGTATGCAGCGCTTTGGCAACGGCGTGATGCTGGGTGCCATGGACAGCGGGCAACCGTCCATGGGTTATTTCGCCCGATCGAACCCGAATTGGTCCATGTACACCCCGATGACCAACGGCTCGAGCAGCTTCCTGAGCTCCTCGGCGCCGTCTGATAATGCCAGTCTGACGGTTCGCTGCTCGCTTACCCACCAGCACCTCTCCGTTGCAGGTGGTGCATCGAAGCAGAAAGCCCTGGCAGCACCCGTCCCGACACGGACGACGAAGCTTGTGATCGGTGACCAGCGGGTGAGCCCGAACAAGAAGATCGATGGGGCGCTCTTCGGCCTTGTCATGTTTTCGACGACAGACGCGCCTGCGGTCCTGCGGGACGACATCGAGGCGTGGACCCAGTCAAGGACGGAGCCAACGGCATGAAGTACGCCAAGTCCTTGGTCGCGATCGCCGCTTCGGCAGATCTTCCCAAGATCAACCAGTTGTCTCGTCGCTTCAGGCATACGGAAGTTGATTTCTCGGTCCCCTTGTCACCGGATGGTTCCTTGCCGATCACCCATTACGGTCTCCATGCCTGGGTAACCGATCCTTGTACGAATCGATTGGCCCGAGGCCAACCGAGTGGGATGACCGTCGGGGCGACAAGGGCAGCCCGGAAGAATCTCACCTTCAGCCTCCGCGATTCGGCAGACAACCACTTCGACGGCGTGATCGGCCAGGCTCGCCTCGTCCGGGTGGTCATTCCATAGCTTCGTCGGGAGGCGGTTTGAAGGTGAAGCGATCCTCCTCCGCCCACCTGATAAGTGTACGCATGATCTCGGTCTGCGCTGCTTCGCCCTCAGCGGGCGGGACTGGCGGCAGTTCCTCGACGCGCTCCCTGATCTGCTCGGCGAGACGTTGGGAGATGCTGGCCAGCAGGAACTCCGCTGTATCCGGATGGTGTTGCAAGGCATGTTTGAGCGCCTTGTCGATGACCTTGTCGTCGATTTCGCGGAAGATGGTCGGCACGACGGTTTTTGGCAGGCGTTCCTGCAGGATGGCAAAGCGCAGGAGGCGGTTCTCGAGCTTCTGGGTCAGGTCTGGCAGGTCCTGGCGCAAAGGCTGGAGGATCGCATCCTGCGCCGCTGCGGGCATGGTGTTGAACGCTTCGGCCAGCTCCCGCGTTGCGTCGCGTGCTTCCTCCACAGGACCCGTGATCCTGTCGGCCTGTCGTTTCAGGACATGGGCGATGGCGTCATATGTCCGCGGGGCGGGTGTCCTGCCGTCAATGATCAGGCGGACGACCTCCGTGGCGACAGCAGGATCAAGCGTCTCGAGAACCGTGCCAGCGGCGAGGCGGCTGACGCGCTGCAGGACCGCAGCGAGAAGGGCAGGCCGCTCCCCCTTGAGCAGCGCCGCGAGCTGCTCTGGCGAGAGCTGCCGGACATGTTGCCACACGGCCTCGGCGTCGGAAGCATCGGCCAGGGAACCTTCGAGCTCCGGCTTGTCGAGTTGCTTTGCCTGCGGATCGTCCTCATTGGCCGCGGTCAGGGCGTTTGCGAGGGCGCGGGCTTTCTTCTGGCCACCAGCCACCACCGGGACAGGTCCATCAAGTGCGGCTATGAACTGCGCAACGGTTTCGAGGAGATCGCGCTTGGCCACCATGCCCAGGCTTTCGAACGTCGCCACAGCGCGCTCGATACGTCCCTCATCGAAATGGGCGGCCAGTCCGCGCGCCACTTCCGGCTCGAGCAGCGACAGGATGACGGCGGCGCGCTCCGGTCCGCGTAGAATGGTGCCGGGAACAGCGCTTCGCTGGGGCTCGGCAGGAAGGGATGTCTCGCTCATGGCAGGTATCCTCTCAACAATGCCTCAGTGATGTTCACCCAGCCATCAGCCAAAACGAAGAAGGCAAGCTTGAAGGGCAGGGCGACAACGGCGGGCGGTACCATCATCATCCCCATTGCCATCAGCACCGATGCAACGACGAGGTCGATCACCAGGAACGGAAGGAAGATGGCGAACCCGATCTGAAAGGCCCGCGTGATCTCCGACAACATGAAGGACGGGATGAGCAGGGAAAGATCAGCAGAAGGAACGTCTGCTATGGGGCGTTCGACCGCATCAGCCAGTCGGAAGAGCGTGTCCTCGGATACGCGCGTTTCCATGAAATCCCTAAACGGAACAATAGCAATGCCGGCGGCGTCCATCTCGTTCAGCTCCCCGTCGAGCGCGGGTTTCACCGCGGTGGTCCATGCGTCGGAAAAGACTGGCTCCATGATGAAATAGGTCAGGAAAATAGCGAGGCTGGTCATCATCATGGCGGGCGGCGCCGTCTGCAAACCCAGCGCCTGACGCAGGAAGGAAAAGATGATCGCGATAAACGGGAAGCATGTGATCATCATGGCGATGCCCGGCGCGACCGACAGCAGCGTCACCAGGGCTACAGTCGGGATCAGCGTCTGCCTCAGCGACCGGCTGTCTTCAATGAACGCTTCGACCTCGGATGCCACTGGCTGGCTCGCTTCCTGCGCGTTTGCTGTCCCGACAGCGAGTAACGCGAGAATGATCGGCAGGAACCACCTCATTGTCTCGGAAACCCTTTCGTTTCAGTGATCCTCAGTCTCAAGCCCTCGCCATTCTCGGCCTCTTCCAGTTCGCCTCGGGCAATGACGTGGCCATTGGCGCAGAGCTCCAGCGGACGATCCGCACTTTCCCGAAGGGCGACCACGGCACCTTCCGACAGCGACGTCAGGTCACGGAGGGACATGACGCTCGTCCCTACCCGGACCGAAAGCTCAATCTTGAGGCTGGAGATGTTCTCCGGGAGTGCAGGGGTTTCGGGAGCGGGGTTCGGTTCAGCAGTCATGCGGCTTCCTCCTTGTCGTCGAGCCAGGCATTGAGAAGGGTGGCTGCAGCATCGGGCCGCTCAGCGCTCCGACTACGGAGGAGAAGGAGCGGGTCCTGCTCGGCCGAGGAGGGCCTCTCGAAGTCCAGCTCGCCAGCGATGATCTCAGCAGATGCGGATCCTCCGGGTTTCGTCATGATCGGCTTCAGGACGAACAGGCCGAAGGCGAGGAGGGTCAGGCTGGCCGCGCCGATTTCCACCATGCGGGAGACCGGCAACTGTGCGAGCATTCCGGGGGCTTCGACGGGTTCGTCCAGAACAGGAGCCTCGAAAGGGAGTGAACGGACGGTCAGAGTATCGCCCCGCTGTTCGTTGATCCCGGCAGCAGCTTCAACCAATGCTCTCAGGGCATCGACTTCCTCCGCAGAGCGTGGAAGCGGTTCGCCGTTTTCGTCCACGGGCTGGTTGATGAGGACTGCGACCGACAGGCGCTCAATACCGCCAGGCATGAGCTCGATGCGCCGATCCGTGGAGCTCACGGCGAAGGCGACCTCCTCGCGGAGTTCCTGGTCCACCGATGCCTTGGTTTCGGGTTCCACAACGTCCTCGGGCAGGTCGGATGCGACGGTGACCGGGCCATTGCGGTTTTCGTCGGTACTGCGCGCTTCCTCGCGACTGCGCGCAGTCACGACGGCGCTGTCGGGGTCATAGGCGCGTTCTTCGATCTCTTCGCGCCGCCTGATGATGTCCATGGCTACGCTCACCCGTGCATTGCCTGGTCCGACACGGGCTTCCAGGAGGGCAAGGAGGCTCCGCTCGAGCTCGTCGGCGCGGCGATCCGAGCCAGAAGCGACCTCGGCATCATCCGTAGTTAGAAGGCCGCGGGCCACGTCGATCACTGCGACATCGCTCGCGGCAAGTTTCGGCACAGCGAGAGCCGTGAGGTAGCGGATGGCCCTCACCTGCCCGTCTGAAAGGCCGCCGGGCGCGGTGAGGGTGACAGATGCCGTCCTGTTGTCATCACGGCGGCCGAAAGCCCCGCGCTGGGGTGTGCCGATATGAACGCGCGCGGCCTTGACGCCGGGAATAGTCATCAGTGTGCGGGCGATCTCGCCCTCCTTGGCGCGCCAGTAGGTTGCGGAGAACATCTCGGAGGTCGTGGAAAAGCCATCGAGACTGTCGAGGAGTTCGTAGCCTTCGTTCGCCGGGGCGGGCAGGCTCTGCTGGGCGAGCGTCAGACGAAGGCGGTCGCGGTCCTTGGCGGGCACGTAGATGCTGCCATTCCTGACATCGTAGTTTGTCCCCGCAGCGTCGAGCGCGGCGACAATGTCACCGGCCGCCGCGTCGTCAAGGCCTGCGTAGAGGAGAGCCATGTCCGGCTTGCTGACCATGCGCACCATGACAGCAACCAGGACCAGCGCGACGCTTGCCCCGGCAATGGCGATAATTCGTTGGCGGAGAGTCCAGCCTTTGAATCGTTCGAGGAGAGTATCCATACCCTGAGCACCTTCAACCTGAGGTGGATATGGTCACCAAATTCTTAAGAGAGTGTTTACCTATGGTTGCAATACCGGCATGGTGAACAGGTGAGGTTGCCATGTCCGAAGAGGCCGAAATCGACGAACCCAAAAAAGGCGGAGGCTTGATGAAGCCGCTCCTGTTCGGCCTTCCGCTCGTTGCTGCGGCGGCGGGAGCGGCGTTTTACTTCGACGTTCCCGGCATGATCGCAGGCGGCGAGCCAGCCGGTGAAGAGGTGATTGTCGAGGCGGAAGCGAAAGAACAGGTCGCGATCGTCAACCTCGACGTCTTCGTCGTCTCACTGGCTGATAGTCGGGACATCCGCCCGGCCCTGCCCAGGCTCAACATTGGCGTGGCGGTGATGACGGTGGATCCTGACACAGCGGAGCAGTTGAAGCCTGTTCTGCGCAACGATTTCATCGCGGCGATGCGGGTCATCGACGCGGCCGCGCTCCGGTCGACCGAGGGTCTCCCGATGATCCGCTCGGCCCTTGAATCCCGGGCCCAGGATGTCCTCGGCGATGCCTACCGCGGCGTGCTGATTACCGAATTTATTGTTCTTTGAGGTTGGTGATGGAACAGAACTTCGCTCTTTACACGGACGCAATTCTTGTCATGGCGTCTCTCGGCGCGGCGCTCTATTGCCTGCGCCTCCACCAGCAGCTCAAGCGGTTCCAGCGCGCCGATCGCGGCGTGGGAGAGGCGATCAAGCGCCTGACAGAGGCGACCAGGCTCTCCCAGAGCGCGGCAGCGGAGATCCGGGACCAGGTGAAGGAAAGCCTAGCCGCTCTCGATGCCCGCTATGGTGATCTCCAGGTCAAACGCCAGGAGGTGGATGATCTGCTCGATGCGATCGAGGGGCAGATGGGGCAACACATGCGGCGCTGCACCGAAGCCCGTCAGCTCACGGAACAGGCACTCACGCCTCTGGTCCACAAGGCTGAAATGGAAATCCACGCCCTGACGAAGGCGCTGGAGGTGGCGACCAGGCTCCGTCGCCTGCATGGCGAGGAAAGCCCGGTGGATAGCGGGTTGAACCTGCGCACGGCCCCTGACGCTGCGTCCGCCACCGGCTCGCTTTCCAATAACCCGTTCCTGAGGGCTGTCGGTGAATAGGCCGGATATCCTCGCTATTATCGCGGCGCTCTTCATCGTGGCTGCGGTGAGTCACCTCGGCGGACCCCTGCGAATGGCAGGTATTCTGATGGGTAAGCCTGCGGCGAGCGAACCCTATGTCGAAATAAAGATTGATCCCTCTCCCGAAGGTCGGCCTACAGAGGATCGATCTGGCAGAGTAACCCTTGCGGCGCCTGCCCGTGTCACACAGCCTCGCGTCACGGAAAAGGACGGGCCTTCGGAAGCGGATGCTGCACAGCGCCGGAAAATCCGGTCGATGGCGGCTTCCATGCCTCCCCACAAGGCCGCGCGCTTTCTCGAAGCTCTCCCGGTCAGCGAGGCCGCGGCTGTCTTGTCCGAACTTCCTCCGGCGACGGCGGGCATGATCCTTGCGGAAACATCGGACGAGGGATCCGCGCGCCTCGCGCGTGCGCTCGCCGAGCCGGTGTCGCCTACCGGCATCATGGCCTCCGGAGCGAACGGCGCCGAAGGCCGCTAGGCGGGAGGGCCTGAACCGTCAGCCGGCAAGGGCCTTCTCACCCTCGATGATGGTGCTCGCGGCCTGAACCACCGCTGCGATCCGGACGGCTGCCTGGATTTGTTCCGATGTCACGCCTGCCTTGCGCACGATCGCTTCATGGGAATCGACGCACATGAAGCAGCCGTTGATCGAGGAAACAGCGAGCGACCAGAGCTCAAAATCGACCTTGTCAACTCCGGGATTACCAATGATCGTCATACGGAGCTTTGCGGGCATGGTCTTGTAAACTTCGTTCCCGGCTTCGTGACCGAAGCGGTAGAAGACGTTGTTCATGGCCATGATGCCGGCAGCGGCCTTTGCGGCGCGGACCGCCTCGGGCGAGAGCCTGGATTCGGCCTCGGCCGCGATAGCCTTGATCACGTCCGGACTCCGGCCCGTGATGGCGCAGGACAGGAACGTACCCCAGCGCTTTTGCTCGTCAAGGATGTCTTCGCTGGCGAGATTGCCGAGATTGAGTTTGATGTCTTTGGCGTAGTCAGGGAGCTGCTCACGCAGGGCTTCGAGCGACATGTGTCACCTCCAGGAAAACGTGTGTGAGAGGGGGGCAGCGCTGGCCCGGACATCAGGGCAGGGGGGAAGGTATCCGGGCCAGCGCTCAGAACCGGGCTCGCTAAGGGGCAGGGCAGGTGCGAACCGGTCTATGGCTTCAGAGGGTTAGAGCGTCTCACCGCCGACAGGGCGGTTGCAGGGACAGAGCTCGTCCGTCTGAAGTGCATCGAGAACGCGCAGAGTGTCCTGCGGGTTCCGTCCGACATTGAGATTATTCACATAGACATGGTTGATGATGCCATGCGGGTCGACGATGAACGTCGCGCGAAGGGCAACGCCTTCCTCCGAGCGGATGCCGAGGCCATCGATCAGGCTGCCAGTGGTGTCGGCAAACTGATAGGCCGGGTGCTCTGCGAGGTCCGGGTGGTCACGGCGCCATGCGAGCTTGACGAATTCGTTATCCGATGAGCCGCCCATCACCACTGCGTCACGGTCTTCGAATTCCTTCGCCAGACGGCCGAACTCGGCAATCTCGGTCGGGCACACGAAGGTGAAGTCTTTCGGGTAGAAGTAGATGACTTTCCACTTACCCGGGAAGCTGTCCTGGGTGATGTCCTCGAAGGCGCTCTCACCGTTTTCTTCGTGATGCATGAATTTCGGCTTCACGCCGACGACTTTGAAGTCAGGGATGCGGTCACCAACACCGAGCATTCGGGTCTCCATTATGATTGCGCTTTGATTGCGTTCGTTTCGGGGCCGACGCTGCGCCGACCCGTGGCCATGAAATGGTCCAAGCGGGGGCGAGAGGCAAATTGATATTGCTGTCCCACTTCATCGGAATTATCGATAGCGCATGCAGCACCTGCCGACCCTTCGCCAACTCCAGTTTTTCGAGGCACTCTGCCGCACCGGGAGCTTCAGCCGGGCCGCAGAGGCGTGTTTCGTCTCGCAGTCCACCTTGTCCTCGGGGATCAAGGAACTGGAGGCGACCCTCGAAACCACGCTGGTCGATCGCTCGGCCAAAGGCTTTGCCCTGACCCAGGCCGGGGAGGCGGTGCGCCGCAAGGCAGAAGACCTTCTTGCCGATGCCCGTGAGCTGGTCCGCGCCGCCTCCACCACGAAGCCACTGCTGGAGGGAGACTATCGCTTCGGGCTGATCCCGACGATCGGGCCGTTCCTCCTTCCCGATGCGATGCCCGCGATCGAAAAAGCGTTTCCGGCGTTGAAACTCTTCCTGCGCGAAGATCTGACAGCGAACCTGGTGGAGCTCCTTCGCACCGAGCAGCTGGATACGGCCGTCCTGGCCCTGCCGGTGGAAAGCGAGGGGCTCGACTGCCGCGTCTTTGCCGAGGATCCGTTCTACCTCGTCTGCAGGAAAGACCATCCGCTTGCGGACCGTGAGAAGGTGGTGACGAATGAACTTTTGGGAGAGCCGCTGATGCTGCTCGAAGATGGCCATTGCCTGCGCGACCACGCGCTGTCCGCCTGCAGGTTGCCCGAGCGGCAGGCAGGGGGCGCATTTGCAGCGACCTCTCTTTTCACGCTTGTCCAGATGGTGAAGTCGGGGCTTGGCATCACCCTGCTCCCGAAACTCGCCCTCGACCAGGGTTTGGCCGAAGGGCTGGCCATCGTGCCGATCCGCGATCCCGACGGTTCTGTCCCTTCGCGGGATCTCGGACTTGCCTGGCGCCGGTCAGAGCGTAGGGCGGCGGAAGCGGAGGCCTTGGCCCCGGTGTTGAGCGAGGCGGTGTCCCGTGACTGACAGGAAAACGACGGAGCTGCTGGGCATCCCCTTCGACCACCTGTCGGGCGAGGCCATCTGTGAACGGATCGCCGAAGCTGCCGCGAGGAAAGATAGGCTGTGGATCTCCACCGCCAATCTCGACTGGGTCGTGTTGGCGCGGGCCAATGAGGATTTCAGGCGAACACTGATGAATTCGGACCTGGTCACCTGTGATGGTGCCCCGGTGATGATTCTCTCCCGACTCGCCGGGAAGCCTCTCCCTCACCGGGTGACGGGGGTCGAGATCTTCGAGCGACTGATGGCCGGCGAAGGCGGCGCTTTGCGGATCGGCTTCTTCGGGGCGGAGAATGACGAAGCCGTCAGGGCATCTGAGGCTCTCAACCGGTCCGAGACGCCGCTGATCGGTGCGGGAGGGTACAATCCGGGTCATGGATCAGTCGATGACCTGAGTGCTGACCGCCATATCGAAGCCCTGAATGCCATGGAGGCGGACATGCTCGTCCTCGCCCTCGGTGCCGTGAAGGCCCAAGCGTGGATCGAGCGCAATCTCGACAGGCTCAACGCTCCGGTCCTGGCCCATCTCGGCGCGGTGGTCAGGCACGTCTCCGGCGATACGGTCCCCGCGCCGAAGATCCTCTCAAGAACCGGCTTTGAGTGGGCATACCGGGCGGTGAAGGAACCTGCCGTGCGGTCGCGCTATCTCAGCAACTTCGCGGCGCTTCCCGGCCTGACCCTGGCGGCGCTGGGTGAGCGCCGGGACGCCTAGCGGCTCTCGCCGCGCTTGAGCGGTTCGACCTCGCCATCGTCCGAGAGAAGGATGGCCACGGGGCGGGTCGCGTCAAATTGCGCCAGGATGATCATCATCGCGACCGTCATCGGTACGCAGAGGAACATCCCGGCAATCCCCCATAGGGAGCCCCAGCTTGCAAGGCTGAGGAGGATGACAAGCGGCGAGAGGTTCAGCGACCGCCCCATCATCCTGGGCTCGATCAGGCTGCCGACGACCTGCTGTGCCGTGGTGAGCAGCACACCAGTGAGGATGAACAAGGTCACCCCGCCACCTGGCTGCACCAGCGCCAGGACAGTCGGCAGCATCACGGCAATGATCGAACCGATGACCGGGATGAAGTTGAGCGCAAAGATCAGTAGCGCCCAGAAACCTGCAAAGTCGATGCTCAAGAAGGTCATGATGATGAAGGAGATCATCGCGACCATCAGACTTGTGAGCGTCTTCACGGAGATATATTCGCGGACGAGGCGGCCGATATCGTCAATGACATCCGAGACCAGGCGTTCGGCACCGTGCGGGCCTGCGATCCGCGTGACTTTCTTCATGAACTGCCCCCGCTCGACCAGCATAAAAGCCGTGTAGAGGAGAACGGTGACCAGGCTGCCGATTGCACCGCTCGCAATCGAAGCGAAATTGCCGAGATAGCCCTGGACGACCGCTATTGCGTTATCCTGCAGAGTGTCGAGGGCGCTTTCGAGATCCGGGCCGATGCCAGGCAGGCTCATCGCATAGGCGTTGAACCCCGACCAGATCTCGACCAGGCGGGCATTGTAGCTCGGTGCTGCCGCGATGACCGCCTCGATATTGGTCCTGATGATTGCAACCAGCACGAAAAGCACGAACACGATCGCGGCGAAGGCCAGTGTGAAAGCTGCGCCTTCCGGCAGCAGTGCGCCGAGCACCGGGAGGCGTTCGATGCGCCTCTTCACGGTAACGATCAGGAAGCTGAGGAAAGCAGCAATGACCAGGGGGATCAGGACGCCCTGCCCGATCCAGAGGACAAAACCGACCATGACGAACAGCCCTGCGCCGTTGAACAGCGCAGGCAGGGAACGGCGCGGCTTTGCGCCGGTCTCGACGCTTCCGACGACGGGGGTGGTCATGCGGTCTCAGGCTCCGGCGCAACGATCTCCTTGGGCGGATAGCGTTTTTGGAGATGCGCGACGAGGATCACGAGCAGTCCTGCGGGGATGGCGTAGCTTGCGGTGAGAAGGAAGAAATTCACCCAGCCAAGCGCCTCGACCATCATGCCCGAGAAGCCTGCCACGAACTTGTTGAGAATGGCGTAGACAGAGCTGAACAATGCGTACTGCGTCGCTGCATTGGCGGGATCCACGAGGCTCGAGAGATAGGCGATGAAGACCGTCGTGACGAAGCCGCCAGCGATATTGTCCGCACAGATCGCATAAAGAAGAAGATCGACATCTTCCGACGTCGCCACCCCTGCGAACCAGGCGTAGGCACCATTGGTGACGAGGGTCAGGACAGCGCCAAGGACGAGGCTGCGGGTCAGGCCAAAGGCTGTCGCCGCGACGCCGCCGAGGAACAGTCCAAAGAAGGTCGCGATCACGCCTGGCACCGACTGGATGCCGCCCACCACAGCCTTCTCGAAGCCAAGATCGGCGTAGAGCGGCACCGCCATCACGCCCATGGTGAAATCGGAAAGCCTGTAGATCAGGACAAGGATGAAGATCGGGATCAGCACCTTTCCGAACCTGTCCCAGATCTGAAGGAACGGCGTGGCATAGAGGACGAAGACACGTCCCCGCGGAATGCCTTCGTCAGTCAGTGAGAGCTGGCCACCGGCCGACCGCGAGGCACCGACGACCGCACAGGCAAGCCCGATGATCGCCGCGACTGTCAGCAGGACGACGACCAGCTTGGCGAACTGCTCGTTCTCAGGCAGCACGCCGAGGCCCTCCAGGACAGGCCCAGAATAAACCGTGAGAACGCCAAGTCCCGCGATGAGCGCGCGCCACGCAAGTGGCGTTCTGGTGCCCTTGAAAACGGAGCGCCCGAGCGCGAGTCCTGCGAGGGCGGTGAACGCCACTGCGTTGATGAGAATGTCCCATGCATTCATCCACGCGAGCACCTTGGCGACCGCGAAGAGCCCAAGCGCGACTGCAACGGCCTGTGGCGGGCCTGCAAAAAGCGGCAGCTCGCCGAGCCGGACCGTTTTCTTGATGGACTTCGGCTCACGGATGATGAGAACCAGCGCCGCGGTGAGGCCCATGGCTGCGGCCATGACCAGGTAACTGACGAGCCACGATGCAATCCCTGCTATGACGAGTGCAAGGCCCGAGAAGATCAGGGCACCGCGGTATCCGAGCGAGTAGGAGGCGGCCATGCTGGCCTGCGCTTCGGACGGCGCGCTTTCGATCCGCCATGCGTCGATCGAGACGTCCAGCGTTGCGCCCGAGAAGGCGAGCAGCATCGCACCGAGGACAGTCTGGGTCAGGCCCTCGGACGGGTCACTGGTGCCTATAAGGATGAGTCCGAGGACTGTTCCGAGGATCGACGTCACCATCCATGACCGCCTGTGGCCCAGCCGATCGGTGAGCGGTCCCAGGCGCAACCTGTCGATGATCGGCGCCCAGACGAATTTGAAGGAATAGAAGAGCCCCAGCCAGTAGAAGTACCCAATGGTCGATAGCTCGACCCCCTCCTCGCGCAGCCAGAACGCGGTTTTCTGGTAGACGAGATAAAGCGGCAAGCCCGAGGCGAAGCCGAGCATCAGCATCGCCGCCATTTCGGGCTTCGTGTAGGGGCGAACGGTGCGCCAGAACCAACCCTTGTCGGGATGTTCGGCGGGGGCTGCGGCTGCCTGGGTTTCGCTCATCCCGGAAACCTAGCCCGGCTTGGCTTCGCGCTGTTTAAAAATCTGGAGAGAGCCGGGCCGTCAAAGCCCGGCAGTGCAACTGGGGAAGCTGGGCGGCGCATCGCCTGAAACCAGCGGGCCGGTGGTCAGGGTCTGCACCATGCCGCCTGCCGGGGCGACGATGGCGATGACGCGGCAACGGGGAAGGTCATAGCGGCGGAATTCGTTAAGCCCCTCGCGGCGGATGAGGGCCGGGCGACCCACAAGGGCCTCGAGCTGCGCGACTTCCCGACCGATAAAGGTCGAAGCGTCCGGACCCGGCCGCAGGCCCGCGGACGAGCCTTGCTGCCCTGTCTCCCTGCCGATGAGCGCGCCCAGGGGATCCGAGCCGCCCGCATCGCGCCCCGAGCCTGCACAGGCCGTAAGGACGAGGGCCATGGACAGGAGCCATGCTCCGCCGTTAATCCGCGGGTTTCGAAACAGGGAATCCATCATGGGCGAAGTCCAGGTCGCTGCACTTGGTAATGCGATAGTCGATGTCCTCGGCGAGGTCGATGACGCGTTTATCGACAGGTATGACATCATTCGCGGGGGCATGGCGCTGATCGATGCAGATCGCGCGGCGATGCTCACCGATGCGTTCGGCGCGACGACGCACAGGGTCGCTGGCGGATCGGCCGGCAACTCGCTGGCGTGCATTGCGAGCCTCGGCGGCTCCGCGCGCTTCATCGGCACTGTCGCCGATGACGAGCTTGGGACCACCTACCGCGAATCAATGCGCTCGGTCGGGGTCAAGTTCGATACGCCAGCGCGCAAGGGCGATACGCCGACCGGTCGCTGCCTGATCGCTGTCACCCCGGACGCCGAGCGTTCCATGCAGACCTTTCTCGGCGTCGCCGGCGACATTCGCATCGAAGACCTCCAGCCCGGTGACGTGGAGGAGGCGCAGGTCTTCTTCATCGAAGGCTATCACTTCGAAACTGAAGCGAGCCGTGCCACCTGTGTCGAAGCCGCGAACCGCGCCAAGGATTCAGGCCGCTTCACGGCTATCACACTGGCGGACAGCGGCATGGTCCAGCGCCACCTCGAACCGCTACGCCAGTTCATCAGCGAGAAGATCGACATCGTCTTCGCCAACAAGGACGAAGCCATCGAGCTCACCGGAAAGTCCGACCCGCTCGAAGCGGCGCAGGCCATGCGCGAATTGTCGAAGTGGGGCGTCGTGACGATGAGCGGCGATGGCTCCTACGTCTTTGGCCCTGAAGGCGAGATCGAGAAGGTCGACGCCATCGCTCCGGAGCAACTGGTCGACACGACCGGCGCGGGCGACGCGTATGCGGCGGGCTGGCTCTACGGCTTCACCAAGTGCATGCCTCTGAAAGAGTGCGGGAGGCTGGGCTCTCTGGCGGCTTCGGAAGTGATCAGCCACTACGGCGCACGCCCGGAGAAGAACCTCCGCGAGCTGGCCGAGGAGCACGGGTTCGTCGCGTAAGCCTACTGAACTTCCTCGCCGGGGTCGGTGGTCCGTTCATCGACGATCGTGACTGTCGCGCCCCGGCGACGCAACTTCCGGATGAGCTGGATCTGCTTTTCCCTGTACTCCCGGTACATCGACTGCTTCTGGAATTGCTGCCCCGGCGGTCCGAAGCCCAGGCCATCGAGATTGTCCGTCAGCGGTTCGACCACCGGGCCGTTCATGCCGCCCATGAGGTCGGCAACCCGGTCTTCATACTCGGCAAATCCGAACTCCTCCGTTGTCCGCACAATCGCCGCCACCTCCTCCTCGGCATAGGCGAGGAGGTGGTCGCGCAGGTCTTCGGGCCAGTCAGGGAAGAGATAGGGCCGTGCCTCGGCGTAGTGGCGTGAGACCAGTGTCGGACCGAAGGTGTTCTGCACTCCCCTCAGCGAGTTGACGAATTCCTTCGCATTGTCGGTGAGGTCAGCAGACATGGTCGCGCCCTTCCACGCCTCGCGCCGGATGTTCGGGCTACCGAGGTCGCCGTGGAAGAAGCCATAGATCACGCGGGGGTCTGACCAGTTGGTGTAGACAATCCTTGTGCGGATGTCCCTCAGCGACAATGGTACCCCCTTGATCGTCACCAGCTTTGCGTCGTGCAAACTGGCACCATCACCCAGAGGCTCGATCCGGGAAGGATAACGAACGGGGTAGGTCCGTGCGATCTCACGGATGACGAGCAGGTTGTGCAGGTTGAACCAGTAGGCAAGCTGCTCGTTGCGCGGCAGTGCGGTCAGGTCGCGCGTATTGCCGATCTCCACGAGGCTCTCTACCCAGTCGGCGACATTGTGCTTCGTGGTCGGAAGAAATTCCGAAAACAGGATCTTGTTTCCTTCAAGACGCAAGGGAGACGTGTGGCCATAGCGCACCCTTGTGCCCGTCGGCGTGTCTACTGACGGTGCCCGGATCCGCAAGGAGCGTCCGGTCTCGACGACATAAGCGGTCAGGAATTCATCGACGATTGCATAGTCGAGGTCCGAGGTGTTCTTTGGCGCGGGCGTGAAGACGGCGAATGCCGGATCGCGCTCATCTGCCTTCTGCGAAGGAGCTTCCGTCGCACAAGCGACCAACAAAAGCATCGCGGATACAAAGCTCGCTCGCAGCACAGCCACCTCTCTTTCCCTGGAAGGAGAGCCTAACGCCTGATCCGGCTGCGCCTAGCCTTTTCGGCAAAGCCTATCGGCGCTTGCGCGAAGCCTTTTCCGCGATGCCCGACACGCCTGCCCTACGGTCCAGCTCGTCGGCGACGTCATCGAAGCTCGCGCCATTGGCTTCGAGCAGGACGGCGAGGTGATAGAAAACATCGGCGCTCTCTGCGACGAGCTCTTTCCTGTCACCCTTGGCCCCGGCGAGGGCTGCCTCGACGCCTTCTTCGCCGAGCTTCTTGGCGCATTTCTCCCGGCCATCGGACAGGAGTTTCGCCGTGTAGGAGCTTTCCGGATCATCACCCTTGCGCGCAGTGATGCGCCTGGTCAGGGCGTCGAGGGCGGGACCGATCTTGCCTACCATGTGACACGCACGGGAATGCCGTCCTCCTGCATGGCTCTTTTTGCCTCTTCGATCGTGTACGTCCCGAAGTGAAAGATCGATGCGGCAAGAACGGCAGACGCGCCGCCTTCGGTGACGGCGTCGCTGAGATGCTGAAGTTCGCCTGCGCCGCCTGATGCGATGACCGGAATGTTGACTGCGTCCGTCACGGCACGGAGGAGTTCGAGGTCATAGCCGGTCTTCACACCGTCCCGGTCCATCGAAGTCAGCAGGATTTCTCCCGCGCCCCTGCGCTCCGCCTCGCGCGCGAATTCGACGGCGTCGATGCCGGTCGGCTTCCGCCCCCCATGGGTGAAGATTTCCCACTTGCCCGGGGCGACATTCTTCGCGTCGATGGCGCAGACCACGGCCTGGCTGCCCGCCGCCATGGCGCCCTCGGTCAGCACGGATGGGTCACGCACCGCTGCGGAGTTGATCGCAATCTTGTCGGCGCCTGCCTTGAGAAGGGCCAGCACATCATCCGCAGACCGAACGCCGCCGCCAACCGTCAGGGGGCAGAGGGCTTCCATTGCCGTGCGGGTGACGGTCTCGAGCAGGGTGCCGCGATCCTCGTGGCTCGCGGTGATATCGAGGAAGCAGATCTCGTCCGCACCCGCGGCGGCGTAGGCTGCGGCGGCTTCGACGGGGTCGCCTGCGTCGCGCAAATCGACGAAATTGACTCCCTTCACCACGCGGCCGTCCTTGACGTCGAGACAGGGGATCAGGCGGGTCTTCAGCGTCATGCCTTGACCGCCTCCCGTGCGCCGAGGGGCGTGACGCGGCCCTCGTAAAGGGCCTTGCCGATGATGGTGCCGATGACACCGTCATTGTAGCACTCGGATAGCGCCGTGATGTCCTCCGCACACGAAATACCGCCCGAGGCGATGATGGGGATGGGCGTGGTGCGGGCGAGGGCCCGTGTGGCCTCGATATTGGGTCCTTCGAGTGCGCCGTCGCGGGCGATGTCGGTGTAGACGATGGCTGCGACAGGTGCGTCTTCGAAGCGCTTCGCGACTTCTTCGGCCGTGACCTGGCTCGCCTCGTCCCAGCCCTCGGTGGCAACAAAGCCGTCCTTGGCATCAAGGCCGATCACAACCCGGTTCGGGAACTCCTCCGCAGCCTGTCGGGCGAACTCCGGGTTCTTTACGGCAGCGGTGCCAAGGATGACGCGGGTCACGCCGAGCTTGAGCCATCGCTCTGCCGTCTGAAGGTCGCGGATGCCGCCTCCGAGCTGCACCGTGGCATCGGTTTCGCGCAGGATGCGCTCCACCGCTTCCGCATTGGCAGGCTTGCCGGCGAAAGCGCCGTCGAGATCGACGATGTGAAGGCGGTCAAATCCGGCATCGCGGAAGGTCCAGGCTTGCTGTGCCGGATCGTCCGCATAGGTCTTGGCCGTGTTCATGTCACCGCGCAGCAACCGCACGGCCTTGCCCTCTTTGAGGTCGATGGCTGGCCAGAGCTGGAATCCGGTCATGGTCGCCACTCCAGGAAATTCTTGAGGAAGGATAGCCCGTATGCGCCGCTTTTCTCCGGGTGGAACTGGGCGCCGATCACCGTGTCCTTGGCCACGGCGGCGGGGAAGGTCTCGCCATAGTCGCAGGTGGCGATCACGGCATCCTCGTCTTCGCATTCAAAGACGTAGGAGTGAACGAAATAGGCGTCGCTGTCTGCAGGCAGGACGGGATGCTCCTTGCGCGCCCGCACATCGTTCCAACCCATGTGCGGCACGCGCAGGCCCTTGGCGTCCAAGGCGCGCACCGTTCCGGCGATGAGGCCAAGGCCCTCCGTGATCTGATGCTCAAGACCGCGATCGGCGAGGAGCTGCATCCCCACGCAGATGCCGAGAAAGGGCTTTGCCTGTTTCGAGACCGCTTCGTGGATGGCTTGCTCGACCCCGTCGCGTGCGCGCAGTCCGGCAGCACAGCTGGCAAAGGCGCCCACGCCAGGCAGCACAAGCCGGTCAGCGGCAAGTAGGGTCTCGGGATCGGCGCTGACTTCCACCCGCCAGTCGGGCGAGGGTGCCGCGCGCTCGAGGCCGCGCTTCGCCGAATGGAGGTTACCGGCGCCATAGTCGATGAGGCAGACAACAGGCATGGCCGAGCGGTTAGCGCGCCCTCGCTGCGGCGCAAGAAAAAAGGCGCGCCGATAAGCGGCGCGCCTCCCGAGGCGTATCGCCTCTGGAGAGTGCTTACGAGCAGTCCTCGATCGCTTCCATCACTTCCGACGGTGCGTCAGCCAGGTCTTCCGGTGACTGGATCTCGTTGAAAGCGGCGAGCAGGTCTTCGTCGCCAGCGGCTTTCTCAGCGAGGCAGCTGCAGTCCGACTCGCCGCCATACTCGGCCTGGTAGGCTTGGCAGGCTGCTTCCAGATCGTCAGCAGATTGAACGGTGGCCATCGCAAGAAGCGACGCGAAGATCGATGCGAACATGGTGGAGGTTATCCCTTTTGGCGTTTCCTAACTGCCCCTCGGCAGCAAGCGGACCATACCTCGCGTTAACCATCATGCAAGCGCAAGTTTGTGCTCTGGGCAGAAGTTCAGGAGCCGAGCGATCCCTTGGTCGAAGGCACGGCACCGGCCTGCCTCGGATCAAGGCTCACGGCCATCTTGAACGCCCTCGCGCACGCCTTGAAGCAGCTCTCCGCAATATGGTGGTTGTTCTCGCCATAGAGATTCTCGACATGCAGGCACATGCCGCCATTGGTGGCGAAGGCCTGGAACCACTCCTTGAAGAGCTCGGTGTCCATGTCGCCGATCTTGTCGCGCGAGAAATCCACCTTCCAGACCAGGTAGGGCCGCATGGCGAAGTCCATGGCCGCGCGGGTCAGCGTCTCGTCCATGGGGATGTAGGCATGGCCGAAGCGGGTGATTCCCTTCATGTCGCCCACCGCGTCCGCGGCCGCGAGGCCCATGACGATGCCAACGTCCTCCGTCGTGTGGTGACCGTCGATGTGCAGGTCACCCTTGCAGCGGACGTGGAGGTCGACGAGCGCGTGCTTGGCGAAGCCCTCCAGCATGTGATCGAGAAAACCGATGCCCGTCTGGACGTCGGCCTTGCCCTCGCCATCGAGGTTCAGCCGGACCGTAATGTCGGTCTCTTTGGTCTTGCGGTGCCGCTCAGCGGTACGCGGGGTGCCGGTCACTTGCTCACGCTCCTTCAGGAGAGAGCGCTGCTAGCAGACGGAAATGAACAAGGTCCAGCGTGTCAGGGCGCCGCTGCCAGCCGTTCCGCGGCCACGGCGCTGAGCTCGCCCGAGATCGACAGCCTCACGCGGTCGCCCACGACACCAGGAAAAGCCTTCATGCCGAAGGACGAGCGGCTGATTTCGATCTCGCCTCCGAAGCCCACGGCCTCTTGGGGACAGGCCGCGACGCCATCGCAGGACAGGCTGATATCGAATGCTGCAGGCTGGGTGATGCCGCGGATGGTGATCTGCCCGTCCACCGAGCCGATGCCGCCTTCGCGCCACTCGGTCAGAACGCCCTCGAAGATCGCCTGCGGATGCGCGGCCACGTCGAACCACGCCTCCGACTTGACGATGTTCTCATACATCTCGCTGCCAAGCTCGATCGTGTCCAGGTCGACGACAGCGCGAACCGACACCTCCGGTGCCGAGGCGTCGATGATGGTGACGTCGCCCGAGAAGGCCTCGAACTCGCCCTTCACCCCGCCCGGCGTGAACGAGCGCACCTGGAAGCCCATACGGGCGGTATCGGGCTGGAGTGCGTAGCTCTGTGGCGGCAGCGCCTCGAGGGTTTCGACGGCCAAGGCCGCGTTCTTCTGAGGCGCCATGCTGGCGCATGCGCATAGCGTGAGGACGAATGCCGTAAAAGCGACGTTCTGTCGAAACATAGGCGCGACCTCCCGAGGTTCAGGCCTTGTGTTCTCCACGAGAGCCCTTGATTGCATCGCATTCTGGCACGCGAAGATGACAACACTAAGGGTACTCTTTTTCGGCGCCTTGCCCAGCGCCCTCAAGTCGCAGCCTGGTCAGAGCCCGTTCGGGAAGAGCGAGCTGGTCTGGCCCGCAAATCGCGCCTCGTCCTCGTCTTCCTCGTGTTCGATGACAAAACCCTTTTCGGCGAGGAGGCGTTCGGTCTCATCCCACATGGCGCGGGCGACACGATCCGGATCACTCGGCAGGGTTGGGGTGGCCGGCTTTTCCTTCTCCCAGTAGAGCCCGTTGTTCCAGGCGCCATCATCGGAGAGGGCGGCTGCGAGCGTCGTCTTTGCGCCCTTTTCGGGCGTGATCTGCATCGGCTTGGTCAACAGGAACAGCGCCTGCCAAGCACCGGGGAAGTGGTTCTTCCGGCCGAAGTCCGAGTTGACGAAGCCCGGATGCACCGCATGGGCGCGGATCCCGACCATGCCGTAGCGCCGCGCCATCTCCCGCGCATGGAGCAGGTTGCACATCTTGCTCTCGGAGTAGGCATCACGGGAGATCCCGCGCTTCTCCGGCAGAAGGTTCTCGGGGTCGAGTTTGCGCGCGAACTGGTGGGCGGCGGAGCTGAGATTGATGATCCGGGCCTCGCCTCTCTCCCGCGTGGTCGCGCGGATCTTCGGCATCAGGGCTTCGGTGAAGGCGAAGGTGCCGATGTGGTTCACGCCCATGATGAGCTCGAAACCGTCCTTCGTGGTGCCGCCCTTCGCCGTGCCGAGCCCGGCATTGTTGACGAGGACGTCGATGCGGTCCTCGTGCTTGAGCGCTTCGGCAGCGGCCCGGATCGAGGCGAGGTCGCCGAGATCAAGTAGCTGCAACGCGAAGTTCTTGTGGCCTGTCTCTTCCTTGAGACGGGTTAGCGCCGCCTCGCCCTTATCGCTGCTGCGCGCGGTGATGATGACCTTGCCGCCGGTCCTGGCGAGGGCCTTGGCGGTTCCGTAGCCAATGCCGGTGTTCGCCCCGGTGACGACGAAGGTCTTCTGGCGGTGCTCGATCATAAGTGAAGGCTAGTCTGCGTCGCGGCGCTCTCCAAACTGTCGGTTCAGTTATGTTTGACGCATCGGCCAGTCAGAGAGAGGAGGGGCAATGCTGATCTATAAAATTTTCCGCAGGGCCGAGTGGGAAGCTCTGGAGCGCGATGGCGAGACTGCCGGAGCACCGATCGACCTTCAGGACGGCTACATCCATATCTCCGCCGCCGAGCAGACCCGCGAGACCGTGGCCAAATACTTTGCCGGCTACGATGACCTGATGCTCGTCGCTCTGGAGGCTGACGATTTCGGTGAGGACCTTAAATGGGAGCCCTCGCGCGGCGGGGCCCTGTTCCCGCATCTCTACCGCAAGCTGAGGCGGGACGAGGTCGTCTGGGCCGAGCCGCTCGAGCTTGGGGCAGACGGGGAGCATGTCTTCCCCGCCCGCTTTGGCTGATCTGCGACGATCGCGAGGGCCTTTGAAGCCGAGGCAGTCGACCGTCGGCACCTCCCCGAGAAGGTGCCGGGACCGGCGGCTATTGGCGGGGGTAGGTCATGTCGATACGGACGATCGCACCGTTCTCGCCGACCTCGACGGCGGCGTCCTCGAACGTATACTGACCGTTGTTCGAGACGCCATAGGCATCAAGCGGCCAGCCGTTTTCCTGGAAATCGAACTGGCCGTTGGCGTTGTCGTCATGCCAGATCGAGACGCCATAAGTGCCGACGGGCACGTCGAAGTCGAACTGCATATTGCCAGTCTCCGGATCGACGATGGTGCCTGCGGTGCCGCGTTGCTGTCCGAAATCCGCTTCGGTCTGCACGGACACGTAAATCTGGCCTTCGGTGCTCTGAACATCTTCGACGATGACGGTCAGCGGGGCCATCAGGAACAGGATGGAAGCGATCATGGTGGGGTCTCCTCTCGTTGTCGCAATGTAGTTTGTAAAACAAACCAATCGGAGGTTCAAGAGACATGTTTGAAAAACAAACCGAGCGGGCTGCATTTTTTCTGCAGGGGCGCTAGGGGCCGTTTTGTCCCGAAGGGCTGGCGAATCGCATCGGCCATCCCAATTGAGGGCCAGTTCAAAGCGTTAACGGGAAGGAGCCCGAGCCATGACGACGATCCTAGCGGTGAGGCGCGGCGGGCAGGTGGCAGTCGGGGGCGACGGCCAGGTGTCGATGGACAAGACCATTTCCAAGGGCGATGCGCGCAAGGTGCGCCGGATCGCAGGCGGCAGGGTCATCGCGGGCTTCGCGGGCGGAACGGCGGACGCCTTCGCCCTTCTCGAACGCCTCGAAGCAAAGCTCGAGCAGTATCCGACGCAGCTCACCCGCGCCTGTGTCGAGCTTGCCAAGGATTGGCGCACCGACCGGGCACTGCGCCGACTGGAAGCGCTGCTCATCGTCGCCAATGAGGAGACGACCTTGATGCTCTCGGGCCTCGGCGACGTCATCGAGCCGGAGAACATGGAGGAGGGTGATTGCATCGCCATCGGGTCCGGGGGCAATTTCGCCCTCGCAGGCGCGCTTGCGCTCCTTCAGAACACGGACCTGTCTGCCGAAGAGATCGTCCGGAAGGGGCTCGCTCTTGCGGGTAAGATCGACGTCTATACGAATGACAAACACACGGTCGAGGTAATCGCGTCGTGAGGCTCCTCTATCTTCTCGTCGTCGGCATCCTTTCGGTCATCCTCGCGGCCATCGCTGTCTTCGGTGAGGGTCTCGTCCGCACCCATGGCGGCGACCTTCTCGTTGTCATTTGGCTCTACGCCCTCATCCGGCTTGTCACCATGATGCCGAAGGCCCTGGCAGCCGTCCTGACACTGATCGTCGCCTTCGGGATAGAGTTTGGCCAGGTCATCGACCTCGCCGGCCAACTTGGCCTTGGCGAGGGACGTGGGGCGCGTCTTGCGCTCGGCAACACTTATGATCCCCTCGACCTGGTGGCCTACACGCTGGGCGTCGGGTTGGCGTTCATTCTCGACCGCGCATTGTCATCCGCGCGCTGAACAGGACTGGTACGGAACAAACATGTCTGACCTTACTCCCCGCGAGATCGTTTCCGAACTCGACCGCTTCATCATCGGCCAGAAAGACGCCAAACGCGCCGTCGCCGTGGCGCTCAGGAACCGCTGGCGTCGGCGACAGCTCACGGGCTCCCTCAAAAATGAGGTGACGCCGAAGAACATCCTGATGATCGGGCCGACCGGGGTGGGCAAGACCGAGATTTCGCGCCGCCTCGCAAAGCTGGTCGGTGCGCCTTTCGTGAAGGTCGAGGCGACCAAGTTCACCGAAGTGGGTTATGTCGGCCGCGACGTCGACTCGATTGTGCGCGACCTCGTGGAAGTGGCGCTCCAGCTCGTCCGTGAGCGGAGAAGAGAGGAAGTCCGCACCCGCGCGCAGGACGCAGCGGAGGCTCGTGTGATCGAGGCACTGGTCGGTGAGCACGCAGGCGAGGCGACGAAGGAAAGCTTCCGCCGCAAGCTCCGCGACGGCCTTCTCGACGAAACCGAAGTCGAGATCGAGGTCGTCGACAATGGTCGCGGCGGATTTCCGAGCATGGACATCCCCGGCCTGCCTGGTGGCTCGGTCGGCATGATCAACCTCTCGGACATGATGAAGGGCGCCTTTGGCCAGCAGAGGAAAAAGCGGAAGATGTTCGTCAAGGACGCCTACAAGCCGCTGATCGAGGAGGAGAGCGACAAGCTCCTCGACGATGAAAAGATCCAGCAGGAGGCCCTCGAAGCGGTCGAGAACGACGGCATCGTTTTCCTCGACGAAATCGACAAGGTGGCAAAATCCTCCGAACGCGGATCAGGCGATGTCAGTCGCGAGGGCGTCCAGCGCGATCTGCTCCCTCTCATCGAAGGCTCGGTGGTGCCGACGAAGTACGGCGCTGTGAAGACGGATCATATCCTCTTCATTGCCTCGGGCGCCTTCCACCTCGCCAAGCCATCGGATCTCCTGCCAGAGCTCCAGGGCCGCCTGCCGATCCGCGTCGAGCTACGTTCCCTGACCCGCGACGATTTCCGGGCGATCCTGACGGATACAGAAGCCAGCCTCCTCAGGCAGTACGAGGCGCTCATCGGGGCTGAGGGCGTGACGCTCAGATTCTCCGAAGACGGGATCGACGCCCTTGCCGACATGGCCGCTCGTGTGAACGAGAGTGTCGAGAACATCGGTGCCCGCAGGCTCTCGACGATCCTTGAGCGGGTGCTGGAGGAAGTCAGCTTCACCGCTGCCGACCGGAGCGGCGAGGAGGTCACGATCGACCGCGCCTATGTCGAAAACGCCCTCGAAGGACTCGCCGGTTCGCAGGACCTTTCGAAATTCATCCTCTAGCGCTCGCGCATCCGGCACTGCTCGTGCAGCTTTCCAAACTGCCTTCAGGCGAGAAAAGTCATCTTCCGCGTTGAGGGCATCGCCCCTGCGATTGCCTTCTCACCATCGCGGTGTTGGTGAGGTCATGGATGGGAGGAGGGCGGAAAGCCGGCAGGAAGTGGGCGCCAGTGGTTCAGCTTCTGGCGGTTCTCGCTTCGGCCTGTGCCAGTCGTCCCGATGTCGACACGGCCGTCAGCGTCGAGGGCGCTTTCTCGCTGCTCTCCGGCCAGGGCGACCTTGCCTTCACCGTGCCCGTCAGCATCGACGGCTCGCCCGAGCTGCCATTCATCGTCGACACCGGCAGCACGGCGACCGCGCTCTATCCGCGGGCGGTTGCCGCTCTTGCCGAGGAGCCCCGGATCGACGGACGCGCTTTCGTCTGGGGAATTGCCGAAGCGCAGGAGCGTCCGGTCGTCAGGATCGGTGAAATCACCCTCGGGCAATCCAGGCGGTTCAACGTCCCGGCAGTCCTCCTCGAGCAGTCAGGTGCCACGCCGGGGCTTGCAGGTCTGGTCGGACTCGATCTTCTCGACGCATATGCGATGGTCTGGCGGCCGGAAACCGGGCTTCTCACCTTCATCCCGAATGACGTCTTCATGCCGGAGGCCTTCGCCAACTGGGAAGAACTGCGGCTCGAGCGCCGCATTCCGGAGGGTCGGAGCAAGCGTCTTGCGACCGTGACCATGAGAATGGGCGGGCGACCGGTGCCCGCGGTGGTCGACACCGGGGCATCGAACAGCTTCGCGAACTGGGATGCGGTCCGGGCCAACCCGATCCTGCGTCTGGCCCGGCGCCGGCTCCAGCGCCGCTGGGAAGTCGAAGGCGCGATCGGGAGCTTTGAGCCTCGGCTAGAGGCCCGCTTTGACCGCCTGCGGATCGGAGGGCAGGACTGGCAGGGAGCGTCCATGACCATCGCGGACCTGCCCGCCTTCATTCCGGAGGACGGCGATGTCGAACCGCTTGTGATCCTTGGCGCGGACTTCTGGGCAGCCCATGCCTTCGCAATCGACCTCAAGGGAAGCCGGCTCTTCCTCCGCCCCATTCCAGACGAAAACAAGCTTGATCCGGTCATCATCGTCGGTCGGCCAAAAACCTGATGGAATGAAAAAACGGCGGTCCGCTCCCCCCACGAACCGCCGGTCCCCTCTCGTCGAAGCCGGCGTCTTCCGACTTCCGGGAGGGGATTGTCGCCAGGCGGCTTTCCCCTCTTCTAATGACAGAAGTTAACGCAAAGCTCTGTTGCGTTCAATGCATGAATCGCGGCGCTGTCGAAATTCACTCATAATCTCCGACAGATATCCCCCATGGGGGTATGCCGCACCGCTCACTGACGGTCGAAAGCCGCACCATTGCGGAAATGAACAGCCCTCGGTGATGGCGGGCTGGCGCAAACCTTTCTCACGCGTTAACTTGTCCACTCAGGTTGGAGGGCAGCGTCGTGGCTAATCAGTTCGTCGCGTTCATGGATGAACGTCATGGCCTTGGGGCCTGGGTCGCCGAACAGATCGCTGCCGATCTCTTCCGGAACCCTGCGCGTCAGAGGCAGAACAGCGTCGCGGCCAAGGCAGGCACGGCGTCCCAGGACCTCTCCGGGCGCCCGATAAGCTCTGCAGATCTTTCGATGAGCCTCATGGGCTCAGGCATGCGGCGCAGCTTCGGCAACGCGGCCGCAGCGCCGGCTGCTGCCGCCACGGCCACTGCCCAGGCCTTCAAGACGTGGACAAGCCCCCGCGCGTCAGCCGAATCGACCGCTGCGGCGGTGGTTTCCGGCCAGGCGCAGGTCGGCGTCCTGCCACTTTACGACGAGCATGAAGGCTTCAACACGGACACGCTCTGCGCGCTGATGGATTTTCCGCAGCAGGTGCTGGGCGAGTATGTTGCCGAGAGCAATTACGTTCTCGCGGTGCCGACCGATCTCATCCACGAAATCGACCAGGCCGGCTTCACTGACAGTTTCGATGCGTCGGGCACCAAGGCATTCCAATGGAACGCCGAGAAGCAGCGCAAGTATCGCGGTCGCGTCGGCACAGTGTATGCGTCCAACGATGCCATCCGCCACTGCGCGGCCGCGATCGAGGGTCTCCGCGCCAAGGGTGTCGATGTCCAGGTCATCCCCGATGGCCATGACGTCTATCGCGAGGGCCTCGCCCAGGCGGCACGGCTTCTTGATCCGAACCGCGAGGTTTCGACCAGCTATGGCCCCAATGGCCAGCAGCGCACCTCGAAGGTGAAGGCCGCGAACCACAACAAGCCGCTGATTGGCGTGCTCTTGTCATTCGACAAGGCGCTCGGCGATGGCGGCTACAGTTTCGACAGCGACTACAAGGTGCTCGAGGCGGAGATGGCCGGAGCCGACAGGGTCCGCACGTCTTTCATCGCAACCGCCGCGCGTCCGAAAGACGAGCGTTCCCGCGGTGAGCCGATGTCCGATGACATCGCGTCTGTCGAGAGGTTCTTCCGCAAGCCGCGGGTTCGCCACGATTCGGTTGAACAGGGACCGCTGCGCAGGACGCCGGGCCTGGCGGGCCGCGCCGAGGGCCTCGAGCCCGCCTCGGGACCCTATCCCTATGCGCGCCTTCTCTATTCCATCCCGACCGTCGGGCGGGATGCGAAGGATCATTCGCCGGTCCTGGCCAAGTTGGCCGAGGCTGGATTGAGCTACCGAATGGTTTCCCTCGACCGCCGCGACGGCATGCCGCTCGTGCTCGCCATCGACGTGCCGGCAGGCGAGCAGTCCAAACTCCGTTCGGTCGTCCGCGCCGTTCGCAAGCTTCCCGGTGCGCAGCGGCTCGCTGCCTTCCCGTCGGTGACGCCGATGGTTGATGCTTCGCTGCGACCACGGCCGACGCATTCGCCCAAGGCGCGCATCTTGTTGCAGGGCGCCGCAGTCATTCTCGTGTTTCTTGGCGCCTTCGTCGGGTTGTCGCTGGCGGGCCTGATCTAAAATCAGGCAGAGAACGACAGCGGCTTTCCGAGCACGTAGCCGTAGATTGCCACGAAGTGGCAGACGCTGCCCGCCAGCACGAAGACGTGGAAGATCGCGTGGGTGTAGCGGCGCGATTTCCAAGCGAAGAACCCAGCCCCGATCGTGAAGCAGACGCCCCCGGCGACCAGCCAGAGGAAGCCAGCGAGGGGCAGGTTCTTGAACAGCGGCCAGATCACGAAGATCGCCACCCAGCCCATGCCGACATAACCGGCGAGGCTGATCCAGTCATATTTGCGGATGTCGCTGATGAAGTGCGTCACGAACTTCAAGACGATGCCAATCGCGGCCATTGCCCAGACCGTGATCAGGATCGCGGTCCCGGACACGGTCGGCAGGCTGATCAGGGCGAAAGGCGTGTAGCTGCCCGCGATCTTCAGATAGATCGCGGCGTGATCGACCACTTCGAGGAAGGGCTGGAAAGTCGACTTGAAGGCTGCGTGATACACCGTCGAAGCGAGGTAGAGCAGGACCGCCGAACCGCCATAGATCGAGACGGCGGTGATCTCCTTGGCGCCACCCAGCATGGTCGCTTTCAGAACGAGAAAGACCAGCGCGATGACCGCAAGCACGATGCCGATCCCGTGGGTGGCGGCATGCCAGATTTCCTCCACCGCGGTGTGGGCCCGTTCTGCTGCATTGGCGAATGTCGAAACCATAGTGAAACCATAGCAAAAGCCGGGCCGCGTGCGACCCCTTGTATATGAAGACTCCAACACACCGCGTTGCAGGATGTGCCGATGAGGGAGGAAAATGGCGCGCGGCGGAGATAGGCCTCGCGGCCACGATCTCCATGGGTAGAGAGCATGGCCCAGGCGAGACAAAGGGGAATTTTGGTAGCGGAGGAGGGACTTGAACCCCCGACACGCGGATTATGATTCCGCTGCTCTAACCAACTGAGCTACTCCGCCAGAGCGCTCGCATATGGCGCGAGAGTTCGGTCTCGTCAATCGCCTCGTTACCAGCTTCCGCGATACATTTTGCGACACTTCCCCCCGTTCTCGGGACGCGCCGGTGACATGGGCATCCAAGATGGGTCTTGTCGGCGGAGCTTCGGTTCCGCGAAAATGGAAGGAAGACGACATGACTCTCAGAATGGCCCTGATCCCCGCCGCGGCCCTTGCTGCTGCTCTCTCCGCTGCCGCGACCGCTGCTCCGCGCGGCGAGCCCGTGATGGAAGGCGACGTCACCAAGGAAGACATGCTGGAGCGAGCTGCGGAGCGTTTCGCCGGTTTCGACGCCAATGGTGATGGCTATCTCTCGCTGGACGAGGTCGCATCGGCCGGCGAAGAGCGCCGTGCCCGCATGGCCGAGCGGATGTTCGAACGTCAGGACGAGAACGGCGACGGTTTCGTCAGTCTCGAGGAACTCGAGGCCGAGGCCGAAGCCCGCTTTGATCGGGCCGATAAAAACGGCGACGGAATCCTGACCGAGGAGGAACGCGCCGAGGCCCGTGAAGGAATGCGCAAGCGCTTCAAGGACCGCAGGGGATAAGCGATGCAGGATGTCTCGTCATCGGCGGTGAAGATCCTCCTCGTTGACGACGAGCCATCGATCCGTGAACCGCTCGCTTCGTTCCTGCGCCGCGAATGCTTCACGGTGGACGAGGCGGCGGACGCTTCCGAAGCGCGGAAGCTCGCCGCCTCGAAGCGCTACGATGTGGCACTTCTGGATGTAATGATGCCGGGCGAGGACGGCCTGAGCCTCGCTCGGTTCCTGACCGCTTCCCAGGACCTGCCGGTCATCATGCTCACGGCACGGACAGAAGAAACAGACAGGATCATTGGCCTTGAGCTGGGTGCGGACGATTACGTTACCAAACCTTTCAGCCCGCGCGAGCTCACGGCACGGATCAAGGCCGTGCTCCGTCGCGGAGCCCGTCAGGCACCAGAGAGCATGCCTGAAGCGATGCTCTTCGATGACCTCACGATGGAGCTGACGACCCAGCGGCTCATCGGCCGCGAAGGCGAGGAGATCCCTTTGACTGGCGGCGAGTTCCGCCTGCTGCAGGTGCTGGCCGAGCGCGCAGGCAGGGTCGTGAGCCGTGATGATCTTCTTGAGCTGACCCAGAACAGGCGCGCCGATGTCTTCGACCGGTCGGTCGACAACCAGGTAAGCCGCCTACGGAAGAAAGTCGAGCGCGATAGCGCGAACCCCGCGCTCATCAAGACCATCAGGGGCGGCGGGTACAGCCTTGCGGCCAAGGTCAGGACGCGATGAGTTTCAGCGGCGTCGGTCTCGCCACGCGCCTGACGATACTGACAGTGGGGCTGCTGCTTATCGGCCAGCTGGTCAATGCCGGCCTTCTGGCGACTGCCGAGAAAACCCTCCGTATGCAGCGGGCCGAGGCCGTCATGGCCGAACGGCTGGTGCAGGGTGCCCGCTTCATCGAAGCAGCTCCGCGGCTCGGGCCTAACCTGGCACGCCGCCCCGGGGTGAGGCTCGAGGAAGGACCGCCTCCGGCGGGTGAGGTCCTGCCCCGTGCCGAGGAAACCCTGCGGCAGGCGATGGAGGAAGCGGGGTTTCAGGGCAGGGGCCATGCGGTCCGTCTGGTCGAGCGCGGGGAGCGGCAGGTGATGATTGGTGCGATCGAGCTCTCATCCGGGTCGTGGCTGTCCTACCGCAGGCCACTCCCGCCCGGCGGCGACGTCCCGTGGGGCCCCATCATTGTCCAGACACTGATCCTCAGCGTGATCCTCATCATTCCCGCGATTTGGGTCGGCAGGGCGGTGGCCACGCCCCTGCGCCAGCTCACGGGCGCCGCAGACAGCATTCTCACGGGCAAGGACGGTGCAGCGCTCCCCGAGGGCGGTCCGCCGGATATCCGTGCCCTGACATCGGCGATCGCAAAGCTCGAGCAACGGGTCTTGGCAGCGCTGGATGAGCGGGCGGCCATGCTCGGGGCGCTTGGCCATGACTTGCGCACACCGCTCGCCTCCTTGCGCATCCGCGTGGAATCCGTCGCGGACGAGACGCTGCGCGAGGAGATGACGGCAAGCATCGAAGCACTCGCCGAGGCCCTCGACGATATCCTCACCTTCTCGAAAGGCGTCTCCGCCGACCAGTTGGAAGAGGTCCGTACCGAGGCTCTCGTGGCCCGGCTGCTCGAGGACTACCGGGGACAACCTGTTTCAAGAGGGCCTGTCGAGGCATTGCAGCTTCGTGCGTCGCCGCAGTCCTTGCTCCGCGCGTTGCGCAACCTCCTCGACAACGCTCTTCGCTACGGCGGAGAGGCCGAGCTGTCCGTGGAGAAAAGGCCCGGCGGAATGGTCGCCTTTGTCATTCGCGACAAAGGCGAGGGTATCGCGGCAGCCGATCTCGAAAGGCTGCAGAGACCGTTCGAGCGCGGCGACCCCGCGCGAAATTCTGCAGAGAGGGGAACGGGGCTCGGCCTTGCCATCGCCGGTGCCGTGGCGCGTGCTCATGCCGGGGAGCTCCTTCTCACAAATGGTTTATCGGGCGGTTTGGAAGCAGTGCTGCTTCTTCCTTATCATAAGGCAGTTTGAGCGAAGCTCTTGCCAAATCAGATGAAATTGCTTTGACAAGTCCACTCGCCAAGGCGCGCCAGCCGTGCGCTGCGACCTATTTGCAATCCCGGGTGTTCCCTCCCGGTACGAACTGGAGTCGATCCACGATGCCGCTGCGCACCGATGCGCTCTTCAAGCGCCTGTCCCACTACAGTGACCTCTCGCCGGATCTTGCCGAGGTGCTGGAGATGGTGTGCGCCGAGCAACGCACTTATGAACCCGGTGAGACCGTGATCGAGCGCGGCGCCAAGCCCGAGAGCGCGTTCGTCGTCAGCGAGGGTTGGGCATCGCGATCGATCGACCTCGGCGACGGGCGTCGACAGGTCGTCAACTTCATGTTGCCAGGGGATTTCTTCGACCTGCAGGTCTTCGTCGGCCAAAAAGCGGACCATACGGTCACCGCTCTCACCGAGCTGGGGGTCGCGGCGGTGTCCCGCGACGCGGTGCTGAAGCTCTTCAAGGAAGGCAGTCCCTTGGCGCCGGGGATCTGGTGGTCGACGGTGCAGGAAGAAGCGATCCTGCGTGAGCAGATCGTCCGCAACGGAAGGCGCAGCGCGCGGGAGCGGGTGGCGCACCTGCTTCTCGAACTCCATGCCCGCCTCGCCATCATCGGCAAGGCTTCAGGCGACAGCTTCGACATGCCGATCGGCCAGATGCACGTCGCCGACGCGCTCGGCCTGTCCTACGTCCACGTCAGCCGCGTTTTCAGCTTTCTTGAGAAGTCGAACCTCCTGTCGCGCAGCCGGTCGCGGGTGACCTTCAAGGACCGCGCCGCGCTTGAGGAACTGGCGAACTTCAGCACCCTCTACCTGCATCTCAATCCTGAAAATGTACGGCTCCGAGCTGAAGGTCTTTCAGATTGAACGTACTTTTTCCTTGGTCGTACAGGGACATCTCTCCTATGTCGGGACGATGCAGCAAACTCCGCATCCGGGCTCGGACAGTATCTTTGCGCGTTTGAGCCGCTTCGCTCTCTGCATCGCGCCGTCAAGCAGTCATGCCTATGATGCGCTGGAAGCAGTGACACCCCTGGCTTCCGGGGGCGAGGAGCTGATCCTCCGAGAAGCTTTCCGGCAGTTGCTGTCCCATCTCGACGCCGTGCAAGATGATGCGGTGAGCTACATGGGCCTGCCGCCCCGTTCGATCGTAGCGCGGTTTTCGTTTCTTCCTTACCATCAGCGCGTAGCCTTTGCGCTGGTGGTGATCGAGGAGTTCGAGATCGCGGATGCTGCGGAGATCATGGGTCTGGATGAAGAGGATGTGCGGGTCCTTTTGCTCGCAACAAGAGACTTCCTCTTTACCTCGAGGCTGACGGAAAGGGCGGACGCTTGACATTCCGATTTGAAAAAAGCTTCGGCATTCTGGAACTCAGCTCTATTTGGTCCGTTCGCAGTATCGAGTCGTAGAGGCGTTGCCAGCGTGTTGAACATCATGACCCGTCCGCCATTGGGCGTTGTTCGCCAGTTCTCCCGGGCGGTGTTCGCTGACCGGCTGATTGGTGACGAACTCATGCGCATGACCATGGCGCGCGTTTCGATCGACCCGGCGAGTTCTTCTTCTTCCGTTGTTGATGTGATGTCCGCCTTCTTGCACTCCTGGCGCATGGCCTTGCAGGAGCGTCCGTCCCGTCCGGTCCTGTTTTCCGATGCCGCGCTGATCGACGCATTGCCGGCGCCGCCCGATGATGCCCGCCTTTTGTTGCTGCTTGTCGACGTCATGGGGCTGACGCCGCAGCAGGCCGCCGAAGTGGTCGGCGTCAGCGAGAACCCGGCGACGGTCCTCAAGCTTGCTCGGGAAGACCTGAGGATTGACAAACAGGCCCGTGCCATCGTCGTGGAAGACGAGCCGCTGATCGCGGCGGACATCCGCGGAATTCTCGAGCGTCTGGGCGTTGAAGTTGCCGGAGAGGCTTCTTCCGCGGAGGAGGCGGTGAAGGTCGCGACGCGGAGCAAGCCGGACATCATCCTCGCGGACTACAACCTCGACGGGCGGAACACCGGCATCGATGCTGTCGTTGAAATCAACGAGTCCCAAGACTGTCCCGTGGTGTTCATCACTGGCTTTCCAGACCGCGTCCTGCAGGGCGATGAAATCGAACCCGATTTCGTCATCTCCAAACCCTATACCCCCGAGAACGTGAGGGCAGCCGTCGTGCATTGCCTTGACGCTCGCAGGGCCTGAGATCACAACCAACCACGGAACTTTTCCGAATCGAACTGGTCCCAGGAGGGGAACCTCTCGCATGCCGTCGCAAGAAAAGCGTCTCTCGAAGCTGCAGATCCTCGTAACCGATAGCGAGTTGCAGAACATTGACGATTGGCGTTTTGACAACCGCGCTGAGAACCGTTCATCGGCAGTCCGCGAGCTCATCGCGCTCGGCCTGACGCTCACGGCGGAGCGTCCTGACGAAGCTCAGCAGAAGCTCAAGGCCCTGCGAAGCTCAAGCTGAATGGTCGAGGTCGCGTGATGGCAACCGCTTCCGACTTCGACATAGCGAGTTTCGACCTACCCCTCGCCTGGTCGGCCAAGGTTGAAGACCCTTTCGCCCTCAATGCACTGCATCAGTCCGAGCCCGTCTCTGTCCGTGGCCTGTGGCATCGCCTTTCGCGCGACGCGCGTCTTGCCGTTGCGCCTATGGTGCGGCGCCTCGGGTCGGGCGCGACCCGTCTCAACGCAGTTGTTCCGATCGTCGGCAATGACGGCACCACTCGCTCGGTTCTTGTTCGGGCCCAGACCTACAAGCGAGACGGTGAGCGGCGTATCCGCGGAATCTGCAGCGATATCTCACCTGAGCTACGCCCTACAACAGCTGCGATCCAAGCCGCTGACCACCGTGCGGACACTGCCGTTCTCGAGCTGAACCACCGAGTGCGGAACATCATGTCGGTCGTAACGGCGCTGATCACGCTGTCCTCCCGTTTTGCCAAAGACGTGGATGAGTTCGCTGCCTCGACCCTTGGCAGGATCCAGGCGCTCAACATCGCCTATTCCAACACCGGGATCGATCCAGCGAACCCGCACCTCCTGCGTCAGACGATCGAGATGCAGAATCTTGCCGCAGGCGTCCTCGCCCGTTTCCGGGCCGAGGGGCACAGGCTAACGATTTGTGACGAGCCGATGCTGCTTTCCGGCGGACAGGCTTCGGCGCTGGGTCTCATCCTGCATGAGCTTGCGACCAACGCGGTTCGATACGGCGCGCTGTCAGGCGCTGATGGCTCGGTTGGTCTCTCCTGGAAGAAGAAAGGCCGCGAGTTCGAAGTTACGTGGACCGAAGACGGCGGGCATTTGCCCGACCAGAAATTCTCCGACGGCTTCGGACTGACCATCATCAAGCTGTTTGCTCGCAACTACCTCAATGGCGGCGCGCGGTGGGAGCAGAACGGCGACCGGCTCACCGTCGTGATCACCGGCCTGGAGAATTAGGGGGCGGCGGGTTGTCGCCCCCTACCTCTTGTTCAGATCTCTTCGTCGATCTCTTCACCGATGTTCTCGATGTCCTGGCCAGCGCCTTTGATGGTCTCGCAGGCCGAAAGGCCGGCTACCAGCAGGCAGGCGGCGAGCAGGCGTCCAAAGAAAGTCATGCTGGTTTTCCTTCTGTAGCAGCTTACCGGGAACGTCGGCCGGGCTTCCGTCGTTCCGGCAGCCCTGCCATCCGGCATGAGTGACATGAGTATGTCACTCATGTTGTGCATCTCTGTCCGAAGCATCAGAATACAATTAGTCCTCATCAGCACCATGGAGTGCATAACAGTGTTCATATGCATGAGCAGTGATGGGATGAAGTGGAATAACAGTTGGGTGATGGTGAAGGTGTTAAGTTTCATCACGCGATAACTTTTGACTGGGGGAGTAGCGGCCGGTAACCATTTCCTCATACTTGAGGCAACGGAGTTACTTATGAACACCACTGAACAGACCATTACGACGAGCGAGCTGAACGCGTGTCTCCCGGCTCTGTATCGGTTCGCCTACACGCTCACCCGCAATGATGACCGCGCTGCAGACCTGGTCCAGGACTGCGTGGAGCGCTGCCTGCGGAAGCAACATCTTTTCGACGGACAGAACCTGCGTTCGTGGATGTTCACCGTCTGCCGCCGCGTTTTCCTCAACCAGATCCGTCGGGACAAGGTCCGCGGCATTCCGGTGGACATGGATGACGCTCCTCAATCGAAACTCTCGATCAGTGCCTTCCAGGAGGATAAGATGCACTACCAGGATGTCGTCGAATGCTTCGGGCGACTGCCCCACAACGACAAAGTCGTTCTTTCCCTGGTGGCGATCGAGGGGCTCAAATACGAAGAAGCCGCTGAACTTCTCGAGGCCCCTGTCGGCACGGTCCGCTCTCGCCTGAGCCGCGCCCGTTCGCGCCTTCGCGAACTTCTCGAAACTTCGGAAACAGAGGGAACCTCGATGGCCTCCTCCGTGTAAATGGAGGTATGGCTAACAAGGTCCACCTGATCACCGAACAGGACGTCCACGCCTATATTGATGGCGAGTTGTCCGGAGAGCGCCGAATTGCAGTGGAGAGGTTCCTCGCCGAGAGGGACCTGCCACTTGAACGCGCAGCACGCTACTTGCGCAACAATTTCGACCTGCGAGCGGTCAAGGACGAGATCTACAAGGACGAAGAGCTCAAGGCCGAAATCGATCGGCTTCTCGCCAAGCGGCGGCCGAAATCGATCGCCGCTCCTGCGTGAGCACCACTCCCCTCGATCTGGACGGCGCCGCGGCGCCGTTTTTTTATCGCCTCTCTCGTGATGACGACTCCCGGGTTTGCGCCGCGCCGGCGAAGGCTTGCTGGCTTGTTCCGGGCAAAGCGAACAAAAAAGCGGCACCGGGGCAAGGTGCCGCTTTCTTGTTGTCTATGGCGCTGCGCTTACGGCGTCGGCGCGCGATCATCGCCCATGGCGAGTGCCGAGAGCATCCAGCCGAACTCTTCATGGGTGCCGATCCGATCGGTGATGAAATCAGCGGTGAAGGTGTCGCCGATTTCTTCCGCCTTCTCGACAATCGGGCGCATCGAACGGGCGATGTGCTGGTTGTCCAGTGCGAGTTCCTTGAGCATCGTGCCGGCGTCTGGCGTGCCCGTGACATCCTTGATCGTGCTCTGTTCGACATAACCAGCGAGACCAACGGGTGCAGCGAAGCCAAGCGACCGGATGCGCTCAGCCAGGGCATCGATGGCTGTCGCCATATCCTGATATTGCTCCTCGGTCAGGTTATGGACCGAATAGAAGAGCGGACCGGTGACATTCCAGTGGTAGGCGTGCGTCTTGTGATACAGCACATAAGTGCTCGCCAACGCCTGACCGAGCATCTCGCAGAGCTCTTTGCGGTCATCGCGCTCAAGGCCGCTTTCGACGACGTGTTCAGGCTGGTCAATTTTATGGGCTGCGGTCATGGGGCCTCCTCGTTTTTTGGGAACCTGTGAAAGGGAAAGGCGGAACTTCGAGGAAAGTTCCGCCTCTCACCTGCGTCAAAATCGAGAGATGTCAGCGCTTGACGACCCGCATGATCAGCGAGATGGCGAACAGGGCGAGGAATACCCAGAAAAGGACAATGGCGATCTGCGATGCAGCGCCGGCAATACCGCCGAATCCAAGGGCAGCGGCGACGAGAGCGATGATAAGAAAGGTCAGGGCCCATCCGAGCATGAGAAACCTCCTAGAAAGGGCTGCGCCGGATCCATTCCGGCCATGGTGACCAAACACCGGGCGAAACTCTTCGTTTCTCGTAAGGTGCAGCTCTTGGTCCCTGTCGCGAGAAGGTGATCGGTCCTAAATGGGCCGGATGACGGACCAGATCCTCCCGGAGAACCAGGGCTTCTCGGAAGCCATCGCCACTTATCACGGCCGCCTCAAACCGGCTGAATGGACGCCGCACAGGCCGTCCCGCCCCTCGAAAATGGAGGGCGGAAGGAAATTCGAGGTCGTCTCGGACTACGAGCCCGCGGGCGACCAGCCCACCGCGATCGAAGAGCTGGTGGACGGAGTCAAGCTGCATGAGCGCGACCAGGTGCTGCTCGGTGTGACCGGCTCGGGCAAGACCTTCACCATGGCCAAGATCATAGAGGCGACCCAGAGGCCCGCCCTGATCCTCGCGCACAACAAGACGCTTGCCGCCCAGCTCTATGGCGAGTTCAAGGCGTTCTTCCCGAACAACGCCGTCGAATACTTCGTCAGCTATTACGACTACTACCAGCCGGAGGCATACGTTCCGCGTACGGATACTTATATCGAAAAGGAATCGACGATTAACGAACAGATCGACCGGATGCGCCACTCCGCGACGCGGTCGCTGCTGGAACGGGACGATGTCATCATCATCGCTTCGGTCTCGTGCATCTATGGTATCGGCTCTGTGGAAACCTACACGGCCATGGTCTTTGACCTCGAGGAAGGGGAGACTGTTGATCGCAAGACACTGCTCGCTGACCTCGTGGCCTTGCAGTACAAGCGGAACGACGCCGCCTTCCAGCGCGGGACCTTCCGTGCACGGGGCGATACGATCGAGATCTTCCCGGCCCACTATGAAGACGCTGCCTGGCGCATCACGCTTTTCGGCGATGAGATCGAGGAGATCGTCGAGTTCGATCCGTTGACAGGCAAGAAGATCCAGAACCTCAAGAAGGTCCGTCTGTACGCGAACAGCCACTACGTCACGCCGCGACCGACGCTGTCCCGCGCGATGAAGGAGATCAAGGCGGAGCTTGAGCGAACGCTGCCGATCCTGCACCAGGAAGGCAAGCTCCTTGAAGCCCAGCGCCTCGAGCAGCGGGTCCAGTTCGACCTCGAAATGATGCAGGCGACCGGTTCCTGCCAGGGGATCGAGAATTACTCGCGCTACCTGACCGGGCGCAAGCCGGGCGAGCCGCCGCCCACGCTGTTCGAGTACCTGCCGGAGAACGCTCTTCTGTTTGCAGACGAAAGCCATGTGACGATCCCGCAGATTGGCGCGATGTTCAAGGGCGACTATGCCCGTAAACGGACGTTGGCTGAGTATGGCTTCCGCCTACCGAGCTGCATGGACAACAGGCCCCTGAAGTTCGAAGAATGGGATGCCATGCGACCACAGACGATCCACGTCTCGGCCACGCCGGGTCCTTGGGAGCTCGAACGCACTGGCGGCGTCTTTACTGAACAGGTCATCCGCCCGACCGGTCTTGTGGACCCCCCGGTGGAAATCCGGCCGGTTTCGAAGGACGGCTTCAGCCAGGTCGACGATGTCATCGACGAGGTGAAACGGGTCGCAAAGAATGGCGGCCGCTCTCTTGTCACCACACTGACGAAAAAGATGGCGGAGAAGCTGACCGAGTACATGCACGACCAGGGCGTGAAAGTGCGCTACATGCACTCGGACGTCGATACGGTGGAACGTATCGAGATCATCCGCGATCTCCGCCTCGGCGTTTTCGATGTCCTCATCGGCATCAACCTTCTGCGCGAGGGCCTCGATATTCCCGAGTGCCAGTTTGTCGGCATTCTCGATGCCGACAAGGAAGGTTTCTTGCGCTCGGAAACATCACTGGTGCAGACGATCGGTCGCGCTGCGCGCAACGTCGAAGGGCGTGTCATTCTCTATGCGGATCGCATGACCGGTTCGATGGAACGTGCGCTGGCCGAGACGACCCGCCGCCGTGAGAAGCAACTCGCCCATAATGAGAGGCACGGCATCACCCCGCAGACCGTGAAGGCGAAGATTGCCGAGATCGTCGATAGCGATGACGAGGGCGCCAAGGCCGCCGCCGGTACGACCTTCACGTCGCAGAAGTTGACCAGTGGCATGGGCGCCATGGCAGAGGAGCGTGCAGCATATGCTCCGGGGGCCAACATGCAGGCCCACATCAAGGCCCTCGAGAAGCAGATGCGCGAGGCCGCAGCGGATCTCGACTTCGAAAAGGCCGCAGAACTCCGCGACGAGATCAAGAAGCTGCAGGAGCTCGAACTGGCGGCGTCGTGACCTGACGGAATGTCCGCGGTTGCCGCCAAGCCGCACAGGCCAAAAAAATAGCCTGCCAGGTTTCCCTGGCAGGCTTCTCTTTTCTCAGTTGTCTGAGTATCAGAGTTCGTCGAGGCTCATCACCGTGACCGGGCCGATGCCGGCTGCTTCGATATCGTCGCGGATCTTCTCGGCATCGCCGATGATCATCCACACGAGCTTTTCAGGCCGCAGGACCTCGCCAGCGGCCCGTTCGATAGCCGCTGTGTCGAGGCTGCGATACTTCGCTGGCAGGGTTTCCGGATAGTTGTAATCCCTGCCATAGCGACCGCTCGACAGGAGGCTGCCAAGCACCGCCCGCGACGTTTCGTACTGGCCAGGCAGCGAGCGGACATTGTCGAGAATGACCCGGTTCAGCTCTTCCTCGGTGGGAGGGTTCTCGCCCATGAAACCGTTCAGTTCCGAGAGGATCTCCGCGATCGACTCGGCGGTCTTGTCGGTCTGGACTGGTGCGATGATGATGAACGGACGCTGGCCCTCGGCACCGACGAGCGTCGAATAGGCACCATAGGACCAACCCTTTTCTTCACGCAGGTTGGAGTTGATCCGTGCGTTGAAGCTACCGCCCAGGACCTCGTTCATGGCCGTGATTTCGATGTTGTTCTCGACACCCGTCGGGGGCGCGATATGGCCGGCGAGGATGAAGGATTGCGGCGAGCCGGGACGGTCGACGAGAACCACCTGCGGCTCTGCATAACCGACCTCGGCGATGTTCTTCTCCGGCTTCGGACCCGAGGCCTTCCAATCACCGAAGGTGCGTTCGAGAAGGGGACGGATCTCGTCCATCGTCGTGTCGCCGACGACATAGATCGTCGCGTTGTCGGGCCGCATCCACCGGTTCTTGAAGCTGACGAGGTCGTCACGGCTGATCGACTGGACGTCGTCCTCCGTACCCGAGCCGGTCAGCGGCATGCCATAGGCGTGGTCGGGACCATACATGAGACTCGGCAGCATACGGATGGCAATCGAAGTCGGGTTCGACTTTTCTTGTGCGATGCCGGTCAGGATCTGCGTGCGCTGGCGTTCGATCTCCTCTTCGTCGAACTTCGGGCGGAGGATCACGTCGCCGAGAATGTCGAGCGAAGGCCGGAGGTTTTCCTTGAGCGCCGACATCTGCACGGTGGTCGCATCGAGGTTAGAGCCCGCTCCGAGTGTCGCGCCGAGCTTCTCGAGTTCGGCGGCCAGCTCGAGCGCGTCATACTTGCCTGCGCCTTCGTCGAGCATGCGCGCGGTGAAGTTGGCAAGGCCAAGCTTTCCGCCCTGGTCCGCGGCATAGCCAGCGTCGAACTGCACGGCGATGTTCACGACAGGAATCGTGTCGCGTTGCGCGAGCACGACCTTCACGCCGTTCGACAGTTCCGCCGTCTGAACATCGGGGAAGTCCAGTTCGGTCTCGCCGGTAACATCGGGCAGGCCGGTCGAACGGTCGACGCCCGTCGCTGCAACCTCGCCCTTTTCGAAAGGCAAGACGGTGAGCTGGTAGTAGTTGTCCTTCAGCCATTTCTGCGCCGCACTCTGGACGCCGCGGACCGTGGCGGCTTCGAGCTCTTCGAGCTCGGTCTGGAAGAAGCCAGGATCGCCTGCGACCAGTTCGCCCTGGGCCAGCGTCACGGCCTTGCCGCCGAAGCCCCCGACCTCTTCAAGGCCACGGATGATGCTCGCGCGGGTCTTGGTCGAGACGAGATCGACTTCGTCCTTGCGCGGAGGACGCGCGAGGAATTTCTCGATTTCAGCGTCGAGGGCCTTCTCGACTTCTTCGACGCTCTCGCCGTCCTTCACCGAGACCACCACGCCGAAGATCGACGACATGATGTTCTCGAAGTTGAAGACCGAGACGTCGGTTGCGATCTGGCGATCGTAAACCAGCTCCTTGTAAAGGCGCGAGTTCTTGCCGTCACCGAGGATCGAAGCAGCGATTGCAAGGTCCGTTGACTGAGGATCGGCATCGCCCGGAGCTGCCCAGACGCGGTAGATGCGGGCCTGCGGGACCTGGTCATACATGGTCTCGCGGCTGACCGTCTCGCGGTCGGGAACCCAGCTCTCCCATTTGGTCAGCGGCGGACCCGGTTCGATATCGCCGAAATACTTCTCGACCAGCGGCTTGGCCTGTTCCGCATCGATATCGCCGGCAAGGACGAGGATGGCATTGTTCGGGCCGTAATACTCCTCGAACCAGGCTTTCACGTCTTCGAGCGAAGCGGCATCGAGATCTTCCATCGATCCGATCACGGAGTGGCTGTAGGGGTGGCCCTCCGGGAACAGGCCTTCGAGGATGTTGGTGAAGACGCGGCCATAGGGTTGGTTCTCGCCCTGCCGCTTCTCGTTCTGGACGACGCCGCGCTGCTCATCCAGCTTCTCCTGCGTCACCGCGCCGAGGAAGTGGCCCATGCGGTCCGATTCCATCCAGAGGATGCGGTCGAGGGCCGGGGTCGGCACCGTCTGGAAATAGTTGGTGCGGTCGAGGTTCGTCGTGCCGTTGAGGCCCGTGGCGCCGACTTCCTGCAACGGCTTGAACCACTCATCGTCGTAGTTCTCGGTGCCATTGAACATCAGGTGCTCGAACAGGTGGGCAAAGCCCGTCTTGCCTTCGGGTTCATCCTTGGAGCCGACCTTGTACCAGACGCTGACTGCGACGACGGGGGCCTTGCGGTCCTCATGCACGATGACCGTCAGGCCGTTGTCGGTCTCGAACTTCTCGAAGGGGATGTCGATGTCCTGGGCAAAGGCGTTGGCCGCCAGGGCCACCGCACTGCCTGCAAGGGTGAGAAGACGTTTCACGGGCACTTCCTCCTTCCCGCCCCACCGGCGGGATTTCTTGAATATCGATATGGGATGTAGCCAGTGGCAGGGGGAGGCGCAACGGCGAAAAACTGCTTATTTTCTAGGGGCTTGCAAGGTCAAATCTCGCATTGAGGCAGCCGGGTCGTTATCTGAGACACCAACAGGAGAGCCGTCATGCGCGACAAACTCAACCTTCCCGAGGAGCTCCTGCTCCTGATCCTCGATGATGACACAGGGCGCGAGCGGGCCTCCCTCGTCAGCTATCTGTCCGCAGGCGCGGCATTGGCCGAGTTCGCACTCGAGGAGCGCGTGGCCGTCACTGGCGAGGACCGAAAGCAGCGCTATGAGCTGGTCGATCCATCGCGCCCGGACCATCCCTACCTCGCGGCAGTTCTCGACGTGATGAATGACCGCGGTTTTTCCAAGAGCCCGCAAAGCCTCGTTTCTGCGGTTGGCGGAAAAGGAAGGCTCCTCGAACACCTCCGCAGCGCATTGGTGGACAAGGGGATCCTCCGCCGCGAGAGGAAGAAGGCGCTCGGCCTCTTCTCGTACACTGTCTATCCGCTTGCGGATCGCGCAGCGGAGGAGGCGGTGAAGGCCCGCATCAAGATGACGATCACGAGCGAGGGCGAAGTCTCGCCACGCGATGCTGTCCTCATCACGCTGGTGAAACATGCAGGGATCCTCCACCGCACCTTCGGCAGGGACCTGATCGGGGAGCGCAAGCGGCGGATCAAGGAAATCACCCAAGGCGAGCACCTCGCCACGTCCGCGACCCATGCCGCGATCGCCGCAGTTCAGGCCGCACTCATCGCCGCGACCACCGCCAGCACCGTAGCGGCGACGTCCGGCTAGGTCCCGCGGCTGTCGCCGAAGAGGCGGATGTGCTGGCGGTCTGTGAGGTTGAAGCCGCGCCGAAGCGTGGCCCGGGTGATCTTCCGCAATGAATTGTTCAGCGCACGGGCATTCCGGCCCTCGGGCATGATCCAGACCCGCCGGGAGTCGATGCCGCGCGTCGCCTGGCTGACCCTGATGATATCGGTCTGGCGCTTGGCGACGAACTTGAACTGCGCGTTTTCGATGTCGCGAAAGTTCTCGATCCCGAGGGACAGGACTTCCGGATCATTGCCGGAGTGCTTCAGCTTAGGCGACACCATGAAGAGGTCGGCGCTCTCGATAAGATCCGGGTGCGGAGCGAACGTGCCATTGGTCTCGATCTCGACGGAGAGGTCAGCCCGCGTGCCCTTGATCGCCCGGGCGAGGGCGAGGACCTGCTGTGGCTGCATTAGCGGCTCGCCGCCAGTGATGACGACACCGGGAGCGTTGAAAGCGATGATCCGCTCCAGCGCCTCGGGCAGGTCGAGCCTTGTCATCTCCTTGGCAGGCGAGAACTTCACGCCGTCCGTGTGGCGGTAGTCCGTACCCTGCCAGTTCCATGTGTAAGGCGTATCGCACCAGCGGCAGTGGAGGTTGCAGCCTGAAAGCCTGATGAAGGTCCGCACGCGGCCAGCCATCGGCCCTTCGCCCTGGAACGAGCGGAAGATCTCCGGTCCGCCGAGGTCGTCGACGGCGAGCTTGAGATCAGCTACAGCAGTCATTGCCGAGCTGGATAGGCGGGCATTTCACGTCACCATAGCTGCAGTATACGCAGCAGTCCCCCGGCAAAGGCTTGAGGACTTCCCCGCAGCCTTTGCAGTCATAGAAATATTGGCAGGCGTCCGTCGGCATCTCGTCCTTCGAGGCATGGCCACAGAGGGGGCATGTGATGGTGGAATGTGTTTCGAAGGTGCTCATCGTCCTGATGCCCAACGCAGAAGCTGTCCCTCATAGTTCGGAAGGATGAGGCTTGTTGCAAGAAGCAGCGCGATGACGAAGACGGCTGCAACGAGCCAGGGACGAAGCGGCTGTTTCGATGCCGCCGCGAAGGCCAGCGCTGAGACACCGAAGATGACCCCGGCACCGAGGAACCATTCCTGGTAGCGCGCAAACAGGGCGAGGTGTCCGACCACTGCGCTCGAAAGCCCCAAATTGACCAGCAGAACCGGCAGGAAGCAGCACGATGACCCGATCACAGCTCCCAGGCCGGCGAGGATGCCGCCGCCAGCGGTTATCCTGCCGGTTCGGGACGCCCGCATAGGCAATTGGCCGCACGCCATCAGCGATAGGGTGCATCCATCTCGATGTTGCGGGCAATTTCCCGCTCCCAGCGGTCGCCATTCGCGAGCAGCTTTTCCTTGTTGTAGAAGAGCTCTTCGCGGGTCTCGGTGGCGAATTCGAGGTTCGGGCCTTCGACGATCGCGTCGACCGGGCAGCTTTCCTGGCAGTAGCCGCAATAGATGCACTTGGTCATGTCGATGTCGTAGCGCGTCGTGCGGCGGCTGCCGTCTTCGCGCGGCTCGGCGTCGATGGTGATGGCCTGGGCCGGGCAGACAGCCTCGCAGAGCTTGCAGGCGATGCAGCGCTCTTCGCCGTTCGGGTAGCGGCGCAGGGCGTGCTCGCCGCGGAAGCGCGGGCTGATCGCACCGCGCTCGAAGGGATAGTTCACCGTGAACTTCGGCCGGAAATAGTATTTCAGGCCGAGCCAGAAGGCACCGAGAAAGTCGGTGAGAAGAGCGCCTTTCAGCGCTTGGGCGACGCGGCTCATGACGTTCTCCAGCCGTGGAACCAGTCGGCGAGGCCCGGGAAGGCGAGCAGCACGCCGGCGACAAGGACGAGATACGCGATCGATGTCGGCAGGAAGATCTTCCAGCCGATCCGCATCAGCTGGTCATAGCGGTACCGGGGCACAATCGCCTTCACCATCGCGAACAGGAAGAAGATAAAGACCACCTTGATGGCGAACCAGAACGGTCCGAGCCATGCGGCATCGAGGCCCAGGAAGCTACCGAAGGGCGAGAGCCAGCCGCCCATGAACAGGATGACCGTCATCGAGCACATCAGGACGATGTTCATGTACTCGCCGATCATGAAGAGGAGATACGGCGTCGAGCTGTATTCCACCTGGTATCCGGCCACGAGCTCCGATTCGGCCTCGGGAAGGTCGAAGGGCGGGCGGTTCGTCTCGGCGAGGGCCGAGATGAAGAACATCACGAATAGCGGGAACAGCGGCAGCCAATTCCAGGTCAGGAACCCGCCGGGGCGGTCTTGCGCCATGACGATCTCGGACAGGTTCATCGAACCCACGAGCAGCAGGACGGAGATTATGATGAAGCCGAGGGAGACCTCGTAGCTGACCATCTGCGCTGCCGAGCGCAGGGCGCCGAGGAAGGGGTATTTCGAGTTCGAAGCCCAGCCGCCCATGATGATGCCGTAGACACCCAGCGAGCTGACGGCGAACAGATAGAGGATGCCGACATTGATGTCGGAGACCACGAGGCCCGCACCCACCGGGATCACCGCCCAGCTGATGACCGCGAGCACGAAGCTCAGCATCGGCGCGATCAGGAACACCGTCTTGTCCGCCCCGTCGGGGATCACGACCTCCTTGAAGGCGAACTTGAAGAAGTCGGCGAAGGACTGAAGCAGGCCGAACGCCCCTACGACGTTCGGGCCTTTGCGCATCTGGACCGCTGCCCAGACCTTGCGGTCGAACAGCAGGAGGAAGGCGAGGCTGATCAGGATCGCGAGCAGCAGGATCGTCGCTTGGAGAAGCGTCGTTGTGGCGCCTAAGAGCGGATTACCCCAATCGCGGGTCGTGAAGAATTCCATGGCCCGGCGGATAGCGGAGTGCACCGCGGTAGGGAAGATGCCGATGCGCCGCGAGGGCCCATTTTTATCGATCCGATGGCTTCATGGCTTCATCTGCTATAACCTCGCGGTCTTGGGGCTCTGGGGAGGGCAAAGATGCTGAGGTTTTTGCAGGGAATCGGACAGTCCGTCCTGCTTGTCGCAGGCGTGCTGTCCGTGATTTACGCCCTCCGCCCCGACATCCGGCGCTGGGTCGAAACAGAGCTCGTCGCGCGCGACGCGCACTATTATGTCGGAATCGTCGAGTTGCGCCCCGATGGCACCGAGCGCTGGCAGCGAATCCAGTTCTATTCGAACCGGTGGGAGATCGACGATAAGATTTTCGACGAGCGGCTCAGAACCAATGACGATGACGCTTTCGACGTCTTGCGGGCTCTTCCGGGCGAGACGCTGATCGCTGTCCCGGACGACAGCTATGGCCCGATGCCGGGCCGCGCCGCTGCCGAGCCGCTGTCGAAGATCGAAACCCTCGCGCTGCGCAATCAGTGCTTCCAGGTCGATGAAGTCTTCTGCCGCTACCGCATCCGCGATGATCGTGGCGAACTGGCGTTCCGGACCGACCCGAACTGCATCAAGACCGAGCAGGTCGTGTCGGACGCGCCGAACCTTCCGCACAAGATTCCGGTTTGGGTCAAAGCGGTGAGGTTCACCTGTACAGGCCTCTGAGCTTAGGAAGCCCGCCGGGAGGACCTGATGCTTGAACTTCTCGTTGCCGCTGCCGCTGCCCAGGGTTTTGACTGCTCCACCGATCACCCGGCCGCAGCGGCCCGCGCGACGTTCAACCGGGCGATCCGCGAGAAGAAAACCGGCGTCATCAAACGTCTCCTCGATGAGGACGTCGTGCTGGTGACAGGGACCGACAGCGGCGTGATCTCGGGCCGTGACGCCCAGCTCGCCATCTGGCGCGAGGACTTCAAGAATCCGAACAGGATCGTCTTCCAGCGAACGCCGCTCTGCATCGCAGCCTCGAAAGTCGAGCCGATCGCGACAGAAATCGGGAGATGGGTCGGCAGGCCCGAGAGACCTGACGGCAGCGAGGTCGGCGGCGACTACACGGCGAAATGGCGCAAGGTCGATGGCAGGTGGCTCCTCGAAGCGGAAATCTTCACGACCATGCACGAGCGCGAGGCGCTGGCCATCCCCTGAGCGCCCGCATTTGCCCGCTCGGCGAGCAGTGTTAGCGTCAGCGGATTCGGGCAGGGAGGTGGCATATGATCCGCACCGCAACAGTTTCATTCCTGATGGCTATCGCAGCGGCGATGGCTCCGGCCCATGCCGAGGGAGCCACCACCGGTGAGCGTGCCGAGCGGATGCCGATCCTGACCGAGCGCGACAGGGCGGCGCTCGAGGATGCCTGGCTCGAAAGTCGCCTCGACCATCTCGTGCCCTCGCTCATGCGCGAATACGGCATCGACATGTGGGTGCTCGTTGCTCGTGAGTATGACGAAGACCCCGTCGTCGAGACGATGCTGCCTGCGACCTGGCTTTCGGCCCGCAGACGGACGGTTCTCGTTTTCTCCGATAACGGAGAAACCGTCGAGCGCTTCGCCGTTGCGCGTTATCCTGTCGGCACGCTCTTCTCCTCCGCTTGGAATCCCGAGGAGCAGCCCGACCAGTGGCAGCGCCTCGCCGACCTGATCGTGGAGGCCGACCCCGAGACAATCGCGGTGAACACCTCGTCTCTTCATTCCCTTGCGGACGGCATCGCTCATACGCAGTATGAGGAGCTTTCCAAGGCGCTCCCACGCCGCTACCGCCGACGCATGGTAAGCGCGGAAGACCTCGCCCTCGGCTGGCTCGAGACCCGGTCGGCGGCCGAGATGGAAGTCTATCCCGGCATTGTCCGTATCGCCCATGACATCATTGACGAGGCTTTCTCGAGCGCGGTCATCACGCCCGGTGTCACGACTCCTGACGATGTCCGCTGGTGGATGCGGGACAAGGTGACCGAGCTTGGCATGGAGGTCTGGTTCCATCCCTCGGTGCAGATCCAGCGCACCGATCAGTACACGCCGACAGATTCTGGCCAGACCCTTCCCAATGGCGATGTCATCAGGCCCGGGGACCTCCTCTGGGTCGATTTCGGTATCACCTATCTCGGCCTCAACACCGACACGCAACAGCACGCCTATGTCCTGCGACCGGGCGAAACGGAAGCACCCGAAGGTCTCCGCGCAGGGCTCGCCGCCCTGAACAGAACGACGGACCACCTGACCAAGGCTTTCAGGACGGGCCTGACGAGCAATGAAATCCTCGCGCTCGCCCGCAACGCCGCCATCGCGGACGGTCTGCGGCCTTCCTACTATTCCCATGGCATCGGATATCACGGGCATGGCGGCGGTAGCCCCATCGGCTGGTGGGACGATCAGTCCACCGATCACCCCATGGGGCAGCGCCCCCTGCGCCCGCACACCGCATGGTCGATCGAGCTCAACACCACGGTCAGCGTGCCTGAATGGGGCGGGCAGGACGTGGAGTTCCGGGCCGAGGAAGACGCCTATTTCGACGGTGAGCGCGTTCGCTATCTCGATGGACGACAGACGAGGCTGCACCTGATCCCGAGCGAGTGAACGCATCGCGGCTTGACTGATCCTTCCGCAGGGAGACATCCCGGCGATGAGGAGTGCCCTTCTGCAGTTCATCCAGGACCTCCGCGCGAGCTACTGGTTCTTGCCGTCGTTGATGGTTTTTGCGGCTTTCGTGCTGGCCTATGCGACCCATGCCATCGATATCCGTCTCGACCCCTCGATCATGCGCGGCTTCGGCCCTCTTTCCGTTGCCGAGCCGACTGGTGCGCGGGCGATCCTGACGACGATTGCCGGTTCCATCATAGGTGTGGCCGGTGTCACCTTCTCGATCACGATCGCGACGGTGAGCTTCGCCAGCGGGAATTACGGCCCCCGGCTGATCGGCAACTTCATGCGCGACCGTGGCAACCAGGTGACGCTGGGCGTCTTCATCGGAACGTTCGTCTACTGCCTGCTCGTCCTTGGTACTGTTCGCGACGCCAGCGGCGTGGAGGACGGGTATGAGGTCTTCGTTCCCTATCTCTCGCTTCTCGTTACCCTCATGCTGGCGATCCTTTCGATCGCGATGCTGATCTATTTTTTCCACCACGTGCCGGAGTCGATCGACATCCAGCACCTGACCACGGAGATCGGGCGTGAGCTGCGCGAGGATGTCCGCCGTCTGTTCCCCAATGACTATGACGGAGAGGAGCCGGCCCACGGTGTGCCGGAGGCGTTCGACGTCGCCTGCGCTGGGCGCCAGAGACGCCGCGTGACTGCTGGAAAGGATGGCTACATCACGACGATTGCCGTCAGGCAAATCGAAGAGATCGCGGCAGAAAAAGACCTCCTGATCGACCTCCAATACCGGCCGGGAGACTTCATCACCCGTGAGGACGTCCTGATGGACGTTTACACGAATAAGGATGATCCGCTGTCGGAGGATGCACTGGCGCGACTGCAGGGAACCTTCAGCGTTGGGCAGCAGCGGACGCCTGAACAGAACGTCCTGTTCCTGGTGGACACGCTCGTGGAAATTGCGGCGCGGGCTCTCTCGCCAGGCATCAACGATCCCCAAACGGCCATAGCCTGCTTCGACTGGCTTCGCGCCGGCGCCAATGGGTTCGGCAAGAAGGAGAACGAGGACAGTACAAGTCCGCTCCGTGTGCGGATCAGCGAAGTGACCTTTGCGGATTTCATCGACCGGGCCTTCAGGCGCTCACGCCCTTATGCCGCGGCGGACCGCAACGCAGCGCTCCACCTCGTGACAGTCCTGACAGAGATTGCAGCCTTCCTGCCCGAGGGAGAGCGCCGCGATCTCGTCATCAAGGAACTCCGTATGCTGAGAGACGAAACACTCGCCCTCAATCCAAACGCGCGGTGGGCCGGCGAATTCCAGGAGCGGTTCAACGAGGCCGAAGCCGCGCTCGCCTCAGGAGATGCCCGTGAGGCCCTGCGGAACACACCGAACTGGTTCGGAGGGCGGGGCTAGGGGCTTAGGTAGGTTGTGCCCGCGCCCAGACCTCGATCCGGGCATCGTGATCGTCCCTATCCGACTTCTCGATCTGTGCGGCCTGGGTGATGTGCCATTCCTCGGGATCAAGGTCCGGGAAAACGGCGTCGCCATCAGCTTCGGTTTCGACGACCGTCATGTAAATCCGCCCGGTCAGCGGGAGCACCTGCTCATAGATCTCCCCACCGCCGATCACGCAGACCTCGTCCTGTCCGTTCTGTCCGGCGTCAACTTCGGCAATTCTCAAGGCGCGGTCTAAATCGTGGACGACGAGTGCGCCTTCGGCCTCGTAGTCACCTTGCCGGGTGATGACGATATTGGTCCGGTCCTTGAGCGGCTTGCCGATCGATTCAAAAGTCTTCCGCCCCATGATGACCGGCTTTCCGGTGGTCACGCTCTTGAACCAGCGCAGGTCGGACTTCATCGTCCATGGCAGCTTGCCGTCCCTGCCGATCACGCCGTTCCTGGCTTTGGCCACCACGATCGCCACCCTGACCGGGGCGTTGGCGCTTCCCGTGTCGCCGATCATACAGCGATCGGCGCCTTGATCGCCGGATGGGGGTCGTAGCCTTCGACGGTAATGTCCTCGTACTGAAATTCGAGAACGTCCCGCCGCTCAGGGTTCAGCGACAGGGTCGGCAGCGCGCGGGGTTCGCGCGAGAGCTGCAGCTCCGCCTGCTCGATATGGTTCAGGTACAAATGCGCATCGCCCAGTGTGTGCACGAAATCTCCAACCTCTAGATCGGTGGCCTGCGCCATCATATGGGTCAGGAGGGCATAGGAGGCGATGTTGAACGGCACGCCGAGAAAAATATCCGCCGAGCGCTGGTAGAGCTGGCAGCTCAGCCGCCCGTCAGCCACGTAGAACTGGAACAGGCAATGGCAGGGCGGCAGTGCCATGTCGTCGACCAGCGCGGGGTTCCATGCACTGACGATGTGCCTGCGGGAATGAGGGTTCGTGCGGAGCTGCTCCTGCACCTTGGCGATCTGGTCAACCGTACCGCCATCATAGTCAGGCCAGGATCTCCACTGGGCACCATAGACCGGGCCGAGCTCCCCATCCTCGTCGGCCCACTCGTCCCAGATGCTGACGCCCACCTCCTGCAGCGGGCGGACATTGGTCTCCCCGCGGAGGAACCAGAGAAGCTCGTGGATCACCGATTTCCGATGCACCCGCTTCGTCGTGACCAGCGGAAAGCCCTCGCGCAGGTCAAAGCGCATTTGGTGCCCGAACACGGACTTGGTGCCCGTCCCGGTGCGGTCGTCGCGGGTGATCCCGTCCCTCAGGACGCGTTCTAGGAGGTCGTGATAGGCGCGCATGACCCTACCTTAGGCGCTGATTCCCGACAGGTTCGAGACTCAATTATTAACGTCCCCAGCGCGGGCGTGAGGATCCCCTCGTGGATCTTTCGGTGCACCACCTCGCCGCGCATCGGTCATCGATAGGGAATGACGTTGCTCCGGTGGCCGAGAAGGTTTCCCAACCGAATCCGGCCTCTGCGCCCGACCTCCGCTTTGGCAGGCGCCGAAGTCGCTTCGCGCCTTGGATGCGAAGATGAATGGGGCCTTAACGATGGCGACGTGATTTTATACCGTTATGTTCACATTTTTAGACAATTATGACGGGCATGGAAACCAAGCCGCCACTCAGAAGAGTGCCCAGTAAAGGATAGAGACGATGAACGCTCTTTCGCTCACCAGCCCGCTCAGCCAAGCTTTTCTCCGCGCCGCCAGTGTTCAGGCGATCTCCAAAAGCGATATCGCCGAGAGGGTGAGACAGCAGAAGACCGAAGCCGCAACGCGCACGTTCTCGGTGCGGAACAGAAGCTTCGTGCTCCTCGAAGGACGGGTCGATACCGAGATCCAGTTCGCCGAGCGGCTCCTGAAGGCTTTCGAAGCCAATGCCCGCAAGGTGACCTCCTCATCGATTCCGGCCGTTCAACAGAACGCATCAGTCGCTGATGAGCTTGCTGCTCTCGAGGCATTCGCGGCCGACGTCGCCCGGATTGCCAAAGAAGGCACGGTCGATCTCGAGGGCCTTGCGCCTCCTTCGAGCGTTGCAAAAGGGCTGTCTGGCCTTTCGCCCCTGACTGAGACAGTCACCCGCCCGGCCGAAGTGATCTTGATCGAGGCCGAGAAATTTTCCCGGAACACGGCCGGGTCACGTGGCTACAACTGGGAAACCAAGGTCGATGGAACAGGCGTCTTGGCCTCTGAAGTCAAAGGCAATTTCCGATTCGAGCACACCGAAGTCACAAAGACCCATGCCGGTCGCTTGGATTACACGGTCGATTTCGAGGCGGCAGGGACCTACAAGGTCGGAGTGCTGGGTCGCTCGCAGATCGTCGGCGACACCGATAGCAACAGCGTGCATGTCGGCCTCAATGGTGAAGTCTACAGCGGTCGCGGCGGTATCGCGGTCAGCACAACTGCCGAGGCTTGGGGATCCACGGACACCCATTCCGGACAGGAAGTCGCGATCAACATCGATGTTCCTGGCCGCCATACCTTCAATATGTGGGTCCGTGAGGATGGCACGAGTGTCGATGCCATCCGCCTCACTCCAGCCCAAGACACGCAGATCGTTGAGGAAAAGCCGTTGGGTTTTGACCTTTCGGACGTCGAAGCCGTTATCGCTGCTGCCCGCAATCGCCTCACGGCGAAAGCCGAGGCAGGAACCACCGTCGAAAACCGCGGCACCGTCACCGGGATGAACAGCGAAGCGATGGAAGTCCTGATCGAAGCCCAGCGCCGCGGTCTCGACCGTCTTCGGCAGACCGAAGAAGCCCGTCACACGGAATTCGTGACGAACTTTGTCGGCAATCGGGTCGACGAGGTGATGGCCGGAACGTCGCCAGTCTTGGCTCCGGGTTACGGAGTGACCCTTGGCATAGCGTCGCTTTTCACGACGGTCGCGTTCGAACAAACCCTCTAAGAGGGTTCAAATGGCACGGCAAAGACCCTATATCGTCATGGCTGCCTCGGCAGCTATGACGATAAATGGCGTTCGTAATAAGCGGACTGGACCCGGGGGCGGTACCCGGCGGCTCCACCTAAGTCCTCTTCAGTCAAGAGGGTTTTGGCGGGGCCGAAATAGCATCGACAGACGTGTAAAGGTTCGCTTTCGTCCGGATGGTCTCCGTTATTGGACCATTATTATAGTTGCAAACGACAACTACGATGAAGGTTTTGCTCTCGCTGCGTAACGCAGTGCGAAATAAACCGCTTCAAGTCCTAGTTCCTTATCAGATCTAGGCGGGGCCGCCGGGGGCCTGGCAACAGAACCCCGGCATTTTCTCTCTTTGCTGCCTCACGGCGCGCGGCGCCTCCGGCAGGATGGCCTGACTGGCCGGGCTGCGGTCGCGGATTTGGGTTCTCAGCCGCGCTCGAGGGCTCGCTGGACCCCACCTTTGTTTCGGGAAAGTCCAACGCTGCCGCAGGCGGTTTGGTGAGAAGAGAGCGTTCCTATATCCCGTATATGGCCTGAGCTGAGCCCCGTTTAGTCCCTCATTTGAATGGAGAGTCCGCCTCAAAGGAGACGGACATGAGGAAGTCGAGATTCACCGAGGAGCAGATCATTGCGATCCTTGCTGAGCAGGAGCGCGGTGAGACCACCGCGGAGGTTTGCCGTCGGCACGGGATCAGTTCGCCGACCTACTACATCTATGGACGGCTCTCCCGTTGCAAGGGGTGACGGTAAAGTTGGCTGCGTAGATCCGTTGCAAACATCTATCCGGCGTCAGCTGGTCAGAGCCAGAGCGCCCAAATGGGGTATCCGCATGCGCGCGCCTCAACAGGTGGTAGGCCTCAAAGGCCGCGATAATAATCAGGCTCGTCGCGCACCGGTTCGATCCCGGCAGTCCATTTCCTCGTCGTCTTGCAATCAGCGTCTCAGTCTTCAGGCGGCGGCGCGGTAGGGTTCACCACTTCGAAGCACAGCCCAGAGTGAGAACCTGAACGCCATGCGTTCGAGTGAAGGTTCAAACCGTGCGTTCTTGTTGGCGACCGCAACTGTAGCTCGGTTGTAGCCGCGCCGTTCCCGAAGGTCGTTGACCCAGGCATTCAGCTGGTCATTCCTGTTAGGGGCAGTCCGGACGACTGCCCTTGCTCCGTGGACAAGCAGCGTACGGAGGTGCTGACTTCCTCGCTTAGAGATGCTGAGCATCGTCCTCTTGTCACCGCTCGACTGCTGACGTGGCACCAGACCGAGCCAGGCGGCGAGATGCCTTCCGTTCCGAAACTCTTTCCCGTCGCCGATGGCGGCAACGATGGCAGTCGCCGTCTTCGGCCCGACGCCTTTGATCTTCGCAATCCGCTGACAGGTCGCGCTGTTTTTGAAGACGTCATTGATCTTCTTGTCGAAGGAAATGATCCGCCGGTCGAGGTCGCACATCAGGTCCCAAAGTTCGGCGATAGTGTCGCGCGCCATCTCGGATAGCTCATTCGTCCGATCGTTCAGGATCTCGGGAATCATCTTCCTCGCTCGGGTAATCGACTTTCCGAAGGCAAAGCCGCGGTCGAGAAGCAGGCCACGGATCTGACAGACAGTCGCCGTGCGGTGGTTCACGAGCCGCTGCCGTGCGCGGTGCAGCGCTTGGATATCCTGCTGTTCGAGTGTTTTGCGAGGCACCAATGGAATGTGAGGCTGACGCACCGCCGTACAAATCGCCTCGGCATCGTTTCCATCGTTCTTCTGTCCTCTGACAAAGGGCTTCACGTACCGTGGCGCCACGAACCGCACCTTGTGGCCGAGCTCCTCGAACTTGCGCGCCCAGCAAAAGGCACCATTGCAAGCTTCGATTGCGACGGTGCACGGCTCCAAGCCACCCACTACGCCGAGCAGCTGTTCACGCATCACCCGCCGCTTGAAGACCGCTCGGCCGCGCCGATCGGCTCCGTGGAGCTGGAATACGTCCTTCGCGATGTCGATCCCGAGGATATCAATGGTGGTCATAGCTCTCTCCAATCTTTGCCGACGGCCGAATCCTGCCGGGTGGGAGGGAGAGCCGTCCATCCCATTAAGTGGAAAGCGAAGTTCGGGGGCATGGACGTTTCTGACGCCCGCAAGCTGAAGGTGCTCGAGACCGAGAACGCGCGGCTCAAGAAGCTGCTCGCCGAGCAAATGCTGGACAACACGATCCTGAAGGACCTCCTGGGAAAGAACTGACGACGCCGATGATGCGGCGGTCGGCAGCTCTCAAGGCGATGGCGGACTATGACGTCTCGCAGCGCAGGGCGTGCCGGCTGGTCGGTGTCGATCCAAAGACCGTGCGCAGGGAACGGGTGCCGGACAGCCCCGAGGTCCGCACGCGCATGCGTGAGATCGCGACAGAGCGAAGGCGCTTCGGATACCGGCGGATCGGCTTGATGCTGGAGCGGGAGGGCATCTGCATGAACCACAAGAAGCTCAGGCGTCTGTACAAGGAAGAGGGCCTGGCGGTGAAGCGGAGACGAGGCCGCAAGCGAGCCACAGGAACAAGAGAACCGATGCCGATCCCATTGGGCCCAGGTGAGCGTTGGTCCCTCGACTTTCTGGCCGAAACCTTCGGTGATGTCCGCCGGTTCCGTATCCTGGCTGTTATCGACGACTACACCCGCGAGTGCCTGGCCTTGGTGGCAGACACGTCCATCTCGGGGCAGCGCGTGGCGCGGGAACTCGACTCGGTGATCCGGCTCTACGGGAAGCCTCAGACCATAGTCAGCGATAACGGCACGGAGCTGACCAGTCGCGCGATCCTCCGTTGGCAGAGCGATCAAGGTGTCGCCTGGCACTACATCCAGCCGGGCAAGCCGACCCAGAACGCCTTCATTGAGTCATTCAATGGTCGCCTGCGCGATGAGCTTCTCAACGAGGAGGTCTTCGACAGTCTGCGCCATGCCCGAACCATGCTCGCCCGGTGGCGCCACGATTACAACAACGTGCGTCCGCACACCTCTCTTGGCGGGCTCACGCCCGCCGAAGCGCGGCGATCGTCTCGGCTACCTGACGGCCAGCCGATCACCGCGCTCGCCATCAACCCAACCATCAGCTATCACCCCCAAGGACTCTCGAAATGAACGAGGGCGCCTAAGGGCTCAGGTCAGGCCCAACTCCCCGATGATCCCGCTTTTATCCGGCGACTGAAAGAGCACCGCAACAGCTGGCGCTTTGCGAGGCGTCCTTCGAAGATCGAAGTCCCGGGCCCCGGGCAGGAGAGCGTCTGGGACTACCCGCGCCCACCGGAGGTCCGCGATGCCGAAGCCCCGCTGAAGGTTGTCTTCAACGGCGAAGTGGTCGCCAAGACCAAGCGCGGGCTGAAAGTCGTCGAAACCGCAGGTGCTCCCGTCTACCACTTCCCGCCAGACGATGTGCGTACGGAGTTTCTGACGCCTGTGCCCGGCTCCACGTTTTGCGAGTGGAAAGGGGAAGCGCGCTACTTCAACCTTACCGTGGGCGGAAGGACTGCCGAGAAAGCCGTCTACTGCTACCCTGACCCGCTCGACGATCTCGGCCGTGGCTTCGCGCGAATAGCGGGCTGGTATGTCTTCTATGCTGGGGCCATGGACGGGGCCTGGGTCGGTGACGAGAAAGCTGCAACACAGCCTGGCAACTATTATGCAGGCTGGGTCACAAGCTGTATCGCCGGACCCATCAAGGGTATTCCGGGTTCGGAGGGCTGGTAGCTACTCCGCCGCTGCGGCGCGCGGCGTTATATCCCAGAAGTCCCGCGGCTTGCCGATCATGTCGAGAAAGAGGTCGGCATCGGCGCGCATCCGCGCAATCTCTTCAGCCGGGATCAGCGCGGGGTCGCTCCACGCGTCAGGCACGTTCACCTTCTTGCGCACCACCTCTTTCAGGTTCTGTTTCATCCGGCGCGGGATCAGCGGCCTCACCTTGTGCCAGAGCTTGTTGGTGCGGAGTGCATCGAGAAACCCATGCGTGGACGGACGGTCCTGAAGTCGCGTCTCGCGGGTGTTCGTCTTGATGAGGTCGAGCCGCACGGAAGGATCGACGCCGAGAAATTCAAGGCAATCCGCAACCACTTGGTCCCGATCGGCAAGCAGGTCTTCGAGCAGCATGACGTGCAGCTGTTCCCGCGGGAAGAACGCCAGGAAATCCTGCAGCCTTGTATGGTACAAGCTCGTTTCCACAAGAAAGTCTCGTTCACGGATCATCTCATCCATAGGAACGGGGAGCCGAAGGTTACCCACGGACTGGACATAGTGCGAGGTCAGCCGGTCAATCGGGTTCCGGGCGATGAAGACAAGCTTCACATCAGGCAGGTGTCGCGCCATCCGCTCTGCATATTCCCGTGCCCGCTTGCCCTGCGTGTAGCCCGGCGTCCCCTCCATCGCGAGCTGGCCATCTTCGGCGCCGTCGAAAAGCGACGTATACCAATCAATTCCCCAATCGTAGTAGCGATCGAAGAATCGCGCTTCTTTTTCCCGGTACATGAAAATGCCCGGATGCTTCTCCAGTGACTGGCAGAAACTGGTCGTGCCAGCGCGGGGAGAGCCGATAACGATGGCGCCTGGTAAGGTCATGGCAGACCGTTTGCGAAGGTTCGTGAGGAATGTCTAACGGTCCCTCACGCCTCAGCCTTGTCCTGCTCCAGCTCCACGTCATAGCCCCAGAGGAACTTGAGGTGGCCCATGACGGCATCCTGTGTCCTCCGGTCGAGAATCCGGTCCTTGTAGACTGTGTGCCGGATCTTCAGCGTGCGATCACCTGAGAGGTCGGCGCCCACCACCTGCAGGTTCGGCTCGTGCATGCCAAGGTCATACATGGTCGACAGGGCGTTGCGCACGTCGCGGTAGCCCATCTCGTCGTGGATGGCCTCGACGCGGTAGTAGGGCTTCCTGCCATCGTCGCCGAGCGCGAAGAACCCGAAATCGCGAATCACCTTGGGCGAGAGATATTGCTGGATGAAGCTCTCATCCCGGAAGTTCGCCCAGGCGTTCTTCAGCTCGCCGCGCCAGTCGCCATGTCCCGCCATGGCCGGGAACCACTCGCGATCTTCGTCCGTGGGATCGGTCACGATACGAACGATATCTTCCATCATCGCGAAGCCGAGGGCATAGGGATTGATGCCTGAATAGCGCGGATCATCGAACTCGGGCTGGAACACCACCGAGCTGTGCGAGTGCAGGAACTCTAGGATCGAGCCGTCCGAGATCTGGCCCCGGCGGTGGAGCTCGTTCATGATATAGTGGTGCACGAAGGTTGCGCAGCCTTCGTTCATCACCTTCGTCTGCTTCTGCGGATAAAAGTACTGGCTGACATTCCGCACGATGCGGATCAGTTCGCGCTGCCAGGGCCGGAGCGACGGCGAAGCCTTCTCGATGAAATAGAGAAGGTTCTCCTCGGGCAGTTTGATGTTCCGCACCTCGCCAAGCCGTGCTTCCGCGGCCTCTTCATCCTCCTCACGCTGAGGAAGCGTGCGCCAGAGGTCGTTGAAGTTCTCACGCTCATGCTCGAGTCGCGCTTCGACCTTGGCCCGCATCTCGGTCTGCGACAGCTTGGGCGGTCGGTTGTAGCGGAAGACGCCCTGGTCCTGCAGCGCGTGGGCCGCGTCGAGGGTCTGCTCCACCTCTTCCCAGCCATATTCGTCCTCACACCTTGCAATATACTTCTTGGCGAAGTCGAGATAGGTCAGGATCGACGAAGCATCCGTCCACTGCTGGAACAGGTAGTTGTTCTTGAAGAAGTGGTTGTGGCCCATGCAGGCGTGCGCCATCACCAACGCCTGCATCGTCATGGAGTTCTCTTCCATCAGATACGAGATACACGGATCACTGTTAATCACGATCTCATAGGCGAGACCCGTGTAGCCCTTCTGGTAATTCATCGAGTCCCGGGCAAACGCCTTGCCGAAGGACCAGTGGCGATACATCAGCGGCATGCCGTGCGAGCTGTAGGCGTCGAGCATCTGCTCGGATGTGATGATCTCGATCTGGTTCTTGTAGACATCGAGGCCGAGATCATTGAGGCCGATATCCTCGATCGCGTCGAACGTGCGCTGAAGATCCGCGAAGGTCCACGCGGCCTCCGAGAACAGGAGATTGTCGCTCTTCGGTGTGGCGCTCATTCTGTCGCCTCCTCGTTGCCCCTGACGGTCGCCAGCCCGGCTTTCCGCCAGGCTAGGATACCGCCGTCCAGATGATAAATGGTTTCGACCTCGAGGTCCTTTAAGATCCGTAGAGCCCGCGACGACCTTCTGCCGCTCTTGCAGTGCACGAGAACGCCGCCGGAAAGGTCGAGTTCGGCCACCTGCGCCCGGAAGTTGGGCGAGAAATAGTTGACCTGCACCGCCCCTTCGATGTGCCCGTCATCATATTCGCTACGGGTGCGGACATCGAGGACAGTGACTTCGGGATTCGCCTCTAGGAGCTCGGCCGCTTCCTCGGCGGTCACATGGACGACGCCATCGCGGAGCTGCCCGATCTCGGGGCCAGCGACGAGGAAGAGGGCGGCGGAGAGGGCGGCGATCATGGGCGGTTCCTTCCGAGTTCGTCGTGGGAGCTCAACCAGTCACCATGCACGACAGCGGACAGGCTTTCTGTGTTGAACTTGAGAAGGGCGAGGTCAACGGAGCTTGCGGTGACGTGGGGGAGGTCAGCGCCCGTCTGCTCTCGGAGGAACTCGGCCCGCTTGGCCGCGGCGTCTGCGGTGAAGTTGTCGGCTCTGTCGCGGGGGATGCGGAGAGGGCTCATCGGCTGCGTCTCCGCGGAATAGCCCACATTTGACGGTTTAGCAGAAAATGCAACGCGATAGCGAGGAAGGGTGACGTCATTAAGAGGAGGGCGCTGCCCTCAGGGAACGTTCGCTCCATGCCTCCGAGTGATACCAAGAGCACAAGCAAGACAGCAGGAACGAGGATTGGATAAAATAGGTATACGGATATAAGAAAGAGAATCCGTATGGTTGTGCGCTTTGCAGTCCCAGTAGCTCGCTTCAACAGACGCCTCCGCGCCAGTGTCAATGCATCTGTGAAAGCATAAGACACGGAGAACGCGCCGAGTAGAAACCCGAGAAGCAGTACGGAGCTTTCGGCAGTCACGCCGCCTGCCCCTTCTTCTCTTTCGAGAACAGCTCACGGAACACCGGGAAAATATCTCGCGGATGCGCGATCCTGGTCTGCGCGAAGCGTGGGTCCTTGATGCTGCGATACGCGCGCCAGAGTTCGGCGCCTGCGTCGGGATCGCTGAAGACATCCATCTCGCGCTCATCGAGGATCTCGATATAGGCGTAGTACTGAAGGATCGGCAGGACCTCTTCATTCAGCAATTGCACACAGCGCTGGGCGTCGCCTGATTGCGTGTAACCGTCAGAAGCCTGAGCGACATAGATGTTCCAGTCGTCGGTGGGGAAGCGGTCGCGCTGGATCTCCTGCATCACCTCGATCGCCGTCGAGACGATCGTGCCGCCCGACTGGCGAGAGTAGAAGAAGGTCTCCTCGTCCACTTCCTCGGCATGGTGCGTGTGCCGAATAAAGACGACCTCCACTTTCTCATACCGCTTCTGCAGGAAGAGGTAGAGCAGCATGTAGAACCGCTTGGCGAGATCCTTCTCGCGTTCGCCCATCGAGCCGGAGACGTCCATCAGGCAGAACATCACGGCCGCTGTGGTAGGGATCGGCTGGGGCGCAAAAGCATTGTAGCGCACATCGAGCGGGTCGATGTAAGGCGCCCAGCGCCGCCGGGCTTCGAGTTCTTCGAGCTTGGCGAGCACGGCCTTCATTTCGGCCCGCTGCTCGTCTGTCGGCTGAGCAATCCGTTCGAGGTTGAAGAGCCGCTCTTTCAGCTCATTCACCTCTTTCGTGGAAGGCCGTTTGAGGGCCAGCCGCCGACCATGGGCGTTCTTCATCGTGCGGATGAGATTGAGGTTCGTCGGCGCGCCCGTGACCGTCACGCCGGCCCGGCGCCACTTCCATGCCGTCATCTCCTTGAGCGACGTCTTGATGAGGTTCGGCAGCTCGAGATCCTCGAAGAAGATATCAAGGAACTCGTCCTGGGTCAGGGTGAAGCTGAAATTGTCCTCGCCATCCCCTGAATCCGACGCGTCCTTGCCGCCCTTGCCGCCGCCCTGGGGAGGCTTTCTCAGCCTATCCCCGGTCGAGAATTCCTTGTTGCCCGGATGGACATGCTGCCGCCTGCCGCTCGCGCCATCGAGACGGAACCGCGGCTCGGCCGTCGATTTCGCGGGAATCGAGATCTTGCCGGACTTCTCCAGCTCCTTGACCGAGCGGTCGCGGAGGGAGCGGTTCACGGCCTCCTTGATCTGTCCTTTGGCGCGGCGGAAGAAGCGCTGGCGGTTGCCGAGCGATTTGCCCTTGGGGTTCAGGCGGCGGTCGATGAAGTGCGACATGCCCCTAAGGTAACCATAATTGCTAACTGTACCTATAGCGAGAGCATGAAACTCTTTTCCTCATTGGAAAAAAGAGAGGATCGGTGTCACTTCGCTCCCCCGGCGATCTCGCTCAGGTTCGCTCCTCGCGACATCGACCGGCTGAAAAGGAGCCTGAGGACGCCCTCGGCTTCGGCATGGGCGTCGCGGGTCAGATGGCGTGCGAGGGCCGGGTCGATCGAGCCTTCGGGCGCGAGGGGATTGAGTTCGGCAACGGCTTTTTCGAACATCGCTTCGTCTTCCTCGCGATTACCCGTGACATCGGCAATCCTGTGCAGCACGCAGACCGATGCCGCAGGCGATCCGCCGGCATCGCGCAGGGTGGCGAGGTTCATCCCGTCGAGCACCTGGGGCTTTTGCCGGGCAACACCGTTGTAGATCGAGAACAGCATCGTCCCCGACTCCTGGTCGAAGGACACACCAAAGGTCTGGTGTTGCAGGAGCAGCGACCAGCCTTCGTAGCGCACGCCCTCGACGCCGATCTTGACCGACAGCGCACCATCGCCCCGGTCATTCGTGATCAGCGTGATGTCGTGGACGAATCGCCCCGGCAGGTCATGGGAAGGTCGGGTCGTCTTCCAGAGGCCGCAGTAGAGATCGCCGCGCTGGTTCGCCGAGCGTTTGGCTTCGTCGATGAAGGACGACGGAATCCATTGCGGGATCGACGTTGCGGGCCCCTGTCCATCAGCGCCGATGCGGCGCGTGAACTCGTCCAGCGGCCGCTCCCAGTCCAGCACCGTGAAACCGTCAATCCGTTCCGCAACATAGCGAGTAAGATTCGCAAGATTGTGCTCGCTTGGCGTCACGGCACCGGAGGCCCAGCGGCCGACCAGAGACTTGTCCACATTGAGAGCGGAGGCGAGCCCGGCACGGCTGACCACCAGCACCTTCAGCACCAGCTGCAGCTTCTGAGGGAAGTCTTTCGCATTCATAGGCGCAGCGTTGCCGCAACCCGCCGCGTCGTGCAACCATATGCAACCACGTGCAACGCCCGATGCGCGCCACTGCGACTTCCCGAGCCGCGGGGTGCGATGCAATCTCCCATTATCCCAACGACATAGGGCTTGTCCCCCGAGGTATGAGAGCACTTCGGAATAGTCGATGGGATTTTCCTATGGGGTGCGGCTTGCCGCATTTCCGTTTGGGAGCATGCGGGGCCGGACGCTTCTGAGGGGGAGTGTCAGGACTCCGGGGCACTTGAGGGGAGGTCACTGGCGCCCGCGATTCGCCAGTGATCCGGGAGCGATCCCGCCGTCTGCGGTCCGAACGTCCCATGATCGTCGGTGTGCCAAGGGCCGATGATTGGAGCGTCTGCAGGTGGTCATGCCAAGCCGGGGTCTCCGGCTCATGCAACCGACCCCCCGGGCCGAGGCGCTACTCCCTTCGGAGAAGCGTCTCGGTCAGGAAACTCCCGAGCGCCTGCGGCTTGAATGACGCCTTGATGGCGTCCCGGTCGTAGTCCGACTTCACCCAGTCGAGGAAATGCTGCCGACCAGGCTGAACGCTGTCTCGCCGAGCCGCCTCGACGTAGGTGTCGATGAAATGGTCGAGGACGCCTGTCTTGCCACTCTTGATATGGCCGAAACGGAGGGAAAGCTGCTCCCGCGCTTCTTCGAGCGATGTTTCCTCCTTCAGGAACTTGTAGAGGAATGCCCCCAACCCCGCCCGGTCTGCACCGGACTTGCAGTGCATCAGCGCCGGGTAGCGGATCGACCGGAAAAGCTCGTCGATCTCGAACAGGAACTCCGGCTTCGGTGCCTCGCGGGAATAGGCGCGCAGGTCGATCATCTCGATCCCGGCCTCCTCGCATGCCTCGCGTTCGAGGTGCCAATAGCCCGGCTGGCGCTCATTGTTTCGAAGGCCCCGCAGGTTGATAATGGTCTTGAGGCCACGCTCTCCCCATGACTTGATGTCCTGCGGCGATGGCTGGGCCGAGCGGACCATGTCGCCTGAGATCCAGTGCTCGTTGCGGTGCAATTTACGCAGGAAACCATGATCCTCGAGCCAAAGCGACCGCCACGCGGCACGGTGCCCGGCCTCGGTTTCGAACTCTTCGGGAAGAAGGAAAACGCCCATCGGCGGGCCTTTGGCCAAGAAATCCCGCGACGGCAAGGCTGCGGCGTTTGCCCGGACCGGCTCCATGAGGTAAGATTTTGTTCACCTTTCAGGGGCGGTGGGTATGGTCAGGGTCATTACAGTGCATGGCACGTTTGCCGGGGACTCCAAGGTTTCCGGCACGAAGTGGTGGCAGAAGGGCTCTCCCTTCCTCACCAGGCTTCAGGAACTCATCCGTGAGCCGCTCCAGGTCGAACCGTTCCAGTGGTCCGGTGCGAACTCCGAAATCGACCGCCGGAAGGCGGGCAACCGCCTCGCCGGTGAGATCGCATCGTCGCAGGTGCCGCCTATCGTCATCGGGCACAGCCATGGAGGCTCGGCCGCCATTCAGGCCCTCCTGCTGCGTTATCTCAAGGACGGCGTGAAGGCGCGCGAGCGCATCAGGGGCGTGGTGACGATCGGTACGCCGATGTTCCGCTTCCGCTCGAACCGCAACCCGTTTTCCCAGTTCGACGTCGTTGGGCGGTTGATGCTCCTGTTTGCGATCGGCCTGATCGCGATGAAGCTTGGCGAGCTTGCAACAGACACCTATGACGGTCGCGAAGTGACCGGCTTCGTCACTGGTCTTCTCGAAGTCGCCCTGTCGCTGCAGGTCTTGCTCGCTGCACTGATCATCGGTGGCCTGTTCCTCTACACGAGGCGCAACTGGAAGCGGCAGGGGCTGTTCAAGAAGAATGCCCTCTACCCGGTTTTCCGCCACGCCTATCTCGCGCTCAACCATGAGAATGACGAAGCTATCAACGGCCTCCAGAAGGCGCGGGCCCTCAAGCCGAAGCTGGTCAAGCGCGGCACGGTCTTCGTGAGCATCTTTTCGGGGCTGTCCTTCGTCCTGCTTGCGATGTTCTTCGGCGTGCAACTCCTGGAGATCGGCAATGTTCCGATCCCGCCGGTGGTCGGCGAGAGCTATGGTCTCTTGGAAGACAACATCATCTACCCGGCACAGGACGCACTCTATGCCGCAGCGCCCAACCTCGCCGAGAGCCCGGTCTTCCGCCAGCTGCTCGAGGTCTTCACGGTCGTCCCAGTGGGTGCTGTCGTGCTGTTCTCAGCCATCGTCGCGGTCCTGACCTCGTTCGTCGTCACGCCGGGCCTTTCGGAATTCGTCTCCACCCAGATCAAGTCCCAGAGCTTCGGGGATGACGGCTATGGCGAAACCATCGAGCGCGTCGCGCCGGGTCTCGACTTCGAGCAATCTTCGGTCGGCACCCTGCCGCAGGAGATCGAGGACGAGATGATCAAGGCTTCCGAAGAGGATGCCGGCGCGGCGATCCAGCGCCTGCGGGAGCTCCTGTCTTCCGGCGAGCTTCTCGACAGCAAAGGCGCGGACCTCATTGCCCAGTCGGTGAAGTTCGAGAAGTCAGAACTGCTCCACAACGCCTATTTCCACTCGCCCCTCTTCATCAAGTATCTCGCCGCGCTGATGATCGAGCGCTTCGGGCTGACGCCGTCTCAAGCGTTCGAGGCCGATGCTGATGCGCGGGCGATGCTCGCGCTTGTGAGGGGCTGACCGCCGCATCCCCCTGAATGCGGCTGGTCAGAGCAGGTCACCCCCGCTACGCGCTTACCCCTATGGACGCGCCCGAACCTACCACCTCGCATGATCGCCATGATAACAAACGCAACGACGCCAAGCGGAAGGCCATTCGGATGATGGCGTGGACCGTGGGCATCCTCGTGGTGCTCGTGGTCCTCGCCATGGTTCTCGCGGATCCGCAGTTTCTCGACATGCGCCTTTCGGTGCTCCTGAAACTGGGTGCCGGTGTTCTGGCGACGATCCTTCTCGCCGCCGGGCTCATGGCCGCATCGTTCTATTCCGATACGAGCGGCCATGATGATGACGCTCCGGGCGTCTAGGCGCTCGCTCCAGCGAGCCCCGTGTCAGGTCCCGTCGAGACATGGGTGGCGGTCACATCCGCCGCGCCGTTGAGGCTGAACTCGGGATAGGCGCTGATTCCCATCTCGGCCCGGTCCAGGCCGTCTTCCTGGCTCTTGTCGCAGGCCCGGATGCCGATCGTGTATTTCAGCGCTGCCCAGACGGCGAGGCTGACGAGGAAGACGAAGGCACCGATCGAGACCACACCCAGAAGCTGGACGCCGAACGAGGCTTCGGGGTTGGACAGTGGCACGACCAGCGTCCCGAGCACGCCTGCGAACAGGTGCGCGGGGATCGCGCCGACCACGTCATCGATCTTCAGCTTGTCCAGCAGCAGCGTGCCGAAGACCACCGTGACGCCGCCGAGGACACCGATGAACGCAGCAAGCGGCAGGGACGGCGTCAGCGGCTCGGCTGTGATCGCCACGAGCCCGCCAATGGCGCCGTTGAGGGCGAACGGCAGGACCGGGCGACTGAACAGGACCTGGCTGACCACCATGGCGCCGAGGACACCGGAGGCAGCCGCGATGTTCGTGTTGACGAAGACATCGGCCACTTGCGTTGCTGCATCGAGGCTCCCAAGGGCCAGCACCGAGCCGCCATTGAATCCGAACCAGCCAAACCACAGGATGAAGGTGCCGAGCGTGGCGAGCGGCAGATTGGAGCCGGGCATCGCGACGACCTCACCATTGGGGCCATACTTGCCGGTACGCGGGCCCAGCAGCAGGACCCCGGCCAGGGCAGCCCAGCCACCCACGGAGTGAACGAGCGTCGAGCCTGCGAAGTCGGAGAAGCCGAGATTGTCTAGCCAGCCCGAACCCCACTCCCACGACGCCTGGATCGGGTAGATCACGCCTGTGAGAACCGCGACGAAGGCCAGGAAAGGCCAAAGCTTGATGCGCTCGGCAAGCGTGCCCGAGACGATCGACGCAGCCGTCGCCACGAAGACCATCTGGAAATACCAGTCAGAGCTTGCCGCGTAGCCTGTGTCCAGGGGTGCCTCGTCAGCGGGGTTCCAGAAAGCGCCGGCGAACCCGAGCACCCCATTGAACTCACCCGGATAGGCGAGGTTGTAGCCGATGAACCAGAACATCAGTCCGGCAATCGAATAGAGCGCGATGTTCTTGAGGCAGATGACGCCCGCATTCTTGGACCGGACGAGACCGACCTCCAGCATGCAGAAGCCTGCCGCCATGAACATGACCACCATGCCCGCGATGAGAAAGAGGAAGGTGTTGAAGACGAAAGCTGTTTCGGGAGCGACCTGTGACGCTTCCTGGGCGGCAGCGGTGCCCGTTGAGAAGAGGAGGGCTGCACCAGCGGACAGCCATAGGAGAGTTCGGCGCATCGAATCATGTCCCTTGTTCGCACTTGCGAGATGTTGCGTTGCAAAACTGTCAATTTACAAGGGGCAAGAGCGAGAAAGATGCAGCGTGAGGCCGTATGGCAACGGACAATAGCTGTGCGGTGCGAAAAACGAGGGAGATTCCTAACGTTCTTGGTGCTCGAGGCCTCGTGCATTAGCGTTCCGGGCAAAGAAGCCTGCGGACACGGCGGCGCGAAAGACCAGGGACGGAATGATGGGGTTCACGAGAGCCAGACCGGCGTGGGCGGTGATCGGCGCCGCCGCGCTTTATGCGTGCAGTGGCGGCGGAGGCAGCGACAGCGAGAACGCACCACCCGTGACGACCGCACCTCCCCCTGCAGGGCCGAGCGGTCCGGTCCAGCAGGCCGAAGCGGCCGATTTTGCCGAGGAGGCCGTGCTCCGCGGCTTGACGCACCGAACGGCCTACACCCCGGCAGTGGGACCGATGGAGCGGCAATATGCCGGCGGTGCCGCTTCGGGCGATGTCGACGGCGATGATGACCTTGATCTCGTCGTGGTCGGCGGCGATGGGCATGCGAACCGTCTCTATCTCAATAACGGCAGTGGCTCCTTCACCGAGAGCGCAGCAGCTGCGGGCATCGCCTTCACCAAATCGGCAACGGAGAACCACCCGCATTCGGGACCCGCGCTCGCTGACATGGACGGGGACGGGGATCTCGACCTCTTCCTCGGCGGTCTCGGCGGGGCGCCGAGCATGATCTTCGAGAATGACGGGTCCGGAGCATTTTCCGATGCGACCGCAGGGTCCGGTCTGGAATTCATGACCTCGGTCAACTCGATCTCCGCTGCCTTCGGCGATTATGACCTCGACGGCGATCTCGATCTTGCCCTTGCCCACTGGGGCACGCCCCGGGACCAGGACTTCCCTGGCGAGACGGAGACCCTTTGGCGCAATGACAGCGATAGCTCAGGCATCAGGTTCACCGCCGTCAGTGCGCCTGCAAATATCTCGGCAGGCCTCGACCTTGGCAGCACCGTCGGGGTCCTGGGCGAAGACCATGATTACTCCTTTGCCCCGTCCTTCGTCGATCTCGATGGCGATCGGTACCCTGAGCTTCTCATGGTGGCGGACTTCGGCACGTCCAATGTCTTCCGCAACAATGGCGACGGGACATTCTCCAAGATGACCGACCGCGCTGTCATCAATGACAGCAACGGCATGGGCTCGGCTGTCGGTGACTATGACCGCGATGGGGACTTCGACTGGTTCGTCAGCTCCATCAACGGCAACCGCCTCTACGAGAACACAGACGGTGACTTCGCGACCTCCTCGGTCTACCTTGATATCGAGAGCGGAGGCTGGGGCTGGGGATCCTGCTTCGCCGACTTCAATGCCGATGGGTACACGGATATCTACCAGACCAATGGCTGGTTCGCCAATGACCCTCCGGGTGCGTCGGACTACCAGACCGATCCTTCTCACCTCTGGATGAACAGTGGGGGGCGGGGCTTCTCAGACCTGGCCGGTGCCTCGAACATGCTCGACCGGAAGCAGGGGCGGGCTGTGGTCTGCGATGACTTCACCGGCGACGGGGCGGTCGATGCTCTCCTCCTGACCTATGACCAGCAACAACAGCAATATCTTTGGGTCAATCAGCAGACAGATCATAACTTTTTGAAGGTCCGCCTCGAAGGCCTGCCACCGAACACGCAAGGCATCGGCGCGAGGGTCGCTGTTTCCGCAGGGGGAGCGACGCAGTACGGTCTCGTCACGATCAACTCGGGCTTTACGGCGCACGGCTCCACCGAGCAGCTTTTTGGCCTGGGTGATGCCGATACCGTCAGCGGGGTTGAGGTCATCTGGCCCGACGGGCTGACCTCGATCATCGCGAATCCCGCGGCGAACAGCACCCTGACGATCAGGCATCCTTCGCTCTGAACTGCGACCGGAACTCGCGAAGGGCGGGAACTGTCCTTATATCCGACTGGCTCAGTTTTCCGGGAGGGATGAAGCGTGCGCTATTTCGCGATGATCTTGGCGGCGGTGATGCTGGCCTCGTGCGGCATCAACGACGTGCCGGAGAAAAAGAACAATCTCGATGCGGCCTGGTCCGAGGTGCAGAACCAGTACCAGCGCCGGGCCGACCTGATCCCCAATCTCGTGCGGACCGTCGAAGGCTTTGCCCAGCAGGAGCGCGAGGTCCTTACCGACGTGATCGAGGCGCGGGCCAAGGCCACGTCGATCGAGATCACCGCCGATGATCTTACGGACCCGGACAAGCTCGCCCAGTTCGAAGCTGCGCAGCAACAGCTCTCCGGCGCCCTGTCCCGGCTGATGGTGACGGTCGAGCGCTATCCCGAACTTCGCTCGAACGAGAATTTCCTCGCGCTCCAGTCCCAGCTCGAGGGGACGGAGAACCGTATAGCCGTGGCCCGACGGGACTATATCGAAGCCGTCCGCGACTACAATCGTGAGTTCATGGTCATTCCCGATCGTTGGGTGGCGGCGATCTTCAACGGCTCCTACGAACCCGCGGCGACCTTCGAAGCCGCGCCCGAGGCGCAAAGCGCTCCCGAGGTCGATTTCGGGCGGGACGGCTGATCGTCTTGCGGGCTTTTCTCCTCCTTGTCCTGATGTTCGGCGTGGCGTGGGCGCAGGAGTTTCCTGAGCTTACCGGCCGGGTGGTGGATGAAGCCGACATCCTCTCGCCACAGACGGAAGCCGAGCTGACCCGCATGCTGGCCGAGTGGGAGGAGAAATCCTCCGACCAGATCGTGGTCGTGACCGTTCCCGATCTCGGCGGCCAGGCGATCGAGGAGTTCGGCGTTGCCCTTGGCCGGGCGTGGGGTATCGGCGTAGACAAGGGCACCGACGGCAGGAGCCTCGACAATGGTGCGATCCTCATCGTCGCTCCCAACGACCGGCAGGTGCGCATCGAGGTCGGGTACGGCCTCGAGGGTACGCTGACGGATGCCCTGACATCGACGATCATCCGGCGAGGTATCCTGCCGGCGTTCCGCGAAGGAGACTTCGACCGCGGGGTCATGACGGGTGTCGAGGGGATGCTGGCGGTCCTTGAGGGCGAGGAAGCAGAATGGCTGCAGCGTCGCCAACGCGCCGGTTCCCGACCGGTCGCGGAAGGGGAAGGCGGCATACCCTGGCCGCTTATCATTTTCATTGTCATCTTTATCCTTCCCTCGATCTTCCGCAGCCGGAGGGGGGTTCTCTATGATAGCGACCGGCGCAGGCGGCGCTGGGATGACGGCAATGATGCACTGGCGTGGATCATTGCTTCGGAAATGATGAAGGGATCGCGTCGCGGCGGCGGCTGGGGCAGCGGCGGCTCCTTTGGCGGAAGCGGCGGAGGGTTCGGCGGTTTTTCGGGTGGCGGCGGCAGCTTTGGCGGAGGAGGAGCTTCGGGATCATGGTAGATCTGTTCACTGAAGAAGAGCGCGAACGCCTTGAAAAGGCGGTCGCTGCTGCCGAAGCACGAACCAGCGCCGAGATCGTGGTGATGGTGAAACGCGGTGCCACCGACTATGCCGCGGTGGAGGTAATGGCCGCGGCGATCGCCTCGCTGGCGCTGCCAGCCGCACTCCTCCCGTTCACGGCGATTCCAGCCTTCGTCATCTGGGTGGCACAGCTGGCTCTTTTTGCGATTCTCGCAATCCTCTTGCCGATGGTTTCTGCAGGTCGTTTCCTTGTTGGCCGTGAGCGGGTGGCGCGGGACGTGCGGGCGGTGGCGGAGGCGGAGTTCTACGCCCATGGCCTGCGCCGGACGAGCAAACGCGCGGCTGTCCTCCTGATGGTGGCCATGCGCGAGCACCGCATCGAGGTCCTGGCCGACGACGCGGCGCAGGCGGTGATCGACAGCATCGACAGGGCCGACTGGGAGGAGATCATCGGCAGGCTCGCTGCACGCCTCCGCGAGGGTGCGGTGGTCGAGGGCCTCGAAGATGCAGTCTCCCTCATAGCCGACGCGCTGGAGACCCGCCTTCCGCCAGAAGAGGGCAAGGCGGACGAGTTACCCAATGTGATCGTGCACTGAGGAACGTGCCAGGCGGGCTCTTTGACGCTGCGCATTCCGGGTTGATCCTGCGTCGGTGAACGCCCTGGTGCGTACTGTTTGGATTCCGGGCTCGCTCTTCGAGCGCCCCGGGATGACAGCGGCACTGAGATCCGCCCGTGTGTGGTTTTGAGAAAATCAGGTAACGGAGCGGACGCTAGGGATCGCTTCCAGTATAATTTGTATGCGGGCCTTTAGCGTCCGCTCCCGGTCTTTAAGCGAGGGGCCCACAGAGCACTTCAAGCCCGCGTCCAGCGCCAAAGGGTTGTCATCCTAGGGCGCAGGAACACCGCCCCGCCGCCAAACCGTGACGAACCCGGACTGTCCTGATTAGCGGTGAGGACGGTCAGGATACGCTGGCTGGTGGGAGCGGGGATTTCTTTTCTGATGCTCACCACGGCCTGGCCGTGGGAAGCGCCTTGGGGGGAGCGCCATTCCCAAAGCAATCGGGGGTAGGCGCCTACACCGCGCGAACAGTGTCCTCGCGCATTTCCTTGTCGAGCCTTTTCATCGCCTTTTGCAGCTTCTCGAAGGCGCGGACCTCGATCTGTCGGATGCGTTCGCGGGACACGCCGTACTCGCCGGAGAGTTCCTCCAGCGTTTTCGGTTCCTCCGTGAGCCGACGTTCCGTGAGGATGTGCCGTTCGCGCTCGTTGAGCTCACCCATTGCCTGTTGCAGAAGCTCCATGCGGGTCTCGAACTCGTCGTCATTGGCGAGCTGGGCTTCGGGATTGACCGCGTCTTCATCGACCAGCCAGTCCTGCCACTCTGCCGTGCCCTCGCCGTCGCCGCGCATCGGCGCGTTGAGAGAGTTGTCTCCGCCGGCCATCCGCCGGTTCATCGAGATCACGTCATCCTCGGACACGCCGAGCTTGGTCGCGATATGCTCGACTTCCTCGGGCTTGAGGTCGCCTTCGTCGACGGCGTCGATCTGGCCCTTGATCTTGCGCAGGTTGAAGAAAAGCTTCTTCTGGGCAGCGGTGGTGCCGATCTTCACGAGACTCCACGAGCGCAGGATATATTCCTGGATCGCGGCGCGAATCCACCACATCGCGTAGGTCGAGAGGCGGAAGCCCTTCTCCGGGTCGAACTTCTTCACGGCCTGCATCAGCCCGACATTGCCTTCGGAGATGACCTCGCCCGTGGGCAGGCCATAGCCGCGATAGCCCATGGCGATCTTCGCCACGAGGCGAAGGTGCGAGGTGATGAGCCGTTTCGCGGCCTCAGGGTCGTCATGCTCGAGGAAGCGCTTGGCGAGCATGTACTCCTCGTCCTTCTCGAGCATCGGGAACTTACGGATCTCGGCAAGATAGCGGCTGAGGCCGCCTTCGGGGGTCAGCGGCAGTCCACTCGTCGTCGTCAGGGCATTACCGGCCATAGGTCGTTCCGCGGGTTTCTGTTCTCGGGAGGTTCGTTCCTGTGTCGTCGTCATCACCATGCCTGGTCAACACGGCGAGTTATTCGGCGTCCCACTCGATATGGTGACACATTGCCGCGAAGGGAACCCCTGAGGTTTCGGATTTGCAATCTCAGGATCCATCGTGGCCCTCGAGGTGGCTTGGGCAGGTGCGGTCCGGGCCTCCAACCTGCTCGCGGGGCAAAGAAAAACCGCCGCGGATAGCTCCGCGGCGGCTGGTTTCGCTGACAGGTCGGGGGGCGGGCTGCCCCTCCGCCTCTGCGTGTTAACTGCTCTCGTCGCCGATGAAGAGCTGCACGGCTGCGGCCATGGGCATGACCGTCTGGAAGCGGCGCGGGCTCGGCGCGAAGTACATCAGGAGGTCATAGTCACCCTCGAGGAGGCTCTCGGCACCGACGGCCACGAGGCTGTCGGGCACGACACCGTCGCCGTCGATGTCGAAGTAGAACTCATCGGGCGCGGTCACGACGAGGACGTAGTTCCCGGTTTCCTGGAAGGTGAAGTCGAACAGCAGCGGGTCGAAGGGTTCGAACGTGTTGATGTTCGTCGCCACCGGCACGAAGCCTGCGAGCGGGTCGACGCGCAGAAGGTCGAGACGCGTCAGCGCGAAGTCGAAGATGTTCGAATCGCTCTGGGAGATGATCTCGGCGGTGATCGTCTGGCCAGCCTTGCCCTTGAAGGCGTAGGTGTCGAAGCCCTGCGGCCCGTCGATCGTGCCCTGGAACCAGTAGCTGTCGAGATAGCGATCGGGCTTGCCGGGGCGCATCGTCAGCGGACGCAGGATCGAGCGCTTCGGCTCGAAGAAACGGGGGATCTCGTTCGGGTCCGCGAGCTCGTTGATGAGCTGGGCTTCACTGACCAGCTTGGCGCGGGTCTGGGCGAGCTGCAGCTTGAGGTTCGAGCGCTGCGAGAACGAACGGTCGACCGTGGTGGCGTTCTGCAGGGGAAGACCCACGGAAGCGCCGGAGGCCATCAGGTTGAACGGCGTCTCGGTGGCCTCGATCGGGCCGGTATAGGCCGGGAGGAATGCACCGGGAGCCGGACGGCCGGTGGTCGGCAGGCCCTGGTCGATCGGGCCGATCGAGTCGTGGTGCCGCAGGCCGAGGGTATGACCGATCTCGTGCGCGCCGGTGTTGGCCGACTGGTTGCGGACAGCGAATTGGAGCGCAGCGAAGTCAACTTCGCCATCGCCATCCGAGTCTGCCGGAACGATGCCCGAGAAGGCCTCGAAGGTGCCAACGGTGAAAAGCTCGCTGACCACGGTCCAGAGGCTCGCATCCGTGAAGGCGCCTGAATCGTAGTTGTCGTTACCGAAGTCGATCTCGTCGGCGCGGCCGAACAGGATCGAGAAGCTGACGGCGCCCGACGGCGTGAAGGTCAGGGTAACGTTGGTGCCTTGGCCGGGAACGCGGTCGTTATTGGCGAAGTCAATCTCCGTATATGGACCGGAAGCCGGCTCGACATCGGTGACGATGAAGCCGTAGGGCTCAAGGTCGGCGCGCACACGGTCGAGAATGAACGCCCGGTCATCGGCCATGTAGACGTAGTCGGGCAGCACGAAGGTGGTGACGAGCGAGCCGTCGACATCGAGAAGATCGACTTCGAAGGTCGGCAGCTGGCCAGCGTCGCGGTCGAAATCGAGGAAAATGACCGGATCGGCTGTCCTGCGGCGGATGGTGACGTCGCTGTTCACCCGCGCCTGAACGGCGTCCTCGGAGAAGTCGCTGCGGTAGCCGCTGAAGTTCGGGTCACTGGCGTCGTTCACCGAAATGCCGCTTTCGGCTTCGATGATCGCCATGACACGATCGACGGCCTTCTGGCGCGGGTCTTTCTTGACGCCGCAGAACATTTCGTGGTCGTCGGCGAGGGCGAAGTCTCCTGCGCGGAAGGCCTGGATCGCAGATTCCCCCGTCAGCCCGCGAATCGCGTCGGCGTCGGATGCGCTGGCCAGGCCGCCCCATGCGGCTGCCCCTGCGGCCAGCGAGGCCGATAGTGCTAGAATTTTCTTGTTCACGTTGGATCTCCTCTTCCCCTCCCCCGTCCAGAGGAGTGATCGGTTCACCATGAACGATCGTTAGGAAAATGAAAGTGACAGTATCACGTTCCGACTGGAAATTATCAGTGTTCCAAACGCTCTAAAGGGCGAATTTCAGCACGCTTCTTCACCTATTCCGTGTGACGGAACCGCCCGTCACAGCGCGCGGAGCAGGTCGCGGAGGGCGCGGAAGTCCTCTGGCGGCGGGGTTTCGAAACGCATGGACTCGCCTGTGACCGGGTGCTCGAAGCCGAGGGTCGCTGCGTGCAGGGCCTGCCGCCGGAACGCTCTTACCGCTTCGCGCGCTGCGACAACATGCTCCTCATCACCGCCGAGGCCCGCAAGACCCGCGCGGCCATAAAGTCGGTCTCCGAGCAGCGGGTGGCCCGTGGCGCTGAGATGGACGCGAATCTGGTGGGTGCGGCCTGTCTCGAGGGTGCATTCGATGAGCGACGCCACGGGCTCGCCAGCGACCTTGCCGCGACCTTCGCCATAGGCCTCGAGACGCCTGTAGTGGGTGATGGCCTCACGGGCGTCGGGGCGCTCGAAGCTCCAGTCGACTTCGCGCTTGAGGCGGTCCTTGGTGGAGCGGGCAATCGGAATGTCGATGGTCCCCGAAGCGGGCCGCGGATCGGCGTGGCAGAGCGCGAGATACTTCCGTTCGATGTCGTGGATCGAGAAAAGACGCCGGAGCCCCCGATGGGCATCGTCATGCTTGGCGACGACCATGACGCCCGAGGTATCCTTGTCGAGACGGTGCACGATGCCGGGCCGGGCGACCCCGCCGATGCCCGAGAGGGAGCCGCGGCAGTGATGCAGGAGAGCGTTGACCAAGGTTCCGTCCCAGTTTCCTGCAGCGGGGTGGACGACCAGCCCCGCGGGCTTGTCGATGACGATGAGATGCTCGTCTTCGAAAAGGACATTGAGGGGGATGTCCTGGGCTTCGGGCGCGGCTTCCTTTACCGGCGGCGGCACGAGGGCGATTTCCTCGCCTTCCTGCACCTTGTGGGTCGGGTCCGTCATGACCTCGCCGCCAATGGTCAGGGCACCTTCCTTGATGAGTGCCTTGACCTGGGTGCGGGAATGGCCGGTTTGTCCGGCGAGCCACCGGTCGATGCGCTCGCCCGGACTTTCGGTGACGGTGATATGGATGGGATCGTTCACGGCTCGCCCCGTGCAAATCTCTGCGGCTTCTGTCAAACCCCGTCGCATGACGAACACCCCTGATTCCGCCCCTCCCGTTCCCAGCCATGCCGTGGCCAAGGGTTTTGCCCTCGGATTGGGCCTTTTGCTGGTCGGAGGCACGGCAGTCCTCATCACATTGCTCGTGACACGTAACACCGGGACGGCGCCTGTGCCGGTGGACCAGCCCATCGCCGCGATCGAACTTCAGGTGGGTGAGAAAATCACATCCACTAGTGCTCTGGAGGGACAGGCACTTTTCATGATCGAAGGGCCAGGGGGCGCGCAAAGAGTGTTGATCCTAGACCTTGCAACCGGAGAGAGAAGGGAGATTCCGGTTTCGCGTCGCTAAACGAAGCGTAACCGACCAATTGAATTTCCGGGCTTTTTTCTCGCGGAAAGTCTGCCATTTGATGGAACGAGGGTCGCCAAGGCGGCCTCAGGCGGGGTGCCGCTCCCCTCGTTCCCCCTCAAGGTACCCCGCCGACTCTTACCCCCTCCCAGTATTCTCAGGACTGTAGCGCCGGCTTTGGTTGTGGTGCCCGAGAGCGCCTGATCGCGTCCCAGGCAAAGATGCCTGCCGCGATCCAGATAAAGGCGAAGCAGAGCTGGTGCGCCCGTGTGAACGGTTCGCCGTCGATCAGGCCGATGAGGAACTGCAGGGTCGGGCCGATGAACTGCAAGAACCCTAATGTCGACAATTGCAGCCGTCTTGCGCCGAGCGCGAAGCAAAGGAGCGGCAGGACGGTGATCGGCCCTGCCGCCAAAAGGAGGGCGGTGAGCGCGGGTGCCGTGCCGAATGCCTGCTCGGCCTCGGGAACGAAGAACAGGAGATAGCCGAGCGCGAAAGGCGCAAGGATCAGGGTCTCGATGAAGAGCCCCGGCATCGCCCCAACGGGAGCGAGCTTCCGGATATACCCATACCCCGTAAAGCTGACAGCGAGAACGAGTGAGATTGTCGGGAACTTGCCGCCATAGACGGTGAGGATGCTGACACCGATCACTGCGAGGGCCACGGCGACCTGCTGCGGCCGGCCGAGCTTTTCTCCCAGGAAAAGGACGCCCACGAGCACGTAGATCAGCGGGTTGATGTAATAGCCGAGCGATGCCTCGAAGATATGCTGGCTCTGCACGGCAGCGATGTAGATCAGCCAATTGAGCGCGATGATCGCCGAGCTGGCAAACAGGGCTATCATGACCTTCGGATCGCGCAGCGCCTGCTTCACATCCGGCCATTGCTTCCGCCCGATGATGATGAGCGCGCCGAAGGGCACGGACCAGATGATCCTGTGCACGAGGACCTGGTCAGCGCCGACATCCCTGAGGGCGATCAGGAAAAGGGGGAGGAGTCCCCACATGGTATAGGCGGCAATAGCCGCGGAGACACCGAGGCGGGTCTCGTTCTGGGGGACGGTGGCGCTCATGGGGCGCAGCTAGCAGCGCGCGGCGCGATGAACAGCCGGTATTCGTGCAGGACTGTCTTTCGCCGGACGGGCGTCCCCGCCCGCTTGTTCTCGTCCGCTAGCGGAGCTTCCGTCCGCTTTTCTCGTCGGTCAGTTTGGGCGTCGAGCGGCCGAAGAGCAGCATGACACCGGGAACGATCAGCATCCAGAGCGGCGTCAGGGCCCTGGCCACGCCCGCGGCGACCGGGATGGCAATCAGCAGAGCGCCCGCAACCCTGCGCCCCGGAACGCTGCCGGTCTTCAGGTGGCTGGCGGTGACGAGCCAGCCGATGACCAGGAGCATCGCGCTGAACAAGGTGAACCAGAAGACCGCAGGGTTGAGGTCTTCGCCACCGGACAGCGCGGCGAAGTCTTCCTGGTGGATCAGGTAGCCGAGTGCGGCATGGCCCACAGCCTCGGCCATGAGGACGGGACCTGCGAGTTTCAGCATCCGCTGGCGGTCGAAGCGGTCTTTGAGCGAAGGGGCCGGATGGGAACTCATCGGATCAACCTAGCGCGATCGCGGGGCCGGTGCATCGCTCGGCCTCTTCCTCGCGAGGGCGTGATCGGAACGCACTCCATGCGTTCACAGCTGCGATAGCCTGCAACCATTGAGGGCCGGGATTTGTCTGCCTTTCGAAGCAGATTTGGGAGATCCGCATGGCTAATCTGGATCAAGGCACTGGAACCGGCGCGAACGTTGGCCAGGAACCGGATTGGAAGATCAAGGAAGAGAACGTCAGGGCCCAAGCCAAGCAAACCGCCCGCCGGGCGAAATCGCTGGCCTCGACCGCGACCGCGGCAAAGATCGACGAGCATAAAAGCCAGCTTTCGACCACGATCAAGAACGTCGCTGCAGGTCTCGAGAAGGGGACTGACGAACTCGACCGCTCGGACCTCACCCGCATCACGGAGAAGGCGGCGGAGCAGCTCAAGAAGCTGGCGAGCGAAGTCGAGCGTCGTGACGGCGAAACGATGCTGTCGAGTCTTGCCGACCAGGCCCGCAAACGGCCGGTCGCCTCGATTGCAGGCGGCGTCCTGCTCGGTCTCGCCCTGTCGCGCGCCCTGAAGGCAACGCCGCAGACCGCTGCGTCCGATGGCGAGGACCGCACCGCGTACACAACCTACAACGCCGAGTAACGGAGGGATCGATGTCTTCCACCGCACCACGCAGGGATTTTGTCGATATCCTGGCGAGCATCGCCCAGAACGCCGCCGAGCTTGTCTCGGTCGAGGCGCGCATGGCCCGCGACGAGGTGATCGATCGCGGCAAGGAAACGCTCACGGGCGGCATCCTGACGCTTCTCGCCGGCGTTCTTTCGATCCCGGTCCTGATCTTCGCCGGCCTGGCGCTGAGCGCCGCGTTGCTTCCGGATTTCGGACCCGTTGCCGCCCATCTCATTACTGCTCTCGTCTTCACCGTGATCGCCCTCGCGGTCTATTTCTACGGCCGCTCCAAGATCGGTGGCCACGGCGAGACGTTGGCCCACACGAAGTCGCAGCTTCGCCGCGACCGTGAGACGATCAGGGAGAATCTGACCCAATGACCGAATACGACCAAAAAGAGAACATCGCCGAAGCCAAGCGCCAGGCCCTCGCTAGCGACCTGGCCGAACTGAAGGACCGTCTGTCGTCGAACAGTCTCGTCAGCTCGGTCGCCAACTTCTTCGGTATGGATACGCACAGCTTCCGGCGCGCCACCCGCGCCAGCGACGATCTCCTGCCCTATGCCATGATCGGGGCGGGGGCTGCGATGATCGCCGGGCGCTTGTGGGAACGGCGGCGGGAGCCGCAGGCACCGGAGGACGATTACCTCCTCGCCGAAGACATTGGCAGCGCCCATCGACGCCTGCGCCAGCGTCAGAACGAAAGCGACGACGCTTACGCGCGCCGCACCTATGACGAGTATGGCCGCCGTCTCGAAATCGAGCGCATGGATGGCGAGGACGACGACAGCTTCATGGACCGCGTCGATGCAGCCATGCAGTCGCTGTCCGAACGGATGGGTCATCGCTATGGCCAGGCCAGCCAGAGCCTTTCCGATGCAGGCGCTCGGGTCAAAGACACCGCGCGTTCGGTCAGACACAACGTCTCCGGTGCTGCAAGCGCGACCAAGGACGGCCTGAAGTCGGCGGCGTCCAGCGTGAAGGAAGCTGCGAAGGGGGCCACCTCGTCGATGTCGAGCGTTGCGTCGGGGACCAGGAGATCGGTCTCCGAACGGGCGCAGGCCCTTCGCGACCATGTCGCTTCGCTGAGCCAGCACGCCGCCGAGCAGGCCCGCCGGCTCAAGGAGCAAGGCAAGGTCAAGATCACGCAAATCAAGCAAGCCCACGAGGAGAACCCGGCGGTCGGTGTCGGCCTCGGGGTCGGCCTCGGCCTCATTCTCGGCTCGCTCCTTCCCACAACCGAGCGCGAGAAGAAGGCTACCGAACCGCTCGCCGACGCGCTGATGTCGGCCGCGAACACAGCGCTCTCCAACATGAACGAACGAATCGAGCAGGCCGAGAGCGAAGTCCAGGACCGGGTCACGCACTAATCGCCTGTTCCAGCAAACGAAAAGAGCCCCGGAGCGCTTGCGCTCCGGGGCTTTCGTGTCTCGGATCGAGAAATGACAGCTCATCCTGCGCATGAGCAAACTTTAGGTAACCCTCTGCATTGAAAACACACTTTCGGTCACGCCGGTAGGGCAGAGGAATCTTTCAGGGCATGGATACGCAGACACCAGCGGAGCAGCCGCAGGCGCTCCCCTTCACCTTTCACGGCAAGGCCGGCGAGTTTTTCGGTATCTGGATTGTCAACCTGTTGCTGAGCGTCGTCACGCTCGGAGTCTATTCCGCGTGGGCCAAGGTGCGGACCAACCGCTATTTTTACGGATCGACCCGGCTCGATGGCGATGCCTTCAGCTATCACGCAAGGCCGCTTCAGATCCTGATTGCGCGTATCATCGTCGTCTCCGTGCTCATCATTTTCAATCTCGTGATCTCGATCGAGCCGATGATCGGCCTGGCCGTGTTGCCAGTGTTCTTCTTCCTTTTCCCGTGGCTGATCGGCAGGTCGCTCCGGTTCCAGGCGCGGGTGTCACGCTGGCGCGGGATCTCGTTCGACTTCGACACGGCCTACTGGCCAACCTTCGTGACCATCTACATCGTGCCGCTGATCACGATATTCTCCTTCGGCCTTGGCGCCCCGGTCGCGACCAAGCTGACATGGGAGTGGTATCTTGGAAGGCACAGCTTCGGGGACCGTCCGTTCACGTCGGAAATTTCCCTCGGCAAGCTCTATGGCCTGTTCGGGGTCCTTTTCGTGGTCGGTTTCCTGGCTTTCGGCGGTCTGGCCCTTGTTCTCGCTGTGAGCGGTATCGTCGACCGGCTGTCGGCGTCCGCGGCGGGCGACTTTGCGGCCTTCGGAGCCCTCCTCGTCATCTACAGCTTCGTGATCCTGCTCGCCATCCTGCAGCTTGTCTGGACTGCGGGCGTGCGGAATATTGCCTTTGAGACGCTCGTCCTCGACGGCAAGCACCACTTCCGCTCGACGATCTCGAAACGCCGTTACGCCTGGATCGTGGTCAGTAACCTCATTGTCACTGTACTGACGTTTGGCTTGATGACGCCGTGGGCCGCGGTGCGTCTGGCCCGCTACATCGCCAGCGCGACCGCAGTCTTGCCCGGCGGTCCGCTGGACGATTTCGTGCAGGACGTGAAAGAAACCTCAGGCGTGATCGGCGAGGAATATGTGGACCTCGAAGGCATAGATATCGGGGTGGGCCTCTGAAGCATGGCGGTGCTCGGCAAGTTCAGGCGTGACGGCGAGGCGCGGGCCACGCCCGCCTTCCTGTCCCGCGATGGCAAGCTGCTGCTGCTGCTGCACCGCGAGGGCACCGGCGAATTTCTCGCCGATGCCGAGCGCCGGGATATCGACCTGTCGCCGCGGATCGCTTCGATCCCTAGGCAGGTCTCCCTTCCCGGTGGCTGGTCCTTCGAGACCGAGGACAATGACGGGATCGATGCCCTTCTCGGCCGCCCCCATGACCGACTTGTGCCCGCCCTCGAGCGTTTCGGCCCGCACCTGGTGGTGGTCGCGGTCATCTCGGTCATGGCCATCGTCGGCCTCGTTCGCTTCGGCCTGCCTGCCGCGACCGACGCCGCTGTGAACGCAACCCCGCCCGCCGTCGAAAAAGCGATCGCCCAAGGCTCGCTCGCCTCCCTCGACCGGACGCTCTTCAAGCCCTCGGACCACGACCCAGCACGACGGGCTGCCATCGAGGCCCGGTTCGCCCAACTGGTCGACGCCTACAGGGCCCGAAGCGATGCCCGCGGTGAAGCCGACTTCCGCCTTCTCTTCCGGGACGCCCCCTTCGTCGGGCCGAATGCCTTCGCCTTTCCCGGCGGAACGATCGTCATCACCGATGACCTCCTGGACCTGCTCCCCGAGGACGGTCCGGTCCTCGCGGTGCTCAGCCATGAGATCGCCCATGTGCATCACCGCCACGGTCTCAATAGCCTCTACCGATCCGCCGGGATCGGGGCCCTAATCCTCTTCCTTGGTGGCGAGGCGAGCCAGCTCGCCGAGGAGCTGGTGGTGCAGGGCGCCGTCCTGTCGAACCTCGCGGCTTCCCGCTCGATGGAGGCCGAGGCGGACCTCACCGGCGTCGCCATCGCCGTTGGCGCGGGGATCGAGCCCGAGGGTCTCGTCACCGCGCTCGCTGCGCTGAACGCTGATTGCCCCGGCTGCGACGATGCTTCTTGGTCAAGTTCGCACCCCAGTTTTGCCAAACGCCGGAATGCCATTCGCGATGCGATCAAGAGGAGCGGAGAAGTGCGGAGCGTGACCAGCGAGCGTTGACCCTGACCCCCCGTTCTCTTTAGTCGGTCCATGACAAGGACTTTCCAAGGAGACGTCATGGCGACCACCCCGGCGCAGCTTACCCCCCAAGAAGCGATCATCTACTTGATGGTGACGGCTTCGGCGTCAGACGGTTCGATCAATGCGGTCGAGCTCCGCACGATCGGGCGGGTCGTCCGCTCCTTCCCGCTGTTCAGCAATGAGGACGAGCAGACGCTGGTCCAGATCGCCGAGCGGGCCGGGGAGATGATGGGCTCCGACGGGGGCCTGCGCAAAGTCATGGACGCATGCGCCGCCGCGCTTCCCGAGCATCTGGGCGAGACCGCCTATGCAGCGGTCGTCGACGTGGTGACCGCCGATGAGAGCCTGAACCTTGAAGAGATCAGGATGCTGGAACTGATCCGCGACGCCCTCGGTGTGTCCGACGAAGGCGCGGCAGCCATCGAACACGCGGCGCGCGCCCGGCACATGACGCTGGAGGTGCCGGCTTGACCCTGGAGCTTGGCTGGGAAGAGTGGGTGAGCCTGCCGAAGCTCGGGCTGCCGGCGATGAAGGCGAAGGTGGATACGGGCGCGCGCTCGTCCAGCCTTCATGCCTTCACTGTGGAGCCGTTCGGCCCGCCATCGAAGCTCAAGGTCCGCTTTGGCGTCCATCCGATCCCGGAGCGTCCGGACATCGAGGTCTATTGCTCGGCGGATGTTCTCGACAGACGTGACGTGACCTCGTCGAATGGCGAAACCGAGAAACGCTGGACGATCGAGACCGACATCGAGATCAACGGCGAGCGTTGGCCGATCATCCTGACACTGACCGATCGCGAGGGGATGAACTTCCACATGCTTCTCGGTCGCCAGGCCCTCGAAGCCTATCCGGGAGAGGCGCCGCGGGTCAGCCCGACAAAGAGCTACGTGCAGCCTGTCCTCGGCTATGACGCCTATGACAAGATGCTGGCGAAGACGCCGCAGAAGCGTGCCTTGCGGGTCGCCATCCTGACCAAGGAACCCAAGATCTATTCGTCCCGCCGCCTGATCGAGGCAGGCGAGGCGCGCGGGCACGTCGTCGAGACCATCAACACCTCCCGCTGCTACATGCTGATCAATGCAGAGAAGCCCGAGGTCCACTATGATGGACGGGCGCTGCCGAGCTATGACGCGGTCATCCCCCGCATCGGCGCATCGATCACCGCATACGGAACAGCCGTGGTCAGGCAGTTCGAAACCACCGGTGCCTTCTGCGTCAACCGCTCCGAGGCGATCTCGGCCAGCAGGGACAAGCTCTATGCGCACCAGATCCTCGCGCGCGATGGAATCGGCATGCCGACCACGGCGTTCGCCTCCTCGCCCCAGGACAATGAAGCGCTCATCAAGCTGATCGGCCAGCCGCCCATCATCCTGAAGCTTCTCGAATCGACCCAGGGCAAAGGCGTGGTCCTCGCCGAAACGAAGAAGGCGGCGGAATCGGTGATCTCGGCATTCCGTAACCTGAACGCCGATTTCCTGGTGCAGGAGTTCGTCAAGGAAGCGAATGGCGAGGACATCCGCTGCCTGGTCGTTGGCAACAAGGTCGTTGCCGCGATGAAGAGGAGCGCCGCACCCGGAGAATTCCGGTCGAACCTGCACCAAGGCGGCTCCGCCGTGAGTGTACGGATCACGAAGCAGGAACGAGAGGTCGCCCTGCGTGCGGCGCGGGCGTTGGGCCTGGGCTTTGCCGGGGTGGACCTCCTGCGTTCCGAGAACGGGCCGAAGGTTCTCGAGGTCAATTCGAGCCCAGGGCTCGAAGGGATCGAGAAAAGCTCGAAGAAGGACGTGGCCGATCTCGTTTTCCAGCATATCGAGAAGCGTGCGGCGAGCACCGTGAAGCGTCGCCGGAAAATCGTTTCGGCGGCCTGACGTGCTGGACCGGCTCGCGACACAGGCCCTGACCCTGCTGCCTCCCGAAGAAGCGCACAGGGCGACCGTCAGCTTACTGAAATCGCCGCTAGCGCCAAAGCCTCGCGTCGCCTGCGACCCGATGCTGCGGACATCCTTCGCGGGGCTAGATCTTCCCAATCCTCTCGGAATGGCCGCGGGCTTCGACAAGAACGCCGAGGTCGCAGGTCCGCTGCTCGATCTTGGCTTCGGCTTTGTCGAAGTGGGCGCAGTGACCCCGCGGCCCCAGCCGGGCAATCCGTCGCCCAGGGTCTTCCGTTTGCGGATGGACCGGGCTGTCATCAATCGCTACGGCTTCAACAATGACGGTCTCGACGCCATCGCGGCCCGGCTGAAGGCGCGGGCGGGACGCCCCGGCGTGGTCGGCATCAATCTCGGCGCCAACAAGGACAGCGAGGACCGGGCACAGGACTTCGTCACCGGGCTCGTTGCGCTCGAGGACCATGTATCCTTCCTGACGGTGAATGTCAGCTCTCCGAACACGGAGGGCCTGCGTTCGCTGCAGGGGCGCCAGTTCCTCGCCGGCCTGCTCGGCCGGGTGCTTTCTGCACGGAGGACGGGCAAGCCGGTCTTCGTCAAGGTCGCCCCGGACCTAACCGATGAGGAGAAGGCGGACATTGCCGCCGCTGCGATGGATGCAGGCGTCGATGGCATGATCGTTTCGAACACGACCCTCGACCGCACCGGGCTTCATGGTCCGTACAAGGATGAGAAGGGTGGCCTTTCCGGCAAGCCGCTGTTCGAGAAATCGACGGCCGTTCTCAGGGACTTCGCGCGCGAGACGAAGGGCGCGCTGCCGCTGGTCGGGGTCGGCGGGGTCTTCACGGCCGGGGATGTCGTCACGAAGCTCAAGGCTGGAGCCGGAGCTGTCCAACTCTACACGGCGATGGTCTATGAAGGGCCGGGCCTGGTCAAAAGAATCATCGAAGAATTACCCAAGCTGCTGCGCGCGGAAGGCTTCGGCTCCGTCCGTGATGCGGTGGGTGCAGGGCTCTAGGAAGGACCAGAGACATGTTCATGACGCTCCTCATGCTGACGGCCCAGGCGGGCTGCGATATCACGGTCATCGAGGGGCGGATCGAGACACCAACCGCCACTCACCAGGCCATAGCCATTGCCGATGGAAGGATCCGCGCCATTGGATCCCTTACGGAAATGCCAGACACGGATGACGCCTGCAGGGTGTCGCTGCCCGAGACACAAACGGTTTTTCCGGGACTGACCGACAGCCATGTTCACCTGATCGGCATCGGCCTTAGGGAAATGACCCTCAACCTCGACCGGGCACGCTCGATCGAGGACGTGAAGCTGGCCCTCGCCGAGCAGGCGGAGAGGCAGCCTGAAGGCACGATCATCGGGCGCGGGTGGATCGAGACGGGCTGGCCCGAAGGCCGCGCGCTTGTCGCAGCCGATCTCGACGAGGTCGTCAGTGATCGTCCTGTCCTCCTGACCCGTGCCGACGGCCATGCCCTGGTCGCGAACACCGCAGCGCTCGAAGCTTCGGGCATCACGCCGGACACGCCCGACCCCGAAGGCGGGCGGATCGTTCGCGATGCTGAAGGAAACGCGACCGGTTATCTCGTTGATGCTGCCATGGGCTTGACCTCTGGCCTCGTGCCGGAGCTGACGGAAGAACGTCGCCGTGAGGCGCTTCGCCTCGGGGCGGAGACCTATGCCGCTCGCGGCTGGACCGGTGTGCACAACATGTCGGTGGAGGCCGCGGACCTGCCGCTCCTCGAAGAGCTGGCAGCGGCAGGGGAGTTGCCGCTGCGGGTGGCGAATTTCGTTGTGCCGGAAAGCCTCGAGCAACTGGCCGAGATGGGGCCGCGCTGCGACGATACCGGGCTGGTCTGCCATCTGGGCGTCAAGTTCTATGCCGATGGTGCCCTCGGCTCGCGCGGAGCGCTGCTGAAAGAGCCGTATGCAGACGAGCCTGGAACAATCGGCCTGCGCCTTCTCGACAGGGACGACGCGATGGAGGCTTACCGCAAGGCCGCGGAAGGTGGACTCCAGATCACGACCCACGCCATAGGCGACCGGGCCAATGCCGATGTCCTGTCCTGGTACAAGGATCTGCGTGCTGATTATCCCAAAGCCACCCTGCGGATCGAGCATGCCCAGATCCTCGACCCCGAGGACCTAGCCCGCTTTGCCGAGGCTGGCGTCATTGCGTCGATGCAGCCGAGCCATGCGATCGGCGATCTCCATTTCGCCGAGGACCGTCTCGGGCTTGAGCGCCTGGAAGGCGCCTATGCGTGGAACAGCCTCGCAGGCGAGGGGACACTGATCGTCTTCGGCTCCGACGCGCCGGTGGAGCAGGGCGATCCGCGGATCGAGCTTTACGCCGCCCATGTCCGTCAGGACCTGCAGGGATTCTCCGGTGAAGGTTGGCACCCGGAGGAAGCGCTCAGCCGGGCGGAAACCCTCGCGCTGTTCACCACGTCGCCAGCGCTGGCCATCGGCCGGGGCGGCTCGCTGGGAACGCTGGCCCCCGGCTTTGCCGCGGATCTCTCGATCTTCGAAGGCGATCCTTTCGCGGGTCCGAGCAACGCCAAGGCGGTGGCAACGATGATCGACGGCAAGGTGGTCTCGGGCGAACTCCGTTGATCGAAAGGAAGACGGCTGGAACTGAGCCGCCTTCCATCTTTCTACGGATCAGTTGACCCGAACGAGCTCGCTCCGGAGCTCTTCGGGCACATCGTTCAGCGAAAGCACCTGGATCTTGGCGCCGGGATGGTCGGTCTTGGCCGAAGGCATGGTGTCGAGTTCGGCCGGTTCATCGGTGGCGTCTGCGACTGGTACACTCACGACAACGCGCTCAGGCAGCTTGTACATCGCACCGGTTGCCGGATCCACGATCAGAAGCCCGATCGGGCCGCCGACCAGGATGTTGCCAATATACCAGCCGTCCATCGACGACGTTAGCTGGCCACGGCCGACCGTCCCGTCGATTGTCGCCTCAATCGTGTAGTTGGCCCCGCTGAAGTAGCCGTCCGAAGCCTTGAGCGTCAGGGTCGTCGGGCCCTCGCCTTCGAAGACGATCATGCCCTTTTCGTCGGTGATCTTCAGGTCAGCGCCGGTCGGAACGCTATCGATGGTGACCGGATAGACCGAGTCACTCACAATCGACGCACAACCGGACATGAGGACGGCAAGAGCGCCGCCGCACAGAAGTTTCGTTTTCATGATTTACCCCAAAATCTTCACTGCAGCGCGAGTGCTGCGCGGAACTCCTAAGCATCGGGTTCAGCAGATTGCCACAACAAACGGTCATGGAAGCATTTTTTCTATCAGCCAAGGGGACGCGCGCCTAACAAGTCGGGAGAGGGATGGATTTCCTCGGTGGACAGACCCAACGGGCAAGCTAAACCCGCGCGGATGCCGAAGCCTCTGATCATCGCCGTCGATGGACCCGCTGCCAGCGGGAAGGGGACCCTGTCCCGGAGGCTTGCCTCGCTTTACGGTCTCAAGCACCTCGACACGGGAGCGCTTTACCGCGGCGTGGCCTGGCTGATGCTGAAGCGCGACCTCGACCCCCGCGATGCCGACCAGGCAACGGAGGTCGCCCGGAACTTCGACCCCGAGGCGCTGGGCAGCGCCGAGCTCAGGACGCCGACGGTGGGACGCGGCGCCAGCCTCGTCGCGGTGCATGAGGGCGTGCGCTCCGCGCTCTTCGATTTCCAGCGCAATTTCGGGCTGACCCCGCCCGGCGCGGTCCTTGACGGGCGGGACATCGGAACGGTGATCTTCCCCGATGCGACGGTGAAGTTCTTCATCACGGCCAGCCCCGAAGAGCGGGCGCGCAGGCGATATGAAGAGCTGCGCGTGCAGGATCCGAGCGTGACCTATGAGAGCACCCTCGAGGAGCTCAGGCGCCGGGACGAACGCGACCAGAGCCGTGCCGAGGCGCCCCTGAAGCCCGCTGCCGATGCGGAGATCATCGATACCTCCAAGCTGACACCCGACGAGGTGCTGGCAAGGGCATCGCGCCTTGTCGACAACGCGCTCAGGGACTTTGCCAAACAGGGTTGAGTTCGCGGGACCAGCCATGACCCCCGGCCTTGCCTCGCAAGCCTTTCTGTGCCTAAAGCCCGACCGTTCGCGGCCGCCGGCCACCGATCGACCGAGCTTTGGAGGAGGACCAGCGTTTCAGCATCCGAACCTGACCCTCGATCGGTCATGTGCTGGCGCCATGTGTCCAACCCGCTCCGAAGGCCCGCAACCAACTTCGCCTTCCGAGCCTCAACCCGCAGGCCACCGCCTGCACCAAAGGCAATATTTTGTCCGAAACCATGAACCCCTCGGTCGAAGATTTCGCCGAGATGTTCGAAGCTTCCGTCGTTGATCTCGACAGCTTTGAACAAACCGTCGTCAAAGGAAAAATCACCGGCATCGACAAGGATATGGCCATTGTCGACGTCGGCCTGAAAACCGAAGGCCGCGTCCCGCTGCGCGAATTCGGTGTCCAGAACGGCGAAAGCTCGATCAAGGTCGGCGACGAGGTCGACGTCTTCATCGAGCGCGTCGAGAACGCAAAAGGCGAAGCGGTCATCTCGCGCGAGAAAGCCCGCCGCGAGGAAGCCTGGGAACGTCTCGAGAAAGACTTCGAGAATGACGAGCGCGTCAACGGCGTCATCTTCAACCGCGTCAAGGGCGGCTTCACCGTCGACCTCGGCGGTGCCGTGGCCTTCCTGCCCGGCAGCCAGGTCGACATCCGCCCCGTGCGCGATGCCTCGCCGCTGATGAACCTCGAACAGCCCTTCAAGATCCTCAAAATGGACAAGCGCCGCGGCAACATTGTCGTCTCGCGCCGTGCCGTTCTCGAAGAGGATCGCGCTGAACATCGCCAGGAAGTCGTCCGTGACCTCAACGAGGGTGATGAGCGCGAAGGCGTCGTCAAGAACATCACCGACTACGGTGCGTTCGTCGAGCTGGCACCGGGCGTCGATGGCCTGCTGCACGTCACCGACATGTCGTGGAGCCGCGTGAACCACCCGTCAGAGGTTCTCAACGTCAACGATACCGTCCGTGTGAAGATCATCAAGATCAACCCGGAAACGAGCCGCATCAGCCTCGGTATGAAGCAGCTCCAGCCCGATCCCTGGGAAGGTGTCCAGGCCAAGTACCCGGTCGGCGCCGTCTTCAAGGGCAAGGTCACGAATATCACCGACTACGGTGCGTTCGTCGAGATCGAGGACGGCATCGAAGGCTTGGTCCACGTCTCGGAGATGTCCTGGGTCAAGAAGAACATGCCGCCGAGCTCGATCGTCGAGCCGGGCCAGGAAGTCGACGTCATGGTTCTCGAAGTCGACGAGTACAAGCGCCGCGTCTCGCTCGGCCTGAAGCAGACCCTCGACAATCCGTGGGAAGCCTTCGCCGAGAAGAACCCGGTGGGCTCGATCCTCGAGGGCGAAGTCAAGAACATCACCGAGTTCGGCCTGTTCGTTGGCATCGACGAGAACATGGATGGCATGGTCCACCTCTCCGACCTCGACTGGGACAAGCCGGGCGACGTCGCTATCCAGGACTACAACAAGGGCGACACCGTCAAGGTGAAGGTCCTCGATGTTGATCCGGACAAGGAGCGTATCTCCCTCGGCATCAAGCAGGTCGCCAACGACCCGATGGATGCGATTGGCGAGCTCAAGAAGGGCGACGACGTCACCTGCGAAGTCTCGGCTGTCGAAAACGGCGGTATCGAAGTCCGCGTCGGCGGCGAAGGCGGCCCGAAGGCCTTCATCCGCAAGTCGGACCTCAGCCGCGACCGCAACGAGCAGCGTCCCGAGCGTTTCGCCGTTGGCGACAAGGTCGACGCCCGCATCGTGGCGATCGACCGCGCGTCGCGTCGCCTGTCGCTGTCGATCAAGGCACGCGAAATGGCTGAAGAGAAGGAAGCCGTCGAACAGTATGGTTCGGCCGATTCCGGCGCTTCGCTCGGCGACATCCTCGGCGCCGCGCTGAAAGACACCGACGACGCATAAGCTTCGTCTCTCCAAGTAATGAGCCCGCCGGAGTTCCCTCCGGCGGGCTTTTCTTTTGCAGCCCAGCCCCTTGGGACAGTTAAGGAGCCATTAACGGGCGGCATGGGAAGGGCACCTCCCATGACAGGGCTACTTATACTCGCAGCAGCATCTGCTTCCGCGTCCTCGCTGTTCCAGCCGACCGAGATCAAGGCGGAGGAGAACCGCTGGTCCGGATCGGTCGTGTTCAACCTGTCTTCGGCAACGGGGAACACGGAGAATACCGTCATCGGCGGCAGGTTCCAGATTGCGCGCAAGTACAAGGTGCTGACCCATGCATTCGATGCGGGCGGCAACTATACCGAAACCACGACGACCGATGCGATGGGCATGGACGTCACCGACGTCACACAGAACAACTGGTTCGCCCAGTACCGGATGGAGATCCAGACAGGCGACCGGACGTTCGTCTACGGAAAGACCCGATACGAAGAAGACCAGTTCTCCGGTTTCGACCGCAAGGCCTTTGTCGGCGGCGGTCTCGGCCATACTTTCGTGAAGACCGACACCCGCGAGCTGCAGATGCTGATCGGCCCCGGCGTTCAGTATTTCGAGCGCGAGGTGCCAAGCCCGGAGCCTGCGAATTTCGAGCGCACCGAGACGAGCGCTGCCGTGTTCTTCGGCCAGACCTTCAAGCAGGTCATCAAGGAAAACGTCACCTTCGAGCAGAGCTTCGATGCGACCGTTGCTGACGAGAACACGACGGCGATCCTGAATGTCGCCGTGAAGTCGAACCTGACGGATAAGATTAGCCTACGGACGTCTTACAACATAAAGCACGAGACCGATCCGCCCCAGGCGCGTAAGCAGACCGACACACTGCTGAGCGTGTCGATCGGCTACGACTTCTAAAGGCTAGGACTTCTTTTCAAGGTCGAAGAGCAGGACCTCAGCGCCCTGACCTTCTTCGATGACCATCTCGGCGGGCTCGGTGAGCGCGATGGCGTCGCCCCGTTGCAAGCGCTGGCCATTCACCTTCGCCGAGCCCTCGGCCAAATGCAGGTAGGCACTCCTGCCGTCGCGGAGATCGAAGCGGACTTCCTGCTCGCCGTTCAGAATGGCGGCGTAGACATCCGCCCCGGCCAGCGTCTTGATCGAGCCGTCGCGCCCGTCCTCGGAGACGAAAAGCCGGAGCTTGCCGTCTTTCTCTGCGCGCGGAATGTCGAGCGTCTGGTAGCCGGGTCTCGCACCATGGACCTTCGGCTCGAGCCAGACCTGCAGGAAGCGGACATCTTCGTCGCGGCTTGGATTGAACTCTGAATGCCGGACCCCGGTCCCCGCGGTCATGTATTGCACGCCGCCCGCCTTGACGACGGAGCCGTTGCCCATCGAGTCCTTGTGCTCGAGTGCCCCCGACAGGACGTAGGAAAAGATCTCGAAGTCAGCATGCGGATGCATGGGAAAGCCCGCGCCGGCAGCGACCTGGTCGTCATTGATAACGCGGAGGCTTTCGAAGCCCATCCATTCGGGATCGTGGAAGCCTGCGAAGCTGAAGCTGTGGGCTGAACGAAGCCAGCCATGGTCAGCATGTCCCCGCTCGTCGGCGCGGCGCAGGATCGGGCCTCTGGTGCCAGTCGGTTGCTGATGGCGCATGGGACCTCCGGTGTGGTTGACACGGAAGATTGCGCCTTCAGGGCACAGCGACAATGGCGGGCCTGCGCAAAGCAGACCCGCGCCGGAGGCAAAGCTCTCGTTGACGCCCTCGCTAGCTGAGCTTCTTGACGTGCCAGTCGACCGTCATGGTCGCGACTTCGGTGCCTTCGGCGTCCGACAGGCTGACATCCACGGCGAACTGGACCTTGCCGACCTCGTCGAGCTGGCCGATCAGCCCGCTTGCGTTCTCGCGGATACGCGCGGTGGCGGTAATCGTGCCCTTGGCGATCTTCAGGTACTGGATGTCCGCTTTCGCAGCGACCGGACGCACGGTCATCATCCGCTCAAGGAACGCCCCGGCGAAGGCAGCGCCCGAAGCCTGCTCCCCGAGAACGAACAGTGCGCCTGCGTGCATCGACTGGATGTGGTTCTCGACCTCGGGCCGCTGGTCGAGGTGGCAGGTGGCCTTCTCCGCCGTGATCTCGTCGATCACCACGCCGGTATACCGGGCGAAGGGGACCATCTTGGAGAGCTGCTCGCGGATCTGGTCGTAGGGGGACATGGACGTCTCCTTTTTCTCGTTGTTGCCGCGAGCATGCCTGAGCCCACAAAAAAAGCGAGGGCTGCTGCCCTCGCTTCAGTCTTGGGGTAGCCCTTGGAGAGGCCGGGATCAGCGGCGGTAGCTGTAGGGACCTTCGCTGCCGAGATTGCCCGCAGCATCGCTGCCTTCGATATAGAACTGGTAGGTCGTGCCCACCGAGCCCTGGAAGGTGACGCTGTGCGATGTCTTCAGCGTGCTGTCCGTATAGGTATAGCTGTAGGCCGGGAAGCGGACCTGGCTGGTGGATGGCTCGTCCGAGTTCCAGGTCAGGCGGAACCTGCCACCTGAAAGCCTCTGGGCACGAAGGTTCGAGAAATCCGGCGGGGTCGTATCGGCCGACCCGCCACCACCGCCGCCGCAGGTGGAGGGTAGGGCGAAGCTCTCAGAGCTCATGGTTGCGCCGCTGCCCATGCCGAAATCGGCGAAGGCCTGCCACACGAAGCAGTCCTGCGAGGACGGTGCCGCATCGAGAATACCGTTCCGCATATCAATGTAATCCGGACCAGGAGCGGTAAAATTCATGCCCTCGACCAGCGTGTCCAGCAGGTCGTAGTTGGACAGACCGTTAGCATTGAAGATCTCCTTCAAACGCCAGATGGCACCGGCATAGATCTCGCCGTCATAGTGGACCGAGGTGCCGGTGCGGTCGCCCAGTGTCCGGTTGTAGTTCGTGTACCGCGCGGACCGGATCCCGGCTGGGTCATTGGTGGAGTACTCGCCGACGCGGTCGTCGTCATTGATGAGGAGGGCCAAGACATCGCCCATCCCCTCGCCAATGGCACCGGAGACCGATCCTGACATCGAGCCGATCATCCGCCATGTCAGGCCGTGGCCGTATTCGTGGTAAACGATGTCAGAGTCGAGGTCGCCATCGCGATAGGGGCTGGTGAGGTTCCACAGATACATCTGCATCCGCGGGTTGTAGCCGTCAGAGGGCGTTGCGAAATTGGCGTTGTTGACGCCGCCGCCGTCCTGTGCCTCGGCATTGACGGAGTCGGAGCCTGCGCCGCCCCTGCCGAAATTGTCTTCCTGGAAGTTACCGGCAGCCTCATCGAAACCGGCCGCATACAGAATGTCGTGAATGCGGTTGTTCAGGTAGAAGAGGTTCTGGATGGCCACCCGCTGGTTCTGCGTCGTCGCGGGGTCAGCGCCGAGATCGGCGGCGTAGATGAACGAGCCATCGGCGATCGGCGCCGAGGCAGTGTCCGGGGCGTTGTTGTTGTTCCGGTCGAGATAGGCCGAGACGTTATTGCCGCGGATATAGTTGGCATACTGCGTGCCGGAGAAAAGCCAGCCCGCCGGGGATTCGGCGTTGCCTGCCCCCGGACCCTGGACGATCGTCTGGGCCGAATTGCCCGGATGGTCGGCGAAGACGCCGTACTGGTCACGGGCAGTGCGGTCCTCGACGTCCAGAACCTGGCCGTTGGGGCCGACGAGGACGTGATAGAGTTCGTTCGAATCCCCGCTCCAAAGCTTCACGAGGAAGCCGACCGAGTTGCGGCCCTTCCCGGTGACCACCACCTCTTCGACGCTCGGCGCCTCGTAGAAGAAAGGGTCGGACGCGAAGGTGGTGACAAAGCCTTCCGAGGTCCCGCCGGTGAGTGTCGGGGCGTTGGGAAAGACACGCTGGCGGGCAGCTTCGAGGGCCTCCTGGGCGTCGATCTGCGCCTTCCGGACCTTGAACATGCCGACCCCGCGGGTGCGGTGCTGGAGCTTCTCGAGGTCTCCGTTCTTCGCGAAATTGGCGATGACCGTCGAGCCGTAGACCCGGCGCCCGTCGATTTTCTGTTCGAAGCGCTGGTGGATTCGGCCCGACTTCGACCTGCGTTCACTGACCAGCTCGAGGGCGCTGCTGGGGTCGATCGCGCCCTTGGTGCGCAGGTAGTCCTGCACGCGGTCCTGGCGCTTGCCGGCTTGCGGGAAGGAGGCGTTCAGCTCAGCCAGGTCGCTGACCGTCACCTTTTCTTCTTTCAGGATGCCGCTGTCCTGCGCGACTGCCGGGCCCGCGATAAGGCCGAGCAGCGCTGTCGCTCCGAGGAGGCGCTTTTGGAGTTTCATGCTCTGATGTCCCAAGTGAGAACATGAAGGAGAACCCTTCATGCCTGTAAGGAGCAGAAGCTGCGCCTGCCAAACTCTTGGTAACAAGCGGCATTTTATTCAAAGGTTGGCTCGGCGTTAACCATGCTCACGGGAGGTGGAACCCCGCGCAAGCATTCGCCAGAAAAGGGTATCCGGCGCTGAAATATATTGTCGTTCTTCGTGAATGGTTTCGGGACAGCATCACAGATCAAGAGCCAAGAGATTCGCCCAAAGATTTGATGCAGAATAACAAAAGCCGCCGCGGCAGGGCCGGGCGGCTTCGTCATTGGCTCGTAAGCTGCCGAGCGGGGTCGGGTGGCTAGACCAGACCCTCGCGCTGCATCTTCTTGCGCTGCAGCTTGCGCGCACGACGGATCGCTTCAGCCTTCTGGCGAGCGCGTTTCTCCGACGGCTTCTCGTAGAACTTACGGGCCTTCATTTCGCGGAAGGTGCCCTCACGCTGCATCTTCTTCTTCAGAGCGCGAAGGGCTTGCTCGACGTTATTGTCGCGCACAACGATGTTAACGATGGGTCTCACTCCTTATGGTGGCAGCTTCGGCGAAGGCAGCCCATAAGCGTCAAACCGCGCCTTGTCGAGCGCTTCTCGATGAGAATATGGGCAATGTGATGACTTCTGAGACCCGAGAGCCACAAATGCACGCCGCTGACGACGAGACTCGCCGCGAAATCCTCGAGCAGCTCCTTCCGGAGGCCGCGTTCGAGGGGTTCACCCGCGAAACGCTCGAAACCGCGGCACGCAGCGCCGGCATTGACCAAGAGGAGATCGAAGCGGGGCTTCTCGACCGGCTTTTCCCGCGCGGCGTGGGCGACGTGCTGGCCTTCTGGTCCGAAGAGGAAGACCGCAAGATGGCAGACGCCTATGAGGCCCTGAACCCCAAGCCCCACGGCATCACGGCGAAGATCACCTGGCTCATCAAACAGCGGATCGAGGGCCTCGACTGGAACCGCGAGGCGGCGCGGCGGGCGGCCCACACACTGGCGCTGCCCCATCATGGCAAGCTCGGCGCGACACTGGTCTGGAACACCGCAGACAAGATGTGGCGGACGATCGGCGATACGAGCACGGACTTCAACTGGTACACCAAGCGGATGTCGCTGTCGGCGATCTATGCCTCGACCCTCAGCCGCTGGCTCAACGACCAGGGCGATGCTGGGGCAGAGGAGCCATACGCTGCGACCTGGGAATTTCTCGACGCGCGGATCGGCAACCTGATGGAGTTCGAGAAGGCCAAGGCCAGGATCCAGAAGGCCGTGCCTGACCCCGCGGCCATCGTGGGCTTTCTGGGAAGGCTGCGCTACGGTTCCGAAAAATAAGAGGAAGCGTTCCGAAGTGAAAAAGATCGTCCTGCCGCTCATCGCCCTCGTGGCCGTGGGTGCTGTTGCCGCTGCGCTCTGGTATTACCGGCCCGGATCCGAATTCTCGCCAAGCGAGGTCATCGCGATGTCGAACCTCGAGGACCGGCGGCTTCCCTACAGGACGATGGAGACGATCTACCCCTCCCGACCGATCCGGCCCGCCAGGGTCCAGACTACCTTTCGCCGTGACCTCCGCCCCATTCCCATCACCTATGAATGGATGGGCGCGACGCGCGATTTCGAGGACTATGCCGAGCGCCGTAACGTGCAGGGAATCCTCGTCCTCAAGGACGGCGTGGTGGTGATGGAGGAGTATCTCGGTGACGCGGAACCCGACGACCGCTTCACCTCGTGGTCCGTGGCAAAGTCATGGATCAGCACGCTGATCGGCATCGCCCTTGCGGAAGGTGCCATCGACAGTCTCGATGACCCTGTGTCGAAATATGCCCTCGAATATCGTGGTACGGATTACGGTGACACGTCGATCCGGCACCTGCTGATGATGTCGTCAGGCATCGACTTCAACGAGAATTACGAAGAGCGGGGCTCGGACATCCGCAAGCTGTTCTTCAACACCTTCCTTCTCAACCGCGATGTCGATGACACCGTGCGCGGTTACAAGCGCAACCGTCCGGCAGGTGAGGACTTCGATTACATCTCTCCCAACACGCAGGTCCTGACCGCGGTCCTGCGCGGGGCCTATGGTTCCAACCTCGTCGGGATCGTCAACGACAAGCTGGCGGAGCCGCTGGGGCTGACCGGTGGAACGTGGCTGACTGACAGGCATGGACCGGCAGGCAAGGAGCTTGGCTATTGCTGCCTGCAACTCACCCTCGAGGACTATGCCAAGCTCGGCCAGCTTTACGTCCAGGACGGGGTCATGGGGACCATGCGGGTGCTTCCCGAGGGCTGGGTGGATTTCGTCCGCACACCGCCGCAGGAAAGCCACGAGCCGAAGGGCGACTGGCGTCGCGGTTATGGCCACCATTTCTGGACCACGGGCGGCGATGACGGCGCGTTTGCCATGCAGGGCTATGACGGCCAGTTCGTCCATATGGACCCGGAGGAAGGCGTGGTCATCGTCATTGCCGCGGCAGACCGGAACGGCTGGGACGACGAGCCGGAATATGGACGTCTCTTCCGCGCGATCAAGGACGGGTTACGGAAGATCGAGCCCGACGATCGAAGGGCAACCACCCAATGATTACTCGGGCGCTTCGCCCTCCAGCGTCTTGAGATAGGCGATGATGTCCCGGCGGTCGGCGGGGTTGCTGTTACCAGCGTAGGACATCCGCCCACCGGGAATGACCGACTGGGGTGCCTTGAGATAGGCATCGAGGGTCTCGTCGTCCCAGACCACGTCTGACCGCTTGAGCGCGCTTGAATAGCTGAAATCCGCATATTGGCCAGCGGGCTTGCCGTAGACGCCCCAGAGATTGGGACCGACCCGGTGCCGGGCGCCGGGGGTCACCTCGTGGCAGACGGCGCATTGCCGGAAGATCCGTCGTCCGTTTTCGGGATCGGCAGGCATGGCGAGGCGTTCTTCAACGGTCACCTCGGGTTCCTCGGCGCCTCCGCCACAGGAACTGAGGAGAAAGGCACCGAAGGCGAGGGTTGCAAGCTTGGTCCGCATGGGGTCCACCTACCATCTGTTGTGCGGAGCACCATAACAGAATGCGCACCCATAGGAGAGACGCCACCGTGGACCTGAAAGCCGCCATCCGCGCGATTCCCGATCATCCGAAGCCGGGCATCATTTTCCGCGACCTGACGACGCTGATGGGCAACCCGGAGGCGTTCCGCGCGACGTGCCAGGCTCTGGCCGATGCACACCAAGATCGCGGCGTGACCCATGTCGCAGGGATCGAGGCCCGTGGCTTCATCTTTGGAGCGGCGGTAGCCGACCGGATGCAGACGGCCTTCGTTCCGGTGCGCAAGGCAGGCAAGCTGCCCCACAAGACCATCACCAAGAGCTACGCGCTCGAATACGGCGAGGACACCCTCGAGATCCACGAGGACGCCCTGCCGGAGGGTGCGCGCGTGCTCTTGATCGACGATCTCCTCGCAACCGGAGGCACCGCCGCTGCGAGCGTGGAGCTCATTCGCGCGGCGGGCGGCGAGGTCGCGGGCGCGGGTTTCGTGGTGGAACTGGTCGGGCTGCCGGGGCGATCTCGCCTTGAGGGCCTCGGCGTTGAGACGCTTGCGCTGACGAGTTTCGAGGAGGACTGAGATGGTCCTGAAAAACTTCACCGAATGGCTCGCGCCTGGCGATGGCGAGACGAAGGACCCGTCACCCAAGCTGCCGCCGAGGGTCGGCGCGGCGGGGCTCCTGATCGCCGCAGCCCATCGCGAAGGCCGCTTCACGGATGTCGAGAAGGACCTCGTCGCGGCCGCGCTGATGAAGCTCTTCATGCTGACCAACCCTGACGCGAGGGCGTTGCGGGAAGAGGCGGAAAAGGAGCTTTTCGAGAATGGACGCAGCTTCGTCGATTTCGCCGCCGCGGCGAAGGAGCTCGACCGGGACGAACAGGAGGCGCTGGTGACCCATATCTGGCGCATCGTCGACCTCGAGGAAAAGGTCGATGGCGAGCACCCGTTCGTGTCGTCCGTGCGCGATTATCTCGGTTTCACTAAGGAGCAGGCCGAAGCCCTCAGGCCTGCCGAGGATTAAATGTCAGCTCAGTCCCAACGAAAAGCCATGACCGCGGCCTCCGTCCGCAGTCGGAAGGGCGGCGAGCCGCTCGTCTGCCTGACCGCCTATGACGCCCCGACGGCGAAGGTTCTCGATGCGCATTGCGACGTCCTGCTCGTCGGCGACAGTCTCGGAATGGTCGTGCACGGAATGCCCTCGACGGTCGGTGTGACGCTCGACATGATGATCCTGCACGGTAAGGCAGTGATGCGCGGGGCGGAGAATGCGCTCGTGGTCGTCGACCTGCCCTTTGGCAGCTACGAGGCCTCGCGCGAGCAAGCCTTTGAAAGCGCGCGCCGGGTGGTGTCGGAAACCGGCTGCGGCGCGGTGAAGATCGAGAGCGGCACCTATGCTGCTGGCACCGTCGCCTTTCTTGCCGAGCGGGGTATCCCGGTCATGGCCCATGTCGGGCTTCGTCCGCAGGCGTCGCTCGTCACTGGCGGCTTCAAGGCCAAGGGCAGGACCGGCGCCGAGCGGGAGGCCGTGATCGCGGAAGCGCGGGCTGCTGACGAGGCGGGCGCCTTCGCCATGGTGATCGAAGGCGTCGACGAAGAGCTCGCGCGGCAGATCACGCAGGAGGTGCGCTGTCCAACGATCGGGATCGGGGCCTCGGCTGCCTGCGACGGCCAGATCCTCGTGACCCCGGACATGCTGGGAATGTTCGACTGGACCCCGAAATTCGTCCGCCGTTACGGAAAGCTCCGTGAGCAGATCGGCGAGGCGGTGGAAGCTTATGCCAAGGACGTCCGTGAGCGGAGCTTCCCCGGCGAGGCCGAGACCTACCGCCTGAAGAAGGACTAGGGCCGGCGCCGGTTGGCGAGCACCAGCGCGCCGCCGGTGAGGAAGAGCAGCGCACCCGCTGGCAGCGGCACGGGATTGATGGCGCCCTGTCCGTCCGGCGAAGGGATGACGAGGGTGATTTGTCCATCGCCTGCGGCCAGCGACGCCGAAAACGTGCCGACCGCAAGGCCGAGGGCCCGGAGCGACGTTCCGAAGAAAACGAGCTCCCCGGAGATCGTCTCACCCGAGCTGTAGCCTGCGGGCACGAGCAGTTTTCCGCTCGACGTGATCCCGAACGCATCGCCCCGCGCCTTCCCCCGGATCGGCGTCTGGGATCCGAAGCGCGCGAGTCGGCTCGCTGCATAGATATCGTAGGGCCTTGTCCCGTCGGAGAAGGGGAACAGCGGCAGATTGACGAAACTGCCGTCACGCGGGCCGAGAAACCCCTGCTCGCGGGTGTCAGCGCTGTTGCTATCCAGGAGCGGGACACCGGACAGTTCAAGGGACCCGGAGAAGCGAAATTTCACGTCCCCGAATTCCTCGACCACCCCGATGACCATCGCGCCGTGGGCAGCGCCCCCCAGTGCGAGCGAAGCGGCTATGGACAGGATGAGACCGTACAAGCGCATGGCCGCGCTCCCCCTACAAACACCCGGATAAGATGTAATACATCACCGAGACACGCAAGAATGGAAATTTCGGAAAATCGCCCTTAAAGGTGCGCGTCTAAGCAGGCTGCGGCGGCAGGGCACTTCACCCTGCGTTAACCAACCGCTTGCCACCTCGAAGTCCTGATCCTACGTCCGCTTGCCCCACTGGCCTTGCTGATTTTTCCCGGAGTATCCGATGTCCGAACGTGATCCCCACGATCTTACGATGAACACGCTCATTCCCATGGTGATTGAGCAAACGAGCCGCGGGGAGCGCAGCTTCGATATCTACTCGCGCCTCCTCAAAGAGCGGATCGTCTTCCTCTCCGGACCTGTCCATGACCAGGTTGCGACCCTGCTCGTGGCCCAGCTCCTGTTCCTTGAAGCGGACAACCCGAAGAAGGATATCGCCCTTTATATCAACAGCCCTGGCGGTCAGGTGACGTCCGGCCTCGCGATCTACGACACGATGAAATACATCCGCCCCGCGGTCTCGACCATTTGCATCGGCATGGCGGCTTCGATGGGATCCCTGCTGCTGGCGGCTGGCGAGAAGGGCATGCGCTATTCGCTGCCGAACAGCCGCATCATGGTTCACCAGCCCTCGGCGGGCTTCCAGGGCCAGGCGTCCGATATCGAGCGCCACGCCAAGGACATTCTCGAAACGAAGCGCCGCCTCAATGAAATTTACGTTGAGCACACGGGTCAGGACTACGAAACCATTGAGAAAACCCTCGATCGTGACTACTTCATGACTCCCCAACAGGCGTTGGAATTCGGGCTGATCGACCAGGTTTTCGAGAAGCGTGGCGCATCCTCTGAAGGCAATGATGCGAATGAGTAGGTAACAGGGTGGGGCGTCTTGGCCCCTGTCCTGCAACGCCAAATCAATACATGGCTGCGTAGTTTGCCGTTCGGTGTGATTGCGCCTTGCCTGAGCTTCGGGCAGGCTTGCGTGGAACGGCAGAAGCCGCGGTCACTTTCTGTGACGGCAGGGTCCTCGGGACCCCGCCACGAGGAGTAAGGCAATGAGCAAAGTGAGCAACAAGGGCGGAAGCGGCACTGGACCGACCGGAACCGGTGGGTCGGGTGACGGCAAGAACACCCTCTACTGCTCGTTCTGCGGGAAGTCGCAGCATGAGGTCCGCAAGCTCATTGCGGGACCGACTGTCTTCATTTGCGACGAATGCGTCGAGCTGTGCATGGACATCATCCGCGAGGAATCGAAATCCTCGCTCGTGAAGTCGGGCGACGGTGTCCCTTCTCCGCAGCATATTCACCAGGTCCTCGACGACTACGTCATTGGCCAGAGCTACGCGAAGCGCGTCCTGGCCGTGGCCGTGCACAACCACTTCAAGCGTCTCAACCACGCCCAGAAGAACTCGGACGTCGAACTGGCGAAGTCGAACATCCTGCTCGTGGGTCCCACGGGTTCAGGCAAGACGCTGCTGGCCCAGACCCTGGCCCGCATTCTCGACGTGCCGTTCACCATGGCCGATGCCACGACCCTCACCGAAGCCGGCTATGTCGGCGAGGATGTCGAGAACATCGTCCTGAAGCTGCTCCAGGCCGCCGACTACAACGTCGAACGCGCCCAGCGCGGCATCGTCTATATCGACGAGATCGACAAGATCTCGCGCAAGTCGGACAACCCTTCGATCACCCGCGACGTGTCGGGCGAGGGCGTCCAGCAGGCGCTTCTCAAGATCATGGAGGGCACGGTCGCGTCCGTCCCGCCGCAGGGCGGTCGCAAGCACCCGCAGCAGGAATTCCTGCAGGTCGACACGACGAACATCCTGTTCATCGTCGGCGGTGCCTTCGCTGGTCTCGACAAGGTCATCCAGAACCGCGGCGAGGGGGCCTCGATCGGCTTCGGTGCCGAGGTGAAGGAAATCGAGGACAAGCGCGTCGGTGACTGGCTGCGCCTGACCGAGCCGGAGGACCTCCTGAAATTCGGCCTCATTCCCGAATTCATCGGCCGTCTGCCGGTGATTGCGACCCTCGAGGACCTCGATGAAGACGCACTGGTGCAAATCCTGACTGCGCCGAAGAACGCGCTGGTCAAGCAATACGCCCGGCTCTTCGAGATGGAGAATGTCGAACTGACGTTCACGGAAGAAGCGCTGAAGGCGGTGGCCCGCAAGGCCATCACCCGCAAGACCGGCGCCCGTGGCCTGCGCTCGATCATGGAGGGCATCCTGCTCGACACCATGTTCGACCTGCCGACCATGGAGAATGTCGAGGAGATCGTCGTCAACGAAGAGGTCGTCGAAGGCCGGGGCGAACCGCTGCGTGTGTTCGCGAAGGCCGAGAAGCAGGCGCAGGACCAGAGCGCCTGAGGCTGAGAACCCTCAAGGTCCAAGATCAAAAGGCCGCCTTCGGGCGGCCTTTTTCGTTTCAACCCTTGCGGTCCTTGGGATTGGGTTCCGCCGCGGAGTAGACCAGGGCAGCGGCCTCGGCACGGTTCCTGACGCCGAGCTTTCTGTAGGCTGACTTCGCATAGTCAGCGACCGTGTAGACGGAGAGGCCGCACAGGCGCGCCGCTTCCTTGCGGCTTTTGCCGTCGGCGATATGCCGGATGACTTCCGCTTCCCGCGGTGTCAGCAGCTCCTTGAGCCTGGCAGTATTGGCGGAGCCGAAGGGAGAGGGCAGCAACTCCTCGAGCCGCCGGTGGGCGAGAAGGCAGAACACCCGGAAGCTTTCGACCATGGGAAGGATCTCGCGCTCGAAGCTATCCCTGGGCAGCGGCGTTCCGAGATTGAAACCGCCGAAGCGGGGAGAGCCCTCGATCCGCATGGGCAGGGCAACGCCTGCGGTGAAACCAACTCGCGAGGCGTTGATGATGAACTGCTTCGCCTCGGGCGGCAGGTAGTCATGGGTGGGAAGATAGTGGAGCCCTGTCTTCGTCGGCGCGTATTGGCTGCAGGAGTAGGCGAGGAAAGGATCCTGGGCGGGGTCGGTGTCGGCGTAGATTTCCGGCACGTTGGTGAGCAGATCGGTGGCTCCGCCTTCACCGTCGACGGTGAGGTAGATCACGAAACTGATGCCGCCTGCTTTCAGGGTCGCAAGCGTGCGTTCCCACACGGCATTCCTGGTTTCGAGAGTTTCAAGGCTCTCGCCCGCCGCCAGAAAATCCACCACTGCGCCAGGCACTCCCCTCGAATGGGGGGATGGTAGTTGAGAACGCTCCTCCGGTACAGCCGAGGGGCGATATTCGCTCACGGGGGGCGGTTCTCGCGGCGGTCGGCACCACCATCGTGCCCGATCCGAAAGGCGCTACCGCGGCGGGTCTCTTGAGGGGGAGGCTGTCCCGATGGGCGCCAAGAAGGGCCGCAGCGAGGCTGCGGCCCTTCTGTTTTTCGGGCGTCTGGAACCGGCGGGGTGCGCACGTCGAAGCCTCTTCGTTCCGCAAGGCGAAAGAAAAGTGCTTGAGACGTGCCGGTTCCCCAGGCGATGAGGATCTTGGCGGTGGGGCTGGCCGAGCAGGCTGCCGTCGCCAATTCACTTGCGCTTTTGGGGCGGCTGGCGGCGCATCACGGTCCAGCCGTCACGGCCGAGGATCTCCAGCGGCTCGAACTTGCGCTTGTAGTCCATCTTCGGCGAGCCCTGCACCCAATAGCCGAGATAGACATAAGGCAGGCCAAGCTCCCGCGCGAGGCGGACATGGTCGGCAATCATGAAGGTGCCGAGCGAGCGCTTGCTCTCATCGGGCTCGAAGAAGCTGTAGACCATCGAGAGGCCGTCCTCGAGCCGGTCGGAAAGGGCACAGGCGAGAAGCTTGCCTTCCTCATTGCGGTATTCGAGGACGAAGGTGTCCACGGGCGTCTGCTCGACCATCTGCTGGTAGTCGAGGACGGTCATGTCTGTCATGCCCCCGCCGTCGTGACGCGCATCGAGATAACCGCGAAGGACAGAGAACTGCTCGGTTGTGACCGTGGCGGGGGTCATCTTGCGCGTCAGGTCGGCGTTCTTGCGGAACACCCGCTTGTAGCGGTCATCGTCGAAGCCCTCGGCAACGATGCGCACTGCCCGGCAGGCATTGCAGCCATCACAGGCCGGCAGGTACGCGATGTTCTGGGAACGCCTGAAACCGCGGCGGGAAAGGAGCGAATTCACCTCCGGCGCGCGGTCGCCGCCCAGGAAGGTGAAGATCTTCTTCTCCTTCCGCCCTTCAAGATAGGGGCAGTCCGACGCCGCCGTGACGTAGAATTCCGAACGTGACCCCAGGAAGAAGGTGTTCATCGACGCCGCTTTCTCCTCACGTCCAGCCCGGACAATCTAACACGCCAGAGCTTCAAAAGAGCTACCGTCGCACCCCGTCAGGATGAATCCGTTGGTGACAATTCGCAAGACCGGTAGCCTAGAGAAGCCCGACCGCGCGGAAATAGAACGGCGCCACCACAATATAGGTCAGCCAGAGCAGGATGGTCAGCGGCACGCCCACGCGGATGAAATCCCCGAACCGGTAATGCCCGGGGCCCATCACGAGGAGGTTGGTCTGGTAGGCGACGGGCGTCGCGAAGGAGCAGTTCGCAGCGTAGATGATCGTCAGCACCATGACAGTCGGATCAATCCCGGCTGCCGTCGCGGCGTTGACCCCGATCGGGGTCAAAAGGACGGCGGTGGCGTTGTTCGACAACAGGTTGGTCATGATCGCGGTGATCGCGAACACCACGGCCATCAACGTGATCGGACCACCATTCTCGGCCAGCGGTACGATGAAGGAAGCGAGATAGGCCGCGCCCCCCGTCCGGTCGAGGGCGAAGCCAAGCGCAAGCGCGACGCCGACCAGGAGGTAGACCCGTCTGTCCACGGCCCGGGCGGCCTGCCGCACATTGAGGCAGCCGGTGGCCACCATGAGCATGGCGCCAAGGATCGCGGCTACGGAAATAGGCAGGAACCCTGTCGACGCCGCGCCTACAACGCCGAGGAAGATCAGCGCCGCATAGCGGGCATGAGCGATATCCTGAATCTCCTGCATCGACCGTTCGAGCATGATGATGTCGCGGTCGCCGCGCAGGGCCCGCACATCAGAGCGGTCGCCGAGGATGAGGAGAACGTCACCAGCCTCCAGGCGGATCGAGGCGATATCGGTACGGATCATGCGGCTGCGCCGCTGCAGGCCGACAATGACGCAGTTGGTCTGGAAGCGGAAACGGATCTGGTTGATCGACCGTCCGATGATCCGCGAACCCGGCGCGACCACGGCTTCGACCATGGTGAGCTCCCCCGAAGCGCCCTCGGCGGTCTCGACCTCGCTCATGAAGCTGTCGAGAATCTGGGGCCTGCGGCGGAGCAGGTCCGTCAGCGCTGCACGGGTGCCGGCGACGATCAGCTTGTCACCCAGGCGCAGCTTCACGTCGTCAAAGGGCGGCAGGATCACCTCGTCCTTGCGCTGGATCATCCGGACGGTGATGTCGGGCAGTTCCTCGAAACGGCCGGCCTTGGGCGATGCGCCGATCAGCGGGTTGCCGCGGCCGATCTCGATCTGGGCGACGAACTGGCGACCGTCTTTCTCGACGAGGTCGTTGGGACCTTCGCGATCGGGCAAGAGGAAACGCGACGTGATGGCGAGGTAGATCGCGCCGACCGCGACGAGGACGAGGCCCATCGGCATCAGCGCGAAGAAGTCGAGGCGCGGTCCGCCGGCAAGTTCGAAGGCCTCCACCGCGAGCAGGTTCGTGGACGAACCGATGGTCGTGCACATACCGCCAAGGATTGAGAGGAAGCTTAGCGGCATCATCATCTTGGAGGAGGGGATGCCGCCCTGCGCCGCGATGGCCGCGATGATCGGCACGAACATGACCACGACCGGCGTGTTGTTGAGGAACGCCGAGACGACCGTGATGAAGGCGAAAATCAGCACGACCGCGAGCTTGCCGAGCTTTTCGTAGGCTTTGACGAGCACCTGTGTCGGGTATTCAAGCGCCCCCGACTGATACATTCCCTGTCCGACGATCAGCAGGCCGAGGATCGCGAACAACGCCGGGCTGGCGAACCCCATGAGAAGCTGGGCCGGGTCGAGCAGCACCTCCCCCGTGGTCGGATCCGAATAGGGAAAGAGCGCGAAGGGCACGATCAGCGCCACCAGCACCGCGCCGGAGACGACTTCGATCGAGAACCTGTCGAGTGCGTAGGCGATCACGGCGCCTGCAATGACCACCAGCACATACCACATCGGCCATTGCTGGATGAGTTCGTCCAAGGTCATGAAGGCAAACGGTCCCCGCGCATTTCTTGCATGGCGCAGAACGACGCGGGCGAGGCAACCAGCCTGCTCCCCGCCCCACGCTCGCCATATCGTTCTGCCACGATCCGACGGGGCCGCGCAATCAAAGGATGTCAGACCGTTAAGCCGAAACACCCTAGCTTTCGCGGGTGCGGCGCTTCTGGCATGGACGGCGCGCCATGCTTCGCCTATGGCCGAACGCTGTGTCTGATCCGTTTCGTCCCCTCAAGAACGCGTTTGCCCGCTACCCCACCGGGGTGACCGTCGTCAGCTGCGTCGGCAGCGACGGCAAACCGCTCGGCATCACCGTCAACAGCTTCAACTCCGTGGCGCTCGAGCCTGCGCTCGTCTCTTGGTGCCTCGACGACCATACGAGCGTGGCTGCCGAATTCCTCGCGGCGGACCATTATGCGGTCAGCATCCTGTCCGTGGACCAGGAAAAGGCGTGCATGCGCTTCGCCACGCCCGGCCAGCATGAATTCATCAATGGCGAGGGCGAAACCTTCAAGACCGGTGCGCCCTTGCTCAAAGGCCGCATCGCAGGCTTCGACTGCCGCCTCGCCGAGCGACTGAAGGTGGGCGACCACACCATCCTGATCGGTGAGATCGTCCATTTCGACAGCTTTCCGGGGAAGCCACTGGTCTATGCGGGCCGGCAATTCCTGTCCGGCCCGATGATCGAAGACTAGTCTGTCAGCAGCTTCGCGGCATGTTCCGCGGCATAGGTGATGATGGCGTCGGCCCCCGCGCGCTTGAAGCACAGGAGCGCCTCCATGAGGGCAGCGTCGAAGTCGAAGGCGCCTGCCTCGCTGGCCGCCCGCAGCATGGCGTATTCGCCTGACACCTGGAAGGCGACGGTCGGCAGGCCCCACTGGTCCTTCACCCGCGTGACCATGTCGAGATAGGCGAGTCCCGGCTTCACCATCAGCATGTCCGCGCCTTCGCCGACATCGAGGGCGGCTTCGCGCAGGCCTTCTTCGGCATTGCCGGGGTCCATCTGGTAGGTCCGCTTGTCGCCTTTCAGTGCCCCCCTGCTGCCCACGGCATCACGGTAAGGGCCATAGAACGCCGAAGCGTATTTCACGGCGTAAGAGAGGATTGCGACATCCTCGAAGCCCGCTCGGTCGAGCGCCTGCCTGATCGCGCCGACGCGTCCGTCCATCATGTCCGAAGGGGCGACCACGTCGAAACCGGTTTGGGCCAACGTCACCGCCTGGCGGCAGAGCGCCTCGACGGTCTGGTCGTTGAGGATCGTGCCGTCCTCGCCCATCAGGCCGTCATGGCCGTGGTCGGTATAGGGATCGAGCGCCACGTCGCCGATGATGACCGCCTCGGGCGCCTGTTGCTTGATCGCTCGGGCCGCGCGGCCCATCAAATTTTCGTGGTCGAAGGCCCTGCTGCCAGCGGCATCCCGGTCTGAAGCAGATGTGTACGGGAACAGGGCAAGCCCCCCGAGACCAGCCTTAACGGCGCGTTCGGCAAGGTCCGCCGCTTCAGTCACCGTCAGCCGCTCGACCCCCCTCATGGCCGGAATGGCAGCGGGGTCGCCTTCCTCGCGCAAAATCACGCCTTGGATCAGATCGCTGGGGGAAACTCTTGATTCCCGGACGAGAGACCGGATGCCGTTAGATTTTCTGAGCCTGCGGAGGCGTGTCAGCGGGAAGGAACCGTGATAATTCTTCATGAATACCCGTATTGAGCGATTTGATTTAGGTTCAAGCGTGTCACAGATTGTCCCTTGTTGGCGAATTCTTCACACTGGCCTTGTTAGATCGGACCTGCACGATGCCCGACCCCTCGAACGAGCAGACAGAGACGATGCACAATCAAGCGACAGCCCGCTCCTTGGACAATGCCGATGACAGCCTCGAGATCCAGCCGCTTTACCTGCGGCTGCTGACGCTGATTGAACGGCTCCATCGCCAGCTCCTGGACGTCATCAAGGACGAACTGGAGCGCGTGGACCAGACGGACATCAACGCCGTACAGGCGCTCCTCCTTTACAACATCGGCGACAGCGAGCTGACGGCCGGGGAACTCCGCACCCGCGGCCATTATCTCGGCTCGAATGTCAGCTACAACCTCAAGAAGCTCGTCGAGGCCGGTTATATCAGCCATGAGCGTTCCGAGCGCGACCGCCGTTCGGTCCGCGTCTCGCTGACGGAAACGGGTTTCGCGGTGCGGGACAAGATCGACGCGCTGTTCAACCGCCATCTCGAGAGCCTTGAGAAGGTTGGTGACGTCTCGTCGGACATGATTTCGGGCACCAATCTGACGCTCGACCGGCTCGAGCGCTTCTGGGCTGACCAGATCCGCTACCAGCTCTGATCCTGCCCGCGGCGCATCGCCGCCGCGGCGCTCTCGGGAGCAGCGATTTCCCCTAGCGATATTACGTATGTCGCGTCCGTGATTTCTTGTGCTAGCGGGGGCCGCATGACGTTCAATTACCAAGCCGCGTTCCAGAAGGCCCTTGGCGAAGTCCACGCCGAGGGCCGCTATCGTGTTTTTGCCGATCTGGAGCGCGACTGCGGCCGCTTCCCGCAGGCCATCATCCACAAGGATGACGGTTCGACCCAGGAGATCACCGTCTGGTGCTCCAACGACTATCTCGGGATGGGCCAGCACGAGGCCGTCCTCTCCGCAATGAAGAATGCCATCGACCATGTTGGCGCAGGCGCTGGCGGCACGCGCAACATTGCAGGCACCACCCACTACCATGTCCTTCTGGAGAAGGAGCTGGCCGACCTTCACGAGAAGGAAGCGGCGCTCCTCTTCACCTCGGGCTACATCGCCAACGAGGCGACGCTGACGACGCTGGCCAAGCTGCTTCCGGGCGTCGTGATCCTGTCGGACGAGCTCAACCACGCCTCCATGATCCAGGGCATTCGCGGTGGCCGCGGCCCGAAGATGATCTGGCGCCACAATGACGTCGAACATCTCGAAGAGCTCCTCGCGCAGCTTCCCGAAGACCAGCCGAAGATCGTCGCCTTCGAGAGCGTCTATTCGATGGACGGCGATATCGCGCCGATCGAGGAGATCTGCCGCGTCGCGAAGAAATACGGTGCCTTCACCTATCTCGACGAAGTCCACGGCGTCGGGCTTTACGGCCTGCGGGGCGGCGGTGTCGCCCAGCGCGATGGCGTCCTCGACATGGTTGACTGCGTCGAGGGCACCCTCGGCAAGGCGATCGGTGTCATGGGCGGCTATATCGCCGGATCAGCCGAGCTGGTCGACGCGATCCGTTCCTTCGCTTCGAGCTTCATTTTCACGACGGCGCTGTCCCCGGTCCTTGTCGCTGGCGCGCTGCAGTCTGTCCGTATCCTGAAGGAAGCGCAGTCGATGCGGGACGAACACCAGGCGCGGGCCGCGCATCTCAAGATGGCGCTCGAGGAGAAGGGCCTGCCGGTGATGCCGAGCGAGAGCCATATCGTGCCGGTGTTTGTCGGCGACCCCGTGCATTGCAAGGCTATCTCCGACCGGCTGCTCAACGAGTTCGGCGTCTACGTCCAGCCAATCAACTATCCGACCGTGCCGAAGGGGACGGAGCGCCTGCGTTTCTCTCCGACGCCGCTGCACACGGAGGAGCATGTCGAGCATCTCGTGGACGCGCTCGATGCTCTGTGGGCGGAGTGCAAGCTTGCCCGCGGCGAGCTTCCGACGGACCGGATCGCTGCGCAATAGGTTCAAGCGCGAACCCGTAAGGAAGAGCGCCCTGCGGGGCGCTTTTTGTGTGTGGAGCCTCACCCCTCCCCCGCGGGAGAGGTGAAGTCAGGGCTCACTTCCCGTCAGGGCGCGGAAACACCACCGTCTCGCCTTGCTGGTCAAATGCGGGCTCCAGCATGTCGGCAATCCGTTCACCGATCTTCTCGGGCGGGGTGATCGTCGAGGGGTCCTCGCCGGGCATGGCCTCGGCGCGCATCTCGGTCGCCGTCGGGCCGGGGTCGATGAGGTTCGCACGCAGGCCTTCGCGCTGCTCGGCGGCGTAGGTCTTCACCAGTGCCTCGAACGCGGCCTTCGACGCAGCGTAGGTTCCCCAGAACGGCTTGAACACATGCGCTGCGCGGGAGGTGACACCGACGACGCGGGCATCGCCTGCTTTCTGCAGCAGCGGATCGAGGAGCTTCAGGAGCGCTAGGTTCGCATGAAGGTTGACCGTGAAGGTCTTGTGCCACTCCTTGCCCAGGATATCGACGACCGGCGTCAGCGGGCCGAGCAGGCCGGCATTGAGGACCAGTCCGTCGAGCTTCTCGAAGCGCTGCTCGAGCGCGGTAGGAAGACGGGTCAGGGCCTCTTCGCTTTCAAGGTCAGCGGGGATCAGCACCGCCTTGCCGTTCGTCTTCCGGACCTCGTCATCGAGCGCTTCGAGGCCCGAGACAGTGCGCGCGAGGGCAATGACCGTCGCCCCGCGCTTTGCAGCGGCAAGGGCCGTCGCATAACCGATGCCGCGGCTCGCGCCCGTTACAAGAATGGTGCGTCCACTGAGTGTATCAGAGGGCATTGCGGATCCTTTCGGCGATCTTTTCGAGGTCCTTGGTGTCAGCCATGCCCTCGCCGTGGCGGCCGAGCGACTGTCCCTCCCAGACCGGAATGATATGGAAATGGGTATGAAAGACGGTCTGTCCTGCCGCTTCGCCATTGAATTGGACGATACGGAAACCATCAGGGTTCAGCGCTTTCACGATAGCCTGCGAAACCGTCTGCACCGTGCGCATGATGCGGCACATCTCGTCTGGATCGAGGTCGGTGATGTTCACCGCCTTGGCCAGCTTGCTGATGACGAGCGTATGACCCTCCGACTGCGGAAAGGCATCCATGAAGGCAAGAGTGTGCTCGTCCTCGAAGACAGCGACCTTCGGCAGCTCGCCACGGATGATCCTGGCGAAGACATTGTTGTCATCATAGCTGATGTTCAGGCTCATTCTTCATCCTTCCAGCTATGGCCGCAGGTGGCGCATCGCAGGCTGTCCGTTGCGGGCGCGAACGGGAACAGCGATGCGAATAAAGCAGTGACGGCGAGGGGGAAACCCCATGCTCGCCGTCGCCTGACTTTCGTGCTCTTGCACCGCGGGCAGGGGGCAAATCTCGGCTTCGGGCGTTTTTCTTCGAGCGCCTTTGTCGCCATGAAGGCATCCTGATTGGCCGCCATGATCCTGAACCCGCCGAGGCCGATAGCGAGTTCGGGTCTCGCGCTGAGGGTGTGGTAGTCGGCAATCTCGACGTCAAAGCCCCTGGACCGCAGATACCCGACGACGACCTGCGCCTCGCCGAGGTCATAGATGCGCGCGATCTCCTTCATCCGCCCTTCTTAAACGGTGTGTAGCCTCTGAGAAGCTCGATTTCCTCCTCCATGTGGTGCCGCTCGCGCTTGAGGTAGTCGACCACGGCGTCGTGGAAGCCCGGATCGATCATGCGGTGGGCCGAGCGTATCGCGACAGGCTCGTAGCCCCGTGCGATCTTGTGCTCGCCCTGCGCGCCCGCCTCGACCCTCTTCAGGCCATGCGTGAGCGCATAGTCGATCGCCTGATAGTAGCAGAGCTCGAAATGAAGGAACGGAACGTGCTCGGAACATCCCCAGTAGCGGCCATAGAGGGTGTCGCCGCCGACAAGGTTCATCGCACCTGCGATATACTCGTCGCCTCGCTTCGCGAAGATGAAGAGAAGCCTGTCGGCCATCCGCTCGGCAAGGATCGTGAAGGCAGTCCGCGTCAGATAGGGATTGCCCCACTTCCGCGCGCCGGTGTCCTGGTAGAACCACCAGAAGGCGTCCAGATGCCGCTCCTCAATGTCCTTGCCGGAGACCCATTCGATCGCCAGCCCGCTTTTCGCTATAGCGTCCCGTTCCTTGCGCAGGGCCTTGCGCTTGCGGGAGGCGAGGGCGTCAAGGAAGCCCTGCCAGTCACCGAAGCCCCTGTCCTCGAAATGGTACTGCTCACCGATCCTGATGACATATCCCTGATCCTCCGCTGTCTGAGCGTCCTCTTCGGTGAGGAAGTTGAGATGCGCGCCTGACAGGCCCATGCGCGCTGCGACCTGCTGCGCCCCTGCTGCGAGGAGCGCACGGTCCTCCGCCTGCGGAGCGAGAAGCTTGCGGGCTGTAGCCGGGGTGAAGGGGACGGCGGAGAGGAGCTTCGGATAGTAGCGCCCGCCAGCGCGGCTGTAGGCATCGGCAAAGGCGTGGTCGAAGATATACTCGCCCTGGCTGTGACCCTTGAGATAGGCAGGCATTGCGCCTGCGATCCTGCCGCCCCTGCGCAGGAGGATATGCGCGGGCTGCCAGCCTGTCTCCGGCCTCGCCGAACCCGAGCTCTCCATCGCTTCGAGGAAGTCCCACGAGACGAACGGGTTGTAGACCGCGCCCTCGGGATTGGCGACGGCGTCCCATTCCTGCCGATCGAGCTCGGAAAGGGTGTGGATGGTCTCGATCGTCGCCTGCGGTTCGCTCATTCCCGCGATGTAGGGCATGGGATGGCGCTGCCACAGCCCTCGCGGGGCGCGAAAAAGAAAAAGCCGCACCCCGAGAGGTGCGGCTTTCCCTTGGAGGCGAGGCCCCGCGTCCGAATGAGGGGGGCGGTTCTTGGGGCCTCTGTCACGACGGTCACCCGCCGAAGTCCTTGCAGGCTGCTGCTCTGCGCCCAGCGCCCGCTCGGTTACGGGATTGTTAACCACGAGAAATCGAGCGCGGCAACATCGCGGCCAGTTGTAGCTGCAGTTGCCGATGCAACCGCAAGGATCAGCCCTCGATTCGATCGAGCGCCCAGCGAGCGGCAGCCTTCACATGCAGCTCTGCCGTGGCGAACACTTCCACATCCGGCAGGTCGTCCTGGCCGACCAGCAGCATGATCTCCGTGCAGCCCAGGATCAGGCCCTGTGCACCCTGTTCACGTTGGAGCCGACGGGCGATCTGGCAGAAGCGCTCGCGCGACTCCTCCGTGAACTGAAACTTGACCAGCTCCTCGAAGATGACGCGGTGGACTTCTTCCTTCTCCGCGTCGTTTGGCGTCAGGAGCGTGACGCCCGCCTTCTCCTCGACCTCGCGCATGACAAGGCCGTGGTCCATGGTGGAGCGGGTACCGAAGATCGCAATCCGTTCGAGGCCCGAAGCTTTCACCGCTTGGACCAGCGGGGCACTGATGGGCAGGAACGGCGTCTCCTTCCGCGCCATAATCGGGGCCATCACTTCGTGGACGGTGTTCGAGACACCGAGGATGATATCGGAACCAGCCGCGATCAGCCCGTCGATCTTGCCCTCGACATAGGCTTCAAGGCCGCCCCAGTCGCCGGCCTGCACGAAGGCGCCGACATTGCCGAAATTCATCCCCATGATGAGCGTTTCAGCCATATCGTCACCACCGAGCTCGCGCTGAAGCTCCGCATTCAGCATATCGTAATAGCGCGAGGTGATGACATGGCTGGTGCCGCCGAGAATGCCGATGGTCGGCTGGCGGAGTGGGCGTTGGCGATCGGGCATGGCGTCCTGAAGCATATGCTAGAGCGGCTTCAACGCTCCTGTTTCTGAATTTCGGAAGCGAAATCCTTCGCCCGTTTCTGCACAGCGTCCATGTAATTCGTAATAACGGGCTCGTACAGCTTCAGATATGCCGCCTGCATCTGAGGCGCTTTCTCAATTATCGATCGGCCTTCCGGGGAGTCATAGAACGCAGCTGCCGCATTGAGTTCGGCGACCGTGTAAGTTTGGGCGCTCGCCTCGATCAGAGCCTCTTCCAACTGCGGCCTGAACGCCCGGAACTCATCCAACGCGAGTTCAATGACCAGAGCTTTGAACTCAGGCGGCATGTCCCCCAGAGACACCGCCGCTACCACTTGCTCTAGCATCCCCCCAGGCGCGAGCATCTGGTCGAACTGCTTCTGCATCATGGGGCTGTTGACGTACTGCTCGGCGGCTTCGCGTCGCTCTCGATAAGAATCTGCTGGCTGGGCATTTTCGGAAGCGATCGCTTCCGAGGTCACCGAGGATACAACGAAAGACAGCAGGCCGAAGCCTGCTGCGATGATTCTTGATGGCATTCTTGGAACCCTTCTTGATGTCCGTCGGAACTTCCCATCAGAAAGGGTTTGAACTCAACGCTTTTTTCAGCGCTGGTCCATCGGCACGAAGTCGCGTTTTGCTGCGCCGGTGTAGAGCTGGCGCGGACGGCCGATTTTCTGGTTCGGGTCCTCGAGCATTTCGCGCCACTGGGCGATCCAACCCACCGTGCGGGCAAGGGCGAAGAGCGGCGTGAACATCGAGCGGGGGAAGCCCAGTGCACGGAGCGTGATGCCCGAATAGAAGTCGATGTTCGGGTAGAGCTTCTTCTCGACGAAGTACTCGTCTTCGAGGGCGATCTTCTCGAGTTCTTTCGCAACGTCGAGGAGCGGGTCCTTGACGCCGACGGCTTCGAGGACTTCCGCCGAAGCCTTCTGCATGACTTTCGCCCGCGGGTCGTAGTTCTTGTAGACCCGGTGACCGAAGCCCATCAGGCGGAACGGATCGGACTTGTCCTTCGCCTTGGCGATATATTCCGGGATCCGATCAACCGTGCCGATTTCCTGCAGCATGTTGAGGGCAGCTTCGTTCGCGCCGCCATGGGCCGGGCCCCAGAGGCAGGCAATGCCGGCCGCAATACAGGCAAAGGGGTTGGCGCCCGACGAGCCTGCCAGACGGACCGTCGAGGTCGACGCGTTCTGCTCGTGGTCCATGTGCAGAATGAAGATCTTGTCGAGAGCCGAAGCGAGGGTCTTGTTGACCTCGTAATCCTCCGCCGGGACCGAGAAGCACATATGCATGAAGTTCTCGGTGTAATGAAGATCGTTACGCGGATAAACGAAGGGCTGGCCGATGGTGTATTTGTAGGCCATGGCCGCAATGGTCGGCATCTTGGCGATCATGCGGTGCACGGCGATCTTGCGCGCCTCGGGATCGTGGATGTCGGTGGAGTCGTGGTAGAATGCCGAGAGGGCACCGACCGCACCGCACATGATGGCCATCGGGTGTGCATCACGACGGAAGCCATCGAAGAACTTCAGGAAGTGCTCGTGCACCATGGTGTGGTAGGTGATGTCGTTGCGGAACTTCGCGCACTCTTCCCGTGTCGGAAGCTCGCCTTCGAGGAGGAGGTACGCCGTCTCGATGAAGTCGGCCTGTTCGGCCAGCTGCTCGATCGGGTAGCCGCGATAGAGGAGCATGCCCTCATCGCCGTCGATGAAGGTGATCTGGCTTTCGCAGGAGGCGGTGGAGGTGAAGCCGGGGTCGAAGGTGAACTTTCCGGTGACCTTCGTCAGGTTCCGGATATCGATGACTTCGTTGCCGTGGGTGCCTTTGTAGACCGGGAACTCCGTGCCTTCGATAATCGCCGTGCCGGCCTGCTGGATCTTGCTTTGCATTATTCGTATCTCCTCGCGCGGCAGCGCGGATTGGACATCTGCGCCTGCCGTGGGGGTTATGGCGTGCTGATCTGCACGCCCTTTGTTGCGGCGCGACAATAAGGGCTTGGGCCAAGACCGCAAGTTAGTCCTTTCGCGCAGTCGGTCGAGATGACGGAGTTACGCAGAAAAACTGTCCTGCGCGGCGGTGATCCGGGCCAGCGCCTCGTCCCGGCCAAGGGCGAAAAGCGTCTCGCCAAGGGTCGGCGCCGGGTTCCCTGCCGTCAGCGCAGCGCGCAGGGGCGGGCCGACCTGGCCGAAGCCGACGCCGTTCTCCTCGGCATAGGTCTGGACGGCGAGATCCAGGGTGGCCGGGTCCCAGCTCTCCACGGTCTCCAGCTTCTGCGCGAGGGCCGCGAGATGGCCAAGCGCACCGTCTTTCTTCAGGGGCTTGGCGGCCTTGCCGGTGATCTCGAAAGGACGCTCGAGGAGCAGGAAAGCCGCGGCATTTCTGGCCTCCGAGAGGAGTTTCATCCGCGGCTTCAGGAACGGCGCGGCGCGGGTGATCATCTCTCTCTGGGCCTCCGATGGCGGCTTCTCGAGGAAGGGCGCGATCGCGTCGGCGAAGTCCTCATCGGCAATGCCTTCGATATAATGCGCGTTCGTGTTCGCCATCTTGTCCGGGTCGAGACGCGCCGGGGCCTTGCCGATTCCGCCGAGGTCGAACCACGCGAGCGCCTGTTCCCTGGTGATGATCTCGTCATCGCCATGGCTCCAGCCGAGCTTGAGAAGGGCGTTCATCAACCCCTCGGGCACGAAGCCCTGGTCGCGATAGGCTTCGACACCGAGGGCCCCATGGCGCTTCGATAGTTTTTTCCCATCATTGCCGTGGATCAGCGGAATGTGCGCGAAGACCGGCACGTCCCAGCCCATCGCCTCGTAGATCTGCTGCTGCTTCGGCGTGTTGTTGAGGTGGTCATCGCCGCGGATGACATGCGTCACGCCCATGTCATGGTCATCGACGACGACGGCCAGCATGTAGGTCGGCGTGCCGTCCGAGCGCAGGAGCACGACGTCGTCCGAAGTCGCGTTGGGGAAGCGCACCTCGCCCTGGACCTCGTCCTTGACGATTGTTTCGCCCTCAATCGGCGCCTTGAGGCGGATCGAATAGGGACCTTCGCCCTCGCCGCCATCGCGATAGGGGCTGGTGAAGCGAATGTTCTTCTCGCGCGCTTCCTCCCGCGCCTTGTCGAGTTCTTCGCCAGCGAGCCAGCATTTGAAGGCCTTGCCGCGTTTGAGGAGCTCATGGGCCACCTGCTTGTGCCGGTCGGCGCGCTCGAATTGGCTGAGCGGCTCGCCATCCCAGTCGAGGCCGAGCCATGTCAGGCCATCGAGGATCGCTTCCACCGCGGCCTCGTTGTGCCGTGCGCGGTCGGTGTCCTCGATGCGCAGCAGGAACTTCGATCCATCGGCAGCCGCGTTCCTCCGCGCATACAACCAGTTGAAAAGGGCAGTTCGGGCGCCGCCTATGTGCAAATAACCTGTCGGAGACGGTGCGAAACGCGTGACGATCGGCTTAGTGTCGGCGGTCATGAGAGTTCCCTGGGGCGAAAAAGCGCTGAAAGGCGGCCACCTAAGCGGCCTTGGCGCATTCGCCAAGCGCTCACGCTGGCGCGTCTTCTGGCGCGACCTGTCCGCCACCTTCCGCCGCTGGTCGGCGATGGAGGAACGGCGGTTCATCCTCTGGGCGCCGTGCCTGATGGCGGCGGGGATCGTGCTGTGGTTCTCGTTGAATGAACCGCCGGGCGCCGGCGTGGCGGTTTTCGCTGCGGCCAGCGCCTGCCTTCTCTGGACGGCGGCCAGCTCTCGCCGGGTCGAAGGGGCGAGGCTCGCGGCAAGGGCGATGACCTGCTTCCTCGGCGGCATGGCGCTCATTGCTCTCCGTACGGAGATGGTCGAGGCGCCGCTCATTCCCACGGATATGTCAGCAGAGGTGCGCGGCACGCTCGTCGATGTCGAGATGCGCGAGCGCGACCGGCGCTATAACATTCGGGTGGAGAGCATCTCGTATCTCGACGACCCGCCGCGCAAGGTGCGGGTGATCTGGCGGGGTGAGCCCAATGGCGCCAAGCCGGGGGACCGCGTGTCGCTTCGAGCCCAGCTCACCCCTCCGCCGGGTCCTGCCATGCCCGGCGGCTACGACTTCGCGCGGGCCATGCGTTACGAGGGGATCGGTGGGGTCGGCTTCTCCTATGAACCGCCGCGTGTGATCGAGGGCGTGGGTGCAAGTCTCCGTATGCGGATCGAGGCCCTGCGCGAAGCCGTGGCCGACCGTGTCGAGCGCAAGATCGGCGGACCCGAGGGCGCAGTCGCTGCAGCCCTGATGACAGGAAAGCGCGAGCGGATCGGTGAGGAGAATGTCAACGACCTTCGCGATGCCGGCCTTGCGCATCTTCTTGCCATCTCGGGTCTCCACATGGGGCTTGTCTGCGGGTTCCTCTTCTGGACCCTGCGCGCGCTCCTTGTACGGAGCGAATGGCTCGCGCTCCATGCGCCGATCAAGAAATGGGCGGCGGCAGGCGCACTGCTCGGCGGCTTGTTCTATCTCGCGCTCTCAGGCGGGGCGTGGTCGGCGCAGCGAGCCTTCATCATGGCCGCGATCGTCTTCGGCGCGATCCTGTTCGACAGGCGCGGGATCTCGCTCAGGAACGCGGCACTCGCGGCCCTGGTCATCATGACCCTGCGCCCCGAGGCGGTCGTCGCACCGGGTTTCCAGATGTCATTCGCCGCTGTCGTCACGCTGATCTCGGCCTTCGGTTTCATCGATGAGCGCTGGCCCCGCGAAGGTGAACGCAGCACGCTGACAAAAGTTGGTGGCTTCCTCGGTGGCCTCACCCTGACAAGCTTCCTCGCGGGTCTGGCGACAGGGCCCTTCGCAGCCTATCATTTCGGCCGGATTGCGAGTTTCGGTCTTCTCGGCAACATGCTCGCCATGCCGATCATCACCCTCGCGGTGATGCCGGCCATGGTCCTGGCGATGTTCCTCATGCCGTTCGGGCTCGATGGCCCAGTTCTCTTTCTTGTCGGGCAGGGCATTGGCATCGTCCTCGCCATCGCCGATTGGACGGCAGGTCTTCCAGGTGCGGTGAAACTGGTGCCGCAGCTTGCGCCAGCAGGGATCGTGCTGGCGTCAGCGGGGCTTCTGACGCTCGCTCTTGCAAGGGCGCCGTGGCGGCTGGCAGGTGCAGCGCTGGTGCTCCTCGCGCTGCCGGCAGGGCTCACCGTTCAGCAGCCTGATATTTTCCTCAGCCGCGACCTGCGCAATGTCGGTGTCGTGCAGGAAAGCGGAGAGGCGCAGCTCGCCATCCTCTCCAAGCGCCGCGACCGGTTCACTGTCGAGGCATGGCTGCAGTCCCTTGGCACGGCCCCGGAGATCAAGATGCAGGAGACCATGAGGGGCTGCACCAAGGGGCCTTGCGGAACCGCGCTTCCCCGAGGGGGGCGCCTTACGGTCATCACGGACCGCGCCGACCTCATGGATGCCTGCGCGGGTTCGGAGATCGTGGTGCTTCGTGCACGGAGTGCTGAAGGAGATGCCCGTGACTGTAGCGCGCTGCTCGTCTCCCTTCGCGCGGATGGCACCCACCCGGCGGCGAGTTTGCGCCGGGAGGCGACAGGCTGGGTCCTGGATCTTGCGAGGTAGCTCTGATCCCGGAAGGTCCAAAGCCTTCGGGGGACCCAAGAGTAACAAGGTATGGCTTCCGAGGTCAGGCGCCGCATGCCCCGGAATGACACCTAGGCAGGCTTGCTCGCGAAGATCATGTAGTTCACGGACATATCGTCGCCGACGCGCCAGCTGTCGAGGAGCGGCAGGTAGGTCAGCCCCTTCTCAGCCGTGATCTCGAGCCCTGCGTCGACCAGGTGCTTTTTCGCCTCGGCAGGTTTGACGAACTTCCGCGGGTCATGCGTGCCGCGCGGCAGCCAGCGCAGGATGTACTCCGCCGCGAAGACGGCGGTTGCTGCAGCTTTCAGCGTACGGTTGATCGTTGCCAGTGCCATCATTCCGCCGGGCTTCACGAGGTCGGCCGATGTCTTCAGGAACAGCCCGACATCGGCGACGTGCTCGACGACTTCGAGATTGAGAACGACGTCGAATTTTTCTTCGCCAGAGGCAAGAAGCTCTTCTGCTGTCGTGTTGCGGTAGTCGATCTCGAGCCCCGATTGCTCCGCATGCACCTTGGCTGTCTTGATATTGCCTTCGGCGGCGTCGATCCCGGTCACCGATGCGCCGAGACGCGCCATCGGCTCCGACACCAGCCCACCGCCGCAGCCGATATCGAGAAGGCGAATCCCTTCAAGCGGTTTCCTGGCGAACCGATCGCGGCCAAAGTGCTCGCACACCTGATCGCGGATCAGGCCGAGGCGAACCGGATTGAACTTGTGAAGCGGCTTGAATTTTCCCAGCGGATCCCACCACTCCGCGGCGATGGCCTGGAACTTCGCGACCTCATCGGGGTCGATCGTGGTGGCAGACATGAGGCGGTCCTTCTCGCTCGAAGGCTGCACCTAGGCGTAGCTGGCTCGCTTGCCAACGCGGCAGACGGCCCATGAAGGTGCTCGTCTCGGGCACCACGGGCGCCGTTGGCCATGAAGTCGCCGGGAGGCTCGAAGGCCGGGGTGCCGCCGTCACCCGCGCGAGCCGCAAGCCCGCGAAGGGCCTGCGGCATAAAACTCTCGACCTGACCGACGAGGCTGGCGTCCGTGCTGCGGCGCAGGGGCACGATGCGGCCATCCTCGCGCCGATTCTCTCGGTTTCGGCCCCGGCGGCCCGCTGGCTGACGGAAGAGGGCGTGCGGAGGATCGTCGTGTTCTCCTCGAACAATGTCGGCATTGATGCCGACAGTCCGGTCTACAGGGCGCTTGCCGAGGCGGAGCGGACGCTTTCGGGTATCGACGCGGAGATCACCATCCTGCGGCCAACCATGATCTACGGTCATGCGGGGGACGGGAACATCGCGACGCTGATGCGCTTCGCTCTCAAATACGGGTTCCTGCCATGTCCTGGCAGCGGCAGGGCCCTGCAGCAGCCCGTCTTCTACGAAGATGTCGCCGAGGCTGCCGTGCAGGCTGTCATGGCTGCGGACGCCGGGGTTTTCGCTGTCGCCGGTTCGGAGGCGTTGCCGCAGAAGGAGCTTTTTTCCCGCGTCCTCGGGGCGGTTCGCAAAGGCAACGGTGCCGTTCTTACTGTCCCGCTGGCTGCCTTGCGCGCTGCGGCAAAAGCCGCTGAGGCCGTCGGGCTGAAGCTGCCGCTGTCGACCGCCCAGCTTGCCCGCTTCGAGCGGGACAAGACACCGACCCTGCCCCAGCTTCCGGGGTTCGCACCCTCGGTCTCCCTGTCAGAAGGGCTCGAAAGGCTGGCCGAGGACCTTGCCGATACGGCGAGCGAGGGGTAGGGCTTGGCCGTTTTGTGCCGCACTGCACATGAGGAGAGCCGATCGTGACCCTGGCGCCTGCGCCTTTAGAACTTGCTCCTCGCCGGGAAGATGTCCTGGTGATGAAGTTCGGCGGCACGTCCGTCGGCGATCCCGAGCGCATTGCCCGCGTGGCGCGCCATGTGATGGCTGCGCGAAAACAGGGCTTCAAGGTCTGCGTCACGGTCTCCGCCATGGCGGGGGAGACGAACCGGCTGGTCGCGCTGACCGAAGAGCTTGGCGGCGGCGATGTCTCGCGGGACCCTGATTACGATGCCGTGGTCGCTTCGGGAGAGCAGGTGACGGCGGGCCTTCTCGCGCTGCACCTTCGTTCGAAGGGCTGCCCGGCGCGCAGCTTCCAGGGCTGGCAGATGGGCCTTGAAACCGATGACAGCCATGGCGCGGCCAAGATCAAGCGCCTGCCGCAGGACCGCCTGATGGATGCGATGGAAAACGGCGAAGTGGCCGTCGTCGCCGGCTTCCAGGGCTTCACGGCCCAAGGCAGGATCTCGACACTCGGCCGCGGCGGTTCGGACACCACGGCCGTGGCCTTGGCCGCAGCCCTCGGCGCGGCGCGCTGCGATATCTACACCGATGTCGATGGGGTCTACACCACGGACCCGCGTATCGTTGCCACCGCACGGCGCAAGCCGGTGCTCGCTTATGAAGAAATGCTGGAGATGGCCTCGGTCGGCGCCAAGGTCCTGCAGACCCGCTCGGTGGGCCTTGCGATGACCTACGGCGTGCCGGTGCGCGTGCTGTCTTCCCTGCAGGAACCTGAAGAGACCGGTGAGGGCACCCTCATCACCGGAGAGGACGAGATCATGGAGCACGAAGTCGTCACCGCTGTCGTACCCTCGGTGGGCGAGGCCAAGATCAGCCTTCTCGGGGTGCCGGACAAGCCGGGCTATTCGGCGCTCATCTTCCGGCTTCTCTCCGAGGCCGGGGTGAACATCGACATGATCGTCCAGTCCCCCGCCCGCCAGGGCTCGGAGGCGAACATGTCCTTCACCCTGTCCGAGAAAGACCTTTCCTTCGCCATGGAGAAGCTGACCCTTGCCAAGGACGAGCTTGGCTATGACGAACTTGTGGCCAACCAGAACGTGGCCAAGGTCTCCGTCATCGGTATCGGCATGAAGACCCACACCGGCGTCGCAGCCAAGATGTTCGAGACCCTCGCGGACAAGGCGATCAACATCGAAAACATTTCCACATCGGAGATCAAGATCAGCGTGTTGATCGCTGCAGACTATACGGAACTTGCGGTTCGGGCCCTTCATGAGGCATTTGGGCTCTCAAGCCAGGACGCTTAAGTAACTCGCATGAACCTGCCGCCCCGCATGGCGCCGACCCCGCGCGTGCTGCTTCGACAGCTGCGCGAGGTGATGGCGGAGGAGAGCGACGCCCAGACAAGGCTTGACCACCTTGTTCAGGCGATCGCGCGCAACATGGTGGCCGATGTCTGCTCGATCTATGTCCGTCGCGCCGATGACATGCTGGAGCTCTTCGCCACCGAGGGCCTCGCGCGTGAAGCGGTCCACCAGACGCGCCTGCGCTGGGACGAGGGCCTTGTCGGCCTCGTTGCCCGCACAGGCAGGCCGATCAACCCGCGCCGCGCCAGCCAACATCCTGAATTTTCTTTCCGTCCTGAAACCGGTGAGGACGAACTGAACGCATTTCTCGGTGTTCCGATTATCCGTTCAGGTAAAGTCATCGGCGTGCTGACCATTCAGAATCAGACAACCCGCGCCTATGCGGAAGACGAGATCGAGGCGGCGCAGATGGTGGCAACCGTCCTTGCCGAGATCATATCGTCGGAGCGCTTCCTTTCCGAAAGGGAGGTGGCCGAGGTCCAAGAGATGATCCACGGCCCCGAATACGAGATCGGCACGGCCATCGTGCCGGGAGTCGTTCGGGGCACGGCCTATCTCCTCACGCCGAAGCGCAGTGGCGGCAACATCTTCGCCCGCGACATGGCGGCGGAGAAGAGGCGTCTCTCCGAAGCCCTGACCGAGCTTCAGAAGTCCGTGGACGACATGATGGCCCGCGACCGGGCGCTCAGTCATATCAGCCGCGAGGTGCTCGAGGTCTACCGCCTGTTCGCCTATGACCGCGGCTGGGCCCGGAGGCTCGAGGAAAAGATCATGGCAGGCCTCAATGCCGAGGCTGCGGTCGAACAGGTGCAGCAGGAAAACCGCAACCAGATGAGGGCGGCGTCCGACCCTTACCTGCGCGAGCGGATGCACGACCTCGACGACCTGTCCCGCCGACTCCTACGCACACTGAGAGGTGAGGAGAAGGGGCACGAGCTACCCGACAATGCCGTGATCCTTGCCGAAACCCTTGGTCCTGCCGAGCTTTTGGAGCTCGACCGGAAGAAGGTTGCAGCCCTGGTTCTCGCCGAAGCCTCCTCGAACAGCCACGCCGCAGTGGTGGCGCGCTCACTCCGCCTGCCGATGGTCTCCGGTCTCGCCAAGATCATCGACCGCGCGGAGCAGGGCGACGACATCATCGTCGACGGCGGCTCGGGCGAGGTCTTCCTCCGCCCGACGCCGGAGGGGATCGCAACCTACGAAGAAAAGGCCCGGATCAGGACCGAGCAGCTCGCCCGCTACCAGCTTCGCAAGGACGAGCCTGCCGTCACCAAGGATGGTGTCCGCGTCCGCGTGGAGATGAATGCCGGTCTCGTGATGGACATGGAGCTCCTGCGCGAAGTCGGGGCCGACGGCGTCGGCCTTTTCAGGACCGAGCTCCAGTTCCTCGTCGGCAAGACGCTGCCTTCGGTGACCGAGCAGACTGAAACCTACGCCTCGGTGATGGATGCCGCCCAGGGCGCGCGTGTCGTCTTCCGCACAGCGGACATCGGATCGGACAAGCGGGCTGGCTACATGCATGGCCCGGTCGAGGCGAACCCGGCCATGGGCTGGCGCGGACTACGCGTCGCAACGGACCGCGAGGGCCTGCTGCGGATGCAGCTCCGTGCGCTAATCACCGCTGCGAACGGCCGTCCCCTGACGGTGCTCCTGCCGCTGGTGACGACGTCGGAAGAGATGGCCCATGCCTGGGAGCTGATCGACAAGGAAATCGCCCGCACCAAGAAAGTCGGCGAGCCCATCCCTGAAAAGCTCGAAGTCGGGGCGATGGTCGAGATCCCGTCCGCCGCCTGGGACGTGCGGGGACTTGCGAAGTATGCAGACTTCCTGTCGATCGGCGGGAACGACCTGGCGCAGTTCTTCTACGCTGCCGACCGCGAGAGCGACCTCGTCTCCTCGCGCTACGACTATCTCAGTCGTCCCTTTGTCAGTTTCCTGAAAAGAATCGTCGATGAAGCGGGGGATCTTGTGGCGCTTGGCTATTGCGGCGAGCAGGCGGCCGACCCGCTGATGGCGCTTGCCTTGATCGGCATCGGCTATGACCGCCTGTCCGTGGCGGCCAGTGCGGTCATGCCGCTGAAGCAGATGGTCAGGAGCATTGACCGCGCCCAGCTTATGGCGCGGATGGACCGGCTCCTGAAGGAAGAGACGGGCATCCCGCTGCGCCAGCGAATGACGCAGCTTGCCGACGATCTCGGCGTGCCGGCCTACAGGGCAGTCTGAGCTGCACCGTCAGGTCCGGCCCCGGAGCATCTTCGCGACTTCTTCTGTTCCGAACGGGAAGACGATGGTGTTCGTCCGGTCGCCAGCGATTTCCTGCAAGGTGTTGAGGTAGCGGAGCTGCATCGAGCCTTCTTGTTGGGACAGGACCTGCGCGGCCTCGGCCAGCTTGGCCGCGGCCTGCTGTTCGCCTTCCGCGAGAATGACTTTCGCACGACGCTCGCGCTCGGCTTCGGCCTGCCGGGCAATGGCGCGGATCATCGATTCGGCGACATCGACGCGCTTGATCTCGACATTCGCAACCTTGATCCCCCACGCTTCGGTCTGCTCGTCGAGGATCTGCTGGATGTCCTTGTTCAGCTGGTCGCGCTCCTGCAGCATCTCGTCGAGGTCATGTTTGCCGAGGACGGAACGGAGCGTCGTCTGGGCGAGCTGGCTTGTTGCTTCCTTGTAGTTTTCGACCTGAACGACCGCCTTCACCGCGTCGACCACACGGTAATAGATGACGGCGTTGACGTTGACCGAGACGTTGTCGCGGGAAATCACGTCCTGAGGCGGGACATCGGCCACGAGCGTCCTCATGTCGACCTTGCGCATCTGCTGCACCGCTGGGACGAGCAGGACGAGGCCGGGTCCCGCAGCACGGCGACCCACCTTGCCGAGGGTGAAGATCACCCCCCGCTCATACTCCTTCAGGACCTTGATGATCTGAGCAAGGATGATGATGGCAAAGGCTGCAAGCGGGATCAGGATACTGAACATGGATCAGGCCTCCGGGGCGCGTTGGGGCAGGCGAAAGCCCTGTCGGGCCGTCGCTTTCTTGATGATGAGGACGAGGCCGTCGACCTCGACGACCTTGATGGCATCGCCGGGCTGGAGCGGCTGTTTCGCCTTGGCGCGCCAGCGCTCGCCGTCGACGATGACCCAGCCTTCGGCGCCCTGCCACTCCTCGACTCGCCCCGTCCGGCCACGAATGGCCTCCTTGCCGATCAAGGGGCCGTGGGCGCGCGACTTGATAAGTTGCCAGAGGAGAAGGACCAGCACCGAACCCATGACGGCGACAATGCCGATGATGAGGGAGATAGAGACCCGGAAACTCTCCGGGAACAGATAATAAAGCCCAACAGACAGGAGCGCCATGCCGGCTATCCCCGCTATCCCCGCCGATGAGACGAACGCCTCGAGAATCAGGAGCACCACCCCGAGCCCCATGACCGCAAGGAACAGCCCGTTCTCCGGCAGGACCTGGAAGCTGTAGAATGCCAGCAGCAGGCAGATGACGCCAAAGGTGCCGGGGAAGATAGAGCCTGGGTTCCATAGCTCGACGGTGATGCCGAGCGTGCCGAGCGAGAGCAGGATCGCGGCGACATTCGGGTCGGCGAAGAACGCGAGGATCTGCTCGAGCCGGGTCGGTCTCACCTCGACGATGCGCAGGCCTTTCGTGGAGAGGGTCTTCTCGCCGGCGATGGTCTTCACCGTGCGGCCGTCGAGCTGCCGAAGCAGGTCGGTGCGGTCCTCTGCGATGATCTCGATGACGCCGAGTTCCAGTGCTTCGCTCGCGGTGATCGATGCCGAGGGCGGGCGCACGGCTTTTTCCGCCCATTCGGCGTTCCGGCCACGCAGCTCGGCGAGGCCTTTGATATAGGCGACGGCATCCTCGATCACCTTGCCGCGGAGCGAGGCTTCGTTGGAGATGTCAGCGGGGCGCTCGGCAGGCTGCGCTTCTTCCGGGGCCGCTTCGCCATCGTCGACCGCGTCCGCTTCGCCCCCGTCATCGGGCTCTTGAGGCTGTTCGAACGGGCTCCGTCCACCGCCGCCGCCCAGCTCGATGGGCGTGGCGGAGCCGGTGTTCGTCGCGGGAGCCATGGCCGAGACATGGGCTGCATACATGATGTAGAGGCCCGCGCTCGCCGACCGGGCGCCTTGCGGACCGACATAGGTGACCACCGGGGTCTCCGAAGCGAGGATCGACTGCACGATCGACTGCATCGAAGTGACAAGGCCACCGGGCGTGTCGATCTCGATGACGACCAGCTCGTCGCCCCGGACCGAGGCGGCGGAAATTTCCCGCTCGAGGTAATTGGCGGTGGTGGGCGTGACCGCGCCTTTCAGTTCGAGGAAAGTCGCACGCTTGCCGCCTTCCTGCGCAGTGAGGGAAAGGCCGAGGCCCGATACACCCAACAGGATGAGAAACAGGCTTAGAGCCCTGACAATCCTCGGCATCCTCACCTCCCCAGGCGATCGCGAACCCTTGGGTATCACGGGTTTTTCGGGATGACGAGAGGTTAACAGAAACCCAATACCGCGCTACACAATCCCTTCGGCCCGTGATAGACAGGTGAGGGCTGGGTAACCGGCGCGCAAGGCGCTTGGGGGCGTGGATGCAGACGGGAGACACAGGTCTCAATCTGATAAAGGCGTATGAGGGCTTCTCTTCGAGCCCTCGGATGGATGAGGCACGCGGTGATGGCACTTATGTCATCGGCTACGGCCACCATACCCAGACGCCTTCCCCGCAAGTCAGCCAGCGCGAGGCGACCAACCTCCTGATGAAGGACGTTGCGCCGATCGAAAAGCTGATCCGCGACACGGTCCGCACGCCGCTGAACCAAAACGAGCACGATGCGCTGGTGAGCTTCGTCTTCAATATCGGTGCCGAGAACTTCAAGCGGTCGACTGTCCTCAAGAAGCTCAACGAGGGCGACAAGCTCGGCGCGGCCGAAGCTTTCGAGCGTTGGACCAAGGCACGGGTCGACGGAAAGTTGATGAAGCTCGACGGCCTGGTTCGCCGCCGGGCGGCGGAGAAGTCGCTCTTCCTAATGCCGACCGATGCCGAGCTGGTGATCCCCACGTCGGAAGTCTCGCCGGCTTCCGAATGCGACGGCACTGTCCTCGCCCCGGCGGAGGTGACCAACGCACCGCTGGTCGATTTCGACAGCCTGCGCCACGACCGAGGCCGCACGCTGACCCCAGAAGAAATCGAAGGCCGGATGCAGGCTCTTTATGCCGCAAGCCACGCTCTGATGGGCGATCCGTCCAAAATGATCATCGCCAAGGAAGAAGAGCGCGAAGACATCGGCGTCACCGTCGGCGCGGTTCTTGCGAGCCTCCTCGCGGTGGCGCTGACGCTCTTTGGTGGCGCCTTGATGCTCGACACCTATGCACCCGAAGCGGCGCAGGCTATTGGCATCACGCCGTCCCTGCTGTCGCCTATCATGGTCGATTTGCCGCTCTGGCTTCTCTCGATCGGGCTGGGCCTTTGCTACTTTACCTTCTACATCATCGCGAAACGCGCAGCGCGTCATAGCATCAAGAAGGCCCGGGCACGGGAAGTGGCACGGGTCCGCGGCAACTGATCCGATGACCATCCACCTGATCAAACTCTGCGTCGGTGCGGATCGCATCGACGACCTCAAGTCTTGGCAGCACACCCTCCTCCAACGGAACAAGGGCACCAGGCTGCAGGGCCTTGTCCACCACACCACCCGCATGTTCCCCAAGCGTGCGGAGGAGCTGAAGGACGGCGGCTCGATCTATTGGGTCATCGCCGGCCAGATCCAGGTGCGCCAGCCGATCGTCGACCTGCAGGAGGTCACGACCAACGAAGGGCGCAAATGCCGGATCGTGCTCGAGCCGGGGCTGATCCTCGTGAACCCCACGGTCAAAGGCCCGTTCCAGGGTTGGCGCTATCTCAAGCCCGAGGACGCGCCGGGGGATCTCGGCAGTAGCGCCGAAGGCGATGACCTGCCGATCAGGGCGGAACTTGCGGAGTTGGGACTGCTATGAACAACAAGAAAGCAGGCGCCATTGGCGGGGCAGGGGTGGCGGGTCTCGCGGCGATTGTCGGCGGAACCTACTTTTTCGCTGACCGCCCAGATGACCCCCTGACCCCGGAGGAGCCGCCGGTGGTCATGGATGACCTGCGGACCGAGACGGCCATCGACCATGACGACGGCGTGGTGCGCTTCTGCCTGCCCGGCGTGGTGCAGACCGACGATGGCTGCGCACCGCTCGAGGACCTGAAGGACGAGCGCGAAAGCCTCATCCTCCCGAAGAGCATGGCGGCACGGCCCCTCAGGATGGCCTCGCCCGATATTGAGAACGACGCAGCGGAGACCGTGGAGAGTTGCGCGCAGTTCCGCTCCCTGCGCCAGAAGGGCTGGGGCGGGCTGTCCAATGCGGATCTCCGCCGCGAGGCGCAGATGGCGCGCGCCTGTGGCCTTCTCGAACTGATCGCGCGGGCCGAGCCGGTTCCGGGTGCGAGGGGCGCGCCGGACGATCTCTTCGTCGCCATCGACCGGTCGGAGCTTCCCAGTCTTGGCGAGGCGAGCCTCGGCGATGATGCCTATCCCAACCTCAAGGGCGACTGGCCGAAGACCTGGACGATGGAGAACGACGCCATCCTCGCCGAGTTCGTCCATGTGGGCACGGCCGATTTCGACGGCGATCCGGAGGCGGAGCATCTCATCGAATGGCGCCTCGCCGCCAAGGGCGGGACCCTGCGCGCCATCGGCTTCGCCCTCGCCGAAGACAGCCCCGCGAGCTTCCGGATGATCGATCCGCTGGCAGAGTGAACGTCAGTGAAGGCAGAATGTCTTTGGGTTCCTTCGGGATCCGAGCTTCCCGCCTGTCCGACTGAACGACCCTTCGCTGCGGTGGTCCTGATCGACCAGCACGTCGATGCAGCGTGGCGCGAGATCACCAGCCGATGGCGGAGGTGTTCTGGTCTGCCCAACACGCGGCGAGCCATCCTTCGCTCGAACTCGACAGGGTGCTGATCTTCGAAGTGACAAAGAAAGCCCGGCCTTCGGACGTGCTGCGCTGGTACCGCGCCTCGGCGAGCCTGCATGAAGAGGAAGACGACCGATCGTCCGTAGAAGGCACCCAAGAAAAAAACGCGCGGGACCCCGGTCCCGCGCGTTTCCTCTCCCAGGATCTCGTTCCCCTACCTCAGATTGACTTTTCCAGCGAGGGCCTTGCCGCCTTGCGTCTGGCGCATCGGCTGGACGTTTTCCGGCTGCTTGTCCGAAGCGGCAGCGTCACGGCGGATCGGCTGGGCTTCGCGGAGCTTGGCTTCACGCTCGCGCGGAGCGTTCGGAACCTGTTGGTTCGACAGCACACGGTCTTCCGACGGCGCCGGAAGCTCCGCCGGGGTGGCCGGCGCGGTGTCGTTGATCGGATCGTCCGAATGGCGGCAGCTGCCCTCGAAACGGGCACCGGCTTCGATCATCAGGGCAGTGTGGACCACGTCGCCCTTGACGATGGAGCTGGCGGTCAGCTCGACGCGGGTGGCGCGGATGCGGCCTTCAACAGTGCCGGCGACCTTGACCTTCTCGGCGATCACTTCGCCGCGGACCATGGCGCCTTCGCCGATAACCAGACCCTTGGCGAAGATGTCGCCGTCGATCTCTCCGTCGAATTGCACTTCCCCTTCGGAGCGAATCTCGCCCTTAATGACCATGTCCGCACTGATCAGCGACGGGACACCCGTCGGTGCGGAACGCGGAGTTTTTGCGCGCGCTGACGCTTTGGCGTCGGTGCGATTGCTCATGCGTGGATCGGCGTTCATTGACTGACCTTGCCCCTCAAAATCCGGAAGCTGACGGTCGTTGGTTTTGTCACGCTTAGCTTTCGAAAACATATCGTCCTGCCTCAATGAACCTCTCGGGGTCCACTTGCCTGCCTTTGTAAATCACCTCGTAATGGAGGTGCGTTGCCGTCGACCGTCCGGTGCTTCCCATCAGACCTATCACGTCGTTTAGCTCAACGATTTTACCAACCCGTGTGTTGATCCGGTCCAAATGTGCGTACCGTGTACGGAAACCGTTACCATGATCGATTTCCACGATCTTGCCGTAGCTCGACCAGGTGCCTGCGCGGACGACACGACCCGGCGCGGTGGCCACGATCGGTGTACGCCGGGCAGCAGCGAAATCGAGGCCGTAGTGGCGGGTGCGGCGGCTGCGTTTGAACGGGTCCCAACGCACGCCATAGCCTGAGGTCTGGCGGTGGCGGTTCAGGACCGGCGAGCCAATCGGCACGCTCCTGACGACACCGGAGAGTGCAGCGAGCTCGGTCAGCTTCGATTGCACGCGGGAGACGGTCTCTGCATAGGTGCCCGTGACAAGCGTGTCTTCTTCGTCATCCACCGGGATGAAAGGCCCCCCCTGGCCCATCAGCTCCGCTTCGACTTCTGGGGCCTGCGCAGAGGCGAGAACCTGAAGGCCGAATTCCCGGTCGTTCGCTTTCGGCAGGAGCTCCGCCGCAGCACCTGTGTGACGGAGGATCTGGTCAAGCTCGGCGATCGAGCGTTGCATCTTCTCTTCGATGCCGGCGAGGAGAACGACCTGGCTGGCTGAGAGCTGCGCGGTTTTCATCCGCATGTCGGTGAGGACTTCGTTCTCGATGCCTTCGGCGATCTCCTGATCGATGACGCTGTCGAGAGCCTCTTGGCGAAGGGCGGAAACGCGCGACTGACGCGGCGTAGGCTCGCGACCCACCGGGTCGATCATCACCCGGTTCGTACCCCGGAGCTGACGGCCGCCGGGCGCACCGGCGGCGGAAAGGGTTTCGGCGAGACCGCGCATCTGGACATCGAGGGAGCTCTTGTTCTCGACAAGCGCGCGGAGCGTGTCGTGCTGGCTTTCGAGCTTCTTGAGAGCGGCTTCGAACTCGCGGCTGTAGATGAAGTTCAGCGAGGAGACTTCCTCGTAGGCGCGTTCCGAATTCTGGAGGCGGCGACGGTAAGCGGCCTGCTCGTCACGGCGCTGTTCGTCCTTGGCGATGATGATCTGCTCTTTGAACACCACGTTGACCGAGGCGTAGGCGACCCAGAGGAGGGCGCCGAAGAGGATCGAAGCGAAGATGACCTGGGTGCGCGAGCTGAGCTTGATGAAGTGAACGACGCCATCGGAGCGATGGTAAATCTGGCGTTCCCGGAACAGATGTCCGAGGAGCCTGCCAAAACGTCTTTTTTCCTTACCCATTCTCGTCCCTGACTGCCCGTGTGGCTTCTGCCGCACGCCACCCACGGCCCCGCTCACCGCGATGTGACACTACCACGGACTTCATGGCATGTCTTCGTGACTTACGAAACCACGATCGAAAAATAATTAAGGCTTGACGGAGATTTCACGTCTTCCCGCCAAACCCTTGCAAAACGCCTGCCCCAACCCTTCGGCCATCTCATGGCTCGAATGAGTCCTCAATGGGGCGATACACCTTCGTACCAGTCTCGCGGCAGTTCGGCCTGCGCGCGCGCCGGATCGTTGAAGGGGCGCTTGGGGCCCTGCGGATAATATCGCATCACACAATTTTGAAAGGTTGCGGCAGGATCGGCTCCGCGCGACTCCGCCAGTGAACGAAACCACCTGGTTCCGGCGCGGACATGGCCGATCTCGTCGTCGTAGATCCTCTGCAGGACTGCTGCTGACCCGGTATCGCCAACCGCTTCCAGCTTCGCGATCAGCCCCGGGGTGACGTCGAGGCCGCGGGCTTCGAGGATCATCGGCGCCACGGCCAAGCGTCCCAGGACATCGCCGCTAGTCTTCCGTGCTGCATCCCAGAGCCCGTCATGGGCCGGGTAGTCGCCATAATCCGTGCCGTAGGCGTCGAGCCGCGCGCGAAGTAACGAGAAGTGCAGGCCCTCCTCGCCGGACACCCTCAACCAGTCATGGACAAAGGAAGCGCGCAGATGGTCGGGAACTGCACCTGCGAAACGCAGCGCCATGTCCGCGGCAAGGTCGATGGCATTGAGCTCGATATGTGCCAGCGCGTGGAGCAGCGCGGCGCGCCCCCGGTCCGAGCCGAGGCCCCGGCGCGGCACCTCCTGCGGCGGCACGAGAACCGGCTTTTCCGGCCGGGCAGGGCGTTCGGGTGGCCCGAGCCTCGGCGCGAGGGAGAGGTCGAATGTCTCCGCCCGCGCCAGCACGTCCTGCGCCAGCGCTGCCTTGCGGTCGGCATCACCCTCGAGGAGGATGCCGCGCGCTGCTTCGTCCCAGTGAGGCTTCAAAGCTCTTTGACGGCCGCGAGCACGGTCTCGACGTGCTTGGGCACCCGGACCTTGCGCCAGATCTTCCGCACCACGCCGTCCTCGTCGATCAGGAAGGTCGAACGGTCGATTCCCATGTATTTCCGGCCATACATGCTTTTCTCGACCCAGGAGCCGTACTTCTCGATCACCTTGCCTTCCTCGTCGGAGGCGAGGGGCACCTTGAGGTCATGCTTCTCGCGGAATTTCGCGTGCTTGGCCGGGCTGTCCTTGGAAACGCCGAGCACCTTCGCGCCTGCCGCCTCGAACGCATCGAGCATTTCGGAGAAGCCGATCGCCTCCTTGGTGCAGCCGGATGTGTCGTCCTTGGGATAGAAGTAGAGAACCAGCTTGTGGCCCTTGAAGTCGTCGAGGCTGACCTCGCCATCTTCGGTGGGCAGGGTGAATGCGGGGGCCTTGTCGCCTTCTTGCAGCATCGCGGTCGTCTCCTCATCCGGTTGCGTTGTGCACCGTCGCCCCGGCGGATAGCGAAGCGGCCGCCGCCCGTCCACGTCGTAACCTTAACGAACTTGCGCTTGGACAGCCCCTAGCCATAGTCCAATCATCGGCTCAGGGTGACACGGTGCTGATAGGCAGGCAGTCAAAGAACCAGAAAAACGCTGCGAAAAGCGGCGGCGAAGGCGTGGGCGCCTATGTCGGCGCGCACCCCGCGCAGTGGCTTGCCATCCGTGCACTGATAAGGGCCGCGGCATTCGGCCTCTCCCTTCCGCTCGTCGTCTCCATTCTCGCGATGACATCGAACATCCCCACCGGTCCGCTGCTGCCCCTCATCGAGGAGCGTCTCAGCGAAGCCGCAGGATCCGATATCGAGGTCGATGGGCTCTTCATCAGGATCGCGCCGCGGGATCTGGTCGTCTATTTCGACCGCCTGACTGCCAGTGGTGCGCAGGAAGCGCTTGCAGAGAACGGGCGCGCCGTCCTTCCCTATGGCGGTTTCCTCCACCGCGATCTTGCTCCTCGAGAACTGAGCGTGACGCGGATCGTCGCAACGGCCCGTGCACCCGTCCCCGACGGCGCAGGCGAGCCAGCGGCTGAAGAGAGGACGTCGGCCGCTGAGGGCCGTCCGCTACCGGTCGAGCGGCTCCTGACGCTGCTCTCCAGTGGCGCGGTGAACGAAGTCGCCCTTCCCGATGTCACCATTGCCTATCTGGGGCCGGACGACGCGCCCGTCGTGACCCTCGCTTCGGGTTCCGTCAGGGCACGCATAAGAGATGACGGTTTCGCGGTCGATGCACGCCTGCCATTCGCCTTTGCTGGCGAGAGGACAGAGGCTGACCTCCAGGTTCTGGCAAGGCCAACAGGCGTCACCGAGCTTTCCTTCGTTTCGGACGGCACGCCGATCGCTCCAGTGCTCGCAGTCCTCGGCGTCGATGCCTTCAGCCTCGGTGGCAGTGTCAGTGGCCGGGTCGATCTCTCCGTGGACGGAGAGGGAAGACCGATCGACGGCTCGATAGATCTCGTGGTGCCGCCCGGCGAAGGAGAGATGGCGGGACGCAGCTTCTCCTTCGGTGAGAACGTCCTGCAAGCCGCATTCGACGCGGGCGCACCTGTCTTCCGTATCGAGAACCTCGCTTACGACATCGCGGGCAACCGGGGACGGCTTGGCGGCACGGTCGCGGCAGAGAACCTCCTTGATCCTGCAGAGCTGCTTCTCGCATTCGACGTCTACGGAGAAACGATCCATCTCGACCTCGGCGGCTTCATGCAGGGCCCGCTCGATGTCGAGCGAATGAACGCACGCGGCACTTTCGATGCGGCACGCCGAAAGCTGACCTTCGAGGAGCTCGGGTCGAGCTACTTCGCCAGTGAGCTCAAGGGTTTCCTTGCGCTGACTTTCCCTGAGGGCTTCGCGGGCAGTCCCCGGCTCGAAGCGGACGCGCTCCTCCCCGGACCACTCTCGCCCGAGGAGGTGCTGGCAGGCTGGCCGATCACCCTGGCGCGCGAGGCGCGGATGTGGGTGGTCGACAACCTGAAGTCGGGTGTGCTGACGAACCTTTCCTATGTCGCTGACATTCCGATGGGGGCTATCAAGCCGCTGGTGCCGCTTCGCGACGAGGACATGCGCTTCACCTTCGATGCGTCGGACGCGACGGTGATCTACCTGCCGGACATGCCGCCGATCACCGGCCTTGAAGCCACCGCCACCGTTCTTGGCAACAGCTTCACGGTTTCGGCGGAGCGCGGCTACGTCTCCGGCGTCCGGCTGACCGAAGCGAAGCTCGACATGCCGCGCTTCACCCCAGCCGGGGCGACGGCGACGTTCAATACGACGCTGATGGGCGATATCGAGACGATCCTCAGTGCACTCGAGGAGGCCGGACTCGTCGTTTTCGAAGAGGGCGTGACCTACACGCCCGAAGACTTCGACGGCATGGCCAGCTTCGATCTCAAGGTGACATGGCCGCTGGTCGCCGAGCCTTCCCTCGATGATGTGAAGGTGATGGGCGAGGGCGCGTTCGCGCGCGGCTCCATTGACGATGTCCTTCCGGGGATTGACGCCAGCGATGCTGGCGGCCGGGTGATCCTGACGCCGGAGATGCTGACCGTGCGCGGCGACGGGCTCGCAGCCTCCGCACCCGCGAAATTCGTCTGGCGCCAGAACCTCCGTGGCGAGATGAAAGCCGATCTCGCCGTGACCGCCGATCTCGACACCCTCACCGCGGACATGATCGGCTTGCCGCTGAGGCAGTTCTTCCGCGGGGAGATCAAGGCAGACATTTACGCCCGCGACCTGACGCCCGGTTCACCCATGGAGATCTCCGGCGATCTCACGAACGCTTCGGTCAGCATCCCCGAACTCGGGCTCTCCAAGCCCCGCGGCGTCAGCGGTCTCGTCCAGACAACGGTGGCGATCCCGGAGCCGAAGTCGAAGGACGGAACGGCCGGGCTCGTCTCCCTCAAGCAGCTCAAGCTCAGTGCACCGACATTCAATATCGAGGGTAGCGGAGTCTTTACCCAAGAGGGCGGTGTCGTCCGGCTGGAGCTGCCGCGCTTCTTTATCGAGGACCGTGCTGACCTCTCGCTCCGGCTCGTCACCGAGAACCAGAACCTGGATCTGGAACTCACCGGCGAGCACGCCGATGCCAGTGCCCTGATCGACAAGATGTTTGGCCTGTCAGGTGACGGCGGCCCGCTGCCAGGGCGGTCGGATCTCGACGTGGCGCTCAACCGTGTCTCGCTCAAGAATGGCGTGACCCTGAACGATGTCACGGCGCAGGGGCAGCACGACGGGAAGGGCTTCGAGCAGTTCATCCTCACGGCGCAGATCGGGGAGCAGGGCGTTTTGAGCGCGACCCTCGACGCTCCGCCAACGGAGGAGCTGGGCTTCATCGAGGTGGAGTCGACCGATTTCGGTATCCTGATGAACGGGTTCTTCGGCATCGACTCCGTGACCGGCGGCGCAGGCTCGATCAAGGGCACGACGATCGAGGACGGAGGCTTCCGTGGCCGTTTCGAGGTCGGCGAGCTGGTCGTCCAGGATGCGCCGATCCTTGCCAAGATTCTGTCCTTCACCTCCCTCGACGGCGCCGTCGCGGCCCTTAATGGCGAGGGGATTCGCTTCACCAAGCTCGAAGGCGACGTCTGGACCAAGGATGGCCAGATCGGCCTTGGCGATGCCAAGCTCGTCGGCTCGTCCTTGGGTGTCTCGGCCACAGGCGTCGTCGACCTCGACCAGAACACAATCGATGTCCGCGGCTCGATCGCGCCGGCCTATGCGGTGAACTCGCTTCTCGGCTCGCTCCCCGGCATTGGGCGCCTCTTCGTCAGTCGCGAGGGCGAGGGGATCGTCGCCTTCTCCTACTCGATCACCGGCGACCTCGACGCACCCATCGTCACCGTGAACACGCTCTCGGCCCTGACCCCCGGCATTCTCCGCCGCATCTTCGAACCCGTGACCCGGACTGAGGAAGAAACCCGCCGCTTTCTCGACGAGGCCATCGCCGAGGCCCAGAAACAGGGCGATTTGGACAAGGCGCCATGATCCCTCTGTCGTGACGCCATCGTCTCTCCTATGTAGGCCCATCGCCAAGACAAGATTGACCCCTCGTGACCGAAGCCCCGACCTCCCAGCCCCTGCAGCGCAGGTTCGATCCCAGACGATCGCTCTCCGCCGGGGTGACGCTGTTCGTCGTTGTGCTGGCAATCCTGCTAATCGTCTTCGGGCAGGAGCTTTTCGGCCTCGACCGTGCGGGGGTCGACAATTTCCTCAACGCGGTGAAGGCGAGCCCCTGGGCCCCGGTTGCAGTCTGCCTTCTCTATATCAGCCTCGCCCTTGTCGGCTTTCCCCAGGCGATGCTCTTCGCGGGCACGGTCGCTGTCTTCGGCCCGTGGTATGGGGCGGTCCTCTCCTGGGGCTCGACCATGGTGTCCGGCGCCGTGACCTTCTTTCTCGGCAGGTTCTTTGGCGGTCCCTGGGTGAACAAGCTCCGCCCGGGCAAGCGCCAGACCCTGATCGGGATCATGCGCAGGCACGGCATCCTCGCCTCGATGATCGTCCGCTGGACCCCTTCGGGACCCTTCATCGTGGTCAATACGCTCTGCGGCGCGTCGGGCATGGCCTATTGGAAATTCGCTCTCGGCACGGCCATTGGCGTGGTGCCCAAGCTGGCTCTCATCGCGTTTTTCACGGGACAGCTCGACGAGATCGGCCGGTTCCTGACCAGCGGCGATCCCGAGGCGCTGGTCGCGCTCGCCGTCCTCGCCCTTCTCTGGGTCGGGTTTATGCTGTTCTGTCGGTGGCTTTATAAACGTTTGCGCAACACTTCCCTAGCTGGCCTCGCGCCACAAACAGATCTGACGCAGAGTTCATCTGCGCTTGGTGATCAGAGTAACAGAGCACTTAACCTTAAATCAAAGGCTTGATGTATAGGTTGGGGACACGCTGGAGCCACGACGCCGCCCGAGGTGTTGGGCAGCTGAACGAATAGGACACGGGCCATGCTTTCCGCCCTCTTTGGTATGCTCTCGGCCGATATGGCCATCGACCTCGGAACCGCGAACACACTCGTCTACGTGCGCGGCAGGGGGATTGTTCTCAACGAGCCGTCGGTGGTTGCGATTGAAACCCGCCAGGGCCGAAAGATCGTCCGCGCTGTCGGCAACGAGGCGAAAGAGATGCTCGGCCGGACGCCTGGCGCGATCGAGGCCATTCGCCCGATGCGCGACGGTGTCATCGCCGACTTCGAGGTCGCCGAGGCCATGATCAAGCACTTCATCCGCAAGGTGCATAACCGCCGCTCCTTCGCGAGCCCGCGGATCGTCATCTGCGTCCCCTCGGGTGCGACGGCCGTTGAACGCCGGGCCATCCAGGAGAGCGCGCTTTCCGCAGGCGCCCGGCGCGTCGACCTCATCGAAGAGCCAATGGCGGCCGCCTATGGCGCCCACCTCCCGGTCGCTGAGCCCACCGGCTCGATGGTTGTCGATATCGGCGGCGGCACGACGGAAGTTGCGGTCCTGTCCCTCGGTGGCATCGTCTATTCGCGCTCGGTCCGCGTTGGCGGCGACAAGATGGACGAGGCGATCGTTTCCTTCATCCGCCGTGAGTTTAACCTCCTGATCGGTGAGAGCTCGGCAGAGCGCATCAAGAAGGAAGTCGGCTCGGCCACCGTCGACGAGGAATCGACCAAGGCGGTCATCCACATCAAGGGCCGGGACCTCATGCACGGTGTCCCGAAAGAGGTGAAAATCTCCGCAGCCCAGATCTATGAAGCGCTCAAGGAGCCCGTCAGCCAGATCACCGAAGCGGTGAAGGTCGCCCTCGAAGCGACCCCGCCTGAGCTGGCTGCGGACATCGTGGATACCGGCATCATGCTGACCGGTGGCGGCGCGCTTCTTCGCAATCTCGACAAGCTGCTCCGCGAGGAAACCGGTCTTCCGGTCTCGATCGCCGAAGACCCGCTCTCCTGCGTGGCGCTCGGCACCGGTGCAGCTCTCGAAAACAACAAAGCCATGCGCACGGCGCTCAGCTCGGCGGTCTAGACAAACCGTAACCGCAGGGCACAGCAGGGCACGCTAGAAAGTGATGAGAAACTCCGTGAGGGGGTTAATCGTCCCTTAACAGCGCTTGCTGTTCTGTTAGGGGCGAGGGGCCAGGCAGAAAGCCGGGAGAAGCGCTGATGTCAGCGTTGTTCACAAAGAGTGGAGCCGCAGGCTTCCGCGATGCAGAGCGTCCGCCGGCGAATCTTCTCGCCATGCTCGGGCTCAGCCTCTTCCTGACCGTGTTCTCGATCTACGGCGCTCAGGCTTCGGTTTTCGAGAAGGCGCGCGAGAGCCTTCTCGACCGTTTCGAGCCCGTTCTCGGCATTTTTTCCGCTCCCGTCCGGTTCGTGGGCAACCGGATCGGTGACATCGGCGACTATTTCGCCGTGATGGAGGAGAACGAGCGCCTCCGTGAAGAAAACGAACAGCTCCGTATCTGGATGAACCAGGCGATGGCTCTCGAGCAGCGCCTTGCGGAATACGAAGCGCTTCTCGATCCCAAGGTGGTGGAGCCGAAGCGCTATATCCCGGCACAGGTCATCGCGGAGAATGGCGGCCCGTTCAGCCGCGCCCTGATCCTTTCGGCCGGGCGCAAGGACGGCATTCGCCGCGGCAGCGCCGTTGTCGATGGCAACGGCCTGATCGGCCACGTCGTCAGCACCGGCCAAAGCGCTTCACGGGTGCTACTCCTGACCGACGCCAACAGCCATGTGCCCGTCTATATCGAAGCGGTGGATACTGAGGGCCTCCTTTCCGGCACCGCGGAGCGTCGCGCCGAGATCCGTCAGTTCTCGGGTCGCCCCAAGGGTGAACTCAAGGTCGGCATGCGCGTCGTCACCTCTGGCACCGGGGGGTCTTTGCCCCGAGGCATCCCTGTGGGCGAGATCGTCAGCCTCACCGAAGACGGGGTCGAAGTCGGTCTTTATGCGTCCGATCAGGGCGCACATCTCGTAAGGGTGGTCGACTACGTGTTCCCTGATCCCGACGAGCCCGCGGAAGACGAAAGCGACGACGAGCCGAGCGCCGGAGGCGCTGTCCTCAGCGAGGCGGAGGAGGTGAGCGCCGATGGATGACCGCCACTATGCCACTTCCGGCACGGTAGCGCTCGCCACGACGCTGATGCTTGTCAGCGTGATCCTGATGGTCACGCCGCTCAATCTTTTCGGCGGGCTGGTGCCAACGCCGTTCTTCCCGTTGATCGTGATCTTTCTTTTCGGCCTCGATAGGCCGGCGGACCTTTCCCCGTTCGTGACCTTTGCCGCAGGGATCATTCAGGACCTTCTCTTCGGCGCGGCTATTGGTCCGTGGGCGTCGGTCTACCTTTTGCTGCACGCCGCGATCATCTGGCAGCGCGGCTATTTCGCCGGACGTGACATCACCGTCCTGACCACGGGGTTCGCGGCAGCAGGGTTCGCTGCCATGACCCTTTACTGGTTCGAGATGTCGATCCTTTCAGACCGCACCATGCCGTTCTTCGCTATGTTCTGGCAGTTCATGGTCACCGTGGTGGTGTTCCCGGTGTGCCTTATCTTCTTTAGACGGACGATTGCGCGGCAACGTCCATCCTTGGTGGCGTAAGCGATGCGTGTTGAGCCCTTCGATACCAGTCGGCATATGGAGTTCACCCGCCGGGCCACCCTCGTCTCGGGCGGCGTGACGCTGCTTTTCGGTGGCGTCGGCTACCGTCTCTATGACCTGCAGGTCCGTCGTCACGACGAGTTTCGTGCGCAGGCTGACGAGAACCAGTTCAACACCCGTCTGATCGTTCCCCTGCGCGGGGATATCTACGATCGCTATGGCGAAGTCATCGCCAACAACACGCCGGATTTCCGCGTGCTCGTGATCCCCGAGCGCACCGATGACATCCGCGAGACGATGAAGCGGCTTGCATCCATCATGCCGCTCACCGACCGCCAGATCCAGGATGTCCTGGACAAGGCCAAGCGCCAGCGCAGCTTCCTGCCGATCCAGGTGGCGGGCAATCTCGACTGGGACACTTACGCCGCCGTCAATTTCCACTCCACGGACATTCGCGGGGTCGTTTCGGAAATTGGCGCCAGCCGTGCCTATGCGGAAGATGCGGGCGCGGCCTTCGTCGTCGGCTACATGGGCGCGGCCACGGCCGAGGACATCCGCAGGGCTCGTGAAAAAGCGCAGACCGAGGAAGAGGCCGACAAGATCGAGCTTCTCTATCGCCAGCCGGGCTTCAAGATCGGCAAGGCTGGCCTCGAACGCACCCTTGATGAAAGGCTCCAGGGCACCCCGGGTTCGATGCGGGTGCAGGTGAACGCCCACGGCCGTGTCATCGAGAGCTACACGGACGATGCAGTGCCGCCGAAGCAGGGTGAACCGGTGGGCCTGACCATCGACAAGGAACTCCAGGCCAAGACTCTGGAGATTCTCGCCGATGACTATGGCGAGTACCCTGACGAGGCGCTCGGCGAGCACCCGCTCTCCGCCTCTGCCGTGGTGATGGATATCGTCACGGGCGATGTCATCGTCATGGCTTCCACCCCCTCTTTCGACCCGAATGTCTTCTCCCGCGGCATCGAAGCGAAGCTGTGGCGTGAACTGAACGAGAGTCCTTTGAAGCCGCTCCTCAACAAACCGGTAGCGGGCACCTATCCTCCGGGTTCGACGTTCAAGCTGCTGACGGCGATCGCGGCGCAGGAGAAAGGCATCAGCCCGCAGAAAAAGCATTTCTGCAACGGCACTTTCCGTTTCGGTGGTCGTGATTTTACCTGCTGGGAGAAAAGGGGCCACGGCTGGCTCGACATGAAGGGGTCGATCAAGCACTCCTGCGACGTCTACTACTGGAACCTCGCAACAGAACTCGACATTGACGACATCGCGGGCGTGGCGAAGCGCTACGGCCTTGGCCAGACCTATGACCTCGGCATTGGTGCGGAGGCGGACGGTATCGTGCCATCCCGCGCGTGGAAGCGCGCATACTACCGCAACGACCCGCCGAACCAGACCTGGTTCCCTGGCGAGACCCTCTCTGTCGCCATCGGCCAGGGTGCCGTCACGGCTTCGCCGCTGCAGCTCGCCGTGATGAGCGCCCGCCTCGCGACTCACAAGAACGTCAGGCCGCGACTCGTCCGGGCCATGGGCGCGGACCTCCTGACCCAGCCGGTGTTCGAGGACCTGCCCGGCAACCCTATGCACCTCAAGGCCGTGCAGGAAGGCATGAACGCCGTGGTCAACGAGTGGGGCACCGCGGCCCGTTCCAGCCTCCAGCCCGACTACCTCATGGCAGGCAAGACCGGCACAAGCCAGATCGTTGGCCTGCGGAGGGATCCGGTCACTGGGCGTCGCCTCAAGAACGAGGAAATCCCCTGGCAGTTCCGCGACCACGCGCTGTTCGTCGCCTTCGCGCCCTATGACAATCCCCGCTACGCCTGCTCCGTCGTCGTCGAACACGGCGGCTCCGGCTCCCGTGCCGCAGGCCCCCGCGCGAGGGACATCATGCGTGCCGTGCTCGACAAGGATCCGTCGAACTACGACAAGCATAAGTTCTGGACCGGCCAGCGGCCCGAGACCATGGACGTCGCCAGCCTCGGAGGCACGCGATGAACGCCATCGTCATCGAAAGCGCGGGCAAGTCGAAGATCCGCAAGCGCCTCGCTGAACTCAACGTGCCGCTGCTCGTCCTCCTCTCGATGATCGCCGGGGCAGGGGTGCTAGCGCTTTATTCCGTGTCCGAAGGAAACTGGAACCCTTACGCGTTCCCCCATGCGCTGCGCTATCTTGCAGCGCTGGTCGTGATGATCGGTATCGGGATCACCCCGCTCAAGTTCTGGCTGTCCGTCGCCTATCCCGGCTATTTCGCGACTCTCGGCCTCCTGCTTCTCGTGCCGCTGGTCGGGGACACCAATATGGGTGCCCAGCGCTGGCTGTCCCTTGGCGGGTTCCAGCTTCAGCCGTCCGAGCTGATGAAAGTTGCCCTCGTCCTCGCGCTTGCCCGTTACTATCACGGGCTCGAGTTCAAGCAGGTCTCCTCCATCACCGGCCTTATCCCACCCCTCGCCATGATCGGTGCGCCCGTGGGTCTCGTTTTCCTCCAGCCCGACCTTGGCACGGCCATCCTTCTCGGCCTGTCAGGCGTGACGGTCCTGCTGCTGGCGGGCATCTCCTGGCGCCTCGTCACCATCGGCATCATCGCAGGGGTCGGCGGCGCGATCGCCGGCGTGCAGTCGGGTTTCATCAAGGCCTACCAGTGGGAACGGATCACCGCCTTTCTCAACCCCGATGCCGATCCGCTCGGTGCGAACTACCACCCGAACCAGTCGAAGATCGCGATCGGTTCAGGAGGCATCGACGGGAAAGGCTATATGGAAGGCACCCAGAGCCAGCTCGACTTCCTGCCCGAAATGCATACCGACTTCATTTTCACGATCATCGGCGAGGAGTTTGGCCTCTACGGCGCGCTGGTCCTGCTCGGTCTTTACCTGGCGGTCTTTTTCACGACGCTGCAAATCGCGATGAGCGCCAAGAGCCATTTCGGCAGGCTGCTTTCTTTCGGTATCGCGATAACATTCGTCTCCTATGTCCTCATCAACACGGGCATGGTCATGGGCCTTGCGCCGGTGGTCGGCGTGCCTCTGCCCCTTGTCAGCTATGGCGGCACCGTGATGCTGTCGATGATGGCAGGCTTCGGTCTCGTGATGTCGACCTGGATCTACCGCAACCAGGATACCCTCAGGACCACCGGCTTCGGCAGCTGATTTCAGGCTTCCGCAAGGAGCCTTTCGAAGGCTGCGCGCGTGGCGGAGATCTCGGCGGCCAGCTCGGCAAAGTGTTCGCGGACTGCATCGAGATCTCCGGCCTTGGCCGCCATCTCGATCTCCTTGGCGCGTATCGCCACCGCGTTCGCGCCCAGATTGGCCGACGAGCCCTTCAGCCCGTGCGCGGTCCTCGCCACGTCCTCGGCATCGCCAGCGGCCAAGCCCTTTTCGAGGGCCGCCGTCAGCTCGTCATTGGATTCCCAATAGGCGTCGAGGATCGGACGCACCGCATCGACCCCGGCCCCCTGGATCAGCATGGAGATCTGTTCGTTGTCGATGATGCCGTTGCTCATGGCCTGCCCCATACCCTGATTCCGACAATCCTAGGGGTTCCCATTTGGCGAAGCATTGCAACGATCGCTAAAAGTCCGTCTAAAAGGCGCTCCAAAGCGTGCGTCGATAGATAAAGGGCAGGAAATTCCATGGCAGTCACCCGGAGCGGCTCGGACGAGCACTGGTCAGGCCGCGCGGCCTTCGTTCTGGCAGCGATCGGCTCGGCCGTCGGTATCGGCAACCTCGTTCGCTTTCCCTACCAGGCTGGTGAGAATGGCGGCGGTGCCTTTGTCATCGTCTACATCCTCGCCGTCTTCGCCATCGGTCTTCCTGTCCTCATGGCCGAACTCTTCATCGGCCGCCGCGGCGGCGGCACGCCGGTCGCGGCCATCAGACGCCTCGCCAAGGCCGAGGGGGCGTCGACGGCCTGGGCGTTGATGGGGTGGATCGGGATTTTCGCGAGCTTCCTGATCGTGACTTTCTATTCCGTGATCTCTGGCTGGCTCCTTTACTACGCCTGGTCCCTGCTTGGCGATATTGCCGGAAACATCGCTGAGATGGGCCTCGCCGGCATTGCCCAACCAGCCTTCGCAGGCGACTCGGAGGATTCGATCACCAGCCGTTTCCCCGAACTGCTTGCCAATCCGGGCCGGCAGGTCCTCTTCCACGGTCTCTTCATCGGCCTCGCCACCTTCATCGTCAGCCGCGGTGTGAAGGGCGGCATCGAGAAGGCAGCGACCTGGCTGATGCCCGTCTTCTTCTTCCTGCTCGTGGCCCTGTCGGTCACATCGCTCATCATCGGCGATGCGGCCAGCGCGCTGGACTTCCTGTTCCGTCCGAAGTTCGATGCCCTCGCCAGCCAGTTCATGAACGGGGAGATCCTCGTCAACGCGGTCGGGCAGGCGTTCTTTTCGCTGTCGCTCGGATCGGCGCTGATGATCACCTATGGTATCTACCTCGAGCGTGACCAGAACATCCCCGCTGCCGCGACCACCGTGGCAAGCGCTGACACCGCCGTGGCACTGATTTCGGGCCTTGCAATCTTCCCGATCGTGTTCGCCTTCAATCTCGAACCGGCTGGCGGTCTCGGTCTCATCTTCGGGCCGCTTCTCCTCGCCTTCAACCAGATGCCTTTCGGCGCGCTCTTCGGTCTCGCCTTCTTCATCATGGCGGTCTTTGCCGCGCTGACCTCGGCAATCTCCCTGTTCGAGGTCCCGGCGGCCTGGGCCAAGGGCGACATCGATCTCGATGCCGCAACCCATGCGCGCCGCCGGACCATCGGTTCGGTGATCATCGGCCTGCTGATCTTCGTCATCGGTGTTTTCCATGCCCTGAGCCAGGTTCCCGATGGCGGTTCCCTGTCGACGTGGCAGCCCTTCGGCCAGATGCCGGTGCTCGGGAACAAGACGCTCCTCGATGCCGCCGATGCGCTTACCGGCTCGATCATGCTGCCCCTTGGCGGTTTCCTCGCGGCGGTCTTCGCAGGATATGCCGTCAGCGAATCGTCGAGCCGCGAGGAACTCGGCTTCAAGCATGAGAAAAGCTACCGGCGCTGGCGCTTCCTCATCCGCTATGTCTGTCCGTTTTTCGTCGGCCTGATCCTCGTCTGGGGCGTCATCATCGCGCCGCTGCTGGCCGCAGCGAACGGCAACTGATCGGTCGCCCATCATCTGTCATTCCGGGTCAGGCATCGCCTGAGCCCGGAACCCAAGCAGCGCCAATTTTGGGTCCCGGGCTCGCTCTTCGGGCGCTCCGGGATGACAGGGAGCAGGTTCGTCCGCCCGTAGGCGGTTTTGAGAAAATCAGGTAACGGAGCGGACGCCAGGGCTCGCTTCTTTTTAAGTATGTATGCGGGCCTTTCGCGTCCGCTACCGGTGTTTTTCTGCGAGGGGCCCACAGAGCACTTTAAGCTCTCGTACCCGTGCCACGATTGTCATCCGTAGCGACGAGGAACACTGCCCCGCTGCCAAACCACGACGAACCCGGATTGTCCTGAATAGCAGCAGGGACGGACAGGATAGGCTGGCTGGAGCGGGCGGGGATTTCTTTTCTGATTCTCCCCACGGTCGGGCCGTGGGGTCCAGTTCGGGACCTGTCAGCTGGCTTCGCGTTCAGGAGATGGGGCCCATGGCCAGGCCGTGGGAAGTGCCTTGGGACGGAGGGCCATGCAGCGGCCACGCCCTTCGCCGATCGCGAGACAGGTTCACCTTTTCCCGGCGTAGCGGTCGGTCGCCTCAATCAGGGCACTGACGATCCCCGGCTCGCTGGCCGCGTGGCCGGCGTCGCGGATGATGTTGAGGATCGAGCCCGGCCAGGCTTTATGCAGCTCCCACGCTGTCTTCATCGGCGTCACCACGTCGTAGCGGCCCTGCACGATCGTGCCCGGTATCCCTTCGAGTTTCTTCGCGTTGGCGATGATCCAGTCATCCTGCTCGAAGAACCCTCCGTTCACGAAGTAATGATTCTCGATCCGAGCGAAGGCGAGGGCGAAGCGGTCCGATGAGAAGCTTTCCATCCGCTCGGGGCTCGGGAACAGGGAGACCGTCGAGCCCTCCCAGACCGACCAGGCCTTTGCCGCAGCGAGGCGTTCGGCCTCGTTATCGCCCTGCAGCCGCACGCGGTAAGCTTCCATGAGGTCGCCGCGTTCCGCTTCGGGGATCGGCGCGGTGAAGTCTTCCCAGGCTTCGGGGTAAATCCAATTTGCCCCTTCCTGGTAGAACCACAGAAGCTCTTGCTTGCGTAGTGTAAAGATCCCGCGGAGGACCAACTCGCTGACACGGGTCGGGTGGGTCAGGGCATAAGCGAGCGCCAGGGTCGATCCCCAGGAGCCGCCAAAAACCTGCCAACGCACAATGCCCAGTTTTTGCCGCAATTGCTCCATGTCCGCGACAAGGTCCCAGGTAGAATTCTCCCTGAGTTCGGCGTGGGGCATGGAGCGGCCACAGCCGCGCTGGTCGAAGAGGATGATGTGGTAGAGTTCGGGATCAAAGTACCGCCGCATGGACGGCGTGGAACCGCCACCGGGGCCGCCGTGGCAGACGACCACAGGCTTGCCCTGGGGGTTGCCGCTGCATTCATAGTAGATTTCGTGGAGCGCCGAGACGCGCAAGCGCGCACGCAGGTAGGGCTCCAAAGGTGAATAAAAAGATGTTCTCGCCATGGACGCCTTTACTGGACCGGATCGAGTGTGGTTATGTCCCGCTTAACCGCGTTGCGCGTCACGGCAATGCCGACCATCGCGATTTTATCGGCATGGCACGAAATGTGGTGTTGGGGCATCAACAACTGACCATCAGGGTGGTTCGTATCTTTCGCTTTGTTTCTCTTGGCGTTCTGGCTCTCGCTGTGACCGGCTGTGCGTCGGTTGAGCTGTCGATGCCGACCCTTCCGGGCGGATTTGGCGCGGAGAAGGTGGCCGAGAATGATGCCAGCACGCGGCAGCGCGAAGAGCTGGTGGACGCACTCGAACGTCTCGAACAACGCCCCTGGACGCCGGTCTCCGACAGCGATGACGGGATTGTCACGCTGCTTTTCGGAGGCGCAGGCCCGTCGCCGCAAGCCCAGGCCGAAGCCTACCTGACGGCCCTCGAAGGCCAGCCGATCACCGTTGTCCGCCGCGATGTCGAGGCGACGCTCGCCGCGGCATGGAATGTCGCCCATGAGGGCAAGGATGCCGTCCGTGCGATGCAGCCGCTGCCATCGGACCTGCGCACGATCGAAAGCGCGATCGTCGAGGCACGCCAGTGCCGCCTCGTCTATGCCGAGGCGCTGAGCATGATTGCCAAGAACGGCGGCAATGTCTCGCGCGACGAAATCCGCCGGGTGAAGGAGCAGTTCAACCAGGCGATTCTCGAGCTTGGCCGGACCGCCGATGCGATTCAGGTCCGCCTCGATGGCGAACCGGTGAACAGCTACGCAGGCAACCAGACGGCGTTCTAGGCGCCGCGACGGCTTCCTCGTAGCTTCCTTTCCGACGACAATTGCCGTGCCGGACCGTTACGGGCCCAGCACTTCCGCGTGGTCGCCTTCGCGGCGGGCACGTTGCAGCCGCGCATTCATGATCCGCTGCTCGAAGAGCTCGACATAGGGCTGCGGCACGCCGGGGATGCCGCGTAGCTTCTGGAGTGCGCGGGTGGCGGCGGTGAGGTCGCGGGCCTTCCAGCTCGACAAGAGCTCGCGCTGGACCTCGGCGAGGTCGCGGAAGCTTTTCGAGGCCTTGAGGAAAGGATTGCCGACAAGGCCGTAGATCATCTCGGGCTGGCCAGCGCTGTCCCGGCGGACGAAGTCGAGATCGAGGAAGGCGTAGTGGTGGCGGAGCTTGTCGTAGACACGGGCGTCGGTGAGGATCGCGGGACCGTAGACCTCCGAGCGCGCGCGGAGCCTTCCGGCGAAACTCACGGGCTGGCCGAGGGCGGCGTAGCGGTTGCGGCCGCCAAGGCCGACGGGGCCTGCGAAGGCTTCTCCCGTGGCGATGCCGATCTCGATGCGGCCATCGGCGAGGTCTTCCTTACCAAGATGATGGCCTGAGGCGGAGACCTGCTGGCTCATGGCGCTGACGTCATCGAGCATCTTGAGCGCGCAGGCACAGGCGAGCTCGATATGCTTGGGCTCGTCGAGGGGCACGTTCCAGTAACCAAGAAGCCGTCCGTCCTCGCCATAATCAACGGTGCCTTCGTGCTCGAGGATCGTGCGGCGCAGGCGGTCATTGGCCGAAGCCTGGAACAGGACGTAGTCCTTCGGGTCCTTTTCGAACTCCTTGACGAGGTTCGGTGGCAGCCTGAACGCGCAGGAGAGGACGGTGACCTCGCGGTGGACACCGTGGAGGAGACGGGCACCGCCATGGCTCTGCAGCTTGCGCATCGCCTTTTGCGGCAGGGCACCGTGGAAAGCTCCGCGTACCGCATCATCCCGCACCATCATGTTGGTGAGGACCGTCAGAGCCACCGCCAACGGACCGCCGATGGAGGCGAAGATCGCAGGTGCGGGGTCGAGGAGGATTCCGCTGGTCCGGAAGACAGCGTAGGCGCCGATGAAGTTAAGGATTGCGACCGCGGCGGCGGCGGTGACGGCGATGCCGGTCGGCAGGAAGATCACCGCGAGCACCGCCACGGCGCCGAGGGAAATGGCGGCGAAGGCTTCGGCGAAGCCTGCCCAGGCAGGACGCACGGGGAATGCTCCCTGATCGAGCTGCCCAGCGATGAGAGCGTGGAGCTGGGCCGCGGGCACAGGAGATTTTGTCGTCTGGACGATGCCGTTTTCGGAGACAGCCTCGCCGATGAAGACATGCTTGCCATCGAGGGACGCCGCCCAGGTTTCAGGATCGTCCAGTATGCGCCAGGCCGGAACGCTGGGTACGGAGAGATCCTTCGGCAGCCAGATCCTGAGCTCGGCGCGCCCGTCGAGTTGGGCGGCTTCGCCGGCGTCGAGAGCGATGCTCGCCGGTGGTGAACCTGCCGACGACACAGTCCCCGGCTTCGGTGTCAAGGTGATGGTCCGTCCACTCGCGGCGAGCGCGGCGAGGCCGGCGGAAGGCGCGGGCTCGTCACCTGCGGCATAGACAGGCGCGAACCTCCGTACACGACCGCCAGGATCGCGGGGCAGGCCCGTGACGGCGGGGATGCGGGCCTCGCGGAGTTCGGCTGATAGCGTATCGTCTCCGATGATCGAGGGAAGGGCGATGTATCCCAAGCTATCGGTGGCGCCTTCGAGCTCCAGCCAGTCGATACCGTCGAGCGACACACGGGCCCAAGCGACATCATCTCCCGTGTCGCGAACCTCCGCGCCAATGCCGAGGGCGACCGGCCCGCCCGCGACAGCGCGGGCAAGGACGAGATCGTTGGAGGGGAGGACCGACAGGGCGGCCACGCGATCCACTTCGTCGCCCGCGGCCGCGTCCAGCCAGCGGCGCGCGATGATGTCAGGAGAGAGGGGGTCATCCCCAGCCACCGAGACGGTGAGGGTCACGGACTCGGCTCCGGCGTTCTCCGCCGCGTCGATGAGCCTGGCGAAGGCACTACGCGGCCAAGGCCAGTTGCCGAGCCGCTCCTCGCTCTCTTCGTCGATCAGGATCGTTGCCGCAGGAAACTCTTCCGCGACCTCGCGCGGGGCAAGGCGCGTGATCAGGTCGAACATTGTCTCCCGCGGGCCATGGCCGGGCTCCTGCGACGAGAGGATCGCATAGACGGCGATCAGCAGGATGATCACCGCAGGCGGCAGCAGGAGGAGGCGGAGCCGCTGTTCCTGGCGCTGTTCGAACATGGGACAACCTAACGTTAACGAGACGAGGGGGAACCGAAGGGCGCTGTGTTTACTTTATCACGGCTAAAGAGTGGCGCGGGGGCCTTCATGGCGTATTCAGCATGTTCTGGCATGGTTCATGAAGCACCTGCGCAAGGTAAACGGAACGGCTGAACGATTGATGGCGAACGCGTCTTTCACGATTGCGGACGGCGCCTCCCCGCTGATCTACGCGGCGGGGGAGTGGACGCTTGACGGCGGCATCATCGAAATCGACCCCGAGATCAGGAGGTTCGCCGAGACAACACTCGACAAACCACTGACCATCGACATGGCGAAGGTCGAAGCCCTGGATACCTCCGGAGCGATGATCCTGCAACGCACCATGCAGGCCTGCGGCGCCCGGACCGACCGGGACCAGCCGCTCAAGGGCTTCGTCAACGTCTCTGAGCACCATCGCATCCTTCTCGAACAGGCCTGCGAGCACCTCGTTTCCTGCGAAGTCCCCGAAAGGCCGGCGTCGTTCCTGATTGTTCTGGAGCGTGTCGGTAAAGGGACCGAAGAGATTCTTGATGAAGCTCTCCACATCTTGAGCTTCGTCGGCGCCGTCATCGCGCGCATGGCCGACACGTTTCGCCATCCCCGTCGCTTCAGGCTGACCTCCGTCGTCTATCATATGGAAACCTCTGGTCTCGACGCGCTGTTCATCGTCGGGCTCATGTCGTTCCTGATCGGGGCGGTTGTCGCGTTCATGGGCGCCACCGTCCTGGCAGATTTCGGCGCGGAGGTCTTCGCGGTCGAGCTTGTGGGCATATCCGTCCTTCGTGAGTTCGGCGTGCTTCTGACGGCAATCCTGATTGCTGGCCGGTCCGGCAGCTCGTTCACGGCAGCTATCGGTTCCATGAAGCTACGCGAGGAAATTGACGCCATGAGGGCGATGGGGATCGATCCTCTCGATGCCCTCGTCGTGCCGCGGGTTGTGGCGCTCCTGATCGCGGTCCCCTGCCTCGCCTTTGTCTCAGCCGTGCTGGGCCTGATAGGTGGCGGCGCGGTGTGTGCGCTGGCGCTCGACATCCCGCCTGCCCTGTTCATGGCGCGAACCCAAGAGATCATCGTCATCGACAATTTCGTCGTCGGCATGGTGAAGGCACCGTTCTTCGCCTTCGCGATCGGCGTCATCGGCTGCTATCACGGCATGATGGTCGAAAGCTCCGCCGAGGACCTTGGTCGAAGGACGACGATTGCCGTGGTCCAGTCGCTGTTTCTCGTCATCCTCACGGACGCGCTTTTCGCGGTCTTCTTCATGGAGCTCGACTACTGATGGCTCCCGAGAACGTTATCGAAGTGCGCGGCGTCACCAACCAGTTCGGCAGCCATGTCGTTCACCAGGATCTCGATCTCGAAGTCCGGAAGGGCGAGATTCTAGGGGTCGTCGGCGGGTCGGGCACCGGCAAATCGGTTCTCCTGCGGACGATCGTCGGCTTGCAGGTCCCCAAAGCCGGACGGGTCGAAATCCTCGGCAAGACGATCTATCCCCGCGAAGCCTCCGCCAAGGAGCTGAACGAGGACATCGGGATCCTCTTCCAGGACGGCGCGCTCTTCAGCTCGATGACCGTGGCGGAGAACGTGATGGCACCCCTACGCGAGTATCATCACGACATCTCGGACAAGCTGGCGCAGGAAATCGCGGGAATGAAGCTCAGCCTCGCGGGGCTTGATGCGGATGTCGGGCAGAAGATGCCTTCGGATCTGTCAGGCGGCATGCGCAAGCGGGTCGCGCTGGCCCGCGCCATGGCGATGGACCCTGCCATCCTTTTCCTCGACGAGCCGACCGCGGGCCTTGACCCGATCAGCGCGTCAAAATTCGACGAGCTGATCCTGGGCTTGAAGGAAAGCCTTGGCCTGACGATCTTCATGGTCACCCACGACCTCGACAGCCTCTACCGCGATTGTGACCGCGTGGCGGTGCTCGCGGACAAGAAGGTGATCATCAATGCGCCTCTTGATGAGGTGCAGCAGTTGAACCACCCCTGGATCCAGGAATATTTCGGCGGCCCCCGCGGCCGCGCAGCCCAAGGCGCGAAACTTGCGTTTGGAAGCGCCTAGGAGAGTCCCCGATGGAAACCCGTGCCCACTACGTCCTGATCGGCGCCTCGGTCGTTGCGACCCTCGTGATGGCCGTGATCTTCGCGCTCTGGCTCGGCAATACCGAAAGAGCGTATGACGAATACTACGTGGTCTTCAACGAGCGCGTCTCCGGCCTTCAGGTCGGCGCTGCCGTGCAGTTCAACGGTATCCGCGTGGGCGAAGTGGAAGAGCTGACCCTTGACCAACGCAATCCCAACATTGCCCGTGCGCTGATCCGCGTCGAGGAAAACACGCCGATCAAGGAAGATACGCGGGCGGAACTCGAGCTCGTCGGCGTGACCGGCCTGTCGATCATCCAGTTCGTCGGCGGCGACCCCAATGCTCCGCTGCTGAAGCAGATCTCAAACGAACGCATCCCCACGATCCAGGGTTCTGCTGGTGGCTTGGCCGCGGTGATCGAAAGCTCTGGCCCGCTGGCGGAGAACATCACCAACCTCGTCAGCGCCGAGAACATCGACCGTATCAGCCGCATCCTCGAGGATATCGAGACGCTGACCGACACGGTTGCGGACAGCGACCAGGACATCACCACGATCATTCATAACGCCGCCACGATGTCGATCATCCTGAGACGTAACGTCGAAAAGCTCGACGAGACCACCGACCGGATCAATGCGATCCTCGCGGAAACCGAAGACCTGATGAAGACGGATGTCCGAGAGACCCTGCAGAGGTCGGCAGAAAGCGCCGAAGAGCTCAGCCTTGCGATGTCGGAAATCAACGACATCCTGTCGGATAACCGTCCGGCCATCGACGCGTTTGCCCAGGAAGGGCTCGGCGCGACGGTCGGCGTGATTGCCCAGGCGAACCGTGTGCTCGCCACCACTGAAGCCATCCTGCAGGAATTTGAACGCGATCCGGCGAAGTTCCTGCTTGGTAAGAACCGCCCCGAGGCCCGCCCATGATCCGCCTGCTGATTGCTCTTTCCGCGACCGTATTTGTTTCCGGCTGCATCAGCCTGGTGCCGCCGCCCTCGGAACTTCCGCCGCGCTATACGCTGACGGCGAAAGACATCGTCGACAACGGCACGCCGCTGCCTGTCACGCTGGCGGTAGCCGATGCGCGGGCCGAGGGTGCTCTCAACACGACGAAGATCGCTGTGCTGACGGCCGAGAACGAGATCCGATACATGCCCGACGGCGAGTGGTCGGACCGCGCCCCGCGGGTCCTGTCGCTGCTTCTCGAACGCAGCTTCGAGGAGCGGGAGCGCCTGCTGGCGGTCAGTGACCGCGTCGCGCTGCCGATCGCAGACTATACAATCTACGCGGATATTTCCGCTTTCAATGCGGATCGGACCAGGAACCCAGCCGTGGCTGACGTTTCCTTCCGTGTGCGGCTGGAAGACCAGCGCGGGCGGGTTCTGCAGTCCAAGCGCTTCGACGCTCAGGTCCCGATCAACGGCAAGGACACCCGTGCGGCAGCACAGGCCCTGAATGACGCGGCGGCACAGGCCGCTTCGGAGGCTGCTGCCTGGGCGCTGGAACTGATCGAAGCGAATGAAATGGACGCGTCGTAATCAGACGAAATGGCCCTTGGCCGTGCCTATGAGGACGTAAAGCTGCCCCAGCGGTGAGCGCAGCATGTTCTGGAGCGCCGCTTCGGCACCTTCGGGGTCCTCGGCAATGACCGGTGCCAGGAGCTGGTCAAAATCGGAAAGGAAGTTCTCGGCCGCGGCAGCGAATTCCTCGTCGTCCTCGATAGCGGCGCGAAGACGGGCGCGCACGATGATCGGGTCCTGTTCCAGGATTTGGCGCGTGAAGAGCTGCCGCTCTCCGCGTTCAAAGCGCTCTTTCTCCGCCTTGGTCGGCTCCCCGAAGAGCTGGCTCTTCATCTCCATGGTGAAGCGGTGCATCCGCTCGAGCCGGTCTTCTTCGCCGTTGAAGGGCGGGGTGGGAAGCTCGTCGGCAGGCTTTTGAGCCGTAGGCGGAATGGTCTTCGTGACCTTGCTGGTCTTCGCCGTCTGGACCACGGTTGGCTCGGCGCGGAAGCCCGGCTGTTGTTGCTGGCCCACCTGCTTTTCGACCTTGTCGAGAATGCGCTTCCACGACCCGCCGAGACTTTTGTTCTGGGTTTCGGTGCGGGTCTTCAGGCGTTCCGACTGTTCGGCGAGGCTGCGGCCCAGATTGTCCGCGCGGTCCTTCTGCTGATCGATCAGCTTACGCAGCTTCTCGCTCTCTTCCATGAGCTCCTGCTGCGCCTTGCGCAGGGTGTCGGTGGAGCCCTTGATGTCTTCGGAGAAGTGCTGGGGCGTTTCCTTCCAGACCTGCGTGCTCTCCGCCATCGCCTCGCGAAGAGCGGCAAACTGGTCAGCGTTGACCTCGGCGATCGCTTCGAGGCGTTTCAGCTTGGCTTCGAGCTCGGGGAGGATCGACTTGGCCTTGCCGTCCTCCGCCGCGGTCCGGTCGGCGAGGGCCTTGGCGAAGCCCTCGGCTTCCTTGTTCATGGCGGCAGTGGCCTCGATCAGGGCCTGGCGTTCCTTGGCCAGCCGGTCAGTACCCTGCGAGGTGCCCGATTTGAGGGTTTCGGCAGCCTCTTCGATGGCGCCCACCTGGTCACGAATCTGCTTCTCCGCGCGGGCGAGCTTGGCGATCGCTGCGTCGATCTCCCCGCCGAGGAGGTTGAGGTCTTCGCGCACGGCATCGGCCCGCAGCGAGGGCTCGAAATTGCGCACGGCGCGGCCAAGCCGGTCGGCGGTCGCCTCGAGACGAAGGGCAGCACGCAGGAGATAGCCGCCTGCGAGAACGAGACCCGCGTTGGTGAGGGCGAGGATGGCAACCGCGCCGTTATAGCCGAAGGCGAGCTTCCAGACCCCGGTCGCCGCCCTGAGGCCGATGGTCGTGCCGATGGGCCATGCCACCAGCCAGACCACGAGTATCAGGACCGCGGCGATACGCGAGGCTAGCCAGATCTGTTCAGGGTTCGGCAGCCAGCCGGGACGCTCCGGCGCGCCTGAATCGGGGCGCTCGGCAACGAGCATGGGCCGGGGTGTCGGCTCAGCCGCTGGCAGGCTGTCCGTCTTCTTTTCCGCAGCCGCTTCGTTCTCGACGGGCGCCATAGGTTCTCCAAGGGTGCGTGGGCGTCCCCTCTGGCCGCCAAGCCGCACCCCCACCGGTTACGCTTCATCGGCTCAAGGTTAAGCGATGATTAACAGGGCTATGCAGTCGCTGGATACTTGTCCACGCGTCTGCCGTCCGGCTTAGCATGAGGTATGACCAAGAAATCCACTGCCGAACGCATTCGTGACGCCGTCAGCGGGGTTGCGCCCCAGCTTGCGCGCGCCCTTGGCGGGCCCTTGGCGGAAACCGCGGCAGGGATGCTGGCGGAGGTGTTCCTCGGCCGCGGAGAGGCGGAGGAAGGCGAGCTGCTCGATGCCGTGCTGGCGGCAGCGCCTGAGAGGCTCGCTGCGTTGAAGCTGGCCGAGGTCGAATTTCGGCAAGCGGTCCTTTCCGCAGCAGGGGAGGCCGAGCGGATCGCGGCGGAGGACCGGGCCGATGCGCGGGCACGGGAAGTGGCGCTGAAGGACCGGGTCCCCGGGGCGCTGGCCGTGGTCGTGCTCGCAGGCTTTTTCTCGGTCCTTGGCGTGATGCTCTTCGTGGATGTTCCAGACGGTGCGGAAACGGAGTTTTCCATTATGCTCGGCGCGCTGGCGACAATGTCGGCGGCGGTGATGAACTACTATTTTGGCTCTTCGGCTTCGAGCCGCGAGAAAACGCGGATGCTCAGGGACACCAGCCCGTTGCGCTGATCCGCTGAGCTGCGGTAGCGCCTCGTGGCTATGGCATTTGACGTTGCGATCATTGGGGCCGGGATCATCGGCTCGTGCACGGCCTACCGGCTTGCAGCACGGGGGATGAGGGTCCTGTGGGTCGGTGACGGGCGCGAGGGTTCCACGGTGGCCGCGGCGGGGATGCTGAGCCCGTCCTATGAGCACGCCCATGAAGCAGGCGCACCGCCCTTCCAGAAGATGCTCGATGAAGGGCTTCGTGCCTGGGAGCGGTTCGCCCGTGAGGTGAGCGGTGATCCGCAGACGGATCTCGGCTACCGGCTGAGCGGGGTCTATGGCATCGGTTTCCATGCCCGCCCGCCGGGATCGGTGTTGCCGGAGGCCGATGCGCTGCCTTCATTCACGCGCAAGCCTGCGGTGTTCATGCCGCGCGAGGGGATGGTCGAGCCGCTGCGAGTGCTGGCTTTCCTGCGTTCAGAATTCGCGCGGTTGGGCGGGGTCTTCGCCGAGGGGACCGCATCGCTGGCTGAGGGCGGGATCGCTGTCGACGGCGCGTTCCACGCGGCTGGCACGGTGGTCCTGACCACGGGCGCGCGGCCCGAGCTGGCGCCGGAAGGATTGCAGCCGGTGCGCGGGCAGGCATTTCTCGTAAGGCTTGCAGGCGAAGATCGAGGCGCCGTACCAACAGTTGTCCGTTCGTCTACTGCCTATTTCGTGCCGCGGCTTGACGGCACGGTCTATATCGGCGCAACGGAAGAATGGCCGGGAGCGATCGCTCAGACAGCTGATGAACTGTGGCGCGATGCCGAGAGGTTGTTACCGTGCCTCGGCCGTGCCGAGATCCTTCGCCGTCTCGAGGGGTTCAGGCCCTTCGTCAGCCGTCTCGGGCCCCTCATCGCGCGCGACAAAGAGCGGGCCGACCTGGTCCGCGCGCAGGGGCATCACAGGAACGGTATCCTTCTCGCACCCCTCACCGCCGAGGCGGTCGAGGACCTGGTCGTTTGAGACGATCTCACGCTCGGTGAGGACCCGCATCAAGGCACGTTTCCAGGGCTTGGGCCAGAAATGGGTGACCTTCAGCTTGTACTTCCGCGTCAGGAAGTTGGTCTTCCTGCCGGTCTGCGGACGCAGGCGTGCGGCGAGGTCCAGGAGCTCGTCATTGACGGGCGTGAAGGAAGCATTCTGCTGGATGGCTGCGGCCTCGGATGCATCGACAGTGGGAAGCTTAGCAACTTCCGCGTCCAGAGCATCGGCCTTTTCGTCCTCTGTGACGACATTTTCATCCGCAGACGTTGTAATGTCACGCTCAGCGACATCCGCGGGCAGGGCGTCGAGGACTTCGGTGATCGCCTTGGCGACCTCGGGCTCTTTGGACAGGCGCTTGGCGTCGTCCTCGCTCGGCTCGACGACGATCACAGCGGCGGCCTCGGCATCGCTGCGGCGTGCACGGCGCAGCGGGCTTGCGCCATAGCCAAGGGACGCAGCAGCAAGATTGGGCCGCATCAGGAGGCCGGCTTTGCTTTCCGCCTGCATCAGAGCCTCCTGTTGTTCGTGCACATCCGCACCTTCGGCTTCGGTGAAGGGGAGTTGCTCCTCGCCGAATGATTCGGCGAGAGCGTTCTGCATACCCCGGGCACCGCGCGGCCGGGGGAGGATGTCTTCCTCCTCCTCGCTGTCGATCTTTTTCTCGGCGGCACGCTTGAAGGCTTCGGCCTGGGCGCGAAGGCGCTGGTGCTTGAAATCTTCGTCCACTGATTCCGCAGTCGCTTCCGCTTCGGCTTCTTCGGCCTTCTGGCCTTCATCGAGGCCCAGCACCTTTCGCGCGGCATTGGTCACCCGCGGCGTGATCGCGTCGATGGGCAGGGCGGGGGACAGGACATTCGCCTGCACCTGATGGAAGCCGACGGTGCGCAGGGCGAGACAGGCGGCCTCGTCCTCTGCGCCAATGGCAGAGACGATGGCGCCTTTCGATTCGGCGAAAGCGATCAGGTCCGCCGCGCCCTGGAGGCTGGCGGTGTGGTTGTTCCGGGCAGCGCGGAGAAGGCCGCGCCCGCCGGTCTTGATCTCGTCGAAGGGCGCGATCGAGAAGATCTCGCCGACTTCTTCGGGACGGCCCATCATTTCCGCGGAGAGGCGCACGCCCAGGGCCTTGAGCTGGCGCAGGACCGGCGCGGCCTCGGAGGCGTCGCTGATCTTCACCGGGCATTCGAAAGTGAGCTTTCCGGGGTCGAGGTGGGTCGCTTCGAGAACGGATTTCACCGAATCGGGCAGTGCCGTGTCCAGGCAGTCACGCGGCGCGAGGTTGATCGACAGGGCGGACGGGCTTGCGAACGCCCAGCTCGCGAATTCGGCGGCGGCTTTTTCGAGAATGCGGCGGGTCAGGGCGGTCAGGCGGCCCTCGGCTTCGAAGGCGGGCAGGAAGACCGCAGGCAGCATGGTTCCGAAGCGCGGATGGTCCCAACGGACCAGCGCTTCGACCCGCGCCAGCGAGCCGTCATTGAGCGAGAAGATCGGCTGGTAGAGCAGGTGGATCTGGCGCGAGACCAGAGCCTCGTCCATGTCCATCCGTGTCAGTGTCAGCGCACGAGCGCCCATCGCACAATCCTCCGAAAGGCGCGCACGGGCACGCCTCACACCTTGGATTTCTCTGACGGGAAAGAGTTAACGGCGATTAAAAGCGTGTTGATCCCCTGTTAATCAGGACCTTCCAGCGCGGGAATCGGTGCCCTACCTAGCGGCGAATCTGCCCTCAGTCCTCGAATTGCTCGCGCAGGATCCGCTCTTCGAGGCCGGTTCCGTGATCGAAGAGGACGGTCATGCGGCGCTGGCGATCGATCCGGCAGGTGACTTCGACCGCGTTGCGCACCTCGAAACTGTCTGCCGTCGCCGCGCAGCTCCGGAAATCGGGATCCTGCACGACGAAGGTCACTTCCGCATCATAAGGCAGGAGCGCGCCGCGCCACCGCCGTGGTCTGAAGGCGGAGATCGGCGTCAGGGCGAGAAGGTTCGAGTTGATCGGAAGGATCGGTCCGTGCGCGGAGAGGTTGTAGGCGGTGGAGCCTGCCGGGGTGGAGAGGAGGATACCATCACAGATGAGCTGGCCCATCCGGGTCTCGCCATTCACCTTGATCGCGATGCGCGCCGTCTGGCGTGTCTGGCGGATCAGGGAAACCTCGTTGATCGCGTGGGCGGTGTGGACCTTCCCGTCCTTGTCCCTGGCTTCCATGTAGAGCGGGTTGATCGTCGCCTTGTCGGCGGTTGCGATCCTGCGCGGCAGGTCGGCGATGTCGCCCAAGGGGTTCATCAGGAAGCCGACTGTGCCGCAGTTGATGCCGTAGACCGGCACGTTGTGCTCCATGGTATCCCGCAGGACGTCGAGCATCGTGCCGTCACCGCCGAGCGCGACGATCACCTTGGCTTCCCCACGCTCGGCATTGCCATAGACATCCGTCAGCGCCCGGAAGGCTTCCTGAGCCTCGGGCCGGTCATTGGCGATGAAGCCAATCTCGCCCTTCTGTGGTGCATCGCGACGCATCGCCGGGAAGCTGGCCCGGTGGGCGCAAGATGTCCAGCCGCTATTCGCGGATCGCCTGGCGCGCGCCCGACACGTTGTAGGCCGCGCCCGACCAAGGCGTCAGGGCGGGGGAGCCCTGAAGGAAGATGACCGCGTCATAGGCTTCCGCAGCACTGCCTTCGATGTCGACCGCCTGCACTAGTGCGAGGAAGCCGTCGGTCTTCATGAGGCGCTTGCCTTCTCGATACGGACTGTCCGGAAGGTCGAGCTCGACCAGAAGCCCGTCACTGTCCCCGAGTGCGCGCGCGATCTCGTCCGCCCCCCTGATCCGGGTCAGGTAGGGGTTGTCGAGATTCATCGGGAGGAGCGCGTAGGCTTCGCCAGCCTTGCCCTGCAAGACCGACGGCAAGCCTCGGGCGGGCATCATGGCGAAGCAGTCCGAAAGGCAGAGCGCAAGGATGGTGCCCACCGCATTCTCGAAAGGCCCTTCTTCGCCATTGAGCCTGCGCGCCAGCGGCTCATAGCCGTTGATGCGCACCTCAGCGCCGTGGCCGAGGCCCCATAGTCCGTAGAACTGCTGGTCGTGGGCATTCGGGAGGCCCATCAGGAGGTCGATATTGGGCAGGATGCTGTCGTAGCGGCGCCCGGTCATCTGGCGCCTGAAACCCTCTTCCATCAGCGCACGGTTGATGGCGCGGATCGCGCTCGTGCTGCCGAAACCCGGCGAGATATTCGATGCCATGGTGCGCAGCATTGCTGCGGCGTCCTCGGGATCCTGCGGACCGTCGATGCCAATGAAAACGATGCGGGAGTCCTCCGGGAGGGAATTGTTCAACGCCCGGATTTTCTGCAGCTTGGCGAAGAACTCCCTGTTGCCCCACTGCCGGGTGTCTTGTGCCCAGGCGTCGAAGACCGCGCGCGCAGCCGGCTCTTTTCCTTCGAGGACCAGCCGGTTGAATGCCTCGGCCTGGGCGGGCGTAAACTCGCCGAGATAGATCCTGAGACCCGTCTTCTCGCGCAGGTGGGTCAGCAGGGCGAGGTCGAGGTCCTGCATCGCCGCGTATCCATGGATTTCGGAGAGGAGGAACAGGCTGTGCTCGTAGAAGGGCCTGCCGAACCGCAGGCCGGCGTCCTCGCGCTCGAGGTCGAGCGGCACGGCATTTTCGGAGAGATAGTGCCGGGCCTTGCCCGCGGTCAGGGAATCCTTGGCCACGGGGATCAGCGGGAAGAGAAGAAGAGCGGCGGTGCTGAGAAGGACGAAGATGCCCGACCATCTGAGCAAAGAAAGAAGCGATCGCATCGGGGTCCTGCCGAACTCTTTCCGGTAAAGGATCGCACGCGTCGGGCCCCGCCTGCAAGGGGCGGGCAGAGCGGGACCCAGCCTGTCGAAGCTTTCATGCCGGAGGCACGGGCGCCAGGCGGGCAGGGGCGGCAGCAAGGCCTTGCGTTTGCGGGATGTTCGGCGTAGAGGCGCGAGCTTCCCGGATTTCTTGGAGACCCTATGGCGCGCGTCACCGTCGAAGACTGCATTGAAAAGGTCGACAACCGTTTTGACCTCGTCCTTCTCGCTGCCCACCGTGCGCGCATGATCGCTTCGGGCGCCCAGCCGCTGGTCGACCGCGATCGCGACAAGAACCCGGTCATCGCCCTGCGCGAGCTGGCGGCCGACAAGATCACCGCCGATGAGATCAAGGAAGACCTCATCACGTCGCTCCAGACCCAGCTCGATGTCGACGAGCCCGATGAGGCCGAAGGCGTTGCCGCCGAGAAGGCCGACCTGCCCGAGCACGACAAGGTGTCGGAAGACGACCTGCTGCACGCCCTGCAGCAAAGCGGCATGGCGCCGCTCTCGCCGTCGAACAAGTGAATGGCGGCCAGCGCGTTCTAGCGCTGATTGCGACAGCATTCCTGGGCGGGACCGCCACCGTGGCGGCGCTCGGCATGACAGGGGCCCTCAAGGGCCCCTTTTTGCTGCTCTTGGCTGCGTCGTCGCTTGCGGCGCTGGTGGCGGTGCAGGCGCTTGCTTCGCGGTCGCGAAAGCGCGACATCAGGGACAATGGCCCAACCCACGACCCCAAGCCCGGAGATCACCATTGAGACGCAGGGTGCATCTGCGCCGCAAACCGATGCGAGCGCACGCGCAAAGGCTCAACAGGACACGCCGGAAACGCGCGTTCCTGCGGTTGCGCAAGCTCCAAAAGAGGACCCGGATCTTCCGGGTGATGCTACGCCGGGTCACCCGCCGCCGCCGATAGGCAAGACGCCGAACGTCACCCGCCAGTACGAGCTGGTGGAGTTCGTCAGGTCCTACGACCCCGACCTCGACGAGGACCTCCTGAACCGCGCCTATGTCTTCGCGATGAAGGCCCATGGCGGGCAGATGCGCCAGTCGGGCGATCCCTATTTCAGCCACCCGGTGGCCGTGGCTGCGATCCTCGCCGACCTGAAACTTGACCCGGTCACCATCGCCACGGCGCTCCTTCATGACGTGGTAGAAGACACCGACGTCACCGTGCAGGATATAGCCGAGCTTTTCGGCGACGAGGTGGCCCAGCTCGTCGATGGCGTCACCAAGATCTCGACAAAGGAGCTGCCCGCCGATGTCGACGGCAAGGCAGAGAACTTCGGCAAGTTCATCCTTGCCACGTGCAAGGATGTCCGTGTGCTGCTGGTCAAGCTGGCGGACCGCCTGCACAACATGCGGACGCTGCACCACACGAAGCCGGAAAAGCAACAACGCATCGCCCTCGAGACGATGGAAATCTACGCGCCTCTCGCGCGGATCATCGGTATCGAGAGGTTCCGCGAGGAGCTCGAGGATCTGAGCTTTTATTATCTCCGCCCGGATGATTACGCTGCGATCACTGCGGGTCTCAAGCAGGTGACCGAACGCTCCGTCTCCGACGTGATTGCGCTCAGCCAGACCCTGCGGTCGGAGATCGAGAAGGCAGGCATCGAGGCAGAGATCTACAGCCGGGAGAAACGGGCCTTCTCGATCTGGCGGAAGATGCAGCGCAAGAAGCAGCTGTTCGAAGAGCTGGCCGACATCTACGCCTTCCGGGTGATCGTTCCGACCGAAGACGACTGCTACCGGGCGCTTGGCGTGATCCACCAGAACTACCGGATGATCCCTGGCGAGTTCGACGACTATATCTCGACGCCGAAGCCCAACAACTACCGTTCGATCCACACCGCGGTTCTTCTGTCCAAGGACAAAAAGGGCCAGAAGGCGGAGATCCAGATCCGGACCAAGGAGATGCACGAAGCCGCCGAACGCGGCATTGCTGCGCACTGGAAATACAAGGACGCGAGCACGAGGGCCCAGGGCAAGACGGTCGAGCTCAAGGGTTCTGAGAACTACAACGACTACGAATGGCTTCGCCAGACCGTATCGTCGCTGGAATCCGGGGGCAGTGCCAGCGAACTTCTCCAGACCGCGAAGCTCGAATTCTATCGCGACCAGATTTTCTGCTTCACGCCGCGCGGACGGGTCATCGGCCTGCCGGTCGGCGCATCGCCTATCGACTTTGCTTATGCTCTGCACACAGATATTGGTGACACCTATTCGGGCGCAAAGGTCAACGGCATCCTGCGCCCGAACCGGCACCAGCTGAAGAACGGCGACGTCGTCGAGATCCTGCGAACCAAGGACGCGCCGATACCGCAGGGCTGGGAGTCCTTTGCCGTCACCGGGTCGGCCAAGCTTCGTCTGCGCCGCAGGACCAAGGACCTTGCGCTCAAGGAGCAACATGCCCTGGGCGAGCGGATCATCCGCAACACTTTCAATGTCCATGATGTTCCGTACTCGCCCGATGCCGTGCGCGAGGCGGCCAAGCGGATGGGGTTCCGCGGGCTGAAACCCCTGCTGGAAGCCGTCGGGCGTCTCGAAGTCGCCGATACGGCGGTCTTGGACGAGGTCTATCCGAACCTGCGCGCGGGCCAGAAGGCGCAACGCCGCCCGATCGAGCCGGGCAAGGACGTCGGCAAGCAGACCATCTCGATCGAGGGCCTCAGCAAGGGCGCTGCGCTCGCGTTCTGCCAGAGCTGCCGCCCGCTTCCGGGTGAGCGGATCATCGGTGTCAAGGGCGAGGGCGGGCGCATTCGCGTGCACCGGATTGACTGCCAGCTTCTTGCCGAGCAGGACGACAGCGACTGGTTGGACCTCAGCTGGCGAAACGATCCGGATGCGGCCTTTGTTGTCGAGGTTGTGGTGACAGTGACCAACCGCACGGGCGCCATCGGGCACATCGGTTCGCTGCTTGCGAAATACGAGGCGGACATTCACGACCTCAGGGTCGAGAACCGCGAAGTTCAGTTTTCTGACCTTCGCGTCGAATTCGCGGTGCGCGACGCGCGCCATCTGGCCAATGTGATGACTGCGCTGAGAGGCTCCGACTTCGTCGTGAGTGCCGAGCGCTCGGAAGGTGTGAAATGATGACCAAGGACGAAGTGCTGAAGATTTTCGAGGAGTGCGGCGCGCTCCTGAAGGGGCATTTCGTGCTGTCGTCGGGGCTGCACGCGGACACCTATCTCAACAAGGCGCTGGTGAGCCGCTTCCCCGAACCCACCGAGCGCCTGGGCCGGGCGCTGGCCGAGATGATCGCGACGCTGGACGAGAAACCCACGGCCGTGGTCGCCCCTGCCATGGGTGCCATCCTTTTCGGATACGAAACCGCGCGGGCGATGGGCCTGCCGTTCATGTATACGGAGCGCGAAAACGGGGAATTTACCTTCCGCCGCGGCTTTGGCCTCGAAGACGGGCAGAAGGTGATCGTGGTCGAGGATATCGTCTCCACCGGGCTGTCGGCGCGGGAATGCGTGGACGCGGTGAAGAAGGAGGGCGGTGTGCCGCTGGCCGTGGCGTGCCTCATCGACCGTTCGGGCGGCAAGGCGGACCTCGGCGTGCCGCTTCTTCCGCTGGCGGAGCTTTCGATCCCCACCTATGATCCCGACAACCTCCCTGAGCACCTGCGGAATGTACCTGTTGTGAAGCCCGGCAGCCGGGGCGTGAAATGAGCGACGAGCGCGGAGGCAACCCTTGGGCCAAGACGGGCTACCCGCGTGCGGAGGCCTTGAAGGAAGGCAATCCGGCAAAAGATGCGCCGCCCTGCAGGCTGGGCGTCAATATCGACCACGTGGCGACGATCAGGAATGCGCGCGGGGGGTCACACCCTGATCCTGTGCGCGCCGCGAAGCTGGCGCAAGCCTGTGGCGCCGATGGCATCACGGCGCATCTGCGCGAGGACCGGCGGCATATCCGTGACGACGACATGCAGCGGTTGAAGGACGAGGTCGGCCTGCCGCTCAATTTCGAGATGGCGGCGACGCCGGAAATGGTGGAGATCGCTGTACGGACGGAACCGCATGCGGCATGTCTCGTGCCAGAGCGCCGGATGGAGCGGACGACCGAAGGCGGTCTCGACCTCGTTGCCAGCCGGGCGTATCTGGAACCTGCGATCGAGCGGCTGAAGGATGCGGGCATCCGCGTCTCGCTGTTCATCGATCCTGAGGAGGACCAGATCCGCACGGCCGCCGATCTCGGCGCGCCTGTGATCGAGCTGCACACAGGCACCTATGCCGAGGCGGCGCTGGCGACCGACAAGAAGGCGCTGACCGAGAGCTTCGATGCGCTGCGGAAGGGCGCGGAGCTCGCCCATGAGCTTGGGATCGAGGTCCATGCCGGACACGGCCTCACCTTCTGGAATGTCCAGAACATCGCGGCGCTGCCGCAGGTCCGTGAGCTGAATATTGGCCACTTCCTGATTGGCGAGGCGGTGTTCATGGGCCTCGACGGCGCGATCAAGGAGATGAAGCGGCTGATCGCCGATGCGCGGACGGGGATGCTGCTTTGAACAGGGTCGTCCGCTTGGGGCTTTACATCCTGGTTGCAACGCCCGCGGCGATCTTTGCATGGCTTTGGAACGGGCTAGGCTGCCACCCGGTAGAACCCGATAGAGTGGGAATGATTATCGTATCGGTAGCATTCTACGGCATTCCGATCTCGTTCATTTCTGGATTGATTGTCACGGCCTTGTTTGCACTTCGTCCGCTCGTGTCTTGGCTAGCGCTTGCTGATCTGGGCCTGCTTCTTCCGCTCGCTCTCGCGGTGGCCGGCCAGGTCCGGCTGGGATGCTTACTAGGCTAGGGTAGGGTTCACATGATCATCGGCATCGGCTCCGACCTCATCGATATCCGCCGGGTGGAGAAGACCCTCGAACGCCATGGCGAGCGTTTCACCCATCGGGTCTTCACCGAGGTCGAGCGGGCGAAATCGGATAGGCGGCGCAACCGGGCCGCGAGCTATGCGAAACGGTTCGCCGCGAAGGAGGCCTTGTCGAAGGCGCTTGGAACAGGTCTGAGCCAGGGCGTGTTCTGGCGCGACATGGGCGTGGTGAACCTGCCGTCAGGCAAGCCGACCATGAATCTCACCAATGGCGCGCGTGCCCGGCTCGATGCCCTGACACCGCCCGGACACGAGATCGAGATTCACCTCACCATTACGGACGACTTCCCGCTGGCGCAGGCGTTTGTCATCCTCTACGCGAGTGCGGTGAGTGAAAGAGGTCCTGCGAATGTCTGAAGGCCAAGAGCAGCGTTCGGTGCGCGTGATGCTGGAGGAGGCGTGGGACGTCTCGAAGACCGTGGTGATCGCCGTCGGCATCACCCTGTTCGTGCGGTTCTTCTTCATCCAGCCGTTCAACATCCCCTCGGCGTCGATGGAGCCGACGCTGATGACCGGCGACTTCATCCTCGTGGACAAGATCGACTACGGGTATTCCAAGGCCTCGCTTATCTTCCCGCTGACACGGCTGCCGCTGGAAGGCCGGATGTTCTCCGACATGCCCCAGCGCGGCGAAGTCGCGGTGTTCAAGAACGCCAACGACCGGAACAAGGACTACGTGAAGCGCATTGTCGGCCTGCCCGGCGATACGATCCAGGTCATCGGCGGCGTGCTGCACGTGAACGGCCAGGCGGTCACCCGGGAGCCGATCCCCGATCCTGAAACCACCTGCGAAGGCTATAGCCCGCAGGCCCGGCGCTATCGCGAGACCCTGCCCGGCGGTCCGACATACATCGTCCAGGAATGCGACGGCAATCGCGGCGCAGCGGACAACACCGCGCCGAAGAAAGTGCCTGAAGGCCACTATTTCGCGATGGGCGACAACCGCGACCGCAGCCTCGACAGCCGGTCGACGACCGTGAATTTCGTGCCCCATGACGCGCTCGTGGGACATGCGCGCCGCGTGATATTCTCCGTGGACGGAGATAAAGCCCGCTTCTACGAGGTCTGGAAGTGGCCCTTCGCGATCCGCTATGAGCGCATTGGTGACAAGGTAGAATGATGACGAAACGACGCGCCTCCCTCGACAGCGTCGAAGAGGCGGTTGGACACAGCTTCGCCCGCCGGGAGCTTCTCGAGCGGGCGATGACGCATTCAAGCGTGTCCTCCGACAATGTGAAAGATCTCGAGCGGCTGGAATTCCTGGGCGACCGGGTGCTGGGCCTGCTGACGGCGGAGAATCTCTGGCGCCGCTACCCGGACATGAGCGAGGGCGAACTCGCGCCGCGACTGAACCAGCTCGTCCGGAAAGAGACGTGTGCGGACGCAGCGCGGCATTTCAACCTGGGACCGGCCCTGAAGATGTCTGCCGGTGAGGAGAACAATGGCGGCCGCGACCGCGACGCGATCCTTGGCGATGCGATGGAGGCCCTGCTCGGCGCACTCTATATCGATGGCGGGCTGGAGGCGGCGGAGCGGGTTTACGATATGTACTGGGGCAAGCATTTCGATGCCATTGCCGACCAGCACCTCGACGCCAAGACAGCCTTTCAGGAATGGTCGCAAGCCCATGGCCATGGCACTCCCAGCTATGCCGATATCAAACGCCGGGGCCCGGATCATGCGCCGTGCTTCACGGTCGAAGTGCGTGCAGGGAAGCTGAAACCCGAGCAGGCCGAAGGCTCGTCCAAGCGCGATGCACAGACGGCTGCGGCCAGGAAGATGCTCGTGCGCGAGGGGGTATGGTCCGATGACTGACCAAGCTCAGAAATGCGGCGTCGTCGCGGTTCTCGGCGCACCCAACGCAGGCAAATCGACATTCGTCAACCTGATGGTCGGGGCCAAGGTCTCGATCGTCACGCACAAGGTGCAAACGACCCGCGCACGGATCAGGGGCGTTGCCGTCCACGACGACACGCAGATCGTCTATGTCGACACGCCGGGGATCTTCAACGCGAAGCGCGGCCTCGACAAGGCAATGGTCACGGCTGCCTGGGACGCTATCGAGGGTGCCGACGAGGTGCTGCTTCTGGTGGATGCGCCCGCCTATCTCTCGACCATGAACGAGGATGCGAGCCCTGCAGCGATGAAAGCCGCGGAGGATACCGACCGGATCATTGCCGGTCTGAAGGAGGCGGGCAAAAAGGCAGTCCTTGTCCTGAACAAGATCGACCGGATGCCGCGACCGCCGCTTCTCCATCTCGCCAAGGTGCTCAACGAAGAAGGCCTTTTCACCGAGACCTTCATGATCTCGGCGAAGAAGAAGCGTGGCACGGAGGACCTGCAGAAATGGCTCGTGGAGCGGATGCCGGAAGGCCCGCATCTTTACCCGGAAGACCAGCTTTCCGACATCAACGACCGGATGATGGCGGCGGAGATCACGCGGGAGAAGCTCTTCCTGCGCCTGCATGAAGAGCTGCCCTACAGCCTGACCGTCGAGACGGACATGTGGGAGCGGACCAAGCGCGGCGAACTGCGCCTAGAGCAGACGATCTACGTCGATCGCGACAGCCAGAAAAAGCTGGTGCTTGGCCATAAGGGCCGCACCATCGCCCATGTCGGCAAGACCGCGCGGGAGGAGATGCAGGAGATCTTCGGCGAGACCGTGCACCTCTTCCTCTACGTCAAGGTGCGCGAAGGATGGGCGGATGAGAAAGAACGCCTGCGGAATATGGGGCTCGACGTCTAGCTGGCCTGCAGCGCAACGTAGATCCCCGGTATGGCGATGGCGAGAGCACTGGCGACCGCTGTGGTAACAAACGATACCAGCGCGAACAGGACAGCCTTCAGCACACGCCTGAAGCTTGAAGAACCGACGATACCGCCCCGGTAGGCAGTGGCGGCGTCGAGCGCCATGGCGGTGAGATAGCTGAGAGCGAGGTACAGCAGGGACTCCCCGAAACGGGGCGCCAGGAACAGCGACAAGACGCTGAACGTCATGCTGGGAACGATCGAGAGCATGTAGAGCCGCATGCGGACCAAAGCGGGGGTTCCCTTGCCCCAGACCCGGACCACCAAGGACACAAGCCCGTGGCAGATGATGTACACGAAGGGGATGGACGCTGCATAAAGCGCGACGATCCGGTTGGCGATATCGACTGCCTCTTGCTCAGTGCGCCCGGTCTCATCGGAGGACGCAAGGAGACCTTCGATCATGGCCTGGACCATCGGTGAGTCGTCGCCCGCCCAGATGAAGCTGAAAAAGGCCATCACCGTCAGGATCGAAAAGACGAGGCGGATCGAGGGTGTGTAGCGCTCCTCCCAGTCAGGAGAGCGTGCCGCTTCGAACACGGCCTTTGGCCGGACAAGGAGATCCCTGATCGTGCCGAGACCACGAATGTTGAGCCCGAAAAGGTCTTCGACGAAAGAGTCGAGTCCGAGCTGGTGTGGGGCCTTGAGCGCCGTTTCGGACATCGTTCCCCCCTGCGTGCGTGCCTTTCTCGCTGCGCGAGCCTATACCAGCCTGAGTCAAAATGGGAGAACGCCACGATGGACTGGCGTGACCGCGCGATCGTCCTTGCCAACCGGACCCAGGGCGAGAACCACAGCCTGCTGACGGTTTTCACGCCGCAGCGCGGCAAGGTGTCCGCGCTCGTCTATGGCGGCCAGGGCAAGGGCAAGACGCCGATCCTGCAGACCGGAAACGGCATCGAGGTCCGCTGGCGGGGCAAGTCCGCCGATAGCCTCGGGCATTTTGACATCGACCTTATGGAGCCCAGGGCCTCTGCGGTGTTCGGGGACCCGAAAGCCCTGTCGGCTCTCACAGCGACGGCGGAGCTCCTGCTTCATGTCCTGCCCGAAGGGGAGGGCGTGCCGGGACTGTTCGAGGCAACCGAGGTGCTTTTCGACACCTTCGGCGAGCGGAGGATCTGGCCCGTGGTGCTGGCGAAGTGGGAGGTGGGGCTGTTGTCCGCGCTAGGCGGCGGGCTGACGCTCGACCGCTGCGTGGCGACGGACAGGCGTCTGGAGGACGGTGCGGAGCTCTGTTTCGTCTCGCCGAAGTCTGGCGGGGCGGTGAGTTACGAAGCCGGCCTTCCGTATAAGGACAAGATGCTTCCCCTTCCGCCCTTCCTGATCGACATGGGCGAGCCGACCGAGGGCGACGTGAAAGCGGCCCTCGCGCTGACCGGTTACTTCGTGACCGAGCGCCTGCTTGCGCCGATAGGCCGGACGATGCCGGAAGCGCGCGAGAGGTTGCCGGGGCGGCTCTAGCCCCTGACCGAGCGAAAACGTGCGTTTCGCGCTGTTCTGCGCTATGCGCGCGCGATGCTTCAGATTGGCCCTCACACCGTCGACACGCGTGTCCTGCTGGCGCCGATGTCCGGGATCAGCGACCTGCCGTTCAGGCAGGCGGCGCAGGCGGCTGGCTGCCCGTATGTCGTCACCGAGATGGTGGCCTCGGAAGAGCTGACCCGTGAGCGGCCGGACGTGGTGCTGCGCGCCGCCATGGATGACAGCGAGCACCTGAAGGTCATGCAGCTCGCCGGGCGTGAGGCACGGTGGATGGCCGAAGGCGCGAAGGTCGCCGAGGCGATGGGCGCCGAGATCATCGATATCAACATGGGCTGTCCCGCGCGCAAAGTGACCGGGCTTCTCTCAGGCTCGGCATTGATGCGCGATCTCGACCACGCGGAAAGCCTGATCCGGGCGACAGTGGATGCCGTCTCCGTACCTGTGACGCTGAAGATGCGCCTTGGCTGGGACTGGCAGAGCCTCAACGCACCGGAACTGGCACAGCGGGCGGAGGCCGCGGGGGTGAAGCTCCTCACCGTGCACGGGCGCACGCGGTGTGATTTCTACAAGGGCACTGCGAACTGGCGCGCCGTGCGGGAGGTGAAGGAGGCGACCTCGCTGCCCCTCGTGGTCAATGGAGACATCGAAACCGTGGAACATGCCCGCGAGGCGATGGCGCAGTCCGGCGCGGATGCCGTGATGGTCGGGCGCGCCGCCACGGGACGGCCCTGGCTGCCCGCCGCGATGGACACGGCACTACGGGACGGCAGCGAGATGGTGCCGCCAAGCTTCGAAGAGCGGGGCCGGATGGCGATCGAGCAGTATGAAAAGACTGTCACACTCTACCGGGAGGGACACGGCCAGAGCCCTGAACTCGGCGAAGCGCTGGGTGTGCGCATGGCGCGGAAACACCTCGCGGCGCTTGTCGACGTGACGCCGGAATTCCCGGATGAGGCGAAGTCCCGAGCCAAGGCAAACCTTTGCTCAGAGACCGATCCCGCTAAGGTGCGCGCGATATTGGAGCGGCTCTTCGGCCCTGCGCGCGATAAAGCCGCTGCGTGACGACGGTCTGGCGCATGGAAATGGTTACCTCTTGATCAACGATCACGAAAATGCGAGTAATGCCGTTACAGGGAAACGGCAGGTGCTAGGCCAGCGCGTAGACAGGCCGAAGGGCGGGACGACGGAGGGGCAACCGTCGCCCGCCCGCCTTATCCGGACAATCATGGTCGGCATCATCGCGATCGTGGCGGCGAGCGTGCTTGCCTATTTCGTGGCCGGCAGCGTCCCGATCGAAGAGATCAGTGGCCTGCCCGTGCCGATCCCCATGATTTTCGCCCTGATGACCGGCGTGGCCTTCGTCTTGGCAGTGCTTGTCCTCGACAGGTTGTGGGAGCTCTGGCGGACACAGAGGGAGCGGCTGTCGGGTGCGAAGATGCACCGCAGGCTGGCCCTTCTTCTGTCCGTGGTCGCCCTGTTTCCCGCTGCCGTGGCCTTTACCCTGACCGGTGCAATGATGGGCACGCTGGCCGATGAATTCTTTGTCGAGCGGATCGAGACCTCGTCCAGCGTCGCGCGGAACCTCGCCAATGCGTATGCGGACAGTGTGTCTCGGGAGATGGGCTTCAACATCCTGATCGCCGAGAGAGAGCTGTCTCGTGCGATGAGTGGAGGGGTCCGCCCGGACACGGCGCCGATCGGCTACCGCAAGTATCTCAGTGGTCTTGCCACGCTCTACCGCTTCGGAGAGCTGACCCATATCGGGCCAGAAGGGAAAGTCATAGTACGGACGACAGTGAGCAACATGCCCCCGCAGCCGCTGCCTCCGCAGTCGTTCCTGACCGCTGATTCCGGTGTCGAGAACGTCGCGCGGGTGAGCTTCGGCGCCGTCGACCAGGACACGCTCAATGTCTGGTTCATCGTCATCCCGATAAGGGGCGGGGCAGACGGTTATCTCGTGGGCTATCGCGCTGAAAACCCGGTGATCGCCCATGAGCTGGTCGCGGTGCGGGAGTTCAGGGACGCGAACCGGGCCCTCCAGACCAGGGTTATGCAGCTCTCTTCGGTCGCCAATGGTGGCTTCTTGCTTTTGTCCGTGGTCCTTCTTCTGGGCGCGGCGCTGGTCGGGCTGATCGTGGCGAATGCGATCGTCAACCCGATCAGGCGGCTGGCGACCGCCGCCGACAGGGTGTCGGCCGGCGACCTGACCGGGCGGGTCGAGGTCAAGCGCCGCGACGGCGAGCTGGGCGATCTCGGCAAGGCGTTCAACGACATGACCGAAAGGCTGGCGCAACAGCGCGAGGAGCTGATCGCCGCCAATGAGGATGCCGAGAACCGTCGTCTCTTCATCGAGACCATGCTGGCGGTGATCCCGGCCGGGGTCATCAGCGTCAACAGCGACGGGGAGATCGGCGTCGCCAACCCCGCCGCCTCTCGCATCCTGGGACAGGATCCGCAGGAACTGCTCGGCAAGCGGATCGATGACGTTATCCCGCCGATCGCCCGGCTTTTCGACATGACCAAGAAGACCGGAAGGCGGAGCCGCGAAAGCCTCGAATGGGGCGAAGGGGGCAGCGTCCGTTCCCTGATCGTCGAGATCTCCCCCGAGACCGATCCGGGCGAGGACTCGCCCGGCTACGTCATCACGATCGAGGACATCACGGAGCTCGTCACTGCGCAGAGGACTGCCGCCTGGGCTGATGTCGCGCGGCGGATCGCGCACGAAATCAAGAACCCGCTGACGCCGATCCAGCTTTCGGCGGAACGCCTGCGCCGCCGCTACGCCAAGGACCTCGAAGGAAGGGACCGCGAAATCTTCGATCAGTGCACGGCGACGATCGTCAAGCATGTCGGCGATATTGGCCGCATGGTGACGGAGTTCTCGAGTTTTGCGCGGATGCCCGAGCCGATCATGGCGAAGAACGACCTGCGCGAGCTTGCGCGCGAGGCTGTCTTCCCCTTCACCGTCGCCAATCCCAATGTAACCTATGACGTTCAGTTGCCGGATCATCCTGTCGAAGTGCTGTGCGATGGCCGCCTGATCGTCCAGGCACTGACCAATCTCATCAAGAACGCCACCGAGGCGATCACCGAGGACGAGACGGTCGAGGATGGCCGGGTCGAGGTCGAGGTGATCGAGGAGCGCTCCGGCGTCCGGGTCGAGGTCCGGGACAATGGCCGCGGCCTGCCCGACAAGCTGCGCCACCGCCTGACCGAGCCCTACATGACGACCCGCGAGAAGGGGACCGGCCTTGGCCTCGCCATCGTGCGCAAGGCGATCGAGGACCATGACGGTTCCTTCGAGATCCGCGACCGCGAAGGAGGAGGGGCCGTTGCGTCTCTTTTCCTGCCCCGCTTGCAATCTGCGGTCGATCCGGGACAAGAGACCGTGACTGATGAGCAACACAAGCCGGAGGAGCCAGCGCTTCATGGCCATTGACGTCCTCATCGTTGACGACGAGCCGGACATCCGGGACCTGATCGCGGGTATTTTCGAAGACGAGGGCTTCGCGCCCTACACCGCGGCGAACAGCGACGAGGCGTTCGAGGCCGTGGCGAAGCGGCCGCCAGCCCTCGTGATCCTCGACATCTGGCTACAGGGATCGCGCCTCGACGGGCTTGGCGTGCTGGAGGAGCTGAAAGCGCTGCACCCCGGCCTCCCAATCGTCATCATCTCCGGCCACGGCACGATCGAGACCGCGATCGCGGCGATCAAGAAGGGTGCCTACGACTTCCTCGAGAAGCCGCTCTCGGCCGAGCGGCTGATGCTGACCGCGCGCAGGGCGCTGGAACGGGCGCAGCTGCAGCGGGAGAACCGTGCCCTGAAGGAGAAGAGCCGCGAGCTGACGCTGATCGGCAAGAGCCCGGTGATGGCGCAGCTGCGCGCGTCGATCGACCGGGTGGCGCAGGCACGGAGCCGGGTCCTCATCGAGGGGCCTGTCGGCTCCGGCAGGGAGCTGGTTGCCCGCACGATCCACGCGCGTTCGGATCGTGCGTCACGTCCCTTCGTTGTCGTCGCGGCTGCTGCAATCGAACCCGATCATATGGAAGAGGCGCTCTTCGGCATCGAGGGGGAGGATGGCCGGCCGCGGCAGATCGGCCTTCTCGAACAGGCCCACGGCGGCACGCTCCTGTTCCAGGAAGTCGGCGACATGCCGATCGAGACCCAGAGCAAGATCCTGCGCGTCCTGATCGACCAGTCCTTCCGCAGGGTTGGCGGCAATAATGCGGTCAATGTCGACGTGCGTATCATTTCAACGTCATCGGAGGACCTGCTCGAGGCTTCGGAGATGGGCACGTTCCGCAAGGACCTCTATCACCGCCTCTCGGTCGTTGGCCTCAAGACCCCGTCGCTCGGCTCGCGGCGCGAGGACATCCCTGCGCTGGCGTCCTTTTTCCTCGAGCAGCTTTCGGGAGGCTCGCCCGAGCGCGCGCCGGTGCTGGCGCCGGACGCGCTGGCGGCCCTGCAGGCCTATAACTGGCCGGGCAATGTCCGGCAGCTGCGCAACGTCCTCGAGCGAACCCTCATCATGGTCGGCCGCGGCGAGGGGCGGGAGATCAGGATCGAACACCTCCCCGACGAGATCATCGGCGCAGGCCCTGCCCTGCCTGCCGGGCCTGAAATGGAGCAGATCATCGCGCTGCCCTTGCGGGAGGCGCGGGAGCGGTTCGAGCGGGAATACCTGCTCGCGCAGATCGGACGCTTCGGCGGCAATATCTCGCGCACCGCAGGTTTTGTCGGCATGGAGCGCTCGGCGCTGCACCGGAAGCTCAAGGCGCTCGGCATCGGCACGAAGGACGCAAAAGAGAAATCCGCCGCTTCCTGACGCCGCGACGCTGCAGATGGGTGCGCCCGCCGCGCTTCCGGGCTATCTCGACAGTCCGTCCTGAGAGCCCACAGCCATGTCGAGCGTCACGCGCGCAGCCCCCGAAGCGCCGAACAGGAACCTGATCGCCGGGCGCGTCGGGCGGGCCGAGTTCATCGTCGTCATCGCCGCCCTGATGGCGCTCAACGCCTTCGCGATCGACATCGTCCTGCCTGCCTATCCCGAGCTGGCGCAGGCGTTTTCCGTCACCGACGAGACCGACGTGGCGATGATCCTCGTTACCTACATCCTGGGTTTCAGCGTGGGACAGCTCGCCTTCGGGCCGATTGCGGACCGCTATGGCCGGCGCGCGCCGCTTTTCGTCGGCATGGTGCTTTATGCTCTCGCTGCGATCGGCGTGCTCATGACCGCAGATTTCACAGCTGTCCTCCTCCTCAGGGCGCTTCAGGGCGTCGGCGCCGCAGCGACGCGAGTCATCGCCCTCGCGGTGGTCCGTGACACAATGAAGGGCCGCGAGATGGCGTCCCTCATGAGCCTCGTCATGATGGTCTTCATGGTGGTGCCCATCTTTGCGCCCATGGCCGGGGAGGGGCTGCTGATCGTCAGCGGCTGGCCGGGGATCTTCTGGGCCATGGCGCTGAGCGCGATCGCGCTTCTGGCGTGGTGTGCCGTCAGGTTGCCAGAGACGTTGAAGCCTGAATACCGCCGGGACCTCTCGGCACGGACGATCGTCAATGGTTTCGGCGCCATCCTGCGCATCCGGCTGGTGGCGGGCTATTGCGCGGCCACGGCCTTTTTCTTCAGCGCACTGTTCGCCTTTCTCACCGTGGCGCAGCCGCTCTATGTCGGCGTCTATGGCCTCGACCGGACCTTCACGATCGCCTTCGGGGCAGTTGCCGCGCTGATGGCGGTGACCTCGATGGTAAATTCACGGCTCGTCCACAAGCTCGGCGCGCGTCGGCTGTCCCATGGCGCGCTCATCGCCTTTACGGCGCTGTCAGGGGTGCTCACGCTCTTGTCGTTCGGCGGTAACCCGCCCTTCTGGCTGTTCATGACGCTGATGGCGCTTCTGTTTCCCCTGCTCGGGCTGATCGGCGCCAACCTCAACGCCATTGCGATGGAGCCGCTCGGCGAAGTGGCGGGATCGGCGTCCGCGATCCTCGGCTTCCTGCAATCCGCAGTGGCCGGGCTGATCGGCGCCTTCATCGGTAGCCTGTTCGATGACCAGGTCGTCGTGCTGGCCGCAGGCTTCACGATTGTCAGTGGCCTGTCGGTGCTGTCGATCTGGTGGGCGGAAGAGGGCAAGCTCTTCCGCGCACCGAATGCAGGCGAAGCCTAGGCGAACAGTCTGTCCACGAAGTGATCGAAGACGTGATAGCTCCGGTCGCGGGCGAAGGCGTCGAATTTCAGGCCCATCTCCGGCGCGTTCGCGTCTTCGTTGGTGAAGGCGTGGGCGACGCCGCCAAAGGTGTAAAGTTGCCAACGGGCCCTGCGCTCTGTCATTTCATGGCCGAAGGCGAGGAGCTCGTCCGGCCCGGCCATCGGGTCATCGAAACCCTGGAAGGCGATGACCTCTGCTTCGATCTTGCCGGAGCCTGGATTCTCCGGTTTGCCGAGGATGGCGTGGAACGCGGCGACGCCTTTCACGCTGGCGCCGGTCCTCGCCATGTCGAGGACGCAAAGCCCGCCGAAGCAGAACCCGGCCGCGGCGATTTTGCCGGCGTCGACCTCATCCTGGGCTGCAAGGGCATCGAGGGACGCGCGGAGCCGGGTCTGGAGCCGCTCTCGGTCCTGGACCAGCGGCGTCATCAGCTTCTCGTTTTCTTCATTGCTGTTCCCCCGGACGCCTCTGCCGTAGACGTCGCCGGCCATGGCGACATAGCCGCGGCCTGCGAGGCGTTCAGCGAAGTTCTCTTCATGCGCGTTGCGTCCACCCCAGGCGTGGCAGACGAGGACAGCGCCCTTGGCAGGGCCTGAGGGGGTGAAAAGCTTGCCCTCGAAGGTCTGGTCGTCGGTGTTCCATTCGACGAGACGGCTGGTCATGGCGTGATCCTCCTTGTTGTCCGCTTGGGAGCCAACTGGCCCCGGCGGGTCAGGAGGCAAGGGCCAGCGGCTCGCCGATGGCATACACAAGCGCGATGGCGCCTGCGAGATAGGGTCCGAAGCGGAGTTCTGCCGTCATTGCCCGCTCTTTCTGGCCGAGCACCATCCCTGCGACTGCGGCGAGCAGGCCGGAGAGGCTGGCGACCAGCAGGATAACTGGCAGGGCATAGGCCCCGCACCACGCGCCGCCTGCCGCGAGGAGTTTCACATCGCCGCCACCGAGCCCGTCACGATGGCGGAAGCGCTTGTAGAGTGTCGCAAGGAGCCAGAGCCCGCCGCCGCCTATGGCAGCACCAAGCGCGGCTTGAAGCGGCCCGGTTCCTCCTGGCAGGAAGGACGCGGCAAGCCCGAGCGCCAGCAGCGGCCATGTCAGGGCATCGGGGAGGTATCCCGTCTCGGCATCGATCACGGCAAGCGCGAGAAGCAGGAAAAGGAGAACCGCCATCGCGGCAGCATCGGCGCTCACGCCATGCCGCCAGACAGCGAGGGCGAGAATCGCGCCGCCCGCGATCTCGACCAGGAGGTGGCGCAGGCCGATCGCGGCGCCGCAGGCTCTGCATGTCCCGCGCAGGGCTATATAGCTTGCCACGGGCACAAGTTCGTGGGCTGACAGCTTGCGGTGGCAATTTTCGCATTGGGATGCAGGGAAGGCGAGACCTGCGGGCCTGTCCGCCGATTCGACGAGACCCCACTTCCTGGGACCGCGGCTGATGACGACATTCAGGAAGCTGCCGAGGATTGTCCCCAGAAGCAGCGCAATCGTGACAGCCGCCATGCTGGACATTCCTCGCTCGCAAACCGCAGGTACACCCGGATCGCCGGGACCTTACGCCGGCAAGGTGCCGGGTCTACGGTTAACAGCCCGCTACGCCGCCGCCCGGCGAAACCGGCGTCCCGAGGGCGTTTCGTCCGATGACCGCACCATCGGCCGGTCGGCGGGTGCCTTAAGGCTAAAAATCCAAGCGCCGTGCGGTTTTTGCGCGTGTCTCGGTTACGCAAACCTAATCGTTATCTTATTGTGTTGTGGGTGGTCTCTGCGCCCATTGCTCTTAGTGTGGGCGTGCAGGCGCGCACCGGCGAGCGTGCGCGGCAGGACAAAAAGGGGATTGCAGTGCTGGGGCGGCAAGTGCCTGAAAGCCAAGGCAGAATGAATGGTGCGGCTTTTGTCGCTGCGCTCGTCGCTGTCGTGCTGCTCGCCTTGGCGCTCGTCGATCTGGTGCTCGCGATCATCTCTCCCATCAGTGCCGATGTGCGGCTGAACGAGCAAAAGCGGCCTGAACAGGGCCTCGCCTACGACCTCTCCGTGCTGACTGACGGAAATATTTTCGAGGGCGCGCAGCCTTCGGCCAGCGGCCCTCTCGTCCTCGAGGAAGAGCTGCCGGTCACGACCCTGCAGCTCAAGCTGAAAGGCACGTTCCCGAGCCGCGAGGAGGGGGGCCTCAGCACCGCGATCATCGAAACCCCCGGTGGCCAGCAGCAGCGCTTTGCCGAGGGCGACCAGGTGGTCCGCGGTGTGACCCTCGAGAAAGTCCAGGACTGGCGCGTCATCATCAGCCGCAATGGCACCCGCGAGGCGCTTCTCTTCCCGAGCCGACCCGAGTTGCAGCAGGAAGGCGGCGAAGGCGCGCCCGATCCCTCCTTCGCGAACCCGCAGGGCGATGCCGTACCGATCGACGTCGCTGATTTCGTGGCTACGATGCCGATGCGTGGCCAGACCATGGGCGAGATCTTCGGACCGGCTCTTGGTGTCTTCGACCGTCAGGGCATCAGGCCCCGCGACCTCCCGCTCGCCGTCAATGGCGAACCCATCACGGCCGCCTCCGCGGACTGGCAGGCCATCCTGGACCAGGCCGCCGCCGATGGCAGCTTCATCCTCACCGTCCAGCGTGACGACAAGCAGGAAGACATCATCCTGACCTTGCCGGACGGAATGCAATTCTGAGGTTCTATGCGTACACTGCTCAAAGGCCTTCTCGCTTCGTCAGTCCTCGTCCTTTCGGGGACCGCTGCGGCACAGAACGGCCTCGCCAGCCTCAACTACGAAGACGCCGACCTGAAGGTGGTCGCGGCGGAGATCGCCGAGCGGACGGGCTTCAACTTCATCCTCGACCCGCGGCTGTCTGGCCGGGTGAACATCATCTCGCCGCCCGGCGTGACCATGACCCCGGAGGAAATCTTCGAAGTCTTCCTCGCGACTCTCCAGGTCAACAACTTCACCGCCGTCCCGGCCGGTGACAGGACCTACAAGATCGTCCCGATCGAGCAGGGCAGCCGCGATGCCGGCCCCGTCGGCAATGGCGAGCTGCAGGGCGCAACGGTTACCCGGATCTTCCCGCTGGACAATGTCGATGCCCGCAACGCGGCAGGCTCCCTCCGTGGGCTGATCGGCCCGCAAGGCCTGATCCTTCCGGTTGCTGAGAGCAACTCGCTCATTGTCGTGGACACAGGGCGCAATGTCGAGCGTGTGCGCCAGATCATCCGTACGGTCGATGTCGACGACACGGTGGTCAAGACCGTCCGCCTCGAGAACGCCGATGCGACGAGCGTCGCCGAAACCCTCGACCGCCTGAATGCGCCGGGTAATGGCGAGAACCGCGGCGGTCGGCTTGAGGTCATTCCCACGGTCGCGACCAACCAGCTCGTTCTGCGCGGTACTGCTCGCCAGATCGCCCGTGTCCTGCCGATCGTGGAGGAACTCGACCGCACTGGCGGGGTTCGCGGGAACTTCGACGCGATCTATCTCAACCATGCCGATGGCGAGGAGCTGGTGCCGATCATCACCCAGCTTATCACCGGGCAAGCAGCACCAGCCGGTGAAGGCTCCGCCGCGGCGCCGAGCAATGGCGGCCCGATCGTCACCTTCCACCAGCCGACCAATGCGATCCTCGTCAACGCCTCGCCCGAAGCCCAGCGGACGATCCGCCAGCTCGTGTCGCAGCTCGACATTCGCCGTCCGCAGGTGATGATCGAAGCCATCGTGGTCGAAATAGCCAACAACACGGCGCGGGAGCTGGGCGTGCAGTATCTCTCCGGGGGCGACGGCCTTCCGGTCACCGCGGCAAGCTTCACGGACACCCGGCCCAATCTTCTCTCTGCGGCGGGCGCGGCCTACTTCCTTGCCGAGGACACGGACCAGACCTTCACGCGCGAAACACTGCCGGACGGAACGACGCGCGACGTGCCGGTCCAGAACCGCGACCCGAATGTCGCGGCGATCTCGGGCCAGCTTGTCACCGCGGCGGTGCAGGACCTCCTGAGCTTCAACGGCTTCCTCGCGGGCTTCGGCGACGTCACCGATGATGGCGGCGTGTACGGCGTCCTTCTCTCGGCGATCCAGTCGGACAGCCGCTCGAACGTCCTCTCCACTCCTTTCACCATGGCCCTCGACAACACCCCTGCGCGCCTCCAGGTCGGCCAGGAGATCCCGGTCGTCACAGGCGAGGCAGTGGGGACGGATTTCCAGGGCGGCTTCCGGAACATCGAGCGCCAGGATGTCGGTACGATCCTCGAGGTGACGCCGCAGATCAATGACGGCGACGCCGTCACCCTCAAGATCAAGCTGGAAGTCAGCTCCCTGACGGCCTTCACCGCCCAGTCCGACAGCCCGATCCTTCAGAAGTCGGTGACGGAGCAGGAACTGACGGCCGACAACGGCCAGATCATCGTGGTCGGCGGGCTTGTCGACAACGACCAGCGCAACACGGCGACCAAGGTCCCGCTGCTCGGCGACATCCCGCTTGTCGGGAACCTGTTCAAGGGCCAGAGCCGATCGGAGGAGGAGACCACGCTGATGGTCTTTATCCGTCCCACGATCGTCCGTGATGCCCGTGATGCGGATGCGGTCACGGCAAGGAAATACGATTTCGCGCGGCAGCGCCAACTCCGTGCCGAACGCCGCAAGGAAGGGCCTTCGCGCCTCGACCGCGTGAACGAAGAACTTATCGGCACCAACGGTAGCTACGTCGTGCCAGGCACCACGTCGGGCGGAGACCAGAGCAACTGATGAGCGAAACCGCGACCATCGACACTCCGCACACCGAAGACGTGCCGCGCTTTGCCTATGCTTTCGCGAAAGAACAGGGCCTGATCCTGCTGGAGAGCGAGGGCAGCGAGGCCGTGATCGGTCGCCGGGAAAGCGATGAAGCGCTTGCCCCCATGGTTCTTGTCGAGGCGCGCCGCGCCGCCGGGAAGCCTGTGCGCTTCGAAACCCTGCCGCATAAAGTGTTCGAGCGCCGGTTGTCCGAGATCTACTCCGTCGAGGGCCTGTCTGCCGCGACATTCGAGGAAGATGATGGGGTCGAGGATCTCTCCACCCTCGCGGAAGGCCTGCCCGAGACAGCCGACCTTCTCGATACCGAGGATGACGCGCCGGTCATCCGCCTCATCAATGCGCTGGTGGCCGAAGCGATCAAGACCCGCGCATCCGACATTCACGTCGAGCCCTACGAAACCGCGCTTTCCATCCGGCTACGGATCGACGGCGTGCTGCGCGAGGTGCTGAGCCTGCCGCAGAAGCTGACGCCCGTGCTGACCAGCCGGGTGAAGGTCATGGCCCGCCTCGACATCGCCGAGAAGCGCGTGCCGCAAGATGGCCGGATCTCGCTGGCCATGGGCGGCCGGCTGGTGGATGTGCGTGTGTCGACGCTGCCCAGCCGTTTCGGCGAGCGGATCGTTATGCGCCTTCTCGACAAGGAGCAGGCGCAGCTCGACCTCGATGCTCTTGGGATGCCGCAGGCCCTGCGGGACCGTTTCGAGAAAGTGCTCCGTAAGCCGAACGGGGTGATCCTCGTCACCGGCCCGACGGGGTCGGGCAAGACGACAACTCTTTATGCCGCGCTGACGTTGCTGAATGATCCCGGTGTCAACATCCTCACCGTCGAGGACCCTGTCGAATACGCGCTCGAAGGTATCGGCCAGACCCAAGTGAACAACAAGGTCGGGATGAGCTTCGCCACCGGACTGCGTGCGATCCTCCGTCAGGACCCGGACATTGTCATGGTCGGCGAAATCCGTGACGTGGAAACGGCGCAGATCGCCGTGCAGGCTTCGCTGACCGGCCACCTCGTCCTCTCGACGATCCACACCAACTCGGCCATCGGCGCCGTGACGCGCCTGCGCGACATGGGCGTCGAGCCATTCCTCCTTTCACCGACGATTGCCGGTGTGCTGGCCCAGCGGCTCGTCCGGCGCCTTTGCGACCACTGCAAGGAGCCCTACAGCCCCGACAAGCTCGAGCGCGATATGCTCGGTATACAGAAGGGCGACGTACGGGAGATCTACCGGCCCAAGGGCTGTCCGGCCTGCAACGGCACCGGCTATGAAGGCCGGGTCGGCCTCTACGAGCTGGTGGTGGTCGGCGAAGACCTGCGCAAGCTGATCCACGATGATGCCGGGGAACAGGAGATGCGCGCCGTCGCCTTCCGCGACGTGCCGACCCTCGCCGAGAGCGGCTACCAGCATGTGATCGAGGGCAGGACCTCGCTCGCTGAAGTCCTGCGTGTGGTGCAGGAGCAGGAGGCGCCGTGACCGCGTTCCGCTACGAGGCTGTCGACGCCGCGGGCAGGAAGAAACGCGGCACCGTCGAGGCGGAGAACCTCCGCCGTGCACGGAGAGAAGTGATTGCCTCGGGCCTCACGCCCCTCTCGGTGGGCGAGGCGCAGGAGCGGGCCTTCATCCAGATCCGCCGCGGGCCGCCGCCGCCGAAGAAAGCCGATGTGATTGCCGCGACGCGCCAGCTTGCCACCCTCGTCGAAGCGGCGATGCCCCTTGAGGAGGCACTCGCCGCCGTCGCGCAACAGATGGAAGGCACGGTCATGGCACGGGTCCTGACAGCCGTGCGCGGACGGGTGATCGAAGGCTGGCGCATGAGCAAGGCGCTGGGCGAGCATCCCAAGGCCTTCAGCCCGCTCTATCGCGGCATCGTTGCCTCGGGCGAGACGTCGGGCGATCTCGGCGCAGTCCTCTCGCGCCTTGCGGATATGCAGGAGCGCAACCAGCAGATGGCGCAGAAGGCGCAGCAGGCGCTCATCTATCCGGCCTGTATCTTCGTCGTCGCCATCGGTGTCGTCTGGGCCCTGATGAGTTTCGTCGTGCCGCGCATGGTCGAGCAGTTCAGCCGCATGGACGGCGTCGAGCTCCCCCTGCCGACTCGGCTCGTGATCGGCGCGTCGGAGTTCATCACCAACTGGGGCTGGCTGGCGGCATTGATCGTTCTGCTGATGGGCGTTGGCTATTGGCAGGCGAGGAAGCGCGAAGGGGCACGACTCCTGCTCGACCGCTGGACCCTGAAGGTTCCCGTGCTCGGCCCTCTCATGCGGGAGCTTGATGCCGCGCGTTTCGCCCGGACGCTGTCGACACTCTTCGCAGCAGGCGCGCCGCTTCTCGAAGCGCTGGAGGGCGCCCGCCGGACACTGACCAACAGCTATATCCAGAAGGAAATCGGCACCGCCGTGAACGCCGTCCGCGAGGGCGCGAGCCTTGCTGTCGCGATCCGCCGGGCGGCAGTGTTCCCGCCCATCATGGCCTCGATGATCGCAGCGGGTGAGCGTTCGGGCGCGCTGCCGGACATGCTCTCGCGCACGGCGACCCAGATGGAGGGGAGCTTCGAGACGGCTACGGCAACGGCGCTTCGGCTTCTGGAACCGGCGGTCATCGTGCTTCTCGGCTTGATTGTCATGCTTATTGTCTTGTCGATCATGCTACCGATCCTGCAGATCAATAACATGGCGCTCGGATAACAGGTGATGCTTATGAAAAAGAACGAAAAACAGCGCGGCCTGACGCTCGTCGAACTGATGGTGGTGATCGTCATCATCGGCCTCATCTCGGGCATCGTGGTTTTCAACGTGCTGCCTGCGGCGGACAAGGCCGCGGTTTCGACGGCACGGACCGATATCAAGCGCCTGCAAACCGCGCTGACTCAGTACCGGCTCGACAACCAGAGCTACCCCACCCAGGCACAGGGCCTTGAAGCCCTGGTCGAGATGCCGCGTGGCCTGCGCCGTCCGGAGCGCTACCAGACCGGCGGCTACATCCAGTCGCTGCCGGAAGATCCGTGGGGCAATCCTTATGTCTACATCTATCCTGGCGAGTTCGGTGAGTTCGATATCGTCTCTTATGGACGCGACGGCCGCCCGGGCGGGGAGGGCCTCGATGCCGATATCGGCTCCTGGGAGAACTGAAGCCGGCCTCACGCTGGTCGAGCTTCTCGTGGTCATGCTCATCATCGGCATGACCGCCGGGATTGTCATTTTTGCGGTACCGCGGGGCCAGTCAGATCTCGCCAAGGCATCCCTGCAGGTCGAGCGCGATATCGCCGCGCTGCGGGAGGCGGCGGTGGCGGAAGTCGCGCTCTACGGTGTACGGACAATGCCAAGGGGCTACGTCCTTTACAAGGCCGAGGAAGGTGCGTGGTCGGAGCTTGCCGTGCGTGAGCTGCCGCGCAGCGTCGATCTCGAACTGAAGCCCGAGGGCGGCTGGGAACTCGAGGAGCACCGGGGAGAGATCCCGCTGGGGATCCCTCCGGCCGATGATGACGACGCGCCCAAGGAACCGGAGGTGGTCTTTGGGCCTGAGGGTTCGGTGACGCCGTTCTCCGTCAAGCTCAGTGACGGCCGCCGCGATGCAGAGATCCGTGTCGGCCCCTTTGGCGAACTCGTGGAGGAAGGCGATGCGTGACCAGAAGGGCCTGACGCTCATCGAAGTGCTTGTCGCGCTTGCCGTGCTCTCGTCCATCGTCGGCTCGATCCTCGTCTTGATCGGCCAACACACGCGGCACGCCGCCGCCATCGAAGAGCGCGCTCTGGCACGGATCGTGGCGGAGAATGCTATGGTCGCTTATGTCGCGGCCAAGCGGTCCGGTCAGCCTGCGGACCTTTCCGGCGAGGAAGAGATCGCGGGGCGTGCCTTCACCTACGTCATCGACCGCAGCCCTGCGCCGCTCGAGGGCTTCGAAACCGTCGAGACCAATGTCCGCATCGGCCGCGACGGGCAGGTTCTCGCCACCCTTTCGACCCTCCGGGCCGTGGAGGGTCTTGAGTGAAACAGCGCGGCCTTACCCTCGTCGAAGTGCTCATCGCCCTCGGCATCTTCTCCGCCGTGAGCGCCATTGGCATGGCCGCGATGAGCATTGCTGCCAATGGCTCGCGCCAGCTGGAAGAGGTGATGGACCGCACGGGCGAGATCGAGCGCTTCAGGACGCTGATCCGTGCAGACCTCTATCTGTTCACGGACCGTCTTGTCTTCGAGGCCGATACCGACCGCAAGCGGCCTTCGCTGGTTGGCGGGGAGGCGCTGGACGAGATTCTCGATACGCGGGGTGAAGAGCCGCTCCTCGCGCTCGTCCGTTCGGGCTGGTCGAACCCCGGCGCACGGGAACCGCGGGCCGAGCTCCAGGCCGTCACCTATCTCGAGCGCGATGGCGACCTGATCCGCAGGACCCGGCCCTATCTCGATGCGGTCAAAGATACCCCGAGCCGTGACGAAGTGCTGGTTTCGGGGGTCGAGGATGTCGAGATAGCGTTCCTCTTCGAGGGTCGCTGGGAGCCCGAAGTCGGGCGGTTCGAAAGCACTCGGCCGGAGGCCGTGCGGCTTCGCTTCACCCACCCGGTCTATGACGAGATGGAGCACATTTTCCTGATCGGAGGCGGCGTATGAGCCGAGGGCAGCGCGGCACGGCGCTTCTTACCGTGCTCCTCCTGACGGCGACCCTCGCGGTCCTTGCCATCGGCATGACCGAGCTGATGACCCGCTCGCTCAACCGCACCATCGCGGCAGAGAGCAGGGACCAGGCCTTCTGGGCCATTGCGGGGCTCGAGACGGCGGCGCTGAAGATCATCAAGGAGCAGGGCGACGCGATTGACCTGCCAACAGCGCCGCTTTTCCAGCAGCCCGTCATCATCCCGTTCGAGGGGGGAACGGCGACCATCCGCTTCAGCGATGCCAGCAACTGCTTCAACATCAACGACCTTGTCGCTCCGGGTGAAGACGGCCTCGTGGCCGATGAAGCGGCGATGGAGCGGTTCGCGGATTTGGTACAGAGCCTCGGCGCGAACCGTTCGGCGGGACAGCAGCTGGCCGCGCGCGCCGCGGACTTCGTCGATTTTGACACGCGCCCGCTGCCCGGCGGCTTCGAAGACTATGATTACACACGCCATTCAGTGCCCTACAGGACGCCGCGCGGTCTCTTGGCTTCTGTCAGTGAATTAAGGGCGATCGCAGGATTTTCGCGCGATGTTTATGCCCTTCTGGCACCGAGGCTCTGTGCCCTGCCGATCGACGGAGTTCAAATGCTGAACGTCAACACGCTGACGCCCGATGACGCCCCGCTGCTGCAGGGCGCGCTGGGTGATGCCCTGACAAGATCGGCGGCGGAGCAGGTGATCGCGCAGAAGCCCGAAACCGGCTGGGAAGACGTCGGAACCTTTCTCAACCAGCCGCTGCTTGCAGGCACCGAGCTGCCCAATCACGCCGCCAGCATGTTGACGACGACGAGCGAGCTGATCGCCATGGAGATCCTTCTCGAAGTCCCCTCGGGCCGCATGCGGCAGGAGAGCCTGATCTGGCGCAAGGCCGGTGTGACGCGGGTGATCGAGCGCAGCGTCGGAGAGCGCCTGCCATGAGCCTGATCGTTTTTCTGTCGCCCGATGACCCCTCACGCGCGCTGTTCTGGATCGACCAGGAACAGGGCCATGAAGGTGCGGACACGCCGCTTGCCGCGCTGGCGGAGCGGGTCCAGTCCAATCCCAGAGCCTCGGTCTGCCTTGCACTGCCCGGCGAGGCAGCGCTGACGCGCAGCCTGAACCTGCCGATGAAGAACCGCCGGGATATCGAGCGAGCGGCGGGCCTGATGATCGACGACCAGCAGGCCGCACCGATTGAAGGCCGGGTCATCGCCTTCGGGCCTGCAACGGACGGCAAGCGCCTCGTGACAGCATTGCCCCGCCGGACGATCGAGCTCGGCCTCACCGCGGCCGAAGAGGTCGGTCTCGATCCTGACATTCTCACCACGGATCATGCGCTGCTGCCTGCCATCAGCGAAGGGGCAGCCGTCCTCGGCCTCGGCGAGCGCTCGGCGGTTCGCACCGAGGAAGGTGCGTTCACGGCCGAAGCTGGTTTCGCCGATGCCGTCCTCGAAGGGCAGGAGATACGGCGAGTAGGCCTCAAGGACCTCGATCCGGCGCAAGCGCCGAACTTCCGCACGGGCATGTTTGCCAAGCGGCGGCCGATGCCCGATCTGCGTCCCTATCTCCTGGCGGCAAGCCTCGCCGTCATCGCCGGCGCCATCTTCCTGATTGGCAGCCTGACCGAAGGGGTTCGCTACGCCTCTGCCGCCGCGGAGAAGCGCGACGCTGCCGAAACCAATTTCGCTCGCGCCTTCCCCGGAACGCCCGTGCTGGACATGGAGCGCCAGGTCAGGAACCGCAGGGTGACTGGTCCGACCTCGGACTTCCTGCCCCTGACTGCCGTCCTCGCAGAGGTGCTGGAGGACCAGGAGACCACCTTCCTGCAATCGCTGACCTATAGTGAAGACGGCCAGCTGACGGCGGAGCTTGTCTTTGCGTCCTTTAGCGACCTCGAACTCGTCACGGCAGACCTCGCCGATCGCGGCGTGCAGATCGAGGAAGGCGCAGACGCCCGCAGCGAAGACGGCGCTTTCGTCACCCGCCTGTTCCTGAGGGCTTCATAGATGCTCGACCGTTACCGCAGTCTCAGCCAACGCGAGCAGATGCTCATAGCCGTCCTCGGCGCCCTCGCGGCTCTCCTGGTGCTGATTTACGGGATCATTTTTCCCATTCTCGGTTTCGAGCGCCAGAGCATGGCGAATTTCCGTGAAGCGGCGCGCCTCGCGGCTTTGACCGAGGGGCTCGAAGCGCCCGGCGTCGAAAGTGCCGATGACCGCGCCCTGCGTTCAGTGGTGACCGAAGCGGCCGAGCGCCAGGGGATTTCCTATACCCGGATCAGCAACACACCTGACGGCCGGATCGAGCTCGACATCAACGGGACGGCTTCGGAGGATTTCTTCGCATGGCTCGCAAATCTCGAAGCGGAGAGCGGCATCGTCGTGACCTCGGCCTTCGTCACGCCGGGCGAAGCGCCTGGTACGGTCGAGGCCCGGATCACCCTCGGCCGGGGGCAGTAACATGCGGATCAGTCTTATCGCAGTCGGCGCGGTCGTGTTCCTCACCATGCTGCTGGCGCGCCTGCCCATGGGCCTTGTGGTCGAGAATGCGCGGCTGCCGCTCAGCTATGAAAGCGTCACCGGGACGCTCTGGAACGGAGAGATCCGTGGGCTGACGGTTGACGGACAGCGCATCGGGGACGCCCGGATCGCGCTGCGCTTCCTCCCGCTTCTCACCGGGAAGGCGGAGGCCAATGTGACCGTGGCGGGGCCCGGCCTCAACGGCTCGGGCAATGTCCGGGCGATGTCCAGCCTGTTCGTGCTTTCCGATGCAGAGGGTACGATGGAGCTATCGCGTTTCGGTCTGGTCGATGTCTTCGGACAGACCCTTCGCGGCGACCTCGAAGCGGACATCGAGCGCGTGGCGTTCGGCAAGGATGGCTGTCGCGAGGCAGAGCTCTTTGTGCGGACAGATGCCGTAACCCAGAGCCTCGGCGTCTTCGCCCGCGGCGGGCTTCCGCTTGAAGGGCAGGGACGCTGTGACGGCCCCGACCTCCTGATCCCGATGCAGGGCTCCAACGAGGATGCTTCGGTCGTCGCCGAGTTGCGGCTGCAGCCCAACGGCCGTTACCGCTCGAAGCTCTCGGTCACCCCGGCAAGGCGGGAGCTGGGGCGCTTTCTCGAGCGTGCGGGATTTCGGCGCGAGGGCGACGCCTATGTTGCCGAACGCAGCGGACTCGTGGAATCCACCCTGTGATGCTGAAGCGCCTGCTCCCCGTCCTGCTCCTTGCCGCCTGCGCGACCTCGGAGAATGTGTCCGAGCGGCAAACGGGTCCCTTGCGGGACACCGAAGCGCCCGATCCCTCGCCCCTCGCAGGCTACGCGATCCCTGCCGGCCAGTGCGGCATGATCCTATGGACCCGGACGGGCGCTGACATCGTGCCGATCTTCCGTTCCCTCGATGTCATCGATGCCACGATGACCATCGACGGCGAAACCCTGCCGCTCCGCCTTCTCTTCCAGGAGGGCGAGCTGCGTCTTGGGATGCGGAGCCAACAGGTCTTCCAGACACTGCCGGATGTGGACCCCGAAGTGACTGTCGAGGCGCGGCTGCGATGGGGGCAGTCCTTCCCCAGTGGGAGCTACATCCAGGGCGGAACCCTTGCCTTGAGCGGCGAGGATGGCTGGACGCGCATTGTGCCGGTCGCTGGGATTGCCGGGTGCAAAGCCTAGAATTTTCTGCCAGTGTCAGCGCAGTGTTAGGGTTGTAGGCGGACCTGATGGCCACGAGCCAGTCGAACAAGCAGCACGCGCACCACCACGGATGCGCGCATGGTGAGCATGGCGGTCACGCTGACAACAGCGGACGGCGCTTGGGTGTCGCCCTCGGGATCATTGCCGGTTTCGCCATCGTCGAAATCATCGGTGGCCTGCTGTCGGGGTCGCTCGCGCTGCTGGCTGATGCCGGCCACATGGTCACCGACGCGGCCGCTCTCGCCCTCGCGCTCAGCGCCCAGTGGCTGGCCAAACGGCCGGTTTCAGACCGTTTCCCGTTCGGCTGGAAGCGGGCGCAGGTCCTGGCAGCGTTCCTCAACGCCATGGGCCTTCTCGCCATCGTCGGCTTCCTGCTTTTCGAAGCTTTCCAACGGTTGGGCGACCCGCAGCCGATCAACGCGCCCCTCATGCTCGGTGTCGCCGTCGTCGGGCTGGCAGCGAACATTGCTGCCTTCCTGATCCTTCACCCCAATGCGGCGGACAATGTGAATGTGCGCGGCGCGATGTTGCATGTGGCAGCGGACATTTTCGGATCGGTCGCGGCTATCATCTCCGCTTTCGTGATCCTGGGGACAAACTCCACCATCATCGATCCGATCCTCACGCTCGCCGTTTGCGCGCTGATCCTCCGCTCGGCGATTCCTCTGCTCGTGGAAACTGGAGCGATCCTGATGCAGGCCGCGCCGAAGAGCCTCGCGGCGTCGGAGGTGAAGAAGCTGCTGAAAACCTCGCCGCTCATTCTCGACGTGCACGACTGCCGCGCCTGGCAGCTCACGCCGGGGGAGACGATGATCTCCCTGCACGCGGTCATTCCAATGAGCGCCGACCCGGATGTGGTGCTCAGGCATATCAAGGACAGGCTACGGGATGCCTACGGTATCACCGAATCGACGGTGCAACTCGAGACCGTCGATGTGGTCCCCCTCGATCGCCGACCTGCCGAGAACGATTGTCCCGACAATATCGGCGTCGCGGAATAGTCTCAGACCGTCTCAAGAGACGGCTTCATCATCGATTTCGCTTTCTCGACGACCTCGGTCGGATCGGTCACGACGCCCATCGCGTTGCGGAGTCCCGGATAGGCAAAGCCTTCCGAGCAGATGTGATCGATGAGCTTGATATAGGGATCCCAGAAGCCCTTGATGTTGACGAGGACCAGCGGCTTCTTGTGCAACGCAAGGCTCGCCCAAGACATCATCTCGACCATTTCTTCGAGGGTTCCGATACCGCCGGGCAGCACCGCGAAGGCTTCGCATTCCTCGAACATCATGATCTTGCGCTCGTGCATCGTCTTGACTTCACGGCTTTCGATGTTCTCGAGGAGGCCCTCCTGCTCCTGCAGGAAAGTGGGGATGATCCCGAGAACCTTGCCACCGGCATCGCGCGCGGCGCGGGCCGCCGTGCCCATCAGGCCCTGCTCGCCGCCGCCGAACACGAGGCGCAGGCCGGCACCGGCAATCGTCTTGCCGACAGCTTCAGCAGCCTCGGCATAAGCATCGTCACGTCCAAAACGGCTACCACAATATACACAGATGGAGCGGAGTTCGTTCATTTGTTGTTCTCTCCGAATTATCGCTATTCAAACTTCCCCATCCTTGCGGACGGCCGAGCGTCGTAGCAGAGTTGGGTTGTAGGGGAACAAGGTTTCTGGGCGGTTCGATGCGCACTCTCGTTTTTGTCATCATTCTTCTGGCTTTAGGCTTCGGCATTTGGTGGGGTCTGACCCAACGGGACGGCCAGGTCCCGGACACCGACACCTCGGATGAGGTGGAAATCGAGGTGGAGGCAGGGATCGTCCCGCCGACCTTCGACATCGTACGGGTCACGCGCGACGGCTTCGCGACAGTGGCCGGGCGTGGCGAGCCTGGCGCAACCGCCGAGCTTCTTGCCAATGGCGAAAGCATTGCGACGGAGCCGATAGGTTCCGACGGCACCTTTGCCATGGCAGTCGATACGCCGTTGCAGTCCGGCCCGGTGGAACTGACCCTCAAGCTGACCACGGCAGACGGGATGGAGATCATCGGCGAGGAGACGGTCATCATCTACGTGCCCGAGGCCGACGGGCAGGGCCCGGTGGTCCTGCGCACGACGCCGGGCGGCACGACGGAAGTGCTCCAGCGCGCAGCGCCGCTCGATCCAAGCCTCGGCCCTCTGGCGATCGAGACCATCGACTATGACCGCGAGGGCAACGTCATCCTTGCAGGGCGTGCCGAGCCCGGTTCGGTCGTCCAGATCTTTGCCAATGGAAACCCGGTGGCGGAGACCCAGGCTGACGCGAATGGCACCTGGTCCGTGTCTGGCAGCCTAGCTCCCGGTCGCTACACGCTCCAGATCGTGCAGCTTGGCCAGGACGGCCGACCGAAATATGCCATCGAAGTCCCCTTCGAGCAGGCGCGACGGGAGGACATCGTCTTCAGGGACGGCAATGTCATCGTCCAGCCGGGCAACAATCTCTGGGTGATTGCGCGGCGGGCCTATGGCGATGGCTTCCAGTACACGGTGATCTACGAGGCCAATTCGGACCAGATCCGCGATCCTGACCTCATCTATCCGGGCCAGATCTTCCGCGTGCCCGGCGAAGAGGAACAGGGCGATGAGGGAGGGGGCCGCTAGGGCCTCAGCCTTCCTTCGGGCGGTTCATCCAGAGCATCACCGGCTTGAGCGGGAAGGCCCAGGCCACGCCTGCGGCCATGAAGAAGAGAAAGTCGGACCAACGGCTCTGGGGCAGCATGTCCCAGATCCAAAGGCACAGCCCCGCATAGAGCAGCAGGAACGGCCCCGTTGCGAGGGCGACGATCAGCTTTTTCTGGCGTGGCTCCATGGTCATCTTCCGCGGCACTGAGGCCTCTTGGGTTTTCGGTGTTCCCTCGCATATACGGGCGACGTGAATACGCAAGACACCCCCTCGCTTCGCCCTGTCGCAACCTGGCTTTTCATCATGGCCGGGCTGATTGCCTTGATGGTCATTGTCGGCGGCGCGACGCGCCTCACCGATTCCGGGCTTTCGATCACCCAGTGGAACCTCGTCATGGGCACGCTGCCGCCACTGAACGCGGAGCAGTGGGAGGAAGCCTTCGCCCTCTACCGCCAGATCCCCGAATATGAGCGGGTGAATGCGGGGATGAGCCTCGAGGAATTCAAGTTCATCTTCTGGTGGGAGTGGGGGCACAGGAATCTCGGCCGCTTTATCGGCCTCGCTTTCCTTGTTCCCATGATCGTTTTCTGGGTGCAGGGCCGGGTGAAGGGCGCGCTGCGCTGGCGTCTACCGGGGCTGTTCTTCCTTATCTGCCTTCAAGGCGCGATTGGCTGGTACATGGTGAGCTCGGGCCTGTCCGAGCGGGTGGATGTCAGCCAGTACCGGCTTGCGCTTCATCTTTCGACAGCGTTGCTCCTGTTCTCGCTGGTCGTCTGGCAGGCCATCGCGCTGGTCAAACCCCGCGGCTTCGCGGCCGTGCCGGACCCGTGGCTCGCCAAGAGCGCTGTCTTCCTGCTGGTCATCGCCAGCCTGCAGATCATCCTTGGCGCCTTTGTTGCCGGGCTGCGCGCAGGCGTTGCCTACAACTCATGGCCGTTGATGGACGGCAGGTTCTTTCCGGCAGGCTATTTCGGAGCCGACGCCCGTTTCCTCGATCTCTTCGAGCGCATCGAGGCGGTGCAGTTCAATCACCGGATCGGGGCGTATTTCGTGCTGGCCGCCGCAGGCGTCTTCGTCTGGCGCGCCCTCAGGTCCGGCCGCCGGGCCATGGCGCTCCTGGTCGGCGGCACCGTGGCGCTGCAGGTTCTTCTCGGGATCTGGACGATCGTTGCGGCCGTGCCGCTCTGGCTCGGCCTTGCGCACCAGGCAGGCGCGCTCCTCGTCCTCGCCAGCGTGAACTACGCCGTTTACGGACTTACCGGTTCTCCGGCAGGTCAGGGGGCTGGGGCAGCTCGTCCTCGCCATAAGGCTCGCGCGGCGCAGCCCCAGGCTCTTTGAGGTCGAGGGGGCCGTCATCGAGCTCGAGCGATGGCAGCGGCGGGCCGTCAACCGGCATCACCGTATCGTCCGGCAATAAGCTTTCAAGTTGGCCCGGCCAGCCCATCGGCTTGGCGATCGCAGGCCACGGGATGAGATGCAGGCCGAGGCCTTCGTCGAGAACGATAAGGGCACCATCCCGCAGGACGCCGCCGAAATTGCCGTAAGCCGGCTCCACCATCAGCGGGCGGAGCGGTTCGCCATCGGCCGTCTGGGTATCGAAAGGCTGACCGTTGACGAGAAGCCGCGCATCCTCGCCCACTGGCTCCACGGCGAAGACTTCGCCGCCTGCCGCGACCAGCACCGGGGCGTTTTCGAGCGGTGTCGGTTTGGCACCGCTGGCGGTCTGACGATCCCAGCCCTCGGCCGTCCGGAGATAAAGTTCATCGCCCACCGCGGCGCAGCCAATGACACCGTCGATGACTTCTGGCGTTCCGACCACGGAGATCGGCTCGCCCGTCAGGGAAACATCGACAAAGGCCACCGTACTCGATGCCGTGACAACGACAGCGGTCGCCGTTTCATCGCCGGAGAAGACGCAAAGGTCACTCATCGCGCCCGTAGCAACGCGCCCGCTGGCGATCGATCCTGAACCTTCCGGGTCCAGAAGATCGAGATCGCCGGACTGCGAAAGGGAGAGGATGGCGTCGCCGGTCGGGAAGCTGGCCGTCGCAATGAGGTAGGGCGCTTCGATCGTCTCGATGACCGTCGATGCTTCGCCATCAGCCCTGATGGCCGCGATCCCCGCATCCCCGTTCGCCGCGAGGATCGCGCTCTGGAAGCCAAAGGGTTTGGCTTCGAGCGCGGCAAGATCGGTCACCGGGCCCTCGAAGCTGCCGAGGGTGATCGAGGCGCGCGCGACCGGAGGCGGTGGGAGCGGGCTGGCGCTGTCATCGGATGCGGGCTGGGCAACGTCGGCCCCCTGTTGTCCGCAGGCAGCAAGAAGGAGCAGCGGCAACAGCGCGCGGGCGGTGAGCTTCATCATGGACCTCAAAAGGCGAATTCTTCCGGCGCATAAAAGCCGAGCTCGACCGGATTGGCCACCGCAGCGTCTTTTCCCGCGTGAGCGCCTTCACGCTGCCAACAAGGCTCCATGCAAAACAAAACACGCTTCAACAAGATGTGAATAATAGAAAACAAAGAAGCCAACTGCATTCTCACTGAAACGCAATGTAGCGAATAATGAACCGCCACCGATTGGCCACAATTGATGCAGATATTTTGAAAACTTTCCTGAGTTCTGTTGGAGGCTATTCACAGTGACAGTCATCAAGACGCCTTTTGGGCATTCGGCCGTCGTTGGGGTCTTGAAGGCGATCCGGCTGGCGCCGGCGGATAAGGCGCTCAAATCCACCGCCAAGGACGAACGTGTCCCGGTCATCTGGCCCGAGCGCATTCGCACGCTGCGGCACGGGGCCGGGGAGGTCCCACTCGACCAGCCGCCGCTCATCAAACTCGCGGCGCATCTCCGGGGCAAAGGGTATGTCGCCGTCGCCTTCCCCGAGGAGGTCCGCATCTTCCTTCCGGGCGCGAATGGATCGCAGGGCTACGCCGCGCATTCAGTGAAGGGCTACACCGCGGCACTGGACGTCCTGGGGAGATGGGAGGCATCGACGACCTCCTACACGGTTTGAAAGGGAAGGCAGGTATCAGGTGAAGGCGGCGAAAACCGCTGCTCTTTCAAGGCGCTGGAAAAGCCGGTAATATAATACCGCAGCAACAACAAGCTGAAACACATGCGTTTTTCAGATAGAAGTTGACAGCTTTGTGCAGATCCATCAGAGGCGCGTCTTCAACCGTTCACACTTGGAAAGGGACGCTCGATGCAAACCGAAGCTTCGCGCACCTACAACACCAAGCCCGCTGACGTGGAGAAGAAGTGGATCCTGATCGACGCCGAGAACCTCGTCGTCGGTCGCCTGGCCTCTTTCATCGCCATGCGCCTGCGCGGCAAGCACCTTCCGACCTTCACGCCGCATGTCGATGACGGCGACAACGTGATCGTCGTCAATGCCGAGAAAGTGGCCTTCACCGGCCGCAAGCGGACCCAGCAGACCTATTACTGGCACACCGGCTATCCGGGCGGCATCAAGTCCCGCACGGCTGACAAGGTCCTCGACGGCCGTTTCCCGGAGCGTGTTCTCGAGAAAGCCGTGCAGCGCATGCTGCCGAAAGACAGCCCGCTGGCCCGCAAGCAGTTCAAGAACCTGCATGTCTATGCCGGCCCGAACCACCCGCACGAAGCGCAGAAACCCGAGAAGATCGACGTTGCTGCGATGAACCCGAAAAACACGCCGCGCGGCTGAGGAATTTGAAGCATGAGTGAGACCCAAGGCCTCGATAGCCTCAAAGATCTGGCTGAAGACGCCGGTGTCGTTGCCGAAGGCGCGACCACCGAAGAAGAAGTCGTTCTTGCCGAACCGAAGATCGACGAACTCGGCCGCTCCTACGCCACCGGCAAGCGGAAGACCGCTGTCGCCCGTGTCTGGATCAAGCCGGGTTCCGGCAAGATCACGGTCAACAAGAAGGACTACACCGAGTATTTCGGTCGTCCGGTCCTCCAGATGATCCTGAAACAGCCGCTCGAAGCCGCTGAGCGCCTCGACCAGTTCGATGTCGTCTGCACCGTCAAGGGCTCGGGTCCTTCGGGACAGGCCGGCGCGATCCGTCACGGCATCAGCCGCGCCCTGACCTATTACGAGCCGGGCCTGCGTCCGGTCCTCAAGAAGGGCGGCTTCCTGACCCGCGACGCCCGCGCGGTCGAGCGCAAGAAGTACGGCAAGGCAAAGGCCCGCCGCAGCTTCCAGTTCTCGAAGCGCTAATCGGTCGCAAGTTAACCTACGTTATCGTCGCGGGGCACGGGAATCCTATTTCTCTCTCAGGAGGATCCCATGCCCCGCTATGATCTCGGCGCAATCTCTCAGTTCGCTGAGGATACGCCCACCAAAGCTTCAACCGCCTGCCGCGACCTCGTTGTCGTTCGGCGCGGCGACGTGTTCTTTGTCCTCGATCACGATTGCCAGCACTTGGGTGCGCCTCTCTCGGAGGCGATCATCGAAGACGATTGTCTCGTCTGTCCCTGGCACCGTGCCCTGATCCGCCTCAGCGACGGTTTCCTCCAGGAGCCGCCTGGCTGCCGCCACCATAAACGGTATGAAGCCATCCTCGAGGACGGCCGGCTCAAGGTCGACATCGAACCTTCCGAGCCGAGTTACCGCGATCAGGAACCGAAGCCCGAAGCGGATTCGCGGGGCCATCCCAAGAGCATCATCATCCTTGGGGCAGGCGCAGCAGGCTTATCCGCAGCCCAGAGCCTGGCCGAGCACGGCTACAACGGTGCCCTGACCCTGGTCAGCCACGAAGCGCCTGAAACCTATGACCGGACGACGTTCACCAAGAGCATCGTCGGGGAGCCGGAAGAAGCTAAAATCGGTGCACTGACAAAACTTCGTGATGGCTGGCTGGATTTCGAATATGCGAGCGCCGAGAAAGTCGACCTCGAAGAGAGGCGGATCACCTTCGAAGACGGGCGAACGATATCCGCCGAGGTCCTCATTCTGGCAACGGGTGCCGAGCCAAGGCGCCTTGACATTCCCGGTGCCGAGCTTGGTGGTGTGCTGACGATCAGGGATCTTTCGGACGCGCTGGCCCTCAGCGAACGGGTCGAGGCGATTGATAGAGCTGTCATCATCGGCGCCGGATTCATCGGCATGGAAGCCGCCGCGACCCTTTGTGGCGAAGACATCGATGTTTCAATCGTAGCCAGGGAGGAACTGCCGTTCGCGAAGATTTTCGGTGAACGCGTGGCGAAGCGCCTCCTCCGTGAACAGACAGATGCGGGCGTCAACTTCTTCGGCGGCTCCCATGTCCAGGCGATCGAGGGTGATGACGGAAGTGTGACAGGTGTCCGGCTTGCAGATGGACGTCGGCTCGACGCGGGATTGGTCATCATGGCGGTAGGGGTCAGTCCCTGCACGGACATTCTCGCTGGCGCATCGAGGAATGATGACCGATCCCTTTCGGTCGACGAAACCCTGGCCGTCATGGGCTTCAAGGGAGTCTACGCCGCAGGCGATGTCGCCCGTTTGCCGACCCGTTGGGGAGAGCTGCGGAGCGAACACTGGCGCTGGGCCCAGCAGCTGGGACGCCGGGCTGCCGTCTCAGCACTTGGAGGATCGCCGAAGGAAGAGGATATCGCTCCGTTCTTCTGGACCAAGCAGCACGCGCCCGGTTCCTATGTCTACATCGGTCATACGGAAGACTTCGACGATATTGTCTACGAGGGCGACCCTGATGAAGGCGAGTTCATCGCATTCTATCTTGACCAGAATCGCTGCCCTGCCATCCTCGCACTGGGCATGGCGGACCGGGTATCGCGCATCGAACGGCTGATGGCGCGGCACGGACCCTTGACGCGGGAGGTCTTGGGGATCTGATGGAAAGTCTCAAGGGGCTCCGCGTTCTTCTCGCTGAAGACGATTTCCTCATCGCGACGCATCTGGAGGGTATTCTTTCCGAACACGGAGCACAAGTTGCGACGGTTGCGGAGGTGGCCGACCTGATGGCTGTTGATCCGTCCACGGTTGACGTAGCCATCCTCGATCATTCGCTGACGGATGGCGAGGTTGACGGCGCTGCTGAGCGCTTGTCCGATGCCGGCGTGCCACTGATCTTCCAAAGCGGGCGCGAAACCGAAATCCGCGAAAAATGGACCAGTGCCACCATTCTCGGGAAGCCGGTGCGGGACGAGGTGCTGCTCGAGACTCTGGCAGCATACAGGAAGTCAGCCTGAACCGTTCCTCACCGCTCGTGGCGATACGTTTACGGAGCGCCTTCTTCCTCGGTCGGCCCGAACACTTTTTCGAATGACCGGCGCAGGGCTGCATCCGCCTCCTCGAACCGGGCGCTATGGCCAAGATCCGCAAGGCTCGTCACGCCGAATTGCGGCTCGGCAATACCGCAGGGGACAATGCCTTCGAAATGCGACAGGTCCGGGCTGATGTTCAGCGCGATGCCATGGAAGGTCACCCATTTGCGGATGCGCACGCCGATGGCCGCGATCTTGTCCTCGCGACCATCGCCCCGGTCGACCCAGACGCCCACGCGCCCGTCACGGATGCCGCTCTCCACGCCAAGCTCAGCGAGCGCACCGATCAGCCAGGTTTCGGTGTCCTGCACGAAACGGCGAACATCCTTTTTCCGCCGTGAGAGGTCGAGCATCAGATAGGCCACGCGCTGGCCTGGTCCGTGATAGGTGTACTGACCACCCCTCGGGCTGGCGTAGACCGGAAAGCGGTTCGGGTCCACGAGATCGGCTTCCTTGGCGCTCGTCCCGGCGGTGTAGAGGGGTGGATGCTCCAGCAGCCAGACGCTTTCTTGGCCACCCGCCTGCACCTCGCCGACCATGCGTTCCATCGCCGCCGTGGCGTCGGGATAGGCGACGGGCGCGTGGCTGGTGCGCCAGAGCACGGGCGCTTCGGACCAGTTGGGGAAAACCTCTTGGGTCATGGCGGCGACATGGGCAATTTTTGCGACGAAGAAAAGCCGGAAGGCGCTTGCACCGCCGAAATCGTTTTGCTATTCGCCGCGCTCGCACCGGGGAAATGATTGATCCGGGGCCAAAAGTGCGGTCGTGGCGGAATTGGTAGACGCGCAGCGTTGAGGTCGCTGTCCGGTAACACGGGTGGAAGTTCGAGTCTTCTCGACCGCACCATTATAACATTCTCAGTCAATTGTTATCATTCAGGAATTCACGGTCCTCCGTGTACTTCCTTGTGCTTTTCGGTGTTTTTGCTTCCCACGAGGTGGTCTGGGCATGTTCCCTCCGCATGAGGTCGACGAGTCTTTTTGCACCCGATCCTGATTGCCATTTGCATCGCAGGGCGGGCCAAAGCCATCGTGCCACGCGGGTTCCGACGCGCGCCCGAACGTTCGATGAACGGGACTCCATTCAGGTCCCTGTAGAGACCTCGGCACCGATGGTTGAAAGGGTGGTCCGCGCCTTCCAATGCAAAAACCTGAAAAGCCACAGCTTCTCAATGGTCGGACGAGCGGTGTTCCCGAGACTTACTGTTTCAATAAACCGAGACTATTGTCCCAGTCATGGGGGAGATCACGTCGCTCTATGTCTACAAGGTCGCCGGGCAGGCCAGTTCCGGCGTCGAGACGGATGATCTTGTCAGGAGATTGGGGTTGGACCCCGAAGGGCCCATTGACCCCGCGCGCATGGTACCATCGGCGGACTACTATCGCTTCTTTGCTGCACTGGCGGAAAGGGACCCTGACGGCTTGCGCCTGCCCTTCAGGATAGGGGCGTCCATGCGATGCGATGAGTACGGCGCGTTCGGTCTCGCCTGGAAGTCTGCACCGGACCTAAAAGGCTCGCTCACGCGCGCCGAGCGCTACGCCCGCGTCCTTTCAACTGTCGAAGTATACACCTTGGACAAGACAGATGCGGGGGCCCTGTTCGTACTCGATAAAAAAGGCGACAACAGTCCTGGAATGGTGTTGTCCAATGAAGCGAGCATGGCCAGTGTCCTCGAGATCATCCGGCAGGTGGCCACGTCACCGTTCACTCCGTGTGCCCTGTATCTCAAGCATGAGCCGCGCGGTCCGACGAGTGTTTACGAGTACCATTTTGGGTGCCCCGTCCATTTTGAAGCCGACCGCAACGCTTTCGAGATCAGCGACGAGGCCCTCGATACATCGAACAAGCTCGGTGACGCCACAATCGCTCGGTTCTTCGATCGGCATCTCGACAGCGAACTTGCAGCGCTCGCCGATGATGCGGGTCTGGAAAAGCGTGTTAAGATCGCTGTCGGCCAGGCCTTGAGCGAGGGGGTTCCGACCATATCGGGTGTTGCGAAGTCCCTCGCCATGAGTGCGCGGACTTTGCAACGCCGCCTGGCTGAGAAAGACATCTCCTTCCAGGCCTTGGTGGACTCTTCGCGGCGTGACCTGGCTCAGCAGCTGCTCCGTGAAACCACCTACAGCCTGGCGGAGATCGCCTTTCTCACCGGGTTTGCGGAGCAGAGCGGGTTCACGCGCGCGTTCAAGCGATGGGCTGGACAAACGCCGCGTTCCTACCGTCTTGGTGCCCAACGAGGGTAGCATCCCTTTTTGGCGCGAACGGTCAAAACCATGGCGTCCTTCGGCAAGAGGCCTGGCCACCTTCTCCCTACTCTTCGGATTGCAGCCCACAACAAGGAGCAAACCGATGACGACCACAGCAAAAGATGATGACCTGACCCTGGTCCTTGGCGGCACAGGCAAGACCGGCCGCCGCGTGGCCGAACGCCTCAAGGCTCAAGGCCGAAGCGTGCGGATCGGCGCGCGCTCTGCAGTCCCTTCCTTCGACTGGAACAATGAGGCCGGCTGGGATGCCGCGCTCCGGGGCGTTTCGGCGATCTACATCACCTATGCGCCGGATCTTGCCATGCCGGGCGCCACGGACGCCATCACCGCGCTGACCCAACGCGCGCGACATTACGGCGTGCGCAAGCTTGTCCTACTTTCCGGCCGCGGTGAAGAAGAGGCGCAGGCGGCAGAGCGTATCGTCCAGAACGCCGGGCTGGACTGGTCCATCGTCAGGGCGAGCTGGTTCAACCAGAATTTCTCGGAAGGTGCCTTCGTCGATATGGTCCGTGCCGGAGCGATCACCCTGCCGGCCGGCCATACCCCCGAACCATTTGTGGATGCCGATGACATTGCCGACGTCGTCGTTGCATCCCTTACGGACGATCGCCACAACGGCCAGCTCTATGAACTGACTGGTCCGCGGCTGATGACCCTCGCGGATGTGGCCTCCGACCTCTCTGCGGCGACAGGGCGCGAGATCACGTATACGGATGTACCGCACGATGCCTTCGTTGCAGAAGCCGATCGGGCTGGAGCGCCGAAGGACGTGGTCTGGATGCTGGACTACCTATTCTCCACTGTGCTCGATGGGCGCAATGCGCATTTGACCGACGGCGTGCAGCGCGCCTTGGGGCGTCCGCCGAAGGACTTCTCCGACTACGCGCGTGATGCTGCCACCACGGGCGTGTGGAGCGTCGCGGCATGAGCCGGACTGCCATGAGGGCCGCCCTGTCCGGGGCGGCATCTCTTCTCTATCTTCTCGGCGACGCGCTCCTGGCCGCGCCGCTGGACCACATCACCTTTGGTGGTCCCAGGATCGAGCTTGAGCCGGAGCTGATAGCAGAGCGTCCCGCCTCTTGGGGCCTCGCTGTCGCCGCAGGGGTGGTGATGGCGCTGGCAGGCTTCCGGCAGCACCTTGATGGGATGGGCATCGTCCGAGGACATCGCGGGGACTTTGCCTTCGGAACCTATGCGGCGAGCCGCTTCTCCGACCTTCTGGTGAACGGCACTCCGCTTTTTCAGATCTCGTGGATGGGGTGATAGACCTCCTGTGCACAACCTACGGGCCTTAAGAAAACCCATTCCGCCAGCCTTACCATTACGGATTCGGGGGCTGCGCCCGCGCCATAGTCCGGGCGCCCTCCGTCCGCGGCCGAGACCATTTCCTAGCCGACGACAAAGGAAGCGAAGAACAGTGCGGCGATAGCACTGCACGCGGCCCAATACTTCGCAGGCTGAAGGTCAATACCCCGCTGTTTCTCGGCCGAGCCGTGGCAGAGGAAGAGGAACAGCTTGATGGCCATGATCGCATTGAGAGCGATCACGACAGCCCATCCGACAATGATGACCGGCTCACTCGCAAACCCGCTTTGCAGGATCAGGTCTTCACCGACATAGGTAAGCGAGAGCGGAAAACCGGCCGAAAGAAGCCCGAAAAGAGGGATGGTGTTGGCAAGCCGGGGTGTGCTCTCGAAGCTGCCTGACGGTCGGCTCAGCGACAACCGTCCGCGTCTCGCCTCAAGCGCTCCGATAGCCAAGAGCAGTCCCGGAAGGGCGATCATCATCGCCGAAGCCAGGATGACATCGGATTTCGCGAGTTCCGGCGTCAGCGCTTGGGCATAGGCGAGAAGCGCGAGCTGGCTGCCCATCAAGCCGGCGAGGGCCCTGCGTGCATCCGCCCTGCTCAGGGCGACGAGAGAAGAGAGGATCGCCAGGCTTACGAGGACAAGATGGGCGGCTTGGGATGTTTCGGGCCGAAGGGTTTCGAATCCCGTGATGAACGTGATCTGTACAATGACCAATCCTGCAATGATAGCCGAAGGCAGGCGCTCGAAAAGCCGTCCATACCACGGCGCCAGCGGGAACAGTCCGAGCACGAACGCGAGACCGAAGGCGCCAAAGGCCGAGGCGAGGGGCTCAGTCTCCTGAAATGACCCCGCGAGGAGGAGAAGCGGCCCGAAAGCTGCGAAGGGAGCGACCAACCTGAGATGGCGAAACCCATCATGGCTCGCCACCGCGGCCACGGCGAGCGACACACCGATCAGGGTGAGATCGAGGAGCGCCGACCGAGAGAGGAGCAACGCTGCTGCGAGAATGGCCAGTGAGGCGAGCGTCAAGGACCCCTCCGGCCGTCGAACCCTTCCGGGAAAGAACAGGTTGGCGAGAGCGAAAGCCACCGAGATGGCTAGGCCGAGAAATCCGGTTCTCCAGTCGAGCACGTTTCCGGCAGCTGGACTCATGGCGACGGCGAATCCCGCGGCCATCAGGCCGAAGATACCGTAGAGAACCGACGATCCTTTGACGGACGAAGAATTCGAGGTTGCAAAGACGGCAGTGGCAGATGAGTTCATTGGACAGTTCCCGAAACAGGAGGATGGGAAGGTCGCGAAGTTTGAGATCCCATGAGACGGTCGGCTGCACGGGCGTCGAGACGGTCGAGGCGGCCGACGAGGCCGAGAACACCGAAGACGACCCTGTCGCGCAGCAGGGTGTCGAGCCCGCCGCGCTCGAGGGAGAAGGCGTACCGCCAGCGTGCGAAAGGACCGGGCGTCTCTGCTGACGGCTCGGACCGCAACGGGTGACCGAGCATCTGCTCGAGGTGCTGGTGCTCGTGAAGAAGACTCGGTGCCCGCAGAATCTGCAGGGTACGGACGGCGGCGTGCGCACCGATATGAACGAGCGCAAGGACGTGCAGGCCTAGTCCGACCTCCGCAACGATAATCCCGAGCTGCGTGATTGAGCCATAGGCAAGACGACTCTTCACGTCGGTTTGCACCTGACCCACCATCCGTCCGAGCACGGCTGTCACGAGGCCGATTGCCACGATCGCAGCCGCGACACCCGGATTTGCTTCGATGATCCCGCCTGCCCGGATCAGAAGCAACGGCCCAAGGTGGACCGAGAGCGCGCCGTAGAAGACTGCGCTTGACGGCGTCGGACCTTCCATGGCGCGCGGCAGCCAGCCGCTGACCGGGAACAGGGCCGACTTAGCGGCCGCTGCGAGAAGGAGAAGATACCCGATCGAGGCACTACCCTCGCCGATCCCGAACCAGGAACGCCCTTCGAGGATCGTAAAGCCTGCCGCGTGCAGATGGTGAAGAATGAGTGCCGCGGTAATCAGGCCGACATCGCCAAGCCTGTAGGTCACGAAAGCCCGCAGGGCATTCTTCGCCGGTTTGGGCCGTGTGGTGAAGAACGCAATGAGCAGGACCGACAGCAGGCCAACGATTTCCCACCCTATGGTGAGGATTTCCAGCGTGCCTGCGAAGCTGACGGTTATCAGACCAAGACCGAAGAGGGTCAGGAACAGGTAGAAGCGATGGAACCCCGCCTCCTTGTGAAGGTACCTGCGCGAAAACGCGGCGATGAGCAGCAGGAGACCCACGCTGATGAAGCCGTAGGTCACGGCGACGCTGTCCACGACAAACAGCATCGCGAAATCGTAGTTGCCCTGATGGAACCAGTGTCCCGCATCGATGCGCTGGGGTCCTGACGTCGCCAGGATGAAAGAGAGAGCGATAACGCTGGCCGCCGCTCCGAGCAGGCCGCTGACCGTCATTCGGAAGGTCGCCGCTTCGGACTTGCTGCGATTGAGCGCAAGCCGGAATAGCTGGACGAGGGAACTTGCGAGGAGGCTGGACAGGAGCGTGAGCAACGCGATGGGGGCGAGACCATCAGGCACGGGCAGTGTCCTCCTTCAACGCCTGGATGTGACCGAAACCGAGATGGCCACGAACGCCGCAGAAGAGATCGTGCGAGGCCTCTGCGCTCGGGAAGCCAGCAAGCTCCGGCGTGTGCGGAACGAACTTCCCGTCGTGATAGCGGGCATATTCGCCTGTCTCGGGATGACGGGAGACAAGCTGTATCCATCCATTCCCGACCAAGGAACCGACGATGGCGCTGTCCGCCGCGATCTGTGCAAGACGCTCTGGCATCGCTTCGACGATCGTCAGCAGACGCACGGGCTCGTGAATCTCGACCATCTGCCAGGGCAAGCCGGTTCTCAGGTCCGATGAATGCCCGTCCATCACGCCGATCAGGCCGGATATATTGTGCGGAAGTTTCGTTCCGCACCCGAACTTCACGGGATCGACGAAGCTGAAATAGTATTCGAGGTTGATCCCTGCACCCACCGGTCCCGCCGCTTCGAGGATGGAGGCGAGAACGGCGCCTTCGGCGTCCTGTTCTGGATCGTAGGATATCAGGAATGCGCGCCGGTCGAGGAAGAGGCCGCGCGTCAATGAACGCCTGCCGATGTAGCAAACGGCATTGGTGGCATGGCCGTATTCCGGGCGAGGCTGGGCAAGGTCCTGGGCGTGGGCTTCGGCGATGCGCAGGGCTTCACGCCTTCCGATATTGGCGGGCGCGTCTTCGAACCTGCGGCACCTTTCCTGAGCGTCGCCGAGGCAGGCTTGGGCGAGCGCCTCTTTCATTGCCGCCACGTCCTGGTGATGATGTTCAGGGACGAGGTCCTCGTCGTAGTAAGCCATGCTGTCATCGCATGTGTTGTGATAGCCGCCGATGAACCATGTGGTGTCGGGGATTATTATTCCTTTCTCTGACAAAAGAGACCTGACTTCGGGATGGTTGGCCATCTGCGCAAAGGCGCGGGCATTCGGTCCCCCTCGGCCACCGCCAGTCGCGCCGCAGTCATGCGCCGCTTCGTGAGGGTTATTGAGGCTCGAAGACCCGTGACCGGCAATCAGCACGAGCGGCGCGAAGGGACCCGTCAGGCCCATGCTCGTCAACTGGCCGAAGACGATGTCGGCAGCCTCTTCGAAACTGTAGCCGCGATAAAGACCGTCCGGTGTCGTCTCATTATCCTTGCGGAAGAGAGCGAGCCTCGTCTGCGGAGCATGGTGGTGGCCGTGGGTGGCCTTGTGGTGCGTATGGTGGGCGAAGCGCGGGGCGATGCTGCGGGCAACTAGGTGTGCGCCTTCGACCAGCCCGGCCAGCAGGGCCCATGCACTCCCCAAGAGAAGCGAACGCTCTGACTGTTCTGCGCGAGCAAGGGCAAGGCCCCGCCGCCGGAGAGCGGCCTTGTACCGTTCGGCTTCCTCGCGGTCGACGGGGATCTCCTCGACATAGTGCTGGGGTGTGCGGACGACAGGGCAAAGCGGGCGCGACGTCACATCGTCAAGACCCTTGTACCTCATCGCGACGCCGAAGAAGCCTGCGCAGCCGAAGGTCTCTGTGCCCGGAGCATATTCCTCGAGATGCCGCCGCGTCGATTCCTCTCGTTCGTCCATGCAGAAAACAGCCTGTAGCCGAGGGGCCTCCGGCTTTGCCGTGCCGCAGAGCTCCGTATGCTCGATCATGGCGTCGAGGGTCGCTTGCCGGTGGCGCCGCTCGTAAGCGAGCTGCAGGATCCAGCGGCGCTCGAATGACGAAAAACGAGCTATCCCATCCGTAAAGCCGCGACGCTTTTCTTCGCTCTCCGCCAAGGTGGCAACGAGGTCGAAAGCCTGCGCGGCCACGAACACTTCGAACGCGATCGTCGCGTCCGGCTCGGAGCGCTGTTCCGTCTGGCCAGCGTCCAGCTCTTCCATGAGAGAAGCCGTCTGCAGTCCCAGCTTCCGCGCAGCGCGCCGAATGGCCGCACGGTCGAGCAGGAGAGCGACGGCGAGCCAGTCGGCAAGCTTTGCAGGCAGGGCAAATGCTGGCGCCTTGTCGGCCTCGCGTTCGAATTTCGAGAACATGCCTGCCCAGCCGGGCAGGATCGCGAGGGTTGCCCGGATGACCAATGGCCAGGCACGCCGTGGATAGCCAGACGTCTCTAGGATCGCTTCGACTGCATCCACGCCGCCAGCTTCGGGGAAGGACGCAAAATCGCTTGCAATGCCGTCGAGCCAGGGTTCGCGGAGGACCTTCTTGGTGGTCAGGACCGAGCGGACTGCGCTGTAGAAACCTTCCTGGCGGTTTGGCATCCCGATCTCCGCCACCCCTTGGTCGAGGTAGGCGGCAGAGAGACGGATCAGGACGGGCTTGATCCATTCATCAGTGTCAAGATCATACCTGCGCAGGATGACATCGCGAAGCCGCTCGGGGGTGGATTCATTCGTTTTCGGAGGGACCGAAAGGAGGAGCTGGGACCAGAAAGCCTGAAGCTGCGCAGGGGAAGTTGCACGGGGATTCTGTGCATAGAGCGGAGAGGTCGAGAGCCGCGCCGCAGAACGTGACAGAGGGTGCGGTCGATGGAGGTATTTCTTGTCGTGCAACCACCAGCCGATCGAAGCCTCCGAAGGCGTTTCCAGACCGGATTGCAGGCGCCAAAGAAGGTAAGCCCGTCTCGTGGGGCCTCCCTCGAAAAGCGCCGCGTCGGGATCCTCGACACTTTCGTCGATGGCAGCGAGAAGATCGGATTTCCGTATCCGGCCTTCTTGCCGCGCATCTTCGAATTGCGCCTCCGTCATCAGCGTGGTGGCGTCGAACTCCTTTGCGGCGAGCCGTAAAGCCTCCTTGAACGGAAGATGTTCGAATGCATGCAAGGTATTGTGGTGAACAAAGGCATGCAGCGGCGCTTGGTCGGGCAGGTGGTGCGCTGCCTCGGCCAGCATATCGCTGACCGAGGTTGCAAGGGCGTCCGTCGACGCCCTGTCCGAAACCATATCCAGTGCCATGGCGATCAGGCCGTCCGCAGGTGTGTGGCTGCGGGTGCGTGCTGCGGGGCGTAAGCTTTTCGAGCCCTGTCACCTTGTAATCGACACCCGTGAGGTCGGCGAGAGCCACGTCCACACCGCTGAGGAACGTATGGTCGACAATCTTCGAGCCGCTCACATTCACCGTCAGGGAACGGACAGAATCGGGAAGCTCCGAAGCGGCTTTCTTGATCCTCAACAGGCTCGGGAAGGCTGCGTCTCCATCCACGCGCATGACGGCATGATCGCCCTCGATCCTTGTGACGACCTTGGGAGCGAACAGCGATTTGGGTGTAGCGCCGCGAAGGAAGTGCAGCACGATCTTGAGCAGGAGACCTGCTGCAACACCGATCAACAGGTCGGTCAGAAGGGTGACCACGAGCGTCGTGAGAAACAGTGCCAGCTGGTCACGACCGACTTCGTTCGCGTGCTGCACTTCCTTGGGCGAGGCGAGGCGCAAGCCGACCACCACCAGCATGGCTGCAAGCGCGGAGAGCGGGACGAGCTTGACCAACCCCGGCAGGGCAACGAGGAAAATGAGCAGCATCAGGCCGTGGAAGAAGTTGGCCTTGGAGCTTTGCGCACCCGCGTCGATGCTGGCTTTGGACCGGACAATCTCGGAGATCATCGGAAGCCCGCCCACGAAGCTCGAAAGCATGTTGCCGACCGACACGGCCATGAGATCGCGATTGAGATCGGCAGGTTTTTCCTTCTTCTCGACGATTGAGTCCACCGCGATCACGCTGAGGGTCGACTCGATCATCCCGACCAGTGCGAACATGATGATGTATTTGATCGAGGCCGGGGTGAAGACGACCGAGAAGTCGGGGAAGGCAAAGCCATCGACGATCGAGTCGGGCAGCGGAACGAGATACTGGGGCCCGGTCTCAACGGCCTGTCCAAGCAGGTTGATGGAACCGGCTTCGGTAAACCCGAGCGCGACCGACGCGGCGATCGCACCGACCAGGACGACGAGTTGCGCCGGCACTGCGGCCAACGGGCCCTTTGCAATCATGGGCCATAGGAGAAGGACGGCGAGCGATCCGAAACCGATCAGGGCCACCGCGAGGTTCGCGTGGGCAAGGGAGTTGGGAAGCTCCGCGAGGAGACCGAAGGTTTCATGGGCATGGGGGCTAGCGCCCAGAAGGACGTGGAGCTGCTTGGCGACGATGATGATGCCGATTGCTGCCAACATACCGTGCACGACGGATTTTGACATCGAAATGCCGAGCCCGGCAGTCTTGAAATAGGCCAGGATGAACTGGAGGCCCGCGGCGACGACGCCGACAGCCAGCGCACGCTGGTAGCCGAGCACCATGTCCCCGCCGCCCAGTTCGGTGACCGCACCGAGAGCGATCACGATCAGGCCCGCTGCGGGTCCTTTGATGGTATAGCGCGAGCCACCGAGGAACGAGACGATGCAGCCGCCAATGATAGCGGTGTAAAGCCCCGCGATGGGCGGAAACCCGGAAGCCGCTGCGATTCCCAGGCACAGGGGAAGGGCAATCAGCGAGACAAGAAAACCGGCTTTGGCATCGGCGACCCAGCTTGATGCTTGCGCTGAGCTGCCATTGGCAAGGGAGGTTCGGGACATGGCAAAGGAATTCCAGAGGATATCGGTCACAAGGCGGATGATGCAGAGAGCGAGCTCCGCATACCCATCGAATTTCAGAGGCAGGTGAGGTTTCAGCCCCGGTGGGGCGGCGCCCGAGATCCGCTATCGGCACGCAGGCGCTTGAGGACAACATCCTGCGCTTCCGGTGACGATTGGCATCGGGACCAACCTCGGTGCATGGCGAGCGCGGTTTGCTCTGGAGGGCCCAGATGGTCCGGAAGGTCTTCCGAAAACTCGGCGCTTTCAGCCAGCCAGACGAGGCTGGTGCCTTGGTCATCCTTGTCCTGAGTGACCAAATCCGTCCCGCAGAACAGTCGACCTTCGCTATCTCCAGCAGAGGCCTTGGCCGGCGGTAGCGCCAGCGCAAGGACTGCAATCAAGAGGAGGATGGGTCGAACAGGTGGCATACAGAACGGGTTCAGGCTGTCAGCAAGAAGAGAAGACCGGAACGAGGAAAGAAGTCGTGATCTTCACAGGGACGAATTTAAGTTTCTGCCGGGAGTTCTCCCGGAATGGGAGGGATCGTCGGCGGTGCACAGGCCCCATCAACGACGCGTGATGCGTGTTGGTCGAACCAAAGCAGCCCCAGAAACAACCCTTTGGCACGGGGGAGGATGAACCCTGCCAGAACCAGCGCCAGCATGGGCCAGCCAATGCTCGACACGGCGGGAGGCAGTATATCGGCTGCTTCGATCGGAATCACGAAGGGGACGAGCAAATGCCCGACGATCAGGATCGTGAGCCACGGCGCTGCATCGTCCGATCGAAGGTGGCCAAGCGGTTCACCGCAGCTTGTGCATTTTTCGGCGGGCTGCAGGTATCGCCGCAGCAGGCGTCCCTGGCCGCAGGCCGGGCACTTGCCTAGCGCGCCCTTCCCGGCCGCTTGAAGCCGTGTCGACCGTTCCAACGCCATGCGGATACCTTCCTTCGACAAATCACCAGAGGCCGTCGCCGGGCACGGCTCCCCGATGTTAGATGATCGGCCATGCTGCACGGCACAAACGAAAACTTCTTGACGCTGATATCGACCGCATCGATAGAAAGCGCGAGCAGGGGACCTTCCATTGGATATCGAGCTCGCCCGGACATTCCTTGTCGTCGCCGAAACACGCAATTTTGTCCGAGCAGGCGAGCAGTTGTTCGTCACGCAATCGACCGTAAGTGCCCGGATCAAGTCGCTTGAAGAGCAGCTTGGCCGGACCCTCTTCGTCCGGAACAAGGCCGGTGTGACGCTGACCTCGGCAGGGGAGCTTTTCAAGAAGCACGCTGCCACCCTGGTCCATGTTTGGGAACATGCGAAAAGCGAAGTTTCCATCCCGGAGGGCCATTCTGATGTCATTGCGATCGGCGCACGCTTCGGGATATGGGATCCGATCCTGCTGGAATGGCTGGGCCGGATGCGGCGCGAGTACCCTGCTATTGCGGTGCAGTCGGAGATCGGGATGTCGGATACCCTCACCCGGCGGATGGCCGAGGGCACCCTCGATATCAGCGTGATGTATTCCCCGACCAGCTTGCCAGCGTTGAAAGCCGAGCCCCTGTTCCAGGAGGAGCTGGTCTTGGTGTCGACACAGCGCCAGACGAGCCCGGCTCTTCCCGATGACTATGTTCATGTCGACTGGGGAGGGGACTTCCGGCGGAAGTTCGGCCTGGCATTTCCCGAGCGGCAAAGCCACGGCCTACGGATCAACCTCGGCGTTCTTGGTCTGTCGTTCATCAAGCGGCATGGCGGGTCAGCATATTTTCCCAAACGACTGGTCGAACGGGACCTCGCCGCCGACGCGTTGTTTGAGGTCCCGAAAGCGCCAAGGATCAGCTTCCCCGCATTCGTTGTCTGGCCAGCGGAACAGGTAACAGAGGCGGTTTCAGAGGCAGTGCGTGTACTGAAGGAGGTGGCGGAGAACGGTTTGCCTGGTTCTTGGCCGAACGGCGAGCGCCCCTGATCTATCGCCAACATCGATAGCAACGATCAAATCATTTCGTTTTTCTCCGACCCCCGTGACTTCTATTGTTCCGAAGCAAGTTGCTGAACACGGGGCTGGCAGTCCTCTTCCGACATTCGCTGCCTCCTCGGTCCGGCAAACCAGAGCATGTGGTGGTCAGCAAGGAAGGTTCGGACCCCTTACGTAGCAAACCCCGGTCCTCGACGGGGAAACCTCCGGACGCTTTCCCTGACCACCACATCCGCCCGTCCCGCCTATGCCGGAAGCGACGCTCTGTCCGGTGGGCATGATTGTGCGGTTGCCAAAAGGATGCGACGCGTCAAGGCCCGTGCCGAAAACCTCATTGGGCGGAATGGCTGCGTTGCCGCTCGTCTCCTGCGCCGTGGAGGCTTCAGATCTCATGGGTAGGGTCGTAGACCTCTTGGGTGCGTTCTATGGGATTGCCGAGAACGCATTCCGCGACCCTAGCCGTGACGGTTTCGGGGTCTGCGTCGGCATCGATCAGGATGAACTCGTCCGAGGGCGGCGTTTTTCTCTGGCGTTTCATGACGGCGGCGTCGGCGTCCGAAGCGTCGCCGTGACGCCTCCCCAGCCTGCGTGCGAGAACGGCTTCGGGTGCGTCGAGCCAGACCTTGATGGAGAACGGTTCGACAAGATCCGCAGGCGGCAGGTCCTCGCCAGCCAAGGCCACGTCGAGGATCACCGGCCACTTGCCGACCAGTATTTCCGCTTCGAATCGGCAGGTCTCGTAGACCGCTTTCTTCGAAGACTCCGTATACGCATCGCTGGTGATCGTCTCCTCAGGCATCAGGCCGGCGAGACGTTTGCGCACGACGTCACTGCGAATATGCAGGGCACCGGGCGGCGGCCCCATCATCGAGGCGAGCCGTTCGGCCACCGTCGTTTTGCCCGTGCCCGACCGTCCGGCGATCAGCACGGACTTGGGCAGGAGCGGCTGCTGGAGGAAGGCGAGGGCTGTGCGCAGGTAAGCCGCCGCCCGTCTGGGGTGTTGCGAGGCTGCCTCGGCCATCGCCCTGATCGCGGCTCGGAGCGAGCAATAAGCAGGAAGGAGGAGCCAACCTCCGTAGTCTGAGGACAAAGCGACGTAACGGTTGGCGACTGCGTTCGCCTCATGCCAATGGCCCGCATGCCACAGGTCGGACACGAGAAAGGCGAGGTCGTAGAGGGGGTCGATCTGGACGAGACTGTCGTCGAACTCCAGCGCGTCATAGGCGAGAAGCTCACCCTTCCAGAGGCAGAGATTCTTGAGGTGCAGGTCGCCATGACAATGCGCGAGAAGCCCGTTCCGTCCGCGTATATCGAGAGCATCCGTCTCGCGGTGGATCAAGGCTTCGATCTCCCAGGCCCAAGTTTTCACGCTGTTGGCTTCGCGGCCCGAAAGGCGCCTTGAGAGATCGGACGCGATATTGCGGGCAAGCGTCCTGAACGTGTCAGGCCAGGTATCGAGCCGCAGCCTGGGCGTCTCGTCATGGCTGGCAAAAAGCCTGTCGGTGAACCGGATCAGCTTCGAGGGAGGCAGCCTGCCCTCGGTGAGGGCCCTGTCGGCGCGGTCCTCCTCGTCAAAGCTCCGCATATGGACGACCCAGTCCACGGGATCGCTGTCGTCGCCGATCAGCGCCTTGTCGCCGGAGATCGTCACCGGTTCGACGCCGAGATAAAGCTCAGGCGAATACCGCCGGTTGACGGATAGCTCCCTCTCGCAACCCTCCTTGCGCTTCTCTGCCGTGCTGTAGTCAACGAAAGACAGCCTGACCGGCTTCTTCAGCTTGTAGGTGTCCAGGCTATCCACGAAAACGTGCGAGAGATGGGTCTCGTGGTGCGTGGCTCCGGGAAGCGCCTCCCGGAGCAGCTGGGCGGTGTTTCCGGCATCCTCGCTGCGGACGGATGCCACCTCAATGGGCCAGGAGGACTGGTAGCGGAGGGTTCGTCAGCGCCCGGCGCGTCATGCTACCGAGGAAGAGCTGCCGCCATCGCGGTCGGGAGAACGCGCCGAGGACGAGCAAGTCGGCATCGACTCTCTGGGCCTCATCCACGATAAGGTCATCGGTATGCTGATCGGAACGGTCGATATTGTGTCCTTCCGCATCGACACCCTTCGACCGAAGGAAGGTGGCGGCATCGTCTGCCGAGGGCCATTCGCGGTGCTTTTCACGAACAGTCACCACGTGGACGGACTTTGCCGCAGAAAGGAAAGGCATCGCGAATTGGATCGCTCGACTAGCCTCGACGCTGCCGTTCCAGCCGACGACAACCCGTGACGGGGGAAGGGTCGCCGCGCTTTGAGGGACGACCAAGAGCGGCGAAGGCGCCTGGGTCAGGAGATCCTCGGCCATGACCGTCATCCAGTGCGACATCGGCTCGTGACCAAGGGCGATCACGCTGAGATCGGCCAGCCGGCCGAGCTGCCCGAAGATGATGCTGCGGTCGCCGCGGAAATCTTGCCAGGTCGCGACAACCCCTTTGTGCTTGAACGCATCCTCCGGCTGCGCGGTCTCGATCCCGTGCCGCGCGCACAGCTCATAGAATTCCGCCTTCAGCCTCTCCCGCCGCGCTTGGACTTCGGCTTCGTAGGATTTCAGCGTCGCAGGCTGCCAGTAGACCTCGGAGGCAACATTGGCCGGCAAAGGATCTTCGCAATAGGCGACGGCGATCTGGCTTCGCTGTTTTTCCGCGATCGGCAGTGCCGCCTCGAAGCTGAGCCGCAGCTCGTCTTCGGTCACGGCAGGAATGAACAGAACGTCATAGGGCATGGTGTGCATCTCCCTTTGGCCATGGATGCCATTCTAGACTTCCCTAGAGACCGCGAACATTGATCTCGCTCAGGCCGAACGCCGCCGAAGCCTGCCAAGTTCCTCAACAATGCCAGGGGAGTTGCAGCATGACGGATCATGCCATCAGGACCATCCTAGCCGGAACGGACCTCACCGATGAAAGCCGCGAAGTGATCCCGCGGGGCCTGCAACTCGCGAAGCAGTTCGGTGCTCGCCTCCGCGTCGTCCATGTCCTCGATGACAATGGCGCGGCGCATCAGGAGGAGCGGCGCCGCGTTGCGGACGAGAGGCTGGCGAGGGACATCAGGGAGGCAGGCTGCGAAGGTGTCGAAACCGCGTTCGATATCGGCGAGGGATTGCCCGGACCGTTCCTCTGCGATGTGCTCGATGAGGGCGGCGACCTTGCGATCATCGGCTATCACCGCGATCGTGCCCTGGAGGCTCCGCAGCTCGGCTCGACGATGCGGTACCTGCTCACCCATACCGGCAAGGATGTTCTCGTTGTGAAGGAGGAGGGTGAGACGCCCTACAGCTCCGCGCTCATTGCCTGGGATGGAGAGAAGGCCCTCCCCGCCGTGGTGGAGCGGACCCGCGCCTACGCTCCTGATGCGGACATCCTCGTCATGGTCGATGTGCCGACCGCAGCACAGGTCCCCGAGATGGAAGAGAAGCTCCGGGACATGATCGCAGGCACCCTGCCTGACGGGTCCCTCCTTGTTCGGAGCGGTTCGGTCCTGTCGAGCCTGCGCGCGTTGGTCGACGAGAAGCGGGTTCCGCTGCTTGTCATGCCGACGCGGGGGAACCAGGGCGGCGCGCTCGGTTACATGGCGTCTGAAATCCTCGGCCAACGACTTTGTGACACGCTTTGCCTGCATGAGAGCGTCGGCCTTTGAGCGGACGGCCGCAGGGAGAATCTGACACGGCCGCGGTCAGGCACCTGTCGCGAGGATGGCGGCTGCGTCGCGGCGAATGGTCTCTTCTTCGTCCGTGGGAATGACCAACGTTGTGGCCTTCGCGCCGTCGGCGGAGATATCGGTTTGGCCTGAGGCGTTCCTTTCCTGGTCGATGGAGACGCCTAGGAAATCGAGGCCAATGGTGATCCGCTCACGGATTTCTGTCGCATTCTCTCCGATCCCGCCAGCGAAGACCAGCGCATCAATCCCGCCGAGGGCCGCCGCCATTTCCCCAATGCCAATCCGGACGCGATGGCAGAAATAGTCGAGCGCCTCGGCGACAAGCGGATCGTCCTGCCGGGCGAGAAGTTCCGGCATGTGACCGCTCAATCCCGACAGGCCCTTGAGACCTGATTCCCGATAGAGCGCCCGCTCCAGCTCGTGCACCGGCCAGCCTTGCTGATCGATGAGATACAGCAAGACCCCCGGATCGATATCGCCGCATCGGGTCGCCATCGGAAGGCCATCGAGGGCGGTGAATCCCATGGTCGTCGCGACGCTCCTCCGTCCACGGATCGCGCACAGGCTCGCGCCGCTGCCAAGATGGGCCGCGACAATGCGCGGCTCTTTCTGAGAAAGATGCCGTGCTGCCGCGCCTGCGAGGTAATCGTAGGACAGGCCGTGGAATCCGTAGCGCCTGACGCCCTGATCGAGGATTTTCCGGGGCAGGGCATAGAGCTGGACGTGCGCGGGTTGGCTGCGGTGAAAGCTCGTATCGAAGCTCGCCGTCTGGACCGCGCCGGGCAGGTGACGCTTCGCGGCCGCAATGCCTTCGAGCGCGCTTGGCTGGTGCCCCGGTGCGAGGGGCGACAGGGCCCGGATTTGCTCAACGGCTCCGTCATCGAGGAGAGCTGGCCCCTCGAACACGCTTCCTCCGTGAACGACCCGGTGCCCGACTGCATCGATGCATGCACCGGGGACTTCCCGGCCCACCCATTCGAGGATCAGCGAAATGGCGTTGTCGATGGAGCGGACCTGCGGGACCTTTTCGCGGATATCGCCGATGGCGAGAACGGGTTCATCCGGAAAGCTCTTGATCTGACCACGGAGCATCCTTGAGTGATCCCGGTAAAGCGCGAACTTCACGCTCGAAGAGCCGGTGTTCAGCGTCAGGATCGTGGTCATCGTTTCGTCGCTGCCCGGAGGTAGCTGGCAAGGGCGCAGCTCGCCCGTCTGGGCAGACGTCCTTCTGCCCGGCTCGTCAGGATGATCGGCACGGCGGCACCAAGGACAATGCCGGCCGCGACGGCACCGCCGAGGTAATCGAGCTCCTTCGCCATGATGTTCCCCGCTTCAAGGTCGGGAACGAGAAGGATATCCGGATCGCCCGCCACTTCGGACCTCAGGCCCTTGACCCGCGCGGCTTCCGGCGAGATGGCGTTGTCAAAAGCGAGGGGGCCATCGGCGATCACACCGCTGATCTGTCCGCGTCCGGCCATCTTGCAGAGGCTGGCGGCATCGACGGTGGAAGCGATCGCGCCTGTGACCGTCTCCACCGCTGAGAGGATTGCGGCCTTTGGCGTCTCGATCCCCAGCGCCTGCGCGAGGGTGACGGCGTTGCGCAGGATGTCCGCTTTCTGGTCGAGGTTCGGAGCGATGTTCACGGCAGCATCGGTGATGAGCAGGAGCTTGTGATAGCTCGGCGCATCCATCACGAAGACGTGGCTCAGTCGCCGCTCGGTCCTCAGGCCGTAATTGCGGTTGAGAACCGGCGTGAGAACTTCATCCGTGTGAAGGGCGCCCTTCATGATTGCATCGACCTGGTGCTCTCCCGCCAGCCTGGCGGCGGTATCGCCTGCCGCATGGCTGTGGGGTACGTCGATAATCTCGATTCCGTCGAGGGAGAGACCGACCGCTTCGGCGGCGGCTTCGATCTTGGCCCGCGGCCCGACGAGGACCGGCTCGATCGTGCCGTCTTCGCGCGCGGCGAGGGCACCTTCGAGGCTGACGGCACCGACCGGGTGGACGACCGCGACCCGCAAGGCGGGCAACGTCTTCGCTCCGTCGATCAGGGCCTGGAGCCTCTCGCCGCGTTCGGGGAGGATGAGGGCCGGGACTTCGGGTTCAGCGACCTCGATGGGCTCGCGAGGGGCGATGACGTCTGCCTCCCCGGAAAGGACTTTCTTGCCGTCCTGGTTGGTGACCCAGCAGGAAAGATGGACCGTCCGTCCGTCATCGGACTTCCCGGTCACCTTGACGGTGACACGTAGTGTATCGCCGACCTTCACGGGGGCGAGGAAGTTGAAGGATTGCGACTTGTAGATCGTTCCGGGGCCGGGGAGCTTGGTGCCGAGGAGGGCCGACACCAGTGCGCCGGTCCACATGCCGTGACCGATCACCTCCCGGAAAACGGTTCCGGCGGCAAAGCCGTCGTCGAGATGCGCCGGGTTGATGTCGCCCGAAACGCCCGCGAAGGCGAGGATGTCCCGCTGGGTCAGCGTCCTTTCGAGGACGGCCTCGTCGCCGACCGAAATCTCGTCGAACATCTTGCTACGGAGGGTTGTCATGCAGTGTCTCCTGTTGGGATAGAGACTAGACGCCCCTGGGCCCCGTTGACGATCATTCTAAGCAGTCGCTCCGGAGGAGAGGCGCTGGAGCAGCACGTGCTTCCGCGCAGGGGCCTGATCCATGGTTCTAGAGGAACAGGATCTTGAGCGGCATCCAGATCCCCATGGCCATCATGACCAGGTTCTCCGTCAGGCTGACGAAGCCGAGCGGGACATTGGTATCGCCACCGACGCAGGCGCATTTCAGGTCGCGCTTGTCGACATAGACGGCCTTGTAGACCGATGCGGCACCGATGCTTCCGATGGCAAGCGCGATAGGCGAGCCGATCAGGGCGAAGGTCCCTCCAGCAATCATGAGGACCGCCGCCAGCCCCTCCGCAAACGGATAGATATACGCATAGGGGACCCACCGCTTCGCCAGCAGGTCATAATTGATGAACATGGTCGAAAAGCTCTCGACATCCCGGAGCTTCTGGATCGCAAGGACTGCCATCGAAAACGCAGCGAACCATTCGATCCCGCGCAGCGACACAACCTTGCCCGTCGCCACGAAGCTCGCGGCCCATGCCATCAACGCACAGACGCCGAAGATCACCAGCACCGGGGTGTAGGTCTTCTCGTCCTTCTTCTGGGCGAAGGAGCTGTCGAAATATGCTTTCAGCGCATCGTAACCGCCGATCCGCTCGTCGCCGATGAAGGTCTGCGGCGTGGTTTCGACACCGTATTTCTCCTTGAACGCTTCGGTTTCCTCACGCGTCCGGAGAGGGTGGTCCTCCACCGTGAAGCCATGCTTTTCGAGGAGCCACTTCGATTTGATACCGTAGGGGCAGACATGCTTGTCCATGACCATCCGGTAGAGCCGAGCGGTCTTCGCCTGCGTGGTGGTGGCGTCGGGATCTGTCCGGATTTCGGTCGTCGTGCTCATGCAAACTCCTAACCCCCTAGGGGTATAAATTCCAGGCGGCTGTTTCAAGTCCAACACGCACAGTGCGGCGATCGGTTTCCTGTGCCAGAGGAACGCTCTCGATCAGGTTTTTGTTCTGCTCTTCCGCTAAACAGAGACTGGCCATGACCGATCCCAACCACGATATCGTCGTTTTCGGAGCATCGGGCGTGACCGGCCAACACGTCCTCCGCCAGGCCCGTCATCGGGACCTGCGGGTCCTCGCCGTCCATCACACGATCCCCGAAGGCGCCCGAGATGACGATCGCATCACCCATGCTTCCGCCGATGTGCTGTCCGATGACCTGGCGGATCTCTGCGCGCTCGGGAGAAGCATCATTTCCTGCCTCGGCGTCGCCTTTTCCCCCTCCGCGGCGATTGATCCTCCGCCGCTTTACAGCAAGGGAACGAAGGCCATCATCGACGGCATGAGACGGGCTGCTCGCAATCGCCTTGCCGTCATTTCCGCGGCATTCGTCGATCATCAGGAGATCCTGCCCGACTGGTTCCGCGCGAGCGTGATCCCCGCTCTCGGAGCCATCATCGACGACATGCGCGCGATGGAGCGGACCGTGGAGGAGTGCGGCCTCGCCTGGACCATCGCCCGTCCGGGATGGCTGCTAGACCGTCCGAAGACCGATGATTACGAGGTCGGGGACGGTGTCCTTCACGAAGGCTGTTTGCGCACTCGCAACGCCGATCTTGCCGAGGTCATGCTGATGGCGGTCGCGGATGGCCGATGGGTTGGGGGACGACCTTCTCCTGCCCGGCACGAAAGCGACTTCGATGAGAGCCCCGCCGCCCTTGCGCGCGAGTTCGGCACGATGGCTGTCGATGCGCTGAAGGGCTGATCGCTCCGCCCCAGCTGTTGCGCGGGGGGTATACTGGCGCCAAGATCGTGCGCCGCCACGAGAGACCGCGATGAACGACGATACGAAACTGAGCGCGCGCCGCAGGCTGGCCCGGATCGAGGGCCAGGTGCGCGGCATCGCCAAGATGATCGAGGATGACCGCTACTGCATCGACGTCGTGCGCCAGATCCAGGCGGTGAAGGCGGCTCTGGGCGGGGTGGAGAAGCTGGTGCTGGACGATCACCTCGACACCTGTGTCGAGAATGCGCTGACATCGGATAATGTCGACCAGCGCCGGGAAAAGGTCGAAGAACTTGTCGCCGTCCTCGGCGGACGCAAACGCTAGGTCGGCTCCAAACCGCCTGATCGACTCACTGGTCCCGGTCCCGAGGGTGTCCTACGGCTTTTCTAGCGCGGCTGGCTGCGCGGAAGGCCTGTAGAGGCAACCATCGCCCATGGCGTCCGGGCCGGACTCCGGCGGCCCGATCCTTGTGAAGAAGGCCGCCGCTCGCGAGCCGAGCCAATTGCAGTCCGGGGGCACCGGCCTTAAGCGGTGGCGAAGAAAGGTTTGGCATCCATGCGTCTCAGTCGTTTCTACCTGCCCACGCTCAAGGAAACTCCCGGCGAAGCGCAGATCGCATCGCACCGCTTCATGCTGCGTGCGGGAATGGTCCGCCAGCAGGCGGCGGGCATCTATGCCTGGCTGCCCCTTGGCCTGCGGGTGCTGAAGAAGATCGAAAGGATCGTTCGCGAGGAACAGGAGCGTGCGGGGGCCATCGAACTCCTGATGCCGACGATCCAGCCGGCGAGCCTTTGGGAGGAATCCGGCCGCTTCGACGCCTACGGGCCGGAAATGCTTCGGATCAAGGACCGCCACGACCGCGACATGCTGTTTGGTCCGACCAATGAGGAAATGATCACGGACATCGTCCGGTCTTCGATCAAGAGCTACAAGCAGCTCCCCAAGATGCTCTACCACATCCAGTGGAAGTTCCGGGACGAGTTGCGGCCCCGCTTCGGGGTCATGCGCGGGCGCGAGTTCCTGATGAAGGACACCTACAGCTTCGATGCGTCCCCGGACGATGCGCGCAAGAGCTACCTCAAGATGTTCGCGGCCTATCTGCGCACCTTCCGCCGTATGGGTCTCGAAACCGTGCCCGTCAAAGCCGACTCCGGCCCTATTGGCGGTGACCTGACCCACGAATTCGTCGTCCTCGCCGAGAATGGCGAGAGCGATGTTTTCATGGACAAGGCGCTGATCGGCAAGCCGGTTCCCGATGCCGGGACGGATTTCGACGGCGACCTCGAGGGGATCTTCAGCGACTGGACGTCGCTCTATGCGGGTACGGACGAAGTCCATGACGAGGAGGCATGGTCCAAGGTGCCGGAGGACCGCAGGCTTTCGCTTCGCGGCATCGAAGTAGGTCACATCTTCTGTTTCGGAACCAAGTATTCCGCGCCGATGCGCGCCCGTGTCCAGAACGCCGAGGGCAAGGAAGTGGACATGGAGATGGGCTCCTACGGTATCGGTGTCTCGCGGCTTGTTGGTGCGCTGATCGAAGCGCACCACGACGAGGATGGGCCCAAATGGCCGATGTCGGTCGCGCCGTTCCACGTCGGGCTCATCAACCTTCGGGCAGGAGACGAAGCCACCGACAAGGCCTGCGCCGAGATCGAGGCCGCGCTCGAAGCGGCTGGGGTCGAGGTGCTCTACGACGATACCGCCGACCGCGCAGGCGAGAAATTCGCGCGTATGGACCTCTGCGGCCTGCCGCACCAGCTCGTGGTCGGCCCCCGAGGGCTCGGCCAGGGCGAGGTTGAATGGAAGGACCGGGCCACTGGCGAGAAGTCCAACCTGAAACTCGATGAAGCTGCGAACCGGATCGCTTCGCTGGTCAAGACGGAGCTCGATCGGCTGGCGCAGTGAGCAAAGATCACAGGTTTTGTCCGAGTATTGACGAAACCTGAACGCCAGCACCCCCTTTTAAGACAAAAAACATCACGCCGGGTTCGGAAATGTTATCCACACGGTGTTTCTTTCCTTTAATGTCGAGGGCGAAGGCATTGTTTTGTTTTAAGGGGAGGGCCGCTCGTGATCCGCACAGGTGAACAACCGCAAGATCCGGCCGATTGGAAGAAAGCCGCAGAGATCGTCGTCAGCGTCACGGCACGGGCGTTCGGTGTGCCGCAGGATTCCCTGCTCGCAAAAACGCGCAGCACGGCTGACGTGGCCTATGCCCGCCAAGTTGCAATGTATCTCGCCCATGTGGTGTTCGGCGGTAAATACCAGGACGCCGGCAAGCCCTTTGGCCGTGAACGGACGACCGTGGCCTATGCGTGTAGCCTGATCGAGGACGATCGCGATGATACCGATTTCGACCGGAAGCTCGACGTGCTCGAAGATTGCGTCGAGCGTCTTTGGTTTGTCGAGCGCCTGCGCGTGGTCAGGTCCTTCCAGGCTCCGCGCCGACGTTCAGTCGCCGCCTGATCTCGTCGGGGCTGACCCCTTCTTCCCTCAGTGAGCGGAGCGTCGCGGCCTTGTCGCGCTTGGCGAGCCGTTTGCCATCGGGTCCGAGGATCAGGCGATGGTGCCGGTAGACCGGCGCCGGCAGGCCGAGTAGTTCCTGGAGCAGCCGGTGGAGCGGCAAGGCGTCGGCGAGATCCTCGCCGCGCCAGACCAGGCTCACCCCCTGCGCCGCGTCATCAATGACCGAAGCGAGGTGATAGCTGGTCGGGAAGTCCTTCCGTGCCATTACGGCATCGTCCAACGCTGCGAGGTCGAAGCTCCGCTCTTCCGCCGCGCCCGTCTCGTCCGATAGGGTCGCGCCGATTTCTCGCCTGCCGAGCGTGTCCATGGCGGCACGGATATTCAGCCGCCAGGCGAAGGCTTTCCCTTCTGCGAGCATCGCCTCTTCCTCGTCAGGGGGTAGGGGAGCGGTCAGTGGTTCCTTGGCACCCGGCCCATGAGGCGCCGAGGCAATCGCCGATAGCTCCGCCCGCGTCTTGAAGCAGCGGTAGACGAGCCCGCGCGCCGCGAGATCCGCGACGGCGTCCTGATAGATCCCGAACCGCTCCGACTGCCTGACAACAGGCCCGTCCCACGACACACCGAGCCATTTCAGGTCATCGAAGATTGCCTGTTCGAATTCCGGACGGCTCCGGCCCTGGTCGATGTCTTCGATACGAAGGCGGAAAACTCCTCCGAACTTTCGCGCGGAATCATGGTTAAGAAAGAGTGAATAAGCGTGACCAAGGTGAAGATACCCGGTCGGAGAGGGCGCGAAGCGGGTGACGGTCTCTTGCGGCACAGCCCCTGCATAGGGGTTGTTAAGAAAGGAACAACCATGTTCGAAGCCGTCAAAGCGAAGAAAAGCACGACCCCGCGACAGGTCCGCATCGCCTTGCGCGATGGCCGCGTCATGTCGGGCGTCCTGCACCTCAAGCCGACTGACACCGCGTCGTCGCTTCTGGCCAAGGCGATGCCGTTCCTGACCATCCGCACATCGCGAGGCGAGATCGCAATCAACCGCGCCGACATCGCCTCCTTCGAGGTGGGAGGCACGGCGGCGCAGGATCAAGCCGCTCCGAAGCCTGCCAACGACAAGGCGCACGCGGCCCATGCCCGGCCGATCGCTCCTGCGAAGGCGCAGTGGGGTTTCGATCCCTGCCGCATCCTCGATGTCCGGCCGGGGGCCTCGCGCGAAGAGCTCAAGGCAGCATGGCGCAAGCGCATCTCCGAGTGCCACCCGGACAGGGTCAGCGCCCGCGGCGCCAGCGAAGATGTCGTCAAAGCGGCCCAGCGCCAGGCCGCGCTCGTCAACTCGGCCTACCAGACGCTGCTGGCCATGCGTCCCCGAAAGAACGCGGCTGCGGCTTAGCCTGAGCCGCCTACCGTGATGGCGTCGATCTTCAGTGAAGGCTGGCCGACGCCGACGGGCACGCCCTGACCGGCCTTTCCGCAGACCCCGATGCCCGGATCCAGCTCGAAATCGTTGCCGATCATCGAGATCCGCTTCATCACAGTGGGCCCGTCGCCGATCAGGGCCACGTTCTTGAGCGGCGCGCCGAGCTTGCCGTCCTTGATCCGGTAGGCCTCGGTGCAGTTGAAGACGAATTTGCCGCTGGTGATGTCCACCTGACCGCCGGCGAAGTTCACGGCGAAGATCCCGTCCTTGACGCTCTCGATCAGCTCGGCCCGCGGCTTGTCACCGCCCAGCATGAAGGTGTTGGTCATGCGCGGCATCGGCGCGTGCTGATGGCTTTCCCGTCGGCCATTGCCCGTGGGCTCGACGCCCATCAGGCGCGCGTTCATCCGGTCCTGCATGAAGCCGACGAGCCTGCCGTCCTCGATCAGGGTCGTGCGCGAGGTCGGGGTGCCTTCGTCATCCACGGTGAGGGAGCCGCGGCGGCCTTCGATCGTCCCGTCATCGATCACCGTGACACCATCCGCTGCCACTTTCTCGCCGAGAAGACCCGCAAAGGCGGAAGTCTTCTTCCTGTTGAAGTCCCCTTCGAGGCCATGGCCGACCGCTTCATGGAGGAGGACGCCCGTCCAGCCCGAGCCGAGCACCACTTCCATCTCGCCCGCAGGCGCCGCCTCGGCCCGGAGATTGACCAGCGCCATACGCAGCGCCTCGTCGATCTGGCCCTGCCAGAACGAAGGCTCCATCAGCCGGTCATAGGTCTCCCGACCGCCAGCGCCGGTGGAGCCGGTCTCCCGCCGGTCGCCTTCCTGGGCCGTGACGGAGACATTGAGCCGGACCAGCGGCCGCACGTCACGGACGATCAGCCCACCCGGCCGGACGATCTCGACATTCACCCATTCTCCCGACAGCGAGGCCGAGACCTGGCAGACCCGCGGGTCCTTGGCGCGGGCATAGGCGTCGATGTCCTGCAGAAGCTTGGTCTTTACCTCGAAGGGCACCGCCGAGAGCGGATCGTCCGAGGAGTAGAGGTGCCGGTTCGTCTTCGGAGGCGGTGCGGCCAGCGTGCCGCCATGCCCCGCTTTCACCGCTTTCACCGCTGCCGCCGAGCGTTTCAACGCCGCTTCTGACAGCTCCGACGCATGGGCAAAGGCCACTGTCTCGCCGAGCACCGAGCGCAAGCCGAAGCCCTGGCTCATGTCGTAGCTCGCATTCTTCAGCCGTCCGTCGTCCCAGACGAATGATTCGCTCTGGGCGTATTCGAGGAACAGCTCGCCATCGTCCGCGTGGCCAAGCGCTTCATCGATGATCGACCGGGTCCGCGATTCGTCGAGGTCGGTTTCGGAGAAAAAGAAGGAGCTCATGCAATCTGTCTCATCAAAATCAGAACAGCCATCTGGGCATGGGTCCCCCGCCGCTGCAAGGGCAGGGAGGGCTGTAACCCCTCCCATGTCAGGGACATCGGTGGTTCCCGTTTCTGGTAACTGGGTCGCATGGGCACACCTAGCCGCCTTCGCGCTGCGAAAGAATGCCGCGAAGCACGGAAAAAGGGGGTTATGCGACGATATTTCTGCGTCTAGAGGGGCGACAAACGTAACGATCTGACCCTAGTAGACGCCCATGACTCGTTTGCCTGTCGTGGCCGCCCTTGCGGCCCTCACATCCCTCTTCCTCGCCGCCGCTCCGGCGCATGCCGCGGACATGGCTGGGCTCGCTCAGTCGCTGGTCCAAGAGCAGTTCCAGGACACCATCGACCCGAAAGGGATCGACCTCCGCGATGCCGCCTCGCCGGTCGCCGAGCAGATCCACTCGTTCTACAACGCGATCCTCGTGCCGATGAAGGTGGGTATCAGCCTTCTCATTCTCGGCCTGATCATCTGGGTGGTGCTCCGCTTCAACAAGCGCGCCAATCCCAATCCGGCCAAGTTCAGCCACAACACGCTGGTCGAGGTCATCTGGACCGCTGTGCCGGTGTTCATCCTGCTCATCATCGCGGTTCCGTCCTTCGAGCTGCTGCAGGTCGAGGACGTCATGCCCGACGGGCAGGTCTTCGAATACGAGAAGCAGCCGGGCCAGACGCAGTTCGGTTTCGCCAATGACTTCCCGGAAAGCCGGATGGTCACCAAGGAGCGCCATATCGAAGTGGCTGCGATCTCGGACAGCGGCGCCAAGCGGCTGCTGCAGGCCGATGACGACTTCGAGGTCGCGGGTCTTGGGGAGGAGCGGGTGCTCGTGACCCTCAAGCAGCCCCTGCCTGCGAACGAGCGTCTTGTCATCACCGCGGGTCGCAGCCGTGTCGGCGCTGGTCCCGTTCTCGGCCTTTTCGGGCCGGACCGCTCGGAGATTGTCCCGGCGCCGACCCTGACCATCAAGGCCACCGGCTACCAGTGGGGCTGGGCCTACAGCTATCCCGAATATGGTGATTTCGAATTCGACGCTTTGATGGCGCCGCCGGAAGCGACCACGGAGGAACTCTACCGTCTTGCGACGACCAACGACATCGTCGTCCCCGCCGGTGAGACTGTCCGCATCATCACAACCGCTCGTGACGTCATCCACTCCTGGGCCATGCCGGCCTTCGGCATCAAGATCGACGCCATCCCGGGCCGCCTGAACGAGACCTGGTTCAAGACCGACATCGAGACGACCTTCTACGGCCAGTGCTCGGAAATCTGCGGCAAGGACCACTCCTTCATGCCGATCTCCCTCCGCGTCGTCAGCCGCGAGGAGTTCGAGGCATGGATCGACGAGCGCCGCGAACTTGAAGGCATGGAGCCGATGTTCGCGAACCAGGAACTTGCCGCCGCTGAGCAAAGCGGTGCTGCGCGCGCAGCCGCGCTGAAGTAATTGAGGCTAGAACAATGAGTGCGACTGACCGCGTTATTGAAAGTCACGGTGCTCACGACGAGCACGACCACAAGCCGGGCTTCTTCGTCCGCTGGTTCAATTCCACGAACCACAAGGACATCGGCATCCTGTACCTGATCTTCGCCATCTTCGCCGGTATCGTCGGTGGCGCGATGTCCGGCCTGATGCGCATGGAGCTTGCTGAACCGGGCATCACCTTCCTGACCAACTTCACCTCGGGTACGCCCGAGGAGCAGATCGAATCGGCGAAGAACTTCTACAACGTCCTGATCACCTATCACGGCCTGATCATGATCTTCTTCATGGTCATGCCTGCCCTGATCGGCGGCTTCGGCAATTTCTTCGTGCCGATCATGATCGGTGCGCCGGACATGGCCTTCCCGCGCATGAACAACATCTCCTTCTGGCTCTACGGCGCGTCCGCCACGCTCCTCGGCCTGTCCATGCTCGCACCCGGTTACGGGCAGGAGCTTGGCTATGGCGGGGGCTGGGTGCTCTATCCGCCCTTGTCGACCAGCGTGAAGGGGCCGGCGATGGACCTCCTGATCGTCTCGCTCCACCTTGCCGGTGTCAGCTCGATCCTCGGTGCCATCAACTTCATCACCACCATCTTCAACATGCGTGCACCGGGCATGACCCTGCACAAGATGCCGCTCTTCGCCTGGGCGGTTCTCGTGACGGCGTTCCTGCTGGTCCTCTCGCTCCCGGTCCTCGCCGGCGCGATCACCATGCTGCTGACCGACCGCATGTTCGGCACCGCGTTCTTCGACGCGGCCCGCGGTGGTGACCCGGTTCTCTACCAACACCTCTTCTGGTTCTTCGGACACCCCGAGGTCTACATCCTGATCCTGCCGGCCTTCGGCATCATCAGCCACATCATCTCGACCTTCTCGAAAAAGCCCGTCTTCGGCTATCTCGGCATGGCCTACGCCATGGTCGCGATCGGCTTCATCGGCTTCATCGTGTGGGCGCACCACATGTACACCGTGGGCCTTTCGGTCGATATGAAAGCCTACTTCGTGGCCGCGACGATGGTTATTGCGGTGCCGACAGGCATCAAGATCTTCTCGTGGATCGCGACGATGTGGGGCGGCTCGATCGACTTCAAGGTCCCGATGCTCTGGGCCGTCGGCTTCATCTTCCTGTTCACCGTCGGTGGTGTGACAGGTGTCGTGCTCGCGAACGCAGGGATCGACCACTACTTCCACGACACCTATTACGTCGTGGCGCACTTCCACTACGTCCTCAGCCTCGGTGCCGTGTTCGCGATCTTCGCGGCCTGGTATTACTGGCACGAGAAAATGTTCGGCGTGAAATACTCCGAGCTCCTCGGCCAGCTGCACTTCTGGACGATGTTCGCGGGCGTGAACCTGATCTTCTTCCCGCAGCACTTCCTCGGCCTCCAGGGCATGCCGCGCCGCTACATCGACTACCCGGTCGACTTCGCGTACTGGAACAAGATCTCGACCATGGGCTACTACGTGACCCTCATCGCGATGCTCATCTGGGTCATCGCGCTGATCCAGGCCTTCGTCTTCGGACGCAAAGGCCAAGGCGAAGCCAACCCGTGGGGCGAAGGTGCCACCACCCTCGAGTGGACGCTGCCGAGCCCGCCGCCATACCACCAGTTCAACGAACTGCCGAAGATTCACTAGGAACCTGCGGCATCTCGCGCGAATGGTCGCCGCGTCCTTGTCACAAGGGCGCGGCGCTTTGATATCCGCGCTATACTCCTAAGATGGCCACCGAACCGATGACCGATATTGCGCAAGACCAGACCGTTCCGTCCCACCTGACGGCCCAGCCGTCGGATTACGCCGCCCTGCTCAAACCGCGAGTGATGAGCCTGTCGATCTTTACCGCGCTCGTTGGGATGGTTGTCGCGCAGGGTCCGGTTCCCAACTGGGGCCTGGCGATCCTGTCGACCATCGCCATTGCCCTTGGGGCAGGGGCCTCGGCCGCTCTCAACATGTGGTGGGACAGCGACATCGACGGTCTGATGAGCCGGACCTCGAAACGCCCGATCCCGGCAGGCAAGGTCCCGGCGGCTGAAGCCTTCGGCCTCGGCATCGTTCTCTCGGCTCTGTCGGTCTGGCTGCTCGCGCTTTCGGGCGGCTATCTCGCCGCGGGCCTCCTTGCCATCACGATTGGCTTCTATGTCGTGGTCTACTCGATGTTCCTTAAGCGGCGGACACCCCAGAACATCGTCATCGGCGGCGCGGCGGGTGCGCTGCCCCCGGTCGTCGGCTACGCCGCCGTCACCGGTTCGGCGCCGCTCGAGGCATGGCTTCTCTTCGGCCTCATCTTCCTCTGGACACCGCCACATTTCTGGGCCCTCAGCCTTCTCAAGAAGGCCGACTACGAAGCAGCCGGCGTTCCGATGATGCCCAACGTCAAGGGAGATGCCGTCACTCGTGAGGAGATCTGGCGTTACTCGATCATCCTCGTGGTGTGCGCGCCGTTCATCGCGCTCGTCCCGCTGGCGGGCTGGCTCTACGCCGCCACGTCCATCGTCCTGGGTGTGGAGTTCCTGCGCCAGGCGTGGAACCTGCGCCAGAAGGCCGACACCAAGAGCGCTGGCAGGCTTTTTGGCTTCTCGATCCTCTACCTTTTTGCACTCTTCCTTGCCCTCCTGATCGAGCACTGGGTCGGTATCCATGGCTGACGAGACCACATCCCCCGAAGTGAAGCATGACCCGCGCGGCCTCGGCATCAACGACGCGCGGGAGGGCCTGCCCACCGGCGAGATGCATGAGCAGTCGCCCGAAGAGAAAAAGGCACAGGACCGCCGCAACATCGCAATCGCGCTCGCCGTGGTCGCCTTCGCGGCGCTCGTCTTCGCCACGACTATCCTGCGCCTTGCCGAAAACCTGAACTCCGCAGGAGCAAGCTGATGGACCGCAACGCCCGTGTCGCTCTTCTCGTTTCCGGTCTTGTCGCCGGCATGGTCGGCCTGAGCTTCGCCGCCGTTCCGCTCTACCGGGCCTTCTGCCAGGTCACGGGCTGGGGTGGTACGACTCAGGTCGCCGAGGCCGAAGCCGACCGTGTGCTGAAACGGAAAGTCACCGTTCGCTTCGATGCTTCGCGTGCGGAAGGTATCCCGTGGGAGTTCAAGCCCGCCCAGGTCAGCCAGACCCTACGCATCGGGGAGACTGGCCTTGCCTATTACGAGGCGACCAATCTCTCCGACGAGCCGGTGATCGGTTCGGCGACCTTCAACGTCCAGCCAGCCAAGGCGGGGGGCTACTTCATGAAGGTCGACTGCTTCTGTTTCGAAGAGCAGCTCCTCCAGCCCGGGGAAACGGTCATGATGCCCGTGACCTACTACATCGACCCTGAGATGGACGACGAACGTCGCCTCGACGATGTCCGGGAAATCACGCTCAGCTACACCTTCTATCGCAATGAGGACGCCGAGAAACGCGAAGGTCTGAACGCGGAGCGTTACGCCTCGAAGTAGCCGCCGGCATCGACGCGGCCCTTCGGGAGAGCACCTCACGCCCCCGCCATCCCCGAATTTGCAGCGCAAGTCTCCGGGACCCATGGCCCGCTGGCGCGAGCCTGCGAGAAGCTCTCCCCCACATCGCTTGCCACGGCTCAGCCGCGGGCGCCATCCACCACGGAACGAAAAAAGAAAAAGAGCGCCCGCTACCCGATCTGAGAAAAAGCGTCCGCATGCACCGCTTTTTTGCCCTTGACCGGTTCGTCGTCATCGAGGTGGACAAGGGCAAAATGCTCGCCGGCATAGGGGCTGTCGAACACCTCTGCCTCGGCGGCATCGAAGCCAAACCGTTCGTAGTAGGAGAGATCACCAAGCACAAAGACCCCGCGCCAGTCATTGGCCAGTGCCTGGGCGAGGGCGCTTTCGATCAGGCTTGCGGCAATGCCCTGCCTGCGAAACGCCTCGGCGGTGGCGACGGGGGCGAGCGCAAGTGTTCTTTCGGGTTCCTTCATCCGCGACAGGAGGACATGGCCGATGATCTCACCGTTGGCGTCGGCAAGGAATTCGATTTCCGTATCGCCGCCCTTGCGCAGCTCTTCGACGAGCCTGGCTTCTGCATCCGAAGGGAAGGCCTCGGTCAGCAGGGCACGGACGGCTTCGGCATCTCCGGCCTCATAGGGCCTGATCTCCCAGTCGATCTCGTCCGTCATGTCGATGCCTCTGCCTTGATCCGCTTGATCATGCTCGCCACGCCGTTCGAGCGCTGCGGCGTGATGTGTTCGCGGAGGTCGATCTCGGCCAGTTTGGCCTCGGCGTCGAGGGCGCGGACCTCGTCCTTCGACTTGCCGGAAAACAGGCTGATCATCAGCGCGACGAGCCCCTTCACGATCGCCGCGTCGCTGTCGCCACGGAATGCCACGACCGGGTCGGTTTGATCGAACACCAGCCAGACCTGGCTGGCACAGCCGCGGACTTTGTTATCCTCGGAACGTTCAGCCTCGCTAAGCTCGGGCAGGTTCTTCCCGAGGTCGATGATATAGCGGTACTTCTCGTCCCAATCGTCGATGAACGCAAAGTCGGCGGCGATGTCGTCGAAGGCTGGGATCTGGTTGGTCATGCCGGGGAGCTAATGCGCCAGCCCGAAAAGTGGAAGCCGGTTTTCGGCACAAGCTGGCGCGCCAATAAAAAAGGGCGCCGCGACGACGCGACGCCCTTTGGCTTTGCGATCGGGTTCCCCCCAATCAGGATCCGGCAGCTCCGGCACCGGCCGGCCAGCCGACGCAGCTCGACATGTCGTTGAGCGCGTGTTGGCCGAGGCAGAAGGCTTCCTCGTACGGCGTCCGGGTCGCCGCGATGCACTGGTCGAGGTTCATCTGAGCGTTGGTGAAGCAGCGCTCGGATTTCTTCGAGGTGCCAAACGAAGCGAGATGCTCCGTGCGGGCCGAGTTCATGGTGTAGTGGGCACCAAGGATCAGGGCCTTTGACACGATCGTGCCCGGACGCGCTGCCGGGTTCACCGGCTTGGCTTCGCCGGACCACTCCTTGGACCAGCTGGCGTTCTTGACGAGGTCCGGGCGAACCGCGCCGTTACGCTTCGGCTTCACCTTGCGGTCGTAGTCGGCCCACTGGCGCTTTGCGGCGTAGCGAAGAGCGCTGTCGACGCGGTCCATGCCCGACTGCGCAATCTCGCGGCGGGCCCAGGCGACCTTTTGCAAGTCATAGGCGTCCGCAATGAAGCTGTCGCCGACATCACGGATCCGCGCGGCGTCGTTGGTGGAGAATGCCATGATTGCAGCGATCGCTTTGTCAGCGCCGGGAAGCTGTCGGATCATGCCCGGATTGGCGGCGAGTTCAGCTTCGAACGCCGCGGCGCCACCACGCTTCTTCATCTTTTTCTCAACGGCCGCCGAGAATTCCGGCGTATCGGCCGCGATCATCGCTGCATAGGCGATCCAGGATGCGGCCATGGTCCGGTTGTCATGGCTGGCGAGACGGTAATAGGCGTCGCGCATCGAAGCCTCGTCCTGCGGCTTGTTGGCCGAGACGTGGTCGATATCTTCCCTGAACTGAATATAGGGCTGCGCAGCGAACTCAATCAGCTGGGCACCTTCCATGCGTTCCATGTCCGCTTTCTTGCCGACCGTCGAAGACGCGCTTGCAGGGCCCATCGCCAACGCCGATGCCGCCATACCCGCGACGACCCACGCCTTCAGTGACATGCGGTTCTCCCAATTTTCGGCGGCCTTCTGCCCCCGGCTACCGATACTAACCATCAGTGATGGTTTCCAAACTCTAAACGGATTTACGAAGTTCCGATACATCTTAATGCTCCCACCCGGTGCACCCCTGCACCTTCGGGAAGGATCACCCCCGCCCTGTTCAGGAACCTTTAAGGGCCAGAGGCCTAGCGTTAACGCATGCATGCGATTCCCCGGCAAAATGCTGAGAACAGGCCTGGACACGAGCAACGGCGCGCCCCGCAGGGCCAGCTGCCCCTCGCCATGATTCTCGAACAAGATATCCGCGGCACGATTGTCGAGGCTTCCGAGAGCAGCGGGAAGCTGTTCGGAGGACGGCCCGAGCGGCTTCTTGGGCTCCGCCTGACCGATCTCGTCGCCGCTCGCGCGCATCCCGAACTCTTGAACGCGATGAACAGGGCGTTGCGGGAGGGCCAGGCTGACATTGCCGTTGACCTGCGCAGAGAAGCCCGCGCGCCGCATGCGATCCTGACGATTAAATCTTTGCCACAAGGCGGTTTTCGTACCCGGATCCGCCCGCTGCTCTCCCGCGCCGCGAATGACGCTGGCAAGCCGGGCAGCGATTCGGTCGAGCCGACGCCGGACAAGCTCGCCGATGTCAGCCATGAAATCCGTACCCCTCTCAACGCGGTCATCGGTTTCGCCGATGCCCTTCGACAGGAGAGCTTCGGCCCCCTCGGTGACAAGCGATACCGCGACTATGCGAAGCTGATTCAGGAAAGCGGCCAGCATGTCCTCAGCCTCGTCAACGACCTCCTCGACATGTCGAAGGCCGAAGCGGGCAAGCTCGACGTGGAGCGCCGCCCGGTGCGCGTTGACGAGCTGGTCGTCTCCTGCGCGCAGATGATGCGGCTCGAGGCCGAGCGGGCTGGGCTGACCCTCTCTTGCAAGACCGCTTCGTCCGTGGGCATCCATTCGGTCGATCCGAAAGTGGTCCGCCAGATCCTTCTCAATCTTCTCTCCAACGCGCTGAAGTTCACCAAGACCGGCGGCATTGTCATCCGCACGCGCCTGCTCGACGGTGCTCTCGTGATTGCGGTGGAGGATACAGGCGTCGGCATGAGCGGGGATGACCTGCAGCGGATTGGCGAGCGGTTCTACCAAGCCCGACCGGAAGGCGTGCGCGGCACGCGAGGCTCGGGCCTTGGCCTAGCGCTGAGTTCGGCGCTGGCAAAAGCCCATGGAGGCTGTCTCGACCTGACGTCGGAGCCGGGCCGGGGCACGGTTGCAACCCTGACCTTGCCACTCAGCGAGGCGCCCGCGGCACGTCCGCGCCGCTACCGGCCGATCGAGGCACCTGCTTCGGCGGAGCTCGCGCAGCTCGACCAGCCGGCCTGATCCCGGTGGCCCCGCGCCTCAGGAGCGATGTCCAGGTCTCGGCGCTTCAGCGGGCCGTCGAAGCCGAAGGGCTGATGTTCGCCGTCCTGCACAAAGGGCACGAGGAAGGCGGCATGATCTTCGTCAAATGGGTCGAAGGCCGTGAGGCGGTGCTGTTCACCGAGCAAACCATCGACAATGAGCGCCGATGGGTGAGACGAGGTGAGAGCGTTGTCCCCGAAGCCGAAGCCAATGCCATCATCGCCAGCGAGAGGGAGTTTGATCCTGATCTCTGGGCGGTCGAAGTGATGGGCAGTTTCGAGAAAGCGGAACGGATCCTGAACCCCGCCGATCAGTCCTGACCGCCTTCGGGCGGGACGACTTTTCCCGTCACGCGTGGTCCCCTGGGGACGGTTTGGCCCGAGATGCCTTGATTGGGTCGGTAGCTCTCATTGTCGGCGACCCGGCCCTCAACGCGGCCGGGGTCGCGCTCGCGGGCGAGGATATCGCCGATGCCGTCATAGACGAAGTCCGGTCGCCAACGGCGCTTCACCCCGTAGGCGCGGAACATGAGATCGTCATAGAGGGCGTCGTAGGTTCGGGAGAGCTGCCACATATTCGGGTCATAAGGCTCGTAACCGTCGCTGAGCGGGATCGGGGCGGCCTCCATCGCCTCGTGAGCGGCGGTCATGAAGGAGCGCCAGATCCGTGCCGGATAGGTGGCGCCGGACACCTCGTTCATTGCGCGGTTGTCGTCATTGCCAACCCAGACGCCGGCGGTGAGGTGCGCCGAGTAGCCCACGAACCAGGCGTCGCGCCATTCATTCGTCGTCCCGGTCTTGCCGGCAACCTGGTGCCCAGGAACCTGCGCTGCTCGTCCCGTCCCTGTTTCGACGACCGATTTCAGAAGATCGGTCATCCGCTCCGCAGACCGGGTGCTGATGACCCGAGGAGCGGCGAAGGGCTCGCGCTCAAAGAGCAGCTCACCCTTCCGGGTACGCACTTCGACTATGCTGTGGGGCTTCGATGCGAAGCCGTCATGGGCGAAGGGCAGGTAGGCGGCGGTGAGTTCGTCGAGCGGCACTTCGAAGACCCCAAGGGCGATCGAAGGATGCGGAGCCATGCCGCTGTCGAGGCCGAGCCGTCTCGCGGTGTCGATGACAACGTCGCGGCCTACGGCCTCGGTGATCTGCACGGTGGCGGTGTTCGAGGACCTGGCCAGGGCCTCACGCATTCTGTGGGCGCCGAGATAGCGCTCTTTATAATTGGAGGGCTGCCAACCATCGACCTGCACGGGCTGGTCGACGAGGACCGTGTCCTGATCCCAGCCGTTTTCGAGGGCGGCGAGGAAGATAAAGGGCTTGAAGGCCGAGCCCGGCTGGCGGCGGGCCTGGGTGGCTCGGTTGAACTGGCTGTCACGGTAGCTCTTGCCGCCAATCATGGCGGCGATACCGCCCTCGCGATCATAGGCAATGAGGGAAGCCTGCTCGGCGCCTTTCGCCAGCGCAGCCTCGGTTTCGATGGTTTCGGAAACGGCTCGCTCGGCCGCTTTCTGCACGCCGGGCTGGAGGGTGGTGACGACGACCACGTCCTGGTCGAGGCCCGGCAGCTCGCGCAATAGCTCGGCAGCGACATGATCCATGAAGTAGCCGGCGCCGTCGGCACGGTCCTTCAGGTGCAGCTCCGGCGGGAACATCGTCGCCATGCGTGCCGTCATCTTATCGACGCGGCCCGCTTCGACGAGGTTCTGGATGACTTCGCGGCTGCGGGCGACAGCGCCTTCGTAGTTGGCATGGGGTGCAAGCTTGGAGGGAGCCTTCGGGAGCCCGGCGATCAGCGCCGCTTCAGCGAGGGTGAGCTCTTCCGGTGGCTTGGAGAAATACGCCTTCGAGGCGGCGTCGAGGCCGTAGGTGTTGGCGCCGAGATAGATCCTGTTCAGATAGAGTTCGAGGATTTCTTCCTTCGAAAGGCGCGCTTCGAGCCAGAGCGCAAGGTGCAGCTCCTCGAACTTACGGCTCAGGGTCTGCTCGCCCGAAAGGAAGAGGTTCTTCACCAGCTGCTGGGTGATCGTGCTGCCGCCTTGCACGACGGTGCCCGCGCGGTAGTTGATCATCGCCGCCCGGAGCATCGCGAAGGGGTCAAAGCCCGGATGGCGGAAGAAATTCCGGTCCTCGGTGGCGAGGAAGCTGTCGATGACGAAGGGCGGAAGCTCGGTCAGCACCACTGGCTCGCCAAGCTCACTGCCGCGCATACCAAGCTCGGTACCGTCGGCGGCGAGGATCAGGATGTTCGGCTGCCGCCCTGCGGAGGCAAGGTCGATGTCGTCGGTCGGGAAGTATTGCCGCGCGATCTCTGCATTGAGCGCGAGGAGCGGGATCGACAGGGTCAGTGCGGTCGAGGCGGCCACGGCGAGCGGCGCCGCGAGATAGCGCAGGCGCAGGTGCCTGAACGCGAACATGCCGCCCCGGCCCAGGGCCTTGGCGGTCGCCTTCAAACCGACAGCGAGATCGGTGCCCAGTTCTTTCAGGACCCTAGACGTCGGACGTTCCTTTCCCGGTGTCGTGATGCTGCCTGGTTTCCGAACAACCTAGCGGAGGAAATGTCCGCCACGGCCTTAAATGATGCAGCAATGCGGCCATTCTGGACGAGAGTTCACGCTGTTGAGCGCGATCACAGCTCGCCACGGGCGATCCAAGCGGTGTTCGAGACCTTTTCGAACCAAGGCGCAAATCCTCCCACATAGATGGCGTTGTCCTTCTCGAAAGGTGACATTTCGAAATCCGTGACCCTTGCGAGGGGGCGCTGGTTCGGATCCGTGCCGGGAACGTAGATTTCCTCGAGGCGGTAGACGGTCTGCCCTCCGACGACGGTGCGCACGAGATACCAAGCATCCTTTCCGAACCCTGTGCGCCAGTAGGGGAAGACAGGGCGGGCGGCGAGGAAGTCGGGATCGTAATAGACCTCGATGCCGATCCATTCCTCGAGGTCCCGGCCGCGACGGCGGATCGTGGTCGCTTCCTGCGCCTGGATGTAGTGTGGCTCGCGGCCGAGCTCGCGGCGGAGGAGCTGGGCGATGTCCATCTCGACGACAGGGCGTTCTTCGCCGGGGGTGTAGCGGAAAGCGCGGTTCAGCGACGTGAAGGCAAGGGTCGTCTTCGCCTGGCTTCGGTCGCAGCGGAACGAGCCGATCGCGTAATTTTTCTGCCAGTAGACATCGAGCTGTTCGAGATAGGGGCGGGTCGCAACGAGATCCTCGAGATCGAGGAGGACCTGCCAGCTTGCATTCTCGCCATCCCTCCGCCTCAGGATCATCTTGTCCGTGGCGGCATACATCCGCCCGCCGCACGCCGCGAAGCCGCGGATTCGCTCATCCTCGCGTGGCGTAAATTCAGGCTCGTCGTCGAACCGGATGCCGCCGACACTAGCCGGGTCATAGATGCCCTTGGTGATGCCGAGAGGTGCCGGGGACGCCCCGACGAGGACGATGTCCTTCTTCGTCTGCGGGTCGCGCCAGCCGGTCATCGATTCGACATGCACGGCATCGACGGGCCCTGTCAGCTCTCCGATCTCCTGCTTGGTCCAGTTCCCGCTCGGTGTGCGGATAAAAACAGCGGCAGGCAGGGGGCGGTCATCGGTCCGCTCATAGGTTGCGCCAACAAGGAGGTAGTCGAGCTTCGCGATCGGACGGCCCAGGCTGTCGGTCTCGAAGCTGACAGGAGCCATCGAGGCGACGCGAGTGAATCCGAGCGGCATCTGGAAATCGAGCTTCCACTGTTCTTCCCGCGAGTCGAGGCGCATCACTTGGGCACGGCGGCTCTCTTCAGTTTCATTCGTATGCCCATTGCCGGCGAACAGCCGCTTCTCATGGGTGACGATCTCGGTGATTTCCGTCCCGGTAATCCGGCGGCCATTGGCGTCCTCTTCTGGGGCCTCGAAAGCGAAGAGCCACGGGATCGGCGGCAGTTCGAGCCCCTTCGGATCGCGGGTCCGGATGACGGGGATGTTGGCTTCGCGACGGATGAAGTTGATGAGTTCCTTCGTCATCGGATCATTCTCGCCGCCGAAATAGCGGTAGACACTTTCGGGATCCCGGCTCACCGCCTCGTAAAGCACCGCGACGCCGCCTTCTTTCCTGAGTGCCGAGGCGAAGGGCTTGGCCTGGCGGAAGGCGTTCGGCGTCCCAGACGTGTGGACGACGAAAAAGGGGGGAAGCTTTCGCGTCTTGGCGGTCTGGTAGGCGGGAGAAGCGCCGGGCCAGAAGCTGGGGTTGTCGGTGAAGACCTGACGCAGGACCTGCCCGCGCTGGGTGGCGAGGGTTGTCTCGGCGATCTCCGTCGGTACGTCATAGACTGGCGAGTCGAGCGCGATGATGCCGCCGAGGTCGGACGGCACCGCGCCATACTTGGCAAGATAGCTGGGGTCCGTTCCGACGAGGCTGACGAGGTGGGCGCCCGAGCCATGTCCGACGAGATAGATCTGTCGCGGATCGATGCCGTAGCGGTCCGCGTTCTTGGCCAGCCAGACCGCAGCTGCCGCCACGTCCTGGGCCTGGTCGCGCGGGGTGACTTCCGGGAAGAGACGGTAGTTCATCGCTGCGACCGCGAATCCCTCCTGCAGGAAGTATTTGGTCTTGGCGATCGCCGTGCGCTTGTCGCCGGTCTGCCAGTCGCCGCCGTGAACGATCAGGAGTGCAGGCTTCAACGTCGAGAGCGGCCGCGCGGAAACGTCGATCAATTGCCGCGGATGACTGCCATAGGGTTGATCGCGCTCGATAATCTCGGCAGCGAGCTCCTGCGCCGAAGCAGGGGTGACGAGCACCAGTAGGGCGATGACAAACGCGCGCAGCATGGAGTTCTCTCCGCAGAATCCCGGCCGGGGACTGTTCTCGCGCCGTTGTCGCTGCCAGACGTTAATCTCCTGTTTAGCCTGAGGGACATGCCGGTGTCCGACGACCGACCATTCTGGGAGCGCAAGGCCCTCACAGAGATGACCCGTGAGGAGTGGGAGAGCCTGTGCGATGGCTGCGGGCGCTGCTGCATCGTGACGCTTGAGGACGAGGACGAGCCGGAGATCCTGCAGGAGACCTCGATGCGCTGCCGCCTGTTCGATCCCATGGCGCGGCGTTGCACCTGCTATGAGAAGCGCACGGCGCTGGTGCCCGAATGCGTCGAGCTGCGGCCTGACAACATCCGCGACCTGAGCTTCATGCCGCCGACCTGTGCGTATCGGAGGCTGGCCGAGGGCAAGGGGCTGGCAAGCTGGCACCCGCTGATCTCAGGCGACCCGAAGTCCGTCGAAACCGTCGGTATCGCCGTGCCGCGCGAGATGACCGACGAGCGCGAGGTCAAGGAGCGCGACTACTGGCGCTACGTGACCGGCGAGCGGCGGCGATAGACTTATCCCCGCCATCTCTGGGCGTCGTAACCTGTCCGCATGCGGCGGAGCGATCACACCATTTCGGATGACCTGAGGCAGGGGCTCGAGGCCCTTGTGTGTCAGCAGGCGGCGTTCCTTGCCTGTCTCGACTGGCAGGACGCTGAGCAGATCGCCCTCGCCGAAAAGCGCGGACGGATCATCCAGGTCCACCGCGGCAATGTCGAGAAGACACTCGGTATGGATGACAACGGACAGAAACAGCGAAACCCCGACGACCCCTTCAACGGCGATACTGAAGCCCTCAAGCGAGAGCTGGAACGTCGACTTCTTCGCCACGCGCAAGCTCTCGGTACCGAAGAATTGCTTCGACGGGTACGCGCACGAGGACTTACTCCGCCAGCTCTGGGACTGGAAATTTTTGGCGAGGCCAGACCAGAAGGCCCCGAAGGGTGACTGGACGACTTGGCTGGTCCTTGGCGGCAGGGGCGCGGGCAAGACGCGCACCGGCGCCGAGTGGATCCACGAACGGGTGCGTCAGGGCGCGAAGCGTATCGCGCTTGTCGCAGAGACCTATGCCGATGGGCGCGAGGTCATGGTGACGGGACCGTCGGGGCTGACGCAATCGGGGTATCCGTCGGAGCGACCAAGCTACGAGCCATCACGGCGGCGCGTGGTCTGGCCCGGCGGGGCGGTGGGGCATGTCTTCTCGGCTGAAGATCCCGAAGGCCTGCGCGGCTACCAGTTCGATACAGCGTGGTCGGATGAGTTGGCGAAGTGGCCGGGCGGCGGCGATACCTGGTCGAACCTGCAAATGGGCCTGCGCCTCGGTGACGACCCGCGCCAGGTGGTGACGACAACACCGCGCACCGTCCCTTTGCTGAAAGAGATCATGGGCCGTGAGACGACAATCGTCACGCGCGCATCGAGCTACGCCAACCGTGCCAATCTCGCGAAAAGTTTCTTCACGGAGATTGCCGCGATTTATGAAGGCACGGCGCTTGGCCGTCAGGAGCTTCTGGGAGAGATCATCGAGGATCGGGAGGGGGCTCTCTGGTCCTGGCCGATGATCGAAGCGGCGCGGGCGGAGCTCCCCCAGAGCTTCGCCCGCATCGTGGTCGCAGTCGATCCGCCCGTCACGAGCACGGATCGTTCCGACGCCTGCGGGATTGTCGTGGCAGGGCTTTGTCATGGCGAGCCGCGGCGGGCCTTCGTCATTGCCGACCTGACCGTGCGGGGCCTTTCGCCGGCTGCTTGGGCGGAGAAGGCGGTGGCGGCCTACCACGCCTATGAGGCGGACCGGGTGGTTGCCGAAGTGAACCAAGGCGGTGATCTCGTCGCCGAGGTGCTTCGCACAGCCGACCCCTCAGTGCCCGTCAAATGCGTCCGTGCGAGCCGGGGCAAGATCGTCCGGGCCGAGCCTATCGCCGCTCTCTACGAACGCGGGCGGGTCTTCCATGCCCGGCCCTTCAAGGAACTCGAAGACCAGATGACCGCCTTCACCGGAGCCTCCGGGGAGGCAAGCCCCGATCGTCTCGATGCCATGGTCTGGGCACTGACCGACCTCATGCTCGGCCCGCACGGCGCGCCGATTGTCCGTACACTATAGGGGAGAAACCATGCTCAAACGACTGACCCGCAAGGAGCCGGAGCGCAAAGGCGCCTCGCTCGCCGAACTGATCGCGCTGCATGGCGCAGGGGAGCCGGGGGTGCACCTGCCTGCACCGGGCTACACGACGAATGTCGTCGCCTATCGCTGTATCCGCATGATTGCCGAAGCGGCGGCGTCGGTGCCTCTTCAGGTGACCGAGCGAGGCGCGACCCTGAGCGGTGGCGACCTCTGCCGCCTGATCGGCCAGCCCAACCCAGACCAGACGGGGACGGAGCTCCTCGAAGAGGTCTATGGCTACCTCCAGACCCACGGGAACGCGTATATCGAGCGGCTCGACAATGGCGAGAGCACACGAGCGCTTTTTCTTCTTCACCCGGACAGCGTGGAAGAGACCGAGAATGGCTACCGCCACCGGATGAAGAGGGGTGAGCGGACATTCCGACCCGATGTGACCGGCCGGATGCCGCTTCTCCGTCTTGCGCTTTGGCAGCCGCGGGGCGGGAAGGGACACGCGCCGCTGAAGACCGCGGCGGAGGCGATCCACCTGCACAACGCTGCGCAGGCGTGGAACCGCCAGCTTCTCGACAACGCTGCCCGGCCGTCCGGAGCCCTCGTGCACCGAGGGCCAGACGGCGCACAGCACCTGACGCCGGAGCAGTTCGACCGACTGCGGAGCGAGCTGGACCAAAGCTTCTCGGGCCTGCGTGGGGCGGGACGTCCGCTGTTGCTCGATGGCGGTCTCGACTGGCGGCCGATGGGGCTGACCCCGGCGGAGATGGACTTCCAGAACCTGCGCAACGCGGCGGCGCGGGACATCGCACTGGCCTTCGGCGTGCCGCCGATGCTTCTCGGTATCCCAGGTGACAATACTTATACGAACTATCGCGAAGCGAACCTCGCATTCTGGCGACAGACCGTCCTGCCGCTGGTGCGCAAGGTGGCGGGTGCCTTGTCAGGCTGGCTCGATCCGGCGCGGATCTGCAGTATCGAGCCGGACCTATCGATGCTCGAAGCGCTGGCGCCGGAGCGCTCGAGCCGTCTCGACCGGATCGCACATGCAGAGTTCCTGACCGATTCGGAAAAGCGGCAGGCCCTCGGCTTTCCGACCGACCCCGAGCGGGGCCTGCAATGACGATGCCGCAACGCATCGTCGTCGCGCTTTCGACCGCGCTCTGTGTCCAGATGATCGCAGCGCTCCTCTGGGCGGGTGCTGCGGCGCAGCGGCTCGACACGCTGGAAGAGCAGCTTCGCCGGATGGCGGTCCTGGAAGTCCGGGCCGCGCGGCTCGAGGAGCAGACGCTTCACCTGAGGAGCGCGCTCGACCGGATCGAAAACAAGCTCGACCGGGCCCTCCATGACGAGGTCGGCCAATGATTCCGCAGAACCGAGCCGAGATCGAGGGCTACGCCGCCGTCTTCGGCAGCGCCGACCTTTCGGGTGACCGCGTCGTGCCCGGAGCGTTCGGCGGGAAACTTATCCCCGCCCCCAGGGCACCGGTTAGGATGCTTTATCAGCATCAGGCGGAGACACCCATTGGGCGCTGGACGGAGATCAGGGAGGACAGGCGCGGGCTTTATGTCCGTGGGCAGCTCTTTCTCGATACGGATCAAGGGCGGGAGACGCATAGCCTCATCGCAGGGGGCGCCCTCGATGGCCTCTCCATCGGCTTCAAGACCAAGAAAGCCCGAGCCGCACGGGAGGGAAGGATGCTGACCTCCATCGATCTCTGGGAAATCAGTGTGGTGACTTTCCCGATGTCGCCGGAGGCACGGATCACCCGCGTCTCCGAACCCGGCAAACGCCTGCCGCGCAACCTCCTGGCCTAAGAAAAGGAAGAGCCATGACCCTGGAAACTAAACACGCCTCGATCGAGGAAAAGGCCGCCGCAAGCGACCTGCTCCACACATTCGAGGTCTTCAAGTCCGAGAATGATGCGCGCCTCGACGCCATCGAGAAACGCGGCGCCGTCGATCCGCTTCATGAGCAGAAGCTGCAGCGTCTCGAGAACGCGCTTACCGAGCAGAAGGCGGCACTCGACCGGCTCGCGATCGGTGCGCTGCGCGCCGACCAGGCCGGTGACGAAGACCCGGAGCAGAAGCAGGCTTTCGAACAGTATATGCGCGCCGGCATTCTCTCGGCCCCCGAAGAGAAATCGCTCTCGGGTTCGAGCGATGCCGATGGTGGCTACACCGTTCCGACGACCATCGAAGCGGCGATCGACCGTGCCCTGACCGAAGTCAGCCCGTTCCGCGGTTTCTGCAGCGTGCGTTCGATTTCAAGCTCGACGTTCCGTCTTGCCGTGAACGAAGCGTCCTATGCCTCTGGTTGGGTTGGTGAGACCGACGCGCGCCCGGAGACCACGACGCCAACCATCGCTTCGATCGAGTTCAAGACTGGCGAGATCTACGCCATGCCAGCCGCGACCCCGCAGCTTCTCGAGGACTCCGCCGTCGACATCGAAGCATGGATCGCTTCGGAAGTGCGCCAGACCTTCGCCGCGGCAGAGACCCAGGCCTTCGTCAACGGTGACGGTGTCAACAAGCCGCTCGGCTTCCTGCAGGCACCGAATGCCGCAGACGCCACCCGGACGCATGGCCAGATCGGTACGCTGAGCGGTACGGTCGATGGCGATAGCCTGATCGAGATGGTCTACGCCCTCGATGCGCAATATCGCGACAAGGGCCGTTTCGTCTTCAACCGGAAGACGGCCGAAAGCATCCGTAAACTGAAAGACGCAGACGGAAACTATCTCTGGACGCCGGGCATGCAGGCCGGACAACCAGCGACGCTGCTTGGCTACCCCGTGAGCGAGGTCGAGGCCATGCCGAACGCAGGCGCCGGCGCCCATGCGGTGGCCTTCGGTGACTTCGAGGCGGGCTACCTGATTGTCGATCGCAAGGGCGTGCAGGTGTTGCGCGATCCGTTCAGCGCGAAGCCCTACGTCCTGTTCTACACCACCAAGCGTGTCGGTGGCGGAGTCCAGGACCACGCTGCGATCAAGCTCCTCGCTACCGCTTAAGCCGAGGACTGACGATGTACGAGCTCATCACCCCTCCGGCCGTCGAGCCTTTCACCCTTGCGGACCTCAAGGCAGCCCTTCGCATCGACCATGCGGACGAGGACGGCCTGGTGATGCGGCTCGGCATCACGGCGCGGCGTTTCATCGAGCGCAGGCTTGGCCACGCCATTGCAGGGCAAAGCTGGCGGCTGACCCATCAGGGACAGCCGTCGGGCAGGCTGGTTCTCCGTCCAGGAACGGTCAGCGCAGTCACTTTGGTCAGTCTCCGCTATGGTGACAATCCGTTAGAACCGACAACGGAATACCGGCTTATCATGTCCGAGCCCCAGACCGTGGAGATTACGGCTCCCCGGACAAAGACTGGCGCGGCTTTGGAAGAAGTGCAGGTCACCTTCACAGCAGGCCGGACGGACGTGTCGACAGTTCCCGACGATCTCCTCGAGGCGATCTACGCCCTCGCCGCCCACTACTACGAACATCGTGAGGCCGTTGGCGAGGGGCGCTATGTCGCCATGCCGCTCAGTGTCGAGACGATGCTTCAGAGCCTGCGGGAGGTGCGCCTGTGACACCGTCTCTCACGGACAGGGTCGAGCTCCTAAGGCCCCAGCGCATCGTCGATGAAGGCGGCGGCTACAGCTTCGGCTTCACCTCTCTGGGGACCGTGGCGACGAAGGCCGAAGGACACAGGTCGGCGATCGACGGCAGCCTCGAGCAGAACCAGCGACGAATGCAGCGCGAATTCCTCATGCGTTCACGGAACGACCTCGTCTTCGAGATGCGGCTCGTTCACCGGGGGAAGACCTTCCGTATCACCGATATTCAGGACCAGGACGAGAAAGGCCGATTCACGCTCGTCCGTGGAGAGGAGATCATGCAATGAGTTTCGAGGCTGCCTGGTCACTCCAGACCGCACTCTTCGACCGGTTGAGCCAGGATGCGGCGCTTCAGGCTTTGCTTGGCAATCCTGCAAGAATCCACGACGCCATACCCTCCGATGCCGTGTTCCCGCTGCTCCAGATCGGCGCGGGTAAGATCGCGCCCTATTCCGGCATCGAAGGGGCCATCGAGCATACGCTTCGCTTCAGCGCCTTCTCTCGGTGGGGAGGCCGGAAGGAAGGAAAGCTTATCGCTGATCGCGTCCGGCAGCTCCTGCAGAACCTCCGCTTGCCGATTGATGGACACGTGATTGTCCAGTCACGCATGGTCTTCGAGGATCACCTGCGGTTCCGCGACCCCGATACCTTCCAGGCGACCATGCGGTACCGCATCGTCACGATCCCTGACAGCATTGCGAGCGCGGCATGAAGCTGATCGGTACAGACCAAGCCCTGCTCTCCATCGGGCAGGGCGGTTCCTCGATCGATGTTGCAGGGCTCACGCGGAGGAGTTTCACGCTCAGCCGTCCGGCAACCGACCGTTCTGACGAGGCGGGGGGCGGGTGGTCGACAGCGTCCGCCCTGGCCGCCCCTGCGAGAGCGGAACTCCGGGCCGAGGGCGTGTTCCTTTCCGGCGCGGCGATGTCCGCTGTCCGAACGGTGTTCCTCGGCGCTGCACCCGAAAGCTTCACGCTCCACCTTCCCGAGGATGGGAGCTGGACCTCGGATTTCCTTATTCGCAGCCTGAGTTTCGACGGTCGCGCCGAGGGCGAGGTGCGGTTCTCGATCCGGCTCGTCTCGACAGGTCCCGTGACCTTCGCTCCGGCCAATTAGGGAGGTGGTGATGAACGAGAACCCTCCGTCAACGAACGATATCACAGAAGCTGCTACAGGCCAGCTCGAACCCCTTGCGGCGCTGGTCGAGACGACCTTCGCCGACATGGCGCGCAACCTGACGGACGAGCTTGCGCGGGCCTCTGCGGATGGTCGGCAGTCGATCAGCGAACTGGCAGACGGGATCATCGAGGATCTCGCGCGCGCTGCTGCCCAGAGGCTGATCGAAAGGCCGCTCGAGAACGCGTTCGGTCAGTTCGCCGAGGAAGGCACGAGCAAGGCCGCCGACCGCCTCTTCAAGGCACTGATGAAAAGGAGCGCACGCAATGGTTAGGGTTGGTTTCCACGACGTTCCGTTCCCCGCTGCCGTCGCCTTGGGCGCAGTTGGTGGACCCATACGGAAGACCGACATCGTGCGTACAGGGTCGGGGGCCGAGGTGCGCCGGGCGCGCTGGAGCGGCAGCCTGCGCCGCTGGGATATTTCTCTTGGTATACGGAACTTTGCCGAGGCCGAGGAAGTCCTGTCTTTTTTCGAGGCTCGTGAGGGCCGGCGCCATGCCTTTCCCTTTGGCGACCCCCTCGACCATAGCTCTGCGGTGGGAGGCATCGCCCCCTCACCGATCGACCAGGTCATTGGAACGGGGGACGGCGTGCAGACGACCTTCGCGCTGACCAAGCGCTATGGCGGTGTTACGAGGCCGATCGAGCTTGCGCGGATCGGTTCCGTCCGTGTGGCGATTGATGGCGTGGAAACCCAATCCTTCTCGCTGGTGCGTGAACGCAACGCGGTGGTTTTCGATACGCCTCCTCCGGCAGGAGCAGCGGTGTCAGCGGGCTTCCTGTTCGACACGCCGGCCCGGTTCGAGGACGATAGCCTGCGGCTTCAGCTGGGGGCGAAAGGGGCTTCCGTGCCTGCAATCGGACTGGTCGAGGTCCGCCTGTGAAGAGTATTGATGCGCATACCAAGGATCGTTTGAGCCGTCAGGGCGCTGCGACAGCCCATGCGGTCCGGCTTTTCCGAACCGATGGCGCCATCACGGCCCTCACGGACTGGAACCGGGACCTGACCTTTGGCGGCATCGTGCATCACTCCGAACCAGGGCTGACGGTCGAAAGCCTGCAGCACACGGCTGACCTTGCCCCGGATTTCGGTGCGTTCACCACATCCCTGTCGGAACAGGGGATCACCGAAAACGGCCTTGCGCGGGGTCTCTATGCGAGGATCCGCGCGGAAATCTGGCGGGTCGATGGAGAGGATCCGGACGCGCGACTGCTCCTCAGTGTCGGGACGATAGGGGAGATTGAGCGCACCGGCGACCGCCTCTCTCTCGAATTCCGGGGGCTGTCGCAGGCGCTCGCCAAGCCTACGGGGCGGGTCTACCAGAAGAGTTGCGACGCGCAGCTCGGCGATGCTCGCTGCGGCGTGGACCTGACGCAAGCGGCCCATACGGCTTCGGGCACCATCGTTCAGTTCTCCGGCCTGTCGCTGGATGTCTCCGTGTTGCCTCTTTGGGATCCTGCGGATTTTGCGTTCGGAACACTGATAGTCGAAAGCGGTGAGCTATCAGGAGCCAGGCGTGCGATCAGGGCGTCGCGCGCGGTCACGGGGGGTCTGTCCCTGACACTCTGGGAACAGCTTCCCGGACCGCTGGCGCCGGGCGACACCGTCAGGCTGTCGGTCGGGTGCGACAAGGAGTTCGCCACCTGCAAGGCGCGGTTCCAGAACCATGAGCGCTTCCGGGGGTTCCCGACGATACCGGGCATGGATGTCCTCGTCGTGCAACCGGGGGGAGGCGCGTGAGCCCTTCCGAGAAAGAAGCAGCCCTCCGAGCACGGACAGTGATCGTGACGCTCTCCTGGTTGGGGACGCCCTACCGGCACCAGGCGTCGCAAAAGGGTTTCGGGACGGACTGTCTAGGCCTCATCCGGGGAGTTTATCGGGAGCTCTGCGGGAGCGAAGGCGAGCAGCCGCCGCCATATCCGCGGCGTCTTTGCGGGCCCGAGGAGCCGTTGCTTGACGCCGCCCGGCGAAGCCTCGTCGCGCGGGACAAGGCCGGTATCGGCGATGTCCTTCTCTTCCGCATGCGGCGATCCATGCCGGTCAGCCATTGCGGGATCCTCATCGCCCCGGACCGGTTCGTCCATGCCTATGAAGGGCAGGCGGTCATCAGCACACCCCTTTCTGAATTCTGGCAAACACGCATCAGCGGTGTCTTTGCGTTCCCGGAGGTTCCATGACCCAAGCGATCACCACCGCCGCCCGCGAAGCTGGCAAGGCGGCGCTTCGCGAAGCGCCCCGCTACGCTGCATCGCTCGCCGCCGACCAGGCCGCGAAGGCGGCAAGCAACCTGCTGTTCGGGCCGGTCAAGCGGATCACCACCGGTCGTGCCCTGGACGAGATCCGCTTGCTGACGGCGGGGGAGGGGCGCGGCATCCCGAGGGTCTATGGCCGCGGGAGAATCGGTGGCCAGGTGATCTGGGCATCCGACCCGGTCGAGGAGACGCAGACCGTTACCTCCGCGCAAGGCGGGAAGGGTGTCCAGACTGCGACAGAAACAACGGCAACGGAGTATCGCTACAAGATCTCGCTCGCCATCGCCCTCTGCGAGGGAGAGCTTGCCCGGATCGGAAGGGTTTGGGCCGATGGCAAGCTCATCACGCTTGCCGATTACCAGTACCGTATCCATCGCGGGACCGAAGACCAGCTCCCCGACGCGCTGCTCGAAGCGGAACTCGGCGGGGCGCCAGCCTTCAAGGGTCTGGCCTATATTGTCTTCGAGGACCTGCCGCTGGCGCCATTCGGCAACCGCGTTCCGCAGTTCAACTTCGAGGTGATCTGTCCGGTCGATGGCGGCGACGACAAACGCATGGAGAAGGCGATCCGTGCCGTGACGATCATACCGGGGTCAGGCGAGGCAGTCCTCTCGGGCGAGACGGTGATGGAAGACCGCGGCGACGGCGTGACGCGCCCGCTCAACCGCCACAACGGCATCGGGGTGAGCGATGCCGAGGCAAGTTTCGACGAAATGATCGACGTCCTCCCGAACCTCGAAGCAGCATCCCTTGTGGTCAGCTGGTTCGGCACGGACCTGCGCGCCGGGCACTGCGAGGTCTTGCCAGGCGTCGAGCTGGCAGATCGGATGACAGAGCCTGAGGACTGGACCGTCGCGGGATACACGCGGACGACGGCGCGCCTTCTGAGCCAGACGGATGGCCGGCCGTCTTATGGCGGAACACCCTCGGACGCAGGCGTTCTGGCAACCATCGCGGATCTCAAGGCGCGGGGATTGGCAGTCGCCTTCCACCCCTTCGTCCTGATGGATGTGCCCTCGGGAAATGGCTTGCCCGACCCCTATGGCGGGGCGGAACAGGCCAGCTTCCCGTGGCGCGGCCGGATCACTGCTAACATTCTGTCCGATGACGGAACATCGTCTGTCGATGCGCAGGTCGATCATTTCTTCGACAGCTACGAGCCAATGGTCCTGCACTATGCGCAGCTTTGCGCCCAGGCAGGGGGCGTGGACACCTTCATCATCGGATCGGAGCTGCGTGGACTGACCCGGCTGCGCAACGCGGCCGGCGGTTTCCCGGCCGTTGCGCGGCTGCAGCGGATCGCTGCTGCGGTGCGCGTGATCCTGCCGCAGGTAACGATCACCTATGGCGCGGACTGGAGCGAGTATGGGGCCTACCAGCCTGGGGGAAGCAACGACCTCTTCTATCCGCTCGACCCTCTGTGGGCGGACGGCAATATCGATGCGGTCGGGATCGACAATTACTTCCCTCTGACGGACTGGCGCGACGGCAGCGGCCACGCCGATGGCCTGAGCCATGCCGGGCCTTACGACCAGGACTACATCGCCGGGCGTATCCGCTCGGGCGAGGGTTATGACTGGTACTATGCCTCCGACGCGGACAGGCTGGCCCAGCTGAGGACACCAATTGTCGATAGTGCGTATGGGGAGGACTGGGTTTTCAGGCCCAAGGACATCTGGTCATGGTGGAGCGAAGACCATCACCCCCGGTCCGGCGGCATCAAGGGTGCGAAAACCGGCTGGGTGCCACAATCGAAACCTGTCCTTTTCACCGAGATCGGCTGCGGTGCTGTCGACAAGGGACCGAACCAGCCCAACGTCTTCGTCGACCCGAAGAGTGCGGAGAGCGCGCTGCCACATTTTTCCTCCGGGGTTCGTGATGACCGCGCGCAGCGGGCGTTTCTCGAGGCCCAGCACCGGTTCTGGTCGGACCCTGCCAACAACCCCGTCAGCCCCCTGACCCAGAAGCCGATGGTGGAAGCGGGGCGGATGTATGTCTATGCATGGGATGCCCGTCCGTTCCCTGACTTTCCTGCGCGTAGCGACGTCTGGGCCGATGCGGAGAATTGGACGACCGGGCATTGGCTTAACGGGCGGGCTGGGCGCGTGCCCCTCGGTGCGCTGGTCGAGACACTCGCCGCGGATGCGGGTCTTCCCGCCTGTGATGCCTCGGCATGCGACATGCTGGTCAGTGGGCTGACCATACCGGGCCCCGCCACTGGGCGAGAGGCCATCGAACCGTTGCTTGACCTTTTCCAGCTTGATGCCTTCGCGCGGGATGGCCTGCTGATCGTCAAGCCACGGACTGGTTCGGAAGACATGGCCATGGAGGAGGGCGATCTCCTCGATCTCGGCGAGCTGCCCCTGTCGATCGAACGGGCGCAGGACGAGGAAATCCCTGCCGCCCTGTCGATCACCTATGCCGACGAGCTTTCGGGGTATGCCCTCAAGACGACGGAAGTCCGCGACGAAACGGTGGTGAACGGCAGGACCCTCCGCATGGGAACTTCTGTCGTGCTGGAGCAAGGGGAGGCTGCGGCGCGGGCGAGGGCGATCCTTGCCGAAGCGCGGGCCATGCGCGAACGCGCTGCCTTTGCCCTGCCGGAAGTCGCGGACGGGATCGAGCCTGGCTCCGTCTTGACGATCGCGACAGGAGCATCGGCGCTTCGCTTGCGGATTACGGTGTTGGAGGAGGGGCCGTTCCGGTCGTTCGAGGCCGTCACCACGGATCCTGGCTGCTTCGAGGTCGCCTATGAGGGCCTGCGCGCTGATCCGGAATCGCCTCCTATTAGCCACGGCGCTGTGGTCTTCGAAGCGATGGACCTGCCGATGCTGCCCACAGGGTCGGACCAGGCGCACCTGTGGCTCGCGGCTTTCGCCGAGCCATGGCCGGGGACGGTCTCGGTCCATGACGGCAGCGGAGGCTATCTCACTGGCCTGACGTCGCAGTCATTCATCGGCACGCTGGCGAGCAGCCTTGAGGGCGGTGCGACCGGGCGTTGGGACAGGGGAAGCCGGTTCCGGGTGCAATTGCCTGCCGGGGGACTTTCCAGCCTGCCCGAAGCCGACGTGCTCGGCGGAGCGCATCTTTGTGCCGTCGAGACGGGAGCGGGTTGGGAAGTCCTCCAGTATCGGAGCGCAGTCCTGCAGCCTGACGGGACGTGGGAACTTTCGGACCTCCTGCGCGGGCGCTTCGGCACTGACGCCGAGGCCGCGATAGGCGCAGCGGCGGGGGCTCGGATCGTCTTCCTCGAAGGCGCGAAGCCTGTGCCGCTACCAGCCGACCAATGGGGCGGATCGGTGACCTTCGAGGCGGGGCCAGCGACTGTGCTTCCCGGCGCCTATCCCTACAGGAGCCGCAGCTTCGCCCTTGAAGGTTCAGGGGCCCGGCCGCTGGCTCCGGTCCACCTCAGGGCCACGACATCCGGCGCCCAGATCACCCTCGACTGGATCCGGCGCACCAGGGTCGGTGGCGACCAGTTCGGCTCCGGCGACGTGCCTCTCGGCGAGACGGTGGAGAGCTACGAGGTCCGGCTCTATGATGCCCAAGGGGGCGAGCTTGCCCGCCATGTCGTGGATCAAACTTCGTTCAGCTTCACCGAGCCGGGGGCCGTATCGGCCTCGGTCGCGCAGCTTTCCTCGGCTTTCGGTGCAGGGAGAAGTGCATCGGTTGGTCTATGATCGTTAAGCAAAACGGTTGAAAAAGGGCCGTCCGCGATCAACATCCGCGTGTTGAGGCAGCCTTTTTTTGGGAGAACCGTTTGGCCAAGGATCCATACACGCTTTTGGGTGTCGGAAGGCAGGCGTCGCAGGATGAGATCCGCAGCGCCTACCGCAAGCTTGCCAAACAGTACCACCCCGACCGCAACCAGGGCGACAAGGCCGCCGAGGAAAAGTTCAAGGCCGTCACCGCGGCGTGGGAGATCCTCGGCGACGAGGAAAAGCGCAAGCGGTTCGACCGCGGCGAGATCGATGCGGACGGCAATGAACGCTCGGTCTTCGGGCAGGGCGGTCCCTTTGGCGGGGTCGATCCGGCCGAGGCCGCGGAGCGCTTCGCCCGCCGGGCCCGGCCGGGCCGTGGTGGCTTTGAAGACTTCTCCGACATCTTTTCCGATTTCTTCGGCCGGGGAGATGCCGGGCCACGCCACCAGCCTCGCGCGCAGAAGGGCCGCGATGTCAGGACCCGCCTGACGGTGCCCTTTCTCGACGCCGCGAGGGGCTCGACCAAGCGCGTGATGCTCCCCGGTGGCTCGACGGTCAATGTGACGATCCCCGAGGGCCTGCGCGATGGCCAGACCCTTCGGCTCAAGGGCAAGGGGCATCCGGGCGTCCATGGCGGGCCTGATGGCGATCTCTTCGTCGAAGTCAGTGTCGCTCCCGACCCGACCTTCGAGGTCAAGGGTGATGACGTGCACACGGTCGTCCCGCTGCCGCTCAAGCAGGCGGTGCTCGGCGGAAAGCTCGACGTGCCCACCCTGACGGGCCGCGCAACCATCAAGATCCCGCCCAACACCAGCTCGGGCAAGGCTTTCCGCCTGAAGGGCAAGGGCCTGCGCAAGGGCAAGTCCGGGGAATACGGCGATCTTTTCGCCCGTGTCCACGTCATGCTGCCCGAAACGCCGGATCGCGAACTCGAGGCCTTCATGAAGCGTTGGGAACCTGCCGACGCGGGAGCTGAGGCCGACGATTTCGCTGCAACCGGGTAGGGCCTAAAGGGCTTGCCAACACGTAAGTTCCATCGGCGGGGTGGCGTTCCTACCTCACGGACGACGCACTTTTATGCTGGAGAACAGGAATAAAATGAAACGATCCACCCGTCCATCGGCGCTCCTCGCCGCCTCCGTGCTTGCTCTTTCAGGGATGATGGCGCAGCCGGCGCTGGCGCAGAAGTCTGTCGATATGGACGATTTCCGGGCCCAGAATGCCGAGCTGTACCAGAAGCTGAGCTTCGCCGACCTCGTCGAGCGGGTCAGCCCTGCCGTCGTTTCGATCAGGACCTCGCGCGAGGTTCCTGTCGGACGTGGCTTCGATGGCCTGCCGCCTGAACTGGAGCGGCTCCTTCCGGGCCTGCGTGACCAGTTCGGTGGCCGCAGCGAGGGGGAAACCCGTCGCGCCTTCGGTGAAGGCTCGGGCTTCTTCATCGACGACAAGGGCCACATCGTCACCAACAACCACGTCATCGAGGGCGCGCAGGACATCACCGTCGTGCTGAATTCCGGCGAGGAGCTGGAAGCCGAGCTGGTCGGCACCGATCCGGAAACGGACTTGGCCGTCCTGAAGGTCGAGCCCTCTCCCAAGCAACGCTACGTGACCTTCGCACCGAAGCCCGAGCTGCGAGTCGGGGATTACGTCCTTGCGGTGGGTAACCCGTTCGGCCTTGGCGGTACGGTGACATCGGGCATTGTCTCTGCGCTGGACCGCGACAGTGGTCTTCCGTACTCAGATTTCATTCAGATTGATGCCTCGATCAACCGCGGTAACTCCGGCGGACCGACCTTCGACGTGAAGGGCAACGTGATCGGCGTGAACACCGCGATCATCTCGCCGACAGGCGTGAATGCCGGCATCGGTCTCGCCATTCCGTCTGACGTTGCGAGCCGCGTCGTGAAGGAGATCATCGAGAACGGTGGCGTCTCCCGTGGCTTCCTCGGCGTGTCGATCCGTGACCCTGAGCCCCAGATCCTCGAAGCCGTCGGCCTCGAAGAGGGTGCAGGCGCACTGATTGCCAACGTCACCGAGGGGTCGCCTGCGGAGAAAGCGGGCCTGCTGGCCGGCGATATCGTCACCGAGCTCGAAGGTCAGAAAATTTCGTCCGCAGACGAACTGACGCGCCGTGTGGGCAGCTATCCCCCCGGTACTCGCGTCAAGGTGACGGCCTTCCGCGATGGCAAGGAGCGCACCTTCACGGTGAAGCTCGAGAAACGTGACCTCGAGCGTCTCGCCGGAAACGCAGGAGGAAGCGACAGCGACCAGTCCGAAGAGACCGAACGTCTCGGCGTCAGCTTCCGTGCTCTTGACGAAAGCACCCGCCGCCGCCTCGGGGTTTCCGAAGATGTCGACGGTGTTCTCATCGCTGACGTCGAACGGGATTCCGAAGCCGCTGCTGCGGGCATCCTTCCGGGGATGATCGTCATGGAAGCGGACAACAAGAAAGTGACCAGCCCCCGCGACATCGAGAAAGCTGTCGAGGCGGCGAAGAAACGCGATCGGGGCGCGATCCTGCTCCGTGTGCAGACGCGCCAGGGCCTGGACTTCCGGGCGCTGCCGATCAATTCGTAAGGGAACGAGGTAAGCAGTATGCGGATTTTGGTGATTGAAGACGATGCCGATGCAGCGACTTTCATGGTCAAGGGTTTGCGGTCTGCGGGTCACGCCGTGGACCACGCGCTCGACGGGGAAGTCGGGAAGAACATGGCATCATCTGGCGGATACGATGCCTATGTCATCGACCGCATGCTGCCCCACAAGGACGGACTGACGCTGCTCGAAGAGCTGCGCGCGGACGGCGACGAGACGCCGGCCCTGTTCCTGTCGGCTCTTGGCGAGGTGGATGACCGTGTCGCGGGCCTGCAGGCTGGCGGCGATGATTACCTGGTCAAGCCCTACGAGCTTTCCGAGCTGATCGCGCGGGTCGAGGCCCTGGGTCGCCGCCGCGGTCCGACGAACATCCAGACGACGTTCTCGGTCGCTGACCTCGAAATGGACATCCTCGCACGGACAGTCCGCCGGGGCGGCAAGAAGATCGACCTCCAGCCGCGCGAATTCCGGCTCCTCGAATACCTCCTGCGCCATGCTGGCCAGGTGGTGACGCGGACCATGCTGCTGGAGAACGTCTGGGAGTACCACTTCGATCCGCAGACGAATGTGATCGATGTCCACATCAGCCGTCTCCGTGCGAAGATCGACAAGGGCTTCGACAAGCCGCTTCTCAAGACCGTGCGCGGCGCCGGCTATACCCTGACTGACGAGGACTGAGCCGATGGCGGAGGCGCTGGCGGGGGCCGCCTCCCGGGCACGGCCGTCGGACGACCCGATTCTGGACGACGAGGAAGACGAAAAGACGGGCTTCCGGCGGACGCCTTTCTTCCGTGTGCTGCGGACGACGGCGTTCCGGTACATCATCTTCTCTGCGGCGCTGTTCGTCCTCGGCTTCGTCATCCTCGGCTATGTCGTCTATGAAAGCACGATCGGCCGGGCGTATGACTCCATCGAAGCCGAACTGGAGGAAGAGCTCGACCGCCTCGAACGGGTGAGCGAAAACTCCGGGGCACCGGATTGGTCGGCTCTCAACGCCGTGGTGCTGGAGGCGGAGAGCAACAAGCTGCCGGTCAATTCGACCTACATGATATGGCTCGATGACGGCTCCTTCGCCGGCCGCTATTTCGGCAATCTCGACGGTATCCCGCTGCCCATGCTGTCGGCTGACGGCAGTTTCGAGTTCGACTGGGCACCGGACCCTCCACTTTTCTCCGATGAGGAACCGCGCCAGCGCCGCTATCTCGGGCTCAGCCGCACGCTGACTTATGAACGCGGCATTGGTGGTCCGCCGGTCCAGGCGACGATCCTGCTTGCCCGCGATATCGACGCGCTGCACCAGCTCCGCCAGACGCGACGGGATATCATCTTCCGGGTCATCGGCGTGACGCTTTTTCTTGCAGTCTGCCTCGGCGCCGTTCTCGGAACCTCGCTGGTGCGGCGCCTCGACGAGATCAACCGCTCGGTCGAGGCGATCACCGAGGGGGACCTGACCCGCCGCCTGCCGGTGACAGACTCCAAGGACGAGTACGGCGTCCTCGTGCGGAACATCAACACGATGCTCGACCGCATTGAACAGCTCATGGTCGGTATGCGGCAGGTTTCCGACAATATCGCCCATGACCTGCGCTCGCCGCTCACCCGGATCAAGGCGCGTCTGGACAGTACGCTGAACAGTCTGGACGAGGACGATGATGACGAGCGGACCGAGGTCCTGAGGAAGACACGTGACGAAGTGGAGCGGCTCCTCAAGACGTTCAACGCTCTGCTATCCATCACCCGGATCGAAGCAGGGACCAACCTTCTTTCAGGCACCGTCGACCTCAAGGCGGTCGCGGAAGAGATGCTGGAGCTCTACATCCCGGCCGGCGAGGAGCAGGGTGTGGAGATCGTGGCGCATCTGGAAGACACCCCGGAGATCCAGGGCAGCCGCGAGCTGGTGAGCCAGGCAATCGCCAACCTGCTCGATAATGCCCTCAAATACGCCAAGCACCCACCGGAACGGGGCATCAAGCCGAAGATCGAGCTGACCGTGGCGCCCCGCCCCGGCGGCGGCGCGTTGCTCTCGGTCATGGACAATGGCCCCGGCGTGCCCGAGATGGACCGCGATCGGATCACCCAGCGCTTCGTCCGTCTGGAAGCCAGCCGCTCGACCACGGGCAATGGGCTCGGTCTGTCTCTGGTCAACGCGATCGTGCGGAGGCATGGGGGACGCATGTCGGTGGGCCGCGGCCTGCCCCATGACGAGAGCAATTCGCGCAGCCTGACCCCGTCGAATGCCTATGGCCTCGGTATCAGGATCGCCTTCCCGCCGGCCAAGCCCACGGCAAACAACAAGAAACCGACCGGCCAGTAAGCGGCCTTACCCCGCAACCGTTAGCGCGTCGGGCTCGACCGGCGTCTGTGTCTCCGGCTGTCTCGTCAGGACATGGCACTTTCCTTCGAGCAGCTCGGGCACCTGAACCCGAACACCCCGGCGACGCGGCAAGGTGAAGGCTGCAACCGTGCCGCGACCCTGCTCGCTGGCCATGCAAAGAATGCCATCCTGCGCTTCGATCAGGGATTTTGACAACGCAAGGCCAAGGCCCGTGCCGCGCTTGTCGCGCTTCTGCGCGCTGCCAAAGGTCACGAAGGGCGTACCCAGACGTTTGAGGTTTTCCTCCGGCATCCCGGCGCCTGTGTCGGCGACGAGCACCGTGACACTTTCGAGATCAGCGATGGCCGTGACGGTTATACGCCCTCCGCTTTCGGTGAACTTGACGGCGTTGGTGAGGAGGTTGAGCACCACCTGCTTGATCGCCCTTGCATCACCGTAGACCGAGGGAAGGTGGTCGAATGCGGCATGCAGGTGGATATTCTCCGTGCGCGTCTGGGTCTCGATGACGCGGATCGATTCCTCGAGCGTTTTTTCGAGATCGAACTGGTTCAGCCGAAGGTTCATCTTGCCCGCCTCGACTTTCGACAGATCGAGAATGTCGTCGATCAGGGCCAGCAGGTGCTTCCCGCTATCGTGGATGTCGGCGATATATTCCTGGTACTTCTCATGCCCGAGAGGGCCATAGAGCTCCGACTGCATTAGTGCCGAAAAGCCGTTGATCGCATTAAGCGGCGTGCGGAGTTCATGCGAGATGTTCGCCAGGAACTCGGTCTTCGCCCGGTTTGCGTCTTCTGCCCGCTGTTTTTCGATGCCGTAGCGCTCGTTGAGTTCTGACAGGTCGCGCCGGGACTGTTCGAGGATATCGACCGTCATCTGGAGCTCCCGCTCCTTGCGCGCGCGCGCTTCGGCTTCGGCCTTGGCATCGGTCACGTCGAAGCCGATACAGACCCAGCCTTGGCCAATCGTCCGGTGGCGGATGATCTTTAGTGAGCGATCGTCCGGGAACATCGCCTCTTCCTCCGCACGCGGACCGGGCGGCGGCGCGAAATAGTTTCGCAGGTAGCGCTCGTCGATGCCGCAGACCTTGGCGAGCTCGTCGACGTTCATTCCCGGCTGGATGTCGTCGGCCTTGACATTGAAGATGACCCGGAACTGGTCGTTCCAGGCGACAAGCCTGCCGAAGGCGTCCCAATGCAGGAACGCCTGCGGGATCGCTTCGAGAGTTTCGTGCAGGCGCTGGATCAGCTGCAACGATCGGCTGTCCCCGAGCGCGGTCTCGCCAATGGCGAACGCGATGCCGCGCCTTTCGGGACCCTGCGAGACTGAATCGAAATAGACCGACCGGCGTTCATTAGAGGCGTCGATCATCAGCAGGCGGATGTCCCGGCGCCGGGCAGTGCCGCTAAAGAACGCACGTGCCTTTTCGAGGTCCATGGCGTCGACGACCTCCTCGAGCTCGGACAGGGGGATCTGCGCATCCTGGGGAGCGAAGCCGAGCTCGGAGCGGAGGGATCGCGGCAGCGTCAGCAGCTGGCCCTGGAGCTGCCATGTCCCAACCCCAGCGCGCTCGATGGACTGGAGGCGTTCGGCGTACTGATCGCGTTGCTCGCGGAGCTGGGAAGCCTCGTCAGCGAAGACCTGGATCCGTCTGAAGATGAGAAGAGCCCCGACAATGATGAGAAGGGAAACGACGGCATAGGGCAGCAGCGCGTCCATCGCGATCGTCGTGGGTGCTGCCGTGATGACCACGGCGCCGTTCGGCAGTGCACGGATCGCAATACGCTGCCCCGCAGCGGGCTGGCCATCGAGCCATGCCGGGTCGAAGGGAAGTCGAGCGGTCTCGCCGCCTGCGAGAACAGGGTTGGCACGTCCGCGGAAGAGATAGGCCGACCCGCCCCTGGGTGCGAAGCGGTCGAGCGCCCGCTCGATCTCGACGGCGGCGGTGTCGCCGGGAGGAGCATTGAGATCGGCCTCCTTGATCAGGCGCTCTGACAGGAGAACAGCGGCGGTCCTCGCCGCTTCGGTGGCTTCTGTCCGGCTCGAGCGGACCTCCATGATGGTGCCCGCGACAAGGACGCCTGCCGCAGCGGTCAGTACAAGGAGCACTGAGAGCGTCAGGCCGCCTGCACGCCGCCGTTTGGGCGCCGTCGGCGGTTTTGCTTTGTTCTCGGCTCTTGGGACCACGGATTCCTCAACGCATCGGGAGGAAAGGTGATAGGCGGCTTCGCGCCGCCCGTCACGTCCCCGTTTTCAGCCTCAGCTGCGTTGGAAGGCGTAGAGGCCTGGAGCCCCCATAATCTGGGTCAATTCATCGAGAGCGGTCCGGTTGGCGTCGAGCAGTTCCGGATCGCGAAGATCATCAGGCGTGAGACGATCACGGTAGTGCTTGCTCACCCATGATTCGAGTCGCGCGATTTTCTCCTCGTCCACGAGGAAGCCATGGTGCATTGCAGCAAGCTCGGCTTCATCGAGCGCGACGCGCAATCGGAGGCAGGCGGGCCCGCCGCCGTTCCGCATCGACTGGCGAAGGTCCATGAACAGGGTTTCAGCGATGGGTCCGTTGCTCGCGACGGCCCTTTCGCACCAGCTCCGTGTACGCTCGTTCTCTTCGGCCTCGGTTGGCAGGAGAAGCATCATCGAGCCATCAGGCTTCGTCAGGAGCTGCGAGTTGAAGAGGTAACTGACGATAGCGTCGTTGAGCGAGACTTCGTCGCCGGGCACCTCGATGAAGATCGGCTCGAAGCCGAGAGCATCGGCCTTGCGGCGGATCTCGTCGAGCGTCGCCTCGGTGTTTTCGTAAGCGCGTTCGTGATAAAGAAGGACCGGGCCGTTCGCGACAGCAACGACGTCGTTGTGGAAGGCGCCGGCGTCAATGGCCTCGTCCGCCTGCTTCATATAGACGGTGTGGTCGGCCGCTGTGCCGTGGCTCATTGCGATGGCCTGGCTCGCCTCGATCGCCTGGCGGGCAGGATACTTGGCGCCCATGCGTTTCTCGAAGGCGGAGCGACCGAAGGTGTAAAGGTGCAGGCCCTGGCCGGAATGGTCCGCACACAGGCGTCCGTGGTTCGCCGCGCCTTCGTCGCCCATCTCACCCCCGCCGGGGATGGCCGGGTGGACAGCGAAACGCTCGCCATCAAACGCAGTGCGAAGAAAGTGCTCCGTCTGCGGATGCTCGATCGAGCGGTGGAACATGGCGCGCAGGTTGGCCGGGGTGAAATGGACCTTTCCGTCGGCGCTGTCCTTCGATGGCGTCACCGTCGCGGCGTTAGCAGTCCACATTGCCGACGCCGAGGAGACGTTGCGCAGCAGCATCGGCGCATCGCGTCCTGCTTTCTCGACCACTTCGGCATCCGTCCCGGTGAAGCCGAAGCCGCGCAGTGTCTCCACATGAGGCCGGTCGTGGGGCGGGATGAAGCCTTGGGTGAAGCCCATCTCCACCATGCGCCGCATCTTGGCGAGCCCTTGGAGCGCAGCTTCCTTAGGGTTGGAAGGGGTTTCCTGGCTCTTCATCGAGGCGACATTGCCGAGGCTGAGGCCGCCGTAATTGTGGGTCGGGCCGACGAGGCCGTCGAAGTTGACTTCTTTCACGCTCATGCTTTCCGTCCCGGTACGGCCTGGTCGTCCTTGAGCGGACCTTCTGACATCATGCTGGCCATGGGCCATGCAGCGAAGTCGGCGGCGTAGGAGCCGGCCGGGCGATGGTTGCCCGACAGGCCCGGCCCGCCGAACGGCATGGCGCCCGAGGCGCCGGTGGTCTGGCGATTCCAGTTGACGATCCCCGCACGGATCTCCCCGGCAAAGCGCTCCCAGAGGCTTTCATCATCCGAGAGAAGCGCAGCGGCAAGGCCAAACCTTGTGTCGTTGGCTTCGTCGAGTGCTTCGTCAAAAGTCTTGACGCGGATGACCTTCAGGAGCGGTGCGAAGACTTCCTCGTCCGGGTCCTTGTCGCCCATAGCGGTCACGTCGATCAGGCCCGGTGTAACATAGGCAGGCCCCGCAGGAGACCGCTCCATCTTCACGATGGGCTCCGCACCGTCAGCGATCAGCGCTTCCTGCGCCTTGAGCGCATTCTCTGCGCTCTCTTTGCTGATGAGCGGCCCCATGAAGGGCTGGTCTTCTGCCAGTGGATCACCGACGGAAAGCTGCGGGATGAGGTCGGCGACGGCCTTGATGATGCGGTCGCCCTCTTCGCCTTCCTTGACGATCAGGCGACGCGCGCAGGTGCAGCGCTGGCCGCTGGTGATGTAGGCGGAACGCGCGATGATCTGCGCGGCGTCGTCGGCATTGGCGACGTCCCACACGATGAGCGGATTGTTGCCGCCAAGCTCCAGGGCGAGCATGACGTCCGGCCTGCCTGCGAGCTGCTGGTGGATGGCGCGACCGGCCGGCAGGCCGCCCGTGAAGAGAACCCCGGCGGTTTTCTCATGACCGATGAGCGCTTGCGCGACCTCGCGGTCGCCGTGGACGAGATTGAGGCAACCGGCCGGCAGGCCGGCTTCCTCCCACCATTCGCACATCTTCTGGCCCACGGCAGGAGTCTGCTCGGACGGTTTGAAGACCACCGTGTTCCCGGCGAGCAGCGAGGGGATGATCTGGCCGTTCGGCAGGTGGCCGGGAAAGTTGAACGGGCCGATGACGACCATGACGCCGTGGGGCTTATGGGCAATGCGGAGCTTCAGTTGGCCGTTGTCCTTTTCCCTGGTCGGCGTGCGTTCCTCGTAGGAGGCGACCGCCAAAGCAGCCTTCCCGGCAATGCCGCCCGCCTCGGTGGTGGCGTCCCAAAGCGCCTTTCCGGTTTCCTGCGCGATCAGGCGCGCCATCTCGTCCTTCCGTTCTGCGGCGATCTCGGCGAAGCGCTCGATCACGGCCTTGCGCTCGTCATAGCTCTTGCGGCGCCAGCCGCCGAAAGCCTGCGCAGCGGCTTCGGCCGCTTCAGCTGCCTGGTCCGTGCCCGCCATGCTTCCTGCGGCGATGATTTCGCCATTGGCCGGGTTCACCGATTCGAGGCGCGGTCCGGTGCCTTCGGTCCAGGCACCTCCGATCCAGTTCTTGAGCTCGATCATCGGCTTCCTTTCCGTGTTTTGAGGGGTGAACAGACGACTTTGTCGCTGGAGCTGACCTGCAGCATGTCTGCTTCCTGCGGGGTGAGGAACATGCTGCCGTCGCTGGGGCCGCGTTCCATGAGGATGGCCCTGAAGCGCTTGGCGTCCGGCACCGCAACGATGCATCGCCTTTCGCCTTGGGTGGGTATGTTATCGAGCACGCGAACGACTGCCCGTTCCGCCTCCCGCACCGTGCGGATGAGGTTGAGCGGCGCCTCGAGGCTGGGGCCGGCATCGAAGATGTCGATGCAGTTCTGGAAGGTGAAGCCTTCCGCCATCAACATGTTCATCGCCGGGGCTGAGTCTTTGTGAGGTTTCCCGAGAACCTCCTGCGCCTCCTCCGAGAGAAGGTTCGTGTAGATCGGGAATTTCGGCATCAGGTCCGCGATGAAACGGAAATCATGTGCCGAGCGGCGATCCGCTTCTTCGAAGGTCATGTCAAAGAACTTGGCGGCGATGGCATCCCAGAACGGACTCTTTCCGCTGTCGTCGAAGCGTCCCCGGATCTCCGCCATGACGTTCTCGGAGATGCGGTCCTCGATGGCTTTCATGAACAGGAAGCGGCTGAGCGATAGCAGGCGTCCGGCGCCGGTCCCGCGTGCCTTGTCCGAAACGAGCAGCGTGCCGATCTCGGCATAGCCGTGATAGTCATTGCACAGATAGAGAAGGTCCGAAGAGGCCTGGATACCGAGCTCGGGCGCAGCCGCGGCGACCTTGCTCATGCGGTAGGAGTAGAACGGACGGTCCTCACCCAGGGCCGGGAAGATCGAGGCCATGCCCACGACTTCGCCGTCCATCTCCAACACGAAGAAGAAGACGTCCTTGGGACCTGCGCGCTCCTCGCTCGCCTGGGCCTTGATCGAAGCTGTGACACGCGCCTCGATCGCCTCGCGCGAGTTGGGCACGGTGGTCATCCCCGTCCCTGCGTTCTTGGCGAGTTCGAAGAGGCCGTCGATGTCACGTTCTTCGGAAAGTCTGACGATGGCAGTCATGGGTCACACGTCCAATCGCTTGGGCCACGGGGCTTTGCCCGAGGCGAGAAGCAACATGATGAGAAGCGATAGCTTGGCCCGAGGCACGAAGCTTTCCGGGTGCGCATATTCCTGGTCCGAATGGATCTTGCCGCCGACAACGCCGAGGGTGTCGACATTGGGCAGGCCCGCATCGGCGAGGTTGTTGCCGTCGCAGCAGCCGCCCGTGGGCGCCCAGTCGATGCCGATCCCGAGATCCCCACCGGCCTTCTTGACGAGCTGGAACAGTTCGGCGGTACCGCCTTTCATCTCCTTGACCGGACGGTGGACGCCGCCGTGAAGCTCCGCCGTAATTCCGTCGCCGAGGTCGGTTTCCTCATGAACGCGGCGGATCTCGGCGTCGACCCAGTTGAGATCCTCGGTCTTCCGGGCACGGACATTGATGCGGACGACGCAGGTGTCCGGCACCACATTCGTCGCGACACCGCCATCAATCACGCCGATATTGATGGTGGCCCCATCGCGCACGCCGTTCAGCTCATCGATGGCCAGCATCAGCCGCGCGGCTCCGAGGATCGCATTCTTGCCCTTGTCGAACTCGCGTCCTGCATGGGCTGCGAGCCCCCTTACGGTGAAGGTATAGTGCCCGGAACCCGCGCGGGCGCCTGCCAGCGTGCCATCGGGCAGGGCGGGCTCGTAGACCATGCCGATGTCCGCTTCCTTCGCCATCCTTGCAAGGAGCGCGGCCGAGGCGTGGCTGCCGGTTTCTTCATCAGCATTCAGGATGACGTCGATGCCGATATTGTCTGCATAGGGAGAATTGAGGAAGGCGCGCGCCGCCTCGAGCATGACGCAGATGCCGCCCTTCATGTCCGCCACGCCGGGGCCATGCAGGGTGCCGTCGTCGCGGATCACGGGCGTCTGGAAGTGGGAGTTCTTCGGGAACACCGTGTCGAGGTGCCCTGTCATCAGGATACGGCGGTTCGCGGTCGGGTTGGCGCGGAAGACGCAGGCTTCGCCGCGGACGATCTCCACCACGTCCCCCTTGTCATTGACTTCGGTCACCGGGGCTGGGGGCACGCGCTCGGCCTCGAAGCCCGCCTCGGTGAAGGCGGCGGTCACCTCGTCGGCCATCTGTGCGAGGCCTTCGAGGTTTGCCGTGCCTGAATTGATCGCGGACCAGCGCATGGTCCTGTCGGTCATCTGTTCGGTCAGCCCGTCGAGGCTGCCGAGAATGCTGTCAAAATCGCTGGTGGGCATGGCGCCCTCTAACGCCGCCTTGGGGGCTGCGTCAAAGAGCGCTTGCTTCAGAGAAAACTCGCCGCCGGCTGGTACTCGAGGCCGAGGTCGCGGGCGACGGCTTCATAGGTGATCTTGCCGCCCATGACATTGAGGCCGTTGCGAAGGTGCGGGTCTTTGCGCATCGCTTCGACCGGGCCGTTATTGGCGAGGTTCAGCACATGGGGAAGCGTCACATTGTTGAGCGCGAAGGTCGACGTCCGGGCGACGGCGCCGGGCATGTTGGCGACGCAATAGTGGACGATGCCTTCGACCTCGTAGATCGGATCGTCATGGGTCGTGGGGCGGGAGGTCTCGAAGCAGCCGCCTTGGTCGATGGCAATATCGACGAGCACCGCGCCCTTCTTCATGTCCTTGAGCATCTCCCGTGTGACGAGCTTCGGCGCAGCGGCGCCGGGGACGAGCACGGCGCCAATGACGAGGTCGGCCCGGCAGACCGCTTCGTAAACCGCGGTCGGGTTCGAGAAGACTGTCTGGACCTGGTTCTTGAAGAGTGCGTCGAGCTCCTCGAGCCGCTTCAGGGAAAGGTCGAACAGCTCGACATCGGCATGGAGGCCGACGGCCATTTGGGCAGCGTTGAAGCCCGAGACGCCGCCGCCGAGAATGACGACATTCGCGGCGGAGACACCCGGCACGCCGCCGAGAAGGACGCCGCGGCCGCCCTGTTGCTTCTCCAGCGCCCAGGCGCCGACCTGCACGGACATCCGCCCGGCGACCTCTGACATGGGGCGCAGGAGCGGCAGGCCACCATGGTCGCCAGTCACGGTCTCATAGGCGATCGCCGTACAGCCGGACTTCATCAGGGCCTCGGCTTGCGGTTTGTCGGCAGCGAGGTGGAGATAGGTGAAGAGCGTCTGGTGCGGCTTCAGCATCGCGCATTCTTGGAGCTGCGGCTCCTTCACCTTGACGACCAGGTCAGCATCGAAAGCTTCTTCGGCAGAGCCGACGATCGTTGCACCGGCGGCCTCGTAATCGCTGTTCGTCAGGTCGATGCCGGCCCCTGCGTCTTTCTCGACGACGACTTCGTGGCCGCAGCGGACCGCTTCGCGGACGCTGGACGGAGTCATGCCGACCCGGAACTCGCGTTTCTTGATTTCCTTGGGGACGCCGATTTTCATGCCATTCACTCCCGAGGCGCGTTTGTTTTTTGCGCGCCCCCTTAGGCTCTTTTTCTCTGCCGTCACCCCGATCCTCGCGTTTCAGTGAAAAAACTTTCGGCTCGACGGGAACGAATCGCGCCCTAGCGCCTTCGTGAGCCATGCGGGCGACGGAGCTCGCCTGGAGAACGCTGATGCACGCCGACGAGAAAACGCGGGACTTTGTCCGGGACACCATCCGCCGGGCAATGTCCGCGCCCATCCTCTCGATCGAGCGTGAGCGCGAACTGACCCGTGCATGGTGCGAGAAGGGCGACGAAAAGGCCCTCGCCGAATTGACCGAAGCGCATATGCGTATGGCGGTTTCCACGGCCATCAAGTTCAGGGGCTACGGCCTTCCGCTCGGCGACCTCATCCAAGAAGGGGCCATCGGCCTGCTCGAAGCAGCGAAACGCTTCGATTGCGAGCGGGAGGTCCGCTTCTGCACCTATGCGGGCTGGTGGATCCGCGCGTCGATGCAGGACTATGTGCTGCGCAATTGGTCGATCGTCCGGATCGGTTCGAAATCAGCGCACAAGACCATCTTCTTCAATCTCTCTCGTATCCGGGCGATGATCGAGGAAGTCGATCAGGCAGCGCCGATCGCGCGCGAGCGGGTGGGCAAGAAGTTCAACGTTTCCGGCGATGATATTGAGTTCATGACGGCGCGCCTCGGTCGGCGCGACATGTCCCTCAACGCAACGATAAACGAGGATGGCGATACCGAGCGCCAGGAGATGATCCCCGACGAGCGGGCGCTGCCTGACCAGTCCGCCGAGGAAGAGATCGACCTCCAGAAACGGCGCGAGTGGCTGGAAAAAGCGATGATGGCACTCACCGACCGTGAGCGGAGGATCATCGACCAGCGTTTCTTCGGCGAGGAGCGGGTGACGCTTTCCCAGCTGGGCGTGGACCTCGGCCTGTCGAAGGAACGCGTCCGGCAGATCGAGAAGCAGGCCATCGGGAAGCTCCGGGTGTCGCTGGCGAAGGCCCTGCCCAGCATCGAAGCGATCACGCTTCGTTGAGATCGTGATGCAGTAAGGCAACACTATCGCTAGAGAATTCAAGGTAGCTGCCGTTAACCCTTGGATAACGGAACCTTCCCCCCCAGTGCATGTTCTGCGCATAATCATCCCAGCGTAATTCTTAACGCAGCTGGTTTCCTTGGAGGGGAAGAGTATGAGTTACCGCCTTGCACTGCTGGTTGCAGTCGGCACCGCAGCCCTGGGCACCGCGTCGGCCCAGACCGCCGAAAAAGAAGGCCACTACGGCGCCCTTGGCGTCGGCTATGCCTACGAATACGGCGCCAATGATTTCCAAAGCGAAGAAGGTGCCCTGCGCTCGATGGACGCCCAGGAATTCGACAGCCGTCTCGAGACGGGTGACGGTTTCGCAGCCTACGCCGCCCTCGGTAAGTACTTCCAACGCGGCCTTCGCGGCGAGATCGAACTTTCGCACCGTAGCCAGGACGTCAACGATCTTCCGGGTGATGGCGCGATGTTCGCTGGCTTCCGCACCGGCGGCAACGGCCAGAACGTCGTCAATGGCACCCCGCTCGGCGACAACAACGACCTTGGCACCTTCGGCGTCACCGCCGGGATGGTCAATCTGTACAAGGACTTCAATTTTGACGCCGCTGGCCGCTTCACGCCGTATATCGGTGCCGGCATCGGCTTCGCGAAGGTCCGCGCCGATTTCGACAATGTCGACGACCAACCGGCCGTCACCGACGCGCAGGTGATGAACGCGACCCGTCCGGTCAGCTTCCGCATCCTCGCCTCGAACGACGACTACGTCACGGCAGTGCAGGGTCTCGCCGGCATCAGCTTCGCGCTGACCGACGACCTCTCCTTCGACCTCGGCTACCGCTACCTGCGCACCGGTGAGTATGACTTCGACGCTTACGTGAACAACGAAGTCACCGCCGTCACCGGCGAGTACGAAGTCCACGAAACCACCTTCGGCCTGCGCTGGGACTTTGGCGCCGGTGCACCGGTTGCGGCCCCGGCCGTCCAGCCGACGCCGCAAACCAAAACCTGCTTCGACGGCACCGTGGTCCCGATGGGCCAGGACTGCCCGACGGCAGCCGAGGACGAAGTCACGCCGGAAGAACTCCGCACGGTCGTCTACTTCGAGTTTGACAGTGCCGAACTCAGCCCGGCTGCTCGCCAGCTGCTGCAGCGTCGCGCCCAGCAGGCGACCGACCTCGACATCATCGAAGTCGTCGTTTCGGGTCACACCGACACCTCGGGTTCGGCCAGCTACAACGAACGCCTGTCGGCTCGCCGTGCGCAGGTCGTCCGCGACGCGCTGGTCAGCTACGGTATCGATGCGGACAAGATCAAGATCCGCGCTCTTGGCGAGACCAAGCCCGCCAAGCCGACGCCGGATGGTGTCCGCGAGCCGCTCAACCGTCGTACGGAAGTCGAATTCGACTTCTAAGACCGGTTGGTCAAAGAACAGGGAAAGGGCCGGCCTTCGCGTCGGCCCTTTTCTTTTGCACGGCTCTCAGGTGGCCCCGTAGGCGAAGAGCCCGTGCCCGTTTTCGCGCAACCAGCGATCATGGCGGTCATAGTCCGGCATCAGCCTGCGGACGGTTTCCTGGAATTCAGGGCCATGGTCCATGACGATCCGGTGCGCAGCCTCATGCGCTGCGACGGCCGAGAAGACCTCCCGCGGGGCAAAGGCGAGGCGCGTGTTCAGCACCGTCGCCCCATCCTGCGCGCAGCGGCCCCAGAGCGTCTTCATGTCCCGGACCCGCGTATCCCGCGGCTCGACGCCAAGCGCGCTCCAATAGATGAAGAGGTCGCGCCGCGCCGCATCGAGGCAGGCGGCGCGGACGAGCCGCCGCACGGCCCTGTCCACCTGTTCGGGCGAGCCCTCGGGGATCAAGAGGGCGTCCAGCGTCATCCTCGCGCGCCCTCGCTCGACCGGTCTCACCAAGCGGTCCTGACCGAGCACGGGCAGCACGGATCCGAAACGGAAGGGGACCGGATCGGGCGTCTCCGCCAGCCTTTTTTCCACATAGTCAGTTTTCGTCCGCAGCCAGCGGTCGGCAGCCTTCGAACTGCCCCTTGTGGGAATCGTCAGGTGGATGACCCCGCCCGAGACTCGTAGGACATAACGCCGGGCGCGGGCGTGCCGCCGCACCTTGACCGGGACCGCACGTCCCGAAGCCAGCAGCAGTGGCGCGACGGCGTCCTTGTCCGCAGAACCGGAGGCAAATGGCGATGAACGCGACAGCTCAGCATCCTCCCGAGATTGCGGGGAAGGTCACCCCGATGATGGCGCAGTACCTGCGCATCAAGGCGCGGGCTGGCGACGCCCTCTTGTTCTACCGAATGGGCGATTTCTACGAGCTGTTTTTTTCCGACGCGGAGAAGGCGGCGGCGGCGCTCAACATCACCCTTACCAAACGCGGCCAGCATCAGGGCGAAGACATCCCGATGTGCGGCGTGCCGGTCCATGCGCGCGACCAGTATCTCGCCAAGCTCGTGCGCCTCGGCTTCACGGTCGCGATCTGCGAACAGACCGAGGACCCGGCCGAAGCAAAGAAGCGCGGATCGAAGGCCGTCGTCGAGCGCGACATCGTCCGGATTGTCACCCCAGGGACCCTCACAGAAGAAAGCCTGCTCGAACCCTCGGCGCCGAACCACCTGGCGGCGCTGGTCCGCGATGGGGACATGGTGGCCGTGGCAGCGACCGACCTCTCGACGGGAGAGGTCATCGTCGACGGCGGACCTGCACCATCGGCGCCGGATCTTCTGGCAAGCCTGGCCCTCAGTGAGCTGATCGTTGCGGACGCCGGCGACGCTCCGCCGCTTTCCCACGCGAAGATCACCGAAGCGGACCCGCGGAGTTTCTCTCCCAGCTCGTCGCATGACAGGATATGCGAGGCCTATGGCGTCAGCGAGCCTGAAGGGCTGGGCCTTCACGGCCAGCTCGAAAAGCAGGCACTCGGCGCGCTTCTGTCCTATCTCGAGCTGACGCAGATCGGGAGCCGACCAGCGCTCCGTGTGCCGAGGACTGGAGCCGCAGCAGGAAGCATGGCGATCGACGAAGCGACCCGGCGGTCTCTCGAACTGACCGAGAGCCAGTCCGGCGGACGCAGGGGCTCACTCCTCCACGCTATCGATCGCACGGTGAGCGCGGGTGGCGGCAGGCTGATGCGCAGTTGGGTCGCAGCACCCCTTCTCGATGCCGGGCTCATCCGGACGCGGCAGGATGGCGTGGGTTTCCTCGTCTCGGACAGCTTCCTGCGCGACGATCTGCGTGCTGAGCTCAAACGCATGCCTGACCTTGCCCGTGCCGTCAGCCGGATTGCGCTTGATCGCGGCGCCCCTTCCGACCTTGGCCTCGTAGCTAGAGCGCTCGCGGCGGGGGAGGCGCTCGGCTACCGGCTGGGCGCTGCTGGCCCTCTTCCTGAAGTCTTTGGTGACGTGCAGCTTCCATCATCGCTGAGTGAACTTCGCAACCTCCTCGATCGTGCGCTTGCGGAGGAGTTGCCGCAGCGCAAGGGTGATGGCGGCTTCATCCGGCAGGGGTTTGACGCTGATCTCGACCGCTCCCGCGAACTCCAGAGCGGCGCCCGGCAGCTGATTGCGGGTCTCGAGGCGCGCTACCGCGAGGACACCGGCATCAAGGGCCTTCGGGTCAAGCACGACAAGGCGCTCGGTTACTGCGCCGAGGTAGGCAAGGCGCAGGCCGAGAAGCTCTCCGGCCACGATCTTTTTACCCAACGACGGACACTGACGACTGCCGCGCGTTTCACGACCGAAGAACTCGACGCCCTCAACCGTGACATCATGGAGGCCGAGAGCGCCGTTGCCACGCGCGAGGCGCAGCTGTTCCGTGAGCTGACCGATGCTATTTCTGTCCGGCGCGAGGCGCTCCTCGACCTTGCCGACCGCATGGCGACCATCGACGTCCTGGCTGCGCTCGCAGAGCTTGCAGAAGCTGAGAATTACGTCAGGCCGTCGATAGAGGAGGGCATTGCGTTCACCGTCGAAGGCGGCAGGCACCCGGTGGTCGAGGCAGCACTCAAGCGTGACCGGCAAAGCTTCGTCCCCAATGACTGCACCCTTGCCGACGGCGGCGCGGCCCAGCTCCAGCTTGTCACCGGACCGAACATGGCGGGGAAGTCGACCTATCTGCGCCAGAATGCACTGATCGCCGTCCTTGCCCAGGCCGGTAGCTTCGTCCCCGCACTGAGGGCCAAGATCGGCATCGTCGACCGGCTGTTCAGCCGCGTCGGCGCTTCTGATGATCTCGCGCGCGGCCGTTCGACCTTCATGGTCGAAATGGTCGAAACGGCGGCAATCCTGCATCAGGCGACGGAGCGCAGCCTCGTTATCCTCGACGAGGTCGGGCGGGGCACGGCGACCTATGACGGCCTGTCGATCGCCTGGGCGACGCTTGAACATCTTCATACGGAGTGCCGCTGCAGGGGATTGTTTGCCACCCATTACCACGAGCTGACCCGCCTTGCAGAGGAACTGCCGCGGCTGACGTCAGTGGCCATGACCGTCCGGGAATGGCGCGGGAAAGTTGTCTTCTTGCACGAGGTCAGACCCGGCGCGGCAGACCGCAGCTATGGTGTCGCCGTCGCCCGGCTGGCGGGGCTTCCCGAAGGGGTCGTCGCTCGCGCGCAGCAGCTCCTTTCGCTGCTGGAGGCGCAGGCCCCTGTCGGCGGTCTCGTTGCGGACCTGCCGTTGTTCGCTGCTGCTCCGCAGGCGGATGAAGAGGCTACGGACCCATTGCGTGACACGCTCGCCGCTCTCGACCCTGACGGGATGTCCCCGCGCGAAGCGCACGAGGCCCTTTGCAGGCTGAAGGACATGCTCGGCAGTTAGAAGCCGAGTTCAGCCTCGCTGGTGTCGAGGGTTTCATCCGCTATGGCCGCGAGGCGAAGGGCAAACCCTCCGACCCTCTCCCAAAGATAGAAGGCTTCGATGAGAGCTTCGTCGCGGCATGCTTCTTCGAGCGGTGCATTGAGGGCGAGGCGCCGGACGAAACCGCTGCGCGTGCGTTCGTCTTCGGTTGCTCCAGCATATCCGACCATCGGATGGTCTTCGATCGGGTTCCTGAAAGGCAGGTTCTCGACGAAATTCGACCCTTCATCGACGCGCTCGATCAGGCGGCGGAGGTCCTGGATCTGCCGCCGCTCTTTCGGAGCTTGTAGCCTCTTGAGGGCATCATCTTCTGTCAGGTCACGGATGGCCGAGATCTGGGGATAGAACCCCGGCGTGCCGCGGATCGCCTGGAGCCCGGCATCGACGGCCGCTTCCGCCTCGGCCATCACCGCGCAGGTGCTCAGGGCGTCGAGGGCATGGCGGACACGTTCGAGCGGTTCGGCATAATCGCTGCGATACTGCGCGACAATCTCGCGGTTCGCCTCGATTTCCTCAGCAAGCTGATCCAGAGCGGCAGCGTATCGCTCACGCTCGCTCCTCGCTTCGTTCCAGTTGCCGAGCTGGATGCCGAGGAAAACACCAAGCACGACGATCGCGAAATCGAGACCGACGGCGAACCAGTTCTGGTCCCGCACGTTCTTGCTGACTGACCGGAGGATCACAGGTTCAGCCTTTTCCGCCCAGAAGGACCCGGCGAATCTTGTCGTGCATCAAATGGTTCGTGGCCAGAATGCTCTTGTCGAGGTGGGGCTTGCCCTTGTCATCCTCGATAGTGGACACTTGGCCGCCTGCTTCCCGCGCGATCACGATCCCGGCGGTGACGTCCCACGGGTTGAGACCGCGCTCCCAGAAGGCATCGAGACGCCCCGCGGCCGTCATGCAGAGGTCGTAGGCCGCCGAGCCGAACCGGCGCACCCCGGACGTTTCCTTGAGGACACGCTCGACTTCGATGAGAGCCTGCTCGCGTCCGGGCTTGCCCTTGAACGGCAATCCGCAGCCGACCAGCGCTTCGGAGAGGTCTTCTCGGCCTGTCACCCGCAGGCGGGTATCGTTCATGAATGCACCGAAGCCGCGCTCGGCATAATAGAGCTCATCGAGAATCGGGGCGTAGACGACCCCGGCATAAGGCTCGCGGTCCCGCTCCAGCCCGATCGAGATAGCGAATTGCGGCATGGAGTGGAGGAAGTTCGTGGTGCCGTCGAGAGGGTCGACGATCCAGCGGTTCGACTTGTCGGTTCCTTCGATCTCGCCGGTCTCCTCCAGAAGCATACCGTATTTCGGTCGCGCCTTCTGAAGCGCCCGTCTGATCGCCTCTTCGGCGGCAAGATCCGCTTTGCTGACAAAGTCCGCCGCGCCCTTTTTGCGGACCTGCAACGCTTCGACCTCGTAGAAATCGCGGCGCAGGATACGGGCCGCGTCCTTGGCGGCGCCAATCATGACGTTCAGCAGGGGCGAGAGATGCGGCACGGGCAGAATTCCTTCGGAGGGTGAGACGGGCCCGTTAAGCGCCTCCCGACAGCTTTGCCAAGCGGGCTTCGGTGAAAGGGGTGTGAGGGGATGACGCGGAGGCCAAACGTAGCCCGTCACCGGGCGCCATCCCTGCCTGGCAGATAGGCGTCGATGGCCACCCGGCTTCGGACAAGCCAAGTACCGCGGGGGGTCCGGATACCTGGCGACCTTCACCGGAGTTCGAGCGGATCGCTGCGCCCGGCTTCGGCCTGAAGGTCCGTTGCAGACCGGCGTGTGATGGATGCCTCCGCCGATCCGGATACCGGGGAGGGAGAAGGGCTCTCCGCTCCCACGTGCCGCAGGGCGCGCCGGTATCGAGAACCCTTGGGCAAAGACCTGCGCTCCGGGTGAAGGGAGCTGGCAGGCCGGGTAACTTCGACACGTACGATGCGCACTAGACTTCTGGCCGACGTCTGATGTGACCGGAAAGCGGCACTACGCGGTGGTGAAAGATCGCGCACCAAGGGCTGGGCTAAGGTCAACCATCGGCGGCTTTTCGGGCCCGCCCGCAAGGCAATCCGTGCAGATAGGTGGCAGTCATCGTGAAATTCTATCTGCAGTCTTGGGCAGTTCGTCTTGCCGCGCGGTCCTCCGAATACCTACAATTGCGAGTATTCGAATGTCGTTCCGTCCTTTTCAACCTCCATTGAAGAGTGTCGGACCCGAAATGATTTTCGGCAATAGGTTTATGCAGTTGGCCTCGAGCTCACGGAACGTAACGAATAGAAACGGAACGCAGGTGGTCTCCCTGCACCGCTGCCGCTACAGGGTGACCAACCGATAATCTCGATAAGAGGAAACACCGAACATGGATGCAGGCGCCGTCCCGCCAATCACAACCGAAGAGCTGAACGAAGGCATCGAAAAGGTGCTCGCCGCGGGCGCGCCGTTCGCTGTCATGCCGATGACGGTCCGGGGTGTCGACTACCCCCGTGTCTTCGCGCTCTCGAACATGTCGCTCCGGGATGTCCTTGCCCTGAAGACCGCCGAGAACAAGGACCTGCCGTTCATCGTCTACGAGGACGAGCGCTACACGGTCGGTGAAGTCTGGGCACGGAGCATGCGCTTCGCGAACTGGTTGAAAGCGCAGGGCATCGGGCAGGGTGACCGCGTCGCCATCGCCATGCGCAACTATCCCGAATGGTGCGTGGCCTATCTCGGCATCGTCTGTTCCGGGGCCACGGTCGTGCCGCTCAATGCGTGGTGGCAGGCCGACGAGCTGCGCTACGGTTTGACCAAGTCAGAAGCGAAGATGGTGGTCGCCGATGCAAAGCGCGCGGAGATCATGCTGCCATGCAAGGACGAGCTCGGCCTGACCTTCATCGCAGGCCGCGAAGACATTCCGGGCCAGGACGAAAAGCTCCACGCGATCCTTGCTGACGATGCGATATCGATGGACGTGCCCCAGGATCCGATTGATCCGGACAGCGATTATTGCCTGCTTTTCACGTCCGGTTCGACGGGCAAGCCGAAGGGAGCCCTTCTTACCCATCGCGGCGTCCTGAACGCGGTCCTTTCCTGGTCCTTCACCCTCGAAGTGTTCAAGCTTGTCCGACCCGAAGTCGACCTCAGCCCTGAAAATCCCGGCATACTGCTCAGCCTGCCACTGTTCCACGTGACGGGCCTGCACTCGATCTTCCTGCTCGGCTATCTGTCAGGCCGGAAGCTCGTCTTCACCTACCGCTGGGATCCCAAACAGGCCGCGAAGATCATTCGCGACGAGAAGCTGACACATTTCCTCGGTGTGCCGACGATGGCCTATGATCTCGTCAAGGCGGCCGAGCCCGGTGATCTCGATACCATTGTCGATATCGGCACTGGCGGAGCCAAGCGCCCCGAAGCGCAGGTCGCCCTGCAGCGGGAGATGTTCCCGGAGATCAGCGCATCGTCAGGCTACGGCCTCACGGAAACGAATGCGCTCGGCACGCACATCGCGCTCGGCGACTATGTGAAGTACCCTTCGTCCACCGGTCGCCCGGTGCCTCCGGTGACGGAGATCGCGGCCTTCTCGCCTGAAGGCCAGCGCCTTCCTGATGGTGAAGAGGGCGAGATCTGCATCAAGAGCCCGGCCAATATGCGCGGCTATCTCGACAATCCCGAGGCGACTGCCGCGGCTTTCTTCCCCGAGGGCTGGTTCCGCACCGGCGATGTCGGCTTCGTCAACGAGGCCGGTTTCGTGACGATCACGGACCGTCTCAAGGACATGATCATTCGCGGCGGCGAGAACGTGTCCTGTCTCGAAGTCGAGAACGCCATCCATGAGATTGCGGGTGTCGATGAGGTCGCCGTCTTCGGCGTGCCCCATGAGAAGCTCGGCGAAGTGGTCGGCGCTGCGATCTACGGTTCGGACGACCTCGACCTCGAGTCTGTCCAGGAGCACGCCAAGGAACGGCTCGCGCCGTTCAAGGTTCCGACCCGCATCTGGCGCTCGCCGACGATGCTGCCGCGTGGCGCGACGGGGAAGATCGACAAGAAGGTGATCCGCCAGGTGACCTCGGAGAACCCGCCGCACTTCCAGCGCGGCGACGACTGACCCGACGGGCAGTTCCATAGCGCTTGACACCCTGTCGCGTCCGTGTGACGCATGTCGCACAATCGCGACAGGGAGCGCGCCATGGCCCAGAACCCTTCCGAGACGGAACTCGTGCTCCTCAAGGCACTATGGGCCTCGGGTCGCCTGAGCGCGCGCGAGGTGCATGACGCGACCGAGGCGCGCACCGGCTGGTCGTTCTCCGCGACGCGCAAGACGCTCGAGCGGATGGAGGCCAAGGGCCTGGTCAAGGTCGAGCCGGTCCACGGCGTAAAGACCTTTGTTCCCACCAAGGGAAAGCTCGAAGTGATGGCGCGGCTGATCCAGAATTTCGCGAGCCGCGTCCTCGACTGCGAGACGCCGCTGCCAGCCGCGGCTTTCACCGGCAGCCGGGTCATCGAGCCCGGAGAGGTCGACGAACTCGAAGCCCTTCTCGAGCGCCTGTCCGAGGAGGATAAGCCGTGAGCTTCCTGTCCGTTCCCGCGCTCCTCACATGGCTTGTCCTGCCGAGCCTTTTTGCCATCACCCTGTTAGCCGTTCGCCTCCTCATCGAGTGGCGCAGCAAACCGGCTCTCGAGGATACCACGGAGAAGCGCACACTGGCGTTGATGCTCCTGCCCTTCGTCGCAGGCGCAGCAATCGTTCCGTTTGCGTCCTATCTTCCTGGCATCGTGCCTTCGATGGCCTATGCCGAGCCGCTTTTGCTGGCTGCTCCGGATGCTGAACGAGCTTTGGACGGAGCGCACGTTGCTGTTGCGAGACCGGCCTTCTTCCTGCCCGTCCTTCTCGGTGCCTATGTCGCCATGGTCCTCTGGCGCCTTGCCAGAATCCAGAGGGCACGCCGCGCGCTCAGCCGGATCGCCGCAGGGGCGAGGCCGTCCGTCTTGGGACCGGACGTGGCTACCACAGCGGCTCTGCGGAGCCCCGTTGTCTGCGAACGCGGCACCGTCCTCCTGCCTGAGGCGTTCGCGACCGGGACCAGCCCCGACGAGCTGGCCCTCATCATCGCCCATGAGCGCGCCCACCACGCGCGTGGCGACCAGCGCTATTTTGTCATCCTTGCCCTGATTGATGCGGTGTTCTGGGCCCATCCGGCGATACTGCACCAGACCGCCCGCTGCCGACTGGCAGCGGAGCTCGCCTGCGACGAAGCCGTCTGTCGGCAGCGGCCAGAAATGCGCAAGGCTTATGCCGAGCTGATCGTCAGGGCGCTGCACCATGCCGCCGGAAGCGCACTGCCATGCGCCCCGGCGGTCTTTTCACCTCGAACCAAAGGAGAATTCGGCATGAGGTTGACCGAGATCATGCGCCCCCGCGCCAGGGCGGGCAAGCGGAGAGGAGGCATCGTCCTTGCCGCCGCCGTCGGTTTGCCGCTGGTGGCCGGGCAGGTCGCCATTGCGCAGCAGGGTGCGATAGCATTCACTGTGGCGCCTGTTGAAACGGGCAAGGTGACGAGCAGCTTCGGTATGCGCGAGCACCCGATCGAGAAGCGTCGCCTGATGCATCGCGGCACCGATATCGGTGCAGCACTCGGTACGCCGATCCAGGCTCCGGCAGCCGGTATCGTGACCATGGTGGTCGAGTCCGACGAGGGCTATGGCAATATGATCGAGATTTCCCACGCCGACGGCGTGGTCACCCGCTACGGCCAGCTCGATACGTTCAGTGTGCGTAAGGGAGAGAGGCTACGTGCTGGAGAGGTCTTCGCCACGGTCGGCCAGAGCGGTGCCGCGACCGGCCCACACCTCCATCTCGAAGTGTTCATCCATGGCGAGCGGGTCGATCCTGAGACAATCGTCAAAATGCCCGCTCGTCGCTAGGGCAGGAAAAGGCCGTGGTTCCCGGAGGCCACGGCCCTGATCTTCATTAGTTGGGGCTCAGCGATCCTTCACGACCCTGATTGATCTCGCGGCGCTGGGAAATCAGGTCGCCGGACGTTTCCGAGATCGTCCGCCATTCTTCCGCCGTGCGGCACACTGGCTTCTTGCGGAGCCGTGAACCGGTCGTCGTCTCGCCCTTGCAGATCAGCGCCTCTTTCGAAGTCTCCGCCGTTTGCGTTGTCTCAGCCGATCCTGTGGTCGTGCCCTCGGTGGTGGCGCAAGCCGCCAGCAGAGCTACGGCGGTCAGCGGAAGTAGTGCTTTGAGCATTTATGCTTCTCCTCGTTCCGAAAAACGATGCGGATGGTTCCGTTCGGTGTCAAAGGACAATCTGTACCTGCGGCAGGGGACATTCTCGCTCAACTACCGGATCACTCCGTCGGCTTCAGCCCGGCGCCCGTCACTTCCCGGTAGAAGCATGTCGGCCGACCCGTGTGGCAGGCGGCCCCCGTCTGCTCGACTTCGTAGAGAAGGGTATCCTGGTCGCAGTCGGCGAGGACGCGCAGGACCTTTTGCGTGTGCCCGGATGTGGCGCCCTTGTGCCAGAGTTCCCGCCGCGAACGCGACCAGTAGTGCGCTTCGCCGGTCTCGAGCGTTTTCGCGATCGCTTCGCGGTTGGCCCAGGCGACCATCAGGACCCGGCCACTCCCGGCGTCCTGCGTCACCACGGGCAGGAGGCCCTGGTCATTGAACTTCGGCTCGAAGTGGTCGGTTTCTTCAATCGTCTGGGTCATCGCCTCATCTTCAATCCCGCGGGCGCCCCCTAGCGGTCTCGTTTTCCCGGTCCTAGGGGCCTGCCGGGCCGATGCTTCCAATTTTCGCAATCGCTGTCAGCAGCCGGAAACACTGACGCGAATTCTCTTAAAAGCTCAGGCACACCTCTCGTGTAACTCTATCACGAGGGAGAGAGTATCGTGCTGCTGACCAATGCTTCGGCGATGACCGCCATGAGGACGCTGCGACTGGCCGAGAGCAATCTCGATACAACGCAGAACCGGATCTCGACGGGTTTCAAGGTCTCCAAGGCCGGTGACAACCCGGCGTTCTTTCTCGTCTCGAACACGGTCCGCGGTGACATCACGGCCTATGAAGGCCAGCGCGATACCCTTCTTTACGCCCTTGGCGCGATCCAGACGGCCCAGGCGGCGCAGTCCGAGATCGACAATGCTATCCTGAACATCAAGTCGGCCGTGGTCGCTCTGGAAACGGGTTCAGGAGAGAAGGAACTCGAACGCGTCATTCTCGAACAGGTCGATCAAGTCCGTAAGATCATCTCGGGGACAAGCTTCAATGGCATCAACCTGCTCGAACGCGACAATGTCGAGACGTTCCTTCTCGGCTATGAGCGCGAAGGGCGGAGCCTTGATTTCGATACGCTGTCGATCCGTGCACAGGGCCTAGCCCTGCGGACCGCTCCGGTCAGCGCGACGATCAACCCGCTACCGGGCGCGGCGCTTGATCTCAACTCGCAAAACACATTCGGCACGCCGGGCGCCTACACACCGCAGAGCCTCGGCTCGATCAGCGGCGTGAATGTCGGCCTCGGGGGCAGCGGCGTCAGCCAGCGGACATTCGCCATCAGTTTCGAGACCGGGGCTGACATCACGACCGAGCAGATCATCTACGAAGAAGGCGGCGGTATCCGTGGCCTGAACATCTCGATCAGGAACGGTCAGCTGGTCTTCGGTGGCTACAACATTCCGAACGACGGCACGACGCCCTGGGGCTACCGCGAGGCGCAGGCGACCGTGCAGGCCAACACGCGGTACACGGCGCAGCTCGTCCTGGACGGCAACGCCTCCGCCACGGGTGAGTTCAGGGCTTACCTTGACGGCACGCTCGTCGATACGGCGACGGGCGTCGGCGTCCTCTACAACCACGGCAACGCCATCGGTCTCGGCCGGATCGCCGGCAACGCCGTCGTCAATGGCGTGGTCAAGAACGACACGGGTGCGGGCCCTACGGGCAACCGGTTCCAGGGTGCGAACGACAAGGTCGTCCTCTACAACCAGATCTTCACGCCAGCCGAATTCGATCAGATGACGTCCTATCTGGCCGAGGGCTGGCTGCCACCGAAGGGCATCGCCTTTTATATCGGCAGCCAGGCGCGCCAGGACAGCGCGACGCTTGTCGAGCTTCTCGAAGCCGTCGCGCCTGTCGACCAGCCCGGCTTCTCGACAGCCGCTGCCCTCGAAGTGCTCGATGCCGCGCAGGAGAAGGCCAACCGTGCCTTCGCCCAGCTCGGCTTCTACGAGGACCGGATCACCGGCCAGCGCGATTACCTCATGGGCCTGACGGATTCCCTGGAAGAGGGCGTCGCGGCCCTCGTCGAAGCGGACCTGCAGGAGGAGTCGGCCCGGCTCCAGTCGTTCCAGGTCCAGACGACGCTCGCCCGGCAGAGCCTCCAGATTTCGAACAGCCGTTCGAACATCCTCCTGACCCTGTTCAACTAAAAAGGCCCCTGCGAAAGCAGAGGCCCTTGACCGACAGCAGGTTACTTGCCCGCGAGCCGCAGAAAGCGTTCTTCCATCTTGGGGTCATCCTTGAAAGCGCCGGTGAAGCGCGTCGTCACCGTATCGACGCCGTGCTTGTGCACCCCGCGGGTGGACATGCACTGGTGCTCAGCCTCGATCATCACGGCGACACCGCGGGGTTTCAGGACCTTTTGCAGGGTGTCGGCGATCTGGGCCGTCATCTTTTCCTGCACCTGCATGCGCTTGCCGTAGATATCGACAAGACGCGCAAGCTTGGAGATGCCAACCACGCGCCTGTCCGGCAGGTAGGCGATGTGGGCCTTGCCAATGATCGGCGCCATGTGGTGCTCGCAGACGCTCTCGACGCGAATGTCCTTCAGGAGGACGATGTCGTCATAGCCTTCGACTTCCTCGAAGACCCGGGCGAGGATTGCCTCGGGGTCTTCGCGGTATCCGCCGAACCACTCTTCATAGGCCTTCGCGACGCGCTTCGGCGTGTCGAGCAGTCCTTCTCGTGTCGGATCGTCCCCGGCCCAGCGGATCAGCGTCCGCACGGCCTCTTCGGCTTCGTGGCGGCTGGGTCGGCTGGAGACGTAAGTTTCTTCTTCGGGCGTGGGAACCACGCTCTCATCGTAGGCAATGACGCTCATGGAAGGTCTGTCCTAACTGTTCGGGGGCCCTTTCAGGCACCGATTGAGCCGCAACTTTTCCCTCGCTCCTCGAGTGGGCGGCTCCGGAATATATGGCGATCAGGGCGCAAAACGCCAACCTTTGCGCCGCGACGTTGCGTCCCGGCAAGGCTCAGGGCATGGAAAACCCATGAGCCAGAAGATCCATGTCCACGACACCTTCCGCGGCGAGAAGGTCGAGTTCCGCCCTGCACAAGAGGAGCGGGTGACGGTCTATTGCTGCGGACCAACGGTCTATGCGCCGCCACATATCGGGAATGCGCGGGCAGGGGTGGTTGCGGACCAGATGGTGCGCCTTCTCCGCGAGGTCTATGGCGAGAAAAACGTCGTTTACGCCCGGAACCTGACCGATATCGATGACAAGATCATCGCCGCCGCCAACGAGGAAGGCGTCGATATCGAGATCATCACGGCGCGGGCAACCGAGGCTTATCTTTCGAATCTCGAGGCTCTGGGCTGCGACCTGCCGGACATGATGCCGAAGGCCACGGGCCACATCGATGCCATGCAGTCGATGGTGACGAGCCTCCTGGAGCAGGACTTCGCCTATGTCGCCGAGGATCATGTGCTTTTCGACACCCAGGCGTTCCCCGGTTACGGTAGCCTCAGTCGTTTGAACCGCGACGACATCATCGCTGGAGCGCGGGTGGAGGTCGCGCCATACAAGCGCGATCCTGCGGATTTCGTGCTGTGGAAGCCCGCCAAGGAAGGCGAGCCCGGTTGGGATGCTCCCGAGGCTTGGGGCATCGAAGGGAAGGGGCGGCCGGGCTGGCACCTCGAATGCTCCGCGATGATCGAAGAGAATCTCCGTGCGCCGATCGACCTCCATCTCGGCGGTCTCGACCTGCGCTTCCCGCACCATGAGAATGAAATCGCCCAGAGCTGCTGCGCCACTGATCTCGGCGGCGTGCCCCTCGCCCGGCACTGGATGCACAATGGGATGCTGCGCATGGGCGATACGAAGATGTCGAAGTCTCTTGGCAATATCGTGACGCCTACGGAGCTTCTCGAGGAATGGCACGGCGAGGTACTGCGCATGGCGCTTCTCTCCGCACAGTACCGCCAGCCCCTCGAATGGTCGGACCAGCTCCTCGAGGCCTCGAAGGCGCAGCTGGACAAGTTCTATCGCGCGGCAGGCGACGCGGAGCCGGGCGATGTGCCCTCATCCGTCCTCGAAGCATTGAGCGATGACCTCAATACGCCCGCGGCATTTGCCGCGATGCATGAGCTGCGTGAGAGAGCACAGGCAGGCGATGCCGAGGCCAAGTCGGGCCTGCGTGCCGCAGGGCGGCTCCTCGGCCTGATGCGGGAGACCGAAGCGGCCTGGTTCAAGGGTGGGGCTTCCGCGGACGATGCGCGAATTGACGCGCTGTTGGCCGAACGGGCCGCAGCGCGGGCGGCCAAGAATTTCGCTCGAGCCGACGAAATCCGTGACCAGCTTTCAGCCGAAGGCATCATCATCGAGGACAACCCTGGCGGAGCGACCTGGCGGCGAGGCTGACCTGCGGTTCGCGGTTGTAGCTTCGCACCGGCCGTTCGAAGCTCCTCCCCTGCAGTTGGAGGGATCCCGCCATGGCCAATCCGGTTGTCCGTTTCGATATCGGTTGCAAGGACCGCGACAGGACCGTTGCATTCTACCGGGACGTCTTCGGCTGGTCCGGCCATGACACAGGTTTGAGCACCGAAGTCTCCACCGGCGAGGGCGGCATCGACGGCGCCATCACCGCGCTTGGCCATGAGCCGCACAACTACGTCATGGTCTACATGCAGGTCGCCGATTGCGACGCTCATTGCGAGAAGATCAAGGCCGCGGGCGGTGAAATCGAGGTCGGCCCCATCGATATCCCCGGCGACAGGGGCCGCTTCGCCTGGTTCAAGGACCCCGAGGGCAATCGCCTCGCAATCTTCCAGCCGCCAGCGGAGTGATCGCTTTCCCTTACAGTTTCGCCGGTGCGGAGGCCGACGGGCTTCTTTTCGGCGCTTTGATCGCCTATCTCTTGGGCGATGGATGATCTCTATTCGAACCGCCTGCTCGAAGCCGCAGCCTCGCTCCCCCCTGCAGCTCGTCTGGATGCCCCCTCCGGGCAGGGCCGCAGGACCTCGAAGGTGTGCGGTTCGGAGGTCGAAGTGGATCTCCTCCTGGAAGACGGTGTCGTCCGCGACCATGCGCTCAGGGTGAAAGCCTGCGCCTTGGGACAGGCATCTTCGTCGCTGCTGTCGGGGCTGCTGAACGGCTCGACAGCCGAAGAGCTCCGGGCCCTCCAGCCGGTGATGGAGAAGATGCTGCGTGAAGGCGGACCAGCGCCAACGGGACGCTTCTCCTCGCTCGACGTGCTGAGGCCGATTGCGGAGTATCCGGCCCGGCACGCCTCGACGCTGTTGGTCTTCGGCGCTGTGGTCGATGCCCTCGATGAAGCCGAGGCCAGGGATGCTGCTTGACCGGGCGGCCCGAGGCGCGATCATCGCCTACCGCTATACGCTCAGCCCGTTTCTCCACCTCGTCGGGGTCCGCTGCCGGCATGAGCCGACATGCTCCGCCTATGCGCTCGAAGCTTTCGCCAAGCACCCGCCGCTGAAAGCAGCGCGGCTGACAGCCAAGCGGCTCGGCAACTGCCGCCCCGGCGGGACATGGGGCTACGACCCGGTTCCCTGAGTCCCTTTTCAGCGCCGGAATCCGCGCCAAGCCTTGACCTCAGGGAAAGGTGCGGCGCACACCGTTCTTCTGTACGACAGAGACCATCATGCCAGTCATCACGCTACCTGACGGCGCAGAACGCGCCTATGACCACCCCGTATCCGGCGCGGACATCGCTGCCGACATCTCGAAATCCCTCGCCAAGAAGGCCATCGCCATGAAGGTCGATGGTGAGCTCATGGATCTCGACCACGTCGTCGAGAAGGACGCGCAGGTCGCACTCGTGACCCGGGACGACGAGGAGGGGCTCGAACTCATCCGCCACGACGCCGCGCACCTCCTGGCCCAGGCGGTGCAGGCCCTGTACCCCGACACGCAAGTGACGATCGGCCCGGTGATCGAGGACGGCTTCTTCTACGACTTCGCCCGCGACGAACCCTTCTCGACGGAGGATTTCGAGAAGATCGAACAGAAAATGAAAGAGCTCGTCGACGCCGACCTTCCCACCCGTAAGGAAGTCTGGCCGCGCGCCGAGGCGATTGCCCGCTTTGAAGCGCTGGGCGAGCACTACAAGGCCGAGATCATCCGCGACCTGCCAGAGGACGAGGAGATCAAGGTCTACCACCACGGCGACTGGTACGATCTCTGCCGTGGTCCGCACCTTCCGTCCACGAAGCATATCGGCAAGGCGTTCAAGCTGATGAAGCTGGCAGGTGCCTACTGGCGCGGCGACCACCGCAACGCCGTGCTGCAGCGCATCTACGGCACGGCCTGGGCCAACGAGAAGCAGCTCAAGCAATACCTCCACCGCCTCGAAGAGGCCGAGAAGCGCGACCACCGCAAGCTCGGCAAGGAAATGGACCTCTTCCACCTCCAGGACGAGGCGCAGGGTTCGGTCTTCTGGCATCCCAATGGCTACACAATGTGGGTGGAGCTCGAGGCCTATATCCGACGCAGGCTGAACGATGACGGCTATGTCGAGGTGAAAACCCCACAGCTGATCGACGCAAAGCTGTGGGAGAAATCGGGCCACTGGGGCAAGTATTCCCAGAACATGTTCGTCGTCCCCGACGATGTTCCGGATACGGTCAGCGACGGGGCGACCTTCGATCCGGACGCCAAGCTCATGGCGCTCAAGCCCATGAATTGCCCGGCGCACGTGCAGATCTTCAATCAGGGCATCAAGTCCTACCGTGACCTGCCCATGCGCATGGCCGAGTTCGGCTGCTGCCACCGGAACGAGCCGCACGGCGCGCTTCACGGCATCATGCGTGTGCGCCAGTTCACCCAGGACGACGCGCATATCTTCTGCCGCTGGGACCAGATCGCCGAGGAGACGAAGAAGTTCTGCGCGCTCGCATCGTCCGTTTACGAAGATCTCGGTTTCGAAGACGTCCGCATCGCGCTCGCCACCCGGCCGGAGATGCGGATCGGGACCGATGAAGAGTGGGACCGTATGGAAAGGGTGCTGGGCGATGCCCTCACCGATGCCGGGCTCGACTACGAGGTGCTGGAGGGCGAGGGGGCTTTCTACGCGCCCAAGCTCGAATACCACCTGCGCGACGCGATCGGCCGGTCGTGGCAGTGCGGCACGCTCCAGCTCGACCCGCTGCTTCCCGAACGCCTCGATGCGACCTTCATCGACGAGGACGGCTCCAAGCAGCGCCCTGTGATGCTCCACCGCGCCATCCTCGGATCGATGGAGCGTTTCATCGGCATGCTGATTGAAAACCATGCAGGCCGGATGCCCCTGTGGCTCTCGCCGACCCAGGCCGTGGTGACGACCATCACCTCCGACGCTGACGCCTACGCCCAGGAAGTTGCTGAGGCGCTGACCAAGGTCGGGCTGCGCGCCAAGGCGGACACCCGCAACGAAAAGATCAACTACAAGGTTCGCGAGCACTCCAATGCCAAGGTGCCCGCTATCCTCGTCTGCGGTGGCCGCGAAGCCGAAGAGCGGACGGTCTCGATCCGTCGCCTCGGCTCGAAGGAAAACCGCACCATCTCCCTCGATCAGGCCATTGACGAACTGGTCAAGGAAGCGACGCCTCCAGATCTTCGGTGACCGGAAGTTTCTGGCGCGTCTGGATGATCTTCGCAGCGGCGGCGCTCGCACCGACGCTGCTTTTCTCGTTCCGGGCGCTCTGGATCGTGCAGCTGGCCTTCTGGCTCCCTGCCGGGGTTCTGGCGCTAGGCCAGCCGCGCGCGTGGCTCGACCTGCCGCGCTGGAGCTGGTTCATTCTCGCCCTTCTCGGTTGGGCCGCCGTGACCCTCCTTTGGACCCCGTCGCCGCGCGGTCCCGGCGACGTTGCCGGGCATGCAATCCTCGTCCTCGTCAGTATACAGATGCTACGCTTCCGGGTCGTGGAGGCGCCCATCTTTGCGCTCGGTGTTTTCGCGGCACTCCTCCTTGTCACGATCGATATCGCATTCGGCAATGCGATCAGGGAAGCCGTGCCGCCGGAGAACCTCCCGGCGAAGGATGCGATCGGCTCGGCCCGTGGGCTCAGCCTCATCCTTCTCATGTTGCCCCCAGCGGTGCTGACGCTTTCGCGACAGGCGAGGGGCAGGGCGATCGTGCGCAGTACCGGTCTGATTGCGGGCTTCGGGGCCGCGGCTGGGGGCATTCTTGCGAACGGCGTCGCTCTCATCGCAGGCATCGTCGCCTTTGCCGTGACGGGACTCCGGCAGGTGGTCGGACTGAAGGCGCTCATCGCTCTTTGGGGCGGCGCGCTGGCAGCTCCCTTCGCCCTTGCCGCCTTCTTGCCCGGTGTCGACAGGCTTGCGCAGATCACCGCGCTGCCGGACTCGACCGTCCATAGGCTGATTATCTGGCGGCAGGTTCTCGACCTCTGGGTCGAGGGGCGCACGCTCTTTGGCGCAGGTGCCCGTGCCACCCATACGCTCTCGCCGGAACTCGGCAAGATCGCCCTTGCGAGCGGCACGGATGTCTCTCTCGTCTCGGCCCATCCGCACAACGTCCCGATCCAGATCCTCTACGAATTCGGGCTGTTGGGATACGGACTGACCCTGGCAGCGGTCGTTCTCGGTGCGCAGGTGTTGCTGAGGCGGACATGGCGACCTGACGTGGCAGCGGCGATCGCTGCACTGGGCGCGGTCCTCCTCGTCTTCGTGACGATCGATACCGACCTGTGGAGCGTCTACACCTGGTCGGCGACCGTTCTCTCGGTCTGCGGCCTCAAGGCTGTCGCGGCGGAGCGGTCCTGATGATCTCTGTGGTGATCGTCAGCTTCCGGACAGGCGCTATCCTTTGGCGCTGCCTTGAAAGCGCACTCTCCGCGGGGGGAGTGGGCGAAGTCATCGTCGTCGATAACGGCAACCCGAAAGAGGTCACCGACCAGCTTGCCAAGCGGGCGGAGGCGGAGCCGCGCATGTCGCTTCTGACCGGGCATGGAAATATCGGCTTCGCGGCAGGCTGCAATCTCGGCGCAGAGCAAGCAAGGGGCACGCACCTCCTGTTCCTCAACCCCGATGCCATCCTGCCGATCGAAGCGGCGGCACAGCTCCGGGCGGCGGGCGAACGTCAGGCAACTGAGCATTGGGCGACAGGGCCAAGGCTCTGCGATCCCGACGGCCAGGAGCAGCGCGGCTCCCGCCGGGCCATCCTGACCCCGTGGAACGCTTTCGTTGAAGCGACCCGGCTTTACAGGATCGCGCCGCGCCATCCGGCGTTTCGCCGTTTCAACGAACACGAGGCACCCAAGCTCGACAAGCCGACACCGGTGCCTTGCCTCTCAGGCGCCTGCTTCCTCGTTCCCCGCGCCACGTGGGAGGCCCTTGGCGGCATGGACCGGAGGTTCTTCCTCCATGTCGAGGACGTGGATTTCTTCCTGAGGCTGAACAAACTCGGCGGCACCGCTGTTTATGTTCCCGGTGTCGAGGTCATTCATCACAAAAGCTCGAGCGAAGTCTCGCCGCTGGAAATCGAACGTCGCAAGAAGCAGTCGATGAACCTCTACTTCGCGACACATTTCCGGGGAGTTTATCCGCCGGGCTTCCTGACGCTGCTGCGCGGAATGCTGTGGATCAGCTTCGCGTTCCGTAGCTTGAAGTTCCGCGTGGTGAAGAGACAGCCCTAGCGCGGCTTACTTCTTCGCCGCCGCCAGCTCGGCCTTCAACCGCTCGATCTCTTCGCGTAGGGCTTCGACTTCGCCTTCCTTGGCCGGGGCGCCTCCGCCATGCGGGCCGCCGTGCTGCGGGACCTTGAGGCCGAACATCGCCATGCCCTGCTCGAACAGCGCCATGTTCTGCCGTGCGGCGTTCTCGAAGATCTGCATCCCGCCTTGGGGGGCCGAGAACGCTTCGGACAAGGACTGGCGCATCGCGTCCTGGTTCTTGCGGAAGGCTTCCATCGAGGCTTCGAGATAGCTCGGCACGAAGCTCTGCAGGTTGTCGCCATAAAGGCCGATCAACTGGCGCAGGAAACGGACGGGCAGGAGGTTCTGCCCCTTGGTTTCCTGCTCGAAGATGATTTGCGCGAGCACGGCGCGGGTCAGATCCTCGCCTGATTTCGCGTCCACCACGACGAAATTCTCACCGCGACGCACCATTGCGGCCAGCGTCTCGAGGGTCACATAAGTGGAACTCTCGGTGTTGTAGAGCCGCCGGTTTGCATACTTCTTGATGACTATCGGCTCGCCATCCTGCGGTTCGGGCTTGCCATCGGGCTGGTTGGGTTGTTCGAGAGCCATATGATCCGCCTCTATCGCCAGGGACACCAGCGATAGCCTAGTGTGACAAAATAGAAAAGCCTTGGCAGGCCGTGATTTGCTGCGAATGCGTTGTGCACCTGCCAAGTGAAGGAGATGTTCATGAGCCACGATGTTGTGATTGCGAGTGCCACGAGGACTGCGATTGGCAGTTTTGGAGGGACGCTCGCACCAGTGAGCGCGCCTGATCTTGGTGCCGCGGTCATCAAGGAGGCGCTCGCGCGTGCCGGAGTCGACGGCGAGAATGTCGATGAAGTCATCATGGGCAACGTGCTCACCGCTGGCCTCGGCCAGAACCCGGCCCGCCAAGCCTCGATGAAGGGCGGTGTCCCGCAGGAGCGGCCTGCCATGACCATCAATCAGGTCTGCGGCTCCGGCCTCCGCGCGGCGATGCTCGGCGCGCAGGTCATCAAGAACGGCGACGGCAAGATCATCGTTGCCGGAGGCCAGGAGAACATGTCGGCTTCCATGCACGCGCAGAACATGCGCAACGGCACCAAGATGGGCCCGCTGACCATGGTGGACACGATGATCGTGGATGGCCTCTGGGACGCCTTCAACGACTACCACATGGGCCAGACGGCCGAAAATCTCGCGGCGAAATACGGCATCAGCCGCGAAGAGCAGGACGCGTTCGCCGCTTTGTCGCAGCAGAAAGCCGCCGCGGCCCAGGAAGCGGGCTACTTCGATGCCGAGATCACCGCGGTCACCATCAAGAACCGCAAGGGCGACATCGTCTTCGACAAGGACGAGTATATCCGTGCTGGCACCACGGCCGAAAAGCTGGCCGGCCTTCGCCCGGCCTTCACCAAGGATGGCTCGGTCACGGCGGGCAACGCTTCGGGCCTCAATGATGGCGCCTCGGCGCTCGTGCTGATGAGCCTGGAAGAAGCCGAGAAGCGCGGTGTCACCCCGCTGGCGCGTATTGCCAGCTTCGCCCATTGCGGCGTCGATCCGGCGATCATGGGTATCGGCCCGGCCCCGGCATCGCGTCTTGCGCTCGAGAAGGCTGGCTGGTCGATCAACGATCTAGACCTGATCGAGGCCAATGAGGCCTTCGCCGCCCAGGCTCTCTCGGTCGGCAAGGAGCTCGGTTGGGATCCCGAGAAGGTCAACGTCAATGGGGGCGCTATCGCCCTTGGCCACCCGATCGGCGCATCCGGCGCCCGTATCCTCACCACGCTCCTGCACGAGCTGAAGCGCCGCGAGGCCGACAAGGGCCTTGCGACCCTCTGCATTGGCGGCGGCATGGGCGTCGCCATGTGCGTCGAGCGCATGCACTGAGCGATTTTCCGGGCCGTGCCATAGGTTTGGTGCGGCCCGGGCCATTTGTTCTTCTGACATCTCCGTCAGCGTGGTTGCGTGTGCGCCGCACCTTCGATCAAGAGGGCTCCGGACCAACGATTCCGAGGAGGCGCTCCGCTATGAAGAAACTCTCGATCGTCACCATCGTCGCGGCTCTCGCCGCAGCGGCAGCCGTGTCGGGCTGCGCGAGCTATGATCGCGACATCTCGGCCCAAGCCGCGAGGGCCTGCGCCGACGAGCCCGATCCCCGGTTGAAGTCCGTCTGCGTGGCGCAAGCCAAGGCCAAGCTGCAGGAAGACGCTTCCTGATCGCTCGGCGATCGAGCATAAAGCAGGCGATCCAAGTCCGGGGGTTCCATGCGCCTTGCCGCTTACATTATCGCTTCGGCGGGTCTTTTCCTGATGCCAGGTTGCTCGACGACTGCAGACAGGCTGGATCTCGCGGAGGCCTATGACCTCTGCAAGACCCGCGATAGCGACGAAGCCCGTGATCGCTGCGTGAAGAATTTCATGGCCCTCAAGCGCGAGCAGCGGGGCGCCGACCTCGAGCGATGCGACGAACTGCTCGCGGAACAGCAGCGCCAACGTGCGGTGGCGGAGGGCTTTGGCGTGGAGGACGGCCGGACCGGCCAGCCGCTCCCCGAGGAATGCGGCATCAGCGTCGGCTTCTCGACTGGTGAGCGCTGATCGCGCTCAAATGTCCCGGACAACTGCGCTCGCCACTGGCCATCATCCCATTGCCCGCTAAGGGTCGCCCGAAGGTTTTTAGCGGCGAGAGAGCCGCGCATCTGAAACGTGGAGGACAGTATGAGCAAAGTTGCCATCGTCACGGGCGGGACCCGAGGTATTGGTTACGCCATTTCCAAGCGCCTGAAAGAAGAGGGCATGGACGTCGCGGCGATCTACGGCGGTAACACCGAGGCGGCGAACAAGGCTGCCGACGAACTCGGGATCAAGGTCTATCAGTGCGATGTCTCCAGTTTCGAGGCTTGCGAGGAGACGATCGGCCGGATCGAGAGCGAGCTCGGTGGCACGTCGGTGCTGGTGAACAATGCCGGCATCACCCGCGACGGTGCCTTCCACAAGATGACCAAGGAACAGTGGTCTGTCGTGATCTCGACCAACCTTGACAGCGCTTTCAACATGACCCGTCCGGTCATCAACGGGATGCGTGACCGCGGCTATGGCCGGATCATCAACATCAGCTCGATCAATGGCCAGAAAGGCCAGTTCGGCCAATGCAATTACTCGGCGGCGAAGGCAGGCATTCTAGGTTTCACCCGCGCCCTCGCGCAGGAGTGCGCGCGCAAGGGGATCACTGTGAACGCGATTGCCCCAGGCTACATCGAAACCGAGATGGTCGGTGCGATGAAGAAGGAGGTCCTGGACTCCATCGTCGCAGGCATCCCGGTAGGACGCCTCGGTCAGCCTGAAGAGGTTGCGGCGGCGGTCGCCTTCCTCGCCAGCGACGAGGCCGGTTTCATCACCGGGGCGACCCTGTCGCAAAACGGCGGTCAGTACATTGCAGCATAAGCGGGTAACCGCTTCTTAGCGATCAAGGCAGGGCACGGATCGTCCGTGCCCCGAGCCTGCCCTATCGCTGCCTTATTTCTCGGCGACCTTTCTGTCTGTTCAGTGACAACAGGGAGGCCGCCATGTCCGACCTCGCCAACCGCAAATATGTGTTCCGCCGCCGTCCCGTCTGGGGCCGCGTGACGCTTGGCGTCCTCGCTCTCGGCGGTACGATCTTCATGCTGACCTTCAAGAGCGCGGACGCCATTCCCGGCGGCTATCAGCGCATCACCAGTATCGAAGAGCCCGCGAAGTAGAGCGCAATCACGAGAACGGTCTCGAAGCCGAGTCCCGCGGGACCTTTCTCTTGCCGCCTCAGGAGGCCCATCAACAGCGCTGCGGTCATCGCCATCGCCACAGCGGTCAGGAAAAGCTGCTGGTTCCCGATCGCGGCGTAGATCGACCCCTCGCGATAGGCGACGTCCGACGCTGCGATGAACAGGACGTCGAAGGCATTGCCGCCGATGATGCCACCGACCGCAAGTGTCAACGCTCCGCGCCGGACCGCGGCCACCGTAGTCACCAGTTCAGGGAGTGACGTTACGATTGCGGTGAGGAACGCTCCGGCGATCGACTCCGACAACCCGAAGACCTCGATCGCCCCCTCCGCAGCACGGCTGACCATGAATCCAGCGACGGCGGTTATCCCTGCGAGAACACAGAAGCTGATGACCAACCGCGAGAGGCTCAGTTTCCCGGCATCCGTCTCGGGCTCGTCCTGCCGCGTGTTGGCCGTGATCTTGGCCTGCCATCCGGGTACGTCCCGCGCACTCTGGGTGACCTTGAGGCCGAGCACGTAAAAGCCGACCACCATCACGCTGACGGGGTGGACACCGGCAACTTCAAGTCCCGGCGCGGCCACCGCCATCACCACCAATGACAGGGCGCCAAGAAGGACCGTACCCTGGAGCATGTTCTCGAGGCTTGCCGCAGCGTGCTCGAGGTTGGCCTTGCGGTAGGCGATGTCTGCCGCGGCGAGGAACAGCGTTTGGGCGGCGATCCCGCCCAGCGAGTTCGACACAGCGAGGCTCGGAAACCCGTTTCAGGCTGCGGACACCGATGTCGTCAGTCCAGAGAGCGATGTCGCTGCTCCCAGAAGGACGCTGCCCACGAGCGCTTCGCCCAGACCTGTGCGGTCGGCCAGCTTGTCGGCGACCGCAGAGAGCCTGATGCCAGCCAGCAGGATGACCCCTGCGGTCAGGGCAAGGGCCGTCAGGACACCGGCCGGTGTCGAGAAAGTGAATAGCGCATTCATCGGTCAGGGACGTGTTGACCTTTCCCGACACTGACGGTCTTGGGAAAGAAGGACCGTTTAGGTGACGGACGTCTTGTGCGCGCCGTCTCGCGCCGCGCTTCGGGCAGGCGGGCTCGTGACTTCGATTGCGTGGAAGCTCTCCTCGATCTCGTAGCAATGCTTGACGCCTTTCGGCACGCGCCAGCTGTCACCCTTGGTCAGGTGGATGGTCGTGCCATCGGAATGCAGCTTGGCTTCTCCGTCGATCACGTAGCCAATTGTTTCGTAGCCCGAGGCGTGCTCGCCCTTGTTGCCGACCGGGCCTTCGTTCCAGACGCGCATGGCCATCTCGCCGTTCGACATCGCCAGGGCTTCGCCGTGGCTGCTTGGTTGGTGTTCGTTCGCGTTCAGTTTTTCGATCTGGGCCATGCGACCTCCGGAATGGCTTCACGGAGTGAACACGCCTGTGCCGCCACCCGTTCGCTAGTCGGTGCTGCGGCGGTAGTTCGCGTCGAACCACACGTTCCAAGTCCCGGTGTCGGTGTCGTGGGTCCAGAAGGTCTGCTGCACGCTGCCGTCTTCCATCGGGGTCCATCGTCCGCGGAACGGTGTCGCACCCTGGCCCGAGCGCGGGGTCAGCGTGCCTTCGAGCACCATCGCACCGTCTTCGTCGAGCCCGCCATCATAGTCGATCAGGAAACCGGCACTGACCCAGAGCTGCCGCCATTTGTCCGTCGAAGGATCGTAGAAGTTATAGCTTTGTCCGGTGCCGCCCTGCGCACTGGTCCAGCGTTCCACCAGCAGGCAGCCGCTCTCTTCCGAAGTGATGACGTTCGTGCCGACCTTCTGGTCGTTCGCCGCGTAGACATCCCAGCTTCCGATCCAGAAGTCGAACTGCCGGTATGCCTCTGCATCGCATGACGGCGGCGTCTGGGCCTGGAGTGCGAGAGCGGCGACGGCGGTGATCAGCATGGCGCGGTTCCTTCTGGTCCATCGGTCAGAAGACACCGCCCGGTGCGATCACCGCAAGAGATCAGTGCATCTGCACCTTGTCGCCAAGGAGGCCGCGATTGAGCAGGAGCTCCGCGATCTGCACGGCGTTGAGCGCCGCGCCTTTGCGCAGGTTGTCGGAAACGACCCAGAGGTTCAGCCCGTGCTCCACGGTCGGGTCCTCGCGAATCCGGCTGATGAAGGTGGCGAAGTCACCGACGCACTCCACCGGCGTGACATAGCCGCCATCCTCGCGCTTATCGACGACGAGGCAGCCCGGTGCCTCGCGCAGGATGCTCGTCGCCTCTTCGGCTGAGATCTCGTTTTCGAACTCGATGTTCACCGCTTCGGAGTGGCCGACAAAGACCGGTACACGGACGGCCGTGGCCGTCAGCTTGATCGACGGGTCGAGGATCTTCTTCGTCTCCGCCGTCATCTTGAATTCTTCCTTGGTCGAACCATCGTCCATGAAGACATCGATGTGCGGGATCACGTTGAAGGCGATCTGCTTGGTGAAATTCTCCGAGGTCGCGTCGTCGCCGACAAAGATGCCCTTGGTCTGGCGGAAAAGCTCGTCGGCTGCGTCCTTACCTGCTCCGGACACGGATTGGTAGGTCGAGACCACGACCCGCTTGATCTTCGCGCGGTCGTGGAGCGGCTTGAGCGCAACGACGAGCTGCGCCGTCGAGCAGTTGGGGTTCGCGATGATGTTCTTCTTCACGAAACCCTCGACTGCGTCGGGGTTCACTTCCGGGACGACGAGCGGAACGTCAGGGTCTAGACGGAAGGCCGACGAGTTGTCGATCACGATACAGCCAGCCTTGCCGGCTTTCGGCGCGTACTCCTTCGATACGTCACCACCAGCGGCGAAGATCGCGATCGTCGCCTTGCTGAAATCGTATTGGTCGAGGTCCTGGCATTTGAGTGTCTTGTCGCCATAGCTCACTTCGCGGCCCAGCGAGTTGCGGGAGGCGAGGGCATGGACTTCATCGGCCGGGAAAAGGCGCTCGGCGAGGATCGCGAGGACCTCCTGCCCGACCATTCCGGTGGCTCCGACGACGGCGACAGTAAGGGACATGTCAGGCTCCTTGAGGAGAGGCGAGAAAAGCCGCTCTTAGCGCCTGCAGCATGAAAAATGCTAGTCCTCGTGCTCGTCCTCGACGAAACGGGCATCCGTCTCGCCGGTTATGGCGATCAGGTCCTCGAGAACAGCGGCCGCGACGATGTCGCCGCGCGGCCAGACCTCGTCACGGCTGCGATGGTAGTCCAGGCGCCATAGTGCCAGCTTGTAGGTCACGTCGACCACGGTTCTCGCGGGCAGGGAGGCGGAAGCGTCGAGAATTTCCGACTGCGCGGCGACGAGGCTCGCCCGTTCCTGTAGGGCGCTTATCCCTTCGCCCGCAGCCGATAGTCTCTTGTGAAGCTCCGTGTAAAGAGAGAAGAGTTCCTTGTGCGCTTGGCAGGATTCTGGCGCGTTGAGGCAACGGGCGATGATCGCATCGATCTGCGGAAGAACATCGTCCGTGGGACGTTCCTCAGTGCCCGGCGCTTGCGCGCGCTCCTCGATTTCGATGCCGGCTTCCACGAGCCGCAGCGTTTCCCGTTTCATGGGCCTTGATCCTCACCCCGAGCATATCGGTCAAATGAACCTCCGATATGCTTTTGGGATGTGAGAAATTCACGTCCCGCGTTTCCGGGACGGGCTTACTGAGTTACAGGATTGGTCGAGGCGACGCACCGTATTAACTCAGGTTTATTCGTGCCTTTTCTTCTACGGAATTTCTCCTGTGCCATTTGTCGTTCAATTCGCTATTGATACTTTGTCCCGCAATCATTCCAAGGACTTGCTTGAATTCACCATCGACGCGATCAAGCGGCGCGGCATTACCCGGATGAGCTATCACCACATGCCGCCGCCGGGTGCTTTCGATCATTCCCCCTATGTTTCGGTCATCACGGAAGGTTTTCCGGAGGAGTGGGTGGAGAGGTATAAAGATAAGCAATATTACCTCACCGACCCGATTCCCCGCCGCGCGCTCTCCGCGGGCAGGCCGTTCTGGTGGTCGGATGCCGGTCGGCATTTCGACCTGTCCGAGAAAGAGAAAGCGTATCTCGACGAACTCGAGCGTGCCGATCTCGGCGATGGACTCGCCGTCCCCGTCTTCGGGCCCCATGGCCGTGACGGCTATGTCGGCCTTGGCTGCGGGCAGGACCAACGCACCCTCTCGACCGGGCAGATCATCGAGCTCCAATATATCTGCCAGGCCGCGCATCTTCGGTATTGCGAGCTCCTGGCGAAGCACTTGCCAAAGGCAGCGGCGCTGTCCGAGCGTGAGCAGGAGATCCTGAACTGGATCGCGCGGGGGAAGAGCAACGCCGTCATCGCGGAAATCCTGGGCCTCAGCGCCAACACCGTGGACACCTATGTCCGACGTATCTTCAAGAAGTTCGATGTCGGCGATCGTGTCTCGGCGGTTCTGAGGGGCTACGCCCTCGGCCTTTTGAGCTGAGGGCGCCGGCGGGCTTCACTCCTCGAACACGTGCTTGAAGAACATCACCACCGCTTCGGTCATCGCGTCGCGGTTGGTTTTCTTCCGGAAGCCGTGGCCTTCATCCTTTGCGCCCATGTACCAGGCCTCGCCGCCATTGGCGCGGACCGCTGCGAGGATCTGGTCGGCCTCGGATGCCGGCACCCGCGGGTCGTTGAGGCCCTGGATGATGAAGAGCGGCTTGGTGATCTTGTCGGCGTTGTTCAGCGGGTCGATCTCTTCGAAGAAAGCGCGCATCTCAGGATCACGCTCGTCGCCATATTCCGCACGCCGAAGATCCCGGCGATAGTCCGCCGTGTTCTCGAGGAAGGTGATGAAGCTCGAGATCCCGACAATATCGACACCGCCAGCGAGCCTGTCATTGTAGTCCACCATCGAGGCGAGGACCATGTAGCCACCATAGGACCCTCCGTAGACGACGACCTTGTCTTCGTTGAGGTCTTCCTGCTGGCTGATCCAGTCGAGGAGGGCACCGATGTCTTTCACCGAGTCCTTCCGCTTCATGCCGTTGTCCATCTTCACGTAAGACTTGCCGAACCCGGTGGAGCCGCGGACATTGGGCACGACGACCGCTGCGCCCAGCTCGTTCACCCAATACTGGTATGTCGGGCTGAAGGTCGGCCGTGACTGGCCTTCGGGCCCGCCATGGATCGACACGATCACCGGGAAGGGGCCTTCGCCTTTGGGCTTGTAGATGAACGCCGGGATTTCCATCCCATCGAAGCTCTCATAGCGGAAGAACTCTGGTTCCACGAACGCCGAGGTGTCGAGCCCGCCGACCTCGCTCTTTGTCCAGCGGTTGAGCTCGCCCCGCGAGCCGACCTTGAAGCTATAGGCATCCGTCGGAGAGGTCGCGGCATTGAGCGAGAAGCCCAGCACATTCTCCGTCGGCGAGAATTCGAGCCCTCCGATCACGCCGGCCGGAATATCAGGTACACGGACGTCCCGGTCGTTCCGCGACTGGCGCACATGGATCTTCGAGCGGCCCTCGTCATTGACCACGAAAGCATAGTACCGTCCGTCCTCTGACTGGGCAAAGCCGCCTACATCGGCGTCGATACCCGCCGTCAGGTTCTCTTTCTCTCCTGTCTCCGGGTCGTAGCGGAACAGGTTCCGGAACTCCGACCCCTCGTCCGAGGTGAAGTAGAGGTGCCCGCCATTGGCAGCGAACTGTGCGCCGCCATAGGAGATCGGCTCATCGGACGGATTGATCTGTGAGACTTCCCCGCTTTCGAGATCGAGGAGGTGGATCTTCGAATCATTGATCGAGACATATTCGAACAGGATCAGAGAATCGCCGTCTTCGGAAAAATCCGAGGCCCCCCACCAGCCGTCGCCAGTGAAAACTGTCTCGCGGCCCTCTGGGTTGTCGATATCGGCGATGACGATGCCCTTGGTCGGGCCGTCCATGGTCTTGGTCCAGGCGACGCGCTGGCCGTCCTTCGACCAGGTGCCGCCGGTCTTCCGTCCCTCGCCGTCCGAGAGCATCGTGCTCTGTCCGGTGCTGCGGTCGAAGAGGTAGATCTGGTAGTTCTCATCGCCGCCCTTGTCGCGGGCGAAGACGAACTGTCCCGGCACGGTGGGCGAGGGCGAAGCGCCGCTGGTCGGCTCCTTGGCAAAGGTCAGCTGCTCGCGCATCGCCATCGGCTTTTCGACCGCGTGGATCTGGGCCGTCTCACCGAAGCGCGTCGAAATGTAGATGCCCTCGCCGTCGGCGTCGAAGCCCTGGAATCCGGCGGAGCGGGTGTTCTGGTATTGCTGCAGGGACTGCGCGACGCTGGGCGGGGTCTCCGGCACATTTTCGAGGATCAGGTTCCCGCGCTCGATGCGCTCCACATCCTGGGCGACGGCTCCGGCCCCGAAAGCGGTCAACGCGACCAGGGCTGCGGCGGTGGCTTTTACCATAAGGTCCTCACTCATTTATCGTAGCGCGATACGTATGGCGGAAACCGCCATGGGAAAAGCGTGGTGCGCACGTCGAATTCACGAGGATGGAAAGCCCGAAAGAACCAATTTCACCGCTCGAAATGGTGAGCGACCTCGTGTAGGGATGGTTAAGGAAGGCGGCGTATGCCGCGTCAGGGTGAATTCAGGAGTCAGCGATGGAAGAACAGGTCGTCGCCGAAAGCGCGATCGGCACGGAGTTTGGCGTAGTCGCCATGTTCATGCAGGCCGACCCGGTGGTCAAAGCCGTCATGATCGTGCTGGCCATCGCCAGTGTCTGGTCGTGGGCGATCATCATCGACAAGTCGCTCACCTTTTCGAGACTTCGCAGCAAGGCGAAGAAGTTCGAGGAGCAATTCTATTCGGGCCGTCCGCTCGATGACCTCTACCGTCGCCTGAAGGACCGGCTCGACCATCCGATGGCGCGGGTCTTCGTCGCTGGCATGGACGAGTTTGCGAAAAGCGTCCCCGCAGGCGGCTTCGCGCCGTCATCGGTCCAGCGGGCCGAGCGCCGCATGATGGCCGAAGCGACTCGCGAAATCGAACGCGCGGGCAGCCAGCTCCCCGTTCTTGCGACCATCGGTTCCGTCGCGCCGTTCATTGGCCTCTTCGGCACTGTCTGGGGCATCATGAACTCGTTTCAGGGCATCGCCCAGACAGGTGACGCCAACCTCGCTGTGGTGGCGCCGGGTATTGCCGAAGCGCTCTTCGCGACGGCCATCGGTCTCGTCGCCGCCATCCCGGCGGTCGTTGGCTACAACCGCTACACCGCGGCGCTGAACAGCTACGTCAACCGCATCGAAGGCTTCACCGGCGAGTTCACCGCGATCCTCAGCCGCCAGGCTGACGGGAGCCGCTAACCGATGGCGGGCGGACTTCTTCCCGGCGGCGGAGGCTCAGGTCTCGGCAATGGCAAGCTACGCCGCACAGCGGGCACGCCGATGGCGGAGATCAACGTCACCCCGATGGTCGACGTGATGCTCGTGCTGCTCATCATCTTCATGGTCGCCGCGCCGCTCCTCACGGTGGGGGTCGAGGTCGAGCTCCCCGAAACCGAGGCCGAAGCGCTGACCGAGCAGGTCGAGCCGATCACCATTTCGGTGACGGCGAATGGCGAGATCTTCGTGCAGGAAACCGAAGTCCCCTACGACGAACTCGTCACCCGGCTCGAGGCCATTGCCGGCACCGGCTATGACGGGACAATCTATCTGCGTGCAGACAAAAGGGTGCTCTACGACGACGTCGCCAAGGTCATGGGCAGGCTGAAGGCGGCTGGGTACTCGAAAATTGGCCTCGTGAACGACAACCTCTGAGGGCAGGGGCGGGATGCGCTACGCGACGTTTCTTTCGGCGCTGTTGCACGTCGGCATTCTCGCCGGCGGCTTCATCATTGCGCCGTTTTTGAGCGTCCCGGACGTCGTCTACCGCCCTGTCGTGCCTGTCGAACTTCTCTCTGAGGCAGAGTTCGCTGACCTCCTTTCGGTGAAGGCTGACCAGAAGTCCGAAGAGGTCACCGAGGAACCGCCGAACCCCCGCGACGACATCCAGGAAGTCGCGATGCCGGACCCTATCCCCGTTCCGCAGCCGGAAGATCCGACCCCGCCGGAACCCGAGGTCAAGGAAGAGCCCGAAGACCCCGCGCCGCGCGAAGAGCCCAAGCGCGAAGACCCGCCGAAGCGCGAGCCTGACCCCCAGCCTGCCGAGGAAGACGACTTCTTTTCCGGCCTCGACGAGGCGCTCGTCGATCTCGAGGACGAGCCGGACAAGGGCGCGCCCGCTGAAGTGGCTGACGCAGAGGGCCTGCGCGACCAGGAACAGATCGGTCTCGGCGACACCCTGACTGCTTCGGAGATCGACCTCATCCGCCAGAAAATGGCCGAGGAGTGCTTCGACCAGCCGACCGGTGTTCCGAACGCTGAGAAGCTCGTCGTCCGCATTCGCTTCAATCTCGACCCCGAGGGGCAGCTCATCGGCCAGCCCGAAGTCCTGAACGCCCGCCAGATCGCGCTCTCCAACAACAGCTGGTGGCGGACCACGCGCGATCGCGCGCTTCAGGCCGTCGTGAAATGCGCGCCCTACGACTACCTGCCGGAGGAGCGCTACTACGTGTGGTCGGAGATGACCCTGAACTTCACGCCGCTCGGCGTGATGTGACCGTTTCGTCAAACCTGTGACGTGAACACAATTGACGGTTTTCTGCTTTAGCGCGTCGCGCTACCACCCCGACCGGGGTTTCCACGAGAGAGGTTCGACCAACCGATGCTGAGACACGCTCTTCTGGCTCTTGTTGCTTTCATGTTGCCGGTGGCGGCATCGGCGCAGGTCGAGATCGACATCACCCGGGGCCGCACGGACCCGATGCCGATCGCCATTCCGGACTATCTGAGCTCGACGGACGCCGACCTGGGCGAGAGCGTGGCCGAGGTGATCCGCAACGACCTCACCAATTCGGGCCTTCTCGCGCCGATCAGCGAAGATGCCTTCATCGAAGAGCTGGTGAACATCAACGTCACCCCGCGCTTCGCCGACTGGCGCGTGATCGGGGCCCGCGTCCTTCTCGCCGGCGAGGTCATGGACCTTGGCGATGGCCGGGTGCAGATCAACACGCGTCTTTGGGATGTCGTCGGCAACCAGCAGGTCGGTTCGGTCGCGTACAAGACCCCGCGAGAGAACTGGCGCCGCGCTGCGCACAAGGTCTCTGACTTCGTCTATTCCCAGCTCACGGGCGAGGATGGCTATTTCGACAGCCGCATCGTCTATGTCTCGGAAACCGGACCCAAGACGGACCGTACCAAGCGCCTGACGATCATGGACCAGGACGGCTACAATCCGCAGACCCTGACCGGCGGCCTCAACTATGACGTCCTGACGCCACGCTTTTCGCCGAACGAGCAGCAGATCACGTATCTCGCCTTCTTCGAGGACCGTCCCGCCAAGGTGTACCTCTTCGACATCGAGACCGGCGTTCAGCGCGAGGTCGGCGAATTTCCGGGCATGACCTTCGCCCCGCGGTTCACGCCGAACGGCGACAAGCTGCTCGTCAGCTTCGCCCTCAACGGCAATTCGGACGTCGCCTATCTCGACCCGATCTCGGGCAAGCTCGACCGTCTGACGTCGAACCCGGCAATTGATGTGTCGCCGTCGATGTCGCCGGATGGCCGCTACATCACCTTCGCTTCCGACCGCGGTGGCAGCCAGCAAGTCTACGTCATGAATGCCGATGGCTCGCAGCAGCGCCGAATCACCTTCGGCGAAGGCACCTACGGCACGCCGGTGTGGAGCCCGCGGGGCGACCTCATCGCCTTCACGCGGCAGCACAAGGGCCGTTTCTACATCGGCGTCGTGGCGCCTGACGGTTCTGGTGAGCGTCTTCTGGCCGAGAGCTATCTCGTCGAGGGCCCGACTTGGTCACCGAATGGCCGTGTTTTGGCCTTCCATCGGGAAGAATATCCTGGCGGGCCTGTGCGTCTCTTTGCCGTTGATCTGACGGGGCAAAATCTTCGCCGTATCCCGACGCCAACCGAGGCGTCGGATCCGGCCTGGTCTCCGCGCCTCGATTGATGGTTAACAAATTCGCCGCAGGATGATTGAACAGGGAAGCGTTAGACGATAGCGTGACCTAAAATTAACCACGTGGTGCCACGGATCGGTTAGCGAAGCACGCTAACCCGTGGTCTCGTGAAAAGGGAATGGCAAGGCTTGGGGGCGTCTTCAAGCTGCGTCAGGGCGGGACGGGGGTTCGTCCCGGAAGAAAGGCAACGGAGCAAAGCCATGAAATTCAACGTTCTGGGGACCACCGGCATTCTCGCCTCTGTGGCCCTTCTCGCAGCCTGCGCAACGACTGAGGAAGAAGTCATCGAAGTCGTCGAAGAGCCGGTGATCGAAGAGCCGGCCATGTCGAAACTCGAGATGGCCCAGATGGAGCTTGAAGAAAACGTCGGGCACCGCGTTTTCTTCGGCTACGACCAGTATAACCTTACCCCGGAAGCCCAGGCGACTCTTCGCCGTCAGGCCGCATTCCTGATGATGCCGGAAAACGCCGACCTGAGGATCCGCATCGAAGGTAACTGCGATGAGCGCGGTACCCGTGAGTACAACCTCGCCCTCGGTGAGCGTCGTGCTGAAGCTGCCAAGGCATTCCTCGTTGGTCTCGGCGTTGAGCCGACCCGCATCTCGACCGTCTCCTACGGCAAGGAGCGTCCGATCGATCCGCGTTCGACCCCGGAAGCCTGGGCCAAGAACCGGAATGCCACGACTCGGATTGTCGGCGACACGGAAGCCATGATCTAAGATGAGGTCCGGGCCTGGCTTTGCCGGGCCCGACCGATCGCACGAAAAAGGCCCGCTTGCCGCGGGCCTTTTTTGTTGGCCGTGATTCAATGGGCGTGTCGGCCCTGCGCCTCTTTCAAGGCAAACAGCCTCAGGGCCGAAGCAAGATTCTGGTCCTCGGCCCGTGCCCGGTCGATCTCGCCGATCAGCCCGGCAAGAGACAGGTCGCGTCTCTTCGCAGCCGCTTCGAGGACAGCCCAGAAAGCCCGCTCCAGCGAGACCGATGTCCGGTGGCCTGACAGGCTGACACTCCGTTTCTGGAAGCGAGCGAGGTCGGTTTCGGTCACTTCGGTTTCGACCATCCTTCGAGCCCGTGGTCCCGGATCGCCTTCGCCGCTGCTTCCATCCCGTCGAGCACCCCGGCGAGATGGCTGAGCGCGTCGCTGTCCGCGTCCGCCGGATCGATCCCCAGTGCATGGTAGAGCGAGCCGACGTCGATCCCCTTCTGGTATAGGAGCTGTGCCACGGCGATGCGCACGCGGGCGGCGTTCATGCTATCGGCCATCTGGCTCCTCCGAGGTTCGGTCTGCGGACATGCAAAGCCCGGCAGCCCGTCCTCCGCAAGAACCGTGCCGGGTCGGATCACATCAATTTCAGCTGCTGGAAGCTGACTTCGGAGCCACGCCCGATGATGAGGTGGTCGTGGACGACGAGGTCCACCGACTTCGCAGCCTCCACGATCCTGGCCGTCATCTCGATATCCGCCCGCGAAGGCGTTGGGTCGCCCGAGGGGTGGTTATGCACGAGAATGATCGCCGCCGCGTTGAGGGTCAGGGCCCGTTTGATGACCTCGCGCACATAAACCGGCGTGTGGTTGATCGTTCCGGTCTGCTGCTTTTCGTCTGCAATCAGGGCGTTTTTGTTGTTGAGGAACAAAATCCGGAATTGCTCCACCGGCTCATAGGCGGTGGCCGAGCGGCAATAGGCAATCAACTCCTTGTAGCTCGACATCAGGTCGCGATTGAGGAGGTTCGCAGATGTCAGCTTCAGGGCCGACGCACGGCTGAGCGCAAACTCGGCGAGCACCCGGTTTGAAACCTTGAGCGGCGGCTTGCCATCGACGGCGACGGAAATCGTCCGCAAGCGTTCTTCCGGTGCATTGATGACATCCGCGAAATTCCCAAATTCGCGTATCAGGATCTTCGCCAGCGGCTTCACGTCCCGCCGGGGGATCGCGTTGAACAGGACGAGTTCGAGCAGTTCGTAGTCCTGCACGCTGTCCGCACCGCCAGCCATGAACCGCTTGCGCAACCGGTCGCGGTGGCCGGCCTGCAGGCTCTTGGCGTCAAGCCGCGTGGTGCTCATCCGGCCGGATAGGGCGGCCGGTCGAGGCCAGCGGGCGATTTCGTAAAGACCTCGTAGCCGTCCTCCGTCACGGCGATCGAGTGTTCGAACTGTGCCGACAGGGACTTGTCACGGGTCACGGCGGTCCAGCCGTCGCGCAGCATCTTGGCTTCGGGCTTGCCGGCATTGATCATCGGCTCGATCGTGAAGAACATCCCTTCTTCTAGGACGATGTCAGGCGCTGTGTGGGTGATGCCGTCACGATCCGTGTACTGCTCATAGTGGACGACATTAGGCGGGCAGTGGAAGACCTTCCCGAGACCATGGCCGCAGAAATCTCTCACCACGGAGAAACCGTGTCCCTCCGCATGGGTCTGGATAGCCCGGCCCACATCGCGGAGATTGGCCCCCGGCCGCACGACCTCGATCCCCTTCCACAGGCATTCGAAGGTGACATCGACCAGGCGCTTGGCCTTTACCTTGGGCTCGCCCGCATAGAACATCCGGCTCGTATCGCCGTGCCAGCCGTCGACGATCACGGTGACGTCGATATTGGCGATGTCGCCGTCTTTCAACGTCTTCGACGAGGGCATGCCGTGACAGATCACATGGTTCGGCGAGATGCACAGAGCGTGGCGATAGCCGCGGTATCCGATCGTCGCGGAGGTCGCGCCATGATCGAGGATGAATTGGTAGGCGAGGTCATCGAGCTTCTGTGTCTCGACGCCGGGCCGCACTTCTTTCGTGAGCATGTCGAGGCATTCCGCGGCGAGACGGCCAGCCTTGCGCATTCCTTCGAAGCCTTCCGGCCCATGACGGGTAAAGCCTGTCGCGCGGGGGGCGAGGGTATCCTGGTCCATGCCGCTTCCTTAGGCGAAGGCACGCCCGAACCCAAGCGCGCTTTCACAGCTGCGCGAAACTGGGGTGTCCGCGCACCCAGAAGGCGAACGCGAGCGAATCCAGAACGTTAGCGAGACACTAGCAACGATGAGGAGGATGCTATGCAACCAGTGCTTTCCGCCACCAGCCTGACCGGTGACGAAGTCGTCAACGCCCAGGGCGAGAAGATCGGCAAGCTCGAAGACATCATGATCGATATGTCGAACGGCCGTATCGAGTATGGTGTTCTGAGCTTCGGCGGCTTCCTGGGTATTGGTGACAAGCTCTTTGCAATCCCTTTCGATCAGTTCACGGTCGATACGGCGAAGGAACGTCTTGTGCTCGACATTCCGAAAGAGAAACTCGAGAACGCACCGGGCTTCGACAAGGACAACTGGCCGAACTTTGCCGACACGTCCTTCCGCAATGAAGTGACGTCCTACTACGGACGAACCAACTAAACAGCGCGTTTCTCCGGACCCCCCGAGAGCTTGAGTGGCCGGGCATAGTGCCCGGCCATTTCGTATGGGTATCGGCCCTCACGGCTCCGACGATCTCGCTGACGAATGCATCGATATCGCTCGGTTTGCGTGACGTGATGACGTTGCCGTCCCGCACGATTTCCCGGTCAACCACCGTCGCACCGGCATTGCGCAGGTCGGTCCGAAGCGGTGGCCAGCTCCTGATGGTCCGGCCTTTCGCGGCCCCGGTCTCCACGAGCAACAGGGCGCATGGCCGATGGCAGCAATCGGCTTTGCTTGCTTGCTTGCTGAAACGTCGGCTCAGGTCGACGGCTTGACCGTCGAGCAGCATGCGGTCCGGATTGATCCGGCCGCCGGGCAGGACAAAGGGGGTGTTCGCCAACAGAACGCCGCATGCGGTAAAACACCCGTGCGCGGATAACATGCTTTCGAAGCTTCGCTGCGAGGGGTTCCTTGCGCTAACTGCATCCCACGAGAAAGGGGTTTCCCATGACGCTCACCATTTCGGCGCTGACGGCGCTGGCCAGCCTGTCCCTTGCCCAGCGGGACCTCTCCTCCGTCGAAATCACCAGCGAGGAAGCCGCGCCGGGTGTCCATGTCCTCTACGGCGCAGGGGGGAATATCGGCCTTCATTTCGGGGACGACGCGGTTTTCATCATCGATGACCAGTTCGCGCCCCTGACCGGCAAGATCATCGCCAAGGTCCGCGAGCTCTCCGGTGACGACATCGATTTCGTCCTCAACACACACTATCACGGCGATCACACCGGAGGGAACGAGAATCTCGGCGAGGCGGGTGCGCTGATCTTTGGTCATGACAATGTCCGGACCCGCGTCCTTGAAGGGCAGAACCCTGCCAATGCCCCTGTGGTGACGTTTTCCAAGCAGCAAAGCTTTCACATCAATGGCGATACTGTCCGTGCCGTGCACATCCCGAACGCGCACACCGATGGTGATGCGATCGTCGTGTTCGAAAAGGCGAATGTCATCCACACCGGCGATACCATGTTCGAAGAGTCAATGGGCAGCTTCCCCTATATCGACCTCGCCGGAGGAGGCTCGATCAACGGAGCGATCGAGGCGGCGCGGACCACCTGGGAGATGTCGGACGAGAACACGGTCATCATCCCTGGCCATGGCAGGCTGACCGACAAGGCTGGCGCCAAAGCCTATCACGACATGCTGGTCGCTATCCGCGACCGGGTTCAGCGCATGATCGATGATGGCAAATCGAAATCGGAGATCGTGGCTGCTAAGCCTGCTTCCGCCTATGCCGAAAGCAGGACCGGAGGCTTTATCTCCGAAGACAGGTTCGTCGAGACAGTCTATGACAGTCTGACTGCGGAGTAGATAACTCGACAAAAAAGCCCCGCCTTCCGGCAGGGCTTTCCCTGTCAGTTTGCTGACGGAATTCAGCCCAGATTGCTCTCGGCGAAGTCCCAGTTCACGAGATGGTCGAGGAACCGGTCGATATAGGCCGGACGCGCGTTCTGGTAGTCGAGATAGTAAGCGTGCTCCCAGACATCCATTGTCAGGAGCGGCGTCGCGCCGTCGTCAGTCAGCGGCGTTTCGGCATTCAGGGTCTTGCGGACTTCCAGCTTACCGCCTTTCTCCACCAGCCATGCCCAGCCCGAGCCGAACTGCGTCGCGCCGGCATCCGCGAATTCCTTGCGGAAGTTGTCGTAGCTGCCGAAGCTGTCGTCGATCATCTTGGCGATCTTCGAGCCTTCAGCGGGCTTTCCGCCGCCGCCGGGCTTCATCGAGTGCCAGTAGAAGGTGTGGTTCCACACCTGGGCGGCGTTGTTGAACAGGCCCTGGTCCTTGCCGACCGCCTTTTTCACGATCGTGACAAGGTCGTCGTCCGCCATGTCAGTGCCTTCGATGGCGGCGTTGGTCTTGTCGACATAGGCCTGGTGGTGCTTGCCATAGTGGTAGTCGAGCGTGTCCCGGCTGATGTGCGGGGCCAGGGCATCGCGCTCATAGGGAAGCGGGGGAAGGCTGACGGCCATGGTGCGTCTCTCCTTTTGGTTCAATCCGTGACCGGGACGTAACGGTTCCGGCGCGATAATCAATGACGGCGCGCCGTCGCATTGCCGCGAGGGCCACGCAGTTTTGCTGTCTTTGCTCCCTTCCGGCCTTCCGGGCGGCCCCTACCCTCAGCCTCGTCAGCCACCACGAGGAGATTGCGGCAGTGGCGGCATTCCTCGTGTCCGATGATGCCAGCTATGTCACGGGTGCGGAATATACCGTAGATGGTGGCATGACGATGCATTGGTCCTTTGATGTCATTCAGGAGCGATCGAAGATCGAGCCCGGAATCCATACCGTGTCGTTCTATGGGTTCCGGGCCTGCCTTGCAGGCATCCCGGAATGACAGATGGGTAGAACATGCTAAACCCGCTCCATGGGCACACTCATTCTCCGCATCATTGCCGGCATCTTGGGGTTTCTGGGCCTCGCGCTGATCCTTTTCCTCTGGCTCGCGCCGCCTCGGGTGGATGCCAGCATGAACCCGGTGGTGCCGCACGCGCCTTATGAGATTTCCGAGGAGGCGAGGGCGCTGCACGCGACGATCCCGGTGGCGGATCTTCATGCGGACAGTCTCCTTTGGAACCGGGACCTGCTGAAACGGAACGACTACGGCCATGTCGACATCCCGCGCTTGCGCGAAGGCGGGGTGTTCCTGCAGATGTTCACGGCGGTGACGAAGACGCCGAAGGGCCAGAACTACGACGAGAACGATGGGTCCACGGACAATATCCGGACTCTCGCGATGGCGCAGCGCTGGCCGCGGAGGACCTGGGACAGCCGGACGGAGCGGGCGATTTATCAGGCGGAGAAGCTGGCGGGGTTTGCGGAGGACTCGCAAGTCGGTCGCGATGGGTTGGCTCCCCTCGAGATTGTTCGCACTTCCGCCGACCTGGATGAACTCCTCAGGATTTGGACCGGCGGCATCGAGTTGGAGGTGCTTTCCGCCGACGGCGGAACAACTCCTGTGTCGTTACGCGGTGTCGCCGCCATCCTCGGCACCGAAGGCTCTCACGCCCTCGACGGCGACCTCGCCAATATCGACCGGCTGTTTGATGCCGGGTACCGGGTGATGGGGCTGCACCATTTCTTCGACAACAAGCTCGGCGGCTCGCTGCATGGGACGAGCGGTGAGGGGCTGACGGAGTTCGGCCGCGCCGCTGTCAGCCGGATGCGCGAGAAGGACATCATCATCGATGTGGCCCACAGCTCTGAACAGGTCGTGCGCGAGGTCCTCGCCATGGGTGCAGGCCCGCTGATCGTCAGCCACACGGGCTTTGACGGGCACTGCCCGAGCCCGAGGAACATCTCCGATGAGACCATGGAGATGATTGCTGAGGACGGGGGGCTGATCGGCGTCGGCTTCTGGGAAGACGTCACCTGCGACGCCTCGCCCGCCGGGATTGCCGATGCGATCATGTGGGGCGCCAACAGGTTCGGTGTGGACCATATTGCTCTGGGTTCGGACTTTGACGGCACGGTGACGACCGAGCTCGATGCGAGCGAGCTGGCCGCGATTACCCAGGCCCTGATGGATGCTGGGATGGAGGATGATGACATCCGCAAGGTGATGGGCGGGAACGCAGTGCGGTTCTTCCTGGAGAATTTGCCTGAGGGGTGAGGGAGCAGATCCCGGGGCGCTTGGAGACCGAGACCGGGATCCATACGCAGCGCTGTTCGGGTTCCGGGCTCCAGCTTCGCTGGCCCCGGAATGACAGGTGATGAGAAGGGCGACAGGGTCGTCACTTGAACAAACGCCCAACTGCAACCAAACCCTCTTCATGACCGAACCAAGGGCCATGTTGCGCGCCGTTCTTGCCGTTTTTGCCCTTTTTGCCGTCGCCCAGGCCCAGACGGGGCCGGTGGTGGAGACAGGGCACGCCTCCTCGCGCCTGATAGCCGAGAAGTCAGCCGCCGTGCCGGGCGACACCCTGTGGGTCGCGCTGGCGCAGGAGCTGGACGAGGGCTGGCACGTCTACTGGAAGAACCCGGGCGATAGCGGTCTCCCGCTGGAGCTTCGCTGGAATTTGCCGGAAGGCTGGGAGGCCGGGGAAATCGGCTATCCGCTGCCCCATCGCCTGCCACTGGGGCCGCTGACGAATTTCGGCCACGAAGGCAGCCCGACTTTCCTTGTCCCTCTCGAGGTGCCGGACGATGCCGAGCCCGGCTCGACGGCGCGCTTCGATGTCCTTGCCGAGTGGCTGATCTGCCTCGACGTCTGCATCCCCGAGAGCGCCGAGCTGACAATGACCATCCCGGTGATGGCCAGCGCGGCGGACATGCCGGCGCAGTCCGCGCGGATCCGCACTGCGCGCAGCGCTCTGCCGCGTGATCTCGGCCTCGATGCGCAGTGGGCCATGGACGGGGAGAACGTCGTCCTGCGCATCGAAGGCGCGCCGACAGGGAAGGCGTTTTTCTTTCCCGAGCGCGGCGGCACCATCGAGCCTTCGGCTCCGCAGGCCCAGCACCGGCATGAAGGTGCGCTCTACCTGTCGATGACTCCCGGCATCGACTTCCGGCTGGAGAAGCCTGAGGAGATCGCGGGCGTCCTCGTCCTCGACATGGACGGACAGGAAGTCGGCGTCGAGATTTTGGCGCGGGAGAGCGCAGCCCCGGTGGCGAGCCCGGAGATCCTCGCTTCGCTGGGTTCCGGCGCCTCTGGGGCGACGGAGGGGGGAGCGGGCAACATCGCGCTGGTCTTCCTGTTCGCGCTTCTTGGCGGCGTCGTCCTCAACGCCATGCCGTGCGTCTTCCCCATCGTGTTCCTTAAGGCCGCGAGCGTCGCCAAGCTCGGCGGGGCCGACCGGAGCACCATCCAGAAGGATGCCTTGGCCTACACCGCCGGCGTGCTCGTCACTTTCGCGGCAATGGCGGGGCTGCTTCTCGCGCTGCGGGGCGCAGGCGCACAGCTCGGCTGGGGCTTCCACCTCCAGTCACCCGTGGCCGTCGGCTTCTTTGCCGTCGTGGTGTTCCTGATCGGGCTCAACCTTGCCGGGCTCTTCGAGGTGGGAACCTCCGTACAGGGAGCAGGCTCCGGCCTCACCCGGAAGCCGGGATTGAAGGGCTCGTTTTTCACCGGGCTGTTGGCCGTGGTGGTCGCCGCGCCGTGCATCGGGCCGTTCCTTGGCCTGCCGATCGGCTTTGCCCTCAGCGCGCCGCCGGTTGCGGCGATCGCCGTGTTCCTTGCCCTTGGGCTTGGTCTTGCGCTGCCCTACCTGATGCTCACGGTCGTGCCGCAGCTGGTGCAGGCCCTGCCGAAGCCGGGGGCCTGGATGGTGCGGCTGAAGCAGGTGTTCAGCTTCGCGATGTTCGGCACCGTGGCTTGGCTGACATGGGTGGTGAGCCTTCAGGCGGGGCCCCAGGGTGTGCTGGCCCTCGGCATCGCTTTCGTGCTCGCAGCCTTCGGAGGCTGGCTCTTCGGCCTCGCGCAGGAGAAGGGCGGGGCACGGCCCCTCCAGCTCGCGGCGGCCTTGGCGCTAACCGCGGCGCTTCTGCCCCTGGCCATGCTCAAGACGGCGGAAGGTCCTGCCTATGTCGGCTCCCTCGCCAAGGAGCCCTATGACGAGGCGCGGATTGCGGCCCTGCAGGCGGAGGGCACACCGGTCTTCGTGGATTTCACCGCGGCGTGGTGCGTCACCTGCCAGTACAACAAGCGCGTGGTGCTCGACTCCCCCGAAGGCCAGGCGCTCTTCGCGCGCACGGGGACGGTGTTCATGGTGGCGGACCTGACGAACCCGGACCCGGTCATCACCGCTGCGATCGAACGGCAGGGCAGAAGCGGCGTTCCGCTCTATCTCTACTATAACCGCAAGGGCGAGACCGAGATCCTGCCCCAGATCCTGACGCTCGACCGTCTCGAGGAAACACTGGAGAGAACCTGATGCTCAACGCTTTCGTCAGCCTTCTGGCCCTTGTCGGTGCGATTCCCGGCCAGCCAGCGCCTGCGTTCTCCGAGATGAGCGCCGAAGGCACCGAGATCAGCCTTGGCCAGTTCGACGGCAAGACCGTCGTTCTCGAATGGACGAATGACGGCTGCCCCTTCGTACAGAAGCACTACAATTCGAATAACATCCAGCTGCTCCAGAAGCGTGCCGCCGCCGAGGGTATCGTCTGGATCCAAGTGATCTCTTCGGCCGAAGGGAAGCAAGGCTATGCGGATGCGGCGCGCGCCAAGCAGCTCAATGAAGCCCGCGGCGCGCAGCCGGCCCATGTTCTTCTGGATGCGGACGGTTCCATGGGGCGGGCCTATGGGGCAAAGACAACGCCGCACATGTTCATCATCGATGGCGAGGGGATCGTCCGCTACAATGGCGCTATCGATACCATCCCCACGGCCGATCCCGAGGATATCCAGCATGCTCAGAACTATGTGAGCACGGCCCTCCAGCAGATGAAAAACGGCGGAGAGGTGGTCACCAAGGTCTCGAAGCCCTATGGCTGCTCGGTGAAATACGCCGACAGCTAAGCGGGAGATTCGAGCGCCATGGACCCCACCAAGACGAAAGCGTGGGAAGACCTCTCCGCGCTGAGCTCCACCGACGGCCAGGCCCGGCTGCGCGATCTGTTTGCGGAGGATGAGGACCGGTTCGAACAGCTCTCCTTCGAGGCCGCGGGCCTGTTCCTCGATGCCTCGAAGACGCGCGTCACGCACAGGGCCATGGATGCGCTCTTCGCCCTCGCCGGCGAAACGGGCGTCGAGGAAAGGCGTCGGCGGATGTTCGCGGGCGAGGCCATCAACGAGACCGAAGGCCGGGCGGTCCTGCATGTCGCCCTTCGCGACAACCGCCACGGGAAATATTCGGTAGACGGTAAAGACCCGATGCCCGAGATCGAGGCGGTCCGGGAGCGGATGAAGTCCTTCACAGACGCCGTGACCTCCGGCGAGCGAAAGGGTGCGACCGGCAAGCCGCTGACCACGGTGGTGAATATCGGTATCGGCGGGTCGGACCTTGGCCCGGTCATGGTGACGGAGGCGCTGCGCCCCTATCACATCGATGGGCGGGAAGTGCATTTCGTGTCGAATGTCGACGGCACGCACCTGTCGGAGGTGCTGCGCAGGATCGACCCCGAGAGGACGCTGTTCACCATCGCATCGAAGACCTTCACGACGCAGGAAACGATGACCAATGCGCGTTCGGCGCGGGATTGGTTCCTGAAGCAGGGAGGCAGCGAGGCGGATATCGCAAAGCACTTCGTGGCGCTTTCGACCAACCATCAGGCTACGGCGGAATTCGGGATCGACCCGGAGAACGTCTTCGGGTTCTGGGACTGGGTAGGTGGGCGGTATTCGCTGTGGAGCGCCATCGGCCTGCCGATCGCGCTGACCGTGGGCTGGGACAGTTTCGAGGACCTCCTCTCCGGTGCCCATGCCATGGACAGGCACTTCGAAGAGGCGCCGCTCCGCGAGAACCTGCCGATCGTCATGGGCCTCGTGGGCCTGTGGCACCGGACGTTCCTCGACATGCCCGCCGTGGCGGTGCTGCCCTATGACCAGTCACTGTCGCGGCTGCCCGCCTATCTCCAGCAGGCGGACATGGAGTCGAACGGCAAGGGCCGCAGGCTCGACGGATCGAAGGTCACTTACGAGACCGGGCCGATTGTCTTCGGCGAGCCAGGTACCAATGGCCAACATGCGTTCTACCAGCTGATCCATCAGGGCACGACCGAGATCCTGTGCGAGTTCATCGCGCCTGCGATCTCCCACAACCCCCTCGGCGACCACCACGAGAAGCTGCTCGCCAATTTCCTGGCCCAGCCCGAAGCGCTGATGGTCGGCGTGACAGAGGACGAGGCGCGGGCGCAGCTCAAAGAGCAGGGGGCTTCGGACGAAGAGGCGGACCGCCTTGCACCGCACAAGGCGTTTCCGGGGAACCGGCCTTCGGTATCGATCCTGATGCAGAAGCTGACGCCGCAAACCCTCGGTGCCCTGATCGCTCTTTATGAGCACAAGATCTTCGTCCAGGGCGCGGTATGGGGCGTGAACTCCTACGACCAGTTCGGCGTCGAGCTCGGCAAGGTGCTGGCAAAGCCAATTTTGGCTGAACTGAAGGGTGAGGCCGACGCGGAGCATGACCGTTCGACCAGCGGGCTGATCGCGCGGATCAGGTCGCTGCGGGCTGACGTATAAGAAAAAGTGCAGCTCCGGCTGTGCCTAAGGTTTTCGGACGCACCGGTGCGGGTTCTATAGTCCTGCGGTCACACAGGGAAAGGGAGTCCCATGCGCCGGATACTCTACGCCGTCAGCGCGCTCGCCATTGTTGGCCCGGCCCACGCGGACGATCACGAAAAGCCGGTGGTCGAGCGAAACAAGGCGCAGGCACGCGGTTTCTATGAAGACCTCTGGTTCGGCGGCGATACCAAGACCGAGAACTATGCGAACTACGTTGCCGACACCTACGTCGTGCACGATATCGGCGAGCGAAAAAATTAGACCGAAGCCGCGATCGAGCAGAAGCGGATCGCGGACTTTTTTCACAGCATAGGCACAGTGACCGGCAAGATTGACTACCAAGTCGCTGAAGACGACATGGTCGTGAATCGTTGGACCATGAGCTTCGAGCCGAACGAACAGGGCGAGGCCATGGGCATGTTCGCGGTGAAGGACGTGCCGATCATCAACGTCTTCCGCTTCAATGACGAGGGGAAGATCGTCGAGATCTGGAACCACCGCCACGATGTCGACCTGCCGCAGCCGCCTCCACCGCCGCAGTAGCGACCGTCTCTCCGGGTGCGCTTGCCCCACTATCCCGCAGCCGCTAACAGCCCCCTTTGCCGGAGGAGCGAGCGATGGTGCAGGATCAACGGCCGGTGGCCATCATCATGGGATCGACCAGCGACTGGCCCACCATGCGGCGCGCAGCGGAAATCCTCGATGAGCTGGGCGTGGGCCATGAAGACCTCGTGGTCTCGGCCCACAGGACGCCCGACCGCCTTGTCCGCTTTGCCACCGGCGCGGAAGACGCAGGGTTCTCGGTGATTATCGCCGGTGCGGGGGGCGCGGCCCACCTGCCGGGCATGGTCGCTTCCATGACGACCCTGCCAGTGCTCGGCGTGCCGGTGCAGTCCAAAGCGCTCTCGGGCATGGATAGCCTCCTTTCGATCGCGCAGATGCCCGGCGGTGTGCCGGTCGGAACGCTGGCGATCGGTGAGGCGGGCGCTAAGAACGCTGGCCTGATGGCCGCCTCGATCCTCGCTTTGGGGGATGCCGAACTGAGCCTCCGTCTCAAGAGCTGGCGGCAGAAGCAAACGGACGCGGTGCTCGAAGCTCCGCAAACGGACGCGCCGGTTATCTGATGCTCGAACCGGGAAGGACGATCGGCATTCTCGGCGTCGGTCAGCTCGGCCGGATGCTCGCCAGCGCTGCTGCCAAGCTTGGCTTCAAGGTCGCGGTTTATGGCCCTGAGGTGGAGAAGTCTCCCGCGGGGCAGTTCGCCACCATTCGCGTCGATGGCGCCTATGAAGACGCAGCGGCAGTCGAGGCATTCGCGCGGGGCTGCGACGTGGTCACCTATGAGTTCGAGAACGTCCCCGCGTCCACCGCCGCCGCGGTCACGAAGGCGGGCGTCGAGCTCAGGCCCAATGCCCGCGCCCTGGAGGCGAGCCAGGAGCGGGTGCGGGAGAAAAACCTCTTCCGTAAGCTGAAGATCGGCACGGTCGATTTCTGGCCGATTGCGGATGCGCGGGATCTCGCGAAGGCGCTGCCGAAGGCGGGACCCTCGATCCTCAAGACCTGTCGCTTCGGTTATGACGGCAAGGGTCAGGCCCGCCTGCAGGGTGACGAGGATCCCGAAGCGGTCCTGGCCGAGCTTGGCGGTGGTCCCTGGATCCTCGAAGCCATGGCGCGCTTCGAGCGGGAGGTCAGCCTTGTCGCTGCACGATCGGTGCACGGAGAGATCGCCTATTTCGACCTCTGCGAGAACCAGCACAAGCACGGCATCCTCGCGCGAAGCGTGATCCCTGCGGAGGCCTCGGCCTCGGTCAAGGAGCAGGCCCGCGAGGCCGTGCGCAAGGTACTCGAGCATCTCGACTATATCGGCGTGCTGACGGTCGAGTTCTTCGATTGTGACGGGACGCTGCTGGCCAATGAAATGGCCCCGCGGGTGCATAATTCAGGGCACCACACGCTCGAAGCTTGCTCGGTCAGCCAGTTCGAACAGCAGATCCGGGCCGTGGCCGGCTGGCCCCTGCGCGATGCCGAGACGGTACGTCCGATGGAGATGCTGAACCTGATCGGCGAAGAGATCGAGGCTTGGGACGAGCTTGCCGCCGATCCCGAAGTCGATCTGACGCTCTATGGCAAGCGCGAGGCGCGGCCGGGCCGCAAGATGGGCCATGCCGTCCGTCCCTGGCGAAAGTAACGTCTAGTAGCGGCGGAAGGGCGCCGTGATGAGGCCGAGGATCAGAGCAGCGCCACCCCAGAAGAGCGCGAATCCCGCGAGGGCGTAAGCAGCACCGGGCAGCGTTGCGGGCACGGCCGGCTTGAACTCTTCGAGCGTGCTTTCGGCGATCTTCTTGTCGTAATTGCGGACGAGGTAGATCGGGCGCCGCCATTCGTCGGCTGCTTGCAGGTTCGCGAGCTGTTGCGAATAGCGCTCGAAGTCCTTCACGTCCTCCGCGCGGCCCTTGCATGACATGGCGCCATCGGGGCGGCTGTCGGTGAGGCAGTAGTTGAGCGCCTCGCTCCGGGTCATGTCCGAACGCATCGCATCCTCGTCGAAGCGGGCGACGACCTCGGTCAGCCGATCCACGCTGCCCTTGAGGTTCTGCAGGTATTGCTGCGTGAATTCAGGCGCTTGGCTTGCGCCCAGCGCACCGACAATACCGAAAAGAAGAGCAAGAAAACGGCTCATGACAACACCCTGACCATCCCGAGGCCTACCTTAAGCATTGGAAAGGCGGCTTTTCAATGTCGCGGGTCTGTCGCCATTAATGACGCCCATGCGCTGCTGACGGGGTTTGAGCAGTGGACGAACCGCCGATACACGCTCACCATGCCGTTTTTCGGTAAGTCGATCGCGTGAAGGAGTTCCCCTCGTGAAAGCATCTCGCCACCTTCATTGTGCAGCATCGCTGCTCGCAGCCACCAGCCTGTTTGCCATCGCCCAGGCTCAGGACGCACCGATTGTCCAGCCCGGCGCCCCCGGCCAGGACGTTCGCGAGCTCTCGGCCGAAGACGCGGTGAAGATTGCCGATACGAGCTACACCAAGGACGACGTCATGTTCATGCAGATGATGATCCCTCATCATCAGCAGGCGGTGGATATGGCCGTGCTGGTCGACGATCGCACAAACAATGAAGACATCCTCGACATCGCCGGGCGCATCAAGAAGTCCCAGGCTGACGAGATCGCCTTCATGAAGACCTGGCTTGAGGATCGCGGTGAGCCTGTCGAGATGATGCACGGCGATGGCATGCACATGGACCACGCGGCTATGGGTATGGCGTCCGAGGAGGACATGGAAGAGCTGGCGACGCTCGAGGGGACGGAGTTCGACCGGAAGTTCCTGACCCTGATGATCCCGCACCATGAAGGCGCGGTCCGCATGGTGAACGACCTGCTGGCGAAGCCTGGCTCGGCCTATGATCCGGTGCTCTACGATTTCATCAGCGATGTGGTGAACGACCAGAAGGCGGAAATCACGCGGATGAACGGCGTGCTCTCGCAGCTTTCGACGGATCCCCGCGTGGGCCTGTCGGCGGGTTTCCGCGACGCAGGCGAGGCTGCGATGAACGTGAAGCTCGTCGCATCGCTGCCGAAGCCGCGCGGCTTCTTCGATCCCGAGAACCCATCGAACCTTCCTCCGGTGAAGGAGCCTGAGCCGAGCGAAGAGGACGATAGCCGCGAGAACGAAGACGGCACCGATGCCAAGACCGAATGGGGCGAGCGCTGGCCGCTGCTCAGCTTCTGGAACACGGATATGGCGTTCCAGGACGATATTCTCGTCGCGGGCAATTATCACGGCTTCAACATTTACAAGCTCGGCGAGGATGGCGTCCCGACCCTAGTGAGCTCCGTCGTCTGTCCCGGCGGGCAGGGCGACGTGTCGATCGTCGGCGACCTGCTCATCATGTCCGTGGAGCAGACCCGTGGCCGGGTCGACTGCGGCCTTGAAGGCATCAGTGAGGACGTCAGCAAGGACCGGTTCCGGGGGCTCAGGATCTTCGACATCTCGGACCTCGAGCAACCCAAGCAGGTGGGGCAGGTCCAGACCTGCCGCGGCTCGCACACCCATTCGGTGGTCTCCGCCGACCGTCGTCGCATCGTGGTCTACAATTCCGGCACCGCCGGTGCGCGGGACGAGGAAGAACTCGAAGGCTGCGTCGGCTACGTGCCGGGCGATGACCGGACGGCCTATTTCTCGATCGACGTGATCGAGATCCCCGTCCGCAATCCCAGCCGTGCACGGATCACTTCCAGCCCCCGTGTTTTCGCCGATGACGAGGGACGGATCGCAGGCCTGTGGCAGGGCGGCGACCATGGCGAGGGCACCCAGCGGACCTCCGAGACGAACCAGTGCCACGATATCACCGTGTTTCCGTCTCTCGAGCTGGCCGCGGGTGCGTGCTCGGGCAACGGCATCATCCTCGATATCTCCGACCCGTTGAACCCCAAGCGGATTGACGATGTCTCGGACGAAGGTTTCGCCTACTGGCACTCGGCGACCTTCAACAACGACGGGACGAAGGTCCTGTTCACGGACGAATGGGGCGGCGGGACGCAGCCGCGCTGCCGCGCGTCGGATCCCAAGAACTGGGGCGCTGATGCGTTCTACGAGATCAATGACGGCAAGCTCGAATTCGCGAGCTACTACAAGATCGACGCTCCGCAATCCGAGCAGGAGAACTGCGTCGCGCATAACGGTTCTGTCGTCCCGGTCCCCGGTCGCGATATTTTCGCCCAGGCGTGGTACCAGGGCGGCCTCTCGGTGATCGACTTCACCGACACGAAGAACCCGAAGGAGATCGCCTTCTTCGACCGTGGCCCTATCCATGACGAGCGCATGGTGATCGGCGGGTACTGGTCCACCTACTGGTATGGCGGCAAGATCTACGGCACCGAGATCATCCGTGGCCTCGATGTCCTCGAGCTCACGCCGTCCGAGTTCCTGACGGAGAACGAGATCGCGGCGGCGGAGATGGCCGACATGGGCGGCACCTTCAACCCGCAGCAGCAATTCCCCGTCACCTGGCCCGACCACCCGGTCGTCGCCATGGCCTATCTCGACCAGCTGGAGCGGGACGGCGGCCTCGCCGAAGCGCAACACTCCGACGCCGTGGCGCTGATGAAGCTCGCCAAGCAGGCGATGGAGAACGGCACCAAGGACCGCGAACTCGCGGCCCAGATCGCCGGGCTGGCCAAAGAGCTTTCTCCGTCATCGGACGATGCGGTGGCTGAGAAACGTGTCGCGGCGCTCAGCGACACGATGGAAGGCATCGCGAAGAAGCTTCGCTAGTCAGGAAGCACCGGGCGTCATCCTGGGTGCCTGGTGGTCCACACAAGAAAGGCCCGCCGGATCTCTCGGGCGGGCCTTTTTTGTCTTGGCATCCGGCAGGGCGCTACTGCCCTTCGCGGCGGGCGAGGAAAGCGAGCCGCTCGAACAGATGGACGTCCTGCTCGTTCTTGAGGAGGGCGCCGTGCAGCGGCGGGATGGCCTTCCGCGGGTCTTTTTCCCTCAGCACACTGAGGTCCACATCCTCTACCATCAGCAGCTTGAGCCAGTCGAGAAGCTCTGACGTCGACGGCTTCTTCTTGAGGCCCGGCGTCTCCCGCAAGGCGTAGAAGCGAGTCAGCGCCTCGCGCACGAGATCCTGCTTGATGCCGGGATAGTGGACATCGACGATGTCCTTCATCGTCTCGGCATCCGGGAACTGGATATAGTGGAAGAAGCAGCGGCGCAGGAACGCGTCGGGCAGCTCTTTCTCGTTGTTCGAAGTGATGATGATGATCGGACGGACCTTCGCCTTCACCGTCTCGCCGGTTTCGTAGACGAAGAACTCCATGCGATCGAGCTCCTGCAGGAGGTCGTTCGGGAACTCGATATCGGCCTTGTCGATCTCGTCGATCAGGAGAACCGGGCGCGTCTCCGAGGTGAACGCCTCCCACAGCTTGCCGCGCTTGATGTAGTTGGCGACGTCGGTCGCCTTTTCCTCGCCAAGCTGGCTGTCGCGCAGGCGGGCCACGGCGTCGTATTCGTAGAGGCCCTGAGACGCCTTGGTGGTGGACTTCACGTGCCACTCGATCAGTGGTGCGCCGAGGCTTTCGGCTACCTCCTTCGCAAGGACGGTCTTGCCGGTCCCCGGCTCTCCCTTGACGAGGAGCGGGCGCTCCAGCGTAACGGCTGCGTTGACCGCGACCTTGAGGTCATCGGTGGCGACGTAGGTGGAAGTCGATTCAAAAGCCATCCGGGTTGGATAGGTGAGCCTTCGCGGGGCGGCAAGCGCCTAGCCGCCGCATCCTCCGCAGCCCCCGCCGCAGCCAGAGCCGCCATCACCTCCGCCGTCGCCGCTGGATTTGCCCGAGCTTGCTCCGCTGCAACCGGTGCCTCCGCCGCCACCGCCCTTTTTTCCGCCTCTCAGCGCAATGGCGATGATAAGGACGAAGAGGATGGACATGCCGAGGATGACAACAAGGTCTTTCGGTATGCCTTCCCCGGCACCGGGCACCGGCGCTGCTGCGGCGAGAGCCAGCGCCCCGGCAGCGACCGCGCCCGCGGTGCCGGTGGCGGCGAGCCTGCTTCTCGAGAGGACCAGCGTGTCGCTCATGTCGATGCGGCGGAAGTGCCGCGCGCGATCGAAGCGCTCTTGAGGTGCCGGCCAGATGTCCGACGGCGCTTCCTCACCGAAAAGATCCTTGTAAAGAGCAAGGGTGGCGTCGTAATTGTCCCGGTAGCGCTTGTTCTCCGTCTTGCCGCCTTTGGTGGGGCCGTGGTGCAGCTCCGTGCCGAGAGCTTCTTTCCACTCGCCCCAGTAGTGCCGGGTGTAGCAGAGGTGAAGGTGCCAGGCCTGGTCGACTTCGTCTGAAGGGGTGACCTCACGCCCGCCCACCACGGCGAGATAGGCAAAGCGGCGATACTCCTCGATCACGCGGTTGGCGAAGAGCGGACTCCAGCCATTGTCGCGGGCCAGTCTGGCAGAGAACGGGAAGGCTGTGCATTCGGGATCGAACGAGACGGCGCTGATCGCCTGCCAGCGGGGGTCTTCGAATGCCTCGGTCATGGGAGCCTCCCTTCAGCAACGAGGATACTTCACTCCATAAGGGGGAGGTCAGGCAATCACCGGGCGCTGTGGTCCGCAGGGTCGAGGCCGAACAGCTCCATGGTTCCCGCCTCCACGCGGCGAGGCCGGCCCGTGGCGCGGTCGAGGAGCACCCACTGGGTCTCGCAGACGGCGGCGGGCCGGGAGGCGCCCTTCTTCCTGATATCGCAGTGGCGGGAGAAGCGAGCGCCCCTGGCGGTGCCAAGCCATGTGCGGAGTTCGACCTCCTCACCTTCCCGGACTTGGTCCTTGTAGTCGATCTCGTGGCGCGAGCAGACCCAGATCGCGGCGGCCTTCGTCGCCTCGTCGGCGACCGCCTGCCAATGGCCCACGGCAGCGTCCTGCACCCACCGGACATAGACGGAATTGTTGACGTGGCCGAGCTCGTCGATCTCGTCGGGCTGGGCGATCCGGCGCGAGATACAGGCGCTTTCGAAGTCCTTGCAGCCGAGCAGGGGGCCTTCCGGGGGAGGGGTTTTGCTGAAGCTATCGCGCATGTGCACTCCGAAGAAGAACGGCTGGAGCGTCCGCTCCCGCCGCGAATGTTCGTCCATTGCCTTACGGGTGCAACCCCGCGAAGCGTCAGGCGGCTTCGCTTGTGCCAGTGTCCCACTCAGGAGCCCAGTCCGGGTCAATCAATCGGCCATCGGGACGCATCAGTCCGTAAACGGTTTTCATGTCTTCGGCGGACAGCTCGAAGTCGAAGATGTCGAAGTTCGACTTCAGGTGCTCTTCGGACGATGTTCTCGGGATCGCGGCGACATTCGCCTGCTGCAAATGCCAGCGCAGGACAATCTGGGCCGGGTCTTTCTTGTTCCATTCCGCAAGGCGCTTGATCGCCGGATTGGCAAGGACCTTGCCTTGGCCAATCGGGGAATAGCTGGTGAACAGCATGTCGAAGCCGCGGGCGGTCTTGAGGACCGGATCCTGGTTCAGCATGGGATGGTACTCGCATTGGATATTGGCGAGGCGTTCGGGGCAGTCGGTCACCGCCTTGAGGAGCTGCTGCTGGGTGTAGTTAGAGACACCGATCAGCCGGGCCTTGCCTGCGCTCTTGATCTCCGCCAGCGGTTCGACCTGCGGCTTGATCTCCATGCCCGGCACCGGCCAGTGGTTGAGGATCAGGTCGATATAGTCCGTGCCAAGACGGTCTAATGACTTGTCCATGGCTTCGGCACTCTTGCCGTCGCGAATGTCCTTCCACCAAAGCTTGGTGGTCAGGAAGATATCCTCGCGCTTGAGGCCGCTTTCGGCGATGGCGCGGCCGACTTCTTCCTCGTTCTCGTAGACTGCAGCCGTGTCGATATGCCGGTAGCCGATCTCCAGGGCCTTGCTGACGATGCGATAGGCGTCGTCCCCCTGGAGTTGCCAGGTGCCAAGGCCCAGGCGCGGGATGTCGATGTCGTCGAAGCGGTGGAACAGCACGGAGCCTCCTTGTTGTCCAAGACAGTGTCACTGGATCGCGAACACGGTGTCCCGTCCGGCGGTTCGGGCCGTGCGGCGGCCTGTCATCGGCGTTGCAAATTCTTCTGAGAATCGTTCGCATTGTTGTTGACACTCAGTCGCAGGTGGGGCAGTTGCGAACCGTTCTCAATCGCAGGATTTGCTACCATCATGTTGTCTGCTCTCGTCACCACCAGCGCCATCGCCCTCGCATCGGCAGCCGTGGAGCCTTCAGCTACCGCTACCGCCACCGCGGCGAGCGCCAACGCCGCCGCCGACGTCATCATCGTCAATGCGAAGTATCTCTCCACCAACGAGCTTAACGCGCTGAAGACGCCGACCCCGATCATCGAGGTCCCGCAGAGCCTCTCGATCGTGACCTCGGACGAAATCGTCCAGCGCGGCTTCACCTCGATCGGTGAGATCATCAACTACACGCCCGGCGTTTCGAACTCGCAGGGCGAGGGGCACCGCGACGCTATCGTGTTCCGCGGCGTCCGTTCGACGGCTGATTTCTTCATCGATGGCGTACGTGACGACGTTCAGTACTACCGCCCGCTCTATAACCTCGAGCAGGTGGAGATCCTGCGCGGCCCGAACGCGCTGTTCTTCGGCCGCGGCGGCACGGGCGGCATTCTCAACCGCGTGACCAAGAAGGCCACGATCGGTGAGCAGTTCACGGAGTATCGCGCCTCGGCGAACAGCTTCGGGGCCTATGACCTCTGGATCGACCAGAACTTCGACACGGGCGAGAACTCCGCTTTCCGCATCAACGCGATGTACGAAAGCCTCGACAACCACCGGGACTTCTTCGATGGCGAGCGTATCGGCATCAACCCGACAGCGAAGTTCCAGCTCTCGCCGGTCACGACGCTCGACCTCTCCTATGAATATGTCGACCACCAGCGCTTCATCGACCGCGGCATTCCGACGGGTGCGGATGGCCGCCCGGTCGAGGCGTTCGAGGACATCGTCTTCGGCGATCCAGAGGTGAACTCTTCGGAGCTGGAAGCCCACCTCTGGCGCGCGACGTTGCAACATCAGTTAGCGGACAACCTGAAGGGCCGGTTCAGCGCGTTCTATGGCGACTATGACAAGTCCTACGCCAACTTCTATGCCTCGAGCTATGACGAGGCGAATGCGCCGGGCGTCGTCGGCCTCGATGGCTATGTCGACACGACCCAGCGCCAGAACCTGATCCTGTCGGGCGACCTGATCGGCGAGTTCCAGACCGGCAGCATCGGGCACACGGTGGTCACTGGCGTCGAATATATCGACACGGTCAACAACAATGACCGGTTCAATGCCTTCTGGGACCAGACCCAGGATGACGTGGAGTTCTTCATCATCCAGCGTCCGCTGAACCTGCGTGGCGGGGTGGGTGTCAATGCGAATGGCCTGACGACCACGAACGACTTCACCGCGGACCTCAATGATGACACCGAAGCCGATGTCACGGTGTTTTCGGCCTACGCCCAAGACGAAATCGCGCTGACCGAGCAGTTCGACCTCGTGCTTGGCCTGCGTTATGACAGCTTCGACATCGAGGTCCTCAACGTCCCGGCGAACGAAACCCGCGAGCGTCTCGATGAGCGCGTCTCGCCGCGTTTGGGGCTCGTCTACAAGCCGCAGTCGAACCTGTCGTTCTATGCAAGCTATTCCGAGAGCTTCCTGCCGCGCTCGGGCGAGCAGTTCGCCAATATCAACGGCAACAACAATGCTCTTGACCCAGATGAGTTCTCGAACCTCGAAGCGGGCATCAAATGGGACTTTCTCGACAATCTCAGCCTCACCGCTGCGGTGTTCGAGATCGAGCAGAGCTCGCCTCAGGTCGCGGACAATGACCCCGAGACCCTCGACGTCATCGAGTCGGAAACGCAAGGCTTTGAGCTCCAGCTCAAGGGCGAGATCGTCGAAGGCTGGTACATCTCCGGCGGTTACAGCTATCTCGATGGCGAGATCGTCGATCGCAACGGCCCGACGGGGCTGACCCCGCGCGAGCTGCCGGAGAACATGTTCTCGCTGTGGAACGCCTTCCAGATCACCGAGAAATTCGGTGTCGGTGTCGGGGCGACCTATCAGGACGAGAGCTTCATCAACAACTCGAACAGCGCGGTGCTGCCGAGCTTCACGCGGGTCGACGCCGCAGCTTATTACGACGTTTCGGAGAAACTCCGCCTACAGCTCAATGTCGAGAATCTGACGGACGAGCTCTACTTCCCGACCTCGCACAGCACCCACCAGGCAACGGTCGCGGCACCGCTCAATGCCCGCCTCACGGTGCGGGGCCGGTTCTAGGCCCGCAAGAACCTCGGGGCTCCTTCGTCCAGACCCCTTGAACGCCGCTTCCAAGCGGAGCAGAGGGGATGGAGGACAAGAAGGAGGCCCCGATGGCAGACGCAGGCACGAACGAATATCCCACCAACGAACTCCTGGTCGCTCGCCGGAACGCGGCATGTCCCGCTGGCCTTCCGTCCAAGTCGGGGATCTATGCAGCGAAGGCCCGCGGAGCCGAGCTCTGGGATGTCGAAGGCAAGCGCTACATCGACTTCATCGCGGGCATTGGCGTCCTCAATGTGGGCCATAACCACCCCAAGGTGATGCAGGCCGCGCGGGACCAGATGGAAAAGGTGGTCCACACCTGCTTCGGGGTCGCTCAGTACGAGCCCTACATCGAGCTGGCCGAGCGCCTCAACAAGCTGGTCAAGCAGGCTGGCGGCGGACGTTCCGACTACAAGACGATGTTCATGAACTCGGGCTCGGAAGCCACCGAGCACGTGTGCAAGTTCGCCCGCCGCATCACGGGCCGTCCGGGCCTCATCAGCTTCGAGGGCAGCTTCCACGGCCGCACGCTTCTCGCCACGGCACTCACAGGCAAGGCCCGTCCGTACAAGGAAGGCTTCGGCCCGCTTCCGGGCGACGTCTATCACGCTCCGTACCCGCATGAATACAAGGGCATGTCGAGCCAAGGCGCGCTCAATTGCCTGCAACACATTTTCGAAACCTCGATCGCGCCCTCCGATGTCGCAGCGATCCTGATCGAGCCGGTGCAGGGCGAAGGCGGTTTCGTGCCTGCGCCGAAGGAATTCCTGCAGGGCCTCCGCGAGATCTGCGACAAGCACGGCATCATGTTCATCGCCGACGAGGTCCAGACCGGCTTTGCGAGGACCGGCACCATGTTCGCGATCGAGCAGTCGGGCGTCGAGCCGGACTTCCTCGTCTGCGCGAAGTCGATCGCCGGCGGCTTCCCGCTCTCGGCAGTCGTCGGCAAGGCGGACCTCTTTGACCAGATCGCGCCGGGTGGCATGGGATCGACCTATGGCGGCAACCCCGTCGCCTGTGCTGCGGGGATCGCTGTCCTCGACGTGATCGAGGAAGAAGGGCTTATCCAGCGTGCGGAGGAAATCGGCGCCAAAGTCGAGGCCCGCTGGAAAGAGCTGGCCGACGGTGTCGGCAAGGGCGTGTTCGGCGATGTCCGCCGCGTCGGCGCCATGGCTGCGGTCGAAATGGTCAAGGACGGCGATCCGATGCAGCCGAACTCCGACGCCGCGGCGAAGATCCAGGGGCGTGCGCGGGAACTGGGCCTTCTCACCCTGACCGCGGGCAAGAAGGCGCAGGTCATCCGCACCCACGTGCCGCTCGTCGCTTCGGATGAGATCATTGACGAAGGCCTCGACATCTTCGCCCAGGCGACCAAGGACGTTCTCGGATAATCCGTGAGCGGACCGGGTCCGAAATTTTCTTACAAGTCCGAGCTCGTCGCCTTCGCGCGGCGGCTTGGCCTTCTTGGTATCGTGGACTGGGTCTATGGCCAGCGCCGCGTGTCCGAATATGCAAGCGCGAACGCTGCTTACCAGATGCAGCACCCCGAGTGTCGGTTTCCTCCGGCGGCGCTCGTCCAGCGCACCTATGGCACGCCGAGCTTCCAGTCCTTCCGGGAGTGGGGCGCGCGGAACGCGAAGGAAATCGCGGAGGCGATCGAGCGGCATAGCACTGTCGATGCGCCGCAGGTGCTCGAATGGGGCTGCGGCCTCGGGCGCCTCGCCGTGCACCTGGTCGACCGCTACGCCTATACGGGCGTCGATATCGACGCGGGCTCGGTCCAGTGGTGCCGCGACAATCTCGGCGGCAGGTTCGCCATCAACCAGCCGAAACCGCCGCTGCCCTTCGCGGCAGAGAGCTTCGACGTGGTCTTTGCCGTGTCGATCTTCACCCATCTCTCCGAACGGGCGCATCTCGACTGGCGCGACGAGATGTTGCGCGTGCTGAAGCCCGGCGGCGTCTTCATCTTCACCGTCCACGGCGATGAGCAGTCGAAGGAACTGAGCCCTTCCGAACGTCAGCGCTACGATGCCGGACAGATCGTTGTCCGCGGCGGCGTCAGCGAGGGTAGCCGGACATTCCTCGCCTACCACCCCGATCCTTACGTCCGCGAGACGCTGCTTGAGGGCTACGACGTCGCCGAAGGACCGACGCCCGCCTGCGGACAAACTCTCTATGCCGGGCGGAAATCCTGAGCGGGATGCTTGCCGCCCGCGACGGAATGGGGGAGGGAAGGCACAGGCTATCAGGGGGTCCCATGCGCCGCTCTCTCGTTCTCATCGCTTGCCTTGCTTCTGCGGCCTGCGTCAGTCCCGACAGCCGGGTCCCATATGTCTGCGCTGATGAAGACTGGTTCCTGCGCGGCCTCGATGCGGACACAGATACCTGGGCCATTGGCGGGCGGGCCAAGCGACTTGCCTTCTTCCGATCGAAATGCGGCGCGGATTTCGACCAGGCGGCCTATCTGGCGGGCGAAATCGCGGCAAAGAATGCCGCGCGCGGTTTGCCGGTCACCGATGACCGCTACTGGCGTTACTACGACGATCCCTATTACCGCGACCGCCGCTGGCGCCGGGGAGGCCGGCGCTACCGGGACAATGATGGCGTGCGTATCGTCCTTCCCGAGGGCAGTACGCCCCAGACCGACAATGGCGGCAGCGGCGTGCGGATCCAGCTTCCCGAGAACAAGGACTGAACCGAAACTGGCGTCCTTGCGGATTCTGCTGCAAGCTGGTGTCGGGACTGAGGATCAGGGGTCATGAGCAGCACCACCATGTCGGACGGGGGCGGCGGGCAGGCCGAGCACAACGCGTGCCTTGCCTGCGGTGAGCAGATCTTCGGGCCCTACTGCCATGCCTGCGGCCAGAAGAACGATGATTGCCGCCGCTCGATCGTCAGGCTGGCGGGGGAGACCGTGGCCAATGTCGCGGCGCTCGACGGCAAGTTCCTGCGCACCGTGCGCAGCTCCCTGTCGCGGCCGGGCAGCCACGTCCACCAGTATGCCCATGGCAAGCGCTCGCCCTTCACCCCACCGGTCAGGTTCTTCTTCGTCGTCACCTTCGTTTTTTTCGCGACGCTCTGGCTGACCGACCGGAACATCTTCGTCCTCCAGCTCGTCCCCGAGGACACCGACATCTCCGAGAGCAACATCCAGTTCCGTGTCACCGAGGACGACGAGGAGATCGCGAACCTCACCATTGGCAATGGCGAAAACTCAGAGGCCACGCAGGTCGGGTCTCGTGACGACACGGTGCCAGCCGATGCTGCCGGCGATGACCGGGAAGCGGGGCCGCTTTCAGACTTCCGAGCGGACATCGAAACAGTCCGCGGCGACTTTCGCGAGGATGTCGAAACCGTCCGCAGCGACGTTGCCCAGGCTCTTCTCGACGAAGGCGTCATCGACGAGGCACAGGCTGACGAGATCGATTCCCAGATGGAGGACGCGCCGAAGATCGTCCCCTATGGCGGCTTCCTCATCAAAGCCCACGACCTGACCTATACGGAGGAAGAGAAGGAGTGGCTCCGCTCCCGCGTCTCGGTGGGCGAGGGCTTCACCTTCCTTGGCCGCGAGATGACCAGCGAGCGCCTCGGCGATGCGCTGATCCAGACCATGCAGAACCCCGCGGCGTTCAACAATGCGCTGAACGAGGTCATCCCCTTCCTGCTGCTGCTTTTCGTGCCGCTGATGGCGGTCCTGGGCACCGTGTTCATCAGGGGGCGCGACGCGCTCGTCTACGACCACCTGCTGCTGGCGATCCAGACTCACGCCTTTGCCTTCGTGGTGATGACGCTGACGATCTGGACGGGTTTCCTGCTGCCGTCAGAGGCTGGCGCGCTGGCTTTCCTCGTGGGTGTCCCGCTCTATTACCTGATGGGCCTGCGCGGAGCGTTTCATCGCAGCTGGCGCAAGTCGATCGCGACGACCGTATTTGTCGGGGTCGTCTACCACTCGCTGTTCTTCTTTGCCCTGCTGGGCGCGATGATCGTAAGTTTCTGGCAGATTGTCTAAGGCGTGCCGATGTTCACAGTCAGTCAGCCAAGCGTGGCCACCACGGACGGCCAGCGTTTTCCGATCCGCCGGATTTTCTGCATCGGCAAGAACTACGCTGACCATACCCGCGAGATGGGCGGCGACCCGAAGACCACGCCGCCGGTCTTCTTCACCAAGCCCGCCCATGCGGCGACATCGGCGCGTGAGATCCCCTATCCTCTGGCTACGGACGACCTTCACTATGAGGGCGAGCTGGTGGTCGGCCTGAAGGATGGCGGCACCGCGCTTTCGGAGAAGGAGGCGATCGCGGCGATCTACGGCTATGGCTGCGGCTGTGACCTGACCCGCCGGGACCTGCAGAACGAGGCGAAGGAGCGGTGCGGGCCCTGGGACCTCGCCAAGGCGCTCGATGACGGCGCGGTGCTCGGGCGGCTGGCACCAGCGAAAGGGCTGCTCGACCGCGGGCCGATCACCCTGTCGGTGAATGGCGAGACGCGGCAACAGGCAGACCTTTCAGACATGATCTGGAGCGTGCCGGAGATCATCATGAAGCTCTCGCGCTACTTCCACCTCTGTCCTGGCGACCTGATCTTCACGGGCACCCCTGCGGGTATTGGCGCGCTCGAGCCTGGGGACCGCGTCGAAGTTGCCGTTGCAGACCTGCCGCCCTTGCGCTTTAGCCTCGTGGAATGAGCAAAGCCGAACTTTACCGCCAGACCGCCAGGGAAATCGCCGCCGTTCTCGAAGGCGAGCCGAACCTGACCGCGCGTATGGCCACCGTCTCCTGCCTGCTGGCGCAGGCCTTCCCGGACAATATCTGGACGGGTTTCTACCTCGTCGACCCGGAGAAGGAGCGCGAGCTCGTCGTCGGGCCGTATCAGGGCACCCTCGGCTGCCTGCGCATCCCGTTCGACCGCGGCGTCTGCGGCGCTGCGGCACGGACGGGCGAGACGCAGGTCGTCCACGATGTCCACGAGTTCGAAGGCCACATCGCCTGCGACAGCCGCTCTGTCAGCGAGATCGTCGTTCCCGTACGGACGAAAGAAGGCGAGCTGATCGCCGTCCTCGACATCGACAGCCCGGATGTGGGGACCTTCGATGAGGTGGACCGGGAAAATCTCGAGCTGATTGTCCGTGAGACGTTCCAGCGCTGACGTCGGTTGTCCTGCGCGCTTGGCCGACCTCTCCAATTGTGCCAGTGTCTCTCTGATAGGGGAGAGAAAACATGTGTTTGAGGGCAGTCGCTGGCGCCGCTTTGTGCTTAGGATTGGTAGGATGCTTGCCTGAGGCTGACACGCGGAAGCTCTACGTCTCAGTCGATGAGAAGGTTAGTGTTCCCGCTGATTCCTTTTTCATCAAGGTTAGTGTCGTTGGGTTTGGCGATACGCAAGATAGTACACTGATCGAGCTGACAGCGCAGCTTGATGATTTACGCGCAGCGATTCCAGCGCTTGAAGGTTTGACCGGATTCAGCATTGAAACCGACGACATTTCGATCGTCCCGCGTCCGGACGAAAGGTGCAAGGAGGTATTTGGCTACGATGCTGATAGGGTCTGCGCGCCCGGAGAATACGTCGCCACGGTATCGCTGGACATTAAAGGGCAGCCAGCCCTTCAGGCCGGCAATCTGATGTCCTTGGCTTCGGAAAAGGTCAGAGGTTCGGTAGAACTCATGAGCTTCTTTGCCTCCGATAAGGAGGCAGCCGAAGCAGCGGCGCTCACCGCTGTCCTCGCCAAAGCGCGCAGAGAAGCCGACCTCATCGCTTCCACTTCCGGAAGCCGGGCCGGATCGATATTGGAGATCCGACCGCCGAACATTGATGATTACTATCTACCGGAGATGCGGCTCAACGACATGTTCGCGCCTGTTGGCGCTGGTACTCAACGACAGTATGCGATCCGCACAATCCCGATAGATCAGCCGACGGTGGAAGTGTCAAAAGACCTTCTTATCGTCTTCGCTCTGGAACCCGTCGAACCGCCCTCAGAAGACTGAGCAATGCTCTCCTACCAGCACGCCTATCACGCCGGGAATCCTGCCGACGTGCACAAGCACTTCGTGCTGGCGGAGTTGATCCGTCTTCTGACGAAGAAAGATCGGGGGATCAGCTATCTAGAGACCCATGCGGGGCGGGGGCTATATGACCTGACCTCACAGGAGTCGCTGAAGACCGGCGAGGCGGCGGAAGGGATCACGCTGCTCGACCCGCCCAAGGGCTCGGCCATCAACGATGCGCTCAGGATGATCCGTACCCATTACGGTGAGACGGCGTATCCAGGCTCGCCGATGGTCGCCGCGTCGCTGCTTCGTGAGCAGGACCGCATGGTGCTGATGGAGATGCATCCGCAGGAGCACGCGGCGCTGAAGAAGGCGATGAAGGGCACAGGGGCGGCGGTCCATAACCGCGATGCCTATGAAGGCGCGGTGGCGCTAACGCCGATGGAGCCGCGGCGGGGTCTTGTCCTGATCGACCCGCCCTATGAGGTGAAGGACGAGTACGGACGGGCTGCCGATCTTGCAATGAAGATCCACAAGCGCTGGCCGGAGGCTGCGGTCATGGTCTGGTACCCGCTCCTCGATGCGGGACGGCACAAGGACCTCCTTGCACGCATGGCCGATGGCGGGCCTCTGGTCAGCGAGGTCGGCTTCGACCTCAAGGGCGGGAAGGGGATGAAGGGTTCGGGCCTCGCGATTCTTGGCGCGCCCTATGGCGCAGACGCGGCGGTGGCGCGCGCTATCCATCTCGCTAGCCCCATCCTCCGCGCATAAAAAAGGGAGGCCCGAAGGCCTCCCTCTCTCATCCGATAACGGACGAGCTTAGTAGCGCTTACGCAGCGTCAGGCCGATGGTGCGCGGCTGGTTCGTCCGGAAGCCGAGGCGGGCACGGCCACCCCGCTCACGGTCGAAGGACAGGAGCGCATTCTCGTCAAACGCGTTGTTGATGTAGAGAAGGGCCTCGAAGCCATCGTCATTCATCAGGCCCCAGGAGAAGTTGGCGATGGTGTAGTCCGGGAGCTGAAGATCCAGTGCCGTCACTTCGTTACCCGTGGCACCGCCAAAGGGCAGGCCGCTGGAGAAGGGCTGGATGATCGGGTCCTGGTCACCCGGCTGGGTGAATTGCTCGTCGACGTACTGGACCGAGCCGTTGACGACCGCGGACCAACCCGGACGGAAGCTGTCGAGCGGATACTCGTAGCTCGCGACGATGGCCGCCTGCACCTGCGGAGCCGAAGGCAGTTCCGCGCCATCGAACAGCCCCGGAATCTGTGTCCCGTCACCGAGCGTCACGGTGCTGTCGAGTTCTGCCTCGATCCACGAGCCTGCGAAGGAGATGTCGAGGCCGTCGATGGGCTCGAAGCCGAGTTCGACCTCCACACCCCGTGTGTGGGCTTCGGGAACGTTGAACACGATCCGCGAGGAGCACGAGCCGGCATCGAGCGTGACCTGCAGGTTCGAAATGTCCGTGTAGAATGCAGCAGCATTGAACCGGACACTGCCGAAGTCCGACTTCAGCCCGGCTTCGTAGTTGACCAGCGTCTCGTCGTCATAGGCCTGGAAGCTGCCGAACAGCGCCTCGTCCTCAGCCGAGCACAGAGGGATGTTGAGCGGGTCATTGACGCCGCCGAGGCGGAAGCCTTCCGAAACCTGCGCGTTGACCGTGACGTTTTCGTTGACGTCATAAGCTGCGATGACCCGGCCGTTGAAACCATCCGAGGTCGTCGAATCCATCACCATGAAGTCGCCATTGGCGAAGAGGCCACCCGTGGTGATCTCGCGGTCTTCCTCGAAGTCGTAATAACGGCCGCCAGCCGTCACGCGGAAGTCGTCGTTCACGTGCAGCGTCGCCTCACCGAAAAGGGCGTACTGGGTCAGGTCGTAGAACAGGTCCGAGTTGAACGGGCTGTCAGGGCCGAAGCCGTTGCGGACCGCGTCCGAAGTCCCTGCGCCAAGGACCTGATCGGTGAACGCATCATAACCCGGCGTGGGAAGGCGCTGGGCATAGTCGCGCTCGATCTTCGAATAGAAGGCACCGACCAGCCAGTCGAAGCCTCCATCGGTCGTCGACTGGAGGCGGACCTCCTGGGTGAAGCTGTCGAGATCCGTCGTGTCACGGAGATTCGACGGCGTCAGGACCGCTGCATCCGGGTAACCGAGGTCGATCGACACCGAACCGGTGAGGGCCGAAGCGTCGCGGCTGACGAGGATCTCACGGTCCATGACCGAGGTGATCGAGATGAACGCCATGTCGGCGAAGTCATAGGAAACCGTCAGGTCACTGATGATTGTCTCATCGAAGAAACGCTCGTCCCGCAGGAGGTATTGCTGGCGCTCTTCAAGCTGGATCGGCGTCCGGGTCGTCGTGTACGGGTTGGCGAAGACGTTGAAGACTTCCTGCCGGTTGAAGCCGTCGACGTCGATCTCCTGGAAGACCACGCGCGGCGTGATGGTCAGGTTGTCCGTCGGCTTCCAGACCAATGAGGCACGCATGCCCTGGCGGTTGCCGGAGTTGACGTCCTCGTCGACGCGGTAGCCATTGGCCGCGGAAGGGTCCTCGCGCAGGGCGTCGATGAAACCGCCATATTCGGTGTGGTAGGCGACAAAGCGCAGGGCAACGTCGTCAGAGAACGGAACGTTGACGACGCCCTTGAGGCTGCCGCCGACACCGCCGTCAGTGATGGTGTTCACATCGGCTTCGACCATCGCCTCGAACTCTTCGGTGTTCGGCTGGTTGGTGATGTAGCGCAGCGTGCCGCCGATCGAGCCCGAACCGAAGAGGGTGCCTTGCGGACCGCGCAGCGTCTCGACCCGGTTGAGGTCGAAGAGGTCGAGGTCGGGAGTGAAGAGCGACAGCGAGATCACGCTCTCATCGAGATAGACGCCGACCTGCTCTTTCACGCCGGGCTGGTCACGCACGATCTGGCCGGCCGAGACCCCGCGGACGGAAACCTGGCTCTGGCCCGGGCCAAGGTTCTGGATGTTGAGGCTGGCAACGTTGCGCGCAATGTCCTCGAGGGTCTGCGAGCCCGTGCGCTGGATATCTTCCTGGGTCTGGGCGTCCACCGAGAAGGGGACTTCGAGGATGTTCTGTTCGCGCTTCTGGGCAGTGACGACGATAACATCATCGTCGTCTTGGTCCTGTGCATTCGCGGCGCTGGTGAGCGCCATGGCGGACACGCCGAGGGCGAGGAAAGAAGTCAGAGGCAGTCGGGTCATCTGGTGTCTCCCTGATGCTGTTTCTTGCCCGATGTTATATTTCGGGACAGGCAACATGTCGTTTCGGGAGGTAGATGCTATCTTTACCTTGCTCGACCGCAGCATATCCTGCGTGTTTGTTGCCAAATTGTGACAGAATTCAGCGCCGAGCGCGTTGGTACGGTGATTGCTTCTCCTCCTGCGGAACGCCGCGCCGCGGCTATGCAGGAGTGCCCAGATGAAACGGATTGCCGCTGTCGCAACCGCGATTGCCTCGCTCGGCGTGGCTGACGCCGCCACCATTTTCACCGAAACCTTCGAAGGAACCCAGATCGGGCGGCGCTGGAACGTCTATGACGTCTTCGGCCAGTTCGTAACCGTGGATGGTGCAGGCATCGAGATCCAGCGCTCGGGCGTGGTCGTCCCGGCTTATGAAGGCCACCAGTATGTCGAGCTCGACAGCGACTTCCAGGTCAACCCGAACCCGGGCGAGGGTGCCAACTCCGCCATGGCTGCCCTGATGAACCTCCAGGCGGGACAGCAATACACCGTCACTTTCGCCTACCAGCCGCGGACGAACCGGCAGAATGACAACGGCATCGATGTCTCTGTCGGCACCCTGACCGATGGCGGGCAGGGCAACCGGAGCTTTGACGCCCGGTCCCTTCTCGGGACGGTGGACGGTGTCCGTTCGCAATATGGCGGTTGGCAGGTCATCTCGATGGTCTTCACCGCGGCCCTTGGCGACAATGCCCTGATGTTTGCCGCAGGCGGGCGCGAGAACGAACTCGGCGGCTTCCTCGACGACATCAAGGTTTCCGAGACCCCTGTCCCGGCCGGGGCCGTGCTGTTTGGCACCGGGCTTGCAGCGTTCTTCGCAAGGCGCGGCCGCAAGGGTGTCGCCTGAGGTTCTCAAGTCTCTCCGGGGCGCACCGCCGTCCCACAAAGCTCCCAAGGGCGCCTCACCGCCCGCACCAGAAAGCCCCCGCCCTTCCCAAATACAGGCGGGGGTTTTTCTTTGCCTTGCCGTGGTCTGCGCCTAGGCCCGCGCTCTTGCCCGGCGCAGCAACAGGAGACCCGGGATCATCAGCAGCGCAGCGCCTGGAACCGGGATCGGATTGCCCACTTTCTCAAGGGCGAAGACCGAAAAATCGACACCATCCAATGGGTTCGTCACCTGCATCGAGAAGGTGGACACAGCTTGGGAGAAGACGACAAGCCCGATGCCCCCGGTAAAGGACGCCGAATACTGGACCCCGCCAGCCACATTGATGAGCGAGCCGCCAAGGTCCACGACCGTGCCATCCATCAGCAGCGTCACCATCTGCGAGCTGTCATTGGTCGTCCCGAAGATCAGCCCCTCGATCGGTTTGGCGAAGGTGAATGTGCCGGACGCCGTGTGGATGTCGTCATACTTGCCCGGAAGTCCGACATAGCTCGTTGCATTGGTCGTCGATGCCAGCGGCGAAAAGTTGGTGCCGACAAAGGAGAAGCCGAGACCGTTCGAGGTCCCGGTGATTGTCACCGGATTGCCGTTAGGCTTCGCGTCGATCTCGAAGCTCAGGTTCGGCAGATCGAAATCCGTCAGCAGTGCGGCTTGGCTGCTTCCAGCACCGCCGCCGCGGCGGCCAAGCCGCCCAGAATTGCTTTCAGCGTGATTGTCCCTCCTCTATCGGTTAACCTTCTCACATTGGCCATGTCCGTGTCATGCATGGATTTCAGCGCGGAAAGGCCCGCCCAATCCGCTTGAACAGGGGGGCGGCGAGCGTTAACTGCGGCCCTCTTTTCCCTGCAGCGTTCACCAAAGGACCGCCCCGCAATGGCACGCCAGTTCATCTACTTCATGCAAGGCCTCACCAAATCCTACGGGGCCAAGAAGATCCTCGATAACGTCCACCTGCAGTTCTACCCGGACGCGAAGATCGGCGTGGTGGGCGTGAACGGCGCCGGTAAGTCGACGCTGCTCAAGATCATGGCCGGCGTCGATCAGGAATACACCGGCGAGGCCTACGCCGCCGAGGGGGCCAAGGTCGGCTACCTGCCGCAGGAGCCCGAGCTCGACCCCACCAAGACGGTCTTCGAGAACGCCGCGATGGGCGTCGCCGAGATCAAGGCCAAGGTGCAGGAATTCAACGACGTCTCGATGGAGCTGGCGGAGAACTACTCCGACGAGCTGATGGAGAAGATGTCCAAGCTGCAGGAGGAGATCGACGCCCTCGACGCGTGGGACGTCGACTCCAAGGTCGAGCTGGCGATGGAAGCCCTGCGCTGCCCGCCAGGAGACTGGCCGGTCACGGACCTTTCGGGCGGTGAGAAGCGCCGTGTCGCGCTGGCCCGCCTGATCCTCGAGAAGAACGACCTCCTTCTCCTCGACGAGCCGACCAACCACCTCGATGCCGAGAGCGTCGCATGGCTCGAGAACTACCTGCGCAATTTTCCGGGCGCCGTCGTCCTCGTCACCCACGACCGGTATTTCCTCGACAATGTCACAGGCTGGATCCTCGAACTCGACCGGGCCAAGGGCATTCCCTACGAGGGCAACTATTCAAGCTGGCTGCAGCAGAAGGCCAAGCGCCTCGCCCAGGAAGAGCGCGAGGAGGCCAAGCGTCAGAAGACCCTCGACCGCGAGCTCGAGTGGATCAACCAGGGCCAGAAGGCCCGCCAGGCCAAGTCCAAGGCCCGGATCCAGTCCTATGAGAAGCTCCGCGACCAGGCAGCCAACGAGAACGTCAGCACTGCCCAGATCCAGATCCCGCCGGGCCCACGCCTTGGCGGCGTGGTGATCGAGGCGGAGGGCCTGAAGAAGGCCTTTGGCGACAAGCTCCTGATCGACGGCCTCGACTTCAAGCTGCCGCCGGGGGGCATTGTCGGTGTGGTCGGCCCCAACGGCGCGGGCAAGACGACCCTGTTCAAGATGCTGACCGGCAAGGAAACCCCGGACGAGGGCACCATCCGCCTCGGCGACACGGTCAAGCTCGGCTATATCGATCAGACCAGGGAGAATCTCACGGATTCCAACACCGTTTGGGAGGAGATCTCCGGCGGCCTCGACATCATCAAGCTGGGCGAGAAGCGCGAGGTCAACTCCCGCGCCTACTGCACCTGGTTCAACTTCAAGGGCGCGGACCAGCAGAAGAAAGTCGGCGACCTCTCCGGCGGTGAGCGTAACCGCGTGCAGCTCGCCAAGATGCTGAAAGAGGGCGCGAACCTCCTCCTCCTCGACGAACCGACCAACGACCTCGACGTTGATACGCTCCGTGAACTCGAAGCCGCCCTCGACGAATTCGCAGGCTGCGCCGTGGTGATCTCGCACGACAGGTGGTTCCTCGACCGCATCGCGACGCATATTCTGGCCTTCGAAGGCAACAGCCACGTCGAATGGTTCGAAGGCAACTTCGCAGCCTATATCGAGGACAAAAAGCGCAGGCTTGGTCCGGATGCGGACGTTCCGCGTAGGATCAAGTACCGGAAGGCGGAGCGGTGAGCTTCGCCAATAGCGGCGCTGACAAGTCAGGAGCAGGGTGCTCCGCGTCGTAGGGCGGCTGCCCGTTTGTGAACTTTGATCGGTGTGCGGCAGTTCCGGCAGCCGCGGTGCCATGTTCGCCGGTCTGGCGCGCGGGTGCGGGCACCGTTGCGCGAGCGGATCAACGGCATCAACGCGCACCCGCCCTACGTTATCCCCGCCCTATCCACCTGCGCTACAATCCCCCCACGGACAGACGCCGGGAGTTCAGGATCCGTCGACTGATGATCTGTCTGTGCCGGTGTCATCCGGCGGAGCGGGAAGGCGCTATCGCGTGACCCCGCCTGCCTTCGGTCGCTTCTTGGCTTGAGCTGATGTTCGGCCGTTCGGAAGAGTGTGGTGATCCGGCGCTAGCGCGCGGTAGGGGGTAGCGCCCTTTGCGTTGCAGCAAGCCATGAAGCAATCTTCGCTGCGGTGACCGCGTGCGAGCTTCCCTCCTCCAAAAAACCGCCCACGGGCGGTTGTTTGTGCTGTTCTTCCGGTGTTCCCTTGAGCCAGCTTGTCGCAGAAGAGAGAGTCTCGTACTCCCATGAGGAAAACTCAGGGAGCCCGCCATGTCGTCCGCCATCGTCCACCTCGCCATTCCCGCAGGCGATCTCAAAGAGACGGTCAAGTTCTACACCGAGGTCTTCGGCTGCACGCTCGGCAATTCCGAAGAGGGTCGCTGGCAGGACGTGAACTTCTGGGGCAATGAGCTCACCCTGCACCAGAGCGAGGAGCAGCTCCCCTCGGTCCGCCACGACGTCGACATGGGCAATGTCCTTGTCCCGCATTTCGGGGTCCACCTGTCCGAGGAGGACTTCAATGCCCTCAAGGAGCGCATCGCCGAGGCGGGCCTTGAATATATCGACCCGCCCTACCGCCGCTTCAAAGGCGACAAGTACGAGCAGGAGACCTTCTTCATCGCGGATCCGAACAACAACATTCTCGAGATCAAGACGATGAAGAACCCCGAGGTGCTCTGGCCGTAGAGACTGCGCCCAATCCTTGGCCGTAACAGGCTGACCTGATACCGTCAGGGTTGGGAGCAAGCTCATGACGATCAAGGAAAAGCCGCTCATCAACGCCGTCTCCAACCCCGAGCGGATCAATTTGCCCGCGAACCCGGTCATCGCAGGGATGCTCGCTCCGCTGATCGTTGCCGCGTTCGCGATCGTGACCATGGGCTTCCAGGTGGTCGGACGAGGAGCAGTGGAGCCTTCCGAGCTTTACGGACCGCTTCGCGCCGCTGTTTACATCGGCTATCTCGTCACCTGTTGCGGCTACGCTTACCTCTCCGTCCGTGCCAACGAGGGAGAAGGGGAGTTCGAAACCCTCACGCCGTTCATGGTTTCCGGGCTGATCGTCATGGGACTGACGTTTGTTCTCGACGTGATGTTCGGCCGCGCCGTCATGGAGTGGTTCGTGACCTTGGCGCCGCTCCTGAGCCGCTAGCAGCCGCTCCTGCGGGCGTGATTGGGCGTGATTGGGCGGGTGGGGCGGAAAACCCTAAGTTCCCGGTGCGAACCCATGGGAGGACAACATGGAGCTCTTCAAGTTCGAGCGAACCCGCGGCAAGGACAAGAAGCCCGACGGCGACGACGGCAACTGGTTCACCAATCTTTTCAAGAAGAACAATCTCAAAGCCGACAAGGTCGAAGCTGAAGCGAAGGACACCAAGGTCGTCCTCAAGGGCAAGGTCCCCGACCGCGAGACGGCGGAAAAGATGATCGTCGCGGCCGGCAACAATGAGGGCGTGGCCGAGGTCGAGAGCCATCTTGAGATCGAGGACGAGAAGAAGGAACCGGCCAGCACGATGTACGAGGTGAAGCCCGGCGACACGCTGTCGAAGATCGCCAAGGAGCATTATGGCGACGCATCGAAGTATCCCGTGATCTTCGAAGCCAACAAGCCGATGCTGTCGGATCCCGACAAGATCTATCCGGGGCAGGTGCTCCGTATTCCGCCACTCGACTGAATGCATCAGTCGCTGGGTGAACTGACAATCAGGACCGGGGGCAGGGGGTTCATCGATGTGACACCTGCTCTCGGCGACTGGCTTCGTGCAGAAGGTGCGGGGGATGGGCTCCTCACGATCCTGCTCCGCCATACCTCCGCGAGCCTCGTCATCCAGGAAAACGCCGATCCGGATGTCCTCAGCGACCTGACGGACGCGCTTGACGGCCTCGCGCCCGAGCATGGCGGCTATCGCCACTCGGCCGAAGGGCCTGATGATATGCCTGCGCATATCAAGGCCGCGCTGACGAGCCCCACGCTCTCGATCCCCGTGGCGGGTGGACGGCTGGCGCTCGGGACCTGGCAGGCTGTTTACATCGCAGAGCACCGCACACGCCCCCATAGCCGTCGGCTGGCGCTGCATTTTTTTGGCGAAAAACGATAAAACGTGGTTCCGCCCTTCGGGCCAGCAGGATAGGTTTAACCTGGATCAAGGCGGGGAGGGCCTGATGTCCGGCACAATTCCCTCCGGCGGGCCCGTCACCGGGGCTGACCGAATTGCGTTTCTCGATGTGCTCCGCGGCTTCGCGGTGATGGCGATCTTCATCGTCAACATCAAGGCGATGGCGATGCCCTTCGCTTACTACAGCAATCCCACCCTTTGGGCCTCGGAACTCGACCAGCATATCGCCCTGCTCCAGAAATTCCTTGTCGAGGACAAATGGCGGACGACCTTCACCGCGCTCTATGGTGCGGGCCTGCTGATGATCAGTGAGCGGCTGATCGCCAGAGATGACAAGAGGCGCATCCTCCTGAAACGCAATCTCTGGCTGATTGTCTTCGGCGCGTTCCACCTGATCCTGATCTGGGTCGGCGACATCCTGTTCATCTACGGAGTGACAGGACTGCTCGCCATGTTTTTCGTCCGTATGCGTCTTTGGTTGCTTGTCGTGCTCGGCTTCGTCATGCTGGTACTCGGGACGGCGTGGATGGGGATCTTTGCGGCGGGGCCTGCCTTCGACGATGATCTCTATAACAAGCTCGCACCGATGTTTTGGGAGCCTACGCCGGAAACGCTCAAGGCCGAGATCGACGCCATGCAGGGTTCCATCGCTGACCAGATCGCCTTCAGGGCGAAGGAGGCGGTCGGATTCATCGGCTTCTATTTCCTGTTCGGAGGCATGTGGCTCGTCTCGCTCGCGCTGATGGTCCTCGGCATGGCGGGGTTCAAGGGTGGCCTTTATCGAGGCCGCTGGCCGCTCCGCCTGACCCTGCCGCTGGCGGTGGTGGCGCTGAGCGCGGCATGGGCCCTCGACTGGGTGCAGATCGGAGCGCTGCGGGCTTCGGGCTATGACTTCAGGGTCTTCAGCCTCAACACATGGATGGCGATGTCCGACGGGTATATCGGGGCCTTCGGCTATGCCTGTCTCATTTCGGCGCTGGTCAGCCTGGGACTTAAATTCGGCGCTGTCGCAGCCGTCGGGCGGATGGCGTTCACGAACTACATTGCCTGCTCCCTGATCGGCACGACGATTGCCGGAGGCCATGCCGGTGGCCTTTACGGTGAGGTGTCGCTCGCTTTCCTCATGGTCGTCGCGATCGCCGCGTTCATCGCCATGCTGGTCTGGTCGCCGCTCTGGCTGCGGGCTTTCCACTTTGGCCCGCTCGAATGGCTGTGGCGCAGCCTCGTCTACGGCAAGGCGCAGCCTTTCGTCAGGCGCGGCGCGGCGCTCTGACAGGTGGCTTGGTAACCGGATCAGGCTAACGCGGGCGGATGGACCCGTATCTGCTGGCCGCGATCCTCGCGACCGTCATCACCATCGTCGTTTACACAGTGGTCGGCTGGCAGCCGATTGCGGATTGCATGCGCATGTGGCTGCGAAGGGACTACTGGACCGCGTACAACACAGTCGAGTTCCTTGCCTGGGGCACCAAGGCCGCGGTCATCGTCCCCGGCCTCGTCTTCGGGTTCGAGATCTGGTGGTTGCACGTCCTGACCCTCGGCACGTCTGTCGCACTGATCTGGGCGTCGATGAGGAAGCTCCTCCCGACGCTGATCGCGTTCAACACGCTCTGGATCTTCCTCTCGATGACGGTGATCGTCCGTCGTTTCATGGAGGGAGGGGGCGCCTAGAGCCCCCAACCCGCCGGCACGGGATAGCCTTCGCCGCGGTTCAACCTGCTGATTCCGCGGATCGAGCGGGTCAGCAGCATCAGCCAGAGCCAGATGAAGACGATCCCGGAGACAATCATCAGCGGGATCCCGATGATCGAGAAGATCACCGTGGAGGTCAGCGCCACGCCGACAGCGAAGATGATGCCGTTGATGACATTGCCGAACACCGCGCGCCAGAAGAGGCCAATCTGGTGCTCGAAATGGCTTTGCGCGACGGGCCCGGCGTCTTCCCGGAAGATATAAGCGAGTATGACCCCGACCAGGGCAGGGACGCCCGTGAAAAGGGCTACCAGATACAAACTGTAAACCGCAATTCCCTGCCAGCGTTCTTCGTCACTCATTCTCACGTTCTCCCGGTTGCCGCGCCTAGAGCCCGCATGTAATGGCGCCCCCACTTCGTTACAAACAAGGGACCAGACATGGCCACCGAACGCACTCTTTCCATCATCAAGCCGGACGCCACCGCCCGGAACATCACCGGCAAGATCATCGACAAGCTCGAGACCGCCGGCCTGCGCATCGTTGCGCAGAAACGCATCAAGCTCTCCGAAGAGCGCGCTGGCGAGTTCTACGCCGTCCACAAGGACCGTCCGTTCTATAACGACCTCGTGAGCTTCATGGCTTCCGGCCCGGTCGTCGTCCAGGTGCTCGAAGGCGAGAACGCCATCGCGAAAAACCGCGAAGTCATGGGCGCCACCAACCCGAAGGAAGCCGCTCCGGGCACCATCCGCGCTGAGTTCGCCGAATCGATCGACGCCAACTCGGTGCACGGTTCAGATGCCCCGGAAACGGCCAAGGAAGAGATCGCTTTCTTCTTCTCGGACGACGAAATCGTAGGATGAATGCAGTAATACTGCGTTAATCTTTTCACGATCGTTCGAATTTGCGCGATCATCGCACGCCTCTTGCATTTGTACGGGCAGGAGGCGTGCAACGATGAAGACGCGCAATATGAAACTGATAACGGCCCTGGCAGTGACTGCCACGATGACGATGGGTTCCGCCTCGCTGGGCGAAGGTGTCGTGAATCCGTTTGGCGGTGCCGTGGATGCCGTGCCGATGACCGACGCGATGCTGGATGCGGCGCGGGCCTTCGAGAAGGTGGACGTCAACCGCGACGGCATCATCGACGAAGACGAATATGCCGCCCGGCGGGTGGTCTACGCCCAGCTGGCCCGTTTCAACCGTCAGATCCCCATCGATGGCCAGAGCCTGATCCGGATCCCGGTTCCCGAGGACATCCCGAATTCGATGGGCGCCGCGGAGCGTGCGGCCCTCGATGCAGTGGCCCGCCGCGACTACCACCTGCGCGTGATGGCGAAGGACGGCCTCGACCAGTCAGCATGGCAGGATGCTCGCCTCGAAACCTTCTCCCTGGCCGATGGCAATGGCGATGGCGAGCTGCGCGATGGGGAACTGACGGTTTATGCCAAGTTCCTCTCCGGCGAACTCGCGCCAGGCGTCCCGGCCACCTGATTCGTGACGGCGTAGAGCGCGACGGCTGCGGCCGTCGCGACATTCAGGCTTTCCACCTCTTCGGCGAGCGGGATCGACACGAGCGAATCGCAGTGTCCCCGCACGCCCTCCCGCAAGCCCTTGCCCTCGGCCCCCATGACCAGCGCGAGCGGTCGTGACGTCCCGAATTCGGGCAGGGGGACAGCGCCCTCGCCAGCAAGACCGGCGACTTCGAACCCCATATCCTTCAGCGCTTCGAGCGAACGGCTGATATTCACGGCACGGACGACCGGCATGGTCTCGAGCGTCCCGGCCGCGGCTTTCGCCAGCGCCCCGGCGAGGGGAGGGGTGCGCCGGTCCTGGACGATGACGGCCTGTGCCGAGAAGCCCGCTGCGACGCGCAGGATGGCGCCAATGTTCTGGGGGTCCGTCACCTGGTCGAGGACGACGACGGGGCGGCCAGTTCTGGCCGAGCAGGCTTCCTTCAGCCGCGCACGGGGCAGGTCGGAGAAGAGCCCGGCAATGCCCTGGTGCACGGCGCCGGGGTGCAGCAGCTTGTCAATCTGGTGCGGTTTCAGGCTTTCGGCGGAGCCTGGCACCTTGTGCTGCTCGGCCAGCCATGCGGCGGCGTTCTCGGTCAGCACCAGCCGCTTGAGGTCGCGGCGCGCATTCTTGAGTGCCGCCAGCACGGCGTGGCGGCCATAGAGCCAGACGGGCCCGTCCTGCCGGGGCTTTTCGGAGCGGCGGTTGTTCTGCATCGGCGCCTCCTGCCGAAAATCTGTTCAGGAAGGAAGAGGAAGCGGTTGCGCGTCCGATTTCATTTCGCTAGTGCGCGGCTTCGCCCTCGGGCGGCCTATGGAGAGGTGGCCGAGTGGTTAAAGGCAGCAGACTGTAAATCTGCCCGCGTATGCGTACGCTGGTTCGAATCCAGCCCTCTCCACCATCATCCCACCCACACGAGACGATGAGGCTGATGCCCCGGCGCCGGCGCGTTCGGTGTCCAGGCGGCCTGTCTGCATAGCCTCGGTGATTTCTGCGGCTCTTGCCGGACTTGATCGGGCGCGCGATCCGGCGCACCTCGATGTCCATGACCGAGCAAGCCCAAGCCCTTCTCAAACTCCTTGATCTCGAGACGATCGACCGTGACCTCTACCGGGGTGCCCGCGATCCCGAAGCCCATGGCCGGATCTTCGGCGGGCAGGTGGTGGCGCAGGCCCTGATGGCCGCCTCCCGAACGGTTGATCCCGAGCGCAAGGCGCACTCGCTTCATGCCTACTTCGTGCGGCCCGGCGATGATGCCCGCCCGGTAATCTACTATGTCGAGCGCGATCGTGATGGCGGCAGCTTCTCGAACCGCCGGGTTGTCGCCAAGCAGGGCGGCGAGACGATCCTCAACATGATCGCCTCCTTCCATATCGAGGAAGAGGGTCTTCAGCATCAGGAGGAAATGCCGGACGTTCCGGACCCGGAGGACTTGCGCTCCGATGCGGAGATCGCGCCGGAGCTCACGCACCTGCCCGAGGGCTTCCGTGCCTTCATGCAGCGCGAGAGGGGGGTCGAGCTGCGCCGGGTCTCGACGGATGCGCTTTACGGCAAGAAGACCGCCCCCGAGCAGCAGATGTGGTTCAGGCTCAAGGCAGCAACGCCCGACGACCCGGCCGTCAGCCGGGCCGTGCTGGCCTATGCTTCGGATTTCGCGCTTCTCGGCACGGCGATGCTGCCTCACGGGCTTCACTGGACGAACAAGGGCCTGCGCTCGGCGAGCATCGACCACGCCGTATGGATGCATGCCGACCCGCCCGTCGGGGAGTGGCTCCTCTACGCGATGGATTCAGGCTGGTCCGGCGGCGCAAGGGGGCACGCCCGCGGCCGGATCTTCACCCGCGATGGCGTGCTCGTGGCTACGACGGCGCAAGAGGGCCTGATCCGGTACAAGCCGGGATAAAAGGCGCGATTTAGGGCTTGAGCCTGCCGGTCCGTTTCGCTATTGGCGGCTCTCCGAATGGAACGCGCGTATAGCTCAGCGGTAGAGCACTTCGTTGACATCGAAGGGGTCCCAAGTTCGATCCTTGGTACGCGCACCATTCGAGGACGATTTCGCGAAGCGAAAACAAAACGTCCGGGGGACGTTTTGTAGTCCGAGAATGCGGCGGCAGCCGCTCGGTAGCTAGACCCATAGTCTTCTTCATGTCCTCGAATGGTTTGTTCTCTTGCCTCACGGCGCGTGGCGCCTCCGGCGGGGCGGCCTTTGGCCGACGCCCGGTCGGGCGTTTGGGCGCGGAGCTTTGTTCGTTGGCGCTACCGTCGGCCTGACCGGCCTCCTATTTGAGCGCTGGCTCGACTGCGCCGCTCTGCGGCTCCGCTCGCGCTCTCAGCGGGACCGAGCGGGTTTTGAACCTCGAGAAAGCTGCGGCAGCAGCTTGGCAGCCAGGCCTAATCTCTCCATCAGCCTCTCGAATGGTTTGTTCTCTTGCCTCACGGCGCGTCGCGCCTCCGGCAGGGCGGCCGCTGGCCGACGCCCTGCGGGGGCGAAGCTTCCTTTTCCGGACGCATTTGGGGAGAAGGAGGTCGGGATGTCCGCGCATGGTCCTCGGCCGGGTCTAGAACTCGATGCGCTTGCCTGAGTAGTCGAAGCAATTGCCCGATTGCTCCGGCTGCAGGCTGTCGAGGACCTTCAGCATCTCGCCGGTGGAGTATTCGGGGGTGAAGAGCTTGCCCTCGGGCACATTGCCTTGGAACGGCTCGGAGAGCGAGGTATCCACCGTGCCCGGATGGATGCCCGCAATCACGGCGTTCCTGTTCTTCCGCGCGACCTCGATGGCGATGTTGCGAAGGAGCATGTTGAGCGCTGCCTTCGACGCGCGATAGCTATGCCAGCCGCCGAGACGGTTGTCGGAAATGCTGCCGACCCTGGCCGAGAGCGCGGCAAAGACCGAACGTTCCTTGTCGAGATGATTGACGCTCGCCTTGGCAATGAGGGCCGGAAGCAGGGCGTTGATGCGCATGACTTCGAGAAAGGCATCGCCGGTGAGCTGTCGCAGCGCCTTTTCGGGGCTGTAGCCCTCGCCGTGCAGCGTGCCCGTCGCGACGATGACGAGGTGAAGCGGCTGGCCCGCCGCCGCTTCCTCGGCGGCCTTTTGGATCGAAGACTCACTGGCCGGGTCATAGGTGATGCTGCGGGCGTCGCCTTCCAATGGCCTGCGGGAGAGCGCGACGATCTCGCCGCAAGCGGGATCTTCGGAGAGGTGCTTGACGAAGGCCGCGCCGATACCGCCGGACGCGCCCCAGACGGCGGCACGAAAGTCTTGCGGAAAGCTCTGGAGTCCCATCACGCTGTCTCCCTCTTGCGCTCGCGCCGGCAGCGGTCGGAGCAGTACTGGACCTCGTCCCACACGCGCTCCCACTTCTTCCGCCAGGTGAAAGGCCGCCCGCAGGTCTTGCAGACCTTCTCGGGCAGGTCCCGTTTCGCCACCTGTTTGCCGTTACGCTTCATGGGAAGGAGGTAACGCCTGAGGCGCGGCGCGGCGACGCTTCATCCTGCCGCGCATGGACGCGGCTCAAGATCGCCGCTATCAGCCTTTATCGGTTTGCGATGAATACGCGTCACAGGAGGTCAGTTTGACCAATCTCTCGTTCCCCCGCGCAGCCGCTGCGCTGCTCCTCTCGGCCAGCATCGCCGCATGCGCCACGGTCAATCCCTACGGCGAAGACCTGAGCACGCGGCTCCAGAACCATGTTACCGTGCTGGCGTCGGATGAATTCGAGGGCCGTGATACCGGCGAGCCGGGCTTCGACAAGGCTGCCGAATATGTCTCCACCTTCTACGCAGCATCGGACATCGACCCCGCAGCACCCGGCTACCGCCAGCCAGTTCCGCTGCACCGGGTAAACCCGTCCAGCATCGAAGGCGAGCTGACGATTGTGTCCAAGGGCTCGGAGATCGACCTGATCGAGGGGGAGACGGTGGCCTTCTATCCGCCGTCTGATGGCATGGGCGAGGAGTATTCCGCAGCAGCCAGCGGCGGCATCGTTTTTGTCGGTGACGGTATCGTCGCCCCCGAACTTGGCCTCAACGCCTATGAGGGCGTCGATGTCGAGGGCAAGATTGTCATGATGTTCCAGGGCGCGCCGCAGATCGACGACAACCCGTCCTCGGTCCACCTTCGCCGCTTCGATACCAAGCGTATGGAAGCGGAGAAGCGCGGCGCTGTTGGCATTCTCTATCTTGACGCCACAGACCGGGCGATTGCCCGCTTCGCCCGCTTCACCAACTCGGACAGTCCGGGGCAGATCACCCTCGGTGCAGGCTTCGACACGCCGATGCCGGTGGCGCTGCTGGGCCTCGAAGCCGCAGCCAAGCTGATCGAGGACGCTGGCTATGATTTCGACAGCGTCGTCGAAAAAGTGAAGGCCGGAGAGGCGGAGAGCTTCGAGCTCGATGCGACGGCCATGCTCCAGACCTCGGCCAGTTCGGAGCCTGTGAATGCATATAATGTCGTCGGTGTCATTCCGGGTACGGATCCGGACCTGCGCGATGAAGCTGTCGTCCTGACGGCTCACCTTGACCATGTCGGCATGTGCCCTGACGACGATCCCGAGACGGACGATATCTATAACGGCGCGCTCGACAACGCGACCGGTACGGCCATCATCATGGAGGCGGCCGCCCGGATCGCGAAAGAAGGCGGTAACGCCCGCACCGTGATTGTCGCAGCCCTGACGGGCGAGGAGAAGGGCCTTCTCGGCGCCGCGCATCTTGCGCGCAATGTCGAAGAGCTTGGCTACACGCCGGTGGCCAACGTCAATATCGACATGCCGGTGCTCGTCTACCCGCTGGATTCGATCATCGCGTTCGGCATGGAGTACTCTTCGCTCGAGCAGCCGTTCAAGGCGGCCGCCGACGAAGTTGATCTCTTCGCCTCGCCCGACCCGGTGCCGCAGATGTCGCTCTTCGTGCGCTCGGACCACTATCGCTTCGTGCAGCAGGGCATCCCGTCGCTGTTCCTGTTCAGCGGGATGGAGGGCGAGAACCTCCAGAACTTCCAGACCTTCATGTCCACGCACTACCACAAGCCGTCGGACGACCTGAACCTGCCCATAAACTGGCAGGACGCGGCGAAGTTCTCGGACCTGACCTTCGGCCTCGTGACCCGGATCGCGAACGATCCGGTTCGCCCGACGTGGAACGAGGGCGTTGTCTTCGCCCCGGACGAGCCTCAGGGCTGAGGCCAGTTGACCCGAGGGTCGGTTCGGACTGTATGACGAGGCGTCATGCTGATCGAACTGACCATTCAGGACATCGTTCTGATCGACCGCCTGACCCTCCGCCTCGGCGGGGGGCTTTCGGCGCTCACGGGTGAGACCGGCGCGGGCAAGTCGATCCTCCTCGACAGCCTCGGTCTTGCCGTGGGCGGGAAGGCCGAGAAGGGTCTCGTTCGCGCAGGCGCGGATCGAGGCGTCGTCTCGGCAGTTTTCGACGTGGGCGAGAGCCACCCCGTCTGGGCCCTGCTGGACGAGGCGGGCGTCCCCGCCGAGGACGACCTCATCATCCTGCGCCGTGTGCAGAATGCCGATGGCAAGTCTCGCGCCTTCGTCAATGACCAGACCGTACCCGTAAGCGTGCTGCGCCGCATCGGACAGAGCCTGATCGAGGTCCACGGCCAGCACGAAAGCCAAGGGTTCCTCGACCAGTCCGTGCACCGCACATTGCTCGACGATTATGCCGGGCTGACGAAGCAACTCTCCGCCACCCGGACGGCCTGGCGCGACCTCAAGGCCATCCGACAGGAAATTGCCGAGCGCGAGGCGCAGCAGGATGCCGCGATCCGTGAGGCTGATTATCTCCGCTTTGTTGCCGATGAACTGGAGAAGCTCGACCCGCAACCGGGCGAGGAAGCCGAGCTGGCCGAGAAGCGCGCCAAGCTGATGGCGGCGGAGAAGGTCTCGGAGGATCTCTCCTCGGCCATCGCCGCGCTCGGGGATGACGGCCTCGAGGCGAAGGTGTCCTCCGCAGCCGGACGGATCGAACGCGCCGCGTCGCGGCTGGACGAGGATGCAGCCGAGCCATTGACCAAGGCGACCGCGAGGCTCGATGCGGCACTGAGCGAATTTGCCGAGGCGCGGTCGGCCTTGCTCGATGCTGCCGAGGCATTCGTCCGCGACGAGAACGCGCTCGATGAAACCGAGGAACGTCTCTTTGCGCTGCGCGCCGCAGGCCGGAAATATGGCCGCGCGCCCGATCTGCTCCATGCCTATGCGGAAGAGGTCCGCAGGCAGCTCGAACTGCTCGACGAGGGCGAGGCGAGCTTCGGCGAACTGCGGGCTCGGGAGAAGATGGCTGCGGAAACCTACCGGAAGGTTGCAGAGGAGCTCTCGGCCAAGCGCCAGAAGGCTGCGGGCAAGTTCTCGAAAGCTGTCATGGCCGAGTTGAAACCGCTCAAGCTCGACAAGGCACAGTTCAAGGTCGTGGTCGATCCGAACCCTGACCAGCAGGGCGAAGGAGGCTTTGACCGCGTCGCATTCGAGGTTTCGACCAACCCCGGCGCGCCGTTCGGTCCGCTGAAGCAAATTGCCTCCGGCGGCGAACTCAGTCGCTTCGTCCTTGCGCTGAAGACTATCCTGACGGCAAAGGACGGTCGTTCCGTCATCGTGTTCGACGAGGTGGATTCAGGCGTCGGCGGCGCCGTGGCTGATGCCATCGGCGAACGTCTTGCCCAGATTGCTGGTGATGCCCAGACGCTGGTCGTCACGCACTCTCCACAGGTTGCAGCCCGGGCTCGCAGCCATTTCAAGGTCGAAAAGGCCGGCAAGAAAACTGTCAAAACAGATGTTCGCCTGCTGAGCGATGACGAGCGCCGTGAGGAGATCGCGCGGATGCTCTCCGGCGCGACGGTAACTGACGAAGCGCGCGCTGCGGCAACCAAGCTCCTCGATGCAGGGCGGGCGGATCAAGCGGCTTAAGGGCTGTCATGAACGAAAAAACGATGACCGAAGCCGAGGCCGCGAAGCGCCTCGAAGAGATTGCGCTCCTCATGGAACAGGCCGACCGGGCCTATGAGGAAGCTGACCCGATCATGACGGATGCGGAGTATGATGCCCTGCGGGCCGAAAACCTCGCGCTCGAGAAGCAGTTCCCCCACCTCAAGAGGCCGGACAGCCCATCGGAGAAAGTCGGGAGCGTGCCCTCCGGCCGGTTTCCGAAGGTGCGCCACGCCCGGCCCATGCTCTCGCTTGACAATGCGTTCACGGATGAAGATGTCTTCGACTTTGTCGAGCGTGTCCGCAGGTTCCTCGGGCTCGACGACAACGAGCCGGTCGTCATGGTCGCGGAGCCCAAGATCGACGGTCTTTCCGCCAGCCTTCGCTACGAGCAGGGAAGGCTCGTCACTGGTGCGACGCGCGGCGATGGCACGATTGGCGAGGACGTCACACCAAACCTCATGACCGTAGAGGGCATTCCGCACACGATCGAAAACGCGCCTGATGTCGTTGAGGTTCGCGGTGAGGTGTACATGTCGAAGCCTGACTTCGCGGCGATGAACGCAGCCTTGGAGGAAGCAGGCGAGAAGACCTTCGCCAACCCGCGCAACGCTGCTGCGGGATCGCTGCGCCAGAAGGACAGCACGATCACAGCAAGCCGCCCGCTCAAGTTCTTCACTCATGGCCTTGGCGAACTTTCCGAGCCGCTGGCTGATACCTTCTCCGGTTCCATCGCGGTCCTCGAGACACTCGGATTCCCGGTAAATCCGCTCGCAAAAATCTGTGAGACGACGGACGAAGCGCTGGAGCACTACCGCAGGATCGAGGAGCAGCGCGCGACGCTGGATTACGATATCGATGGCGTCGTCTATAAGGTGAACCGTCTCGACTGGCAGGAAAGACTGGGCTTTGCTGGCCGGTCGCCCAGATGGGCCATCGCGCACAAATTCCCGGCCGAGAAAGCCACGACGATCCTTGAGCGGATTGAAATCCAGGTCGGGCGGACCGGCGCCCTGACACCTATCGCACGGCTTGCGCCGGTCACGGTCGGCGGGGTCGTCGTTTCGAACGCGACCCTCCACAATCAGGACGAGATCGAGCGTCTTGATGTCCGTGAAGGGGATACGGTCGAGATCCAGCGTGCAGGCGACGTGATCCCGCAGGTCCTGCGGGTGATCCCCGAAAAGCGGCCAAAGGACGCAAAGCCTTTCGTCTTCCCGGAAACCTGCCCTGCCTGCGGCTCGCCGGCCGTCCGTGAGCTGAACGAGCGGACAGGAGAGCGTGATGTGGTGAGACGCTGTACCGGCGGCCTGATCTGCCCGGCCCAGGTGGTGGAGCGGCTCAAGCATTTCGTCTCCAAAGGCGCGATGGACATCGAAGGCTTGGGGGAGAAGCAGATCGAGGAGTTTTTCAGGCTCGGCATCGTGCGCGAGCCTGCCGACATTTTTACGATCGAGGAGCGTGAGCGTGCCGGTACCTTCGACGTAGACGGAAGGTCACCGCTGAAGAGCTACAAGAAGAAGACGGTTAAGGGCGAAACCGTGCTGACCGACGAGGTGACGAACCAGAAATCGCTCGACAACCTGTTCGCTTCGATCGAGGCCGCGCGGAGAAGGCCACTCGGCCGGGTCATTGCCGCACTGGGCATCCGTCATGTCGGTTCGATCACGGCCAATCTCCTCGCCCAGCGCTACCCTTCCAAGGAGGCCTTTCTCGAACTGGGGGAGAAGCTCCAGGATCCGGAGAGTCCGGCCCGCGCCGAGCTGATTTCCATCGACGGCCTGGGTGAGGCGGTGGCCGATGCCCTGCGTGATTTTTTCGCCGAAGAACGCAACGTCGCCGCCGTGAAGCGGCTCTTTGCGCAGATCGACCCCGAGCCCCCCGAAGCGGTTGCCGAAGATGGGCCCCTTTCCGGCAAGAGCATCGTTTTCACGGGCTCCCTGTCCGAGATGACCCGCGATGAGGCGAAAGCCATCGCAACCCGTCTCGGTGCCCGCGTCGTCAGCTCTGTCTCCAAGAAAACGGATATCGTCGTCGCAGGGGACAAGGCCGGCTCGAAGGAAAAGAAGGCGCGTGAGCTGGGCCTCGAGGTCTGGGACGAGGCCAAATGGCTCAGTGTCGCGCGCTCCTGATTTCCGCGCGGCGCCTAATAGATGAGAAAAGATAACCTTCTATCCATTTCGGCGCAGAAATGGATAGCGTAATGCTGCGCCTGCTATAAGCAAAGATGGTTGTTTTGCACGTCCGATCATTGATGACAGAATGACGCATGGTTAAGACTGTGCTGCAGGGAGGGCAGTATGGTCGACGTCTTCGTCTCCTATTCACGGGAGGACAAGGAGAAGGTCCGCATTATTGCGGAAGAACTCCAGCGCGCCGGCCTAAGGGTATGGTGGGACCCCCATATCAAGACCGGCGCCGGTTTTCGCGAAGAGATCACCCAGAATCTTACCGCCGCCCGGGTCGTCGTCGTTGTCTGGTCGAGGACGTCCGTGGCATCGCGCTTCGTCTGTGACGAGGCTGACGAAGGCGCGCAATACGACCGCCTCTATCCAGCGCTGGTCGACCTGGTCGATATCCCACTCGGGTTTCGACAGATCCAGACCCACGACCTGACCCGTTGGCATGGCAGCCGGAACGATAAGTCGCTCAAGGAATTCATCGCGACCGTGGCTGAAGGTGCGAAGAGCAGTGCCCCGCGCCGGCCGACGCCCGCTCCGCCACCCGAGAGGCCGGCCGAACCGGCGCCGAAGCCCAAGAGAAAACCAGCACCCGCTCAGCGCAAGTCGCGGCACGCTGCAGCTCCGAAGCGCCGCTATACCGTCACTGGACGGAATATCCGTCTCGCGTTGGTGTTCAGGTCGTTGCTGATGGCAGCGCTTATCACTGCCGGTTTTGGTGCTCTTGCCTACACATCTGATTTCGTTTTCCCATCCCTCAGGCCGGTCCTGATCGGCGCTGTATTCCTGCTGACCTTCTTCTCGCGCTATGTCAGCTTTCTCGCCGACAAAGCGATGGGCGGTGCCGCTTCGCTGAAGCTGTTGTCAGGATCGTTCCTGACGCTTCTCTTCTTCGGGGCCTTGTTCATTGCACCGATCATTACCGAAGGGCGTATCTATGCGAGCGCGCTTGAGGAGGTGAAGGTAGAGGGCATCGAGGGGGCGGATATCAACTCCGTAGCCATCTCAGGTGATGGCAGGCTGATGGTGACGTCCTCGGACGATAGCCAAGCCCGGCTCTGGAGTGTTGATACGGGTGTTGGGCTGGGCGTGTTCCCCAATCACGAAAATTGGGTCTGGCACGCTGATTTCAGCCCTGATGGCGAGGAAGTGGTGACTGCTTCCCGCGATCTCACGGCACGGGTCTGGTCCGTGGCGGGGCAGAAGGAGCGCCTCGTCCTCGATGGGCACCGCGCGACGGTCTATGTCGCAAAGTTCTCACCGGACGGCGAGACGATAGCCACGGGATCGGGCGATGGCGATATCCGCGTCTTCAATGCCGAAAGCGGGGAGCTGCTCGGCACCATGTCGGGGCACAGTGACGATGTCCGCTCGCTCGCCTTCTCGCCGGACGGCCGGTATCTGGCTTCGGCGTCGGCAGACGGGACGGTCCGCTTGTGGAACGCCCTGAGCCGTCGCTTCATCAGGATCGTCGGAAGGGCCGACCCGTGGAACGAGGTCGCTTGGGACGAGGCGGGTACGCGTCTCGCCGCCGCGGGAGACAATGGCTCGGTCATCGTCTGGAATCCGTCCGGCACGCGCCTGATGCAAACTTCCGTGCCCGGAAAGGCATTTGGCCTGGCGTTCACCCGCAAGGACAGCCAGCTCGCCGTTGGGAGCATCGACAGCCTTGTCCATATTCTCGATGCCCGCTCAGGCGATGAGCTGCTGACGCTGGCTGGTCACGAAGATGCGGTCAGGGACGTCACGGCCCGGCCGGGCGAGCCGATCCTCATCTCGGCCTCGCGGGACAACACCGCGCGAGTCTGGAGCGCGGTGAGCGGGGAGGAAGAGCAGATCGTCGGCCACATTGAATCGGCGGTGAAGCTGCCCGTCCCGATCGACCTGCCCCCTGTCGCGATGGCTTCCCGTGCACCGACGCCAATGGACTTCGCCGAAAATCGTCAGGACACGCCGTTCCTGATCGGCAAGGGCTTCGCCACTGCCGTTGCGCTCCTGATGACCGGTCTGCTGCTCAAGGCGCTGTTCTCTGTGACGCCGCTCAGGAAAATGGCGAGGCTGATGATCCCGGCGCTGACTGGGCTTGGCGTCGTCTACTACCTTGCGCTAATGCTCTCCGCGCTCCCTGTCGAGGCGAGCATGCTCTGGGGCACGCTCCTCTTCGTCCCGGCGGCAGTCTTCGCGCTCTTCCGCTGGCTTCTCGCCGTGTCGCTGTTCAAGCGCTGAGGGTCAGGCGGGAAGGGAGATCGGTTTGCCGCGATAGACGAAGCGCCAGTCGACGACTTCGACCAACATCGTCTCGGCGGAGGCCTCCACGTAGCTCCTGAGGGAAGAGAACGAGATGGCTTCCTTCTCCTCAAGATCCCTGGCGATCTCCTCAAGACGCTCAGCGGTGGCTTCAGACCTCTCCGCCGTAGAGCCGAACTCGCCCTGCACCCTGATGCCAAGCATGGCCGCACCGATCGCGGGCAGGAGCGCAGTCAGAACCGTAACCCAGCCCTTGATTGCGTATTTGAAGGTCTTCGCCTGTTTGAGCCCGCCCCACTCATACGCCGCGTGAGAACCCAGGAAGACGAGGCAGGTCACGAGCGTGAGAAGAAACAGGCTGTCCCCGACCTTGTGCAGGCGGTGCTCAAGATGCTCCATACGGTGCGCATTGGCTTCATGGTAGGCGAGCTGGTTTTCAAGCTCGGTCTCCATGAAGAGCTGCCGGACCTTCGAGATATAGTTGCGGTCACTGACTGCCGCGGGCAGCCCCAGCTCGCGCAGGGACATCTTGTTGTACCACTCGACCCACGAGCCGGCCGGCGCAGAACCGTAGTCGTGCCTCTGGCTCACTGCGCCAAGAGAGGCGCCAGTCAGGTAGAGAAACCGCGCATGGCGAAGCTGCTCGGCAAGCTGGCGATAGTCTATCCACTTTTCATGCCAGCGAGACTTCCGTCCGCGGATCGTGATCGCTGCGATCGCGAGGATGACCACTGTCTCAAGGGCGATGAAGACTTCCTTGCCGAAGCCGACGACGATCTCCGCCAGCGCGAGTCCCACGGCGAGGCCGGATAGCAGGTAGTTCGCGACATAGGACGAGCGGTAGAGAGAGCCGTAATAGGTCGCGAGGCCATCCGCCCATCCATAGCGCGGCATCAGCGTATTCACCGCAGGCGCCGCGAGCTTGGTGCCGCCGATATTGGCGAGGCCTTCGAGATAAGGCCGCCATTCCTCCTCGACCCGTTTCACATAGGGCGGCATACGGAAACGCAGGTTACGGATCTTTCGACCTGCGACAACGAATTCGAAGAGATCGAACAGCAAGCCGTAATTTCCGCGCTTTTCTTTTTCACCGTAAAAATCCAGCACGCCGCCATCGACATCCGGCGGGACGAGCAGCGACGTCACGATGCTCTCGACATCGCTGATGCTGCCTTCGGAGGAGAAGTCTTGCGCGACGAAGGAAACGGGCTTGTCATCCTCCGAATGCACCCAAATGACGGGCACGCCGCGGGCCAGCGCGATCTCGATGATCATCGCGGTTCCGCCGATGCCGCGCGCGGCCTTGCCGTTCCAGATGGCCAGCAATACGTCGCATTGGTCGAGCACGACCTGGCCGCCTGCGAGATAGGCCGAAGCCTCATGCTCCCGCGTATCCCGCTCTCCGTCGAGTTGCAGCACGGCGTCAGCTTTTTCCAGCATGGTGTCGAAGACAGGCCGTTCGTCTACGGAGAAATCCGAGCAGTATTCTTTCACTGGGAAAGGGGTGACGGCTTGCAGGGACCAGCCAAGAGACGTGGCGCGCTCGGCTGCCAGCGTATCCGCCCCCGCTGCGAGCGGGCTCACCAGGCGGAGGAGGGGAGGTTCGTCCACGACCCAGCCATCGGATTTCGCCTTGGCTGTCTGCGCGGCAAGGGTGCAGGCGGAAAGGACCTCGTCGACCTGGCGCGTGATCCTCTCGCGTTGGTCTGGTTCCAGAGCCCGGTGGCCGGTCACGCCGACCCGCAGGCAGAGCCGGGCGCGCGGCGGTGTCACCAAACCCTTGCGTGGCTTGTTCCCCATCCGGTGCCCTTCCCGACTCGTTGATCGAAGCTGAGGTCGTAACTTGCGTGCCGAGAGGCAGCAAGCACGCTGGGCGCTTGGCGTGGGTCGCGGCATCGCCCTAGGCTTCCGAGCTCGGGACGAGGAGTGGAGCGAGGATGGGGAAGCTGCGCGAGGCGGTACATAGGCAGCTCGATCCCGAGGCATGGCCGGGCAGGGGCTTTTCCCCGGTCAATTGGGCGATCCTTTTTGCTATTGGTTTTCTGATCTTCCTGTCGATCTTGACCACCGAGCCCTCGGTGATGGCGGCGCTCGGCCCGGAGATCCTGTTCGTCGAGCAGGTGATTTTGGCTCTCTTTGCCATCGAGCTGCTGCTGCGGTTCTGGACAATCGGCCTGAACCCACGGTTTCGTGGCGCTCGCGGGATCTTTCACTACGCCATCAGGCCCTCGACCATCGCTGACATTCTGGTGGTCACTCCGCTCTTTATCGCCGTGCCGCCAGGATGGATTCCGATCCTCAGACTGGTCCGCGTTCTCCGCCTCCTGCGCCTTGCCGCGATGCCGAGGGTGCAGAAGGCGTTCGCCGAGTTCGGCGGCGCACTCCTCGCCAAGCGTTTCGAGTTCCTGCTGACGGCCTGTTTCGCGCTCGCGCTGCTGCTGGCATCGTCGACGATCCTCTATCTGACCGAGGGGGACGTTCAGCCTGAAGCCTTCGGCTCTATCCCGCGGGCGATCTGGTGGAGCGTCGTGACCTTCACCACCGTCGGCTACGGCGATGCCGTACCGGTGACATGGGTCGGCCGGTTCTTCGCCGGCACCTTCGCAGTGCTCGGCATTGGCCTGGTCGCGATGCTGACGGGTATCGTCGCCTCTGCGCTCACAGAGGCCTCCGAGCGGCATAATTCTGACGACAGTTGACGTCTTGCGTTTCGCGCCGCGCTTCCGCACGCCGGACCAAAACGGAGGAACATCATGGCCAAGGAATTCGATATCATTGTCTACGGTGCCAGCGGCTTCACCGGCCGCCTCGTCGCCGAGTACCTGGGCAAGATCGGCCACAAGAGCTTCGCCATGGCTGGCCGCAATGAAGACAAGCTGGCGCAGGTCCGCGACGAGTTGGGCATCGATGCCCCTCTCGTCGTGGCTGACGGTGACGATGAGGCGGCCCTCAAGAGGATGGCTGAGAGCACCAAGACGGTGATCACCCTCGTCGGCCCGTACCAGCTCTATGGTGACAAGCTGCTCAAGGCCTGCATCGACACTGGCACCGACTACACCGATCTATGTGGCGAACCGGCGTGGATGGCGAAGAAGATCCGCGAGTCGGAGGATGCGGCGAAGGCTTCGGGCGCCCGGATCGTCTTTTCCTGCGGTTTCGACTCGATTCCGTCGGATTGCGGCGTGCTGCACCTCGAAAACAAGGTGAAGGAGGCCACCGGCGCTCCAGCAGAGCGCGTGAAGCTCTTCGTTCGCAAGATGAAAGGCACCTTCTCGGGCGGCACGGCGGCGAGCTTCAAGGCGACGATGAAGGCCGCGTTCTCCGACCCGCAGGTGCTCGAAGACCTCAAAAACCCGTTCTCCCTCTGCCCTGGCTTCCAGGGACCGCCGCAGCCGGACCTGCAGGCTGTGCGGTACGACGAGGAGGAAAAGACCTGGCTTGCGCCATTCATCATGGCGACGATCAACACCAAGAACGTCCACCGCACGAATTTCCTGACCGGGCACAGCTATGGCGAGGGGCTCGTCTATGACGAGATGGTCCCCACCGGCGACGGTGAGGAAGGCAAGGCCAAGGCCGAAGCCATGGCCGCCGACAAGTCGATGGCCAGCGACGACGGACCGAAGCCGGGCGAAGGCCCTTCCAAGGAGGAGCGCGAGAACGGGTTCTTCGAACTCGCCGTGATCGCCAGGACCCCGGGCGGCGAGCGCTTCGAAACCGTGGTGAAGGGTGACAAGGACCCCGGTTACGGTTCGACCAGCAAAATGATCTCCGAGGCTGCCCGGTGTCTCAACGAGGACAGGCCCGAGGGCCCCGGCGGCATCTTCACCCCGGCCGCCGCGCTCGGAGAGGACCTCATCAAGCGCCTCCACGCCAACGCGGGCGTAACCTTCGACTGACCAAAAAATCGCGGGAAGGGCTTTGCCTTTCCCGCGCCTTTGACTAGGCCCTGAAGTGGCAGGGAGGGCCCATGTTCACTAGGCTTGCAATCAACGACGTCATCTTGGTGGAGCCGCCGCGTTTCGGCGACCATCGCGGTTTCTTCCAGGAGACCTTCCACGCGGACCGCTATGCCGAGGGCGGCATTGAGGGTCCGTTCGTGCAGGACAACCACTCGCTCTCCCGCGAGGTCGGCGTGCTGCGTGGGCTTCACTTCCAGATCGATCCATCGCCCCAGGGCAAGCTCGTGCGCTGCACGGCTGGCAGGATCCTGGACGTGGCCGTGGACATCCGGAAGGGCTCGCCCACCTTCGGACAGCATGTGAAGGCCGAGCTTTCGGCGGAGAACGGCCACCAGCTCTGGGTCCCAGTTGGCTTCGCCCACGCCTTTGTCACCCTCGAGGCTGACACGGAAGTTCAGTATAAGGTAACGGGTTATTACGATCCGGCAGCCGATCGTGGCCTTGCCTGGGACGATCCGGACCTCGGTATCGACTGGGGCCTCGGCGACCGCGACCCGGTCTTGTCCGAGAAGGACACCAAACATCCCCGACTGGCCGATTTGCCAGACTATTTCTCCTATCAAGGTTGAGGACACACGCGATGAAAGTCATCGTCACCGGCGGCGCAGGGTTTATCGGCTCGGCAGTCATCCGCTACCTGATCAATGACACCGATGCCGAAGTCGTCAATGTCGACAAGCTGACCTATGCGGCGAATCTCGACACCTTGAACTCGGTTGCGGACGATCCGCGCTACAGCTTCAAGAAGCTCGATATCTGCGATCGCGCGGCGATGGACCAACTCTTCGCTGACGAACAACCGACCCACGTCATGCACCTCGCCGCGGAGAGCCATGTGGACCGCTCGATCTCGGGCAGTCAGGCTTTCATCGACACCAATATCATGGGGACCTACAACCTCCTCGAAGCTGCGCGCGGCTACTGGATGGGGCTCGGTGACGCGGACAAGGAAGCATTCCGCTTCCACCATATTTCCACCGACGAGGTCTACGGTTCGCTAGGCGAGGAGGGCCTTTTCCACGAGACCACCGCCTATGATCCGTCCTCGCCCTATTCAGCATCGAAGGCGGCTTCCGACCATCTCGTCATGGCGTGGCACCGGACCTATGGGCTCCCTGTTGTCCTGTCTAACTGCTCGAACAATTACGGCCCGTTCCAGTTTCCTGAGAAGCTCATTCCGCTGATGATCCTCAACGCGCAGGAAGGCAAGGAGCTGCCGGTCTATGGCGACGGCTCGAATATTCGCGACTGGCTCCATGTCGATGACCATGCGCGCGCGCTCTACATGATCCTGACCCAGGGGCGGCTTGGCGAAGGCTACAATGTCGGTGGACGGAATGAGCGGACGAACCTGCAGGTCGTGCATACGATCTGCGATACGCTCGACCAGCTGCTCCCGACCGATACGCCTCGGCGCGAACTGATCAAGTTCGTCCAAGACCGTCCGGGCCATGACCAGCGCTACGCCATCGATGCGACAAAGCTCGAGGAAGAGCTGGGCTGGAAAGCCCAGTACAATTTCGACACCGGCATCCAGCAGACGATCGAATGGTACCTCGCGAACCGCGACTGGTGGGAGCCGCTGCGTGCCAAGGTCTATGACGGCAAGCGCCTGGGCCTTGTGGACAAGAAATGAGTGCGCTGACGATCCTCGTCGCCGGGAAGTCCGGTCAGGTCGCCCGCAGCCTTGTCGAGGCGGCGGAGAAGCGCTCCGGACTCAAGCTCACCGCCATGGGCCGCCCTGAGCTCGACATCGCCGACCGGGAGAGCGTCGAGAGCGCGCTGGCGCGGGTGAAGCCCGACATCCTCATCAATGCCGCGGCCTACACGGCCGTCGACAACGCCGAGAACGACCGCGAAGCAGCCTATGCGGGTAACGAAGCGGGCCCTCGCCACCTTGCCGAGGCGAGCGCCGCACAGGGCATCCCGATGATCCATATCTCCACGGATTATGTCTTCGATGGAGAAGCGAGCCGTCCCTATACCGAGCAGGATGCGGTCTCGCCGCTCGGAGTTTACGGCAAGTCGAAATTCGCTGGCGAGGAAGCTGTCGCACACGCGAACCCGGAGCACCTGATCCTGCGCACCGCATGGGTCTACGGAGCGTTCGGCAAGAACTTCCTCAAGACGATGCTGGCAGTGGCTGAGAACCGTGACGAATTGCGGGTTGTCGCCGACCAGAAGGGCGCGCCGACCTCGTCCCACGATATTGCTGAAGCCCTGCTCGACCTCGCTGAGAAGGTCGGTCCCGGAGCGGATCCGGACCTTTACGGCACTTATCACATGACTGCACGCGGCGAATGCGTCTGGGCCGAGTTCGCCGAGGCGATTTTCGCTGCGTCGGCTGCAATCGGCGGGCCGACCGCATCGGTCGAACACATTCCGTCATCGGAGTACCCGACGCCCGCCAAGCGGCCGGCCTATTCTGTCCTTGATTCCTCCGCCCTCGAAAAAGCATTCGGCGTGCGCCTGCCTGATTGGCGCGAACCCGTAGCTTCGATCGTGGCGCGCATTCTGAAAGAGAAAGACTGACCCCATGAAAGGCATCATCCTCGCAGGTGGCCATGGCACGCGCCTTTATCCGATCACCCGCGCGATTTCGAAGCAGTTGCTGCCGGTCTATGACAAGCCAATGGTGTATCATCCGATCACCACGCTCATGCTCGCCGGCATTCGAGAGATCCTGATCATCGCGACGCCCGAGATGATGGACCTCTACAAGCAGCTTCTCGGTGATGGCAGCCAGTGGGGGATCAAGTTCGCCTTCGCCGTGCAGGACGAGCCGCGCGGCCTCGCCGAAGCCTTCATCATCGGTGAAGACTTCGTGGACGGACAACCTTGCGCCCTCGCTCTCGGCGACAACATGTTCTACGGCGCAGGCCTTTCGGGCGAGCTGGAGAAGGCGGGCAAGGTGGAGGAGGGCGCGGTGGTCTTCGCCTATCGCGTGCCCGATCCCGAAGCCTTCGGTGTGGTGGAGTTCGATGCCGACGGCCGGGCGATTTCCATCGAAGAGAAGCCATCCGTGCCCAAAAGCGACTGGGCCGTGACGGGGCTCTATTTCTACGACAAGGACGTCGTCGAGATTGCCAAGAAAGTGAAACCGTCACCACGAGGAGAGCTTGAGATTACGTCAGTGAACGACGCGTATCTCCAGCGGGGCCAACTCAATGTCAGCCGCCTTCCGCGCGGCACCGCATGGCTTGACGCAGGCACCTTTGACGGCCTTCTCCAGGCCAGCCAGTTCGTCCAGACACTCGAAGCCCGTCAGCGCTTCAAGGTGGCGTGTCCGGAGGAAGTGGCCTTCCGCAAGGGCTTCATCTCCAAAGCCGATCTCATCAAACTCGCCGACGCCTTCAAGAACGATTACAAGACCTACCTCCACGACATCGCCGAACACGGCTGATCACCGCAGGTAGTCCGGCGCAGTGCTGAGCTTTCGCCAAAGCCTCAGCGCGGCTCGCCCGCCCGGAATGCTGGGTGGTTGTAACTTTCCGCGTGCGAGTTCTTCGATGACCATCTCGGGCGTCGCGGGCGTTCCCTTCCGGGGGCTGACATAAAAGGGGTAGTGCACCAGCGTCAGGTAGACGAGTTCTTCGAGGGTTCGCTGCCTGCCACGGCGTTCGGAGCGAAGCCGGTCTTGGGTCAGCCCCCATCCCGCGTAGAACGGCAAGCCGTAGGTCGAGACGTGCTTGCCGCGCAACAGCGCCTCGAATCCCATGAGCGACGTCATTGTGTGCACCTCGTCAGCGATGCTGATCGCGGCTGATGGATTGGTCTCCGTCAGGACGAGATCGGCGAGGTCCTCCGCATGCGGGACGAACCCGGGCCGACCGGCAAGCTCGACATCCGGGTGGGGCTTGTAGACGAGAAACGCATCGGGACGCGCCTCCCGTACGGCCAGAAGGAGGTCCCGATTGGTCCTGACCTCGCCGGCCCCCCTCAGGATGGAGGCGTCGTTCTCGACCTGCCCGGGCACAAGGACCACGTTCCTGCCTCCCGGATCGAAGACAGGTGCGCTGTTCCCGACATTGTATTTGCTGACGCCTGTGTCACCGAGAAGCTTCGTGAGCTGACGGCCGCGGCGGAGCTGGTCTTCGGACAGCTCCGCTTCCTGAAGGGCACATTCGAGATCGCTGGGTTTGCTTGGGTCGAGATAGATTCCGCGGCTGTCGAAAATGAGTGAGCTCGGCCGGACCAGATCGGCCCCGAGGCCCACGGATCGCAGGAAGCCGTCCTCTGCGTAAAGGCAATCTTCACGCCTCCAGGCGCGCTCGGCCTCCTGATCCTTCAGGATCCGGGAAACCCAGACCGCTTTGCGATGGTCGGTATTCGGCTGCGGCGTCAGCGCCGGGTGCACAGAGAGCGGCTGTCCGACCGAGGCGACAAATGGCTCGATATGGCTGCGCTTCAGTTTCTGCACGCCATGCATGGCGATGCCGCCGCCGAAGGTGGTGGCATGACGCTGGGCTGCCGAGATGAAGCGGCAAAGCTCAAGCGCCGATCCCTGCCGCTCAACACCTGGCAGCCAGTAATGTCCGTAGGCGCCATAGACCGCGCGGCAGAGCTGGGCGAGGGAAGGCTTGGCCTTCCGCCTCTCGATGGCCTGGCGATCATCCGTAAGTCCCCAGCCACCGAAAAACGGAACGCCGAAGCAAGTGACTTTCGCGCCACCGATCAGCGCTTCCAGACCTGCATTGCTCGAGACGACATAGACGTGCTCCGTGTTCTGTACATAGCGAAGCCACGGCGCACGCTTCGGCAGGGCTGAGAGGCCATGTTTCTCCGCAAGCTGAGCGAGGTGACCCCGTCGCCCGCCGACACCGTCATAGGGGTGCAGTTTCACAGCCACCCGCCCGCCGGGGTGTTCATCAAGGGCGGCTTCCAGCATTCGTTCGAAGTCGTGCGCCTCGGCAAGGGCTCCGGGTATGGAGAGATCACCGGCGATCTGGTCAACCACGATGGCGTCGTAGTGATCGGTCGCTTCATTGGCCTGGGCAAGCGCTTCGGGGTCGAGGCTGTTGAACTTGCCGATTGCGTCCTGCCTGATCGCGGCAAGCAGGTCACGGTCTTCGTCCGTTTCAGGAGCATCTTGGCTAGCGGCGATCAGCTCTTCCACGAGGGAAGGGGCATGGGCGTCGTAGTAGATGCCGACCGGGTCAGCGATGAGGCCGAGAAGGCCGAACATTCTCTCGTCCGGTCCGAGGCGCGCGATAAAGGCGTCTTCCAAGGCAAGGTAGGGAAGGCCGCGCTTGGCTGCGAGGTCCTTGCCGCTGCCCTTGAGACCCCATCCTGCCACGGCGTGCGCGCCGGCTACACTGCCAAACCTGAATCGGACGCCGGGGCCGAGAAGCTGGCGAAGCCGCGCCCTGCGCCGCCAAACACCGGGCGCGACAATCCCGATCAGCAGCTCGTCATCAGGCGACAGTCCGTGGGCGGAGACGATCCGCTGCCGCCAAGCCTCCGCCATCACGCCGCCCTAGAGCCGCGCGACGGTAGCCGTCGACAGGGCGAGCTGGAAGATCACTTGGGTGACCTCGCTGGCCAGCAGGAGGCCCCGGTTACCCGTACGCGGAAGGACAAGGATCTGGTCGCCCGCTTCCGGGATGTAGCTGCCATTGACCTTGAGCGCTGCGCCCGAGCGCTTGCGAACCACGAAGTCGGACTTGTTGGCCTGCTGCTGGAAGCCGCCGGCGCGGTTGATGTAGTCGCGTATCGAGTCCCGGTCGTCCTTGACGAAAGCACCCGGCGCGACGACTTCACCAGCGACGAGGACCACGTCGGTCTTGTCAGGGATCACGACGACATCGCCATCCTCGAGCGTCAAGTCAGCGAGCTGACCATCCTCGACCACGGTGATCGTCCCGACGGGCTCGGCGTTACGGGCCTGCTCGATGAAGCGTGCGATCGATTCGGCCTCGGCGCGCTGGACCTGTGCGCTCTCCGCGCTGAAACCCGGCGTGAAAGCAACGGCACGCTGGAGCCGGTCGAGGGCTTCGTTCAGCGCCTCCTTCTGGGACCGCGCCACGCTGACCCGGTTGACGTGGATAGACTGAAGGTCGGCCCGGCCCGGCTCCACCGGCGTGATGGCCAGGAGCTCCGAAAGCTTCGCATCCCTCGGCAGGACGTAGAGCGCCTGCGCATCCATCGAAGTCGATTGCACGGCCACGGCAATGGACTGACCGAAGGCATCGGCGCGGAACTCCGCACGATCGCCATCCTTGAGCTCGACGCGCGAGAAATCAGCAATGGTGAGGTATTCCGTAAACGGCCTTCCAGACCGCACGCCGGAGAGGACCACGTGGGTCACGTCCGGCTCGGGCCGCGCAATGTTGATGAGCCGCGCGCCTTCAAAGCCGATGGCGGGAAGCTCGTAGGCGAAGGGAGCGAGCACGTCTCCTGAAGCCTCGATCAGAGGGCCACGGCCAGTGACGAAAACCACGTCACCGCTGCGGAAGTCGACATCAGGCATCGTCCCCTGGAACAGGAAGTCATAGAGGTCGATCCGCGCGATCAGCATATCGCCGCGCATCACCCGGATGTCGCGGAAGCTGCCCCGTGTCGTGTTGATGCCACCTGCAGACTGCAGGTAATAAAGGACGTCGTCGGATGACCCGCCAAGATAACGGCCCGGCTTGTTGACATCGCCGGTGACGTAAACGCCGACGGCCCCTGGCACGACCAGGGTGGCGTAGACCCGGACATTGTCCGTGAACGTCTTGCTGACAGCAGCTTCGATCACCGCCTGCAGCTCACCCGCCCGGCGCCCTTCGAGTTCAACCGGCCCGACCTCCGGGATGAACAGGATCCCGTTCTGGTCGATCTCTTCGACCACGTCCGTGTTGTAGGCACCGAAGGCCCGCACCGCGATGCGGTCACCTTTCTGCAGTTCGTAATTGGGTTCGGTCGCCATGCGGGTGCTGGCGGAACGGCCATTGAAGAGCTGCGAGCCGAAGACGGGGAGGGCACGTTCCCCCGACACATCGGCGAGCGCTTCCTGCACCCGCCTCTCAGCGGACGCTTCATCGGTGCCGATCTGGGCGGCCGACACACCAAGCAAGGCCCACATCCCGACGAGGAGGGCAAAGGCGACGCGCAGGCTAGCGGTCATGGTCGTTGATCCCTGCAATGGTGTAGGCAACGATCCCATAGGCAATCACCGCCAGGATCATCGCCAGCATGAAGCTTGCGAAGCGCCTAGGTTCGGTCGATTCGGTCGGCATGACCGGGGCCACGATCGGAACGACGAAACGTTCGCGCTGGTCAGCCAGCTGCCGTGCGTTGTCGAGCGCCGTCAATGCCGCCGTGAGGCGGGTCTCCGCATACTCCCGCTGGATCACGAGTCCTTCATACTCCTGAAGGAGTTCTGCGAGGGTTCCATCCTCCGCATTGCTTGCCAAGGCCCGGCGCTGGTCGGCAGCCTGCCTTTCGAGGCTGGCGATCTGGGCCTTGATGACCTGGACCTGGGGCGCGTCCTCCCGCGTCACGGCAAGCTGGGAAGCCAGTTCCCCGCGCAGGCGCGTGATGTCGGCTTCGAGCCCGACAAGGGCACCGACCGTGGCGGCACCGCTGGCCGTCGGGTCCAGCTCGCCCGAGCGGTTGCGGAAGGCAGCGAGTTCCAGCCGGACATCGCGCACTTCGTCGCCTGCCTTCTCGACCTCCTCCCGCGCATCGGCGAGGGTCGCCTCCCGGACCCGGGCGGACAGGTCGTTGACGTAATCCTCGCTGAACCGAACAATCGATCTGGCCACATCGAAGGCGGACTCCGGCGTGTAGGAGTGCACCTCGACCTTGAGGATGCTCGCCTCTCGGTCCAGCGAGACCTTCACCCGGTCGCGGTAGAAAGCGACGAAATCCTCGGTCGATGCCCGCGCAGAGATGCGGTTGAGCGGGTCGAGGCGGAACCGCGAATAAAGGCCCCGCAGGTCATGCTGCTCGTCAAGCAGCGCGAGCATCTGCGGCGAGTGGATATACTCCCGCACCGCGATGCTTTCCGAAATCCCGCCAGACCCCCCGGACGGAATGAAGGCCGACAGGACCGACGCCTGCTGGCCGCTGTCCTTCCCCCTGATCGAGAATTGGGTGGTCGAGACATACATCGGAGGATGCAGCAGGCCGAAATACACCCCGAAAACAACAGCCGCCACCGCCAGATAGGCGAGGAAGGGGCGGCGCTTCGCTTTATCAAGAAGCCGGGCGAACAGCCGGGAATGCCTGTCGCCCTCGTTGGCCATGGCGGGCTTGGGGTCGTGAAAATGTCCGTGCATCAGCACCATGCTTCCAAGCTTATTGTGGCCGCTCCCAGACCCCCTCTGTGAGAGCGCGCTGATAAGCTTTGATCGATTTGTGCACCTTGGTTGAGATCACTGGTCGATCTTCAACGCCTAGTACAATGACCTTATTGCAGAGTCGGTCAATTTCATGAAGGCCGTGATTGACCAAGACGAAGGCACGGTTCTCGCTCAGCGTCTCCAGAGCATCATTGCATTTTTTTCTGAAAGCGGCGTCCCCAACCGCAGTGACCTCATCGATCAGGAGGCAGTCGAATTCGATCGCCATCGAGAGAGCGAACCCAAGCCTCGCTTTCATGCCCGAGGAGTATGATTTGACCGGTTCCTCGAGATAAGTCCCGAGTTCAGAGAATTCACGCACGAAGTCGACCACGCCGTCGACATCCGCACCATAGACCCGCGCGCAGAACTTCGTGTTCGCACGGCCCGACATTCCCGGCTGGAGGTGGCCATTGAATCCAACCGGCCAAGAAACCGTCATACTCCGTTCGACAGTCCCTGAGTCGGGAGTTTCCGAGCCGCCGATCATCCGGAGCAAAGTCGACTTCCCGGCTCCATTCCTCCCAAGGATTCCGAGCCGGTCATCGGGTGTTATTTCCAGACTGACCTCTTTAAGGACTGGGTTCCATCCAGCCTTGGTCTTGTAGGTCTTGGAAACGTTCTGAACACGAATATATTTTTTATCCAATCCGAATGCCTCTCCTAGTTCGCCGCTCGAGGAAGAGGCCGATCATGAGGATCGGAAGGCCCACCGTGTACGGATAGGCTATATCAAGAACCGGCGATTGATAAGTTTCGAACCAGCCCTGCCTCATACCTTCGATGGAATGGAGTATCGGATTCCACTTCACGTAGTCGTAGGTCCATGACGGTAACGCCGAAGTTGTGAACAGCACACCTGATATGAAAAACCCAAGACGATTGATGGGGTTGATGAAGTTCATCGCGACCGGAAAGTATGTCATGATCGCACAAACCAGGACCCCTACGGAGAGTCCGACAAAGCCGGCACTGAAAAAGCTCAGCGCGGTGAGCAGAGGATCGTCGGGGAGTGATGCCTCCTCAACCATCATGGCCAGCACTCCTCCGACGCAAAGGAACAGCGCTGTCGTCAGGACCTCCAGCAGGCCACGCGAAGCTATGACGTCAAGCCGGGTGACGTTTTGGTGCATCAGCAGCGCTTTGTTGGCTGCTTCGCTGTTTGCGATCATCGACACCATCGACTGGTAAAAGCCGAAGGTAAACCAGCCCGTAACGAGGAACGCGAGCAAGGGGATTTCCGTCTCGCGTTGGCGGATCAACGCGAAGACAAAGTACAGCGTAAGGATCGATATGATCGGCGTAAGGATGGCCCACAGATAACCTGCGCGCGACTCGGCGTAGCGAGCGGATATCTCACGCAGAATGAGCGCATGGATAACCCGAAGGGACGTTGCACACCGGCTTGAGAAACTACCGGTCATTCAAGGACGATTCCTCCAGGTCCCTGAAGCGTTGCCAGCCATTCGGCGATTTGCACCAGACCTGCGCACCTTCAGACGACAAAACACGACCACAGGGGACACCTAGCGCTGAGTTCCACGTCAGAGTGACGGTCTTCTCTGGGGTAAAAGGCTCTCCGACCGATTCCGCAATGATCGAATTCCCTTGCGAGGGCCCTCCCGCACACGCGGATACGAAAAGCATGAGAAGCGGTAAACATCGAAGCGACAACGCTTTTCCCCATAACGGACAGGCTGGAGGATAATCGCCTCCGGAGCCATCAACGTGGAATCCCTATTCTGGACCAAGGGGCTTCGCGTCGCAATATTCGGAACCCATGTTGCGAAAATATCAGCCGATCAGGCTTCGCAGAACCTGATACGCTGTCGAGGCTGGACATGCCTTGATGGCTATGTCGACTGCTCCTAGGGCTACGGCCGTGATCCACGACGTGAATTGAGAGAGTTGGGATATGGGCAAAGTGAAGGGCGCCGATGGTGGGGCAGGCCTGACGGTGCATCTTGACAGTGTAGATGCCAAAGAAATCGTAGGGTGGTGCGACTTCGCTGAGGTGTCGCCCCAGGAGGTTCGTTTCTCGATCCTGTTGGGACAGAATCGGATTCCGGTCATCAGCAGGCTCTTCGAACGAGCGGATCTTCGGTCGGCAGAAGGGGGAAACGGGCGACGCCTCGGCGTAGAGATTGATCTCAACAACATAACGAACCGGCGCGCAATCCTCGGGTGCGTCAACGGGGGCACGGTCGAATCGCCTTTGTCTGTGACCTTGATCGCCGAGTGGCAAGCCTCTCAGGCCACAAGCCGGTCGATTGAACTCTCGCGCGATGAGTTCCTGCAAACGGCCGGGTTTCTTCCCGACCGGTCAGGCCAGTGGACAGATCCAAACGATTTCGAAGTTTTTCTTCCGTCCGGGGACCGACCGCACGAGCGGACGGAGCACGAAATTGAAGACCTGAAGACTATCGCGTTCTACCTTCCTCAATTCTACCCGCTGGCTGTGAACGACCGCGTTTGGGGACAGGGGTTCACCGAATGGACAAACGTTGTCGAGGCAAAGCCCAACTATCCTGGCCATGGCATGCCGCTAAAGCCAGCAGATCTGGGCTTCTATGACGCTAGACTTTCTGCAACGAGAAAGCGCCAGGCAGATCTGGCGAAGCTCTTCAACATCGACGCCTTTTGTTACTATTACTACTGGTTCTCCGGTCAAAGGGTGATGACCGAGGTCATCGACGATCTGTTGCGCGTCGGCGGAGATGACTTTCCGTATTGTCTGTGTTGGGCAAACGAGACTTGGTCGAGGCGATGGGATGGGTCCGAGCAAGAAGTCATCCTGAAGCAGGAGCACGATCCCGATGAAGACATCAAGCTGATCGATGAGTTGATCCCTCATTTCCGCAGTCCGAATTATCTAAAAGATCGTGGACGTCCTATTCTCTTGGTCTATCGCGTTGAGATCATGCGTGATCCCCAGCGTGTTGTTGCTGCCTGGCGGGATGCTGCCCGGCGCGCCGGTTTCCCCGACCTCTACATCTGCGCGGTTGCCAGCTTTGGCTTTGACGATCCACTTTCCTTCGGCTTCGATGCCTTGGTCGAGTTTCCTCCGCACTCGGCGACGGCAGAATCGATTGATCCGAAGAAACTCGATGCGAATCCGGAATTCGAGGGCCAGATCTATAGCTACAAGTCCTACGTGGATAATTACTCCAAGCGCCCGGATTACGATGCTCCCTGCCATCCGGGGATCATGCCCCGCTGGGACAATACAGCCCGGAAAGGCACTGCATCCCATATCTTCCATGGTGCAACCCCTGAGGAATTCGAGCGACTGTCCCAGATCGCTATCGGGCGCGCACTGAAGCGGCCTGAGCAGCCACCGCTGTTGTTCATCAACTCTTGGAATGAATGGGCAGAAGGAGCGAATCTCGAGCCTGACCGAGACTCGGGGAAGTCTTATCTGGAGGCCTACCGTCGCGCGTGGGTTAGCCATACCGCTGATCCTGACCCGACCGACGAAAACAGGCGGTTGCGAGTGGAAAACTCCGTTCTCGGGAAGATGGTCGAACAGAATTTCAGCATCGCGGCTCAGCCCGTAACCAACCTTGAGCCTGCTATCCTGGCCTCTGCAGACAGCCAAGCCGACGAGCTGCGTGCTTCGGTCGATTTCCTGAACGGTTCGCGAGGTTTCGTGAACACGATTGCTCGCACGTTACACCGCTGTCGTATCAGTGGCTGGGCTTCTCCTCCGCGCCAGTCAGAAACTGGTGAGCCAATCGCAACTTATCTTCGCCTGACCGATCAGATTTCAGGCGAAGCATTTTATGCGCTCGTTGATCAGCACACGTTCCGCGAAGATGTTGTTGCTTTCCTTGGATGGGATGGGTCGACGTCGCGGCAGATGGGCTACGAAGCTGTCCTCGATCTGACCGAGGTCCCGCCTGGTTATTATGATGTCAGCCTGCTTCAGTTCGATGAGAAAGATGGCACGATTGTTTCGTGGACCAGCGGGACGGTCGGACGTCTTTACCGGGGTTGAAGATGCATAATTCTGCCACCTATGTGGTGCCGCTCTATAATCACGCGGCTTACGTCGAGGAAACTCTTCGGTCGATTGTGGAGCAAGACTACGACGATCTAGCGCTGGTCGTGGTTGATGATGCTTCGGCCGATAACAGCTTTGAAATTGCGTCGGAGTTCCTCAGCCGCGCTGAAAGCAAGAACCGCTTCCGGTGCGTCGACGTCGTTCGGAACGATACAAACCAAGGTGCCCATTATGCGCTGAACCGGGGCATGATGATTGCTGATGGGGACGTCATTTTTCTGGCCAATAGTGATGACCCCGTGCCTGAGAGCCGCGTGTCGTCCATCATGAGTTTGATGGAGGCTTCTGGGGCGGAGTTCGTCGTTACGCAGGTCGAGTCGCTTCACTCGGGAGGATTCGCTCGAGACCACGTGTTTGGGGACTTCCTCAGGTACACACCGACGCGGACAATCGATTCGTCGCCGAGTTTCTCTTGGGCGGCGGCGCGTTGGCAGGTCGGGGTCAGCACGGGGAACTTTGCATTCAGGAAAAAGTTGCTCGCAGAAGTTGGAGGTTTCAAGCCCTATCGGTATTGCCATGACTGGGACTTCCTCCTCCGTGCCTGCCTCGTTACCGAGCCGGAGCTCCTGCGTGAGCCGCTCTATCGCTATCGGCTGCACAACGAGAATTCATTCCGATCACTGAGCGAGGTGGCGGAGGCGGAGACGGATGAACTTTTGACCGGTTTTCTGCGCGAGACAAACCGTAAACCTCCGTCTAATGAGCGGTGCCCCTCTCCATTTAACTATCCTTCTAGCTATACATCTTTGTTGAAAGTCTTCGGATTGTATGCCCGGTATCAAAAGGTCTGTGCGCCATACGAAAAGGGGCACCGGACAGTGTCTCCGCGTCTCGTTGAGATTTAATTTCAATTTCCTTGTCGTTCGTCATGATTAATCATGACGATGATTCAGAAAGTATCGGCTTGATATGATGAACCGATTTAACAAAGAAACTAATATTTCGGTTTTTGGGGATACACATTTAGTCTACGTTCACGTTGGGAAAACTGCAGGCGAGAGTATCATCTCATGGTTTGAGAACAATGATCTGAGCTTCACTGAGGCTCACGTCGCTCCGGCCTTGCCGCTGTTGCAGCAGATCGTTGCGGAGACGCTTTCAAATTGCTTTTTTGTTGTGTCAGTTAGAGATCCGATAGAGCGGTTCATATCTGCTTTCAATTGGGATCGGCATAATTTGGGGCTTAATCCTGAAGCCACTGACGCCTCGCTCAAGCAAGCGTTTGCCCAACTAAGAACTCCAGACGAACTCGTGGATGTCATTCGGACAGGTGAGGCCAGCAGAATTTCCTCAGCTCATAGAATTATCTCTCGAACGCACATCTTTTTCGATTTGGACTTTTATCTCGTCAGATCCGGTATCCTCCACAGCGTACCTGCTGACCGCATATGTTTTGTTCCTCTCGAGAACCTGTCGGGAGGTCTCGAGAGGTTCGCTTCTCAGTATATGATTTCACAGCCAAAAAACTTCGAAGTTCCTCATACAAAGAACAATTTCACTGACGACTATGAAGAGGGAACTTTTTCAAAGGAGATGAAGCCAATTAACCGTAAATTTCTCTCTTCTTTTCTTTTAAACGAGTATCGTGTTCTTTGGCATATTAAGAGAGATTTCGGTGTTCCGTATGACTATCAATTCCCTCCGGAAGTCCAGTCCCAATAGCCGAAAAGAGCAAGGTCGTCTTTATATTTCGACTGTATAGCTTTGACCACATCCGGGGCTAAATCTTCTGGGTCGTAAGGCATCTTGTTCTTATGCCCGAGTTGTATCTTGCTGATCTTGTTGGGGGGGATTCCAGTTTTTTCTAGAAAATCGAGCAGACCAGACTGAATCTGTTCAAGTTTGATAAAACGATCGACGAGCAAACTCCCAGACGGGCTGTGAGTCCACGTATGTTGCGGCAAGAACATTCTGTCTGGTCCTGATTTTGACCATTGGTCAGACAAAACGAAATCCTCGATCGTGTCGAACTCTTCAATGAACTGATAGGTGTCAGCATGATGCTTCAGGTATCGGAAGGTAGAAATTGTTCGCGCGACGGGATGCCGGACGATCGAGAATGTACTATACCGCTCCCATAGGGCGGCGCCGACTACTGACCGAATCTCGTTCGAACGGCTGTGCTTCGAGATATTGAAGCGTTTCTGGTAGGCGACTTGGCAGACCTCGCCGAATTCGGTTCCGCCTAGAACTAAGTCTCGCCATGTACATAAAGGTTCGAGCGCGTGGCTTACGGTTGTCCCGCCGCACTTCGGGATGTGCACGAAGATGAACTTCCAGGTGTGATTGATGATCGCCATGTCTTAGCGCCTACGCCCGTCCGATCGACCGATACGTGAACCCGGCCTCGCGTACCTTTTCGGGTCGGTAGACGTTGCGCAGGTCGACGAGGACCGGTTCCTTCATCATCTCTTTCATGCGGCTGAGGTCGAGCGCTCTGTAGGCGTCCCATTCGGTGACGATGACGGCTGCGTCGGCCCCCTCGATCGCGTGGTAGGGGCCGTCGCAATAAGTCACATCCTTCAGCACCTTCTTGGCTTCCTCGATGCCTTCGGGGTCATGGGCGCGGATCCTGGCGCCGGCGTCCTGGAGCATGTTGATGATGTCGATGCTGGGGCTGTCGCGCATGTCGTCCGTATTTGGCTTGAAGGTCAGGCCGAGGATCGCCACGGTCTTGCCTTCGGCGCTGCCGCCCATGGTCTCGATGATGCGGCCGGCCATGCTCTTCTTGCGTTTGTCGTTGGCCTCGACAACGGCGTCGACGATCCTCACCGGCGAGCCGTAGTCATGGGCGGTCTTGGTCAGCGCGAGCGTGTCCTTGGGGAAGCAGCTGCCGCCATAGCCGGGGCCTGCGTGCAGGAACTTCTTCCCGATGCGGTTGTCGAGGCCGATGCCCTTGGCCACCTGCTGGACGTCCGCACCCACCTTTTCGCAGAGGTCCGCCATCTCGTTGATGAAGGTGATCTTCGTCGCGAGCAAGGCGTTGGCGGCGTACTTGATGAGCTCCGACGTGGCGCGGCTGGTGAACACCATCGGCGTCTCGTTGAGGTAGAGGGGGCGATAGAGCTCTGCCATCACCTCGCGGGAGCGCTCGTCTTCCGTACCCACCACGACCCGGTCGGGGCGCTTGAAGTCCGAAATGGCTGCGCCTTCGCGCAAGAACTCAGGGTTCGATGCAACGGAGAAGTCGACACCGGGCTTCAGGTCCGGACGGGCTTTCATGATGACCTTCTCGACCTCGGCGCCGGTTCCGACGGGTACGGTCGATTTGGTGACGATCACCGTGTAGCCGTCAAGGGCGTGCGCGATCTCTTCAGCGGCGGCGTAGACATAGGAGAGGTCGGCGTGGCCGTCGCCGCGGCGCGACGGGGTGCCTACGGCGATGAAGACGGCATCGACGCCGGGCACGGCTTCCTTGAGGTCGGTGATGAAAGACAGCCGCCCAGCTTCCACGTTGGAGGCAACAAGGCTGTCGAGGCCGGGCTCGTAGATCGGCATGACGCCATCGAGCAGGCGATCGATCTTGCCCCGGTCCTTGTCGACGCAAACGACCTCATGGCCAAAGTCGGAGAAGCAGGCTCCTGACACAAGGCCCACATAGCCTGTTCCGATCATTGCGACGCGCATGGCTTGGTCCCCTGAGAATCTTTCGCGCGGGAATAGAGGCCCGATAGCCTCCTCGTCCAGCATTCGTTGGTTTCTGTTCGTTTCAGCGTCAGCGGTCGCGGATCTCGATGATTTCGTCGGCGAGGGTGATGAGATGATAGAGGAGGCTCGCCGGGGTCCTGTCCGACATTGGTTTGCCGCGGGAATCCACGCGGTCATGCCAGCATCCCTTGGCGATCCCGGTCAGGTAGATGTCCTGGAAGCCTGTGAGCAGTCGTCCGGCCTCATCGATCCATTTCTCGGCGCCCGTGACCCTGGCGAGGACGAGAGCCGCGCGGATGTGCTCTGTCTGGCACCAGAGCCGGCAACCCTCGGTGGCTTCCCCGGTGCGAAGATCGACGCAGTCGGCAAGGAGCATCCGCTCCTGATGCAGGCCATGGCGGCGCGCGCCATCCCAGAGCGCGAGCAATTGCTCTTCGGAAGCAGAGCCGTGCTCGTCGAGCAGCCAGATCCATTCCGCCATGTGCCCTGGCTCGACAAGGTCACCTTTTTCGGGGTGGAGGCTCCAGTCAGCGGCGAAGAATTCGCGCATGACCTCCGCTTCTGGGTCCCAGAAATGCTTTCCCCACAGCGCGCGGATCTCGCCGAGCATCGCTTCGCTGAACGGGTCCTCGCCAACCCGCCTGCGCAGGAGGGCCGCCTCGATGAGGTGCATGTGCGGGTTCTGGCGCCGGGGAAGCGACCGCCGGTCGTCCTCGGCGAATCCGCCGTGGCCACAGCGAAGAGCGTCAAGGAATTGGTGGGCCAGGCTCTCGATCTTCCGGGCCTCGTCATCACCGTATGCGCGCTGGCGTTCGGCCGCTGCGAGGAGGACAAAGGCATGGTCGTATGTATCGCGCTTGTCGTCAGCGACCGAGCCGTCGGGAGCGAAGACGTGGATGAAGCTCGTAGGGAAACCGTCGCAATGAGCCTTCAGGCCCTTATCGACCATGAACCGCCATGCATAGTCGGAGGCCTCGCGACCTCCGGGCATCAGGCCCAGCGCTTCGGCGCGTGCGAACGAGAAGGCCTGCCGCGCCTGTACACGCAGCCGAACCGGTGCTGGGGAGATCGGTGAGCCATCAAGGTCCAGCGCTTCGTAGTAGCCGCCATCGGGGTTCCGGCCAGGACCCGCGCACCGGGGGATGGCGTCTTCGGCGAGCCAGGCGATGAAACGGCTAGAGGCTTGATCAAAGATCGAATTCACAACTGTCCCCGGGCGTTGCGCAGGCGGTTAGGCCCGCGGACCAGTCCCGTCTAGCTCCTGTCTTGCCGTGCTGCAGTTGCTTTCTCGTGAACGGACCGGATGCGCTGCAGCCAGACATCGCCCGCCAGCGGCGAGACGGCATCGAATTCTGCCGTGGCCACTTCCCTGAAAACCGGAAGGTCCGAAGCGATCACATGGGTGCCGAGGGCCTGGGCCTCGACAACCGGAAGGCCGAACCCTTCAGCGAAGGATGGCATCAGGAGCGCTTCGGCTCCTGCTATTACGCTCGCCAGTGCTGCGTCGGGCAGGTCAGGGGCCTCGTGCACATGGCCTGAGAGAAGCGGGCAGCGGTCGAGAAGGGCAAAAGTATCGCTGTTCATCCAACCGCGGCGACCGGCAATGACAAGGGCTGGGGTCCGCTCGCCGAGAGAACGGGCCAGCTCTCGCCAGACCTCCAGCAACAGCCGGTGGTTCTTGCGCGGCTCAATGGTGCCCACGGTGACGAAATAGGGCCGCGAAGCCTTCGCTGGTTCCACCGTTCCCGGTTCGGGGAGGTGAGAACGGAGCGGCGAGACCACCGTCTCCGGCAATGGCAGGCCGAACCTTTGGGCGAGGCCCGCCAGCTCATCGCGCGTCGCGCAGGAATTCACTTCGATCAGGTCTGCGCTCCCCAGCATGCCCTTGAGCCTGCGCAGGTGCTTCTCGGCGTCGCCCTCCTTTGAATATTCCGGCCAGAGAATGGGGATGGCATCATGCCAGTAGATCTCGATCCGCGCTGCCCATCTCTCTTTCAGCCCGGACAGGAAGCCATCCTTGTCGAGATGGTGGTGCGAGACGTTACGGTAGGTGACGGGCTGTTCCGGCTTCGAGAGCTCGGCTTCGGCGCGGCGGCTCTGGAGGATGGCCGACGCGCTTCGCGGGCCGTCGACCCTCGGCGCGGGAGGTCGGGCCGTCCCTTCGAAGGCCGCTGCGGGGGCGCCTGAGCCGAGGAATTGATAAAGCCTGCCGGCCGCGGCGCGTCCCTCTTCGGTGCCGGCAGCCCACCGCGCTTTCAGCGCTGTCGCCGCATCACGGATCTGTTCGCGGGCGATGAACCACGAACGCCGGCCCCGCGTCGCCATGAACCGGGCTTCGTCGCCCAAAGTCAGTGCCGCTTCCACGGCCTCCAGCTCGACCCGGTCGATCCCGGTCGGCGCCGTGCGCTCGAGACGGGAGACGAAACGGGACACATCGAGGACGAGGATCGGCGCCTTGCTCATAGGCAGGGTTCCCTGCCGCATTCCGCACCGAAACGCCAACGAAACCGCGCAATGCCAAGGAGTTCACTTCATTCGCGACCTGTGCCAGACGCGGTAACCTGGAACACTGCGCCGAACCATGCCCATGCACGACATCCTGACCACCGAGGCTCCGCATCCTGCTGGAGCAGCGTTGCGTGGCGAGCGGGTGCTCTTCACGATCTGCTCGAAGAACTACCTGCCGCAGGCCCGGATCCTAGTTCGCTCCGTGCGCGAACAGATGCCCGATGCCCCGGTCCGGGTCATTCTCTCCGATGAAGCCGAAGACCTCGGAAGGATCGCGGAGTATGTCGGTGCGGAAGTCATTCCGGGCAGGGCACTCGGGCTTCCGACCTATTACGACATGGCGATGCGCTACGACATCGTCGAGTTCAACACGGCGCTGAAGCCTGCCGCTTTCCTCCATTTCTTTGCGCAAGAAGCAAGAACGGCCGTCTACCTCGATCCCGACATCGAGCTCTTCCGCCCCCTGACGGAAGTGGATGCGGCGTTTGAAGCTGGCGCGCAAGGCGTGATCACCCCGCATATCTGCGAACCGCTCGACATGGTCCACAATCCGACCGAGCTGAAGATTATGCGCACCGGGATCTACAATCTCGGTTTTGCCGGGATCGCAAACACGGAAGAGGGCGTCAGCTTCACCCGATGGTGGGCACGGAAGATGCTGTCGGACTGCCGGGTCGATCTTGATGCAGGGATCTTCGTCGACCAGAAATATGTCGACCTCATGCCGTCCTACCTGCCGCGTACGAAGATTCTCCGCCATAGGGGCTATAACGTCGCGTACTGGAACCTAGCCAACCGCGCGTTGACCCGCGAAGGCGATGGAAGCTTCGCGGTCAACGGCCAGCCGCTGGTCTTCATGCACTTCTCCGGCGTTCGTCCAGAAAAAGAAGACATCATCAGTGTGCATCAGGACCGCGTGAGCGTGGACGACCTCGGGGATGGAAAAGCCCTGTTCGACAACTACCGCGCAGAGCTGAAGCGTGCCCGCGAGGAGATGGCCGAGGCAGGCATCGAAAAGAGCTATGCCTACGGATCGTTCACGACCGGAGAAGCCATACCGCCACTTGCGCGCCAGGTCTATGCCAAGGCGATCCCGCCCATGCGGGTAAGCTTCGATGATGTGTTCGATCTTGAGAAAGGCCCCTTCAATCAGGGTGCTACAGGTATCAACCACAGGAACCAGCGGCTGATCTCGCCAGTCATGGCAGACCTGTGGATGCGCAAGCCGTATTTGCAGGTCGCTTTCAACATTCGCGACCCGGAAGAGGCAAAGGCCTATGCGCTATGGTTCGCGGAAACCGGCTTCAGGGAGTGGAACATCCCGCCCGCCTTCATCCCAAAGGAAGCCTGGGAGCTGAACCGCCAGCGCAAGACCTTCCGAAGCCGGATGGCCGTCTTCGCGCTCCAGGCCCTTGAGCGGGGCAAGTGGTTCAAGTTCATGTATCCCAAGCCTGTCCGCAGGGCCGCCGTCCGGATCAACCGCAAGGTCCTTCCCCACCTCGTCAAGCGTATCGGTTCATGACGACAGTCTATTTCTCGATCTGTTCCGCGAATTACATGCCCTATGCGCGGACGCTCCACGCCTCCCTGACGCAGGCGGATCCGGATGCGGAGTTCATTCTCTTCCTCGCTGATGTCATCCCTGATGATCTCGACGCGTCCTCGCTTCCCTTCGAGGTTGTCGAGGCGATGGATCTCGGCATCGATACGTTTGCGGACATGGCGTTCCGCTACGACATCATGGAGTTCAACACGGCCATCAAGCCGTTCTGCTTCCAGCATCTGTTCGACCGCACGCCCGGCTCGCGGGCAGTCTATCTGGACCCGGACATCTATGTCACGAAGCCGCTGGCAGAGCTCGGCCAGTTTTTCGATCAGGGTGCCGAGCTGATTCTGACGCCTCACGCTCTTGCGCCGCTCGATGACGGTTATGATCCTGACGACCGGCGGATCATGCAGACGGGTTCGTACAATCTCGGTTTCGCGGCCATGGCGGATTCCTACGAGACGCGGGGGCTCCTCGACTGGTGGGCGTCACACATGCGCACGCGCTGCATCTCGAACCTGCCCGGCGGCCTCTTCGTCGACCAGAAGTTCATGGACATGGCCCCGGCCTTCGTGGAGCAGACCGAGATCCTGCGCCACAAGGGTTACAACGCAGCCTACTGGAACCTGCACGAGCGGGAGATCATCAAATCCGAGGACGGATGGAAGGCAGGCGACGATCCGCTTGTCTTCTTCCATTTCAGCGGTGTCGAGCGCAACGATCCTGAAGTCTTCTCGCGCCACCAGAACCGTTTCTCCGCCGAAGGGGCGGGGGATGCTCGCGAGCTTCTGGAGATCTACAAGGCAGCGCTGGCGAGCCATGACGAGGACGCCTGGCGCAAAGTGCCCTATGCCTATGGCACGCATACGGACGGCACGAGGATTGTCGATGCCATGCGCAGGGTCTACCGCCGGGTCTGGCCGGAACCCCTGCACGCGGATCTCGACACGATCTTCACCTTCAATCCTGTCCTCTACAATCATCCCTCCGAAGAGCTGAAAGACCAGAGCGGCGCCCGCATTACCCGGCTGATGCACGAAGTCTGGCGTATGCGGGCGGACCTGCGGGCAGCGTTCGCGCTGACGCGGGAGGATGGCCGTAAGCGCTATGCGGAATGGTTTGCTCAAAGCGCCGTCGCCCAGCACGGCTTCCCGACGGAACTCGTTCCCGGTGCGGTCGATGCCCAGCGAGGGGAGGGGGCGCCGGTGGAGCAACCTGTCAAAACCCCATCGCTCCCGGTCGATGGCTCCCTGCCCGAGGCGGTCAGGATGGTCGGCTATCTCAAGACCGAGAGCGGCCTTGGCGAAGCGGCCCGGAACAAGGAGGCAGCCTTGCGTGCCGCCGGCATTCCGGTCCTCAGGCGCACCATCCGCGCAGAGGGATTCGTCAATCTCGAAGGCGAGGATGCCGATGATCGCGGCGATGCGCGCATCCTCTACCTCCACGTCAACGCTGACCGGACCCTCGGTACGCTGGAGGCGCTGCCGGCCAAGGAAAAAGATGGCTGCTACCGCATCGGATACTGGGCGTGGGAGCTGAGGACGTTCCCGGCCAATTGGGTCAGCGCAGCGGACAACCTGCACGAGATCTGGGTGCCCAGCCAGTTTGTCGCCGATGCCGTCCGGGAGCGGACCGACAAGCCCGTCCAACTCATCCCGCACCCCGTCGTCGTGACCCCCGGCAATCGGGAAGCGGGCAGGCAGGCACTTGGGGTCGAGGACCCCGAAACCCTCGTCATCGCGACGATCTTCGACACCCGTTCCTTCATCAAGCGGAAGAACCCTGCCGGGGCTATCGAAGCCTTCCGCAGGGCCTTCCCGGACCCTGAGGCAGCCAACGCCGTCCTCGTTCTCAAGAGTCACGGCCCCCTCGACAGTGACCTCGCGCGGCAGGTCTTTGCCGAAGCGGCGACCATGCCGAACGTCATCGTCCGGCATCAGGTTTTCACAGGACAGGACATGGCCGATTTCCAAGAGGGGATCGACGTCCTCCTCTCACCGCACCGGGCGGAAGGCTTCGGTCTCAACATCGCCCAGGCGATGGCCCGCGGGAAACTCGCGATTGCGACGGGCTGGTCGGGCAATGCGGATTTCATGACCGAAGCGAACAGCATGCCGCTGCGCTATGACCTCCGCCCGCTCGCGCCGGGAGACTATCCCTTCGCCGAGGGGCAGAGCTGGGCTGAGCCGGATATCACGCAGGCTGCCGAGTGCCTGCAGCGCGCAGCGGCCGATCCGGCCCACCGCCAGCGCCTGGGAAAGGCGGCGCAGCAGACCATGGAAGATGATTTCAGTATCGAAGCCATCGGTGAGCGATCGCGCCGGAGGCTGGCAGAAATTTTCGCCGCGACCGTGAGCTAGTCGCATGGTATACCGAATTTTCTGATGAATTAATCTCTGACGCATATTGCTAATGACCGGGGGGCACCGCTAGCTAACACCCAATTGGGGAAAACTGGGCTATGGGGCAGACACGCGTCGGGCACGATCGGGACGTGCAAGATATGCGAGCACCGAGTGACGGAAGTTCTCTTCGGGGACGCCACTTCCTGTTGCTGCAAGGGCCGTTCGGGCCATTCTACCTGCGCCTCGCTCGGGAGCTGACGGCGTATCACGCCGATGTCACCAAGGTCATTCACAACGGTGCCGACGAATGGGGCTGGTCGCGCTCGTTCCCCGCTGTCCGTTTCCGCGACAAGGTCGAGAAATGGGGCGAATGGCTCGCCGAGCTGATCGAGGAGCGCGGCATTACCGATGTCATCATGCACTCGGACTGCCAGCTTTATCACCGCATCGCGGTGGACGTGGCGCGATCACTTGGTGTGAGGATTTATGTCACCGAGCAGGGCTATCTCCGCCCGCACTGGATCACGTTCGAGCGCGGCGGCGTGAATGCCAACTCGTCTCTGTTCTCCGAATTCGAGAACATCAAGACGTTCCCCGCGCTCTTCGCTTCGCGCAGGAAGATTGCCACGCCGACGGGCAAGCACACCCGCGCCTATGTGATCCGCACCAGTGTCGCGAACCTCGCGCTCTACTTCCATTGGCTGCAGTTTCCGAACTACTCGAACGCCTTCACCTATGCGCCCTGGCTGCAATGCGTCGGTCATATCCGCCGCTACCTGCGCAACCGTTTCGGTGGCCGGAAGAAGAGCCTCGAACGTCTGCAATCGCTCATGCAGGGTGATGCCCCGTTCTACGTTGCGCTGCTGCAGCGTCCGGGCGACAGCCAGATCTACAACCATTCCCGCTTCGGCAAGCTCGGCGATTTCTGCGATGCGGTCATCGAAAGCTTTGCCCAGCACGCGCCCGCCAATGCCAAGCTGATGTTCAAGGCGCACCCGCTCGACCACGACCTCGACGATCACCGCAAGTGCATCGAGATCGCGGCGAAGAAACACCGTGTCGAGGACCGCGTGGTCTATGTCGATGGCGGCGTGCTCGGCCAGATCCTTCCGCGTGCGGAGGGTGCCATCACCATCAACTCGACCGCTGGCCTGACGTCGGTGGAGATGGGCTGCCCGACCATTTGCCTCGGCCGCGCGCTCTATGACGGAGAGGGGCTGACCCATCAGGGGCCGCTGGACGGGTTCTGGACCAAGCCGCAAAAGCCGGACGCCGACCTCGTTCGCCGCTTCATCGGCTACCTCCTCATCAAGACCCAGATCAACGGCGACTTTTCGACGGACCACGGCATGCGCATGGCGATTGCCGGGATCATCGGTGGCCTGATCTATGAGGCTGCGATCGAGAACAAGGAGGCTGAGGCCCCTGCTGCGATCCCCGCATCTCTTCCTCTCGACGAACAGCGCCGCGCCGCAACGGGCTGAACCGTTCCTTACGCAGAGCGTTCTGCCACGGTCAGGGCACCATAAAGCCCTGCGTCACGCCCCAGGCTTGGAAGCACGATGAGCTGATCTGCAGGTTGGTCCTCGACATAGCCGGTCATCAGTTCCGCGTGCCGGTCCCGGATACGGTCGAGAAGGCCCTCCGCAGCCATCACGCCGCCTCCGAGAATGATCCTTTCGAGCCTGAACAGCAGGACCAGCGCATTGGTCAGCTGGGCAAGGTAGAATGCCGGAATGTCCCAGCGCTCGTCCGATCCCGGAATATCCTTGGGCTCACCGAAGCGCGCCTTGATCGCAGGTGCCGAAGCCATGCCTTCGAGGCAGTCTCCATGGAACGGGCAGGTGCCGGCGAAGTCCGTGTCCTCCGGGTGCCGTTTGACCCTGATATGGCCGAGCTCGGGATGCTTGGGACGGCCTGCAAAGCGATCCTTGGCGCAGATCCCTCCGCCGATACCCGTTCCCACGGTGACATAGGCCGCTGAACTCGTGCCGACCGCGGCGCCCCGGAGCATTTCGGCTTCGAGCGCCGCGTTCACGTCGCTGTCGAGGCGGATCGGTACGCCGAGCGCTGTTGACAGTTTCTGCCTCAGCGGAAAGTTCGACCAGCCGGCCTTCGGGGTCGAGAGGATGGTCCCGTAGTTGCCTGATGCAGGATCCACGTCCACCGGTCCGAAGGCGGCCACGCCCACCGCCGTGACAGAGCCGCCGACCTGAGCCGCCAACCCCCGGATGGCTTCGATCGAACGCTTCACTGTCTCGTCGGGGGTCGTAGTCGGGATGCGGGTATGGGCGAGCAGCGGCCCGCCGGGCTCTGCGATCCCGATCTTGAAAGTGGTGCCGCCTGCGTCGATGCCGGCGAGGACGTCCCTGGTGATCGTGGTCATCTTGGATTTCCCTAGGAAATTCCTAGCACAACGCCGCCCAGAACGACAATCGGCACGCCCGGCTGGATGGCCCTGCAAAACGCTCGACGCTGTGATCCCTCCGCCCTGACCCCCCGCGCCGTCCGGTGCTTCCGCGATGATACCCATAGCGGAGGAGAGACTGGGAAGCTGATTCTTTCCCCGTCTCCGTCAAGCCTGCTGATGCCAGCCCTAGGAATAGGCACCGGCGGAACGGGTCAGTTCGGGCAAGTCACGGATCCGAGAAACGGCTGATGATCACGACCGTTGACGAACGCGGAACAAGAGCCAGATCAGAAGCCGTGGGCGGGGCCGACCCCCCGGATCAGCAGGGGCAGGAGCCCGAGAAGCCACTCCTCACGATAAGTTTGATTCGTGGGTGGGGCGCGGAGCCTAGAGCCCGAGAACGGGCGGGGCTAGCAGACCGCCTGCCTTGCTGGCCGGGAGCGTCTGCTGTCCGGCCTCACTGGTCGCAAGAGGAATTATTACACCCGGCGTAAGGAGCGCTAGACGATGAAAACGAAGTTCGCATTCGAAAATCTTGCTTCGGCCGAACGGGATCGTGCCGAGCGCAAGCTCGCTTCCCTCGTGGATGGACTTTCATCGCGCGAACTGGCGCGCGTACCGGCCGATCTCGTGCGGATGGAAGCCCATTTGGAACGGCGGGGAAACAAGAACCTGTACCGGGCGTCGCTGCGCCTCTCGCTGCCATCGGGCACCCTGTTCGCCGATGAGGAGGCCGCGGAATTGGACCTGGCGCTGAACGAGGCTGCTAAAGAGCTCGAACGTCAGGCGCGCCGTCACATGGAGAAGGTCCGCCGCGAGTATCACTGGCAGCAGACCCGTCGGCGCCAGCGCATGGAAGCGCTTCGCCAGCCGCCTGCCGACGTGCAGGCCCAGGAACGCCGCCAGCTGTTTTTTGACTTGATCGAGCAACATCTCGACCGGGTCTGGACGTACGCCTGGCGCGAGCTGCGCTACCTCGAGGCTTCAGGATCGATCCCTGCCGGCGCGCTGAGTGTCGAGGACGCTATCGATGCTATTCTCGCAGAAGGTGCCAAGCGTTTCGAAGAGCGGCCAACGGAATTCTCCGTGGACGAATGGCTCCTGAAGCTGACCGTCGAGACCTTGGAGGCCGAAGCCCGCCGCGTGGCCCGGACCCTGCCCGCCGATGCCCTTTCGCTCGAAGACGAGGTGCCCGAACCTGCCACCGACCCCACCACAGCGGACGAGGAATTCTACGAGTTCTACCAGCCTGATGACGCTCCGCGGCTGGAGGACGTCGTGCCCTATCCGCAGGCGCATTCTCCCGAGGCGGAGCTGGAAGAACGCGAGGAGGCGCTGGCCGTCCATCGCGCCTTGTCGCAGCTTCCGCAGCGGTGGCGTCACGCCCTTGTCCTTTCCTTCATTGAGGACATGCCTCGCGACCGGGTGGCCTCAATGCTGGGTGTGACCGAGAAAGAACTCGGCGAGATGATCGACCGTGCCCTGACGGTCCTCCGTGCCAAGCTCCTGGATGACCAGGTCGATAGCGAGGCTCTCTCCGACGGGCGGGTGGCCGACCACCTGCGCAACACCCGGCGGATTGTCGTTCATCAGGCGATGCGTCTCCGGCTGGCGCGTGCGCTTGGCATTGAAGCACCAGTATCGACCAACGCCGACTGAAGCTGTCCGGGGCGCGTGCTTCGCGCCCCGGACATTCGCCAGACATCTTGAAAGCTTTCCGATGAAGCGCAGTTTCACCCGCCGCGACGTCGCCTATCTTGTTGTGGCAACCGTTCTGGCCGTGGCTGGCTACGGATTGTTCCGTGCCATGTATTTCGCGGGCGAGCCGTTGCCGTTTGCGCAGGAGATGGTCCTCGTCTTCCTCGGCGCCGTCGCGACGATCTACCTGACAGCGGTTCTCTTGAACCGGCAGACGGAGCTGGAGCTGCGCAAGGAGGGCCGCGTGATCGTCCTGCAGCAGAAGGCCGACACCTATATGGCCTGCATCGAGAAGGTGGCCGAGATCGTCGAGACGGCGAACCACGACCCCCGCCTGATCGATGAGCTGCGGGTGCTGAACCACAAACTGGCCATCGTCGGCAGCGGCGCTGCGGTGCGCCAGTTCTGCGCTGTGCTCGACCGCCTCCTTGAAGGCCTCAAGGATGGTGACATGACCAATGTCGAGGGCGAGTCGGTGATGCAAGCCCTTGCCGATCTGACCGCCGCCATGCGGACCGATATCCTGCAGGAAATTGGCATCGACGGCGAAGGCGACATGCTGGACGCGATCCGCCGGAACTCGCGCCGGATGGAAGCGCTGGACGACCTGGGAGAGAAACCCGGCGGATGATCGACTGGTGGTGTCCGGAGTGCCGTCGCCCAGCAGCGGTCACCGGCCCTTCACGTTTGGATGCCACTCCGCATCCATCCGTACAGCTCCGATAGGGCGAAGGGTGCGGGCACCCCAAGGAGGGGCATCCACCACGCTGGAACTACAAGTCCGCACACAGCCGTACTGCCGACGGCCGGTGGCGTAGAAAGTGGCCGTGGCCGGACGTTTACCAAGTAAATCGGTGCAGCCCTCCATCAGACCCGAGGATCTCAAGATAGCGGGGCAGTGGAACAGGCTTCAGCCATCAGAAACATCAACGCCTAAGTCATGGAAAGAATGGTGCCCCCAGTCCGACTCGAACGAACGACCTACTGATTACAAATCAGTTGCTCTACCAGCTGAGCTATAGGGGCTGTGCCTCTCTGGTGGCGCAGGGCGCGGCGGAAATCAATCGCTCTTTCTCCGGCGCGACGCGAGCGGGGATCCTGTTAACGGATTGCGCGCAACGGTGGTGCGACAAGTGACCGCACATTGAAAAGGGGAAGAACAGATGGCTCCGGTGGAGGGATTCGAACCCCCGACCCAGCGATTAACAGTCGCTTGCTCTACCACTGAGCTACACCGGAATGAGGGCTGCGAATAGCGAAACGACTCGGCCCTGAAAACCCCAAACTTTGCCTATTCCGGGGTTTTTTTGACCCTGAAACCAGAAACGGCCCTGCAGAAGCAGAGCCGTCCCTTGGGGGTATGGTGGGTATGTCTTCCTGGGAGAAGAAGACCCTTTCCTAATGAACCTGTAAGGTTAACGTCGGGTAAAGATATACTTTCCTGTCATTCGGCAGGGTGGCCCGGAGCGCCCTTGATGTCGGGGATGCCTTTGGTCGAGTCGCCTTCGCCGAGCTTCGGCTGGCGCTTGCCCGTCCAGATCCCGCGGAAGAACCGGGCGATGTCTGCACCGACCGCGTACATCGCGGGGACGAAGAACAGCGTCACAAAGAGGGCGAAGGCCACGCCGAAGGCGAGGCTGACGACCACGGGTTTCAGGAACTCGGCATCAAGGCTCCGCTCCAAGAGGATGGGCAGCAGGCCGATGAACGTGGTGACCGAGGTTAGCAGGATCGGGCGGAACCGCACCGTGCCTGCCTCGACGAGAGCTGCGAAGGCTCCGGCTCCCTGCGCCCGGAGGCGGTTCACGTAATCGACCAGCACCAGGTTGTCGTTCACGACCACCCCTGCGGCGGCTGCAATGCCGAAGAAGGAGAAGATCGAGAACTCGATCCCGAAGATCGCGTGCCCGAAGATCGCGCCCATATAGCCGAACGGGATCGCCGACATGATGAGCAGGGGCTGCCAGTAGCTGCCGAAGGCGATCGCCAGCAGCATGTACATCCCGAAGAGGGCCGCAGCCATGGTCACGAGGAAGCCGCTGAAAAACTCGGCCTGTTCCTCGTCGCCGCCGCGGCGGACAATGTCCACGGCAGGGTATTTCGACAGGATACGCGGCACGATTTCGCCGTAGAATTCCTGGCGCAGGGGACCGGCATCGGCGCCTTCGCGGATCCGCGCGAAGATCATCACCGAGCGCTTGCGGTCGGTGCGCCGGATGAAACGAACCGCGGGACCGGTCTCGAACTCGACGACGGAGCTCACCGGGATTTCGCGACCGTCGGGGGTCCGGATCCGGAAGTCGTTGTAAAGACCTTCGAGACTTTCCCGCGTCTCCTTGGGGTAGCGGACCATCACGCGCACGTCCTGGCCATCGCGGGGGAGGCGCTGGACCTCCTCGCCGTAATAGGCCTGACGGAGCTGGCGCGAGACATCCTGGACGCTGACGCCGAAGCGTTCTGCACCCGGACGGAGCTTCAGGCGCAGCTCGTCGAGCGGAGCCTGAAGGTTGTCGCGGACATCGTAGAGGATCGGCACCGAGCGGAGATACTCCTTGATCTCGTCGGCCGCCGCCGCCGCCTGGTCGAGATCATTGGTCTCGATCGCCAGCATGAAGCGATTGGCACCGCCGCCGAAATCACTCTCGAGCGAGATTTCCTGAGCATCGGGGATGGGGCCGATGAGGTCCCGGTAGATGTCGGAAATCTCCGCCATGCTCATGCCCCGCTCATCGGCCGTCGCGAAGACGTTGAAGCCATTGAGGCCACCCGGATATCCGTAGAGCTGGGTGCTCTTGAGAACGTCCTTGCCTGTCCGTTCTTCGAGGACGCGGTCGAGCTCTTCGTTGGCAGCGATGATCTGGTCGTAGACCTGCTGGGTCCGCGTCCACGAGGTTCCTTCCTGCATGGTGATGTTCATCTGCAGGAAATCATTCTCGATCTGTGGGCTGAACTTCAACGGAATCCAGCCCTGCGCTACAAGGGCAACGGATGTCGCGAAGCAGCCGAGGAACAGGACGATGGTGATCGCACGCGCATGGATCGCCAGCTGGACCAGCGGCCTGTAGAAGCGGTCGGCGAACCAAAGCAGGCCATCGGCAAAGCGGCGCTGGAAGCGCAGGATCCCCTTGTCCGATGGCGGCCCGAGATGGGCGAGGTGGGCAGGAAGGATAAGGAAGCTCTCGATCAAGGAGAAGGTCAGCGCAAGGATGACCGTCCATGCGATCGCGGCGAGGAAGGCCTTGAACATCCCGCCAATGAACAGGAACGGCGCGAAAGCGAGCATCGTCGTCAGCACCGCGAAGACCACGGGCTTGATGACAATCTGTGTGCCCATGATGGCGGCATCGACTCCCGTTCGGCCCAATTCCACCTGCCTCGTGATGCTTTCGCCCACGACGAGCGCGTCATCGACCACGATGCCGATCACGAGAAGGAGACCGAACAGCGAGAGCATGTTCAGGCTGACCCCGACCATGGGCATGAAGATGAATGTGCCGACGAAGCTGATCGCGATGCCAACAGCGACCCAGAAGGCCACGACGGGACGCAGGAACAGCATGAGGATGATCAAGACGAGGATGAGGCCCTGGACTGCGTTCTCGCTCACGATCCGCATACGGCCGTCGTAGAATTCTTCGAGCGTGAACAGCAGCTCGAGACGAACGTCTTCAGGCAACTCCGCATTCTTGCGATCGATATAGCTGCGCACTGCACGCATGATCGTCTTGATGTTGGCATTTTCCGGCTGGTTCAGCTCGATGATCATGCCCCGTTGCCCATCGATGCGGAACTTGAAATCGGCATCCGGGAAGCCATCGACCACATTGGCAATATCGCGCACGCGGACGACCGAGCCGTCGAGGTTCTGGCGCACGATGATGTCGCCGAACTCCTGCTCGGTGTCGGCGAGGTTGCGCGAGGCGAGCGGAATATTGCCGCTATCGGTGCGGATTTCGCCCATCGACAGGTTCAACGACGCTCCGCGCACGGCGCGCGCGACCTCATCGAAGGTCAGGCCGTAACGGCGCATCTGCTCTTCGGAGACCTCGATCGAGACTTCTTCGCTCCTCAGGCCCTGCACCTCGACCAACGGGGTGCCGCCGGGGATCGAGGCAAGCTCGTTCCGGATCGTCCGTGCAATGCGGTTCAGCTCCTTGTCGCTGACATCACCGGCGAGCATGATCCACGCCATGTTGTTGCCGAAATTCGTCCGGCGCACGACTGGCGGAAAGCTGTCCTGGGGAAGGTTCGAGACACCGTCGACCCGCGCTTTGACCTCGTTGAGGAAGGCGTCCATGTCGCCGCCTTCCTTCATCTCGACGGTGAGCGAGGCGCTGCCTTCACGGGCCGTCGCGCTCAGCTCCTTGATGTTGTCGAGATTGGCCAGTTCCTCCTCGATGCGGAGGATGATCTGTTCCTCGACATCGGTGGGCGAGGCGCCCGGCCAAGCGACGCTGATGCTGACGGATTCGGGCTGTATCGAGGGCTGGGCCTCTCGGCTTAGGGTGAAGAAGGACAAGGTGCCGATGATCAAGATGAAGATCATCAGCAGGTTGGCGGCGACCCCGTTCCGGGCCCACCAGCTGATCATTCCGTTCACAGATTGGCTCCAGTCTGGCCGGTCGCAGCCGCGGGCGCCGCGCTGGCTTCTTCGTCGGCCTCAGGCTCGGGCGGCTTGCGCGAAGCGCTTTCGCCGTTCTCGTAGAGCGGACGGATCGCATCGCCGACGTTCACGGTGACGGGGCTGACGACGAGAAGGTCGCCTTCGTCGAGACCTTCAGTGACCACGAAGCCTTCACCGGCCTGCGCAACGACGCGGGGGGTCTTCACGACCAGCCGGTCTTCGTCGTCAACGACGAAAACGGTGCCATCTTCCTGCAGCGCGAGGATCGGGATGACCGTCGCCCTCGGGACTTCGGTGCCGTAGATTTCGGCATTGACGAAAAGTCCGAAAGCCAGCGGGAAACCGTCATCCGCACCGGCGCCATAGGGATCTTCGACTTCGACGATCGCCGCGATCTGGCGGGTCGAGCTGTCGATGGCCGCATCGACACGGGCGACATGACCGAACCACTCGCGGGTCTGGCCTGCCACGTCGGCGTAGAGACGCACTCGCGGCCCTTCGCCATCTCCGGCTTCGAACGCGAAGGGCAGGTCGAGCTTGGCAAGATCCGCGTCCGTGAGTGGGAGGCGTACCTGCGCAATGTCAGTCGCGAAGATCTGGCCCAGGGCCTGTCCCGGTGTGACATACTGTCCAACATCGGCGTTCACCGAGCGCACACGCCCGTCGAACGGCGCGCGGATGCGGGTCCGCTGGAGCGCGAGGCGCGCATCGGCAAGGTTGGCTTTCGCCGAAGCAAGTTCTGCACGGGCGGCGGCGAGCTGCGGTTTGCGCAAGGCCAGAAGGGACGGATCATCCGACAGGCTCTCGCCGGAGAGTTCTTCATAGTCGCGGGCGGCGAGGGCGGCCTCTGCCTCCTCGACGGCGAGGCGTTGCTCCGCCTGAGCGACCTGGGCCTGCGCCCGGGTCACCGCGAGACGGTAATCGGCATCTTCGATCGTGACGAGCGTCTCGCCCTTTTCGAAGACACCGCCATTGGCGAAGCTCTCGCTCACGTCCTCGATCCGGCCTGCGATCTGCGCGGAAAGCTGGATCTCGCGGCGTGGCTGTACCTCGCCTTGGGACTTCACCGAGAGATTGAGCGGCCCATAGGTCACCTCCTGCACAAAGGCGATCGGGGCCACCGGCTCCGGAATCTGGGTTTCGACCTCCGGGCGCATGGCGCCCAGGATCGCGATTCCACCGACGAAGAACAGAGCGAGGCCTGCAGCCCCGCCAAGAACAACCAGTTTCCGGATCATAAGACGTCTCCCTGGCTTTGGGCCCCGCTGCGCACGGTGTCCTCAGCCACGGCGAGCTGTCGCTCGCTTTCCAGTAGATAGGGCGCGCCCAGCGCGAGATAGAGGTCGATCCTGTTGGACAGCCTCGCGCGCTTGGCGTCGATGAGTTGTCCTTCGGCCGCGATCCGGCGCTGCTGCGCGTTGATCAGGTCGAAGATGTTGGTGGTGCCGGCAAGGTAGCGACGTTCGGTCAGGTCTTCGGCAGCCTTGGCCTCCTCGAAGGCCAGCTCGAGCGCTTCCTGGCGCGCGGTCAGCAGGTCTTCGGCCGCGATGGCGTCCTCGACCTCGCGCCACGCGGTCAGCGCCGTGGTGGCATAGTCATAAAGAGCGGCACGGGCGTTGGCCTTGGCCGCGCGCTCATTGGCGATCAGCCGGCCGCCCTGGAAGATGGGCTGGGTGAGGTTGCCGACGAGGCGCTTGGAGAGGAGGTCGAAGTCGAACAGGTCCTCGAACTCCGCAACCGTTGATCCTTGGGCGGGGAGGGCGTTTTCCGTCGCCGAAGCCCTGAGGGACAGGGATGGCAGGAACGCCTTGCGCGCTTCGGATACCCTGAGCCCCGAAGCCTTGAGACGACGTTCGGCCGCGACGATATCGGGTCTGCGGGCCAGAAGTTCCTCCGGCGTGCCAAGGCCGAGCGCTCCGGCGCTGGCGGCGATGGCGTTCGGGTCGGGGAGGTCCGCAGCGCTTGCAACCGTGGCAGAGGGATACTGGCCAAGCAGCACTTCGAGACGGCGCTTGGCTTCCAGTTCAGCCTGCTGGCGTGATTTCAGCGTCGCACGCGAGGTGGCGAGGCTCGATCGGGCAAGGCGCAGGTCGAGGCTCGTGGAAATCCCGCGCTCGTAGCGCCGCTCGATGATCCGGAGGTTGACTTCGCCGGTCTCGACATCGCGCTCGGCCAGTTGCCGCTGCAGGGTCGCCGTTGTGACGTCGTAATAGCTCCGCGCCGCATTGCCCGCGAGGGACAGCCGAGCCGCGGCATAGTCGAGCTCCTGCGCCGACGCATCGAGATAGGCCGCCCGCGTGCGGTCGGTCAGCCGGCCCCAGACATCAAGCTCCCAGTCGACGGACACCCCGAGATCGAAGTTGGTCTGGAACTGGTCAGCGAATTGCTGGCCGTTGAAGACCACCGGGCCACCGGAGCGCGAGCCATTGAGTCCCGCACTCAGCGAGGGGAGCATCCCGGCACGCGTCACCCGCGCCTGGTTGCGCGCAGCGAGGACCCGCATGCCGGCCGCCTGGATATCATAGTTCTCGGTCACCGCGCGTTCGACGATCCTGGAGACCTGTGGATCCTGAAGGTCATCGAGCCAGTTGGCCGTTACTGGCGCAGCCGGTTCAGCCGCCGTCACGGACGCCCAACCGTCGAGTTCTGCCTCGATCGGTTCCAGTGCCTGCTTCGGACCCGGTGTCGCGCAACCTGCGACCAAGACTAGGGCGACGGCGCTCTGCCGTAGCCACGCACCCCTCTTCATGGGTGGACTCCTTTTTTCCCCTGCCTCTCTTTATCGATAAACATTGAAAATGTGGAATCCATTTCAAGAAGGAGAGGTGATTTTTTTTCTCAGATTGCCATTCTGGCCCGTGACCGGGCAGGGTGGCGCAACCTGAGGGTGTGGTGCCAGCGTTTATGCACTGCAGGACCACGCAGAGATCGCCGCAGGAGACGTCGCGTCGGGAGAAGAAAGCTGGAGGCGCCACCCGGAATCGAACCGGGGTACACGGATTTGCAATCCGGTATTTTCGGCCCCCTTTTTTCGTCAATCCGCTACGCTGGCGCAGTGAATAACGCAGAGAGAACCTAGTGTGATCACGGATTATCTTCGGATTACGCTACGGACTGGTCATAGAATGTGATCGGGAATTTCTCCGTTGCTGTGTTCATTCCCCTAGCGTAGCGAATACTCCCCACAGCGTAGCCGCCAACCACCACCACCAAGGAAATTCATGGATCGTTACGACGAACTACTCCGAACTCAGATCGCCATCGAAGAGGAATCCCGCGACCTCTCGATAGCCCGGGTGAAGCGGCAGGCCGCTATGGCCGCGTCCCGAGGCGAGGCTGAGAACACCGCCCAAGCCAAGCTGGTCCTATCGGCTGTGATGCAGCCTCTGCCGAGTTCGAGGCTGGTACGAAGCAGGTCTTCGCTCTGTTCGGCGCGCACAACTCGATGCAGTCGTACAACCAGACCTTCAACCGTTCGCCGGGTTCTCCTGGTTGGGGCGGTCACGGTCTTGAACAGCTTCTCGGTTCGACGGCTCTCAGGTCGTTCGGCGTGAATCACCCCGGCAACTGGCCCAACGGTACGATCCTTGGTGCCTTCTCGATGTCCTATCGAGGTCAAGCCGTGGCGCCGTTCGTGGGCGGTTCGACGCACTCTGGCGGTACGGGCTACAACGACCTCAAGAACGCCACTGCGCCTGTCGACGTGCCCGACGCGGTGAAAGACCTGTACGACCTGAAGAACGCTTCGCTGTCGATCATCGCGCAGTTCAACACGTCGATGTCTCTCCCGATGCTGAAGGCCGATGGCACTCCCCATACGCTCGACGCCGGGTACACCGGAGACCCTCTCGGCCAGAGCCTCCAGAAGATCGCTGAGATCATCGCTCGTCAGCCTATCGACGACACCGACCAGCGTATCTACTGTGTCACCCAGAAGGGCTACGACACGCACGGCAACGAGCCAAACATCCTTCCGGGCCTCCTACAAGGCCTGAACGATAACATCGCAGCCTTCATCCGTGACCTTCGTGGTATGCAGGTCCATGACAACACCCTGACCTTCACCATGTCAGACTTCGGTCGTACTCTGAACGTCAACGGCGATGGCTCGGACCACGGCTGGGGCGGTATGGCGATGGTCTTTGGCGGCGGTATCACTGGCGGTAAGATCGTGGGCACCCCTCCCGATCCCGACCCCAATGACCCGTACATCTATGGCGACCGTATGCGGATCGTCCCGACCATCGAGACGGTGCAGTACGCTGCGTTCGTCCTTGGATGGCTCGGACTGAACTCGGGGCAGGTCGACGTGGTTCTACCCAAGCTCAGCGCGATGGGCCTCTCGGCGCTCGCCCTTTAACTCAACCCTACGCTAGCGTAGTGAAGCCCTCCAGGTTTGCCCTGGGGGGCATTTTTTGTGGACCCATGAAGAACACCAAGAAATGCACGGCGTGCGGCCTGGAGAAGTCTCAGGATGACTTCGAGCCGAGACGCCGGAAATGCAAGACGTGTCGCGTCGAGGAACGCAAAGCCAGACGCCTGGAGAAGGCCGTCATAAAGGCCCCTGAGAGCGTCACAGAGAGCGCTCAGGATGAGCAGGTAGGTACAGTCGAATTGGTCTCTGAAGGCCCCTCCACGGGCAATCTCAGGGATTCTACGAGTATGTCGACGGAAGATCGTCTGAAGGGTGATTTCAGGGTCTTCGCCTACGTCATCTGGAAGAGGCTGAACCTCCCAAAGCCTACGGACATTCAGTACGACATCTGCCACTTCCTACAGAACGGCCCGCGTAACATCGCGATCCAAGCGTTCCGTGGTGTCGGCAAGTCGTTCCTGACCGCTGCGTTCGTCCTATGGCTTCTCTGGAAAGACCCGCAGCTCAAGATTCTGATCGTCTCAGCGAACAAGGCGAGGGCAGACAGCTTCTCGACGTTCTTGATGCAACTCATCAACGACGTCCCGATCCTGCGGCACCTCCGCCCCCGGCACGACCAGCGCCAGTCGAAGATCGAGTTCGACGTCGGCCCTGCGACTCCTGACCAGTCACCCTCGGTGAAGTCGGCGGGTATCACCGGGCAGATCACCGGTTCGCGTGCGGACATCATCATTGCCGACGACGTCGAGGTTCCTGGGAACTCCGCGACGGCAGACATGCGCGAGAAGCTCCAAGAGCGCATCAAAGAGTTCTCGGCCATCATCAAGCCGCTGCCGACGACCCGGATCATCTACCTCGGGACTCCACAGACGGAAGACTCGATCTACAACAACCTGTCCCGCGAGGTGTTTACCACACGGATTTGGCCTGCCCGTATTCCCTCAGAGAAGACCGCTGAGGCGTATAACGGGGACTTGGCTCCCATCATCGTCGAGATGATGAAGACGCTCCCAGAGGGCTCTCCTGTGGACCCTGTGCGGTTCGACAGCGAAGACCTGAGGATCAGGGAAGCGGACTACGGCAAGGCGGGCTTCGCGCTCCAGTTCATGCTCAGTACGCGCCTGACCGACGAAGAGCGGTTCCCGCTGAAGGTCAAAGACCTCGTTATCATGGATACCCAGATCGACAAGGCTCCGATCAACGTCAACTGGCTCCCGGACCCCAAGTTCATCGTCAAGGGCCTCCCCGAGTTGGCTATGGCTGGCGACCGGATGTTCCACTTCGCAGGGGCCAGCTCCGAGCAGAAGCCATACGAAGAGAAGATCATGGCTATCGACCCCTCCGGTCGTGGTGCCGACGAGACAGGCTATGCCGTCATCGGGATGCTCTCCGGGTTCATCCATGTTCGGAAATGCGGTGGTTTCCAGGGTGGCTACGACACCGAGACCCTCACTAAGCTCATCCAGATCGCGATGAAGGAGAAGGTCCAGAAGATCATCATCGAGCCTAATTTCGGTGCAGGGATGTTCACGGAGCTTCTCAAAGGTGTCGCTCAGGGAACATACTCTGTGGACATCGAAGAGACCCCGTACAGCCAGACCCAGAAGGAACGCAGGATCATCGACGTGATCGAACCTGTGATGGCTCGGCATAGGCTCGTGGTCGATCCTCAGGTGATCGAGGATGACTGGCAATCCGTCCAGAAGTACGAACCGGAGCGCCGGGTGTCGAAGACGCTCATCCACCAGATGACCCGGATTTGCTACGAGAAGGGCGCTCTGAAGCACGATGACCGCCTCGATGCGCTCGCCCTGGCTATCGCCTACTTCGTCGACCGGATGGACCGGAACGTCGAACAGGAGGTCGTCCGGGAGCAGCAGAAACGTCGGGACGCCGAGATCGACAAGCTGATGAGGCATGTCGGACAACTCAAGGGTAAATCCCGAGGAAAGCATTGGAAACGCTCAAGAAATCGACGCTGATCACTGTCGACACGTATTTGTCCCCACAGCGAAGCAGGAAAGGGGGACTATACTCAGTGCATAACACTGTGTTCTCGATGAACATGTCGACACAGTATCGACACTGAAGCAGTGCAGGAGGGTAGGGGGGACAATGGTAGTCCCCCTACTCTTAGTACAACACCGTGTATATCATCATGTTAACACCGTGTTAACACCGTGTATATCACCGTGTGGAATCGAAGGGTGCCACTCCCAGTGAGCGCAAGGTGTGCTCCCAGTGAGCGCAAGGTGTGCTCCGTGTGAGCGCAAGGTGCCTGCCACCACCAGCCCCCCACCCAGGGAGCGCAAGACATAGGGCCACACCCCGTGTTCTCCCCGAGTGATCCCCGTGCTGACCACCCCCTGCCTCTCCCAGGGGGAAACATAGGGTGGGCACGGAGTGATCCTTGCGTGGGGTCACTGAAATTGGCCGAATATCCCTGAGGGGAATTATGATATGGAGTCGCGGGGTTTCCCCCCTGGCCCCCTCGATCCTCCCGGAGATACACCGTGGTCACATCGTTTGATCACACACCGGGCTAGACCCCTTGTGAACACTGGGTTTTCATCGGATTGAATATCCGAACACACCACACTAGAGCCGTTGCTTTATCGTTATTCGATAAGGTAGCGGCTTTTTTTGCAGGTGTAAGGTAAACCTGACATTTATCGTTTATCAATATCGGATTAGTCCGATGTTTCGTCCATAGCTACTACATATTGTGCCTCACCCCGAGTTATACCCTAAGAACACACAACATATGGTACAGAGACCACACCGAGACCACACCGAGACAGCACCGAGACAGCACCAGGACAGCACCGAGACCACACCGAGACCACACCGAGACCACACCGGGCAGGCACCGAGACCGCACCGAGTTATCGTTATTCGATATGACCTATAGAGCTATATAAAGACACCGGGTGTACAACGGGTACGCCAAGGGAGAGACCTCCAAAGTTTTTTCGGGTCTAGACACCGCAAAAACACTGGGTTTCTACAAAAAAGTTGGCTCCCCTCGAAAAAAGGTGTTGCAATCAGATCAGCGATCCGACATATCAGTTTCACCGGACGGCAACGACGCAAACACAGCGGAGCAGTCAGACGGTCACGGAAGGGGATAGACGCTGGCTTAGCCGCATGTCGCTCTTCTCGCTACCTCAGGGTAGTGGCTCTTTGACAACTTGGATTAGTCAGGATGCGTCTTTTCAGATGGTCCGGCTAATGAGAATGGATCGGTCGACCTGATCGGGGCATCACCCCGCGACGCCACAAGGCGTGAGACAAGGCGACCACCATGATCCTCTTTTGATTACGGCGAACAGAAATCTCGTCCTGCACTCGCCGCCTACCTGTCGGAAGTCTCGGACTCGACTGGTGACTACTATCACGTCCAGTTCAAAGACACCAAGACGCACACGACCCTCACCCCGAGTGAAGTTGCAAGACGCCTCGTCAGCCTCCCCGAGCCGCGTATGTTCGGTCGGATGGACCCGAAAAACGGCTATGTGTTCACGGAGAGATCCCTCGCGAACGCCAAGGCCCACGCTACATACAACGCCTCGATGCTCCCTGAGGAAGTGCTCCCGTCGCACGGTAACGGGATCATCGTCCGCGAAGAGCGCCGCGCAGGTGCCTGGAACTTCCACAACGCGGAGACCGGGGCGTCGTCAATGGACTACTACGAGATCGTCGGTGAGACCGCTCCGCGTCGGTACGCCGCGATGGACTCCTCGGACGGCGAGCTGGTCTCCGATTACCCACAGAGCCTCGATCAAGCCCGAGAAGATGCCGGAGGCTGCTACGACAAGGTCGTCGAGATCGTCACCTACGAGGTCAACTCGGACGGTTCACGCGGCGCTGAACTCCCGGCTATCGCGGCGTAAGCTGACTATCACGTCATGAAGGTCACACTGATCGACCACATGGGGACGGACCTGAGCGTCGTAAATGCCGCTCGGGTCTCGTTCGCCAAGGTCCACGACGAGTTCGACTCCGAGAAGGACACTCGTCTCATCAAGTTCCTTGCACGGAACAACCACTGGACACCCTTCGGCCACACCTCGATCTCGCTCCACGTCAAGGCACCGATCTTCGTCGCCCGACAACTGGCGAAACATCAGGTCGGCCTTACGACTCTGAGGTACCCCGCCTGTTGGAGTCGGTCTATGACGAGGGTGCAACGACCATAGAAGGGGCTGCATACGCGCAGTCTCAGGGAGACATCGAACATGAACGACAACGTAACTCGGCGGACAGCCGACAAACGGACGCTGCTTAGAGCGACAACCCGTATCTACGAGCTTGACCACAACATCACCCTCTTCCAGCTCCAGGCGTTTCTCTACGTCGCGAACAACGAGGGGTGCTCTCAGGCTCAGGTACAGAAGTTCCTCGGCACCTCGTCGGCTGTGTCGTCGAGGACCGTGAGCCGTTTCTTCGACAAGGACTATCGAGGCCAGAAGGGCTTCGGGTTCTTGCGCCAAGAACGAGACCCGGACGACCAACGTCTACGGATCATCTCGCTAACTGCGGAGGGACGAGCGTTCTTACGCGGGCTCGTCGATGACCTGAACTATGGCGACTAAACGGGGTAAGAAGTGGCAGGCCGCAGTGCGTTGGAAGGGCGACTACCACCGTCCGACCTTCGACACCGAGGCCGAAGCTGTCGCATGGGAAACCGCAGCGCGTGACGCTCGGAAGACTGGCGGACCTCTCCCACCGCTGCCCGAGCAGATGAAGTCAGGCGGGGAGCATACCCTGCACGGCTTCGCTGAGGAAAACTTCGAGTTTCTCTGGGGCGACAGCAAGTCGAGGGACGCGACCGCGAACACGATGAAGCAGGCTCTTTCCCACTTCGAGAAGGACGTCCTGCTCAAGGACATTCGACATGCTAAGCTCACGACGCTCGTCAAAGAGTGCCGCGAGAAGGGCAACTCGAACAAGACGATCAACCGTAAGCTGAGTATCATCTCAAAGATCCTGCGCCATGCTCTCAACCAAGAGATCATCCAGGACGTCCCGATCATCCCTCGACAGAAGGAGGAAAAGGGCAGGGTGTCGTACCTCGATAAGGACACCGAGTATCTCCGGGTGATCGCTTGGTTCAAACTCAACGACGACGAGCTGTATGCGCACCTCGTCACCTTCCTGTGCCACACCGGGCTTCGTCCGGGGCACTCAGAGCTGGACGATCTTCAGTGGTCCGACATCAAGGGCGGCTCGATCCACCTCAGGAAGGGTAAGACAGGGAGCAGGGTCATCCCGCTCTCCCAGTCCGCCGTCGAGGCACTCGCCTGGATCAAGTCGAAGGGGCATCCGAAGCCCTTCCCTGTCTACTACCACAAGTTCGGTGTTCACTGGAACACCATGCGGGAAGCCATTGGGAAAGCTGACGATCCCGACTTTACACCGTACATCTGTAGGCATACCTGTGCGTCATGGCTGGCCATCGCTGGTGTCGACAGTCTCAGGATCATGCACTGGATGGGGCACACCTCGCTCAACACCACGGAGAACTACATGCACCTCGCGCCGGACCATCTCGATTCCTGTGCCGCTGCGCTAGGGTAGTAAGTCATTACACGGAAAATGAAATTAAGCAGGATATTAAGTGGATATGGGAATACATTCGAGTCGCCATAGCGATGCTCGGTGAGGGCCTGATGATGATCGCTCCGATTGCCGCAGCGCTCTTCTGCATCGCCCTCGTGCTGTACCTCGTGGCACTGCCCTTCGTGTGGTTCTTCGGGTAATGGTCACGAAGTACGTCATCGAGGACTACCTGGGTGATCTTAGCGTTCATGTGCTGGAACCTGTCCGCGATCCTGATCTCCCTGGACGGGATTTCCTCGTGAACGCCGACGTCGCGTGTGAGAACTACGCCCGCGAAGTCATGCAGCTATTCACCATCGGTATCGACGAGATCGGTAGCGGCCTCAGACCGACAGACACCTACTCCTACGACCTCACCAAACTCTCAGCCGTGTTCAAAGGACTGACATGGAAGCCACTATCATCGACCTTTCCGACGACTGGTCCGAGCTCCGACGGGTCCACCAGTAAGTCACGAGAGACGCTCCTTCGAGGGGCCTCAAGAGCCGCTCTGGGTACTCCAAGACCCACGCCGGAGCAGCCGCCCATCAAGCCGAGAAGAAAGCCGTCCGAGGCCGCTTCAACGCGATCCTCAAGCTCGCCCTGAGTTCTCCCTCAGCGTAGCGAACATTCCGTGATCACAGTGATCACAATCCTTGATCACATGTGTTCAGTGATCATTTCGTATCTCGAAACATCTAGGAAATTTGGAGGCGCCACCCGGAATCGAACCGGGGTACACGGATTTGCAATCCGCTGCGTCACCACTCCGCCATGGCGCCGTCCGAAGGCCGTCCATATACGTGAGCAACAAGGATCACAAGCACCCGCTTCTCTTTCGTGGAGAAGATCGTTATCAGCCCGGACCAACAGTGATTTCGAACCCCCGTGAGGAGGCAAGCGTGGACACCGCCAAAGCGCGCAAACACATGGTCGACAGCCAGGTCCGGCCCAATGACGTGACGGATTTCCGCCTTCAGGCCGCGATGCTGGAACTGCCCCGCGAGCGCTTTGTGCCTGCGGACAAACGTGCCCTCGCCTATGTCGAGCAGGACGTGCCTCTGTTCGAGGGCCGCTGGCTGCTGAAGGCCCGCGACTTCGCCAAGCTCATCAACGAGGCCGCTGTCCAGGAGGACGACCTCGTTCTCGATATTGCCTGTGGCTACGGCTATTCCACCGCGGTCCTCGCCAAGCTCGCCAGCGTGGTTGTTGCCGTCGAGGAAGATGAAACGGTGGTCAGCAATGCCTCGGAACGCCTGAGCGACCTCGGCCTCGATAATACGGTGGTGATGCAAAACCCGCTGACCGAAGGCTGCCCGGCGCAGGGGCCCTATGATGTCATTGTCATTGCTGGCGGTGTGGAAACAAATCTCAAGCCGCTCCTGAAGCAGCTGAAGGAGGATGTGGGTCGCCTCGTCTGCATCATGATGGATGGACCGGTCGGCCACGCCATGATCTACACCCGCTCAGGCGATGCGTTCGGTGAACGGCGCCTCTTTGAAGCGCATCCGGCAGGCGTGATCCCTGCGTTCAAGAAGCCTCAAGCCTTTCAATTCTGACCCTTGGGGGCAGGTCGTTTACCACTTTCACGTGCATAAACTCTTGCCCCTGATTCCGAACCGCCTGATGGTAGGCCACTAACCTTAATGTTGAAGAGGTTGCGGCATGGCGGCGGCGCAAAGCGAATTGAGTATGGACGAGATCCTCGCGTCCATCAGGCGTATCATACATGAGGAAGAAGAGCCTGCGGCGGCTCCCGAACGTGACACGACGAACACGGTCAATCTGCGTGAAGAAAAACCTGCGCCTGAGGCTCCGTCAACTGAGGAGCGTGAGGTGAAGGTGACGTCGGGTGCGCCTGCGCCGGAACCGGCGCGCGCCAAGACGGCCGAGCCGGAACCGGAACCGCAGAAAGCGCCTGAACCCGTTGCCGTTGCAGAGCCTGCCGTCGATGACGAGGACGATCCGGACGCGCCGTTCGATACGGCTGACTTCAAGGCCCTCGCCACGAAAACAGTGACGACGCCCCGGCCGAAGATTGCCGAGGCGCCGAAGCCAGTGGCCGGAACCAAGCCAGAACCAAAACCCGAGCCCGCCAGGGCACCGCAAGCCGCGCCCCGAGCTACGCCAGAGGCCGAGGTGAAGGAAAATATGCCCAAGACCGCCGAAGCAAAAGCCGCCCCTGCCCAGAAGACCGCCCAGGAATCCGCCGCCGACCAGATCGCCGAACAGGTCACGGCAGAGCTCATGAGCGGACAGAAGGCCGGCGGGGTCGCTGCGGCCTTCGCCAGCCTCAAGCAACAGGTCCAGATCACCAACAGCGCCCAGGGCCAAACCCTCGAGGGGCTCGTCGTGGAAATGCTGCGGCCGATGCTGCAGCAGTGGCTCGACGACAACCTGCCGGGCCTCGTCGAGAAGAAGGTCGAAGCCGAGATCAAGCGTCTCGCAGGTCAGTAACCTCAACCCATACCATGAGAAAAGGCCGCCCTCGGGCGGCCTTTTTTCTTTTCGGGTAGAGCGCTCCTCAACGGTAGAGGACGCGCTCCTTGAAGCCGAGGCCGGAGGGCTTCGCGAACTCCACCGTGCCGTTCTTTTTCACGAGGTCGAAGGACGCGCTGCGGAAGACACCGTAATTCGGGCTGGCGATCGTGGTCATGCTGATGAACTCCGCCCGCCCGCCATCCTCGTCGAGTTCGAGCAGGACGTAGCCATTGTTCACCGGATCCGTGTAGCGCACTTCTGGGTTCTCCCGGCGCAGGAGCAGCGAGAAATCGAACGCCTTGTCACCGAGATAGGCCGACGGACCCGGCGACGTGACCCCGGACGTGCCGATCTCCACCCCCATATGCTCGCCGCTGTCGCGCTTGAGGTCATTGGCCCAGAACTGGTGCGTGTCCCCGGTCAGCACGATCAGGTCCCGCGCGCCTGCCGCATCGGCGGCCCGGTAGAATCGCTCTCGCGCAGCCGGGTAGCCGTCCCAGCTATCGGTGTTGAGGGGCAGGCCGAGGGCAGAGAAGGCAAGAAAATCCCGGATCTCGGGCCATTGCGGCTCGATCAGGGCGACGTCGTCTTCGGTGACATACTCGCCGAGATCGGGCGCGATGACCCTTGCGAACAGCACCTGGTTCGCGATCAGGCGCCAGTTGTCACCTTTCTGGACCGAACGCTTGAGACTCGCCTCGACGAAGCGACGCTGCTCATTCCCCAAAAGTTCTCGCGAAGGATCGCCGAGCACGTCACGCCGGAAGCGCTCGACCGCTTCGGGCGAGGTGAGGGTCGGGACGACCTCGGAATAGGAAATCTGTTTCGTCCGCGCGGTCAGGCGGGACTCGATCGCTGTGAGGGTCAGGAAGTTGCCCCATGAATACGATCTGTAGAGGTTCTCGCGCTTCCGTCCCGGCTGTGGGTCACGCACGGGCATGTATTCGTAATAGGCCTGCAGGGCGGCGCGCTTGCGACCTTCCCAGCGGCCTTCGGTGGCCGGCTGGTGGTTCTCCGCACCATCCTTGAAGCTGTCATTCGAAGTCTCGTGGTCGTCCCAGATCGCGATCAGCGGGTGCCTTGCGTGCATACGGCGGCTGGCCGGCTCGCACTTATACTGCCGGTGGCGGATGCGATAATCCTCGAGGCTGATGATCTCGCGCTGGGGCTCGTGGACCCGGCCAAGCGCTGCGCCCTTCGCGCCGCCATAACCCTCGGGGCCATATTCATAGATGTAGTCGCCCAGATGGATGACAGCATCCAGCGGCTCCTGCCGGGCGATGTGGTCATAGGCATTGAAATAACCGAACGGGAAGTTCGAGCAGCTGGCCACGGCAAAGCGCGCGCCATAGGTTTGCTCGGGCAGGGTCTTGGTCCGCCCCACGGGGCTTGTGCGGTCGAGGACGCGGAAGCGGTAGTAGTAATGCTTTCCCGGCTCAAGGCCGTCGGCCACCACTTTCACGGTGAAATCCCGTGACGCATCGGTGCTCGTCCGGTCCCGCCAGATCACATTCGCGAAATCTTCCGTGCCGGAAACCTCGACATCGACGGGGATATAGCCCGTGCCACCATGCACACGCGTCCACAGGACGACCGATTCCTGATCGGGATCTCCGCTCGCAACACCGCAGGCGAAGGTCTCTTCGAGATTGTCTTGCAAGCTCTCGAACGAGAGAATCTGCGGGTCGGAGGCGCAGGCCCCGACGCCTCCGACGACACCTCCCAAAAGCGCGGTGCGGCGTGAAATCTTCATCGGCCAAGTCCCTTCCTAGACCAGATGAGAGAGGCGTAACGCGCTCCGCCATTGAAGGCACCCCGCGAAATCACAACTTTACTTTCCAGACGAGTGGCGCTAGCGGCGCCCACCTGCCGTATCCCAATAAAGCCCCGAAGTTGGGGCCCACTGCACGGGGTCCGGCACTCATGTCTAACGACGGTCAGGGGACGGGACGTCTCGTAGTCGTCTTACACACGGGGGTCCCATGCGGTGGTCCAATTCGATAACGCGCGGCAGCTAGTCTCCGAGCTCCAGCCCGAAGTGCCCGTCGTCTGCCGACGGCCGCGGCTTGCGGAGCGTGCAGCCAGGCTCTTCCTCGACAATTTTCCGGGCGATGTCCTTTACGCCGTGAAGGCGAACCCTGCGCCATGGCTGATCGAGACCCTGCACGGGTCAGGAATAAGCCATTTCGACGCGGCATCGCTGACCGAGATCCGTCTCGTGCGGGAGCATGCTCCGGGCGCGACCATCGGCTTCATGCACCCCATGAAGATGGAGGCGGCGATCGCCGAGGCCTATCGCGACCATGGCGTGCGCATCTTCTCGCTCGATACGATGGACGAGCTCGAGAAGATCCTGCGCGCCACCGGCCATGCGAAGGACCTGACCCTCTGCGTCCGCCTGCAAGTCGGCTCGGACCTCGCGAAGATCTCGCTCAGCTCGAAATTCGGCGCCGATGAGGCCGACGATGCGGCGCTGCTCCAGGATGTCCGCGTCCATGCCGAGCGCCTCGGCGTCTGCTTCCATGTGGGCAGCCAGGCGATGAGCCCGGCTGCTTTTGCGGGCGCGATGGAGCGCGCGGCCCGTGCCGTGCGCCGTGCAGGCGTGATCGTCGACGTTGTCGATGTCGGTGGAGGGTTTCCCGCGATCTATCCGGGCATGGAGCCGCCTGCGCTCGATGCCTATTTCGCCGAGATCGCGGCCCGCTTCGAGGACTTTCCCTCGTCAGGGAATGCGCGCCTCTGGTGCGAGCCCGGACGGGCGCTTTCGGCGGATACGGAGAGCCTGATCGTCCGCGTCATGGGCCGGAAGGGCGACGCGCTGTTCATCAATGACGGTGCGTACGGAGCGCTTTACGACGCAGCTCACCTCGGCTGGCGCTTCCCGGCGCATAACCTGAGCCGCGACCAGGAGGGCGACACGCCTTTCCGCCTCTACGGGCCGACCTGCGATGACGCAGACCAGATGCGCGGCCCGTTCTTCCTGCCCGATACGACAGAGGCAGGCGACTATATCGAGTTCGGCACGATCGGTGCCTACGGACGAAGTATGGTCACCGGCTTTAACGGATACGGACGTTTCGTTGAAGCCGCGCTTCTCGATGACCCTTTTCCTTCCCTTTGCAACGGCGCCGCGTTCATGGCCGCCGAGGAGTTGACCCGATGAGCCAGACAAAAATCGTTGAGTTCCAGCCCGCCTACGATGCAGCGAATGATCTGCACCATGACAATGATGCGCTCGATCACTTCATCGAACGCGACGGCAAGGTCTATGCAGGCACGCACCTCATCATCGATCTTGTCGGTGCGAAGAACCTGACGGACAAGGAACGGATGGACGCGGCCTTCCGCGAGGTCGTCGAGACGTGCGGCGCGACGCTGCTGCACATCCACATCCACACCTTCCTGCCGTCGGGCGGCCTGTCGGGCGTCGCGGTGCTGGCCGAGAGCCACATCTCGGTCCACACTTGGCCGGAGCGCGACTACGCAGCGTTCGACGTCTTCATGTGCGGCGACGCGAAGCCCGAGCTGGCCGTGGACATCCTCAAGCGGTACTTCTCCGCAACCGAAGCAAATGTGCAGACCTTTTACCGCGGCGAAGGCGTGGCTGACTGATGGGAAAGTACATCCATAAAATCGGCGATGAGCTCTGGTTCAAGGAGGAGATGGAAGACGGCATCGGGCACGCCGCCCGGGTCGACAAGATCCTCTTCGACGACGAGATCGACCACCAGCATCTCGTCGTCTTCGAGAACGAGAAATACGGACGGATGTTTGCCTTGAACGGCATCATCCAGATGACGTCCTCGGACGAATTCGTCTATCACGAGATGCTGACCCACGTGCCGCTCTACGCCCATGGCGAGGCGAAGCGCGTCCTCATCATCGGCGGCGGCGACGGCGGCATCCTGCGCGAGGTCCTGCGCCACAAATCGGTGGAAAGCGCGACCCTCGTCGAGATCGAGAAAGATGTCATCGAGTTCGCCAGGCAGTGGTTCCCCGAGACCTCCAACGGCGCCTTCGACGATCCGCGCACGAACATCGTCATCACCGACGGTGCGAAATATGTGCAGGAGACGGACGAGAAATACGACGTCGTCATCGTCGACTCAACCGACCCCGTCGGCCCCGGCGAAGTTCTCTTCACGGAGGAGTTCTACGCAGGCTGCAAGCGCGTCCTGACCCCCGGCGGCATCCTGACCGTGCAGGGCGGCTTGCCGTTCCTGCAGCCCTGGGAGCCGAAGATGATCAAGGAGCGCCAGTCGAAGAGCTTCGACTATGTCGAGTTCTACGTCGCGGCTGTCCCCACCTACACCGGTGGCCTGATGACCCTCGGCTTTGCATCGGATGCTCAGTACCCGCACGACGAGACATGGCTCCGTCGCCGGACCTCAGCGAACCCGCTGGAGATGGGCTACTACACGCCCGAGGTTCATGCCGCGGCGTTTGCTCTGCCTGCGTATATTCGGAAGGGGTTGGAGTAGGCCATGAGCCTTTGGGGTTGGCTCAGAGGCATCGCAGCTCGCGTCGACTATCGCAACAAGCCTCATGCGCCGGTCGATGAGGGCGGCCTCCAGCGATTTCGCGATATTCGGTCAGATCTGTCGCGAGAATTCGTGGGTCTTATGCCTGACAAGCCAGCCGGGTCCGCCGATCTGACACGGTCACGAGTTGGCGGACCTATTGCATGGCCGTCAGGAGAAATTCTGCCTGCGGACAAGCTTGGCAAACCGCTACTTCTTCTGGCGCAGGTCAACTTCGATGAAATGCCTAGTCTCGATCCATTTCCGCGAGACGGTCTGTTGCAATTTTTCGTCGCCGACGACGACATCTTTGGATGCGAATTTCCGTCAACGGAAAAAATGGTTTCAGCGTCGTGTATCACGCCGACACTAGCGAGCTGAAGTCCCATGAGCCGTTCGCGGTGGAGGTGCCCAGTCATCACCCGTTTCAAAGGCAGTCGATTCTCCGCGAAGGCCTGCTACTGAAGCCGGTTACGGGAGAGATGAAGCCCCATCTGAGTTCTCACCTGTTCGACGGCCTATGGGACGATACTTTGGACCATTTCAGCGACGCAACTTGGGCGAGATACGATGCGGAGACGGCGTCAGAGCCCGATCCAGAGATCTACTTTGGCGGACATGCTGAATTCACGCAGGACGATCCTAGGCTCAATCCCGATTTTGAGAACCTCGAGATTTGCATCCTTCAACTCTCGAGCGACAAGATCTTCATGTGGGGCGACATGGGAATGGCGAACTTCCTCATGGCCCGGGACGATCTGCGCCATCGCCGCTTCGAGAAGGCCGCGTTCAACTGGGATAGTTGTTAGAGCTAAGCCCGATTTACCCGGCGTGCTCAGTTTCTAAGGAAGATTGATAGATGACCAACTGGATGTTCGAACATGACCGCATCGCGGCCCCTGAGGACGCGCCCAGGGTCCACATCATTCCCTTCGGCCTCGAGGACACCGTCTCCTACGAAGGCGGCACCGCAAAGGCTCCGCAGGCGATCTTTCGTGCGGCGAAGGAGGTCGAGCTCTGGGACGACGAACTCTGGAAGGAGCCGATCCGCAGCTTCAACGAAGAGATCATCGAGACCGGTCCCATCGCCAAGACGATCGAGGAGGGCATGGGCCAGCTCGAAGGCCTCGTCCGTAATACGCTCGAAGCGGGCGCTTTCCCGATGACCCTCGGCGGTGAGCATTCGATCACCCCCGGCGCCATCAAGCCTCTGGTCGAGAAATATGGCGAGCTGCACCTCCTGCAGTTCGACGCCCATGCCGACCTGCGCGACATGTTCCGCGGCGACTACTACTCCCACGCGAACGCCATGCGCCGCTGCCTCGATGATGAGCGGGTGAGCCTGACGAGCTTCGGCATTCGCAACATCAGTCGAACGGAGGTGCCATTCCTCGAAGAGAACAGGCACCGCATCACCATCAACTGGGCCCGCGAGAAGCGGAATTGGGACATCGAGAAGGCTCTGGAGCCTTTAAGAGGCAAGAAGGTCTACATAACCTTCGATGTTGACGGCTTCGACAGCTCCCTGATGCCCGCCACCGGGACGCCGGAGCCCGGCGGCATGTTCTGGGATGACGTGATGCCAATTTTGCGAAGGGCTTCAGAGGTTTCGGACGTTGTCGGCGCGGATATCGTGGAGCTGGCACCGCGGCCTGAGCTGCACGGATGCGACTTCCTCGCCGCAAAACTGTGCTATAAAATCCTCGCCTATAAGTTCGCACTGTAATCCGGCGAAAAATTCACACGAATCCCCTTGAAGACTTTGTAAGCTTCACCAGCTGACCGTTACGGAAGAGGACATCTATGACGGACAAGACAGACACAGACGGTGATGCCCCGCGTGCGCGCATCGCCCACGGCCTTGGCGCGGCGGTAGGCGCGTTCCTGGTCGGCACACTCGGCCTCGCTGTCACTTTCTACATCACAGGCCATGCCGCGATCGGCGAAACCGCCGTCGCCGTGGAAGAGCTGAGCTTCCTCGAACTCACCAACGCAGCCGCTTTCGGCGTTGCCAGCACGGTGGTGTCCCTGCTGATGGGGCTCGTCGGTATGGTCACCGCGGCCGGTGCCGCCATCATCGGGCTTGCGGTCGGTGCCGTCGGTATCGCTGGCGCGCTCGTTGTCGGGCTCGGGGTCATCACCGGCCCGCTGCTTCTCGCGGGCGCGATCGGCATCCTCATCAAACGCCGGTTCTTCCCCGACGTGATCTGAAGGCAGCCGTCCTGTTCGCTATCTTTGATCTCGACGGGACACTGGCAGATGTCGAACATCGCAGGCACCATATCCAAGGCGGGCGCCGTAACTGGCCCGCCTTTTTTCGTGCCTGCGTGGACGACAGACCAATCGCGCCGGTGATCACCATTTATCGCGAACTGCTGGCTGCCGGGCACCGGGTGGAGATCTGGTCAGGCCGGTCCGACGAGGTGCGGGAACAGACCCACGCTTGGCTCGACCGCCATGTCGCGCCCGGCACGGTGGTCACCCGGATGCGGGCGCGGCGGGACTATCGCCCGGACGTCGAACTCAAGGAGGGTTGGCTTCTGGAAGAGACGACGCGACCTGACATTATCTTTGACGATCGTCAGGCCGTGGTCGACATGTGGCGCCGCCACGGGCTCATCTGTGCCCAGGTGGCGCCGGGCGATTTCTAGCGGACGCCGGGAAGGCGCAGGACCCCGCGCTCATCGCGGGCAATGGTCACGGTCGCGCCCGGACCCGTCACGGAGTCGATCGACTGACGGCGTTGCTCGAGCCAGGCTTCACGGTCCTCGACGACCAGCGGCGCAGCGCTGTCATCGACCTCACCGTCGCGGAAGTTCCAGAAGAGGAGCCGGTTGGTCAGACTTTCCGACTTCTCGACCCGGCCGCCATTCTCCGCCGCAAGAATCGCACGGATCGACGGATCGACATCCAGCGCACCGATCTGGGCGATCAGGGCCAGCTCGCCCGACGATGGTGGTTCGCTCGACGTGTCACCGAGAAGAAGCTGCTGCGTCCGCTGGGTCGTGGATAGCTCCTCCGGCCGCGTCTCACCCGGCCGCGGCGGGCGCAGGGCATAGTCCGGGGGCACGGTCAGCGGCGGCTTGGTGATGACAGCAAACTCGTCCGGCGCGTTGCGGTTGGCCAGCGGGCCAGCCGAGCTGCACGCCGCGAGGGCGGCTGCCGAAAGAGCGAGAAGCGAGAGCATGCGCATGGTCACCTGCCGTGAGATTGAAACGTGGTGGTACAAGAACGGGCGTGCGAGGGAAACCCCTACAGCCCGGCCTGGTCCTTCGCCTTGCCCTTCCGTTCGAGCCAAAGCGCGTCGAAGAGGAGTAGGGCGACGCCGACATTGATCGCAGCGTCGGCGACATTGAAAATATAGGGAAAGCCAAGCCCGGAGAAATCGAGAAAGTCCACGACGTAACCGTAGAAAACCCGGTCGATCAGGTTCCCGATCGCTCCGCCCAGGATCAGTCCCGCACCCGCCGCCGTCACCGGCCGCTGGATGGTCATCAGCCAGCGAATGATGAAGCCGGATACGATGATCGACAGAAGCGACAGAAGCACCCGGCTGGACATCCCGCCCGCGAAGAGGCCGAAGCTGACGCCGCGATTCTCCGTATAGGTGAGGTCGAAAATACCGCTGATCTCGATCTTGCGCTGGAAGCGGTAGGGCAGACGGATACCGTGCAAAACCCAGAGCTTTGTCAGTTGGTCGAGGATCAGGGCCACTCCGGCAATAATCATTCCCAGACGGAACAGGGGGCGGCGTAGGGCCGCCTTCGCTGCATGCACGGGCGTCATGCCTCGACGGCTTCCTTGCAACGTCCGCAGAGCGCGCCTTCCTCAGGGACCTCCGGCAGGACCCGCCAGCACCGGCCGCATTTGTTGCCTTCGGCCTTCTCGATCACGACCGAAATACCCGGCTGCTCGCCGAGCCTGAACGCATCAGAAGCCCCCGGAGTTTCGCCGAGACGGGCCTGGGAGGTGATGGCGATTTCGGCCCAGTTGACGCCCTTGGCCAGTTCCGCAAGGTCGCCTTCGATATGGATGCCGGCCGCTGCTTCAAGGCTCGCACCGAGCGTCTTCTCGTTGCGCTTCTCTTCAATGGCGCCCGTGATGACCCGGCGAATGCCGCGCAGCTTGGCCCAGCGTTCGGCCAGGGCTTCGTCCCGGTAAGTCTCCGGCACCGAAGCAAAAGCGAGGAGGTGCACGGAGGCTTTTTTCTCGCCGAGCCCGGCGGGGAAGTGGTCATAGACCTCTTCCGCCGTGAACGGACAGATCGGTGCAAGGAGGCGGGTCACCGCGTCGAGCAGCGTCGCCATGACCGTGCGCGTCGCGCGCCGCTTCATCGATGAAGGTGCATCGCAATAGAGGCAGTCTTTGCGAACGTCGAAGTAGAAGGCGGAGAGGTCCTGGATCACGAATTCCGACAGGGCGCGCCAAGCGGCCTTGAAGTTGTACGCGCGGAAGCTAGCCTGCATCTTCGCATCGACTTCCTGCAGGCGATGCAGGACGTAGCGTTCGAGATCCGGCATGTCGCCAAAGTCAACCGCCTCGTCCTCCGTATACCCATCGAGTGCTGCAAGCAGATAGCGCAGCGTATTGCGCAGCTTGCGATAGGCATCGACGGCGGAGCCGAGGATCTCGTCTCCCACCCGGATGTCTTCCTGCACGTCGGAACTTGCCACCCAGATCCGCAGGATGTCGGCGCCGAACTTGTTCGTCACCTCGTCCGGCAGCATCGTATTGCCGAGCGATTTCGACATCTTCCGGCCCTTGTCGTCCATGACGAAGCCGTGGGTGAAAATGGCCTTGTACGGGGCACGCCCACGGGTGCCGCAGCTTTCGAGCAGTGATGACTGGAACCAACCGCGATGCTGGTCCGAGCCTTCCATGTAGAGATCGGCTGGCCAGGTCAGGTCGTCCCGTGCTTCGAGCGTGAAGGCGTGGGTGCAGCCGGAGTCGAACCACACATCGAGAATGTCCGTGACCTTCTCGAAATCGGCCGGGTCATACTTGTCGCCCAGGAACTCAGCATCCGGTGTATCGAACCAGGCATCGGCGCCTTTCTCGGTGATAGCGGCGACGATGCGGGCATTGACGTCGGCGTCGACGAGCGGCTCGCCATCCTTGTCCACGAAGAGCGCGATCGGCACGCCCCAGGCGCGCTGGCGCGAAACCAGCCAGTCCGGGCGCTGCTCGACCATGCCGCGCAGGCGATTGCGGCCCGACGGCGGGTAGAAAGTCGTCTCGTCGATGGCTTTGAGGGCCGTTTCGCGGAGTGATCCCTCGCCCGTTCCCACACGGATGAACCATTGCGGCGTGTTGCGGAAGAGGACAGGGGCTTTCGAGCGCCATGAGTGCGGGTAGGAGTGAATCAGGCGGCCACGGGCGAGAAGCGACCCCTTCGCCGTCAGGGCCTTGATGACTTCAGGGTTCGCATCGCCTTCCTCGCCGGCCTTCTTGCCCTCCGTGCGGAAGACCTTCATTCCCTCGAAGCCTGGCGCTTCGTCGGTATACGCACCGTCAGGACCAACCGTATAGGGGATCGCGTCAAGGGGCAGGCCCGCACCGAGCCATGCGAAATAGTCTTCCTGGCCGTGGCTGGGCGCTGTGTGCACGAAACCCGTGCCGGCATCGTCGGTGACGTGGTCGCCGGGCAGCATGGGAACGTCGAAATCGTAGCTGTTCGCGTGCCCTTCGAGCGGGTGGCGCAGCTTCGCGCCTTCGAGCTGCGACGGCGAGACATCGCCAAGCCGCTTGTAGCGGGCGACGAACGCCGCAGCGAAAACTTCCTCCGCGAGCTTGTCGGCAAGGATCAGCCGGTCGCCGGGCTTGGCGAAGGGCGCGAAGTCGAGGTCCTCGCGCACGCTTTCCACTTCGTAGAGGCCATAGGAGAGACCGGGCCCATAGCAGACCGCGCGGTTGGCCGGGATCGTCCAGGGCGTCGTGGTCCAGATGACGATATCAGCACCTTCGAGACCTGGAGGCGCGTCCTTGAACGGGAACTTCACCCAGATGGTCGTGGACTGATGATCGTGGTACTCGATCTCGGCCTCGGCGAGAGCGGTCTGCTCCACCGGTGACCACATGATGGGCTTGGAACCCCTGTAGACGAGGCCCTTCTCGGCGAAGGTCAGGAACTCCTTCACGATGGCCGCTTCGGTGGCGAAGTCCATCGTCTGGTAGGGATGGTCCCAGTCGCCGACGACGCCGAGGCGCTTGAACTCGGCCTTCTGGATGTCGATCCACTTCGCGGCGTATTTCCGGCATTCGGTTCGGAACTCCGAGGGCGGAACGTCGCCTTTCTTGCGGCCCTTGCCCCGGAACTGCTCTTCGACCTTCCACTCGATCGGCAGGCCGTGACAGTCCCAGCCGGGGACGTAGTTGGCATCGTATCCCATCATCTGATGGGTGCGGACAATGATATCCTTGATGGTCTTGTTGAGCGCGGTGCCCATGTGCAGGTGGCCGTTGGCGTAAGGCGGGCCGTCATGCAGCACATAGGGCTCGCGGCCCTTCGATTGCTCGCGCAGCAGCTTGTAGAGGCCCATCTCCTCCCAGCGCTTGAGGATCTGCGGCTCTTTCTTCGGAAGACCGCCGCGCATCGGGAAGTCCGTCGCGGGCAGGAAGAGCGTGTCTTTGTAGTCGTTCTTCGAACGTTGATCGTCAGCCATACCGGGGCGCTTAGCGGGGGTTGGACGCGAGGGCTAGCGGTGAAACGGCGCTCAGTTTCACCTCTCCCTCCGGGAGAGGTCGGCGTCTGTGATGCGGGGTGAGGGCGAGCATCGCGAGAGCTGCGGCCTTCACCCGAAGCCTGCTCGCGCAGCCTTCAAGCTCTCCTGGAGGGAGAGGTGGTCAGGCGCCCAACATTCGCCGCGCTTCGTCGCTGTCCGCCGCAATCTGCGCTTTCAGCGCATCAAGTCCGTCCATCGGTCGTTCTTCGCGGATGAAATCCACGAAGTGGCATCGCAGGGTCTTGCCATAGAGGTCGCCGTCCCAGTCGAAGAGATGCACTTCGAGGCGCTCTTCCTTGCCGTCCACCGTCGGGCGGATGCCGATATTGGCAATGGCCGGGAAGGTCTCGCCGCCGACCTCTGCGCGAACGGCATAGACGCCGTAAAGAGGGCGGATTACGTCGCCGAGGGCAATATTGGCTGTCGGGAAGCCGAGCTGCCGGGCAAGCTTTCGGCCTTCGGTCACTTCGCCATCGACGAACCAGTCGCGGCCGAGGATTTCGCGCGCGTCCTTTGGCCTGCCCTCGCGAAGGGCATCGCGGGCCTGGCTTGAGGAGAATTTCTCCCCTTTCGACCCGACGGGTTCGATCGCCTCGTAGTGCATCCCGAGATGACCCGCGATCTCCGCCAGCGTTGCCGAGGAGCCCGAGCGGCCCTTGCCGAACTGGAAGTCTTTCCCGGTCACGACCCCTGCGAGGCCCAGCGTGTCGTGCAGCACGCCGCTGATGAACTCGTCAGGAGTCTGACGGTGAAGCTCTTCATTGAAGGGCAGGGCAAAGACGTGCGCGCAGCCGTGGTGCTCGAGCAGTTCGGCCTTCGCGGGAAGCGGCGTCAGGATGAAGGGCGGCGCGTCGGGGTTGAAGACCCTGCGCGGATGCGGCTCGAACGTCACGGCAGCAAGCGGCCTGCCCAAACGGCCAGCCAGCTTGCGGGCTTCATCGATCAGGGCCTGATGCCCCCGGTGCACACCGTCCAAATTCCCCATCACGGCGACCATGCCGCGAAGGTCCTGCCCGATGGGGCAGGAAAGGGGTGCACGGACGAGGCTCACCAGGCGAGCGTGTCCATGGCGTATTCCGCATGGACGCCGTTCTCTTCGAGCGCCGCGGCAAGCTTGGAAGCCGACAGGCTGCCATTTGCCCGCGCTTCCTCCGCGAAGATGCCGTCAGCGACGAAGAGGCAGTCGAGCCCCTGGTCATTCGCGCCCTTTACATCGGTGCCGAGGCCATCGCCGATGACGAGAATGCGCTCGGGCACCTTGCCGGTGATCTCCCGCATCCGCTGCTTCGCCAGCTCGTAGATCGGTGCATGGGGCTTCCCGCCCAGGATGACCTTCCCACCAAGTTCCTCGTAGAGCTGCCCGATCGCACCGGCGCAGTAGATCAGCTTGTCGCCGTATTTCACCACAATGTCCGGGTTCGCACAGACCATCGGCAGGCCGCGCCTCGCCAGCGGCTCGAGAAGCCCGCGATAGTCTTCAGGCGTCTCGGTCTGGTCATCGTCAAGGCCGGAGCAGAAGATTGCGTCGGCCTCGTCGGCGCCCGCCAGTTTCACGTCGATGGCGCGGAACAGGTCATCGTCCTTCGATGGGCCAATCCGGAAAAAGGTCTTGTCCGACATCTCGCGGATGACCTCGGTGGTCGCATCGCCAGAGGTGACGATCGCATCCCATGCGTCCCGAGGCAGGCCGAGCCTGTCGAGCTGGGCGGGGATCACCGAGGAAGGCCGGGGCGCATTGGTCAGGATTACCAGCGGTCCTCGCTCCGCCCGGAACATGCTCGTCGCCTCGGCCGCGCCGGGGAAAAGCTCGCGCCCATTATGGATGACGCCCCATGCATCGCAAAGGACAGCGTCATAGGCGTCAGCAATCTCGCTTAGCCCGGTAATGATCCGCGGTTCAGACATGGTTCTCGCGATAGGGGCTGTCGCAGGGGGAGGCAAGAACGGCGTCACCGCTTCTTTTCGATCCCGATGGGCGGGACTCCCTTCCCAAGCGGCTGCCGCTGCGTTATATCGAAAAGCGGCAAATGGGGCAGGGCATGCAAGACGGCTGGGAGAAGGAAACTTCGGCTGAGCGATTGCTCTACGACGATGCGGAGCCGCGGCTCCTGCGTCCTGTCCAGAGCACCGTCCTGAAACTGCGCAGGCCCGCGCTTCTATTCTTTCCCCTGACCCTCATCATCGCCGCGCTCGTGCCCGGTATCCTCGGCGCCGCCCTCCTGCGCGGGATCGTGCCCGGCCAGATCGAGGTCGTTGCCGGCAGTCTCGGCACGTTCTTCCTTGTGGTCCTGGGGTTCGCCGTCCTCCTTGCGCGCAGGGAAGGCGGCAGCTTTGCGCTGCTGATGCCCAGCACCCTCAGCGTGACCCATTTTCTCCTCATGCTCGGCCTCGCAGCGGCGATGTTCGGAAGTCCCATGCTGCAGGGCACCGCCTTCCCGGCAATCCTGGGCTCAGTGCCGGGGCCGCAGCTCGACGAGCCCCACCTGATGGTTTTCAAAGCCTACTGCTTCTTCTTCGTTGTCCTGACTCTCATGGCGGTGCTGTCGGTCTTCATTCTCCGCATCACCGGCTTCCAAAGGGTCGTTGCAGACGCGGCGTAACCGGCTAGAGAGCGTCTTTGCCGGACCGCAGGAGACGAGATTGACGGGCAGCGCCAAAACCGAACCGCTCACTTTCCAGGACCTGATCCTGAAGCTCCAGCACTACTGGGCGGATCATGGCTGCGTTGTGCTGCAGCCTTACGACCTCGAGATGGGGGCGGGCACCTTCCACCCCGCGACGACCCTGCGCTCGCTCGGTCCGAAGGCTTGGAACGCTGCCTATGTCCAGCCCTGCCGGCGTCCGACCGATGGCCGCTATGGTGCCAACCCGAACCGCTTCCAGCATTACTACCAGTTCCAGGTCGTCCTGAAGCCGAGCCCGGAGAACATCCAGGAGCTCTATCTCGGCAGCCTCGACGCCATCGGCATCGACCGCACCAAGCACGATGTCCGCTTCGTCGAGGACGACTGGGAAAGCCCGACCCTCGGCGCGTGGGGCCTTGGCTGGGAGGTCTGGTGCGACGGCATGGAGGTGACGCAGTTCACTTATTTCCAGCAGGTCGGCGGCTTCGACTGCAAGCCGGTGACGGGCGAGATCACCTACGGGCTTGAGCGGCTCGCCATGTATGTGCAGGGCGTCGATAACGCCTTCGACCTCGTCTATGGAGGTCACAACCCCGACACGGGCAAGCCCTTCACCTATGCCGACGTCTTCCACCAAAACGAGGTCGAGCAGTCCGCCTACAACTTCGAACGAGCGAACACTGAGGTTCTCTTCCGCCAGTTCGCCGAAGCGGAAGAAGCCTGCGCCGACCTCCTCCGTGAAGACGCGCCGAAGCTCTGCCTGCCTGCCTATGAGCAGTGCATCAAGGCTTCCCACCTGTTCAACCTTCTCGACGCCCGCGGGGTGATCTCGGTGGCGGAGCGTCAGAGCTATATCCTCCGGGTACGGAAACTTGCCAAGATGTGCTGCGAGGCCTGGCTTGAAAGCCCGCAGGGCGCTTCGGGCAAGCCTGGCGTGTCGGAGGCGGCGGCCTAGGTATGGGCGCGGTCTGGACAGCGCTGAAATACGGCGTCCGGTTCGTCATCGGGCTTGTCATCGTCAGCCTGTTCTTCCTCGCATTCTACCGCTTCTTCCCGGTGCCGGGCACAACGCTGATGGGTTGGCGCTCGATGCAGGGCGAAGAGGTCAAATACGACTGGGTTTCGCTCGACGAAATCTCGCCGCATCTTATCCGTGCCGTGATCGCTTCGGAGGACTTCAAGTTCTGCCGCCATCTCGGCTTTGACCTTGGCGAGATGAAAGCCGCCTGGGAGGACTACAAGAACGGTGAGCCCCTGCGCGGCGCATCGACCATTTCCCAGCAGACCGCGAAGAACGCCTATCTCTGGCCCGGCCGGGGTCCTGTACGTAAGGTCTTCGAGGCAGCTTACACCGTGCCGATGGAGCTGACCTATTCCAAGCGCCGGATCATGGAGATCTATCTGAACGTGGCCGAGTGGGGCGATGGGATCTTCGGTGCGGAGGCCGCTGCGCAGGAGCGCTTCGGCAAGTCAGCCAAGGACCTGACGAAGTACGAGGCTTCCCTTCTCGCCACGGTCCTGCCGAATCCGAACGAATGGCGGGTCGACCCGCCGGGGCCTTACGTTCGCAAGCGCTCCGGCACCGTGCGGGCACGGATGAATACCGTCGAGGCCGAGGGCTTCGACGCTTGCGTGTTCAAGGACTGACCTTGCCGCGCTTGATGGCGCGAACCAGGAACCGCCCTGGATGCACCATGTCAGCCGCATCGCGGGTCAGGGGCGAGACCCCGCCGCAGAGCTGCGCCGCCACATGCGCGGCAAGGATCGGAGCTGTCACAAGGCCGCGCGAGCCCAGTCCCGTAAGGACGTAGCGACCTTTGCGATAGGGCGCAGGCGGATAATCCTGACGCGAGCCCTTGGCGAGGCCACGATACGCGTGGATCGCACGACCCGTATCATAAAGCGGCCCTGCCATCGGGTGCCGGTCCTGCGTCGTCGCGCGAAGTGCAGCACGGGAACTGACGTGGTTGCCGACGGGTCGTCCGAGCAACGCCGCGGCCGATGCCCTGTTTGCCTCCGTATTCTCCGCCGATGGACCGACCTCGCCGCCCGCGAATGCCGCATAGGTTGCGCCCGCGATGAGCTGGCTGCCGAGAGGCGCCACATAGGACCCATCCGTGACGATTCGATCGAGGCACGGACCATCGAAGACATCGATCTGTCCAAGGGACGGCATCACCGCGTCAGCCTGCGTCGCTTGGTGCGCAGCGCCTCGTGCGTCAATGACTGCGGCAAAAGGGCCGTGCCGTTCGCCATTCGCAGTCTCAACAAAGCTTGCGTCCTCCTGATGGATCGAAACGACTGTGTTTGCGATCTGTTGCACCCCAGCCATCAGCGTACGGACTGCAACTTCCGGTCTCAGAACTCCCGCGTCACGCACCAGCGCCCTGCCGCCATGGAACTCAAGCGCACCGTCAGGCCATAGTCCGTGGGAGGCAATGCCTTCGGCCTTGGCATCGTCGATAGCCATCTCCCCACCGCAAGGCGTGAAGGCTTCGGGCATGATCCGGTAGGTTCGCACGGCATGGAGAAAGGCGTCGCGATAGAAGCGGGCTGCTGGACTGTCGTCGGCGTCGAGTCGCGGCATGACCAGGCCCGCCGGGTTCCCGGATGCACCGCCTGCAGGCTGCGGGTCGAACAGCACGGCTTCGCGGTCGTGTGCGTGGAGGGCATGGGCCAGATGCGCTCCGGCGATGCCGCCACCGATGATCGCCACCTTTCCCGCTGGCACAGGACCTGGTGCTGCGAACCACGGGTTTTCGGAAGGTTCCCCGTTCGGCTCATCGATCCTAGCACGGAGCATATGTTTCTTGCGGCCGAAACCGGGCGCTTTTTCCCACGCAAAGCCTGCACCCTCTAGGGCAGCGCGGACGCCGCCGGCGACGGAGAACGTCGCTGCAGTCGCTCCGGATTTCGACAGGCGCGCAAGCTGCGCCATGACAGCGGGTGACCACATCGCGGGGTTCCTGGACGGGGCGAAGCCGTCGAGGAACCACGCATCGGCCTTGAAGTCAGCGGCGGCCAGAGCCTTCTCGGCCTCCCCGAACGCAATGGTCAGGCTGATATGCGGCGCAAGGTCCAGACGGACCGTTCCGGGGCAGGGCTCTGGATAGAGCGCAGCCAGCCGATCCGCATAGGGACGAAGTTCAGGCCAGCGCTCCGCGATCCGCCGCTGCATCTCGACAAAGCGGTCCTTGTGCAGAGGGAACGCTTCGCAGCTCCAGATATGGAGCGGGCCACTACGGACCTCGGCACAGGCCTGCCATAGGGCCAGAACGTTCAGTCCCGTGCCGAACCCCAGCTCGCCGACGACAAAATCCTGCCCCCTTTCCACGCTTTCGAGCCGCCGGTGCAGGTCATTTCCATCGACAAAAACGTAGCGGCTTTCCGCCAACCCGTCTTCGGGCGAGTAGTAGATATCTCCGAAGCTCAGCGAACGGAGTGTTCCGGCCTCGCCTTCCTCAAGCTCGGGCTCGCCGAGCCTGCTCACGCTTCCAGGAGAAGGGCCAGCATCGCAGCGGATGGGTAGCCGTCAGCCGGCAGACCCTGGGCCTTCTGCCACGACCGTAGCGCGCGGCGCGTGTTGGGGCCTATCACGCCGTCAATACCGCCGGGATTATAGCCCAGCTCAGCGAGCCGGGCCTGCAACGCCTCGCGCTCGGATCGGCTGAGCGGTCGGTCATCGCGTGGCCAGTCCGCGACAAGCCCTTCCTCCGAGCCCTTGATCCGTTCACTGAGGAGAGAGACTCCGAGAGCATAGGAAGTGGCGTTATTGTAGCGCTTGATGACATCGAAATTCTTGAACGTCAGGAACGCCGGCCCCCGTGCACCCGCCGGAAGGAGCAGCTTGGCTGGCGTGTCGAGGTCCACCGCGTCGGGCAGGGCGACACGGGCGCCCTTCACGCCCGCGCGGATCCAGTCGACGACGGCGACCTTGGTCCCATCTGCAGCAGCATAGTCGAAATCGTTAGGAAGCGTCACTTCGATCCCCCACGGTTCGCCCGTGCGCCATCCGGCCTCGTCAAGGTAATTGGCGGTCGAAGCGAAGACATCTTCGAGATCGCCCCAGAGATCGCGACGGCCGTCATTGTTCTGGTCCACGGCATAAGCGAGGTAGGTTGTCGGAATGAATTGCGTCTGGCCCATCGCCCCGGCCCAGCTGCCCTTGAGCTGGTCGCGGGTGGCGTAGCCTTCCTGCAGGATCTTCAGTGCAGCGATCAGCTCCCGGCGCCCGAAGGTCTGGCGCCGGCCCTGGTAACCAAGGGTCGACAGGGCGGAGAGGATGTCATTGGTGCCGAGGATCCGACCGTAATTAGACTCAAGTCCCCAAATGGCCGCGATGACGCCCGGATCGACGCCATAGGAATTGCTGATCATCTCCAGCGTGTCGCGGCTTTCGAGATAAGCCTTGCGGCCGTCTGCGACGCGGCGGTCAGAAACGGCGCTGTCGAGATATTCCCAGATCGGACGGACGAATTCCGGCTGGTTGGCATCGCGCTTGAGGACGACGGGGAGAGGCTCCACCGTCGCCATCTCGATGTCGTAGATCTCCGGGTGGATGCCTGCGGCGATGGCGTCGTCGCGGAAGTCGCGGCGGAATGCCTCGAACTCCGGGTTCAGCGTAGCGACGGCAAGCGCGAGTGCGGCAAGTGGCGCGATGATCAAGGCGAGTGCTCCCCAGACTGCACAACCGCTATCCTAGCTGAGCGGAACGGTGCGGGTCCAATGACGATCTTGCCGGGATTCAGGACACAGCTTGGTAAACGGCACGTATAAGGGCGACTGCCCGCGGGTCGGCGACGAGGTGCGGAGACTGTTTGTTCGGCACGAAGGCGAAGCTCAGCCCCCTTGCCGGGTCAGCCATCACGCAGGAGCCTCCGAACCCGTAATGGCCGATGGCTGTTGGCGGAGCGCCGAAGATCTCGCCGGTCTCACGCATGACACCTGCGGCCCAGGAAAGGGTGAAGGGCAGCACCTTGTCCGGACCGTGGATGCGTTCTTTCCACGCTTCCTCGCGCGCTTCATCGCTGGCGGTGAGGCCGAGGCCCGTGCCGAAGGCGAAGAGCTGCATGAATTCTGCGAGGCCGCGGGCATTGGCGTGCATGTTCGACGCCGGAATCTCGGCTGCGGCCCATTCCTGCCGTGAAACCCCGGAAGGAGCAGACCAGGGCTTGAGGAAGGCGGCCTTCTTGATCTCGTTGAGCTCTCCTAGGTCAGGAGCCTGTTTCGGCTTCACCAGCGGCGCCGCACGGGTCGCCTCGCTCAGGGTCATGCCGCAGATCACGTCCCGGGTCAGCTTGCGAAGCTGCTGGCCGACCGACTGACCTTCATTGACCCGGCGCAGGATTTCCCCGGCAATGTAGCCGTAGGTCTGTGGCCCGTAGCCGGACGCGGTGCCCGGCTCCCAAAGGGGTTCCATCGCCGCGATGGCGGCGCAGGTCGCATCCCAGTCGAGCCATATCTTCGGATCCTGCTCCTCCACGAAAGCAGCCAGCCCGGCCTGGTGGCTGAGCACCTGGGCGACGGTGATGTCCTGCTTCCCGGCCTGGCCGAATTCCGGCCAGAGCGACGCGACGGTCTGGTCGTAAGAGAGCTTGCCCTCCGAAACCGCCACCATGACCAGCGCGGCGCAGACCGCCTTACCCGACGAGAAAACGCAGGCCAGCGTATCCGTGGTGAAGGGAAGGGTCTTCGCCTTGTCCTGGAAGCCGCCGGCAAGATCGACGACGGTATCGCCCTCGATCATCACCGAGACAGTCGCGCCGAGGTTCTCACCCGCTTCAATGCTTTGCTCGAGGACCTCCCGGACGCCCTCGAAGCTGCCGTCGACGTGCCCCTGCACGGGTCAGTTCAGTGCGCAGGAGAAGGCCGAGGCCGTCACTGCCCGCGCGATGCGGGGATCTTCGATCTGGCGCAGCGAAGAAATCGCCTCGAGCGCCGTATCGGCGCGGTCGAGCTCCACCGTGAAGCGGGCGAATTTGTTGAGCTGGTCGTCGTTCAGCCGGTCGTCGAGCTCATCCGCCATGCACACCGACCGGTCTCGGGACAGGCCCAGATTCTCCAGCCTGTCGGCGATGGTCATCTTCGACACCGTAGCACAGCCGGTCACGGCGAGGAGAGATGCGGCAAGAGCGAAAGAACGAATGATCACGGCGAGGGGTCCCTGAACGACGCTGCGTGTGAGATGGTATCAGCCGGAGCGATCCTGCGATAGGCCTTACGCTTCGACGTCTTTCTTGCGGAAGGTCACGGCGAAGAGGACGTCGCCGTCAAACAGGTCCTTCGGAGCGTCATGGCCCTCGATCATCTGGAATTTCCGCGGCGTGATCGAGCCTTCCATGACGTAGCCCTTCTCAGCCATCTTGCCGCGGTGGAATTCGAGAGCGGCAGCGCTGAATTCACGGGCGAGAATGGTGATGCGCTCGGGTTGGTCGGCCATGTCTGGTCCCTCATATAAGTGTTCGAAACAGCCGCACGCATCGCAGGTTCCGCGCGCGGCTTCAACAGGCAGGTTCTGCGAACCATAGGGAACGGGTATGCAAAAGGCACTGATTGTCATCGGCATCGTGATCGTCGCCGTCGGGCTTTTTTGGCCTTGGCTGTCCCAGATCCCGCTCGGCCGCCTTCCGGGCGACATCGTGATCGAGCGCGGCGGCGTGAAGGTCTACCTGCCTGTGATGACCTGCGTGGTGATCAGCGTGGTGCTGACGGTTTTGGTGCGGGTTTTCGGGGGGCGGTGAGAGATGCGTGTCGCGGAAGGCCGACGAGCGTCGCGCCACCGTCTTGCTGTCATTCCCGCGCGAGCGAAGCCTCACGCTTGGAAGTCACAGGGAGCGCTGTTTGGGTTCCGGGTCCCAGCTTCGCTGGCCCCGGAAGGACAGGTCCCGGAATGACAGCGGCTAGAGGAGTGCTTTCGCCTTCAGCCAACCCAGCAGCGCGTCGGTGCATTCGTCCGGCTTCTCCCACATGATCCAGTGGCCGCTGTCGATCTCGGCTCGTGAGAGATCGGCGATCCGCTCTTCCATGCCGAGGGAGGCTTCCGGCGGGAGCATGAGGTCGCGGCTGGCCGTGACCATCAGGGCGGGGACGGTGATCGGCGGGTCGAAGGCTTTGCGTTCTTCCCAGTGAAGATCGATGGCGCGGTAGACCATGGTCGGCGCCTTGTGGCCGGACTTCCGGTAAGCCTCGACATAGACCGGCAGGGCTTCGCTAGGCACGACGACATCCGGGTACTGACCGTCCGACTCGGCGAAACGGTCGGGCAGGGCCATGACGCCGGGCATGAGCTTGCCCCAGGTTTCACGGGGCGGGCCGGGGCGGAAGATGAAAGGGAAGAACTCCTCCTCCCGCCCGCCGAAGACGCGGTCGGGCAGCTCCTCGTCCTGGAACTGTATGATGTAAAAGCGCTCGCCGAAGCGCTTTTTCATGATGGCGAGCGGTGGGGCCGGGGCAATCTCGGGATAAGGGGTGCAGAAGCTCGCCACGCCGAGGCACCTGTCCGCAAGGCGCTGGCTCATCGGCCAGGCGATGGCGCCGCCCCAGTCATGGCCGACGACCACGGCTTTTTCGAGGTCGAGCGCATCGAGAAGGGCGCGGTAGTCCTGTGCGATCTTCTCCATGTGGTATTCCGGCACGTCTGTCGGTTTGGACGATCCGCCGAAGCCCTTGATGTCGGGCATGTAGAGGCGGCAGCCTGCTTTTGTCAGTGCAGGGACGAGAGGCGCCCAGCTGAAGGCGAGTTCGGGCCAGCCATGGAGCATGAGAAGCGGCAGGCCATCCTCCGGTCCGGCGACGTGGACGGAGAAATCCACGTCGCCCGCCCTGACCATCTGCGGCTCGGGAAAGCCAAGCGGCAGGCTCACGCGAAGCAGCTCGCGATGAAGTCGTAGGTGCGTTTCTTCTGTGCCTCGGCAATGGGCAGGCCGGGAATCATGTCGAAAGCGTGGATACCGCCGGGGTAAATCTCAAGCTCGGTGCGGTTGCCCGCTGCAAGCCACCGGGGCGCCATGAAAAGGGTGTCGTCGAGGATGGGATCGAGCGTGCCGACCGTGAAGATCGCCGGGCAGAGACCTGAAAGGTCCGCATAGAGTGGGGAGATCGCCGCGTCCTCCTTGTCGAGGTCCGGGAACTGCTCGGGCGGGAAAAGCTGATCCGCGAACCAGTTCACGATGGGCGTGGAGATGATGAGGTTGCGCTCGCCCCAGAGCTTGACGCTCGGGGTGCCTGACATGTCGTAGACGCCGTAAATCAGGTTCGCGCCGGCAAAGCGTTTGTCGTGATTGTCCCGCATGCGGAGGATGGTGACGGCGGAGAGGTGGCCGCCCGCGCTCTCGCCGCCGACGACGATCTTGTCAGTGCCGAAGAGATCCTGTGCATTCTCGAAGAGCCAGACCGCAGCCGCTTCGCAGTCGTCAGGGGCCGCCGGCCAGACATTCTCCGGCGCAAGGCGGTACTCCACGCTGACGACACCGCAGGAGAGCTTCTGCGCCATGGCGGCAAGGGTCTGGTCCTGAAGGTCGGCATTGCCAAGGACATGGCCCCCTCCATGGATGTGGAGGTAGATGCCCTTGAGATCCCCGCCGGGGTGGAAGACGCGGACGGGCACCTCCAGACCGAGGGCTTTCGCCGTCTCCCAGCGCGCCATCTCATGTTCGGGCTGCTTGCCGAGGACGCCTTCGCCTGAACGCCGGACCTCACGGACGACCTCCGGGCCGACCTCCATGATGGTCGGGCGAGAGGCGAGGAAGGCCTCGATCTGGTCATTCATGGCCTGGGTCTCAGGCGCGATGGAGGCGGGGTCGAAGACTTTCGGATCGATGATGAGCATGGAAGAAGTTTGCCCCGATGCTCGCCGGGTTGGAACCCTCGCGAACCGTCAGGCACTGATAACCGTTATGACGGGCGCGACGGCGGCTGAGGTGCGGCTCTGCGTCACTTGCCAGTCGGGCGAGGACGCCAAAATCCAGCAGGCGGCCTTTGACAGGCGCGGAAGCAAGGACGGCCAGCTCCGATGATGGAATGCGCGATACTCGACGATTTCGGCAGCGGTGCGGCCGCTCAGTGGTTCACCGTCAATGACGGGGTGATGGGCGGACGGTCCGAGGGCGGGATCGCCGTGCGGGACGGAGCGCTGGTCTTTGAAGGCACGATCAACACGAATGGCGGGGGGTTCTCTTCGATAAGGCGGCAGCTTTCGCCGGGTGAGATCGCCGGTGCCGTCGAGATCAGGCTCGAGGCCGAAAGCGATGGCCGCGGCTATGAGCTGATCCTGCAGGGCGACGCGCGCTATCGCGGCCGGGCAGTGACCTACCGGGCGAAGCTGGAGCCTCGCGAGGGCGGGCTGGCGGCTAAGCTGAAAGACATGCCGACGACGGTGTTCGGGCGCAACGTGCCTGCTCCGCCGTTCGATCCTGCGAAGGCGGAGCAGTTCGGGATCATCCTCGCCGATGGCAAGGACGGGCCGTTCCGGCTCGCGATCTCGAAGGTCGAGGTCTGCGGCTAGAGGCCCCTCCGGAATTCATCCTGTCAACTCTTGCAGTCCACCGGGAAATCCCGGCACACCCGCGCGATGGTGGCGGTTCACGAGAGAGACGAGACGGCTGAGGACCCGCGCGAAACCCTGCGGGAGGTCTTCGGCTTTGAGGATTTCCGGCCAGGGCAGAAGCCCGTGGTCGATGCGCTTCTTTCCGGCCAGAACGTGCTCGCCGTAATGCCGACCGGGGCGGGGAAGTCGCTGTGCTTCCAGGTCCCGGCGCTGATGCGTCCCGGCTTTGCCGTGGTCGTCAGCCCACTGATCGCTCTCATGCAGAACCAGGTTGCGCTGCTTCAGAGCTTCGGCGCGCCTGCCGGGATGCTGCATTCGGGGCGGACGCGGGAGGAGAACGTCGCCGACTGGAAGGCTGCGGTCGCGGGCGAGATCAAGCTTCTCTATATGTCGCCGGAACGTCTGGCGACGGAGCGTATGCAGGCGGCGCTGGCGAAGGCCGATGTCAGTCTTTTCGTTATCGACGAGGCCCATTGCATCAGCCAGTGGGGGCATGATTTCCGGCCGGAATACCTCGCGCTCGAGAACCTCAAGACCCTGAAGCCCGGAACGCCGGTGGCTGCCTTCACCGCCACGGCGGATGAGGACACGCGGGCGGACATGGTGGAGCGGCTGTTCGCTGGGAACGTCGAGACCTTCGTCTCGGGCTTCGACCGTCCGAACCTTACGCTTTCCGTCGAGGAGAAGTCTGGCCCTGACAAGCGGATCGAAGAGCTGTTGCATGAACGGCGGGGCCAGCAGGGGATCGTCTATTGCGGCTCGCGCAAGAACACGGAGAACCTTGCCGAGAAGCTCTCCGCCGCCGGGCACAACGCCATCGCTTATCACGCAGGGCTGCCAGACGAGGAGAGGGGCGAGCGGCTGAACCGCTTCCTGTCGGAGCCCGACCTCGTCGTCTGCGCCACGATCGCTTTCGGCATGGGGATCGACAAGCCGGACATTCGCTATGTGATTCATAGGGATATGCCTGCTTCGCCCGAAGCCTATTACCAGGAGATCGGGCGCGCCGGCCGTGACGGGCGGCCTGCCGAGGCGATCCTCCTTTACTCCGCTTCGGACCTCATGTTCCGTCGCCGGATGATCGACGATGGCGGAGCGCCGGAAGACATCAAGCGGCATGAGAAGCGCAAGCTCGATATCCTGTCGGCCTATTGCGAGGCGCTGACCTGCCGCCGGAACCTGCTTCTCGGCTATTTCGGCGAGATGCGGACCGAGCCTTGCGGGAAGTGCGATGTCTGTATCGACCCTCCGAAGACGGAGGATGCCACCGCTGATGCACGTCTGTTCCTCGAAGCGGCGATGGAGACGGGGGAGGTCTATGGACAGGCCCACCTCATCGACGTGCTGCGCGGAGCGGAGACGGAGAAGGTGCTGAAGGCCAAGCATGACGACCTGACGGTCTTTGCGCGGGGCACGAAGCGTCCGGCGAAGAGCTGGCGGTCGCTGGTCGGGCAATTGTTCGCTCAAGGCTATGTCGAGATGCAGGGCGAGTACCGCTCGATCGTCGTCACGCCCCAGGGGCGGGGATTCTTGAACGCCGGCGGGTCAGTCTCGCTGAAGAAGACCCGCGCGAAAGAGACAACGCAGGCCCTGAAGAAGACCCAGATCGTGGTGCCGCCGGATTTTGACGAGGAACTGCTCGGTCGTCTCAAGGCGAAGCGTCTGGAGCTGGCGAAAGCCAAGGGCGCGCCTGCCTACACGATTTTTTCCGACCGGACGCTGATCGACATGGCCGTGCGCCAGCCCACCAGTCAGGCGGAGCTGCTGGCAGTGTACGGCGTCGGCCTTCGCAAGGCCGAGGTCTATGGCGAGACGTTCCTCGAGGTTATCCGGGGTTGAGCGCCGTTACCGCTTGCGCAGGCTGAGGAGCTTGCCGATGAGCCAGATCGGCAGGACGATGACCGCGCCTGTCGCAATCAGGGTTCCGACCAGCGAGAGACCTTCGAGGCCCGTTCCGAAGAGATCGATCAGGCCTGTCTGCATCCATTCGTAGAGCTGCTGCCACATCCGGATCGGGTTGAGGCGCAGGATCGCGAGGAGCGCACCCACCACGAGACAGGCCACAGCCAGACGGATGACGGTGCGCAGAATGGCGCCGCCATTGACGGTGGGGGACAGGATGCGGTCACGCAGGGGGTTCTGGTCGCTCATGGCGATAGATTTAACCCTCTTCGCGCCGGTTAGAAGACCTGATCTGCCGATCAGACCTGGAAAGTGCCAACTTGGCCACGGTGCCGGAGGGCATGGTCGCAGAGGGTGATGGCCATCATGGCCTCGACGACGGGGACGGCGCGTATGGCGACGCAGGGGTCGTGGCGGCCCTTGGTGACGACCTCGGTCTCTTCGCCCTGCGCCGTGACCGATTTGCGAGGCGTGAGGATCGAGGAGGTGGGCTTGATCGCCACGCGGGCGACGACCGGCTGACCGGTCGATATGCCGCCGAGAATGCCGCCTGCGTGGTTGGACAGGTAGTCGATCTTGCCGTCCTTCATCCGCATCTCGTCGGCATTCTCGACGCCTGACAGGCGGCCAGCGGCCATGCCGTCGCCGATCTCGACAGCCTTGGCTGCGTTGATCGACATGAGTGCGGAAGCAATGTCCTGGTCGAGCTTCCCGTAGACCGGCGCGCCGAGGCCAGCGGGTAGGCCCGTCGCTTCCGCTTCGACGATGCCGCCGAGCGAATTGCCGGACTTGCGGGCGTCGTCGAGGGCCTTCTCCCATGCCTTGGCAGCGTGAGGATCCGGGCAGAAGAACGGGTTCTGATCGACAGCGGCCCAGTCACGTGCCGCAGCATCATGCGGCCCCATGGAGACGAGCCCCGCGCGGATCGCAACGTTACCGAACAGTTGATCTAATACGAATTGCGCGACAGCGCCCGCGGCGACGCGGGCTGCAGTCTCCCTTGCCGACGAGCGGCCGCCGCCGCGGTAGTCACGGACACCGTACTTGGCGTCATAGGTGACGTCGGCATGGCCGGGGCGGTATCTGTCGCGGATCTCGGAATAGTCCTTCGAACGCTGGTCCGTGTTGCGGATCATCAGGCTGATCGGCGCTCCCGTGGTGACAATACCGTCCGTTCGGTCATCTTCAAAAACGCCTGATAGAACGTCGACCTGATCGGCTTCCTGGCGCTGGGTGACGAAACGGGACTGGCCGGGGCGGCGACGGTCGAGAGCGGCCTGGACGCGTTCGAGATCGAAGGGGATGCCCGGTGGGCAGCCATCAATGACACAGCCCAAGGCTGGTCCGTGGCTCTCGCCCCATGTGGTCACGCGGAAAAGATGGCCGAAGGAATTGTGCGACATGATCTCTCCATAGCCCCAGCCGCTCAAGGAATGGTAGCGGTGATGCTGCGCCTCGCTTAGGAGAGCGGTCATGAGTGAGTCTGACGATAAGCCCGAGGCCGAAGCCGGCACCGAGGCACTGATCCCCGATACGCCCACCGCCGAGGACTATGCCAAAGAGGCCAAGGCGCAGGAAGCCTTCTCCGTCGATGCCGACCAGGGCGATGTCTTCGGTGACCACGAGGAGCCGCTTGCGCTGTTCAAGGAATGGCTCGCGCTTGCGAAGGAACACGAGATCAACGATCCGAACGCCATGGCGGTTTCGTCGGTGGATGCGGAGGGGAAGCCAGACAGCCGGATGGTCCTGCTGAAGGAACTCGATCACGGCTTCACCTTCTACACCAACCTCGCCAGCGCCAAGGGCGAGCAGTTGCAGCGTAACCCCAACTGCGCGCTGCTGTTCCACTGGAAGTCGATCCGGCGCCAGGTGCGGATCCGCGGGCGGGCCGAAGTGATCTCCGACGAACTGGCGGATGCGTATTTCGCCCGCCGGGACCGGGGCGCCCGCATCGGTGCCTGGGCCAGCCAACAGTCCCGGCCGATGTCGGGCCCGGATATCCTCGAGACCCGAGTGGCGGACTACGAGGCTCTCTTCGAGGGCAAGGATGTGCCGCGACCTGACTGGTGGAAGGGCTTCCGGGTCATTCCCGAAACCGTGGAGTTCTGGGTCAACCGGCCGTTCCGCCTGCATGACCGAAAGCTGTTCCGGCAGACCGATGACGGCTGGGAGACAGAGCAGCTCTACCCCTGAACGAGGCGCGCGATGGAATACCTTCACACGATGATCCGGGTCTCCGATCTCGAAGAAACGATGCGGTTCTTCTGCGATGGCCTCGGGATGGTGGAAACCGGCCGTTATGACAACGAAAAGGGGCGGTTCACGCTGGTCTTCCTTGCGGCTCCCGGCGATGTGGAGCGGGCGAGGACAGCCAAGGCACCGCTGCTCGAGCTGACCTACAACTGGGATCCCGAAGAGTATTCCGGCGGGCGGAATTTCGGGCACCTCGCTTACCGGGTCGACGATATCTACTCCGTCTGCGAGCACCTCCAGTCGATGGGGGTGACCATCAACCGGCCGCCGCGGGACGGGCATATGGCCTTTGTCAAAACACCCGACGGGATCTCGATCGAGCTCCTCCAGCGCGGCGAAAACCTGCCTCCGAAAGAGCCGTGGGCGTCGATGAACAACACCGGCACCTGGTAGTCCTCAGCGGAGAAAGCAGTCCCGCAGCGTCGTCGGAGAGGTGCTCGAGTGCGATCCGCCGCATCGCTACGCCCATACGTTCAAGTTCACAGGCTATGAGGATACTCCGTGCGCCGTCACCTATGAGCTGAAGGAGCTCGATGACGGGGAGCGGTTCTCGCTGATCGCCTGGGACATGCGCGAGGGGACGAAGACCGCATGAGGCATGGCGCAGGGCCGACCGTTCATCGTCAACACCTTCGGGCAGGTGGCGGACAACGGCAAGCCGGCCTTCGGCACACGGATGATGCTGTGGATGATGGGCCTGATGGCGCCTTTTGCACCCAAGGCGAGCCAGTCAGAGAACTGGTCCTTCGAGACCATCAGCAGCCTCTAAGGGGAGGACAGGACCATGGCGACACCGGAAGAACAGCTGGCGACGACGATGGCGAACATCCCAAAGAAGACCGGGAGAACGCTCGATGAATGGATCAAGCTGATCCGCGCCAGCGGGCTCGAGAAGCATGGCGAGATCGTGGGAATGTTGAAGACCGACCACGGGGTCGGGCACGGCTTTGCGAACCTGATTGCGACCAGGGCGCGGGAGACGGGCGGTGAGGGGGAGGTGGACCTCGTTGCCGCGCAGTATTCCGGGGCCAAGGCCGGGCTGCGCCCTCTCTATGACGAGATCCTCGCCTATGCGCAGGGCCTCGGCGAGGATGTCGAGGTGGCACCGAAAAAGGCCAGCGTCAGCCTGCGGAGGAAGAAACAGTTCGCGCTGATCACCCCGGCGACGAGGACGCGGATCGATCTCGGCCTCGCGCTAAAAGGGGACGAGCCGACCGGGCGGCTCGAGCCCTATAACGCCATGTGCAGTCACCGGGTCCGGTTGGAGAACTCGAAGGATTTTGACGCCGAGGTGAAGGCTTGGATGAAGGAGGCTTATGGCCGCGCTGGTTGAACGACCGGTTGCTCGCTAATCCGCGTCGCGTACGGGCGCTCGCCGCGCCAGAAGACTTTGGTCGGGTTGAGCCAGCTTGCCGTGGCGGAGATGTTCCGGCCAACCGTGCACAGACGATAGGTATGGCCGTCGCCAGCCTTGCTGTTGAGCTGGGCCGAGAGATCAGCGCTATCGATCCTGAGGCCGAGGGGTACGACGACGTCCTCGGTGCGGATGGTCAGGGCTTCGCCAGTCTCGACATTGACGATCGACCAGAGCGGGGTCTTGCCGTAGCGGCGGGTTTCGGTTTCCGCACCCATCGACGTGATTTGAGCATCGAAGCAGTCGCCCGTGGCGATGCGGTCGAAATTCGCTCTTACGGTGTAGGCTGAGGTTTGGACGAGGGCCATCAGGATGATGGCGAAGCCGGTGCCTGCCAGCGCCTTGCCCCAGCCGGGAAGGGCGTTGACACGGTCCTTGATGAGAGGCGTCTTCGTCCCCTGCATGGCCCAGCGCACGCCGAGGCCTAAGGCTAGGGCGAAGCTGACGATCCGGATGCCCCATTTGAGGCCTCCCCCGATATACGGAAGAAAGCCGAGCGCGGCGCCGATGGTGGAGGCGAACGCCCCCCAGATCAGGATGGTGAGCAGCGGCCTCGTGCGGGCCCATAGGAACACGCCGCCGACCCTCGGGATGCTTTCAAGCGCCGTCCATGCGCGCGCGAAAAAGTGCTCCAGCGCCGGGCGGTGGGCGCTGGCGTTCGTATCCGTTGTCTGCATAACATTTAGGTAAGAACGGATTGCGCCCATCACAATGGCTGGCGGTGTATTCTGTCCGTTGCCGACGTTACTTCAACCGCCCTGAGCGCGTGAATTTCTCGTCGACGATCCGAAAGACCTTGACGTCCGCGTCCCTCACAGCGCGATAGCTGGCGGCCCTGTCCGCGGAAGCAGACCAGAAAATATTCTCCGCCTGCAGACAAAGCTGCTGATAGAGGTCCCGGTCATAGGGCTGGTCGATGAGCGCAGCGATGTCGTCCGCCAGCTTTTTGGCCAAGGCGTAGGCTTCTTCTTCTCCGGCGATGAAAGACCTGTGCGCGGCGATCTGCGACTTAAGGGCTTGTCCCAGCACGGCGCGCTCTTCGTCGTTGAGCTGCGACAGCAGGAGCTCTCTCTCGCGAACTCCTTTGCGGAGTTCGTCGAGGTAACGCAGCATGGTTGACGTTGTGAACTCCATGTCCTCAGCAGTCGGAATATAGACGAAGGATCCGCCTTTTTCTTTCCTGCCGATCACGCCGAAGGCGGTGCTGGCGAACACTGCGTGGTGGTTCTGGAGCTTGAGCGCAGAGTCATCCATCAGGAGCTTGAGGTTCTGCCGCCGCGCGTAGATGGCATTGAACCACATCTCGGAAAGGAGCCTGTTCACTTCGGTGTCGATGCCGTTCTGGCGCTTACGCTTGCGCTGGTCCCATCCGGTGGTCTGGCGGAGGAGCTCTTCGTGCCGCTCGAGCATGCCGCGCTTGTCCGCTTCGATGGCTTCGGGCGCGATCATGCGGACAGATGAGATCGGGCGGAGCGCTTCGATCTCGGCCTTCGCAGCAACGAGCTTGCGCCGCGCGTCAATGGAACTTGAGGTCGGTCCTCCCGAAGTGTCCACCTCGGCCTGGATCGCGCAGCTCGACGGGGCGGCTGCGATGTGGGCCAGGGCGGCTGCCTCCATGCGATCATGGTGGTTGTAGGCGTCGAGGATTTCATCGGCCGTGGGCGCGCCCTGTGCAGCGGTCACGGCAGCAGCGATCGCTGCGAAGGCGAAGTGGAATATGGCCATAGAAAAGCCCCTTGTGGAAAAACCTTAGAAGTACGACGCAAGGGCTGACAAGGGACTATAGGCTCTTGCCTTTTAGCCGAGCCGCGTTTATCGCGCGCGGATCAATCCACAGGGCGGTGGACCTTCGGTGGCGCAAGCTTCCCCATCGCCCGAGGCTCAACCGAAGGAGACATCGTGAGCTTACCTGAATTCTCCATGCGTCAGCTGCTGGAGGCTGGCGTCCACTTTGGCCACCAGACTCACCGTTGGAACCCGAAGATGCGTCCGTTCATCTTTGGCGAGCGCGGCGGCGTGCATATCATCGACCTCTCGCAGACGGTTCCGCTCCTCCACCAGGCGCTGCAGAAAGTGCGCGACGTGGTGGCAGGCGGTGGCCGCGTGTTGTTTGTCGGCACCAAGCGCCAGGCCCAGCAGCCGATCGCCGAGGCAGCCGAGCGCTGTGCCCAGTACTACATGAACCACCGTTGGCTCGGCGGCACGCTGACCAACTGGGAAACGGTGTCCAACTCGATCAAGCGCCTTGGCGAGATCGAGGAAACGCTGAACAGCGAGACTGCGAACTTCACCAAGAAAGAGCAGCTCATGATGACCCGCGAAGCGGAGAAGCTGAAGCTTTCCCTCGGCGGCATCCGTGACATGGGCGGCCTTCCGGACCTGATGTTCGTCATCGACGTCAACAAGGAGCAGATCGCCATCAAGGAGGCCCAGAAGCTGGGTATCCCGGTCGTCGCCGTTGTCGACACCAACTGCTCGCCGGACGGCGTGCAGTACGTGATCCCCGGCAATGACGACGCTTCGCGCGCGATCTCGCTTTACTGCAACCTCGTTGCCGATGCGGTCATTGATGGTCTCGGCGCTGCCGCTGTCGCGTCCGGCGAAGACCTCGGCGAGATGGAAGAGCTGGCTGAAGAAGTCCTGCTCGCCGACGAGCCGACCACGGAAGCCGAAGCCGCTGCCGAAGAGAAAGTCGAGCAGAGCGAAGAAGCCGTCGCTGAAAAGAGCGCCTGAGCCTCTTCACTGGTGCAGCCTGAAGACTTCCGGCTGCACCGCTTTCCCGATCCTGATGGCGCGGAACCTTACTGAACCGCGCCTTGACAAATCGGGCTTGGGCGCAGACGTGCGCCACCATTAGCGAACACCAATGGGCGGCTCTCACGCACGCCCCTCCGAGGAGAACCAGAAATGGCTCAGATCACCGCATCGATGGTGAAAGAACTGCGCGAAATGACCGGCGCAGGCATGATGGACGCCAAGAAAGCGCTCGTCGAAAACGACGGCAATGTCGAGCAGGCCGTCGACTGGCTGCGCACGAAAGGCCTGGCGAAGGCAGCGAAGAAAGCGGGCCGCACGGCTGCTGACGGCCTTGTCGCCTACGCCCTCGACGACACCAAGGGCGCGCTGGTTGAAGTCAACGCCGAGACGGACTTCGTTGCCCGCAACGAGAAGTTCCAGACGATGGTCCGCGATATCGCCGACATCGCCCTGACCGTCGACGGCGATACCGACAAGCTGCGTTCGGCCCCCTATCCGGGTACGGACAAGACGGTCGATGAGCAGATCACGGCCATGGTGGCCACGATCGGCGAGAACATGGCCCTGCGCCGCGCCGAAGGCATCTCCGTCGAAAACGGCGTTGTCGTGCCTTACCTGCACACCCCGATCGCTGACCGTGAGGGCAAGATCGGCGTTCTCGTCGCTCTTGAATCGACCGGCGACAAGGAAGCCCTGCAGGCTGTCGGCAAGCAGATCGCGATGCACATCGCCGCCGCCCGCCCGCAAGCGCTGAACATCGAAGGCCTCGACCAGGCTGTCGTCCAGCGCGAGAAGGATGTCCTCTCGGAACAGGCCCGCGCGTCGGGCAAGCCGGACAATATCATCGAGAAGATGGTCGAAGGCCGCATCCGTAAGTTCTACGAAGAGAGCGTCCTGCTCGAGCAGATCTTCGTCATCGATGGCGAAACCAAGATCAAGGACGTCGTCAAGAATGCTGGCGCCGAGCTCAAGGGCTACATCCGTTTCGAGCTGGGTGAAGGCATCGAGAAGGAAGACGATGACTTCGCCGCCGAAGTCGCGAGCCTCAACAAGAGCTAAGCCTTCCGTCTACGGAATTGTGAAGCCTGGGCCATCGTGCCCGGGCTTTTTTATTGGCGGAGGGCTTCGGCAAAGGCTTTCGCCATCGCTGCGCCGCGATCGGGTGCGTGGTCGAGGAACAGCTCCGGCTCGATCAGCTCGAGCTCCATCACGGCCCAGCCGCCCCCGTGCGGAACGAGGTCGACGCGGGCATAAACCGGCGGTTCAGGACAGGCGGTGAGGGCGGCCATAGCGGCGCCGATTGCCGGGGCCGGCGGCTCGAAAGCTTCGACCCTGCCGCCGAAGTCGCTCTGCACACGGAATTCACCGTTCGCAGCAGTCTTCAAAACGGCGTGGCTATAGCGGCCTGCGAAAACCATGATCGAGATTTCCCCGAACGCGGTGATCTCGTCGAGGAACGGCTGGATCAGCACGCGCTCCGCGCCGACAAGCTCCGCCGCATCTTCCGCGCGCCTGACGCCGTAGGCAGTGCCCCCGACAAAGGGCTTGGCGATAAGCGGGCCACGGCCAAAGCGCTGCCGGACGCTCCTGGCAGTCTCGTCAGTCACGGTCTCAGCGAAGACCGTCGGGACGATCGGCGTCCTTCGCTCGACATCCCGCAGGTATCTCTTGTCGCTGTTCCAACGCAGGATGCCGAGCGCGTTAAGCGTGGGGGCCACCGGGTCGCGTGCGCCGAGCGCTCGATCCCAGGTCTCTGCTTCGAGGTGGTAGCCCCAGGCAAGGAGCGGCGTGGCGGCTCCGGTCGCGGGAAGCTCGGGCCAGGGGGCAGGCTGCGTTTGGATGCTGGCGCTGGCCAAAGCGGCCTGAAGCCGGTCGTAGTGTGCTCGCCACGGGAGCGGGCAGCCTCCATCGGGCACGAGGATCGTCAGGGTCATGGTGATACCGTCTGCTTCCGGCGCGCGGCGCGGCCGGTTTTTGTCTCGGGGCTGGCGCAGGCTCAGCGGATCGGGATGCAGGCGGTGAGGAACATCCGGGCAGGGTAGGCCCGCCTGATGGCTCCACGCAATCCCGGTCAGCTGCCGATACGGCCCTTGAGGTGAGCGGCAACGGCGGCGCGGACGTCGACGATGGGCGTCTTGGGCGCTTCGGTTTTCGCCGGGGGAGAGCCAGCCTCGACCGGGCCGAGGAGCTCGTCGGTCCAGCGTGCCATCGTCGCTTCGAAGGGCGCGGTGTCCCTGAAGGCGCGGGAGAGGACCAGAGCGCCCTGGATGAGGACCACGCCGCGAAGGGCGCGGGTGCGCGCCTCGTCGCTCGGCAGGCCCGCTTCGAGGAGGACATTGCTGAGCGCGCTGATCAGGGCGGAGACGACGGATTGGACGCCGCGGGTCAGGCTCTTGGGCGCTGCGTCCGGTGAGCCGAAGAGATTGATGAGGCAGGCGAGCGCACCGTCCCGGTAGTATTCGGAGAAGGCGCTGGCGGCGCGGTCGAGCTTCTCCCGCGGATCGCCGGGCTCGCGCAGCGGTGACAGGATGTTGGCATCAGCCCAGCGCAGCATCGAAGCTAGCGCCTCTTCCGCCATGGCCTCCTTGCCGCCGGGAAAGCGGTGATAGAGGCTCGCGCGCTTGAGGCCGGTCGCCTCGCTCAGACGGCTCAGCGAGGCAGCTTCATAGCCCGCTTCGCGAAACACGGTGACCACTTGGGCCAAAAGCTCTTCATCGGAGGTTTTTGCAGGTCTCGGCATGATGAGATCCTAACCGAACGGACGGTCAAATCCAAGCCTATGCTCGGTAGGGAAGCGATAGGGGCCTTCGAGTTAAGTCGAAGTTGACCGAGCGGCCGTTTATCGCGTGCGACGCCGGGGGCGCTCGGAACTGGTCCACGACATGGCAGCTTGCGGCGCTGCGGGCTTCTCCGCAGGCGCCTGCTCGGTCTTCTTTGCAGGGTCGCCCGGAAGCTGCGGCGGCTGCCAATGGCGCTCGACCCCAAAGGCCTTGAACGCGGCATTGGTCTCGTAGAGGCTCTCGATCATGACCACCGGGGTCGTGCCCGAATGCTCTCCGTTGAGATCGACGTCGCGCTCGAAGCCGCCAGGTCCGCCGCGAGGCTGACGGCGGGTAAAGGGTGTGAACAGCTGCATGACCTCGGAATAGGCGTCGAAAAGTTCCTCCACCGGAGCCTCGACGCCGGACTGCTCAAGATCCGTGATGTAGCTGACGCCAGCGTCGCGGGCCTCGCGGCGGCGGATACCCTGGGCGTGGATGCCGACCTCATAGAGGAAGAAATCGGCGATACGCTTGTTCTCTTTCTCGCTGAGCGGCTTCTGGCGGCTGTCGAGGATCTTCATGATCTTGCGCTTGTTCTCGCGGAACTTGCGGTACACCTCGCCGAGCAGGAGCGGGTCCGCGTTGCGGGTCAGCCATTCGAGCATCTGTCGGTCATCAATCCGGCCCTTGAGGTCGAAATCGCGGAGCATATCGAGGAAGCCCTTGAGGGATGAGACCCCGCCGCCCGTGGGCTCGGACTGCCAGAAATAGCCCGACGCCTGCGTGTCGGTCGGACCGAGGACGCTTGGCAGGCCCATGATGATCTCGTCGCCGCCGAGGGCGATGCCGGTGCCTGCCGAATAGGCCTCGAACGGCAGGATCACACCGATCTTCGCCTTGGGCAGGTAGTCGCGCAGCATGGCATGGAGCGCCCAGGGCATGGTCGCATCCCCGCCCCAGGTGGAAAGGTACAGGTCGATCCTGCGCACGCCGTCGGCTCGCGCACGGGCGACGTGGCGCTCGATGATCCGCACGTCCTCGGACAGGACCATGGTGTTCCAGCCATCGCGGTAGCTGGTGATGTAAGTGAGGACGAGGGAGCCACGCTGCTCCCCGATCTGCCGCAACAGATCGAGCCGCCGCGCTTCGGTCTCGCGAAGCGCGCGCATGCCTCTGCTCTCGGCAGGCTTTTGATTTTCCATTCAGACACCCCGAAGGCCCAGACCCCAGGCAAGACTATCAAGACCTGTGCCGCGGGGCGAGGGCCCAGGAAAAATTGCCGCTCTTTTCTAACGTCTCGTCATGGCGAGGGCGGTAGCGGGACAGGACCAAATCTGATAGCCGCCTCCAAAATTCGGAGACCCCCACATGGCAGAGCCTCTCTACCGCCGCGTCCTTCTCAAAGTGTCCGGCGAAGCGCTGATGGGTGACCGCGAGTTCGGCATCGACATCGACACCGTGGAACGGATCGCCAAGGAAGTGAAAGCCGCGACCGAACTTGGCGTCGAAGTCTGCATGGTCGTCGGTGGCGGCAACATCTTCCGCGGCCTCTCCATGGCCGAGAACGGCATGGAGCGGGCGAGCGCCGACTATATGGGCATGCTCGCGACGATCATGAACGCGCTGGCCGTGCAGAACTCGCTGGAGAAGATCGGCGCCGATACGCGGGTGATGTCCGCGATTGAGATGCAGTCGATCTGCGAGCCCTATATCCGCCGCCGCGCCATCCGCCACCTCGAGAAGGGCCGGATCGTGATCTTCGCAGGCGGTACGGGCAATCCGTTCTTCACAACGGACACGGGCGCCGCGTTGCGCGCCGCGGAGATGGGTTGCGAAGCGCTGTTCAAGGGCACCCAGGTCGACGGGATCTATTCAGCCGACCCGAAGAAAGATCCGAATGCGGAGCGCTTCGAGGAGATCACCTACAAGGAGATCCTCTCGAAGGACCTGCAGGTGATGGACCAGGCAGCCGTTAGCCTGACGCGCGAGAACAAGATCCCCATCGTGGTCTTCAGCCTGAAGGACGGGATCGTCGGTGCCCTGACGGGGCAGGGGAAGTTTACGACGGTTGTGAACGGGTAGGCTGGCCTATTCGCCTTCTTCGGAGTCCATCAGCACCGGCAGGGATGCCGTCAATGGACCGACGTAGAGATATCCGTCGAAGAAAGGCAGCAGATCCTCGTCAAAGACGATCCGAGGATAACCGATTTCCGACGGGCGGACGCGGCTGGGCTTCGCAGGGCGGCTGGCACCTACGCGATCGCGCATCGTCCATGCCGTCCCGCCGTCATGGACGAAGTCCAGGCTGATCGAGCCGTCGGGGAACAAGCTGGCCATCGGCGGGAAGGTGACGAAGGGGTATTGTCCTTCTGCTTTCGCCGCATGAATGCTCCCCACCAAGACAATGGTGCGGTTTGCGTCGTTAGTTCTGGAGAGGATTTCGTCCGCGTAGCCCTGTTCCATCAGGGACTGATCGCCGCTCTGCAGGGCCTTGATCGCTTCGGGCGAAACCTTGACGAAGGGCACGACTTCTATGTCGAGGCCTGAGCGTTTCAGTTCGGCGATGCGGACGAGCATCTCGAGGACAGCTTCGCTCGCCCGGCCGTCCTGGCCTTCCTAGAAGCCTGGCATGGCATCGACGAGCGCTTTGCGTGGATCATCCGCCTGCAGCGCAGCTTGAAGAGCGGCGTCGTAGCGCTTGCCGATCTCGACGGCGAACACTGTCTTGCCGCCACCCTTCGCGCTTGCAGCGCACACATATTCGGCGACCGCTGCAGGCCCTTCCTTGGTGCCATGCGTCTCGCCGAAGGTGAGAATCTGGCCCTCTGCCCGCAGGGCCGCCGCCTCCCAACCGGCGGGTGGCCTGCAGCCTGTTTGCTGCGCGAGGTTCGGCGCGGAAACGCACGCGGAAAGCGCTATGGTCGCCAAGGCGGCTCGAAACATGGAACGACACTCCTATCGAACCTGAGATTGGCAGGATACAGTTCGGCATACAAAGGATTTATCAGGAGCCGACGAAAACTCGGACCCCACTAGACCAAAACCAGAACATAGGTCATACCCGTGTTCTCGTAGTTCCGGGGTCATCCCATGCGCGGCGACCGTCGTCCTGTCTCTCCGACTGAGCTTGCGCAGCTTTCCCGCTGTGAGCAGCAGCTGCTGTTCGACCGGAAGTATGGCGCCAGGCGTTCTGCCCGGTGGCGGGCGCGCGCGGGTGAGGGGAACGCCGTCCATGCCGAGATGCACCGGCGGGTGACGACCCCAAGCAGAGGTCCGGCTCGCTGGAAGCTCTGGTTGATTTGCGCGGCGATGACCGCGGCATTCTTCGCCATCTGGCTGTTGGGCGCCGGGCGATGATCGCCGTTCTCTTCGGTATCGCGGGCCTGATTGGCTTCGTCCTCCTCTGGCTCGTTATCCGGGGCAGCCGGTCCGATCATGACGCCTACCTGCCTGAAGAGCTGCGCGGTGCGACGCTGGCGATGTCCGAGAAGACGCTGGTCAGGAAGAAGCCTGTCCATGTGCGAGGGCGGCCTGACGAGGTCTGGCTGAAGAACGGGCAGCGCACCATTGTCGAGACCAAGAGCAGGGAGGGCCGGGTCTTCGAGGGCGACCGGATGCAGCTCGCGGCCTATGCCTATCTCCTGCGCGGCGATGGCGGGCCACCGGTGAACCCCTACGCCTATATCCGCTTCACAGGTGGCGAGCAGAGCTTCTCCAAGGTGAAACTCTGGGACGACGACGCCGTCATCGAGGCGCACAGGCGCTTCTCGCAGGTCACGGATGGGCGCGAAGAACCGCGCTTCGCCAAGACTGCGGCACTCTGCCGGGGCTGCGGGCATGTCGAGCGGTGCCCATCGGCGCGCATTGCCTGACTTCCCATTCGGGTGCAGGGCGTTATAAGCCGCGGCCCAAGAGATTCTGCACGTGAGGACACGCCATGAGTGAAGGACCCGATTTCAAGAAGCTCGAGAGCCGCATGGACGGCGCTCTCGAGGCGCTGAAGAGCGAGTATGCAGGCCTGCGCTCGGGCAGGGCTTCGGTGAACCTGCTCGAGCCGGTGATGGTCAACGCCTATGGCTCCGACATGCCGATCAACCAGGTGGGCACGGTTTCGGTGTCCGATCCGCGCACCCTGACGGTCAGCGTCTGGGACAAGGGCCTCGTCGGTGCTGTCGAGAAGGGCATCCGCGAGAGCGGCCTCGGCCTCAACCCGGTGACCGACGGGCAAACCGTCCGCGTGCCGCTCCCCGCGATGACCGAAGAGCGCCGCAAAGAGCTCGCCAAGATGTGCGGCAAGTATGCCGAAGCCGCGAAGGTCGCGATCCGCAATGTCCGCCGCGACGGCATGGAAGAGATCAAGGCCGACGATTCGATCCCCGAGGACGACAAGAAGAGGCTTCAGGACCGCGTCCAGAAGCTCACCGACGAAAAGGTGAAGAAGGCGGAAGAAATGCAGGCCGCCAAAGAGAAGGAAATCATGCAAGTTTAACCATGTCTCGCTGAGACTGGTCATTCACGCATCCTGAGAGGGGCAAGGCATGCTCGCACCGAAGACGCAAGGCGAAGACACGCCTGCCGCGCACGGCAGCGAGACTGGCCATGCCCAGCACGTTGCCATCATCATGGACGGCAATGGCCGCTGGGCCGAACGCCGGGGCGTCTCGCGCCTTGAAGGGCACAGGGCGGGGGTCGAAGCGGCCCGCCGCGCCGTCCGCGCGGCGCGGGAGCTCGGCGTGCGGATCGTCACCCTCTACAGCTTCTCGACCGAGAACTGGTCGCGTCCCGACTGGGAGGTGCGTCACCTTCTCGGCCTCCTGCGCCGGTTTTTCCGCGAAGACCTGAACGAGCTTGCCAAGGAAGGCGTCCGAGTCCGGGTGCTGGGAGACCATGCGAACCTGCCTCCGGACCTGCGCAAGCTCTGCGAGGATGCGGAGCAGCAAACCGCTCAGAACACGGACTTCATCTTGCAGGTCGCGTTCAATTATGGCGGCCGCGACGAGATCGTCCGTGCTGCCCAGAAAATTGCGGTGGAGGTTGCTGCGGGAACGCTGAAGGCGGAAGACGTCAGTGAGGCGGAACTCGCGGCGAACCTCGACACCGCTGGGGTGCCGGATCCCGATCTCGTCATCCGAACCAGCGGCGAATGCCGGATTTCGAACTTCCTCCTCTGGCAGGCGGCCTATGCGGAACTCGTCTTCCTCGACAAGTTCTGGCCAGATTTTGGCACGGACGATCTTGCCGAAGCGCTTGACGTATTCCGGCGGCGTGAGCGCCGCTATGGCGGTCGGAAAGGCGAAGCCGCCACGGCTCCGTGACATCCGAAGCCGACCCGAAGCCCGGCGAGCCGGGCCTGCTGCCGCGCATCCTGACGGCGGCGTTTCTCATCCCTCTCGCGCTGGGTTCGGTGCTAGCCGGCGGGCGTCTCTATGCGGCACTGATCGCGGCGATGACGATCTTCCTCCTGTTCGAGTGGACACGGATGGTCGACGGCGCGGAGCTGCGCCGGGGGTTCTACGTCCTGTCGGCGACGACGGCGCTCGCGGCCTATCTCGCAGCGGGGGGGCTGGCGGGCTGGGCGCTGCTTGCGGCGCTGGCAGGTGGCGCGGTCGCTACGGCGCTCGAATGGCCGAAGCCCAATCCTCAGAGCTGGCCGGCGGTGGGTGCAGGCTACATCATCGTGCCATGCGTTGCGGCGCTGTGGCTGAGGCGCGATGCGCCGGAGGGCGAGTTCCTGACCCTGCTCCTGTTCATCGCCGTTTGGGCGGCGGATAGCGGGGCTTATTTCGTCGGCAAGGCGCTTGGCGGTCCGAAGCTCGTGCCGCGGATCTCACCGCGGAAGACCTGGGCCGGGGCGATCGGCGCGGTCCTTTTTGCGGGCGTGGCGGCGGGGGCGCTGGCCTTGATCGTCAAGCCCGAGGAGACAGGCGGCTCATGGCTCCTTGGCATGGTGATCGGGGTCGCCGCGGTGCTGGGGGACATCACCGAAAGCTATTTCAAGCGCCGTTATGGGATGAAGGACTCAGGGGGCGCGTTTCCCGGTCACGGCGGGGTGCTTGACCGGCTCGACGGGTTCCTGTTCGCCGTCTTGGCTCTGGCAACAATCGTTCTTTTGTTGCAAGGCGTTTCGTAACCACAACGGCAGGGAGGACGTGGCCGGAGCATGCTGAAGCGACGCGCGACGATTTTGGGCGCCACGGGCTCGGTCGGCCAGACCACCCTCAACCTCATCAAAGCTGCCAATGAAGCCCGCGACGCGGAGATCGAGGTCGTCGCGGTGACCGCAAACTCTAAGGTCGACGAGCTTGCCGAGGCGGCGATTGCCTGCAGGGCCGAATTCGCGGCGATTGCGAACCCTCATGCGGGGGAAGAGCTGGCGGCGCGCCTCGTCGGCACGGGCATAAAGTCCGGCGCAGGCACGCAGGCCGTGCTCGACGCAGCCGCGATGGATGCGGACTGGGTCATGGCGGCGATCGTCGGCGCGGCGGGGATCGAGCCCCTGCTGGTCGCGGCGGAGCGGGGCGCGGATATCGCCTTTGCCAACAAAGAATGCCTCGTCTGCGCAGGCGATGCGGTGCTGGCGGCGATCAAGAAGGGCGGCGGCAAGCTGCTGCCCGTGGACAGCGAGCACAACGCGATTTTCCAGGTCTATGATTTCGACCGGCCCCACCGGATCAGGAAGCTGATCCTCACCGCATCCGGCGGACCCTTCCGGGAGCGGGAGCGCGCGAGCCTTGCGGAGATCACGCCGGCCGAAGCGGTGAAGCACCCCAACTGGTCGATGGGGGCGAAGATCTCCGTCGATTCAGCGACAATGATGAACAAGGGCCTGGAGCGGATCGAGGCTGCCTACATCTTCCCGACGCCCAAGGAAGACATCGACATCGTCGTGCATCCGCAATCGGTGATCCACTCGATGGTGGACTATGTCGATGGCTCCGTCCTCGCGCAGCTTGGCACACCGGACATGACGATTCCCGTCGCCTCGGCGCTGGCGTGGCCGGACCGGATCAACACACCCGCCGAGCAGCTTGATCTTACAAAGGTCGGGCGGATGGATTTCTTCCCGGCAGATGAGGAGCAGTTCCCGGCCCTGAGGCTGGCGCGCGAGAGCCTCGACGAAGGAGGCATGGCGACCTGCGTGCTCAACGCGGCCAATGAGGTCGCCGTGGCAGCCTTTCTTAAGGGTCATCTGCCATTTCTCGACATTACGGGCGTGACGGAACATTGTCTCGAAACGGTGCGATCCAATCACGCCGGGACGGGACTCGCCGAGATCCTCGCGACCGACAAGCTGGCACGGGACAGGGCCTGGGCGCGTGTCGAAGAGTTGGCCCAGAGGCGGTAATTGAAGGCGTAATATGCTCGACCAGCTTCTGAGCAATTTCCAGGCTGTGACTGTCAGTGTGCTGGCATTCCTCGTGATGCTGCCACTGATCGTGTTCATCCACGAACTCGGCCATTTCCAGACCGGACGGTTGTTCGGTATCAAGATCGACGCGTTCTCCATCGGTTTCGGCCCGACCCTGAAGAGCTGGGTCGACCGCCATGGCACGGTCTGGAAGATCTCCGCCATCCCGCTCGGGGGCTATGTGAAGTTCTTCGGCGACGCCAATGCTGCGTCCGCCGGCACGCAGGCCAATGACGGCAAGGCGGGCACGACGCAGTTCAACTCCCAGCGCGAGGCGCTCGAGTTCAGTCTCTCCGAGGAGGAGAAAGAGGTCTGCTTCCATTTCCGGCCGGTCTGGCAACGCGCGGCGGTGGTGGCGGCGGGGCCGATTGCCAATTTTGTCCTGGCGGTCCTGATCTTCGCGCTCCTCTTCATGACGATCGGCCGGACGGTCTCGCAGCCCGTCGTGACCGGGGTGCAGGAGGGAAGCGCGGCCTACGAAGCAGGCTTCCAGCCGGGCGACAGGATCCTCACGCTCAACGGCAGCAAGGTCCGCAGTTTCGAGGCGATGGCCTCGCGTATCAAACTCTCTTCTGGTGAAGAGCTCACATTCACCGTCGACCGCGATGGTGAGGTGGTCACCCTGAAAGCGACGCCGCGCCGCACGACGATGGTGGACGGGTTCGGCAATGAGATCGAGGCTGGCCTGCTTGGTGTGCAGGGCAGCAATGCGACACTGGAGCGAAGGCGCTTCGGGCCCGTCGGCGCGGTGGCGGAGGGCGTGCGGGAGGTCGGAAGGACGATCTCGCTGACCGCGCGCTATTTCGGCCGCCTCCTGACCCTTCGCGAGGACCCCAGGGACATTGGCGGGCCGGTGCGGATCGCGCAGTTTGCCGGGCAAGCGGCAAGCTCCGGTTTCACCCCCGAGGGCGAAGCCTCCTTCGGTGACAGACTGATCGTTTCGATCGTCAATTTCGCCCAAGTGGCGGCTTTGATCTCGATTTCGGTCGGCTTTCTCAACCTTCTGCCCGTTCCGGTCCTCGACGGCGGGCATCTTCTCTTCTACGGCTACGAGGCCGTGGCTGGGAAACCGATGAACGAGGCGGTGCAGGGGGCCCTGTTCAGGGTCGGTCTCGCTCTCGTCTTCACGCTGATCGTGTTCGTTCTCATCAACGACGTGTTGCGTCTTGTCGCGCCGTGAGTTTCGGCGGCTGGGAGATTTTGATGAAGCCTAAAGTGCAGCGCATCTCGACGCTTGGTATTCTTCTCATCGGGACGGCGCTGTCCGGTCTCGGCACTTCCGCCGCCCAGGCGCCGAACGTGCAGGGCAGCCCGCAGGTCCAGGAAAACTATTCGCTGGTCGTCAGGACTATCGAGGTGAACGGCAACCAGCGGATCGAGGACGGCACGGTCCGGTCCTACCTGCCGATCGAGCCCGGCATGCAGGTGGGCTCCCTTGAAATCGACGCTGCGCTCAAGTCGCTCTACGCCACCAACCTGTTCGAAGATGCGTCGATCATCTTCGATCCGCGCCGCGGCGTGCTCGAAGTCACGGTGCAGGAGAACCCGATCGTCAACAGGGTCATCTTCCTCGGCAACAAGCGGACGCAGGAAGACAAGTTCAAAGAGGAGATCCAGCTCGAGCCCCGCGCCGTCTATACCCGCGCGAAGCAGCAGGCTGACGCGCAACGCATCATCGAGGTCTATCGCCGCGCTGGCCGCTTCGGCGCCACGGTCGTGCCGAAGATCAAGCGGCTCCCGCAGAACCGCGTCGACGTGATCTACGAGATCGACGAAGGCCCGAAGACGGGCATCAAACAGGTCAATTTCCTCGGCAACGAGGCGTTTTCCGATGCCGAGCTGCGCGGCGCGATCCTGACGGCGCCGACGCGCTGGTGGAACATCCTCGAGTCGAACGACAACTATGACCCGGACCGTCTCGAATACGACCGGGAGCTGCTACGCCAGTTCTATTCCAAGAACGGGTATGCGGACTTTTCGGTGGTCTCGGCGGTGGCCGAGCTGACGCCGGACCGGAAAAACTTCATCATCACGTTCACCGTGGACGAAGGGCCGAAATACACTTTTGGCAATGTCGACGTGAACACGACCCTGTCGAAGCTGCCCGGCGATCTCCTGCGCTCGCGGGTGCCGATCCGTACGGGGACGACTTTCAACTCGGAGCTTCTGGAAAAGGCGGAGGAGGCGATCACCTTCTCGACCGGCATCGCAGGCTATGCCTTTGTCGACGTCAACCCGCGCCTCGACCTCAACCCCGAGACCAAGACCGTCGATGTGACCTTCGACGTCAATGAAGGGCCACGGGTCTATGTCGAAGAGATCAACATCAACGGCAACACCCAGACCCTCGACCGCGTGATCCGCCGCGAGATGCGCCTTGTCGAAGGCGATGCCTTCAACCGTGTGCTGATCGATCGTTCCGAGCGCCGGGTGAAGGGACTTGGCTATTTCTCCGAGGTGGAGATCGTCGAGGAACCGGGCTCGGCGCCCGACCGAACGGTGCTCAACGTCAACGTCACCGAGCAGCCGACGGGCAGCTTCCAGATCGGCGGCGGCGTCAGCTCGAACGACAACTTCATCTTCAATATCCAGGTCGAGCAGTCGAACCTTCTCGGCCGGGGGCAGTATGTCCTCCTGAACCTCCAGGCTTCCCAGCGGACGAACCAGGCGCAGCTGTCGCTAACCGAACGCTACTTCCTCGGCCGCGCGCTGCGGGCCAGCGCATCGCTGTTCTACAACTCGACGGACTTTGAGGAAGCGGGTTTCGTCTCGAACAGCTTCGGCACGAATTTCAGCCTCGGCTTTCCGTCGTCCGAGTTTTCGTCGCTTTTGCTGAACTATGGCCTGCGCTTCGATAGTCTCGAGCTGAGCCAGCGTGTCGGCATCGAGGGGCTGAACCCGGATGGCACGCCGATCTTTTCCGACACCAACAATGACGGGAACCCGGATATCTCCCTGGTCGACCCGTCGGATTTCGAGATCATCAGGGATCCATCCGTGGACGGATCAGGAAACCCGGTGCTCGGTATCATCCAGACCGACCGCTGCAACATCACCGCGCTTCAGCGGGATCTCAACTGCGAGCGGAATGGCGAGTTTACGACCTCGCAGCTCGGCTACACGTTCCGCCTCGACAAGACCAATGATCCGATCGTGCCGTCTGGCGGCTTCGACCTTTCCCTTTCCCAGAGCTTCGCTGGACTTGGCGGTGACGTGAACTTCCACCGCTCGACGATCCGCGCTGGTTACTACCACCGCCTGCCAGCACGACTGGTCGGTTCGCTGAAGTTCAATGGCGGTTACATCGACAGCTTCAATGATGACGGCGTGCGCCTCAACGACCGCTTCTTCCTCGGCGGCAACCGCGGCTTCCGCGGCTTTGACGTTGCAGGCGTCGGCCCGCGCCTGTTCAACGTCAACGGCCAGTTCGGCAACCGTGGCCAGGCCATCGGTGCCCGCGCCTATGCGATCGGCACGGCCGAAGCCCTGCTGCCGCTCCCCCTGCCGCCGAGCTATGGTGTCAGGGCTTCGCTCTTCGTCGATGCTGGCTATGTCGGCCTGACCAACGAGCGGGACGACGAGCTTTTCAACATCGACAGCGACCGCCGGAACTTCTTCGGTGACGAGAGCCTGCCGCTCGCGACTTTCGACACGGACGAGGCCTTCGATCCTGACTTCTACGAGCAGTCCTTCGATGACAATGGCGATCCGGTGACGATCGGCGGGGAGAACGTTTTCGTTCTGAACAGTGCCGGGCTCGCGTATAACGATCTGCAACTCGATGATCCGCTGCAAGACGATTTCGCTCCGCGTGTGACGGCGGGCATCTCGATCAACTGGAACTCGCCTTTCGGACCGATCCAGATTGACCTCTCCGAAGCCTTGGTCGTCGAGGAGTATGACCGGCCCCAGAGCTTCCGCTTCTCCGCCGGCGGCCGCTTCTGACGCGAAGCGCGCCGACCCTTCACCCGGCGCGCGTGAAAAACGGGAATGCTTGCCGGTTTGCCGTGGATTTCGCGCCGACCTTCCGGCAAGCGTGAGATGCTCTCACTGAATGCAGGGACCAAGACTATGAACATCAGCAGGATTTTCGCCGCGGCATTCGCTTCCCTCGCGATGCTCACCGCAGGCGGTGCAGCCTTCGCCCAAAAGAACGGCATCCTGTTCCTCGATCAGCAGCGCGTCATCAGCGAAAGCACCGCTGGCAAGTCGATCGACCGCCAGCTCCGTGAGATCACCGAGCAGGTCGCCCGCGAGATCGGCCCGGAACAGGCCAAGATCGACGAAGAGACGAACCAGCTCCGCGACACGCGCGAGAGCCTCTCGGAAGAGGACTTCAACCTCCGCTACCAGTCGCTTCTGGCTCGCGCGCAGCGGCTCGAACAGTTCAAGCAGCTTCGCCGCACCGAGCTCGAGCAGGCGCGCACCAAGGCAATCTCCGACCTCGCCAAGGCGTGGGAGCCGATCGCCGAGGAGATCTTCAAGAAGAAGAAGGGCTACGTCCTGCTCGAAAAGCAGGCCGTGCTGATCGCGAGCGACAAGGGCGACATCACCGATGAAGTAATCGCCGCGCTCAACAAGAAGCTGACCACGGTCGCGGTCGTGAAGCCTGACCTGCAGGCCCAGATGCTCGCCGCCGCACAGGCCAAGCAGCAGCAGCAGCAGGCTGCACAGACCCAGCAACAACAGCAAACCCAGTAAGCCCGTCTGGACTGAACGGTCGGAACATCGTCAAAGGCGGGCGCGGGGCGTCCGCCTTTTTTGTCTCGGAGGGACCATGGTTTTTCCTGATCCGCAGTTTTTCCGCTTCACAGGCGCACTCACTGGCGAGGAAGCCGCCGAGATCGGTGGAGCGACCCTGATCCGGTCTGGCGGCACCATCACCACCGTCGCCGAGAGCGGCACCGGCGGCGACGGCGCCCTGGTCTTCGCTGAGCGCTTCAAGGGCAAAATTGCCGTCTCGGCTGCGATCATCGTGCCGGAAGGCAAGGCCGACGAGGCACCTGCCGACACGCCGATCGTGCTCGAAGTTCGCTCACCCAAGCTCGCCTTCTCGCGCATTGCTGCGCATCTTTTCGAGAGCCGGTTCGAGACGGCTGACGAGGAATTGGGCAAGCCCGAGATCGGAGAGGGGGCAAAAATCCACCCGTCCGCGGTGATCTGTCCCGGCGTCTCGATCGGCTCCGGCGCGGTGATCTCCGCCCATGCCGTGATCGGCCACGGCGTGACCATCGGCGAGAGAACGTTTGTCGGTGCGAACGCCTCGATCACCCATGCGGAAGTGGGCAGGAATTGCCGTATCCTCTCCGGCGCACGGGTCGGAGAAGCGGGCTTCGGCTACACGGCTGGAGAGACGGGCCCCGTTGCCGTGCCCCAGCTGGGCGCCGTCAGGCTCGCCGACGAGGTCGATATCGGCGCCCAGACAACCGTCGACCGCGGCACACTGAGCGACACTGTGATCGGTGCCATGAGCAAGATCGACAACCTTTGCCAAATCGCCCACAACTGCCGCCTTGGGCGCGGCGTCCTCGTGGCGAGCCAGACCGGAATTTCGGGATCCTGCGTGATCGGAGATTTCGTCATGATGGGCGGCCAGGTCGGCATGGCGGACCACCTGACGGTCGGCAACGGCGCGGTGGTAGCCGCGCAATCGGGCCTGATGAAGGATGTCGAACCAGGCGGGAAGGTCGGCGGCACGCCCGCCAAGCCGATGCGCCAATGGATGAAGGAAACCGCCACCCTTGGACGGCTGGCACGGGGAAAGAAATGACAGACACGGACGAAAGACTTCCTGACCTCGACCTCAAAGGCATCAAGGATATCCTGCCCCATCGCTATCCGTTCCTGATGATCGACAAGATCGTCGATATCACCAAGACAGGCGGCGCCGTCGGCGTGAAGATGGTCACGATCAACGAGCAGTTCTTCCAGGGCCACTTCCCGGAGATGCCGGTCATGCCGGGCGTCCTGATCATCGAGGCGATGGCCCAAGCGGCGGCTGCTTATACGGCTTATGCGGACAATATCGATACGGAAGGCAAGGTTGTCCTGTTCATGGGCGTCGACAAGGCGAAGTTCCGCCGTCCGGTGGTCCCCGGCGACAAGCTCGAGCTCCATGTCCACACCGAAACGCGACGCCCGCCCGTATGGAAATACAAGGGTGTCGCCAAGGTCGACGGCGCTGTCGTTGCCGAGGCCGAGTTCAAGGCCATGCTGACGGAGCCGAAATGACCGGAATTCACCCGCGTGCCATCGTCGAGGACGGTGCCGAGATCGGCGAAGGCGTCGAGATCGCGCCCTTCGTCCATGTCGGACCCCATGCGAGAATCGGCGACCGCGTGAAGCTTCATCCGCATGCTGTGGTCCTTGGCCACACGACCGTGGGCGAGGAAACCGAGATCATGCCGTTTGCCGTCCTTGGTTCGCCACCGCAGCATCTCTCCTACAAGGGTGAGCCGACGACGCTGGAAATCGGCAAGCGCAACCAGATCCGTGAGCATGTGACCATGCACCCGGGCACCGTTGCCGGCGGGGGCAAGACCGTGGTCGGCGACGATTGCCTGTTCATGGTCGGCAGCCACGTCGCCCATGACTGCATCCTTGGCGACAAGGTCATCATGGCGAACAATGCGACCCTCGGAGGGCATATCGTGATCGGTGACGGTGTTTTCGTTTCCGGCCTGGTTGCGATCCATCAGTTCACGCGCATTGGCAATTACGCCTTTGTCGGCGGCGGTGCGATCCTGACGGGTGACGTCATTCCGTATGGGTCGGTTTTCGGTAACCGGGCCAAGCTCGAGGGATTGAATATCGTCGGGATGAAGCGCCGGGGCATGGAGCGGAAGACGATTCACGCCCTTCGAGCCGCTTACCGCATGCTCTTCGCGGACGAGGGCACGCTGCAGGAGCGGATCGACGATTGCGAAGAAACCTATGGCGACATTCCGGAAGTGATGGAGATCGTCGCCTTCATGCGTGCCGCCAAGGACCGCTCCCTGTGCCTTCCGAAGGCGTAGAGAAAAGCTGGAAACGGCTTGGCCTGATCGCAGGGGGCGGGGCGCTCCCTGTACGGATCGCCGAGGCCGAAAAAGCGGCTGGCAGGCCGCCCTTCGTCGTGCGGATCACGGCGGACAAGGACGCGTTTGCGAAGTTCGACCATGCCGATATGGGCATTGCGGAAGTTGGCGGCGTTATCAAGCGGCTCAAGGCGGAGGGTTGCGATGCGGTGTGTTTCGCTGGCCAGGTCCTGCGCCCGAATTTCGCTGATTTGCGTCCTGACTGGCGCGGCGCGGCGCTGCTGCCCAAGGTTGTCTCGGCGGCGCGGAAGGGCGACGGGGCGATCATCGACGTGATCGTCTCCGCCTTCGAGCAGGAGGGTTTCACCGTCGTGGGGGCCGAAGAGGCGGCCGGCGGCCTGTTGATGGCCGCTGGTTCGCTCGGCAGGCACGCTCCGGCTACGGAGGACCTTGCTGATATCGCGAAGGGAGCCGCGCTGGTTGGCGCACTTGGCCCGTTCGACGTGGCGCAGGGCGCGGTGGTCAGGCGAGGATTCGTCCTTGCGATCGAAGCGGCAGAGGGCACCGATGCGATGCTTGATCGCTGCGCGTCACTGCCGGAGGAGCTCAAGGGCTTCGAGCCCGGGCACGCGGGCCGAAAGGTCGGTGTTCTCGTGAAAACCCCGAAGCCTGAGCAGGAGCTGCGGGTCGACCTTCCCACCCTGGGCGTGCGGACGGTTGAGAAAGCCGCTGCGGCAGGGCTTGCAGGGATCGCCGTCATGGCTGAGCGTGCGCTGGTCGTCGACCGCGATGCTGTCCGGGAGGCTGCAGACGAGGCTGGCTTATTCGTCTATGGTTTCCGTGCGGAGGAGTTGCCGCAGTGACAACGATCCTGGTGACCGCGTGCGAGCCCTCCGGTGACGCGCTTGGCGCGGCGCTTATGGCGTCGATCAAGGCTTCGCGGCCTGGCGTGCGCTTCATTGGCGGTGGCGGACCCCTGATGAAAGCCGAGGGACTGGAAAACGCTCTGCCAACAGACAAATTAGCAGTCATGGGTCCGGGAGATGCAGTCGTTGCGCTACCTCGCGCAAAAGGCCTGTCCGCCCGGCTTGGCAGGCTGGCAGCGAGGGAAAAGCCCGAGGTCGCCGTCCTGATCGATAGCTGGGCATTCTCGAAGATGGCTGGTGCCGAGATCAAGAAGCGCGCGCCAGAGACGAAGCTCGCCAAGCTCGCCGTGCCGCAGGTCTGGGCGTCGCGCCCGCAACGGGCTGCGGTGGCCGCGGATATGTTCGACCTTCTGATGTGCCTTCTGCCGTTCGAGCCGCCTTATTTCGAGAAGCATGGTGGCCACGCGGTTTTCGTGGGCAATCCCAATTTCCAGCGCGTGGCGCGCACGCCGCGCAGCGGGCCCGGCTTCCGGGCGCGGTATGGCATCGGTGACAGCCCGCTGCTCCTGGCCCTGCCGGGGAGCCGGAACGGGGAGGTAAAGAGGCTGCTTCCGGTCTTCGAGGAAACCGTGACGGAAGCGGCAAAGAAGATCCCCGGACTGAAGGTCGCCATCATTGTCGCGGATGCGGTGAAGAAGCAGGTCCAGCACGCGACAGGCAGTTGGAAACAGGACCTGATCGTCGTCTCGCCCGACGAGCGGTTCGATGCCTTCGATGCAGGCGACGTCGCGCTCGCCGCATCGGGAACGGTGACGACAGAGCTGGCCCTGACGTCGACGCCGATGGTGGTGACCTACAAGGTTGGCTCGTTCACCGCCTACTGGGCCAGGAAGGTCATCACGACCCCTTATGTCACGGTGCTGAACGTCGCCGCCGGTGAAGAAGTGATCCCAGAGCGGTTGCAGGATGACTGCACGTCCACGCAGCTCTGCGCCGATGTCGTCCGCCTGTTCAACGACCACGAAGCCAGGCGGAAACAGATGTCGGCATTCCGCCGCCTTTTGCCCGGCCTCGTCGGCTCTCAGAGCGCAGCTGATGCTGCCGCGGCGGAGGTCCTGAAGCTAGTCGATCGAGACGATCGCAGCGACCTCGACGGCAGCGCCGCGGGGTAGGGAACTCACGCCGACAGCGGTCCGGGAGTGCTGTCCGCGGCTGCAGAACAGCTCGGCAATCAGGTCCGAAGCGCCGTTGATGACTTCCGGGTGCTCCGTGAACGACGGCGTGCAGGCGACAAAGCCCTCGAGCTTCACGATGTCCCGTATCCGGCCGAAGTCGCCGTCGAGTGCCTTCCTGAGCTGCGCGACGATGTTCACCGCGCAGAGTTCGGCAGCCTTCGCGCCTTCTTCCGTGCTCATCGTATCGCCTAGGATTCCTTGCGTGATCTCACCGTCCAGCATGGGAAGCTGGCCCGAGACGAAGAGGAGGTTGCGGGTCTTCACGAAGGGCACGTAGCTCGCCAAAGGGGCTGCGGCTTCGGGCAGCTCGTAACCCCGGCGCTTGAGCTTCTCTTCGACGGTCGTCATCGCTTGGCGGTTCTCCTGTCACGCATTGTCCCGATCACCGCGTCGCCGAAACGCGCGCGCAGGGCATCGAGAGCGTCTTCCTTCTTCTGCAGTTTCTCGTGTTTCTCCGGATAGGCAAGGTCCTGCCGCGCCGAGTCGGCAGGAACGAGATCGCTGATACCAATACCGATAAGCCGGTAGGAAGTCCGGGCGCTGCCCTGCAGCTCTTCCCTGAGAAGCGCGCGCCCTTCCTCGAACAGGACCTCAGCGAGGTTGGTCGCGACGCCCAGGGTCCTGCGCCTCGTCAGTGAACGGAACCTGTTGGTCTTGAGCTTCAGGGTGACGACGAGCCCTGCATATTGCTTTGCCTTCGCGCGGAGGGAGACCTTCACGCACATGGCGTAGAGCTTGTCTTCCAACGCCTTCTGGTCGCTGATGTCTTCAGAGAAGGTCGTCTCGCCCGAGATCGACTTGGTTGCCCGGTCGGTCTTCACCCGTCGGGGATCCTTGCCCATCGCGCGTGCGTGGAGCTTCATCCCTGCCTCGCCGTAGCGCTCAACCAGTTCGCGAAGCTCGCGCTTCTGGACATCGCCGATGGTTTCGATCCCGTCGCGACGCAATTTCTCGGCGAAAGCCTTGCCGACACCGTGTACGGAGTTCACAGCCTTTGGTGCGAGGAAAGCCAGCGTCTCCTCCGCCCCGATCACGGCGAAGCCGCGAGGCTTGTCGAGATCCGAAGCCATCTTCGCGAGGGACTTGTTGTGGCTCAGCCCGACACTGACGGTGACGCCCACGTCGTTCTCGATGGTGCGCTGGAGCGAGATGAGCGAGGCGGCGGGCGAGCGTCCGTGCAGGCGCTCCGTTCCCGAGAGGTCGAGAAAGGCTTCATCGATCGAAACCTGTTCCACCAGCGGGGTCAGCGCCTCCATCGCGGCGCGGACCTTCCTGGAAGCTTCCGAATAGGCCTCGAAGCGTGGCTTCACGAAGATGGCGTGGGGGCAGAGCTTCTTTGCTTGGAAGGACGGCATTGCCGAATGGATGCCGTAGGTCCTGGCGATGTAGCAAGCCGCAGCGACGACGCCGCGCTCGCGCCCGCCGACCACGACCGGCTGGTGCTGGAGCGCGGGATTGTCCCGCTTCTCCACGCTGGCGAAGAAGGCATCGCAATCGACATGGGCGATTGAAAGCTTCGAGAGTTCGGTATGCTCGATCACGCGGAAGCTGGGGCAGTGGGTTCCCACCCCCGGTGTCACGCCTTCGCCGCAGCCAAGGCACAGCCGCGTTTCCGATCTCACTCCGATGCTCTCTCCATCAACCGAAGGTTAAGCTCGACCATTCAAGGCCGATTATCTAGGGGCGAGAGGACCAAAGAACTACTTCTGGTGGGATTTGGGCTGCAACGACGGACGCGAGCGATGGACACGCAAGCCAAGACGATTTTGGTGGTCGAGGATAACGAGCTGAATATGAAGCTCTTCCACGACCTTCTCGAAGTGCAGGGTTATAATATCCTGCAGACGGGCGACGGCAATGAGGCACTGCGTCTCGCCAAGGAAAACCATCCCGACCTGATCCTGATGGATATCCAGTTGCCGGAGAAATCGGGCCTCGACGTCACGCGCGAGATCAAGGCAGAGCCTTCGATCCGGGATATCCCGGTCATTGCGGTGACGGCTTTCGCGATGAAAGACGACGAGGAGCGTATCCGCGCTGCGGGTTGCGACGATTATTTGGCCAAGCCGATTTCCGTCACGGAGTTTCTTGAGAAAGTAAAAAGGGTTTTGTCCTAGCCTCACGCGATCAGTTGAGTTCGCCTGAGGACACTTATGACGGCCCGCGTATTGGTGGTGGACGATCTCGAGCCGAACGTGAAGTTGCTCGAAGCCAAGCTCCGCGCCGAGTATTTCGAAGTCATGACCGCCCTCTCGGGTGAGGAGGCGATCAGGATCGCTGCGGAACAGCAGCCCGATATCGTCCTTCTGGACGTGATGATGCCCGGTCTTGATGGATTCGAGACCTGCGAACGCCTCAAGGCAAACGAAAAAACTTGGCATATTCCGGTAGTTATGGTCACCGCGCTGGACCAGCAGGCGGACCGCGTGGCGGGCCTGAAAGCCGGGGCCGACGATTTCCTGACCAAGCCCGTCCAGGATATCGCGCTGTTTGCGCGGGTGAAATCCCTGACCCGGTTCAAACAGATGACGGATGAGCTGCGCCATCGCCACGAGGCCGGCGCGCGGATGGGCGTCCTTTCGCAGGCTGACCTGTCAAAGTTCGACGAGCAGCACGCGACGATTCTCGCGGTCACTGACTGCGAATCGATTCCCGCCCTCGATCAGGGTTCGGAGCACCTGCCGAAGCATATTTCGGTGGTCTACGAGAATGATGCGCGCATGGCGCTCGAGGCGCTGCGCCGCGGCGAGCCGGATCTCGTTCTCATCGACCTGTCGATGGAGAGCTACGATCCCTTGCGGCTGTGCTCGGCGATTCGTGCCTTTGACATGACGAGGCTTGCACCGCTTCTGGCCATCGCCAGCCGTGATGAAACGCGCCACGTTGTCCGCGCGCTGGAGCTCGGCGTGTCGGATTACCTGATGACTCCGATCGATTCGGAAGAGCTGGCCGCCCGCGTTCGGACGCAACTGCGCCGGATGCGCCATATCGAGCACCTGCGGTCGAGTTTCGACCAGACGCTGGAAATGGCGATCATGGACCAGCTTACCGGGCTTTATAACCGCCGGTTCCTAGGCGCCCAGGGCTCGCGCCTGGTCGAAGAGGCACACAAATCGGGTGAGCCGCTGGCCTGCCTGATGGTCGACATCGACCACTTCAAGATGGTCAATGACACTTATGGCCATGATGCGGGCGACCATATCCTCAAGGAAATCGCCGCGCGGCTGACAACTTCCGTCCGCGGATCGGACCTTGCCTGCCGGACGGGCGGGGAAGAGTTCGCGATCATCATGCCGCGGACGCCGCGGGAATCTGCGCATGAGATTGCCAACCGCGTTCTGCGCGCCGTGTCCGGTGACAAGGTGAAGCTCGATGACGGTCAGACGCTCGACGTGACCGTGTCGATCGGCGTGTCGATCCTGCACGAAGGCGACAAGCTGGCGACAGTGCTGAAGCGTGCTGATGAGGCGCTTTACCGCTCCAAGCAGAACGGCCGGAACCAGGTGACCGACGAGGCTGCCTGAAAGCGTAAGGCCGACATTTCATGAACCCCGCTCTCCGCGCTCTCGCGGCAGGGCCGGAACGAAAAAGAGCGCCCCGTGCGGGCGCTCTTTTCCTTGTCCGTATCGGGATCGTCCTTACGACGAGTAGTACATGTCAAACTCGACCGGGTGCGGCATCGAGTTGTAGCGCTGCACTTCTTCCATCTTCAGCTCGATATAGCCGTCGATCTGGTCGTCGTTGAAGACGCCCGTGCTGGTGAGGAAGGCGCGGTCCTCGTCGAGGCTTTCGAGGGCCTGCTGCAGCGAGCGTGAGATCTGCGGGATGTCGTTCTGCTGCGCGTCGCTCATCGCGTAGAGATCCTCGTCCGCGGCGTCGCCCGGATGGATCTTGTTCTTGATGCCGTCGAGGCCTGCAAGGAGCAGGGACGCGAAGGTGTAGTAGGGGTTGCCTGCGGCGTCCGGGAAGCGGGTCTCGATCCGCTTGGCGTTCTTCGAGGCAACGTGCGGCACACGGATCGATGCTGAGCGATTCCGCGACGCATAGGCGAGCAGCACCGGAGCTTCAAAGCCCGGCACGAGGCGCTTGTAGCTGTTGGTCGAAGAGTTGGCGAAGGCGTTGATGGCCTTGGCGTGCTTGATGATGCCGCCGATGTAGTAGAGGCAGGTTTCCGACAGGCCGGCATATTCGTCGCCTGCGAAGACTGGCGAGCCGTTGTTCCAGATCGACTGGTGGACGTGCATACCAGAGCCGTTGTCGTTCCACACCGGCTTTGGCATGAAGGTCGCGGTCTTGCCGTAGCTGTGGGCGACCTGGGTCACGACGTATTTATAGATCTGCATCTGGTCGGCCATGTCGGTCAGCGTGCTGAACTTCATGCCCAGTTCGTGCTGCGACGGCGCGACCTCGTGGTGATGCTTCTCGGGGGTGAGGCCCATGCCCTTCATGTAGCGGAGCATCTCGGAGCGCATGTCCTGCTCGCTATCGACCGGCGGCACCGGGAAGTAGCCGCCCTTGGCGCGGGGACGGTGGCCGAGGTTACCGCCCTCGAACTCCGCGTCCATGTTGTAGGGACCTTCGCCGCTGTCGATCATGAAACCGATGTGGTCCTGGCTGGTCGAGATGCGGACGTCGTCGAAGACGAAAAACTCCGCTTCCGGGCCGAAATAGGCGGTGTCGCCGATTCCGGTGGATTTGAGATACGCTTCAGCGGCCTTGGCCGTGTTGCGGGGGTCACGGTTGTAGGGCTCCATCGACGGCTCGAGCACGTCGCAGAAGACCGAGAGCGTCTTGGCGGCGAAGAACGGGTCGATGACTGCCGTCTTGGTGTCCGGCATCAGGACCATGTCGCTCTCGTTGATCGCCTTCCATCCCGCGATCGAGGAGCCGTCGAACATCGAGCCTTCTTCGAAGAAGTCCTCGTCGATCATGTCCTGGTGGAAGGTCACGTGCTGCCACTTGCCACGTGGGTCTGTGAACCTGAGATCGACGAACTCGATGTTCTCATCCTTGATGAGTTTGAGGATGTCTGAGGCGCTCATTGTAGGCTGTCTCCCGGTTTCGCCCATTTATGTTGCAGCGCACATGACGCGAGAATCAACTGTGACGCAAGCATGAAACGCTGCAATTATCTCGCGCGGCCGTGTTGTCGCGCTTCATTTCTTCCCAATTTTCGGCTCCGACCCGTCCATCAGGCGCTCGATGTTCGCGCGGTGCCTGACAAAGATCAGGAGGCTCATGAAGAGGACGCCGAGGAACAGGGTGAAACGGCCAGAGCCGAGGAAAACGAAGGGCATCGCCGCTGCCGTCACCAGCGCAGCGAGGGACGAGAAACGGAAGATCGCCGCCGTCGCGAGCCACAGCCCCGCCGCGACCAGAAGTCCCAGCGGCCACAGGGCGAGGATCGTTCCGAAATAGGTCGCAACGCCCTTACCGCCCTTGAAGCCGAGGAAGACCGGGAAGCAGTGGCCGAGAAAGGCGCTGGCCCCCGCCACCGCCGCGAAGCTTGGATCGCCTTCGCCGACGATCCGCGCGATCACCACCGCGATCCCTGCCTTGCCGGCATCGAGGAGCAGTGTGGCAAGGGCGAGATCCTTGCGCCCTGTCCGCAGGACATTCGTCGCGCCAATATTGCCCGAGCCGATCTTCCGTATGTCCCCCAGCCCCGCCATGCGGGTGAGAACCAGGCCGAAAGGAACGGAGCCGAGGAGATAGGAGAAAATCGCGACGAAAAGGATCATAGCTCTGCTGCGAACGCCAGGCAGCTCATGCGGGTCGGAACACCCATCGCCACCTGTTGGAGGATAAGGGAACGGGACTGGTCGTCCGCGACGTCGTCGTCGATCTCGACACCCCTGTTCATCGGGCCCGGATGCATGACGAAAGCCGTGGGCTTGGCGAAGCTCAGGGCCTCCATCGACAGTCCGTAGTCGGAGCGATAGGTTTCGGGATCGAGCGGGATGTCCGTGTCGAAGCGCTCTCTCTGGATGCGCAGGGCCATGGCGACATCGACGCCGTCGAGGGCCTCATCGCGGCTGGTGGTGACAAGGGCCGCCCCGTCGGTGGCCCACTGGGGCAGGAGGTCTTCTGGCGCGCAAAGCCGCACTTCCGCGCCGAGCTTGGCGAAGAGCCTGGTGCAGGACGCAGCGACGCGGCTGTGCACCAGGTCGCCGATGATCGCGATGGAGATGCCACCCAGGCCATCTTTCGGTTCGCGGTGCAGGGCCTTGTAGAGCGTCGCCGCATCGAGGAGCGCCTGTGTCGGATGTCCGAAGGCGCCCTCGCCAGCATTGATGACCGATGTTCCGAAGCCCATCTCGTGCATCGATGATTTTGCCGCGTCGATCGAACCCGCGCCGCTGGCCCTGAGGACAAGGAAGTCCGCGCCCTGCGCGGCCAGAGTCAGCACGGTGTCGCGGAGGGACTCGCCCTTGTGGATGGAAGACGCCGCGACGGGGACGTTGACGACCTCGACGCCCATCTTCCGGCCGGCGATCAGGAAGCTGAGGCTCGTGCGGGTCGAGTTCTCGTAGAAGAGGTTGAACTGCAGCCGGCCGCGCAGGGGATCACCAATGTCTTTGCCCTCCAACAGCATCCGGTCATAGAGCAGGGCCCCCTCGAGGATCCTGTCGAGATCGTCGCGGCCCAGGGTCTCGATATCGGTGACGTGCCTCATCGGCTCCCCTCATTCCTGATCGACTGAAGCCGGTCCAGGGCACCCTGCAGGATGAAGCTGGCGGCGTGGCTGTCTATCACCGCTGCCCGCTTCGCCCGGGAAACGTCAAGACCGATGAGTTCACGCTCCGCGGCGGCGGTGGACAGGCGCTCGTCCCAGAGCGCGATGGGCAGGTCCGTGTGCCGCGCGAGGTTGCGCCCGAAGGTTTTCACGGACTGGGCCTTCGGACCCTCGGTCCCGTCCATGTTGCGCGGCAGGCCCAGCACGAAGCCGGTGATATTCCGTTCGCCTGCCCATTCGAGCAGGGTGTTCACATCGTTCGTGAATTTCGTCCGCTTGATCGTCTGGAGCGGGGTCGCCAAGGTCTGCGCTGGATCGGAGACCGCAACGCCGATGGTTTTGACCCCGATATCGAGGCCGAAGAGCGCGCCAGTGACATGGGTGAGCGCGTCGATCATGTTCGCCATAGCGCTCCTTCTGCGCACCCCGGCTGCGAATGCAAGCGCGGAGAACCAAGTGCCCGGCTGGATCGAGGTCGAGGTGAGCACCCATGCCGAGGTTCTCTCTGGCCTGCTCAAGCTTCCGCGGGTTCCCTTCATCGACCTGCACTATGAAGGTCCGGGCGATGTCGAGGGATTGAGGATCATCGATGCGGAGGCGCACCCTGAACGGGTGGTGATTCGTCTCTCCGGCAGCTGGGACGATCCGAGCCCTGACGCCCGGCGACAGGTCATCCGCAACCTCGCCCACGAACTTGCCCATGTCTGGCAGTACACGCTCGGCCAGCCGACCGAGAACCGCTTTTTCCACGAGGGCTTCGCCGAGGCGATGGCGCTCGAGGCCCTGCAGGTCTGCGGCGAGGCTTGCGCGGCGGGAGCGCCGGAGCTTGCGGACCGGCACCGGAGGGACTGCGGCGATGCCTTGCGCGACGAGATCCTCGTCGCATCCCGGAGCCGGGCGGCCTTCTATGGCTGCGGGGCGGTGCTGACCCGGATGACGGCCGAGAATGCCGGGAAGACCGTCGGCGAGGTCTACAGGCGCTTCGCAGAAACGGGGCGAAGCCGCGCCGATTTCATCAGCGTTGCCGGAGAGATGGCAGGCAGCGACTTTGCCACCAGCGCCCATAGCTTCCTGCATGGCGATCACCGCCTCGCGCCAACCAGAAGCGTCCTGCAGCGGCTCCAGGCCGGCCGGCTTTGACGGGCGAAGGGCCCGCCAAGACAGAGAGGACCGCGAAAACCCGCTTATCCCTTTTCACGCGTGCCGCACTGCGGTAGCGAACGCGGCTATGAGCCTTTCCGAATCCGACGTGAAGAAAGTCGCGAAGCTGGCGCGCATTGCCATCTCTGACGACGACGTCCCGCACTTGATGAACGAACTGAACGGTATCCTCGGCTGGATCGAACAGCTGCAGGAGGTCGATGTCGAAGGGGTCGAAGCCATGACCTCATCGGTCGACGTAGCCCTGCCGATGCGTGAGGACGTCCTCGCCGAGGGTTATACCGGCGGTGGCCAGCCCGAGAAAATCGTCGCCAATGCGCCGAAGACGGAAGATCACTTCTTCGTCGTGCCGAAGGTGGTGGAATGATGCTCAAGGTTGGCGACACCTACGCATTCTCCGACGGCGAGCGGAACGGCAAGGCGATGGTCTGTGTCATTGGCGAAGCCGCCGAAACCGAGATCGTCTGCTTCTATGTCTACGACGCGCTCGACTTCGGTGATGAAGCGGCCAAGGCGCAGGGCTTCAGCGGCGTCATCGCCCATGTTCCGATCACGTCGCAATATGCCGTGCAGGGCCTTGGCGAGAAGCTGTCCGAGGGCAATGAGATTCCCGAAAGCTTCAAGGCCAGCCACGAGCAGTGGAAGCAGAACCTGCGCGCAGGGCAGGGCGGCTGGTCCGACCGGCCCCTCGCGGCGACGCTCGACCAGATTTTTGCGAACATGAACCCCGGCAAATCTTCGTCATGACCGACCTGACCACCAAGACGATCGCGGAGCTCCGCGAGGGCCTCGGCAAGCGTGAGTTCTCCGCTGTCGAAGTCACCGACGCCTATCTTCAGCGTGCAGAGAGTGCAGCGGCGCTTAATGCCTATGTCCGCCTGACGCCCGAAAAGGCGAAAGCGCAGGCCGAGCTTTCGGACCAGCGCATTGCCGATGCCGAGGCGCGACCGCTCGAGGGTATCCCGCTCGGGATCAAGGACCTCTTCTGCACCGAAGGCATTGAGACGAACGCTGCGAGCCACATCCTCGATGGCTTCGTGCCGCCCTATGAATCGACGGTGTCCGCGAATCTCCTGGCCGATGGCGCGGTTTTTCTCGGCAAGCTCAACCTCGATGAGTTCGCGATGGGCTCGTCGAACGAAACGTCCTACTACGGACCTGTCATCAACCCATGGCGCCGTGAAGGCGAGGACACCAAGCTCACGCCGGGCGGCAGCTCGGGCGGCTCCTCGGCTGCTGTGGCCGCGCGGCTCTGTGCTGGCGCCACCGCCACCGATACCGGCGGCTCGATCCGTCAGCCTGCGTCGTTGACCGGCACTGTGGGTATCAAGCCGACCTATGGCCGCTGTTCCCGCTGGGGCATCGTTGCCTTTGCCAGCTCGCTCGACCAGGCGGGGCCTATCGCCCGCGATGTTCGGGATGCCGCTATCCTGCTAACCTCGATGGCCGGCCACGATCCGAAGGACTCGACCTCGATCGACCGTCCTGTCCCGGATTACGAGAAAGCTCTCGAGGGCGGTGTCAAAGGCCTGAAGATCGGAATTCCGAAGGAATACCGCCTCGACGGCATGAACGCCGAGATTGACGCGATCTGGCAAAAGGGCGCTGACCTGCTGAAGGCGCAGGGCGCGGAGATCGTCGAGGTCTCGCTGCCGCTGACGAAATACGCGCTTCCGGTCTATTACATCGTCGCTCCGGCGGAGGCTTCCTCCAACCTCGCGCGCTATGACGGCGTGAAATACGGCCTGCGCGTCCATGACGACAATATTGACGAGATGTATTCGAAGACCCGCGCCGCAGGCTTCGGCAAGGAAGTGCAGCGCAGGCTGATGATCGGCACTTATGTGCTGTCGGCAGGCTACTACGACGCCTACTATCTCCGCGCGCAACGTGTACGGAAAAAGATCGCGGATGAAATGGCGAAGGTGTTCGAGGAGGTCGACCTTCTCCTGACGCCGTCCTCGCCTTCGGCTGCCTTCGGCCTCGGCGAGAAGTCGTCCGATCCTCTCGAGATGTACCTGAACGACGTTTTCACCGTGACGGCCAACCTCGCAGGGGTTCCGGGGATTTCGGTCCCTGCAGGGCTCGATGCGCAGGGCCTGCCGCTGGGTCTCCAGCTCATCGCCCCGGCCTTTGGTGAAGAGACGATGCTCCGCGGCGCAGCCGCCCTCGAAGAAGCCATCGGCTTCGATGCGCAGCCTACGGAGTGGTGGAAATAACGATGTCTGAGAACAGAAACCTTCTCCGCGGCGAAACCGGCGACTGGGAAGTCGTCGTCGGCCTCGAAGTCCATGCTCAGGTCCTTTCGGTAACGAAGCTCTTCTCGGGAGCTTCCGCGGCCTATGGTGCAGGGCCAAACGAGAATGTCAGTCTCGTTGATGCCGCCATGCCGGGCATGTTGCCCGTCCTCAACAAGTACTGCGTCGAGCAGGCGATCAAGACCGGCCTTGGCCTCAACGCCAAGGTCAACACCTGGTCTCGGTTTGACCGGAAGAACTATTTCTACCCGGACCTTCCGCAGGGGTACCAGATCTCGCAATACAAGGATCCGATCGTCGGAGAAGGGGAGATCGAGGTCGAGCTCGACGCCGACCGCACGATCAAGGTCGGCATCGAGCGGCTCCACCTCGAGCAGGACGCCGGCAAGTCGATCCATGACCTTTCGCCGAAAGAAAGCTATGTCGACCTCAACCGTTCCGGGGTGGCGCTGATGGAGATCGTCTCCAAGCCGGAACTACGCTCGGCGGAGGAGGCAGCGGCCTACTTCTCCAAGCTGCGGACCATCCTGCGTTATCTCGGGACCTGCGACGGCAACATGGACCAAGGCTCGATGCGGGCCGACGTCAACGTTTCGGTCTGCCGTGCGGGGAATTACGAGAAATTCCGGGAAACCGGTGACTTCTCCTACCTTGGTACACGGACGGAAACGAAGAACATCAACTCGATCCGCTTCGTCCGCCAGGTCGTCGATTACGAAGCGCGTCGCCAGATCCAGGTCCTCGAGAGCGGTGGCGAGATCGACCAGGAGACCCGGCTCTTCAACGTCAAGACCGGCGAAACCCGGACGATGCGCTCGAAAGAAGACGCGCATGACTATCGCTACTTCCCCGATCCGGACCTGCTGCCGCTGACCTTCTCAGAGGAATTCGTCGAGGAGATCCGCGCGCGTCTTCCCGAGCTTCCCGATGCCAAAAAGCACCGCTTCATGGAGGAGTACGGACTGTCCGGCTATGATGCTGCTGTGCTCGTCGCTGACAAGGACAAGGCAGATTACTTCGAGAAAGTTGCCAAGGGCCGTGACGGCAAGCTTGCTTCGTCCTGGGTCACGACGGAACTCTTCGGCCTCCTGAACAAGGAAGGCCGGGAGATCACCGACAGCCCGATCTCGGCGGAACAGCTCGGCAGTCTGATTGACCTGATCCAGGACAAGACGATCTCCGGCAAGATCGCCAAGCAGATCTTCGAACTGATGCTGGACGAGGACGCAGGCAAGGATCCCAAGGACATTGTGGAGGAGCGCGGCCTCAAGCAGGTGACGGACACGGGTGCCCTCGAGGCTGCCGCCGACAAGATCATCGCCGCCAACCCCGAACAGGTCGCCAAGGTGAAGGACAAGCCGAAAGCTCTCGGCTGGTTCGTAGGGCAGGTGATGAAGGAGACCGGCGGCAAGGCCAACCCGCAGGCGGTCAACGAGATCCTCAAGAAAAAACTCGGCGTCGAATAAGGCGCCGGGTCACTCCTCTTCTTCGACGCCGATCGTTTCCTCGCCTTTGCGCAGGCTCTCGATCAACCTTTTGGTGTTGGCGAGGGTCTTCTTGGTTTCCTCGACAAGGGCAGCCGTTTCCCGCCGGAGCTTTTCACGCTCCGCGGAGACGGCTTTTCGGCGTTGATATGAGCGATCGATATCCTGCATTAACATAGGATATAGTGCGGGCTTCGGGTGGTGTCTCTATCTTACCAAATGCGCTTGAGAGAACGTGATCGGCGGTCAACCTGACTGCTGCTCGCGGAGGAGGTTCCGGGTTCTTTCCAAAGCGCGTTGGGTGCGGTCGAGAACTTTCCGCGCTTTGGCTTGGACTTCTTCAAGGTCCTTCGCCGTCTGGCGCCTCTCACTGAGGAAATCGCGTGGGATTCGTCCGGTCATCCATCCGGCCTAGCACCGCAATGGCACTTCGTGGCCAAGGCGGATAACACAAATCCGGCATGAAGATGAAACAGTTACTTCGACTCGGCTCACGCTCTGGCGAGGCGGGCCGCAAGCCGTGCATAGTTCGGGACTGACACCGTTTCGGCACGCGCCGTCTCCGGGATACCCAAATCGTCGAGAACCGGCGTCAGCTTTGCGCCAAATACAGGCTTCAGGCTTTGCCGCAGCATCTTTCGCCTTTGGGAGAAAGCGGCCTGGGTCACCCGCTCCAGCTCCCGAAGGTGCTCCGGGCGGCCCTCATTCTCGAAGACGAGGACCGAGCTGTCGACTTTCGGCGGCGGGGTGAAGGCCCGGGCCGGGAGGTGGAAGCCCAGCCTTGGACGGCTGGCCGCCTGCGCAATCACCGAGAGGCGCCCATAGGTCTTGCTCCCCGGCTCCGCCAGGATGCGGTCACCGACCTCTTTCTGGAACATCAGCACCATGCGCCGCCAAAAGCGCGGTTCGGCAATCAGCCATTTCACCAGGAGTTCGGTCGAGATATTGTAGGGAAGGTTCGAAGCGATGATTGCGCCTTCGGGCACGAGCGCCGCCTCATCGCTCTGCAACGCGTCGTCCTCGACATAGCTCAGCCGACCGGTCGCGTCATTGAGTGCTTCGAGAACCGGGACGATCCTGCGGTCGCGTTCGATCGCGACGACGCGGGCGCCGGTTTCGAGAAGCGCACGGGTCAGCCCGCCGGGGCCGGGGCCGATCTCGAGGATCGTGTCGTCCTCTTCGGCCTCGCAGAACCCCGCGATTTTCCGGGTCAGGTTGAGATCGAGGAGGAAGTGCTGGCCCAGCCCCTTCTTTGCGGCAAGGCCGTGTTCAGCGATCACGTCGCGAAGGGCGGGCAGGGTTTCAAGCGAGGACACGGCGGCGGCTTTCGGCCATGCGGCTGGCCATCAGGATGGCGTTCAGCGTGCTGTCAGGACGCGCGACGCCCTTGCCCGCAATTGCGAGGCCCGTCCCGTGATCCGGGCTTGTACGGACGATCGGCAGGCCGATGGTGACGTTGACCGCCTGGTGAAAGGCTACGGTCTTGATCGGGATCAGGGCCTGGTCATGGTACATGGCAAGGGCGGCATCGTAGTGCTGGCGCGCCTCCTCGTGAAACATCGTGTCTGCGGGATGGGGCCCGTGGGCGTCGATTCCAGCGTCGCGCAGGGCGGCGATAGCCGGCCCGATCACATCCCTGTCTTCCGTGCCCAGATGGCCATCCTCGCCCGCATGGGGGTTGAGGCCGGCCACAGCGATCCGCGGATGCGCGACACCGAAATCGTGGCGGAGGCTGTTCGCAGTCACCCGCGCGATACGGATGATCGTGTCCGTGCCGAGCTGCTCCGCAACGCTGCGAAGCGGCACGTGGACCGTGACCGGCACGGTGCGGAAGTCGCCGGCAGCCAGCATCATCACCGGTCCGCGAGGCTCTCCCTCCGGCCACGGCGCGCCTTTCGTCAGCGCCCCCAGATACTCCGTATGTCCGGGATAGGGAAAGTTGGCGTCTTGCAGGGCCGATTTCTGGATGGGAAGTGTCACGACGCCTCCGGCTTCTCCGGCGAGAGCGAGTTCGACCGCCCGCCTGATCGACCCGGTCACGGCATCGGCGGTGGCGGGGCTCGGCTTGCCAGCCTCGACGGCCATGAGCGGCGCAGGGTCGATGCCTGAGAGGGGCAGGACGGGCAGGGCCTCTGCAAAGGCCTCCGCCGTGTCGGCCGGACGCTCGATGCTCGCGACGTGGAAATCGAGATGCGCTTCGCGGGTGATCCTTGCCACGCGCGCAGGATCGTCAATCAGGAAGAAAGGGATCCGTCCGCCTGCGGCAGGCTTGCGCAAGGCCTGGTAGCACTTGAGAAGCACCTCGGTCCCAATGCCGGCGGGCTCCCCCATGCTGACTGCGAGAGGAAGCGGGCTTCCGCCAACCATCAGGAGTCCTGCTGCTCGGTGTTTTTGTCCTCGAACAGACGGATCTGCACGTCGCTGTCGCGCTCGACGTCACGCAGGTAGCGGCGCGAGAGCAGTTCGAACTGCTGCGCGGCAAGGCGGTTCTCGATGACGCGGCGGCGGGGCAGGCCCAGCCCCTCGTCCATCTCGCAAACATAGACCATGTGGTAGTAACGCGGCCCTTCGAGCAGCTCCGACAGGTCGCCGCGGCGAAGGTCGAGGATCGCGTTCTGGAACGGCTCGCGGATCTGATCGATCGGGATCATCGGGAACAGCTCGACGCCAACACCTTCACCAAGATCCGTGCTCAGACCGTCTGCATTGCACGCATTGGTGAGGGGCAGGCGGCTGAGGCGTTTCTCGGCCTCCTCACGGGTGTAGAGGTTGCGCGGAGCGGAGGCATAGGCGAGCTCGTAGGACGGATCGCCTTTCTCCGCTGCTTCACGCTTCCCGCGCAGGGCGATCAGCTTGAGCATGTCGCCGTCCTCCGCTTCGAGCGGGGTGGAGACATTGCCTTCGGACAGCTGGCGGACCACGTCGCCCATACCTTCGTCGAGTTCGGCCGCGCGCATCCAGCCGAGGTCACCACCGCGTGCGGCAGACGGGCAGACCGAAAACTGCTGGGCAAGGGCCTGGAACGGGACACCTTGCTGCATCTGCGCAAGCATCTGCATACCGACATTGTAGATCCGGTCGCGCTGCTGCTCGTTCTCGACAGGGAGGCAGATTTCGGAGAGCAGGAACTGTTCCTGCTGCGCCTCCGCCCGCATCTCTTCCAGCATGTCGTCAATCTCACCGTCGGTGATGCTGACGCGGTTCCGGAACCGACCCCGCACGAGGGTCTGCCAAGCGTTATCAGCGCGGATTTTCTCGCGCAGCTTCTCGATGGCGATGCCCGCAGCCGCCAGCTCCCGCGCCAGCGTTTCGATCGAGCCACCGTTCTGGGCCGCGATCTGGGCGAGCTCCTGATCGATCTCGGAGTCGGGAATCTCGACTTCGAAGCGGGCAGCTTCCTGACGCTTCAGTTCTTCCTCGATGAGGTCCCGCAGGGCCTGTTCCTGGAACTGGCGCTCGGCGCCCGGCGGCATCTGGCCACCGGAAGTCACGAGCATCAGACGGACACGCTGCTGCACGTCGAAGGTGGAGATCGGGTGGTCATTGACGGTCGCGGCCACCGCGTCGCCAATCGGCCTTTGCGCCATCGCGCCCGTGAGGGACAGCAATGCCGTCAAACCAGCCAGAAAAAGCGTTCGCAACACGCGCATAGAACCCCGCCAAACCTGATGTAATGCGAGCACCGTTTAGAGCTTCCGCGCCCTCACGGAAAGGCAGAACCCGGTGAAAAGGGGTTAGGGCTGCAAGCTTTCATCCTTAACGAGGACCGCCTTGCCGACAAGCTCGCCCGATTGCATCGCCTGATGGGCCCGGTCAGCTTCGCGCATCGGCAGTTCGAGGGTCACGAGCGGCTTGATCTTGCCGATCTCGATGAGAGGGAAGAGCGCTCCTTCGACAACGGCACGCAGCCTCGCCTTCTCCTCTTTCGAGCGCGCCCGCAGGGTCGAGCCGGTGAGCGTGAGCTGGCGCCGCATGATGTCCATGATGCCTACCTTCGCTTCGATCCCGCCGAGGAATGCGATCGACACATGTCTGCCGCCAGCCTTCAGCATGGCAAGGTTCCTCGGCACATAGTCACCGCCCACCATGTCGAGAACGACATCGCAGCCTCCGAGCGCCGACATCGCCGTCGACCAGTCCTCTTCCTTGTAGTTCCAGACCTTGGTGAAGCCCGCCCGCTCTCCGGCAGCGACCTTCCCGGTGGAGCCGGCGGTGCCGAAGACCTCGATCCCATGCGCCGTGGCGATCGACGCAGCCATGGTCCCGATGCCCGACGTGGCGCCGTGGACGAAGAGCCGCTCGCCCTTCGCCAGCCGACCGGCCTCGAAAGCGTTGGTCCACACGGTGAAAGCCGTTTCCGGGAACGCCGCGGCTTCGACGAAGGTGAAGGCGTCGGGCATGGCCATCACGGTGCCTTCATCGGCCAGGCAGTGGCTGGCATAGCCGCCTCCGGGAACAAGAGCCATGACACGGTCGCCGGGAGCGAACCGCGTGACCTGCTCGCCGATCGCCTCGACGATGCCGGCAACCTCCAGCCCCAGCGCCTGGGAAGCTCCCTCGGGGGGAGGGTAGAGGCCGGCGCGCTGGAGAAGGTCCGGCCGGTTCACCCCTGCCGCTTCGACAGCGATGAGAACCTCGCAGGCTGCCGGAGTCAGGGGACCGGCGTCCCGCCATTCGAGCCGACCGTCATTGCCAACGAAAAAGGCGTGCGGGGACAATAGCTTCTCCTTTGGATGAATCGGATTCTCACCTCTGACTTACAGGTCTTGCAAGCTTTTCATCCCATAAGCGAGGGCCGCGGCAGGGCAGGCCGCCGAAAGGCAGGGGATGGGGCACGAGGGAGACAGTTGGAGGCGCAGTATCGCATGGCGATACCGTGCCGCCGTGTGCGCCGTCGCACTGGTCGTCACCGCTGCTTCGTTCCTCCAGTTCAGGATGATCACCGCGGAGCGGGAACGCGCAGAGTTCATCGCGCTTGCCGCCGAGCAGGCGACGTTGTCCCAGCGGATCGCCTTCCTGGCCGCGAATCTCGATCCCGAGGCCAGTGCGTGCACTGATCCTTTCCTCTGCGCGGAACTCCTCGACGCGGCCGAACGAATGGAGCGCAACCATGCGCTCCTGACGGGCGCAGACCCGGAACGGCATTTTGCGCGCTATGTCCCTGCCGTTGCGCCAATCTATGCGAGCGGGTCCCCGACATTCGCCTCCCAGGTCGAGGCGTTCGCCCAAAGCGCGTGCCGTTTGGCGAGGGATGCGCTGGATGAGGACACGAACCGGCGGGAACTGATCCTCAACATCCGCATGTCAGGCAGCAGCACGATCATGCAGACCCATGCGCTGGTGGTTGAAGTCCTCGAGGCGGAGGCACGTCGCGCCATCAGGGTCGCATCCTATGCAGGTCTTTCCACCTGGGGCCTGGCCATCGCGATCCTGGTCGTGCTGTCGAATAAGGTCTTTGCACCGATGGTTTCGCGCCTGGCGATGGCGCTGAACCAAATGGTAGATGCCCGCAACGACGCCATAGCAGCCGCTGAAAAAGCCGAGCGGGCCAACCGGGCGCGCGCCGAGTTCCTGCGTTCGGCGAGCCATGAGTTGAAGACGCCGCTCAACGCCATCATCGGCCTGAGCGACGTCCTGCGCGAAGAAAAGGACGGCACCGATGTGCTGCTTTCCGAAGTCGCCAACGCGTCCGACCACCTCCTCAGCACCCTGAATACCATGCTCGACACCCACAGGCTGGACGAGGGCGAGCTGGAACTGGCCGACGAGCCGGTCCACCTTGCTGAACACCTGAAGGGCGTGGTGGAGATTCCCGCGCCGAATGTCGCGCGCAAGGGGCTCGATTTCAAAGTCGAGATCGACGTGCCCGACGATCTCGTCACTCGTGGGGATGCCAACCGCCTGCGTCAGGTCTGCCTTAACCTTCTCGACAATGCTGTCCGGTTCACCAAGCAGGGTCACGTCGCCTTCAGCGCCCGCATCGAGAACGAAACGTCCATCGTTCTGGTGATCGAAGATACAGGTATCGGTATCAGCAAGGCGCGGAGATCCTCCGTGTTCACCCGCTACTCCTCACAACCAGAGCACAAGAGCGCCGTCGCCGGCGGGATCGGTCTTGGGCTTTCGCTGACCAAGACGCTGACAGAGCTCATGGGCGGCGAGATCGCCCTGCATACCGAACTCGGCAAGGGAACCCGGTTCGATGTTCGCCTGCCACTCAATGTCGGCGATACCGTCCACGGAGCTTCATGGTGCCGCGAAGCCAACCCGCTGGTCCTCGTGGTGGACGACAACACACCCAATCGCCTCGTCGTCGATGCGATGATGAAGATGCTTGGCGCACGCGGGGTGATGGCCACGAATGGCCGCGAGGCCGTACGAGCCGCCTCGGAAGAGGCGTTCGACCTGATCCTGATGGACATCGCCATGCCCGTCATGGACGGTATCGCCGCGACCAGGGCCATCCGTGCAGGGGAGGGGCCAAACCGGCACACCCCGATTGTCGCTGTGACAGCCCATATTGCGCCCGAGGACGTCCACGGGCTGATCGAAGAAGGATTCCAGGCTGTCATTCACAAGCCGGTTCGCAAGAAAAGGGTGGCGGATATCTTCTCGCAATATCTCAGCGCTACGATCCCAGAAGACGCAACCGCCCGGGACGCCGGATGATGCTTTCCGCCCTGACCCTGCCTCTTGCCTTGATTTTCGCGGCCACGGCTGCCGCCACTGGTCAGGCGCCGCAGGCTTCAATGGCGGTAGAAGAACGCACCCGGCCCACATCCCGCACGCTCGAAGAAGCCTTCAGCATGGCGGCGACCGACCAGGTGTTCGACACGCTGTGTCACTACCAGACTTCGCCGGTGATCGGCACGAGCCGACGGCTTTCCACTTTGCAGATGGAGCGCTGCGCCGCATTCGGCAGGCGCACCCTGGCGGAAATCGATGTCGGCCTCAGCGCTATCGTGCTCGCGCAGTCCCGCCGTGGGCGCGGCCTTTCCCTTGACCTCCGCGATCTCTTCCTCGCCTCGGCGGCTTATGTGCCGGAGGACGACAATTGTATCCTCGTCCCGAACCCCAATGAGAGTTGGCAGGACGTCAATCCGAACCTGCCGGACCGCCCGATCAGGATTTTCGGCCCACCGACCGGCTCAGGCGCCCGCCAGATTTTCGTCGACCGGGCCCTTGCGGAGGGCGCCCGCCAAATCGATTGCCTCGCGGAATTGGAGCGTCGAGACCCCGCTGCGTTCGAGCGTGCCATCATGCCCCGCCGGGATGAAGCTTGGCTGGACGCCGGACAGAACGAGGATGCCGTCGCTGCGGCTCTCCGGGGCGTGCGCGACGCTGTCGGCGTGTTGGGCTTCCCCGGTTTCGAGCGGTCTCACGGCCTGCGAGCATTGAGCCTGGAAGGCGTCGTCCCATCGAGGGGCACGATCCGTTCCAGCGCCTACCCGCTGTCCCACCCGCTCTTTCTCTACGCGGATGCCGAGGCACTCGAAGACCCCTCGGTCCAGCGCCTTGTCCGTGCGCTTTCACCCCAAGGCGTTCCCGGCGGCGTTAAGGTCTACACCGCAGGCGCCCGGTCGGATCAGCAGGCCGACGGGCCGGTGATCCGCAACGGTCGACGCGTCTACACCACACCCTGAAAACTAGGCGCCCAAACCTTTGGCGCAGATGTTGCTCCTGACGCAGCATCGCTCCACACTGGCCCCTGACGAGGCCGGGCCGGAGCACCGTGATGAGATGGCTAGGGTTAAGGGGTCAGGTGTGAACAGCGAACGACTGCATGCGATTCAGAGTGGCGACGGGCAGGGCGGCATCCGGCCGTTCGTCACCTCCAAACTGTTCAACAACCTCTTCGCCAGTGGCATGGAACTGGTCGAAGAGACCGCGCTTTACCTCGACGAGGACGGCAAGCACCAGGCCCGGACGCTGCCGCGCGAAGCCGCACTCGCCTATGCAGGGATGTCGATGCGCCTCACCACCCGGCTGATGCAGATCGCCTCGTGGCTCCTCGTCCTCCGCGCCGTGCGTGATGGCGAGATGCACGAGGACGAAGCCCGGCAGGAGAAGTACCGCATCGGCGCGCCCGAAGGAGGCGCGCTGTCGCGCGGCCTGACCGCAGGGCTGCCCGAGCGGATGATCGCCCTGGTCGAGGATACCGACACGCTCTTTGGAAGGATCACGCGCCTCGACCGCGAGATCTTCGCTCCCGAAGAGGCGCGCGACCTCGACAACGACGCGGCTGGCCAGCTCGCGGCGCTCCGCTCGGCCTTCAACCTGTAGGCGGACAAGTGCCGCCTGCCGCCGCATGGCCAGCGGCCAAGGATCGTGCTTAGACTCCTCGCAACGAGAAAACTCTGGCGAGGAGACACCCCATGACCGACCTCGAGACATTCCGGCAGGAAACGCGCGCGTGGCTGGAAGAGAACTGCCCGCAGTCGATGCGCGGCGACTACACCGCCGATGACGCCTGCTGGGGCGGCAAGAAGTGGGTCTTCAAGTCCGAAGACCAGAAGGTCTGGCTCGAGCGCATGGCGGAGAAGGGCTGGACCGTCCCGACCTGGCCCAAGGAATATGGCGGCGGCGGCCTCACCAAGGAAGAGAACGAGATCCTCCGTGAGGAGATGAAACGCATCAAGGCGTTCCCTCCGCACGAGAATTTCGGCATCTCGATGCTCGGCCCGGCCCTCCTGAAGTTCGGCACCCATGAGCAAAAGGCGAAGTTCCTGCCGCCTATCGCCCGCGGCGAAATCCGCTGGTGCCAGGGTTATTCCGAACCCGGATCAGGATCCGACCTCGCATCGCTGAAGACCAAGGCCGAGGACAAGGGCGACCACTGGCTCGTCAATGGCCAGAAGGTCTGGACCTCCTATGCCGACCAGGCCGACTGGATATTCTGCCTGACGCGGACGGACAATTCCGGGCCTAAGCACCAGGGCATCACTTTCATGCTCTTCTCGATGGAGAGCGAAGGCGTCTCGACCAAGCCGATCAAGCTGATCTCGGGTCGCTCGCCGTTCTGCGAGACTTTCCTCGACGACGTGAAAGTGCCGAAGACCGGCCTCGAGGTCGTCGGCGAGATCGGCGAGGGCTGGCGCGTGGCGACATACCTGCTGACCCATGAGCGCGAGATGATCTCAGGAATGTTCGGCGGTGGCGCGACCCGCTTCATCGGTCAGATCGCCGCGCAGGAACTGGGCACCGACGAGAACGGCGCCATCGAGGACGATATGCTCCGTGCACGGGCCGCGCAGGCAGACCTCGACGGCTGGGCGTTCCTCACGCTGATGAAGTCGATCAAGGACCGGGCCGAGGCGGGGGATTCCCTCGGCGCTATGTCGTCGGCTCTCAAATATTACGGCACGGAGCTCAACAAGCGCCGCTACGAGCTGATGATGGATATTGGCGGCTCGGACGAGCTCGAATGGGAGACCGACCGCAACAAGGACGGCGACCGCGCGCGGAGCTGGCTCCGTACACGGGCCAACTCGATCGAAGGCGGCACCAGCGAGATACAGCTCAACATCATTGCCAAGCGGATCCTTGAACTGCCGAGCTAACCCTCTACCATCGCTGGGGAGGGGCTACTGCGCAGCAGCACCCTCCCCGGCCAGCCAACCCGTTGCGAGGCACGCCGTGAGGAGGTAGCCGCCGGTCGGCGCGTCCCAATCGATCATCTCGCCTGCGCAATAGACGCCGGGCGCATCTTTCAGCATCAGGTGCGGGTTCAGGGCCTCCCATGGCACGCCGCCGCGGGTGGAAATCGCCTCGTCCAGCGGGACCGTTCCGCTCACAGACAGAGGCACGGCTTTCAGCGCGGCGGCGATGGCCGCGTCATCCGTCAGCACCTCCCGCGGCACGCCCTCGCGGAACAGCGCCGCCTTGACCCCGGCGATCTTCACCGCCTTGCGCAGGCGGTTCGACAGGGACTGCTTCGGGTTCTGCCGCGACAGCCTCTCCGCGATCTCCTGGGCGTTCCGATCGGGTACCAGGTCGATCAGCAGGCTGACATCACCCCCAGCCTCATCGACAGCCCGAGAGACCGGATAGATCCCGCCGCTCTCGATTCCCCTCTTTGTGATGACGAACTCGCCCCGGCTCTCCTCGCCATTTGGCGCGGTGATGCGGACATTCTTCACTGGCGCGCCCTCGAAGCGCTCTAGCATATGCTCCGACCACGGCACGAGGAGGCCGACATTCGATGGCCGGAACGGAGCGACCTCGATACCCGCAGAAGCAAAGATCTCCGCCCACGCGCCATCGCTGCCCAACCTGCGCCAGCTCCCGCCTCCCGCAGCGAAGATCACGGCATCGGCTTCGACTGTTTCCACCCCGTCAGGGGTCTCGAAGGTCAGCGCCTTCGCGCCATTCCATCCGGTCAGGCGATGCTTCCGCCAGATCTCGACGCCTTCACCTTCGAGCCGCGCCAGCCACGCGCGAAGGAGGGGCGACGCCTTCATCATCTTCGGGAAGACCCGGCCCGTGGAGCCGACAGTCTCCGCGATCCCGAGACCCGTCATCCATCCGCGCACGGCGTCCGCTCCGCCGAAATCCCGCACGATGTCCGCAATCCGCGCATCGCGGTAGCGCTCGAGGAAGTGCTGCGGCTCCTCCGTATGGGTGATGTTAAGACCGCTCTTCCCGGCCATCAGGAACTTCCGCGCAGGGGAGGGCATCTGGTCATAGACCGCCACCTTCGCGCCGCGCGCATCGGCGGCCTCGGCAGCCATGAGGCCCGCGGGCCCCGCGCCCACGATTGCGATGAAGGGCTTGCTCACGACGCCTCCTCGACCGGCCCGGACAGGTCCCGCCAGTCCGGGTTCTTCTCTTCGATCAGCTTACAGAGCTCCCGCACCGACCAGAGCCGTAGCCGCTTCATCCGGGCGATCGCCGTGTGCCTGTCAGCGAAGGGTTCGGTATGGACAAGGAGCGGCGTCCGCGCCTTCAGCGCGGGATCGATCAGCTCGCGGTGCCTGAAGACGCGCGCATCCACATCCTTGGCCATCGAGATCGAGAACCGCTTTCGCCCGGACTCGGTCAGAACGTAGACCATCCAGGGCCGCACGCCCGGATCGACCTTCACGGCCCGGTCGGCGAGGGGCCTTTCGACCCGGAGGTAATTGCGGCGCCGCTTCTGCATGGCGACGAAAGAGCCGAAGCCGCCCGTGTGCGCAACCCGCGGGTTCCATCGCGTAGCGCGCTGGGGCAATGTGCTGCCAACGATAAACCGATGAGGAAATGCCATGGCCCTGGTCCTGAATGACGAGCAGCAGATGCTGCAGGAGACCGCCCGCGGGTTCGCCCAAGAGAAGTCTCCGATTTCCGAACTGCGCCGCCTGCGTGACGAGGATATCGAGACCGGCTTTCACAAGGCCCTCTGGGAAGAGATGGCGGAACTTGGCCTTGCAGGCATTCTGGTGCCCGAGGAGCATGGCGGGACCGGATTTGGCTATGTCGGTGCAGGCCTCGTGGCGCAGGAGCTCGGCCGGACCCTGGCCGCCAGCCCCTATATCGCGACCTCGATGATGGCCGCCACGGCGCTGAACAAGCTCGGCAGCGATGACCAGAAAGCGGCCCACCTGCCGAAGATCGCGGCTGGCGAGACCGTCTTCGCCATCGCGTCGGACGAGGCGAAAAAGCACAAGCCGCACCACATCTCCATGCGCGCCGAGCGCTCTGGCAACGGCTTCAAGCTTTCTGGCGAGAAGACCTTCGTCGCCGAGGGCTTTGCTGCGGACCAGCTCATCGTCGCGGCGCGGACTGCGGGGTCGGATAACGACAAGGAGGGCATCACCCTCTTCCTCGTCGACGCATCGAAGGCCGAGAAAGAGCGCATGAAGACGATCGACGCCCGAGGATTTGCCCGGATCAGGCTCGACGGTGTCGAGGTCGATGGCGACGCAGTCCTCGGTCAGGTCGACCAGGGCCTCGCGGGCCTCGAGACAATCTTCAATGTCGGGCGCGCAGGGCTCGCATCAGAAATGGTTGGCAACTCCGAAGCCGCCTTCGACATGACCCTCGACTACCTCAAGCAGCGCAAGCAGTTCGGCACCGAGATCGGTCGTTTCCAGGCGCTCCAGCACCGCATGGCTCATCTCTATACGGAGCTTGAGATGGCGAAGGCCGTCGCACATCAGGCGCTCGACGAGCTGGACAACAATCTCGACGCCGCCGGCGCCTCGGTCAGCCTCGCCAAGGCCAAGATCGGGCAGGTGGCCCGCCTCGCCACCAACGAAGCGGTCCAGCTCCACGGCGGCATTGGCATGACTGACGAGTACGACGTCGGCTTCTTCATGAAGCGCGTCCGCGTGGCCAACGAGCTCTTCGGCGATCACGACTTTCACATGACGCGGCTGGCAGAGGTGATGGGCTACTGAAGGCGCGAGGGCAAATCAGGGCTTCCAGCCAGGGATCGGGCCGTACTTGTCATGGCCCGGAGGATACTTGCCCTCGGCGCTCTTCTCCTGGGGCCCAGAAGAGACGAGATCCGTGCCCGGACCTTTATAGCCAGGGATCGGGCCGTATTTGTCATAGCCCGGAGGATAGGCCGGGTCGGAGGCTTGCTTCTTCGGCTCAGCCTCGTCCTCAAAGCGCACCTTCACAGGCGGCTTCTCTTTCAGCTCGAGATCCGGGGCGTTGATGACCATCAGCGGATCGATCTGCGTCCCTGCCAGGCTCATCTCGAAGCCGAAGGTCGCAAGGTCGTTCTCGCCTTTGGAGACCTTGCCGATCTTGCGTCCGGCCTTAACCCACGCCCCACGGGCGACTGACACTTTGGACAGGTTGGAATAGGTCGTGTGCACGCCGCCGCCATGGTCGACGATCACCGTCCGATCCTCGCCGCGCTTGCCGGAAACCTCGATCACCTGGCCACCGCGTGCTGCGACGACCTTGAGCGGCTTCTCCGACGAAAGCAGCAGGCCCTCGCCCAGGGCCTGGCTGTCCGCCGTGCCTTTGACCGGCAGGATATAGGTGTCGTCAGGCTTTGAGATGCACCCGGCCAGGGCGACGAGGCCGATCAGAAGGGTGCTGCGAATGACGGTCATGGCTCTGCCCAGCAAGTGAATTTCCTCACTGCGATAATAGAACAACAGGCTTTCCCGCCCGCTAACCAGAAGCATCGCTTTGTGGACGTTGGGGCAAGGGACTGCTTCAACGGCGGCAACTTTGAAAATGGAGGAAATCCCATGAGAGATGCTGTCATCGTCAGCGCCGCCCGGACCCCGATCGGCAAGGCGTATCGAGGCGCCTTCAACATCACCGGCGCGGTCGAGCTCGCAGGGCACGCGATCAAGCACGCGGTCGAGCGGGCAGGGGTGCCTACGGACAAAATCGACGACTGCGTCATGGGCGAGGCGCTGCAGCTCCGCACCGGCGGCATGAACCTAGGACGGCAGGCAGCCCTCCGGGCCGGGCTCAGCTTCGACGTGCCGGGCATGACGCTGGACCGCCAGTGCGGCTCGGGCATGATGGCCATCGCCACGGCGGCCAAGCAGATCATTGTCGACAACATGGACACGGTGGTCGCTGGCGGCGTCGAGTCGATTTCGATGAACCAGACGCCCGATGCACAGATCATCTTCCCGAACCAGTGGCTCGTGAAAGAGATCCCGGCCACCTACATGGCCATGATCGAGACCGCGGAGATCGTGGCGGAGAAGTGGAACATCTCCCGCGAGCGGCAGGACGAGTACGCCTACCAGTCCCAGATGCGCACCCATGAAGCGCAACAGGCCGGTCACTATGCGGACGAAATCGTCCCGATGACGGCCACGATGGAGAAAAAGGACAAGGCAACCGGTGAGGTCAGCCAGGTCGAAGTCACCCTCGAAAAGGACGAGGGCAACCGTCCGCAGACGACGCTTGAAGGGCTCCAGGGCCTGAAGCCAGTCTTCGCCAACGGCCAGCGCGTGAAGGAAGGCAAGTACATCACCGCCGGCAATGCTTCACAGCTTTCCGACGGCGCAGCCGCGGTCACCATGATGGAAGCAAAGGCCGCCGAGAAAGCGGGCCTCCAGCCCCTCGGCCGCTATGTCGGCATGACCGTCGCAGGCACGGACCCGGCGGAGATGGGCATCGGCCCGATCTATGCCGTGCCGAAAGCGCTCGAGCGTGCGGGCCTCAAGATGGATGACATCGGCCTGTGGGAGCTTAACGAAGCGTTCGCCAGCCAGGTTCTGGCGTGTGCGGACGAGCTAGGCATCCCGATGGACCGCCTGAACGTCGATGGCGGCGCGATCTCCATCGGCCACCCCTATGGCATGTCCGGTGCACGAATGGTCATGCACGCCTTGATCGCCGGCAAGCGCCTCGGTGCCAAATATGTCTGCTGCACGATGTGCGTCGGCGGCGGCCAGGGTGCCGCGGGCATTTTCGAAGTTCTCTGAGACAACGGGGGCCGCTTCCCATCGGGGAGGCGGCTCTATTCCACCCGCCGGATCCGGACCGTCTCGCCGTCCTCGACTGGCATCGATTCCGAGCCCCGCACGACGAGCCGCGCTTCGGTGGGCAGGCCCTCGACATAGAAGCCGCCGCTCGCCGCAGCGACCAGCGTGACCGGCACGGTCTTCAGCTCGCCCGCGGGACCGGAGCCGTCGACAACCCGCGCGATCATGCCCTTGCTCGGATGAAGCATCAGTGCACGGAAGGGGATGAGGGTCGGCATCACCTGTTCCGTGGTGATCTTGATGTCCGCCTCATCACCGACCCGCTTGTCCGTGTTTTCGGGCAGGGCGACCTCGAAGGTCCGGTTGGTCAGGTCCCTCGGGCTTTCTTCGGGATAGACGATCCGCACGGCGCTGGGCGTTTCGACCCCGCCGACCATGACGCGGGCCGTGTCGCCCGCGGCGATGATATCGGCATGGCGCGGCGGCAGGGCCGACATGGCCACGAGCGTGCTGTCATCAATGATCGTCACGCAGGGGCTGCCCTTGCCCAGGACAGTTCCTTTCGCTCCGTTGACGGAGGAAACGACGCCGTCGATCGAATTGAACAGCACCTTCTGCTCGCCGGTCGACGTGTCTTCGAGCAGGCAAAGCTTCTGTCCGCGGGACACCCGATCGCCGGGATTGACGCCCACGGCGAGGACTTTGCTCTCCGTATCGGCGCGCAGGGCGACCCGGCGCTCGGCATCGACGATCCCTTCGACCGTGACATCCCGCTCCTCACTCGTTGTCGAGACGAAGACGATGGAGACAGAAGGATAATACTCCGGCGCAGGTCCGCGCTCAGGCTCGGAGATCAGGATCTCCGAATTGAAAAGGAGAATGAGGCACAGCACCGTCACCGGGGCGAGGCCGATCAGGACCTGGCGCATGGAAACACCGCCTCGGCCAGCCAGCCGCTCCGCAGTCATGGACATAGAAGGCCTCCTTCAGAGCGAGGCCACCTCCGCCGTCGTGGAGCCGGCCTCGGGGAGCTTTTCGGCACCGCCCTCGGCGCGCTCCCAGACCAGCTTTTTGCAGACTGGTCCTAAGCAACCGGAAACAGCGAGCGCATCATCCGAAAGGCGTTGGATTTTCGCGCGGTATGTCCGCCCGTCCTTGGGATTGTAGATGGCGCCCGACCGCCAGACGTCGTCCCGGCGTTCGAACCCATGGAGAAGCGTCACGCCCACCATGTGCCGGCCGCGCAGATGCTCATTGGGATTGTTCTCGTCCCAAGTCATCCCGCCATGCCCGGGATCGACCCAAGCCACCACACCGCAGGGCGTTCCGTCACCGCAGTCGCGGATTTCGATGATCGAGTTCCTGTCCGGGGTGTACCAGAGGCCGTCAACATCGAGGGAGCTCGCCGTCGTGGCCGCGCCCCCTGAGAGGAGGAGTGCCGCCGCAATGCATCCAGAAGCCAACATGGCCCGCCCCGCTCGGTGTCCTGACAGGTTCAGTGTTCCAAGCGAGGATGGCATGGACAAGTGAAAACTGCGGCAATTTGGTGCAACAGGTTCGAACCAATCCGGCACTGGCCCTCGTGGAGTGAAGGCGCTAACCGCGCGCCAGGAAACCGCGAGGACGAGAATGACACCCGTGACCAAAGGCTTTGACGCATCAGGACATCTGCGGCTGGCGGTCCAGAAAAAGGGGCGTCTCGCGGACGATACCTTCGACCTCCTCAAGCGCTGCGGCCTCACCCTCAGCCAGTCGAAGAACCGCCTCTATGCTCGCGTGCAGGAGCTGCCGATCGACATCCTCCTCGTGCGGGACGACGACATTCCCGCTCTCGTGGCCAGCGGTGCCAGCGATCTTGGCATCGTCGGCGGTAATGTCTTCGAGGAAGAGCGGGCAGGCGGCCGCCTGCAGGACCGGGTGCCGATGGTCCAGAAGCTCGGCTTTTCGCGCTGCCGCCTCTGCATCGCCCTGCCCAAAGAGAAGAATTACTCCGGCCCGCGTGACCTCGACGGCATGCGGATCGCTACCAGCTATCCTGCGCTGACAGACAAATGGCTCGCGGACAACGGCGTCGAGGGTGCCGAAAGCGTCGTCATGAACGGCGCCCACGAGATCGCCCCGCGCTTGGGCGTGGCGGATGCCGTCTGCGATATCGTCAGCACGGGTGGTACCCTCGACGCCAATGGCCTCGCAGTGGCCGAAACGATCCTCAATTCCGAAGCCCTCCTCATCGGCGGCAAGCTCAGCGAGGAAAAGGCGAAGATCGCCGAGGCCCTCAAGCTGCGCATCGAAGGCGTGCAGCGCAGCCGTGACGCCAAATACGTGATGATGAACGCGCCGCGCTCGGCCATCGAGAAGATCTCGGCCGTCCTGCCATCAGCGGACAATCCGACGATCCTCGAACTCGCTGGCCGCCCGGACATGGTGGCGGTGCACACTGTCTGCCGCGAAGAAGTCGTCTGGGAAGTCCTCGAAGAGCTCAAACGCCTCGGCGCCAGCGCGATCCTGGTCCTCGACATCGACAAGATGCTGGCGTGAAAAGGTTCGCCTGCCTCACGCGCGGTGGGTGCTCCGGCGGGGCGGGCTGACCGCCCGGCGACCGGTCAGGCGCTTGGGGGCCGCGTTGCGCTTCAGCTCCTGCGAAGGAAGGTCCGCGCGGCGACAGCGAGGACGATGTCGAAGCCGATGCACAGCTCGGCCCAGAACATCGGCGCATGGAAATCCATCACGAAACCCACCGAATCGAACACCGCGTGGGCCGTGAAAGCGGCGAAAAGGATCGCTCCGCTCCCTGACCGATAGCCATAGAGAGCTGCCATGAGGAACAACGCCCCCACGGCGCCGTGCAGCGCAGCCTCGTCAAACGCCAACCGCTCCGCTGAGAAAACCGGATAGAAAAAGGCAATCGCGATCAGCAACGCCGCATAAAAACCCCGGTCGCGATGCATCCCGACGGTCGAGGCAGCCAACAGAAGAACAACGGCCGACACGACGCCGACAAGGATGGGAACGAGGAACATCCGCTAATCCTCTCACCACCATGCAAGCTTGGCCAGAGCCCTCATCCTCAATCTCAGATCGAAGCGCCCAAGGCCGCAAGCGCGGCCCGGCGAAACTTCGCCGCCCCATCGGAGCGCCTGCGGCGCGTGAGATAAAGGAAATGGTGCTGCTGGAGAGAATTGAACTCTCGACCTCTCCCTTACCAAGGGAGTGCTCTACCTCTGAGCTACAGCAGCATCGAAGGCCCGCGTAATGAACGGGGATTTCGCTGACGTCAACGGGTGAAAAGGGCTGTGGAAAACCTCTCGCCTGCGGCCTGTCGGACAGGACATCCCAGACGCCTTGAGAACCGTTCCCGCCCGTGGCATCTCCCGGCGATGGCTGAGACCCCGGAGGAGCGCCCGAAACCCGGCGCCAGGAAAAAGGAATCCAAGGACCTGACCCGCGAGGAAAAGCTCGCCCAGGCCCTGCGCGACAATCTCCGCCGCCGCAAAGCGAAGAAGGACTGACCCTTGGACAAACTCGCCATCATCGGCGGCCGTGAGCTGTATGGTGATCTCAAGATCGCCGGAGCCAAGAATTCCGCCCTCAAGGTCATGGCGGCCTGCCTCCTGACCGACGAGACGCTCGTCCTCGATGAGGTCCCGGATCTCGCCGACGTGCGCCAGCTTCTCGTGCTGCTCGAGAACCACGGCGTGAAGGCCGAGCGGGACGGCCATCGCCTGACCCTCGACGCCGGGGCGATCACCTCGACCGTCGCGCCCTATGAAATCGTCCGGAAGATGCGGGCGAGCTTCAACGTCCTCGGGCCGATCCTGGCGCGGGAAGGGGAGGCGAAGGTCTCGCTGCCCGGTGGCTGCGCGATCGGCGCGCGACCGGTGGACCTCCATCTCGACGCCTTCCGCAAGATGGGCGCGGAGATCGAGCTCGAGGAGGGCTATGTCCTCGCTGGTGCCAAAGGTGGCCTCAAGGGCGCGGAGATCGCGTTTCCGTTCGTTTCTGTCGGCGCCACCGAGCATGTGATGATGGCCGCAACTCTCGCCAAGGGCACGACCATCCTCAGGAACGCCGCCCGTGAACCCGAGATCGTCGATCTTGCCGATTGCCTGCGGGCCATGGGTGCCAAGATCGAAGGCGACGGCACCGATACCATCACCATCCATGGCGTCGACCGCCTATCAGGCGCGACTCATGAGGTTCTTGCGGACCGGATCGAGATGGGCAGCTACGCCATGGCTGTCGGCGCCGTCGGCGGAGAGCTGTTGCTCGAACGCGGCCGCCGCGACCTTCTCGGCTCGGCGGCCAAAGTCCTCGAAGAATGCGGCCTCAAGCTCGAGGATGACCCGCGCGGACTGCGGGTTTCCCGCTGGGGCACGCCGACCGTCTCGCAATCGGTGATCACGGAGCCCTATCCCGGATTCGCCACCGACCTGCAGGCGCAGTTCATGGCGCTGATGGCCAAGGGTTCGGGTACGGCAGAGATCACCGAAACCATCTTCGAGAACCGCTTCATGCATGTGCCCGAGCTTGCGCGCCTCGGTGCGGATATCCACGTGAACGGACGGACCGCCACCGTGCACGGCGTGCCGAAGCTGAAAGGCGCACCAGTGATGGCGACAGACCTGCGTGCGTCGATGAGCCTCGTCATTGCCGCCCTTTGCGCGGAAGGCCAGACGATGATCAGCCGCGTCTACCATCTGGACCGCGGCTTCGAACGGCTCGATGACAAGCTCCGAGGCGTCGGCGCTCTGATCGAGCGTGTGAAGGACGAGGACTGAACAATGGCAGCGTACAAGCCCCTGGCCCTGATGGCTGCGGATGCGGAAGACCTCAAGGCGGTTTCCGCGCTTCTCCAGGACGCAATCGTGAAGCTTGGCGATACTGCGTACCTGCCTGACGAGCGCCGCTTCGTCTTCATGGCCAACCGCTATGTGTGGGAGAAGAAGCCGGGCTTCCTGAGCCCCGGCCTGCGCGTGCGCACCGGCGTGCATTTCGATGACGTGACAGCGGTGAAGGCCCGCGGTGTGCGGATGGAGGCGAAGGAGGCCTTCATAGACATTCTGTGTACAGATTATGACGGCGACGAGAATGGCGGTACCATCACCCTCAACCTTGCGGGCGGCGGCACGATCGCGCTCGACGTCGAAGCCATCAATGTCAACGTGAAGGATGTCTCGCCGCCCTGGCGCGCCGCGCGGCGCCCCAAACACGAGACAGCCTGACATGCGTCGCCTCGATACCACCGAAGAGGGATTCGAAGCGAAGCTCCGCGCGCTGTTGCAGCGGGACGAGGCAGCCGTTGCGGGAATTTCTGACAGCGTGCGGAACATTATCGCCGATGTTCGCGGGGGCGGCGACGCCAAGCTCGTCGAGCTGACCCGGAAGTTAGACCGGACTGATCTCTCCTGTGGCCTCGCTGTCACCGAGCAGGAGGTCGAGCAGGCCATCGCGGCGTGCTCGAAAGAAGCGCTCGACGCCCTCGAAATCGCCGCGCGCCGGATCGAGGCTTACCACGACCGGCAGCGTCCCGAAGATCGGCGCTGGATAGATGACCTTGGCGTGACCCTGGGTTGGCGCTGGACGCCTCTCGACGCGGTCGGCCTTTACGTCCCCGGCGGCACCGCTGCCTATCCCAGCAGTGTGCTGATGAATGCAATCCCTGCGAAGGTCGCGGGCGTCAAGCGCATCGTCATCGTGACACCCGCCCGTGAGGGCAAGCTCAACCCCCTCGTCCTCGCCGCGGCAAAGCGGGCTGGGGTGACGGAGATCTACAAGATCGGCGGCGCGCAGGCCGTTGCCGCGCTGGCCTATGGCACGGAGACGATCAAACCGGTCGACAAGATCGTCGGTCCCGGCAATGCCTATGTCGCCGAAGCCAAAAGGCAGGTCTTCGGCCATGTCGGCATCGACTCGATCGCAGGCCCCTCCGAGATCACGGTCATCGCCGAGGGCGGCATCGAAGCCAGCCACATCGCCGCCGACCTCCTCAGCCAGACCGAGCACGACAAGCTCAGCCAGTCGATCCTCCTGTGCTGTAGCGAAGTCCTCGCCAGTGCCGTGGCCAAGGCCGTCGAGGATCAGCTCGCGGAGCACCCGCGGCGCGAGATCGCCGAAACCGCCTGGCGGGAGCAGGGCGCCATCATCATGTGCGAGGACCTCGCCGACGCGGCCCGTGTCTCGAACATCATCGCGCCCGAGCACCTTGAGCTTTGCGTGCGCGATCCCGAAGCGCTGCTGCCGCTGATCGACCATGCGGGTGCTGTCTTTCTCGGACGCCACACGCCCGAAGCCATCGGCGACTATGTCGGCGGGCCGAGCCACGTGCTGCCGACCAGCCGTGCGGCCCGTTTCAGCTCGGGTCTTTCGGTCCTCGATTTCGTCAAGCGCATGTCGGTCACCGGATGCCCGGAGAAGGCATTCCGTGAGATCGGCCCTGTTGCGGCGACCCTTGCTGAGATCGAGGGCTTGCCGAGCCACGCGGCTTCGGTGACTTTCCGTTTGGAAGAATAGACTAGATCATCCTTCGAGCAGTTCGGGGACGGCATGAAGAACAAGCACCTCAGCAAGGTCGTCCTCGACGAGAAATCGCTGGGCCAGGCCGCCGGCGACATCGACCATGAGCGCAAGGTGGCGATGCACGACCTGTTGCAGGACAACGTCTTCGCCCCGGCCGGCGCCACGCGGGACGGGCCTTACGCCCTCCATCTGTCCGAGCGTGACGGCAGGCTGATCTTCGACATACGAGATGCGAACGGCGAGGAGCTGGTCGCCCATCACCTGTCGCTTGCGCCCCTGCGCCGGACGATCAAGGACTACTTCCTTCTCTGCGAGAACTATTACGACGCCATCCGGGCTGCCCAGCCCGAAAAGCTCGAGACGATCGATATGGCCCGCCGCGCTGTCCACAATGAAGGCACGGAAACGCTGATCGAGCGCCTCGACGGAAAGATCGAAACCAACTTCGAAACCGCGCGCCGCATCTTTACACTCATCTGTTCCCTCGCCATGCGCATGGGCAGGGGGACCGCGTAATGGAACGCTCTGTTCTTTTTGCCTGCAACATGAACTCGGTCCGCTCACCCATGGCTGAAGCCGTCGCGCGGAAGGTCTTGGGTCCGGACTTCAAGGTCGGAAGCTGCGGTGTCTACAAGGGCGCAATCGATCCTTTCGTGCAGGACGCGCTGCGCGAAGAGGGCTACCAGCCCAACGCGACCGAGCCGCGCGAATTCGGCGAGTGCGACACCAACAAGTACGACGTGGTCATCGCCCTGACCCATGAAGCGGCGTCAGAAGCGCGGAAGGTCCACCCGAAGGTCGAGTTCTGGGAGGTCGAGAATCCCACGGACACCCGTGGCAGCGAGTTCGACCTCCGCATGGCCTATGCCCGCCTGCGCGATGATCTCGCGCAGAAAATTCGGGCCCGTTTCCTCGACTAGGCCCGTCGCGGCCGCAACCAGCCTCCTACTGTTGCATATCTGCACCCGCATGACGGGTGTTCGCAGGAATTCTCACCTGTCCGGAGCCTCGAAGGCTCCTTCTTCGCATGCCCAATCATCGCTCTGTTCGAGAGAAAACAACGGCTTGTGCGATATTTCGGCGTTCACGGAAATTTTTCATGTCAGCAACGCAAAAGTTTTGCGTCAGTTACGTGACAATGATATGACACATGAATGACAGCTCAATGACGCGAAGCAACCAAGGGGGTGTCATCGCAGCTTTTCCAGGGCCAACCGCCCACTTTGTCGGAGTCTTATAATGTTGAAATTCAAAACCTTTATTCCCGCCGCCGCGGCCCTCGCCGCTATCGGCTTCATGGCAGCGCCTGCACAGGCCGAGGAACTCGATACGTTCGCGATCGACGTCGTTCTCGAAGAACTCGCCAGCGCCGATGCCGCAGAGGCTTTTGAAAAGCGCTTGTGGATCGCGGCCCGCGAGTATTGCGAAGACAACTACATCGGTTCCGACAGGCGCGCTCTTGAAGGCTGCACGGCGGCTGTCGTCGCCGCCGTGCAGGACCAGATTGCGCAGAACGCCGCCAGCGAAGGTGTGCAGGTCGCCTGGATCGACTGAGCAGGGACAGAGCGACCGACGAAAGGGCAGTCTTTCTGACTGCCCTTTTCTTTGCGTGACTGTCAGCGCAAGGCGACTTGACCGCTGCCCCAGCACAGCGCACATGTCCGCTTCCAAAAGTGACCAAGGGTGCCAATGGCCAAGGAAGAACTGCTCGAGTTTCAGGGAACGGTGGAGGAACTCCTCCCCAACGCGAACTTCCGCGTGAAGCTCGACAATGACCACGAAATCATCGCCCACACCGCGGGCAAGATGCGCAAGAACCGCATCCGCGTCCTCGCGGGTGACAAGGTTCTCGTGGAGATGAGCCCTTACGATCTGACCAAGGGCCGGATCACTTACCGCTTCAAATAGGTCGTGCCCCGGCTTGTTCTCGCCAGCGCGAGCCCGCGTCGTCGCGAGCTGCTGAAGCAGATCGGCTACGTCCCGGACGAGATCTGTCCCGCCGACATCGACGAGACCCCGCTGCCCGGAGAAGAGCCGCGCAGGCTGGCCGAGCGTCTCGCTGTCGAAAAAACCGAAGCCATCCGCGACCGTTTCCCCGGCGACGTCATCCTGACGGCCGATACGGTCGTCGCGCTTGGCCGGCGCCTGCTCGACAAGGCCGAAACCCGCGAATATGCCGAGCAATGCCTGCGCCTGATGTCGGGACGCAGCCACCGGGTCTATACCGGCATGTGCGTCTCCGGCCCGGGGCCTGAGATGCGCAAGCGCGTCGTCGAAGCGCGCGTGAAGGTCCGCAGGCTGACCGATGCCCATATCGAAGCCTATCTCGAAAGCGGCGAGTGGGAGGGGAAGGCCGGGGGCTACGGCATCCAGGGCGCTTTCGCCGCCCACATCGTCAGCGTGACCGGCAGCTACACGGCGATTGTCGGCCTGCCTCTTTACGAAGCCGAGAACTGTCTCGCCGCAGCATTGGGGAAGGGCGCGTGAGCACCTCGATCCTCGTTGAAGAAACACCTTTTGGCGTTCGCGGCCTGCTGATGGATGCGGAGGGCAGGGCCCTGCGCCTCGCCCACCGCTTTGCCACCCGTTCCGGCTACCACGCGGGCGATCTCGTCTGGGCCAGTGCTGGCAAGCGTGACAAGCGCCTCGGCAGCCAGCTTTTCGACCTCGGTGGTGGCATGGAAGCCATGCTGCCGGTGAAAGACCGTCAGTACCCCGAGGGCAAGCTCATCCTCGCCGGTGTCCGCCGCGAAGCGATCGGTGACAAGCGCGTGGTCCTCACCGACAAGCCGTCGCTCCGTCTTCCCGCGGCTGTCCTGCGCGCGGATACGCCGGAGGCCGAGGCCAGGCCTGGCATTCTTGGACAGGAAGACATCCCGAAATCCCTTCGCGAACAACTCGCAAAGCCTGCAAAAGCTCCGGGTCCGGCCGTTCCGGTCCATCCGGCCGTGGCTCTCGTCACGACCCTCGCCCGGCGGGATCTCGACCGTATTGGAACGAGTTCAGGGGCCCTTGCGGCGCAGCTCAAGGCGTTCCTGCCGGACCACATCGACGTTGAGACCATCGACCGGACGGGGGAGGTCATCTCGGAGGCGGAGGACGAGGCTCTCGAACGGGTCGTCGGCCTCGAGGGCGGCGGCAGTCTCGTCATCGACGAGACCGAAGCGCTGACCGCGATCGATGTTGACCTTGGTCATATCGGTGGCCAGTCGCAGAAGGGCGCGGCAGACCATCTTCGCAGGGCCGCCTTTGCCACCCTCGGCCGGGCCATCACCCTGCGCGCACTTGGCGGTCAAGTGGTGCTCGATCTCCCGCGGGCCGCCGTGCGCGTCCCGAAAATGCTCCGTGAGCAACTGACGGCAATCTTGAAGACCAGCGGCCTTGTCAGCATACCCGCGGCGACGAAGGAAGGGCTGGTCTTCCTCCTCTTCGGGCGCGACCGCCGCTCGATTCTCGAAGATTTGACACAGGCGACCGAGCTTGCCAGCGTCCGCGAAGGCCGCGTTTTCGCGCCGGACATGCTCGCATGGCGGGCTTATTGCGCCGCGCATCTCTCGCTCAGCGGGAACCGCACGGCGCGATTTGCTGTCAGCTTGCCAGGACCGGCCCGAAAGGTCTGGGAGAAACAGGGCGCTAGCGAAGCACTGGCAGAGGTGTTCGGCGCCCGCGTGTCGCTGTCCCAAGGCGGGCAGCACACGTTCGACGTGACGGAGGTATGCTGATGACCCCGAAACCGCCTTGTCCCATTTGCGGAAAGCCGATGAGCGGTGCCTACGAACCATTCTGTTCGAAGCGCTGCGCCGATGTCGATCTTAACCGCTGGCTGAGCGATCAGTATGTCGTTTCAGGCTCCGATGACGAAAGCGCCGAGGTTCCCGAACAGGAACCCCAGCCGGTCACAACCCACTAGGCCTCCCAGACAGCAGCCCCGCCGGGCGGGACCATCCGTCCACCGACGGTAAAACCATCTGCAGGCCCCACGCCATCCGGCAGGGACCGCGGCATCTTCGCATAATTGAATGCAAAGCGCTGGCCACGGCCCGTGCGTAGTCGCAAGCCTTCCGGAAGATCCACCACCTCAAGACCGGCGTCGCTCGCTGCCTGCTTCACGACAAAGCGCAGCAAGGCATCATCGGGTAGGGCGGTAAACATCCGCACTCGGCCATGTTGGTAGAGGATTGGCCGACCCTCCGTGTCCTGAAGCGATGGCTCAAGCGCTGTGTCCACCTCGTCACGCCAGACATGCCACGCACCGACCCCTGCGTTGCCACCATGCCCCGGCACCGTCTCGCTCCGCGCCACGGTCAGATGGATGAGCTCGCGCAGCCTGCCCGGTGCCAGCCCTTCGGGCACATTGCCGTTCTCATCCTTCGAACCGCAGCGCGGCCCGACGACAATGCGTGCACCGCTCGCTTTCAGGGCATCGAGCGCTCCCTGCGACACATGAAGAAGAGCAGGGACCAGCACCATGTCGTAGGCTGATAGATCCCTGCCTGGCGCGACCACGTCGACATCGAGACCAAGGCTCCGCGCAGCTGCGTACCATTCCATGCAGATATCGAGGGTGTGCCAACCCGACCCCTGCGGCTGGATCTCCGCCATCCAGAGGCTGTCATAATCGAAGACGAGCGCCACTTTCGCCTCACCTTTGGCGTCAGAGAGCGCAGGCAGGACGTCCCGGACCTCGGCAATCTCCCCATACCCCGCCGCGGGCTGATCGTCCGGGCGCAGAAGGCCCGCGTGGTTCTGCTCCTGCGCGAAGGGCGCCTGCCGCCAGCGGAACGGCGCGGTGAACTCCGCGCCATGCGCCAGCGCTTCGAGGCTCCACAGCTTCAACATGCCGGGCAGGGGGGCAGGGTTATCCGGTGCCCAGTTCACCGGACCCGGCTGCTGCTCGATCACCGCCCACTTGCCGCAACCACGATAAAGGTCATGGTGGAATCCTGCGAAGTCCGGATTGCCCTGACGCAGGTATTCGGCCTTGAAACCATCGGGCTTCCGGCTCTGCGACAGGAACCCCAGCGGGTAGCTGTCCCAGGTCAGGATATCGACCTCAGCACCCAGAGCGAAATGGTCGTAGTCGGTAAAATGCCCCATGGCATTATGCGTGATGAGAGCATCCGGCGCATGCTCGCGAATGATCGCTGCCTGTTCCCTATGGAAACTGATCACCTGGTCCGAGGAGAAACGGTAGAAGTCGAGCCAGTGGCTGGGATTGGCCTCCGTCACCGTCAGGTTCGGCAGCTCGATCTCGTCGAAGCTCCGGTAGAGCATCGACCAGAACACATTGCCCCAGGCCTCGTTCAGTGCACCGATGTCGCCGTACTTGGCCTTGAGCCAGAGCCTGAACGCATCCCGCGCCATCGGTGAATAGCTGCGCACCGTGTCGTGGCAGCCGAACTCATTATCCGTCTGCCACATGCTGACGGTTCCGTTACCCCCATAGCGCTTGGCCAGGACCTCCGTGATCCGACGGCTCTCGCGACGATAATTCCCCGACGAGAAACAATAATGCCGCCGCGAGCCAAAGCCGCGAACCCGGCCATCACGATCATAGGCCAGGACATCAGGCACGCTATCAATCAGCCATTTCGGCGGCGTGGCCGTCGGCGTGCCCAGCATCACCTTGAGCCCGGCATCGCCGAGCGTCCCGATCGCGTCGTCGAGCCAGCCGAACTCGAACTGTCCGGGCTCGGGCTCCATCAGCGCCCACGCGAATTCCCCGATCCGCGCGAAGCCGATCCCAAGCTCCGCCATGCGCTGCGCATCATGCGCCCAGAGGCTCCGCGGCCAATGCTCCGGATAATAACAGACGCCCAGCATCGCGCTCTCCATGCTCTGCGTGAGCCTTTCGCCGGAGCTGCGCGCAAGTCAATCGCCCGGGATGTGCGAACCAGTCCCATCGCCGGAGACGTTCCAGCGCCGCGCGCGGTTGATCGCCATCTTGGCATCCACCGCATCCGAAAGCTCACCGCCGAGAATGCCGACGATCCGGTGCAACAGGATCGCCACGTCCGCGGCCTCGAGCTTCACGGCAGCATCTGGCTCACCAGCGGCTACCGCCGCGGCAAGCTCATCAAGCTCCAGCCGCGCGCGCTCCACCAGCGGCGCCAGCGTCTCTGGGTCGCCAAAGGTCTCGCGCCCCCAGGCCCGGATGCTGCGGGAAGTCTCAGGCACAGGCTACCCAAGCGAGGCGACAGCCCAGCTCCTCTCTCCCTACACACCTTTTGCGACAATCCTTATTGTGCAGGCAAGCTGCAGGCCAACAGGGGCCGGGAACGTGCCCCTGACAGTCTCCCGACATCATCAGTCGCCGCGCAGGAGATCACCAACACCGCCGAGCACCGAGCTCTCGCCCTGACCACTCGGCCGCGCATTCGCCAGCACACGGCCAGCCAGACGCGAGAACGGCAGCGATTGCAGCCAGACCTTGCCCGGACCACGCAGCTTGACGAAAAACAGGCCTTCGCCGCCGAAGACCACGCTCTTCACGCCGCCAGCCAGCGTCACGTCGTAGTCGACGCTCGGCTCCAGCGCTGCCAGACAGCCCGTGTCGACATGCAGCTCTTCACCGGGCGCCAGCGTTCGTTCTCGGATCGCGCCGCCGAAATGCACGAAGACCATGCCATCCCCTTCGAGCGACTGCATGATGAAGCCTTCGCCGCCGAAGAGCCCGACCCCTATCCGCTTACGGAAGTCGATCCCGATCTGGACGCCCTTCGCCGCGGCGAGGAAGCTGTCTTTCTGGCAGACGAGCTTTCCTCCGTGCTTGGACAGGTCGATCGCGAGGATGGAGCCGGGGAACGGCCCGGCAAATGCGACCCGCGCCTTGCCCTTGCCGTTATGGGTAAACACGGTCGTGAACAGGCTCTCGCCAGTGATGAGCCGCTTTCCTGCACCGAGCAGGCCGCCGAGAATGCCGCCCGTCTGCGCAGAGCCATCACCGAAAACCGTCGTCATGCTGATCGACGCATCCTTGTACATCATCGAGCCCGCCTCGGCGACGGCGCTCTCGCCGGGGTCGAGCTCGACCTCGACATATTGCATCTCGTGGCCGTGGATCTCGTAGTCGACTTCGTCAGCAACGCCCATCGTGTCCTCCCTTTGACCCCTGAGAGATAGGGACGAACGGGCGCGGCGCGAAGCCTCCTTTGCACCCCTGCCCCGTGGCTGTTACGCCAGGGCATGTTCACGAAGTTCTTCCATGCGCTCAAAGCCCGCGACGTGCCCGTCAGCCTCCGGGAATACCTGACGCTGCTCGAGGCGATGAAGCACGACCTCGCCGACATGAAGGTCGAGAACTTCTACTATCTCTCCCGCGCCGCGCTGGTGAAGGACGAGCGCCACCTCGACCGTTTCGACGCCGTCTTTGGCGAGACCTTCAAGGGCATCGAGAGCCTCGGCGAGATGGTGCCGGAGGGCCGGGAGTTGCCCGAAGACTGGCTCCGTGCCCTGAACGAAAAATACCTGACCGAGGAAGAGAAAGCCCAGATCGAAAAGCTCGGCGGCTGGGAAGAGCTGATGAAGACGCTCGAGGAGCGCCTGAAGGAGCAGGAAGGCCGCCATGAGGGCGGCAACAAGTGGATCGGCACCGGCGGCACCTCCCCCTTTGGCAATTCAGGCTACCACCCCGAGGGCGTTCGCATCGGCGGCACCTCGAAGAACAAGAGCGCGGTGAAAGTCTGGGAGAAGCGCCAGTTCAAGAACCTCGACGACCAGAAAGAACTCGGCACAAGGAACATCAAGGTCGCGCTACGCAAGCTCCGTCGCTTCGCTCGTCAGGGTGCGGCGGATGAGTTCGACCTCGATGGCACCATCGACGCCACCGCCCGCCACGGCTTCCTCGACGTCCAGATGCGGCCCGAGCGCCGCAACGCGGTCAAGCTCCTGGTCTTCTTCGACATCGGCGGGTCCATGGACCCCTATATCGAGCTCTGCGAAGAGCTCTTCTCCGCCGTGCGGTCAGAGTTCAAGCACCTCGAATATTTCTACTTCCACAACTTCCTCTATGACTTCGTGTGGAAGGACAACAACCGTCGGTGGTCGGACAAAACCGAGACCTGGGACGTTCTGCATACCTATGGCAGCGACTACATGGTCCTCTTCATCGGCGACGCCTCGATGAGCCCCTACGAGATCACCATGCCCGGCGGCTCGGTCGAGTACTACAACAAGGAAGCCGGCGCGATCTGGATGAAGCGCCTGCTGCAGATCTACGAGAAAGCCGTCTGGCTTAATCCAATCCCGGAGGATCGCTGGAAATGGGCCCCGTCGATTGATTTGACCCAGCAGCTCTTCGACGGGCGGATGTTCCCGCTGACGCTCGAGGGGCTGGAGCGGGCGATTAGAGAGCTGAAGCGGTGATGAACCAGACCGCTTGGAGCTTTAAATGATCGACATCGCTCTCTCCGCCTTGAGCGTCTGTCTCTCGGTGATCCTATTCCTCATTGCCGGGATAGTGTCATATGTCTTCTACTATTTTTTCTATCACGCACTTCTGGAAATCATTCGGTATGAGCAATCGTTTCCAGCCACTGACAAACACACTTTGAAAAAATGGCGAAAAATCAGAATCGCTACCCGTGTCCTTGTTATCCCAGTCGCGATAATATCGTCTGGAGTCGTCATACATGCGCTAACCATCTCTGTACGCATTATCGCAGCATTCGTTCGTATGGACTTTGCAGCTGAGGTCATGAAAGCAGAGTATGTCGTCTCATCGATAGCGTTGATGGTAGGATACTCCGCAATTCTAGCCTTCTTTTTTACTCGCTACGATGGATTCGCGACGCACCTGAGCTCTGCTTCCAGATCGACCGAGCAGGCTGCTAGCGAGCAACGAGATTCGTAAGACGGAACGATAACCAATTCACCCTTCGTCCACGGACCAGCCTACCCACGCCGTCATCCCGGAAAGCCCCGGACTTGATCCGGGGATTATCCGGGACCCATGGCCGAAAGAGCGACCAGGAGCGCCTAGCTCAAACAACAGGCCATGGGTCCCGGCTCTCCGCTGCGCTCCGGCCGGGATGACGGCCCTCACACCGTCATTCCGGGACGCTCGAAGAGCGGGCCCGGAACCCAAACAGGGCCGAGTATGGGTTCCGGGCTCATACCCGGATCAAGTTCGGGGCTGCCCCGGAATGACAGCGAACACCCGCTTATCCCCGCCCTCACCCACCATGCTACAACTGCTCCGTTCTCCGAAGGAAAGCGGGCCGGACCGGTCGTTCCGTGTTTTGGCTTCGGAGGCGGTGAGGCAGGCGACGGGACGTCACGACCCCGGACCTGCCCGAGAGCTTAAAGCGCTCTGTGAGCCTCTCGCAAAATCACCGCCGGGCGCGGGTTTGTCCGCGCATACAATAAATACTCTGAGCACGGCCAATCTCGCGCCCGGACACCCCGTCCTTCGAGAAACCGGACCTTGGGCCGACCCAGAGTGCTGCCCGCTTCTCAAGCGCTCTCCACGGCTCGACCGTGGTGCCCATCTCGGAACACCAGAGCTAGCTTGAGCGTCAGGAGCTGAGTGCCACGGTCCAGCCGTGGCAAGCGCTCTAGAAAAGCCTAATGCTTACGCTTCGCCTTGTCCGCATAGGGATTGTCACCCGCTCGCAGGAAGACACGCACGGGTGTCCCTTCGAGGTCGAAGCTCTCCCGGATCGAGTTCACGAGATAACGGCGGTAGGTTTCGGGGACCTCGTTCGCACGCTGGCACTTGATGACGAATGTCGGTGGACGCGTCTTGATCTGTGAGCCATAGCGCATCTTGATCCGGCGTCCCGCAACGGCAGGCGGCGGGTGGTGCGCGATGACACCTTCGAGCCAGTTGTTGAACTCCGAGGTCTTTACCTTGGCGTTCCAGTCGCGATAGGCGTCGACGATTGCCGGCATCAGCTTGTCGATATGCCGTCCGGTCAGGCCGGACAGGAAAACGACCCGCACCCCGCCGAATTGCGGGAAGGCCCGCAGGGCATCAAGCCGCAGCTCCTTTGCCGCGCGGTCGGTGTCCTCGACGAGGTCCCACTTGTTGACCACGACGACAGCCGCCCGGCCTTCCTTCTCGATGAAGTCCGCGATCTGAAGGTCCTGCTTTTCGAAAGGCGTGGTTGCGTCGATGACAAGGACCGTCACTTCGGAGAACCTCACCGCACGGAGGGTATCACCGACCGAGAGCTTTTCGAGCTTGTCCTGAACCTTCGCCTTCTTCCGCATACCGGCGGTGTCCCAGAGGGCAACCGGCCAGTCTCGCTCACCGTCGTTCCAGACCCAGTCGACCTCGATCGAGTCGCGGGTTATCCCCGCCTCCGGTCCGGTGAGTAACCTGTCTTCCTCGAGGAGCTTGTTGATCAGGGTACTCTTCCCCGCATTGGGCCGTCCCACGATGGCAACCCGGAGGGGCTTGAACTCAGGCTCTTCCTCTTCGTCCTTGTCAGGATCGATGCCGTGCTTCTCAACGGTCTCGACCAGCGCCTGGTAGAGGTCGGCCATGCCCTCGCCGTGCTCGGCGGAGATCGCCACGGGATCGCCGAGGCCGAGCTCGTAGGCTTCATAGGCGCCTTCCTCGCCGCGGCCTTCGGTCTTGTTCGCCACGACGATGACCGGGGTCGGGCTCTGGCGCAGGATCTCGGCGAGGTTCCTGTCCTGGCTCGTGAGGCCAGAGCGCGCGTCGATCATGAAGAAGGCCACATCAGCCTCGGCCACGGCCCGTTCGGTGCCTTGGCGCATCCGCGCCTGGAGCGAGCCGTCGGCGGCGTCTTCGAGCCCTGCCGTATCCATCAGGCGGACTTCGAAGTCACCGAACTGGATGTCGAGGTCCCGCCGGTCGCGCGTCACCCCCGGCTGGTCATCCACAATGGCCAGCTTCCGCCCGGCAAGGCGGTTGAACAGGGTCGATTTGCCGACATTCGGGCGGCCGATGATCGCGAGTTTCAACATAGCTGCGGGCCGCTAGCAGAAGCGCGGCCCGCTGTCATGTTCCCGCTAGGACAGGAATGCGAGCAGTAGTGCGACCGCCAGCACCGCCGCCGTTGTCAGCGCCGTATAACCCACGGTCCAGTACCGCGCGAGGAGCCCGCCGGGCCTGTGAACTGCCCCGATCCCGCTCAGGACTTGGCCAGTGATATCCCGCAGCGCAGCCCAAATGGCGTGCCAGACATCGGCCGTCATCTGAACGGCAGCCATGAGTGCCTTGCGCCCCGGCACGCGCCAGAACCAATCGACATCGAGGTTCACGCTGCGCACCTCCGGCGGATAGAGCTTGAACCGCACGAGCAGCATGAAGGCGAAGATCGCAAACATCAGGAGCTGCATCTGCGTCGCCACATGCTCCAGCGTGTAGGCGTGATAGTCCGTCTCGTAAGGCAGCAGGCCATAAAGAACCGGCGGGTAGAAGCCGACCAGCAGGCACAGGAACGCAGCCAAGCCCATCGCGATCAGCATGCTGAGCGGTGCCTCCTTCGGACGCGGAGCGCCGTTGCGTAGGCTCGGCGCGAAGCGGTCATGGGCAAAGAAGGCGAAATACGGGATCTTGATGCCCGAGTGTTCGAGCACACCCGCGGAGGCGAAGAGCAGCACGAGCCATGCGAGCAACATATGCTCCTCGGCTGCGGCGAGGGTTATCATCGACTTCGCCACGAAGCCCGAGAACAGAGGGAATGCCGAGATCGACATGGCGCCAACGATGGTGAAGGCCGTGGTCCAGGGCATCGACTTGTGAAGGCCGCCGAGATCGGTCGCCTTGGTCGTCCCCGTCCGGAGGAGCACCGCACCCATGCCCATGAACAGGAGCGCCTTGTAGGTGATGTGCACGAAGGCATGAGCTGCGGCACCGTTGATCGCCAAGGGCGTGCCTATGCCGATGGCGCAAACCATGAAGCCGAGCTGGTTGTTGAGCGAGTAGGCCAGGACCTTGCGCAGGTCATTCTCGATGAGGGCGAAGAAGACTGGAAAGACCGTCATGGTCGCGCCGATCGGGATCAGGATGTCCGTACCGGCGAAACCCCGCGCCAGCGCATAGATCGCCAGTTTCGTGGTGAATGCGGAGAGCATGACGGCGCCAACACCAGAGGCTTTGGGGTAGCTGTCCTGCAGCCAGGTGTGGAGGATCGGGAAGCAGGCCTTGATACCGAAGGCGAAGAGGATGAGCGCCGCCACCGGATCGACGCCGGCCTCACCCACAAGCTTGAACGCACCGAATTCGGAGCTGCCGCCGCGCACGAGATGCAGCGCGATGCCAGCCAGCAGCAAGAGCCCCGACATCACCTGGATCACGAGGTAGCGCATGCCAGCCTTGAAAGCAGCATGCCCGCCACCGGCCCAGATGATGAACACGGACGAGATCGCCGCGATTTCCCAGAAGACAAAGAGGGTCAGGAGATCACCAGCCAGAGCCCCGCCGATGGCGGAGCCGGCATACACGATGCCCATGGAGGCTTCGACCTTGGTCGCGCCCTGCCAGCCATAAATGACGTTCACCAGTGCAGCGATGTGGAAGATGGTGGCGAAGACCACGGACAGCTTGTCGAGGCGGAGGGGAATGAACTCATAGCCTGCGACTTCCGTGATGCCATACATCTGGGCGTCGCCCATTGGCCCGACACCAAGGGAATACATCTGCAGGAAGCCGAGCGCCACGGCGATCACGCCGATGATGCCCCTGCCCCGCGGGCCGAAGAAGACCATGAGCACGCCGGCGACCATCAGGATGATGGCTGGGTTCGTCTCTGCAGGAAGGAAGGGGATCACTCGTCAGTCTCCCCGAGGCTGATCGACCGCATGCGGACTTCGTCGTCAGTATTGATCCGGGGCATCGTTGCCTCCGGGCCGTCGTAATAGTCCTCGGGCCGCATTACGATCTTGCGCAGGTGCTGGCCGACGAGAACGATGAAGGAGAAGCTGACAAAGCCGACGATGCCGTAGAACACCGGGTTCTTGTCAAAAAGCCAGCCGAAATGAGGGTGGGTCTTGTGCAGGACCGCCAGCACGATGTTCATCAGCGCAAAGAACAAGCCCGTGCCAGGGACGAAGAACCACATGAAACGGATCCAGCCCGGCGTTTCGAAAATCGAGCGCTCCTCGGGCAAGATGTCCGGGTGCTGTTCGTCGCTCATAGACCCTCCACAAGGGGTTCGAGGTACCGGATGATGTCACCCATGTAGAAGAACAGGACAAGGCAGCCGATGGCTGTGAACCAGGGCGGGAACAGACAGAAGGCAGGCGCTTCCTTGATCTCGGCCGCCTGGTTGCCCGGAACGGGGTCCATGAATGCGCGGACGGCCGGCGTCAGCAGGTAGACAATGTTCATCAGGCTCGAGAGGATCAGCACACCGACCAGGATCGCATCACCGGTCTCGATCGAGCCGAGCATCAGGAGGAACTTCGGCCATGTTCCTGCGAAGGGAGGCAGACCGATGATTGAACAGGCGCCGATGATGTAGGCCGTGAAGGTGTAAGGCATGACCCGGCCAAGGCCCCGCATCTCTGAAATGTACTTCTTGTGATGGGCGACGGCGATGGCACCGGCGCACATGAACAGGGTCATCTTGCCAAGGGCGTGGGCCGCGATCTGGGCGCCCCCGCCGAGAATGCCATAGCGGCTCGCGATCATCGCGCCCAGCGTCACGTAGCTCAGCTGGCTGACGGTCGAATAGGCAAGCCTGGCCTTGAGGTTGTCCTGGGTCATCGCGATGGCCGAGGCGATCAGGATCGACGCCGCCGCTACATAGGTAATGATATCCGCGGCCGCCGACTGACTCAGCTCCACCGCGCCGAGGGTGTAGATCGAGATCTTCAGGACACCGAACACCCCGGCTTTCACGACAGCAACGGCGTGCAGGAAAGCCGAGACGGGCGTCGGCGCGACCATGGCGTTGGGTAGCCAGGGGTGGAACGGCATCAACGCCGCTTTCGCCGTGCCCCAGGCGAAAAGGCAGACGATGATCGAGAAGACCAGCGGCATGTTGGCCGAGACCTGGCCCAATATCCCGCCGAGCGCGAAATCGGTCGTCCCGGTCAGGCCGTACACCCACACCACCGCCGGGAGCAGGAGCCCGATGGAGGTTCCCATCAGGATGCCGAGATAAACCCGCCCCCCTGCCCTCGCCGCCTCATCCCGTTCATGGGTCACGAGCGGAAATGTCGAGAGTGTCAGCGCTTCATAGAAAAGAAAGAAGGTGAGAAGATTGCCCGCATAGGCAATGCCCAGCGCCGCGGAAATCGCAACACAGAACGCCATGTAGAAGCGCGTCTGCCCACCCTCGTGATGACCGCGCATATAGCCGATCGAATAGCAGGTGTTCACCACCCAGAGGCCCGAAGCAATCAGGCCGAAGAGCGCGCCGAGCGGCTCCACCGCGAGCTTGAGCGACAGGCCGGGAAGCATCTCGACGATGTCGATCTCCGGCCGCGCGCCGTCGCCCACGCCGATAAAAATCGTCACGGCACAGTAGAACGTAACAAGGCCAGCCGTGATGGATGCAGCCTCGCGCAGGTTCGGCGAACGGTCGAGAAGCGCGACGACGAAGAAGGCGACGAGCGGAGCGGCCATGCTGACCACCACCGCCGTCTCGAGCGGAAGGAGCTGGAAGAGACCTGCCATCAGCTTGTCCCTCCGAAACCGAGGCCGGTGGAGAGAAGCGTTTCCGCAGCCTGCCGGCAGAGGCTGACAAGCGTCGCGGCATCTATGCCGAGATAAATCGTCAGCGCTGCCATCAGGACCATCGGCACGACCATCATCATCGGGACCGGTTTCGGCTGCCTGCCCACAGGTTCTTCAAGCAGCATCGTCCACGCGATCCGACCGATATAGGCGACCGCGAGCAGAGAGCTGGCAACAATCATCAGGACAATGACAAGAGAGGGCACAGCGAGAACGCTGTTGAATGCGGCAGCCACCAGCACCCACTTCGAGATGAAGCCGCCGGTCAGCGGTACGCCGATCAGGGACAGCCCGCCAATCAGGAAGACGGCCGTGGTCACAGGCATCCGCTTGCCGAGCCCTCTGTATGCGGAGAGCCTGTGCGAGCCGAGGGCATAGAAGACCGCACCGACAGCGAGGAACAGCGTCGTCTTCATCACCGCATGGTTGACCACATGGACAAGGGCCGCGGCCACACCGTCCACCGTCGCGAAGCTGATCCCGAGGAGCATGTAGCCGATCTGCGCCACCGAGGAATAGGCGAGGATCATCTTTACGTCCTCGCGGAAGATCGCGATCAGGCTGGCATAGAACATGCCGATCAGGCCGAGGATCAGGAAGAAGGTGAAGGCGACATCGATGAAGCCGAAATTGAAGCCGAACACCGTGAAGAGGAACCGCAGCATCGCGTAGATCGCGACCTTCGTGCTGGTGGAGGCAAGGAACGCGGTCACTGGAGAGGGCGCGTAGGTGTAGGCGGCGGGGAGCCAACGGTGCAGCGGGAACATGGCGAGCTTCAGCCCCAGCCCCGTCAGGATGAAGGCATAACCTGCGCGCACGACCTTGTTGTCGACCCCCGCCAAGCGATCATGGAGGTCGATCATGTTGAGGGTGCCGGTCACCTGATAGAGAAGGCCGAGGCCGATGACGAAAAACGTCGCGCCGATCGTGCCGAGCACCAGATAGGTAAAGGCGGCGGTCAGCGCCCGGCGATCCCGCTTCGCCCCCATGGCGACGAGGGTATAGGTCGAGAGCGAACTGATCTCGAGGAAGACGAAGACGTTGAACGCATCCCCCGTTGCGACCACGCCCATGAGCCCCGCAAAGACGATGAGGAACATCGCGAAAAAGGCGCTGGTCTGGCTGGGGACAATCTCCTCCCGCGCACTTTCGATCGCATACGGAAAGGTGACGGATGCCATCAGGGCGACGAGCGTCATGACGATCGCGCCGGCCAGGTCGACACGGTAGATGATCCCGAGCGGGCTGGCCCATCCGCCCAACGCGTATTCCACGGGCCCGACGACCGCGACCGTGTGGAGCAGCATCGCCGACAGGACGAGCGCGATCCACGCAACGAGGGTCGCGAAGGAGCCTGCAAGCCGGTTGTTGGGGAGGAGTAGGCAGACCGGTGCCGCAACGAGCGGCAGGATCACCGGCAGGACGGGGAGGTCATCGAGCAACATCAGCGCGCGACCTCTGCGACTTCGGCTGCGTTGTCCATGCTTTCGAGGTCATCTTCCTCCACTGTTCCGTAGGCCTCGCGGATCCGAACCGCGAGCGAAAGACCGACAGCCGTGGTCGCCACCCCGACGACGATGGCCGTGAGGATGAGGACATGGGGCAGAGGGTTGGAGTAAAGGATATCAGTCGCCGCCGCCGCGGCGTCGCTGCTGGCTCCCGCGGCATGGGCAGCGTCGCCAGCGACGTCCTTGAACAGCTCGTTCGCTGGCGTGGCCGGCGGCTGCAGGTGCAGGCTCTCCGTCGCCTGCCCGCCCGCACCCGGCTGCCCGTAGCCGATTTGATTGGTGACGGATGGATCGGTCGCCTCATGGGCAGCGCCCTCTGAGACGAGATGTTCTGCTTCGTCCGACGAAACGAAACCGACCGGCGCTTCGGAATGGCTCTCGCCGTGGCCTGCGCCATGGTCTCCGCCGTGGGTGCCGTCCTTCTTTTTGTTCTCGATCAGGATCGGGGCAGTGCCGCCGATGACCTTCCCCACGGTGATGTAGAAAATGAAGACTGAGGTCTGGAACAGGTTCAAGCCTATCAGCGTCTTCACCAGGTTGCCCCGTGCAAAGACGATATAAAGACCCGTCATCATCAAACAGATGACGATCCAGTAGTTATAGCGTGCAAGGATGAATTCGAGCATTACCAGGCGTCGTCCATCGGTTCAGGCTCGCGCGCCGCGAAAGCGTAAAAGATCTGCAGCATCGTCGCAGCCACGGCGAGGCCGACGCCAAGTTCGACCACGATGATACCAATATGCTGGCCTGCATGGTGGTGGCTGTCGGGCTGGATCACGTCGTAGTCGAGGAAATTGCCGCCAAGCAGCATCGTGTAGATTCCGGTTCCGGCGTAGATCAGCACACCGAGGGCCATGCCAACCGGCAACCAGCCCGGCGGAATCACCTTCTGGCAGCGATCGAGACCGAAACCGAGAGCATGGAGGATGAAGGCCGCAGCGAGGGTCACCCCGGCCTGGAACCCGCCGCCGGGACCGTAATCGCCGTGGAACTGCACGTAGAGCGCGAACAGAATGATCGGCGCGAAGAGCAGCTTGATCGTGACGCGAAGGATCAGGTGGCCCATCGTTCAGTGCTCCTCGTCGTCATGGCGGCCGCCGCCTCGGATCGACCCCGCACCAAGCAGGAGAAGGCAGGCAAGGCCAGCGGTGAAGACGACGACCGTCTCGCCGAGCGTATCGAAGCCGCGATAGCTGGCAAGCACGGCCGTGACGATGTTCGGGACCTCGATATCCTCAGGCGTCCTCTCGATGTATTGCGCACCGACATAGACGTTTGCCGGCGCGTTCGGATCGCCGAAAGCCGGCATGTCGATGGTCGCATAGACAAGCGCTGCGCCCACGACGAGCACGATCGCCAGCGGCAGGAAGGTCCGTTCCCGGTCCACCGGGAGTTCGCGCTTGGCGGTCAAGGCGATCCCTGAAAGGACGAGCACGGTCGAGACGCCGGCACCGACCGCAGCCTCCGTGAAGGCCACGTCCACGGCATCGAGGGCAACGAAGAAGGCGGCGGACAGCAGGGAATAGATGCCCGACAACATCGCGACACCGAAAAGCTGGCGCATGCGGATCATGGCGAACGCCGTCGCTGCGAGCATGGCGAGGATGAAGATCTCCACCGCAAAGGCAGCGGACAGGCCGGGAAACTCGCTTTCGGCGAGGAGTTCGCTGGCGGGGGCGACGGCCTCGGCAAGCAGCATCATTCCGCGGCCTCCTTGATCTCTCCGTCCGCGGTGATGTCTACGGGGACGTTCTGCCTGAGGAGCAACTTACCGGTCAGCGGAGCCTCCCGCCCAGCATAAGCGGCGTGGGCGATCGAGTGTGTGGCCACGGGACTCGTCATCATCATGAAGAGGAAGATCAGGACCAGCTTGATCCCCGTCATCGTATCGGGAACCTGCAGCAGGAGGCCAAGGAGGATCAGGTCCGCACCGAATGTATCGGTCACACCGGCTGCATGGGTTCGCGTGTAGAAGTCAGGAAACCTCAGCACACCAACAGCGCCGAGGATGACCAAAGCACCCCCGGCAAGCAGGAGCGGCCAGGAAAGGATGTCGAGCAGAAGCTCCATCAGCGGCGATCCCCTCTGATAAGGTCCATATCGGCCATCGAGGCGGACAGCCGTCCGTACCGGAAGAACTTCAGGATCGCGATCGTCGCGATGAAATTGATCAGCGCATAAAGCAGCGCGATGTCGAGGAAGGCCGGTCTCCCCATCAGGAAGCCGAGCACGGCAAGCAGCAGCACGGTCTTGGTCCCGAAGCTGTTCACGCTGAGAACGCGGTCATAGACGGTTGGTCCCGCGATGGCGCGGAAGAGCATGATGATCATCGCGACGATGATCGCAGCGGCGGCAGCGGTGAACATCAGCTCCCCTTTCCGGCTTCAAGCCGCGAGACCTTCGCGCCCATCGCGCTGATCCCGTCAATATCCGCAAAGCTTTCGTCGAGCGCATGGATCAGGAGGCAGTCCTCCCGCACGTCAACGGTCACCGTGCCCGGTGTCAGGGTGACCGAATTGGCGAAGATCGTCTTGGTCAGGTCCGAAGGCTGCGTGGCGGGGACGCGGATCAGCTTGGGTGCCAGGCGGATTTGCGGCCGGACGACCTCGCGCACGACCATCACGTTTGCCTTACCGATCTCGAGGATCAGCCAGGCCATGTAGCTGATGATGCGCGGGAAGACCGATGTAGGCACGCCTTCGCGGTCAATCGTTTCCGCCCGGTCGGCGAACCAGAGCGTGACGGCGACCGAGAAGGCGCCGAAGCCGACAAGCGTCGCCTTGTTCCAATACCCTGAAAGCAGCAGCCACAGCGCTGCCAGGGCCAGCATCAGAACAAGGCGGCGACCGGAGATCTTGAGAAAACTCAGCAAGCGGGACCGCCTTCGTTTCGGGCCGCGCTAGCACCATAGCTGCGCAGCGAGGCCGGAAAAAAGCAGATGAAACGCGCGCGTCAACCTGCAAGCGCGCGAATTAGGCTCAAGCTATTGAACAAGCGGCTAACAGCATGGTCTGGCGCATCATCGATGGGTGGCCTAGGCTGGTTCCCCACTAGGAGAAGTGTCATGCGCCCATTTGTGATTCTCGCCCTCACCGCCCTTCTGGCCGCCTGCGCAGGTGCGCCGAAGGAGCTGGTCGAAGGCCCCTACTACACCGAAGGCTTCTCCGATGGCTGCCGCACGGCTGAGGCGCGCCGTGCGGCATTCGACAATCGCAGCTTCCGGAACGAGGAACTGTTCAGATTGCAGCCGAGCTATGCCGCCGGATGGCGTCAGGGGTTCGCCGAATGCCAGCCGCCCCCGATCGTAGGCCCGCAACCGACGAGTCCGGGTTCCGTCGAGCCGGTTCTGTAAGCACGACCGGTCGAGCTTTCCCGATCGGGTGAGGGGTTGGCCCCCTCACCCTGAAGCTTTCTCCGCCCGGTCCGATCAGGGCAGTTCTACTCTGCCGCCATCGCCTCGGGATTCGGCGGCGTCCAGCGCAGCACCGGTTTGCGAGCTGCCCTGGTCTCGTCGAGACGGCCACGCGGGGCAAAGCGCGGAGCGTTCTTGAACCGCTCGGTCTCGCCTGCTTTCGCGGCTCGTGCGAGGGCAAGGAGCGAATCACAGAACTCGTCGAGGGACTGCTTCGATTCCGTCTCGGTCGGCTCGATCAGCATCGCACCGGAAACGACCAGCGGGAAGTACATGGTCATCGGGTGGAAACCCTCGTCGATCATCGCCTTTGCGAAATCGAGCGTGCCAATGCCCGTATCCTTCAGCCATTTGTCCGAGAACAGAGCTTCGTGCATGCACAGCCCCGGATAGCCTTGGGTCATTTCCTCGGCGAGGCGCACACGGACATAGTTCGCGTTGAGAACGCTGTCCTCGCCCACCTTCTTCAGACCGTCGGCGCCATGACTGAGCATGTAGCTCAGGGCCCGGACGAACATCCCCATCTGCCCATGGAAAGCGACCATGCGGCCAAAGCTCTTGGCAAAGTCGCCTGTCTCTTCCTCGATGATCCGATACGTATCACCCTCCTTCACGATCGCGGGGATCGGCGCGAAGGGCCGGAGCGCTTCGGAGAGGACCGTCGGGCCCGAGCCCGGACCGCCGCCACCGTGGGGTGTACTGAACGTCTTGTGCAGGTTGATGTGCATCGCGTCGACGCCGAGGTCGCCGGGGCGCGCCTTGCCGACGATCGCGTTGAAATTCGCGCCGTCGCAATAGAAGTAGCCGCCCGCCTCGTGCACCGCATCGGCCATGGCGCGAATGTCGCGTTCGAACAGGCCGCAGGTGTTGGGGTTGGTGACCATGATCGCCGCGACATCAGGACCCAGTTTCGCCTTCATCGCCTCGAGGTCGACCCGGCCATCTTCCGTAGCCGGAAGCTGGTCCACGGAAAAACCGCACTGCGCAGCCGTGGCCGGATTCGTTCCGTGAGCAGATTCCGGGACCAGCACGCGGGTCCGGGTCTTGCCCTCGCCCTTGGCCTCGATCGCTGCGCGGATCGCCATCATGCCGCAAAGCTCGCCGTGGGCCCCGGCCTTGGGCGACATCGCCACGGCGGGCATGCCCGTCAGCTCACAGAGCCATTCCTGCAACTCATGGATCAGCGCAAGCGCGCCCTGCACGGTCTTTTCGGGCGCGAGGGGGTGAATGTCCGCGAAGCCCGGCAGGCGCGCCATCTTTTCGTTGAGACGCGGATTGTGCTTCATGGTGCACGAGCCAAGCGGGAAAATCCCCATGTCGATGGCATAGTTCTTCTGGCTCAGGCGCACGAAATGGCGCATCGCCTGCGGCTCGGTGAACGCCGGCAGGTTGACCTGTTCGTCAGCACCATGACCACCAAGGCGGCTCTTGATACCCGACGGTGCAGGCGTGTCGATGCCACATTTCTCGTAGGAGCCTTCCTCGAAGAGGAGCGGGACTTCGAGCTGCAGGGCCTTGTGACCGGTGAAGGTTTCGTTCGTCATCAGATGATCCCCCTTATGCCGCGAGCGCGGTCTTGAGACCGTCCGCGAGGGCTTCAATATCGCTGTCCTGGGTCAGCTCGGTGGCGGCGACGATGAGGAGGTTCTCGGTCTCCTCACGGCCCGGCCAAAGGCGGGTGCCGGGGACGCCGGCGATGATGCCTTGGTCCGCGAGCTGATCGACCACCTCGCCGGCATTCTTCGGCAGGCGGACGGTGAACTCGTTGAAGAAGGCGTCATTCAGGACTTCGACACCGTCGATGGCTTCGAGGGCATCGGCCGTCTTGCAGGCGTTCTCGTGGCTGAGCGTCGCGACTTCCCGCAGCCCCTTGCCGCCCATCAGCGACATGTGGACCGTGAAGGCGAGTGCGCACAGGCCGGAGTTCGTGCAGATGTTAGACGTCGCCTTGTCGCGGCGGATATGCTGCTCACGGGTCGAGAGTGTCAGGACGAAGCCGCGCTTGCCCTCCGTGTCCACCGTTTCGCCGCAAAGGCGGCCGGGCATGTGCCGGATATGCTTCTGGCGCGCAGCAAAGAGGCCGAGATACGGACCGCCGAAGTTGAGCGCGTTGCCGATTGACTGGCCCTCGCCGACGACGATATCGACGCCTTGGCTGCCCGGTGATTTGAGCAGGCCCAGCGAAACCGCTTCCGTCACGACGGCGACGACAAGCGCGCCGTGCTGATGGGCCTTCTCGGTGATCCCTGCGAGGTCGCGGAGGAAGCCGAAGACGTCCGGGGACTGAACGATGACACAGGAGGTTTCGTCGTCGATCATGCCTTCGATCGCGCCGGCACCCGGCGTGGCCGGAGCCTGGAGAACCGTGTCGCCGATCAGCTCTTCATTGGTGCGGACAACCTCGGCATAGTGAGGGTGCAGGCCCCCGGCCATGATGACCTTTTTCCGCTTGGTGATCCGGCGCGCCATGAGCGCGGCCTCGGCCGTCGCGGTGGAGCCGTCATACATGGAGGCGTTGGCGACCTCCATGCCGGTGAGCTCTGCAACCTGCGTCTGGAATTCGAAAAGGTATTGCAGCGTACCCTGAGCGATCTCGGGCTGGTAGGGCGTGTAGGCCGTCAGGAATTCCGAGCGCTGAATGATGTGGTCCACCGTCGCCGGGACGTGGTGGCGGTAGGCCCCTGCCCCCGCGAAGAACGGACCGTCGCCCGCAGCATGATTCATCCTGGCATAGGCACCAAGATGCCGTTCGACCTCGAACTCGCTCTTGTGGTCGGGCAGGTTCAGCTTCGGGTTCAGCGCGTCCTTCGGCACGTCGCTGAAGAGGTCGTCGATGTTCCGAGCACCGACGGTCTTCAGCATGTCCTGCCGATCCTGCGCGGTGAGGGGTAGGTATCTCATGTTTCGGTTCCACCACACTAAAAGTCGATCCGGCCGGTGCGCAGCGGGTCTCGCTGTCGGCGTTCCGGATCGACGCTGCTTATTTCTTCAGCCTGCTGAACAGCAGGAGCAATATCGCTATCGCCGCACCCGTCCCGAGGCCGACGACCCAGTCGTTGAGAGCGACCCCAACGCCTGTGCCGACGGCAATGGCGATGGCGATCGCAGGCGTTCTATTCATTTCTTGGCCCGCCGGGGATCTTGGCGACGGCCCTGAGGATCAGGCTCACCACTACGCCGAGGCCGATACCCCAGACAAACCCGAACGCGACGTTGTCCGTAGCCGTCGCGAGACCCACGCCAATGGCAAAGCCCGTCGGCATGCCAAAGAGCCATGCGTTGGACTTGGGCTCCTTCTCAGGCATTCGCGACGTGTTCTTTATACGCAGCTTCGTCCATCAGGCCGTCGAGTTGCGAAGGGTCGGAAAGCTTGAGTTTCACGAACCAGCCGTCGCCTTCGGGCGCGTCGTTGACGCCCTCCGGGGCATCGACGATGGACTGGTTCACCTCGATGACTTCACCGGACACTGGTGCGTAAACGTCCGAAGCTGCCTTGACCGATTCAACCACTGCCATGTCGTCGCCCTGGCTGAAGCTCTTGCCGACGTCAGGCAGCTCGACGAACACGACATCGCCGAGCTGTTCGGCGGCGTGCTTGGTGATGCCAACAGTGGCCGTGTCGCCTTCGACGCGGATCCATTCGTGGTCTTTGGTGAACTTGGTCGTCATTTCTTGGGCCCTCGGTAGTAGCGCGGTTCGATGAAGGGGAGGCGCACCACCTGCGCCGGATGAAGCTTGCCGCGGATGTCGAGCATGATGTCTGTGCCCTCCTCCGCATACTGAGCGGGAACGTAGCCCATGGCAACCGGGCCTTCCACCGTCGGGCCGAAGCCGCCAGAGGTCACCTTGCCAATGGTCTCGCCGTCAGCAGTCTTGATCTCGACGCCTTCGCGAGCGGGCGCACGGCCCGACGGCTTGATGCCGACACGGATGGGGCTACAGCCCTCGTTCAGTTCTCGGAGCACGCGTTCCGCGCCGGCAAAGCCGCCTTCTTCTCTGCGCCGCTTGCCGATGGCGAAAGTCAGCGCTGCGCCGACAGGCGAGATCTCCGGGTTCATGTCATGGCCGTAGAGGCAGAGGCCCGCTTCGAGGCGCAAGCTGTCCCGCGCGCCAAGGCCGATAGGCTTCACCCGCTCGTCATCGAGAAGAAGGCGCGCGATTTTCTCAGCATTCCCGTTGGCGACGGAGATCTCGTAGCCGTCCTCACCGGTGTAGCCGCAGCGACTGAGAAGGACCGGCACCCCGTCGATCTTGGAAGCACGCACCGACATGAACGGCATTTCGGCCGCTTCAGGATCGAATCCTGCGATCACCTCATGGGCCTTCGGACCCTGAATGGCGAGGAGGCAGCGATCGAGCACCTCCAGCTTGGCGCGATCCCCGAGCTGCTCTTCGATATATTTGTAGTCCTGCTCCTTCACTGCCGCATTCACGACGAGGAAGAGCTGGCCCTCGCGATCCAGGTTTTCCGGCAAGCGCGTGACCATCAGGTCGTCGAGAATGCCGCCTTCGTCATTGAGCAGGAGCGTGTAGCGGATCCTGCCCTTGCCAAGCTTCTGGATCTCGCCCGGCACGAGCTTTTCGAGGAGGCCCGCGACCTCGCCATGGTTGCCGCTTTCCACCGAGAGGAACGCCTGGCCCATGTGGCTGACGTCGAAGAGGCCCGCGTTCTCACGCACCCAGAGATGCTCTTCCTTGACGCCGGTCGGGAACTGGACGGGCATGGAGTAGCCCGCAAAGGGCACCATCTTTCCGCCGAGCTCTTCATGGAGATCGTTCAGCGGCAGTTTTTTCGTATCATCACTCACAGGGCGTAGGCCTCCATCGCGAGAGGGGTATCCTCCGCTTCGGCCCCGGCTGTCCTCGCCCTCTTTTCAAGAGCGCCTGAGAGATTCGGCAGGACGGGACGTCCCACTTGCTCCTTCGGCAGGGCCTGCCAGCCCTTTTCCAGCCTTTACGGCCCCTCCGCGGTCCTGTTGCCTGAGCGTTTCCGGGGTGGTTGCGCCTTCGGCCTCGCTGGTGTTGTGCGATGTCTCCCGCGGGGGAGCGCGACGCCCATGCGTCACCGACATGAAGTGCCCGCGATTGGGCGGAACGTCAACTTGTCAGAGGGTGAGAGCACCTTTAGGCCGCAGCTTATGAGCGCAGATCCCGAGAAGCTTCTCACCGCCCTCCTCGACAAAGCCAAAGCCCAAGGCGCCGATGCCGCCGATGCTTTGCTCTACAAAAGCCTGTCGTCCAACGTGTCCGTGCGCTTGGGCGAAACAGAGGAGGTTGAACGGTCGGAGAACCAGGACCTCGGCCTGCGGGTCTTCATCGGCGACAAGCAGGCGTCGGTGAGCTCGACGAACTTCCGGGAGGATGCCCTCGACACGCTGGTCGAGCGGGTCGTGCAGATGGCACGGCTCGCACCGTCCGACCCCTATGCCGGCCTCGCCCCCGAGGACCGGCTGGCCAAGCCGCCCTTCCCCGACCTCGATCTCTCCGATGGCTACGAGCCGACGACGGAAGAGCTGACCGAGCGGGCCAAGGCCTGCGAGGATGCGGCGCGTGCAGTGGAAGGCGTCACCAACTCCTCCGGAGCCGGAGCATCGGTTTCGGCAGGCGAAAGCTTCTTCGCCACGTCGCACGGTTTTTTTGGCCGCAAGCACGGCGGTTCGCATTCGGTCGGCGTCTCCGTCCTCGCTGGTGAAGGCACGGCGATGGAGCGGGACTATGAGAGCGATGCGGCGGTGCACTTATCCGATCTGCGTGATCCTCGCGATGTCGGGCGAGAGGCGGGCGAGCGCACTGTGAGGCGCCTCAACCCGCGGAAAATGAAGTCCCAGCAGGCTCCGGTCATTTTCGAGCAGCGGCTGGCCGCCTCCCTGCTGGGTCCGCTGGCGAGCGCGGCCAATGGCGCGGCAATCGCGCGGAGGACCTCGTTCCTGCTGGACAAACTCGGCGAGCGCCTCTTCCCCGAGACCATCATCGTCCGGGATGACCCGCTGCGGAAACGGGGCTTCGGCTCGAAGCCCTTCGATGGCGAAGGCGTGACCTGCGAGCCCTTCGACCTGATCGACAAGGGTGTCCTGACCCAGTGGTACCTCAACTCTGCCCAGGCGCGGCAGCTCGGTCTCGAGACCAATGGCCGGGCCCGGCGCGGAACAGGCGGTGCGCCCTCCTCCGGGCCGTCGAACCTCGACCTCCTGCCAGGAACCAAGTCTCCGGAAGAGCTGATAAGGGATGCGGGCAATGGTCTCCTTGTCACCGATATGTTCGGGCCCCAAATTAATGGAAATACGGGCGATTATTCTGTCGGTTGCTCAGGCTTTGCCATTGAGAATGGAGAGATCGCCTATCCCGTCAGCGAGATCACCATCGCCGGAAACCTCCTCGACATGTGGGGTTCGATCACTGCCGGGAACGACCTCAAGCGCAAGGGTTCGGTCAACGCGCCGACCCTGCTGATCGAACGGATGACCATTGCTGGCAATTAAGCGCAATGCGCTGCCCACATTCGAGAACGAGCGCGACGCCCTGATCGGCGCGGCGGTGGAGGCTGGACACGCCATCATGCCGATGTGGCGCGATGTCAGCCTCGATGTCTGGGCGAAGGACGACCACAGCCCCGTTTCGGAAGCTGACCTCCGCGCAAACCAGATCCTCAAGGAAGTGCTGCTGCACGGTGCCCGTGCCGACTATGGGTGGCTCTCCGAGGAATGCGCGGACGACCGGTCACGCCTGGAGCGGGAGCGGACCATCATCGTTGATCCCATCGACGGAACGCGGGCCTTCGTGAAGGGCGAGGACGGCTTCACCGTCTGCCTCGCCATCACCGAAGGCAAGGACGTCATTGCGTCGGTGATCTACGCCCCTGCCCGCGACGAGATCTTCGCCGCGGCACGGGGGGCGGGCGCCTCCCTCAACGGCAAGCCGATCGCGGCGTCCGATTGCGAAGGGCTCGAAGCGTGCCGAATGCTCGCCCAGAAGAGAATGTTCGACCACCCGGCCTGGCCCGAGCGCTGGCCCTCCATGGATATCCACTACCGCAACTCGACAAGCGACCGGATGGCAGGCGTCGCAGCGGGCCGCTTCGACGGAACGCTGGCCCTGGTCCCCAAGGCGGACTGGGATGCCGCACCAGGCGCCCTGATTGCCGAAGAGGCAGGCGCGAAGGTCAGCGACCACTTGGGGCGCCCTTTGCGGTTCGACAGACCGAAACCCGAACAGCCGGGGCTTGTGTGCGCCGCACCCGGCCTCTATCCGCACGTCATCCAGCGCCTGTCGCACCTCCCTGCTGACCTGCGCTCCATCCAGAAATAAGAGACTTCGATGAGCGAGACCGAATCCCCGCAACTCCTCCACCTCGTTTTCGGCGGTGAGCTGACCAGCCCCCGCGAAGCCCGCTTCCGCGACCTCGACAAGCTCGACATCGTGGGCATCTTCCCGAACAAGGCCGAGGCGGAAAAAGCCTGGCGCGCCAAGGCGCAGGCCACAGTCGACAGCGCTCATACGCGGTATTTCATCGTCCACCTGCACGAGTTCCTGGACCCGGACGGCGACGGGCTTCTTTAAGTTCGCTGGGCGCTACCGCCCCGCTGGCCGCGCGGCTATTTGAGCGCCGGCTGTGTCAGCGCTTGGCACTTGCGTCGCGTGTTCCGTGCGTGGTGAGGCAGTCATGCCGGACTTCATCTGGAAACCGCCAATAAAAAAGCGCGCCTCAGGGCGCGCTTCGCCGTTTTGGGTCCGGAAACCTAGGCCTCAACCGGTTCCAGCTCCTGCCAGCCACGGCGCTTCCGGCTCGACGGCTGGTAGGTGGCGCTCGCAGCGATCATGAGCGGCAGACTGACGACGACAGCCGTAACGAAAGCCAAGGCTGCGAGGAATGCGCCGAGCGAAACCACCAGCGAGCTGAAGAAAGCCTGCAGCCGCTGCCTGTGGGCGAGGGCCGAACCCTCGCGGCGTGTGATGTCCGCGATCATCTGTTATAGATGAGCAGAGACCGCGGAAAAAGCAAAGGCCCTGAGGTCGCAGGGTGAACGATTTGCTACAGGTTCGCGAGGACGTGTTCGGCCGAGCTCACCTCGAAGGCGCCCGGCTCCTCGACGAAGATCTTCTCGACCTTGGTTCCGTCAAGGATCATCGCAAAGCGCTGGCAACGCTTGCCCATTCCAAAGGCCGTACCGTCCATCTCGAGGCCGAGCGCTTCGGTAAGGGCGGCGTTGCCATCGGCCAGCATGACGATGCCGTCGGCGTTCGCGCTGTCAGCCCAAGCCTTCATGACGAAGGCGTCATTGACGGACATGCAGGCGATCTGGTCGATGCCCTTGGCTTTGAATTCGTCCATCTTTTCGACGAAACCAGGCAGATGCCGTGCCGAGCAGGTCGGCGTGAAGGCACCGGGAACGGCGAAAAGGACGGTTTTCTTGCCGCCGAAGACTTCGTCAGTGGTGACCGGCTTGGGCCCCTCATCGGTGGCTTCGAAGATCTGGACGGTAGGGATAGCCTGTCCTGGTTCGATCATCGTGACATTCTCCTCGTGGATCTGGCGAGTTGTTGCGTTGGCGTTCGAATGCGCCCAGCCGCTCTCGGGAACAAGCCCCCGGCCTGCAATCCGCCAAGACGCTGAAGCGTGAAAGTTGTCGCATGGAACCCGCCCGCCAGCGGGCTAATTCGATATCATGGCCCATTCAACGATCCCCTCCATCGACCTGAGCAAGGGTTTTGTCGGCAAATTGATCGTTGCGATGCCGCATCTGGCCGATACGCCTTTCGAGCAAGCCGTTTGCCTGATCTGCAGCCATGACGACGAGCATGCCTTCGGCGTCGTCGTCAACAAACCGATGAGCGGGATCACCGTGGCGGAAGTCGTCTCGCAAATGGATATTGACGCTGACGAGAGTGCCGAGCGGGCGCCGGTGTTCTTCGGTGGTCCCGTGGACCTGCAGCGCGGCGCGGTGCTCCATACCCTCGATTTCAAGCAGGACGAAACCGTGGTCATCGGTCCGAATATCGGACTGACCGCAACCAAGGACGCGCTCGAGGCGATATGCACCTCCGACCGCGCGCCGGAGAAATGGCGCCTGGTGATGGGCCATGCCGGTTGGGACGGTGGCCAGCTCGAGAACGAAATCAAGCGCAACGACTGGCTGAGCATCGATGCGACTGAAGACCGAGTCTTCGGCGGGCCAGCCGATGCATGGGACGAGGCGCTGAAACACCTCGGTATCAGCGATCCGGCCCTGTTCGCAGGGCAGGACAGCCCGGTCATCAGGCCGAACTGACCCCTTCGCTATCGCAGGCCGTTGGCCCGGAGAGAGGACACCCCGCCGCGCGGTGCGGCGAGGCTGCCATGGCCGCGCTGTTCCGGAAGCGGGATATGCAGCGCACGGAAGGCATTGCCGACACCGAAGAGCGCGCCGTCCTCACGGGCGTCCGATGCATCCTCCGGATCGCGAAGCTCACGGACGAGGACGGGGGCTTCGAACTTCCGCGCGATGGCGTCGATCGCTGATTTCCGGCCACGCTTCCGGGTCATCACGTCGCTCGCATCGACCCAGACCATCTGCGGCTGGATGCCTTTCACCGGACGGGCGCGGGGATCATCAACGATGAAAGCAATGCCGCCCCCTGCCTTGCGGATATCATCAGCCATGAGCGCGAAGGACTTCATGTCCTTGTTCGCAGGCAGACGGACACCCACCAGCAGCGCGCCGCGCGGCAGCTCATGCACCCGCACGGCCTTGCCGACAGCAGCGGCAATCTGGCCAGGGCGCAGGTCGAGGGCGGATGCATCGAGAATGGCGAACGGGCCCTTCACCTCGCCAGCCTGCATGAGGTCTTTCAGGATCGAGGCCGCTTCATCGATGGTCTCCTTGACCACGTCCTCGGAAAGCGGTCCCGGCGGCATGCCGATTTCGAAACCCGAGATCGTCTGGTCACGGAGGAGTGCAACCGGCCGGAAATGGGACGGCACATCGGCGTAGGACGGAGCCTCCAGCTGCGCGGGCTGGTCGGCGGAAAGCGGCTGGATGCCCGTCACGGCCGCATCGAGGCGCATGAGGACGCCGTCGTGGTCGACCTGGCGGCGACCGCGGAATTGGAACCGGGCATCGCCGGTCTGGAGCGTCACGTCGAAAGGCCCGGAAACGGGATCGGAACCGCCGAGCACTTCCTCGTCAAACAGGCGCAGGGCCTCGGGCGCAAGACGGCTGCGCAGGCCTTCCGGGGTGAGATCATCCGCACGCTGCACATGCAGCGCGCGGAGGACGTCGTCCCCTGCCCGCACCTCGGGCTGGGCCAGCGCGTCCCAGATGTATTCGTCATGTTCAGCCTCGAGGACGGCGCCTGCCGGGTCCTGATGCCAGTAGTTCGAAACCGGGTCACCGCTTTCGGCGTAACCCGCTGCGGTCGCAGCGGCTGCCGCTTCGAAGGCAGCAGGTTCGTAAGGCTCCTGCGGGAAGGTCGGTGGCGCGTCGAAGGCTTGCGCAGGCTGGCTCTCATGCCGACTGAAGCGCGGCTCGGGGCGCTCCCGAGGCTCACGCGCGCGGGGGCTGCGCTGCACATCGTCGAACACAGACCCGTCGTCATTGAAGAGCGAGACCGGCCGGTACTGACCGGCCTCCGCCGCGCGCCGTTCGCTGCGCGACGGCACTCGGATGTCGTCAGCGACAAACGGCGCGGAAAGCGTCGCGAGGAGAATGCCCGCAGCCACGGCCACGATCGGCGTGACCACCGGCATCATGCTTTGAAGGCTGCCGGCTACCGGATCGATCATCAGCAGCGAAGCAAGGATCGCAAGGAGCACGCTGAGACCAAGGAATGCCTTGCCGCGCGGGTCGCGAACCATGGCGAAGACCAGGAGCCCTGCAGACAGAGCGGTTGCCGCGAGCATGGCGAGCTGCGCCTCTGCAGCGTAGCCGAAGCCGGCAACCGTCGCGCCGCCAAGGCTGAGGAGGATCCCGATCACGACCGCCGAAATCCCCGCGACCAGCAGGTTTTCCCGTCCGGTATGAAGGACGGCATTAACGAAGAGCAGGAGCGCGGACGCCGTCAGCGAGCCGATCAGCGTCTTGGTGCCCGGCGTGACGAAGTCGAGCCCGCCGAACAGCACGGCCTCGGAAAGAGCGGTCAGGACAACAAGCGCAAAGCCGGCGGCAGCGGTCCCCGACCGGCGCGCGAAGATCAGGACGAACAGCCCGAGAGCCCCCACTGCCAGCGCGCCCAGAGTCGCTGTCTCCACCGTCGAGAAACCCGAAGGGTCCATCGCCGCCCGACGCGCCAGAAGGTCCGCGTAGCGGTCAAATGAGAAGGCGTTGCCCAGATCGCCCATACCGCATCCATCTTTCGTTATATTGCCCCAGAGGGACAGAATTGAGCCAGAAACTCTCGAAACGCAAGATTGACGCCAAGGATCTGTTAACGAAACCTATTTCAGGCCGCGCAGCGCTTCCTTCACCGCGGCTGTGTCGGAGGGCACGACGCTGAAGACCTCGTCTTGCGAGAACAGCTGCTCCGATGACACCGGGAGATCAGGCGTCTTTCCGGTCGCGGCGGCGACGGCTTCCGGGAATTTCGCCGGGTGCGCCGTGGCGAGCGTCACGATCGGCCCTTCGAGTGCATCCTCCCTCGCCCGGCGCGCGCCGTGGATGCCGATCGCCGTGTGCGGGTCGAGCAGCGTGCCGTAATGGGCGGCGAAGACCGCCATCACGGCCCGGACTTCGGGCTCCCCCGCCTTGTAGGACACGAAATCCTTCGCAAGTTCCGCCCGGAGCTCTTTACTCAGGCGGAAGCGGTCCGTCTCGCGCAGGCACGCCATGAGGTCCGCGGTCATCTCGGCGTTCCGTCCGGAAGCTTCGAAGATCGCACGCTCGAAATTGCTGGCGATCTCGATATCCATGGAAGGCGACGAGGTCGGCAGGACCCCCCGCTTCTCGTAGATCCCGACCCGGAGCGCGCGGTCGAGAATGTCGTTCTCGTTGACGGCGATGATGAGCTTGCCCACCGGCGCGCCGAGCTTCTTGGCGACCCAGCCTGCAAAGACATCGCCGAAATTCCCGGTGGGGACGGAGAAATGGATATCGTCTCCTTCGACCGCCAGACACGCCCAGATGTAGTAGCTGACCTGCGCCGTGATGCGGGCCCAGTTGATCGAGTTGACCCCTCCAAGGGAGACCTCCGCGGCAAAGTCCCGGTCGGCGAAAAGCTCTTTCACGATCGCCTGGCAATCGTCGAACGTACCTTCGACAGCGAGATTCAGGACATTCGGCGCGCCGCTCGTGGTCATGAAGCGGCGCTGGACACCCGAGATCCGCTCATGCGGGTGAAGGGCGCAGATCGACAGGTGCTCCCGGTTGGCAAGCGCGGAGACGGCGGCTCCGCCAGTATCCCCGGAGGTGGCCACGACGACGGTCATCGCCCCGCCGCTCTTCTCGAGGCTCCGCTCGAACAGGCGGGCGATGAGCTGCATCGCCACATCCTTGAAGGCGAGCGTCGGGCCGTGGAACAGCTCCATCACCTTCTCGCCGCCAAGATCGACGACAGGGGTGACGTCGGGATGCCGGAACGTTGCAAAGGCTTCTTCGGTGAGCCTGCCTGCTTCCTCGCGGCTCATCTCGTCGCCAGCGAACAGGTGCAGGACCTCCGCTGCGATCTCGGGGAAGCTTGCGCCCTTCATCGCGCGCCAGTCGCGAGGCCCCGGCCAGCTCTTCGGGAGATAGAGACCGCCGTCCGGGGCAAGGGCCTTCCTGAGGACCGTGTCGAAGTTCGCTTCAGGTGAAGCGCCGCGGGTGGAGATATATTTCATCGAGAGCCCTGAATCCTGCGTCAGGAGGCCAGACTACGCTGCACTGCAGAAAGGGCAAAGCCCCAGATCAGCCCGCCGCCGGTGCCCGGCACATCAGGAACTTCTCGTCAGCCGCCGATCCGATCACGGTCCGGTTGCCGACAATGCTCGCAGCTGTCGCGGCGGAAATTTCGCGGCCCGTGTCCTGGAAGAGCACCTCTGTCTCGCCGCCTTCGACCCGCAGGACCTGGCTCGGCGCATTGTCGCGAAGGCTTTCGGTGAAGGCCTTGAACGCGAAGGGCTGGGGAACCGAGCCAATGAGGAGCCGGTCCTGTTCGTCCACGGAGAGATTGTTCGGGAATGAACCCAGCGCGATGCGTCCTGACTGCTCGAGACGGTCCGTCGCCGGGTCACGGTCGAAGCTGCGCACCGACTCGGCCCGCATTTCGGCGACGTAGAGGCGATCGCCATCACGCGAGAGCGCCAGCCCGTTCGGCCACTGGAGACCGTCCGCCATCACGGCCCAGCTGTTGCCGTCATAATGGAAGATCTGACCCGTCGGCAGGCCTGCAAGGAAATCCGCACGGCCGCGCCACGTGTCTCGTCCTGCCGAGGTGTCATTGGTGACGTAGAAGCTCTGCGGGCCCGTCGCGACGACGTCGTTCGGGCTGGTCAGGCGCGGGTCGGAGAACCGCTCCGCCAGCGTCAGGTCACCCTGCGCATCAACGTCGAAGATGAGGACCTCCGGCCCTTCATGGTTCACCACGAAAAGCCGATGGCGGAGCTGTCCGCTCGGCAGGCGCTCCTCCCAAAGGTCGATGCCGCCGGGCACGAAGGCGCGCGGACGACCGCCCGTGCGGTCACGCCAGGAACTGTCATCAAGGGGGTCATCGAGATCGAAGCGGACAATGCCGCCGCGCTCGGCCTTGCCGCGCTGGTCGTGGACCGAGAGAAACGCGACGTTCCGATTCGGGATCGGCGCAATGTCGGAAGCCCCAGTGATCCCGACCACCGGTGTACAGGTCAGGTCCCCCTCGGCGGGGAACTCCTCGAATTGATGGAAGACATAGCCGAGCCAGATGGTTGCCACAGCGGTCGCGAGGGTGCCCGCCGCCACCACAAAAACCATTGGCATGAAAAGCCGCATCGATCCCACCCAGAGAGCTGCCCTCAGCCTCCTTTCAAGAGCCACGCCACGTTTCACGCAAGTCTTGACAGAGGTGTTATCTTGTTAAGTCTCGCTCAGGTTGTGGGAGGAGCCCCGTCATCCAGCAACCGCGCGCTTTCCGGCGCCTTGTCGGATGCAGCCGGACCGAATCGCCTGCCGAGCTCGTCAGCAACCCACGCGCCACGCTCACCAATCGGGCGGTCGGGGCCTATCGTGCTGTCGCAGGCGGTCTGGTGTTCGATCTCGGCATTGATCTTGGCGCCGATGAGAATCACCAGCGCCGTCGCCCAGAGCCAGGTCTGCAGCAGGATGATCGCTCCGAATGCGCCGTAAGTGCCACTGAAATCGGTGATGTTCGAGGCGTAGAAGCTGATCCCCCAGCTGACCAGCAGCCACAGGATCGATGACGCCACGGCACCGACAGAGACCCAGCGGAACTGCGGATCCCGGCGGGACGGGCCGATTCGGTAAAGGAGCGACGTCGCTGCAACCATGCCAAAGAACAGCACGGGCCAACGGGCAAACGAAATCAGCGTCTCCGTCTTCAAGGGGAGGTGGAGCGCCTTGAGCGCTGCTGGCAAGGCCACCACAAGGGCGAGGACGATGGCGCCAGCGACGATGAACCCCAAGGTGAAAACAAAGCCAAGCGCGTTGATTTTGAGAAGATTGCGGTCCTCGCTTTCGCCATAGGCGACATTCAGGGCCTGGAACATCGACTTGATGGCCCGCCCCGCGCCGAAAAGCGCAACGAGCAGGCTGACGAGGGAGACCAGTGAGAGCCCTCCCGTCCCTGCCGACGCGACCCGGCGCATCTCCTCGTAAACGAACTCCGCGGCGAGCGGCGGCAGAACGCTGGAGATCGCCCTGGCGTCTTCGGCCGCGTTGATCGGGTCAGTGACGAGCCCGTAGATCGACACGAAGAGAACGATGCCGGGAAAGAGCGCAAGAAGCGTGTAATAGGCCACCCCAGCGGCCACGAGGGTCAGGTTGTCGGAGTTGAAGCCCCGCCAGAACCTGAGCGCAATGTCTATCCACCCCTTTGGAGGGATAGCCCAAGGGACAGCCGCCTTGCGGCCGCGCCCCTTGCCGAGTTCGATGCCCTCCGGATCACAGTGCTCGCTCATGTTGCGGCAACGGCAGCGCAGCGTGAGAGGTTCCGCGGGAGTCCCTCGGAACTGCGCGAGAGCGTTCGAGATGGCGGCAAGTTCCCGTATGCCCGCCATGAGGGAGAGACTCGTCATGGCGAAAACATGGCTATCGGCGGCGCTGGGGATGCTGCTCGCGGCTTGCGCGGCCGTGCCGGACGCTGCGGTCCCCGCAGCACGGTATGACGGCCCGATCATCGACATGCACCTCCATGCGTTCAGGGCGAATGGGAACGGGCCGCCGGGCCAGAAGGTTTGCGCAGGGCTTGCTGCCGATGCCCGCTACGATCCGAGGGATCCCTGGCCGCGGGCATTCGTTGCGCGCGGCTTCAGTGATTTCTGCGGCGGCGATGCAATCGTCGGCGCGATGACGGATGCCGAAGTCCGCGACAGCACGATCGAAGCGCTCCGGCGGAACAAGGCAATCGGTGTCCTGTCGGGCCCGGAAGCCCTGAGGAAGGAATGGATGGCCGCCGCGCCCGACCTCTTCATTCCCGGCCCGGCTTTCGGTGGATCAGCCGATGATCCCAGCCTGCAGCAGCTTCGCACCGGCTTTGCCAATGGCGACCTCGAGGTCTTCGCCGAGATCACGACCCAGTACCGGGGGATCAAGGCCGACGATCCGGTTCTCGAACCCTACTGGCAGATGGCCGCCGAGCTGGACGTGCCGGTCGGCATCCATATCGGCGTCGGGCTGCCGGGCTCGCCGCACCTCTATCCCGACTTCGTCCTGCAGAGCCCTCGGAGCCTGGAACCGGTCCTCAAGCGGCACCCGACCTTGCGCGTCTATGCCATTCACGCAGGATGGCCGTTCACCGACGATCTTCTGGCGATGCTTTATGCCTTCCCGCAACTCTATGTCGACACCGGGGTCCTGCAGATCGCGACAACGAGGGCGGAGTACCATGCATTCCTCAAGCGTCTCGTTGATGCCGGGTTCGTCGACAGGATCATGTACGGAACCGACCAGATGAACTGGCCCGGCCTCATCGACGAGGGCATCAATGCCATCAACGACGCGCCCTTCCTGACCTATGAGCAGAAAAAGATGATCCTCCACGACAACGCCGCGCGTTTCCTCCGCATGGAGCCCTAGCGTGGCCAACGCTCTCGCGCCGGTTGGGGAGATCGCCAAGAAGAGAGAGGCGTCGCTCTCGCTCGATACCGTCTTGGAGGACCTTTTTGGACTCAATGTCCGGGGGCTGAAGACCGTGGCGGTGCTGTGGCGTCATCCCGCCCGGTACTTCGAGGCTGCCCGTTCCCCGGACCTTGAAGACCGGTACACCCCGTCGATCAGGCTCTGGCTGTCATTCTTCGCCCTCTATTCGGCCCTCAAATTTTGGTGGCTCGGCGGCAATGACGGGATGATCGAAGCCTATGCCGCCGGGTTCGAGGCAGCGCACCTCGTCCTCCCCGAGGGCATGACCTATCGCGATGTCGGGCAAGAAGCCGTGCTCGGCATCTTCGGGGCCATTCCGATCCTTCAGATCATCACCATGGTGCTGCTGACAGTGCTGTTCCCCTTCTGGGGAGAGCGGACGCCGATCGCACTGAGGCAACGGAAGCTCTTCGCCGTCATCGTGCCGAGCACAAGCCTCATGCCGGTCTTCATGACGTTGATGATGGTAACGCCCAGTGGGCTGCTGACCCTTTACGGAGTGGGTCTTGCGATCGTCACGATGTTGATCGATTTCCAGACCGCCTATCGCGGCGCGATCTGCCGGATTGGACGCTGGGCGAAGCTATGGCGCGCGGCGCTCCTGGCGTTCGTCATCGTCAGCCTGAACGTGCTCACGAGCGTCGGTGCACAGATCGCCGGGATCGTCCTGATAGGTAACGCCTACGGCACGGCTCCTCCGGGCTGAACGAGCCGGCTTTCGCGGGCGTTTCCGGGCAATTCGGGTCTTGTCAGAGAAGCGAACCTAAGCTAGCCGCCGCCGTTCTTGGATTACCCGCTTGAAGGCGACCGACCGATGAAAAAAGACATTCACCCGGACTACCACTTCATCACCGTCACCATGACTGACGGCACGACGTTCCAGACCCGTTCGACCTACGGTTCGGAAGGCGCGAAACTCAATCTCGACATCGATCCGACCAGCCATCCGGCATGGACCGGTGGCCCTGCCAAGATCTCCGACAAGGGCCGCGTTTCGAAGTTCAAGTCGAAGTTCGGCAACTTCGGTCTCTAAGACCCCGCCGTGGAGGGAGCCGCGCCGAAGCCGGCGACCCTCCGTTCGGCCTTCGCGATCGCCTGGCCAGCCAGTCTGGCTGCGATCGTCACCCCCCTTCTCGGCCTGATCGATATCGCCGTGCTCGCGCGCGGTGCTGAAACCTATGCGCTGGCTGGAGCTTCGCTCGCCGGCGCCGTTATTTCAGTCCTCTACTGGACCTTCGGCTTCCTGCGGATGAGCCTTTCGGGCCTCGCGGCCCAAGCCATCGGCGCGAATGACGAGCCGAGGCTGCGGGCCCACCTCGTCCAAGGCGCGGGGCTAGGCTTCGCCATCGGACTGATCCTGCTTCTCCTCTCGCCCCTGGTTATTGCGGGCGCCCATTGGTTGCTGGTCGAAAGCTCCGAAGCCTCAGCAAGGGCAGGCGAGGCGATGCGGACCTATCTCGGCATTCGCCTGCTCGCCGCCCCGCTTGCCCTGACCACCACGGCGATGCTCGGCTGGTTCACCGGACAGGGCCGCACCGGGCTCCTCATGCTCGTCACCATATCCACCGCTGCGATCAACGCGGTGCTCAGCATCATCTTCGTCCTCGGCCTCGATCAGGGGATTGCCGGGCTGGCCGCGGCCACAGCCCTTTCCGAGCTTTCCGGTTTCCTGATCGCATGCGCCTCGGCATCCTTCGTCCTGACGAAGCGCGGCGGGCTGAAGACAGGGTGGAGCCTCTCCAAGGTCCGTGAGGGCGCGAGCGCTGTGATCTCGCTCAATCTCGACATCTTCATCCGGACAGCGATCCTCACCCTCGTCATCGCCAGCTTCACGCGCCTCGGCGCGGGGTTCGGAGACCTCACTGTTGCAGCGAATCATGTGCTGCTGAACATCGTGCTGACGGCGACCCTCCTCCTCGACGGAGCGGCCATCGCGGCGGAAACCCTGGTCGGCCAGGCCCTCGGCGCAGGCAAGAGCAAACGAGAGTTGTTCCGCGCGGCGTGGCAGAAGACCGCTGAACTGACGGCGATGCTGACCCTCGCGCTGCTCCTTGTCCTGAGCCTGTTCGGAGACCAGATCCTCGGCATCGCCATCGGCAAGGGCGAAGGCAATGCGGCGCTGGCCGAAGAAGCAATGCACTACTACCCTTGGGTCATCGCCTCTCCGCTCGCCGTCGCCATCGCGTTCCACCTTGATGGCGTCTATATCGGCGCGACGCGGGGCGCTGCGCTCAGGAATACGATGGCCGCCTCCGGAGCCGTCTATGTCACCGCGGCCTTCGTGCTGATCCCGGTCTTCGCAAATCATGGCCTCTGGGCAGCCTTCCTGCTTTTCATGATTGCGCGGGGCGTTGGGCTGGTCCTGCTTTGGCCGGGTTTCACGTCCCTGACCGCGACACCGCAACATGCGTGAAACCACGCATGGACTTGCTTAAATGGATGGCACACTCATAACCGGACGACCATGCCGAACGCCCTTGAAAAGCTCGCCAACCCGGAAGTGTTCACGCGCCGCACGCGGCCGCTGATCCTGCCGTTCGGCGCTGCGGCAGCGGTCCTGCTGCTCCTGGGCTCGGTGATCGCCCTCTTCTTCTCGCCCCCGGATTTCCGCCAGGGCGAGAGCGTCCGGATCATGTATGTCCACGTGCCAGCCGCGTGGATGGCGCTGCAAACCTACGCCATGATCGCTGTCGCGAGCCTCGTCGGCTTCGTCTGGAAACACAGGCTTGCCGACATCGCAGCGCGGGAAGCCGCCACCATGGGCCTCGCCTTCGCCGTTCTCGCCATCATCACCGGCGGGCTCTGGGGCAAGGTGACATGGGGTGTCTTCTGGGACTGGGACCCGCGGATGACCTCGGTCCTGGTCCTTGTTTTCCTCTATCTCGGTTACATCGCCATCTGGCAGGTGATCGAGAACGAGTTCACTGCGGCACGCGCCGCGGCAATCCTAGCCATGCTGGGCGCTGTGAACCTGCCGATCATCAAGTTCTCCGTCGATTGGTGGGACAGCCTCCACCAGAAGGCGACCGTCATCCGGGAGGGTGGGCCATCCATGCCCGCCTCGATGCTGACCCCGCTTCTCATCATGGCGCTCGGCTACACCTGTCTGTTCGTTTTCTTCCTGCTGATGCGGATCCACACGGTCCTTGCGAAGAAGAAAGCGCCGCAACGCAAGGCTTCCTCCGCACGGCTCGAGGAGGCGCCTGCCTCATGACCCCGAACATGGCTCCCTACATCGCGCTGGCTTGGCTCATTTCGGCGACAACCCTTGCCGCCCTCACGATCTGGGCCCTGCGCGCCTACCAGAACCGAGGCCGCTGAGATGGCGACTCCCTACGAAAAGCGCAGGCAGCGCAAGCTCTTCCTCACCCTGGTTCTCCCGGCGTTTGCCGGGGCGGTGGCCCTTTCTCTTGTGGCCATTTCGCAGACTCAGGTCTACGCCTATGCCCCATCGACCATGCCGACGCGGCAGGAGCTCGGCACTAGGGAAGTACGGCTGGCTGGCCTCGTCGCGGAGGGCAGCCTGAGGACAGGGGCAGACAACCAAGTGGCCTTCATCGTGACCGACGGCGTGGCAGATGTGCCGGTGACCTTCACCGGCATCCTTCCTTCGCTCGTCGCCGAAAACGAAGGCGTCATCGCCCAAGGCAAGCTTGGCTCCGACGGAGTCTTCACCGCCGATACGGTCCTCGCCAGACATGACGAGAACTACGAAGCGCCAGAGGTCATGAAGGCGCTCGAGGAAGCGGCGGAGAAACAAGCTGAGTACTGAACAGCCGCCCCTTGTAGCGATGCCGCGGTTCTGGATGCTCTTCGGAGCACAGGTCTTCGGCGCCTTTGCTGACAACTGCCTGCGCAACGCGACGATCGTCGCGATCATCGCGGCAGCGAGCGTGTCGCGTGGCGAGGACTTCTATTTCTTCGGCGAACTTGCCAACGAGGCTGGCACGATTGTCTCCATCGGCTTCACTTTGCCAATCTTCATGTTCGCCATGCTGTCGGGCCAAATGGCCGACAGGTATCCGCGCCACGTGATGGCACGGCGGCTCAAGTTCCTCGAGCTGATCCTGATGTCGCTGGCTGCGCTCTGGTTCTTCCTGGGCCAGGCGCTGCCGCTGGTCCTGACCCTCGCCCTGATGGGGGCGCAGACCGCGTTCTTCCAGCCGGTGCGTTTTGCCCTCATGCCGCAATATTTCCCGCCGGAGCGGCTAAACCGCGCCAACGGGATCATGCAGGCTGGCACCTTCATCGCCATTGTCACGGGCCTCGGCGTCGGCGGCTATTTCTTCGAGGTCGAGAATGGCCGCACCATTGTCAGTGCCATGCTGATCGGTGCGGCGGTTCTCGGCGCGGCTCTCGCTGCGAAGCTGCCGCCTGCCCCGCCTCCAGGGAATGAAAAGGTCCACTGGAACATCCCGCTGATCGCCTATCGGTACACGAAGGAAGCTGCAAAGACGCCGGGCGTGTTCTTCCCGATCCTCGCCAACGGCTATTTCTGGCTCGTCGGCGCGCTCCTGCTGGCACACATGCCGATCTTCATGCGCGACCAGCTCGGCGGCTCGAACCAAGACTATGCGCTGCTCAACGCCTTCTTCGCCCTGGGCGCAGGCCTCGGCTCGATCATCGCAGGCGTGGTTGCTCCGCGCATCCGCGAGCCCAAGCAGATGAGCGCCGTGGCGCTGGTCGTCGGCATGGCCGCCCTGCTCGGCGTCTACTGGTACACGCGCGTCCCGTTCACCGGGGATTTCGACCTCTTCGGCCCTGAGGGCTATCCCCTCCTCGCCCTGTTCGTGATTTCGTCTGCCGCGAATGGCGTCTTCGCAGTGCCGATGCTGTCGAGCTTCCAGGCCAATGCCCCGAAAGCAATCAGTGCCCGGATCATGGGCGTGGCTAACATGACCAATGGCCTCTTCGCGACGATGGGCGCGATCCTCGCCTCGGTGTTCAGGAATGCAGGCGTCGACCCGGCTGAGATGTTCCTTGTCCTCGCAGCGATGGGCGGTGTGGTCCTCGCGATCATGATCTTCCGCTTCCGGATGTTCCACGGAAGGCATGTGGGGGCTGAAGGAGTATAATCTACACTTTGTTTACGTTCATCTAAACCGATGCTAGACGATTGAAATGTCCGATTCTCATATGCCGAAGGCCACTAGGTCGTTCCCTGAATTTTTCTTTCATCTAAAGCGCTCCGGATTCGATCCGACTGTTTGTATCGATGTCGGCGCTGCCAATGGCACCCCAAGTATTTATCAAGCGTTCAAAAACGCCAAGCACATCGTTTTCGAACCTCTTCCCGAGTTTCAGCAACCCCTTGCAGAAGCGCTGACTGGTTATGATCACGAGATCCATCGGTGTGCGCTGATGGCCCAGTCTGGAGAGGCCCTGCTTCTCAAGCATTCAGACCTGTACGGCTCATCAATGATGCACAAAAGGAGCCAAGAGGATGACAACGTCATCAAGGTTCCTGTTTCAACGCTTGACGAGCGACTGAAAGATGAGGACCTCAGCGGGCATGTGCTGTTGAAAACAGACTGTCAGGGCGCTGATCTTGACGTGATCAAGGGCGGCTTGAGCACGCTCTCGCAGTGTGATGTGGTGATCCTCGAAGCATCAATGTTTCGCTTTTGGGGCGAACATCATCCCGATTTTTTCGACATCGTAAGCTTCATGAACGATCAGGGATTCGCTGTCTACGATCTTCTCGACGGCATGTTCCGGCCGCTCGACAAAGCCCTGGGTCAAATCGACATCGCATTTGCCCGGAAAGACGGGTTTCTCCGCGAAAACACCAGCTGGTAGGAATCTTCCGTTCGACGGACTCCCGGCCATGTTGCGCGAAAACGCAGCGAGGCCGTGAGAGGCGGGTCATAGTGCCGATGCTTTCTAGGCGACCAACGTCTTCATAACTTTTGTAGCCAACATGCCGTTCCTGCGGCGATGAACACCACTTAACAAAAAAAGCGGCCCGAGGGCCGCTTTTCTTTTCATCTGCCTACCGAACTTAGCCGTTCGGGTTGCCGTCGACACTGTTCCAGAGCGACGCACACGGAATGCGGCGGGTGTCACAGCGGTCGGCGTATTTCCTGGCAATCTCGGTAACTTCTTCGAACAGGCCCTTGTCGAGGGTGATCGGCTCGAGACCGAGGTCGATGAAGTTCTTGTTCTCGACGTGGAGGTCGTTCTCGTCAGCTTCGTTGCGCGGGTTCTTGACCATGTCGATCTCCGCACCCGTCATATCTGCGATCATTTTCGCGAGGTCGCGGACACGGTGGGTTTCGACCATCTGGTTCATGATGTGAACGCGGTCACCACGCTTCGGCGGGTTCTCAAGCGCAAGCTCGACGCAGCGGCAGGTGTCCTGGATGTGGATGAAGGCACGGGTCTGGCCACCTGTTCCGTGCACCGTGAGCGGGTAGCCGATTGCCGCCTGCATCAGGAAGCGGTTGAGCACGGTACCGTAATCGCCGTCATAGTCGAAGCGGTTGATGAGCGCCGGGTCCTTGCGAGTCTCTTCGGTCTGGGTGCCCCAGACGATGCCCTGGTGCAGGTCGGTGATCCGCAGCTGGTCGTTCTTCGCGTAGTACTGGAAGAACAGCGCATCCTGCGTCTTCGTCATGTGGTAGATCGAGCCCGGATTGGCCGGGTACAGGATCTCCTGCTCGACCTCGCCATTCTCGCCGGCATCGACCTTCACCTTGAGGTAGCCCTCGGGGATCTTCATGCCGGCGGTGCCGTAGCCGTAGACGCCCATGGTGCCGAGGTGGACAACGTGGATGTCGAGGCCCGACTCCACGATGGCGGCAAGCACGTTGTGGGTGGCGTTGAGATTGTTGTCGACGGTGTACCGCTTGTGCTTCGCGGTCTTCATCGAATACGGCGCAGCGCGCTGTTCGGCAAAGTGAACGATGGCGTCCGGCTTGTATTCGAGCAGCAGCTCGCGGAAGGCGTCATAGTCCTTCGCGACGTCGAGGACGCGGGCTTCGATCTTGTTGTTCGACACCCGCTCCCACGCTGCGAGGCGGTCCGAAAGGCTTGCGATCGGCGTCAGGGACTCGACTTCGAGTTCGATGTCGATCTTCCGGCGAGAGAGATTGTCGACGATCATCACGTCATGGCCACGCGCAGACAGGTGCAGCGCAGTCGGCCAACCGCAAAAACCATCACCGCCGAGGATCATCAGCTTCATAGGAGAGCGCCCTTTAGCAAAAGAAATCCGGGCGCTCTTAGTGTCTGTTTAGAGCCGCCGCAACAGCAGAACGGGCGGCCTGACAAGATCGCAATCGCGTGAAGCCGGATCAGTATGCGTTCTGGGGTTTCAGGACGGCTTTCACCGTGAGGACGAGGATCCTGAGGTCGAACCAAAGGCTCCAGTTCTCGATATATTGGAGGTCGTAGCGCAGCCGCGCCTCCATCTTCTCGGGCTCGGACGTCTCGCCGCGGAAGCCATTGACCTGCGCCCAGCCGGTCATGCCGGGCTTCACCCGGTGGCGGGCGGCATAGTCCTTGATCAGCGCGGAATAATACTCGTCATGCTTGAGGGCGTGCGGCCGCGGGCCGACGAGGCTCATTTCGCCCTTGAGGACGTTGAAGAGCTGCGGCAGCTCATCCAGCGAGGTGCGGCGAAGGAACCTGCCGACACGGGTAATGCGGTCATCGTCCTCGGTTGCCTGCTGGACGTCGTCGCCATCCTCCATCACGCGCATCGAGCGGAACTTGATGATTGGGAAGATGTCGCCCGCCATGCCCTGCCTGCGCTGGACGAAGAAGACCGGTCCCTTGCTGTCGAGCTTCACGGCAATGGCGCAGGCCAGCATGACCGGAGAGAGCGCCAGCAACAGCAGGAAGCCAAGCACCTTGTCCTCCAGCATCTTGGTGAACTGGCCCCAGCCGGAGATCGGTCGGCGCTGCACGACATAGGTCGGGACCTCGCCAACTGTCTCGAGCCGCCCGCCCCGCGACACCCAGATCGGGTGCGGGCCGAGGCTCACATGGACAGGGAGGCGCCGGAGCTGGTCCAGAATCTTGGTCATCGAATTGTCGTCGTCATCGCCCTTTGGACAGACGATGATGTCATCGACCATACCGTCCTCGACCATGTGCTGGAGCGTGATGAATTCGTCGCTCTCTGGGTCCTCCAGCGCCGCCTGGTCGAAGCTGTGGACGATCTCGACGCTGGCCTCGGTGGCTGCCGCGCGCTGGGCGATATACTGGGTCCGGTTCGGTGCGCCGACAAAGACAAGCCGACGGCAAAGCAGCCCGCCGCTGGCCGACAGCTTGCGAAGGATCCGGGCGACGAGGAAGCGCGAGGCGACGACACCGGCTATGCCGATGACAGCCCACGCGACGAGCCAGCCCCGCGATAGAAGCTGCGGCAGGTTGAGTGCATAACAGGCAGCGATCAGGCTGAGCAGGATCAGGGCGAATCGCCACGCGACGCCTCGCGCGGTGCCCCAGGGATCGAGCATCTGGTCGAAGCGGAAATAGCCGCCCTGTCGCAACGCCTCGACATAGACGAGGCTGGTCAGGAAACCCGCGGAAATGAGAACGATCGGTCGTGCTTCGATGAGGAAGCCATCGGGAAGCTCCGTCAGCGTGGCGAACGGCGTCGCGAGGGCCGCGGCGCCCGTGACGATCAGGACCTGAAGCGTCGCGACGATATCCGAGCACATCTCACGAGAGATGCCGCGGCGCTTGCGACGAACGCTTTGAACTTCATCCGCTGTGGTCGTCGACATCAGGCGGAATGCCCCCTAGATACACGTTTTGCAGGCGCGAAATGCCCGTCAGATTTATCCCGAAGCAAGCTTCGTACCCCACACTATTGCTGCTACGCGACAAAAGCTGCACCGGCCAGCCGATATAGATGTTTTCGTAAGGGGGGTCTCCGGGTGAACCAGATCAACGACGCGATGGTGGAAGCCGCCATCGCTGGAAGCCGCATTGTCCTCGAGGTCTACCGCCGTGGCGCGGAGAGCCGGGAAAAGGCTGATGGCTCCCTTGTGACCGAAGCGGACGAGCGTGCCGAGGCTGCCATTCTCGAGATCTTGAACTCGAGAATTCCCGACATCCCTGTCATCGCGGAGGAATCCGTCGCCGGTGGCCAGGTGCCCAAGGCAACCGAGCGCTTCCTTCTGGTTGATCCTCTCGACGGCACGAAGGATTTCGTGGGCGGCACCGATGAGTTCACCGTCAATATCGCCCTGATCGAAAACGGCGAACCCGTCGCCGGGGTCGTCACGACTCCGGCCCGCGGTCAGCTCTTTTTCGGCGAAGTGGGCCAAGGCGCATCTGTCCGTCAGTACGATTTCATGTCGGGAGAGCCCCATGGCGATGCGCAGGCCATCTCGGCCCGCAAACGGCCGGAAAGCGGCGCCATCGCCATGACGTCACGCAGCCACGGCTCCGAGGAAACCCGTAAAATGCTCGAGCGCCTTGGGGTCACCGACGTCATGCCCGCCGGCTCCTCGCTGAAGTTCTGCGCCATCGCCGAAGGCCGCGCCGATCTCTATCCGCGCCTTGGCCGGACGATGGAGTGGGATACGGCTGCGGCACATGCCGTTCTTCGCGCCGCAGGCGGCGAAGTCTATGTCTTCGACAATCAGGAGCGCGGCGACCCGCTGCGCTATGGCAAGGAAGAACGCGGTTTCGACAATCCGCACTTCCTCGCAGTCGGGAAAGAGTGACGAGCAAGGAAGACAGCATCAGGAAAACGGCCCGGGACCTCGGCTTTGACGCTGTCGGTTTCACGCGGGCCGAGCTCCCTGCCAGCGTCCATGAGCACCTGTTCGAAGCTCTCGCTGAGGGCCGTCAAGGCACGATGGCATGGCTCGAGGACCGAGCCGAGAAACGCGCCCAGCCGAAGAAGCTCTGGAAGGACGCACGGTCTGTCATCATGCTCGGCATGTCCTACGGTCCCGACCAGGACCCTTTGGCGAAGCTCCTTGAGCGGACGAAGGCCAATATATCGGTCTACGCCCAAGGCGACGACTATCACGATGTCATCAAGAAGCGCCTGAAGCAGCTCGGCCGCTGGATCGCGGAAACCTGGGACTGCGAGCTCAAAGTCTTTGTCGATACGGCACCGGTGGCGGAGAAACCGCTGGGCCAGCAAGCCGGGATCGGCTGGCAGGGCAAGCACACCAACCTCGTCAGCCGCGAGCATGGAAGCTGGCTCTTCCTCGGCGCAATCTACGTCGCCATGGACCTCGAACCGGACCCTGCAGAGGTCGACCATTGCGGCTCCTGCCGCCGCTGCCTCGACGTCTGCCCCACCCACGCCTTCCCTGCTGCGTACAAGCTCGATGCCCGCAGGTGCATCAGCTACCTCACCATCGAGCACAAAGGCCCGATCCCGGAGGAGTTCCGCAAGGCGATGGGCAACCGGATCTATGGCTGCGATGACTGCCTTGCCGTGTGCCCCTGGAACAAGTTCGCGGGGCTCGGCCGCGAAGCCAGGTTGCACGCCCGCGAGGAGCTGCGGGATCCTCCCCTGGCCGATCTCTCACGGCTCGACGATGCGGGCTTTCGCGCCCTGTTCCGCAAATCACCGATCAAGCGTATCGGACGCGACCGCTTCGTCCGAAACGTCCTTATCGCAATGGGGAACAGCGGTAATCCGGCCCTCCTGACCGAGGCTGAGCGCCTTGAGCAGGATGCCTCCGAAGAGGTCCGCGACGCGGCTTCTTGGGCCGTCCAGCAGCTCAGCACTTTGTAGTTTGCAGTCGCCGCCTCTTCTCTATTGATCTATGCAAGACCATACTGGACCATACTGACAGAGCATTTCGGCAGGGGGATATGCTGGAAAAGTTCCTGATGACGAGGCGGGAGGTTTCCTTCCGGTACTGGCAATTGCTGCTGGTGCTCGCAGCATTCGCGCTGCTGGTCGTCGGCTTCGGTGCCGGCGTCCACAGGGCCATAACGAAGCCCGACCGAGCAGGCCCCTTCGCCAAGAGCGCCCTCGCCGTTGCGCGCATTCCAGTCGACGCCAAGACGGTGCTCAAAGCCCTATCCGGCCGGAGCCACCCCGCAAGGTCGGGCCAGCAGCGCTTCTCCGGGCAATCAGGCTTCCAACGCTTTGCCCCCGCCACCGGGGAGGAAGGCCTCCTGCTCCTGTCTCGCTTCGATGGTGACCGGCAGCGCGGGATCGTGGAGGTCCTCGACCTTCGGGACGGTTCGGTCCTCCACACCTACTCGGTGGACGAGGCGAAAATCCACGCCACGACAAAGGCCCGAATCCCCTGGGTCGATCCGCAGACTGACAAGGACCGCTCGCGCTTTTTCCTATCCCATCCCGTGGCGACCCCGGAGGGCGGTCTCGTCTTCCACGGCATGTACACGCCCCTCGTGAAGATCGATGCGTGCTCCCGAATCGAGTGGATCGCCGACGACATTTTCCATCACGCCATCGAGCCCGCAGAGGATGGCGGTTTCTACACCGCGAGCGTTCTCTATCCCGCCACCATCCGTGGGCAAAGTGACACCTTCGCCGACGATGCCATCGTCAAGGTCTCGGCGGATGGCGAAGTTCTCTGGAAACGCTCAGTCGCCCAGATCGCGATCGCCAGTGGCCTGAAGCACCAAGCCCTTGTCCCGGCCGGGAGAAAGGATGATCCTTTCCACCTGAATGATGTCCAACCCGTGACCGACGACGGGCCGCATTGGCAAAAAGGCGACCTGCTTCTCAGCCTCCGCCATCCCTCGTCGGTGTGGCTCTACCGACCTTCGACGGATCAGCTTGTCTGGCACCAGGAAGGTCACTGGATGATGCAGCACGATGTCGACGTCATCGACGACCACCGGATTTCGGTCTTCGACAACAACACCGCGCAGCTGCGGAGCGGTGAAAAGTCCTCGGCACAAATCATGCCGTCTTCTTCGACCTGAGCACCAAAACCGCGAAAACGCCGTTCGAAGCAGGCTTCGAGCGCCACGACATCCGGACCGTCACCGAAGGGCGCGCCGAGCTTCTCCCGGACGGCAACCTGTTCGTGGAGGAACAGAACTACGGACGGGCGCTCGCTCTCGATACCGAAGGCAACATCGTCTGGCAGTATGTGAACAGGGCGAGCGATGGGAAGGTCTATCTCCTGCGCTGGAGCCGTTTCGTTCCTCCCGAGCAGGCCGCGGAACTGCGAAAAGCGCTCGCGGAGATACGCTGTTCGGCTGAATAATCGCCGAAGGGAGATATCGGCTCACGCCAGGGGGACATTGTGGAAGAATTTCTGATGCGGTGGCGCAGCCTCCGCTTCCAGGCGTGGCATGCGGTCCTCGGCGGGGTCGCGATCGTCCTTGGCCTCGTCGCCTACGGCGCGGCCGTGGAGCATGGCGCGACAGGCGGCGACAACCTCATCGCCAGGGCGGCCGTCAGCTTCGCGCGCATCCCGTCGGAGACCATGAAGGTCATCCGTTCGATCAGGAACGACCACCACCCGATGCACGCGAAACGCCATGACCGGTTCGGCGGCGCTTCAGGGTTCGAGCGGTTCGTGCCGGCATCGGGCGATCCCGGCCTCCTCGCGCTCAGCCGGTTCGATCCGGTCAAGCAGCGCAACATCGTCGAGATCGTGGATCTCACCGACGGTTCGGTGCTCAACATCTACTCCGTCGACGAACAATACGTCCACTCCCAGACCAGACGGCGTATCCCGACCATCGATCTCGAGCCTGATCGCGACAGGCTTCGCTTCGGCATGGTCCACCCGCTTGTCGAACCTGATGGCTCTATCATCTTCACGGGCATGTCGACGGCGATGGTCAAGCTCGATGCCTGCTCGCAAATCGAGTGGCTCGTGGACGGTGCCTTCCACCATGCAATCGAGAAAGATCCGCAAGGGAATTACTGGGTGCCCGGCGTTCTCTACCCACATAGGCTCAACGGAGTGAGCGACGAGTTCCGGGATGACTCGCTTACCAAGATAAGCCCCGAAGGAGAGATCCTGCTAGAACGCTCTCTGGCGGAAATCGTCTCCAGGTCGGGTCGTGAATACGCCATCCTTGCACCCGCTGTGGAACCCGAAGATCCCCTTCATCTCAACGATATTCAGCCGGTTGCCAGCGACGGGCCCTACTGGAAGGCGGGCGACGTCTTTCTCAGCATCCGCAATCTCTCCGCGGTCGCGCTCTACCGTCCGTCAACAGACGAGATTGTCTGGTGGCGGCAGGGGCCGTGGCTGATGCAGCATGATGTCGATGTCCTGAACGAGCGGGAAATCGCGGTCTTCGACAACCGCGCGAACACGCACGGGCCGCGCTATGTCGTTGCCGGTCATAACAATTTCCCGGTCTATAACTTTGAAACGGACGAGGTGACCCGTCCCTTCGATGAAGCCTTCAGGGTCCAGAATATTCGTTCCGCAACGCAGGGGCGCTCGGAACTCCTACCCGATGGCGAACTCTTCGTCGAGGAACAGAACCACGGCCGCGTCCTGCAGATGGACCGCGACGGAAAGCTGAGCTGGCAGTACGTGAACCGCGGCGAGGATGGAAAGATCTACCAGGTCCATTGGAGCCGCTGGATCCCCCCTGCACTGGCGGCGCAGGTCAGGACCTCTCTTGCCGAGAAGCAGTGCTCCGCGGGCTGATCAGCGACGCGGCGTCCGGAGCCTCGCCGCGGCATCGACAAGAACGGCCGCCGTCAAGCCGAACATGAGAAGGCCATTGAGCGAGGCGAATCCTGTCAGCAGCTCCCACTCCCGCGGGGCCAGCACATCACCGAAGCCTAGCGTCGTATAGGTCGAGAGCGCAAAATAGAGGGCCGCTTCGAAGTCCTCACTGGTGCCTGTGCGGAGATAGACCAAGGCCCAGACACCCGCCGACATGACATGCGCGGCGATCAGCCAGAGCGAGATGAAAGTCAGCTTGATGACGCTTACGATCTCATCAATCACGCCCGGTCTCGGCTCTGACAAGCGCAGCCAATCACGGACCATCACGATGAAGACAGCATGGATCACCGCCGTCACGGCGATCACGCCGCCTGCAAGCGTAAGCTGCGGAAGGATGGTTGCAGCCATGCGGCTCTCCCCTGACACCCAGCTGGCATCGTAGCCGAAGTCAGCCGGAAGCGCCAAAGCCCGGCTATTCGTTCGCCTTTTCTTTCGCAAGCCGACGCTCGAGCGCGTCGCCAACTTTCGCGGCATAGGCGCGGCAGCCATCGGGAATGGCAAGCTCGCCGCGCTGCAGGATCCGTTCGCGCATGCCGCTGGCCGAGGGGTGCGGCGTCAGGGGAACATCGCAATCAAGGCCACTGACCCGCTCGATACTGTCCTGAAAACTTGCGACCACTTCAGGGTGTTCCGAAAAACGGTAACCCTCGGCACTGACGGCTGACAGGCTGTCCATTACCACGATCGTCTTGCAGTCTCCGTCTGCACAGGACGCCCACTGCCAACTGAGCGCCCCCGGCGTGTGGCCCGGCGTTGCGATCGCCGTCAGGGACAGCGCGCCGAGCGTGACCGTCTCGCCATCACGGACAGTGGAAGAAACAGCCACAGGAGCAAAAGCTTCGTGCACAGCAGACTGCGGGTCATCAACGCCCACCTGCCCCCGCTCGAGCACTGGTGCGGCCGCCTTCGACGCTATCACCCGCGCGCCCGAGGCCACCTTGAGCTCGGCAAGGCCGCCAACATGGTCGTGGTGTTCGTGCGTATGAAGAATGATTTTGACATCGTCGACGCTGAAGCCCAGCTCTTCGATGTTCGCGGCAATCAGGGGGCCGCCATTCTTCGGCCCGCCGTCGATCAGGATGTGGCCTTGGTCACCGGCGACGAGAAACGCCCCGATTCCGCAGGTGCCGACGTAGTGCGTGTTACCGTGGATGGTGAAGGCAGGGCCCGGCTTGTCCCAGTCGTCCCAGTCCTCGCAGGTCGCCGCCCAGTCATTGAGCGGCGAACGCGCTTCGGTGTCGAAGGTCTTGGTGCCGCAGGTCCCGAGGACCGGCAGCGCCAGTCCGCCAAGCGCGATGAAGATCTTCCGCATGCCTCGCAGCCCTGTATGCCCGCCGGCCTCTTCGCAAAACGGCGCCGGGCCGCCAACAAAAAAGGCACCCCTCGGGGTGCCTCTTTATCCTGAAAATGCTGGTCGCGCCTAGCGCGGCGCCAGCACCATCATCATTTGGCGGCCTTCGAGTTTTGGCATCGCCTCGACCTTGGTCACGTCCTCGAACTCTTCACGAACCCTGTTCAGAAGGTCCATACCGCGTTCCTGGTGCGCCATCTCACGGCCACGGAAGCGAAGGGTCACTTTGACCTTGTCGCCCTCCTCGAAGAACTTGCGCATGGCCCGTGTCTTCACCTCGTAGTCGTGCTTGTCGATGTTCGGGCGCATCTTGATCTCTTTGATCTCGACGACCTTTTGCTTCTTCTTGGCCTCGGCTTTCTTCTTCTGCTGCTGGTACTTGTGCTTGCCCCAGTCCATCAGCTTGCAAACCGGGACCTCGCCCTGATTCACTTCGACGAGGTCGAGACCTGCCGCAGCCGCCAGTTCCATGCCATCCTGCGGGGACATCGGACCCCGTTTCTCACCGTCTTCGTCGATGACGAGGATCTTGGGTGCGCGGATGTTTTCGTTCATTCTCGGCCCCGTCTGCTTCGGCGGGGTCATGTTCATGGGTCGGCGTGCGATGAGCTGGTCTCCTTCTATAGCTTATTCACGGGCAGCATTCTGCCGCGCAAATAGATAAGGAAACCTGAGCCAGCGTTCAATCGAAACCGCAAGCGCAATCACACAATGTCAGGCGAAAGCTCTTCCGCCTGTCGCTGACTGGCCACGGATCAGGCCCATATTGCGCAGGGTCATGATCGCGAGGTCCGAGGTGAGGTTTTTCATGTTGGAAGCCGTCAGCTTGACGACCTCGCGGCCGTAAAGGGCGTCGCTCTGCATGTCCTCGGACGCGGGCACGAGGACCACGCCCGGGGTGCCCGAAGCCGCGATCAGGTGCAGCTCTTCCGACGGCCCTGCGAGGAAGAACCGAGCATGCCTGGCGAGGACGGCGAGCTGCGCTGCGTCCGCCTTGCCCGTCAGGTCGATGGCGGCGCGGCCGGTGGCCCTGCTGAGTTCGGCGGCGTGCTGCATCACGTCATAGGCAAACGGGCCAAGATCCTGTCCGCCGACGATGACGGGCGTGATCCCCTCCCCGCCCATGGCGGCGGCGACTTCGCCATAATGCTCGGCCGGCCAGCGGTGCGCAGGGTTCGAAGCGGGAACGAACAGCCCGAAGGGGCCCGAGATCCCGAACCAGCTCGGATCGAGATTGGCCGAAGCATTGGTGTCCTCACCCATCCAGCTCAGCCTCGGCAGCCGTTCTTCCAGCGGCAGGCCGCTGTCACGCAGCATCTTCCGCATTCCCGGACCCATCAGGGCCGAGTTGGCCAAGAGGCGCTTGTTCCTGTCGACGGGCTTTTTCGGGCCGACCCATGTCGGCGCTCGGAACCCGCGCATGGCGGCCCGCAGCTCCATCGATTCCTTTGTCCCATCGAGGTCATAGGCCATGCCGTAACCGACACGCTTGAGCTGCCGGGAAAATTCCTTGCGCTCCTGCGGGGCGAGATTCGGGCGGGTGGCAACGACGCGGTCGAAATAGGGCGCGGTCTTGGCCAGCCGTTGCAGCGCGGGTCCGGTGACAAGGTCGATCGTGGCATCCGGATGGGCTTCGCGGATCGCCTGGAAGATGGGCTCGGCCTCCACGAAGGAGCGCATGCCTTCACGTTTCACGACAAGAACGCGGGACGCGCCTCTAAGACCCCTTGCCATTCGTTCCATCTCCCAGCCCACCAATAAGCTTCTGATAAACCGACAAAGTCGATGCGGTCATCGCCTCCGTCGTGAAGTTTTGGTGTGCATGCATCATGCCGCGCCTGCCCATCTCGGCGCGTTCCTCAGGGTTAAGATCGTGAAGACGTATCAGCGCCTTTGCAAGGGCTTCCGAGTCGCCGGGCGGCACCAAGATCCCTGTCTCGCCATCGCGCACGGTTTCGAGAGAACCGCCATGGGCTGTCGCTATGACCGGGCGACCAGCCGCCTGGGCTTCGACAGCGACCCGGCCGAAGGCTTCGGGCCTGGTGCTCGCTGAGAGCACAACGTCCGAGGCGAGCAGGAGAGCCGGAACGTCTTTGGTGGGACCGATGAGCTGGACGGACCCCGTCACCCCGCGCTGGTCGACCAGCTCGCGCAGCTCCTCCACATAGTCAGGCTTCTCGTCCATCCGGCCGACCATCAGGAATGTGGCCCGGATATCAGGTCTTTGCTTCTTGAGGATCGCCGCAGCTTCGACCACCTCACGCTGGCCTTTCCAATCGGTGAAACGCCCCGGCAGGACGATGCGGAAACCGGGCCCGAAGAGGGTCTTGAACGTCTCGATCCTCTCTTCGGAGACGGCCTCCGGATCGAACCGGGACAGGTCCGCCCCGCGCGGGATGGTCACCATTTTCGCCCGGTCGAAATAAGGCTTGCCCTCATATTGCGCGGCGACAGCCTCCGCGGTGAACTGAGAGTTCGCGATGATGGCGTCGCTCCTGACCATCACGGAATTGTAGAGCTTCTTCAGCGCCGATTTCGCGCTGTATGCCCCATGGTAGGTCGTCACGAAGGGAATGCCGGTTCTTCGCGCAGCCTGCAGGCAGCTCCACGCCGGGGCGCGGCTGCGGGCATGGATCAGGCTGACCTTTTCCTTCGCGATCAACGCCGCGAGGTCCCGCGCGTTCTGGGCGATCAGGAACGGGTTCTTACTTTCGACTGGCATCTCGACATGGGCCGAGCCGCCAGCCTCCAGCTCATCGACCATGCCTCCACCGCTCGACACCACGAGCGAGCGCCCACCGGCTTCGACGAAGGCACGGCCGACTTCGAGCGTCGTGCGCTCGGCGCCCCCGCCCTCGAGCTTCGGGATGACCTGAAGAAGCGTATGCTGAGAGAAATCCAAGCTGGCCCCGTTTACGTATGAGACAGACCGCGGCTACGGCACTGCGCTATGGAAAACAACGACCCGCAATTCATCGAGGGCCCCAATGGCCGGATCGCCTACCGTTTGCAGGAAGGCAAAGGACCGACCGGGGTCTGGCTCGGCGGCTATGCCTCGGACATGCTTGGCACCAAGGCGCAGGCGCTGGCCGATGCTGCCGCGAAGGACGGTCGCGCCTTCCTCCGCTTCGACTACACCGGCCATGGCGAGAGCGATGGGGCCTTTGAAGAAGGCACGATCTCCCGCTGGTTCGCCGATGCCGAAACTGCGATCACGCAGGCCGCACCGGGTCCCAAGGTGCTGGTCGGCTCTTCCATGGGCGCGTGGATCACGCTTCTCTATGCACTGCGGCATCCCGAGGAGCTGGCTGGCCTAGTCCTCATCGCGCCAGCGCCGGACTTCACCGAAAAACTCGTCTATCCGCGCTTTTCAAGCGAGCAGCGCACCACCCTTGAAGCCGATGGCGTCCTGCGCACCGGGACCAGCGGGCATCCCGCCGAGACCTATACCCGAGACCTCTTCGTCGATGGCAGGCAGAACCTCATCATGGGAGAGAGCATCAATCTGCCCTGCCCGGTCAGGATCCTTCACGGCCTCGCGGACGACGTCGTGCCAACCAGCCACGTCCTCGAACTGACGGACAGGATCGAGGCACCGTCCCTGACCACGACGCTCGTAAAAGGTGGCGATCACCGCCTCTCGACACCCGAGGACATCGACCGCCTTGTCGCCACGGTGCGGGAGCTCTCCCGGTGAAGGAACGCTCATTCGCTGTGAACCTCGCTGTGCTCTAGTTTCAGTCCATGAGGTTGCCGGTTTCAGTTCCCCTCCAGCGCGCCTTCGCCGTTCTCGCATGGGAACGCGCGGTTCCCGCGTTCATGCCGCTGGTCATCGCGGCAGCCTTCATCTTCGCGCTCATCTGGACCGGTGCCTTCGCGCAGCTCCCGCTGGCCTGGCATCTGGCAGGCCTTGTGCTGTCGGGAGCCGTGCTCCTGTTCCTTGCGAGCTGGGGCAGCAGGCGCTTCCGCTTTCCCCGGCGGGCGGAGGCGCTGCGGCGCATCGAGGAGCGCAATGGCCTCAAGACAGGTATTCTCGATTCAGCATGGGCGACCAACTTCGCCTCTGCGCAGGATGACCCGCTCTGGATCGCCTCACGCGAGCGCCTGATCCAGGAGATCGGCGAACCGAAGGCGCCCCTCCCGAGGGTCAGCGCGGCACAGGTGGACCGCTTCGGCATCCGCTACTTCGCCCTCCTCGCCGTCTTCGCCGCACTTCTCCTGACGCGTGGCGAAACTGATGGACTGAAAGCCAGCCTTACGCCGCCTTTCCCGGTGCAGGCACCAGTGGTTGTCGATGCCTGGATCGAGCCTCCAGCGTATACGGAGCTGCCGTCGCGCATCCTGAAATTGACTGCAGAGCGAAGCGCGCTCGGTGCCGCTGCGGGCAGCCAGCTCCATATCCGTCTCCGCCGGGAAGACGGTCGCCCGGTTCGCGGCGTCATCACCTACACCACTGAAAGCGAAGGCCGTCGCCGGATCAGGCCATCGGGCGATGACGGCAGCGCGGTGGTGGTGCCGCTCGATGCGCCGGGGGTTCTGGCGGTCGCAGCAGGCGGCGAGCAACGGCAACTCGATGTCTACGTCAGTGCGGACACGGAGCCTTCGGTCCGGCTGGTGGGTGAGCCCGACACCTCCACGGGCGTGATCCGCATGGATGTCATCACCGAGGACGACTACCCCCTGGCCAGCGGTGAACTGGTCCTCTCGCTCCTGCCGGGCCAGAGCATCTCCCGTGACGCACCGATGCCTGAAGAGAAGGTCATCCAGAGCCCGGACCGGGTCAATCTCCCCTCCCTCGCTGGCCAGCCCGGCGAGCGGCAGGTCGAGGCGGGCACGGAGGAACATCCCTGGGCGGGTCTTCTGGTGAAGGCCGTCCTTCGCGTGACCGATGGCCTCGGCCAGACGGCAGAGAGCGAGCCCTTCGCCTTCACCATGCCCGAGCGCATGTTCTACAATCCGATGAGCAAGGCCGTCATCGAAGAGCGGCGCAAGCTGGCCATGGCACCGGGCAGCCTCAACAGGTCGGCCGAACTCTTCGGCGCGATGGTCATCGCCCCGGACCTCTTCGACGTCGATCCGTCCGAACACCTCATGTTGAAGGCAACGGCCGAAGCCGTCAGCACTGCCAAGGTTCGCGATGTGCCCGACATCATCGAGTCCCTCTGGCCCCTCGCCCTCGAACTCGAGGATGACGGCCTCGCCTATGCCCGTGCTCGCCTTGATGCGGCGGAAGAAGCGCTCCGCCAGGCCCTGCGCAACGGCGCGGACCAGAGCGAAATCGCCCAGCGAATCGCAGAGCTGCGCCAGGCGATGAATGATTACATCCGTGCACTGGCGGAAAGCGGTTTCGCCGAAGCCGAGCCCCAGGAGGGCGATACCGAGCTTGGCGAAGCCGATCTCGACGAAATCCTCCGCCGGATGGAGGAGCTCGCCGAGCAAGGCGCCAACGAGGAAGCCGAGAGCCTCCTCGCCCAGCTCGAAGCCCTCCTCCAGCAGCTCCAGCTCAGCCAGGGGAGCGGTGGCCAGGGCCAGCAGCAGGCCGAGGGGCAACAGGGCCAAGGCCAGGGCCAACCCTCGGGCGAAGGCGGCGAAAGCGGTCAGAGTCCGGGCGAAGGCGCCCTTTCGGGCACAGGTGACCTGATCCAGCAGCAGCGCGAGCTGGCCGACGAGACATTCTCGGCCCGCCGTGGCGACCGCGGCGTCGGTGATCTTCCCGGGCAGCAGCGCAGCCTTGGAGATTCCCTCCGTGACCTGATGGAAGACCTGCCCGAAGGCACCGAGGGTGCGCGCGAAGGCTATGAGCGGGCCGAGGAAACGATGGAAAGGGCGGCGCGGGCGCTCGAGAACGGCAATCTCGGCATGGCGCAGTCGCTGCAGGAACGGGCCCTGCAACAGCTCCGTGATGCGGGCACCGAACTGGCCGAGGCGATCGGCGAAGCGACCGATGAGCCGGGTGAAGGTTCCGATCCGCTGGGCCGTGCTTTCAGTGGCTCTGAAGGTCCTGACCCTGAAGATTTCGGCCTTTACGACCCCGAGCGCATCCGCGAACTCCTTGCCCAGATCAGGCGACGGCTCCGCGATCCCGACCTCGGAGAGGCCGAAAGGGAATATCTCGAAAGCCTTCTTGAGCGGTTCTAGAGGCTGGGTTCCGCCGTCCAGGCCGGCGACACCAACGGCATCGGGCGCGGACGAGCCGCCTCCGTATCCGGCGGGAGCAGGCGAACGGTCTTCACCCCCTCCGGGATCACCACCCGCAGCGTGAACGGACGTTCGGCCTTCGGAGGAAGTGCCGCACCGCCAAGGCGGACGGGCTCCTCGATCGCGACGCGGGACCCTGCGAGCTGCAGCACCACTTCAGGCTCGACAAGCCTGTCGCCCTCATTGCGGACCACGCCCGACAGCTCGATCGCAGGCCCCTCGCTCGACTGGACATAGCGTGTCTGCACGTCGGAGAAATCGAGCGCGGGCCTGTCCGGCGTCTCGACCGAGCCCGTGTTGAGGGTCTCGAAGGTGAGATAGGACAGGCTGAGCGCCATCGCCGCGACCGACCAACCAAGGAGCCAGCTGGCCAGCTTCTTCGGCAGCGCCAGCGAAGGCGCAGGGATCGACGGCAGCTTCGGCATCGACGGCACGGGCGGAAGCTTGAGTTTTTGAAGATCGGGCTTGCGGAGCCGTTTCTTCGCGCGCTGACCGGCACCGGGAAGGCTCGCCTCCTCCAGCATCGCCAGCAACTGATTCGCAGGGGAAGTGCCTGCGCCCGGACGTGCTTCGGGCTTTTTCCTCAGCCGGGGCTCCGGCAATTCGTGCCATTCCGGCTGTTCATCTCGCCATGCGGGAAGAGTCATTGCACTTCACCTCCGAAAACGGGCAAACCCCGTCTATGGTGACCGATCAGAATTCCCAGGCCATTGTGACGTTCGAGGATGTCCACCTGACCTATGATGGGGTGCGCGAAGTTCTGCGCGGTACGGACTTTACGCTGCGCCCTGGTGACTTCCGGTTCCTTACCGGGCCCTCGGGGGCCGGCAAGACGAGCCTGCTGAAGCTCATTTACGCGGCGCATCGTCCCACGACGGGCCGAGTCGAGGTTTTCGGCAACGATCTCCTGGACATGCCGTCCGAAGAAATGCCGAAACTCCGGCGCCGGATCGGCGTGGTGTTCCAGGAATTCCGCCTTCTCGATCATCTGACCGCCTTCGAGAACGTGGCCCTGCCAATGCGCGTGCTGGGCGTTAACCCTAATAGTTATCGGGATGACGTAATCGAACTGTTAAGCTGGGTCGGCCTTGCGCACAGGATCGACGCGCCGCCCACGGTGCTGTCCGGCGGAGAGAAACAGCGGGTGGCTCTCGCCCGTGCGCTGGTCTCCAAGCCCGACCTCATCCTTGCCGACGAACCCACGGGCAATGTCGACCCGGTGATGGGCGAGAAGATCATGCGCCTGCTGCTCGAGCTCAACCGTCTCGGCACGGCTATCATCGTCGCGACCCACGACCTCGGCCTCGTCCGGGGCCTCAAGCAGAATATCCTCAGGCTGAAGGACGGGAAGGTCACCCTCCACGGTCCGATCCCCGACGAGACGCCAGCGAGAGAACCGGAGGGGGCGCAGTGAGCGACTACGAAGACAGCCTCGCCGACGTGAAAAGTGGCAACACGCCAATCATCCCCGAAAGCGGTGTCAGTGGCTTCTCCCTTGCCATCGTCATCGGGGTCCTCGCCTTTCTCGCAGGCATCGCCCTCACGGGCTTCTTCGCCGTCGATGCTGCGGTCAGCGGCTGGTCCGGGGAGCTGACTGGAACGATCACGGTCCAGGTGCGCGGCATGACCCCCGAAGAGATCCGCATCGGCGCCGACGCTGCCGAGGAGATTCTCCGCTCGACCGAGGGTCTCAGCAATGTCACCCGCCTCCCCCAGGAAGAAGCCGAAGCCCTGCTCGAACCATGGCTAGGCATGGACAACCTGCCAGACGACCTTCCCCTGCCGGTCCTCATCACCGCCGATGTGACGCCCGAGCTGCGCGCCGATCTCGGCTCTCTGCGCCAGACCCTCGTCGAGGCGGTGCCGAGTGCCAGTCTCAACGACCATGGTGCGTGGACGGACCAACTGGTCGCCGCCGCCAGCCGTATCCGCGGCCTCGCCTTCATGGCCTTCGTGCTGGTGATCCTTGCATCGTCCGCCGTCATCGTCTTCGCCGCGCGCGCTGGCCTCGCCGCGCACCGGAACATCGTCGAGGTCCTGCACCTCGTCGGCGCGACCGACAGCTTCATCGCCCAGCAGATTGGCAACCGCTACCTGATGCTCGGCCTCGTCGGCGGAAGCGTGGGCGCGCTGGCAGCATGGCTCGCGACGAAGTTCCTCGCAGTGGTCACCGGTGACGCGGGCGGCTTCCTGCCCGCCTTTTCGATCGACGCCGGAACGGCGGTCTGGCTCCTCTCGATCCCCATCCTCCTCGGCGGCCTCTCGACCATCGCCGCAAGGGTCGCGGTCCTCCGTGCCCTGAGGGGTGAGGATCGGTACGTGGCGTAGGTAGCCTGAGGCGAATCAGTTTATCTTTCCACTCAGCCGAGTTCAGGAAGCATTCCATTCAATGACCGACGAAAGACTGCGAATGCTCCTTACCGGGTGCGCCATAGTTACGACATCGTTGATCGTTTGGCGTTTTTTCAAACCCGTCCAAGCTGTCAATTTCTACCTCGGACCGGTCTCGAATAATTCAATTACCGTTGTTCCACGCCGAGCTGCAGACCCGACACGTGCAGACCGAGTCGCAAACTGGGCGAAGGCAATAAGCGAGATTGCAGCCGCCATGACTAGATTAGGTGCGCTAACCGGTTAGGCTGCAGCCCCATCCAGCGTCCAGTCCGGGCGGACGTAGTGGCAGGTGTACCCGTTCGGATATTTCTGCAGGTAGTCTTGGTGGAATTCTTCCGCCTCCCAAAACGTCTGCGCCGGCGCGACCTCCGTCACCACCCTGCCCGGCCATTTGCCCGACGCCTCGACAGCGGCGATCACCTTCTCCGCTGTCTCTTTCTGCTCTTGATCCTGATACCAGATCGCCGAGCGGTACTGCGTGCCGATGTCATTGCCCTGGCGGTCCTTGGTCGTCGGGTCGTGGATCTGGAAGAACCACTGGAGCAGCTTCTCATAGCTCATCACCGACGGGTCGTAGACGATCTCGATCGCCTCGGCATGGCCGGTCTTGCCGGTCTTCACGTCGTTATAGGTCGGTTTGTCGAGCGTGCCGCCGGTGTAGCCGACACGCGTGCTGACGACGCCTGGCTGGTGGCGGATCAGCTCCTCCATGCCCCAGAAGCAGCCTCCGGCAAGGACAGCGGTCTTGGTCTCGGTCATCTCTGAAGCCTCCAAAGCGGGTTGACGATGTAATCTTCCCAGCGGCAACCGCAATGCGACAAGCGAACGAATGCCATGGGAGATCGTTAACGTATCGGAAGTGGACCACCGATGGCCGATCGTTCGGACTTTCAAGGCGCCATGCTGTTCTTCTCCGCCGCGACCCTCGCCGCGGCGGTGTTGATCGGCAATGAAGGCATGAGCCTGCCCGAATACTGGGATATCCTGCGGTCAGGTTTCTCGGACTATTTCCCCGATGACCTGCGCAAAGCGGAGAGCGTCGAAGCCGTTGCCTCAGCCTCCCTCGACGGGCTGGGCCTTCCGGCTTCGCTGGACGGTTGGCTCGAGCGCGGCATGGCGATCATGATGACGGTGGGCTGGAGCCTCGGGGCGATGTGGGCAGCGATCTGGAGCCGTATCCAGGCCATTGCTCTCGTCCTGATCGCGGGCGCGAGCGGAGAAGCGGTCCGCGAGTCCCTCGCCATGACGGCTTCACAGCTCGGCTCTATGGAACTCGCCGCCATGCTCCTCCAGGGCGTAGCCTTCCTGGCTGCTAGCCTCGGCATCCTCGGGATCAGCAAGAACCTGGTGCTGGGCAAAGGCCGCGCACCCGCAATCAGACCGAAGCAAACCCAGCCGCGCTGGTCGGTCTAGCCAACCCGACACGAAGCTGGGTCCCGCTGCCCAAGCGCCCGAAGCAAATCAGGTTCCGCAGAGAGCTCGCGAGCGCAGCCGAGACGCCACTCAAACAGCGAGCGGTAGCGGCCACAAACCAAAAAACCAGGCGCGGCCGGACCGACATCAATGCTGAGAGCCGAGTTGGCGGCTGCAGCCGCATTCTCCGCCTTCAAAACCTCCCGCGAAGGTTTTGATAAGCTTGCGCGGACCGGCTGCGAATGGTGCGCGATGACAGGCTCGAACTGCCGACATCTTCGGTGTAAACGAAGCGCTCTACCAACTGAGCTAATCGCGCGAAGACCGGCGCTATAGCGAAGCCGCCACGCGCCGTCATCATCATTTTCCGCCTACTTACGCAGAGCGTCTTCCATCACGTAGTAGATGTAGTTCTGCTCGTTGACGCCGGTCAGGTAATGCGCGCCCGGGCCACGGGCATAGATCGCCACGTCCTGGCCACCGTGGGTCTCCGAGAACATCGGGACCAGCGCCTGCTGCTTGTAGTCAGGATCGAGGGCCTCATCCTCTTCCACGAAGGGACGGCCAGCGGGACGCCCTTCGATGGCCGGTGTCACCTTCGCGCCTTGGCCATTGGCATAGCTGAGCGTGGTGTAGGGCCGCTGGTCGCCAGCCTGTTCAGGCAGCTCGGACGGCTCGCCTTCGCTGGTCAGCCCTTTGACGACGCCCATGATCGGGTTGCCCCGGTGCGGGTAGCCGTTGAAGGAAATCGTGTGCCCGTGGTCGGCGGTGACGATGATCAGCGTATCCTCAGGGTCGGTCATCTCGGTGGCGACCTTGACCGCCTCGTCGAAAGCGATGGCGTCGGTCAGCGCCCGGTAGGCATTGCCGCTGTGATGGGCATGGTCGACGCGGCCACCCTCGACAAGGAGAAAATACCCATCCTTGTCCCGGCTTAAGCGTTCGATGGCGAAGCGAGTCATTTCGGCGATCGAGGGCTCGTCGGCTTCTCGCTCGGTCCGGTCGTGTTCATACATCATGTGGCTTGGCTCGAAGAGGCCAAGGACCTTGTCGCGCTTGCTCGCTTCGAGCAGCTCGCTTCGGGTGGTGACCGTCTTGTGGCGGCGGCTGATCCCGCGCCAGCCCGCCATCAGGTCGCGTGCGTCTTCACGGGCGCCCGTCCTGTTGGGATATTCAGGGTCTGGTGTTGCCTTGGGCAGGAAATTCGACCTTCCGCCGCCCAGCGCCACCACCAGCTCGTAGTTCTGCGCCGCATCGATCAGCTGACTGGCGATGTCCTCGCAGTCCACGCCCTCGGGAAGGTTTCGGTCCGCTTCCCAGCCACGGTCCGCCGCGCTGGCGTAGAGCGATGCGGGGGTCGCATGGGTGAGGCGCGCCGTGGAGACGACGCCGATCGACCGCTCGGTGTCCTGTGCGACTTCGAGAATCGTCGGCAAACGTCCCGACTTCGATGCCTCGCAATCGCCTCGCGGAACCGTCTGGTTGACATTGATGACGCCGGCCTTGGTTTTGTGCCCGGAAAGGATCGCGGTGGCTGTGCCTGCTGAGTCTGGCACCTGCATGTTGGTGTTGTAGGTCTTGGCAAAGCCCGTGAACGGCAGGCTTTCGAAGGTCAGGAGGTTCTCTTCCCCCGATCCGCCAGCCTGCTGGCCGGCCAGGATCCGCGCTGCGGTCGACGTGGTGACGTCCATGCCGTCCGCGATGAACAGGATGACGTTCTTCGCCGGTCCCTCGATGACCTGCTTTTCCTTCGCAGCCATGAGCGCTGCGCGCCCTTCTGCTTCCCAATCCGTAAGTCCAGGCGAAGCTTGGAACGCAAGCGCTACGAGAAAGTCCATGGAGCCCTCCAACAGTCGCGGTCGCTTCCATCAAACTCGGCGGCGTGGCAACGTCGAACTGGCAAGGACAGGGCGGGACAAGCATGAAATTTTTGCAGCAGACGGCGATCCTATGCGCGGTTTTGAACCTCGCGGCGTGCGACAGACCCTCGTCGGGAGGCATGGAAGCTCCCGGACAAACCGGAAATGGCACCTCTCCGTCGGAACTGACCCAATCCGGAACCAACCAGCCTGCGGAGATCGAGCCGGCTTTCGCGTTCCAGCGGACCAGCGTCGATACCGACGCGCCGCAGCCGACTCTCTGTCTTCACTTCACCAAAGCGCTCGATCCGAACGTCGACTACGCTCCCTATCTTGTTACCGATCGTTCGGTTGCTTTGGCCGTGCAGGGTCAGAGGCTGTGCATTGAGGGTCTGGACTACGGCGAGACTGCGACGGTCACCCTCCTCGCCGGACTGCCCGACGCGGATGGTGGCGAGCTCCAAACCGACGAGACCGTCTCGCTGACATTCGAAGACCGTCCACCGGTCGTCAGCTTCGCGGGCAACGGCATCATCCTCCCTCGCTCAGAAGCAAGGGGCCTTGGCGTCCAGACCGTTAATGTCGATGAGGTCTCGATCCGGATCACCCATGTCACCGACCGTGCCCTCGTCTTCAAAACCATCACAGAGGGCTTCACGGGTGAGGCGGGTCGCTATTCCTGGACGCCCTATGACGAAGAACCGGGCGAGCTCGCGTCGCCCGTCTACGAAGGAGTCCTGGAAACGCCCGGGCCCACCAATGCCCTGACCACCACGCTCCTTCCAATCGAACGAGCGGTCGGAAACCTGGAGGCAGGTGCCTATTACGTCGAGGCCCGAGACGCTGAGGCCGAGCTTCGCGGAGAGTATAACCCCGCTCGGGCCGGCCGGTGGATCATTGTGACGGACCTCGCCGCCGTGGCGTATCGCGGAGCCACCGGGCTGGACATCACGGTCCGGTCCCTGGAAACGGCGCAGCCGGTTTCTCTGTCTACCGTTCGTTTGGTTTCGCAGGGCAATAAAATTTTGGCTTCGGAAGACACCGATCGCGAGGGTGGTGTTCATTTCTCCGCCCCGCTTCTGGCAGGTGAACAAGGGGATCGACCGAAGCTCGTGACCATTGAGGGGCCGACAGGAGACTTTGCATTTCTCGATCTCGACCGCGCGCCGCTCGATCTTTCGGCACAGCCCGTCAATGGTCGTCAGGTCCGAGACGGGGACAGGGCATTTCTCTATCTCGATCGCGGCATCTATCGTCCCGGCGAAACCGTCCACGCCACCGCTTTGTTGAGGGACGCCGCGGGCTACGCCTCGAGCGGACAGCCGGGTGCGCTCAATCTCTATCGACCGAATGGCACGCTCTACTTGACCGAACGGTTTGATCGACTGGGTCAAGCAGGAAGCTTCAGCGCGCCGTTCACGCTGCCCTCCTCCGCCAGCAGAGGGGTGTGGCGCCTTTCAATGGAACTCGACGGTTCGGGCGTTGTCGGCGAGGTGGACTTCAACGTTGAGGATTTTGTTCCCCAGCGTCTCGCCCTTGAACTCGAAGCGGACACAGAGGCCCCCCTCACCGCGGGCGAGCAACGCCTGATCGAGGCGCGGCTGCGCTTTCTTTACGGAGCTCCCGGATCGGGCCTGCGCGTGACCGGCTATGCCCGAGTGGAAGCCGATCCTTCGCCCTTCGAGGGCTTCGAGCAATTCCGCTTCGGCCTTGCAAAGAGCGGCTTCAGGCAAACGATCATCGACCTGCCACCGGCCACTTCGGATGGCGAAGGCGTCGCGACGCTCCCGCTGGACCCCGGAAAGGCAGGTCAAGACGCCGTGCTTCCGCTTCGCCTGCGCACCGTCATCACCGCGGAGGAGCCCGGTGGCCGCGCCGTCTCCGATGACCTGCGGATCCCGTACCGGCCAAGAGAGCATTATGTCGGTATCCGTTCGCTTTTCGAAGGCGGTGCCTCGACTGAGGATCCGGTGCGCTTCGAAGTGGTTGCCTTCGACAGGCTCGGCACCGCAACGGCGCTGCCGATCCGGTGGCGCCTGATTCGCCGCGACTACGACTACGACTGGTTCCAGGACGAAGGCGGGCAGTGGCGCTGGCGCCGGTCGGAGCGGATCGTAAAGATTGCCGAGGGCGCTCTTGATACCTCTGTGAGCGGGCCGGTCCCGATTTTAGGCCCGGAGCTTGATTGGGGCGATTACGAGATCATCCTCTCCGAAGGCGGCACGGATGTCGCCTCAATGGACTTCTGGGTCGGTTACGGCGGTCGCTCTGCTGACGGCACGCCAGCACCGGACAGCGTCCGGGTCCTGACCCCCGATCGGCCCATCGCCACGGGCGGCGAAGTGACCATCGCCATTCAGGCCCCCTATGCCGGAACCGCAGAGGTCGTCGTGGCGGGCGGCTCGGTCCTCTCGCTCCAGCACATCGACGTTCCGGAAGGCGGGACGGAACTGACGCTGCCCGTTTCGGAGGAATGGGGAGCCGGCGCCTATGTCCTCGCCAGCGTTTACACACCGCGCGAGCCCGGCGTGCAGCCGATCCCCCGTCGAGCGATCGGCGCGGCCTACATCCCTGTCGATACCGCTGACCGAACGTTCGATGTGAGCCTCGATATCCCAGACCGTGTCAGGCCCGGACAGCCTTTGGCCATCGGCATCGATGCGGGGCCGCAGGCTGACGGCGAGACCGTCTTCGCCACAATGGCCGCTGTCGACGAAGGCATCCTTCTCCTTACGAAGCATCAGACCCCCGACCCCGTCGCCTTCTTTTTTGGCAAGCCCCGCCTCGGGATCGAGATTTACGATGACTATGGAAGGCTGCTCGACCCCGACACCGGAGAGATGGGCGTGCTCCGCTCAGGCGGCGACAGCATCGGCGGCGCCGGCCTCTCCGTCGTCCCCACCAAGACGGTCGCTCTTTTCAGGGGCCCGGTTCGGCTAGGTCGCGATGGTCGCGGCGAGATCGAGGTCGACATCCCAGACTTCAACGGTGAGTTGCGTGTCATGGCGGTTCTCTGGTCGCGCAGCGCGATCGGATCGGGCGCCAGGCCTCTCACGGTCCGTGACCCGGTTCCCGCGGAGCTCGTCCTGCCGCGTTTCCTCGCCCCGGGCGACACCGCTCTCGCCACGCTGACAGTGGACAATGTGGAGGGCCAGGTCGGCTCCTACGCTCCCCGAGTCCTCACACCGCAAGGAAGCCCGCTCACTGCGGGAGGGTCTCTCAGCCCGATCAGTCTCGACCAGGGCGAGCGCAGCGAACGCAGCGTCGAGATCGCCGCTTCCCAGACGGGTTTGACAGAAATAGAGCTTCGCCTCGATGGCCCCGGAGACTTCGGGGTTTCGCGGAGCTACCCGATCGAGATCCGGTCTGCATTCCTGCCGGAGACCCGGACGAGGCGCGTCGCTCTGGCACCCGGGGAAAGCTACGCCCCCGGCACGGGCGTCTTCGATGGCTTGCTCGCAGGCTCGGCGGAACTGCTCGTCTCCGCAGCGCCGTCACCGATCGACCTGCAGCCGCTGACCGCATCGCTGGTTCGCTATCCCTATGGCTGCACCGAGCAGATCGTCAGCTCCGCGACCCCCATCCTGCTGAAGCCGCAGCGCACGCCGGAAGAGACCGCGACCCTGCGCCGGGCTGTAGAGACGCTTCTCGAACGTCAGGGGCCTGATGGTTCCTTCGGTATGTGGCGTGTCGGCGATCGGCGGGCGACGCCCTGGTTGGGCGCCTACGCAGTGGACTTCCTGAGCCGCGCGAAGGCGCAGGGCCTGCCGGTGCCTGACGACGCGATGGACCGGGCCTACGCGCCGCTCCAGCCGATCAGCAAGGGCGAGCCGGGCCGCGCCTACGGATATGACAGCTCGCTTCCGCGGGGCTGGCGCTCGTCCGATACACGAGAGCGCCTGATCGACCGCAGTGCCGCCTATGCGCTCTACGTTCTTGCGAGGGCTGGCAGGGTGGACCGCTCCCGCCTGCGCTACATGCATGACGCCAGGATCGACGAGATCGAGAGCCCCCTCGCCAGGGCCCAGATCGGTGCGGGCCTTGCGGCCATTGGCGACCAAGGACGTGCACGGAACGCTTTTGACAGGACGCTTGACGCCCTCGGCTACCGCAATGGCGGCGATTGGTACCAGTCGCCGATCCGGGACGGCGCCGCAGTCATGGCCCTTTTCGCGGAAGCCAGAGAGGACGAGCGCGCGGTCTCGCTTCTCGACCAGATTGACGACGGCTTCCCGGATGTCGAACGCCTGACCACGCAGGAGAAGGCTTTCCTCGTCCGCGCGGCTCACGCCCTCTCCAGCGGTCGGACCGAGGCGCAGATCCGGTATGGCAGGAGCCTCGTGAATGCCGCCGTGCTGACGCCGGCCGACGACCTCGACGCTCCGTTCACCAATGAAGGGGACGAGACGATCTACGTCACCGCGCTCACGAGAGGCGTTCCCACCGCCCCGCCTGGTCCCGTGGCGAGGGGGCTCGGCGTCCGCAAGCGCCTGCTCGAGCTCGATGGAAGCACGGCAGACCCATCGAGCGTGGCGCGCGGCGAAAGGTTCATCATCGCGCTGACTGTCGAACCGGAGGCGTCGAGGCAGGCCCAGTTGGTCATTGCCGACCTTCTCCCGGCCGGGTTCGAGATCGAAGCCATTCTCGACCGCCGCGACACCGGGCCGAATGCGGTCTATGATTTCCTCGATCCGCTCTCTCGGACGGACATCACCGAAGCCGGCGACGACAGGTTCGTCGCGTCCGTCATCACACGGAGCGCTGACCCTCTCCACTTCGCCTATATTGTTCGCGCCGTGACGCCCGGAGAATTCGCCTTCCCGGGTGCCGTCGTGGAGGATATGTACCGCCCGGACCGTTTTGCGCGTTCGGCATCGGCAAGGCTCCAGGTCAGCCCGTGAGGCTGATGGCGGTCATCTGGACGAGCCTGACGGCGGCTTTCGCGCTGCTCGCCAGTCTCGATCGCGCCTTCCCGCCGCCAATCGAAGGGATCGCGGTTTCCCGCGTCGTGAACGACAGCGACGGTCTGCCACTCCGCACGTTTCCTGTCGAGGACGGCAGGTGGCGGCTCGCTGCCGACAGTGAGGAGATCGACCCGCGCTTCATCGACGCCCTGCTCCTGATCGAGGACAAGCGTTTCAAGACCCACCCGGGCGTTGATCCCGTCGCCGTCCTCCGGGCCGCGAAGACGAATGCCAGCAGGGGGAGGGTCGTCTCCGGTGCCTCGACTCTCACCATGCAGACCGCGCGCCTCCTGGAGCCACGCCCAAGGACGATGGGTTCGAAGCTTGTCGAGATGGTCCGGGCCCGTCAGATCGAAAGGCGCCTGACCAAGGCGGAGATCCTCGAACTCTACCTCACCCTCGCCCCCTATGGCGGTAATCTCGAGGGCCTGCGCACCGCCACGCGCGCCTATTTCGGCAAGGACCCGAAGCAGCTCACCGATAGCGAGATCGCGCTCCTGATCGCCCTCCCCCAAAGTCCCGAAGCCCGGCGGCCCGACCTTCGCCCCCAAGCGGCTGCCGAAGCCCGCCTCGCTATCCTGCGCCAGCTGGCAGAGCGAGGTTTCCTCAGTGAACAGCGCATGGCCGAGGCGCATACCGACCCGTTGCCGCAAGGACGCTTCCCTTTCCCCGGCGATGCCTGGCACTTCGCAGAACGCGTATCAGCGCGCACGGACGGTAGAGGTCATGTCGGAACATTGATCGAGCGCCCGACGCAGATTGCGCTCGAGCGTATTCTTCGCGAAGCAGCCGTGAGGGAAGGCCCGGCCGTCCAGGCTGCGGGCCTCGTCGTCAGGATCGAGGACCGCGCGATCCTCGCGTCGGTCGGATCGGCATCGCGTCGCCGTCCGGGCGGCTGGCTCGACCTCACAAACCGGGACCGGTCGCCGGGCTCGACGCTCAAGCCGCTGATCTATGCCCTCGCCATGCAGGAAGGACTCGTCGAGGGCGGGACACGGATCACGGACCTGCCGTCGCGGTTCGGCACCTATGAGCCGCAGAACTTCGGTCGCTCTTTCCATGGCGAGTTGACCGTAGCCGAAGCGCTGCAGCACTCCTTGAACGTCCCTGCGGTCCTCTTGCTCGACCTTCTTGGCACGGAGCGATTGACCGGGGCACTGCGCGCGGGCGGCATTGATGCCTCGGTCCCGCGCGGGGTGCATACCGGGGAAGGGCTGGCTGTCGCCCTCGGAGGGCTTGGGCTGACAGCGGAGGACCTCGCCCTGCTCTATGCAGCCCTCGGGGATGGCGGGATCGTCAAGCCTCTCCGTCGTGATGAGAGCCAGCCCGTCGCGAACGGAACTCGGCTCATCAGCCAAGAAGCAGCAGCCGAGGTGCTTGAGATCCTAAGGGACGCTCCCTCCCTCGAAGGCCGCATGCCCGCCGACCTTGCGCGCTCGGCGCCGCGCATCGCGTTCAAGACAGGTACGTCCTATGGCTTCCGCGACGCCTGGGCCGTCGGGGTCAGCGAGGAACATGTCGTGGTCGTCTGGATCGGCCGTGCCGATGGTGCCGCCCGGCCAGGAGCGACAGGGCGCAAGACAGCCCTCCCCGTTCTCTTCGAAGCCTTCGATGCCATCGAGCGTCCGGTGACCTTGGCCGCGGAAGTCAGTGTGCAGTCACGAACGCCCGAGACACTGCGAAGCCTGGCCCGGAGCGAGATGCCCATCATCATCTTTCCGCCCGATGGAAGCACCCTCTGGCCTCGCGCCGATGGCGGGCCCTTCGTCCTTGCCGGACGTGGGCAGGGCGAACTCCTATGGTATACGGATGGAAAACCGGTGGCAGCCGACGAGGCCGGAAACGTCCTGTGGCAGCCGCCAGGGCCGGGTTTTTACCGGCTCGCCGCAGTGGACAAGAAAGGTCGCAAGGCCTCCGTCAAGGTCCGGGTGACGACAGACGGGAGTTAGTCGTTGATCGGAATGAACTCCTGGCCGTCATCCGGCGGCAGGTGGAACCGTCCGTGCCCTTCCTGTTTCCACTCCCGCTTGGCTTGCTCGATCATCTCTTTGTCGCTGGCGACGAAGTTCCACCAGATATGCCGGGGGCCATCCATCACCGCCCCGCCAAAGAGCATGACCCGCGCGCCGGCCGGCCCGGCCTTGATCGCATGGGCACCGTCGCTGAAAACCAGCATCTGCGCTGCGCCGAATTCCTTGTCGGCAAGCTGCACCGTGCCTTCGGCCACGTAGATGCCACGGTCCTCGTGGTTGTCCGGCAGGGGCAGGAGTATCCCAGGCGCAAGCTGGATATCGGCATAGAGCGTTTCCGACGCCGTTCTCACAGGGGAGGACATTCCGTGGGCGTCGCCAAGGATGAGCCTGCCGTCGATGCCTTCCCCGGAGAGAAGCGGAAGGTCCGTCTCCGGATGGTGCACGAAATCCGGGTCCGCCTCTTCCTTGTTTTTCGGCAGGGCGATCCAGGTCTGGATGCCAAACATCTTGTGGACCTTGCCTCGAAGGTCATCGGGCGTCCGCTCGGAGTGGGTGATCCCCTTCCCCGCCGTCATCCAGTTGACCGCGCCCGGCTCGATGTCTTGGGTCGTTCCGAGGCTGTCGCGGTGCCTGATCCGGCCGTCAAAGAGGTAGGTCACGGTGGCCAGCCCGATATGCGGGTGCGGGCGCACGTCGAGCTCCGTTCCCTTGCCGAATTCAGCCGGGCCCATCTGGTCGAAAAAGATGAAGGGCCCGACCATCTGCCGCTGGGGCGAAGGCAGGGCGCGGCGGACGGAAAACCCGCCAAGGTCGCGCGCGCGCGGGACGATCGTCGTGCTGAGCGCATCGATGCCTGACAGCTCATGCGCGGGGAACGGGCTATTCATGGGCGCCTCCTCTCGGAACCGCCCTATCAGTTAAGCCCTCTCGCCGCGAAAGCGCCGGGCGGCTTTCTCTTTTCCGATCAGCGCAAAGACGTCGGGCATCTCGGGCCCGCTGGTCTGGCCGGTGAGTGCCTTGCGGAGCGGCATGAACAAGCCCTTGCCCTTGCGGCCGGTGGCGGATTTCAGCTCGGAGACGAGTTCGGACCAGCCTGCCGCGTCGGCGGTCACTCCCCCGACCTTGTCTGCTGCGACGGCGCAGAATTCCCGGTCTTCCTCAGCGATCACCGGGTTAATCTCCCCTTCGAGGATCTCGCGCCAGACGGCGGCATCTTTGAGCGTGTCGATGTTCCCGCGCACGGCATTCCAGACCTTCTGGCTGACGCCCATTCGCTTAAGTCGGTCCGCGACGCGCTCGTAAGGCATCTCGTGCAGGACCTTTGAATTGAGAAGCTTCAGCTCTTCAGGATCGAAGCGCGCAGGCGCGCGGCCAAGGATGTCGAAGCTGAAGCCTTTCGCCAGTTCCTCCATGTCGAGCACCGGCTCGACAGGCTGGCTCGTGCCGAGACGGGCGAGGAGGCTGGTGATGGCCTCGGGTTCGATGCCTTCCTCCCGCATCCCCTCGACCGAGAGCGAGCCGAGGCGTTTCGACAGACCCTCGCCATCCTTGCCGACCAGCAGCGAGTGGTGGGCGAAGGTCGGGATCTGGCCTTCGCCGCGATAGGCGATGATCGCGTTGAAGATTTCGATCTGCGCAGCCGTGTTCGTGACGTGGTCCTCGCCGCGCACGACATGGGTGATGCCGAAATCGACATCGTCGATGCAGCTCGGCAGCGTGTAGAGGAATGCGCCATCCTCGCGGATCAGGACCGGATCGGACATCGTCCCGGTGTCGAATTTCTGCTCGCCGCGGACGAGGTCATTCCAGCCCACTTCCTGCTGTGCGAGCTTGAAACGCCAGTGCGGCCGACGACCTTCGGCTTCGAGAGCCGCTTTGTCCTTTTCGCTCAGCTCGAGCGCAGCGCGATCGTAGACCGGAGGCAGGCCACGGGCGCGCTGGAGCTTCCGCTTGCGGTCGAGTTCTTCGGCGGTCTCATAGCAGGGATAAAGAAGCCCCTCGGATTTCAGGTGCTCGGCAACATCTTCGTAGACGGAGAACCGCTCCGACTGCCGCGCGAACTCGTCCCAGACAATACCGAGCCAGCGCAGGTCTTTCTGGATGCCGTCCTCGAACTCCTTCGTCGATCGCGCCTGGTCAGTGTCGTCCGAGCGCAGCAGGAACACGCCGTCATTCGCCTTGGCGAGGAGGTAGTTGAACAGCGCGGCGCGGACATTGCCGACATGGAGCTTGCCAGTCGGGGACGGTGCGAAACGGACGTGGACAGTCATCGATCTTCGGATCCTTCAGCGAAGGGGCGGTCTAGAGGAGTGCGGGGGCGAAGGGAAGCGGCGGAGATTCTGGCGAGGTTCCTCGTCCTTCATCCTGAGGGAACGCTTTCGCGCTCTCCGGGATGATGAACAGCCAGCCGTTTCTCCTGAAGCGCCGCGGGATGGTTGCGGAGGCTCAGGAGCCGAGAGCCTTTGACGATCGTCTTCAGGACAGCCTCCTCACCCGGTCGCAGGCCGCCCTCCAGCAGATCAATCCGTTCCCGGATTGCCTGGGGAAGCAGGGAGACCGCCCCACGGACGAAGAGCGGCTGCAGCGCCTTTCCCGGCTGCGGCAATGCGGGCGCGGTGCGCATGATGGCAAAAAAATCGTGCAGGGTTTGCGATGGCTCGAGCCGCGGCAGCATGTCCGCCAGCAGCGCATCGAGCTTTTGCCTCGACATAGGCGGATCGCTCACCCCATAGGCCTCAGCCACGGGCCGGGCCTCCGCCAGGGCTCTGTCCCAGTCGGCATCGCGCAGGTTTTCTGCATACCGATCATAGGCTCCGATGAAACCGTAGGCTGCCGTCGCCTGGACCCATTTGAGAAGCTGGGGATCATTGGCGCGATAGGCCTCGCCGCTGTCCGTGACGCCAGTGACCGCAGCGTGCTTCTTTCTTACCGCCGCAATCATATCCTCCGCGACACTGCGGGCACCATAAAAGGTCACCATCGCAGCCAGTCCTGTCCTCCGCAAGCGGAGCACCGGATCGCTGGGAAAGATGGAATGGTCCCACACCCCGTGCCTGACCCTCGGCTCGGCGAGCTCGAGGATCACGGCTGCAATTCCGCCGATGAAGACGGTCAGCGGCACGGCGTAGATACGGGCTGTCAGGCTGTCTGCAGGGACGAAACCCGCTTCGCCAGACGGGCGCAGGAACAGCTCCTCGCTCCCCACGCCCTCATAGAGCATCGCGGCAAGCCGACGCTCGGCATACTCCGAGACCGGTCGCCACATGGCAGTCTAGAATTCGGCCAGAACGTCCGTGTAAAGCTCTTTCGGATCAGGTTCTGGGCTTTCGAGGGCAAAGTCTGCGGCTGCCTTCACCTCGGCCTTGATCTCCTTGTCGATCTCCTTGAGTTCCTCTTCGGAGACCCCGGCATCGGTCAGGCGCACCTTGCACCGCTCGATCGGGTCGGACTTGGAGCGCACATCTTCGACCTCGTCTCGCGTGCGGTACTTCGCCGGGTCGGACATCGAGTGGCCACGATAGCGATAGGTCTTCATCTCGAGGACGAAGGGCCCATCACCATTGCGTGCGTGATCGACCGCCTCGCGGCTTTCCTCGCGCACGGCGACAACGTCCATGCCGTCGACTTCCTTGCCGGGAATGCCGAAGCTGGCACCGCGGCGGTAGAGATGGGTCTCGGCCGAGGCGCGCTTGACGCTCGTCCCCATCGCATACTGATTGTTCTCGATCACGAAGACCACGGGCAGGTCCCAGAGCTCCGCCATGTTCATGGCTTCGAAGACCTGGCCCTGATTCGCGGCACCATCGCCGAAATAGGCGAAGCTCACATTGTCATTGCCGCGATACTTGTTGTTGAAGGCCAGGCCGGTGCCGATAGGCACCTGCGCGCCGACAATGCCGTGACCGCCGTAGAATTTCTTCTCCGCGGAAAACATGTGCATCGAGCCGCCCTTGCCCTTGGAGTAGCCGCCTTCGCGGCCGGTCAGCTCGGCCATGACACCCTTCGGGTCCATGCCGCAGGCCAGCATGTGGCCGTGGTCGCGGTAGCCGGTGATGACCTGGTCGCCTTCTTGGCGGAGCGCCTCGAGGCCGGTCACGACCGCTTCCTGGCCGATGTAGAGGTGGCAGAACCCCCCGATGTGACCCATGCCGTAGAGCTGTCCCGCCTTCTCCTCGAAGCGGCGAATGAGCAGCATCATGCGGTAGTATTCGAGCAGCTCCTCCTTCGTCGCGGAGTAGTTGCTGGCGGGGTTCGATGCGTCAGCCATGCTTGTTCCTCGGCAAATCCATCGGGCGCGTAACAAATTCTGCCCTGCCAAGGCAAACCCCTTCGAAGGCCGGATGCACATGAAAAGAGCCGCCCCCCACGGGAAGCGGCTCCACCTTGGCGCAGTTTGTGATCTGCGAGGATGCTTACTGTGCGGTCGCCGTGAAGGTCGACGAGCCGAAAGCGCCAAGCTTGACGTTGCCCGTGATGTTGTCGCCGTCCTTGGTGCCTTCGAAGGACAGGGTCAGCGGCATCGGCTTGGAGACATCGACGTCCCACATGGCTTTGTCGCCATTGACCGAGCCGTTCTTGATTTCGGCGGTGTCGCCTTGCGCAGCCATGGTGCCAGTGAGCGCGCCACCGTCCTCGACGAGGGTCAGGGTGCCTTCCTGCTTGCCCATCGGGGTGTTGATTTCGATGTTGTAGGTGCCGGAGAACGACATGGGGTTCCCTCCATTGTTGGCGTTACTGTTGGGCGCAGAGTTACGGTGCGTGACCGATTTGGCCAACCCCTTCGCTGTGATGAGCGCTATAGGTCGCGCTGATGTCAGAAGCCGCCGCCTGCTGCGAGATAGGCTTCCTCGGCAGGCGTGTTCGCCCGCCCAAGCGCTCCATTGCGGCCCGGATAGCGTCCAAAGCGCTCGATCACGTAGAGATGCAGCCGGCCATAGCGGGCGTTCTCATGCTGGCCGATGCGCTGGAGGAGCGTGATCGAGCGGCGCACATCGGTAACGTTTTCCGCATGCATCAGCGGCATCACGATATAGGCGCCGCGCGGACCGGGGACGTGGTCGAGGTCGCCGGACGCGATCGCCTGGTTGGCAAGATCAAGCGCAACAGCGTCCTGGGCGAAGGCCCTTCTGTCGCCGCGGTAGAGATTGCGGCTGAACTGGTCGAGCAGGATGATCGCCGCCAGCCTGCGGTGGCGGGTGGCGCGCCAGTCGGCAGGAATCTCCCGCGAAAGATCCGTATGCAGATCGCCAAAGCGGCGGCGGATCTCGTCATCGACCTTCTCGTCCTTGGTGAAGTGCTTTTCAGGCGGAAGCTCCTCGAACCAGTATTTGAGAATGTCGGTGGCGAGGTTGTCGGTGGTCTGGGGCATCCCGCCAAGCTAGCGCGGATGGCGGGCCCTGTCAGGAATGGACGCAGCACGAAAAGCCGACCTTGGGCGGTGGTCCCCCCGCCCTCAACTGGCGGAGTGGCAGGGCATTCAGTCTGCCCTCAAGCGGCGAAGCGGCAGGGCATTCAGTCTGCCCTCAAGCGGCGAAGCGGCAGGGCATTCAGTCTGCCCTCAAACAGCGAAGCGGTAGGGCTTCAAAGATGAGGACCCCGGCGCGGGTGACCGCGGCTGGAGGTTAGATTTTGACGCTGCGGTCCGAGGGTTCCTACCCCGCCCCGCGCCGGAACCGGCGGCCTCGCGACCGGTGGACGGCCGAACATCAACTCACGCCCAACCGATGCCGTCAGGACCCCCGGAGCGTTCCCGCTCCATGGGTCTCAGGAGACGACCGGTGCACCAGACGGACCGATGACGGATCCGGCCATCCCCATGCCTGGTGCGATGGGGTGAGGTTAGCAGAGGGTCAGGTGGCGGGGATAAGGTTTGGGTGCGGAGCCGTAGGGCGGAACGCGCAGCGATCCGCCATGCGATCCATCAGCCAGCATCACCACCGACGGCGGATCGCTGCGCGTTCCGCCCTACAGGTGCATGTCCTCTGGCGGCATTTCCCAGGTGAGGCCGTTCTCGCGCTTCCAGCGGTGCCATGTCGAATGGGGCCACTCATCCATGTCGCGGACCAGCCCGTGCTTCACCGGGTTGTAGTGGACGTAATTGACGTGGTTCGCGAAATCCTCGTCTGAGCGGATGGTGTGTTCCCAGTAGCGCGGTTGCCAGATGCGCTCGCCGAGGGCGTTCGTCACGCGCAGTTTGAACCCGCGCCACCGCCCCGGATAATCCGTATCCCCCTCCGGCAGGGTCCACACCGCATGAAGATGATCCGGCAGCACACAGAACGCCTCGGTCCGGAACGGCCGCGCGGCGCATGTGGCGCGATAGGCCTCGCGGATGATGTCGATCCGGTCCGTCAGTGTACGCCGCCGCCGGTCGGCGAGGCAGAGGGTGAAGGCGAAGGTGCCCCCTTCTCCATACATGCGGCGGTAATTCGGCATCCCGCCCCGTAAAGCCGCCACAAGAACATTTCAAGAACGAAGCACAGCGTAGGGCGGAACGCGCCACCGATCCGCCGTCCGATCCATCCACCAGAGCCAGCGGAAAGGCCCAGGCGGATCGCTCCGCGTTCCGCCCTACTCCGTGTAAGCGCCTTTGCTGAGGTGCGTTCGTCAGTCGTCTCCGATTGAGCGTCGAATGGTTGCAATGAGCTCGGCAACGAAATTGTCTTCGCTTCCACTTTCCCATAAAACTGTCGTTGAATGATTGGTGTCGAAGTGAGTTTGCGCCTGAGCGAACTTCCCGGCCTCACAAATATAAATCACGGGTTTACCCAACCCCTCGGCGTAGCCCGCTTCCCAATAGGCACCAGCGTTATCATGAGTGAGATCAACGATGACAAATGCAGAGTCTCGAATTAGCTGACGCATTAGATTGTCGATGATGCCGGCTCGCGCGTCATCTCGGGTATCAACGAGGTCTCGTGAGAGTTCGTTCTTGATCGCAGGCTTTATGTGGGCGGCAACAAGCTGTTCGAGCGTATCGTCATTAAACTTCATAGCGATGAAGCCGCGACTAGCAGTCACCCGCCCAGACACGATTTCGTCGAAGACGTCCCAGCCCGAAACCGTGAGCGCCATCTCTGAAAATGAAAACTCTACGCCAAGCGATTGAGACCGAAAACCGGTCACAACGCCACGAGATTTTAGATCGTGGAAAAGCTCATCGAACGGACCCAAGTCCACCAGTCCGAGAATAGCAAAGTCCGCAGCCTCAAACTTTGGTAGTGGCTTACGGAAACGTTTGAAATACTCGCCGACAATCTCGATCGCAATTTTCGCCTGCTCGGGGGGAAGCGGCAAATCAGGCTCGTTGCGATGTCTCTCTACCTGTTGTGCGCTGAGAAACGGACCATTCTCAACGTGCTGGCGAAGTCGAACCCACCTGCTGAGCGACGCACGAGTGACCTCGTTCAAACGATCTCCAGATACCATCTGAAAATCATCAAGCGTCTCATCGTCAATCTTGAAGTCCCCACAGCGATCGCATCCATAGCGATGGGTTAGTCCATGGACGCCAAGTCGCGTGCACTTCGTTCCGAGACTGTTCCGACATATGGGACAGATTACGCTCACCCCCGATACCCCAGATTAAAGCTATCCGCCTTGCTCACAGCATCAATAACACGCACTGTCCCGGACTTACTCCGCATGACCATCGTCTGTGTGGTGACTTTGTCGCCGCGCCATTTGACGCCTTTGAGCATGGTGCCGTCGGTGACGCCCGTGGCGGCGAACATGACATCGCCTCCGGCGAGGTCCATGAGGTCGTATTTCTTGTTGAGGTCGGTGATGCCTGCCTTCTCGGCGCGGGCGAGCTCTGCGTCGTCGGCGAATTTGAGGCGGCCCTGCATCTGACCGCCGACGCAGCGGAGGGCGGCAGCGGCGAGGACGCCTTCGGGGGCGCCGCCTGAGCCCATATACATGTCAACGCCGGTGTTTTCCGGGTTCGTCACGTGAAAGACGCCGGCGACATCGCCGTCGGGGATGAGGAAGACACGGGCGTTGAGCTTGCGCGCGGCATTGATGATGTCGTTGTGCCGCTCGCGGTCGAGGCAGCAGATGGTGAGCTGGCTCGGATCGACGCCCTTGGCCTTGGCAAGGCTCTGGATGTTGTCTTCCGGCGTGGCGTCGAGATCGACCGTGCCTTCGGGATAGCCGGGGCCAATGGCGATCTTGTCCATGTAGACGTCCGGCGCGTGGAGGAGGCCGCCCTTGGTGGACATGGCGACGACGGCGAGGGCGTCGGACATGGCCTTGGCGGTGAGGGTCGTGCCCTCCAGCGGGTCGAGGGCGATGTCGATCTCCGGCCCGCCCTGGCCGACTTTCTCACCGATATAGAGCATCGGCGCCTCGTCCATCTCGCCCTCGCCGATGACGACGGTGCCGGAAATGTCGAGCTTGTTGAGCGCGGTGCGCAGGGCATCGACGGCGGCCTGGTCGGCGGCCATCTTGTCGCCGCGACCGATCATGGTGGAGGCAGCGACGGCGGCGGCCTCGGTGCAGCGGCCGAGCTCAATCGTCAGGATGCGGTCTAGATAGGCGTTCTGGTCTGCCATTGGTCAGGTATCCTCTCGAAGAATGGGGTAGACGGAAGGCCGAGAGAGCACGTGATCCAGGCTCTCGGCATGCCTGGCAGCTTCGAGGAGCGCCGCGGTGGGCGCCTCGTGGGTGGTGATGACGACTTCGACGCGGGAGGCGCCGTTATCGGCAGGGCTCTGGCGGATGGTCTCGACGCTGATGTTCTCTTTGGCGAGGATGTCGGCCAGGGAAGCAAGGACGCCGGGGACGTCCTCGACCTCGAAGCGGAGGAAGTGAGGCACGGGCTCTGCGTCGGGGCTGACGTCCGGGCTCTGGTCGATGGTGCCCGTGGGGCGGGCGAAGACCGGGCCTGTGGAGCCGCGGGAGATGGTGACGAGATCGGCGACGCAGGCCGCTGCGGTGGGGCCGCGCCCTGCGCCAGGGCCTGAGAAAGCGACGCGGCCGAGGGGGTCTGAGTCCGCAACGACGATGTTCTCGCCGCCCCCTCCGATATCGAGCGCGGAGGTCAGCGGCACGAGCGCCGGGGCAACGCGGGCGGCAAGGCCCTGCCCGTCCCGGCGGAGGACAGCCACGAGCTTCATCCGTAGACCGAGGGTCTTGGCGGCGGCAAGGTCTTCGGGGCTGACCGTGGAGATGCCTTTCGGCGCAATCTGGTCGAGGCTGGGCATGGCACCGAAGGCGAGCGCGCCGAGGATGGCGAGCTTCTGCGCGGCGTCGATGCCGTCGACATCAAAGCTGGGGTCAGCCTCCGCGAAGCCGATGCGCTGGGCCTCGGCGAGGGTGTCGTCATAGGTGCGCCCTTCCTCCATCGCCGCGAGGATGAAGTTGCAGGTGCCGTTGAGCACGCCCTGGAGCTTCGTGACCTTCGAGCCGGAGAGGCCATCGCGCAGGCCACGGATGACGGGCACGCCGCCCGCGACGGCGGCCTCGAAGCGGAGGGCGACGCCTTTCTCCTCGGCGAGCCTTGCGAGGGCGAGGCCGTGCTTGGCGATCAGGGCCTTGTTGGCGGTGACGACGTGCTTGCCCGCGTGAAGGGCGGCTTCGATGGCGGCCTTGGCGACGCCGTCCTCGCCGCCCATCAGCTCGATGAAGACATCGGTGCCATCGGCGGAGGCCATGGCGACGGGATCGTCGAACCATTCAAAGCGCGAAATGTCCACGTCGCGCTCGCGGTCCCTCGACCGAGCTGAAACCGAGATGACCTGAAGCATGTCGGAGAAGCGGTCCTCGTCCGTGATCTGGATCAGGCCGGTGCCCACGGTTCCAAGGCCGGCAATGGCTAGACGAAGTTGCGACATGGGGTGGCCTCCTCTCTGACAGACCTGCACTAACAGCCGTTTCGCAGGTGCGGCAAGCACATGACGAGGTTGAAAGGTTCCGACGCCTTACCCAACTGCGGGTCCGGGAGGATTGCGTGGGATTCCAAATGCTTTCTGCGGGCGCTTGCGTGCTCGCCATGACCGCGGCCTGCGCGACGGTATCGGAGCCGCAGCTGGGCGACACCATGACCGAGGTCATGGAAGAGACCGGCGCCCGAGGTCTTGCTGTCTCGACGACGGGTGCGGACCGGGAGACGGTGCTGACCGTGGCTCGGGGCGAACGGAACGAGGCTGGCGATCCCCTCACCTCCGAAACGGTGATGTACGGAGCATCGCTGACCAAGTCGGCTTTCGGTTATTTGGTCCTCATGCTGGTAGATGACGGGCTCCTCGAGCTAGACCGACCCATCGCAGCAATGCTGCCCAAGCCGCTGCCTGAGTATGAGGGCTTCCGGAACACACACGCGCCGTGGGAGACCCTGGATGACGAGCGCTGGCGGCGGATCACGCCGCGCATGGCCTTGACCCACACGACTGGGTTCAGGAACTTCAACTTCGTGACGCTCGAAGGCGAGCTCAACTGGGACAACGGGACGGTGGACATCCACTTCGATCCCGGCACGCGGTTCAGCTATTCAGGCGATGCGTTCATCCTCCTCCAGTTCGCGCTTGAACAGGGTCTTGGTGTTGATGTCGGCGAAGAGTTCCGAGAGCGGATCTTCCGTCCGCTGGGCATGGAAAAGACCGACCTGATATGGCGGGACGACTTCGCCGAGAACTTGGCCGATGGCTGGGACATCAACGGTGAGCCCGAGCCCCATGATGACCGATCCAAGGTCCGGGCCTCGGGGTCCATGGACACGACGATCAAGGATGTCTCGCGCCTCTTCAGCGCCATGGCAGCTTGTGAGGGTCTTTCCAAGAGTTCCTGCGAAGAGCTGACCAAGCCGTCCTTCTTGATCCGGACGAAGTCGCTCTTCCCGCTGATGCAGGAAGACGGGCCCGAGGACGAGCAATACCCGACCCTCGCCGCCGCGATCGGCGGTTATGTCATTGAAGGCCCGCAGGGCACGGTCCTCTTCAAGGGCGGGCACAACAACATCACCGGGAACATGGCTGTGTGCCTGATCGAGAGGCAGCAATGCACGGTAATCCTCGCCAATGACGTGCGTGCCGAGCGGGGCTTCCCGAAGATCATCCGCGAAACCCTGGGCGAGACCGGCGTGCCGTGGGAATGGGAGTATCCGGCCCTGGACCTGATCGACTGACCGCGAACAGGGCTTGCCTCCCCCCGTCAATCCAGCGGCGGCGGTGTCGGGAAGTCGAGCGCCCCGACATCGATGGCCGGTCCAAGCTCCTGCTGGCTCTTCAGTTGCGCGATGAGAGCCTTCAGTTCGGCCACGGTGGCGTCGGTGGAGAGCGGGTCGTCGCTGATCGCCGCGCGCTGGCGCAAGGCCTCGAATTCCGATGCTGCGCTGCGAAGCTCGCCTGCCTGTTCGCCGGGAATGCCTCTGCCGACCACGGCCGCTTCGCCGGGGAGTGGGACAAGCACCGGGTAGCGCTCTTCTTTCTGTCGCACCTCGGCCAGCCTTTCGAACCGGGCTTCAGCCTCCGTGACCGGAGGTTTCGAAGCGCACGACGCCAGCATGACGATTCCCAATACGAAAAGTGTGCGCTGCATCTGAGCCTTCCGGTTGCATTCAGCTCCTGCTTCGCTTTTGAACATGTTCGTCGGAAACGACCAGCGGGTAAAAATTAAGAGGTTTTTCGATGTCCAGGACGCAAAAGACCACTGCGCCGACGACGCCTCCGCGTCGTAGGACAACCAAAGCCACAAGCGAGAAGGCTGCCGACATGGCCGACGACAAGCCGACCACGAAAAAGCCTGCCGCGAAAAAAGCGGTCGCGAAGAAGAGCGCGGCGAAGAAGGCGCCTGCCCGGAAAGCGCCCGCGAAGAAGGCAGCTCCCCGCAAGGCGCATGCGAAAAAGGCCAGCGTCAGCAAGGCCACTCCCAAGAAGTCCACACCGAAAGAAGCTGCCCCGAAGAAGGGTCCCATCCCCGCCGAGCAGGTGAAGAATCCGCCCGCGAACAATCCCTTTGCAGGCGCTGTCGCTGCCGATCTTGGTCCTTATACGGATATGGCCCAGCTCGCGCGGACGATGGCCGACATCAACATCAAGGCGCAGGAGGTCCTGCGCGATGCGGCCGAGCGCCGGATCGACAGGGGCCTGCGCGGAACCGTCGAGCCGGCAGACCCCCTGAACGTTGCCGAGGCGACGAGCGAGGTGGTCACCGCCATCACCTCCGACCCGTTGAAGGTGATGAACCTGCAGATGTCGCTGTGGGACAATTACACCAAGCTCTTCGCGACCATGACCGAGAAGCTCTCTGGCAACAAGGACGCCGAACCGGTCGTCGAACCGAGCCCTTCGGACCGCCGCTTCCAGAACAAGGCGTGGGAGGAGAACCCGGCCCTCGACTTCGTCAAGCAGAGCTACCTGATCCTGTCGCGCTGGGTCTATGAGGCCATCGACAAGGCCGAAGGGATCGACGACGCCACCAAGCGGCGGGCGCAGTTCCATGCGGACCAGTTCCTTTCGGCCATGTCGCCCACCAATGTCCCCGCCCTCAATCCCGACGTGGTCGAGGAGGCGATGGCGACGAAGGGCGCCAATTTCATCAAGGGCCTCGAGAATTTCATGGCCGACCTCGAGCGCGGCCACGGCGAGCTGGCGATCAGGCAGGCCGATCTCGATTTTTTCAAGGTTGGCGAAAACCTCGCCACCACGCCGGGCAAGGTCGTCTACCAGAACGACCTCATGCAGCTCATCCAGTACGAGCCGACGACAGAAACCGTGGCCGAGCGGCCCATGGTGATCTTCCCGCCGTGGATCAACAAGTTCTACATCCTCGACCTTCAGCCTTCGAACAGTTTCATACGCTGGCTCGTCGACCAGGGCCGGACGGTGTTCGTCGTCTCCTGGGTGAATCCGGGGCCGGAGCTGAAAGACAAGTCGTTCCCGGACTATATGCGCGAAGGCGTCTACGAAGCCCTCGAAGCCGTCACCCGCGCCACCGGCGCGGAGAGCTACGATACGATCGGCTACTGCATTGGCGGCACGCTGCTGGCGACAACGCTGGGCTACATGGCGCAGCAGGGTGATGAGCGGATCAATACCGCGACCTTCTTCACCGCACAGACGGATTTCAGCGAGGCCGGCGACCTCCTTCTCTTCATCGACGACAAGCAACTGGCCAACATCGAGAAGCAGATCGACGCGTCAGGCGGCGTGCTCGAAGGCTCTGCCATGGCGCGGACCTTCAACATGCTGCGGCCGAACGACCTCATCTGGTCGGCCTTCGTCGACAACTATTATCTCGGCAAGGAAGCGAAGAAGTTCGACCTTCTTTACTGGAATGCCGACAGCACGCGGATGACAAAGGCGTGCCACCTCTATTACCTCAAGAATTTCTACCGCGACAACAAACTGGCCAAGGGCGAGCTGGAGATCGAGGGGGTGCCGATCGACCTGACCGCCGTGAACACGCCTGTCTTCATGCAGGCCGGCGAGAAGGACCATATCGCGCCGCCCAACTCGGTCTACCGTTCGGCGAAGCTCTTCGGGGGCGACGTGACCTATATGCTGGCTGGGTCCGGCCACATCGCAGGGGTCATCAACCACCCGGACAAGAAGAAGTACCACTACCGGACCAATGAGAACCTGCCCGACAGTCTCGATGCCTGGAAAGCCGATGCCGAGATGCACCAGTACAGCTGGTGGCCCTACTGGATCGAGTGGCTGAACGAGAGGTCCGGCGGCGAGATCCCTGCGCCACGGCCCGGCGACGGTGAGCTGACGCCGATCGAGGACGCACCAGGGTCCTACGTCAAGGTGCGTGCGGAGTAACTGCGGGCATTCGATTTCGAAACAAAATCACGCGTCGTTGTTGGCAAGTCTGCAACGGTTCTTTTCTAACTTACGGGCTCTTGATTGCCGGGACGACGCGGTTCACCTTTCGTTAAGGACAAGGGCGCACGTCTCACATTAATGAGCGGTAAAGGAAATCGTTCAGGGTCGCAGGGATGACTGATCAAAGGTCAAAAACCAGAGAGCTTCTCGAGAAACTCGCTTCGACCGAGTACCGACGCTCCGTGCGCGCGGACCAGATCTTCCGTACCCTTCGTGACGAACCGCCGCGCAACGACAACGAACCCAAAAAGGTCGCCAAAGCCTAGGGTTTTACCCCTTCCGCCTCCGTCAACAGGTAAGCGTATTCGGTGCCGCTGAGCGCCCGCTCGACCTCAGGCCAGTTCTCGACAGTATCGGACAGCGGTTTGGTGACCGCTTTCTTCAGTGGCGTTGAGGTCGGCATGGGCTCGATCCCCAGGAAGTTCTGGATACGGAGGAGCGTCTGGTCCTGGACCTCAGGTGACTTGATGTCCCGTCCGTACTCGAGGGCAAGGTGGGGGATGTCTTCCAGCAGCCTCCGCTCCCACGCCATGGCATCGGCGCGGCCGGCCACGCGCCGCGTGATCTTGTCAGGGTCGAGGGAGACGGTCTTCTTGCGGAGCTGCTTGCTCTCCGTGACATGATAGACCCGGTTCTCTCTCGCGACCTGCAAGCTGATGAGATGAGCGAGGTGATGGGCGCGGCAGAGATGAATGATCTTCCAGCCATCGCCGTGCATCGCCGAGAGAAAGCGGCGGACATCCTGTTCGCGCTGCATACGGACGAGGTGGTCCATCGGCTTCGTGTGGAAGCCGAATCCAAGGCCCCCGGCACCACGGGCGCGGTTCTCGGCATAGGCCCGCGGGAGGAGCATGGGGCGATCGAGGATCTCGTCGGCACAAACAAGCTGCGGATGGCTGTTGAGACTGGACGTGAGGAACGTGCTGCCCGTCCGCCCCTGCGCGACAATCAGGAATCGGAGGTCCGGCAGGGGCTTCGCACGGTGGCGCCAGGCCGCTGCCTCGAAAGCGAAGCCGAAGGGCAGCCGGTAGAGAAAACTCGCCTTGCGATCGAGGCTTTTACGGAGAGACGGCACGGAACCCGAGTTAGTTCGCGTCGTCCTCGGGCACAGTGTCTTCTTCCATGGTGATGCGACCGCCCTGCTTCTCCATCTCGGCGAGCAGGCTTCGGATCCGTCGCGCGTTGAAGCCGAGGTCGGACCTGCCCACCCGCGACTTGGAACGGATATCGACAACGGTAGCGACATTGTGAGCGTTCCGCAGGCGGATAACTACGTCATCCTTGAACCCGAAGAGCGGCACCGTCGCATAGGCCTCGATCCGCCCCTCGGCAGGCTCGGCAGCGACAATGCGCAGGCCTTCCTTCTTCACCGCATCCATGGCGATCTCCCACGCTTCGGGCAGTGGCTTCTGCATCACCAAAGGCTTGATGTCCGGATAGGCTTCGAGCTGCTGTTCGGTCTGGGTCCCGTCATACTCGGGCGGGTTCGGGGCATCGGCGCGCAGGGGAAGGATCGCCACGAATTCGGGCGGATTTACCCAGTCGGTCGTGATGTCGTGGATCGGCGGCACGCTTTCCGCCTGCGCCTTCATCCAGATCGGCAGGTAGCCAAGGCCGCCCGCCGTCAGGGCGACCGCGAAAGCAGCGACCCCTGCGAGGAAACTCCTGCGCGCAAGCAGGACACCGGCGGCGGCGACGCTGCCAAGGGCACCAATGCCGAGCGCCCCCAGCACGATCGGGTTCCGGAACATGCCGAAGACTGCCCCGAGCCCCCAGAGGCCCCAATTGTAGCCATAGATCACGACCAGAACCGAAAGTGCGATAACGAGCGTCACGAGGACGACAAAACGCGGCCAGGCTTTCATCAGCCCCTCCCTGGAAAAACCAGAAAGAGAAGTAGCACGCACGGCAGGCAAGGGCGAGCGCCGCGGCACGAAAGGAGACGTCTTACACCTTAGGTGGTCATGATCCGAAGAGAAGACTGCGATGATCGCCGATGGCCCCAACCCCGGCAGTCAGTTGCCCCCCGCTTCCGGCCAGCGTCGAGCACCTTCTCCATGACCCGGAACAGCCCCCTGTAAGCGCTAGCGGATAATCAGGGGCGTGAGCACCGAAGCGACCAGCGTGATAATCAGTACGGCAATGAGGTTGAGCTTGATCCCGATCCTCGCCATGCGCGCGATGGAAACCTCGTGGGTAGCAAACGCAATGGCGTTCGGCGCAGTCGCCATCGGGAACATGAAGGCGCAGGACGCCGACAGCGCCACCGGGATGGCAAGCGCTGCCAAGTCCATCTCTGCCGCGGCAGCAACCGCCACGATCACAGGCATGAGCGCTGCAGCCGTGGCGACGTTGGATGTCACTTCGGTCCAGAAGATCACGAACATCGCGAAGACGAGGATCAGGAGCACGCCGGGCAGCGAGGTGAGTCCCGCCATCTGGTCCGCGAGGTAAGTGCCGAGGCCCGTGGAGGTCATCGCCGCGGCGATGCTCAGGCCTCCGCCAAAGAGGAGGACCACATCCCAGGGAATGTCCTTCGCGGTGTCCCAGTCGAGCAGCATCGCGCCCCGGTCTTGCTTGCAGCCCGCCGGCACGAGGAACATCGCGATGGCACCCGCTATGGCGATGACGTGGTCCGTGAGCCCCGCGAAAGGTGCGACACCAAAGAGCGTCAGGTCCTGGATGAATGCCCGCCGGAAGATCCAGAAGAATGCGATCACGCTGAAGACGATCAGCGTGCGGATCTCTGGCCTGGTCCAGTCACCGAGGGCTTCGAGCCGTTCGCGGACGACCTTCTGGGGGTTGCCGGCAGGCGTGCCGATCGGACCTGACAGCTTCGTCAGGACGAACCACGCCGCCGGGATCATCAGGAGGACCGTGGGGACACCGAAGCTCATCCAGGTGGCAAAGTCGAGGCGGTCATCACCGACCTGCTCCAGCGCGCCGATGACGATCAGGTTCGTAGGCGTGCCCACTGGCGTGGCCAGTCCGCCGATCGACGCTCCATAGGCGACAGAGAGGCAGAGAGCCACCGCGAGCGGTGCGCCCTCACCCTTCTTCGCGCCAAGGCTCTGGGCCACGGAGAGCGCCACGGGCATCAGCATGATCGTCGTGGCGGTGTTGGAAATCCACGCGGACAGCACCGCCGAAGCGATCAGGAAGCCGAGGCACAGCCCGGCTGGCTTCGCGCCCGCTTGGCTGACCGTAAGCAATGCGAGGCGCTCATGAAGCCCCCAGCGCTCGACGGACTTTGCGATGATGAAGCCGCCAAGCAGCAGGATGATAATCCTGTCGGCATAAGGCGCAGCGGCCTCTTGAATGTTCCGCACGCCGAACATGGGCAGGACCACGAGCGGTAACAGCGAGGTGATCGGGATGGGGATCGCCTCGGTGACCCACCAGATCGCCATCAGCGAAAGGAGAGCGACGACCACCCAACCGGAGAAGCCAAGCTCCGCCGGAGCGCCGATGAGCATGAGGACGACAAAGACTGCAGGCCCGAGGAACAGGCCGATGAGCTGCGCCTTCGACTTCGCAGCCGCCTCGCGCGCGGAGATCCGGGGTTCTGCCATGACCGGCATACCGGACCCTGCATCGCCCGGACTGTCAACCGCGGCTGCCGGTGATGGTTGATCCTCGGCGCTGGATCATGACCTTTCAGGGAGGAGGTGCGCCATGGCTGAAATCAAACGGCTTGGCCCGGACGATGTTTCTCTCTTCCGGAAGATGATGAGGATGTTTGGGGAGGCGTTCGTGGAGCCTGGGAACTATTCGGCGGAGGGAGTGAGCGCTGCCTACCAGCGTGAGCGGCTCGGGGATCCGACGTTCTTCGCGCTCGCGGCGCTGGCGAAGGGCAAGGTGGTCGGCGGCCTCTGCGCCTATGAGCTGCTAAAGTTCGAACAGCAGCGCAGTGAGATCTATATCTACGATCTCGCCGTTGATGCGCGGCACAGGCGCAAGGGCATCGCAACTGCGCTGATCGATGAGCTGCGCCTGATTGCGCAGGCTTGTGGTGCCTGGACGATTTTCGTGCAGGCTGACCACGGCGACGATGAGGCGATCGCGCTCTACACGAAGCTGGGGACGCGCGAGGACGTCCTCCACTTCGATATCAAGCCCTGAGGCTCACTCCCACTCGATCGTGCCTGGCGGCTTCGACGTGATGTCGTAGACCACGCGGCCAATGCCGACGCAGTTGTTGATGATCTTTGTCGAGACCCGGCTCAGGAAATCATGCGTGAACGGATAGGTGTCCGCCGTCATGCCATCAGTCGAGGTCACGGCGCGCAGGCCGAGGACACGGTCATAGGTCCGCGCATCGCCCATCACGCCGACTGTCCGCACGGGAAGCAGCACGGCGAAGGCCTGCCAGATCTCGTCGTAAAGTCCCTCCTCGCGGATGGCGTCGAGATAGATCTTGTCGGCCTTGCGCAAGAGGTCAGCACTTTCCTTGTCGACCTCGCCAGGGATGCGGATCGCAAGGCCGGGCCCAGGGAACGGATGGCGCTTTACGAAGGCGTCAGGAAGGCCAAGCTCCCGGCCGAGCGCCCGCACCTCGTCCTTGAACAGCTCGCGCAGCGGCTCGACGAGGTCGAGGCCCATGCGCTCGGGCAGTCCACCGACATTGTGGTGCGACTTGATCGTGACCGAGGGGCCGCCGGTCGCGGAGACCGACTCGATCACGTCCGGGTAAAGTGTGCCTTGGGCAAGGAACTTCGCGCCCTCGACCTTGCCGGCTTCCTTCTCGAAGATCTCCACGAAAAGACGGCCGATGATCTTGCGCTTCTGCTCCGGGTCGTCGACGCCCTTCAGCTCACTGAGGAACAGGCCCTCGGCTTCGACGTGGATCAGCGGGATGTTGTAGCTGTTGCGGAACAGCTCGACGACTTGCTTGCCCTCGTCCATCCGCATCAGGCCCGTATCGACGAAGACGCAGGTCAGCTGGTCGCCGATCGCTTCGTGGATCAGGACGGCCGCCACCGCGCTGTCGACGCCGCCGGAGAGGCCACAGATGACCTTGCCGTCGCCGACCTGCTCGCGGATCTTCGCGATCATCTCATCCCGGAAGGCGGCCATGGTCCAGTCGCCGGAAAGACCGCAGATATTGCGCGTGAAGTTCGACAGCAGCCGCGCGCCGTCGAGGGTGTGGACCACCTCTGGGTGGAACTGCACGCCGTAGAACTGGCGCACCTCGTCGGCGATCACCGCATAAGGGGCGTTTTCGCTCGTTCCGACGACGGAAAAGCCCTCCGGCAGGCTGATGACCCGGTCGCCGTGGCTCATCCAGACGGGGTAGCTGCCGCCCTTTGTCCAGACGGTCTGGAACAGGGAGCAGTGGTCGGTCGCTTTCACCTCGGCACGACCGAATTCGCGCTCGCCGGAGACTTCGACCTCGCCACCGAGTTCCTTCACCATCACCTGCTGGCCGTAGCAGATGCCGAGCACAGGCACGCCATAGCCAAGCAGATTGGAAACGTTCGGGCGATCGGCGCTTGTCACCGATTTCGGGCCACCGGAGAGGATGATCCCCTTCGGCGCATAGTCTTTCAGGAAAGCGTCATCCGTCTTCGTGTACGGATGGATCTCGCAGTAAATGCCGTCTTCGCGCAGGCGGCGGGCGATGAGCTGCGTCACCTGAGAGCCGAAATCGACGATCAGGATGCGCTCATGATGCTGGGCAGCGTGCTGTTGGTCCATGCGGGCGCATAGCGGGGTCCGGCGGGGGTTTCAATCGCCCCGCCAGCCTCATTTTGCACCTGCTCAGTTGGACTGCGATTTCAACGCGTCGCGGATCTCGGTGAGGAGTTGGATCTCTTTCGGAGGCTCGGCCGGCGTTGCCTCCGGCTCTTCCTCCGCCTTGCGCTGCAGGCTGTTCATGCCCTTGACCAGCAGGAACACGGCCCAAGCGACGATCAGGAAGGAGATGACGTTGTTGATGAAGAGGCCATAAGCGATGACCGGCGCGCCGGCCTCCCGCGCCGCCTCAAGGGATTCATACCGCTCGCCCAACGGGTTCCAGTAGAGATCCGCGAAGTCGATACCGCCAGCGATATACCCGATCGGCGGCATGATGACGTCATTGACCAGAGATTTCACGATCGTCGAGAACGCACCGCCGAGAATGATGCCGACCGCAAGGTCAACCGCGTTGCCCTTGACCGCGAACTCCTTGAACTCATCGATAATGCCCATGCTGGTGTCCCTCCTGCAAACCTAGGCTTCGCAGGCATCAGTGGATGCTTCTTAGCATTTGACAAGTTCGCGCAGCAGCCCGCCGCGGAAACAGTCCTGCGCGACCGCTCAGGCGAGGACGCCTTTTTTCTTCTGGCGACGGGCGTACCACCAAAAAAAGACGATGATCGCGAGGACCACCATGCTGGCGACGTAATAGGATGCTCCCATGACCTCGGGGCCGCCATCGAACAGCGTGGCAAGGAGGTTGAGGACGAACACCACCGGCCCGATGGCAAAGAGCAGAACCGCGAAAGCCTTGCGCATCAGGAACAGGATGGCCGCGAGAAGCCCGGAGAAAACACCGATCGCCCAGAGCGCGACGCGCCATGCAGGCATGGCTTCCCAATAGGCGATCTGTTCCTGGGACCAGCCCTGGGAGGCGAGGTAGTCGGTCCCCGCCGAGACGGTCATGAAGTAATCGAAGCAGCCATACCCGTTGAACAGGAGCGCCAGCACGCCGACGATCCAGAAGAGAATACCCGGTTTCATGGTCGTTCCTCCCTGCATCACAAGGAAGGCACCCTACTCTGCGTCCGAATGTCCCTCCTAGCGGAAATCTCACATCGCGATCTCCGCCTCCGAGATCGGCTCTGGAACGACAGGGCGCGGCGTGGCATGGCTTCGCTTTCGCCACGAAGGACCCATTTCCCATGCGCACCCTGTTCACCGAAGCGGACATCCGTGCACGGGCTGACGAGCTGGCCGCAAGCATCGTCGCCGATCTGGGCAAGCGGTTCGTCCTCGCGCCGGTCCTGACAGGCGGGTTCATCTTCGGAGCCGACCTCGCGCGGGCGCTGGTGAAGGCCGGCGCCGATCCGGAGATCGATTTCGTGCAGCTCGCCTCCTACGGCCACGGCCGCGAAAGTTCGGGCCTCGTCCGCGTGGTGAAGGATTTCACCCTGGATCTGGCCGGCCGCACGGTCCTCCTCGTCGACGACGTCCTCGATTCAGGGCGCAGCCTCGCCCATGGCCAGACCATGCTGCGGGAGCGCAAGGCCGCCCGCGTGGCGATCGCGGTCGCTGTCCGCAAGGACAAGGAACGCGCGGTCCCGGTCGATGCTGACTACGCCCTCTTCGAAGCACCGGCCGACGCGTTTCTCGTGGGCTACGGCATGGACGACAAGGGCCTGCAGCGCGGGGTACCGACGATCGGCGCCCTGAACGGTTAGCCGCTCCGGCTGGCCTGCCGACGGGACTATCGTGCCTCATCTGCACCAGGCGGGGATGGTTCGGCGAAACCGCGATTTCAATTTTGTCGATCGAGCGCCGTTGGTGGGTCGTCGGGGCGGACCCTCAAGGCATCGAGAAGCTCCTGCGCCGAGGCAGGCGGTTCGAGGCCGCGCTCCCTCACCCGGCGGAGGAGCTCCTCCCGGCCGAGGGTGCGGGCGTGGTGCGCGAGCTTGGCGATCAGGTGCGCCTTCAGGGCCTCGGTGTCGCCGTTGAAGGGGTCGTCGAGATTGGCGCGCTTGATGCGTTCGTCGCGTTTCTTGCGGGAGGCTTTTTGGCGGTGGTTGCGGGGCATTTTCTGGTCTCCCGGCGGGCGGGCTGGCCGCCTAGGGTTTGTTGTGTCTCACGGCGCGCGGCGCCTCCGACGGGGCGGGCTGGCCGCCCGGCGTCCGGTCGGACGCTTGGTTTCTCCGCGGCGCTGTAGGGCGGATAGCTTTAGGACGCACGCGGATGGCCGCTTGCGGGGTGCGGGGACGAGGCGCGCCGCCTGACCACGGCACTTGCTGATTCTCATTCTAGGGGTCCGCCGTGGTCTGAAGGAGCTCAAACCACGAGCGACGCGCCTCACCGGTGGCAGACGATCCCTCGCACGGCCGAACATCAGCTCACGCACGAAGGCAGCCGTCACGGACAGCTGACCACCGGCCCGTATCCGTCCGGTGATGACCGTCAACTGTCCGACGCGAGGTGCCAGGGCAGCAGCTCGTGGACCTTGTTCACCGGGTGGTCGGCGATGCGAGTGAGGACATCGGTGAGCCAGGCTTGCGGATTGACGCGATTGAGCTTGGCGGTCTCGGTGAGGGTATAGATCGCAGCAGCACGGTCACCTCCGACGTCGGACCCGGCGAAGGTCCAGTTTTTCCGTCCGACGGCTATACCGCGCAGAGAGCGTTCTGCGGTGTTGTTATCCAACTCGCATTCTCCGTGCTCAAGATAGCTCCGCATGCGCTTCATCCGTCCGAGGGTGTAGCGGATGGCCTTGGCCAGCTCACCCTTTCCGGGCAGCTGCGGAAGGGTTTGGTGCAGCCAGGCCTCGAGGTCATCGAAGATCGGCTCGGCCTTCTCCTTGCGGATGGCGACACGGGTGGCAGGGCTCTTGCCGCGAGCCTCTTTTTCGACCGCGTAGAGCTCTGCAATACGCTCCACCGCCTCCTTCGCGATAGGTGAGCCCGTGCTCTTGGCGATGTCGAACAACTTTCTGCGGGCGTGCGCCATGCACGCCACCTCGACGATCTCCTTGCCGTAGATCTTGTCGTACCCGCCGTACCCATCGGCGTGCATAAAGCCTTCGAAGCTGCGAAGGTGATCCTTCGGCCTCTCGCCCTTCCGGTCCGGTGAGTAGCGGTAGAAGGCAGCAGGTGGTGCCGGTCCCGCCCAAGGTCGTTCGTCTCTAACATAGGTCCACAGCCGCCCGGTCTTGGTGCGCCCCCGGCCAGGGTCGAGGACCGGCACCGGCGTGTCATCAGTGAAGAGCGCCTCGCCGCCCAGTGCGTGCTTCCCGATAGTATCGACCAGGGGGCGAAGCAAGCGCGAACACTGGCCTACCCAGTCCGCCATCGTTGAGCGATCGAGATCGATGCCCTCCCGGCCGTAGATCTGCGACTGGCGATGGAGGGGAAGGTGATCTGCGTACTTTGAGACCAGCACGTGAGCCAGGAGGCCGGGACCCGGCATGCCGCGCACGATGGGCAGGCTCGGCATCGGCTTCTGGGCGATCGTCCCGCAGTCGCGGCACGACAGCTTGGGTCGCACGTGCCGGTGCACCACAAAGCGTCCGGGGACATAGTCCAGAACCTCGCGGATGTCCTCACCGAGGTGCCTCATCGGCTTGCCGCAGTCCGAACAGGCGCTCTGCGGCTCATGGACCACATCCTGGCGCGGCAGGTGCTCGGGCAAGGGTTTGCGCCTTGGCTTCTTCTTCGGATCGGCACTCTCTGAAGAGGCAGGGTCGTCCGAAGAGGCTGATGCGCCAGCTTCTGCAGCTGTCTCTTCAAGATCCTCGATGCCGAGTTCGAGCTGATCCAGTCCTTCGCTCTTCGTTCCGAACCTGTGCCGCCGAAGGATGGCGAGCTGGTGCTTGAGCTTCTCGATCTCGAGCGCCTGGTGGACGACCAGACCCTGCAGGGCCCCGACGTCTTCGGGGAGATCGGAGGGAGGCTTCGTCGGCATACGCAACACTTGAAGCGCTTCGCCGCCCGATGGAATCAACGATGTCAAAGAGCAAGGTGACGAAGCGGTGAGGCTACACCACCCGGGTGGGCTGGCGAACCGCGGGCGGCACTCGCGTCAGCCGCCAGTCGATACCGTCGAGAAGCGTTGCGAGCTGGGAGCCCGAGATCGAGATCTTCCCCTCCTTCGCCCTCGGCCACACGAAGCTGCCCTTCTCGAGCCGCTTGTAGAAGAGACACATCCCCTGACCGTCCCAGAAGAGCACCTTCACCCGATCGCCCGACCTTCCCCTGAAGACGAAGACGTGCCCGGAAAGAGGGTTCTCCTTCAAGACCGTCGCGGCCTGAGCGCTCAGCCCGTCGAAGCCGCGGCGCATGTCCGTCACTCCAGCAGCAAGCCACACCTTCGTTCCCGACGGAAAGCTCAGGCTCACGAGCGCATTGCCTTCATCAGGGCCGCGAGTCTTTTCACCGGCGTCTCCGCAGGCAGGGACAACCGGCAGCCATCGGGGAAGCTGACCTCAATGCGTTCGGCGATCGACGGCTCCGTCACTGGCTTAGGCTTTACTTGCTATCTGGTGCGCCATTTCGCCGACAGTCACTGCGCCTGACTGCAGATCAACGATGCAAGATTGACCACACCCCGGGTTGGAGCAGTGACCTGCCGCCTTTCCCCATAGTATTTTTGCGTCGCGCTCTGAAATACCCACAGATCAACTACTACCGCACCCGCTCCTTCTCCTCTTCATCCCCCTGCCCTTCGCCGTTCGGCTCTTCCACCCGGCTTGGGTCTTCGGGGATGAATTCGAAGGCGAGTTTTTCGTCCTTGCCCAGAGTGACGCGGACGACGCCGCCGTGGCGTAAGGAGCCGAAGAGGATTTCGTCCGCGATCGGCTTTTTGATGTGCTCTTGGATCGTCCGGGCGAGCGGTCTTGCGCCCATTTCCTCGTCGAAGCCGCGCTCGGAGAGCCAACGCGTGGCCTCGTCGGTGAGTTCGAAGGTGACGTTGCGGTCGGCGAGCTGGGCCTCGAGCTGGAGGACGAACTTGGCGACGATGCGGTCGATGATCGGCTTCGACAGCCCCGCGAACGGAATGACCGCGTCCAGACGGTTGCGGAATTCCGGCGTGAAGAGCTTGTTGATCGCCGTCTCCTGCTCCGACTGCGCACGACCACGGCCAAAGCCGATCTCCATGCGCCCGGCATCGGCGGCGCCCGCATTCGTCGTCATGATGACGATGATGTTGCGGAAGTCGATCTTCTTGCCGTGGCTGTCCGTGAGCTGACCGTTGTCCATCACCTGGAGGAGGATGTTGAAGATCTCCGGGTGCGCCTTTTCGATCTCATCGAGCAGGACGACGGCGTGCGGGTTCTGGTCCACGGCATCGGTCAGAAGGCCGCCGCCCTGGTCAAAGCCGACATAGCCCGGAGGCGCACCGATCAGACGGCTGACGGTGTGCCGCTCCATATATTCGGACATGTCGAAGCGCAGGAGCTCGACGCCCATCATCTTGGCGAGCTGCTTCGCGACCTCGGTCTTACCGACGCCGGTGGGGCCGGCGAAGAGGTAGTTGCCGATGGGCTTGTCCGGCTCGCGCAGGCCCGCACGGGCGAGCTTGATCGCGGCGGCGAGCTGGTCGATCGCCTCGTCCTGGCCAAAGACCACGCGCTTGATGTCGGCATCGAGGGCCTTGAGACGCTCTGTGTCCGACTTCGAGACGGATTTCGGAGGGATGCGGGCCATGACCGCGACGATCTCCTCGACCTCGTGGGTGCCGATCTCCTTGACGCGCTTGTCCTCGTCGAAAAGCATCTGGCGGGCGCCAGCCTCGTCGATGACGTCGATGGCCTTGTCCGGCAGCTTGCGGTCGGTCATGTATTTGGCCGACAGCTCGACTGCGGTTTTGATCGCTTCGTCCGAGTACGTCAGGTTGTGGTGCTTCTCGAACGCAGGACGCAGGCCGCGGAGGATTTCGATCGTGTCCGGAACGCTCGGCTCCATGACGTCGATCTTCTGGAAGCGGCGTGAGAGGGCGCGGTCCTTCTCGAAGTGCTGCTTGTACTCCTTGAAGGTGGTCGAGCCCATGCATTTGAGCGTGCCCTGCTGGAGGGCGGGCTTGAGGAGGTTCGAGGCATCCATCGCGCCGCCGCTGGTCGCGCCTGCGCCGATGATGGTGTGGATCTCGTCGATGAAGAGGATCGCGTGGTGGTGCGCCTCGCACTCCTTGATGACGGCCTTCAGGCGCTCTTCGAAGTCGCCGCGGTAGCGGGTGCCGGCGAGGAGCGCGCCCATGTCGAGGCTGAAGATCGTGGCTTCGGCCAGGACCTCGGGCACCTGCTCGTCGACGATCTGGCGGGCGAGGCCCTCAGCGATGGCGGTCTTGCCGACGCCGGGGTCGCCGACGAAGAGCGGATTGTTCTTGCGCCGGCGGCAGAGGATCTGGATCGCGCGTTCGACTTCCTTCTGGCGGCCGATGAGCGGATCGACGTCGCCCTTGCGGGCCTTGTCGTTGAGGTTGACGCAGTAGGCCTCGAGAGCCTCCGGGCCCTGCTTGGCCTGCGGCTCTTCCTCGTCCTCGGTCCCGCGGGGGGCCTTGGGCTGGCTGACGCCGTTCTTGGCGAGGCCGTGGGAGATGTAGTTCACCGCGTCATAGCGGGTCATGCCCTGGCTCTGCAGGAAATAGGCGGCGTGGCTTTCGCGCTCGGCGAAAATGGCGACGATGATGTTGGCGCCGGTGACTTCCGCCCTGCCCGACGTTTCGACGTGGATCAGCGCGCGCTGGACGACGCGGTGGAAGCTGGTGGTGGGCTTGGCCTCGTCCAGCTCCTCGACGATGAGGTTGGCGAGGTCGTCCTCGATGTATTCGGTGAGGGTTTCGCGCAGCTCCGAGAGATCGACGGCGCAGGCGACGAGAAGCGCCTTGGCGTCGGGGTCATCCAGAAGTGCGTAGAGAAGGTGTTCGAGGGTGGCGAGCTCCTGACGGCGCTCGGTTGCCATGGCGATTGCCTGGTGGATTGCCCGTTCGAGACCTGATGCGAAACTGGCCATGGGCTACTCCTTTTCCATCGTGCACTGAAGAGGGTGTTCGTTGCGCCGGGCCAGTTCAAGGACCTGCGCCACTTTTGTTTCGGCAACCTCGAAGGTGTAGATGCCGCAGATGCCGACGCCCGTCTGATGGACGTGCAGCATGATCCTGGTCGCGCTCTCACGGTCCTTGTTGAAGACCGCCTCGAGCAGCCACACCACAAATTCCTGCGGCGTGTAGTCGTCATTCAGCAGCAGAACCTTGTAGAGGTTCGGCTTTTTCGTCTTTGGCTCGGCTTTGGTGATCGTGCCCGTGCCGTAGCCGCGTTCGTCGTCGCGTTCTTCGCTCATGCCGCCCTGAGAATATCGATGTCCGTCGGAGGATAGTATCTGGTTCTTCGCCGCATCATCGCAACCCGTTGGTTAACGGATGCGGGAACGGCCAGTGGATTGTGATGGGGTTCGTTGTCCAAGAGATAGGGACGGCCAGCACGTCTTTGAAGGGCTGGGCGAAACTGTGCTAGCGCTAGCGGTTCCTAAGAGGAGGCCCGGCCGATGCTGCTGCGCCGCATGTTCAAGCATGTCAAAGGCCAGAACTGGCTGGCAGTGGCTATCGATTTCGGCATCGTGGTCTTCGGGGTCTTCGCGGGCATCCAGCTCGGCAACTGGAACACGGCGCGGCAGGACCGGGCAGAGGAAGCGGCTTTCCTGAGCGAGCTGCATGGAGAGCTCTCGACCGGAGCGAGTGTCTACAGGGACAAGCTGGCGGCGCGCCTTGCCGTTCAGGAGGCGATGGGATCGGCGCTCGAACTGCTGAGCGGAGAGACGCCTCCACGCACACTCACCGATGAGGAGTGCATGGCCATAGGCGGCAGCTTCATCTTCAGCCTCGGCAACGCGGCACTGCCCAGCCTTGACCGTCTGCAGGCAAATAATCGTGTCGGGATCATCCGCGACGAAGAGCTGGCCGAGGCGATCGCGCGCCTGAGCCAGGTCCTGAAGACGATGAGGGAGCGGACGGACCTCCTGCCCAAGCCAGTCGTTCTATCAGACCGCTATCCCGAAGCGGTGCAGGTCATCGCCTATATCAGGCCGGCGCCGGAGCAGGTGGACGGAACCGAGGTCACCGTCCACTACGCCTGTGACCTCGAAGCTATGCGGGCGGCGCCCGGCTTCTTCAGCGCGACGTCGATCAATTTCGACCTTTACGACGGTTTCCTGCGCGACGTGGTGCAGCCCTACTCCGCCGCGTTCGAGAAACTGCACGAGGTTCTCGATCAGGAACTGGGGACGGAGCATGAGCGCCCCGCGGGCCGGACGCCCTGATCTCTCGGCTTATTCGTCGCCGTAGAGGTGCCTGTCGAGGAAGCGGACATAGGCCTTCGACGCCGTGATGCGGTTGTCCCGCTTCTGGAATCCGTGGCCTTCGTCGGGAAAGAGAACGTATTCGACCGGCACGCCGTTCTTGCGCAGCTCCTCGACCATCTCGTCGCTCTCGACCTGCAGGACGCGGGGGTCATTGGCACCTTGAACGATCAGGACCGGCTTGGTGACCTGGTCCGCGAAGAAGAGCGGCGAGATGCGGCGGTGACGCTCCCGATCCGTGGCCGGATCACCCATCTCGTCGTAAAGGCGCGTGCGAAAGCTGCCCCACCATGGCGGGATCGAGCTGAGCGTGCGTTCCCAATTGGTGACGCCGAAGATGTTGATGCCGGCATCGAACACCTCCGGGTGGAAGGCCAGAGCGGCCATGGTCATGTATCCGCCATAGCTGCCGCCCATGACGACGATCTTGTCCGGATCGACCCAGTCGAGATCTTCGAGATAGCCGCGTGCCGCGACGATGTCCTTGAGATCGACGTCGCCGTGGCGCCTGTCATCGAGGTGGTAGAAAGTCTTCCCGTAGCCGGACGAGCCGCGGTTGTTGGCCGCAAGGACGCCATACCCGTTGTTGACGAGGTGTTGCACCATCGGGTTGTAGCTGGCGCGGCTCTGCCCGCCGGGGCCACCGTGGACGAGGACGATGGCAGGGACCTTGTTCTTCGCACTGGCCGCATGTGGCTTGTATTGGATCGCGGGGATCTCGAGCCCGTCATAGCTCGGATAGCGGATGACCTCTGCCTCGACCAGGTGATCGGGGTCGATCCGGTCTCGGAGGGCGTCGGTCAATTGTTCCGCCCGGCCGCCAGCGCCCATATCCATGGTCATGATATTGGCAGGCGTGGCGCTGGTGCTGCTGAGGAGTGCGACCTTGCGCTCGTTTGGCGTGAAGCGGACCTGGCTGAGGTTCGAGCGACGGATATTGCCGGGGATGCGGACTTCCCTGTTCCGCATACGGTCGAAGATCGTCGCCTTCGTCGTGCCGTCCTCGTTGATCGCGCTGACGCGGTAGCGGCCGCTGGGCGAATAGCTGACATAGGAAACGTCCCACGGCTCCGCGATCAGGGTCGAGCTGGCGCCCCGCCGCAGGTCGATGGCGACGGCCTGCTCGAACTCCGAACCTGCATTGGTGCCGATGATGAGACGCTCGCTGCGCGGATCGAAGGCGTTGATCGAATGGCTGATATCGCCCTCGTGCTCGGTCAAGAGGCGCGGCGCGTCGTTGCCGTCGAGATCGATGAGATAGACGTCATTGTCTGCCGCGCCCTTCTCGAGGACGCCAGCGGCCATGGTGCCATCCGGGCTGACCGTCAGCTGGCCCAGCTTCATGTCGTTCTCGAACAACCTCTCGCTATCGAGGCTGAAGGCATCGTAGCGGTAGATGTCGAAGGCGGAGCTGTCGCGGCGATTGGTCGAGACGAAGAAGCCGCGCTTGCCGCGCTCCCAGCCGAGAAAGTCGGCTTTGACGTCCTTGCCGGGGGTGAGGTCGATAACGAGACCGTCGGGACGCTGGAGATAGAGGTGGTTGAGCTCGTCCCCGCCATTGTCGGCTGAATAGATGAAGCTCTGGTCGTCGGGCATCCAGCTGACCACGAAGATCGAGCGGTCGCGCGAACGGGTGAGCGGTTGCTTCTCACCGGTCTCGGTATCGAAGCGGTAGGCGTTGAAGATACCCGTCTCGTCCGAGCTCATCAGGAGGTAGCGGCCATCTGTGGTCCAGGCACCGCCCGGCCCTGCGAGGCGGTAGCGCGCGGTCTCGAAAAACGCCTCAGCCGGATAGATCGGCACTTCCTGCGCTTCGGCGATCGCGGAGAGCGACAGAACGGCGGCAGCGATGCCGGAAAGCATGGATCTCACGGAAGGACCCTCCCTAGACGTTGCCGCCTTTATGGAGGGTTCGGGCAAATTCGCAAAGCTTCCCCGCCCGGCCTTTCGCATTGGCCCCAAAAAGAAAACCCCGCCGGCGGGGCCGACGGGGTTCGACGCAACTTGGTGCGCTGATGCGGCAGGCGCTTAGCGCTGCTGCATCAGCTCCACGAGGGCGCTGTAGCGCTTGGAAAGCGGCTGGGCAGCGTCCTTCGCGGTGGCAATCATCATGTCGCTGACCTTGTTGGCCTGCGAGATCTGGGCTTCCATCGAAGCGCGGAAGAGCTCCGCCTGAGCTTCGAAGAACTCTTGCGGGGTTTTCGCTTTCGTCAGCGACTGGAACTTCTCCGAAGCAGTCTCGAACTGCGACTTGGCGTAGTCGACGTTCTCTTGAGCCACTTTCTCGAAGCCTTTCGCAACGGTCGAAGCGGCCTGCATGACAGCTTCGGTGTTCTCTTGGGCGAAGGTGCCCATCTGGCTCAGGCCTTTGGTCATGCGCTCGACGCCTTCATTGATGGTCGTCTGGGCTTGGTTGGCAGCGGTGAAGACCGTTTCTTCAGCTGCCGCTTTGGTTTTGCGCGTGGCGCTCATGGTGTCACTCCAGTGAATTCGTTCGTTTGGTTCACCGACCCCCGCCCCTTGAAAGGTTCCCTGACGGCGGCCAGCGGCATGAACGCTGAATGAACTCCATTCGCCTCATGCTGCGCTGCAACATATGCAGTGTTTCGCGCTTCGTCAAGGGGTCTTGCTGCGCTGCACAAACACGTTTTGCGTGTTTTCTGGACCCGCTCACAAGTCCGCATTTGGCCTGCTCTGTGCAGGGCTCATTAAGACTTTGATTAGGACGTTTCGCATAGGCTGGAAACCGTGATCGTGTCGCTTTTGCAAGGTGCAATCACAGCGTGGTGAGCTTAGCTTAACTCTCGGGTTTTCGGGGCGGATTTGGATTGATGCGCAGTCTTCTTGGCGTTGTCGGAGCATTTTGTATCGCGGTGGCCGGTCTTGGCCTCGGGGGCGTCGCTCAGGCGAACCCGAAATACGCGGCCTTCGTCATGCATGAAGGGACCGGCGATGTCCTTTTTTCACGCTACGCGGACTCGCGCCGCTACCCTGCGTCCCTGACCAAGATGATGACGCTTTATGTCCTGTTCGAGGACATCGAAGCGGGGCGCATCAAGCTCGACGACAAGATCAAGGTTTCATCCTACGCCGCACGCCAGCCCGCCTCGAAGCTGGGCCTGCGGGCTGGCACCACGATCGACGTCGAGACGGCGATCGAAGCCCTCATCATCAAGTCGGCCAATGACGTCGCCTCGGCCGTGGCCGAGCATGTCTCCGGCAGCGAGGTGGCGTTTGCCCGCCGCATGACACGGACGGCACGGGATCTCGGCATGCGCTCGACCAGCTTTCGCAACGCCTCCGGCCTCCCCAACAGCCGCCAGGTCACGACAGCACGCGACATGGCCAAGCTGGCCCAGCGTCTGCGCCAGGATTTCCCGCAGTACCAACCGTATTTCCAGAAGAAGAGCTTCACCTGGAACGGACGGACCTACCGCTCGCACAACAAGGTGGCGCTCTATTACGAAGGCGCGACCGGGCTGAAGACGGGTTATACCCGTGCCTCGGGCTACAATCTCGCCACTACCGCCGAGCGCGACGGGCACAAGCTGATTGGCGTGGTCCTCGGCGGACGGTCAGGCGCGACCCGTGACCGGCACATGCGTGATATCCTGACCCGCAGTTTCGCCGCCATCAAATCGCGCCCCTCCCGGATCAAGACGGCCTATCTGCGCACGCCGGTCCCCGCGCTCAAGCCGGGCCTGACCAATGTGACGCTGGCCAGCGCGAGCCTCGACCCCGACTTCGTGACGGCGGATGATCTCAACTTCCAGGTCCTCGCCCAGGCTGTGTCCAACATCGACGTGACTGCGGAGGCCGAGATCGGCCAGGGCGATACCGATGCCGACGATCCTCGGGACTGGTCGGTGCAGGTCGGCGCCTACCGCAAGCAGGACCAAGCCCTCGCCCGCCTTGCGGAAATGGCGAACCAGATCTCCGGCATTGCGCCGAACGCCGACCGTGTCGTCGTTCCCAATGTCAGCCGCGGCCGCACCCTCTACCGCGCCCGCTACGCCAGGGTGACGGCCGGAGAAGCCGAAGCGGTCTGCGACCAGCTCAAGCGCCAGCGCCAGGACTGTCTCGCGCTCCCGCCGGGCCGCTGAAGCCAGGAAACAGACAAAAAAAGCCCGGCTCGCGCCGGGCTTTTTTTCATAAGAAGTTCGCCTGATCAGGCTTCGCCGATGGCCGAAAGGTAGAGATCGAGGAGCGCCTCCTGCTCCTGCCGGTCGGCGCGGTCCATCTTGCGGAGGCGAACGATCTGGCGAACGACCTTGGTATCGTAGCCCTCGCCTTTCATCTCGGCATAGACCTCCTTGACCTGGTCCATGATCTCTTTCTTCTCTTCCTCGAGGTTCTCGACCCGTTCGATGAAGAGGCGCAGGCGTTCGCCCGCGACGGTTTGGGTGCCTTGCGGCTCAAAGCCTGCGCTGCCGTCAGCCATGCCGGTTCTCCTGAAACACTGCGGATAAATCCTGAGCCCCGAGGTTTCCCGGTCGAAGCGGGTTCCGGCAAGCGCGGGTTATCAACATGGTTATGTCTCGGGAGCGCGGCCGGGACTTCGGGAGCTTCGCGCCTCCTCCGGTGTTCCCTTCAAAAAAGGAGAGCACCTATGGCTGACAAGAACCGACCGAGCATCAAGGACGAAGAAACCTACGAAGCCCTGCGCGAGGACGGTGCCAGCAAGGAGAAGGCGGCGCGCATCGCGAACGCACAAGCAAGTGACGACATGAACCCGTCAGAGAAGGGCGGCAAGGCGTCGAACCTCGAGGACCGGACGAAGGACGAGCTCTATGCACGGGCCCAGGAACTGGACATCGATGGCCGTTCCAAGATGGACAAGGACGTACTGATCGACGCGATCAGGAACCACTGACCGGCGGCACGGTCGGCTCATCGAAGCCGAGGGCCGCGTCAATGACGTAGAGCGGCCTTCGCTTGGTCTCCGTGTAGAGCCTGCCGAGATACTCGCCGATGACCCCGAGGATCACGAGCTGCAGGCCACCGAGGGCAAGGACGGCGACCATGATCGAGGTGTAACCCGGCACGTCCGCGCCGAAGATGGCATGGCGGGCGATCAGGATGACGCCGTAGACCATTGCCAGCGTCGCGATGACCCCGCCGAGATAGCCCGAGATCCTGAGCGGCAGGGTGGTGAAGCTGGTAATCCCGTCGAGGGAGAAATTCCACAGCCGCCAGAAGTTGAACTTGCTCTTGCCCGCCGCGCGCTGGGGGCGGGCATATTCGATAATCGCCTGCTCGAAACCGACCCAGGCGAAAAGGCCCTTCATGAAGCGGTTGCGCTCGGGCAGCCGGTTGATCGCAGCGACGACACGGCGATCCATGAGGCGGAAATCACCGGCGTTCGGTGTCATGTGAATGTTCGTGACCCGGCCCATGATACGGTAGAACAGGCTCGCCGAAGTCTTTTTCAACCAAGTGTCCTCATCCCTCCGCCTGCGGACGGCACAGACGACGTCGTAACCCTCCCGCCACTTCTCGAGCATCTCGGCGATCAGCTCCGGCGGGTCTTGGAGGTCGGCGTCGATCGGGATGACCGCCGCGCCGCGGGCGTGTTTGATCCCGGCGGAGAGAGCGATCTCCTTGCCGAAATTGCGCGAGAAGCGGATCGTCTTCCAGCGCCGGTCGCGGGCGTGGATGGCCGCAAGCGCCTCGAAAGTGCCGTCGCTGGAGCCGTCGTCTATGCAGATGACCTCATAGGTCTCTCCGATACCCTCGAGGACATCGGACAGCCTTTCATGGAAGACGGGGACCATCTCTTCTTCATTCAGCATGGGGACAATCAGGGAAAGGACAGGCTCTTCGCGAAGCATTGACCGGGCACGCTCCTCGGCAATGTCCCGGACCTTGGCACCCGGCGTTTTCGCAGGACGCGCAAGCCGATCGATGCGTTCGGGCCTGCTCACACGCTCCCCCTCAATTCGCCCGCTGGCCGCAAGGCGATAGCGCAGTTCTGGCGAACCAGTGCCGCCGCCCTGCGATCGCCCGTCCTCTCGGGTTGACCGGTTCCGGGACCCCATATGCTCCGGCCGCCGATCACCAGCGGGTCCACGCCATCTGCGAGAGGCGCCTTGTGCGCGCTGCCTGTGACCACTAGCACGCTGCAAGTTGCAGCCTGCTGCATGACATCCCCCTGTCTTCCTTCCCAGTGCCTGACGCTACAAAGAAGTGGGAAGCCTGACGAGGGTCTTCGGCAGCTATGACTTCATCTGCATGAAGCCGTTATTGGAGCAGGTCATGCTCTTCCTCTGTGGCGAGCTTGAACATTGGCACAGGAGAGGCTTGCCTTTTGCTCTCTCGCCGGGTTCCCTGCCTTTCGGGCACGGGGCGTTCTGGAGGGGATTGTGCGTGAAATTCTCGGGGTCGCGGCGTTTCTGGCTATCGTCACGCTTCCGGGCGCGTGGATCGGCTTCTCCCCCCTGACCAAGGGGTTCTCCGGTTGGGTGCGGCTGGGAATGTCCGTCGCGCTCTCGCCCGTGGTGGTCGCGGCCATTTTCATCGCGGCGAGACTGGCGGGGGTCGCTCCCGGCGACGCGCTTTGGGTTGTTCTCCTGCTCTCCCTTCCAGCCTTGGCCATCCTGTGGCGGCAAAGGAGCGCTTTCGTCTGGCCGCGCGGGAAGGCGCTGGCCCTTTACGCGCTGGGGACCGGGGTGCCGTTGGCCGTGCTGATGGTCGGCATCCTCGACGAGAACACCCGCGCCCTTCGGTCCCACAATTTCCTGCACTCGGATATCGTCAACGGGTTTCTCAACGGTGCGCTCATCCCCGAGGAGATGGCGTTGGCCGGGATCATCAACGGCTACCCGTGGGCGGCCCATGCCTTCCAGGCGGTGGCGAGCCTTGCGCTCGACCTCGCTCCGGCCAGCGCCTTCGTCTGGTCGAATGTCGCCTTCCTGCTCGCGCTCTCGCTGCTGTCCGTTTCTGTGGTGAAGGCGCTGGGCGGCGACCTGCTCGCGCGGGCTTCGGCGCCGTTGTTCATGGCCTTCGCGGTCAACCCGGTCGGAACGGGCCTCAGGCTTCTCACGCCGGAGACAGCGTTCAGCCCACTGACGGGCGATCCGCGCTATTCCTCGTTCCTGCGCAAATTCTACCTCTTCAACCAGATGTCGCTGTCCTATGTCCTCCTGACGGCGATGCTGCTCGGCGTGCTCCTGCCCGATGACAGGATCGGGAGCCGGGCTCGGGCGGGGCTCCTCGCCACCTTGCTTCTCGCGCTGGCCGTGGTGTATCCGCTCTTCCTGCCGGTGGGCCTTGGCGTCATTGGGGCGAGGATCGTCGCGGGGCTCCTCGCCAAGCCCGCGGTGCCGTTGAAGGAGTTCCGCACGGACATTCTGTGGACGTTACTGTTCGTAGGCGGCGCGCTCGGTCTCTTCGTGATCTATTACGCCATCGTGACAGGCGACCGGGTCTCAGGAACAGGCGTCAGTCTCGACATCTCCTACTACGTCCTGCGCAAGGTGCCCCATACGCTGTTCAGCCTCGCCCTCCCCCTCGCCGCTCTCGGCTGGCTCGTCGTCAATCAGTGGCCAGAGCGACGGCGCGAGACGATGCTCTTTGTGCTGATTGCCCTCGGCCTCGGCGCGCTCCACGTCGTGGTGACGATCCCGCACTGGCGGAACGAGTACAAGTTCATCCTCGCGGCAAGCGTCCTGCTGTCCCCGCTGGTCCCGGTGGCGCTCGGCAGCATCACCGCTTCGCTCAACCCCCGGCGCAGGGGGATGCTGTTCGCAGCCGTCTCGGCCTTATGCATCCTGCCCGCGCTCCCCAAAGCCTTCGACTTCGGCTCCCGACCGGAGGGGCTGCTGTCGGTTACGGCGGACGGGACGGACCTCCGCCTCCTGCATCCGCATCCGCTTGCAGGAGTAACAGATTCCATCCGTACAGGGACAGATACCAAGGCGGTCATCGTGGCCCCGGTCCAGGATGTCCACCTTCCCGGCTTCACCCGTCGCGCCGTCTATGCCCCCTATAAGCCCAGCGGCATCCCGCAGGGCATCGGGCTCGAGCTTCGTTACCTATTGCTCTCGGTGAAGGGCCACGACCGGGCGGAGTTCAGGCAGCGCGTCGGAACCCTCGAAGCCTTTTTCAGCACTGACACGGCCCAGTGGTCGCCCGCCCTCCAGCGCATGGAGCGTCTTGGGCGTCCCCTGGCCATCGTGATCGAACAAAGCCAGCCCTACCCCAGCCGCACATGGCTTGAAGCCAATGGCTTCGCACGCCTCTACGCCGATCAGGATTACGCGCTCTTCTACCGCCCAGAAGTGCCAGATGACCGCCGCAGGCGAAACTAACCCCGATGAGACGGACCCAAGCAGAGCGAAACACCAAAAGAGGGGAAATGGCGCACCGGGGAAGATTCGAACTCCCGACCCCGTGATTCGTAGTCACGTGCTCTATCCAGCTGAGCTACCGGTGCTGAGCGCTCGCCTATGCCGCATGGGATCGAGGGATGCAAGCGGGTCGGGCGCTAAAATTCGCGTCTTTCTTGGAATGTTGTGCCCGGCGGGGTGGAAATCGTTCCTGGCCGGGCCTCGGCAGGTAGGGAGGCTCCGCCGGTTGGCGGGCGGCAGGGTTATCGAACCCGCCTGCCGTCGGCGTCTATGATGAGCTCGCCTTCCTTGTTCTCGTAGGGCCCGGCCGGCCATCGATCGAGGAGGTCGAGCACCGTCTCCGACGGACGGCAGAGCTTTACGCCCTTCGGCGAGCAGACGATCGGCCGGTTCACCAGCACCGGATGCTCGACCATCGCATCGAGGATCGTCTCGTCCGAGACGCCCTCTTCGAGGAGGCCCAGCTCCTCAGCAGGGGAACGTTTCTCCCGCAACGCCTGACGCAGGGTCAGGTCCGCGGCGGCGAAGAGGCCGAGGAGCTGCGGGCGGGTCCAGCCGGTCTTGAGATACTCGATGATGACGGGATCGTAGCCTGCATCCCGCACGATCTGCACGACATTGCGCGAGGTGCCGCAGTCGGGGTTGTGGTGGATCACGATCATTCTGCGGGCTGCTCCCTCCGGGCCTTGGCTTCATTGATCTCGAAGCGGTGCCGGGTTCTGTTGGCGAAGGCAACGAGGCTCAGCATGACAGGCACTTCGACGAGGACGCCAACCACCGTGGCGAGGGCCGCCGGGCTACCCAGCCCGTAGAGGCTGATCGCAACGGCCACCGCAAGCTCGAAGAAATTCGACGTCCCGATAAGCGCGCAGGGCGCGGCAACCCTGTGAGGCACACGGAGCGCGAAGGCCGCACCGTAGGCAATGGCGAAGATGCCGTAGGACTGGATCAGGATGGGCGCGGCGATGAGCGCGATCACGAGTGGGCGTTCGAGGATCACGCTTCCCTGGAAGCCGAACAGAAGGACCACGGTGAGGATGAGCCCTGCTGGGCCAACATGCCTGAGCCTCGCCTGGAAGGCTTGGACGGCCCCCTCGCCTTTCCTGAGAAGGACACGCCGGGTCACGGCCCCCGCCGTCAGCGGCAGGACGACATAGAGGACGACGGACAGGAGGAGCGTCGTCCATGGAACGGCAATCTCCGTCACGCCAAGAAGGAAAGCCACGATCGGCGCGAACAGCACCACCATGATCGCATCGTTCACGCTGACCTGGGCGAGAGTATAATTCGGATCACCCTTGGTCAGTTGCGACCAGACAAATACCATCGCCGTACACGGAGCAGCGCCGAGCAGAATGAGGCCCGCAATATAGCCTTCGGCGTCGGCAGGCGGGATGAGTCCGGCAAAGACATGACGGAAGAACAGGACGCCGAGCGCGGCCATGGTGAAGGGCTTCACGACCCAGTTGACGGCGAGCGTGACGAAGATGCCCTTGGGCTCCTTCGCGACCTGCCTGAGCCCGGCCCAGTCGACCGCGATCATCATCGGATAGATCATCGCCCAGATCAGCAGCGCCACTGCGAGATTGACATTGGCGACCTCGAGACCCGCAAGGCCCGCGAAGAGACCGGGGAAAAGCTGGCCGAGGAGGATGCCAAGCGCGATCGCGGATGCGACCCAGAGGCTGAGACAACGCTCGAAGATACCCATGAAGTGCGTGCCTTCCTTGTCGACCAGCGCCAGCTAGTCCACAGACGCCATTATTTCAATGCTTCCTGAATTGTCGCAGAATCGTCACGGGTTCTTGCAACCTTTTGCAACCCCGCGCAATTCTGCCGCATGGTCCAGTCGGAAGCAGACACGGTTGCCCAGCTCAACGCCCTCGCCCAGCCGACCCGGCTCGGCGTGTTCAAGGCGCTGATGCAAGCCGGTCCCGACGGGGTCAGCGCCGGTGAACTCGCCCGCAGCCTCGACGTCGCGCCCAACACGCTGAGCGCGCATCTCACCGTATTGTGCCGGGCCGGGCTGACCAGCCAGCGGCGCGATGGCCGCAGCATCATCTACACGGTCGAAATCCCGGTGGTGACGAGCATGATCGACGCGCTGGTCAATGATTGCTGCGCCGGCCATCCCGAGGCTTGCGCCCCGCTCCGGCGTGCTCAGGAGACGGGCTGCGGTGACGCTGGCACCGGTCGCGCATCCTGACCCTTGGCGCGGCGCCTTAACAGGTCTACCGGGCGGTCATGACCGTTCTCATCAGCCCCTCCATCCTCGCTTCGGATTTCTCCCGCCTCGGTGACGAGGTGAAAGCCGTCGATGAAGCCGGCGCCGACATGATCCATCTCGACATCATGGACGGCCACTTCGTCCCGAACATCACGGTAGGCCCCGACGTGGTGAAGGCTCTTCGCCCGTTGTCGAAGAAGACTTTCGACACGCACCTCATGATCGCGCCGAACCCGGCCTATATCGAAGCCTTCGCCGAGGCGGGTTCGGACATCATCTCCGTTCACCCCGAACCCGATCCCCACATTCACAGAACGCTGCAGTCGATCCGCAATCTGGGCAAGAGGGCCGGTCTGGCGATCAACCCCGGCACACCCCTCGAGGTCATCGAGCCCCTTTACGAGCTGTGCGATCTCATTCTCGTGATGTCGGTCAATCCCGGCTTCGGTGGCCAAAAGTTCATCAGCGCGTCCCTCCCCCGGATCGAGCATATCCGTAGGCGGATTGACGACCTTGGGTTGCAGACCATCCTCGAGGTCGACGGTGGCATCAACGCAGAGACCGCGCCCAAGGTCCTTGCGGCCGGCGCACATGCACTGGTGGCCGGCACGGCCGTCTTCCGCTCGGGCCTTGGCAGCTATCGCGAGGCCATCGACACGCTCAGGGTGTCGGCGTCGGCATGATCACGAATCGGAAACCATACCGAAAGGCATGTGTCTGAAACTGTAACTACCGCTATCAATGCTTTCGGATTGTGACCGACTCTGATAGGGCACGGTTGTGAATGGGGAAGGCCAGCATGTTCTGGAATAGAAGGAAAAATGCTGGCCAACCTGCGGAAAAGCATGAAGATCCGGTCTGTCGCGAAATCGATCTTGACTGTGAACACCTGCTGGGACGCAGACCCCGCTCGGTGAACCTCGCCATGACCCGCCAGATGATCGAGGGTGAGAGCGTCCTCGTCACAGGCGCGGGCGGGACGATCGGCTCCGAGCTCTGCCGACAGATCGCGCGCCTCGGGCCAAGGCAACTTATCCTTGCCGATAATGGCGAGTTCAATCTCTACTCCATCGAACGGGAACTGACCGAGGACGGCTTCGGCGAGGTGCTGGTCCCGCAGCTGGTGGATGTGTGCCAGCGCGACCACGTGATGGGCCTTTTCAAGGCCTCGAAGCCTTCGGTGGTCCTTCACGCTGCGGCGCTGAAACACGTGCCGATCGTCGAGATGAACCCCTGTGCGGCGGCGCTGGTCAACGTTCTCGGGGCGAAGAACGTCTTCGATGCTGCGACCGAGTTCGGTGCACGGACGGTTGTCTTCATCTCGACCGACAAGGCCGTGAACCCCTCCTCTTTCATGGGCGCGACCAAGCGGCTGGCCGAACTCTACGCCCAGGCTCTCGATGTCGCCCAGACCGATACGCGGTTTGTCACCGTGCGCTTCGGCAATGTTCTCGGCTCGACTGGCTCCGTGGCCCCCCTCTTCATCCGCCAGATCAAGAATGGCGGCCCGGTGACGGTCACGCACCCCGACGTCCAGCGCTACTTCATGACGACCCAGGAGGCGGCGAAGCTCGTCCTCAAGGCAGCGTCGCTTGAGAGCGAGAACGGCGTTCTCAGCAATGACGGCCGTATCTTCGTCCTCGACATGGGCGATCCTATCAAGATCGTGACGCTGGCCGAGCGCATGATCGAGGCCGCGGGCCTGCGTCCCTACAAGGACATCGACATCACCTTCACCAAGCTGCGGCCGGGTGAGAAGCTGTTCGAGGAAATCTTCCACTCGCTCGAGAAGCTTCTCGAGACAGGTACGGATGGCGTGCTGCTGGCCAGCCCGACGATGATCGACCTACCGCTCCTCGTGCCCCGGTTCTCCGACGTCATCCGCTACGCCCGCTCTGGCAAGGCTGACGCGCTGCTCGAAGCGGTGCATCACTTGGTGCCGGAATTCAAAGCCGATGCTGCCGGTGTCGGCGCGGCAGAGGCAGCAAACGACGCCATCAAAAAGGCGGTCTGAGCCGCTTCGGCCAAGCCGGACCCCTCCTTGCACTAGATCATGCCGAAGTGCGGCAGCGCCCTTGCGAAGCAGCGAAACGGCGAGCACAAGCGCGGAAACTCGACCGCCCAAGGAGCTTGCTGCCCCCGATGTCCGCCCGCCACATGCCGCGCCGCGCCCTTCTCTCCGTTTCCGACAAGAACGGACTCATCCCTTTCGCTCAGAAGCTCTCAAGCCACGGCGTGGTGCTGCTGTCGACCGGCGGTACGGCGAAGGCACTGCGCGAGGCGGGGCTCGATGTGACCGACGTTTCCGACGTCACCGGCTTCCCAGAGATCATGGATGGCCGGGTCAAGACCCTGCACCCTTCCGTTCACGGAGGCTTGCTTGGCCGCGAGGGAATCGACGACGCGGCGATGAAGGAACACGGCATCGCGCCGATCGACCTTCTGGTGGTCAATCTCTATCCCTTCGAAGAGAGCGTCCGCAAGGGCGCTGACGAGGCCGGGCTGGTCGAGACCATCGATATCGGCGGCCCGGCGATGATCCGTGCCGCTGCGAAGAACTTCGAGCGGGTCTGCGTCATCACCGATCCCGAAGACTACGTCCCGCTTCTCGCCCAGCTTGATGAAGGCGGCACGACCAGGTCCTTCCGCAAGCAACAGTCTTCGATCGCCTACGGACGAACTGCCCAGTACGACCTCCTCATCTCCCAGCAGCTCCATGAAGGCGAAGAACCGCCGCGCCGCACGGGGTCCGTCGGTCGCCTTGCCAGCACCCTGCGCTATGGCGAAAACCCGCACCAGAAGAGCGCTTCCTACACGACTGCGGAGGAGCGCATCGGCGTTCTCTCCGCCGAACAGCTCCAGGGCAAGGAGCTCAGCTACAACAACCTCAACGACACGGATGCCGCGCTGGAGCTGGCAGCGGAGTTCCGCGACCGGCCAGCAGTCGTGATCGTCAAACATGCCAATCCCTGCGGCGTCGCGACGGGCGACAGCATCGCCGAGGCTTATACCCGCGCGCTCCGTTGCGATCCGGTGTCGGCCTTTGGCGGCATCATCGCATCGACCCGGAGGATCGACCGTCAGGCTGCGGAAGAGATCACGAAGATCTTCACCGAAGTCGTGATCGCCCCCGGCATCGATGAGGATGCGAAAGAGCTCTTCGCGAAGAAGAAAAACCTCCGCCTCCTGATGATTCCGGAACTCCCCGATCCGGCCCAGCCGAGAAAGATCCTTCGCCCGATCGCCGGCGGCTTCCTGATGCAGGACCATGACACGATCGTTTTCGCAGACGAGCTGAAAGTCGTCACGAAACGCGCGCCTTCCGAGAAGGAGATGGCGGATCTCCGCTTCGCCTTCACGGTGGCGAAGCACGTCAAATCGAACGCGATCGTCTACGCCAAGGACGGCGCCACCGTCGGTGTGGGCGCAGGGCAGATGAGCCGCCTCGACTCATCGCGCATCGCCGCTCGCAAGTCACAGGACGCCGCCGAGGCTGCGGGTCTCAAGGAGCCGCTGGTCAAAGGCTCGGTGGTCGCCTCCGACGCCTTCTTCCCCTTCGCCGACGGCCTTCTGGCTGCGGCGGATGCCGGCGCCACGGCCGTGATCCAGCCGGGAGGCTCCATGCGGGATGATGAAGTGATTGCTGCTGCCGACGATGCAGGTCTCGCCATGGTGTTTACTGGCCTGCGACACTTCCGGCACTAAGACCGGACAAAGACCAACAAACCAAAGAAGAAACCAAAAGAAGAAGTGAGGAAGCCCGATGGCACTGGATGAACTGGAACGCGAAACAACGTTCCGCGAGAGCGTCGACATCATGTTCGACCGTGCCGCGGCGCACCTCGATATCTCCGAGGGCCTGAAGCACAAGATCAAGGTCTGCAATTCGGTCTACGCCGTGCGCTTCGGTGTCCGCCTTCGCGGGGACATCCACACCTTCACCGGGTACCGCGCCGTCCACTCCGAGCATAAGGAACCCGTCAAGGGCGGTATCCGCTACGCCCTGTCCGTGGACCAGGACGAGGTCGAGGCGCTGGCGGCGCTAATGACCTATAAATGTGCCCTGGTCCAGGTGCCTTTCGGCGGCTCGAAAGGCGGCCTGAACATCAATCCCAAGGACTGGGACGAGGAAGAACTCGAGCGGATCACGCGCCGGTTCACCTCAGAACTCGCCAAGCGTGACCTGATCCACCCCTCGCAAAACGTGCCGGCACCGGACATGGGCACGGGCGAGCGCGAGATGGCATGGATGGCTGACCAGTACCGCCGCCTGCACCCGACCGACATCGACAGCCTGGCCTGCGTCACGGGCAAGCCCCTGAGCGCTGGCGGTATCGCCGGTCGTGTCGAAGCGACGGGGCGCGGTGTCCAGTTCGCGCTGCACGAGTTCTTCCGCCACGACGAGGACGTCCGCGAAGCGCGGATGCAGGGCGATCTCGAGGGCAAGCGGGTGATCGTCCAAGGCCTCGGCAATGTGGGCTATCACGCTGCGAAATTCCTGTCCGAAGAAGATGGTGCACTGATCATTGGCGTCGCCGAGCGTGACGGCGGCATTTACGACGAAAAGGGCATCGATGTCGAAGCTCTCAGGCAGTTCATCAACAAGACCGGCGGCGTCCGTGGGTACCCCCATGGTACCTGTATCACCGATGGCACCAAGCTGCTGGAAGAGGATTGCGACATCCTCATCCCGGCTGCGGTCGAGGGCTCGATCTGGCGCGGCAACGCGCCCAACGTGCAAGCGAAGCTTATCATCGAGGCCGCGAACGGCCCGATCACAGCGAATGCCGACACCATCCTCCGCGAGAAGGGCGTGGTCATCATTCCCGACATGTACGCCAACGCCGGCGGCGTGACGGTTTCCTATTTCGAATGGGTCAAGAACCTCAGCCATATCCGCTTCGGTCGCATGCAGCGCCGGGAGGACGAGAAGCAGAAGATGCTTCTTCTCCAGGAGCTCGAGAAGATGACCGGACAGAAGTTTTCGCCGGAATTCGTCGCGAAGTTCGGTCGGGGTGCGGATGAGATTGACCTCGTCCGGTCAGGTCTCGATGACACCATGCGCCTTGCTTACCAAACCATGCGGGAAGCGTGGCGCTCGGTCGATGCGATCGAAGACATGCGTACCGCGGCCTATTATGTCTCGCTGAAGGACATTGCCGAAAGCTATCGCTCGCTCGGCCTCTGAAACTGCGCATAGGGCGGGCCTTCGGGCTCGCCGCTGCACGCTCGCCTGGTGGGGACCAGCCCGACACGAACGGATCCTGCCTTGAGTCCCATTCTCTCCGGTCTTGTTCCCATCGCCGCGGCGATTGGCCTTGGTTGGGCGGCGCGCCGATCGGGCCTGATGCGGGCCGAGTTCTGGCCCGGAGTGAACAAGCTCGCCTACCTCGTCCTGCTCCCGGCGCTCCTCTACGCGACGATCGCGCGCGCAGGCTTCAGCGGTATGGGCACGGGGACATTCCTTGCCGCGGCGACGGTCGCTTTCCTCGCGATGGCTCTCATTGCCGTAGCGCTCAAACCGCTGCTGCGTGCTTCCGGGCCGGACTTCACCAGTGTCTTCCAGGGCGCGGTGCGGTGGAACGGTTTCGTCATCCTCGCGCTGGCGCAGGCCAGCCTCTCAGCGGAGCAGGCCGCGCTGGTCGCCATCGTGTTCGCGCCCACCGTCCCGCTCATCAATGTCCTCTGTGTCGCGGCACTCTCCGTATGGGGAGCGAATGAGGGTCAGGTCAGCGCGGGCCGCGTCGGCTTCAGGATCGTCACCAATCCGCTGATCGTCGGTTGCGCGCTGGGTGCCCTCGCCAGCGTCGTCCCGGTCCTGCGCGCTCCACTGCTGCTCGAAACGGCGGAGCTGGTCGGAAGAGGCGCCCTTCCCCTCATCCTGCTGACCATCGGCGCGGGGCTCGATTTCTCCGCCATCGGAGCGAAGCCGCGCCTTCTCGCGGTCGCCGTCGCCCTGAAGCTGATTGTCGCCCCGGCAGTCTTCATCGCCATCGGGCACATGTTCGCCGCGCCGCGCGAGGTGATCGTCGTGCTGGCCGCCATCGGTGCGGCCCCTGGCGCGGCGTCGAGCTACGTCCTAGCCAAGGAACTGGGCGGCAACGCAGAGCTGACCGCCGGCCATGTGACTGTCACGACGGTGCTAACGTTTCTCAGCTTGCCACTCTGGATCCCGCTGGCCGGCGCATGACACCAAAGATAAGAAACCCTGCCGTTTCTGAGAACTTCACTGCAGAAGGATCTATCTGCATTGATATGTCCGGTTGAAGTATTCGAGCCATTCAGTTAACATCTTTCCGTTGGAAGGCGGGATTCCCGAGATGACTCGGGACAGTCCCTCCGGGGGAAAATGATGAAAAAGCTTATCTATTCTACAGTAGCGGTCGTCGGCATGGTCGGCTCTGCAAACGCTGCAATCGTAAACGCCACCGCGGACTGCGAAATCGGCCTTACGCCGCCAGCGGGCGTCACCTGCGCCACGGATAACGCCCGGCGCAACCTCGGCAATGTCGAGTTCTCGACGGCTGGTGACGGCGACTTCTTCTCCCTCGGCCTTGGCGGCTCGGCGACGTTCGAGATCAATCCTCAGTTTACCGGCAACGGCGTCGTGGTCGAGGTGACCTTCGGCGGCGCCAGCAGCTCACACAATGAAGCAGCAGAGATCTACGTCTCTTCCGACGGCGTCAACTTCAGCTTCGTGACAACGGTCGATAACCAAGGCAGCACCTCAAGCCTGCAAGCTTCGATGTTCAATGTCGGTGCTGGTCCGTTTTCGTTCATCCGCTTCATCGACGTTTCGCAGACGACCTTCTCGAACACGCGGAGCTCTGACGGCTTCGACATCGACGCCTTCTCGGTCCAGGCCGTCCCGATTCCGGCAGGTGCGCTTCTCCTGCCGACGGGCCTGATTGCCCTCCAGATCGCACGGAGAAAGCGTCGCGCCTGAACGGCCTGCCCATTCACAAAAAAGGCGACGCCGCGGCGTCGCCTTTTTCTTTTCCCAGGCTGGGTTCGGCCCTAGCTGTCTTTGAACTGCTCGCCGGTTTCATCGAGCTCGAAGCGGTACACCTCACGGCAGAAGTCGCAGGTGACCTCGATTGCCTCATCCTCGATCATGTCATCGATGTCCGCCCGTGAGTACTGCGCCAGGACGGCCGCAATCTTTTCCCGGTTGCAGGTGCATCCGAAGTGCACCGTCGACGGATCGAAGACCCGCACGCCGTCTTCGTGGTAGAGGCGGAAGAGAAGTTGCTCCGGTGAGACCGTTGGATCGAGCAGTTCGTCCGCGTTCACCGTGTCGAGGAGGATCGCCGCTCGGTTCCATGCGTCGTGGTCCTCCGCCTCCATCAACACTTCCTCGCCGCGCTCGCGGGTACCGCCCTCGCCCGGCATGAACTGGGCCATGATCCCGCCAGCACGCCAGGTCGTGTTGCCGTCAGCATCCGTGATCTGGCCGACGGCCAGCTCGATCGCCGTCGGGATCTGCTCCGACTGCGCGAAGTATTTCACCGTCGCCTTGGCGAGGTTCGGGCCTTCGAGCGGAACGACGCCCTGGTAGCGTTCCATGTCCGCGCCTTGGTCAATGGTCATGGCCATGTGACCCTTGCGCAGCAGGAAGTGAAGTTCCGGTCCCTGGGCCTGGGCCGCCACATCCTCATGGCCAGACTGCAGCGTTGCCGTCGCGCGGAGGGCTCCGCCGACGGTGTAATCGGCGACCACCATCGAGACGGGACCGTCGCCATGGGCCTGCAGGATCAGCTTGCCGTCGAACTTCAGCGAAGCGCCGAGCATCGCGACCAGGGCCGCGGCCTCGCCCACCAGCTGCTGCACAGGCAGGGGGAAATCATGACGCTTCAGGAGGTCGTCGATGGCCGGACCCAGGCGCACGAGGCGTCCGCGCACCGCAGATTCGCCGACCTGGAAGGGAAGGATGATATCATCGGAGCTGCCGCCTCGCCGGGGCGCTTCGTCGAACATGGTCTATGCTTTCAGTTTGTAGCCGCGCTTGAAGAGGATGTAGGTGATGGCGCAGGCTAGGAATGACAACCCCAGCGAGATGACAGCTCCTCTAGCTACGGGCGCGTCGCTGACGCCGATGAAGCCATAGCGGAAACCATCGATCAGGTAGAACAGCGGGTTGAAGGACGAAACGTCCTCGACCCAGCCGGGCAGGCCCTCTTTCTTCACCGAGTAGAACGTTCCCGACAGGAAGGTCAGGGGCGTGATGACGAAGTTGGTGATGAGCGCCAGCTGGTCGAACTTCTCAGCCCACATCCCGGCGATCGCGCCAACCGCCCCCAGCATGATGGATGCCGTCAGCGAGAAATAGATGACCGCAGCGGCGTTGTGGATGCCAAAAGGCCCACCCGTCGCGACCATGAACAGCGCGATGGTCACGGCCGTGACGAAGCCGACCATCAGGCCGCGCGTGGCGGCGCCCATGACGAAAGCGATGGTCAGCTCTGCGGCGGAGAGCGGCGGCATCAGGATATCGACCACCGACCCCTGAACCTTGCCGATGATCAGGGAGCTCGATGCGTTCTGGAACGCGTTGTTCAGCACCGCCATCATGATGAGGCCGGGCGGCAGGAAGGCGGCGAAGGGAATGACCTGCCCTTCCATCGTCACGTCGCGATCCGCGCCGAAGGCCACGAGAAAAACCGTGAGGTACAGCATCGTCGTGATGATCGGCGCAAGGACGGTTTGCGCGGCGACCTTCAGATAACGCATCACTTCCTTTTTGTAGAGGGTCCACAGACCCAGCCAGTTCATACGGCCGAATCGTCTCTCGCCGAAGGCAGGAGCCTCAACGGCCTCTGGTGATGCAGTGTCACGCGCCATGGGGAAACCTTTCCGTCGCGGTCCAGCCCCTTACCGCTATGGGAGGCAGGATACAGCCTCATCTGTGGAGAAAAACGACGCGGACAAGATCTGGACCTTAATAACTCGGTGACCATTCATCTTGTGCTGAGCTTCGCGAAAGGTCACAACATATGGGGACACAGATTGCGGCCTTACCAGATATAGGGTCACGGTCTGGGACCCCAGGAGGACCAGGAGGAAGACCGATGGCGTGGACGGAAGAGCGTGTTGAGGAGCTGAAGAAACTCTGGGCAGAGGGGCATTCAGCCAGTCAAATTGCTGCGCGTATGGGCGGCGTCACGAGAAACGCGGTGATCGGCAAGGTGCACCGGCTCGGCCTCTCCGGTCGAGCGGCACCTGCAAAGCCGAAAGCCGTGCACCATGAACCGAGGGTTTCCGCGGCCGTGGCGACCGCATCGGAAGCGCCGGAGCGCCCTGCGGTCCGAAGCGTGCTGCGCGACCTCCCTCCGCTCACGGATCTTGGGTCGAGTCGGCTGACCGTGAGCTCGATCGGCACAGACCAATGCAAATGGCCGATTGGTGATCCGGCGTCGGAGGACTTCCACTTCTGTGGCCAAGGCGCGACCGGCGGCAAACCCTACTGCGCCTATCACTCGCAGCTGGCATTCCAGCCCTCGACTTCAAGAAAAGAACGCAAGAGCCGCGAAGCCCCGGCCCTTCCCCGCCCGATCCGAGCCGTGAGCTAGGACAGACTGGATCGCCTCCCGGAGGGCGCAAACGCCCCGGATGCCAGGCCGTGGGGAGCGCGGGTGGGAAGACTTATCCCCCTCCGCTCCAGCCAGTCTATCCTCTCTGTCCCTGCTGCTCTTCAGGACAATCCGGGTTCGTCACGGTTTGGCAGCGGGGCGGTGTTCCATCGCCCTGGGATGACAACCCTTGGGCGCTGGCCGAGGGCTTAAAGTGCTCTGTGAGCCCTCGCAGAAAAACACCGGGAGCGGACGCAAAAGGCCCGCCTACAAATTATACGAGAAGCGAGCCCTAGCGTCCGCTCCGTTACCTGATTTTCCCACAACCACCCACGGGTGGCTCAACGCGCTGACCCCTCCTCCGTCATCCGTATAAGCCTTCGGCTTTCCGGGATGGCGGACGACCGGCCAAGAAAGCGAAACTCCCCAGAGGCCGAAAAACGTCTACTTGCCCGCGAGCGCAGCGGCTTCCCGCCAGTCGGGAAGTGGCGCAGGCTTCATCCGCCCTTCTGCGAACAGTGGCGCCTGGTCGGCGTAATGGGGAGAGCCTGGACGCCCCATCGCGGCGCCGAAGGGATAGATGGTCTCGGCGCTCAACCCCCCGTCTGCGTCCCAGCGCACATAGGCGATATAGCTGTCACCGTTGAGGCCATAGAGCCGGCCATCCTCGTCGAAGCCCCAATAAAGAGCCTTCAGCGCGTCGGGCCCGCCGGTGAGCGGCAAGTCCTTTTCGCCCCGGCGCAGCCGGGACAGATTCTCGAACGGAGGATCAAGCCTGCCAAACGTCGCGCGCAGGTGATCCGCCGCCTCGGTGATCGCCTCTTCATGGGTGGGCATGGCGTGCCAGCCGCGCATGCCGAGATAGAGGTCATAGATGACAAGCGCGGCCAGCGAATCTGCCGCCCCCCGACCGTCGAGGTCATAGTCGAACTGGCGTAGGAGCGCGGCGGCTTCCTCGTCATACTCGGAGAGGTTCTCATCGGAGACGAGATCTACGAACTTAGCGCCGAGCGGGCTCTCGGGATCATAGGCGGTGTCGTATTTGATGCGGTGAAGGTCCGCATGGGTCAGCGGGCCCTCATGCTTCTCGAGGAGCGTCAGGGCCCGGACGATGCGGTTCGTCACCTTGTCCTCGATGCCCACGAGTTTGCTGAACCGCTCTTCGCTGAGGTTTTCGTCAGAGGCCGTCGCAAGGAAAGGCGTGTTGTTCGCATTGACGAGATACCCGCTCTCCGGATTCACATAGGAAGGAATCGCGTCGAACGGCTCATACTCCGTCCACACCAAAGCCGGATCGTCGCCCGGCAGGACACCCGACCAATCGACGGACGGATCGCGTTTCGGAAATGCCGCGTTGTAGAGATAGGCGATGTTCCCTTCCCTGTCCGCATAGACGAAATTGGTCGATGGGATTGCCTGCATTTTCATCGCGTCCATCCAGTCGTCAAAGGACTTGGCGTGGTTGAGGCGGTAGTATTGCTCAAAGTGGCGCACTTCGCCCATGCCGCCATAACGGAAGGCATAGGCGCCCTTGTCGTTGCGCATGACCGGGCCGTGCACGGAGTGCTCGACCGTCTGGCGAACGGGAACGAGGAACGGGCCGAACTTCACCTTGATCCAGAAACTCGTTTTCTCGAGGTCCCGCCACTCACCGTCGAACAGGTATCGGTCGCCACTGTCGTCGAGAGTGAGCTTGTAGATATCGGTCAGGTCCGGGACGTTGACCGTGTTCGTCCAGGACAGGTGTTCATTATACCCCATCAGGATGAACGGCACGCCGGGGAACAAGGGGCCTGCCATGGACCAGCCCTCGCCCGACGCAATGCGCGCCTCGTACCAGGCGAGCGGGCCTTCCCAAGGCTGGTGCGAGTTGGAGATCAGGACGGTGGAGCCATCCGCCATCTTGGTCGGCGCGATGGCGAAGGCGTTCGAGCCGCGGGCGATTTCCGGTGCCTCTTCCGGGACATTGCCTTCGGCAAGGTCGCCAATGATGTCGTCGAGGCCGAAGAAGAAGGGGGAGATCAGGACGAAGCCTGCGATCACGTCCTGCTCGGTGACCGGGAAGAGCTGGTGGCGGATGATCTCGTCGGGGTGGTCCGCGGCATATCGGTTGAGGCCGTAGGCATAAGCCTTTGCCATGGCGCGCGCTTCTTCGCTCAGCTCACCTATTTTCCGAGCTGCGACTTTCTGGGTCTGGAGGAGCTCATTGACGTAATCGATCTTCGCGCCCTCCTTCCCGGTGATCGCACCGAGCTGGCCGACGATCGGCGCCATCCGCATCTGGATGGTCTCGAAGTCATCCTCGGCGTGCGCGTAGGCCAGACCGTAGGCCACCGCCGCATCGGTCGCGCCATAGACCGACGGAACACCAAACGCGTCACGCTCGATCTTGAATGCTGCCGGAGGGCCATAGCTGCCAAGATGCTCGATCTTCGCCTGGCGGTCGCTGTTCGCCTTGAAGGCAAGGATCGCCCAGAGAACAAGGACGAACGAGGCCAGAGCTAGGCCGATGCGCTTCAACATGATTTCCTCCCGATCGGCTGGACGTCTGTCGCGCCCTCGCCTCCGGGTGATGTCATAGCGTAATCAGGCAGCTGGCGCACGGGCCTGTCGCCGCAGGCTCACTCCGCGGCGAGGCTGGCGGTGTCGGGCTGGGGAACCACGCCATCCACCGGCAGGTGGCAGGTCACGGTGGTGCCCTCGTCCTCGCGGCTCGAGAGCTTCACGAAGCCGCCATGCAGGCTGACGAAGCTGTCGACGAGGGCGAGCCCCACGCCTGCGCCTGCGCCGGGACCAGCCGCCTCGTAGCGCTCGAACACCTTGGCCTGGTCGGCGGGCGTGACGCCGCGCCCGGTGTCGGAGACCCAGAGCCGGACCATCTCGCCTTCGCGCTCCGCGCCGAGGGTCACTTCGCCGCCCGGCTCGGTGAACTGGAAGGCATTAGAGAGAAGGTTGAAGATCACCTGCTTGAGGCGGCGCTCGTCGCCACGGATCATGCCGATATTGCTGTCGCAGTCGATGACAAGCTTGATCTGGCTGTCCTCGGCTTTCAACGCGGCATAGGTCTTGGCGTTGTCCATCAGCTCACGGAGGTCCACCTCGCCCATGTCGAGGTCGAGCTGCCCGGCATCCACGGCCGCGAGGTCGATGATGTCATTGACAAGATCGAGCAGCTTCAGGGAGCTGGCGACGATCGCGGCGGTATAGTCCTTCTGGCGATCCGTCAGCGGACCGGCGAACTCGTTCTCGAGAACCTCGGCGAAGCCCTTGATGACGTTGAGCGGGTCACGGAGCTGGTAGGAAATGTGGTTGGTGAAGCGCGTCTTGATGCGGTCGGCTTCTTCGAGGATCTGGTTGCGGACTTCCAGTTCCTTCTGACGCTCCTGCGCATCCGTCACGTCGATGAAGCTGACCAGGGTCGCACCATCGGGAAGCGGCGAGGTGGCATAGGCCATCCAGCGGCCGTCCTTCAGCTTGAACGGCCCACCGGTGCGCGTGGCGCGGTCCTGGGGCGAAAAGCTGACAATGCGGCGCTTCATGTCGTTGAAATCGTCGGTCGCGCGCGGTGCGAGGGCAATAAACTCCGATGCCAGACTGTCGAAGTGCGGAGCATCGGCGAGCTGTTCGTCGCTGAGTGCCCACATTTCCTCGAATGCCTTGTTGAACAGCGCAAGGCGCCCATCGGCACCGAACACGGCCACGCCCTCGGTCAGGTTGTTGAGGGTCGCGGCCTGCACCTTGATCTGCGTCTGATAGAGCGTCTGCAGCTTGACGGTCTTGGTGATGTCCTCGAACACGACAGCCACACCGCCAAGCGCATGGCGCCCCTGGGCCACGCGGAGGGTTCGGCCCGAGGGGAGGTTCCACGTTTCGTCAGGACGCTGGCCATCATCGTCGGTGTAGATCGTCAGCTGCTTGCGTTTCCACTCCGCGAAGTCGGACTGGGCCGGTAGTTTCTCGAGGTGACGCAGGCGGTCGAGAATTTCCGCATGGCTCGGCTTGTGCAGCAGGTCCGCCTCTTCGAGGCCCCAGAGCTCGACGAAGCTCTGGTTGTAGTATTCGAGCGACTGGTTGGGGCCGAAGACCGCGACAGCGGTGCGCAGTTGGTCGATGGTCTGGCGGTGCGCTTCCTGGTGGCGACGCAGCTCTTCATTGGCCTTGTCCTCGCGCGTCACGTCGATGGCGATACCAGCCATCGACACCCGGTCGCCCGAGGCGTGCATCGGCTGCTCGATGATCCTCAGCACACGGCGCTGGCCGCGGATGTTGACGCGGATGAGGTCGTCGGCGGCCTTGCGGCCAGAGCGGGCATGCTCGGTCTTGGCTTTCTCGGCCACCTTCACGCAGGCGGGGTCGATTTCCTTCTGCTCGGCAATGACCTCTTCCATGTTGATGGCCTCGACCATCTCCACATAGGCCTTGTTGACCCATTCGAGCTTGAGGTCGGGCGAGCGGCGCCAGGCGGCAATGGGTGCCTTGTCGAGGGCATTGAACGCGCCGTGGAGATCCGAGGCGCGGTCACGGGCCTGGCCCATGACGCCAGCTTCCTCGGCGAGGCGCACGGCGGGATCGGTCAGCCACAGGGTGACCTGATCGCCAGCGACGCGGCCATCGCACTCGATCGAACGCCCCTCCTCCGTGACGAGCGATCCTGAGAAGCTGAGCCCTTCGGAGCGGAGAAGATGCACCTTCTCGCGCAGGGTCGCGGTCTTGGTCGAGGAACGGTCATCGGTCAGCGGCAGGTCGCCAAAAGCATCGAGAAGGCTCTCCGCCGGACGGAAGAAGGCTTCGGGGTCCTTGGAGGCAAAGGTGATGAGACTGGCCAGCGCCGCCGGACCACCGAGGACGCGAGGGTTACCCCAGCCATCATTTACCGCGGCATCGCTCTCGGCCCAGACGAGGACAAGGCCGGGATGACTAGCGAGAATCGACTCCGACTTCTCGAGCTGCGCCTCCATCTGCGCGAGGCTCTTCGACCAATCGCGGGTGAGGTGCGACGATGCGGAGGTCGCGCGCAGGGCCCAGATCAGGGCCCCGATGGCGAAGAACACCGCGCCGAGGGTCACGGCCAGGTTGGGATCAATGGCCAGGGTGCCTTCGCCCAGCACGTCCGCGCTGCCGTTCTGCATAAGGAACACCGACACACTGACCACGAGGGCAGCAAGTACGGCGATTACGCTTCCTTTGATGGCGGCATTCATGGCGGGCGTCCCCTGATGCGAGTCGGACTCGTGGCGTTAACAACTGTCACACCACCGAAATGGCTAACAACGCGTTAAACAGTGTGAATGGATTCTTAGGCATGTTCGCCCGTCAGGCGAAAGAGCCATCATCAACACGTTTTGCAGGTTGCCGGAGTCGCCGGTTCCCTGCCCTGTCATCCCGGACGGCCCGAGCCGCCCAAGGATGATCTCCGGTCACGCGGCAACTTGTTCCCGCAGTGCACGGAACAGCGCACGCATTGCCAGCACGTCGCCACCCTTGGGCCTGCCGGGCCTCGCAGCGGGAACCCAGGCGAAGGTGTCGATGTGGGTGTAGGGAATATCGCCGACGAAACGCTTGAGGAACAGCGCCGCAGTGATCGAGCCGGCGAATGGCGTATCCGCCGCGTGATTCACATCGGCAATGTCGGATTTGAGATAGCTGCCATAGCGGTCCCAGAAGGGCATCGGCCAGAGCGGGTCACTGATCCTCGTTCCGGCGTCGATGACCCGCTGCTGGAATGCAGGCTCGGTCGAGTAGATCGGCGGCAGGTCCGGGCCGAGGGCGACCCGCGCCGCGCCGGTCAGCGTTGCCAGAGTGAGTATACGGTCTGGTTTGCCCTCGGTCGCGAGCGCCAGGGCGTCGGCAAGGATCAGGCGGCCTTCCGCATCGGTGTTCGAGATCTCGACGGTCTGGCCCTGACGGCTGCGGAACACATCGCCGGGGCGGAAGGCGTTGCCCGAGATCAGGTTCTCCACGGCGGGAACGAGGAGCCGCAGCTTGATCGGCAGGTTCTCCTCCATGATCCGCCGGGCCAGCGCGATGGACGTCGCAGCTCCGCCCATGTCCTTTTTCATGAGAGCCATGGCGTTGCCCGGCTTGAGATTCAGGCCACCTGAATCAAAGCAGACACCCTTACCGACCAGCGCGAAGCTATGCTCGCCGCCGCCGTCCCATTCGAGCTCGATCAGGCGCGGCTCGATCGCCGCCGCTCGGCCCACGGCGTGGATCAGCGGAAACTCCTCCGCGAAGCCCTCGCCCTTGTGGACTTTCACCGTGGCCCCGAACGCGTCGGCGAGCTTGCGCGCTTCATCTTCGAGCGCATCGGGGCCCATCTCTTCCGCCGGCGTGTTGATAAGGTCGCGGCCGAGCCCCACCGTGGCCGCCTCGCGGGAGACCGCCTCCGCGCGGCCACCATCGTCGATCAGCAGGACCGGATGCTCCGAAGGCTTGCCATAGCGATCGTAGCGATAGGCACCGAGGGCGAAGCCGAGCGCCGCCAGGGTTTCGTCGAACCCCTTCGGGAGTGCTGCAACCCTGTAGTCCCCCTCAGGCAACTTCGCGCCTGCCGTGCCGAGCGCCAGCGGTTCGTCGCCGTCCCCTGCGCCGATCAGGACCCCTGCAGGCGTGATCGCCATCTGGTCGAGCTCGCCCTTGAACTGCGCGAGGGCGGCGGCTTGCTCCGCTCCTTCGGGGAGCTTGTCGTCCCGGTTCAGGAGAAAGAGCGGCGTCGCGGCTTCGGCACGGTCAGCGGCGGACTGGACGGGAGGTTGGGGCAAGGCGGGCTCCGGCAGCGGCTACGCGCCAAGGGCTAAGCAAAGCCGCCGCCCGCGGCAAGCTCAGTATGCTTCGATGCGGCGTTGCCAACCGGCGTCTTCGAAATGGAGGTTGAGGACCTCGTTCTTGCGCAAGGGCTCGAAGGAAGCCTGCGCCGGCGCGTTGGTGCCGACTTGCGCGAGGCGCACGAAGAGGAGGCTCACTTCACGCATGTCGCGAAGCCTAGAGGCGTCGGTGGTCTCGAGCGCGAAGGTGATGTGCAGACGGTCGTCCCCCTCCATCAGGGGCGGCTCGATCGACAGGACCCTCGCATCGGCAAGAACTGCCGGGGCACCCGGGCGCTTGGCGAGGTCGACGCGGTCGCCCGGCATGATGATATCGCGCGAAGGCTCGGGCACGACGCGGGCGCTCACCTGCACGACGCCGCGCGGCAGGGCTTCGGTCACCTCCGTGCTCGCTTGGAGGTGCTTCACCTCGGCTGAGCTCTCCGCAGCCTGCGTCGGTGATGTCTCCAACCGGAACAGGAACGCGCCCACGAGCGCGAGGCCGGTCAGGACGAATGTATCGATTAAGAGAATGGAAAGACGACGACGCACGAACAGGCTCCCAACACTCTTAGCCATGTGTGCTTAGTCTGAAGCTTCCAAATTATGGTTAAGACGAGAGTATCGCTGCGAGGACAACAATCAATAATACGGTAAGGAACGACCAGTCCATAGCGCTGAACCATCTGCGGCTGCGGGCGGTCATGGTCGGTCTTTTCGGCATGGGACGTTGCCTAGCCGAGACGCGCTAAGGATCGGTTGAGAGAGCCGCTCGACTCAAGTGTCGGCGGACGGGATGAAATGGTAGATCCGTGGCCGTTCGGCCGGACGCAGACGCTCCCGGCACCACTCGTCGATAGCCCATGCCATGTCCTGGTCCGGCTCCAGACCCGGTGCGACGACAATGTCGGCGATCAGGCGATCGAGAAATCCGGGCCGACGGCTGAGGCGCACCTCGCATTTCTCGACACCGGGGCTCTCGGCGATGATCTCCGCGATATGGGCCGGATAGACGTTCACCGCGCCGATCTGCACGGCGCCGTCACGCCGTGGACCGAGACGGAACGAACGCTTCCCCTCCCATTCGATCTCATCCATCGGCACGGTCGTCAGGGTGCGCCCGTCCGGACGCTGACGGATCAGGGCATCCCCCTCCCGGTCCCAGTGATCGAACAGGATGAAAGGCTCGGACTGGCTGTCGCGCCATGCGATGACGCCGGTCTCTGTCGACCCGTAGAGCTCCCGCAGCGCGCCGAGGCCGCGCTGGCGAAGCTTCTGGGCGAGATCCATGGTCAGCGCTTCACCGAAGCTGAGCGCGAGCACGTTGCCGGGGATTTCCGGCAAGGTATCGGCGAGGTAGCGCCAAAGCGTCGGTGTGGCGACAACGAGATCACCGAAGCGCAGCATCTCCGACAGCTCGTCCGGGGTCTTGGTCCGCGCGTCGATCACGGGGATGCGCTGGATATTCGGTGCAATGACGACACCGATGAGCCCGAGCAGCGTGTGCGGCGGAACCATGGAGATCGTCCGCCTGCGTCCGGAAAGCAGCGAAGCCACGGCCGCGCCGTCCTGGAACATGTCGTCGGCGGCGTGGCGGGTCGCGGCCTCGTTCGTCTGGGTCGAGGGATAGAAGCTGAAACTGATGAGCTCGTCGCGCGCAAGCTTGGAGAGCTCGCGCGCCCAGTCACCGATGGTGGTGCCGGGCTCTGCGGGCAAGTCGGCATGGTCTCGGCCGAAATACTCGGTGGCGCGGGCGGCGCAGCCTTCGAGCTGTTCCGGGGTCAAGGCGATACCGCCCTTGCCGAGCTTGGTCTCGGCACCCCAACCCGAATGGACCAGCGTTTCGGTATAGCGCTTGTGCCGTCGCGCCAGCTCATCAGCGATGAGCGATGCGAGGATCTTGCTGATCTGCTCTTCGGAGAAGGTGAAGCTCTTCATGACGCCGCTTTCTCGGCAGCCTCGAGGGCCTGCGTCAAGCGCCGGACACCTTCGATGTCGGGAAGGGCGCCGCCTTGCAGCGCCAGCGGTTCGACGCCGACGAGAGAATTGGTGCGGGCGAGCGGCAGGGATGCGAGGTCCGCCTGCGAGATCGCAGCCTCGGTGACTTCGCGGGCTTCGAGCAGGACCGCCCGGACGATCCCGGGCAGGATCCCGGCACAGACAGGAGGGGTGACCCAGCCGTTTTTCGTCCGCGCAAGGAGGTTGGCCATCGACGTGCTCGCCGGCTCGCTGCGCGTGTTGAGCATGACGGCGTCGCTGGCGCCCTTCCCGGCTGCCTCCATCCGCGCGAGAACCTGGTCCTGGTAGCTGAGGCTTTTCATCCGGCTGAGCGGGGAAAAGTCGTTCCTGCGGTGGGTGCTGACGATCGCGGAAACCGGTTCGCAGCGGCGCGGCCCTGCCGGAGCGATGGTGATGACGCGGCGCACGGAGGGTCCTGGCGGCGGCAGAAGGCCTCTCGGGCCTGTTCCGCGGCTGAGGGTGATGCGCATGGAGCCAGGCGCGTCGCCATGGGCCTCGATGGCGGCGGCGATGTCGGCTTCGATGGCGTGGCGGTCCACTGGAAGCTCGAGAATGGCGCCGCTTTGATCCAACCGGTCGAGGTGCCGGGAAAGCAGGAGCGCGCGGCCACCCTCGACACGGAGCGTGCTGAACAGGCCGTCGCCGAGAAGGAACCCCCGGTCGGTGACGGGTAGCGCAGGCGCGTCGCCGTCAATCCTTTGGCCGTCGAGAAGCGCAATCATCGGCAAAGCTCCAGGAAGTTTCCGAGCAGCCTCCGGCCCTCGGGTGTGAGGATCGACTCCGGGTGGAATTGCACGCCGACATGCGGTCGCGCATTATGGCGGAAGGCCATGAGTTCGTCATCCTCGGACCTTGCAGTCTCGCGAAGATCTGTATCCGCAATATCGCTGACCAAGGCGTGGTAGCGACCCGCCTGAAACGGATTGGCGAGACCCGCGAAAAGCGGGTCGCCGGTATGGCTGATGGCCGAGGGTCGTCCGTGCATCGGCGTTCTGGCGCGCACAGTGCGGCCGCCATAAGCCTCGGCAATGGCAAGATGGCCGAGACAGACACCGAGGATCGGCGTATCGGGAAAGGCTGGCGGCAGGGCTCGGCAGATGCCGGCTTCCGCAGGGGTGTAGGGTCCGGGGCTGAGGATCATGCCTCCAGGAGCGATCTCCGCCACGTCTTCCACCGTGAGCTGATCGTTACGGACGACATCGGTCGCGAACCCGGCTTCGCGGACATAGCGCGCGAGGGTTTCAACGAAGCTGTCGTAATTATCGATGATGAGAATCATGACCGACCCGCCAGCATGCGGAAGAGATAGCCCTTGTCGAGAGCTTCGATATATTCCTTGTGCGGATCGGAAAGAATCGTGACGCCACCGCCGGAGCGGACATCGAGCCTTCGGCATTCCTCATCGATCACCGCGGTGCGGATCGCGACGCTGGCGGCAGCGCGCTTGCCGTCCGTGTAGAAGACCGAGCCGCAATAGGCGCCCCTGCCCTCGCCTTCGAGTGCGGCGATGGCGTCCATCGCGGCGAGCTTCGGCGCGCCCGTGACCGAGCCGCAAGGAAAGGCTGCGCGGAGGGCGTCGGCGAAGAGGAGACCTTCGCGCAAGTGTCCCTCAATGCGCGAATAGAGGTGGTGGACGTGATCGAGGCTGCGCGCTCCGCAAATCTCGGGTTCCGCGATCGAACCGTCGGCACAGACCTTGGCGAGATCATTGCGCATGAGATCCGCGATCATGATGTTCTCGGCACGGTCTTTCGGATCAGCCAGCAGGTCTTCGAGCAGCCTTGCGTCCTCGATGGGGTCCTCCGACCTCGGACGGGTGCCCTTGATCGGCTCGGTTGCAAGGCGGCGGCCTTCAAGTGCAAGGAACAGTTCGGGCGATGCACTGACGATAGCGTGCTCGCCGAGATCGAGCAGCGCGCCGAAACGGGCGGTCAGGGCTTCGCGCCAGGGCAATTGGTCGATGACACGGCCCTCCCCGCCGAACTCCGCAGACTGACGATGGGAAACATTGACCTGGAAGACATCGCCCGCCGCGATCCGACGACGAACGTCCTTTGCCTTTTCCGCGTAAGCCTCGGGCGTGTCGCCCTCATCAAGCCGCAAGGGTGCGGGCATGTGTTCGGGGAGCGGAAGGTCGTCTTGCACCCTCTGCGCCCTGCCGAAGACGCCAAACCAGGCCGCAGGCGCGCCGAGCGGCGGTGGCGGCAGGTCGAGACCGGGTTCCGGTTCCACCGCGCATTCATAGCCGAAATAACCTGCGAGAACGTCGCCTTCCCGAAGCGAGGCTTCAGCTTCGCGCAGGGCCTCGAACGGACGGGCTCCGGGCAGCTCATCATGGTCGCAGCTCCAGACGTCACGAACGTCCGAGAGCTCGATCGCTTCACCGGAAAAACCCGCGGCGAGGATCACCCGCCGCGGCTGTGGCCCGTTCACGCTGGTCTTCGCGCCTCTCCTAGCGCTGGATCGCACCTGCATCGGCGAGGAGCTGGCCGAATTGCGCCTGGTCGGCAAGCAGTTCGAGCGCCCGCTCAAGCTGGCAATCCTTGCCTTCCTCGCACTCGACAGGCTCGATGAAGAGCGCCGTGGCGTTCTCTTCCTCGCGCTCCTTCTCGCGGAGAGCCTCCTGGCCTTCCATCAGGATTTCCTGCACCGAGGCCGACGAGGAGTTCTCGCCCGGCTCGCCAAGGCCAACGGGTTCGTCCTTGTCCACGTCGAGTGCACCGTCGAGGTCCGCTTCCGAGCGGCGCTTGACTGGCTCGTCCTGACCCGGACGAGTGATCGGCATGACGATGTCAGGGACAATGCCCTGCGCCTGGATCGAACGGCCGGACGGAGTGTAGTAGCGGGCCGTGGTCAGGCGGAGCGCGCCCGAATCGCCGCGATTGAGCGGAAGGATCGTCTGCACCGAGCCCTTGCCAAAGGTCTTGGTCCCAAGGATCAGCGCGCGGTTGCGGTCCTGCAGGGCACCCGCGACGATTTCCGAGGCCGAGGCCGAGCCGCCATTGACGAGAACAACGATGGGCTTGCCCTCGAGGACGTCGCCCTTCTTGCCGAGCTCGCGCATCGATTCCTTCCCGCTGCGACCGCGGGTCGAAACGATCTCACCGCCATCGAGGAAGGCATCCGACACGGCCACGGCCTGGTCGAGAAGTCCGCCCGGATTGGAGCGGAGGTCGAGAACGATGCCTTCGAGTCCGCCGGTTTCCTTTTCGAGCTCGCGGATCGCGTCGAGCATCTTGCCGTTCGTCTGGGCGGTGAAGCTCGCAAGGCGGATATAGCCGAAGCGGTCCTGCTCCACCCGCGAAGCGACGGGGTTCACGGTGATGATGTCGCGCGTCAACGAGAATTCGAGGGGTTCGTCGACGCCCTCGCGGGCAACGCGCAGCGTGACCTCGGTGCCCTTGTCGCCCTTCATCAGGTCGGTCGCTTCGGTCAGCGACATGCCGAACACGGACTTGCCGTCGATTTCGAAGATCAGGTCGCCGGGCTCGATACCCGCACGCGCGGCCGGGGTATCGTCAATCGGCGAGATGACGCGAACGAGGCCGCGGCCTATGCCTTCACGCTCCTGGGTCACCTGGATACCGAGGCCACCGAAGGTGCCACGCGTCTGCTCCTGCATTGTCTCGAGATCACGTGGCGGCAGGTAGCTCGAATGGGGATCGAGGGAATTGAGCATGCCCTCGATCGCGCCTTCCATCAGTTCGCGGTCGTCAGGCTCTTCAACATAGTTGCGGTGCACTGTCTCGAATGCCTCACCGAAGAGGTCGAGCTGGCGGAAGGTCTCGGCGTCGAAGGCGGAACGCGCGAAGCCTGCCGTAAGGAGGCCGGCCGTGATCGCGCCGCCGAGGACGGCACCGATCGCCATGGAGGAAACGCTCCGGCGTCCGTCGCCGAGCTCAATCTTCGATCGCTTCATCATCACCTAGCCGCTCTTTCTGTCGCTCGGGCACCCGGTATAGGTGCACGGCTACCTTGCTGCGCTCTTAAATCTGTCATTTGAACCCCCGCTTGTCCAAGCGGAACACCCTCGTCCCGTAAAATATGGACAACTTCTCAGGCGGAATGTCGCGCCCGGAACGGAACCAAGGCCGCTTGCGGTCATCTTGACAGCTCTCAGGAAGGCTCGAACCAAGGGGTGGGATCCACCGGTTGCCCACGTTTCCTGACCTGGAAGCGGAGGCTCGGCGCCTGTGCGCCATTGGCCATGACGCCCACCGGCTCACCCGCGCCCACCCGCTGGCCCTTGCGGACGACAAAGCGGTCGAGGCCGATGAAGATGTTGGTGTAGCCGTCGCCGACATCGATGATCAGGACGTTGCCGAGGGTGCCGAAATTCGACGCCCACTGGACAATTCCCGAATAGGGAGCCGTGACGACGGCACCGGGCCGGGTGGTCATCTGCACCGCGTCACGCTGCTCGCCCACTTCGTCGCGCTGGCCGAACTGTCCTGTCACGACCCCGGCGACGGGGCGTTCGAGCCGGCCACGTGCCTCAGCGAAGGTCCCCGGAAGCTGCCGGTCACGGCGGCTCTGGCGATAGCGCTCGACCACCTCCTCTGCGGACGGCAGGTCGCGCAGCCTGCGCAGGAGCTCCCGGATGTTCGATGCCTCGGCAGCGAGGCGCCGGGCCTCCGCCTCCACCCGCGCGAGCTCGGCGCGGTCCTGCTGATAGGCGGACTGGCGTTCATCAAGGAGACCCTGAAGCAGCCTGCGACGTTCGCCCAGCGAAGCATTGGTGTCATCGAGCGCGCGGCGAGCGGCGCGCTTCTCCGAGCGCAGCCGTTCGAGATCAATGATCTCCTGCTTGCGAGCCTCGACGATCTCGGCCAGCCGCGGGCTGATCGATGACAGCGTCACGGCTGCCAGCGCCGCCCTCTGCGCATCATCGGGGGACACCACGAGCGCAGGCGGCCTCGAGCGCTCGAGATTCTGGAGCGCAGCAAGAACGCGGCTCAGCTCCATCGCCCGGGCATCGCGCTCTTCAAGAGCGATGGCCTCACGCGCTTCGATGTCCTGCAGGTCCTGCTCGAGTTCCGTTGCCCGGCTTTCGGCGGCCTGCAGCGCCGATGCCGTGGACGCGAGCTGGTCGCGAAGGCGATCGAGGGCGTCCTCCATCTCCTCGGTCCGCTCACGGATCTCTTCGGCGGAGCGCTCGCGCTCCTCGATCTGGCGCTCGAGATCCTCGAGCCGCGATTCTTCATCGGGCTGCTGGATCGATGACAAAAGGAAGGCGAGAACGAGAATCATCATTGTCCGCGATGGTAAGGATGCCCGCCGAGGATCGCGAGAGCCCGGTAGAGCTGCTCGGCCAGCATAGTTCTGCACAAGGCGTGGGGCCAGACGGCGCGCCCGAAAGCGAGGGCCTGTCCCCCTGCCCTCAGGATCTCGTCACGGAAGGCCGGATCGAAGCCGTCCGCGCCGCCGATGCAGAAAGCCAGCGCCGGCACGCCCGCATCGCGCTTCGCGGCAATCATCCGGGCTATTTCAGGGGAGGACATCTGCTTGCCCCGTTCGTCAAGCAGCACGGCCTGGCCCGCGATGGCTTGGCGCAGGGTTTCGGCTTCCCGCGCGGGATCATTACCCTTGGCGGGGGCGATGAAGCGCTCTTCCGGGCCTTTCAGCCCGAGCTGGGGCGCGGCACCCGCCGCGCGCTTCAGATATTCCTTCGCCGCCTCGTCGAGGGGGTCGCGCTTCTGCTCCCGCGCAATCGCGAGGAGCTGGAGACGCACTACTGCGCCGCCGGAGCGAACCGCTCGGGCGCCCAGATCCGCTCGAGATTGTAGAAGTCGCGAACCTCCGGGCGGAACAGGTGCACGATGACGTCGCCGGCATCGAGGAGCACCCAGTCGGCAGCCGGTAGGCCTTCGCACTTCACGCCCTGCACACCCATCTCTTTCAGGGCGCGCAGAAGCTTGTCCGCCAGCGCACCGACGTGACGCTGGGAACGGCCCGAAGCTATGACGAGAGTGTCCGCTACATCCGATTTGCCCTGAAGATCGATGGTGACGATCTCCTCGGCCTTCTCCTCATCGAGCCGGGTCAGGACCTGGCTGACGATCTCGGCGGCGGTGATATCCAAGGCGGGGACGTCAGCGTCGCCCATCTCGGCGGGGTTCGGGGCAGCCTTGCCACCCATACTCTGCTGGGAAATCAGCACTTTTCTCCGATTTGCACTCCACTCTGCGGGAGCGTTCCTTAGGTAGCACTTTCCATGCCGAATTTGGAGGGGTCTTCGCGCGCTCTTATCGCGGTCGAGCTTTCTTCCCGGTCGAGCCCGGTCAGGAAGCACCAGGCAGGGGCCGTCCGACGATGCAGTGTCAGCGCCAGGCGCTCGGGAACCTGGGCCTTGGCGAATGCGCGTGCAGCCGGGCTTTGCAAGGCCTCCAGCCGGAAACCGGGGCGCGAGACCACGGCAATCGGGACCATCTCCATCAGCGCCTGCCACCGCCGCCAGCGATGCAGTCCGGCAAAACTATCCGCCCCCATGACGTAGATGAAATCGGTGTGGGGTTCCCTGAGCACCCGTTTGGCGATCGAATCGACAGCGAATGTCGGCCCTTCGGCGGCCTCGGGTTCGACCCTGACATTGGGCAGGCCACGCATCATCTCTCTGGTCGCCGCGATGCGCTCTTCGAGGGGCGCATAATCACCAGCCGATTTCAGCGGGTTTTGCGGCGAGACGAGAACCCGCATCCCTCGCAGATGGAGCCGCTTCATCGCGTGGCGCACAAGAGCGCGGTGACCGGAATGCGGCGGATTGAACGACCCGCCAAGAAGCCCTATTGCGGTCCTGCTCACGACGAAAGTTCCCCCCTGAAAGCGCGATACGGCGACCATGACGATTCTCATCACCGGTGCCGCCGGGTTCATCGGCTCCCACACCGCCACGGCGCTCCTTGCCCGCGGCGAGACCATCATCGGTGTCGATAACCTCAATGATTACTACGACGTCGGCCTGAAGGAAACGCGCCTCAAGCAGCTTCGGGAGCATGACCGCTTCACCTTCATCAAGGCCGACATCGCCGAGCCCTCCATCCAGGACAAGCTGTCAGGCCTCGGCATCGACCGGATCATCCACCTCGCGGCACAGGCCGGGGTGCGGTTTTCGATCGAGAGCCCCCGCTCCTACACCCACTCCAACATCGCAGGGCAGACGGAGATGCTGGAGCTTGCGCGTGCGCTGAAGCCCCAGCACATGGTCTATGCCTCGTCTTCATCCGTTTACGGTGCGAACACCAAGATCCCCTTCGCGGAAGACGACCGCACGGACAGCCCTGTCAGTTTTTACGGCGCAACGAAGAAGAGCTGCGAGCTCCTTTCGGAGAGCTATGCCCGGCTCTATGGCCTGAAGCTCACCGGTCTCAGGTTCTTCACGGTGTACGGCCCCATGGGACGCCCGGACATGGCCTACATGATCTTTGCCCGGAAGATCATGGCGGGCGAGCCGATTGATGTCTTCGGCGAGGGAGAGATGGGCCGCGACTTCACCTATGTCGATGACTGCGTCGCAGGAATCATCGCTTCGCTCGACAACCCGCCCGACGGCGATCCTGCGCACCGGGTCTTCAACCTCGGCAACGACCAACCGGAGAGCCTTGGCGACTTCATCGGCTATCTCGAGGAGCATCTGGGCCGAAAGGCGCAGAAGAACTTCCTCCCGATGCAGCCCGGCGATGTGCGCCGGACCTGGGCGGATATCAGCCGTGCGCGGGACCTGCTCGGCTATGATCCAAAAACGAGCCTCAAGGATGGCCTTGGCAAGTTTGTCGATTGGTACAAAGAATATTACGGAAACTGAGGCAGGCGGTTGCCCTCGGGGTCCTGCGTGTTAGCCTCTGCCCTTGCGTCGATCCTGGCGTGCAACCGGCCTGTTGACCTGTGAACGACGAATTCCTGCGCGACCTGCGTGAAGGGCTGAGCAAGCCCCAGAAATCCATTCCGCCGAAATATCTCTACGATGCGGTGGGTTCGGAGCTTTTCGAGGCGATCACCAGGACCGAAGACTATTACGTCACCCGGACCGAGGCCGGGATCATGGAAACGGTCTATGGCGAGTTGCCTGAGTTCTGCCCGCCCGGTGCGGCGATCGCGGAGTTCGGCTCAGGCGCCGGGGTCAAGTCGCAGCGGCTGGTCGACGCCCTCAAGCCTTCCGTATACGTCATGATCGATGTGGCGGAGGAATTCCTCAAGGCATCGGCCGAAAAGATGCGCTCCCTCTTCCCGGACACCGAAGTGCACGGCGTGGTCGGTGACTTTTCGGGCACGGTGGCGCTGCCGTCGAGCTTCCTTGAGAATGAATGCCGGATGGGCTTCTTTCCGGGGTCGACGATTGGGAACTTCGAAGCAGGCGGCGCGCAGGATTTTCTCGCGCGCAGCAGGGAGAGCCTTGGCAAGGGCGCGTTGTTCCTGATCGGCGCGGACCTCGTGAAGGACGAGGATATCCTGCTCGCCGCCTATGACGACAGCGAGGGCATCACCCGGCAGTTCACCCTCAACGTCCTTGAACGAATGAACAGGGAGCTTGATGCTGGCGTGGACCTGTCGAAATTCGAGGCGGTGGCTCTCTGGAACCCCACTGAAGCGCGGATGGAACTGGGCGTGGTCGCCCTCGCGCCGCAGGCCATCAATCTCGGTGGGGAGCGCATCAGCATCGAGAAGGGCGAGATGATCCACACGGAAAATTCGCACAAATACACACGCGAAAGCATGGACCGGATCGCCAGGGCTGCCGGCTGGGAGGTCGAAAGGGTCTGGACCGACCCCCGCGAATGGTTTGGGGTGTTCCTGCTGAAAGCTGCCTAGAGCAGCGCCTCGGGCACAGGCACACCCTGCCGCCGCGCCGAGGCGACAACGGTGTTGCGCAGGAGGCAGGCGATGGTCATCGGGCCGACGCCGCCGGGGACCGGGGTGATGTGGCCAGCGACCTCTCTTGCTCCGTCGAACTCCACATCGCCGACCAGTTTCCTCGTACCGTCACGCTCGATCCGGTTGATGCCGACATCGATGACGATCGCACCGGGCTTGATCATGTCCGCGGTCACCATCTCGGGCCGCCCGACGGCCACGCACAGGATGTCCGCCTCACGGCACACGGCGCCGAGATCCTTCGTCCGCGAATGGGCGATCGTCACCGTGGCATTGGCGTCGAGCAGCATCAGTGCGAGCGGCTTGCCGACGAGGATCGAGCGGCCGACAACCACAGCCTTCTTGCCCGAAAGATCGCTCTCGACGGCCTTGATGAGGCGCATCGATCCCTGGGGCGTGCAAGGGGTGAGGCCCTCCTGCCCCAGCACCAATGCGCCCGCGCTGGGCGCGGTCAGCCCGTCCACGTCTTTCTCGGCGGGGATGGCGGAGAGGATTTCGTCCGCGTCAAGACCTTCGGGAAGCGGGAGCTGGACGAGGATGCCGTCGACATGGTCATCCGCGGCGAGTTCCCGGACGACCGAAAGCACCTCTTCCTGGGTCGACGAGCCCGGCATCCGGCGCACAGAGCCGACGATATTGGCCTTGCCCGCAGCCTTCTCCTTGGAGCCGACATAGACCTGGCTCGCCGGATCGTCGCCGACCAGCACCACGGCGAGGCCGGGCTTGCGCGGAAGGGTCAGGGCGGCTTCGCCGACGGCGTGACGGAGGGAAGCCGCCGCGGCTTTCCCGTCGATCAGTTCTGCGGTCATGGGCCTGTCCTCAGGTGAGCGCCGGCATCAGGTCGTAGCGGATGAAATTCTGCAGGAAGAGGATCGCGAAAAAGACCACCAAGGGTGACAGGTCGAGCCCGCCCATCGATGGCAGGATGTTCCTGATCGGCCGCAGCACCGGTTCGGTCAGCGCCGTGCAGACGTTCCAGACCGCATCGACGACCTGATTGTAGCGGTTGATCACCCCGAAGGTGAACAGCCAGCTCATGACGATGGTGATGATCAGGACGAGTTTATAAAGGTCGAGGATCGCAAGGATCAGCAGAAAGATGGCGTTCAATGCTCTAGCGCTCCGGCTTCGTGATCCTCGGCCATATAAGCACTCTGTCCGCCCGACAACCGGACGCCTGCACGTCTTTTGATCTCAGCCGTGGAAAGCCTCGATCCATCATGGCTGTAACCCGGCGGCGCGAAGGCGTAACGGAAGCGCTCGATCGGCGTCAGCCCCTTCTTCGTCACGTCTTTGGCGATGGCGACATATTCGTGAGTCGCGACCCGGAGCGGGTTTTGCGTCGAGATGTTGGAGACGAGGCCAAACTTGCATGGCTCGGCATCGTCCTCGGGAACGAAGGTCCCGAACAGCTTGTCCCAGATGATCAGGATGCCGGCGTAGTTGGTATCGAGGTATCTCGGGTTGGTCGCGTGATGGACGCGATGGTGGCTGGGTGTGTTGAAGATCGCTTCGAACCAGCCCGGTAGTTTCTTCACCGACTGGGTGTGGATGAAGAACTGGTAGAACAGGTTCAAACCGCCGCAGAAGGCCCAGAGCGCCGGGTGGATGCCGAGGATGATCCACGGCAGGCCCAGAAGATAGGTTCCTGTTGTGACGCTGAACCAGGGTTGGCGCAGCGCCGTGGACAGGTTGTAGCCTTGGCTCGAGTGGTGGACGACATGGCTGGCCCAGCCCCATCGGATCCTGTGCTGGAAACGGTGGACCCAGTAATAGGTGAAATCCTTCGCCACCATCGCGAACAGGAAGGACCAAGCGTTGATGCCGAGGTCAGCGATCCTGAACTCCCAGGCGAGGAGGAAAAGCGCCGCCACACCGCCGAAAAGGGTGACACTGGCGATCGCGTTGCCTGTCCCCATGGCGAGGTTGGTCCAAAGGTCCTTCGTGACCTCTTCCTTTCGCCCGAGGCGGCTCAGCACCCAGATCTCGGTTGCGATCAGGATCAAATAAAGGGGAGCCGCAAGCACGGAAACATCTGGGAAGGAGAGTTGGTCCATACTGCACCCTACCCTGCGCCCGCCGTGTCACGCAAAGGCGGGATCGATCGAACGGGTCGAAAATAATTATGTGATAGTGTAGCCAGCGAACTAGATCGTGGCAGCAGAGTTCTTATCGGTGTCGGGCATTACGACCGACGCAGCCTATTGGAGAGGAATGAATGTCGACGGCGTCTTCCGTCAGCGATGTCCAGACTCGAAACACCACCCAGCAGGGAAAGCTGTCCGGCAGGCGTATCCTCGTGGTGGAGGATGAGTTCTTCATTGCCCTTGATATCCAACAGGTTGTCGAAGAGGAAGGGGCCGAGGTCACGACCGCTATGAGCCTCGATGACGGTTTCACGGCGCTTTCTGCATCGAGGGACGGTTTCGACGCTGCCATCCTCGACATCCGCCTCGGAGACACGGACGTGTTCCCGCTGGCGCGCGTTTTGATCGAGCGAGGCGTTCCCGTGATCTTCCATTCGGCGCATCTCGGTCACCTCAACATTGCCAGGGACTTCCCGACGGCGATGGCATTGGACAAACCAGCACCATCCGAAAGCATTGTCGGAGCCCTGAGCCAACTGATTGGCTAAGGCATCTCGCTCCCGCTAGGCTCCTTCCCATACGCGCGCGCCATCGATCGAGAAAGCGCGTGGTTCTGCCGTGGAGACACCCCCTTGGCCGCGTCGCGACGCACACCTTCGAAAGCCGTTCCGGCGCAAAACGATGCTGCGAGCCGCGCGACGCTTGCTCTCGCCGCAGGGAAAATGGGCAGCTGGGAATGGGACATCGAAGGCGGGACGGTCACCGGCGACCCGATCGTCGGCACCTATTTCGAGCTGGACGACGTGCCCCAGCCCTGGCCCGTGGAGCGCATCTTCAAGGCGATGCACCCGGACGATGAAGCCGCGGTGCGCAAGGCGGTCGAGGCCGCTCTTGACGATGACGTCGAGTATCACACCGAATTCAGGATTGCCCGCGGCGCGAACCAGCCGGAGCTATGGCTTGGTGCGCGGGGGCGCGTGGTCGCCCGCGCCGAGGACGGACGGGCGCTGCGTATGCTCGGGGTCAACTGGGACATGTCGGAGGAGAAGGAGCACGAGCGCAAGCTTGGTATGCTGGCCTCCGAAATGGATCACCGGGTAAAGAATGCATTCGCCGTGATGCGCGCCCTGATCCGCCTCGCGAGCAAGTCCGCCGTTGACGTCCAGAGCCTCGCGAGTACGCTCGAAGCCCAGGCGATCGCCATGGCCGAGGCCCATGCCCTGTCGGCGAAGCTCAGCCATAGCGAGGGGAGCTCCGGCAATGTTCCGTTGCAGGACATTCTCAACACAGCTCTCAAGCCGTGGATGGAGCGGCCTGCCGATAACGGCTCGGTCACCGTCTCCATCGACTCGCCTGAAAATATTGTGCTGCCAAGCGCGATGATCTCTCCGGTCGCCATGCTGGTGTACGAGCTCGCGACGAATGCAGCGAAGCACGGACCGCTGGGAGAGCGCGGCGGCAAGCTCGAAGTCGCCATCACCCAGAAAGACGGCAAGATCACTTTTATATGGAACGAGTACACGGGTGATGCGCCGGTCGGAGGTCGTGCAATCCCGGCTGACGCGCTGGAGAGCCGACGCTTTGGTTCCGTTCTGGTCCAGCAATGCGCATCGACCCTGGGCGCGGAGACGGAGCGCGCCTTGACCCCCGACGGGCTCAGGTTCCGCATGGTGATCCCCTACCCGAGCGATGAACAGCGGACGGCCTGAGGAAGGCATTTCTCCTTTCGGGGCTGTAATCCCTTTCCAACATGCTTAGGTCTCAGTTTTACCGATTTGCGGTATCAGGCCGGAAACGGGCGCGTGAATGGACGGGGCGGGGTGAGATGGTTCTCTCAATCAACAGGGTGACGAAGGAGTTTGGCGATTTCCGCGCTGTCTCCGACCTCTCCTTTTCGGTCGACAAGGGCGAGATCGTAGGCTTCCTTGGGCAGAACGGCGCGGGGAAGACCACAACCCTCCGTATGGTGATGGATATCCTGCCCGTTACCAGCGGCTCGGTCGAGCTGTTCGGTAGCACCGACCTGCGCAAGGGCCGGTTGCGGGTCGGCTTCCTTCCCGAAGAGCGGGGCCTCTATCGCAAGATGAAAGCGATCGACATCATCGCCTATTTCGGCAGGCTCAAGGGCGTTCCCGGCGGGAAGGCGAAGGCCAAGGCCCATGAGCTGCTCGAGCGCTTCGGCATGACTCAGTATGCGAACAACAAGATCGAAACCCTTTCCAAGGGCAACGCGCAGAAAATCCAGCTGCTGTCGGTGCTGACTCACGAGCCGGAGTTCCTGATCCTCGACGAGCCGTTCTCGGGCCTCGATCCGGTGAACCAGAAGCTTCTCGAAGACCTGATCGGTGACCTGCGTGACGAGGGGGCAACGGTTCTGTTCTCGACCCACACGATGGAACACGCCGAGCGGCTGTGCGACCGCTTCGTGATGATCAAGGGCGGCGAGAAAGTTTTCGAGGGGACGATCGACGAGGCGCGGGAGGCGTATGAACAGCGCATCATTCTTGCGACGCCCGACGACCCTTCACCCTTGCAGGGACGTGCCGGCGTGACGGCGATCACCCCGATCGGCCGCGACCGCTATGCCCTGACCGTCAGCGAAGGGAGCGACATGCAGGCCGTGCTCGCCGCCTGTCTTGAACTCGGGATCACCGTCAAAAGCTTCGGCCTGGAGGAGGCCTCCTTGCACGAAATATTCTTCCGCTTTGCGGGCGCTGGCGAGGAGGACGCGGCATGAGGGGCATTTTCGAGATCGTCAGTCACGAATACCGGCGCTATATCTTCACCCGCGGCTTCCTCCTCTTCCTGCTGATCATTCCGGTCATGTCGCTCCTTGGCGCGAGCGCATCGTTCCTGCAGGACGCTACCAAGGCCGCGAAGACATTCGTCCTGATTGACCGCGACGGCGGTTGGGCAGACGTGGTCGATGAAGCGCTCGAGGAACAACACCAGCGCGCCATTATCGGGCGCTGGGACGACTTCGTCATGGGGCTGACGGCAAGCGGGCTTGTCGATGCCGAAGCCCTGGAGCCCCCTTTCGCGCCCGGACCCGTGGATGCCGAGCGGCGCGAAGCCTTCTTCGCCGCTGGCGGCTTGGCCGAGGGCCGCAGGCGTCTTGCCGCCCTGACCTCGATGGAACTCCCACCCCTCGAGGAACCGCGCCGGGACTTCAGGAGGATCGACCCGCTGGTCGAAATCGCTCCCGATGCGGACGACCAGGCGATCGGAACGGCTTACCTCCCCTACATGCGCGGCGAAAAAGAGATCCCCGGCGGCGGGAGGTTGACCGCAGTCGTTGTCATTCCCGAAGGCTACGGTGCCGAGGATGGTCCGAATGCGGTCTACCTGACGGACAACATGGCAGATGACGAATTGCGGGCCTTCCTGCGCGGGGTGTTCAGGGAGAAGCTGCGCAACGACGCCTTCGTCGCGCGCGGCCTGAGCGTCGAGGACGTGGCCGCGATCAACGCCCTCAGCCCGGGCCTGAGCAAGGTGAAGGCGGGATCGAGCGCCGAGGACGAGGCCCAGCGCCTGCGTGATACGATTGAATTCGGCCTTCCGCTCGGCCTGACCTACATCCTTTTCTTCGTGGTCCTTTCGGTGGGCAGCATGATGCTGACCAACACGATCGAGGAGAAGTCGAACAAGATCGTCGAGATGCTGCTGTCATCCGTGTCAGCCTCGCAACTGATGATCGGCAAGCTGATCGGCCTTGCCCTGGTCGGGGTCACGCCGATGGTGATCTTCGCCGGCCTTGGCTTTGCCCTGATCAGCATTTTGGGAGCGGGCAACGAAGTCCTGGCGACACTTAAGGAGGTGATGCTGGCGAGCCCGCTGGTGCCGCTCTTCTTCTTCTACTTCTTGCTCGGCTACCTGCTCTACGCGTCGATCTATCTCGCGATCGGTGCGCTTTGCTCGTCCATCCAGGATGCGCAGAGCCTGTCGACGCCGCTGACGATCATCATGCTGCTGCCCGCGCCGTTCATCATGTCGGTGATCGAGGATCCAAATGGGCTGTTCGCAAGGATCTTCACGTGGATCCCATTCTACACGCACTATGCGTTGATGCTGCGGCTATCGGGTTCGCCGCCGCTATGGGAGATCCTTGGCGCGACAGCGATGCTGATCGTGGTGGTGGCAATGATGCTGACCTTCATGGGCCGGATCTACCGCGCAGGCATCCTGCAGGCCGGCGGCAACGCGAACTGGAAGACGTTCTTCGCCGCCGCCCGTGCCCCGAAAGGCGAGAAGGTCCGCTAGGCAAAGCGGGAGGAATGCGTCAGCACGTTGCGCACCCGATGCTGGCCAACTGCGCCCGGCTTGGGCACAAGGCTGCCATGACCGACGCATTCTACGCCCGCATCCGCGACACCCTGCAGGAGATCGACGACGAGGGTCTGACCAAGCCCGAGCGGCTGATCACGTCGAAGCAGGGTCCCGAGGTCACGCTCAGCCATGAGGGCCGCGAAATCCGGGTGCTCAATTTCTGCGCCAACAACTATCTCGGCCTCGCCGCCCATCCCGACCTCATCGCTGCAGCGCAGGCAGGGGCGGCAGAGCATGGCTATGGCATGGCCTCGGTGCGCTTCATTTGCGGCACTCAGGAGATCCACCGAAAGCTCGAGCGCGAGATCGCGGAATGGCTGGGCTTTGAGGACTCGATCACCTTCGCGGCGTGTTTCGATGCCAATGGCGCTGTCTTCGAGCCGCTCCTCGGCAAGGAAGACGCGATCATCTCTGACAGCCTCAACCATGCCTCGATCATCGATGGGGTTCGTCTGTGTAAGGCGCAGCGCTTCCGCTATGACAACAACGACATGGCCTCGCTGGAAGAGCAGCTGAAGGCTGCCGACGCAGCGGGCGCGCGGACGAAGCTGATCGTCACCGACGGCGTTTTCTCCATGGACGGCTACATCGCGCAGCTCGGCCGTATCTGCGAACTGGCGGAGCAGTACGGCGCCCTGGTCATGGTCGATGACTGCCACGCCACCGGCTTCATGGGCGACGGCGGCCGCGGCACCCATGAGCATTGCGGCGTCATGGGCAAGGTCGACATCATCACCGGAACGCTGGGCAAGGCCCTCGGCGGCGGCATGGGCGGTTTCATCTGTGCACGGCAGGAGGTCGTGGACCTCCTCCGCCAGCGGGCACGGCCCTATCTCTTCTCCAACGCCCTTGCCCCTGCCCTCGTGGAAGGCGCGCGGAAGGCGCTGCAGCTGGTCCGGGAAGGAGACGACCTCAGGAAGCGCCTGTTCGCGAATGCCAGGCTTTTCCGCTCGCTTATGACGGAAGCGGGCTTCGATCTTCTCGAAGGCGAGCACCCGATCATCCCGGTCATGCTCTACGATGCCAAAAAGGCGCAGACGATGGCGGCACGCCTCCTCGACGAGGGCGTCTTCGTCACAGGCTTCAGCTTCCCGGTCGTTCCCCGCGGCCAGGCCCGGATCCGGACGCAGATGAACGCTGCGCATACGGAGGAGCAGGTACGCGAGGCCGTGGCGGCCTTCACGAAGGTCGGCAAGGAGCTCGGTGTCATCTAGACGCCTGCCATCGCTGCTTTCACGAACCCGCGAACTGGCGTAGCTCGAAGACCCATGAGTGAGACCTATGAAGGCCGCTGCCATTGCGGTGCCGTGAAGTTCGACGTGACGCTCCTCGGCGGTTTGGAAAGCGCGACGCGTTGCAACTGCTCCTATTGCAGGATGCGCGGTGCCGTGGCGCTGACGGCCAATGTCGCTGACCTCAAGGTGCGGCAAGGCTTCGAGACCCTCAGGCTCTACAGTTTCGGCACGCATACGGCGAAGCACTATTTCTGCGGCACTTGCGGGATCTACACGCACCATCAGCGGCGCTCGAACCCGAAGCGGGTGGGCGTGAACGCCGCTTGCCTCGAAGGCCTGAGCCCTTTCGATTTCGAGGTCGTGCCGGTGATCGACGGTGTGAACCACCCCTCTGACAAGGGCCCCGGCCATGTCGCCGACCAGGTCGGGCTGCTGATCTACAAGGACGAAGAAAAAGAGCGGACCTACGCCGACCTTCCGCATGAGCGTTAGGCTGGCCAAGGCTCGCTGCGCGCACTAGCCTCTCTCGATGGCCAAGAACCAGCCCGAGTGCGCCCATGTCCAAGAAGCTCTGATCGCCCGACCTGGCGAGGCTTTCGCCCTTCAAGACCGTCCGACGAGGGACAAGGATCTCTTCCCCGACAAGGACGATGCCGCGGCCTCCGTTGCGGCCGACGCCGTCAAGATCGACGAGCTACAAGACCGTCTTTATGCTGAAGGTTCACGTGCGCTGCTCCTGGTTCTCCAGGGCATGGACACGGCAGGCAAGTCCGGCACGATCAAGTCGGTGTTCCAAGCGACCTCGCCACTGGGCATGACGGTGAAGGCCTTCAAGAAACCCTCCGCCGAAGAGATGGCGCGGGACTACCTCTGGCGGGTCCACAACGCCGTGCCGAGAAAAGGCTTCATCGGCATCTTCGACCGCTCTCAATACGAAGATGTTCTCGTGGTGAAGGTCCGCAGCCTCGCCCCTGCGGAGGAGATCGAGAAGCGCTATGACCAGATCAACGCCTTCGAAGAGCACCTGACCCAGAATGGCGTCACCATCATCAAATGCATGCTGTATATCTCGCGGGAGGAACAGGGCGAGCGCCTGCGTGACCGGTTGGAGAAACCGCACAAGCGGTGGAAGTTCAACCCCGGCGATCTTGACGACCGTCAGAACTGGGACGATTTCATGGCGGCCTATGAGACCATGGTACAGCGCTGCTCAACCCCTCATGCGCCGTGGTATGTCGTCCCTTCAGAAAGCAAGACCCGCCGCAACGCCCTCGTCGGACGTCTCGTGCGCGGTGTTCTCGAAGACATGAATCCGCAACATCCCGATCCGGGACACAGGCTATCGGAATTCGTGATCGACTAGCCGGCCTGGCGTTGTTCTTTGGTGCTGAAGACGCCGTTTTTCTCGACGATCTTGCCCTCGTTCTTGAGAGAGCCAAGGTGACGGAGCACATCGGACATGGGCAGCGCGCACCACCGGGTCACGTCTTCGGGCGTGACGATGCGGTTGCGTTTGACGGCTTCGTAGCAAGCCAATCGCTGAAACTTGTCGACTGTACCCTGCGCTTCTCGACGACCGACCATCTGTCGCTCCCCCGCCCCTTTTCGATTCAACGTGCCACGGATCTAGCCGACGTAGTTTGCTCCGCGGTTCAGCCGTTCACTCAAAACCGAAGAAATCCGGTCGGGTTTCGCTGACCCTGTCAGCACTCGATGACGTTGACGGCGAGGCCGCCCTGGCTCGTCTCTTTGTATTTGTTGGACATATCGAGGCCGGTCTGGCGCATGGTCTCGATGACCTGGTCGAGGGAGACCTTGCCGGTCCCGTCCCCTTGCAGCGCAAGGCGGGCGGCGTTGACCGCCTTCACCGCGCCAATGGCGTTGCGCTCGATGCAGGGGATCTGCACGAGCCCGCCGACCGGGTCGCAGGTGAGGCCGAGATTGTGTTCCATGCCGATCTCCGCCGCGCAGGCGCACTGCTCCGGCGTCCCTCCCCAGACCGCGGCGAGACCCGCCGCAGCCATCGAGCAGGCCACGCCCACCTCACCCTGGCAGCCCATCTCGGCACCGGATATGGAAGCGCGCTGCTTGTAGAGGAGACCGATGCCGCCTGCGGTCAGGATAAAGCGCCGGCGCATCTCATCAGTGGCGTCCTCGGGGCCGCAATACTTTCGCAAAACCGCGGGAATGATCCCCGCCGCGCCATTCGTCGGTGCCGTGACGACCTTGCCGCCTGCGGCGTTCTCCTCGTTCACCGCCATGGCGTAGAGGTTGAGGATGTCGAACAGCCGCTCGGGCTCGTTCGCGAGCGGCGTGTCCATGACCTTCCTGTAGAGGCCCGGCGCGCGGCGCTTCACCCCGAGCCCGCCGGGCAGGACGCCGGTGGTGTTCAGGCCGCGATTGATGCAGTCGAACATGACCTGCGCGATGGCGTCGAGCTTTTGGGCGGTTTCCTGCTGGTCGCGATAGGCGTCTTCGTTGGCAAGGACGAGTTCGGCGATCGTCAGCCCTTCACGCTTGCAGAGTTCCAGCAGTTCCTTGCCCGACGCGAAGGGATATGGGACTTCCTTCCGTGTAGGTATGATGTCATCCTTGGCGGGCGTCCTGAGCTGCGTCTCCGACGCAATGAAGCCGCCGCCGGTGGAGAAGAACTGGCCTTCGGCCACCACGTCACCATCCCGGCCAAGCGCGCGGAGCTTCATGCCATTGGGATGCAGGTCGGGAATGATGTGCCCCGCAAGGTCGATATTCCGCTTCCAGACAAAAGGGACATCATGCTCGCCGAACAGGCGGAGCTTGCCTTCCTCGTCGATGCGCTTGAGGCCCGCTTCGCCCGCCTCCGGGTTATAGGTTTCGGGATCCTGCCCCATCAGTCCGAGCGCCGTCGCGGTCAGCGTCCCGTGCCCTTCGCCCGTCAGCGCGAGAGAACCTTGAAGCTCTACGAAGACCTCGGCAATCCGCTCGCGCTCCTCTCTTGAAAGCTGGGCCAAGAACCGGCGCGCGATCCGCATCGGTCCCACGGTGTGGGAACTCGAGGGACCAATACCGACGCGGAAAAGATCGAGGACGGACAGCATCGTTTCAAATGAAACGAACTAACGCGGCTCCGCAAGGGATCACGACGATAGGATCAGTGAAATCCGTGCTCTCTCAGGATCGCGCGCACGTTCACCTTCGCGCCCAGGCGTCCTGCCAGCAGATACATGCCGCCGATCTTGCGGTGCAGGAAAAGAGCGACCGGATTCGGCGTGTGGGCGAACTTCTCCTGCCGCAAGCGTATGCCTGCCTCCCGCATCCTTAGCGTCACGTCGCTGTTGGCGAAGTCGAAGGGCGCATCGGTGTTCATCGGCTCGACGGCTGCGAGGAAAATGTCCTCCAGCGCATCTTCGACCTTGGGCGGCAACTCCCCGGAATAGAGGTTGATACCCCGCGCTGCGCGGTCAATCTCCGTCCAGTCGCCTGTGAGGTCCGCAGCGACCAGCCTGCGGTAGCCTTGGGACAGCTCCTCGTCGATCTCTCGCGTTGCGCCGAAGTCGAGCAGGACAATCTCCTTGCCCTCGGGCCGGTAGCGGTAGTTTGCGAAATTCGGATCCGTCTGCATCAGCCTGAAATCGAAAAGCTCGCGGATGACCAGCTCGAAGAGATGCGTGATGACTTCGTTCTTGGTTTCCTGGTCCGCGTGCTGAAGGTCGTCGATTGGCTGGCCACGCTCGAACGACATGGCAAGCACGTTCTTCGTCGTCAGCTCTTCGTAAAAATCGGGCACGATGAAATGCTTCGTATCCGCGAGGAGCTCCTTGAATCGACGCATATATCTGCCTTCGCGCAGGTAGTCGGCCTCTTCGTGGAGCTGGCGTTTCGCCTCCTCGAAGACTGGCTTCATGTCGGTGTCCTTGGGCAGCTGGCCAGTCATACGGATCAGGGCAACGACATTGTCGATGTCGCTGTCGATCGACTCGCGCACGCCGGGATACTGGATCTTGATGGCAAGGTCCCTGCCGTCCTTGGTCACGGCGCGGTGCACCTGGCCAATGGAGGCAGCCGCGATCGGACGGGGATCGAACTTCTGGAGTTTCTTCATCCAGTCACGCCCCCACTCATCGTTCAGCACACGGCGGAGCTGGGATGGTGGCATGTGGTGCGCCTGTTCGCGCAGCTTGCCGAGGATCTCCGCAAGCTCCGGCGGCAGCATGTCCTCACCGCCCATCGACATGAGCTGGCCGAGCTTCATCGCCGCGCCGCGAAGCTTCGAAAGCTGGTCGGTGACCTTTTCGGCGTTGCCCTTGGTATAGAGGAGCTTTTCGAGGTCGAGCCGCTCGCCGCGCGCCATGGTCTTGGCGCCCTCCACCAGCATGTTGCCGGCGATCGACGTGCCGAGGCCACCAAAACGCGCCAGCCTTCCCAAGCGCCGCGTGGGCACTGCAAGGCCGCCTGTGTCGCGTTTGTTGTCTGCCATGGGTACACTCCCGGAACGTGCGCAGGAGATAAGCCGTGTGGCTCGGGCCGTCACCTCGACGAAACCGCGCGGGTGCACTGCAGCACAGAGTTTACGACAGCGCAGGAGGGCATAGGTTCCTCCTGTACGAACGACCGAGAGAAAAGGACGCGCCCATGACGACACGCCAACAGCCCCAAGACCGGCAAGCCTTTTGGCTCGAACAGTCAAAGCGGCTGGAGTGGTTCAAGGAGCCAACGAAGAGCGGTGACGTCAGCTGGGACGCCAAAGACTTCCACATCAAGTGGTTCGAGGACGGCGTGCTCAACGCCTCCTACCAATGTCTCGACCGGCACCTCCTGCGGCGGGGCGACAAGACGGCGATCATCTGGGAGGGCGATGACCCCTCGGTCAGCGAGAAGATCACCTATCGCGAGGTCCACGAAGAAGTCTCGCGGATGGGCAACGTCCTGAAGGCGCGCGGCGTGCGGAAGGGCGACCGGGTCATCATTTACATGCCGATGGTCCCCGAGGCGGCTTACGCCATGCTCGCCTGCGCAAGGATCGGCGCGGTCCATTCCGTCGTCTTCGGGGGCTTCTCGCCCGAAGCCCTTGCGAGCCGGATCGAGGATTGCGGCGCCGTGGCCGTCATCACGGCGGACGAAGCGCGCCGTGGCGGAAAGACCGTGCCGCTCAAGAAAAATGTCGACGCCGCGATCGAGAAGGCCGGGGCGGCAGGGGAGGCCGTGCGCCTTGTGCTGACGGTTCGTGTCACCGGCGCGAAGGTCAACTTCGAGGATGGCCGCGACCTGTGGTGGCACACGAGCCGGGACGACGTCACCCGTTACTGCCCGCCCGAGAAGATGGCGGCCGAAGACCCTCTCTTCATCCTCTACACGTCAGGATCGACCGGAAAGCCGAAGGGCGTGGTCCACACGACCGGCGGCTACATGACCTATGCCAGCTACACCCATGAGCTCGTGTTCCAGGTGGAGGAGCAGGACGTCTACTGGTGCACGGCCGATGTCGGCTGGATCACGGGGCACAGCTACATCGTCTACGGACCGCTTGCCAATGGCGTGACGACCCTGATGTTCGAAGGCGTGCCGACCTACCCCGACGCCAGCCGCATGTGGCAGGTGGTGGACAAGCACCGGGTGGCCCAGCTCTACACAGCGCCAACGGCGATCCGCGCCCTGATGCGCGAGGGCGACGAGTTCGTAAAGAAAACTGACCGGGGCTCGCTCAAGCTGCTCGGGACAGTGGGCGAGCCGATCAATCCCGAAGCGTGGCGCTGGTACCATGACGTGGTGGGCGATGGACGCTGCCCCGTGGTCGATACCTGGTGGCAGACCGAGACGGGCGGCGTGATGATCTCCCCCCTCCCCGGCGACGCCATGGACAAGCCCGGATCCGCGACAAAGCCCCTCCCGGGCATCGTCCCGGCGCTGGTCGACAATGACGGTCACATTCTCGAAGGGGCGACGGAAGGCAACCTTGTGCTGCTGGAAAGCTGGCCGGGTCAGGCCCGCGGGGTCTGGGGCGACCAGGAACGCTTCATCCAGACCTATTTCACCACCTATCCGGGCCGCTACTTCACCGGCGACGGCGCGCGGCGGGACGAGGACGGCGACTACTGGATCACCGGGCGTGTCGATGACGTCCTGAACGTCAGTGGGCACCGTATGGGCACGGCAGAAATTGAAAGTGCCCTCGTCGCCCACCCCGCGACTGCCGAGGCAGCCGTCGTTGGCTATCCCCACGACATCAAGGGCCAGGGCGTGCACTGCTACGTCATCCTCAAGCAGGGCGTCGCAGCCACCGAAGAACTGGCCGAGGAGCTGAAGCAGGCCGTCCGCACCGAGATTGGTCCGGTCGCCACGCCTGACCGCATGCAAATCGCCCCCGGCCTGCCCAAGACCCGCTCCGGCAAGATCATGCGCCGTATCCTAAGAAAAATCGCGGAAGGCCACCCTGACCAGCTCGGCGACACCTCGACGCTGGCTGAACCTGCGGTCGTCGATAGCCTGATCGAAGGCGCGAAGAAGTTCGAGCCGGGTAAGTGATGCCTTGACGGGATGAGGGCACGCCCTCATCTCTCAGTTAGCCCAGTGGAGGGGACGATGAACAAGTCCGCGATCTGACCGCCTTTTCGATCAGAATTCTGCCCAAGGACTTTTCATGTCTGCGAACACACCCGGCTTCCCCAAGCCCGAGACCACGCATCCCCTGACCCTGCCCGATGGCAGCACCCATCAGGGAACGGTGTTCCTCAACGCCGTCATCGACCATCCACGCATGGAGATCGGCGATTACAGCTACGCCCATGCCTTCGATCCGCCGGAGGACTGGGCGGCGAGGCTTGCGCCCTACCTCTATGATTTCTCGCCTGAGAAGCTCACGATCGGCAGGTTCTGTCAGATTGCTGACAGCGTCAGGATCATCACGTCCTCGGCCAACCACCGCTATGACGGCATATCGTCTTATCCGTTCATGATCTTCACGCCGGGTGACGCCACGGGTCGCCCGTCCATGCCCGATCCGGGGCCGGACACGGTCATCGGCAATGACGTATGGATCGGATCAGGCGCGACCATCCTGCCCGGTGCGAGGATTGGCGACGGGGTCATCATCGGCGCGGGTTCCGTCGTTCGCGGAGAGATCCCGGACTACGCGATGGTCGGCGGCAACCCTTCGCAGGTGATCCGTAGACGGTTCAGCGATGAAGAGATCGAGCGCCTCACCCAGATCGCCTGGTGGGACTGGCCCATCGAGACGATCGTCACCCATGAGAGGGAAATCTGCGGCGGCGATGTCGAGGCCCTGGCGGCGGTGAGGCCAAATATTTGAGCCATTGCCACTTTCCTGCCTTGAAAGCGGTTTACCGCTTTTCGATATGTGTTACCGTTCGGCAATTCGGCAGGAGGCAGGCCAGTGCTCAAGATTTCGGGGCTCACCAAGACTTATCCCAATGGCGTCAAAGCCCTAGACGGGGTCGATCTCGACATCGGCCTCGGCATGTTCGGCCTTCTGGGCCCCAACGGTGCGGGCAAGTCGTCCCTGATGCGCACGATCGCCACGCTGCAGGGTGCGGACCGCGGTTCGGTCCAGTTCGGCGACATCGACGTCCTCAAGGACCCCGACCCCGTGCGCAGGCAGCTCGGTTACCTGCCGCAGGATTTCGGCGTCTATCCCCGGATCTCCGCCATCAAGCTTCTCGACCATATCGCGGTTCTGAAGGGCATCTCGAACGGGAAAGAGCGCAAGGAAGTCGTCCACGAGCTCCTGCGTCAGACAAACCTCTGGGACGTGCGCAAGAAAGCGCCCTCGACCTATTCCGGCGGCATGCGCCAGCGCTTCGGCATTGCCCAGGCGCTGCTCGGTGACCCGAAACTCATCATCGTCGATGAACCGACGGCAGGCCTCGACCCGGAAGAGCGCAACCGCTTCCACAACCTGCTTTCAGAGATCGGCGAGAACGTCGTCGTCATCCTCTCGACCCACATCGTCGAAGACGTGGCTGACCTCTGCCGTGACATGGCGATCATGAACCAGGGCCGCATCGCGGCAAAGGGCCAGCCATCAGAACTCGTCGAGACGGTTCGCGGCAAGATCTGGCGCAAGGTCATCGAAAAGGCTGACCTCGAGGCGCACCAGAAGCGTCACAAGGTTGTCAGTGCACGCCTCGTCCAGGGCCAGACCGTCATCCGCGCCTATTCAGTGTCGGACCCCGGCGACGGCTTCGAGCCCGTCGAGCCGAACCTCGAGGACGTGTATTTCGCGACCATCCGCGGCGCCATCAACAACGGCCAGCAAGCCGAGGCCGCATAAGATGATCCCGTCCATTTTCCGCTTCGAACTCGCATACCAGATGCGGGGCGCAGGGTTCATTGCCGTCTTCGCGCTGTTCTTCCTGCTCGTCTTCGGCGCCGTCACGGTCGATCAGCTCCAGATTGGCAGCTCGGACGCCGTCAATATCAACTCCCCGTCTGCAGCCGCGACGACCATCAGCATCATGTCGATCTTCGGGCTGTTTATCCCCGTGGTCTTCATGGCGACGGGTGTCACACGTGACGCATCGCTGAAAACGGCCGAGGTCTTCGGCTCTCTCCCCGTCAGTCCACGGGCAATGATGATCGGACGCTATTTCGGCGGATTGCTGGCTTCATGCCTCTGTTTCTTCGCCGTGCCGCTTGCCTTCTATATCGGCTCCTTCATGCCATGGCTCGATCAGGAGCAGGTTGGTCCGCACAGCTTCTTCCCGGTCCTCTACTACTACCTCGTGTTCGGTGTTCTGAATATGCTGATCATCGGCACGCTGATGTTCACCGTGGCGAACATGACCCGTTCGATGATCGCGACCTGGGTGGCGCTGGTCACCGTTCTCGTGGGATACTTCGTTGGGCTGTCGATGGCCGGCGAGATGGAAGCGCGGGAATTCGCAGCGCTGCTCGACCCGTTCGGCATCGTCGCTCACGGCGAGGTCACGCGCTACTGGACCGCGGCCGAACGCAACACGCAGGTTGCCGAGCTCTCGGGGCTGTTCCTCCAGAACCGTCTGATCTGGGGCGGCGTGGCGCTGGCGCTTTTCGCTTTCAACCTCGCTTTCCCGAGCGGCATTCGCGGGCCTTCACTGGCGCGGTTCAAGAAACCGTCGAAGAGCCCTCTGGGAGCCGAACTCCAGCGCGTGAAGCTGCCAAGGGTCGAACCCGCCCCGCTCTACACGTCGAACCTCCAACAGTTCTTCCGCAGGCTTCGGTTCGAGACCGCTGGCATCGTCCGGTCGGTCGCGTTCTGGATCGTCCTCGTGCTCTCTATTCTCAACACCGTCGGCGCGCTGTTCTTCCTGCAGAACATGTACGGATCGAGCAGCTATCCGCTGACCCGGCTGATGGTGAACCAGATCGAAGGCGCCTTTGCGTTCGTTCCGATCGTCATCGCGGTCTACTACACCGCAGAGCTCGTCTGGCGTGAGCGGACGGTGAAGTTCAACGAGATCATCGATGCGACGCCGACCCCGTCCTGGGTCTTCGTCGGTGCGAAATACGCGACGGTGATCTTCGTGCTCATCCTGATGTGCGCCGTGGCCACACTGACCGCAGTGATCTCCCAAGTCGTGCGGGGCTATACGCTGTTCGAGCTCGATCAGTACGCGGTGCGGCTGTTCTTCACTTTCGTCGTCAACTTCGGCCTGCTGACGACGCTTGCCCTGTTCGTGCAAGTGGTGACGAACAACAAGTGGCTGGGGATCGGCGTGATCCTCGCCTACTTCGTCGTCTCGATCGTGATGAGCCAGGTCGGTTTCGATCACATCCTCTACACTCTCGGTGGGGGCATCGAGATCGTCTATTCGGACATGAACCGCTACGGTCCGTACATGCTGCCCACGGTCACGATGTCGATCTACTGGGGTCTGTTTGCGGTCATCCTCGGTCTCATCACCTTTGCCCTGTGGAGCCGCGGCAGTCTCGATCCGATCCGTCACCGGATCGGGCAGATCCCGAACAGGCTCAAGGGAGGCTCGGCCGCAGCCCTTGGCCTTGCGACCGTGGCCTTCGCCGGGACGGGCGCGTGGGTTTTCTACAACACCAATGTCCTGAACACGTACCGCACGGACGAGATGAACCGTGACCGGCAACAGGCCTTCGAGGAGAAGTACCGGCAATTCCAGTTCGCGCCGCGACCGCAGATCGTCTCGGTGGATGTCGACGTCGAGCTCTTCCCTGATGACCGGCGCATGGTCGGGACAACCGAGTACTTGCTCGAGAACACCACCGACGCTCCGATAGAGCGGATGGATGTCGACTACGGCTTCAACGTGAACGTCATCGACCATACGGTGGAAGGGGCAAGGCTGGCGGAGGCCGACGAGGAATTCGCCCACTATGTCTTCCGGTTCGAACCGGCGCTGCAGCCCGGCGAGAAGCGGACCATGATCTCTACCGTCGAGATCGACAATGAGGGCTTCCGCAACAGCGGCCAGAACAGCCCTGTCCGGCGCAATGGCACGTTCCTCAATTCCGGCGTCTTCGCTGCCATCGACTGGGGACAGGACAAGATCCTGACCGACCGCTCGGAACGCAGGAAGCGGGGCCTCGACGAGCTTCCGCGTGTCCCGGCGATTGATGATCCGTATTACATCAATGTCGGACTCCTCGGCGGCGCTGACTGGGTCGATTTCCGCGCGGAGATCACCACAGACGCCGACCAGATCGCCATCGCTCCGGGCTATCTCGCCGAGGAGCGCTTGGAGGGTGACAGGAAGACGTTCGTCTACGAACAGGACGTGCCGATCCAGAATTTCTACTCGGTCCAGTCGGCCCGCTACGAAGTTTCGGAGGACGTCTGGGAAGCACCTGATGGCATGGACGACATCAAGCTCCAGGTCTTCTACGACGACATGCATCCGTTCAACGTCGACCGGATGATCGAGGCCATGAAGTTGAGCTTTGACAAGTTCACCGAGGTCTTCACCCCCTTCCAGTATCGGCAGATGCGAATTCAGGAGTTCCCCTACGCAAGTTTCGCGCAGAGCTTCCCGAACACTGTTCCGTATTCTGAGAACATTGGCTTCATCATCAAGCTCGACGAAAGCAATCCTGACGCCATCGATCCCGTGACCTACGTCACCGCGCATGAGGTCGCGCACCAGTGGTTCGGCCATCAGCTCTCGGCGGCTTCGGTCCAGGGCAGCACCATGCTGATCGAGACATTCGCTCAGTATGCCGCGCTGCTTGTGATGGAGGACCTCTATGGCCCAGAGCACATGCGCCGTTTCCTGCGCTACGAGCTCGACTCCTATCTCTCGGGCAGGGCCAACGAGCCAATCGAGGAGATGCCTCTCTATCTCGTCGAAAACCAGCAATACATCCACTACCGCAAGGGTTCGATCGTGATGTGGCTTCTCAAGGACCAGATCGGCGAGGATGTCGTGAACCGCTCGCTGAAGCGCATGATCGAGGAGTGGGGCTACCGCTCGGATCCCTATCCGCGCTCGACCGACTATCTCGCGATCCTCCGAGACGAGGCGGGACCGGAGCACGAAGAGCTCATCCATGACCTCTTCGAGCGGATCGTCCTTTGGGATGTCGATGTCACGGACGCAACGGCGGAACAGCGCGCCGACGGCAAGTGGGACGTCACCCTCACCGTCGACGCAAAGAAGCTGGTCGCGGACGGCGCGGGCAACGAAACCGAAGAGCCGCTCAGCATGATGATGGATGTCGGTGTGTTCTCAAAACACCCGCGTGAGGTGAAAGACGGCAATGAGCACATCCTTGCTTTCGAACGCCAAGAGATCGTGTCAGGCAAGCAAACCATCACCCTGACGGTGGACGAGGAGCCCGCCCACGGCGGTGTCGATCCTTACAACAAGCTCATCGACCGGCGCCCGGAGAACAACATCTCCAAGGTCGAGAGAACTGAAGACGCGGCCTAGCCCGCATGGACACTGGGCGGCCGGTCAAATCGACTGGCCGCCCAGTTTCCGTTTACCCTTCTACACTTTGGTACATCGCTTCCCTTGCGGGACAGCCCCTCTCCGTGGGACAATCACATCGCTCGGCAGATGTCAGGGGAGCCGGAATGACCAGCAAGGCAGCGTTCATTGCCGCCCATCGCTTCGGCCTCGGCCCGAGGCCGGGGGAGCTGAAGACGATCGCCAAGGACCCGCAAGGCTGGGTCGCGGCACAGATCGGCCCGGTGCCGCTGCCAAAATCCTTCGAACGCTTTCCCTCCAGTGAAGAGATCACGACGAAGCTCAGCCTTTCCGGCCAGGAAACACGGAAAACTTTCAAGCAGGAACTGCGCAAGCAGCAGCGCGCCGAAGACCTCGAAACCATGCGCGTAAAGGTGACGACGAATCGTCCTTTTGCTGAGCGTATGGTCGCTTTCTGGGCCAACCATTTCAGCGTGACCGCTGGCCGTGCGATGACCAAGGACCTCGTCCACGCTTATGAGCGCGAGGCGATCAGGCCGTACGTGTTCGGATCGTTTAACGAGCTTGCCTTCTCCGCGATCACCCATCCAGGAATGGTCGAATATCTCGACAACGGCAACTCGTTCGGCCCCAATTCGCCGATCGGCAAGCGGCGCAAGGCAAAGATCAACGAAAACCTCGCCCGTGAAACGCTCGAGCTTTACACCTTGGGGGTCAATGGCGGTTATACCCAGGAGGATGTCGAGGAGCTGGCCAAGATCCTCACCGGCTGGGGGCTGATGTCGCCGCAGATGGCGCGGGTGAAGAACCGCTTCGCGGACAAGTTCCCCAATCAGGAATTCAGCAGGCGGATCGGCTACGGCGAGTACTTCCCTCTGGTCCATGAGCCGGGACCTAAAACGGTCCTCGGCAAGACCTACGAGGAAGAGGGGCCGCAGGAGCTGCGCCGGGTGGTCGATGACCTCGCCGCCCATCCCTCCACGGCGACCTTCATCGCTACCAAGCTCTGCCGTCATTTCGTTGATGACAATCCTCCCCTGATCGCAGTGAACAAAATCGCCAACGTCTTCATGCAGACCAATGGCGATCTCGCGCAGGTCAGCCTCGCCCTGGTCCAGCTGGAGGAAGCGTGGCTCGAACCCCTGCCAAAGGCGAAGTCCCCACACGATTTCGCCGTGGCGACCTTCCGGGCCCTGCAGGCCGACAATGCCGAGGCACCGATCCTGCTGCCCGGCATGAACATCATGGGCCAGAAGCTGCACAGCGCGCCCTCGCCGCAGGGCTGGCCGGACGAAGAGACGGCCTGGTTCAACCCCGCCTCGCTGATGCGTCGGATCGAGTGGTCGCGCCAGATCAGCAAGAAGCTCGGCAAGGGCTGGAATCCGCGGAACGTCCTTGAACAGACGATCGGGCCAGTAGCGAGCGAAGAGATTCGCCAGGTCGTCCGCGGCGCACCCTCGAGCACCGATGCCATCGCTTTTGTCCTCGCCTCGCGCGAATTCCAGAGGAGGTAGGCGATGATCGACAGACGCCTTTTCCTGCAATCCGCTGGCGCGGTCAGCGTTCTGGCCATGGGCGGGGTCACCCTCGCCAAGGCGCCAACCGATAAGCGCTTCGTGCTCATCATCCAGCGCGGTGCGCAGGATGGCCTGCACGCCCTGCCGCCCTATGGCGATCCTGCATACTACGCTGTCCGTCCCCGCGTGGGCCTGCCGAAACCCGGCCAGGAGAATGGCGTCGTCAAGCTCGACGGGCTCTTCGGCCTGCATCCGGAGCTTGCGCCGCTCAGGCAGCTTTATGCTTCGGGTGAACTGATCGCCCTTCCCGCTGTCGCCACGCGCTATCGCAAGCGCTCGCACTTCGATGGCCAGAACCTGTTGGAGAACGGCTCCGGCGAGCCGTTTGGCACCACGTCGGGCTTCCTGAACCGTGCGCTGCTCGGGCTGGGTGATGCGAAGGACCGGCTCGGCCTCACCGTGGGGATGTCCGCGCCACTCATTCTTCAGGGTAAGGCGCAAGTCCAGTCATGGGCACCGAGCGTCCTGCCAAAAGCGAGCGATGATTTCCTCGCGCGGCTCGCCTTTGCCTATTCCGGCGATGAGGTCCTGTCGGACACGCTGGCGGCGGCCATGATGCCTGCGGCAGAGATGGATGTCTCGAACAAGGACGCGATGCGGATCAACAAGGGGAAGGACCTCTCCCTCGCCGCGGCGAATGTCGGCGCCATGCTGGCGATGGCCGATGGCCCGAGGGTCGCCGTCCTCGAATCGACCGGCTGGGACCACCATGACGGCCTTCTTTACCGCTCACGCAACCTCTTCAAGGACCTTGCACGGACGATCACGACATTGAAGGACTCGATGGGCCCGGCGTGGGAGGACACAGTTGTCATGACTGTCTCCGAATTCGGCCGAACCGTGCGTGAGAACGGCAGCGCCGGCTCCGACCACGGAACGGCTGGCACCAGCTTTCTCGCAGGCGGCGCGGTGCGCGGCGGGAGGATCGTCGGCGATTGGCCCGGCCTACGTAGCCAGGACATGTATCAGGGTCGCGATCTCTTTCCCGCCAACTCGACCGAAGGGCTGTTCAAGGCCGTCCTCATCGACCATCTCGGCATCAGTGAGGGCTATGTCGAACGCGAGGTCCTTCCGGGTACGGGGTCCGCGCGAAAGACCGAAGGCCTCTTTCGCGCCTGACCCGATCCATCAGGTAGATAGCGGATCAGGATCGAGGAAGTTGAGCGCGGGGCGCCCTGCGAAATTCGCAAGGTTGGGCAACGCGGCGTTCAGCTCCGCATCGGTGAGGCCGAACCAGCGCCCCATCGGTGCGGCCATTTCCTCCACCGACACCGACGGCACAAAGCGTCCGGCTTCCGGTTGGAACTCCGTACCCAGAACAGGCTCTGGGATATCGCCGAGGATGCGTCCGCCATTGACCGCGCCGCCGACGACAAAGTGGTTGGATGCCCAGCCGTGATCCGTGCCATCGCCATTGACTGCAAGGGTCCGGCCGAAATCCGAAGCCGTGAAAAGCGTGACGTCCTGGTCGACGCCCAGCTCCTCCATCGCCGCTTGGAAGGCCACGATTGCTCCGTCGATTTGGCCTTGCAGCCCCGGCAGGTCTTGCGCCTGCGCCGAGTGCGTGTCGAAGCCTCCGATCCCCACAAAGAAGACCTGCCTGCTAACGTTCAGCACACCCCTTATCGCAATTGTCTCTGCAATCGCCTTCAGGTCACTGCCCAGCTTGCCCGCCGGGAAGCTGGTCGACACCCTGTCCACGGTTCCGCGCGCTGCGTTGTAGGTCTCGTTGTTCACGACCGTCGCCTCGAAGGCTGACTTGATATCGCGTGCAATGAGGTTCGAGGACTGAAAATCGAGCCCAGTGAAGTGACGGCGGAGGACCTGGTAGTACTCCTCCCCACCCGGCTCATTCCGTCGCATTGCAGCATCCTTCAGGGCAAAAAACTCTGCCGGCCCGCTGCTTGAGACTTGGAACGGGAACACCTGGTTACCTGTGAGGAACAGCTCATTGCCGCCCGTCGTTATGGTCGAGAACTGCGCTGCCTGTCCCAGGCCGGAGGCCATCGCAGCATCGGCGAACAGCCCTCCCCAACCAAGCTGCGCGCCCTCGGGCGCACTCGCCTGCCATGTCGACTGCTGGTCATTATGCGAGAACAGCCGCGCCGGGAGGGGTACGGAGTTGTCGAAAAACTGCTGTTCCGTTGTCGGCTGGATCAACGGCCCGACATTCCCAATGATCGCGGCCTTCCCTTGGTTGAAGAGACCCCGCAGCCCCGGCATCTCCGGCGCCAGAGCAAACTCCCGCGCGCCGAAGCTCGCCTGGTTGGAAAGCGTCAGCGGCTGCAGGAACTGACGGTCCCGCGCGCCTTGGTACTGGTCGAACAGGCTTTGCCGCGTCTGGACGAGCTGGTCGTAAGTAGGCTGATCGAATGAGAAGACCGTGTCGTTCTGGTCCATGCCTCCGAAGAGGAAGACACAGACCAACGCCTTGTACCCGGCCGTGTTCGCTGCCCGAGCCGCCGTGAAGTTGAGCAGTGCCGAGGACACTCCGGTCGCCGCTGCGCTAGCCGTGGCGGTCTTGAGGAAATTGCGTCGCGAAAGTCTCATGGCCTTCTCCTAGCGCTGCACAACGAAGTCAGGGGACGTCAGGATCATCAGGACTGCGATCCTCGCCACCAGAAGCTCTTCATCCGTACCCGGTCCGGAGACATCGATGCCCTGGATCGCCTCGGTGATAAGGGCGCGGGTTTCGGGCGTCAGCTGGCCATAGGTCAGCTTCGTATCGAGATGATCGAGCAGCGCAGGGATGTCGTCCGCCAGCGCGACCTCGGCGCTGAGGTCGGCCTGGAACGCCGCCCGCGCCTCTGCATCATTATACCCGGTGACCCCTTCGCGCGCGAACAGATCCGCGATTCCGGAGGTGTCATTCCCGACCTGCCCTCCGAAGACGAAGGCGGTCATGAAGTTGGCGTAGCCCGGAATGGTCGCCGAGTTCGTGATCTGCAGCTCCGGGACCGTCAGGCCGGCTGCACCGCTCTGCGTACCCGGCGCGATATAGCCGGGGCGGAAGAAATTGAAGACTGACGGGCTGCGGAAGGGATGCTGGCCCAAGGGCCCGGTTCGGTCGATGAACCAGAGTATCTGGACGTATTCCGGTGCCACGTTTGCACCGAACGCCCTTGCCCAGTTGGTGAAACGGATGATCGGCTCGCGGATCTTGCCCGAGCGGTTCGGATCGATGCTCGTCGTGTCACGAGCGTCGCGATCGAACAGCACGGCCGCGACCGTGGCCTTGAGGTCCCCACGCTTCCCCGTGCCGACCTGCGTCCCTCCTGGTAAGGCGTAGCTGCCCTGCTCGAAAGCGGCCGCAACCCGGTCGATATAGTCCGGCTCAGGATCACTGCTGACGAGGCGCTGAATCAGCTGCCGCGCAAGGAACGGCGCCACATTGGGATGGTTCGCAATGGTATCGAGAGCCGCATCGACGCTGGCTGCTGCATTCGTCCCTGCGGGGATCGTCGTGCCGAGGAAGTTTTTCTCGCCGGCCTCGTGGATCGCGTCCCATGTCACCATCGGGCGCGCGAGCACCTGGTTGCCATAAGCCGCATCGTCGCGGCCGAAGAAGCGCTCGATCTCGCCGTCGAAGACGAGCCCGGTGAACACGCGCGCGAGGCCTGTGATATCGGTGTTATCATAAAGCTCCCCCGCGCCCTGCTGAACGCTGCCGTCACGGTTGAGCGGCACCACGCCAATCGAGAACAGCTGTAGGATCTCCCGCGCATAGTTCTCGTCCGGCATCCGACCGGTCGAAGGGTCCGCCTTCTGGTTGTAGGCATAGGTGAGGTAAAACCCCATCGGCGGTGAGTAGGTGATCTCCTCGATCAGCTCACGGTAATTGCCAAAGGCGTTGCGCTTCAGAATGTCATGATACGAAGCAATGCCATCGGGGTAGTCGAACAGGACTCCCATGGGCGCGTTCGAGACGACGAAGATTTCCGAGAGTGCGAAGGCCACCCTCTGGCGCAGCTGGTCGTCCGCCGTCAGGGCCGTGGTCCAGAACGCATTCGTGTTGCTGGCGGTATAGAACTGCCCGTCAAAGGTCTGCGTCGCCCGCTGCCGCAGATCCTGCGTGATCGGCAGGCTGAGCGTTACCGGCTTGTCGAACTCGGCCAGGATCCAGTCGACGGCATCGGTTCCCGTGAGAGTGGCAATATCCTGAGGCGTCGGACCGAACGTCGCCTGCGCGAGGAAGCGGGCTGTCTTGTCCTCCGTCTCGAAAGCGTCCGAGGCAGGCTGCGGCGCTGGCGGCGGTGTCTGGCCTCCGCCTCCACCCCCCGTTGGCGGCGGGGTGCCGCCCCCTGTGTCGCCTCCACCACCGCCGCCGCATGCAGCGAGGCTTATGCAGGCCATGACGGTCAGCGCGATCCGCGCAAATCCGGTTCTGGTCGCCATGCTCGTCTCCTACCCAACTCCGCGCGAGACAGCCCCTGAACCGCGCGATCACTGAGTTGACGGAGAGCTTGCCGCAAATCCTCTACGGTGTCTGAATGTTTTTCTCGGGCGCAGACCTACGTCACCCCGCTGGGCTTGCCTGTGAAATCTTCACCCGCAATTGACGCAGACGCGCGAGACAGGTCCTGTCACGTCAGGAAGAAACGACGCCGGAGCCATGAGCGAGGCCGAGAAGCTTCAGATAGCTGTGTTCGAGCGCCACCGTCCGGTGGCCCTGCGCATCCTCGCCCGCCGCTTGGGGTCATGGGCCGATGCCGAGGACGCGCTGCAGGACGCGGTGCTGCGGGTGATGGAGCTTCCAGCAGAAAAAGTGGTCGAGAACCCCGGCGCTTACCTCGTTAAGGCCGCGCTCAACGCTGCCACCGACAGGCAGCGCAGCAACCAGAGCCGCGACGCCCGAGAACGCGAATGGACAGACAGCCGGGGACCGGACCAGCCGCCGCCTGCCGACCAGGCCCTGATGGCCCGGCAGGAGCTTGGCGAAGTCCTGGCCCTGCTTCGCGAGCTCTCGCCTTCGGTGCGCAACGCCTTCCTCCTCCACCGCGCGGAAGGCCTGCCTCAGGCCGAGGTCGCAGAGCGTCTCGGGCTGAGCCGCAGCACTGTCGAAAAACACGTGGCGAAGGCCATGCGCCACCTCCTCGACCGCCTCTCGGGAGACGGCATGGAGGCAGGCGCACCGCCGCTCCGTCATCAGGGTGAGGAGCCGAAGAACCCGTGAAGCTGAGCGACTGGCAGAGCATCGACGAGCACGTCCGCGAAGCGGCGCTGGCCTGGCACGCGCGGATGACCGCGGGTGATGGCCGCGCGGATGATGCGGCGTTCACCGACTGGCTGACGGCGGATCCTGCGCACTACGATGCCTTTGCGCTGGTCGAAGCGTTCGACAGCTCCCTCGACGGCCTCTCCCTGGACGCGGAAGCCGAACCGGCAAACGACAATGCGGCGGGCGGACTTGCCGTTCCGTGGCCAGCGCTCGCTGCAGGGATTGGGATCGTTGCCCTCGGTCTGGCACTGGTCTTCAATCCGTTTGCGGACAAGCCGTACGAGGCGCAGATCTACGCCGAGACAGACCTTGAGCGCTCGGTGACCGAGCTTGGCGACGGCAGCAGGATCATCCTCGCTCCGGGCAGCAGCCTTTCCATCAACTACGACCGGAAGACGCGGCGCGTCTCTGCGCTGAAGGGGCTGGCCTATTTCGATGTCGCCGGAGACGGACGACCGTTCATCGTCTCGCTTGCCGAAGGCGAGGTCCGCGTTCTGGGTACGGAATTCGAGATCAGGCAGACCCCCGCTGTAACCCGTGTCGGCGTGGTCGAGGGCCGCGTCGCCTATGAAGGCGAAACAGGCACGCGCATCGAGCTTGTGCCGGGACAGCTTCTTGCCGATACGATCGCCGCTCCCCCGAAAGTCCTCGACACGGCATTGGAGACCATAGCACCTTGGCGCGATGGCGTCCTCGAATTTGATAACGCTCCGCTCGCGGAGGTCACGGCCGCGCTGAACACCTATTTCGGGCGTGAGACTTTCCGGATCGCGCCAGGCCTGACGCCGGCAAACCGCTTCAGCGGCGTCCTCTCGCTCAGCACGCCTGCGGCAACGGCGCAGCAGCTCTCGGCCTATTTCGGGGTTGACGCCTTCGAAGAGGCCGGCATCATCACGCTCGCTGCTCCCAGCGATCCGCCTGCTGAGTAGCCATGCGGGGCGTTGGGGCGACAGCGTCGGGGCTGGCAGCGTGGTCCGTGCTTGTCGCGGGAGCGTTCGCGCAGGAGCCGCCCCTGCGAAGCCTCCAGCTTCCCCCTTCCCCTTTGGCAGAGGTGCTCTCACAGATCGCGCGCTCGGGACAAGTGTCGCTTTCGCTCGGCGGCGTCGATCTTGCGAGCGAAGAGAGCGGTTGGGTGCTCGGTCCCGAAACCGCTGAGGAAGGCTTTGCCCAGGCCCTGTCCGGGACGCGCTACACCGTGGACGAGATTGCTCCAGGGGCTTTCATCCTCATGCCGCGTACCGAGGATGGAGTGCGGCGCACTGACCTGCCCGCAGGCGTCGAGATTCCCGAGGACATCATCCTCGTGCGCGCCGAGGATGAGCCGGACCGCCTCCGCCCCGGCCATGCAGGGACTGTTTCGCAGGTCTCTGCAAAAATGATCGATGCGCGGTCGATCGAGACGGTCCAGGACCTTGGCCGCGTCACAGCGGGACTCACGACAACCAATCTGGGACCCGGACGGAACAAGCTTTTCATCCGTGGTTTGTCCGATGGCGCATTCGCCGACCGCACCCAGTCCACCGTCGGCCTACTGATTGGCTCCGTACCTGTTATTTTCAGCGACACGACACCAGAGCTTCTCCTGTACGACGTCGCTGGCGTTGAAATTCTCAAAGGCCCGCAAAGCACCGCAATCGGTCCGAGCAGCCTTGGCGGCATGGTGCGTATCGTCCCTGCCCGGCCTGATCCCAAGGCGGTCCATGGCGCCATCGCGGCTGGACAAGCGAGCACCGCCGACGGCGAAGGGAGTTGGCACACCGCCGGTTACCTCAACCTGCCCCTCGTCTCGGGAAAGCTCGCAGCACGCATCAGCGGCTACCGCGAAGACCGAGGCGGCTTCATTGACGACAGCCTGCGCAATTTGGACGACGTCAACAGCGCGAGGATCGAAGGCCTCAGAGCTGCGCTCCGCTGGCAGCCGGACCAACGGACCGCGCTCGATTCTTCAGCTGCGATCCACGAAGTCAGACTCGCCGACAGTCAGTATGCAACAGGTGGCCTGACCCGCCAGACTCTTTACGCCGAGCCCTATGGCGACGTGCTTCGCCTCTGGTCCCTCGAAGCACGGCACGACCGCGATGCAATCGCGCTCCGATCCTCGATCGGCTTCACGGCGCGGAAGACCAACCTTACCCAGGACGCAAGCTCCATCCTCCTTGGTACAGAATTCGACGAGGGGACAATCCTCCCAATTCAGTTCACCGAAGCGCGGAACATCGACGCGCTGAACGCCGAGCAGCGGATCGAAGGTGAGCGCGGACGTTTTTCATGGCATCTCGGCGCCTATGCCTCCCGCCGGGAGGAAACCGCGAAGACGGACCTCTTCGTTGCCTTCAATCGCGCGGAAGCCTTCGTGACCGATGCCAACCTCATCAACCGCGAAGCCGCCATCTACGGCGAGTTCAGCTACCACTTCACAAGCGGAATCACGCTTCTCGGTGGTGTTCGCGCCCAGTATGCGGATCTTGCAGCAGAGTTGAACGTGTCGGGCAGCCTCAATTTCGGAGTCAGCCGCCTCGTCAATGACAGGGCTGAACGGGACCTGCTGCCCCGCGCGGCGATCACCGTCGATTTGGATCCGCAGACGGTTTTCTATGTCGAAGCCAAGGCCGCCTCGCGGCTCGGCGGCCTCAACATCAATACGCCCGTGGTGGCCTTCATCGAACAAAGCGATGATGATCTGTTCACCACGAATTTCGCCTTCGCGATCAGCGATCTCGATTTTCTCAACCAGGTCGATCCTTTCCTGCCGGGCGATCCCACGCAATTCCTTTCCGACCGTGTGCTGAATAAGGAGGTTGGAATTCGTCGCGAGGCGAGAGATGGCCGCTCCCATGTTTCTGCATCGGCCTACCATCTCGACTGGAGGGATATCCAGACCGACCAGCTCCTTCCCTCAGGGCTGCCTTTCGTCAGCAATGCAGGTGACGCCGAGGTCTTCGGTGTAGAGTTCGAATTTGACTGGCAGTTGCACGAGCGGCTCGCTCTTTCAGGTGCCATGTTCGCCAATGACGCTGCCCTTACCGAGCCGAGCCCCTTCCTTGCCGCCGAACCCGGCGCGCGGCTGCCCAGTGTCCCGCGCTTCGCCGCAAGTCTCGCGGCTGATTGGCAAGCCTTCAAGACCAAAGGATGGTCCGTCACCCTCTCCGCTGATACTCTATATCAGGAAGGGTCCGCGCTCCTCTTTTCCGAGGGCACGTCCCCTCGTTCGGACGATGTGAGGCGGATCGACCTGCGCCTTGGGGGCGAGAGAGGCCCTTGGCGGGTCGAGGCCCGCGCGATGAACCTCTTGGACAACCGTGCCAACACCTTCGCTTTCGGAAACCCGTTCAGTTTCGACGTCACCCCACAGCAAACGCCGCAGCGTCCGCGAACACTGGGTTTTACGGTCTCGCGGCGGTTCTGAGACGCCCCCCCTTTCGTTCCGCGCGCCGCTCCGCTATCCGGACCCTTCGGCCGGAGGAGTGGCAGAGTGGTCGAATGCGGCGGTCTTGAAAACCGTTGGGCGTTTACGCGTCCCGGGGGTTCGAATCCCTCCTCCTCCGCCACAAACTATTCGCGAACCCGAGACGAGGCCCCAGCGTGGGCCTTTTTTCTTTTTGGTTCAAAGGGGTTTAAGGAAAGCACCCGACTTGTGGAGACTGGCCGTTGGCCTGAAATTGGTCTCCCAAAGCCCGGCGTCTCTTTCCACCCGCCCTTCACCTGGACCGGGACGGATTCAAAAAGTAACGCCTTTTCAGGTTGTTGCTGGGAATGGGTTGCGCCGCAGTTGAAGTAGGTCCGACCGCTTTTAATGCGAACAGAGACACCCGAAGGCGGCGTGGTTGTGCGTGTTGGCGCGAATGACCACGAGAAGTCTCTGATGACAAAGAGACTTTCCGCTCATAGCCTGGCGGCATGTCAAATGGGCCCTGGACAGACGAAGAAAACGATCTGATCGTCGCAGATTACTTTGCGATGCTGGCCGATGACATCGCTGGGCACCGCTACAACAAGGCCGAGCATCGACGGGCGCTACTGCCTTTGCTGAACGATAGATCTGAGGGATCGGTCGAGTTCAAGCACCAGAACATCAGCGCCGTGCTGAAGGGGCTCGGTGAGGACTGGATCCCTGGCTACAAGCCTGCTTTCAATTTCCAGATGACGCTGGTTGATGCCGTGGCGCGCTGGCTGGCGTTGAACCCGGCGTGGCTCGGCCGCCGTGCGGGTGCAGGAGCGCCGACCGGCCTGGCCGAAGCCGTGCCAATCTGGATCGGGCCGCCGCCCACGTTGTCGAACCAGCCGCCGCCGCAGGAGCTGGAGCAGATGCTGCACATCGCCCGAAAATTCGATGTCGCGGCGAGAGACGAGAGAAACCGCACCCTCGGCCGTGCCGGTGAGGAGCGCGTCCTAGCGCACGAGCGTGCAACCCTTAAATCAGCGGGCCGCGACGACCTTGCGCGGAGGGTTCGGTGGGTGTCGGAGGAGGATGGCGATGGTGCGGGCTATGATATCGCCAGCTTCGCGCCGGATGGCCGCCTGCGCCTAGTCGAGGTGAAGACGACGAATGGCTGGGAACGCACACCCTTCCACATCAGCCGCAATGAACTGGCCGTGGCCGAGGAGCGGCGTTCGGAATGGTCCCTGTTCCGGCTCTGGAACTTCGCGCGCGAGCCGAAGGCGTTCGAGCTGCACCCACCGCTGGACGCGCATGTCTCGCTGACCGCGACGTCCTTTCAGGCGAGTTTTCATTGAGGGTCAGCGAAACGCCCGCTCAGCCTGCTCCTGCCATGTCTCCCCCGCCAGAAAGCACAGGTCGTAAAGACTGACCGACGACGCTTCGCGGCCGCAGGTTAGGCGCTTCAGCACCTCTGGCGCCAGATAGGCGAGGCGCAGCTGGCGGCTGACATGGCGTTCGGCCAAGCCGACGGCCTCGGCCAGTTCCTGGATCGTGGCGAACTCGCCTGCCTCCATGCGCCGCCGCCAGCCCCATGCCCGGCCGATGGCGCGTAGGATGTGCGGGTCCTGCGCTTGATCCGCGCTCGGTCCATGGTCGGCGGGAGGCAGGATCTTCGCTCGCCCGTTTTTCTTGCATACCTTGAGAGGGATCAGAATGCGGATGGTGTCATTGAAATTAGTCATGCGGCGGCCTCTATCTCGCGCGGGGCGAACATCTCGCGGATGACCCCGGCGATGCCCTCGCGCCGGATATCGACCTCGAGCCCGGCGGCCGTTACCGTGATGCGCCGAACAAGGAGTTGAACAATTCGGGCTTGCTCGGCGGGGAAGAGTTGGCTCCAGAGGGTGTCGAACTCGTGGAGCGCCCCCAAGGCGTCGGCTTCGGAAATTTCGGCGGTTTTGGTTTTGAGCGCCGCCAATACCTGCGTGACGACCTCCGGTGTCTGCAGGATCCGGCGGATTTCGGTCACCACCGCGTCCTCGACCATCCCGGCGGCCAGCCGCGTTGGCGCGGTCTCGTCGCCGGTATCTCGGTTCCGGATCACGTCCATGGACACGTAGTACCGGTAGAGTTTTGGGCCTTTCTTCGTGGTGGTGGGCGTCATGGCCGCACCGGTTTCAGAGAATATCAGACCCTTTAGCAGCGCCGGTGTCTGCGCGCGGGTGTTGTTGGCGCGTTTGCGGGGACTCTCCTGCAGGATGGCGTGGGCGCGGTCCCATAGGGCCTTGTCGATGATGGCATCATGCTCCCCGGGATAGGGTTTGCCCTTGTGGACGGCTTCACCGCGATAAACCCGGTTCTTGAGCAACCGGTAGAGATAGCCCTTGTCGATCAGCGTCCCCTGTTTGTTGCGGGCCCCTTCGCGACGGAGCTCTCGCACCAGCACGGTGGCGGACCCAAGTTCGACGAAGCGCCCGAATATCCGCTGCACCTGCGCCGCCTCGGCCTCGTTCACGATGAGCTTGCGGTCGACGACATCGTACCCGAGGGGGACATAGCCGCCCATCCACATGCCCTTCTTCCTCGAGGCGGCGACCTTGTCGCGGATCCGCTCGGCCGTGACCTCACGCTCGAATTGCGCAAAGCTGAGCAGGATGTTCAGTGTGAGCCGCCCCATCGACGTTGTCGTGTTGAAGGACTGGGTCACCGACACGAAAGTCACACCGTGCCGGTCAAAAAGCTCGACCAGCTTCGAAAAATCCATCAGGGCGCGGCTGAGGCGGTCGATCTTGTAGACCACGATCACATCAACGAGGCCGTCTTCGACATCGGCGATCAGCTGTTTCAATGCCGGGCGGTCCAGAGTGCCACCGGAAAACCCACCGTCGTCGTAACGCTCGCGCAGGCAGGCCCAGCCCTCGGAGCGCTGACTGGCGATATAGGCCTCGCAAGCCTCGCGCTGCGCATCGAGGCTGTTGAACTCCATGTCGAGCCCTTCCTCGGTGGACTTGCGGGTGTAGATCGCGCAGCGCAAGCGGCGGTTCGGACTTGTTTTACTGTCCATGGTCACACGTCCCGCGAACGGGTTTGCAGGCCGAAGAAACGGTAGCCGTTCCAGCGCGTACCGGTGATCTCGCGAGCGATGCCGGAGAGCGACTTGTACTTGCGACCCTGCCAATCGAACCCGTCTTTCAAAACGGTCACCGTATGCTCGACGCCGTTCCAGTCGCGGATGAGCTGCGTGCCCGGGACGGGATTGCGAGGATCCGTGATCTGATGCTTGCGGCGAGCGATCCCTTCGACCTCGTCAGCGAGCAAATCGAGCATGCGCCGCGTTTCACGATCTGGCCCGCCGTAGGTCAGTTCCTGAATGCGATAGGCGAGCCGGCCCTCCAGAAATGCGCGGCTGTTGTTGGGCGCTGAGCTGCCCATCAGGTTTTCCCACTCAGCTTTCAATTCCTTGACGGACAGGGTCTTCAAGGCGGCCAGGCGCGACAGGACCGTTTGATCCAGGCTTGCATCCTGGCCCGGCGCGGGCGGTGTTATCTTACTCTGATGCTTCATCAATTCCTCCGATGCGGATACGTTTCCTGCGACGACCACCGCTCTTTCGGGGCGGTAAGTCCACGAAACGGTCTCCGGTTTCGGCAGATAAAGAGCTGGACTTGTCGGCTAGAACACGCACCAGGCCACCAGCGAGGATGCGGCCGATTTCTTCAAGGCGCGCCTCAGGCGACATGCGCTCAGGGCACAGGGGATTGGGCCCGGAAATCGGGCCTTTTGGATTGGACGACATGGCGACTTTTCGCGATTGAGATGATGCCCGAATGGTATCGCGAAATCAAGAAAACACAAGTATATCAATGATTTGTGGAATCCTGCGGCCTGTGCGAAGAGCCGCGCAAATCTGCGTATGCGCTTTGTCAGTTCATTGGCGGTCCTAACCGGGCCTCATGGCGAATCACGGCCCGGAACCGTCCATGAATTTGTCGAACGTGTCGACGGTCGCTTCTTCCTCGAGCTCGGCCATCTCCCAACGCGAGGGCGCCTGGTCGGGATATGACCCGTCCCCTTTGAACGCAGCCAGTCTGAGTGAAAGAATGGCTTGTCTGCAGGAGAAGAGCGATGGGCGCGAAGCGCTACAAACCCGAGGAAATCATCTC
>NZ_BMXU01000003.1 GCF_014651915.1 Parvularcula lutaonensis
CTGATCTGGCCTCCACCATGTGAAGGTTCCGGCCAGATCAGCCTTCCATCGGGAGCAACGCCGTGGTTACATAAAGGGTGGCTGCGCCATCGGGGTCTCGTCAGTTCTTCGGGCGATCCACCTGGGGGAGGGGTTCCGGCAGACGAGGTCTTCAACCATGAATTGGGGCACGTAGCATTGGACTTGGGTATGATCCCACCGACGCACCAAACCAGGACTCCAAATGGTATGAGGACGCTTGCCACAAGACCAGGCAACGATGAGAGTACATCCATCGCTGTCGGAAACCGCTATCGGTTGATGAAAGGGCGGTCGTATTATCGGGTGTCACACAGTCCACAAGGGAAGGCAGGCCAATGATTTTCCCGGTGGAGTTTGCTGTAATCGTCGTCGGTACCCACTTGCTTGCCCACGGCGCTCCGACTTGCGGAACAGGGTTCGGTGAACAGATCGATGACATACGTTCGAGTGCCGAATACGTCGCACTCTTTCGTGTCACAGACGCACGCCCGGCGGAAGATGAGGAGCAGTTCGGTACTGTGTCTCTCTCGCTAGTTCGTGCTGTCTCGGGGCGACCGCCGGAGACAATTACAGCTCAAGGAAACGGCACCGAGATCATCCCTCCAGAATACCTCGATCTCGATTATCGACACCGACAGATTGTCGAGAGCGGTTATGCAAATGCCGGTCTATCCGTGATCGTTAATGGCGAACCATGCTTCGCCACACCCGCCGATGGCTTTGTTCCTGGCTACTCGTATCTTGTCTTCGGAAATGTCGCCTCCAAGATCTCTTTCGAACCTGTGGTGAGCGACGTAGACCCATTGGTCCTCTATCTCCTCAAAGAGAAATGATATCGGCTTCCTGGTACCCCCACCCCCTTAGAGCCTGATCCAAAAGTAGCTGGGTGATTTCAACGACTTATGATTCTCTTTGTTTGCTTAGAACACGGAGGATCACGATGCCCTGGAATGAAACCACCCGAAGAAAGTATGCGCGCAAGTCGGCGCGCTATGCAAGCGACCTCACGGACGCGGAATGGGCTTTGATTGAGCCGGACATGCCGCTGCCGAACAAGATGGGTCGGCCGCGCAAATGGCCCATGCGGGAGATCATGAACGCGCTTTTGTATATCGCCTCAACGGGTTGCCAGTGGCGGTTCCTTCCGAAGGATTTCCCGCCCTTTTCGACGGTGCAGAAGTATTTCTACTGGTGGCGCGACGCGAGACTGCTTGAAAGGCTCAATCATCGGCTGCTGCTCGGCCATCGCGAAGCGCAGGGCAAATGCCCGCAACCAACCGCGGGCGTGATCGACAGCCAGAGCGTGAAAACGACGGAAAGCGGCGGCATGACGGGCTTTGATGCAGGCAAGAAGGTCAAGGGTCACAAACGCCATATCCTGACCGACACGGAAGGGTTTTTGGTGACGGCGCTGGTGCACGCCGCCGACATTCAGGATCGCGACGGCGCGCCCGCCGTTCTCGCCGAAGCGCGCGACAGGTTTCCGTGGCTGCGTCACGTCTTCGCCGATGGCGGTTATGCGGGACAAGAACTGCGCCGTTCCCTGACAAAAATCGGAAGCTGGACCGTCGAAATCATCAAGCGGTCCCATACCGCAAAGGGTTTCGAAATCCTGCCCAGACGATGGGTCGTCGAGCGCACTTTCGCATCGCTCGGAAGGTCTCGCCGCCTCGCCAAAGACTGGGAACGAGACTGGACATCCGCCATCGCATGGCTCTTCATCGCCCACATCCGTATCGCAATACGACGTATGGCAAGAGCCTGATAAATCACGAGGACTTATGATTCAGGCTCTTAGCCGCTCGAACTGCGCCTCCGTCAGCCAGAACAGATTGTCCGCCATCGCTAGTCTCCCTTCGGAGACCGTGAATCACGAACTGCTTCACACCGCTAGACGGTTTATGGGTCCGGAGCCTAGCTATCCGGTGACACTCTTACTTGGCAGCTACACAGGTGGAAGCGCACAATTTATCTTGTCGAAAGTTTTGGCCTTCAATGCGAGATCGGGGTTTCATGGTGCCTTTGGTCTCAAGCACCGATATTCCTTCAAGCCGCTTTCGCGCCCAGCTTGTCGATACGGCGCAGCCAGCGTTCACGGTACTCCGATCCTCCCGCCTCGACTCTACCGATCAGGGTGCTGCGGATCGGCTTGAAGCCGCAAAGGCCGAGAAGGCTTCGCTCGAGGTTCTTGAGACCATGCGCACGGAATATGAACCGGTAAGCAGCGGCGGGCATTCCCATCGTCATGATGATGCGCGCTGACTTGCCCTTCATCAGCTGCTTGGGAAATGAGGTTGGATCACTCATATCCAGAGCGAAACCAGGCCGAAAAGTCTGCTCGATGAGGGCTTTCGTGTAGGCGGGCAGCGTGCCCATCCACATCGGAAAAACGATGACGAAGTGTTCGCCCTCGGAGATCGCGGCCTGCAGCGGGCGCACCGATTCCGGCGGCTCTCCGCTTTCGAATTCCTCCGTGTTGTGAAGAAAGGGAACATCCAGGCTCGCGCCGTCGAAAAACGAGATGCCGTGCCCCGCTTTGACCGCGGCATCGCGGTAGCGCTCGGCAAGAGCCCGGCAGTAACTCCGATTGCGGCTCGGATGCCCAAGCAGGAGCGTGATGCGCTTCGGCTCAACCACCGCCTGACCTCCTCGAGAACTCGAGCCACTCCTCGTCCTGGTAGCGGTCCTCGAGGTCGTCATCGATGTAGAACTGGTCGAGGAAATATTCCCTGATGTCCTCCGGCACCTCGTCTTCGGTCAGCGCTTCTTGCGCCTTTGGGTCATTCGCGAAGGCGGCGAGGTCGCGAAGCTCCGCACCCGTGATGTCGATCTGATAGCCGATCCATGCGTCCTGGAGCTTCAGCATCACCGGCGCGCCAGCCCACATCCGTGCGGCAAATTCCATCTCGTCGACAGGTGCCATTGTCGGCATTCGGTCCAATGGCGGGCCAGCACGACCGCCAATGCCGCGAATGGCATGGCAAGCGATACAGCCTTTGGTGATGAAGAGCGCGCGCCCATGCTCGGGGTCACCACCGGGCGCCGGAGACACCGTTTCCTCCTTCGCCGGATCGGTTCGAGGCCCCTCCCCGGCACCGAGGAAGCCGCCGGCGCTTGCCAATACGGCAAAGGCACCGATGAGAGCGATCGGAACGATCAGAAAACCGAGAGCACGCACAGGGATCCCCTTGTTTGCTCCTCTCACGTTTCTCATGGTGGCGGCGCAGCGGCTTTGCGCTGCCGCAAAGCCCGTGGGCCGAACCTAAGCTGGAGGGTCGGCATCTGAGCAATCGAGCGGAGCCAAACATGGACGGAAGCTTGCCCGTGACTGTCCCGGCGGAGACTGTGCAGCGCCAGTCGACGACCCCCCTATGGATGGACTTCGGACCGTCCACCGGCGGTTCAGGGTTCCTCCACGAGCTTAGCCACGAGCTTCCCGACTATCTTGACCGCAGCGTGCACGCAGCCGTCGCGAAGGCGACGGGCGGTGTCTCTCCGCTATCGATCGCGGGCAGCTTCCTTGATTGGGGGGCTCACTTTTGGTTCTCACCGGGCAAACAGATGCACATCGCGTTCAAGGGCTGGGACAAGCTTCGGCGCTTGACGTCCTACAGCTTTCGCCTCGCCGGCGACCTCGAAAACGAACCGTGCATCGAGCCATTGGTGCAGGACCGGCGCTTCCGGGCCGAGAGCTGGAAGAGCTTCCCCTTCAACCTCATCCATCAGCAGTTCCTGCTCACGCAACAGTTCTGGCACAACGTCTTCACGGGGGTGCCTGGGGTCCAGCCCAAGCATGAAGCCCTCGCCGACTTCACGGCACGGCAGTTCCTCGACACCGTGGCCCCGAGCAATTTCTTCTTCACAAACCCGGAAGTCCTTGAGCGGACGATCGAGGAGCGGGGGGCAAACCTCGCAAGAGGAGCAGCATATTTTGTCGACGACATGCTCCGCCGCTATTCCGGTCGCCCGCCTGCGGGACATGAAGCCTACAAAGTCGGGCGGGACCTTGCGGCGACACCTGGGAAAGTGGTCTTCAGGAATCGCCTGATCGAACTCATTCAGTACACGCCGACGACTTCTGAAGTGAAAGCCCCGCCGGTCCTGATCCTGCCGGCCTGGATCATGAAGTACTATATTCTCGATTTGTCGGAAACGAACTCGCTCGTTCGTTATCTCGTCGATGCAGGCCACACCGTTTTCATCGTCTCCTGGCGCAATCCGACTGCAGAGGACCGTGACCTCAGCTTTGAAGACTATCTCGACCTCGGCGCGTTCGCGGCGGTCGACGCAGTGAAAGTCGCCGTCCCCGACGAACAGGTCCATCTCGTCGGGTACTGCCTCGGAGGGACCTCTGCCGCAATCGCGGCAGCGACGATGGCACGGGACGGAAACGACGCCATCCGCAGCCTGACAATGCTCGCTGCACAGGTTGATTTCAGCCAGGCCGGAGAGCTGGCCCTGTTCATCAGCGATAGCCAGCTTGCCTTTCTCGAAGACCTGATGTGGGATCAGGGATATCTCGCCGCGGAACAGATGGCCGGGGCGTTCCAGGTGCTCCGCTCGAACGACCTCATATGGTCCCGGTCGCTGCGCAGCTACTGGCTTGGAGAACGACGTCCTCCGAATGACCTGATGGTCTGGAATGCCGATGGAACCCGCATGCCCTACCGAATGCATAGCGAGTACCTGCGCAAGCTGTACCTCAACAACGACCTTGCCCACGGACGGTTCGAGGTCCATGGCCGTCCCGTTTCCATTGGCGATATCAATGTTCCTGTCTTCGCGGTCGGCACGACGCGCGACCATGTGGCGCCTTGGAAGTCTGTGTACAAACTTCACCTCTTATCGGACACGGATCTGACCTTCGTGCTGACTGACGGGGGCCACAATGGCGGGATCATCAGCGAGCCTGGTCATCCGGGCCGATCTTTCAAATCTGCATTTACGGCCTCTGATGCAGCATACCGAAGCCCGGAGCAGTGGCTGGAGGAAGCGAAGGACCACCCCGGTTCCTGGTGGCCGAAGTGGGAGGCGTGGCTCTCGAGCTTCACCGACCGCACCGAACCGGCACGGACACCGCATTTGATCGACGTCCCAGCCAACGAACTGGCCGCATGCGTGGACGCTCCGGGTACCTACGTTTTCCAGAAATAGACCGACTCCCTGCTTGACCGACCTGGCGGGATCATCGGCCGCCCGACATCGAAACGCGGTTGGCAGTCCAACGGCTAGCGGAGCGCAGGATTTTCCGGCGCGCTTCCGAGCATGCGGGCCACACCCGCCGCGAGGATTGGTGCAACGTCGATAGCGGCATTCGGATTGATGACGGTGTTGGTCGTCACGACCCTTTGCGCACCGGCCTTGACGATGGTCGAAGCCGCGTCCTCGGCGAAGATTCCGTGTACCGCTATAGAAACAGGCGCCACGCTCCCTGCGGAAAGCAGGGCACGAACAGTCTCGGCCGTTGTGTGTCCTGAGGATATGATATCATCAACGATCACGGGTGTGTGGTTGCTGAGATCCACTTGGGAGTCCGTCACGATCTCGACCTCCCTGTCGCCCCTGCGGCGCTTTTGGAAGAGAAGCCGCGGGGCGCCGAGATATTCCGCAAGGGGGTCGATCCACTGCGCACTCTCCACGTCCGGACCGACGATCAGGGGGTGTTTGACATTGTCTCGCACCCACGATGCCAAGGCCGGCACCGCACTCTCCGCAGTCGAGGGGATGGAGTAGACTTCCGAAAGGTCCCTATACCGATGGAGATGGGGGTCGATCGTGGCGAGCCACGAAAACGCCCCGGAGATCAGCCTTGCGAAGGACAGCGAGGTCACCGCCTCTCCGTCTTTGAATGCCTTGTCCTGCCGCAGATAGGGAAGATACGGCACCGCCAGACCGACGGAAACAGCACCCTGGGCCTTCGCAGCATCTGCCGCCATCAGCAGTGGCAGGGTCTTGTCGTTGGGATGGTCGAGATAAGCAATGAATACGGCGTGCGCGCCTTTCAGGCTGTCGCGGAAGCGGAGATAGCTCTCCCCGTCCGGAAACTGGCGGAGTTCGAGCGTGCCGTTCTCCCCTGCGATCGCTTTCCTGACAGCATCAGCGAACGGCTCTGATCCGAAGAAGGAGTAAACTCTTTTGGTCATGGTGTCGTGAGCATGAAGATATCAGGCTCCCCCAACAGGAAGGCGATGGCATAGTCGAGCTCGCCGGGCGTCTCGGCATGGAGGGTGAGCAGGGGCTCACCCATCGTAACCGGGTCACCAATGCGCTTGTGGATCTCGGCACCCGCCGCAGGAGCACCAGGAGCACCGGCGAGCTTGGCCACGCGTGCCAGCTTCCGGCAGTCAATCGCAGCGACCAGCCCGTCTGTCGAGGCCGTCACCGCACGGGTATGCGGAGCAACCGGGGGTTCTCGCAGGCCGCCCTGCGCTTCGGCGATTCGGAGGAATTTCTTCCAGGCCCGCCCGTCATCAAGCACTTCGCGGGCGGTCTTTGTGCCTTTCCCGGCCTCGACTGCGCCAGCGAGCTCGAGGACGGCCCCGGCCAGAGTGACCGCGCGGTCACGGAGGTCTTGCGGCGCATCCGGCTCGCCTCTCAGGACAGCCACGACATCCCTCGCCTCCAGCGCAGGCCCTACCCCACGCCCGACGGGCTGACGTCCGTCAGTCTTGATGATCCGTGTGCGAACGCCGAAGGCCTGCGCAACACTCGCGAGGCTTGTTGCAAGCGAGGCCGCCGCCTTCTCGGACCGGACCTTCACGCTTGGACCCACGGGGATGTCGATCACGACATGCGTCGAACCGGCGGCGATCTTCTTGGACAGGACCGACGCCACCATCGGCCCCTGAGCGTCAAAGTCGAGAGCCCTCGAGACCCTGATGAGGATGTCGTCGGAGGGCGCAAGATGCACGCTTCCGCCCCAGACGATGCACCCGCCCTCACGCTCGACGACACGCCGCATCGCCGTCAGGGACAGGTTCACGGGTGCCAGCGTCTCCATCACGTCCGCCGTGCCCGCTGGGGAGGTGATCCCACGGGACGACGTCTTCGGCATGGTCAACCCGAAGGCAGCGACGATCGATACGATGATGGGCGTTGTCCTGTTACCGGGAAGCCCTCCGACGCAGTGCTTGTCGACAATGGGCGCCTGGTTCCAATGGAGCCGGTCACCCGTTTCGACCATCGCGCGTGTCAGCGCGATCATCTCCGGCTCGTCCAGAGGCGTTGCAGAGCAGTCCGTCAGGAACGCCGCAAGGTGAATATCCGAGTACTGCTGGGCGACAACATCGGCGATCACTTCCCGCGCGCCCTCGTCATCAATCCGTCCACCGAACACCCTGCGCCGCACGATGCTGAATGAAGCAAGGGGCGGGGCGTGCGTGACAGTGACGACATCTCCCTGCTCGAGGCCAAGCTGTTGCCAAGCGGCCTCCGAGAGGCCGGCTTCGTCGCTTTCGAGGATGTCGGAAATCACATGGAAGAGCGTCGCGGTGACAGAACGCCCCTTGTGATGGATCTCGACCTGCGCGCGCGCATCGAAGCCCTCGGAGCGGCAGACGCCACAATCAGACCTCAGAAAGACGAAGGCCGCGCCGGGAGCGACCACGCCCAAACGCCGGGCGCGCAGAGCGGATAAAGATTGACCGCCCTTCATGAGCCGAGCTGGTGCACACTGTTATGCTCGGGCACGGTGCAAGCCCAGCCGAGTTCCTCCTGTATCCGTAGGCGAAGTGCATCGGATGCATTCGGCTCACCATGGGTGATGAAGGTCTGGCGGGGAGGGCTATCGAACATCTTCAGCCAGCCGATGATTTCGTCCACATCTGCGTGGGCCGATAGCATCCGGAGGTTCGCAACCTCCGCCGCCACCGAGAAATACTCTCCGTGGATCTTGATACGCCGCTCGCCGCTGGTCAGTCTCGCGCCTCTTGTGCCCCCTGCCTGGAAGCCGGCGAAGAGAATCGTGTTTCGCGAGTCCTCGATAAAGCTCTTGAGATGATGCAGAACCCTGCCTCCAGTCGCCATGCCACTTGCGGAAATGATGATCTTCGGCGCGCGGTTCCGGTCGAGAGCCTTGGATCCATCCGTACTGCGAACATACTTGACGGAACCGAAGGCCGCCCGGCAGTCCTCCGGCGAGAGCTTGTGGTCCCGTGGATGAGCAAGGAAAATCTCCGTCGCGTCGACAGCCATCGGGCTATCGAGATACACGGGAAGATCAGGAATTCGGTTCGCAGCCTTCAACCGGTGCAGGTGATAGAGAAGCGTCTGCGTCCGGCCCACGGCGAAGGCCGGGATAATCACGGTCCCATCCCGGCGACTGGTCCGCGTTATGATGTCTTCCAGCACGTCTTCGGGGTCTGTTTGATCGTGCGTTCGGTCTCCATAAGTCGACTCGACGACGAGGAAATCCGTAGACGCTATATCCTCCGGATCATGCATCGTCAGGCTGTTCGGCCGGCCGATGTCACCAGAGAAGAGAACCTTCCGGCCCTCGGACAGGATTTCGATAGAAGCTGCGCCGAGGATATGGCCGGCCCGACGGAAGGTAATCCGTATGCCCTCGATCTCGAAAGCCTTGCCGAACTCCTTCGGGCGCAGTCTTTTCAGCGCCCTCTCCGCGTCCTTCAAGGTGTAGAGCGGCTTGGCCGGGCGGTGCTTCCCGATGCCATGGCGGTTCAGGAAATCGGCTTCACGCTCCTGGAGAAATCCGGAATCCGGCAGCAAGATCCGGCACAGATCGGCCGTTGCGGACGTGCAATACACTTTGCCCGAAAAGCCGTTGCGGACGAGCAGGGGCAAGTACCCGGAGTGATCGATATGGGCGTGCGTGAGCACCACGGCGTCAATATCCGAAGGCGAGACTGGCAGAGACGCCCAGTTCCGCAGGCGAAGCTGCTTGTATCCTTGGAACAGACCGCAATCGACGAGTATTCTGCGCCCATGCGCGTGAAGCAGGAATTTCGAGCCCGTCACGGTCCCGACGCCGCCAAGGAATTCCAGTCGCAAGCCCATTTCTGGCGGTTCTCCGAGATTGGTGTCCTCAGCGCAACTTAGCAGCCACACCCGGTCCGTATTTGCGTTGGCTCAGTAAGACAGCTCTCAGCACGGGCCCTCGAGCAGCGCTGAGCGGGTCGAGAATGGGGCATCCATCTCCCCCCGTTCCGGGCCAGCCGCCCGGGCTACGGCGCTTCTCACCCATGCACGTGGTTCCACACATGACTGATGACGACCGAGCCCTCGCCGACCGCCGAGGCCACCCGCTTGACCGAGCCTGACCGGACGTCACCGACAGCGTAGATACCCGGTGCTGATGTGGCGTAGGCTGAAGGACAATGCTCGGACTGTCCCGTCCTGACGAAGCCTTTCTCGTCCTTCTCCACGCACTCGCCCAGCCAATCGGTGCGCGGCGCGGCACCAACCATGACGAAGAGGGCCGGGGTCTCGATGCGGTGCTCTTTTCCCTGAATCTTGTTCCGTATCGTGATCGCCTCAAGACAGTCTTTGCCGTGAAGCTCCGTGCACTCGGTTTCGTAGTGGACCGTGATCCTGGGATCCTGCTCGAGCCTGCTCGAGAGATAGGCGGACATGGATTGGGCGAGCTCGTTTCCGCGCACCAGCACATGAACGTGCCTGGCCGAGCGGGAGAGATACATGGCCGCTTGCCCTGCCGAATTGCCGCCGCCGATGATGACGGCCTCTGCGCCCTGGCAGTAGCGGGCCTCCATATCGGTCGCGGCGTAGTAGACGCCTTCGCCCTCGAACTCTTCGAGCTTGTCCAGTGGCAGCCGGCGATACTGGACACCGGTTGCAATCACCACGGAGCGTGTACGGACTTCTTCGCCGTCCTCGAGCCCGATGCAGTAGCCCTTTCGGCCTTCGCCCAGCGGCCTGATCGCGGCGACCCGGCGCGGCATGACGAAGCGTGTGCCGAGGCGCATGGCCTGGATCTCCCCGCGGAAACAGAGGTCGGCGCCGGAAATGCCGGTGGGAAAGCCCATATAGTTCTCGATCCGGCTCGACGTTCCGGCCTGCCCGCCGATCACCTGGTCTTCGATCACGAGAGCAGACAGGCCCTCCGCACCCGCATAAACCGCAGCGGCAATGCCTGCCGGTCCCCCGCCGACCACGACCACGTCGAAATCGTCTTCGCCCGCCAGGGGCAGGTCGAGGCCGACAAAGCGCGCAAGCCCCCGCGGAGTGGGATTCTCGATGACCTTGTCCTTGCCGAAAATCAGCGCCGGCTCATTCGTTTCGAGACTCGCTCGCCTGAGGGCAGCGTCCGCCTCCCGACTTCCCAGGGCGTGGCGCCTGACGGGAATCTTGTTGCGCGAGGCGAAGCTCGCCACCCGCCGGAGCCCGCCATCCTCTTCATCGCCGATGATCGTGATGGCAGAGTTCTGGTCCTCGAAGGTCCGCCTGCGGCGTGCGGCGAAAACAGTGACGATGATGTCGCTCATCTCCGGCACGCGCGCCATGAGGTCGAGCATGTCCTTGCGTGGAACCACCGTACACCGCGTATCCACCACCGCTCGCATCGGCATGTGCCAGGTGCCGCCGTTCAGAAAACTGATCTCGCCGAGATATTGCGTCGGCCCGATCGTCGCCTCCACAGCCTTGCCGCCGGTGCGCATGTCGACGACCTCGATCTCGCCTTCCTCGCAGAAGATGAACTCGTCCATCGGCTGCCCCGGCTCGACGACCATCTCGCCCGCAGCGTAGCGCCGCTCCTCCCCGAGTTCGCGCAGCATGGCGACATGCGCATCGTCCAGGGGAGTTCGCTTCATCTGGCGGAGGTCTTGGGCAAGGGATTCCATCGTGCTCTCCAGTCAGGCCATGGGGACTTAGGGTGCTCGCCGCCTCCCCGCCACGCTTCGCGCTGCTCAAGCCTGGGGAAGGACGCGCGGATCGGGCGCGCGATCGCGGGCGAGCCGTTGAAACCATTGCCGGAGCGCGCCTCGTGCCCCGATGGCAAAAGGCATGTATCGTCAAGGAGGTCCGCTAACGCCAGTCAAAGCTGTACCGGATCGCTCGCCTGTAGACCCCTCCGGGACGGAGGATCGTGTCGCCGAGGGTCGCATGGTTGGGCGCATCGGGCGGGCTCTGCGGCTCGATCGCAATCCCGGCATAGGGCGCGTTGGGTCCGCTCAGCCCCTGTCCTGTGTAGACCTGCACGGCCGGAGCGTCGGAGGTGATGACAAGGCTCCGGCCCGAGCCCTCGTGCGCGAGGCGTGCCCTGACGCCCCCCGGTGTCATGTAGCAGTGGTCAAAGCCCTGAAAAGCGTCGAGCAGTCCGATCCGCTCGCCAAGCACGGGGCCATCCGACAGGTCGAGCGCGCCACCGACCAGCGGCATGATTTCTCCTGTCGGCACCTGCCTGCTATCGGTGGCCAACACGCCCTGCGCAGGCAACGTCAGGCGATGTCCGTGTACGGTTTCGTCGCCAAGCCGGAAATAAGGGTGATAGCTCAAGTTGACCGGGGTCGGCTGATCGGTCTCGGCCTCGAAGGAGACAAGCAGAGCGCGACCTTCAACGCGAACCGTCAGCAAGACCCTGAGATGGCCCGGATAGCCCTGGTCGCCATCCTCGCTCTCGAGGCGAAACACGGCGCGATCTCGGCTGTGGTCGAGGACATCCCATTCACGGCGGGCAAAGCCGCGAGGCCCGCCATGGAGCGCCACGTCGCCGCCGTCCGTTTCCGCGTCGAAACGCCTCCCGTCGAGGGTGAAGCCTCCATCGATCCTGTTGGCATAGCGCCCCAGCGCGGCGCCGATATAGGCCGGGTCCTCGCGGTCATCATCGCCGCCCGGAGGCGACAGTGCCGCCTGCCAGCCATCGCCCAGCTCCACAGACACGAGCCGCGCCCCGTAAGGGAGCAGCCCCGCTTTCAGCTCGTCATTGCTCAGTTCGATCATCCACCAGACCTAGCGCGGCAGCGAACAATTGACACGAGGTCGCATGGCGACGACACTATGCCCAGATGGTTCCAGCGTAATAGCTGGCGAAGAGGGAAGCCGGTGAAAATCCGGCGCTGTACCCGCAACTGTCATCCGTGAGCGGATGGTCATCATGCCACTGGGGTATCAGCCCTGGGAAGGCGACCTGACGCAGTGACCGGAGAGCCAGGAGACCTGCCATCGCGTCGTTCGCTCCCCGGTCCGGGAATAGGCCACGGGAACGGGAGAGCTTTCTCCTCCGAAACGGCATCGATTCCGGCCGCCAGCGGGCAGGGCTCCGCGACCGGGTATAGCCGCGTTCATCGCGCAGGGTTCAGGCGGGCCGTGCGCTGGAGAGAGACGATGAAGCGAAAGCTTCTCCTGGCAGTATCGCTCAGCCTGCTGAGCACCCCGGCCTTCGCGCATGACGCGGGGCAGGACCCCGACACCATCGTTGTCTATGGCAGCCGTCTTGACCAGACGCTTGCAGAGGCCGGAACGGCCGTCACCATTCTCACCCGCGAGGACCTCGAGCGTCAGGGCTACGCCTTTGCCATCGACGCCCTCGCCTCGGCACCCGGCGTGACGCTCAACCAGTCGGGCGGGCTCGGCGGTGCGGCGACCATCCGCATCCGCGGCGCGGCCAGTGACCAGACACTGGTCCTCATCGACGGCGTCCCGGTGGGGGATACCTCCGCACCCGGAGGAGGGTTCGATTTTGCCCGCCTCGATACCGACCAGACCGAGAGGATCGAAATCCTCCGTGGCCCACAGTCAACCCTATGGGGTTCAGAAGCCATCGGCGGTGTGGTTTCCATCACCACCCGCAGCCCCGAGCCCGGTGCGGGCGTTCTGAGCCAGGGCGCCGTCTTTGCCGAGGTCGGCAGCTTCGACAGCTACCGCGGCGGCGTGCGGGGCACCCTCGGCAACCAGCAGCATAACCTGCGGATCGGGATCACGTCCGTTGTCTCGGACGGCTTCTCCAAGGCCGATGAAGATGCTGGCAACACGGAGGATGACGGCTTTCGGTCGACGTCAGCCAGTCTCCGGCACCGCTCGGACTTCGGAGCGGCCCTTCTCGACACCGGGCTCTATGTCCAGACCGCGGAGACGGAGTTCGACAGCTTCGACTTCCTCGCCCCCGGTTTCGTCGCCGATGGGGACGAGCGTTCCGAGACCGACGAGCTGACCGGGCACGTCGCGCTGTCAACGCCCGAGGACAAGATCGTCAGCCACCGCCTCTTCGCAGGCTACAGCCAGATCGACCGCAGCAACTTCACGGGCGAGGTCCCTGCGTTCGATGCCCGTGGCGAGCGCAACATCCTGCGCTACCAGCTCACGGCCGATGCCCCTGACTGGCCCGTCGCCGTGACGCTCGGCGCGGAGCGCGATGGCCGCGAGGCCAATGACGAGGAGACCTCGATCGCATCGGGCTTCGCCCTCGCCGCGTTGAAACCCACTGCCGGCCTTACCCTGACCGGCGGTGTACGGATCGACGACCACGAACAGTTCGGCAGCGAAACCACGGGCCGCATCGCGGTGAGCTGGCAGGCGCACCCTGCTCTCACCCTGCGCGGCAATTGGGGTCAGGGCTTCAAAGCCCCAAGCCTGTTCCAGCAGACATTTTTCTGCTGTGGTGCGACAGCGGTGCCTGTAGGCCTCATGCCCGAGCGCTCCGAGGGCTTTGACATCGGTGCGCTCTATTTCCGCGAGGGTTTCAACCTCGAGATCGGCTATTTCGAACTCGACACGGACGATTTGATCGATTTCTCCTTCGCCCTCGGCGGCTACGATAACATCGCACGCGCCGAAACGAGAGGCATCGAAACTGCATGGTCCGTCAGCCTGCCGAGAAAGCTGGTGGCACGCGGCAGCTATACCTGGCTCGAGGCGGAGGACGGAGCCGGCAACGCCCTCGCCCGCCTGCCCGAGCATTCCGGCGATGCGAGCCTCAGCTATGAGGGGGAAACCTTCCGCGCGACGTTCATTCTGCGGCACAATGGCGAAGAGACCGACAGCTTCGGGACCGTCGACGCTTGGACCCGGCTCGACGCCAGCCTCAGCTATGATGTCTCCGAGAAGGCAGAGATCTACCTGCGCGCCGAGAACCTGACGGACACGGATTACCAGCAGGTCTTCGGCTACGGGACCGCAGGCGCTTCGGCGACGGTCGGGATCCGCCTCAGCCAATGATCCGGCGTGCGGCCCTTGTTCTCCTGGCCCTCGGGGCTTGTGGCGAGAGCGAAGGGCCGCCACTTGCCGCGGCACCGCAGCGGATCGTGAGTCTCGACCACTGCGCCGACATCCACGTCCTCGCTCTTGCCGAAACGGACGCGATCGCCGCCGTTTCGCCAGGAGCGGGCGAGGACTACACCTTCCTCAATGAGCGCGCCGCCGACATCCCTGTCGTCCGTCCGTCTGCAGAGGATGTGCTCCTTCTAAAGCCCGATCTCATCGTCCGGTCCTATGGCGGAGGCCCACGGGCGACCGAACTTTTCAGGCGCGCGGGTGTCCCGGTGGTCGAGCTTGGCTGGGCAGCAACGCTGGACGACGTGGCGGCGAACACGGAAAGGCTTGGCGCGGCCCTCGGCGCACCGGAGAAAGGTGCCGCGCTCGCAGCCGACCTCCGCCAGCAGATCGCACAGCCCGCCGAAGGCGCTGAGCAGGCGCTCTACGTCACCCCTTCAGGCGTGACGACCGGGCCGGGTTCGCTTGTCGACCAGGTCCTTTCCGCAGCGGGTCTCGAGAATTACGAAACCCGGCCGGGCTGGCACCCTCTGCCCCTCGAGCGCCTCGCCTATGAAAGCCCGGACCGGCTCGTGACCGGCTTTTTTGACAGCCGCGACCGCTTCGAGGGGCGTTGGGACAGCCTCCGCCATCCGGTCGCCCGGGACCTCATGGCCCTTCCGCGCACGGATGTGCCGGGCGCCCTCCTCGGCTGCGCGGCCTTCCCCCTTGGCGAAGCGATCCGGCTGATCCGGGAGGGCCGGGAATGAGCCGGGACCTGCGCCTTTCTCTCACTCTCCTCACGATGAGCTTGGCCGCGTTTTTTGCGGCCATTCTCCTGGGGCCGACGCCGCTCTCCCCGGTCCGTGCTCTCGCGGGACTGTTTGGCCAGGGGCCGAGCGGCGACAACACCGTCATCCAGCTCATCCGCGCACCCCGCGCCGTTGCTGCGTTCCTGACAGGGGGCAGCCTGGCTCTCGCCGGCGCGGCGCTACAGGGTCTTCTCCGCAATCCGCTGGCAGAACCCGGCGTTCTGGGCGTCACCGCCAGTTCCATCTTCGGCGCGACGCTCGTCATCTATTTCGGCGTCGCCAGTGCGGGGCCTGCCGTGCCCATCGCCGCGGTCGCAGGGGCCCTTGCGGCGACGGCGCTGATCTCCGTCGCCGCTATCCGCTTGCGGTCCGTCGCGACGCTCATTCTCTTCGGCATCGGCCTGTCGAGCTTCATTGGTGCACTGATGAGCCTCCTCCTCAGCCTCGCGCCCACGCCGTTCACGCTGATGGAGATGGTCAACTGGACCTTCGGCTCCGTCGCCAACCGCAGCTGGCAGGACATCGCTCTCGCGGCCCCCTTCATGGCGGCAGGTGGGGCGCTCGTCCTGCTCGCAAGACGCGGCTACACGGCGCTGACACTGGGCGAGGACGCGGCGGCGGCGGCAGGGCTCGACCTTCAGAAGCACCGCTTGCTGACAGTTCTCGGGACGGGCCTCCTCACTGGTGCCTCGGTTTCCCTGGCCGGCGGGATCGGTTTCGTCGGTATCGTTGCGCCGCATATTGTCCGGCCGCTCACCGGCCATGATCCGGGTGCCAGTCTTGCTCCGTCCTTCCTCGCAGGCGGCCTTCTCCTGACGCTCGCAGACATCGCGATCAGGCTTCTCCCCGGCACGGCAGAGCTACGGCTGGGCGTGCTCGCCGCGCTGATTGGCGCCCCCGTTTTCGTGCTCATCTCGCTCCGGCGAAGGGGTGGTCTCTGATGGCCCTCCGCATGAAGAACATAGCCGTGAGAAAGGCTGCGGCGGTGCTGGTCGAAGACGTCGACTTCACCGTCGATCCGGGTAGGCTCGTCGCCATTATCGGGCCGAACGGAGCAGGCAAGACATCGCTCCTGCGCGCTGGCATCGGCCTCGAGGACCACCGCGGTTCCGTGTCCGTCGACGGCGCCGATTGGGCCTCCCTGTCCCCGACCGAACGGGCGCGGAAGATCTCCTATCTTCCCCAGAAGCGTCCGCTGGCCTGGCCTCTGAAGGTCCGGGACATCGTCGCGCTGGGGCGCTTCGCCTACGGAGCAGCGCCCCGCTCTCTCGCCGGGACGGATGCGAGGGCCGTGGATGCGGCGATTGCCAGCTGCAGCCTCGAGCCTTTCGCCGACCGCGCCGCCGACACGCTTTCGGGGGGGGAAGAAGCCCGCCTGCACTGCGCGCGCGCATTTGCAGCCGAGACGCCCTACATCCTCGCCGACGAACCTGCGACATCCCTTGACCCCTACCACCAGCGACAGGTGATGAAGCTGTTCAAGGGGTACACGGAGAGAGGCGGGGGCGCTGCTGTCGTCCTTCATGACATGGGCCTTGCCGCGCACTATGCCGACGACCTGCTCGTTCTCAAGCAAGGCCGTGTGGTCGCTGAAGGTCCGACAGCATCGACACTGACAGCTGACCTCATCGAAGACGTCTATGGCGTAAAGGCAAGGGTGACGGATGACGGGGTCACGGTCCTACCCTAGCCCGTCACTACCCATCAACAGAGTCCGTGCGCGTTGCGTCTGCCGTTCGATCGATGCCGCAACCGCGGCTTCGACCTGCGCCAGGATGCTTTCCTTTGCCTTGTCGAAGGACTGGGCGAGTTGCTTCTCGACCCGGCCTTTCACCTGGGAGTCGAAGAGACGCTCGCGACCCGGCAGGCGATCGGGCAGCTTCCTTGCGAAGGACGGCACGTCGAGCCCAGCGATCCAGTTACGCGTGAACCGTCCGCCCACGGCAACAGCAGCCGCCAGCGTGCCGGAGAAGAACGGGATCCCGCCCATCGCCATGTCGATCGACACCGTGACGACGAAGGCCAGCGTGATGATCGCGGCTTGGATGATGGTCTCGAAGGGCAGGTCGATCGCCGCGGCATCGAAGCGGAAAAAATCCGGCTCGATCGCGCGGTCGAACTGCAACTGGATATCCCGCGAAATGTCATAGGCCTCGTGCAGGCGGTCGAGTTCCCTGTCGAGTTCGTGCTTGACCTCGTCGCGCCACCACTGATTGATCGTCTGCACAAAGAAGGAAGAACCTTCGTCGGAGACCAGCCATTCCTGGTAGCGCGCCTCGATCTCCCTGCGGACATCGTGGCCCGTCCGGAAGGCGCCGTCCTTCCATTTCTCCACGGTCGGCATGACGAAGCGATCATAGATGACCTCGGCAAGGCCGCGTGCGAGGAGTATCTTGAGCGCCTCGAACTCCTGGTCGATGAGCTGCGGCAGGCGCTCCTTCATCAGCTTTCGGGCTTCGCGGGCAAACTCTTCGACATTGTCCCGCTTGCGGCCCCAGCGGGCCAGCCCGCGGCTCACCATATGTGACGGCTCGGGGTCCATCAGCACACGGCCATCATTCCCGAAAACCCGCTCGGCAATCTCCCGCGTGAACGGCATCCGCGATGCGCCGCCAGCCAGCAGCACACGGCCATAGCTCGTCCCCCGTCGCTCGATCGCGTCGTTCAGCGCGCGCAGGCTTTCCTCGTAAATCTCTTCCCAGGATTTTGACTGCAGGAGCACGGGATCGAGATTCAGTTCCTTGGACGGATGAAGCTCGCGGTCGTAGGGGGCCTTACGGAATGCCTTCATGTCCTTGCCGGTAATGGCGATCTCGAGACTGCGCCGCCTCCCGCCGGTGAAGTAAGGCTGCAGCGGTGCGCCCGAGACAAGCTCGTCATCATCTTCCGGCGCGTCGATGAAATACTGCTCCTTGGTCCTTCGCGCATAGAAGAGCCAAAGATCCCTGTAGTGAGGATTGTGTTTGAGGAACTCCCGAGCCTTGGGCTCCCTCGCCAGAACCGCCTCCAGCACCTTTCGGTCGAAGAACGACGCTCCGAGATCGAGCCCCGCGTCGAGAAGCGGCGAGGCTTTCTGCTCCGGCGCGATCAGGGAGAAATCGAGAGTCGAGGAGCCGATGTCGATGACGAGGATATTTTCGCCCCGCGCCTCGGTGGTCAGGGGCGAATTGGGATTGTCGATAGCCTGCAGCAACGCCGCCCGGCTCTCGGGCACCACAGTGACCTCAGCGCCCTCCATCTCGGTTCCGGCGAGGCCCTCGACCAGGATCTCCCGGTACTGACGGATATCCTCCTCCGCTGACCAGCCAGAAGGGCAACCCACCGCGATAGCGGTCCCCGCCCAGCCCTCCGGGGGCAGCGGGTCAAAAGACGCCTCGGCCAGGCAGGTCGCGAAAAAGTCGCGGATGTCGTCCCTCGCTTCACCGAGATCCTTCGGCCGGGTCTTGAAGGCCGCGCGCAGGCGCGAGCTAGCCGCGTTCTCCGCCTTCGAAGCCTCGCGAATGGCCCGGCTGCCGATCACCAGTTCCTCACGCCCGTTCTTCTCGATACGGACAAGGGCCGTCGGCTGGATCGTCTGCCCCTGGATCTCGATATTGGCAGGCGCGGCGAAGCGCTCCTGACGGCCACCTGAGACGAGCGCGATCGCCGTATCGGCGTGGCCGAGGTCGAAGCCGAGATAATGGTTCTTCATTTAGCTCCGCCCCCTGACCTTCACGCCAAACACGATCTTGCCGGGATCGGTCCGATGCACCAATGCCGGCTTGAGCAGGATCTCTTCAGCTACCTCCGGGTCGATCATGACTTCGAAAAGGTCGTCACTCCCCTCACAGACGATCCGGTAACCCGCCCGTTCGATCAGCCTTTCGGCATTGGCGGCCAGCTCGTCGGCTTCGTCGGAGAGGCCCCTCACCATCACCGCATCCTGCAGGAAAGACAGCACGTCATCATCCGAAAGAGACGTCCCCTGCCTAGAGGGAGCTTCGAGGGCGAGCGGGGCCGTCATCGAGGAGAGGGTCCGCTCGGCTGCCGAGACCAGCCCTTCGAATTTCGCCGCCACCGCCTTCGGGGGCTCGCGACGTGGCTTTCCCCCGCCTCCGCGCCTTTGCCCGACCAGGGTCAGCACAGCGCCCACACCGCACGCCACAGCCAGCATGGTCGACTCGTCGGCCACCAGCGGCGCGCAGGCTGCGAGCAGCAGGCCGCCTCCATATTGGGCGAGGAGGCCCGGAACCTTGAGAAACCAGGCCGCGGCAGGGCGGCGCTCTTCGATGGGCACAGGCGGGAAGGACGCACCCAATGCCAGCGCCCGCTCGGCCACCTCGTAGATCTCCTCGAGCCGTTCAGCCGCAAAAGCGTTGGACCGCTTCTGGGCCTCGAGGAACAGCTCTTCGAGGTGCTCCTCCGCCTCGGCGCGGCTTTCCGCGCGGCTCAGCTCGGGGTGCTCCGAGAGGATGTCGTCCAATGGTCGGCGCATGGAACTCCAGCGATCTCCTTGGGCACCATATGTTGCGCGGCGCGCATTTGCGCCACCCCTCTTGCATCACGCAGGTGTCAGGGCTCCGTCTGCATCCCACAGAGTTCGGTAGTCCAAACAGGCCCGGCCGGCAGGGCTCTCCTCGCCGGCTTGGACGATGAGAAGCACCTCGGCCGGGTGTCACCGTCTCTAGTGGCGGTGACCCTTGAGCTCGCCACCCTGGGTGTAGACCGTGGTGACGGTTTCTCCCGAGCGCTCGTCATTGACCCGGTTGGTCCAGCTTTCATAGGCGGATGAAAGCACGGACGCATCGGTGATGACCGTTCCCGGCTTCGCGGTGAAAAAGAGGTACACGGCGTTCCCGTCCGTCTCGCCGCCGAAGTAGTCGAGCGTTCCGCCTTCGGTTACGACCTTGGCCTCCGCCTTGGCTGCCATCATGGCGAGAACCTTGGGGTCGCTGAGATCCACATCGACCGCGCGATCGAGGCCTAGCGCCTTCAGAACGTCGGCGGCGTGGAAACGGAAGGTGAAGGCCGCAACTTCCTCGCCACCGACTTCCGACGTGGCGATGGTGATATCGACCTCCGGCATCCGGTGCGCCGAGGCGATGCCGGGCGCCAGCAGGGCGATCAGCGCCAGCGCCTGGAGGAAACGCTTAGCGACCGCCATCGACAGGCTCCAGCGGGACCTCCGGTCCCTGCTCGTTTGCAGTCTCGCCCTTCTCGTCGCCGTCCAGCTCATAGAGGCTGTCCGCCATCTGATTGTTCGAGCTGCGCTTTGAACGATAGAGCTCGAAACGGCTCTTGTTCACGCGTTGGGGGAAGGTGTTGTTGCTTTCGTCCGCATCGGCGATCTGGTTCGCACGATCGATCTCCACCGAGACGATCTCCTTGTCGGTGACGAACATCTTCGAGAAACGCTCCGCGTTGTAACGCCAGATTTCGGCCGGCAGCATCATGTCCATTTCCGAACCATCGGCATAGGTGATGGTCAGCGGAATCGGCATGACCAGACCGCCGACATTTTCGAAATCGATGACATGCACCCACGGGTCACGCTCCATCATGCGGTCATAGAGCGCGCGCTCCTGCGGGTTCAGGCTCTCGAGGAAAGACTTGAACGCGTTGCGCTGCTTGTTGGTCGGTTCGAACTCGTCGTTCTCGTTATAGAAATCCGCAAGGCGTTCGCGGCGACGCTCGAGGCGCGTCGTCAGGCCCTCTTCGCGGTTGCGGATCTGGGTGATCGGTTCAGGCTCGCGGGCTTTCCGCTCCTCGCGTTTGTAGTCCGCCTCGACATCGGGGTCCTGGGTCGAGATCTTCAGGGTCTGAAGGCCGACGACAGCAAGATCGACATGGTCCGTCGTGTACCACCAGCCGCGCCAGAACCAGTCGAGGTCCTTGCCGGACACCTCCTCCATGGTGCGGAAGAAGTCCGCAGGCTGAGGACGCTTGAACTTCCAGCGGCGAGAATACTCGCGGAACGCCTCATCGAAGAGCTCGCGCCCCAGAATGGTCTCCCGCAGGATCACAAGGGCGGAGGCCGGCTTCGAATAGGCGTTGGGGCCGAACTGGATGATCGAGTCCGACTGGGTCATCACCGGGACCTGGTTCGAGCTGACCATGTAGTCCGTAATCACATCGAGCGGGTTCGGCTTGCCGCCGAGGATCGGGAAGTCTTCCTCCCACTCGTACTCGGCCACATATTCGAGGAAGGTGTTGATCCCCTCGTCCATCCACGTCCACTGGCGTTCGTCGGAGTTCACCGTCATCGGGAAATAGATATGGCCGATCTCGTGGATGATGACGCCGATCAGGCCGTATTTGATGTTCCGTGAATAGGTCACCTCGCCGTTCGGCGCATCCTTCGTGTTCGGACGATAACCGTTGAAGGTGATCATCGGGTATTCCATCCCGCCGCGCTCCCATGCGTTCACGGACTGGGCGGTGGGATAGGGATAGTTGAAGGCGAACTTGTTGTAGACTTCCATCGTGTGGATGACCGCCTCGGTCGAGTATGTCGACCAGATCGGCTCGGCTTCGTTGGGGTAGAAGCTCATCGCCATGACAAGCGGGTTTTCGTCATCGTCCTGACGGAAGCCCATCGCATCCCAGATGAACTTTCGCGAGGAGGCCCAGGCGAAGTCGCGGACATTCTCGGCCTTGAACTTCCAGGTCTTGGTCTTGTCGGTCCCCTCTTTCTCGTTCTCCTTCGCCTCTTCAGGTGTCACGATGAAGACAGGGTTCTCAGCGGTCTTCGCCCTTTCGAGGCGGCGGCGCTGCTGCCGGGTCAGGACCTGGCCGGGGTTCTGCAACACGCCGGTTGCGGAGACGATATGGTCCGCAGGCACCGTGATATCGACTTCGTAGTCGCCGAACTCGAGGGTGAACTCGCCACGACCGAGAAACGCCTTGTTGTGCCAGCCCTCATAGTCCGTGAACGCCGCCATGCGTGGGAACCACTGGGCGAGGAAGAAAATCGTGTCGTCGGTCGGCTCTTCTGCGTCGACAGGGAAGCTCTCATAGCCGCCGCGGCCGCCGACCACGCTTTCGTTGATGATATTGAACGACCAAGGGATCGTGAACTCTGTCTCCGCACCCGGAGCAAGCGGCTCGGGAAGGTCGATCCGCATCATCGTGTCGACGACGGTGTAGCTCAGCTCGTTGCCATCACCATCGGTGACGGTGCCGATCTTGAAGCCGTAGTCATTGTTTTCGAAGTTCTCGAGACGCGCAAGCGCACCGAAGTCCAGGCGCGGCGCGGAGTTCGAACCCGGACGGCGGCCCATGTCCGACATTCGCTCGGATGTCCGCGCCAGCGATCCATCGGCGAAGCGGTTCTGGTCCAAGGCCACCCAGAGATAGCGAAGCTCGTGCGGCGAGTTGTTCTTGTAGATGATGTCTTCTGACGCCTCGATGCGCTTGGCATCCTCGTCGAGCACGACGTTGATCTTGTAATCCGCCTGCTGCTGCCAGTAGGCGGGGCCCGGCTCGCCGGTCGCCGCGCGGTAGGCGTTCGGCGTCGGCAGCTTGTCGTCGAGCTGTTCGAAGGCCCTCGCCCCTGAACCCACGCCGGTGAAGGTCGGCCCGTTTTTCTGCGCCAGCGCGGGGCTGGCTGCAATCATGACAAGAGAGGCGATCGAGAAAACAATCCGCACGCGATTTTACCCTTCGAGAACGCGGCACGACAGTAACGTCTCACCCCGTTGAGTCCAGTGAAACGACCGTTTTAATATACCACCCCTAAAGAGCCGATAATCGCGCCCGACCTGCGCTAGGGTCACGGCGTCCCAAAGTCTTTCTCCCACTAGGAAAAAACTGTCATGCGTTACCTGACCGGCGTCTCGGCTGCGGCACTTTGTATCGCCAGCACGGCCTTCGCCAGCGAGCCCTCCACCGACGAAATCATCGTCACCGCAACCAAGCGCCCCCTGCCCCTGTCGGAGGTCGCCGGCAGCGTCGATGTGATCGAGCTCGGCAGCCAGCCGGGCGGCCTCGACCGGGCGGAGGAGATCACCCGCCTCGTCACCGGCCTGCAGGCCGCCGTCGCAAACGGCAGCCAGATCGCCTACCAGATCCGCGGCATCGGAGCGGTGGATCACCAGGCCCTGACCCCCGGCGCCGCGGCGGTCTACCGCGATGGCGTTCTGCTCGCGACCAATGTCCAGACCGGCTTCCTTCTTTATGACATGGCGCGCGTCGAGGTCCTCAAAGGCCCCCAAGGCACGCTTTACGGCCGCAATGCATCGAGCGGCTCGATCAACTTCGTCACGAACCGTCCGGGCACGGATGCCCCGTCGTCCCTCCGCCTGCGCGCAGGCAGCTACGACCTGCTCGACGTGGCCGGAGCTTTCGAAACTTCATTGGCCGAAGACCTCGCCGCCCGCCTCGCCTTTCGCGGCAGGTTGCAGGGCCCGGTCCTCGACAATGTCGCCAGCGGCGGCTTCCCCGCAGGCTCCGACCGTGCAGCCGGGGAAACCGAAGACTTCGGCATGCGCCTGTCCGTCCTGCGCGAGGGTGATCGGAGCACGGCCCTTCTTCGCCTTCACTACGAGGCCCAGAAGGGCACCAATCCGGCCCCTCTCAACAGCGCCCTCGACCTCGGTGACCACGAGATCTCCGTCGGAAATGACGGCCTGCAGCCCCGAGACAATGACTTCTACGGAGCATCGCTCGAGACGACATGGACAAGCGGGGGCTGGGACATGACCTCGCTCACGGCCTTCGAGGGTTACGCGCAAAACTACGGCTTCGACTTTGACGGCACACCGGCGCCTTTCGGCATTCCGTCGCTCAATGCCAACCTGCGCTACAATCGCGACTATTGGCAGGCGAGCCAGGAACTCCGCGGCGTGAAAGAGCTGGAGCGCGGATCGCTCCTCATCGGACTTGCGGCGTCGACGGATGACTTCCAGCAGGACTACCTCATCTGGTGCGGCAGGCTCGACGAAGCGACCCTGCTTGGCAGCTGCACCTATGTCGGTGCTCCGGGCCGCGTCGGCCCGACCCCCGCCTCTCCGAGCCCGGTGCGCTCGCTCCTCACCACGATCGAGCAGCAGCGCAGCACGGGCGCCCTGTTCGCGAGCCTTCAGCACGACCTGACGGACCGCCTCGCCCTCACCCTTGGCGGGCGACTCACGGCGGAAGACATCGACGGCGAAGGTTTCGGCATCCACCTCTTCGAAGATGGCACGCGGGCCTTCAACGACCGCGATGGCCTCGGCGATGCCGTCGGCAGCAATTCCATCGAAGAAACCCGCTTCACCGGGGATGCGGCCCTTCGCTATGCGATCAGCTTACGGACCAATGTTTATGCCTCTGTCGCCAGCGGCTTCAAAAGCGGCGGTTTCAACGGCGAGGTCGCGAACAATGCCGGGCACTACGCCGATGAAGGGCTGTTCGGCGCGGAGACCGTCATCGCCTATGAACTCGGCCTTCGAAGCCGGGTGACGGACCGGCTGCGCGGCAGTATCGCGGCCTTCATACTCGATTATGACGATCCGCAAGCCCGCATCTTCGTGCCGTTCACCCAGCCCGACGGCACCACGATCATCTCCAACTCGCTCTCGAACCTCGACGCAGCCGGTGTCCGTGGCCTTGAGATCGAAGCTGAAGCACAGCCTACGGATCGTCTAGACTTGCGGGCCAGTGTCACTCTTCTCGACACGGAGATCTACCAGCCCTTCGATGGCAGCAGCAACGCAGCGCTCTTCGACGGCAACCCGCTGCCCTTCGCCTCGGAAGTCTCCGCCACCCTCAGCGGCCGCTGGCTCCTTCCATTCGCAGGCGACCGCTTCTCCATCGCAGCCGATGCCAAGTACCGCAGCGACTACCAGCTCGATGCCGAAGGGCTCGACGAGCGCAAGCAGGAAGGCTTCACCACGGTCAACGCAGCCTTCGAAGCTGCCGTGACCGACGACCTCACGTTCTCCATCTGGGGACGCAATCTGAGCGACGAAGACTATGCCGTCTCAGGCTACGGCTTCATCGGCACCAACACCTTCCGTAGCGCTCCGCGTACTGTGGGAATGGATCTCAGGCTCGTGTTCTGACGAAAAGGGGCGCCGCGGCGCCCCTTTCCTTTCCCTATTCACCCGGCTTCAGGTGCCTGTCGAAGAACCGCATCGAGTGGGTGAAGCGGTGCTGTCCCTGCGGCCCAGAATGGATCGAGTGGCGCTGGCCCGGATAGGTCATCATCTCGAAGTCCTTGCCCATCGCCTGCAGCCTTGCGAACACGCGTGTCGAATTGTCGAACGTCACGTTGTCGTCGGCCATGCCGTGGATGATGAGCAGCGGCGTCTCGAGCTGTCCGAGATAGGGAAACACGGACGAGCGCTCATAGCCTTCGGGGTTGTCCTGCGGCGTATCCATGTAACGCTCCGTGTAGAACGTGTCATACAGCGACCAGTCCGACACCGGCGCGCCCGAGACCGCAGCCGCGAAGGTCCCTTCCGGTGCGCGCAGCGCGAGGTGCAGGGTCATGTAGCCGCCATAGGACCAGCCGGTGACACCGATGCGGTCCTCGTCCACGTAAGGCAAAGAGGCCAGGAAGTCCGTGCCCTGAAGCTGGTCGGTCACCTCGACGCCCGCCATGTTCCGGTAGAGATGGTCCTCGAAGCCTTTGCCCCGGCCGCCCGAGCCGCGCCCGTCGATCGTGAAAACGACATAGCCCTGCTGCTGCATGTACTGGTCGAACAGGAACCAGCGGCCGAAGCTGTTGGTCACGAGCTGCGGCCCCGGCCCGCCATAGACGCGCAGGATCGCCGGGTATTCCTTGCTCTCGTCGAAATCGTGAGGCTTCAGGATAGAGTAATAGAGCGCCTCGCCCGTTTCGGCCGTCAGTGTGCCGAATTCCGGGGTCTGGTGGGCGTCGAGATAGGGGTAGTAGGGATGCATTCGGTCGAGGGCATTCTCCTCGATCCAGGTGATCCGCTCGCCGTCCGCGTCATAGAGCCCGGTCTGCGGCGGCGTCGAGGAGTTGGACGAAGTCGCCACGAAACTCCCTGCATCCGGAGCCATCGACACCGACCACGTCGAGCCGAGCCGGGTCACCCGCTCGGGCGCGCCGGGGTCCTTGTAGCTCACCCGGTAGAGGTGCCGTTCCAGCGGCGTGTCGACATGGGCGACGAAATAGACCTCGCCAGCCTCTTCATCGACGGCGGCAATCCCCCGCACCTGCCAGTCGCCGAGCGTGACCTGCGTTTTCTCTCCGTCCTCGGAGAAATGGAGAATGTGCCGGAAGCCCGTTTCCTCCGTCGTCCAGAGAAACCCGCCCTCTGCGAGCGGATGGAAGTCATCGGACAGGTTGATCCATGCGTCCTGCTTCTCCGTGTAGACCTCTTCGACTTGCCCGGTTCCGAGGTTCACCTTGCTGAGGGTCAGCTCGGTCTGGTCCCGGTTGACCGTCTGGATGAAGAGATCCTCCGGCGATGCCCAGTCCACGCGCGCAAGATAGGTGTCCGGCGAGGCGCCCCACATCACCTTGACAGGGCGGCGCTTGTCCATGTCCTTGATGAAGAGGTCGACCACTGCATTCGGGCGTCCTGCCCGCGGGTAGCGCTGCTCGATCACCGTCACGTCATTGGCGGCAATATCAAAGCGCGGGATGATGTCGACGCCGGTTTCGTCCGTGCGCGTATAGACAATGCGCTGGTCGTCGGGACTCCACCAATTGCCGGTGTAGCGGTTCATCTCTTCCTGCGCGACGAACTCCGCCGTGCCGTAGGAGACGGCGCCCTCGCCCTGGGGCGAGATCCGGCGCTCGCGGCCGCTGTCGAGATCGATCGCATAGAGGGTGCCGTCCCGCAGGAAGCTGACGTACTCTCCTGACGGAGAGACCTTGGCGTCATACTCGAAACCCTCGGTCTCGGTCAGCCTGCGGACGCTCTTGTCGTCAAGCGCCACGAGGAAGAGGTCGCCGGCCAGCGGCACGAGGATCTGTTCGCCTTCGGAATCCCACTGGTACTGGACGATGCCCTTCGAGCTCGAGATCCGCTTGCGCTCGCGCAGGGCCTTCTCCTCTTCGGACAGCTCGAAATCGTCAGGCTCGAGGAGCTTCGAATCGACCAGCATCGAAGCCTCGCCGGTCTCCACGTCATAGGCCCACAGGTCGAGCCTGGAGGCGTCGTCTTCGCGCGCCTTCAGGAAGGTGACGAGCGAGCCGTCCGGGGCGTAGGCCACGGCCCGCGGGCTGGTCCCGGTCAGGCTCGGGCTGGCGAACAGCCTGTCGAGGGAAAGCTCCTCCGCGAAGGACGTCGCGGGCAGGAGGGCGGTGGCGGCGAGGATACTGGCTCGCAGGATGGTGCGCGTCATGGAGCGAAGAGATGCCTTAAATTCGGGCTATCGCCAAGCTCGGAGAAGCGATAAGCGCCCCTCGCGCTACCCGAGAGGCCCTCGCTCAGGTGCAGGTTGAGAAAACCTGCGAAGGTCGATAATGGCCGTTTCGTGCTCACGCGCGCTTATTTCTGCATCATACGACCAAAAACAATTCACCGAATAGCTCCTTCGGCCAAAATCCAAATTGAGTTGACGGAGTCGTGGAGCTGCCGCACCGCTGTGTTTCCTCTTCATAAGAAGAGACCGGAGGCAGCGTGAAACCGGCACCTGCCGGTCCTCCGACCCAATCCGATTTCTTGTTCGTGGCCCATCACGCGCGCCGCGAAGGAAAGCGCACTGCCGTGTGAATGCTGGCCTGTGCGTGAGAGTTTTATGAGTGATTTTTCCGAGTTCGGGCTCGCCCCCTCCATTGCCAGAGTGCTGGAGGCTGAAGGCTATGACCGCCCGACTCCCATCCAACAACAGGCGATCCCGGTCGCCCTTGAAGGCAAGGACCTCCTCGGCATCGCCCAGACGGGCACCGGCAAGACCCTCGGCTTTGCAGCCCCGATCCTGACCCGCCTCCTCGCCGAAAAGCGCCGCGCGCCGCAAAAGAGCTGCCGCACGCTGGTCCTCGCTCCGACGCGGGAGCTTGCCGCACAGATCGCGACCAGCTTCCGGACTTACGGCAAGGGCACGCGGCTCTCGGTCGAAGTCTGCTTCGGCGGCGTGAACATCAACCCGCAAAAGGCCAGGCTGCGCCAGGGTGTCGACATCCTCGTCGCCACGCCGGGCCGCCTTGAAGACCTGATGGGCCAGAAGGCCCTCAACCTCGACGGCGTCAGCCACCTCGTCCTCGACGAGGCGGACCAGATGCTCGACCTCGGTTTCATCCACGCCCTGCGCCGGATCGCCAAGGCGCTGCCGAAGAACCGCCAGACGATGTTGTTCTCGGCCACCATGCCGAAGCCGATCCGCCAGCTCGCGTCCGAATTCCTGACCGACCCGGTGGAAGTTTCCGTTGCCCCGGAAAGCACCACGGCAGAGAAGGTCGATCAGTCCGCCTACTTCATCAAGCGCGAAGACAAACCGCGCCTTCTGGCGGAGATTCTCCGCCGCGAGGAGGTCGAACAGGTCATTGTCTTCACGCGGACCAAGCACGGCGCTGACAAGCTCGTGCGTTACCTCGCCAAGCAGGACATCGACGCCGCTGCTCTCCACGGCAACAAGAGCCAGAACCAGCGCCTGCGTGCCCTTGGCGCCTTCCGCGACAAGAAGCTGAACGTCCTGATCGCGACCGACATCGCCGCTCGCGGCATCGACATTTCGGGCCTCGGCCACGTCATCAATTACGAGCTTCCCAACGTACCCGAACAGTACGTGCACAGAATCGGCCGCACAGGCCGCGCTGACCGCGAAGGCAATGCGATTGCCCTCGTGCAAGGCGATGAAAAGTCCTACCTCAGAGCCATTGAGAAGACGATCCGGCAGAAGATCGTCGTCGCTCCGCTACCTTCTGGCTTTGAGGAGGACTTGTCCGACCTGCCCCCGGCGAAACGCCAGCAGAACCAGGGCCGTCCGCAGCAGCGTCGCAGCGGCCCGGGACGCGGCAAGCCCGGCGCTGGCCAGTCACAGAAGCCCCGCCGCGGCGGCAACCGCCGCCCGCAAGGCCGGAAAGTCGCGGCGAAGGTCTAGTTCTTCGCCGTCAGTGCAGGGATGATGTGACCGCCGACGAAGCGGTCACGCCACCTGCCCCAGATATAGCCTTGGCCGTAATTCCCGCCGTTGAACGCAATGACGAGGTCGAGCTCGGGCACCACCACGACGACCTGTCCGCCGTTGCCTGCCGCTTCGAAGGAGCGGTAGGTCCGTCCGTCCACGTCGATATCGAACATGTGCCAGGCAAGACCGTCCTTGCCGCCGAAATACATGTTGCCAAAGGCTTCCTCGGACAGCCCCGTCGTCGCCGCGCTGATCTCCACCCAAGGCGTCGTTGAACGTTCGATCCACTCCTCGCTGACCAGCCGCTCGCCGTTCCAGACACCGCCATCGAGCGCCATCTGCCCGAGCTTCAGGAAATCCCGCGGTATGAGCTCCGCTCCGCCACCCAGATAGGCGTCACCGCTCGGCATCAGGTTCCAGTGATAGCGAGACCAGCCAAGCGGCTCTGCAATCAGCCGGTCGATCAGGGACAACGCGCGCTCCTCCAACGCAGCCGCGAGGGCACCGCCAACGAGGTTCATACCGCCGGAGCAGTAGGCATAGATCTCGCCGGGGCGCCGCACCATCGGCAGGCGCGCTGTCTGGGCCCAGAGGTTGTCTTCGCCACTTTCCCAAAGCCGCCACTCCGTACCCGGACTCTGGTCATCATTATCATCGCAGGCAAGGCCGCTACGGTGGGTCATCAGGTCCGCGAGCGTCATCGCCTCGCGGCCGTCGCCCTCGGGAATGGCAGGGATCGTCCGGCGAAGGAGCGGCATGACGGGCGTGCTCTCGTCCAGCTCCGCACCATCTGCCATGGCCGCGCCGAGGAGGATGGAGGCGAAGGTCTTTCCGGCCGAGCGGAGATCATGCCCGTCTTCCCGACCGTGGCCGAAGAAATACTCCTCGAGAACGAGCCTTCCATCCCGTGCGACGAGAACGCTGTGCACCAGGTCAGGACGTGCGGAGAGAGGGTCATGTTCAGCCAGTATACGGACGAGCTCCTCTAGCCTCTCGACATTGAACCCGGCAGCTTCCGGCTCACCTGCTTGCCAACCATGTCCATCGGCAATCGGTGTCAGCCCATTGAACCCACCCATGCGAGGCAGAAAATCCGCCACCTGCGCACTGTCGGCGCGGACCATGGCAATCTCACCGAGCCTCGGGAAAGTCAGATGGAGCGTGTCCGCGGCTTCGTCATAGCGGTAGGATAGATTGATCTCGCGCCCACCCCGGTTCGCCGACAAAACACCCTCCTCCGCCTTGTACTGAATGACACCACCGGTGAAATTCCACTCGGGATTTCTGATCGCGGCTACCGACTCACCATCCCGCTTTCCAAATCCTATCAGTAGCCGGACATCGCGCTCGCGCGGCTGGGGTTCCCCGCGGAAGGTCCCACGCGCGGAGCGCATGAGGTCGAGGGGCGTCGCCATTGCCTGCCCGCCGAAGCCGTCCTCGGGCTGGATCCAGAAACCCTCGATGGCTAGTCGTCCGATCTCGCCCTCGAACCGCTCTCCGCTCGCAAGCGAGAAGGAGATGCCCCTCCCCTCCCGTTCGACCTCCAGGGGCTCGCCGTCCGCGTGAGTCTTGCATTCTCTCCGCCTGCAAACGACCTCTATGGCTCCGACCGGGGAACGGTAGACCTCCTTCCGGTAGGCAAAAATCCCCTCCGGCACAGCCTGCGCCAGAAGCACAGCCGTCAGTGTCGCGATCATCATCGGTTACTCCCCCTCTCCTGTTGGCCCCTGCTGGCAAGCCACGCAAGGATCGGCCCCTCCCCGGAAGACAGGTTCCGCCGCAGCGCATCCGCCGCCGCTTCCAGGTCGCCCCCGCGGAGGGCATCGAGGATTTGGTCGTGCTCGTCCCCGGCCCGATAGGTCTGCCGGACCTCGCGGAAGAGCGCGAGCTCGTAACGCCGTGTCCGGACCATCATCTGCTCGATCAGGCCCAGAAGCACCCGGTTGGGGCACTGGGACAGGAGCAGCCTGTGCCAGGCCTCGTCCAGCTGCACCGCCTCTGCCGGATCGGTGGTTCCCTTCAGCCGCGCATTCATCATGGAAAGCTCGCCAAGTGTCCGGTCACGGAGCAACCCGCCAAGGCGCAGCGCCTCGGTATCGAGGATCGGCCGCACGGCGTAGAGCTGGCTGAACTCCGAACCGGTCAGCGGCGGCACGAAGAAGCCCTTGCGGGGCTTCGAGGCGAGAAGCCCCTCCGCTTCGAGCTGCAGCAGGCTCTCCCGCAATGGCGTGCGGCTCACCCCCAGATCGGACGACAGCGCGACCTCGTTCACCCGGTCGCCATCCGGGATCCGGCCGCCAAGGATCATCTCCCGAACGGCCGCTGTGATATCATCGCGGATGTTGCTGCGCTCTATTATCATGCACACCGCATACTACACACTGCATACAGTCGACAACACTGACGAACATGCGCTGTCTTCGAGGGGCCTCAGCCCTTGATGACGTCCTTGATGGTGTTGTCTTCATTCATCAGCACGACGGTCGGCTCGTGCTCCAGCGCCTCGTCGGCATCGACGTCACAGAAAGCAGCGATGATGACCCGGTCGCCCACATGGGCGTGGCGCGCCGCCGCGCCGTTCAGCATGATCTGGCCGCTGCCCGGCTCACCGGCCAGGGCATAGGTCGTCAGACGGGCGCCATTGGTGATGTTCCAGACATCGACCCGCTCATTGGGCAGGATGCCCGCCGCTTCGAGCAGTTCGGAATCGATCGCGATCGACCCCTCATAGTGAAGGTCGGTCATGGTGAGCGTAGCCTGGTGCAGCTTCGCCTTCAGCATCGACAGACGCATGGCATCTCCCCGGGCAGCACGCCCTTGTACAACGTGCCCAATAGCAGACAGCGCCTATGCTGCAACTGCGTTCTACCCTTAAGAATCCTTTGGCCTACACCCGTTTTGCGTGTGGCCGATTGCCGACTTCACAACTTACCTTAAGTGCGCCAGTCCGTTCAATTGTGAAACAATCACGCCGAAACCCGCATGTTTGCTAGCGTGACTGTGTCACCCACCCTTCCGGAGGCTCAAGATTTCTCGGCTGTAACTGTGTCTTATGGTTGCATAAAAATGAAAACTCTGCACTAACTTCCGTGTAACCATGGCAGAGTTCCGCGCGGCCCCCTCCCGCGTCGGGTTCGAGGAAGCGTGATGAAAAAGTTTTTTCTAAGTTCTGGTGTTATCGCTCTCGCGATTGGTAGCGCGGCTTCAGCGGCTGATACCGCATCGTTCACCCCGCAGGATCTGCACATCGACCCGCTCGATCTGCATATTGATCCGCTGGATCTCCACATTGATCCCCTCGACCTGCATATTGATCCCTTGGATCTGCACATCGATCCGCTTCAGAAGATACTCAGCACAAGGATCTTCGAGGCAAACGACCTGCACATCGATCCGTTAGCGTTGCACCTGGACGTGCTGGACCTGCATATCGACCCGCTCGATCTGCATATTGATCCGCTGGATCTCCACATCGATCCCCTCGACCTGCATATCGACCCGCTGAAGCTCGGGGCGCTGGCGATGCACTGGGACTCCCTCTCGGGCAACCAGGCGATGCTGTCGGGAGGGGCCGATCTTTTCTGGGGCACCTTCCAGCCCATGGATCTGCATATCGATCCGCTCGATCTGCACATTGATCCGTTGGACCTGCATATTGATCCGCTGGCGTTGCACCTGGACGTGCTGGACCTGCATATCGACCCGCTCGATCTGCATATTGATCCGCTGGATCTCCACATCGATCCCCTCGACCTGCATATCGATCCGCTTGCAGCCTGGTTCGATCCGTCGAGGAGCCTAACGGCGGCTCATTTGTGGATCGATCCTCTGGATCTGCATATCGATCCGCTTGACCTGCACATCGATCCCTTGGATCTGCATATCGATCCCCTCGACCTGCACATTGATCCTCTGGACCTGCACATCGATCCGCTGGCGATGCAGCTCCAAGCGCTGGCGCTCCATCTCGATGTCCTCGACCTGCATATTGATCCGCTGGATCTGCATATCGATCCCCTGGATCTCCACATCGATCCCCTCGACCTGCATATCGATCCTCTGGACCTGCATATCGACCCGCTGGCGATGCAGCTGCAGGCACGGGCGCTCCATCTCGATGTCCTCGACCTGCATATTGATCCGCTGGATCTCCACATCGATCCCCTCGACCTGCACATCGACCCGCTGGATCTCCACATCGACCCTCTGGTCTTGAACAGCCTTCTCGCTTTCGAACGGCTTAGTGATCCTTCGCAGGCTGACAATCTCCACCTGATATTGGAGCCTCTGCAGCAACTTGGTGCGATCGCTGACCAGCTGGACGTCCTCCACGCCCGGCTCAGCGCGCTTGATGTCGAAACCCTCGACCTTCACATCGATCCGCTCGCCGAAGGGCAGGTCCAATCCATCCTCGGCGCGCTCGAAGGCATTCAGGGCCTGTCCGCCCAGTTGCGGCAGATCGGTGAGATCGCCATCGCTGTCACCAACGCCTACGATCAGTACCAGGCGCTCTACGCGCGTGCAGAGGCCAGCTATGGCGCGCTTATCGAAGGTGAGACGGGCAAGGGCTTCGAGGACGGGTTCCTCACCGGATTCCTCGCCAAGCACGGCCTGTCGGGCGACGGCTTCATCGACTTCCTCCAGATGTCGGAAGGAGAGCGCGCCCAATTCCTGATCGACCTCAACGATCAGCTCTTCACCTTTGCTGGGGTCGACCACCCGGATCACTGGATGGGCGCTGTCAACTGGTCGCCGCGTCTGTCGGAGGTCGCGGGCTTTGGCGAAGGCGTCACCATCGGCGTGGTGGACCAGGCCTTCGCAGGAAATGGCGCGCTGGGCGATGCACCCGAGACGCTGGGTGCCATCGTCGAAGGGCAGGATCACGGCCTCGCGGTCACCGGCGTCCTTGCCGGCGCGCTCGACGGCGAAGGCGTCATGGGCGTTGCTCCCGAGGCGTCCATCGTGCTCGCCAACCCCTTCGACCGGCAGTCCGAAGCCGACGAGAAATCGGTGATGCGCGCCATTCGCCGCGTCGGCCAATCCGGTGCCAGCATCATCAACCTGTCCCTCGGCGAGGAAGGCGCCGCCTTCTCGGAGGGCTGGGCAGAGGTGTTCCAGAACGCTGGCGTCCAAAGCGCGACCGATAGCGCGCTCTTCGTCATGGCCGCGGGCAACACCGGCGTCGAGCAGGACTACGACGTCGATATGGCCGGCACCAACGGCGCCATCGAGCGGCTCATCCTCGTCGGCTCGATCGACCCCAGCGGCGACATCGCAAGTTTCTCGAACACCCCAGGGGATGCCTGCTTCACCACGGCCGATGGCTGCACGCCCATGATGGAGCGTTTCCTCGTTGCCCCCGGACAGCAGATTCTCGTCTCCACCCCGGACGGCGTTGGTCGTGCCTCGGGCACCAGCTTCGCAACACCGATGGTCTCTGGTGCGGCCGCGCTCCTGCAGAGCCGCTGGGCTTGGCTGGCTGACAACCCTGAGGCCACCGCCGAGATCCTTTTCCGGTCGGCCGACGATCTCGGTGCGCCGGGCGTCGATGAAGTCTTCGGCTGGGGGCTTCTCAACATCAGCGCGTCGCAGCGTCCGCTCGATGCTGGTGCCCTCTTCTTCCGTACGGGCGGTGGGGATCGTTCGATCACCAATGCCGGATTCACCCCGAACCTTATGGCCCGCGTGAACCGGGGGGCCACGGTCACCGTCTTCGAAACCGTCGGCGACACCTTCCGCGACTTCAAAATCCCCGTCGGCGTCCTCGAGGCTGGCGTCATCGATCCCCGCGTCACGCTCCAGAACGACGCCGAGGCCTATTTCGGTGACCGCGTCGGTGCTTCATCTGGACAGAACCAGGCTGTCGCGGGTCTCTCCTTCTCCGGATCAGGCCGCTTCAGCGACGTGGCGCCGAAAGGAACAGTCGCGTTTGGCGGCCAGGACGCAGGCTGGGTCCTGTCGCTTGAAGCCCGTGAACCCTCCCACGGTCTCGTCGTCCCCGAAGGCGACCTCGCCTTTGAGACCCACGCCACGCTCGAGGCTACGGAAACCGGGATGACCTTCCGCTTCGGCCATGGTGACGGGGCGCTCGGCTTCTCCGGTTCGGCTTTCGGTCTGACGTCCGACCACGACATCCGCACGGGCGGTGTCAATCCGATGCTTGGCCTCGCTTCGGGCGGTGCCTACTTCCAGGCGCAGCTCCCTGTGACGGAAAGGCTGACCCTCTCCGGCGGCGTTTCGTCCCGTGATCGTGCCGACCTCGTACTCAACCCGTTCTCGGGTGAAATCTCCGAACGTGTCGCCGGAACTGAAGGCTACAGCGCTGCAGCTGCCAACGCCGCGATCGTCTATTCGATGTCTGACCGCTTGACCCTCAATGTCGGCGTCACTGCCTTGCGCGAGACCGATGGCTTCCTCGGCGGCCAGTCCGTCGGCGCCCTCAGCTTCGGCGAGCAGGCTCTCAGCCGATCGGTCACGGTCGGTTTTGACAGCGATCTGGGCGCCGGTTTCAACGTCGCCGTCAGTGCAACCGCGGGCCGGACCACGGGTCGTGGTTCGGATGACGGCCTTCTCGCGGTTGGTGACGAAGGCGTTGTTTCGACCGCTTACCAGGCCGCGCTCGGGAAAACGGGGGTGTTTGGCGATGACGACCGCCTCCGCATCTCCTTCGCTCAGCCGCTCCACATCGAGGAAGGCAGTCTCGCCGTTCAAAGCCTGGGCGTGATCGACCGCCAGACCGGCACGCTCGGCCTGATGCCTGATACCATCGGCCTTGGATCGGCGGACCGTCGCTATGTCGGCGAAGTGCTCTATGGCCGACCCGTCTTCGATGGTCGCGCCCAATTGTCTTTCTTCGGGCAGGTCGACACGAGTCCCTTCCTGTCACCCGGTGAAGCAGCCACAACCGGAGGCCTGCGCTTCTCGATCGGCTTCTAACTGCGGCGACATCCGGAACGACGAAGCCCGGCTCATATGAGCCGGGCTTTTTTCATTCGGAGCCTTGGGTGATCCACCGTGACAACCGGTGCAAATGCCTGCAACGCTTGATCGTCGGGCCAGACAGAAGAGAAATCTTAACCACAACTCGGCAAGACGAGGCTCGTTGTTCGAGGCGATAATGAGGGTTTGGACATTACAGCTGGCCGCTGCTGCGCTGATCGCCATCAGTGCGATTCTTCCTGCCCGTTCATATGCACTCCAGGCCGGTGACACCCCGGATGCCCTGCTCGACCAGGCCCAAGCAACCCTCGTGTCGGAGACGGAATCCGGTCTCGCGCTTGCCCGCAGGGCCGAGGCTGCCGAACGTGCGAGTCCCCAGCCGAGGCCTGACATCCTCCTGCGTGCCGCCTGGCTCGAAGGCGAAGCCCTTTTCCGTCTGGGGCGCGTCGACGAGGCCGCCATTCACCTCGAAGACGCCCTCAACCGGACGCCGCCAACCAATTCTGACATCTATGGCAAGCTCCTCATCGCGTCAGGCCGCGTCGCCCGGGCCCGTGGAGACAATGGACTGGCGCTGAAGAATTTCCAGGATGCCTTCGCGGTCTTCTCGGAGACACAGAACCGCCGCTACATGGCCATCGCGCTGCAAAGCGTGGGCACGCTCTACACCAATGCCCGGCAGTATGAGCGCGCGATCGAATATGACGAGCGCGCCGCTGCGATCTACCCCGACGACGCAATGATCCGCATCGCTTCGCTCAAAAACCGCGGCAACGCTTACCGCTATCTCGGCCGGTTCGACGAAGCACGCGTCATGCTGACCGAAGCGCTCAGCACCGAAGCCGTGCAGGGTATTCCCAGCATCGCGGTGCGAATCTACACCAATCTCGCAGCGCTGGAATTCGATGCGGGAAACATGGCGAGCGCCAAGCGCGCCGTCGAGAGCATCAAGCGCCTCATCGAAGAGAACGAAGCGATTCGTATGCCTGTCGTGGCCTCGGCGATCGAAGCGTCGATCCTCGCGAGCGAAGGAGGAACGCAGGAGGCCGCGGCGCTTCTCGACGCGGCTTTCGAAGGGGTCGACCTGACCCAGACGAGCGAGGACTTCAAATCTGCACACGAGCGCGCCTATGAAGTCTACAGCCGTGCCGATCGTCCGCGTGCGGCGCTCGCGCACCTTGAGGCATTCAAGCGGCTCGAGGACATCGAGCGAGATATCGCCGCCTCTGCCAATCTTGCGCTGATGAATGCCGAGTTCGAGCTCTCCAACAAGGAGCTCACCATTGCCAATCTCCGTTCCGAACGCCTCGAGGCCGACGTCGCCTTAATCAAGGCACGCCGACAGCAGGAGCAGGGCATCGCCGCAGCGATCATCCTTCTGGCCATCGCCATCAGTGCCTTCTTCATCTGGCAGACGATGCAGTCTAGCCGTGTGCGGAGAATAACCGAGAGACTCAACAAGGAACTCGAAGGTGTCAACCAGAAGCTCCGTCGCTCCAATATCGAATTGGAGAAGGCAAACTCTGCCAAGACCGAGTTCCTCGCCACGACCAGCCATGAAGTTCGTACCCCGCTCAATGCAGTCATCAACCTGACCGCCGCAGTTCTCGATAACAACGATCTTGGTCCGGATGCGAAGAAAAAACTTTCGACAGCCCTGAAGTCTGCAGAACACCTCCACGAAATCGTCAGTGATGTGCTCGATGTTGCGCGCTTCGAAGGGAAGCGGGTCAAGGCGCATGTCACGGAGGTTGACCTGCCTGATACCGTCGTTGACGTGGTCAACCTCTGGCGTCCCAAGGCAGAGGAAAAAGGACTCACCTTCGAGACCGATATCGATATCCGCTGCGATCGTTTCCAGACGGACGAGAAGCTGCTGCGGCAGCTCCTTTCCAACCTTCTGTCGAACGCCATCAAGTTCACCTCCGAGGGGGTCGTGAAGATGAAGGTCCAGGGCGGGATAGACATGCCGCTCAGGATCGAAATCAGCGACACCGGCATCGGAATAGCCAAGGAAGACCAAAAGGTCATCTTCGAGAGCTTCCGCCAGGTTGAAACTGGTGGCACTCGGAGCTTTGGCGGCACCGGACTGGGACTTGCAATTTGCCGCCAGATCACCGGCCTTCTCGGCGGTAGCATTACAGTTGAGAGTGACGCAGGCGAAGGCTCGACGTTCACAGTCGAGCTACCCGTCCAGGCTTCAGTCGATACGAGTGCGTCTGACAAGGCGCCGACCGCCGAGGAGCTCGTGGACATCGACAAGACACTGTCCGGGCTTCGGGTCCTCGCAGCGGAGGACAATGCGGTGAACGCCATGGTGATCCAGGCCATTCTCAAGACGAAGGTCGAGACACTGACGATTGTCGAGAACGGCCTTGAGGCGGTGAACGCGGTCATCGATGGCGATTTCGACGTGGTTCTCATGGACAAACAGATGCCGGTCATGGACGGCGTGGAAGCCATACGGCGAATCCGATCCATTGGCGGGGCTGCGGCGAATATCCCGATTATCGCGGTCACTGCGGACGCGTTCAGCGCGGCGCGGGAGGAGCTCATTCAGGCGGGTGCGGACGATTACCTCTCGAAGCCCGTCAAGCCGGACGACCTCAAACGATCGATCGCCCAAACACTCGCGCGCCAGAAAAAGGGGACAGACGCAGCGGCATCGGCTAAGTGACCGAGCGCAAGAGCGGAGCCCAGAGCATGACTCCCACCGCCCTGATTGGCGGCACCCTTCTCCTTCCCGACCGGTGTCTGGAAGGTCACGCCCTTGTCGTGAGCGCCGGAAAAATCACGAAGGTCTGTGCTAACGCTGATCTTCCGGCCGGTGTTGTGCAACGGGATATTGCCGGCTTGACCGTTGCTCCGGGCTTCATTGACCTCCAGGTCAATGGCGGAGGCGGTGTCCTGTTCAATGACGATCCCTCCCTGGAGGCGATCAAGGCGATCGGCGCTGCGCATCGCAACTTTGGCACAACATCATTCCTCCCTACACTGATATCCGATACAGTTGAGAAGATCGACCTTGCCCTGATAGCCGCTGAGCAGGGGCTTGCGGAAAACACTCCCGGACTCATCGGTATTCATCTTGAGGGACCGTTTCTCAGCCCACAGAGGCACGGCATCCACAATCCCGCCCACTTCCAGACACCTGACGCCGAATTGCTCGATCGCCTGAAAGCCCCGAAGGGCGGATCCTTGATGATGACACTTGCCCCCGAGGAGGTCCCGGCCAAGCTGTTGCGGCAGCTTTCCTCCCGCGGCGTGAAGCTCGCGGCGGGCCACACTGCTGCGACCTATGCGCAGACAGTTGACGCGCTCAAGGCGGGCGTCACCGGGTTCACGCATCTCTTCAACGCCATGCCCCCCATGCTCAGCCGGGCACCGGGCCCGGTTGCGGCTGCGCTCGAGAGCGAAGCATGGTGCACACTGATCGCCGATGGCCATCATGTCGACGACGCCATGCTCCGCCTCGCCATTCGCGCCAAGGCAGACGGACGCATGATCTTCGTCACGGACGCTATGAGCTGCGCGGGGACGGACGCGACCAGTTTCCAGTTCGACGGGAAAACGATCCGTGTCAGGGACGGCCGGTGCGAGGACGATGCAGGGACGCTAGCCGGATCCAATCTCACGATGATCGATGCGGTACGCCGAGGGGTCCGTGAACTCGACCTGCCCCTTCACATCGCGGTCAACATGGCGACTTTCCAACCGGCGAGCTTCCTTGGCATCGAGGCAGAGCGCGGCTCGCTTAAACCGGGCAGCCGTGCCGACCTCGTCTTCCTCAATGGGGCATTGGACTTGGTTGCTGTCGTGCAGGACGGCAACCTAGAGGAACTATGAGCAAAGACCGGATTGAGAGAAATAGAGTCAAATCGAACTTTCCCGGAGAGGAAACCATTCACAGCCGGTTGCTTCATGTAAAAGTCTGAAGCGGAGCGAGGCCATGACCGCACGTACATCTGCTCTTTACGGCTGCTCCGGCGTGGAGCTGACTGACTGGGAGCGCTCATTCTTCAGGGACCAGAGGCCTTGGGGATACATACTCTTTGGGCGGAATATCGATTCACCTGACCAGGTCCGGGCATTGACCGCAGCCCTGCGCGAAGCAAGCGATGATCCTGACGCTCCTGTCTTTATCGACCAGGAAGGCGGTCCGGTTGCGCGGCTGCGGCGCCCTCACTTCAGGCATCCGCCCGCTCCCCGTCGCTTTGCCGAGCTTTATGCTGATGACCCGGAAGCGGCGGCGGAAGCCTCATGGCTGAACGCCAGGCTCATGGCGGACGAGATGAAGTCTCTCGGGATCAATGCGGATTGCGCGCCGATGCTCGATGTGGTCCAGCCCTCGGCACACGAATTCCTGCAGGAGCGCGCCTTGGGAAGCGACCCCGAGACCGTCACCGTCCTTGGCAAGGCTACAGCCCTTGGCCTTCGTGAAGGGGGTGTCGCTCCCTGCGTCAAGCACGCTCCCGGACATGGCCGGGGCGATGCGGACAGCCACCACGATCTTCCCCGCGTCAGCGCTAGCAGGAAGGTCCTTGAGCAGACAGACTTCGTACCTTTCCTTGCACTGAAAAAGGAGGCGATGCTGATGACGGCGCATGTCCTCTACGAGGATATCGATGCCGATCGTCCGGGCACGCTATCGCCGCTGGTCGTCCGCGAGCTGATCCGCGAGAGCTGGGGCTACCAGGGGCTGATCCTGACTGACGACATCAATATGAACGCGCTCGGAGGAACGATCGAGGAGCGCAGTCGCGCGGCGCTGGAAGCCGGTTGCGAGATCATCTGCCACTGCAATGCCGAGCCTGCGGACATGGAGAGTGTCGCGCGTGCCGCGATCGAGCTGACTGGCCCGACCAAGGAGCGCGCTGACCGTGCACGGAGTATTGCTGCCGGGTCGCCGAAGCCCTTCGACCGAGGAGAGGCAGAGGAGCGCCTGAAACAACTCAGGCTATACGAGGCTGCCGCATGAGCCTCGCCGGAGTCAGGCATCTGGCTGGTATCGCTGGAAAGGACCGGCGCCTGATTATCGGCCTGATGAGCGGCACGTCTCTCGACGGCCTCGATATCGCCTTGTGCGAGGTGTCGGGCGCGGGGTTCGACACCGAAGCCCGGATCCTGAAGTTCGAGACCGCGGACTATTCAGAAAGCTTCCGCTCACGGATCAGGGCTGTCTTTGCAAAGACAAGCGTCGATCTAGAAGCGCTGACCCTGCTCCACCCGGTCATTGCTGACACCCATGCGGAACTCGTTCTCGATGCGCTGTCCCGATGGGGCGTGAGCCCGGCCGAGGTCGATCTTGTCGCCAGCCATGGGCAGACCATCTACCACGCCCCGCGCTCCCTCCATGGGGACGAGGCCAGTCCGAATGCCACCCTGCAGATCGGGGATGGCGATCACCTTTCCGTCCGCACCGGGATCATCACAATCTCGGACTTCAGGCAGAAGCATATTGCGGCTGGCGGGGAAGGTGCCCCGCTTGCCGCCTATGGTGACGCCCTGCTGTTCAGCGCCCCCGACAGGGCGCGCGTGCTTCTCAACATTGGCGGCATTGCCAACTATACCTTCCTTCCGCCCTCGGAGGGCCATGCGGAAGCTTTCAGCAGCGACATTGGCCCCGGCAACACGCTCATGGACGCGGTAGCGCGGCAGCACGACCCCTCCCTCCCCTATGACCGTGATGCGGCACTGGCGAGGGCGGGATCCGTGAACGACGCATTGCTCAGAAGGCTTAAGGGCGAAGCATTCTTCGGCCTTTCGATGCCGAAGACGACGGGGCCGGAGCTTTTTTCGATGCGTTGGCTGGAGCGCCATCTGCATTCGCTCGGGGCCCAGGTGAGCACGCCCGACCTCATGGCAACCCTCAATCGGTTCTCCGCAGAGACGATTGCCGATGCCATCGGCGCACTCGATCCGATCCCAGAGATTTTTGTCAGTGGCGGCGGCGCGCGGAACCCTCTCCTGATGGAGAACCTCGCACATCTCCTGCCCGGAGCGTCGGTTCAGACCACCGAAGCACTCGGGATCGAACCGGACGCCAAGGAGGCCGTCCTTTTCGCTGTGCTCGCCAACGAGCTGGTGGCGGGCAGCATGGAGACGTTCCGTGGACGGATCCGGGGTGGCCCTGCGGTCACGATGGGGAAGGTCAGCTTCCCGGATTGAGTTGCGGCGCCATCTTGCGCGCGATCTCGTCGATCCGGTCTTCGCTCAGGCCCGCAATGTTCACACGTCCGGAGCCGGGCATATAAATCGCGTGCGCTTCCCGGATGGCTTCCACGCCGCCCTTCTTGAACGGGAGTGTTGCGAACATACCCTTCTCATGGGCGATCCGGGCGAAGCTGTCCGAATTGGTCTCACGCACGAGAGCCGAAGCAAAATTCTCGCGAATGAAATTCAGCCTACCCCGCATCTCGTCGAGCTCTGCCAGCCACTTCTCCCGCAGGGCCGGGCGCGACAGGATGGTCGCCACGACAGCCGGGCCGTGGGCAGGCGGCATGGAGTAGGACGTACGAATGATCCCGGCCGCCTGGCCTCGCGCAGCGTCGAGTGCATCTGCTGAAGGCGCCTGCAGGACCAGCGCACCGGTACGCTCCCGGTAGAGACCGAAATTCTTCGAGCAGGAATAGGTGACGATAGCCTCGGGCAAGGCCGCGAGAAAGTCGCGAATCGGGGCGATATCTTCTTCGAGGCCAACCCCGAAACCCTGATAGGCCACGTCGATGAACGGCAACACGCCCTTGCCGCCAAGAAATGACGAGATCTCCGACCACTGCGCCGGAGAAAAATCCGTGCCCGTTGGATTGTGGCAGGGTCCCTGAAGCAGGACGACGTCACCTGCGCGCGCATCGGCCAGGCCGGCCTTCACCCGCTCCATGTCCGGCGTCCCGTCGGAGGACGAGACCCAGTCGAAAGTGTGAATGTCGTAGCCGACGGCCTTGCCGATGCCGACATGGTTCGGCCAATTGGGTTGCGAGACGAAGAGGCGGGCGCCAGGCGATGCAACCTTCGCCAGCTGCATGCCGATCGACAGGCCGCCCGACCCGCCGGGCGTCGCAAACACCGTGTGCCGATCAGTCAACTCGCCAAGGATCATCTTGCCAACCTGATCGCAGTAAAGAGGATTGCCGTGTGGCCCTTCATAGGCCTTGGTCGTCTCCTCCTCGATCAGGATGCGCTCGGCCTCCTTCACGGCGGCCATGACGGGCGTTTCGCCTTCGCTGTTCTTGTAGATGCCCACGCCGAGGTCGATCTTGTCGGGGCGCGTGTCCGCGCGTGCCGCAGCCATCACGCCGAGAAGCGGGTCGGCGGGAGCTTTTTCGAGCTTGTCCAGCAAGGTGGTCATGACAGTCTCCAAGCGAAGTGCGGCCCCTACCGCGAAGATGCGCGCGAGGGAACAGCCGCCTTTGGTTTCATCTGCAACCGGTTGAACGCAAGGCCCCGCCACGGCTAGCCTGTCGCTTCGATTGGGGAGATCCGTGACCGTTCCGCCGCTCAAACTGGAAGAGTTCCTGCCGTTCCGGCTGTCGCTGGCGTCGAACCTGGTTTCGCGCAGGATAGCCGAGACCTATGAGGCGGAGTTCGGCCTGTCGACCACCCAGTGGCGGGTGATGGCCGTGCTTGGCGAGTATCCCGGCATGACGGCCACGGAGCTGACCCAGAAGACGGCCCTCGACAAGGTCGCCGTCAGCCGCGCGGCGAGCGCTCTGGTCAATCGTGGCCTGATTCAAAAGAGAACGCGCCCCGACGACAACCGGCGCGCCGCGCTCAGCCTCACCGAAGCGGGCGAGCGGGTCTATGCCGAGGTGATTCCCCGCGCACGAAAGATGGAAGCCGACCTGCTGAAGGCGCTACCGAGAGAAACGCTCGACGCTCTCGACAAGGCGCTCAGCGAGCTGACCGAAGCCGCGGAGGCTTAGGGCGCAGCGCCGAGAAATCCGCCGAAAGCTCCGCCATTGGGCTTGTCGGCAACCGGCTTGGCCTTGCTCACCGCGCGCGGCTTGGCACGGGGCTTGGGGGGGGTCACGGTCTTCGCCGATCTTCCCAGATATCTCTCGGCTTGCATCATCGTCAGTCTCCTGAGTTATTCCCTCCGCCCTCAAGCCAGGGCATGAAGCTCCTGACGTGCTGGCCGATATCTTCGATGTCGTGATCGCGCTTCCGGGCCTTCATCGCTTCAAAGCGTGCTTTCCCGGCCTGGTTCTCCAGGATCCATTCATGGGCAAACTGGCCTGAGCGGATCTGGTCCAGCACCCCCTTCATGCGCTCCTTGACCTCTGGCCCGATGATCGAGCCGCCGTTCAACAGATCGCCGAAGGCCGCAGTCTCGCTGATAGAGCTGTACATTTTGTTGAGGCCGCCCTCATGGAGGATGTCGACCACCAGCTTCAGCTCGTGAAAACACTCCGTATACGCAAGTTCACGCGGATAGCCTGCCTCGACCAGCGTTTCGTAGGCGCGCAGGAACAGCTCCGTGACGCCGCCGCAGAGGACCGCCTGTTCACCGAACATGTCGGTTTCGGCCTCGTCGCGGAAGGTTGTCTCCCAGATCGCCGCTGCCGTACCGCCGATCCCGTCGGCATAGCCGAGCGCGGTCTTCGTCGCGTTGCCCGTTGCGTCCTGATGGATCGAGAAGAGAGCAGGCACCCCCCTCCCCTTTTCATATTCCCGGCGGACCAGCTGGCCGATGCCCTTGGGCGCGACCATCACCACGTCGATGTCCGCGGCGGGCTTCACCAGGCCATAGAGGACCGAGAAGCCGTGCCCGAAGAGAAGCGTGTCACCTTCCTTCATCCGGGGTCGGAGCACCTGTTCGTAAATCTCGCCATGGGCCATGTCAGGCGCCAGCATCGCGATGACATCGGCTTCCTCGGCGGCGTCTTCGACCGACAGGGTATGGAAGCCATCTGCCCGGGCGCGCTGTTCGCTCCCGCCTCCGGCCCTCGCGCCGACGATCACCTCAAGACCTGAGTCCCTAAGATTGAGGCCCTGGGCGCGGCCCTGGGCACCGTAGCCGATCACGGCGATGGTCTTGTCCTTCAGGGCGTCAGGATCGACGTCATCCTTGGTGAAAACGCGCAGGCGGTCGGTCATTGGCTCTCTCCCAATAAGAAGAGAGCGCGCCTAGCCGAGCGAGGCGCCGGTGCAAACGCCTCAGGCGCTACTCCGCGCCTGGGGTGCCTTCCGTTCGGTTTTGGTCGCCGTTCTGCCATCATCGCTCTTCGCACCTGCAAAAACGCACGTGCCGCAAACAGATGAAGCAAGGATTGCCACCGGACAACCCCCGTGCGCTATATTATGCCGCCTGGATCGCTGGTCGCGCGAGAATGTTATCTTTGTGTGGCGCGTCCGTCACAATTGCGCAGCCGAAAGGGCTTTCGCCAGGTCGTCCTGCAGGTCGCTTGCGTCCTCAAGCCCGATCGAGAACCGCAAGAGCCCCGGCGTGATCCCTGCTTCGCGCCGTGCCTGCTCCTCCATCCCCGCATGGGTCATGGTGTCAGGCACGCAAACGAGCGTCTCGAAGCCGCCCAGGGACTCGGCCAGCGTCGGGATCGTCAAGGCTTCGAGGAATTTGGGCAGGGACAGCCCGTCCCGCAGCTCCGCTGAAAGCATCGAGCCGAAGCCCTTTTGCTGGCGCTTCGCAAGGGCGTGCTGCGGATGGCTTTCAAGGCCCGGATAGTGGACGCGGGCGATCCGTTCATCGGCTTCAAGGAACCGCGCCAGCCGCTCCGCCGTGCGCTGCTGCTCCTCTACCCGCACCTTCAGGGTCCTGACCCCGCGCAGGGTCAGCCAGCTGTCAAAGGCGGGCCCGGTCACACCCGTGCAGTTCGCCCACCATGCCAGCTCATCCCCCAGATCTCGTTTCGCCGCCAAAACGGCACCCCCTACGACATCGCTGTGGCCGGAGATGAACTTGGTCGTGGAATGCACCACCAGGTCGCAGCCGAGCGCGATCGGGTTCTGCAGGACAGGTGAGAGGAACGTGTTGTCTGCCACCGTCAGGCATCCGGCCGCCCTCGCCTTCTGGGTACAGGCAGCAAGGTCGGTGACTCGCATCAGCGGGTTGGACGGCGTCTCGAGATAGGCGAGCTTGGGCTTCAGGGCGAACGCAGCATCGCGCGCCTCGGGATCGGAGAGATCCGCGAAGAGAATATCGAACAGACCCCGCCGCGCCTTGTGGGTCAGGAGCCTGTGCGTCCCGCCGTAACAGTCATGGGGCGCGAGCACGAGGTCGCCCGGCCCGACGAGGTTCAGGCACAGATCGATCGCCGCCATCCCGCTCGCCGTGATGACGCCCCTCTCCGCCCCTTCGAGCTTCGCAAGGCACGCCGCCAGCTCTTCCCGGTTCGGCGTCTCCTTGCGGGCATAGTCATAGCGAGGCGGCTTGCGATGGTCCTGCCAGCGGAAGGTTGTGGACAGGCCGATCGGCGGCGCGACCGAGCCGAACGCCTCGTCCCGCGCGACGCCCGTGGTGGCCAGGATCGTCGCCAGCTTCTTCTCGTCATTCATCCCAGCACCCTCCTCAAAAGCGGCGCGATCGTAGCGGTTTCCTTGAGGAAGGCATCATGGCCGAACGCCGAGCGCAACACTTCATAGCCAAGAAGCTTCGGCAGCCCCGCCGCCATCTCCTGCACGATCGAAAGGGGCACCACCCGGTCGCTCTCCGCCGCGATCACCAATGTCGGCACGCGGATCGTCCGTGGGTCCTCGCGATGGTTGTCGATAGCGAGACTCAGGGTCCGGTAGCGTGCAGCGGTGACCCCGCCCGCATATTTGGTGCCATGATGATGGAGATAGCTGCGGAGCTCCCCCTGGTCGGCGAAACGCGCGCCGAATTCCTCCGCCGTCCGATAGGTTGTCATCGCCAGCTGCCTCGCCAGCGCCACGCCGTCAGCCTCGCGATTGGTGCCCTCGGTCAGGTCGAGGATCTGCCGTTGCACATGGCGCAGGGCCGTCGCCATCGGGTGGGGCCGGTGCCCCGCGCAGAGCACAACCAATGTCGACACCGTTTCGGGATAGAGACGAGCGAATGCGAGCCCGACCATCCCCCCGAACGATGATCCGACCACCGCTTCGAGGTGCTGAACGCCCGCCTCGTCGAGCGCTTCACGGATCAATCGGGCGAAGTCTTCGGGACAGAGATCCTTCGCCTCGCATCGGCCCGAAGGGGGGTAGTCCGCACCGATGACGAGAAAGCGGTCCGTGTCGATCACCCGCCCGGGCCCGGCCAGCCCGCTCCACCAGCCGTCATCGAGCGAGGTCACGCAGCGCCCTGCGGAGATCCCGCCGAGCACGAGCACCCGCGGGCCCGCCGGGTTGCCGACCATCCGCAGGCGCACGGTCTCGCCCTCGAGACCCTGCCCCGACCGCGACCGCCAATCGGAACGCACCTTCATCGAGACGTTGCGCATCACCAATGGCGCCAGCCTCGCAAAAGGCGGACACGGACATTCGGCGGTCTCTACAGCGGCAAGGCTCATCACAGGGCTCCGTCTCGAATGCGCCGGAACCATCAGCCTGCGGGGGGAAGCGGAGCGTGCGCCCATCATGGAGAGCATCTGCGGCTCTCCTCGCGCACCCTTCGCTTTAGCGACACTTGTCGAGCGCCCCGCAAGCTGAAGGGTCAAATCGGCGCCTGCCGGCTCCATGCGCTCAACGCCGCCCACCGTCAAGCGGGGCGTGTGCGCCGCGCCAATGCGGCGGCCGGTTGACCTTCGCTGGCACTTGGCGGACCGTCAGGCAGCGCGGAAGAAATGGCGAGGGAAAACGGTGTCTTGGCGAAAAATCTTGGGGCTTCCCGTAGCAGGGGCCGTGGTGACCCTCCTCTTCCTCTTCATGGCCGGCGTGATTTCTGTCGATGACATCACGCCCGGCGAGAAGGTCGAGCGGGAGAAGATCACCATCGGCATGCCCGATCCCGAGCCTGAACGGACGAAGCCGGAAAAACCGAAAATCGACGAGATCGTCGAGCCCGACCCGCCGGAATGGGAGAAGCCCTCGCTCGACCCCAATCCTCTCGGCAAGGATGATCTGACCTTCGACGATCCTTCGGGCGGCGCCGCTGATCCAAGTTCGCTGCAACTGAACACCGCGCCGACACCCCTGATCCGGGCCGATCCCACGGGTTTCGACAATTGCTTCGCAGGCGGCAGGGCAAACCAGGTGCAGCGGGTCCGTGTCGAGTTCGACATCACGCCTGCGGGCGAAACCGCCAATGTGCGGGTCGTCGATTCGACCGATAGCTGCTTTGACCGCTCCGCGGTCAGGGCCGTGCGCCGCTGGCGGTACAACCCGAAGGTCGAGCGCGGTGAGGCCGTCTGGCAATACGGCGTCCAGACCACCATCGTCTATCAGCCGCCGGAATGACCATGCGCCGAACGATCATGGGTGTAGTCACCGTCGCCCTCGTCGTGGTGGCCATCGTCATCATTGTGCAGTCCGGTCCTGAGCAGGTCATCCCGCCAGCCGATGGATCGGCCATCTCTCCTGCCGCAAAATGATGGTCAAACGCCTGCTCATCGCCCTGTTCCCTGCTGGGCTGATCGTGCTGGGGCTCACCCTGCTTCGCCCGCACCGCGGCGCGCCAGGTCGCCACATGGTCCTTCACTGCCAAAGAACTCAGCGGTGATCCCGTGTGGGCCTACGATCACAAGATCGCGCTTCGCTTCGTCCTCGAGAACTGAGCGTGAGCCGGAGACTCGCCTGCCCGGTGCCTGCCCGCTAGCTTCTTCCCATGTTCGGGGATGATCGAGGGACATCGGGCTTCGTGCTGTCGCTTGGCGCTGCAGTGATCGCCGCGATTGTCCTCCATATGGTCCTGACCCGTCAGCCGCCTTCGGTGGACGATGCCGTTTCGCAACCAGAACCACCTGCTCCGGCTTCTGTCAGCTATCGCTCCCTGGGAACGCCGCCAGGACACCGCCTGCCCTGCGACGGCCCCGGCGCCACGGCCAGGGGACCCCGATCGACAGTCCCGGTCGCGGGCGTGGACAGCTGCCGCATGATCGCCCCGCCAGAGCGCGTGACCGTGGAGGTGCTGTTCGACGTCACCCCGCAAGGCCTGCCCGCCAACGTGATGATCGAAGGCTCCATCCCTGTCTCGATCCCGTGATCGAGGAAGCCCTTCGCGGGTTCACCTACTGCCCGAAAAAGGTTCGCGGCGAGCCGGCTTGGCGGTACGGAGAGCGCGCCCAGTTCAGCTTTGTCCGGTATCCCTGATGAAACGTCTTCTCCCCGCCCTCCTCCTCGGCGCCTGCGCCTCCAGCCCGCCCCCGACCCCTGTCGTGTCCGACCCCAGCGCCCAGCCCCTGCGCCGGGTCAGCCCCGAGGGTTTCGAGGGTTGCCTGCGCGGGAAGCCCCTGCCCTATCGCGGCGTTGTCGAGGTGGAGCTTGAAACCGGTCCCGAGGGCTTCGTCACCGGGGCCGAGATTGTCGACAGCTCCGATCCCTGCCTCAACCCCTCGGTCCTCGCGGCCGTCCAGCAATGGCGTTACCCCCCGAAGATGGTCGATGGTGTCCTCGCTGCCCGCACCGGCATCCGCGCCCTCATCGTCATCAATGCAGAGGACGACGAGTGAGCGACCTCGAGATCACCGGCCGCTGTCTTTGCGGCGCCGTCACCTACGAGGCGACCAGCAAGAACGGCCGTCTGGGCGTCTGCCACTGCAGCGACTGCCAGCGATGGAAAGGCGGGCCGTTCATCGGTCTCGATGTCGAAACGATCTCCATCGAAGGGCCGGTGCGCTGGTATTCGAGTTCCGAATGGGCCGAGCGCGGCTCCTGCTCGGAATGCGGCTCGGCCCTGTTCTGGCGGATGAAGGACGGGAGGCACCAAACCGTATCGGCCGGCAGCGTGGACGACCCCTCGGCCATCAAGGACATCAAGTCCCACATCTTTATCGATTCAAAGCCGGACTATTATGACTTCACCGGGGACGCCCCGCGTCTTACCGGCGAAGAGACCCTCGCCATGGTCATGGAGCAGATGAAGGCCGAGGACGCCTGAGTTCAGCCGAGGCTGACGACGTCCACGAGCTTCTGGGTCCTGCGCTCCAAGATGCCGAGATCGCCATCGACGATGGCGTATTCATAGCCCTCATTAAGCTTGGGCAGCTCCTCGACCAGTTCCCCCGGCAGGCGCCGGACGACAACCTTTCGCGACAACACCTTGCCAAGCGCGTAGTTGGTGCCGCGTCGGCCGGACCGGCTGCAGTCGGAGCCGCGGCGCCCCGGTGCGCAGCGCCCTTTCTCGGCATAGTAGTCGGTCACGACCCGCGCCTCGCTGGCCCCGAGACTGACACCGGGGTTCAGCCACAAGGCATGGCTCGTCCCCAGAAGGAGGGCTCCCGCCGCGGCGCCAATCATCATCATACGGAGCATATCCTGCCCTCCCCTATACGTTGCCGGTGAGCTTCCCGTAAGCCCTGACCACCGCAGCGGCCAGCTCTTCTGGCTTGGGTTTCGCAGCGAGGTCGATGTCCAGCTTGAGGCTGTCGCCCTCGATCCTCGCGGTCAAGAACGGAAGGCCGCCAGCGCTCTCGCTGACCTCCCGCGGCCGTTTGGGCTTGCTCGGTTTCGCGGATCCCTTCAGCAGCTTGAAGACCTCGGCGCCGCCCATGAGGGTCGTCCCGCCGAGTTCACGAGCCTTGTCCTGGGCCTTGGCGATCTCTCTCGCCCTCGCAAGCACGAGGTCCCGCGTCTCCCCCTTGAGCAGCGGCGAAAGCTGCTGGCCGTGGCGGACGGCGATCTGGCGCGGGTCGCCATAGGCGTCGAGGACTTCGCGGGGCAGCCTAGCGATGGAAATGTAGCTCGACAGCAGGGACTTCGAGACCTCCATCCGCTGGGCCATGCGGGTCATGTTGTTGTCGTAGTAGTCCCCAAGCGCCTTGAGATACTCCCTGCCCCGCTCGTAATCGGAGATGTCCTGGCGCCCCCGGTTTTCGAGATCGGCAAAACGGAAGGCCTCTTCGTCGGCGAGGTCCTTGATTTCGACGAGATAGAAGATCTCCTTCCGGTTCTCCTCCTCGCGCAGGTAGCTGACGGCGAAATGGCGCCGCGCGCCTGAAATGACCTCATATTCGAAGCCTTCGGGGTCGTCCCTGAGGCGGCGAACCACTGCGGGGATTTCCTGCTTCCCCTGCGCCCGGATCGACCCGATGAGGTCGGCGCAGTTCTCGGCATCGAGCAGGTCGTAGATCCGGTTGTGCTTCTCCCACATCCGGCAGACTTTCGGGTCCACCATCCGCAGCCGCACATCGCGGATCCGACCTTGCGCAATATCGGCCAAGGCCCCTTCCCGCTGGGCGAAGGGGTTGATCTGAGGCCCTGGACTTTTGGGCTCGGCCCCTTGGGATGCGCCGGACGTCTCCCGGGCAGCGTTCACGGCGTCGGCTAGAATTCGTTTCCGGGCCATCTCAGCGCCCTCCCCAGTTGGCGTTCAACGCGTTGAACGCGGAACAGTCTACGGTGACCAGAGACCGTGCGGACAAGGTGGCTGCGCAGTGGAACCGCTCGGCCGAATACCTGTTCCAAGTTGGCTGCCACGCCTCGGCGGTCCCACTGTTCAACGCGTTGAACATCATGCCACCCCCTCCCGGCGAAGCCTTGCTTCATGGGACGGCCAGGTGTTCCGCACTGCGAGTTCGAGGTCGTTCATCACCCTGTCGAGGTTCGCCCGGCACCGGCGGTAGGTCCGGTTCGACGGGCCGTCATACTCATACACCGTGCGCATCTCGATCGAGGCATTGTCGAACTCCGAGCTGTCCAGCAGAGCCGTCGTCAGGATATCGCCAGCGAACATTTCGCGCATGGCGTCCCGCATCTCCTGATGGGCCGACTTGTTCTCGTCCACCTTCGTCGCCAGCAGCTGGACGAATCGATAGTCCATCGCCGCGCCATGCTGCTCCATCGTTTCAAGGACCGATGTCAGCATCCGCAGGAAAGAGACGGTCGAGGCGTAATCAATTGAACTCGGGGGCGTGGGAATGAGAAGCGCATTGGCAGCCCTCAAGGCGTTGAGAGAAATCATGCCAAGGGCAGGGGGCGGGTCCAGCACCACGATGTCGTACCCTTCCGCCACCTCTCGCAGGCCGTGACGAAGCCGCTCGAAACGATCCGAGCCGGCGCCGGTCGAGGCAAGGTGGTACTCGGCATTGTAAAGGCCGAGGCAGGCGGGGATCAGGTCTAGCCCGTCCCAGTACGTTTTCCGTACCGCGTAATGGAGGCCATCGCGGCCACCCGGCTCGAGATAGGCGAGCAGGGTATCCTCCTCGCGGATATCCGTCTCGGGGTTGTAACCGAACAGACCCGTCGAGCTCGCCTGGGGATCAGCATCCACAAGCAGAACCCGGTAACCTTGGAGCGCGAAATACTGCGCGCAGTGGGTGGCGATCGTCGACTTGCCGACGCCCCCCTTGAAGTTCTGGACGCCGAGAATGAGCGGTGGATCGCTCTCCGCTCGCCCCGGCCGGGTGCCGAAGACGTCCCGCATCCGGTTCACGTCTTCCAGCGTGAAGCCGACCCGGTGCCCGCTTTCGCGCTTTTGCGGCGGGGGCAAGGTGCCTTCCTGCTCTGCCCGCCTGATCGTCATGTCGGACTTGCCGACCATCTTTGCCGCTTGCCGGATGCTGAACCGGAGGGGGAGGGACTTCTCCTCGGTCTCTCCGAGAAGCTGGGCGCGCATGGCATCGAGCAGGCCCACTGACCGCTCCTGAAGCCGCGCCACTCGCCGGGTCGCTGGGCTGAAATCCGCCATAGGTTCTCCTGTCGGGGGCTTCGCTAACGGGAGTCGGTGTCGCGGTGTAGGGGTTAACCTTCCGTTTACCTCGAAAGTCGCACTTTCCGCACGCACTGACGAAAATGTGCAACATCGGCCGGTTCTGGCAGGGTCCATCGACTCTTCCGCAGAATCGTCGCCAGAAACTTATCCCCCCATCCTGCGCCGGGCGTAGGCAGGGGATCAAATGACGAAAGGACCAGAGCGAAGGCAAAGAAAAACCCGGCCAGAGGCCGGGCTTTCAAGCGGAACCGATGGCTCCCGCATAAGATTGACACCGAATGCGTAGCCCTCTCCGCGACAAAGTGCAAGCCGAAAGCGCGATTCGCGCCACAGGTGATCTTTGGCTTCGCGCCGGACAGGGTGCGCGCGATGACAGGACAGATGTGCCTCAAGCCAGGCTTGGCCCGGCGGCACGACCGCTATGAGGACGAGGTGCTACGCTGCCAGACGGAGCGGGCGTCCCTCGATCTCAACAGGCTGATGATCGACAAGGCGCTGGCGCTGGGGACCGCCGAAGTGCTGACGGCGCAAGAGCGCTGCTTGATGATGGCCCTGTGCGCCCATCTCGACATCCAGGGCATAGCGGCTGGTGAAACCTCCGTGTGGCCGGGCTCGGCGCGGCTGTGCCGCCTCCTCGGGCTAGGCGAAAGCACCCTGCGCCGCCTCAAAGGCTCCCTCGAGGAAAAAGGCTTCCTCCTGCGCCGGTATGACCGGAGGAACCGGCCGCTGAAGGGTGGCGCAATCGACCTCAAGCCATTCCTGCTCAAGGTCCCCGAGCTGTGCCGCGCGGTCGGCCATACCGAGGCCGAGATCCGTCGGTCACGAGAGAACTCGGCAAGCGAGAGGTATGACCATCGCTCAGAAGAGGGCGCCCACCCGCTCGCGATTGAGCGGGCCACAGGAAATACAAAGATTCAAACCTCCGAACGTCCGCTCCGGCAAAAGGACAGGGAAGGGGAGGGGATCGAACCGGTTCGCCCTGACGAAGAAAGCGCTATGATCGAACGGGCCGAAGCCATCATGCCCGGGATTTCCGCCGACCCGTCGAAAGCCGCAGCAGAGGCCCTCGGCGAGAAAAAAGGACGGCGCCTTTGGTCATGGGCCCATAGGCGCCACGGGCCTGACGCCATTCTCGCTCTCGCGATTGCTTCGAAAAGCGCCAAGATCAAAGACCCCGAGGCCTGGTTCGCCTGGTACGCCACCAACGCCGCCGAGGTGGATCTCGAGGGCCTCGCCGCCAGGGTGACCAAGGCACCGCAAAAAGCAGCCCCCCCCAGCGACCCGCTGCTCGCCCGCTTCGCCGAAGCCTTCGCCGAAACCGCAGGGGAGGGGGCTGCTCTCTCCTATCTCTCGAACGCCGCCATCGCGGCGAGGGGCAAGCTGTTGGTCATACGCACGGCCAGCAGGATCGCCATGGACCGCCTCGCCAGCGCCCACATGGATAACCTCCAGCGGGCAGCCGCCTTGATGGGCTTTGCGGAGGTGCAGCTTAACCCGAAGGCTCTCCCGCCAAATGAGACCGCTCGGCCGAAAGAGACAGCATCAATGCCTGGTTCGCAGACCAGCGCAGGAATGCAGACCTCAACCGCCCGCCGATAAAGTTGGGCAACTGGCGGGGTGCCGTGGCCAAGACCTCCTGTCGGTAGGCTTCGGCCTGCTTCTCCGACCGGTTATCGCCATGGCGGCGGAACCCGCCGAGCAACGTCGGGATGGTTGAAAGATGGGCGTTCCTGGCAAAAGCGCGCCAGAGAATGAAATCCCCAGCGAGACGGGCACTCGTGAATTTCTTCCTCTCCTCAGCCGGAAGGCCGTCGTAGAGCGTGCGGTCGAAGAACATCGATTCCTGCTGAAGGTATCCCAGGAGGCCGTCATGGAACCAACCCTCCCGGATCATCCACCTCGGCCAGGATGCGAGCGGCTTGAGATAGGTCAATGCGCCGGTTTCATCCCAGCAGGCCGGGAATCCCGTCACCCAGCGCTCCTTGGGGAAGGCGGTCTTCCAGCGGAGTACCGTGGAGAACGCCCAGGGCAGATACATGTCGTCGGCGTTCAGCCACGCTATGATCTGGCCTCGCGATTGAGAGAAACCGATGTCTATGGCCTCGTATTGGGATGTGCCCGGACTTTCCACGAGCCGGAACCGGGGGTCCTGATGGGCGAACTCCTGCACGATTGCCGTCGTCGAGTCCTCGGAGCCGCCATCGACCGTGATATGTTCAAATGAGACTTCCGATTGCGATCGAACACTCTCGAGTGTCTCGCGGAGGAAGCGTTCTCCGTTCAGGACGGGCGTGACGATCGAAATGAGCATGACGGGGTTTGGGGCTCTCGGCGCAGGTTGGGTTTAATGTCGCTTGAGGGTTTGCATGGTTCGGCTTTCACTGGCCTTGCCAAAGAGCAACATGACCCGCACTCCCCGAAGACGGAGGACCATGGATCAATCTGACTGTCCTCTGCTACCGATTACCGCTTTGTTCCCTCTGTTCGGCGCAATTTCCTAGATGACCCCAGCACAGATTTTTTCTGCGAAGAACGCTTCCGGGATTCGTGCGGTTCTTCGTGACCTTGCACAGGGCTGGAGCATGCGCGCGGTCTGGCGGACATTCGCCTGGGACGAGATTCAGTCCCGCTACCGGCGAAGCGCGCTGGGGCTCGCGTGGATCGTTCTGTCCTATCTGATGTTCGCCGGGGGGATAGCTCTCTTCTTCGGCGGCCTCGCGAACAGCGAGGGTTTCGGCTATTTCCACTATATCGCTGTGGGCTACCCCGTCTTCACGCTGCTGGTCGGGAACCTGAGCGAAGGGTGCTGGGTGTTTCGAGGGGCTTCCTCGTGGATCCAGAGCTCATCGATGCCCTATTCCGTCTACGTATTCAAAGGCGTTGCCCGTTCGGCTTTTCCGTTCGCTATCCAGATTACCGCAGCCGTCGTTGTTCTGCTCCTGACCGGATGGAGGCCGACGCTCCCGGTAATCCTGCTGTGCGTGCCGGCCCTCCTGCTGATCCTGGCCACTGCGATACCCCTCCAGCTTTGCCTCGGCTTTCTCGGGGCCCGCTATCGCGACCTCCAGCATCTCATCGCTTCGGTGCAGAGGCTGCTGATCTTCATCACGCCAGTCATCTGGATCTACGAAGACACTTCGGGTCTCAGGCGGGCACTGGCGATCTTCAATCCGCTTACGCATTATCTGGAGGTCTTCAGGGCTCCCATGCTCGGTCGCGTGCCGCCCTTGGAATCAATGGTCATTGCGCCGGCGCTGACGGTTTTGACGTGGTTGCTCGCCCTCTTCGTCGCGGCGAGGATGCGCAAGAACTTGCCATTCTGGATCTAAGCAATGCCCCGAATCCTTGCCGAGAACGTGTCCCTTGTTCACCCGCTGTTTGTCGGTAGGAACCAGACCGTTGAATTTCAGGGGTCTGACAAATTTGTCCGCAACCGCGCCGGGCGGCCGATTGGCGTCAAGGCCCTGCGGGATGTCTCTTTCGAATTTAGCGAAGGGAGCCGTGTCGGGCTCATCGGAGCCAATGGTTCGGGCAAGACCACGCTGCTGCGCGTCCTTGCGGGCATACTGCCCCCCGACGAGGGAGTCGTGACCATCGAGGGGCGCAGCACGAATCTGATCAACATCAATCTCGGCACGAAGGCGGACGCCTCAGGCCATCGGAACATCACGCTCCAGGCACTCGCTTCTGGCTATTCACGCGAAGAAATCGAAAGCAAGCGGAGAGAGATCGTCGAGTTTTCCGAACTCGGAGATTTTCTTGAACTCCCCGTCAACACTTATTCGGCCGGTATGCGAATGCGGCTCAGTTTTGCGATCGCGACGGCATTCGAACCGGAGATCCTCCTGCTGGACGAGTGGTTGAGTGCTGGCGATATCGACTTCAAACGTAAGGCATCCAAGCGCATGGCGTCATTCATTGATCGAGCGGGCGTGCTCGTGCTTGCGAGCCACAGCAAGGCCATGCTCGAGGAAAACTGTGAGCGTGCCATCTGGCTAGATGAAGGCATCATCCGCGCAGACGGGCCGGTGAAAGAGGTGTTCGCCGAGTATCAAAAAGAGAAGAGCACTGATTAGGCGAAACGGGCATTCTCGAAGAAGGCACGATTGTTCGCCTTGAAACGAAGATCCAGGTCGAACCGCTCACCCGCCCTCATAGGCAGATTTGGTCTCACGAAGAGTGTCCGATCTTGCAGGTCGACAGTGCACTCCGATCCGTTCACGGAAGCACCCTCAATCCCCGGTGTGGAGCGGAACGATACCTCGATGGTTTCGAACGGTCGATCCTCGTAGTGGCAAAGAGAAAGGCGAACCCTTTGCTCGACGCTGCCATCGGCTGCGAGACCATTGATCGCCCTTTCGCCCGGCATGAGCATTCTTCGCAGGAAACGGTTGATCGCAGGCGGAGCATTGTCGATCACGTTCTGCACACCGAAACCGAACAGTGTACGGAGAGGAGAAGGACCCGCAGACCGGGGACCGACAATCCGCGAAATCTCTTCGCGCCGCCTTTTGTTCAGCGAGGACGTTTTCGTTTCGTTTCCCCAGAGAATGACTGATAGGGGCTCGTCAATGAAATCGAACCTTGCACCGGTATCGTAGATCCGAAGGAACAGATCCCAGTCCATCGTATAATGAAGCTGGCGATCGAGCCCTCCGGCTTCCTCGCAGACGGCCCTCGTGAAGAAACACGACGGCTGGGAAATGATTGCGCCATAGCCCAAGCGTTCGGACGGTGGCTCCACGCCGTACTGATAGCCCGTCGTTCTTTTGCTTTCGTCGATGATGGTGCTGTGGGCATAAACGATATCGGGCGCCTGTGCCGACGCGAATCGGCCCGAAACCCGCGATAGCGCATCCGGGAACAAGAAATCGTCTGCGTTCAGCCATCCCAGAACGTCGCCCGAAGTGTTCGCCCAACCTGTCGCGATGGCATCAGCCTGGCCCGCATCAGGACCGTGGTGGCGGTAGGAGAAAAGATCGCGATACTGATCAGCGAGCCTCTTCACGCGGTCATCATTGGACGCATCGAGAAGCGCGACTTCGACCTCGGCCTGCTGAACGGCCAGTGATGCAAGGCAATCAGGAAGAAACGGATGCCAGCAGCCGACCGGGACGGTAATGGAATAGCGCATGTCTTGGTCCTGCCAGCGATGGTCAGCTTGGTCGACCGGAAGCGACATCGAGAAGGGCCCTCGGCGCTGCTCTTTCGGCAATCCGGCGGAAATATTCGATCGGGGCATTGAGGCGCTGATACTCTGCAAACGCCTTGGCGTGGGCCTCGAGTCTAGCCTCCCAGTTCTCGAAAATATCGAGGATTGCCTGGGCAAGTTCCCTTGGGTGGGTGCCCGCACCGCCGCCGAAAGCCTTGGCCATGTGCCCTGGGTAGGAATCGTCAGTGGCCACCGCAAACTTCGAGGCCGCGATCGCTTCGCTGATGACTCCCGACCCGCGAACACGATACTTGTCCTTCGCATAGGGCATCAGCACGACGTCTGCTGCCAAGAGAAGGTTCCGGTATTCGTCCACGCTCAGAGAATGTTCGAGAAGCTGGACGCGCTCTTTCCCGAGGCTGTTGATCTTGTCGATGGCACGCTGGATGGCATCCTCACGTCCGATGATTTGTGGCGTCGCCTGAATGACGAAGTGGATCTCGTCAGCAAAGGAGCGATCCTGGGCAAATTCATAGGTACGCCGAATGACATCAGGGAGCAGGTGGAATCCCTTTTCCATCCGAGCCGATCCGAGGACCGTCACAATCCTTGCATCCGGCTCGATCTTCAGTTCCTGCGTCTTGTATCGGCGCGCTTGCTCGTGATGCTCATTCGAGAATCGGGGGAGGGGCAGGTTCAGCGGTGCGACCGGCGTCCGCCAGAGGGCTGACAGGTGGTCCGCCAACAAATCGTTCTCGGCATAGAGAAAGACATGCGTGCCGATGACCCCGAGATAGCCCATCAGGTCGATCGCCTTGGCGACCGTCCGGGGACTGTCACGGTTGGGCATCACCCCAACTGGATCGTAGGGGGTACAGAGATGTATTGACGGAAGCGCTTCGAGCGGGATTGCTTCGGTCATGGCCGCTACCGCCTCATAGGTCGCGCCGTCGCAGGTATGAAAGAAAAGAATATCGTGAGCACCGATCTCGAATTCCGCGATGGCCTTCATCAGGCCTTCGAGCATTTGGTCCGACAGCGATGCTTCCTTGGCCGCTCCGCCCTGCTTGTATCTGTCATACATCCCCAGCGAAAAGACCGGGTGGGCATGCTCGTGGCGCTCGAGAAGGGATTTCTCCGCTGACTCGTTGATGAGCCAGCGCGGATCGGCACCGCCCTCTCTTGCGGCGAGATCGGCGTTCAAGGTGAGCTGGTAGTGATGGCCCCTCAGATCGGTGAGTGAGGGGTCCACTACGAAAAACCTGCCGTGATTGGGATTGTACATCGGACGCTCTTTCAGGACAGCAATCAAAAGCGATACACTGCTCAGTATAGTGACCAGATGTCTTCGGGCGACACCATGTTGAACGGGGGCTTCCGGAAATGCGCGAAGTCGCCGAAGTGTGTCGAGCCAGCACCGAGCCCGAAATTGTAGATCAGCCGTTCGGTGGTGGGCCGGTGATATAGCTTCTTCTTGCCCGTCAGCAACGTCACGGTCTCATCCCAGGCGAAAAACTTCTTGAGCGTGTCCGAAGGGCTCCTTCCAGGCGTGACTTCGATCCACTTCTTGACATCGTCCGTAAGCGACTCATCCACGAAGCGAAGGTACTCTTCCTCCGACATCAGGTAACAGTCCAGGAGTTCCTGCCAGATCGGCTCGAACTTGTCTTTCGTGGTGGCCCAGCCCCAGCCTTGGAACCGGGTGAAGAGCTCGCGCTCTCCGGGAACAAGGAAAGGATGACCGTAAACGGAGAAGACATCGTCGCGGTTCTCGATGGCGTCGAGCTCTGCCGAGAAACCGCGGATGCAATGACGGGTCGGGAAACAGTCATCCTCGAGGACGAGAACCCGGTCGTACATCTCGAACATCCTGCGCAGGGCAACGATGATCATTTTACGGAAGCCGTAGTTACCGCGGTTCCTGTGAATCGCCTTGACGTCGTAGGAAGAAACGACAGCTTCTGTCTCGTCGAGGAGCTTCCGTTTCGCCGGCCGGCCCTGGTCTCCGTCAATCCAGACGTGACATTCGCCAAGACCGTCCTGGAGCTTCAGGCTTTCCAGGACGCTCCGCACACACTCCGTGCGATCGAATGTGAAAAGCGCAACGCCGAGCGGCTTCGATGGTTCATATCCGGCGTAGACGGAGTTCTCCTTCGCTTCGTCGCTGAGGGTCTTTGGCCTCGCAGGGGGGAGATTGCCGGAAATCTTCTCTTCGGATGTTGCCGTTTCGGTGACGGCGGCGGGGGTCATGCTCCGCGGTGGCGCTTCAGGAAGGTTAGCAGGCAGGAACAGTCCGTTCTCGCCAAGTTCGATTTCCCCGCGCTTCACCCGGCTCCGTTGGGCAAGAACGACTCTCAGGGGGCGGAGTGTAAGAAGAGACTTAAGCCTCGGCTCGGTAGCGACCTGCAGATGGCGGAGTTCGGAGCTGTAAACCGAAAGGAGCTGCTGCGCATCACTGAGGCGTCGGCGCGCAATGTCCGCTTCGGCTTCGGCGCTGGAGCGGTCGGAATACGCTTTCTTGAGTTTCCGTTCCGTTTCGTCGAGGGCTTCCTGAATTCGCTGGCGTTCGGACTGGAAGGCGGATGATCGCTGGCGTGCGTCTTCGAGTTCGCCGTGAAGCAGTCGTATTTCCTCTTCAAGCCCCGCCACATTCTTACTGCGATCTTCGAGCTCGGCCCGAGCGTTTGCGAGTTCGCCGTGAAGCAGTCGTATTTCCTCTTCAAGCCCCGCCACATTCTTACTGCGATCTTCGAGCTCGGCCCGAGCGTTTGCGAGTTCGTCCTTCGCCCGCTCCGCCGATACGGTGACTTCGGCGAGTTGCGTGGCCAGGGCGGTGGCCTCTGATATGCGGGCGTCAAGTCGGCCCTTGACGTCCTTGAGCTCTTCTTTTGCGAAGTGCAGAACGCGCTCTGCGCTTTGCGCCTGGGCCTGAAACGGCTTGAGTTGCGCGAGCGCCTGGTTGGCCTTTTCAAGCTCGAGCCGCCTCTGCTCCGCGCGCTGCCGGGCGTCGGCAAGTTCTGATCCCGCCTTGTCGAGCTTCATTTCAGCGGTACGCTGATGCTGCCTCGAGCTCCATAATTGTGGCGCGAGGTCGGCCAGGTAAGATGCGACCCGTGCCATATCGGGTGTCGCCTCGATCGAATAGCCGAGGCGGTCAATTTCATCTTTGTAAAGAGCGGCGATAGAGTCCCGCGCATCGTCGGGTAGCGCTTTGATATGTGGATCATTACTCCCGACACGGAAGAAGCGCGGTTCGACACGTCGAAGCTCCGAGAAGTCGGTTCCTGTCATCGACCTCGGTTCCTGCTCAATGAAGTCACCGATAGCGCGGACCGTCTTTTCGAGATCGTCAGTGAGCTCTTCATAGCGCAGGAGGAGCGTATTGCTGCGCCGTTCCGGCGACCAGGCCCTGACATGGTGATCCCACCTGCCGAAAGTCACGGCCCCGGCCACGACGTCGGCAAGCGAAAAGCCTAGTGTCCCGTACTCCCGCAGGTATGCGTGGTAGGAGGAAACTGCTGCCCGCGGGTCCCTGACGACATAGATTGCCTTGGCGTCGTCCGCGGGGTGGTCGTGCGTCTTGACGAAGTGGCGGGCCTGATCGTTCGACAGGCGGTCATAGGCCTCGGGCCATGATCCTTCATAGTGTTGATGCCCCACCAGCCGTGCGAATTCGCGGTTCGCTTCGATGTCACGTTCGTCATTGTACTGCGAGTAGGAGCCTGCGCCAAAAAACCTGTTCAGGACGATGCGCAGGAACGTATTCCCGGAACGTGGATAGGAAGCGAGCCAGATAATCATGGGGGCCTAGTGTCTTGGGTGCGAAGTCGTCGAGCTTCCTGTGTGAACACGATCGCCCTCTCTGTCCAGAATTGGCAGAAATCCCCGGCTTCACCCTTCGCGCCAAGGCAAGCTCCCTTGCCCGGCCGGGTGGGATTCTTGAGCGTGGGGAAGGGATGTGCTCTGAGTCCATGGCGGCTCGTTAAGCCATTGATGTGGCGCGAAGGGCCAATTGAACCACGTGAGGCGCAACCAGCGCAGCGAAGGAAACGAGGGCTTGGTGTCATGAAGATTCTTGTTATCGGGGGCGATGGCTTCTGTGGCTGGCCAACAGCGCTCCACCTTTCGGCAGTTGGCCACGACGTCGTCATCGTGGACAACCTTTCACGGCGCAAAATCGACCTCGAGCTGGAGGTCGAGTCCCTGACGCCGATCGCCCCGATTTCCGTGCGCAGGGCTGCGTGGGAAGAGGTCACGGGCAAGCGGATCGGCTTCGAGAACATTGATATTGCCGAGCAATACCATCGTCTGGTCACCCTGCTGAGAATGTTCGAGCCGGATGCGATCGTGCACTTCGCCGAGCAGAGAGCGGCACCATACTCGATGAAGTCGCCCGACCATAAGCGGTATACGGTCGACAACAATATCAGTGCGACCCACAATGTCCTTGCCGCCGTGGTGGAGTGCGGGCTCCAGTCGAAGTGCCACGTCGTGCACCTCGGAACCATGGGGGTTTACGGATACGGCACGGCAGGAATGCAGATTCCCGAAGGCTATCTCACCGTTCATCTTCGCACGGATAAAGGTGAAGAGGTGACGAAGGAAATCCTCTACCCGGCAAATCCGGGGTCGATCTATCACATGACCAAGACCCAGGATCAGCTCATGTTCGCATACTACAACAAGAACGATGGGCTGAAGATCACCGACCTCCATCAAGGTATCGTATGGGGCACACAGACAAAGGAAACCCGCCTGGACGAGCGGCTCATCAACCGGTTCGATTATGACGGTGACTATGGCACCGTTCTCAACAGGTTTCTCATGCAGGCGGCCGTTGGATACCCCCTGACCGTGCACGGCACCGGCGGCCAGACACGCGCCTTCATCCACATTCAGGATACGGTGCGTTGCATCCAGCTCGCCATCGAGAACCCTCCTGGCTCGAACGAGCGTGTGCGCATTCTCAACCAGATGACCGAAACCCACCGCGTTCGTGACCTTGCCAGGATGATAGCAGACATCGCCGATGCGAAAATCGAGATGGTCCCCAATCCTCGCAACGAGGATGACGAGAACGACTTGCACGTCGAAAACCGGCAGCTTCTCGGGTTGGGGCTCGAGCCGATCACGCTGGCCGAGGGGCTGATGGAGGAGGTGACGGAGATCGCTCGCAAATATGCCGACCGATGCGATCGGTCGAAGATTCCCTGCGTCTCGTACTGGAATGATGATCGCCGCCCGGCGTGACTGCCGACAGTAGGCAAGTATACGCCCCATCTCGCCAGAGTCTCACGGCCAGTCGCCGTGAGGCACGCACCTAACGGTGAATACCGCACTCGGTCTTGTCGAGACCTCGCCAGCGGCCCGAGCGGTCGTCTTCACCCTCTTCTACCTTGGATGTGCACGGATAACACCCAATGGACCCGTACCCCCTTGAGAGGAGGGGGTGCGGCGGCAGCTCATGTTCCTTGTGGTAGGCCTTGATCTGTTCTGCCGACCAGTTGGCGAGCGGCGTGAGCTTGATGTGGGTCCCATCACGCTCGACGATCGACATGACCGATCGCACTGACGACTGGAACCTTTTTCTTCCGTTCATCCAGCTATCGAACGGTGCAAGGCCGCGGTCGAGAACATCAGTCTTCCGGATCCGGCAGCACTTGTCCGGGTCTGATGCGCTCAGCGTTCCGAGAGGGTCATGATGCTCGATGTCGCGCTTGCGCGGCGCGCAGATCCGAACGTCCTCGAGCCCGAGCGAATGCTGAAGCCGGTTCTGGTACTGCAGCGTTTCGCCGAAAAGCTTCAGCGTGTCGATCAGGAGAACAGGCGTCTCCGGCCGGACGGAGGCCACGAGGTGGAGGAGAACCGCCGATTCGGCACCAAAGCTGCTGACGACAGCCATCTTGCCAAAAAAGGGATCCTGCACCGCCTCTTCGATGATGTCGCGAGGATGCAGTTTCTCGAAACGCTCATTCAAGGCTGCGATCTTGAGGGCTGTTTCCCGAACAGCCGCTATCTCGCGCGCGAAGTCTGAGGTCCGGTCGGATGGCATGAGGCCGGTTTAGCAGGAGGGACCCCGCGGTCAATGAATCGAGGTCTTCCCGCCAATCGACAGGGTTTTCCTCGGCGGCACAAGCCGGTCTCGGCGCGACGCCGGCCTCGCCTTCGGAATGCCTAACAAAATGAATAGATTACGCCGTCGTCGTGCGCGCCCATCGAGCCGCCGCGGTGGATGAAATTCACTTGAACCGTTGGTCAAGCTCCTGCATGGCTTGAACGCAGGACCATGTGAGAAAGAGAATGTCAAAGAAGGTTGCACTCATCACCGGAATAACCGGCCAGGACGGTGCCTATCTTGCCAGGTTGTTGCTGGACAAGGGTTATGAAGTGCACGGCGTCAAGCGCCGGTCCTCTTCTTTCAATACGGAGCGCGTGGACGACCTCTACAAGGATCCCCACGAACATTCGACGTCCTTCTTCCTGCACTATGGAGACCTGACTGACTCGACCAACCTGATAAGGCTGGTTCAGGAAACGCAGCCTACGGAGATATACAACCTCGCGGCGCAGTCCCATGTGGCAGTGAGTTTCGAAACTCCCGAGTACACGGCGAACGCCGACGCCACCGGGGCGCTCAGAATTCTTGAGGCGATCAGGATTCTCGGCCTTTCCGACAGCGTGCGCTTCTACCAGGCTTCGACCTCGGAATTGTACGGAAGGGTGCTGGAAACTCCGCAGTCGGAGAAAACACCATTCTACCCGAGGAGCCCCTATGCCGCTGCGAAGCTCTACGCCTACTGGATCACGGTAAACTACCGGGAGGCCTACGGCATCCATGCCTCGAACGGCATCCTCTTCAATCACGAAGGGCCGACCCGCGGGGAAACATTCGTTACACGAAAGATCACCCGTGCCGTCGCGGCGATCGAGAAGGGGCTCCAGGAAACGCTCTTCCTCGGCAATCTCGACGCCAAGCGCGATTGGGGCCACGCTCGAGACTATGTCGAGGGCATGTGGCGCATCGTCCAGCATGACACGCCGGATGACTGGGTGCTTGCGACCGGAGAAACCCACTCGGTTCGCGAGTTCGTTGAGCTTGCTTTCTCGCATGTCGGAAGGTCGATCGAGTGGGCCGGTGAAGGCGTTGATGAAATCGGCCGCGACGCCAAGACAGGTCAAGTCTTGGTCCGGATCGACCCGCGTTACTTCCGCCCGACAGAGGTGGACTTGCTTCTCGGAGACCCGTCCAAGGCACGCAAAGAGCTTGGCTGGCGGCACACCACAAGTTTCCCCGATCTCGTTTCCGAGATGGTGAAGAACGACCTTCAGCTGGTCGAGCAGGAGCGCTGGCGGAACGACCGTTCTGCGTGATAGGGGCCATGTTCGACCTGACGGATAAGAAGATATGGGTGGCTGGTCATCGCGGAATGGTCGGCTCTGCTCTCGTTCGGGGATTGGAAAAGCGGGGGGTCGGCCAGATCCTCACGGCACCACGCGAGGAGCTCGACCTCACCGACCAGGCCGCCACCAGGGCCTGGGTCGAGGAAAATCGTCCTGACGCCGTATTCGTCCCGGCCGCGAAGGTCGGGGGAATTTATGCAAATGATACGTACCCGGCTGACTTCCTTTACGACAACCTGATGATCGCCTCGAACGTGATCGAGGCATCCTACCGCGCTGGTGTCCAGAAGCTGTTGTTTCTTGGCTCCTCCTGCATCTATCCAAAGCATGCTGAGCAGCCAATTCGGGAAGAGGCACTGCTGACCGGGCCGCTGGAGCCTACCAATGAGTGGTACGCCATCGCGAAGATCGCAGGCATCAAGCTCTGTCAGGCTTATCGAAAACAACACGGCTGCGATTTCATATCCGCCATGCCGACAAACCTGTATGGGCCCAACGACAATTATCACCCCATGAACAGCCATGTGATCCCCGCGCTTTTCCGCAAGGCGCGCATCGCTGCGCAGAACGGCGAAGACGGGATCGAGATTTGGGGCACAGGAACTCCGTATCGGGAGTTTCTGCATGTTGACGATTGCGCGGATGCGCTCATCTTCCTGATGGAGAGGTATTCGGCGGACCAGTTCGTGAATGTCGGGAGCGGGAGCGATGTCACCATTGCGACCCTGGCGAAAATGATCATGCGCATCGCCGGGCTCGAAGGAGAGCTTCGGCACGACCTGAGCAAGCCGGACGGCACGCCGAGGAAACTCATGTCGACCGAGAGGCTGCGCAACCTCGGCTGGACCCCGAGCATCAGTCTCGAGGAAGGCCTTGCTTCGGCCTACGACTGGTACTGCCAGAATGTTCCGCTCACGGACCCGGAAGCTTGATCAATCACGATCGGTGCCGGGAGTGCGTGGTGGTAGCGGTTTGCCAAGGTAATGGGGCTCGCGTCGCAACAGTTTGAAGACCGAGAATTCCAACAGCCTCACTGCCTCGGCAAAGCCGATCTTGGGTGCGGCCCGGTGTTCACGGCGGCGCGCGGGTATGGCTGCGTACCCGGCCATGAGACCATGGAAGGCTGCGCCTCGAGCGTCAGTCGGCAGCATACGGATCAGGAAGGCCAGGTCCGTCAACGCGCGGAACGGCAATAGCGGCCAAAACAGGCCCGCAGGCAGGTGCCGCGCCAGCAGCCATTGGCGATTGCGTTGACCGTGAAAGACGGCGAAACGGCTCCGCCGCCCTGTGATCGCGGAGCCCTCATGGGCAACGACTGCATCAGCCAGCTGCACGGTCGGGTGCCCCGCAGCTCGCAGTCGCAAGCCGAGATCAAGGTCTTCGCAGTAGCAGAAGAAGCGTTCATCAAATCCCCCGAGGCTCAAGAACGCTTCTCGCTCGACCATCATCGCGGCGGCACAAGGCGACGCAACCAATTGGTCTGCCTTTGGAAGGCATTCACGTGATAGGCCATAGCCACCGCGATAGACGAGGCCCAAGGCATGGATCACATCGCCAGCTCCATCGACCAAGCGAGGGTCACCGGCGTTTACCTGGAGCGAGCCGAAAACCTTCACCGCCGGAAATCGCAAGATCGCTTCGCTGAGCTTCTCGAGCCAATCGGGATCCGGGTAAGCATCAGGGTTCAGCAGGAGCAGCCACTCGCCCTTGGCGTGCCTCGCTGCGGCATTGTTGCCGGCAGCGAAGCCAAGATTTGTCTCGGACCTGATCAACCGCGAAGGAAATCGGAGACTGCTTAATCGGCTCTCAGCCTGATGATCCGATCCATCGGTGGAAGCGTTATCGAAGAGGACGAGTTCGAAGCTTTGTTCGGTTTGCGCCTCCAACGCTGCAAGCGTCTTGAGCAGCCGCGCGCCAGCGTTGAAGTTGATGACAAGGACCGACCAACGGACGCGATCACGACTCGCGGCGACGGCCGTTGCCGAAAGCCCGCGATCGTCGTTACCGGCCGGTCGGTCAGTCACAGAAGCCGTGAAGAGAGCTTCGCTGTTTCGCGACCTCGTCAAGATCCTTCAGGTCACGGAGAAACGCTTCGAGCTTGCTGAGGTGGACCATGTTGGGGCCATCGGAGGGGGCATTGTCGGGGTCGGGATGCGTTTCGGCGAATATGCCGGCGACACCGACGGCGACGGCTGCGCGCGCGAGGGTCGGGACCATTTCGCGCTGGCCGCCCGAGCTGCTGCCCTGGCCGCCCGGCTGCTGGGCGGAGTGGGTTGCGTCGAAGATGACTGGCGCGCGGGTTTCCTCGGCCATGATCTTGAGGCCGCGATAATCCGTGACGAGCGTGTTGTAGCCGAAGCTGACGCCGCGCTCGGTCACGAGGACGTTCGGATTGCCTGACCCTGTCACCTTCGCGACCACGTTCTTCATGTCCCAGGGCGCAAGGAACTGGCCCTTCTTGATCTTGATGACCCGGCCGGTCTGCGCTGCCGCGACCAGGAGGTCGGTCTGCCGGCAGAGGAAGGCCGGGATCTGGAGGACGTCCACAACCTCTCCCACGCGGGCGCACTGCTCCCGCTCGTGGATGTCGGTCAGGGTCGGCACGCCGAGCTTTTCCTTGATCTCCGCAAAGACCGGGAGGGCATCGTCTAGGCCCATTCCGCGCTGGGCCCCGAGGCTTGTACGGTTTGCCTTGTCAAAGCTCGTTTTGTAAACGAAACCAATCCCGAGGCGGTCGGTGATCTCCTTGATCGCGCTTGCCACCTCAAGGGCATGGTCGCGGCTCTCCATCTGGCAGGGGCCGGCGAACAGCATGAAGGGCTTGTCGTTACCGATAATCACGTCCCCCGCAGGCGCGGGGATGGTGACGGTGCTGTTGATCTGGTTCATAAGCTCGAACTCTCGAATTCCGGGCGGGTTCGTCCCCGCCGTGAGGGCGCTTGCTCGCCCCTTTTTATCGCGAGATCAAGGACGCGAAGATCTGCCCTATGACCACTGACATTCTCTCCATCGCTTCGGAAGTCCTGACCCTCGAGGAAGAGGGCCTGCGGACCCTGCGCGAGGAGATCGTGAATCCGACCTCGGCGCTGTCGCAAGCCTATCGCCGGACCCTCACGCTGATCGAGAAATGCGAGGGCCGGGTGATTATCTCCGGCATGGGCAAGTCCGGGCATATCGGGCGCAAGCTCGCTGCCACCTTTGCCTCGACGGGCACCCCTGCGAGCTTTGTCCACCCCGGCGAAGCGAGCCACGGCGATCTCGGCATGATCGGCGACCGCGACATGGTCATCGCCATTTCCAATTCCGGCGAGACGCAGGAGCTCGGCGACCTGCTTGGCTACTGCCAGCGGTTCGACATCCCGCTGGTGGCGATCACCGGCGGGGCGGAAAGCGCGCTTGCGAAAGCGGCTGACGAGGTCCTTTTGCTCCCGAAAGCAGCTGAGGCCTGCCGTGAGACCAACGCGCCCACGACCTCGACCACGATGACGCTGGCCTTGGGCGACGTGCTGGCCGTGGCCATGCTGCGAAGCCGCGGCTTCGGCAGGGACGACTTCAAGATCTTCCATCCGGGCGGGAAGCTCGGGGCCGCCCTCAAAAAGGTCGAGGACCTCGTCAAGGACCACAAGACCCTGCCCGTGGTGTCGAGCGGGATTCCTGTGATCGAGGCGATCGAGGTTCTCAACGATGCGGGCTTCGGCACGGTTGGGATCGTCGACAAGCAGGGCCTGCTGGTCGGCATCATCACCGATGGCGACCTCCGCCGTCACATCGGCATCGACCCGAAAGTCGAGACCGTGGACAACATCATGACGAAGCAGCCCAAAACGGTAACGCCGCACACCCTGGCGGCCGAGGCCCTGAACATCATGACCTCGGGGAAGATCTCGGCGCTCTTCATCATCGAGGAAGGCAAACCCACGGGCCTGCTCCACATCCACGACCTCCTCAGCGTCGGGGTGATCTGATCCTTGGCGCCTAGACCGCCGTCTTCACCGCCTCGATCACCCGGTCCTGGGTGTCTTCGTCCAGATACGGATGCATTGGCAGGCTGACGACGGTTTTCTTCTTGGCTTCGGTGACCGGAAGGCCGCCGGGGGCCTTCGGGAAGCGGCGGTAGGGGGCCTGTTCGTGCATCGGGACGGGGTAGTAGACGGCGCTCGGGATGCCCTGTTCGGAGAGCTTCTTCTGGACAGCTTCGCGGTTCTCGACTTCGATCGTGTACTGCGCCCAGACCGACTGGTAGCCTTCCTTTACGAAGGGGACCTGCAGGACATGGCCTTCGAGGCCGGCATTGTAGCGGCGTGCCACTTTCTCGCGCAGCTCGATCTCCTCGGCGAAGATCGCGATCTTCTCGAGAAGGATCGCCGCCTGTATGGTGTCGAGGCGGCTGTTCATGCCGATCCGCGGGTTGAGGTATTTTGCTTCGTGGCCTGAATAACCCGCAGCGTCCATGTCCGCCTGGCTGGCCTTGCCGTGGATGCGGAGGCTGTCGAGGAGATCGGCGACCTCCTGGTCATTCGTCTGGATCGCGCCGCCATCGCCGTAGCAACCGAGGGGCTTGGCCGGAAAGAAGCTGGTGGTGACGACATCCGCCCATTCGATCGGGTGCTTGCCATCGATCGTGCAGCCGAAGCCCTGTGCTGAATCCGAGATCAGCTTGAGACCGTGCTTTTCGCAGACCGCCTTGATCGCGGGATAGTCCGCAGGCTGACCGAACAGGTCGACAGCGATGACGGCCTTGGGGTTGAGCTCGCCTTTGGCCTTGACCTCTTCGATCGCGGCTTCGAGGGAGGCGGGGTCCATGTTGTAGGTCTCAGGGTCGATATCGACGAAGACCGGGCTGGCACCGAGCCACGGCACGACTTCCGCTGTCGCCGTGAAAGTGAAGCTGGGGCAGAAGACGGCATCTTTCGTGCGCAGCTCCCACGCCATCAGGGGCAGGGCCAGCGCTTCGGTGCCATTGGCGCAGCTGATCGAGTGCCTGGCGCCGGAGAAAGCGGACATCTTCTCTTCGAATTCGGAAACCTCGGGACCCATGATGAACCGGCCATGCTCGAGAACCCGTGCAATGGCGGCGTCGACTTTGTCGGCGATGCGCGCCCGCTGCGCCTGAAGATCGATGAACGCGATTCCCATGAGAGCCTCCTTGGATTTTTCGTGGCGGTAAGCCCCGGAGCGAGGGCTGTCCAGCGCCTGGGGGTCACGCATTGCGGCGGCATGTTGCACGGCCGGGGGGCGTTCCGGGTGCGAAAGGACGGCCGGAAGCGCCGTCCTTTGCGAAGTCCCGGAGGTGCAAGGCGACTTGCGTGCCGAAGGTAGCCCGGCGGCGCCCCTTCGGGATGAGCGGGGCAGGGTTATGGAATCCCATGTCTTTTGAAAGCAAGCCTCGCATTCTCTTCATGCGTGCAGCGATGGCGCGGGACACGCACGCACTCGTGACCCCAAGGCCACCTTCACAGCGCTACACCGTCACCCCTAGGGGTGAAGCCGATGCAGGCACGCGCGAAACAGAACCATCTGGAGCAGGAGGTCGACGGGCTGCTGCACCAGCCGGGTGCGGCGCGCTTCCTCGACGATGTGGCCGTGGATGGCGTTTTGTATTGGGACCTTGAAAAACCGGACCAGCAGTGGGTCTCGCCGGGGTTCTGGGAGAGGCTCGGCTATGAGAGCGGCCTCGACCTCAATGACGGGGCCAGTTGGCAAAGGCTTGTCTTCGCAGAAGACCATGCGCGGTTGCTCGAGAATTTCCGGCAACACTGCCTCGACCCCGACACGCCCTTCGACCAGACGATTCGTGTCCGGAAGGCAGATGGCCATGTCGTGACAGTGCGTTGCCGCGGCACCGCGCTCCGGGAAGGTGGGACGCCGGTCAGGATGCTAGGTGTGCAAACCATCTTGGACGAAACACAGGCCCCCCGGATCGACCGGCAGCTTTCCGAACTGATCGAAATGTCGGACGATGCCGTCATGGCCTGGTCCTTCAAGAAAGGCGTATGTCGCTGGAACGCCGGTGCGGAGAAGCTGTTCGGCGTGAGTGCAGCGCAGGCGGAAGGCCGCGATCCCGGCATCCTGACCGAAGCGATCTACCCCGAGCCGTGGCAAGAAATCAGCAGGAAGCTCTCTTCTGGCGAGCAATGGTCCGGCGAGGTCCAGAGGCGCGCCGCTGACGGACGGAGGATCTGCACGTCGGCCCGGCTTTCCCCGGTCGATATTGCAGGGGGAGATATCCTCGTCCTCGAAATCGACCGCGATATCACCGCCGAGCGCGAGGTGCGCGAGAAGCTGCGCGATCATAACCGCGAGCTCAATCACCGGGTGAAGAACCTGTTCGCCATTATCCAGGGGCTTATCGACCTCAGCGGCACCGATGCTTCGGACCCCATCCTCCTGACGCGGAAGATCCAGGCGCGGATCTCGGCACTGGCCGCGGCGCATCTGGTTTCCATCGACGAGGAAGAGGTCCAGTCAATCTCCTTCATGGCGCTGCTCGAAGCCGTTCTTCGCCCCTATGACGAGCACAAGGAGCGCCTGTCGCTCGTTGGTGATCAGGTGCGGCTCCCGAAGCGGGCGGTGACCCCTGCGGGAATGATCTTCCACGAGCTCGCCACCAATGCGGTCAAGTATGGGGCCTGGTCGAGGCCGGGCGGCTCGATCGCCGTTGCGTGGGAGGAGATTGCAGGTCCTGGCGGCCAGCCGCGCCTGTCGGTGAGCTGGCGCGAGAATTTCGGCGAGACTGCAGGCGATGGCGGGATCGATGTCGAGGGCCTCGGCGTGCGGTTGATCAGGCAATCGGCGCGGCAGCTTGGCGGAACGGCTGCGTGGGAGTGGCAGTCGGAAGGATTGATGGTGACGCTCGAATTTCCGATCGGAGACGAACGATAGCACGGGATGCTGCGACGAAGAGCCTTTGTGGGCGGCGTGTTCTCGTGGTCGAGGACGAGGCCTTTGTCGCGCTTGCCATTGCCGGTGCGCTTGAGGACGAGGGCGCGGAAGTGGCGGGCCCGGCCGCAACGATTGGCGAGGCGTTGGACCTTGCCAAGGATGTCCCTTGCGATGCCGCGATTCTCGATATCGATCTCGGCGGGATCGATGTTTTTCCTGCCGCCGATGTCCTGCGGGCGAAGAGGGTGCCCTTTCTCTTCCATACAGGCCACGGCACGCGGCGCGAGCTGAAGCGCGATTATCCCGGCGCGCCGGTCTGCAAGAAACCCATGAGCATTCCGGACCTCGTGGGTCAGGTGGCGCGCCTGATCGAGGGCGGTGACGAGACCGCCTGAGGGTCAGCTTCCCAAAACGCGCGACCAGCGGGATGCGGCTTCCCGTGTGAAGGCTGGCCCGCCAGCGCTTTTCTTCCCGCGCACGCTGGCCTCGGGGGTGAGGGCGGCAAGGCGCTCTTCCGTCAGGAGCGGCGAGATCTTCCGGGCCTCATCGAGCGGGGCTTCGCTCAGCGTGCAGCCTTTCTCTTCGCAGAGGGCGACCAGCCTGCCGACGACCTCATGGGCCTCGCGGAAGGGCATGCCGTCCTTGGCGAGGCTGTCAGCGAGGTCCGTCGCGGTGGCGTAGCCTGCACCGGCATCTTCGGCCATGCGGTCCCGATTGATCGTCATCTCACGGACCATTCCTGCGGTGATAACAAGCGTCGCCTCCAAGGTTTCGAGCGCGTCCATGGTGACGGGTTTCGTTTCCTGCATGTCCTTGGCGTAGGCGAGGGCGAGGCCCTTCGTCTGGAGCGTCAAAGCCGTGAAGGCCCCGGCGAGGCGGCCGACCTTGGCGCGGATGAGTTCCGCAGCGTCGGGGTTCCGCTTCTGGGGCATGATGGAGGAGCCGGTCGAGAAGCTCTCCGAGCATTTCCAGTAGCCGAACGGGGCGGAGGAGAAGGTGACGACTTCCTCGGCGTAGCGGGAGAGGGTGACCCCGCAGATCGTCGCTGCACTGACGGCTTCGAGGCAGAAGTCTCGCGCCGAGGCGGCGTCGAGGGAGTTGGCCATGGGGCGGGCGAAGCCGAGAGCTTTGGCCGTCATCTCCCGGTCGATGGGGTGGGGCGTGCCGCCAAGGGCTGCTGCGCCCAAGGGGCTTTCGTTCAAATGTTCCCGTGCGGAGAGAAGACGAAGGCGGTCGCGCTCCAGCATCTCGATATAGGCGAGGCAGTGATGGGCATAGGTGACCGGCTGGGCGATCTGGAGGTGGGTGAAGCCCGGCATCAGGGCGTCGTGGCCCTGCTCGGCCTGGTGGAGGAAGGCTTTCTGCACCTCCCGGACGGCGGCGGCGCAGCGGTCGAGGGCGGCACGGGTCCAGAGCCGGAGGTCGGTGGCGACCTGATCGTTCCGTGAGCGTCCTGTGTGGAGCTTGCCCGCGACCTCTCCGACGATCTCGCGCAGGCGGGCCTCGATATTCATGTGGACATCCTCGAGGGCGACGGACCATTCAAAGTTGCCCTCCTCGATCTCTCCTGAGACCTGGTCGAGGCCACGGACCAGCGTTTTCGCATCCTCCTCCGTGATGATCCCGGTCGCGCCGAGCATGCGGGCATGGGCCTTCGAACCCTCGATATCCTCGCGCCAGAGCTTGAGGTCGGCGTCGAGAGAATGGCCGAAGCGCTGGAAGGCTTCGGCGGGCCCGGCGGCGAAACGGCCACCCCAGAGCGGGTTCTTCTTGTCGCTGGTCATGCTGTCGCCTTAGCGGGTGCAGCATGGGCTGGGTAGTGTGGGAGCAGCAGGAAAATCCATCCGTGGGTGGCGATTCCTTTCAGGCGCCCTGCCGCTTTGCTGTTCGAGGGCAGGGTGACAGGGGGCGGAGCGGACGGCAGGGCCACGCTTCGTAAGTTAGTTGTATGCGGGCTCTACCGTCCGATCCCGGCGTTCTAGCGAGGGGCCCACAGAGTATTTTAAGCCCTCGTCCTGACGCCACGGTTGTCATCCGTACACGCGCAGGAACACCGCCTGCCCGCCGGATTACGTGACGATCGGTCCGCCCTGTCTCTACCGGAAGTGGGGTCAGGATAGGGGATGGCGGAGGGGCGACGATAAGTCGGTGGCGGATGGCACCGGGGTCTGCCCTTCCGGGCCGGCGTGGACATTGTGGCGTCTTCCGCGCAGGATTTTACCGGGAGGGTGCCTTATGGACCGCCGGACACTTCTGAAGCTGATGGTTGCAAGCGCCGCTGCCGGGGCTTGCAGTGGCGAGGAGGCCGCTGGCCGGGGGATGCGGGTCGGCGTTGTCGGCGGCGGGATCGTGGGGGCCTCTGTTGCCTATCATCTGGCGCTTGGCGGCGCACGCCATGCGGCTCGAAGGGATGCCTTACGACTTCCCCTCGCAAGCCTTCGCGATGATGCATGCGGAGCGTATCATGGCCACCGCGGAGGAGTTCCTTCCCGGAGTTTCATCCGTACCGGTGGAGCAGGTGCTGATCGGCTGGCGACCCCTGCCGATCGACGGGCACCCGGTGCTCGGGGCTCCGGAGGGGATGCCGGAAGCTTATCTCGCGGTGATGCATAGCGGCGTGTCGCTGGCGCCGATTGCCGGGAGCCTTGCGGCGCGGGAGATTCTCACGGGCGAGGAGGTTCCGACGCTCGGGCCCTACAGGCCGGACCGGCGCTTCGAGACGGTCCGGCGGTATTAGGGGTTTGCAGCCCGAGGCTTCCGTCGCGGTCGATTATGGCTTATCGAAACTCGAAAAAACCGGGAGCACCCCATGCTGAGATACGTCGCGCCGTCCCTTCTCGTCCTGATCGCCGCCTGTGCGAGCGGGCCGGAGCCTGTTCCCGCCGAGGAAATCGCAGGCGTAACCGATGACGGCGTGGTGTTCCGCTTCGCCTCGCCCGAGCTGGCCGCCACTGTTCTGACTGCGGAGGATGAGTACACGGCGGTGCTGCAGCCGCGCGAGATCGCGATCAAGGCGCTCGATGCCAGTGTGACCGACTGGGGTGGCCTCGCTGAGAAATACGAAGCGGACCTGCGGGCCTGGACCGAGGCGGACAAGGAAGCCCTGCGCGCGTCGATCGCGGCGGTGCTGCCCAAGGTCAACGAGATCGACCAGTGGCTGCCCGACGAAATTCTTCTGACCTACAATGGCATCGGGGTCGAGGGTGGACTTCCGCATACGCGTGGCAACCTCATCACTTTTGGTGCGGGTACGGATCTCGAGGATGGCGAAGGCCTGCGGGCCCTGTTCCTGCACGAGCTCCACCACGTGATGAGCCGCGCGAACTGGGACCGGCGGGATGATTACTTCGCGCTCCTGTCGTTCGAGCCCTGCGCATTCGACGAGCCTGCAGGTCTCGAGGTGCTGCGGCTGACCAACCCCGATGCGCCTCTCTACGAGCACTACATGCCGGTGCCGGTGGAAGGCGCGGACGGGGTGATCCCCTATCTCTTCACGAGCCGCGCCTATGACGGGACAGGCACGCTGGGTGACTATTTCGGTTTCGGCCTGCTTCCTGTCAGCGCCGACGGCGGAGCCTGCATCGCCGAGGCGAGCGACCCTTCGGGCCTGCTGCAACCGGGCCAGTCGCCGGAATTTCTTGCCAAGCTCGGCGGCAACACCGGTTATATCATCCACCCGGAAGAAACCCTCGCGGACAATTTCGTCCACTGGGGGCTCGATCGCCAAGGCCTCCCCACGCCCGAGCTGCCCGAGAGGGTCGGCGCCTTCTGGACGGAAGCCAAGTAAAGCGGGCCTCACAGGCCCCTTAGACATCATCGTCAGCCTCGGGGGTTTCCTGTTTTTGTGCAATGCCGCAAGAATGGGGACGATCAACCCGAAAGAGGCGGAGATGAGACATTTTCTGACCACCGAGGACTGGAGCCAGGCTGAGCTCCAGGCCCTGCTCGACGATGCGCGCGCTCTCAAGCAGAGTCCGCAGAACGAGCGCCTCCGTGGCCGACGATGCGCTCTTCTCTTCTTCAACCCGTCACTCAGGACGAGGACCAGCTTCCAGGTCGGGATCGCCGACCTCGGCGGGCACTCCGTCGTGCTCGACGCAGCCGGGACCTGGCCACTGGAAGTGGAGCCGGGGGCGGTCATGGATGGCGAGGCGGAAGAGCACGTGGCCGAGGCCGCGCGCGTTCTTTCGACCTATGTGGACCTGATCGCGATCAGGGCGTTCCCGAAATTCGAGAACTGGAGCCGCGAGCGCGAGGATCCGATCCTTGCAGGCTTCGTCAAGCACGCCACGGTGCCGATCATCAACATGGAGACGATCGTTCATCCGTGCCAGGAGCTTGCCATGCTGATGGCCCTGCAGGAGCGCCATGGCGATCTTGCGGGCAAGAAGCTGTGCCTGACCTGGACCTATCATCCCAAGCCCCTCAACACGGCGGTTGCGAACTCCGCGCTGCTGGCGGCGACGAAGATGGGGATGGATGTGACGCTCCTTTGTCCGAGTAAGGAATACATTCTTGACGAGAAGTTCATGCGGGCCGGGGAGCGCTTTGCCGCCGAGCATGGCCGGGGGGTGACGGTCACGCATGACATCGCCGAAGCCTATGAGGGGGCCGATGCGGTCTACGCGAAGAGCTGGGGACGGCTTGACCAGATTGGCCTTCCGATGGCGGATCGTATGACACCGGAGAACCTGAAGTATTTCATTGTCGATGAGGAGAAGATGGCCCTCACCAACGACGCGACCTTCAGCCACTGCCTGCCGATGCGACGAAACATCAAGGCGACCGATGCGGTCGTCGATGGTCCGAACTCGCTCATTATTCAGGAGGCCGAAAACCGCCTCCACGTACAGAAGGCAGTGCTGTCCGCGCTGATTGGAAGATGAAAAACTGTGTGCTCGCCTTTTCAGGTGGTCTTGATACGTCCTATTGTGTCCTGAAGCTCCGCGATGAAGGCTTTCGGGTGACGACCTATTACGTGCACTCCGGCGCCGCGGATCCCGAGGCCGAGGCCAAGATTGCCGCGCGTGCGGAAGAGCTGGGCGCGGACGACCATCTTACCGAGGATGCGTCGGGAGAGCTGTGGTCCGATATTGTCGTGCCCTTCCTTGCAGGGGGTGCGCGGCGCCAGGGGCGTTATCCTGTCCTCTGCGCCGACCGTTCGATCATCGCGAAACGCGGGGTCGCCATTGCAGACCGTCTTGGTGCCGACGTCATCGCCCATGGCTGCACGGGGATGGGAAACGACCAGGTGCGGTTCGAGACCGAACTGCGCGCCCGGTCGGACAGGCCCATCCTCGCGCCGATCCGGGATATCCAGGACCGGGACAATGTGCGGGCCTATGAGGAGGACTATCTCGCCTCGCGCGGCTTTTCCGTGCCCGAGCGGGCCAGCCTTTTCTCGGTCAACGAAAATCTCCTCGGCGCAACCCTGTCGGGCGGGGCGATTGACCGATGGGAAGAGCCGCCGGAAGAGGCGCGGGTTTTCACCGCGCGACCGGGCGAGGAGCCCGGAGAGCCGCTGCGCCTGACCATCGGGTTTCGCGAGGGTGTGCCTGTCGCGCTTGATGGCGAGGCCCTGAACGGTCCGGAAATGCTGCGCACGCTGAACGAGAAGCTTGGCGCATATGGCGTCGGTTACGGGATCTATACGGGCGATACGCTGGTCGGCCTCAAGGGCCGGATCGTGTTCGAGGCGCCCGGCCTTGAGGGTCTCGAAGCGGCGCATACGGCGCTTTGCGAAGCTGTCAGCTCCCGTGCCCAGAACGGCTTTCGCCGGAAGGTGGGGGAGGCATGGTGTGACCTTGTCTATGACGGCTTCACCGCCGATGCGCTGCGTGACGATCTCGAGGCGTATCTCAGGTCCTCCCAGGCCCGCGTGACGGGTGAGGTCGACCTCGTTGCGCGACCGGGGCGCGTCGACGCCGTAGCGGTCCGGACACGGCACATCCCCGAGCGGAAGGGCGCGGTCTACGCCCAGAAAGCCGCGTGGTCGGGGAAGGCCGCCGAAGGTTTCACCGAGCTGTTCGGTCAGTCCACGGTCCTCCACGCCAAGGCAGGGGGCGGTGATGACGGCGCCGCTTGAGGATATCCTCGCTCATCTGGAGCCTCTCGTCGAAGCCGATAGCCAGAACCCGCCGCGTCACATCAGTGCCGATGGCGCGCTGGTCGCCGCTGTGCGCCGTGGCCTGCCCGGTTTCGTGGTCAATGTGCGTGACCTGGGCGATGGTTGCCTCATCATCGAGGCGCGCCGCGGCGAGACGGGGACGCTGTTCAATGTCCATCTCGACACGGTTCCCGTGGCCCCCGGTTGGAGCCATGATCCCCACGTCCTGACGCGGGCTGAGGATCGTGCTTTCGGGCTTGGCGTGTGTGACACGAAAGGGGCGGCGGGCGTGCTCTTCGCCCTGGCGCAGCACACAGACGAACCCATGCACCTGCTGCTGACCACGGACGAAGAGGCCGGCAAGAGCCGGTGCATACGGACCTATCTCGAGGACAGCACCGAAGCGCGGCTTGCCGTGGTAGCGGAGCCGACAGACTGCCTCGCGCGTACGGAGCACCGCGGTATCTTCTCAGGTGTCGCACGCTTCGAGGGCGAAAGCGCCCATGCCTCCGATACCGGGCGGCGGAGCGCCGTCCATGACGCCGCGCGGATGATTGCAGCGGCGCTGGACTTGCCCGGCGCGGCCGAGAGCCGCCTCAACTTCGGCAGGATCGAGGGCGGCGTGAAGGCCAACATGGTCGCCGCCGAGGCGGAGGTGCAGTTCGGATTCCGCAACAGGCCGGGAACTGAGCACCGCGACCTTCTCCGACAGATCTCCGGGCTGGCAGGAGGCGCCAGATTCGAAGAGCGCTTTGTCGGCCCCGCCCTGCCCCATGACAGGGACGGGGCATCAGGCCGAGCGCAAGCCGAGGCGCAGGCGCTTGCGTCTCGCCTTGGCCTGCCGCTCGGGGCTCCCGTGGATTTCTGGACGGAAGCCTCGCTTTTCGCGGAGGCGGGAATCCCGGCGATTGTCCTCGGGGCCGGGTCGATCCGGCAGGCGCATAATGCGGATGAGTTTGTCACCTACGGTCAGCTTGCGAAGCTTTATGACCTTTACGCGGAGGTCGTGACCGGTGATGCCTGAAACCAGTTTCCGGGACCGGGTCAGCCTTTTGCTTGGCGGCCTCGAGGAGGGGCGGGAGGTCCGCGCCTATCTCCGCCGTTTCAGTCGGCGGGACGATGGTTGCTTCGCCGTGGTCAAGGTCGGCGGCGCGATCCTCGAACAGGAGCTCGGCCCGCTCGCCGATGCCCTTGCGCTCCTCCAGTTGCTCGGCCTGCCCCCTGTCGTTGTTTTCGGGGCGGGACCGCAGCTCGACAGGGAACTCGGCGAAGCGGGGATAGAACTCCAGCGCCGCGACGGCCTGCGTGTGACGCCCGGCGAAGCTGTCCCGCTGATCGCGCGGGAGACAGGGCGGATGACCCTTGCCCTGCAATCGGCGCTGAGATCCCATGGCGCCGCGGCACTGGCATTGCCCATGGGAACGGTGACCGCACGGATCATCGATGAAGAGCGCTATGGTTGCGTGGGAGACGTGGCCAGCGTCGACGGCGATGCCGTGCTGGGCGTCCTCGAAACCGGCGCTGTGCCGCTTCTTTCCTGCATCCATCCCGACGAGAAAGGGCGCCTGCTGAACGTCAACGCCGATGGCGTCGCCCGTGCCCTTTCTTCGGAATTGAAGCCGCAGAAGATCGTTTTCGTCACCGGGACGGGTGGCGTCCTCGACGGAGCCGGCGCCCTGATCGACAGCATCAACCTCGCAGCGGAGGGTGATGCGCTCTTCGCCAGTGACTGGCTCGAAGGGGGGATGCGCCACAAGCTGTCCGAGATCGCGGAGCTGCTTTCTCACTTGCCGCCGTCTTCGTCCGTATCCATCACGAGTGCAAGCGGGCTGGTGCGCGAGCTCTTCACCCATAGCGGGCAGGGCACCCTGATCCGGCAGGGCGAGGCGATCCGCGTCGCTGAGCAGGCCGATCCGCAACAGTTGCAGCCACTGATCGAGGCGGCCTTCGGCAAGACCCTGAAGCCGGACTACTGGAAAAACATCGAGCCGGTCCGTGTGCTGACCTCAGAACATGGGCGAGGCTGCGCGATCGTCACGCGCTTGGGCAGCGTCGATGTGCTCGACAAGTTCGTGGTGTCGGCCGAAGCGCGGGGAGAGGGGCTGGCCAAGAGCCTGTGGCGGCAGCTTTCGGACCTGTCGCCCGAGATGATCTGGCGATCGCGATCCGGCAATGCCTTCAACGCCTTCTATAGCGCGGTGGCGGATGGTTTCGTGCGGCGCGGCGCATGGGTGGTCTACTGGACCGGGCGCGGAGTCGAAGGCCGGGTGCCGGAGCTTGCCGACGTATTGGCGTCGAAGCCCGGCGATTTCGAGGGTGAGACATGATCCGTGTAGGGCTTGTCGGGGCTCGCGGTTATGTGGGCCGGGAGATGATCGCGGCTCTCGATTCCGACCTTCGTTTCGACCTCGCCTTTGCGAGCAGCCGCGCGATGGCCGGCCGGGAACTTCGGACTGTTCCTGGTCTCGAACACCTGTCGCGGTTCGGTAGCCATCGCGCAGGTGAGCTGTCTGCGGATGATGTTGCGGGATCGGATGCAGATGTCATCGTCCTGGGCTTGCCCAACGGGCTTGCTGCGCCCTATGTGGAGGCCCTTGACCGCGAAGGGCACCCCGGCGTGGTCATCGATCTGAGTGCGGATCACAGGCATCAGCCGGGATGGGTCTACGGCTCGCCCGAGCTCCGTGGCGAGCAAATGTTGGGCGCGAAGAGGATCGCGAACCCTGGCTGCTATGCCACGGCTGCGAACCTCGCTCTTGCGCCGTTGGAAGGGCTCGTCGCAGGTCGTGTGTCCGTGTTCGGACTGTCGGGCTTCTCAGGTGCCGGGACGACGCCCGGCCTGCGCAACGATCCCGAGCGGCTCGAGAACAACGTCCAGCCCTACGGCTTTGGCGGCCATGGCCATGAAGCGGAAATTGCGGCGACCACCGGCTGCGCGGTGACCTTTGCGCCGCATGTGGCGGGCTTTTTCAGGGGACTGCTGGTGACACTGACCGTGCCGCTGTCGGATCGGCTGGAGGTGGGTGCGGTGGCCGAGCGTTTCGGCGCGTTCTACCAGCCCTTCCCGCGCGTGGCGGTGCGCGAGGCGGCGCCGGAGATCCGGGACGTGGCCGGTCGCGATGGCTGCGTGATCGGCGGCTTCGCCGTGTCTGGCGACGTGCCCGTCCTGACGCTGAGCTCCGCCCTCGACAATCTGCGCAAGGGGGCCGCGACCCAGGCCATTGAAAACATGGAGAAAGCGCTGGGCATGGCATCCTGGCCCTGATTTTCTCCCAATGCCAAAAACCGGCTGGACAGCCTCACGCCCAGCGGTTAGGAGCCTCGCTCACGCCCAAGTAGCTCAGTTGGTAGAGCAGCGGATTGAAAATCCGCGTGTCGGTGGTTCGAATCCGCCCTTGGGCACCATCTTCCCCTCCGCTGATGTCGCGTTGAGAACGAAAAGCCAGTGTTTGCGCAGGCTTGGCTCTTGACCTTCGTCCGATACTGTCCACCTTTGTTCTCTCAAAGCCGGGTATTGGCTGGGTATCAACCCGGGTAACGCTCGTATTTCACGGAGAGCGATACCCGGTGCAGTTGACCGATACGCAGATCAAGCGGGCGAAGCCCAAGGATAAGCAGTACCGGATGGCCGACGGTCAGGGCCTGCATCTGCTAGTGAAACCGAATGGCTCGAAGCTGTGGCAGCTTCGATACTGGGTATCGGGGAAGGAGAAGACGCTTTCGATCGGCCAGTACCCGGTCATCACGCTAGCGCAGGCGCGGGAGAAGCGCCTCGAAGCTAAGCGCACATTAGCTGACGGGCTCGATCCCAGCACGGAGAAACGTCCGGCAAAGGACGCCGCAGTTCGGGCGCGGACCGACACCTTCAACGCACTGGTGAGCGATTTCATGGCCAAGCAGGTGCGTGAAGGGCGGGCGGAGAGAACGCTGCAGAAGAACCGGTGGCTGCTTTCGATGGCGGTGGACGACTTCGGCTCAGCGCCACTGACGGAGATCACGGCTCCATTGATCCTGAAGACGCTTCGGAAGGTCGAAGCGCGAGGAAACTATGAAACTGCTCACCGACTCCGCTCAATCATTGGAACAGTCTTCCGGTATGGCGTTGCCACCGGCGTTGCTTCGTCAGATCCCACATACGCCTCCTGGGGGCACTTGCCCGACCTCGCAGGACACACCGCGCGGCTATCACTGAACGGAAGGAGTTCGGCAGACTGCTACGGGCCATTGATGGCTACGAGGGCCAGCGTCAGACATTGCTTGCTCTCAAGCTTCTGGCGTTGCTAGCTCCGCGACCTGGCGAGCTTCAGCAAGCTCGGTGGGCTGAGTTTGACTTTGAGAAGCGGGTTTGGGGCATTCCCGCTGACCGCACCAAAAAGCGAAAAGAACATCGTGCTCCGCTTGCTGACGACGCGCTCGAGATCCTCCGGGAACTTCACGAGCTAACCGGATGGGGCGAGCTTGTGCTTCCTTCTCTGCGCTCGCCGAAGCGTCCGATAAGCGAGAACACCCTAAATCAGGCGATCCGAAATCTCGGGTTCTCCAAAGATGAAATGACGGCCCATGGTTTCCGAACGACGTTCTCGACCCTAGCGAACGAAAGCGGCCTGTGGAATCCGGACGCGATCGAGAGGGCATTGGCCCACACGGAACAGGACGATATCCGGCGTGCTTACGCCCGCGGAGAGTTCTGGGATGAACGCGTCAAACTAGCTGCGTGGTGGGGCGGCGAAATTTCGACGATGAGGGCGGACTATGTCTCATCCTAGATTCCAGAACGTCTCGGAGTTGAAGCAGAACCGAGAGTTCGTTCCATTTAGCTTGGCCGCTTCCTGGCATCCATACGGCGGCTCGGAAGAAGACCTACTCTCCTGGGACGAGGCGGAAGCACTGGACGGTTTTGGCCGGCCGAGCCTGCATGAAGTGAAAAGCCTACTACTGAAAATCCGTCGTGGCGAGGTTGCCTGTTTCGGTAGGCCACGTGCGATTCAGTGGGTCACGCAAATGCCGTTCTCTCCCGTGGCTCCCGGTGGTGATTGGGATCTATACATTCAGCACACGGCATTCGGTGTCGATTGGAACTCTGCTCGTCATGACTGGGATGACGACGAGATCATTCTAGGCCCAGATCGTCAGGTTGAGCAGATACCCCCCGAGCTTTTCGATCTGAAGAGTACCCTAGCTGGTCTGAACACCCTGCGAGCGTGCAATTGGAACGAGGGTGTCATTATCGAATACCTATCGGTGCCGAGGGCACAGTTGACCCGGAACGATGGAGATCCGCAGGGATCGGTAGAGCCGAGTGAGGTAATCCTCCCAGCTTCAAATCGCGAAGCTACATCGATGCTTCGTTTGATCGCGGCGATGGCGGTGAAGGGTTACGCCTACTCGCCGTCGAAGAAACGAAATGACGCTACGAGAGAGATCGAGACTGACATGGCGCATCTCGGAATCCCAATGGATCAGAAGACGATCAAGAAATATCTCAAACAGGCGACAGACCTGCTTCCAAGCGAGTGAATGCCTCGTTCCTACAGGAATAGCTTCGATCCTGCACAGCCGCGCCCACAATCGATAGGACCTCCAAACACTGCAGCAGACGGAGATGAACAGTGTTCCCCAAATCCGGATTGGTTCGGCTTTCTCAAATTCTTGCCCCCAACGGCCCTATCCCCGTTTCTCGCTCGACCTGGTGGCAGGGCGTGAAGGACGGGCGGTTCCCAAAACCGCAGAAGCTCGGTCCTCGGACGACCGTATGGCGCGCGGAAGACGTCAGAGCCCTGTATGAAGACGACGCGGCGGCATGAGCATGGTCTCGCAGCGTCGTCGTGCTTCGCGAAAACCAAACGCTTCCGGACGCGGAGGAAAGATCGACAAGCGATCGGTTCCTCGAAACAGTCCCGGCGACCTCGGTTTTCAATCCTGGTTCTGGATCCCGCTAGACCTGACGGAAAGTCCTGCATGGCGGGCGATGAGCGACAAGGCGCTTCGGCTGGTCGTCGCTCTTCTCGGAGAGCATGCTCAACATGCGGGAACAAAGAACGGACACCTCATAGCAACCCACGAGCAACTGATCGCTTCGGGGATCGGGAAGAACTGACGAGACCCCGATGGCGCAGCCACCCTTTATGTAACCACGGCGTTGCTCCCGATGGAAGGCTGATCTGGCCGGAACCTTCACATGGTGGAGGCCAGATCAGCCGGGACGATCGTCTCGGGGGCTGGCGGTTGGTAGCCTAAGGATGTGTGCGGACGGACGGTATTGTAGTGTTCCCGCCACCGCTCGATCAGGACTTTGGCCTCACGTAGATCGTTAAAGAGCTCCAGGTTCAGAAGCTCATCGCGGAGCTTCCCATTGAAGCTTTCGTTGTAGCCGTTTTCCCAGGGTGATCCGGGCTCGATGAACAACGTCTGCGCGCCGACCTTCGCGATCCACTCCTGGACAGCGGTGGCCGCGAACTCAGGGCCGTTATCGGACCGAATGTGGTCGGGGACGCCTCGCTGCACCATTAGGTCAGCCAGGACCGCGAGAACATTCTCGCTGTTGAGCCTTCGAGCCACGTTGATCGCCAGGCATTC
>NZ_BMXU01000004.1 GCF_014651915.1 Parvularcula lutaonensis
CGAGATGATTTCCTCGGGTTTGTAGCGCTTCGCGCCCATCGCTCTTCTCCTGCAGACAAGCCATTCTTTCACTCAGACTGGCTGCGTTCAAAGGGGACGGGTCAAAGCTGCCAAATCCTGGCGCCGTCTTCCAAGGAAAAACCGGGAAAAAAACCTGAAAAAACCGCTCAGAGCACAATACCCGAAGTGGCCCCCGTAGAACGACAAGTCAAAGCGAGGACGCGTCATAGATGGAAATAAATGACGGGGGCGTCCTTCGTTCAGCGTGTACCTGGCGCTACTGAGCAGATACCTGAAATAGTAACCCGGGCTGGGGGCATCCAATTTCGGCTTGCGTGGGCGGCTTTGCTGGGAGCGCGTACTGCCAGCTGCTCGGTTCTATGTTCTCCTTTGCCCACGGGAGCAGAACATATTCCGCTTCGAGGGGATGGAACATGAAGCGTAAGACTCCGCTGCGATCATAGATCCCCGCCACGACTCCATCAGAAAATCTGGTCCCAGGGAGGTCTGGTCGTCGGATGAATCCAACTCTGTAAGTCGTGGACGGCTTGAGGGTGAAAAGATCCCAAGGCAACGGCGCATCTTCCCACCCGTTCTCTGCCCGTTTCTTAGTGGCTAAGGCCTCAACTTGCTCTTTGGGCGGAACGGCTAAGGTGAAACTGGCTGCATTGAATTGCTCTACGCGCTTCTGCATTTCGTCGCTGAAACCCGACGCGACCATCACGAGGTCTCTCGCTCTGGATGTCCGATAGTTGTTGTCCCAGACGGCCGTCGCTTTCCACGAGAAGGGTACGTCAGAATAACTTTGCAGGACCGACGGGTATTCGCCTTCGTCAAGCCCATCATCAGAGACTGGGTTCTTGTCGGTGCGCATGAAGGCAATTGGTCTCGATATAACACGTGTACCGACAAATCGATCGCCTTGATAGAAATTGAAGACGACAAGCATCTCATCATAGCCCGCGTTAGCGCCGGCAAATCTGAGCATGGGAACAGCGAATTCGAGAGAGATGCCCTGGCCTGGATCGTAAGGTAGGCGCCTCTCGCTCCCCCTCAGCCCCTCTTCGAAAAGGGGAACATCATTCAGATAGGTTTGATATGTAAATGTGGTAGGGGCAACAATGTCGGTGAGCGGTGATAGTTCGATGGACATCAGCATGAAGGGCTCGCTCTTCTGCGTCAGAAGGCGACAGCTCGTCGAGAAGGAAGGAACGATCCACCCTGAACGCTGCTCACTTAAGTCTTTTGAGGTGGTTTGAACTCCCGAATAGAGCTCTCTCTCGTCAAGATCTGTTCGCCTCGTAGATGTCCACCACTCGATCTGAGAGCTCGTTTCGATTCTGCCTCGAAACCCTTGTGCTCGGCTCGGGTAACAGTCTGCATCTCGGTCGATAAGCAGGTATCCAGGAATTCGGTCAATCGATTCACACCACCGGGGCTCTGTGCAGGAGAAGGTTGCTTTTTCAGCTATCCGCCTTTCAGTCCGTAGTAGACAGAGTTTCGTCGCGGTTCGCTCAAGGGCTACGGGGCCGTTGGTTGCAAAGCCTGCAACGTCATCAAAATTGGGTTGTATCCGTGCGCTGAGAACTCCTCCGACCTGAGGCGCACGAAGTCTTATTTTCCCACCGCTAATATGAGCAGTATTCGGACTGCTCAGGGTAAAGACGTTGTCGGCAACCCATGGATGATCTTGAACAAGGCGGAAGGGCGGGTTGCGATCATCCGGAATGAGATTTGCTAGTTCGGGGCTAAAATACTGTAAGACGGACCGGCGTTCGGCCGGAGAGGTAGGTCGGAAGCGGAACTCTGCTTCTAGCCACTCTTCAGGAAGCGCCTCGTCTCCTAACTTCAGCTGCGAGCATTTCTTAGCCTCTGCTTGCGTCGCATCTAGGAGCGATTTTACCCTCGCCAGTGGCGTCATATACTTAAACGAACCGAAATGGGCATCTTGGCTTCGCGCGTAGCCGACAATGCCAGCGACGCCATCGTCGTTGATTACGATGACCGGTGCGCCGCTCAAGCCTTCGGTAAGATCACCCTCCAGCAGCGTCATTTCTTGCAGATAACGACCTGCAACATTCCGGTCACTCCCAGCCGTTCCACGAAAAATTTCCCGCTCACCTCTTCGAGGGTATCCGTACACGAATAGTTCAGTGGATGAATTGAGCTTATCGATACAGATCGGGGACGTCCCGTCTCCGAGCTGATCGATCTTCCAATCTTCGCGATCGATTTCTAGTATGGCGAGATCTGATGCTTTGGCGCGTGCTTCCTCGGCATCGATTAAATCGCTTCTCTCAGCTGCGAACTCCTTTTTATCCGCTCCCTTCGCCTGCGGATTCTTCACGCCGATTCTCGCTTTAATCTCGATAGCGTCCAGGTATTCATTTTTCGGAGGTGGAAGCTCGATAATCGAGTCTTGTCGGCGGGCGCATTTTAGGTCAGTCAGTAGGTGGCGGGCTGTAATGATAAATTGGGAATTCAGAATAAAGCCGCTGCCATAGATGGGCTCGCATCGAACTGTTCCTTCGGGCGTCCTCACCGTGCCATTTACCTCAAGGGCAACCAGGTTTGCTTGGAGCTGCTTTTCTATGAGCAAGCGCTTTTCATCTTGCTGCTGGGCTTCTGCTACGGAGACAGAATACAGCAAGAATGCGACAGTCCAAAGGGCGCGTACAGCCATTTTACTCTCCAAATCTCGTACACGGAGTGTTCCCGGGCGGACAATAGAGCTGTCTTAAAGTACTTTTGTCGAGATCGCTTAGGGTACAGTCAGGCACACCATCCTGAATAGTACACATCTGAAAACGCCCTGGCCGACAGTAGTTCATGAATGAATCAGGGTCGTACTCAGTGAGTGCCTCGATCTCTTCGGCGCTGAACCCGGAAGCGAAAGTTCCACAGGATTGCCCGCCACTTTTCGCACAGAAGGTTTTCTGTAATAGCTGAAGGCATTCGGCCTCTGCAGTCTCGGAGTTTTCGCCTCTTTCTAAACTTGGATGCCCCATCTCATGAAGGAGTCCCACGACGTGTCCGAATTCATGAAGTGCGGAGGATGCTATACACTGGTCAACGTTGGCGTCGTCACGGCAGTTGATAAAGGGCCAGTCCTCGAGCTCGAGCCCAGATTTTCTTTGTAGAGAACGTTGCCAGGCATGGAATGAGAACGCGAGGCGTACGTCAGTTGGGCCGTCTAACTGGCGTCCAACCTCGGCGGTCAGAGTTGATTCCGAGTCGATCACGGCAATGCGCACATCGTACTCAGCATCCGTCTCACAAGGCGGCCAAACAGAATCGAACTTTAGTCGCGTCTCGGCCTCAATAGTCGAGCGAACAACATCCCTAACGATTTTCCGCTTACGGAGTACCTCCGCCCGTTCTTTCCGCGGGCGAGGAAGTGGATCCGCCCAACAGACATCCAGTTCACCGAGCCTGGTGGGCCAAATTGCAGACGATAGCACGACTCCGCGTGGATCCTCTATGATATCATAGCGAGTGTCTCGCTCGTCCGTCTCGCGGGCTGGTGACTGCGCCGAAGCAAAAGCTCCTACGAAGATGCAAAAAGTCGTCTGGACTAACGCGAAAGCGAAGATCTGTTTCATATCCAACCACACCCTGTCTGTGCGTGAGGTACCACCAGCCACCAATCTAGTCCTGCGGCCGTGTAAGGTGCCTTGGCCTCATCAATTGCGTCATTCAGCAATGCAGAAACGGTCGCGCGCTCTGGTGCGGACAGATCTGACTGAAGTGATGACCTGACCTTCGCCACCTTTTCGCAGGCCTGGCGAGCGTTACTTCGTCGCTGGACCCATTGGGGGTCGGTCGGATCATAGGCTCCTTCACCGAAAGTTGCGGCAGCGAGACCCGCCTCGATTTGCGGTCTCGAGACGTCCCTCAGCGTACTGGCTAGCTCCACCGCAGACTGCAGTGCCACGGAGGCATTCGAGGTTTCGGCAACTGTAACTGCGAGTGTGAACGGTTGAGCTTTGCAGGTCCGTAGCGAACACATGGAAAGCAGGCGTTGCTGATCGCCGCCCGATGGGGTGAATATAGGGAGCCAAGGTGCCTTTTCAGAGGCTAAGGCCAGCTTGTCCCGCTCTTCGCCTGGCCTCATTTGATCGATGACCAGTCGGGTTTGTCGTGCTGTGGGATCGGCAGCAGAGTCGAACGAGAAATCAACTATCAGGTCCCGCCGGTTCGCGCGCATCCAGCCGGAGCCTAATGACTTGCGATAATAAATGTACTCAGGCTCCAGGGCGAACACATCCATTGTTTCGCCGGCCACGATCCGCGCTTCGATGTAAACTTTTGGCAGGGAGCCCGAAGGGAGACCGCTAACGTCGAACGCGCCCTCCAATCCAGATAGCGCTGAGCCTGCGAACGCATCGCTCGCCGGGTTCGACGAAGTCTCTCCGCCGACCGCAATTAGTACACAACCAAGCCCATCATTGATTGAGTAAGTGAAAGAGCCATCCACTTCGGTTAGAAAGTAGTCATTGGCCGAGCCCCTTGCTGTGACCTCTGAGGGTCCTGAGATCGCATCGAGCTTCTTGTCGACAAAATTAAAGCCTGAGTCGACGAGCTGAGGGATCAAGATCGGCGCGAGAACTGCCCCCCAGCCAGCGAATTTTTCAGAATCTTCGCTTGCACGGGGAGACTTTAGACAGTCAGACCTGAAAGCGACACTGACAGCGCCAGGAGAGGTGTCCCGCTGGTTTAAGGAGCTACAACTCGAACAGAAAAGTGTCAGGGCCAAGATTAAGAGGACAGATTTGTTTGCTGGGATCATCGATTCGACTCCGCAAATTCTCTGAACATGGCTGCGGGAGCGCTACATAGCTCATCAACTTCTCCGGAAGTGATCGCTTCGTCTGGTATGAGGTGTCGAGGACGCATCGGGATGTATCCGTCGAAGGTATCCCAGGGCAGAGTTCTGCGGCAGATGCCACCACAGAAGGTCGATGATTCTATGAACTCGATCGTGGATGGAGATGTCCAGCGAAGAAACATTCGCACGTGACTCCCCGGCTTGTTCAAAACATCACCGGGTCGCAGCGCCTCTTTGTCGATTGGATCGGCAATTGACCCCAAACTTCTCGTCGAATAGCGCACTCCCTCCCAACCCCAAGCGCGTTGAACGAATCCTGAGCAATCGAGTCCAGCGGAGTAAACGTCGTTGATGGAATTCGTTCGTTCCCGGATTATCATCTCGGTACAAACATCGCCTGCAGGTCGACCAGCCTCGATCTTATCAATGAACTCCCACGGCCAGTCGGCGCCGGCCCACGCGTAAGGAAGCGAGACGAGCAGCTCGTCAGTATAAGACTTAAATCGCTTGGGTCGTGACCAATAAGGTAGCGAACATCTGTCGCTATCCTCACATTTATCTGAAAAAGCCCTCGAGTCGAAACAGAAGTCTGTAGATGGCGAGTAGCTACGCTCAGGCATTTTCCAGGGGAGGTGGAGGTATGTGCACGCGTTCGCTATCACATCCCTGCGGGTGACCCCTTGCTGGGTTGACTGCCGTACGAAACTCTCACGGAGAAGGCTTTTCATCGCTGCAATACGCCTTCGGCTAGATTCCAACCGCTCCGTCTCCGGAACAGCTTGGATATCAGGAGCTATAGATCTTCCTTCGATCTCGGAGAATTCAGCGGGCGGTTCGGCTATCGATTGCGCCTGGCTTTCTGCCGTCGCCTGTTCAGCGACCTTCCGTGGGCTATGCGACCCCGAGCGTCCGAATCTGTTTGGTAGCCATCGCGCCCCCCATCGGATATTGGAGTACCAGGCGGGCTTTACGTGTAGTTTTGTGATGACGACTTCATCGCGGAGTAACTGTAGCGAAAAGACATCTCCGTCAGCAGAGATCGCCACGTTTTGAGTCGGAGTACATAACGGCGACCTCGGAACAAAGAAAAAGGCTATGCCTTTATCAGAACTCTGATCGAGACGGATTACAGTTTGCTCGAGACGGATCTCTGTTGGATGTGGAACCGTTTCGGTAACAAGCAGGTAGGCTCGGCCCCTCGTGTCAAGGCCAAGTCCGCGGAGGCTCTCAATCTTGTGGTCTGAAACAAAGAATGACTGCCGAGAGGCATCATCGTCGAACGTTGTCGTTAAAGCCAGTCCGTAGGCTGAATCACTCTCCCAATCAACGCTGACAAATCTGCCTCGCTCGTCGGAGATCGAAATGAAGCCGTTCGAGAGGATCTGACGTTCGATACTCGGCTCGAAGTCTGCGATCCGCAGGAAAGCACTACCGGTCGATCCGGTCGCTAGGGCGCCAGCGTCAACTCCGAGCAATTTGAATTTGGGCTCCGCCTGCGTCCAGCTTGGCTTCGGCGCACTGACGGCTCCGGCGTCCACATAAATGAGCCTGCCCGGTTGTCCCGTCTCGTATTGTGTCGCCACGAACGCCCCCGAGCCAATGGCCGCAAAAGCGGTGGCGATCTCACCGTTTCTGAGTTCCAGCTCGCGCAACCCTACCGGAGTGCTCCTATTCAACCCAAATGAAGCGACCCGATCGCCTGCACTGTCGAAGATTACCGACTGTCCGTTTCGGGCGATGTCTAAACCGAGCGGGCAGACCACCCCTTCGTCGGCCTTCAGAAGACCAACGTCCACGACAAGGAATGCATCTGTGGTGGAGTCCTGCGAGAGGTTTGTGGGAAAGCTGCGAACGTCTGAGAACTCATTGAAGAGAATGGTGAAATATGCAAGCGCAGCAATAACCGGTACGAAAAAACCCACAATGCGCATTGTCTCGCCCCCGCAAGTTTGCATCAGCACCTTACGAGTACTGTCAGTCGACAAAAGCCCTGGGTGCAGTTAGCGTCTGGAGAAATCCGTTGAGTATCCCGATCAGACGTTAGAGCGCGGTTGTTTTCGATCGGCCGTCACGTTCCATAACCGCGGAACTCGATACTAGAAACATGGGTACTGAGGCGGGTAACGTGTCGTAGAGGGTTAGAATATTTGTCGTATAATCAGAGGGTAGGCGTCGAAGTTAGAATCCGCCCTTGGCACCACTTTCTCGTTTTGTCGTTTCGTCCGATGCGCTGCGCTTGGGTTTTCTCCGCCGGGCCGGCGGGGCTCGGCGCATGGCGGGCTAGGCCTTTCCAAGGGCGTCCTTGTCCTGGTCTGCGGCCTTCTGCATGACCATGCGAAGGGCCGGGTTGGGGAACCTGCGTGACATGGTGATCGCGTAGAAGGCCTCCGTGAGGCCGGGCAGGTCGAGAACGTCAATCAGGCGACCCGAAGCGAGTTCGTCCTTCACGACGATGGGCGGAACAACGGCGAGGGCGACCTCTTCACGCGCGAGGACCCGGAGCAGGGCCATGTCATCGACCTCTGCGAAGATGTTCGGCTTGATCCCCAAGCGCTCCACCAGCCCGTCGAACCCGATCCTGATGCTGCTGTCCTTGGACGGAACGATCAGCCGCTCTTCTGAAAGGAGACGTTCGAGACTTCGCCTTCCCCGGCGAAAGCCGGCAGGAGCGACGAGGCTGACCTGTTGCTCAGCAAGCGGATGGACAATCCACGGACTCTCCCCCGTCCGCGCGGGGATTTGATCCGTCAGCGCAACGTCCAGCTTCTGCGCGATCAGGAGAGAGACCAGCTCGTCAAGGCTCCCCGAACGGATCGAGAGAAAGATGTCCTCTTCGCCGATGAGAGGTCGCAGGAACTGCATCTGGAAGTTCCGTGACAGGGTGGAGAGCGCGCCCACACGGAGGATCTTCGCCTGTGATTCGTTGCGCTGCAGGAGCGTGTCGAGAAGCTCCTCTCCGGTGGAAAAGATCACGTCCGCATGGTCAAGGGCTATCGCGCCTGCCTCGGTCAGGACCAGCTGTTTTCCTTTCCGCTCAAAGAGCTTCTGGCCGAGGCGTTCCTCAAGCTTCTTGATCTGGAAGGACAGCGCCGACTGGGAGACATTGAGCTTCTGTGCCGTCCGGGTGAGGTTGCCATCATGGGCGACGGCCCAGAAGTAACGCAGGTGGTGGTAGTTGAGCGTCGTCATCGGCCTTCGCGAAAAAAGAACAATATCATCGTCACATTGAATTATATTGATTGAGCAAGCGCAGGTAAATCCCTCCCCGCACTGAGCGGAGTGGATATGAACCAAGCGATACTGGAACTGGCCCCCGCATTCACCGGGGCCTGCTTTTTTCTTGCGGCCCTCGGGATCTGGAGGTTTGGCGGGAGTGGCCGGGACGCTCGCCTGGCTGTCGCGGCGTCGATAGCCGCGCTGGCCGGCGCTTTGCTGACAGGGTTCGCTGCCTTCTCCGGCCCACCGGGAGGGTCGACGGTGCTGGCAGGCCTCTATCTTGCCGACCCGTTGAGCGCAGGGCTCCTGCTGCTGGTCGGTGTGCTTGCCCTTGTCATCCTGCGTTTCTCGATAAACTATCTCGATGGCGATCCGCGCAGGCGTTTGTTCCTCACACGGATGTCGCTTGCCCTCGCCGCGGTGGCTACCCTCGTCAGCACCAACCACTTGACGATTCTCGTCCTCGCATGGATTGGCGCGAGCGCCGCCCTGCACAGCCTCTTGCTGTTCCACAGGGACAGGCCGCGTGCGATCGTTGCAGCACGGAAGAAGATGTTCTTTGCCCGCCTTGGAGATCTCTGGCTCCTCTCCGGGGCAGCCCTGATTGCGTTGGAATTCGGCTCGTTCCGTATCAGCACGATCCTTTCTTCCGCTTCCGCTGCGCCGGACGGGTCGCTCATCACCGGTATCGCCTGCTTCTTCCTCGTCGGTGCTGCCGCACTCAAATGTGCCCAGTTTCCCAGTCATGGTTGGCTGACAGAGGTGATGGAGACTCCGACGCCGGTCTCGGCGCTGCTTCATGCCGGGATCGTCAATGCCGGAGGGTTCCTGCTGATCCGGTTTGCCGATGTGCTGGTGCTCAACCCTGTTGCCATGAATGCCCTGGTTGTCATCGGAGGCTTTTCAGCCCTGTTCGGTACGATCTGTATGCTGACGCAAACCAGCGTGAAGGTGAGCCTTGGCTATTCTACGATAGCCCAAATGGGTTTCATGCTCCTGCAGATCGGGCTTGGGGTGTTCAGCGCCGCCGCGCTCCATCTTGTTGCGCATTCGCTTTACAAAGCGCATGCCTTCCTCTCTTCGGGCAGGGCAGTCCTGGCGGTCGCATCGCGCCAGCCCTCAAGCCCTGCGAGGCCGATCACCGTGCTTTTCGGACTGGCTGCGGCCGGAGCGGTCTATGCCGGCATCGGGGCAGCGCTCGACGGAACCGTCGCCAAGACCCCGGCCATCATGGCGCTGGGTGCGATCTTCATGGCCGGGCTCTCCGTCTACCTCATTCGCAGCGCGCGGGGGCCCGGCACGTTCGTGGTCGGTCTCCTCATCAGCGCCGCAGCCTCGCTTTCCTATTTCCTGCTGCAGGTTGGCGCCGCCGCGCTTCTCGCCGGTGTCGTGCCCGCACCTCGGGAGCCGGGCCTCTTTGCGGGCATTCTGATGGCCCTTGTGGTGGCGTCCTTCGTGGCGGTCGCCCTCTTCCAGTCGGGCGCCTTCTCGGCAGCAAAGAGATTGAACGAGCGCGCTTATGTGCACCTCGCTCGCGGGCTCTACGCGAATGCCCTCAACGACCGCGCAATCGGTTCCCTTCGCCTCAAACGCGCCGCCTGACGGCCTGGAGACCTCGTCATGACCATCGTCGATTTTGCAGATCCCGGAGTATTGGCGAGCGACAAGGAGCTCCGCCAAGCTGCGCTATCCGCATGCGAACTGATCGCGCCGATATGGCCACTGAAGGATTTCGTGGCCGTCAACCCGATGCAGGGTATGTCCTCGACGGCCTTCTCCAAGGCGAACAGGGCGGTCCGCCGTGCAAATGGGCAGAGCCTGCTGATGCCGCGTTCCTATTACCGGGATGCGTTCGCCGAAGGCGTTTTCACGCTGGACGATATCGAAGCGGCAATCGGCGAGCTGGGCATGTCCGGCCGGATCAGCCCCGAAGAGGCTGTCGGGGAGCTATCCAAGGAACGGGCCGAGCGCGATGACCGGGTGCTGCCAAGCTTTGCTGACCTGATATCGGATCTGTCGGGACAAGACTGGGCGTCCTTCGTGGTCGACCAGATTTCCTTCTGGGCGGCCGGGTACTTCGATCAGGGACAGGCGCTATGGCGTTATCCGTGGGCTGATCGGACCCCTTACGCCGCGTGGCGCGCCCAGGCATCGATTGACCGCTCACCGGAGCTGCTGGGTCTTCACGGGTTTCGTGCCGAGGTTGCGATCCTCCCGTCAGAACCCCTGGCAACACTGAAACTGGTGGTCACGATACTGAATATTCCCGAGGAGAGCCGGGCGGCCTATTTCCATCGCCTGCTCTCGACTGTCGCTGGCTGGGCCGGGCATATGCGTTATCGAGGCTGGGGCGATGAGCTGAAGGGCGGGAAGCCCGACCAGCTCATGGATCTCCTCGCCATTCGCGCTGCCTTTGACCTGTGCCTTTTCAACTGCCTGCGTGCGAAAGAGCCCGATGTGGAATGGGCGCAATCCATCAGCGAAGCCTATTCGGAGAAAGCCGACGAAAGGACCGAGGAGGTCGACCTTCTCGCCCACCGCGCGCTCGAGCGAGCCTACCAAAGGCGTCTCGTCAGGGATCTTCATGGAGCTTCACGCATTGCGTCGCTCAAACCCCAAAAAGAGCGGCCCTCGGCGCAGGCTGTGTTCTGCATCGACGTGCGCTCCGAACGTTTCCGTAGGGCACTCGAGGCCGCCGACCCGACGATCGAGACCCTGGGGTTCGCGGGGTTCTTCGGCCTTCCACTGGCCGTTGAAGATCCGGTCTCCGGAGAGGTGCAGGCCCAGTGCCCCGTCCTGCTCGAGCCCCGCTACACGGTGGAAGTGGTGGAGGGCGGCAACGCCGCGCTCCTCCAGCTGCGCCGGTCTGCCCTTGGCGCGTGGAAGCATTTCAAGAACGCGGCGGTGGCGTCGTTCTCCTTCGTGGAGGCGATGGGTGTCGGTTTCGCCTCCGCCCTCGCACGGGACAGCATCCTTCTGCCGAGTGACCGGAAGAGGAAGCCGGCCAGTCTTTCCGTTGATCCGTATGGGGTGGATCCGGTGCATGGTATCCCGCTCGATGACCGGATTGCGCTTGCCGAAGCGATGATCTCAGGAATGGCGCTCGGCCCCGACCCTGCGCGTATCGTCCTGCTTGCTGGCCATGGTGCAACGGTAACCAACAATCCGTATGCCGCTGGCCTCGATTGCGGGGCCTGCGGTGGCCATGCCGGCGATAGCAATGCGAGGGTCGCGGCTGCCGTGCTAAACGATGCCCGTGTCCGGCGTGCGCTGGCCGATCGGGACAGGGGCCTTCCCGAGGATACCGTCTTTGTCGCAGCGCTGCATGATACCGTCACCGATGACGTCACGATCCTCGACCTGGACGCTGTTCCGGAGAGCCACGCGCAGGATCTCGCCATGCTTCGCCGGAACCTTGTCGATGCCGGGCGGATGACACGCCGGGAGCGTGCCGCCGAGCTTGGCCTTCCGGTGGGGAAGGACACGGACCGGATGATGGCTGCAAGGAGCCGCGACTGGTCGCAGATACGCCCGGAATGGGGCCTAGCGGGCTGTGCCGCTTTCATCGCGGCGCCGCGCAAGAGAAGCAGGGGGATCGATCTCGAAGGCAGGGCATTCCTGCATTCCTATGAATGGCGGACGGATACGGACAATTCCGTGCTCGAGCTCATCATGACCGCGCCGCTGGTGGTCGCGAGCTGGATCAACCTGCAATACTATGCCTCGACCGTGAACAACGAGGCCTTCGGCAGCGGCGACAAGACATTGCATAATGTCGTCGGCGGAGTCGGCGTTCTTGAAGGCAATGCCGGTGATCTGCGCGGTGGCCTGCCGCTCCAGTCCGTCCACACCGGAACGGCTTTCTACCACCAGCCCCTCCGGCTCACCGCGGTCATCGAGGCACCAATCGCGAGAATCGACGCTGTTCTGGCCAAGCACCAGCACGTGGCCGACCTGTTCGACAATCAGTGGCTGACCCTGATCGCCATCGAAGACGAGGGCTGGAGCTTCCGCCGATATGTTGGACATGGCTCATGGAGCGACGCCTCGCCCTTGGCCGAGGCCGGCACGGAGAGGGATGCGGCATGACACTGTCCCGACGCCTGCTCGAGCTGGAAAGCGAGGCGATCCACATCATCAGGGACGGCGTAGCGGAGGCCGAGAATCCGGTGGTCCTGTTCTCGGCAGGCAAGGACTCCACGGTCCTCGCGCACCTCGTTGTCCGGGCGTTCTGGCCCGCCCCGCCGCCGGTTCCGCTGCTTCATATCGACAGCACCTGGGAGTTCGGCGAGTTGCTCGCATTCCGAGACCGCTTCGCCTCGGAACACGGCTTCGAGCTGATTGTGCATCACAACCGGGACGGCCTGGCCAAGGGCCTCAATCCGTTCGATCACGGGGACGTCTATACGACCATGATGCGCACCGAGGCCCTCAAGCAGGCTCTCGATGACGGACGGTATGACGTGATCTTCGGCGGTGCCCGTCGCGACGAGGAGGCCTCGCGCGCGAAGGAGCGGATTGTCTCTGTCCGCAGCGAGGGCCATGGCTGGGAGCCTCGAAATCAGCGTCCGGAGCTTTGGTCGATCTTCAACTGGAAGCTCAGGCCCGGAGAAACGATCCGGGCCTTCCCGATCTCAAACTGGACCGAAGAGGACCTCTGGACCTACATCACGGCACGGAACATAGAGCTAGCACCGCTCTACTACGCCGCCGACCGTGCTGTCGTCGAGCGTGATGGTGCACTGATCGTCGTCGATGATGACGCACGGATGCGTTGGTACGGTGGAGAGAAGCCGCGCAGCGAGACGGTGCGGTTCCGTTCGCTCGGGTGCTGGCCCGTGACGGGGGCGATCGCTTCGAAGGCGAAGACCAATGCCGAAATCGCCTATGAGACCCTGAGGGCCTCGGTATCGGAAAGGCGTGGGCGGGTCAGCGATTCAGGGTCGCTCGAGGCGCAGAAGCGCAACGGGTATTTCTAGGCGATGCCGGCCTTTCCTATCCGACGAGGGTCAATGCAGGACGAGCCTGCGCGTCTGTTTCCGCACCCTCATAGGCGCGAGGCTCGAGTTGGCGGGGGGCGTGACCGATCCGGTCAATCATCTCACTGATAAATCGCCGCTCGGAGACCTGAAGTGCGCAGGGCGATGCCGAGGGCATGCCATCCGTACAAAAACGGTCCTCTAGGGTCTTGAGAAGGGCATTGTGCAGGAGACACGCCGCACGGACCTGCCCGAGGTGCAGCAGCGCGTCAATCAGTGCCCGCAGCGTCGCTCCGATGGACCCCTGGCCGTCATCGGTCAGGGCGCTGGCGAGGAAGCCATTCGCCGAGACGCCTGTTCGCGCGACGAACGGGCCGAGACCATAGCGGCCCACGATCATCGCGATGAGGACTTCGACGGTGGGCTCTTCGCCAATCACGATGCCCGCCGCGATGTCCTCGGAGGCCAGGAGCCTTGCGCAGTCAGCGGCTTGATGGTTGGCGATCGCTCTCTCGTCCGTGCACGATGATAGCCACGCGCGAGCCGCCGGATCCCGGAGGATCGTGTGAAGGCGCGCCTCCGGCTGGGCGACCAGGGCGAGTGACAATGCGCGCTCCAGCGCGTGCTCGTCGAATGACCGGAGGCTGATGAATGAAAGCTTGATGCCCCGGCCGGACGCAGACGCGATGCCCGGCAGGCCTTCGGCCGTCGTGACCGAGACCTCGGCGCGCGCGTGCTGGGATGCGCTCCGCCAGACGCGCCCGGAACCTTCCGTCGTGAGATCGGCCGCTGGGGCACCGATCGCGCTCAGCAGGCGGGGAAGGGAGTCCTGGAGGTCGGCCGTTGCACCCTCGAGCTTCAGGACGGCAGCGCCGCTCCGACCACCATCGATGATACGGAAAGGACGGGGCTTGCGCATGTCTTGGCCTCGGTGCTGCTCAGCGAGCGGCATAGCGCCGGTAATCCGATCGAAAAAATACAATGCAGCGAAGGAAACATTCGTTTGAGAAGAACGCCGTGGCGGGCATGTCCAACCTGGGCCCCCCCGCCTTCATCGGGACTCGTCAGAAACCCCTCCGCCAGCTGAGTGTAGCCTTGAGGTTGCGGCCGGGCTGGCTGACGCCAGCATTCACGACCTCATAGTTCGTGTCCGCAACGTTATCGACACCAAGGTCGAGGCGGACACCTTCGAGCGGGCCAGAGCTTGGTTGCCACACGGCGTAAATGTCGGCGACGGTGAAGCCGTCCCGTTCCTCGATCGGGTCATTGACGCGATCGAACTTTTCCGCGGCCGTCAGGCGGGTGCCTAGGCGGAGGTCTGCGGCCTGCCATTTCAGGCCGCCATCGAGGAACAGCGTATCGGGCGCAAGAACGCCTTCGAGGAATTCTCCGCTGTCTGCGTCAGCGCCTTCGATCATGGCCAAATTTCCCCGTAGATACGCCCACGGAGCGTCATAAGAGAACTCGAGCTCGAAGCCTTCTATCTCAGCGTTGCGGATATTGACGTTCTGGCTGGTATTCCCGAATGCCGGACCCGTGCCGCAGGGCGCGAAGGCAGCGAGTGCGGGGCTGAAGCAGCCCGCCGGGATCTCCACGTCCAGACCGATCAGGTCATCGACATTGGAGCGGTAGTAGGAGGCCTTCGCGGTCAGCCTGTCCGAACGAGAGAGGAGGTCGGACAAGTCGATCCCTGCACCGCCTTCCCATGTGCGCGAGGTCTCTGGCCGGAGATCGGGGTTGGGGATGAAGAGGTTGGCGACAAAGGACGGACCGAAGGGACCGGGAGGCGCTGACAGGTCGGGGATGTTGAAATGCGTGCCGTCGGCGAAAGCTTCGTTGAACGATGGCGCACGAAAACCTTCGGCATAGGTGCCGAAAACCATCAGCTGACTGATTGGTTTGTAGGTCAAGCCGGCTTTCGGGGACAGGCGTGACCGGTCGATGTCGAAGGCGCCGCCCGGCTCGCTGGTCCGGAAATGGTCCCAACGGACACCGGGCACGAGGGAAATCTCGCCGGGGAGGGGTCCCGGCATTGCTGCCGTCAGGTCGGCCTGGAGGAAGGCGCCAAGGAACTCCGTGGTCGCATCGGGCACGCCGCCGCGCCGCCCGTCCATGCTGGCGCTGTCGGCGCCGGACTGCTCGTCCTCGAAATATTCCGCGCCATAAGTGAGCGTGAGGCCGGCCATCGGGCCGAGGGCGAACCGGGAGCGGTTGTCGAGGGAGAGGCCGACCGTCTCGACATGGCGGTCCGTGGTGCGCGGATTTGTGGCCTCGTCCTCCTCGACGCTGTTCTCGCTGCGGTAGACAGTCAGGTTGAGATCGACGAGTTCATTCCCGGACGGATCAAACCGCAGGCCGCCCTGCAGGGTGCTGCTTTCAGCGTCGCGGAAGACCAGCGCGTTGCCGGGGCCTGCGATATTGTTGCCTTGCGGGTTCTGGGGGTCGTTCGAGTCGGCGCCATAGCGGATCCAGGATCCGAAGAGCTCGAGGTGGTCGCTCGGTCGGAAGGCGGCCTTGAGCAGGGAGGAAAGGATCTCGTCTTCCGCCGGAAGGGCCAGCCCGCTGCCGAGCTCGATGTCGCCAGACTGGCGATAGGTGAGGTGGCCGACGAGATCGACCATGCCGTCGGCCGAGCGCCATGCGCCTGTCCCGCTGGCGCGGCTTTCTTCGTTGACGGATTGATAGCCAGTAGCCAGCTCGACAAAAATGTTTTCTCCCTGGTCCAGCAGGTCGTCGGCCGATACTGTCCGTGCCGCGATGACACCGCCCAGGGCACCAGAGCCATAAAGGGAGGATGTCGGCCCCCTGACGACTTCGACGGTTTCTATCAGCGCCGGATCGACGAAGAACCGTCCATCATGGCCAGAGACGAAGCTTTGCCTTGCGCCGTCAAGAAAGATCAGCACACCGCTTCCCGAGAGACCCCGTATGGTTGGCGCGTCACCGGTCCTTCTGGGGCCCTGGTCGAACTGCGCGCCGGGAACCGCGGCAAAGACATCCGCGAGCGTCGACGGGTTGAAGTCTAGGATCTTGTCCTTCTCCACGACGGACACCTGACCGGGATAATCGAAAGCGGGGAGAGGATTGAGCGTAGCGTAGACAGAAATCACATCTTCGGGTTCTTCAGCCTGCTGATCCGAAACGGGGAGCTCGCCCGCATCCTGTGCGTGCGCGAGGCCGGGGGCAAGGAAGGTGGAGCCAAGCAGGGATATGCTCAGTAGGCGGCGGGAGAGGCTGGGCACGGCAGCGTCCTTTCCAGGAGATGAGAATGATTCGCAGGAGCCCCTATGGCTGATGTGTTTTGCTATTGCAAGTGAGTCGCAAGAGCAGTATCAGCCCACCCATTGACGAACTTTGGAGAGAAGGACGATGAGCCGTCGTTTCCCCTGTGCCGCCATGGCTGCCCTGCTCGGTCTTTCGGCGCTTTCCGCCTGCACCACCGCTTCGGAGGCCGGCCCTTCCGGTGCCCTCCAGGTCGGTGCGGCCACCCAAGAGACCTTCGCCCGCGACCGGGAATCGATCCTGGCCATGGCGGGGAACTACAAGGTCACCTTCGACTTCGAGGAGACGGTGGCCTTCGATCCCGATTACGAGCTCAAGGAGCCCAAGCTTTCGGGCGGCTACGAGGTCGTCCGGGTCATCGAGGATGACGGCGACTTCATCAGCCTGCAGCATCTGCTGGTGGTCGGGCCCGAAGACCAGCCCTTTGTCGTGAAGCACTGGCGGCAGGACTGGCGTTACCAGCCTGAACGGGTACTGACCTTTATTGGCGGCAATGCCTGGGAATGGCGTGACGTTCCGGAAGCGGAGCGAAAGGGCGCCTGGTCCCAGACTGTCTACCAGGTCGATGATGCTCCGCGCTATGGTGCCGTTGGTGCGTGGCGCTATGAGGGCGGGCTTGCCGAATGGATGCCGGATAAGGAATGGCGACCCCTGCCTCGCCGGGACATGACGACGCGTGACGACTATCACGCCATCGACGCGGTGAACCGCCATGTCATCACCCAGTGGGGCTGGGTCCATGAGCAGGACAACGCCAAGCTCGTCCTGTCGGGCGATCCCATGGCGCTCGTCCGTGAGATCGGGGTGAACACCTATCGTCGGTATGACGACTTTCCTGTGTCGGTCGCGAACGAATACTGGGCTGCGACCGCCAATTACTGGGCCGGTGTACGCGATATCTGGCAGGAAATAGAGGAAGCGAACGATCGCTTCGCGATCACGCTGAAGGGCGAGACGGAGGAACTCTACCGCCCGCTTCTCGGCCTCGCCGCAGCCGTGCAAGAGGGCGAGATGGACGAGGCCGAAGCGCTGGCGGAAGCCGAAAGGGTCATCGCCGGCTATGTGACGCCTGATGTCGGACGGCTTGCCGAACGCCTTCGGACGCGTACGGAACTCGCCTCATCCCACTGACCGTTGTGTCCGGCGATTGACGGGCAGGGGCGGGAGGGCAAAGGTCGTCCCGGAAAGCTTCCGGGTAGCAGCCATGATCCATCCCGTCCTCGCGCTGGCAGCGGCGCTGAGCCAAGCAGATGCCGCCGCCTGTCCCGTCACCGGCGACGCCTATGAAGGCCTCGGCGCGGCGGTGGAGGGCCTCTTTGCCGCCTATCCCGCGAACGAAGCGGTGACGCAGCCTCTGGCTGATGATGCGGCCGCGCTGCTGGGAGAGCTGGGCCGCGAACTGCCGGGTCCGGAGGCCGTGAATTTCGCTGGGGGCTACATCCTCGTCAGCTTCGGCTGCGGCACGGAGTGCCAGGCGCATGTCGTCGTCAATGGCGATGGCGGAAAGATGGTCAGTGGGCCAACGACCGGCCACGGCGGGGACTGGCGCGAAGACAGTGCGCTCTTCATCGCCAATCCGCCTGCGGAGCTGACCTATTTCGGAAGCGATGCCGTCCCCTCCCACCTGACGCCATCATGCAGCGTCTTCGACGGCGAAACCTTCAGCGACATCCCCTGTGAGGGGTTCCCTGACGCGAACGCCTGCTCCTGATGTGGATCAGTTTCAAGTCTTGCGAGCAGCTTGCCTAGGCAGGGCGCTGTCGAGAAGCGCGCGCCAGTGTTCGAGATAGCGCTCGAAAAGGGCGTCGGGTGCGCCGAGGTGGAAATCCTGCGCCATCCCCCGCATCAGCCATTGGGTGAGAAGCGCGATCCGCTCCGGTGGGACGGTCCCCTGCCGGGTACGGACGTAGCGCGCCGAAACCCTGGAGGCGATGCGATAAATCCGTGTCCAGAGCGATGACATGATCGACTGGAGGTCGGGCTCGTGCCGGCTTGCATGGTTGAGTTCGGCGAGCATCGCGCCTTCGGGAGCGGTGAAGATGTCGCGCCAGAGCCGGGTAAGGAAGGCGCTGACGGGATCTTCGGCGCCCACGGCGTCCTCATAGGCCGAGGACACCTTGCGGGAGACGCGGCGGAAGAGGTGGTCGGCTGCCGCTTCGATGAGGGCCTGCTTGGACTGGAAATGGTGGAGCGGCGCGCCGCGCGAAACGCCAGCCCGCTCGACGATGCTGCTGATCGTAAGGCGGGCGTAACCATTCGTCGCAAGACAGTCGAGCGTCGCCTCGACCAGACGGGCGCGCATCGCCTCGCTTCGGTCGGCCTGCCGCCGCCGCGCGGGTCGCGCTGTGCTTGCGCTCACAGGCTGCGCGCGATCAGCTCACGCATGATGTCATTGGTTCCGCCGTAGATCTGGTGCACACGGTTATCCACAAAGGCGCGCGCCACGGGATACTCCCACATGAAGCCATAGCCGCCGTGAATCTGCACGCACTGATCGATCACGCGGCTGCACATCTCCGACACCCAGCACTTGGCCGAAGCGGCCCCGGCAGGAGAGAGGCGGCCTTCGACCTCCGCGCGCAGGCATTCATCCGTGTAAACACGACCGAGACTGACCTCCGAGGCGAGCTGGGCGAGTTTGTGCCGCTGGACCTGGAAGCTCGCGATGGGGCGGCCGAACGCCTGGCGATTCTTGGCGTAGTCGAGGGTGTGCTCGAAGGCGAACTCGGCTGCGCCCTGGGCGAGGATCGCGATCAGGAGCCGCTCCCAGGCGAGTTCTTTCATCAGCATACCGAAGCCCGTGCCCGGTGCCCCGAGGATGGCGTCTTTCGGCAGCTTCACGTCGGAGAAGAAAAGCTCGCAGGTGTCCTGGCCCTTCATGCCGATCTTCTTGAGCGGCGTGCCCTTGGTGAAGCCGTCAAGGCCAGCCTCGACGATGAAGAGGCTGGTGTCGGCACTGCCCTGGCCGGAATTGCCGGTCTTCGCCGCGACAATGACGATGTCGCAGAGATAGCCATTGGTAATGAAGATCTTGGAGCCGTTGAGAAGCCAGTGGTCGCCCTTGTCCTCGGCACGCGTCTTGATGCCCTGCAGGTCGGAGCCCGTGCCGGGCTCGGTCATGGCGATGGCGCCGACAAGCTCGCCGGAGGCCATTCTCGGAAGGTAGTTCTGCTTCTGCTCTTCCGTGCCGAAATTGAAAATATAGGGCGCAACGATGTCGGAGTGGAGGGAGAAGCCCACCGCGGAAGCACCGACTCGCGCCTGCTCCTCCATGATCACGGCACTGACGATCCGGTCGCCGCCAAGGCCGCCATACTCCTCCGGGATGGCGGTCAGGAGAAGCCCCGCCTCACCGGCCTTGTTCCACAGATCGCGGTCGACATGCCCCTGTTCCTCGTAGCGGCTGTGATTGGGGGCCACCTCGCGCTCGAAGAAGCGGCGCGCGGTCTCGCGGAACGCCTCATGGGTCTCGTTGAACAGGGTCCGCCCGATCAGCGGCTGGACCTCCGGGACAGGGTTGAAGGCCTCTTTTTTCTCGCTGGCGGACATGGCGTGATCCCTGCTGCAATTACATGATGAACGTTCAACATGTTGACGGGAGGCCGGGCGGACGTCAAGCTCAGGGCAGGTTTGTCGAGAGGTTTCGGGGTGCCCCAGTCAGAGGATTTGCCGCTGTCCGGCTTCCGCGCGGTGTCAATTGCCACCAACCTTCCAGGCCCGGTCGCCACCGTTCGGCTGGCTGCGCTCGGCATGGATGTGCTCAAGATCGAGCCGCCGTCGGGGGACCTTCTCTCCATGGGCGCGAAGGCGTGGTATGACGAAGTGTGCGGAGCATCCGCAGCGGTTGAATCACTGGACCTGCGCGCATCCGAAGACCGGGAGCGCTTCGACGCCCATCTTCGCGATGCCGATCTCCTCATCACGAGCCACAGGCGAAGCGGGTTGCAGCGCCTCGGCATTACGGAGGAGGCGCTGGCAAGCCTCAATCCGGGCCTCTGCTGGGTCGAGATCGTGGGGGACACGGAGAATCCCGATGTGCCCGGCCACGACCTGACCTACCAGGCGGAGGTCGGGTTGGTGGACGGGACGGCCATGCCGCGCACGGTCATTGCAGATATGGCCGGAGCGGATGATGCGGTGGCCGCGAGCCTGTCGCTGCTCCTGGCGCGGGAGCGCGGGAAAGCCGCCCGGCACGCGGTGGTCGGCCTCAAGCAGGCTGCCGAGCGCTTCGCCCAGCCAGTGCGCCACGGCCTGACGGTGGACGGCGGCGTTCTCTCCGGCGCGCTCAACGCCTATGCGATCTATCCGCTCAAAGACGGTTTTGTCGCCTGTGCCGCGATCGAGCCGCATTTCGCGATGCGTTTCGCAGCGTTGGCAGGGGACGATCCGAGGCAGTTTTTCTCGGGCAAGACGGTGGCCGAAGTCGACGCGCTTGCGGCGGACAACGACCTGCCCCTCAAGAGCTTTCGCTAGCGCTGCCGCCTTTTTGGACTTCCCGGTGCGTCGCGGCTAACTCTTCCCGATGGGCGACCAAGGACAAACAGCGAGGCAGGGGTTCGGTCCCGGCGTGCTCGTCGCAGCGGCCTTCATCGGGCCGGGCACCGTCACGACCTGCGTGCTGGCCGGGCAGGGTTTCGGCACGGTGCTCCTGTGGGTGTTGGTCTTCGCGACGGTCGCGACGATCGTGCTGCAGGAGATGGCGGCAAGGCTGGGCGCCGGCGCGCGCAGCGGGCTGGGCGAGGCGCTGGCCTCGGCCTCGGGCAAGGGCCGCCTGCGCTTTGCCGCGCTCGGGCTCGTCCTGACGGCAATCGTCATCGGCAACATCGCCTATGAAGGAGGCAACCTTGTCGGGGCATCCTTAGGCGCGGAAAGCCTTCTGGGCGAGCTGGACCGGAGGGTCGTGGTTCCGGCCCTGGCGCTGGTGGCGGCGGGGATCCTGCTGCCGGGGAAATACAAGCTCGTCGAGGGCGTGCTGATCGTCTTTGTCATGATCATGGCGACGGCTTTCCTGATCGCTGCGCTGTTTTCAGGGGTGGGGCCGACCGCGATTGCAAAGGGCCTCGTGCCGCGGGTGCCGGATGGAGCATTGCTGCCGCTGATCGCGCTGCTTGGGACGACAATCGTTCCGTATAACCTTTTTCTCCACGCGGCTGCAGCGAAGCGCCGGTTCGAGGGAGCGGGTGCCGTCCGGGCCGCACGCCGCGACACCGTGCTGGCGGTGGGACTTGGCGGGCTGGTATCCGCCGCGATCCTTGTCAGTGGGGCGGCGTCGAGCGGTTCCGATGGGGGCATTCCAGGACTTGCATCGGCTCTCGAGCCTGCCTTCGGGGCGGCGGGCCGCTGGGTAATCGGGACAGGTCTTCTCGCCGCCGGGCTCAGCTCGGCGATCACAGCACCGATGGCGGCGGGCTATGTGGCCGGGGAGCTGTTCGGCGGTGGCATCCACGCGCGGACACGGACGATCTTCCGGGTGACTGCCCTTGTGGTCCTGACCGCGGGCGCGGTGACCGGCTCCCTCGGCGTCAGGCCGGAGACGCTGATCTTGCTGGCGCAGGCGGCGAACGGTCTCCTGTTGCCCATCGTCGGGGTGTTCCTCCTTGTGATGATGAACAGGCGCACGCTCCTGGGCGAACACGCCAACGGGGCCTTGAGCAATGTCCTTGGCGGTGGCGTGGTCCTCATCACGCTGTTCTTCGGGCTCAGGGGCGTCGCGCGCGCTTTCGGGGTCTGGCCATGACGACGATCGACCTGAACGCGGACCTTGGGGAGGGGGTGCCGAGCGACGCGGCGATGATGCGGTATCTTTCAAGCTGCAACATCGCCTGTGGCGGCCATGCAGGCGACGAGGACAGCATGCGGACAACCCTGCGCGCGGCGAAACAGGCGGGTGTTTGCGCAGGAGCGCACCCGTCCTATCCCGATCGCGACGGCTTTGGTCGCAGGAGCCTCGACATCGGGATCCGTGAGCTGACGGACAGCCTGGCGGAGCAGGTGAGGGCGCTGGCGCGTGTTGCCTCGGAGGAAGGCGTGACGCTGACCCATCTCAAGCCCCACGGCGCGCTATACAATGACGCGGCCAAAAGGGCGCAGCTTGCCGCTGTTCTCGCTTCGGTGGCCGCAGGCGACCTTGAGGGGGCCGCGCTGGTCGGCCCTCCGTCGTCAGAGCTTGCGCGTGCGGCGGCGGAGGCCGGGATCCGTTTCGTTGCCGAGGGTTTCTGCGACCGGAGCTACCGGCCGGATGGCAGTCTCACTCCGCGGAGCGAGCAGGGAGCGGTGATCGCGGACCAGGCCCGGCGCGCGGAGCAAGCGCTCCGCCTTGCCAAGGGGCTGCCGATGGAGCTGCCCGGCGGAGGGACCCTCGCCCTCAGGGTCCAGACGATCTGCCTGCATGGGGATGCGGACGGCGCCCTGGAGACGGCCCGTGCGGTCCGTTCGCTGCTTGAGGAGGAGGGCGTCGAGGTGAGGGCGCCCTATGGCTGATCGCCGCGTTACCATCCTTTCGGACCGGGCCCTGACGATTGGCGTCGCGAGCGCTGCCGAGGCGCGGGGGATTGCCGAACGCCTGCGGCAGGAGGTCATGTTCGAGGAGGTCGTGCCCGGCCTCGACAGCGTGTCGGTTCTCGTCAATCCCCTGCGAAAGACCTTGCAGGAAGCCGGGCGGGTTCTCGAAGAGTTCGCAGGCCGGAGCACGCCGATCGACGAGCGCGCAGCGCCGCTCGTGGAGATCCCGGTGCGCTATGGCGGCGAGGACGGCCCTGACCTTGGCCGGGTGGCGAGGGCGTGCGACCTTTCGCCGGACGAGGTGATCGCGCTTCATTCAGGTGCCCAGTACACGGTCGAAATTCTCGGATTCCTTCCCGGTTTTGCCTATCTCGGCGGTCTTGACCCGAGGCTTGCCACCGAGAGGCTGGCCGAGCCGAGGCTGCGGGTCCCGGCGGGATCGGTGGGGATCGGCGGCAGTTTTTCCGGAATCTACTCGCTGGATGGCTCGGGCGGTTGGCCGCTGGTTGGACGGACGGGCATGGCGCTCTTCGATGCCGACGCCGAACAGCCTTTCGTGCTCGAACCTGGCAGGCGGGTGAGGTTCGTGCCGCAATGACCCTCAATGTTCTCAAACCCGGCGTCCAGACCACGGTTCAGGGCTCGCCGCGCACCGGCCTCAGGCATTTCGGCATGCCCTGGTCGGGGCCTGCGGACCCCCTCTCCCTTGCGATGGCGAACCGTCTGTGCGGGAATGACCTTCGTGCTCCGGGCTTGGAAGTGACTTTTGGGAACTTTGAATGCCTGTTCACGGAGGAGAGGCTGGTCGCCGTGACCGGTGCTGATGCCTCGGTCACGATCGACGGACGTCCGCAGGCTATGCATCGCGCCCTCCGGGTGGGGGCTGGTGAGCGTGTCGCGATCGGGCCTGCCCAGCGCGGTATGCGGATCTATCTTGCCACAGGCGGCGGGATTGATGTGAAAACTGCTTTCGGCTCGCCTTCGACCTACCTGCCTGGCGGTTTCGGAGGCCATGAAGGCCGCGCCCTGCGTGAGGGGGACCGACTGGCGCTTGGCCGACAAGGGCCAGCGCATGAGGGGGACGCGACCCCGGCCGAGCTGCGTTCCGTGTTTGGAACGAGCACGATCCTGCGTGTCGTTCCGTCTGCGGAGTTCGAGCGCCTCACGGCGAAATCGCGGAGGGAGATCTTCGAAAAGCCCTTCATGGCGGGGACCCAGATCGATCGCATGGGCATCAGGCTCAAGGACAACCCTGTCTCCCTTCGCCCAGCCCCGCCAATGAATAGCGCGGCAGTCTTTCCCGGAACCATTCAGTGCCCTGAGGGTGGTGAGCCGATCATCCTCGGCCCGGACGCGCAAACCACGGGCGGCTACGCACGCATCCTCTCGGTCGCGACGGTGGACACCTATTTGCTGGGCCAGATCACGCCGCGTTCGCAGGTCCGTTTCTTCCTCAAGACGCCGGAGGCGGCAGTGGCGGATCTCGTGCTGAGGGAGCGGCTGTTGGAGAGCTGGCTTGGCGGTCAGAGCGCCCGGTCGTTCAGCTCGGCATAGGTCGCCTGCGCCGCTGGAAGGTGCGGGGGACTGCCGTCCACCACGACCGGCGCAGGCTTTCGGACTTCCATGGGCTGCGACGGCGCGAGGAGGCCGAGGAGGTCGAAGAGCCTGTCCCTTACCCCTCCCGGATCGTCTGTGAACCGCTCGTAGGAGAAGAACCGGACCCTGCCGGGAAGGCCCTCTGCCTGGCTGAGAAGGAAACGGTAGGCTTCGTTCCACCGTGCCAGCCAGTAATCAAGGCTCTCGGCTTCGTCCGTAGGCGGCGGAGGGGCAGTCGCAGAGAAGACGAACGGCCTGTGATCGCTGCCGAACTCATGGTGCGCGAGCCAGCCCATATAGTCCCGCGAGAAGCGGTCTGCTGCGTGGGTTTCGAGGAAACGCCGGTGCTGGGTCAGCAGCGACCGGGCCTGGGCGACGGGGTCGCGGAAGGGGACGAGGATCGTCGCTTCCGGGAAAGCGGCGGCGATCACGGGCAGGCGGAGGATCGCGTTGTTGTTCTTGGCGAGATAGCGCTGGCGCCCGTAGCGCCGGAGAATGAGCGCGACATAGACGCGGAAGTCCGAAATCGTCTCGCCACTGACGGTCACGGGCCGCAGCGCTTCGCCGCCGATATAGGACGGACGAACCTGGCTGCGCCAGAAGACCTCTTCGAGAGCCTCGGGACTGTCGAAATCCACCAGCATACCGTCGCCATGGGCGCGCTCGGCTTCCTCGCCTTCCTTTTGTGCGCGTCCTGAAAGCCGCTGCCAGAGATTGGGCGCGGTCACGAGGGGCATGTCGCGGTAGGTCAGGGAGGCAAAGGCGCCGGTCTCGTAAAGCGTCCGCATAAGGAGCGTCGTGCCTGCGCGCGCAAGGCCTGCGACGAAGACATGGTGCCCGGACGTCACGTCGGGAAGGTCCTTGCCGAAAAGGGTCTTCTCCACGTCGAAGAGCGCGCTCGGCGCGGCGTTGCCCGCCAGCGTCAGCCTGTGGAACCACCTGTCGAGAAGGCTGTATTCAGTGGCGGACAAAACGCCTCCGCGCGAAACCGTAGACCATCGCGACCACGACCGAGAGGGCGATGCCGGGAAGGCTCGTCATGAAGGCGTAAAGCTCACCACCGCCCAGCGAGGAAAGGATGCCAGCAAGGATGAACGGCGTGAACATCAGCACAAGGAGGACAGCGAGCCTGACAGTTCCCGCCATCATCCGGCCCGAATAGGCGGGCAGGACCTGCTCTTTCCAATGGTCGGAGATCGCCTTCGCCCGGATCACTTCGAAGGAGCGGCGGGCAGAACCCGACACCGTGCCGATGGTGGCGAGGATCGGCAGGCGGAGGAAAAGCTCGACAGAGATGACCGTCAGGACGGCCACCACCAAGGAGGCCGGCATCTATTCGGCGGTGCCCGGAGCGGTCGCCTGGTCGCGCGGCGGCTCGTCCATCTTGGCAGGCTCGCCTGCGGCGAGGGGGCTCACGGCGGCCGGCTGGTCGGCGGAGGCGGTCTTCTTCTTCCGCAACATCCGTTTTATCGGATACCAGACGGCCGCGAAAATCGCGACGAAGATGGAACCGATGAACCCGAGCACCACCATGATGGTGCCGAGGCCGAGCCCCGGGCCGGTATAGGCATGGGCTTGCCCAAGCAAGGCCAATGCGACGACCGAAGCGGATAAGATTGCGCGCTTCATGGCAGATGTCTCCCCTGACCCTGCTTTTATGCACGAAAATGCAACCTGAGTCAGCGCCCTGCTGCAGGTGCACGATTGCATCGCGGTCATGGCGACAAGCCCCGGTGGTTGGTCTAGACGGCGGCCAAGACCGAAGGATGAGTGATGGTGCGTTCTGCAGATGTCGTGATCGTCGGGGCTGGCCATGCCGGCGCGTCCTGTGCCGCCAACCTGCGCAAGCTGGGGTTCGAGGGCTCTGTCCTCGTCATCGGGGCGGAGCCGGAGCTGCCCTATGAGCGCCCGCCCCTGTCAAAGGAGTACCTTGCGCGGGAGAAGAGTTTCGACCGTCTGCTGATCCGGCCCGAAACCTTCTGGGCCGAGCGCGAGGTCGAGTTTCTCCTCGGTGAAACAGTGAATTCCGTAAATCCGGAGGCGCGGGAGGTCACAACGGCGAACAGGCAAGTCATCGGCTACGGAAGGCTCGTCTGGGCCGCTGGCGGCAATCCACGCAGGCTGTCCTGCGATGGCGAGGCCCTGCCGGGGGTTCACACAGTCAGGACCCGCGCAGATGCGGACAGGATGATGTCCGAGATCGGCGCGCTCGATCAGGCGGTGGTCATCGGCGGCGGCTATATCGGGCTGGAAGCTGCGGCGGTGCTGCGCAAATTCGGCAAGAAGGTTGTGCTGCTCGAAGCCCAGGACCGGGTCCTTGCACGGGTTGCCGGAGAACCGCTCAGCCGTTTCTTCGAGAACGAGCACCGGCGGCAGGGGGTGGACCTGGGGCTCGCGGCGCAGGTGGACTGCATCCTCGGCGGGAAAGCGGTCGAGGGCGTTCGTATGGCCGACGGGTCCGTCATTCCGGCCCAGATGGTCATCGTCGGGATCGGCATCACGCCCGCTGTCGAACCGCTTCTCGAGGCCGGCGCCGAAGGCGGGAACGGCGTCCGGGTGGACGCGTTCTGCCAGACCTCGCTGCCCGATGTCTTCGCGATCGGCGACTGCGCGCTGCACCGGAACGCCTATGCCGGAGGCCGCGAGATCCGGCTCGAGAGCGTCCAGAACGCCAACGACATGGGCATGACCGTGGCCCGGGCGATCGCTGCCGAGAAAAAACCCTATGACCAGGTGCCCTGGTTCTGGTCCGACCAGTACGACCTCAAGTTGCAAACAGCCGGCCTCCTGCACGGCTACGATAGCACGATCGTGCGCGGAGACCCTGGTACCCGCGCCTTCTCAGTCGTCTACCTGAAAGGCGCGCAGCTTCTTGCTGTGGATGCTGTCAACGCGCCTAGGGACTTCGTTATGGCCCGGAAACTCATCGGTGATCGCGCCTCGGTGGATCGCGACCGGATCGCTGATGCAGGGGTCGCGCTGACCGAGCTGGTGGCCTAAAGGCGCGCTCAGAAAACAAAAATACCAGGGAGAAACGCCATGCGCGAGGTCACGCACTTCATCAACGGCGAACGGGTCGAGGGCCAGTCCGGCCGCTTCGGCGATATCTACGACCCCAACACGGGCCAGGTGCAGGGCCGTGTCGCCCTCGCCACCACGGACGAGGTCGGTCGCGCGGTCGAAGCCGCCAAGGCGGCTCTTCCCGGCTGGTCGGCCATGAACCCGCAGCGTCGCGCGCGGGTCCTGTTCAACTTCAAGCGCCTCGTCGAAGAGAACATGGACGAGCTGGCGGAGCTCCTGAGCTCCGAGCACGGCAAGGTCATCTCCGACTCCAAGGGAGACGTGCAGCGCGGCCTCGACGTGGTCGAGTTCGCCTGCGGTATCCCGCACCTCCTCAAAGGGGAGTACACGGAGGGTGCAGGTCCGGGCATCGATGTCTATTCCATGCGCCAGCCCCTTGGCGTGACGGCGGGCATCACGCCTTTCAATTTCCCGGCGATGATCCCCTGCTGGATGTTTGCCGTATCGGTGGCGTGCGGGAACACCTTCATCCTCAAGCCATCCGAGAAGGACCCTTCGGTCCCGCTGAGGCTCTGCGAGCTGTTCATGGAAGCGGGGGCGCCGGGCGGGGTCCTCAACATGGTCAATGGCGACAAGGAGGCGGTCGATGCAATCCTTCAGCACCCTGATATCAAGGGCGTCAGCTTCGTCGGCTCTTCGGATATCGCGCATTATGTCTACAGGCAGGGTGCGGAGCACGGCAAGCGCGTCCAGGCCATGGGCGGCGCGAAGAACCACGGCATCATCATGCCGGACGCCGATATGGACCAGGTCGTCAAGGACATCGTCGGTGCCGCCTATGGCTCGGCGGGCGAGCGCTGCATGGCCCTTCCCGTCGCCGTGCCCGTGGGACAGAAGACGGCCGACACCTTCGTCGAGGCGATGATGGAAGAAGCGCAGAAACTGCGCGTCGGCATCTCCACCGACCCCGACGCCCATTACGGCCCCGTCGTTTCCGCCGCACACAGAGAAAGGGTCGAGAGCTACATCCAGATGGGTGTGGACGAGGGCGCCGATCTCAAGCTCGATGGCCGCGGTTTCAAACTGCAGGGCCATGAGGAAGGCTACTTCATCGGCCCGTCATTGTTCGATCACGTGAAGCCGGAAATGCGGTCCTACAAGGAGGAGATCTTCGGCCCGGTTCTGCAGGTCGTCCGTGCCGAGAGCCTCGAAGAAGCCGCCCGCCTTCCTTCCGAACATCAGTACGGAAACGGCGTGGCCATCTTCACCCGCTCGGGCGCTGCTGCCCGCGAGTTTGCCTCCAAGGTGCAGGTCGGCATGGTCGGCATCAACGTGCCGATCCCGGTGCCCGTCAGCTATCACACCTTTGGCGGCTGGAAGCGCTCGGCCTTCGGTGACGTGAACCAGCACGGGCCCGAGGGCGTCCGCTTCTGGACCAAGATCAAGACCGTCACCGAGCGCTGGCCCGAAGGGGATATCGGCGACCAGAGCTTCATCATCCCGACGATGCAGTAGCCGCGTTGCTCATTCGCCCCGCCAGTGATAGCGGGGTATTGGCGCAAAAGATATATCATTTGAACAGGCGCTCAGGCGCCGCCCGCACGAAGACGAAAGACTGACTGATTATGAAAATCCACGACGTTCGCGCCCATCCGTCCAAGGATAAGCTGCCGCGCGAAGACCAGCTCGCATGGAAGATGGCCGAAGTGGCCGCCGACCCGGTCGAGGTCGACGACGATGTTACCGAGATGATCATCAACCGGATCATCGATAACGCCTCGGTGGCCATCGCCTCGCTCAACCGCGGCCCGATCAAGACGGCGCGCGCCCAGGCCAAGGCGCATCTGCGCAATGGCGGCGCGACCCTCTTCGGCCTGCCCACCGACACCCGCGTGTGCGCCGAATGGGCAGCCTGGGCCAACGGCACGGCCGTGCGCGAGCTCGATTTCCACGACACATTCCTGGCGGCCGACTATTCGCACCCAGGCGACAACATCCCGCCGATCCTCGCCGTGGCCCAGCAGATGGGCAAGGGCGGCAAGGACCTCATCCGCGGCATCGCCACGGGCTACGAAATCCAGGTCAACCTCGTCAAAGGCATCTGCCTGCACGAGCACAAGATCGACCATATTGCCCATATCGGCCCCTCGGCTTCGGCCGGCCTCGGCACGCTGCTCGGCCTCGACAAGGAAGTCATCTTCCAGTCGATCCAGCAGGCCCTTCATACGACCATCAGCACACGGCAATCGCGCAAGGGCGAAATTTCCTCATGGAAAGCCTTCGCCCCGGCCTATGCCGGCAAGCAGGCCATCGAGGCCGTCGACCGCTGCATGCGCGGCGAAGGTGCTCCGTCTCCGATCTATGAGGGCGAGGACTCGATCATCAGCTTCATCCTGAACGGCCGCACGGCGCGCGACCAGGGCAAGTCGCCCTACGAGCCGACCTACCACGTGCCTCTGCCCGGCGCCGGTGAGAGCAAACGCGCCATCCTCGAGACCTACACGAAGGAGCATTCGGCCGAGTACCAGTCCCAGGCGCTGATCGACCTCGCCTTCGACATGGGGCCGCGCATCCGCGATGCTGGCGGCTTCGAGAATGTCGAGTCAATCGTTCTGCACACGTCGCACCATACCCACTACGTGATCGGCACCGGTTCGGGCGACCCGCAGAAGATGGACCCCCACGCCTCGCGGGAGACGCTCGACCACTCGATCATGTATATCTTCGCCGTTGCCCTCCAGGACGGTGAGTGGCACCATGTCCGTTCGTATGCCCCCGAACGTGCCCAGCGCCCCGATACGGTGGAGCTGTGGCACAAGATCTCGACCACCGAGGACCCGGAGTGGACGCGCCGCTACCACAGCCAAGACCCGAAAGAGAAAGCCTTCGGCGCCAAGGTCGTGGTCACCATGAAGGACGGCACGGTGCTCGAGGATGAAAAAGCCCTTGCCAATGCCCACCCGGACGGCGCCCGCCCCTTCGGCCGCGAGGAGTATATCAGGAAGTTCGTGACGCTTACGGAAGATATTCTCGACAAGTCCGAGAGCGACCGCTTCCTCGAGTTGGTCCAGCGCCTGCCGGACCTGTCCCCGGAAGAGATCCTGACCCTCAACCCGGTCGCGCCGCAGGGCTATCTGGAGGAAAACCTCCGGAAAGGCATTTTCTGATGAACGAGGCCGCCCGCGAGACGATCAAGCAATGGCACCGGATTGTCGCGACCCGTGACATGGAGGCGCTTGCCGATATCGTTCATCCGCAGGCGGTCTTTCGCTCTCCGGTGGCGCATACGCCTTATCCGGGGGCATTTGCCCTCTGCCTCGCGCTGTCCACGGTGATCGAGGTTTTCGAGGACTTCACCTATCACCGTGAGTTCGAGGATGCGGAGAATGGCTCCGCCGTCCTCGAATTCTCCGCGAAGGTGGGCGATAAACAGGTCAAAGGCGTCGATATTATCCGTCTTGATGCGGACGGAAAGATCATCGATTTTGAAGTGATGATCCGCCCGATGAGCGGCCTGCAGGCGCTGGCTGCCGAAATGGGTGCCCGTATCGGGGACCAGATGGCGGCGATGAAGAAAGGCTAGAGAATGCTCTTTACCAAGAAGAACGCGGCGGAAAAGCGCGAAGACTTCCGCAGGATCCTGAACGACGGCAAGCTGCACCAGGTGCCTGGCGCATTCAGCCCCTATGTGGCGCGGATGATCGAGGACAAGGGCTATGACGCCGTCTATGTCGGCGGGGCCATGCTGACGGCGGATCTCTGCCTGCCCGATATCGGTATCGCGACACTCACCGAGTTTGCCGACCGCGCCGAGCAGATCGCCCGTGTCACCGACCTGCCGACCTTCATGGATGTCGATACAGGCTTCGGCGAGCCGATGAGCGCAGCGCGGACTGTCCGTATGCTGGAAGAAAAGGGCATCGCCGGCTGTCACATCGAAGACCAGGTGATGCCGAAGCGCTGTGGCCACCTCGACGGCAAGGAGATCGTGCCGACCGACGTGATGCTGCAACGGGTGCGCGCCGCCGTCGATGCCAAGCGCGATCCCAATTTCGTCGTCATTGCACGGAGCGACGCGCGCGCTGTCGAGGGCCTCGACGCGGCGATCGACCGCATGAAAGCCTATGTCGATGCAGGCGCGGACATGATCTTCCCTGAGGCCATGAAGTCCGAGAAGGAATTCGAAGCCGTCCGTGAAGCGATCGATGTGCCGATCCTCGCCAACATGACCGAGTTCGGCAAGTCGCGCCTCCTGACGAGGAAAGAGCTTGAAGACCTCGGCTTCAACATCGTGATCTATCCGGTGACGACCTTCCGCCTCGCCATGGGCGAAGTGGAGCGCGGCCTCGACCATATCCTCGAGGCAGGCGACCAGAACGCGATCCTCGACAAGATGCAGCACCGCAAGACGCTCTATGAATATCTTCGGTATGAAGAGTATTCGAAGTTTGACCAGAACATCTTCAATTTCGAGGTCGGCGACACGCCGACCGAATGACAGCAAGGGAAACGTTCGATGTCCGATGAAGTGAAATACGGCCTCGCGGGAGTCCTTGCCGACGATACCGCGATTTCGAAAGTTGTGCCGGAGACCAATTCGCTGACCTATCGCGGCTATGCCGTGCAGGATCTCGCGGTGAATGGCAGCTTTGAGGAGACTGCCTACCTGATCTGGAACGGCGAGCTTCCGACGAAGGCACAGCTGGACGAGTTCCGGGCCAAGGAACGCTCCGAGCGCGGAATTCCGCAGGATCTCCACGATGTCATCCGGAAGTACAACAAAGACGCGCACCCGATGGACATGATCCGGACCTCGCTTTCCTTCGCGGGGCAGGAAGACAAGGACGCGAATGTCGGATCCGGCATGGACGAGGGGGGCTTCAATCAGCAGGGGCTCTATGATCTCGCCGTGCGGATGTATGCGCGGATCCCGGAGATGGTCGCGGCGGAGTTCCGCCATCGCGAGGGCAAGGACCCCATTGCCCCGAACCCGGATCTCAATTGGTCGGAAAACTTCTTCCACATGTGCTTTGGCGAGGTGCCGGCACCGGAAGTCGTCAAGTGCTTCGATGTTTCAATGGTTCTTTACGCGGAGCACTCCTTCAACGCCTCGACCTTCGCGGCGCGTGTGATCGCCTCGACGACATCAGACATGTACTCGGCCTGCGTCGGCGGCATCGGCGCGCTGAAGGGCCCGCTCCACGGCGGCGCGAACGAGGCCGTGATGCACATGCTGAAGGAAGTCGGCTCGCCGGAAAACGCGCGCGAGTGGATGCTCACGGCACTCAAGGAGAAGCGGAAGATCATGGGCTTTGGCCACCGGGTCTACCGCTCCGGCGACAGCCGCGTTCCGACCATGACCGAGTACTTCAAGAAGATGGTCGAAGTGACGGGCACGGACGAGGCCAAGAAGTACTGGGAGATGAGCCGGATTCTCGACGATACCATGGTCGAAGCCAAGGGTATCTACCCCAACCTCGATTTCCCGGCGGGCCCGGCCTATTACCTGATGGGCTTCCCGATCCCGATGTTCACGCCTCTCTTCGTCATGAGCCGGATCACCGGATGGACCGCCCATGTGATCGAGCAGCTTGGTAACAACAAGCTGATCCGTCCACTGAGCGCCTACACCGGCGAAAGCCAGCGCGAATTCGTCCCGATCGACAAGCGCTAGCCCGCAGCGGCAAAGAAAAAGAGAGGGCGGCCCGGAGGCCGCCCTTTTTTTGTGCTGGAGCTCTGGAAAGAGCGGGGCCTTACTGGCCAAGCTCGGTCGGATAGGCGGGCGCTTCGTCCGGGACCGGGTCGACCCAGCCTTCGAGGTCCTCCATGACCTTGTCGATGGCGGCGTTGAGCTGGCTGTCTTCGCCCTTGTTCGTGGCGACCGGGTCGAGCTTGACCTCGACGTCCGGGGCGACGCCTTCATTCTCCACCGACCACTCCCCGTCGGCGTCGAAGAACCGGAAATAGGGGACGGTGAGGAAGCCGCCGTCGATCAGCGACGGGTTGGCGGAGATGCCGATCAGGCCGCCCCAGGTGCGGGTACCCATCAGCGTGCCGAGTTCTTCCTCGCGGAAGGCGTAGGGTAGGAAATCCCCGCCCGAACCCGCGTCCTGGTCGATCAGCATCACCTTCGGCCCGTAATGCGCGCTGCCCGGTGTGTTGAAAACGGCGCCGACGCGGTCTTTCCAGCCGGCGAGATAGCTCCGGCCAAGGACATCAGTGATATAATTCGCAGCCTGGCCACCGCCATTGGAGCGTTCGTCGATAATCATGCCGTCGCGCCCCGACTGCGGAAAGAACATACGGTTGAAGAAGGTGTAGCCAGCACCCGCCGTGTTCGGAAGGTAGACATACCCGACCCGACCGTCGGTTTCCTCCTCGACCATCCGGCGGTTGTCCTCGACCCAGGACCACAGGCGCAGGAGCCCTTCGCCACCGACGGGCTTGACGGTCACAGGGCGGAGACCGCGGCCTTCAGGGTTGTCGGCAACGCCGAGCACCACCTGCTGGCCTGCCGTACCCTGAAGATGCATGAAGATGTTGCCGTCTTCGCCAATCGGCTTGCCGTTGACGGTGAGGATGAAGTCTCCCTCCTCGACATCGAGGCCGGGCTCGGCCAGCGGGCCTTGAAGGAACGGGTTCCATGCTTCGCCCGAATAGATGCGGTCGATCCTGACGCCTTCGCCAGCCGGGGAAAGGTCAGCCCCGAGAAGGCCGACGCCGGGACCTTCGCCCCGCCAGACATCGCCGCCACCCACACGGTTATGTCCGACCTGCATTTCGGCAATCATCTGGACAAGGACCGTGTTGAGGTCTTCGCGTCGGCCGACATGGTCCAGGAAGGGGCGGTATTTCTCGGCCATGGCCTGCCAGTCGAGGCCATGCATGTCGGGGTCGTAGAAATACTTCGCCTCCATGCGGACGACATCGTCGAAGATCTGTTCCCACTCCTGCCGCGGGTCGACCATGACGCGCATGCTGGAACTGTCGAGCGGTTTGAGCTCGGCGCCCGGCTTGGTCTCGCCGACCAGCATTTGGCCACCGGGCTTCACGGCGATCATATGCTTGCCGTCATGGCTGACCTCGAAGCCGAAGACGCCGCTTGTCACTTCGGACGCCTTCTTGTCATCGAAGCTGAAGCGCATCATCTTCGTGCCGGCAGCAAAGGGCGTACCGGGAGGATTCACCGCGGCCCCCGGTTGCTCGGCCATCAGGTAGAGGAGGTCCCCGCCGTCAACAGTGCGGATGTTGTAGTAGCTCGCCTCGGGAACGGGGAGGGCGACGATCCTCGTTATGAGGTCATCCGTGTCAAGATCGGTCTTCACCTCCTCGCCAGTATCCTCCTCGCCATTTTCGCCGTTTTTTTCTTCGTCGTCTCTCCCAGGCTTCGCAGGCTCGTCGCCCTTTCCTTCAGCCATCGGGGACATGCCCTCGTCAGAGAGGACCGCGACATAGATGCCGGCGCGGTAGGGCTTCTCTTGCGAAGAGAGATCCAGGCCGACCTGGGCCGGGCCCGAGTTCGTCGAGGCGGTGAAGTAGAGATACTTCCCATCACGGCTGAACGCCGGAGCGCCCGTGTCGGCCATGCCGTCAGACACCGTGACCTGACGCCTGCGACCGCTTTCGAGGTCGATCAGGACGAGGTCCTGCATGAAGTTCTCCTTCTCGACCGACGTGGCAAGCCAGCGGCCGTCCGGGGAGATCGAGACCTCGAATCCCGCGCGGCGCTCATGGGTGGCGAGGGTGTCGCTGTCGCCGTCATCGAGGTCGATCCTCCGCAGGCGGAGCTGGTCGTCCTGGAGGATGATGCTCTCGCTGTCGGGCGTGAAGGCGAGAAGCTGGTGGAAGCCATCACCGAGGTCAAAGCTCTTCGCCTCGGCAGAGTCACCCTCAATCAGGGAACGGATAAAAGCGATGCCGTCGGACAGGCCGGGGCTTTCCGCCTCGCCGTCATAGACTTGGCTGCGCAGGACGAGCCTCTGGGTTTCGCCATCGTCGTGGACATAGGCCACGCGCTGGCCATCGGGGGACCAAAGGCCGGAATAGGCACGGTCGCCGCCTTCCGCGGTGAGATTGCGCGGTGAGCCGTCCTTGACCGGAAGGGTGAAGACATCCCCGCGCGCGGTCACGATGGCCCGCTTCCCGGTGGGAGAAATAGCGATCGTTTCGATGTTGCGGGTGGCGTCCTTGAAACCGGGCTGGAGCTGGGGGAGATCAGCGTTCAGCGTGATCTGGAGGGGGGTCTCTTCTCCGCTGTCGAGATCCATCAGGGCAAGGCGGCCGCCACGCTCGAAGATCAGCGTGTCGCCGTGGATGTCGGCGGCGATGATGTCCCAGTCGGTTTCATCCGTCAGCTGCTCGACCTCCTGGCTGGCTGCATCCCAGCGATAGACATTGAAGCGCTTGCTGTCGTCGCGGTCGGAGAGGAACACGATATCGTCGCCATGGAACATCGGGAAGATTTCGGTTGTCCTGTCGCCGGGAATTTCCGTCATTTCTTCAGTGTCGGGATTGAGAACGATGATCGACGGGCTGGCGCCGCCCCTGTAACCGGTCCAGCCGGAAGAGCCGCCGAACAGGCCGTTGTAAGCCACACGGGTCGGGATATAGGCAATGACCTCGCCGTCCTCGTGCCAGTCGCCCATGACGAAGCGGGCATCCATCTGGCGGACCGGCATCCCGCCTTCTGGGCTGACATGGTAGAGCTGGTCCGAGCGGCCATGATTGGTCTCACGCGGCGAGGAGAAGGCGACAGCCGATCCGTCTGCGGACCAACCCTGCACGATGTCGTCCTCGCCGTGCCAGGTCAGCCGCTTCGGCACGCCGCCATCGGCATCGACGACATAGACGTCCTGATTGCCGTCATAGTCACCGGTGAAGGCGATCATCGAGCCATCGGGGGAGAAATGGGGTGTATGCTCCGAACCCTGATGGGATGTCAGGCGCCGTGCGTTCTGCCCGTCCCGGTCTGCGACATAGATATCCCCGGCATAGGTGAAGGCGATCCTGTCGCCGCTGATCGCCGGGTCACCGAGCAGCAGGGTCTCGGCATGGGCGGCGCCCGCCATAAGGGTCAGGGCCAGGGCGCTGGTTGTCAGGCGTTTCCTCACGAGTGTTCTCCCTCGTCTGCTCTTGTTACCGAGAAACAGTAAGCCGGCGGGAGGGCAGCCCGCAACCGAACTGCTCAGCGCTCGCCGAGGCCGAGACTGTCAATGTCCAGCACCGCCGCCCGGTAGGTGACATCGGCTGACGCCAAGGCGAACTCGGCACGGGCGAGCCGGACGCGGGAGTCGGCAAGGGCCTCCTCGCGCAGATTGATGCGGAAGATGTCGCTGGCGCCGCCGCGGAAAAGCTCGTTCTCCGACCGCGCCATGATGCTGGCCTGCTCGACTTCCTGACGGGAAAGGGCGAGCACGTCACGGGCGGTGTTCAGCGTGATGATGATGTCGCTGAGTTCCTGTTCGATCCGGTCACGGAGGAGGCGGCGTTGCTGTTCGAGTGCCTCGATCTCGGCTTCTGCGGACCGAAGGCGGCCCCTGGCCTCGCGCCTTCCGATCGGGACGGAGAGGGTGACGCCTGCAACCAGCTCGGCCGGGTCACGGCTTGCGCCACCGGGTCCGATATCGCCGAAGTCGTTGAGGGCCTCGATCCGGGCATCAAGGCGCGGCTGCAGGTCGTTCCGGGCGAGGCGGCGTTCGTTTTCCGCCAGGTCGCGCTCGAGCGCGAGGGCACGAAGCTCGGGCCGCATGGCGAGGGTGGCATAGGCATCGGCGCTCGGCACGGCCGGGGTGAGCGGGAAGCTCTCCGGCAGGCGATCCGGGTCCGGAATGATCGGCGTGCCGTCGTCGCTGCGCAGGAAGAGTGACAGCCGGTTGGCGGCCAGCGCGAGGTCCCGCTCGGCCTGACGGACGAGTTCGCGACGGCGGGTCAGGTTCTGGGCGTTCTCGGTCAGGAAGATCTCCGCCCGGGCACCGGATGCCACCTCGCGGCGCAGGGCCCGGTCGCGCTCCTCAGCGAGGGTGAGAAGCGAGCGATAGGCGGCAAGCTCGCGCCCGGCGGCGACCCAGCGCCAATAGGCAATGAGGGCCTCCCGCTGGACATTGATCCGCGTCAGGAGGAGGTCGAGCTCGGCAAGCTCGAGCCCCAGCTCCGCCTGCGCCACGCCGAAGCGCCGGGCGTCGATGCTGCGGTCGCGAAGGAGGGAGAAGAGGATGCCGATCTTTCCCTCTCCGGCCCGGTTGGTGAAATAATAGTCTTCGTAAGTTGGAAAATCGCCGTCGGAGATACGGTAGCCGCCATAAACTTCCGCGCCGAGGGGGCCGAGCGGACGCTTGACCGTCGTGGTCAGGATGTCGCCTGAATAGAACCCTTCGAGACGGGCGCGCGCCTCGCTCTCCACGCGGGTGTCGAAAGAGCCGCGTGCGGAGAGGAGCGAACCCTCGGCAGACCTCCGCTCGGCTTCGGCTGCGAGCACGGCAGGATAGTGGGTGCGGGCGGACTGGCTGACCATGTACGGGAGCAGAGGCTCCTGCGCGAGGGAGGGCCCGAGCAGGAGCGACAGGAAAAGGACAAGACGCAGCGCCATCATCTTGCCGAAGGCTCCGCCTGCTGACCGTTCACGCCTTGGGTGTAGCGCGGCGGGAAATTGTTGAGCTGCCGCCAGAGCTCGTAGCCGAGCGGCACGGTCTCCAGCAGCACCCAGCCGCGGGCGGTGGCGCCAAAGCGGACGAAGCTGGCGTCGGGCCAAGGGATCTCGGCATCAGGGGCCTGGCCCACGAGGACCCGGAACTGGCCATCGGGCTGCGCGGTGGGGTCGACGGAGATGACCTCCCCTTCAAAGGTCCCGCGGGCGATGGACGGCCAGCCGGAGAACTGGACCGCTGGCCAGCCCTCGAAGAGAAGGGACACGGGCGCGCCGGGGTAGACAAGGGCGACGTCGCGGCCGTCGATGTAAAGCTCGACAGCGCGCTCGGCATTGTCCGGCTGGAAAGTCGCGACGGTCTGGCCAGCGGAGATGAAGGTCGACGTATCGCCAGCGTCGAGCCGGAGGATCGTCCCGTCCCTCGGTGCACGGATCAGGAACTGCGACTGGCGCGAGGCTTCGACCGCCTGGCGCGTCAGGGCTGCTTCGGCGGAGGCGAGGCGCGCGCGCAGGTCGTCGACCCTGATGCTCGCCTGCTCGAAGTCGCGGCGGGAGGCGAGACCCTCCCTGAAAAGGCTCTCGGTCCGCCTGAGGTCGATCTCGGCGGTGGCCAGAGCCGCCGCTGCGGCATCGCGCTGCTGGACGAGCTGCTGTTGCTCCGCATTGAGACGTTCGATCAGGTTCGGGTCGTTGTCGGCGAGGCGGAGGATCGGATCGCCAGCCTTCACATGGGAGCCGTCGCGAACATACCACTTGTCGATCCGGCCTGAGACGAGGGCGTTGATTTCCTGTACCCGGTCATTGGGATCGAGCGCGGTCACGACCCCCGGCCCGGATGTCGTCTGGACCCAAGGGACAAATGCCAGGAACAGGACCAGGGCCAGGACGGCAGAAACCAGCATTCCCGCGACAACCCGCATGATGCGGGGCACGCGGATGGAATCCAGGGTCTTGAAGTGCCGGATATGGCGTTCACGGAAAGGCATCGTCAGACCTCCCTGCTGACAGGCTCGAGCGGAACCGGCCGGGGCCTGCTGGAGATGGCATCGTAGAAGCTCCGGTGATCCTCGAAGACCCTCTGGCGTTCCGGCTCGAGATAGAGATAGCTGCCAATGCCGAGGTCCTCGCCACGGGAGGTGAAGACGATCACGGTGGAAGGGGTGCCGCCATCGGTCCTGACATTGGCGAGCGCGCGGCAAAGGACATCCTTCGGCATCGTGTCAAAGAGCTGGTTGAGGACAAGAACGGAAGGCCGGGAGAGAATCGCCGCAGCAAGCTTCAGGCGCATCGCCTCTGCCGTCGAAAGCGGCCATCCGGTAGCCGAGAGCTCCGTATCGAGACCGTTGTCCAGATCCTCGATCGAATCGAGAAGGCCCACGTCGCGCAGGACCTGCAGCATCTCCGCCGAGGAGGCATCGGGGTTCGCAAGACGCAGGTACTCACGCATCGGCATCTCCACGAGGTTCGGGCGGTCAAGGACCACCACTTCGCGCCGCAGGGCATGGACTTCCATGGCGCGTATGTCGTCGCCACCAAGGGTGAGGACGCCCCCCTTCGGTTCGACAAAGCGCTTGAGGAGGTTGGTGAAGAGGCGCTGGGTCCCGTGGGTCGATGCGGCCGCCTGCAGCTTGGTGCCCGAGGCGATCTCGAGATTGAAGCAGGCTTCCCGGCCTCGCGCTTCACCGCGCACGCCATCGAAGACAAGGGACGCATCGGAGTGGCTCGGCTGCTCGACGCCCGCGGGCTCCTCCTGGTCGATGGTCCAGAACAGGGACAGCTCCTCGCAGGCGGCGCAGAGGTCGTAGAAATAGGTGAGGTAGCTGCCAAGCTGGCTGACGCCGAAGAAGGCCACCGACAGGACAAGCTCCGCCGCGACGAGCTGGCCGAGGGTGAGCTGGCCCTGGATCACGAGCCAGCCGCCGAGGCCGAGAAGCGCCGCGCTGGCGAGGGCGTAGAGAACGAGAAAGCTGACCGTCTGGGCAAAGTGCCGACGGAAATGCCGGCAATGCTTCTCGACATAGTCCCCGGTCATGCTGTCCGTACGCTGAAGGGCATAGGCAACGTGCTGGTCGGACTTGAAATAGCCATTCGAGCTCGCAAGCCCCTGTAGCCAAGATGCCGCTTGGTGCTTGGAATGGGAGAGCTGCACCGCGCTTCGCACGGCAGACGCCCCCCAGACGAGCCAGATCAGCCAGATGAGCGCGATCACCACCACGTTGAAGGCGAGGAAGAGCGGATGGTAGAAGCTCGTCAGAACGAAGCCGACGCCGGCCTGCAGGATGACGGTGAAGCCGCCGATCATGAGCACCGGCACCGCTTTCTGCACCAGCATGATGTCGAAATAGCGGTTGAAGAGGGCGCCGCGGCCCTCGTCCTGGAAGAAGGGGTTCTGGGCATAGAGCGCGCGCAGGGCGATCTCCGAGGTCATCCGCGCGTAGAACCGACGGGCGAAGATTTCCATCAGGTGGACGCGCAGCGCATTGAGGAGGCCTGAAGCGAGAAGGAGGCCGAAGAGCGTGCCTGAGAGGACGATCAGCGGGATCGTCAGGCCGGTGTAACCGACGGAGTTGATGAGCACCTGCACCGCGATCGGCGTCGCCAGAGACAGCAGCGAGATGCCGATCCCGTAGATCACGGCAAGGGCGAGGAAACTGCGCTCTCCCTTCAGGATCTCGACAACAAGGGAAATGATGTGCCGGGCGGACGGCGGTGAACTATGCTCGATAGCCAAGCGGGATGCTCCTCAGCAAAAAAAGGCCCGGCCGCCCACCGCGGTCAAACCTATCGCCCAGAGAAGTAGCCCAAAGGTGTTTCCATACAATAGCCCCTAACGGTTCCCATGGTCGCGATAGGCGTTTCCTATCGGAATGGCGGTTCCGACATTCTGCACATCGAAATACAGAAAACCCATGGCGGAATATCCGGCTCATGTTACGCCAGATGCGCGTGCGGGGGGAGGCCGGTTCCCGGTTCTGATGTCCTGTGCGTGTCATTGGCAGGAACAGAGGAAACACTGATGAAAAGCCTTCTGACTATCGCTTCGGCCGCTGCCGTTGCCCTGACGTTCAATGCAGCCCAAGCGCAGGAAATGCGCGACGCTCCAAATCCGTGGCTCGACTGCGGCATCGGCGCGATGATCTTCCCGGATGACAATCTCGAGGTTGGCGCCGGCATCTCGAACATCATCTGGGATCTGGGCACCACCGCCGTGATCTCGGCCGCCTCGTCGCCGGATACCTGTGCAGGCACGTCGAACGTCGCCATGGCGGTGTTCATCGAGCGGACCTACCCGACCCTCGAAGCCGAGCTGGCCAAGGGGTATGGCGACAACATTGCAGCGCTTGCCACGATGGTCGGTGCCGAAGACGAAGCGGCCTTCACCGCGGCCCTGCGTGCCGAGATGGGCGCTGTCCTCGCTTCGGAAGAGAAATCCCAGGCGCTCTACTTCGCGGCCCTCGAAGCTGCGAAGTCGTAAGCCTCGAGAAACTATCCGTGTAAGGATGCGGGGCGCGGCGTCGGCCGCGCCCTTTTTCGACTCCTCTTCAAGCACAACGCAGGGCAAGGTCGGCGAATGGGTGGGCGCTTCGTTCTGATTCTCTTGCTGGCTCTGGCCATGTCCGGTGCCGCGCGTGCGGAACTCGCCGCCAGCGCGGCGGACATCACGCGGATTTCGGAGTCCGAAGAGTGGCGGATCCTGGGCCGCTGGAAGCGCGGCGCCTTTGGCGGCGTGAAGAGCGATATCATCTCTGATGGCTTCTTCCTTGCCGAGGACGGACGGAAGAACCCCGAAGCCGAGCTGCGGGCCACGCTCGCCGGGCTTGCGGCGCCGATGACCGAGCAGCCGGAGGCACACGTCCTCTGCCGCTACCCCGGCCGGGCGACGTTCCTGCGGCAACAGGGGCTGGCCGTTGCCGATCCTCTCGATCAGTGTCCGGCGTTCTCGGAGTTTCTAGACGGCGGTGCGACGGACAGCGTCTCGGTGCTGTTCATTTCAGGCTACCTGTCGAACCCAGGGTCTGCGTTCGGGCACCTTCTCATGCGCTTCCATAGCGCAGGGGATGACGAGCCCGTGGAGAATGTCCTCGACCGCGCCATCAACTATGGCGCCGCATCGTCCGAGGACGATGCTTTGCTGCCCTATCTCGTGAAGGGCCTGTTCGGCGGTTACCAGTCGACCTATTCGACGATCCAGTTCTACCACCAGGCGCAGCGCTACCGCGAGATCGAGCTCCGGACCATATGGCAATACCGCCTCGATCTGACGCCGGAGGAAACGCGGCTGGTCACGGCCCATGTCTACGAGCTCCTGAAGAGCGAGAACCGCTATTACTTCATGCGCCAGAACTGCGCCTACCGCATCGCGGAGACGCTGGAGCTTGTGGTCGATCGCGATCTCGTTCCGAATACGAAGCTCTGGGTGACGCCGATCGACGTGTTCCACCAGCTGACCGGCGATGAGGCGGATGGCGGAGACGAGATCGCGGACTTCAAGCGCCTCGCCTCGCGCGAGACGCTGTTCCTCGAAGGCTACCGCGCGCTGGAGGCCGACGGGCGGGCCTTTGTCGATCGTGTCATCGCTGCACCCGATGTCTCGGTGAGAGCGACACTGGCTCAGGCGCCGCTCGATGATCCGTCTGCGGCCTACAACGTCCTTCTCGACCACTACGCCTATGCTGCCGATACGCCGGAAGAAGATGCGCGTCTAGAAGAGGTGACGATCGAGCGTTTCAAGCTTCCGCCGTCCACTGCTCCTGTGCCGGAGCGCCAGGTCCCTCCGCATACGGGGCAGCGGCCATCCTTGGTGCAGGTATCCGCGCTTGCCAATGACACGCTGGGGGAGGGGACGGAGCTGCGGATCAGGCCGGCCTATTTCGACTTTCTCTCTGCCACGGTCGGCACGGTTCCCTATAGCGAGCTGGCGATGGCGGACACGCGGCTGGTGATCCGTGACGGCAAGGTGGATCTCAGGAGCCTCGAGGCTGTTCGGGTGACGAATCTCAGCCCACGGACTGCCGATGCCCCAGATGCGGGCGGCCTTGCCTGGCGGGTCCGCTTCGGTGCCGAGGACCGGGACCTTGCCTGTGACCAGTGCCTTTTGGGCTATGGCGAGTTCGGTGTGGGCAAGGCTTATGAGCTTGCCGAGGGCGTGGCCCTCTATGGTCTCGTCTCGGGGCGCATCGAGGCGGGGCGTCACTCCGAGAGCCTCGCCCATATCCGCCCCGCCGCAGGGTTCGTGATCAACCGCCGCGCGGCAGCGTTCCAGATCGAAGGCGGCATCCTGCAGGGGCTCGACGAAGATGACGAAAGCCGCCTGTTCGGCAAGGCGGAACTCCGCCTTGGAGCAGGGCAGCGATGGGACGTGCGGGTCTCGACCGCCTACGACGAGGCGCTGGAAACCGCGTTCTCGCTCGGTTTCTACTGGTAGGCGGTCCACGACGCCGCGCCTCGCGAACCTTGGCCCCCCCGCGCTGTTGTCGTCATTCGCGCAACGAAAGGCTTCGCGTGGCAGATTTCGAAGAGAGGCACCGCTGGTCCCCGCCGCGCTCGGAGCCGAGCAGGGTCTACGCCATCATCGCCGAGGAGGGTAGGACGGAGCTTCTCCGGCCCACTGTCTCCATTGTCTGGTCGGCGCTGGCGGCGGGGCTCGCGATTTCGTTCTCCATGATCGCCGAGGCGGCCCTGCGCGCCTACCTTCCCGATGCGCCCTGGCGCCCGACCGTCGAGAATTTCGGCTATGTGGTCGGCTTCCTGATCGTCATCCAGAGCCGCCTGCAGCTCTTCACCGAGAACACGATCACCGCGGTGCTGCCGATGCTGAAGGACCCCTGCCGCAGGACCATCCTCGGCACAACGAAGCTCTGGGGGCTCAGCCTTCTCTTCAACGTGGTCGGCGCAGGGATCGCGGCGCTCGTGATCCTCCATGGCAGGGTGGTTCCGCCGGAGATCCTCGAAGCGGCGCTGTCGATCGGGGCGCATGTGGCCGAGCTTTCCGCCCAGGAGAGCTTTGCCCGGGCGATCCCCGCGGGATTCCTCATCGCGGCGCTGGTCTGGATGCTTCCGTCCTCGGAGGGTTCCGAGGTCGCTGTCATCACCATCATGATCTACATGATCGCTCTTGGAGACTTCACGCATGTCATTGTCGGCACGGTGGAGCTGTTCCTTGTCGTCTTCGCCGGGGAGCATGACGCTTTGCAGATGGCGGTCTTCCGCTGGCTGCCAACCCTCCTTGGCAACATTATCGGCGGCACGTTCCTGTTCGCGCTCCTGGCCTATGGGCAGGTGCAGCAGGAGCTGGAGGAAGAAGAAGCCGGCGAGCGCGGCCCCAACGAGCTGAGAGACGACGAGAAAAGCAAAGAAGCGTGAACGTCAGGCGCTGCAGCTCGCCCCGCCGAGCACGCAGAAACGCGAGCAGTGCGGGTGATTGAGCCTGACGGGCCCGGAGGCTTCTGCCAGGGTCTCGCCAAGGTCGAATTCCTCGTCATACGGAAGGAGCGTGCAGGCGGCGACGCGCGGCGTCGCTTCGCCCTTGCGCTTCACCACCATGCGCGAGGACGAGCACATCACGGCCGTCTTCGGCAGGTCGAGGATGCCCCAGCAGGCTTCGGACACTTCCGGCGTGTCCAGCGTCGCATCCATTTCAGGGAAGACGACCAGACGCTCAGGATCGGAAAGGTCAAGCTCGATGCCGATTGCCTTGAGGAGCCGGTCATAGCCATCCCGCGCCTCCTCCATCGTCTCGGTGGCGAGCTGGCGCCCGGCAACGGCAAGGCGGAAGCCGTTGCGGTGCAGCCAGAGCAGGCCGTCAATAGTCTTGTCCCAGGTGTCCGCGCCGCGCTCGGCCTCATGGGCGTCCTTGGTATGGTGATCGAGGCTCACCCGCATCAGGAGACGATCGGAATGCTGCGCCGCGATCTCTTGCAGCTGCGCTTCGAACCGGCGCATCGGGCGCATGGCGTTGGTCAGTACAAGGACCTCGAACCCCCGCGCGAGGCAGCTCTTCATCATCGGGATCATGTCGCGGTTCATGAAGGGCTCGCCGCCGGTGAAGCCGATCTGGCGGGTGCCGAGCCGCTCCGTCTCGATCTCGTCGAGATAGCGGTCGACCTCCTGCGCGGTGAGGTAGACCAGCGCGTCATTGGTCGGCGAGCTTTCGATGTAGCAGGTCGCGCAGGCGAGATTGCAGAGCGTGCCGGTGTTGAACCAGAGCGTATCGAGCCCGGCCAGGGGCACCACCGCGCGCTCCTTGCCATCCTTGGTCAGGAGGGGGTTGTCGAACTTGCCCCGTTCGAGGGACTGGCCACCACGGCGGAAGGGGGACTGAGCGGGATCGGGGAACTGCACCATGGAGAACTCTTCGCCGCGCCTGCCCGCGGAGTTACTTTGCGGTGTAACCTTGAAGCCCACCTCGCGAAGCTGTCAAAGAACATCTTTTCGCAGCAAGGTCGCTGCCGGGGCTGACATGAATATCGAGAACTCGCAGAACTATTACGGAAAGGTCCTGCAGGGGTCGCAGGACTTGCTGACGGACGCCTGCTGCACCGCGGAGGCGCCGCCGCCGGCGATCCGGAAGGCGCTGGCGAATGTCCATGAGGAGGTCACGAGCCGCTACTATGGCTGCGGCCTCGTCGCGCCTGAATGCCTCGCGGGTGCCTCGATCCTCGATCTCGGCTCGGGCTCGGGGCAGGACGCCTATGTGCTCGCGCAGCTCGTCGGGCCGCAGGGCCGGATCGTCGGTGTCGACGCCACGCCCGAGCAGCTCGAGGTCGCCAACCGGCACAAGGATTGGCATGCGGAGCGCTTCGGCTTCGCCAATGTCGAATTCCTGAAAGGCGATATCGAAAGGCTCGACGAACTCGATCTCGAGCCCGGCAGCTTCGACATCATCGTATCGAACTGCGTCATCAATCTTGTCCAGGACAAGGCTGCGGTCTTCCGCCAGGCGCACCGCCTGCTGAAGAACGGCGGCGAGATCTATTTCTCCGACGTCTATGCCGACCGCCGGATCCCCAAGGCGCTGCAGGAGGACCCGGTCCTTCATGGCGAGTGCATCTCGGGCGCTCTTTACTGGGGCGACTTCGACCGGATTGCCAAGGAATGCGGTTTCCCGGACCCTCGGCTCGTGAAGGACCGCCCACTGAACATCGGCGACCCGGTGCAGCTCGCCAAGGTGCAGGGCTTCCGTTTCTATTCGGCCACCTACCGCCTGTTCAAGCTCGAGGGCCTCGAGCCCCAATGCGAGGATTATGGACAGGCCGTGCGCTACAAGGGCACGATCCCCGGCTTCGAGGATGCCTTCGCTCTCGACAACCATCACTTCATCGAAACCGGCCGCGTCTTTCCGGTCTGCGGCAATACCTGGCTGATGCTGCACGACACGCGGTTTGCGGAGCATTTCGAGTTCATCGGCGACTTCTCGCGCCATTACGGCATCTTCCCCGGCTGCGGGACGTCGATCCCCTTCCAGGGCCCCGAAGCCGATCCCGCGGCGACGAGCGGCGCCTGCTGCTGACCCATGGGACGTGTCCTGATCACAGGCTCTGCGGGCCTTCTCGGTGGCGAGGTCACCGGCCGCATGAAGGATGCGGGGTGGGAGGTGATTGGCCTCGTCAACCGCAACCCCGACATCCGGCGCAATGACAATGCACCTGTCGAGGGTATCGCGACGGTGAGGGGCAATATCACGCAAGAAAGGTTCGGTCTGTCCCAGGAGGAATGGGACGGTCTCTCCTCGCATATCGACTTCATCGTCCATTCCGCCGCCGTCACGGACTTCACCGAGGAAACGGACCTCCACCGTGCCGTGAACGTCGAGGGCACAAAAAACGTCCTTGAGCTGACCAAGAAAGCTGGCGCGAAACTCCTTCACATCTCGACCGCCTATGTCGCTGGCGACCGGGAAGGGGAGATCCTCGAAACCGAATTCGACGAGGGCCAGGGCTTCACCAATGGCTATGAGGCGACGAAGTTCCGGGCTGAGAAGCTGGTCCGCGAAAGCGATGTTCGTTGGGCCATCGCGCGGCCCGGTATCGTGCTCGGCGACCATCCGAACGGACGCACCCGGAGCTTCGACACGATCTATCCGATCCTCAAGGTCTTTGCCGAGGGCTGGGTCAAGACGATGCCCGCGGCGGCGCATGCGACCCTCGACCTCGTGCCCATCGACTATGTCTGCGAAGGTATCGTCCAGATGGCGGGGCGCTTCGACGAGGCAGAGGGAAAGGTCTTCCACCTGGTCTCGGGGCGACCGACGCCGCTGCGTGCTTTCCCCGAGACGCTGCTCAAGTTCGACGGCCTCTCGTCGCCTGCGTGGGTGGACCCCGAAAGCTTCGATATCGGGAGCCTGCCGCCCTCCGAACGGCGTTTCTTCCAGCGCGGCGCCGAGGTCTATGCCCGCTATTTTACGCGCAACCCGCAATTTGACGACAGGGCCTATCGCGCCTTTGCAGGGGAAGGCTGTCCGCCCACCAATGAAGAGTGGTGGGAAAGGATCGTTTCCTATGCCATTGCGGCCGGCTTCATCCGCGCACGAAAGAAGAAAGGCGCGGCATGACGGTCCGGGTCGCTATCCTCGCGCGGTACCCCGAACCGGGTAAATGCAAGACGCGCCTGATCCCGGCCCTCGGTGAAGAAGGCGCGGCGGAGTTGCACCGCAAGCTGACGGAAAGAACGCTCGACAAGGCGAGGGCTTCGGGCCTGATGGTCGAGCTCTGGGGCACGGGCGGCACGAAAAAGCAGTTCAAGAAATGGCTCGGGCCGGTCAGGTTCCGCGAGCAACCCGAGGGCGATCTCGGCGAGCGCCTTCTCGCCGCGGCGGATCCCTATCCCGTGATCTTTCTCGGTACGGACTGTCCCGACTTCAAGCCGAAGCATCTGCGCATGGCCGCGGCGCATCTCGAAGAGGACCGGTTCGTGATCGGCCCGGCCCATGACGGCGGCTACTGGACCATCGGCCTGCCCCATGCCTGCAAGGCGCTGTTCCGGGACATGCCCTGGGGGACGGAGAAGGTCTACAACACGACGCTCGCCCGGATGGCCGGCAAGGACATCAAGCCGAAGGTCCTGAAAACCCTCCACGACCTTGATCGCCCTGAAGACCTCGAACGGTGGCCCGAGCTTCTGTCGTGACCGGTCTTTCCATCGTCATCCCCGCGCTGGACGAAGAGCGTGCGCTCCCCCGGCTCATCCGGTCGCTCGATGCGCTTGATCCGCAAGCCGATGAAGTCATCCTCGTCGACGGCGGCAGCAAGGACGGCACTGTCGCTCTCGCGGAAGAAGCAGGCTTCCGTGTCATCCACCAAGACCCGAAAGGTCGTGCACGGCAGATCAACCGGGGGGTTGAGGAGGCGGCGCACCCTCTCGTCTGCATCCTTCACGCCGATACGATCCTGCCCGACGATGCGGTCAGCATCATCAGCCAGGTGATGGCCGACGAGAAAACCGTGCTTGCCGGCTTCACGGCGATCCTCGAAGGCGAGCAGCAGACGCGTTGGCTCACGTCGCTGCACAACTGGGCGAAGACCTGGTACGCGCCCGCGATCTTCCGGCCCCATCTTTTCCTGAAAGGTTGCAGGCTCCTTTTCGGGGACCATGCCATGTTCTTCCGCAGGGAGGACTTTCTCGCCGTCGGCGGCTGCGACCCGGAGATGATGGTGATGGAGGAGGCCGATCTGTGCGTGAAGATGACCTCCCGCGGCCGTGTCCGGCTGATCGACCGCATCGTGCGGACCGATGACCGGCGCGTGGCGGCCTGGGGTGGTCTGAAAGCGAATTGGGTGTATCTCAATGTCGGGATCCGATGGGGCCTCGGCGCGCGCAAGCGGCTGGGGGACCGTTACCCGGACGTGCGCTGAAGGAGCGAGCATGGCTGACCTGTGGTGGAAAGGCGCCGTGATCTACCAGATCTATCCGCGCAGCTATCGTGACACCAATGGTGACGGGGTGGGCGATCTCAAGGGTGTCATCGAGAAGCTGCCTTACGTGGCCGACCTGGGGGTCGACGGGATCTGGCTCTCGCCTTTCTTTACCTCGCCCATGCATGATTTCGGCTATGACGTCGCCGATTATTGCGATGTCGATCCCGTCTTCGGCACCCTGCAGGATTTTGATACGCTGCTCTCAGAGGCGCATGACCGCGGCCTGAAGCTCATTATCGACCAGGTCTATTCGCATACCTCGGACCGGCATCCGTGGTTCAGGGACAGCCGCCAGCGCCGGAATGGCCGGGACGACTGGTATGTCTGGGCGGATGCGAAAGAGGACGGCACGCCTCCGAACAACTGGTTGTCCGTTTTCGGAGGACCGGCCTGGTCATGGGATACCGGGCGTCGGCAATATTACCTCCATAATTTCCTGCGCGAGCAGCCGGACCTCAATTTCCATAACGAGGAGGTGCAGGAAGAGATCCTCGAGACAGCGAAATTCTGGCTGGAGAGGGGCGTCGATGGCTTTCGCCTCGATGTCGCGAACTACTATCTCCACGACGACCAGCTCAGGGACAACCCCCCGTCGAAGGCAGAAGCGCCCAAGCGGCCTTACGACTTCCAGAGGCATGTCTATAACCGCTCGCGCCCGGAGAACCTCGAGTTCATCGAGCGGTTCCGGACGCTTCTCGATAGCCATGACGCGAAGATGGCTGTCGCTGAAGTCTTCAGCGACAAACCGATCGAGCGGAGCACGGAGTATACGGAAGGGCCGAAGCGCCTGCATACGGCCTATAGCTTCAGTTTCCTCCATGCCGAAGAGATGTCGGCCGGGCTCATCCGCTCTGCCCTCGAAGCATGGACGAGCCCCGAGGCGTGGCCGAGCTGGTCGTTTTCCAACCATGATGTCGCTCGGGTCCTGACCCGGTGGGGCGGAGAGGACGCGCCGCCTGAATGCGCGAGGATGCTGATCGCGCTCCTGACCTGCCTCCGGGGAACGGCGTTCATCTACCAAGGCGAGGAGCTTGGCCTTCCGCAGGCGGACGTTCCCTATGAAATGCTGAAGGATCCCGAGGCCATTCGTTTCTGGCCGGATAATCTAGGCCGCGACGGCTGCCGCACTCCCATGCCCTGGGTTTCGGAGGCGGAGAATGTCGGCTTCGGGCTAGGCGTGCCCTGGTTGCCGATCGACCCCCGGCACAAGCTCCTTGCCGTGGACCTCCAGGAGGCGGACCCGGACTCCGTCCTCCATTTCACGCGCAATTTCCTGGAGCTGCGGAAGGGCCAACCGGCCTTGCAGTCGGGGAGCATCACTTTCCACGATGCCCCGGAGCCCGTGCTGGCCTTCACCCGTAAATCCGGTGAGGACGCGATCCTGTGCGTTTTCAACCTGTCGTCGGTAGAGGCGGCCCTGCCCGATGGCATCGCTGTGCGAGCCGGCAAGCCGCTCGAAACCGGGCTTCTGGCCTATCGCGAGGACGGGGGCATCATCCTTCCGCCCTATGGCGGGCTTCTGAGCTACAGGCTCTAACCGGCCTTCGCAACCATCAGCACGGCTTCCACGCAGGCGCGCCAGCGGCGGAGCCGGCGCTCACGATCCTCCGCCTCCATCTTCGGCGCGAAACTGCGGTCCCGAACGGCGTTCTGCGCCACCTCGTCCAGCGAGCCGAACGTGCCCGCCTGCAGGAAGGCGAGATAGGCGGCGCCGAGCGCTGTCGTCTCCAGCACTTTCGGGCGATCCACCGGCAGGTCGAGAATGTCAGACAGTCTTTGCACGAACCAGTCATTGGCCGCCATGCCTCCATCGACGCTGAGCGCCGCCACCGGCAGGCCGTCAGCAGCCATGGCATCGACGAGATCGCGGGTCTGGTAGATCACGCCTTCGAGGGCCGCGCGCGCCAGCTCGTCTGGCCCGGTCGAACGGGTCATGCCGAAGACGGCCGCTCTGGCATCAGGCGACCAGTAGGGCGCGCCCATGCCCGTGAAGGCGGGGACCATCACGACCTCGGCGTCAGCCTGCGCGCGCTCGGCCCGTTCGGCCGTCTCGGCAGCATTCTTCAGTAGGCGGAGTTCGTCACGCAGCCACTGCACCGCCGCGCCTGCGATGAAGATCGACCCCTCCACCGCGTAGGTCGGCTTGCCACCAATGCGATAGGCCACGGTCGAGAGCAGCCGGTTCTTGGATTGCTTGATCTCCTCGCCCGTGTTCACGAGGACGAAGCAGCCCGTGCCATAGGTCGATTTGATGTCGCCGGGCCGGAAGCAGGCCTGGCCGACGGTCGCCCCCTGCTGGTCGCCCACCATGGACAGGATCGGCAGGGGAGTGCCGAAAAGCTCCGGCGATGCAAAGCCGAAATCGGCTGCGGAGTCCTCGACCTGCGGCAGAAGTGCCTTCGGCACGCCGAACAGCTTGAGAAGCTCGTCGTCCCAGTCCTGCGCGGCCAGGTTGAAGAGGCAGGTCCGGCAGGCATTGGTCGCATCGGTCTTGTGGTGCCGGCCTCCCGTCAGCTTCCAGAGCAGCCATGTGTCCACCGTGCCCGCCGCCAGCTCGCCGGCCTCGGCCCGTTGCCGCGCCCCTTCGACATTGTCGAGAAGCCAGGCCAGTTTGGACGCGGAAAAGTATGGGTCCAGCAGGAGGCCCGCCCGTTGCTGCACCATCGGTTCATGGCCGGCCTCGACGAGCTTCCGGCAAAAGGCGCTCGTCCTGCGGTCCTGCCAGACGATGGCGTTGTGGATCGGCTCACCGGTCTTCCGGTCCCAGACAATGATCGTCTCGCGCTGGTTGGTGATGCCTATGCCGAGCACCGTGTGCCCTGCCGCGTGTGCCTCCTTGAAGGCGGCCTGCGCAGTCCTCAGCACACTGCTCCAGATAGCCTCGGGATCGTGCTCGACCATGCCTTCACCGGGATAGAGCTGTTCGAACTCCTCCTGCGCGGTGGCGAGGATGTCCCCCTTCGGAGAGAAGATGATGGCGCGGGACGAGGTGGTGCCCTGGTCGATGGCGAGGATGGCGTCGGTCATGGCCTGACAATAGGCATCTCGCGCCGCGCTGAAACCCTCGTCAGCAGGGAATGCCGTCTAGGCGCCCTTGCCCGCGATCCGCTGGAGGGCGGGACGCAGCTTCAGGAAGAGGGCGTAGAGGGCATCGAGCGCCACGCGGCTCGGACCCCAGCGGCCGAAGTGACGCACCCAGGCGAGCCCCGGAACACGGGCATAGGCCTCGGTAAACGCACGGGCCCCGTCCACGATCTCGCCCTGGGGCAGCTTCACATGGAAACGCGCCAGGAGCTTCTCCCGGTCGACCGGGCAGGACACGGGCGCATCAGGCTCCGCGACATTCTCGAAAGCTATCCGGTTCCGCCGGTCGAGGCGGCGGAGGAGCGCGATTTCCCTCACGCAGAGGGGGCAGGCGCCGTCATAGTAAACCGTCAGTTCGGACATATGCTGTAACTAGGCGTTTGCGGCCGGGTGAGAATGCGGCATCCCTGCGCAGCGGTTTGCCGCTAGGGTGAAAGCATGACTTACGACCTTCTTGTCATCGGCGGCGGCATCAATGGCGTCGGCATCGCGCGCGACGCGGCGGGCCGGGGCCTGCGTGTTCTCCTGGTGGAGAAAGACGACCTCGCCAGCCACACCTCGAGCTGGTCGACCAAGCTCATCCATGGCGGGCTCCGCTATCTCGAGCATTACGAGTTCCGGCTCGTCTCCGAGAGTCTCCGGGAGCGCGAGGTCCTGCTGCGCGCGGCGCCGCACATGGTCCGCCCGCTGCGCTTCGTGCTGCCCCATGACCGGAACCAGAGGCCGGTCTGGCTGATCCGTACGGGCCTTTTCCTCTATGACCACATCGGCGGGCGGGGCACGATGGAGCGCTCCCGCGCGCTCGACCTGACCAAGGCGAAGGAGGGAAGGGCGCTCAAAGAACAGTTCACCCGCGGTTTCGCCTATTCCGATGCCCAGGTCGATGACAGCCGGCTCGTCGTCATCAATGCCATCGACGCAAGAGAGCACGGCGCGGACATCCGTGTCCGGACCCGGTTCATTTCGGCCGAGCGTAAAGGCGACTGCTGGGAGGCGATGATCGAAGGCGAGGTCAAGCCTGTCCGGGCCAGGGCCTTGGTCAATGCGGCCGGACCGTGGGTCACTGACCTGTTTGCCGGCATCAAGGGCGCCGAGCCGAAGAAACGCCTGCGCCTCGTCAAGGGCAGCCATCTCGTCACCCGCCGGGTCTATGACGGGGATCACGCCTATATCTTCCAGAACCCGGACAAGCGGATCGTCTTCACCATCCCCTGGGTCAATGACAGCACACTGATCGGGACCACCGACGAGCCCTATGAGGGGCCGCCGGCCAAGGCGGCGATCAGCGAGGAGGAAACCGACTACCTTCTCGACAGCGTCAATGCCTATCTCCGGCGTCCGGTGACCAGGAGCGACATCACCAGCACTTTCTCGGGCGTTCGTCCGCTCTATGATGATCTTTCAGCGAAGAGTGCTTCGGCGGTGACACGGGATTATGCGTTCGACATTGACGGGGAAGAAGGCGAGGCGCCACTTCTTTCCGTTTACGGAGGCAAGCTCACGACCTATCGCAAACTGGCCGAGCATGCGCTGGAGAAGCTTTCGGACAGGATCGAGATGGGCGAAGCCTGGACCGAGGAGGCGCGCCTGCCCGGCGGGGATGTCGCGCTGGAGGACTGGCCACGCTTCGAAGAAGAGATGCGGCAACGCTTCGGCTTCCTGCCGGATGCCGTGATGAAGCGTATGCTGATGGCTTACGGCACGCGCCTGCCCGATCTGCTGGGCGATGCGGAGAGCATGGCCGACCTGGGCGAGGACTTCGGCCATGGCCTGACGGAGCGGGAAGTGGCGTGGCTGCGCGAGCATGAATGGGCGCGCACCGTGAACGACATCCTCACCCGGCGGACCAAGCTGGGCCTCGTCTTCACCGAGCCGGAGCGCGAGCGTCTCGCGGCTTATCTCAACGCCTGAAGCCCGCAGGGTCTTTGCCCTTTCGGTGTGTTTAGCCTATCAGTCCCTGACGGGCAGCGCGGTTATTTTGCGGCGCAATAATAATGGGATGAGAATGGCTACCCTGACCGAAGAACAGCAGATGATTGTCGAAACGGCGGCGCAATATGCGAGCGACCGCCTTCGTCCGAATGCGGCCCAATGGGAACAAGCGAAAGAGATGTCGCGCGAGGTCCTGAAGGAGCTGGGCGAGCTTGGATTCGGCGGGATTTACGCCCGCGAGGACATCGGCGGCTCGGGCCTCTCCCGCCTCGATGCCGTCCTGATCTTCGAGGAGCTTTCCAAGGGCGATATTAGTCACGCCACCTTCCTGTCGATCCACAACATGTGCACTTGGATGGTGGACAGTTTTGGTTCGGATTATCTGCGTCAGGAATATGGTACACGCATGACGTCCTGCGACCTGATAGGCAGCTACTGTCTGACCGAGCCGGGGTCGGGTTCTGACGCGGCGAGCCTGAAGACGACCGCGAAGCGCGACGGCGACGAATATGTCCTCAATGGCTCGAAAGTCTTCATCTCCGGCGCCGGGTTCTCGGACGTCTACATCGTCATGGCACGGACGGGGGACGCAGGCCCGAAAGGCATCAGCTGTTTCCTCGTAGAGAAGGGAACCCCCGGCCTCGAGTTTGGCAAGAACGAGCGCAAGATGGGGTGGAATGCCCAGCCGACCCGGATGGTGATGTTCGACGACTGCCGCATCCCCGTGAAGAACCGCCTCGGCGAAGAGGGCGAGGGTTTCACCTTCGCCATGAAGGGCCTCGACGGCGGGCGCCTCAACATCGCGGCGGCCTCGCTCGGCGGGGCCGAGGAGGCGATGAGCCGCGCCATCGCCTATGCCCAGGACCGCACCCAGTTCGGCACGGCCATTGCCGACTTCCAGGCGACCCAGTTCAAGCTCGCCGACATGGCCACGGAGATCGAGGCTGCGCGAGAGCTGCTCTACGCTGCCGCCCGCAAGCTCGATGCAGGGGATCCCGGCGCGACATCGGCCTGCGCGATGGCCAAGCGCTTCGTCACCGATATGGGCTCGAAAGTCGCGAACGACGCCCTCCAGATCCATGGTGGCTACGGCTATCTTTCCGAATACGAAGTGGAACGGATCGTCCGTGACCTGCGGGTTCACCAGATCCTCGAAGGCACCAACGAGATCATGCGGGTCATCATCTCCCGCAAGCTGATGAGCGACAACAGGCGGTAACCATCATGACCAAGACCATTCTCTTCATAGGCCTCGGCAATATGGGTTCGGGCATGTGCGCGAACCTCGTCAAGGCCGGTCACAAGGTCCACGCCTTCGACCTTTCCGACGCCGCGATGAAGGCAGCGGAAGAGGCGGGCGCACACCCTGTCAGCTCCCTCACCGACATGGACGCTTCAAAAGTCGAAGCCATCGTCACCATGCTTCCCGCCGGCAAGCATGTGAAACAGGTGTATACGGAAGGGCTACCTGAAACCCTGCCGCGAGGAACACTGATGATCGACTGCTCGACCATCGATGTCGAAACTGCGCGCGATCTTGCCAGGATTGCCCGCGAACGCGGTCATGCGGCCGTCGACGCACCCGTATCCGGCGGTGTTGCAGCGGCGCAGGCGGGCACGCTGACCTTCATGGTCGGCGGCGAGAAGCAGCACTTCGAGATGGCCAAGCCCATTCTCGAAGCCATGGGCAAGAACATCTTCCATGCGGGCGGCAATGGCAACGGACAGGCGGCGAAGATTGCCAACAACATGCTTCTCGCCATCTCGATGATCGGCACCTGCGAAGCCTTCAACCTCGCCGAGCGCTTGGGCCTTGACGCGCAGACCTTCTTCGATATCTCGTCCCGGGCGTCCGGCCAGTGCTGGTCGATGACGAGCTACTGCCCGGCGCCGGGACCGGTCGAGTCCGCGCCGTCGAACCGGGGCTACAAGCCGGGCTTCGCCGTGCCGATGATGCTCAAGGACCTTGGCCTCGCCCATGACGCGGCGGAGAGTTCCGGCTCGGCCATCCCGCTCGGGGAACATGCGAGGCGGATCTATGAGAGAGCGGCGGAGATGCATCCCGATATGGATTTCTCCGTCATCCTCCCCATGCTGAAGAAGGGCGAGCTGAAGGACTGAAGAGCGCCCGTAAGGAAGGTGCACCATGAACTGGGACGCTTATGACTTCGCAGCGGCGGTTGTCCTTGTCGCCGTCGGCCTGTTGGGAGCGTCGCTGATCTTTCGCAGCGGCGGTGCCATCAGGAAGGTCAGCGGCATCGTGATCCTGCTCGCCGCCGTTCTGGTCTGGATCGAGCTGGCCGTCGGGATTGTCTCCTAGAGGTCCCGCGCCAGCCTGATACCAGTGAACTGCCACCGCGCGTCCGGCGGGAAGAAATTCCTGTAGCTTGCGCGAACATGGCCCCTCGGCGTTGCGCAGCTCCCGCCCTTGAGGACGAGCTGCGACGACATGAACTTGCCATTGTATTCGCCGATCGCCCCCTCGGCGGGCTGGTAGCCCGGATAGGGGGTGTAGGGACTTTGAGTCCAGTCCCACACCGTCCCGAAAGCAGAGCCAAGGCCCTTGTCCCTTCCGGCGAGATGGGGATGGACGAAACCGCCGGGATCAAGGAACTGCCCTTCGCCAGGATCGCTCTCGCGAAGCGCGATCTCAAGCTCCGCCTCCCGCGGTAGCCGGGCCTTGGCCCAGCTCGCGAAGGCCATGGCTTCATAGGCGTTGACGTGGCTGAGAATCCGGTCACGCCGCAGCGGGATCAATCCGTGTAGTGAGAACTCGAACCAGGCGCCGTCGATTTCGTGCCAGTAGAGCGGATGAGCGATGTTCCCTGCCTGCACCCAGGACCACCCGTCGGAAAGCCAGTGGGAGGCCGTCTGGTATCCGCCGTCCTCGATGAAGTCGAGGAACTGTCCGTTCGTAACGGGCGTTCCGTGCAGCGCAAAGTCTTCCAGGTACTGACGATGCCGCGGGCCCTCATTGTCGAAATGGAACCCCGCGCCCTCGAACCCGACCTCGTGCAGCCCCCCTTCGAAGGAAACCCAGCGCTCATTCGCAGCCGTGGTCGCCTCTGGTTCTTCGGGGTGATTTCCGGGCAGGGGAAAGGCGACCGGGAAGACGGGGTTGAGTCCGAACGCCGCCTTGATATCGGTACAGATCAACTCCTGGTGCTGCTGTTCGTGGTGCAGGCCCAGCTCGATCAGGGGTGCAGCCTCAGCGAACCTTGCCGCGTCCAGCGTGCTGATGAGGGCGTCCATTCGCTGGTCCACCGCTTCGCGGTAACGGACGATCTCGCTCACCCGCGGTCGGGAGAGGAGCCCCCGGTTCATGCGCGGCCAGCGCGCGCCAACAGCCTCGTAATAGCTGTTGAAAAGATACCGGTACTGATCGTCAAAGGGTGTGAAGTGGTCCTCGAAGCGCTGCAGGAGGAATTCTTCGAAGAACCAGCTCGTGTGCGCGAGGTGCCAGCGCGTCGGGCTCGCGTCCTCCATCGCCTGAAGGAGCATGTCTTCAGGATGAAGGTGCGCAGCGAGAGCCATCGTCTCGTCACGGACAGCACGGAAGCGAGCCAGCAGGGCATCACGGTCGGTCTCGGCAGGGCGCGCCGCCCTTGCAGCCACCTGGCCCTTCGCCATATCGAGCCTTCTCGCCACGGCCAGAACCGGGCGCCTCTCTCCTCACAAGGACGGAGTCTGACACGCTGCGCAGGCAGGGCGCAAGCTGTTCGTCAGGCCCGTGAACACCCGCTAGGCTGGGACCTCATCGGCCAAGACGGCCATACCGGCAGGGGAAAGCAGGCTGGGACTGCTGTCGTGCCACCAAAAACCAGCGGGTCGGTTTCCGCGCGAACAATCTGAAGACTTTTCCGGTGACCCGTCCCCTTTGAACGCAGCCAGTCTGAGTGAAAGAATGGCTTGTCTGAAGGAGAAGAGCGATGGGCGCGAAGCGCTACAAACCCGAGGAAATCATCTCGAAGCTGCGTGAGGCTGAAGTCCTGCTGGCTGAAGGGGTCAGTGTCGGCGAGGT
>NZ_BMXU01000005.1 GCF_014651915.1 Parvularcula lutaonensis
TAACAGACGTCCTGACACGGATCGCCGACCACCCGATCAACCGAATCAACGAGCTGCTGCCCTGGCACTTCAGTCCAGCTTAACGGTCATCACCGGACGGATACAAACGGCCTACATTGAGCCAGGATCACCCTGGGAGAACGGGTATTGCGAGAGCTTCAACGCCCGGTTCCGCGATGAACTGCTCAACGGCGAAATCTTCTACAGCTTGCGAGAGGCACAAATCCTGATCGAGCAATGGCGCGTCCACTACAACACGGTCAGGCCGCATAGCGCTCTGGGATATCGGCCACCCGCACCGGAGAGCGTCGTTCCAATGGACCAGAGGCCGACAATGCACTAACAATCAAACCGGACCACCCGATGGGGGCATGCCAGATGAGTGGACGCCAGCGCGCGATGTATTCATCGGGTTGGTCGATGATGTGTGCGACGTTCCGCATACGCTGTACTGACAAAGGATGAGGCGAGTGACCGCTTTCGGCCGCTTGTGCTTCTGCCATCGTATTCGAACCAGCGAAGAACGCGATGTACTGTTCAGCCATCTCCTCCATGTCGCCCATTACCATCATCACGGCCGCAAACTCGTCGACGGTCTGTTCGTTCTGGTAGTTCGGTAGGCCCCAGAGGTTCAGAAGCGTGTGCCCAAGCTCATGCAGGAAGATACCCGTCAGCGCCCCCTGGTTTTGATCTTTGACGGCTTCGAAGAACAGCTCCCCGCAAAGAGTGATGTCGCCAGTAGCCGTGTTAGAGAACGCGTTGATCTGACCGCAGGGTTCGATGGTGATGTCGAAGGGCGGGAACTCCAGTCCCTCCGCGAGCATATCGTACCCTTCCTGAAAAGCACCCTCGAGACCCCTCCGCATCTCGTCTGGCACCTTCGCCTCGAGCCAGAGATTGAAGGCGGTGTGCTTCTCCGAGAACATCGAGAAGGTGTTGTCGATGAAGAACACATACTCGCCCGAGTACGGGGCTTCGAACTGGAACGTCCCACCGCTCTCTTGCTTCCAGAAGCCGTTGCAGCCTTGGGGCTGCGTTCCGTTCAGATAGGCGTCGTACTGCGGTCTCGGGCAGATGAAAGCGCTGAGGTCGGGCGTCGAGTGCGGGCTTAATCGGATGCCGGCGTAGACGATGTCGCCGCGCGACAGATTCAGGCTTCTCGGAGCCGTCGAGCCTGCCTGAACGACGATCGTTTCCTCGAGCACTGGCACCCGCTGTCGCTCGGCTACCGTTACCTTGGCAGTGGCCCAGGAGCTCACCGAAAGACCCAGCGCTAGCAGCGACGAAACGACACGAAACATACGACCTCACTCGAACGACTGATACGTCCAGCGAGGATGGAACTTTTTGGTCCTACCGTCTTGTAATTTCTGCAGTCGAGGATGTCCTCAGCTGCGTGGATCGTCGACGAGATGTATCTTCGACCGCGCTACCGCCAAAAATTTCGGCTTCGGCTGCCCAACCCCAAGGAGCAGATTTACGAAAGCCGTTCGCTTGGGAGCATGGCCTATGCCAGCGAGAACCTGATCCCAAGGGCAAGCCGCCTTCGGCGGGCCTACGGCCCCTTGGCATCAGAACCATCGCCGTCATCGAGACGTCCATGCGCGAAGCGGCTCCGAAAATCAGACCCTCACGACCTGAATTCCTTCCCATTGGGTGAAATAGGTGAGTGAAACGCATACTCAGTATGCTTCTTTTTTCTCCAGATGACACCCGACGCAGTCGAGTTTTCGACCAATCGCTGTCCGGCGACGAAAAATTTTGTGACCGGTTACGCCAAGGGCGACTGGAGCCGAAACGACGATTTCGCTTCGAGCCGACAGGGCAGGCGAGGGGATCCTACCGGTTGCGCAACTGAGTTACCGCGTGGTCGAGACAACAAAGACCGTTGATTTTCAGAGGTCCGCGGGAAAACGACCAGCCTCACTCTTACTCTGGCACTCTACGAAGGCACCATTGAGGATAGCCTCCGCAACGGGATCAAAATTCTCCACAACGCGAACCCTATCGACTACCGGCCTGCTCCGAGCACGGAATAATAAGGTCCTGTTGCCAAGCCTTCGATCAGCAGCCCGGCGCCACACGAACGGCAAGGTAGCGATGTAACTATCGGATTGTTATAGTTAGTTGGCGATCGTGGTAAAGTAACATGCGAAAAACGCTTGTCATACCCCTCGAATAGATCAGTTTGCTTACGCCAAAACTACGGAGGACCATATGGCGGGAACACTGACTAAGATTGGGTTGATTGCCCTCGTCGCGGCCAGCATCGCAGGGTGCAGAGTTCAGACCGAAGTGTGTTACAATAGACGTTGTTCGACCTACGACTCAGATAATCCCCAAATCAGAAGGCAAGGAGAGCCGTTTGAAGCGGGATTCCTGCAGTCCATGGACTTCCCAACAGGGACGACGTACCGGACGTCGTCGGTAGAGGCGCAAGTCAACAATGCAGATTTCAGTTTCGTTTCGTTCGATTTAAGCAATTCGACTTTCGACATTGGCTCGAATTCGACCGTAACGATTACGGCTTGGCAGAAGAGCTTGAAGCATTCGGAGCAGACCTTCGATCTCAACGAAGTCAATGATATTCTCACAATTGCTAACCCAGCTGCGGTTGATGCGTTTGTCGATGCTTTGCCAGGAAGCATCACGAATATCGTTGTCTCGGGTGCCGTCGATATTCCTAACCCGCAGGCAGGTTGGCAGATACTGGATGTGGAAACGGTCTATCAGGGACAAGTCTTGGAGAGAGGAGCTACGAGTATTTATGTAGAGAACCAGTTCCCGGTTGGTTCGCCTTGCTTTGATGAATTTGGAAATATCAATATTTGTCCTTAAAACTAGTTTTAGGATTTGATCGCTTATGAACTATCGAATTGGGTCACTGCGATCTATATTAGTTCCACTCGTCGCTCTTGCGGCGAGTGGTTGCTCGACACTTGAAAGGACTGTAGAAGAGGGGCCTGGGAAGCAATCTGAATTCTATATAGGAACTGGAGTCACGTCGAAAAAGATTCCTTTCGGCTACTTCTTTGCATCAGGTTTTACTTCTCACGACATTCAGTCTCACGCTCATCTTAGAGACTTGTACCAGTGCGGCCAATCTAATGATGGAACCGAAATTGCGGTAACCAGTAAGCCGCAGTGCGCAGAATTCATAGCATTCGTCGATGACACAGACGCTCTTAGTATAAGTGCCCTTGCAGGTATTGAAAGAAAGCTCGTGCTCATACACGATCCAACCATTGGTTTTAAATCATGGTGGCTCGGTAAGGGATTGGGCCGGATTGAAATACCGGCGTATTCCGGCTGGGAAGAGGGGTGGGAACCCTATGCAGCGATGATATTCGTGCACGAAGCTATGCACTTTGTGTTTGAAGAGGCCTACCTCCGTGGAAGCGTCGTCTCGCTAATCAGTGGGGCCAGATTTACAATGCTATCTGAAGGAATGGCAGAGGTCGCGGAGGGGGCCTGCGTCGTAGGTTTCGACAGGCCGGCGACGTTGCCCGCCGAGGAATTTGAACGCGCCATACGACAGGCGTTTTCGGAGCGCGGCGGTCTATCCCCTTTCGAGGCAGCCTTGCCGGTTAGGAGCGCAATATCAGCTTATCTGGGAAGCTCTCCTCAACGGGATGCCGAGACTTGCGAACGGGCTTTTGAGATCGCGCGGAACGAAGGCCGTGAAATCGATGCTGATCGGCTTATCGAGATCGCTCACGAGATTCGAAGAATGACAACGAAGGTCGCGGCTCATCCCGATAACAGGGCGGCACCTTGAAAAGGCTCGTTTTTGCTCAGGGTTTCGCGCGATCTCAGAAGCCCAAATCGCCGGGTAGGATTTTCACCCCGGTTGTGTTTCCGAACCGCGAGGATTCTGCACTATGGGAGGGCATGAGCGCCCACGAGCAGCGCCAGCATATCCGCGCAGCCGCCAGTGAAGCAGCTGCCTCACGCATCAAAGCCCCCGAATGCCTGGAAGATCGCTTGCGTCGGTTCGGAGCGATTGGACAGGGGCTTTCCTTGACTGGCCGACAAATCGAGCCGGAAAGGGCAGGGGGAGCGAAGTAAGAACCTGTAAGTGGAAAACAAGCGCTTTCCGGGTCTGGCTGTGATGCTTTAAAGATAAAGCGTGAGCCCGGCCGGGTGTTCCGTCCGGTGTCTCACGCATCTGTTGGTAGCAGGTGTGGTCCGGTTCGAAGGGACGCCTTCGGCCGGACCTTTTTCTTGCCGCATCATGGCACAACGACCTAGTGCAGTGCTGCACAATTCATTGCGGCAACGGTTTTGTGCTACATCGAGCGGTGTTTGTGCAACGGGTTTTTCATGCGACTTTTCCACGGTCTATGTGGCTGTAAACGAATGTAAAAAATCCACTTGCTCCCCTTGGTTTCACCGGTTCTGGCGGCGCATTGCGGGTGGCCAATATCAGATAGCTCTAGGGTTCATTTCCGACCTCGCGACTGGTCAAAATCCCTCGAAGAGAGTTGACCTCCTATAACATATGTGTTATAGTGCGAAGTGTTTCAGATTGAAGAGTACACAGATGAAACCGACAGTAGCCCTTTTGCTGATTGGTTTGGAAGCTTGGATCATCAAGCGGCAAACCGCGTCCGAACCGCCATTCGACGGATGGAGCAGGGGCTCTTAGGCGATCACAAGGGCGTAGGTGAAGGCGTGATTGAACGTCGTTTGACCTTCGGCCCTGGCTACCGGATCTACTTCGGCCGCGATGGCGACACCCTCATCATTCTACTCGCAGGTGGAACCAAGAGGCGGCAATCGGTAGATATCGAAGCAGCGCAACAACGATGGAGTGACTACAAGGAACGAAAGGAACTAAGCGATGGCACTGACACGGAGTTTTGACGACTCGATCAAGGAGCGGGCTAGCAAAGACCCGTCTTTCCGACGCGGCCTGATCCAGGAGGGCGTCATGCTTTTTTGCGATGGTCAACATATCGACGCGCAGCTAGCGCTTCGCGACTATGTCAACGCGACGTTGGGTTTTCAGAAGCTTTCTGCACTGACGGGTATTCCTGCGCCCAGTCTGATGCGTATGCTGAGCGTCAAGGGAAATCCCAGCAGCGAGAACTTCTCGAAAATCGTGAAGATGCTGAGGGCTCAGGAGAAAGGCACTGGAGCTGAGCTTCGCAAGGCTTTGGCCTAGAGAGGAACTGCTTGCCTGAGCGGCAGGGTCTTCTTTCCTGGCTCTCCAGCCAGCCACAGTCAAAGCTCGAGCGTGGCCCCGTCTTTGTATGCGAACCAATGATCTTCATTGAGGCACACGGACCATGTATCATGGGCGTCAATTCGGACCCCCATGAGATCCATTGCCCATCCACGGTTGGCGACGCTCACGGGTTTACCATCTCGAGTGCTTTCCTCGATCTCAAAATCCTCAACGATCACCGGATTCTGCGAAAGGTTGTGTACGTGTATTCGGTGACCTTCAGCGCGGTCTCCTATCAGCGCGATCTGAGCGGACAGCTTGATCCGTGTTCGTCGCCACGCGAGGTACTGAAAAGCGATCCCTAAACACGCGACGATGGTGGCAAAAACGGCGATGCCCAGTGTGCTCCAAATAACAACGGGACTTTCTGAAAGAGGGTCGCTCATGGTGGAGTTTCGCCTGCTGCATCCGGATAGTCATGTCCCTATAGGGAAGAGTTGAACTTCAATTCTGCAAATTTCCTACAGTTGGATGGGCAGGGGGATACGATTCACGCTGGGCCTCGTCCTTCATTCGGCAGCGGCCATGCGCGCCGCTTTTTAGCTTGTTATCCGTTTCGGTCGCTAAGCTTTTGCTTCGAGGGCGAGCTCCCCCGATGATCGGGGGAGGCACAGGGGGTTTGATTTTTAGGATGGGATCGCGATGCGGATCACTCCGCAGGCGTCGTGATCAGGATCGGCTTCTCTTTGTTGATGCGAGAGTAGCAAACATGCCCGGTCAATGGATCGTGCGGGTTCAGCAGCTATCCCGACTTTCGTTTGATCAAGATCATCGAGCAGTAACCGGCCTGCAACTGGTCGAGGGCGCATACCAGCTCAGCCGCTGGTCCATTTTCTGACGGCGCTCCCTCTTCTGATTCCGGCAAAAGCTTCATCAACTCAAGAGCCTGTTCTTTGGTGATCTCGAGCATTTCTAGGGTAAGCTGGCTGGCTATGTTCGACATGCGCTACGCTTAGCGCATGCGGAAAGTTTGGCCAGTCTTCGACCAACTGCTCCTCGCGATTCGGCAGGCCTCAAGCCTTGGCTCAGGGGCTCTCGCTTCGCCGCCGAAAGAGAAGCGGGGGTGGAGTATTGACCATGGGGCCAAATCGCTCTTGGTTTGAGCCATGCGTCCATAATCGAACGCATTACCGGGTCGCGTGCCGTGGCCTTGTCCCGTCGGCCGCCGGATGCACTCGCAGGGGTAAGTCCTTATACGGCGCTTTGTGGGCAAGTGCGGAGCTTTCCTGATATCTCGGTACCCCTCATTTCTCGAAGGCCTCGGCACGGGTCTCCTCCGCTTGACGTTTGGCCAAAAACACCCTCTGATCAATTTATGCTCCGACACTTGGGGTTGTCCGCGACTGAGGTTCTGCCCTTTTTGGGATCGTGCAGCCCGGCGGGACGCGTGCTCTGAGATAAGTCCTTACACGGCACTCGGAGTGCTGGAGTGGAGTATGTCTGGGTCTTAAACCAAAACATCTACTTGACGATCCATGGAAACCGGGGTCACTTCCGTATAGGCTGTGTGACTCACGCCCGGTCCCATTGAGACCCAATTGACGCTTGCGAGCCCTGGCCTGAGTGCAGTGTGGTGCCCGGTGTCGCGCTCGGAGCTAAGCCCGATCGGGTGTCTTCGGGGGTGGGAGCGAAGCCTGCCCAAAATGTGAGTTCTACGATCGCAGAGGAAACCTAATCCTCTTCTCATTCGCGCCAGCGACCAGCTGGTGACGATGGTCGCTTTAGCGACCTAACACGCCGCCCCGGACCGATCCGTGGGCGGCTTTTGTATGGCCGGTAGGCCCAACCACTCAGGAGGATGCCATGGAAGGTTTCCCCTGGGCGCTTCTTGTCCCCGTTCTCCGTGCTCTGATGAGTGTCTTTGGGAGGCGAACGCGGAAGCAAGAGGTCGAATGCGACAGCGATCGCCTTTGCCTCACGCACACGCGTAATCGACTTCTCTGGGGTGCTTTTGAGCAGGAGCGGACGACCTTCGAAACCGACCGCAAGCGCCTGAAATAGACGCGCCGCCTTCGGGTCAGGCGTCTTAAAAAACGCCGACTCGAGCCGCAGCAAATGTGCGTCTTCGACCTTTCAAAAATCACTATTTTTGAAAGATGAGCCTGGGGCCTGATTTCATGCGGGGTAGGGGGCTTTCATATTTCCCTTTCAAAAGTTCTTGCCAATCTGGCGTGATTGAAAGATGGAAATCGGATGCGGGCGCGTCTCAACAGCCGGCCAGAACCTCGATCGTCAGATCGCGGCCCTTCGCGCCGAGGGGATTGAGACCATCTTCCGCGAGAAAGCGTCAGGGAAGAGTCTCAAGGGTCGTCCCGAGCTTGAGAAGGCCATCGATGCCCTCGGCACTGGAGACGTGCTGGTGATCGCCGAATGGGACCATGCGACCCGCTCAAAGATGGATAGGATAAACATCCTGCAAAGGATCGACGATCGCGGGGCGCTAGTCCGCGTGCTCGACCGAGAGTTCCGTGTTCTCACTTTGGTTATGGGGAAGGTATTCTCACTTGTCTGTGCGCCCTCGCGCAGGACGAGCGCGAGTGCATCGTCAAGCGTGCCCGCGAGGAGAGAATGGCGGCCGTAGGGCGTGGTATGCAGATGGGACGGTGCAGAGTTCTCACTTCTTACCAAGCTGATCGGATCAGAGAGCGTGTGGCGACCGGAGAAGCGCAAGCCGCGATGGCACTTGAATACAACGTGTCGGCAGCAACGATCAGCCGACTGATGAAGTAACAAGCCACTTAAATGACAATCATGTGACTGCAAATCATCATTGACCATCTCCAGACTTCAGGTGACGTGTAAGAAAAAGTAAGCTGATTTCTGGACGATTTTCATGCCCGCTCCCTTCGACGCCGTTTTGGCGAGCGTGTCTCGCATCCTCTCCACTTCCTTATTGATAGCGGTTGGTTCCTTCGCAACTTCCGATGCTTTTGCGCAGCGTGGAGGAGGTGGAGGCTCAACAGTTTCTGGTGATGCTGTTCCTGCGCTCAAGTACATCGAGCGCCAGAATGTCGATGAGCGTTTGACGGCTCATGGGCTGGATCTCTTGGGAGATCGGATTGATCTGAACACGGGCGCATTGACTTTCGAACAGGTGGATATCTCGCTTCCGGGCAACTCGGACCTGCCGGTTGAGCTTCGCCGAACCATTGATCAAAGTGAACCTTACGCTCATTTGGATTCCTTCACCGTTAGTGCATCGTTGACGGATGATTTTTCGGATTGGCAGCTGGCTATTCCCAAGATCGAATTCATCCGCATTCATGATTACGGAAGCTGGACCCCAATCCCGTCCACGTTCAATTTCTGCAGCGCGGTTCCTTACGGGCGCGTTTCCATGGCTTTTGGTGACAACACCCGTTCCGGTTCTGACATCATTGAGGCTTGGGAGTGGTCTGACGGCGTCAAAATGTCGGTCCCTGGCGTTGGCACAGAGACCCTTCTGTCGCAGCCTACGGGTGTCAACTGGCCCGCCGGTACAGATCGCGTTTCGACGGGCTATTGGACTTACGATTGCATCAACCGCGCAGGTGGCGGCACGGGCTTCTTGGCAACGTCACCAGATGGCATCGAATATGTCTTTGATGTTTTTGCCGTGAGGGCAGAGCATGCGCTTCCCGTCTCGTTCCTTTGGAGCGGCGGCGCTATGCAAAGCGACCTAGGGCGGGTCAGCGCAGAGCTGTACCCCTCGGAGATCCGCAACCCCTCCGGTGCATGGGTTCGTTATGAATACAACTCGGATAAGCGCGTCACGCGTATCCATGCGGACGACGGCCGTGAGATCACCATTCAGCGTGACGGCGTCGGTAAAATCACATCGGCTTCCGCGCACGGAAGAACTTGGACTTACACATACAATACTTCGATTTCTTCGAAGCCCCGCCTTTCAGCGGTAACACTACCTGATGGGCGAAATTGGTCCTTCTCCCTACAAGGCATTGGTTTCCAGGTTGCTGCGAATTGTAACCAAAATCAGGGCGACCAGACGCTGACGGTCACGCATCCAGATGGTATGACGGGCACCTTTGTAACCCGTGAGACCCGACATCTGTTGGGGGACAACCCGCTCACTTCCGATCTGCGCCCGACACAGTATTGCGGGCAAGTTCCGTACTATGAGCATATGTCGGTCATCTCGAAGACTCTGTCCGGCTCAGGATATCCAAGCTCGACCTGGTCTTACTCTTATGCTGGTCATGTGGATGGCCAACCTGCAGCATCGCTTAAATGGGGGCAGGTGATTGATCCCGAAGGAACCCGGACGCGGGAGTACTTCCACACCAAGACCAACCTTCAGGGCTTGATCAGCAGCCGCGGTGTCTATTCAGGCTCTACACAGCTTCAGCATACGACGTTTTCTCACGTGGTCGAAGCGGAGCTCGGCAACAGCTATATGGGGAACGTCAACCCCGCGACCCTTGAAGCGCCAAGGCATCCAGTACAACGGATACTCAGCCAAGGTGGTGAGACCTACACAACAGGCTTAACCTACGAGACGAACCAATCCTCCAGTTCGTACAGTTTTGGGAAGCCCACTTTACAAAATCGCTCCAGTACATTGCAGTCGGGGTCACAAACCACTCAGACCTCGTATACGAATCGACTTGGGCACTGGATTTTGGCCCTTCCAGCCACAATCCAGGAAGGCGGCATACTCGTTCAGTCCAACATATACGACAGCTTTGGCAGGCTGACGCGAGAGGATCGATATGGATCGCTCTTTGCAACTTTCGGGTATCATACAGGAACTGGACAGAAGGGTTCGATGGCCTGGTTCAAGGATGCGTTGAATCGCCAAGTTAGTCTGAACAATTGGAAAAGAGGTACGCCTCAATCAATAACCCGTCCGGATGGTGTCGTTCTGTCACGAGCAGTCAATAATTTCGGTGAACTGACCAGCCAAACCGATGGACGCGGAACCACCATCACTTACGGCTATGATGGCGCGGGAAGGCTTACCCTCATTAACCGCCCCAGTGGCTATGCCGATACTACGCTTACCTACACGGGCCTTGGTTCGGGTCTTACACAGACCATCACTTACGGCACAAAGAGAACTATTGTTGCGTATGACGCGATGCTGCGACCGACGCTTGAGACCAAAACGGTAAGCTCCGGCGGGGGGGCACCGGTATATCACCGCTTTGAGTATGACGCCCTCAACCGAACGGTATTCACATCTTTCCCTTCAGCGGCGCAAAGTGCGCCAGATGGGGTAAACACCACTTACGACGGGCTCGGTCGAACCGTTCAAGTACAAGAAACGGTCGCGCCTTTTGCTACGGTTGTGACCAGTTATCTTTCGGACAATAGAGTCCAGGTGACTGATGCCGAGGGGAATGCAACTACCACGTGGCGGTCAGGTTGGGGTGATCCTCATGATGGTGAATTAGTGCGTATTGATGATCCGCTGGGTCTCAGGACGGATATGACCTATGACGTACTCGGTTATCTTTTATCAGCTCGACAACATGGTTCGCATTCCGGGTTTACCGTGGATGAAACCCAGACATGGGCTTACGATTCTCAAAGGCGGATCTGCCGCCACGTGACGCCACAGTCAGGCCATACACTCTATGAGTATGATGCTGTAGGCCAGATGACGGGAGGTGAGCGTGGGGCCAACAGCGGTTCTGGGTGCGCCAGCCTCAACTCTTCACGCCGTGTTCTCACAAGTTTTGATGTTCTCGGACGAGTGGACACGATCAACTTCCCCGATGCCAGTCCCGACATCGACTTCGACTATGACAACAATGGCAACCTCACCCGTGCTGCAAGAGGTTCAGCCATTTGGACCTATGCTTACAATACGATGAACCGAAAGACTGCTGAGACGCTGACGATCGATGGCCGTACGTATACGAGCAGCTATAGCTTCACCGCGAACGATCGACTGGTAGGCCGGTTCACACCAGCAGGCCGAGGTATAGATTTTGGTCCCAACGGCCATGGACAGCCGACGAGGGCCCGTGTGAGCGGGACCAACTATGCAGGGTCCGGCGTTTACCATGCGTCTGGGCAATTAGCTTCGGCAACCTACTCCAACGGCCTTGCCTACCAGGCGACTTTCAATGCACGGCAGCAAATGACGAGCATGCAGGTCGCGGCAGGCTCGAGTTCTAGGCTTCGGTTCAGTTACGGTCACGATGCCGTGGGGCGGGTGACTGGCATCACTGACCATGTGGTGAGCGGCGAAAATCGGTCCTACACCTATGATGCATTAGGGCGCCTTTTGACGGCTGCAGGGCCATGGGGTTCCGGCAGCTTCACTTACGATCTTCTCAACAATATCCGTTCAAAGTCGCTCGGTTCACGGACGGTGACGCTTGAATACAATGGATCGGGTCGGCTCGCGCGATATCGCGATACCGCTTCCGGCAATGTCTGGCGAAACCAAGCATACGATGCGCGCGGCAACATCACCAATGATGGTGTACACGGCTTTGTCTATGACCGCTCTGAGCAAGTTTCCGTGATCTCCGGGGGTGCATCTGGCACGTTTGTCTATGATGCTCATGGGCGCCGGGTTAAACAGGTTCTCGCGGGAGAGACCATTTATTCCGTCTACGGCCTCGAAGGTACTTTGCTGTTCCGGGACAACGTGACGACGGGCAAGAGCACGGATTACATCACGATGGGTTCGCATAAGGTGGGACGGTTCAGCGAAACCGGTGCCTTCACCTGGACCCATGCGGACCACCTAGGAAGCGCTTCTGCAGCTACGGACAATCTTGGTTTCGTTACCTGGCGAGAAAGCTACACGCCGTTTGGTGAGGTCCGGAATAACCCGGCCGGAAACCAAGATGAGACTGGGTTTACAGGGCATGTATGGGATCAGGCCACAGGCCTCGTTTATGCTCAGGCTAGGTTTTACAATCCCGTCACGGCTAGATTCTTATCATCGGACTCAGTCGGCTTCATGGCTGCCGGCCCCAGATACTTTAATAGATATGCATATGTGAAAAATGATCCAGTAAATGCGACTGATCCGTCAGGTAGGTGCTCAGTTCGTGGTGGTGCTGTTTCCGCGGCCTCACCAGGTTGCAGGATTGTCGGAATACAAGGGGCAAGTTCTGATCCTAGATATGATGAATCAGTAACGCAGATAAGAAGATCAAGTGGCTTGGTTCGACATTCGATTTTCGGGGGTGGGGCACCTGCGCAATTCGATATCTCGCGCCATCCAAGATCTATTTCACAAGCCGAAGGGCGCATTCTCCGATCGGCAGACGGCGGAGATGCTGGTAGCTTCTCACGGGCAATTGCAGAGGCCCAGAGAACGGGGAGCCCGCAACAGATCAGCACCACTCTAGGGGGGTTGCAGACCGGCGTTGTTGGTGTTGGGCAAGCAACATTCACGCTTGAGGGTACACTGACTGTTAATGGCAATGAGTGGCGTTTCAGTGGAACGATAACAGGAACCAGAGAAGAGTTTGACTTTAACTCGAAGCCAGCAGGAGAGCGCGCGGCGGGTTCAGAAGCTGCTACTCGTGCGGCTGCCGCCTCTGGCGCCTCTGAGTACGATGTTGAGTATCTAGGATCATTTGAAATAGAAGCTGCAGGAAGAATATCGTCTGCTTCTTCTGGAGGTTGCGGGGTCGCAACCCGTTTGGGATGCTAGAAACAGTGTGAATTGATTTGATGGAGGATATGGTGTGAAGCGACTGTCCGCTGTTTTCTTGATTGTCTTGTCTTTATTGAGTTTTCTATGGGTTTGGTTGTCTGTATCAACAACTCTTGCTGGTGAACAAGAAAGAATTGGCATCAATGTACAAAACGATTACTGGTTTGAGTTTATCAAGCTGGCTATTTCGCCAATAATTCCATCGATTTCGTTGTTTTTCTGGGCGGGGGTGACGCTTCTTGCCCTAGGGTGTTTTCTCTTAATTCGACGCTCCTGATTATCGGTATAATACGTCGTTCCTTATTTGGGTGTGGCATCCGAACTCGCAAACAGGATGATCACCATTGGGAAATCAACCAGGCTCCGCATCTCACCACAAAGCCACATGACGCCTCGAAATTCGCACTTTAGATTTGAATCCACCCCCCTACAAACACTGTTGTCCACCGGTAGAATTGTTGTGGTCTCAGCCATTTAGAAGTGTCGCTCGGGCTGGCGAACGGCGCAGAGGATCAGGGCGTGCGCCGACCCTCCATGGGAGTCGGCGCCGCGCCCCCGGCGCGCCCAAAAGATAGACCGCGGCGGCAGCCGCGCTCTGAGATTGGCCTCGGCGACGAGCGAGAAGGTCGACGAAATGACAGTTGGTATGAACAGTGACGCCTGGAACAACTTTGTAACGAACAGCATCCAGTATGAAACCTTCGAACCGAATGACCCTAAAAGAGTAGCCGCAGTCGCCGCGCTGGCTTGGGGAATGGTACAGAACGGCGGCTATAACGCCTTCTTGACGAGCTCCTACGATCTTGAGGCTGATGAGGTTCTCAAAGCTCTCCGGTTAGCGTCCGGGCATCACCGCCTTCCGAGGTCTGAGCGAGTGTGAGTAGTCAGGAGAAGTTCTCCTGTGCAACTTGCGAGGTCTCGGTTTGGAAGGGCATGTCATCATTGAGGGGCAGCGCCGGCGTGTCTGGCCGGATGAGCTGAAGCGTCAGATCGTTGAAGAGAGCTACGACCGGGACGTGACGGTGCTGGAGGTCGGTCGGCGGCACGAAGTCGATCCGGCGCAGATCTACGCATGGCGGAAGAAGTTCGCGGCTGAGCTGCCGGAACCGGCTCGATCGTTTCTTCCCGTCGAGATCGGCACTGCGTCATCCGCCTCCGAGCCGAAGCCGGTGACGGGGCCGTCGGCCACTGAACGGATAGAGGTCAGCTTCCCCGACGGCTGCCGTTTGTCCCTACCTGCGGAGACCCCAGTGAAGAGGATCGCGGCCCTGATGAAGGCGATGCGTTCGTGAGCCTGAGCTTCCCTCCTGGCACGAGAGTGTGGCTCGCCGCTGGAGTGACGGACATGCGCCGCGGCTTCGACGGGCTGAGTGCTCAGGCGGCGACGGTGCTGAAGGAGAACCCTCTTTCGGGGCACGTCTTTGTCTTCAGGGGTAGGTCGGGGGACCGGGTGAAAGTTCTCTTCTGGGACGGCCAGGGCATGTGCCTGTACTACAAGCGCCTCGAGAAGGGATCGTTCGTTTGGCCACGCGCGAAGGACGGGAAGGTCTCGATCTCGGGCTCCCAGCTCGCAACGCTCCTCGACGGTATCGACTGGCGGCTGACACGGGTGCCGCCCGCGGTTCGCCAGCCGACCCGGGTGGTGTAGCCTCACCGCTTCGTCACCTTGCTCTTTGACATCGTTGATTCCCATTGGGGGCGAAGCGCTTCAGGTGCTGCGTATGCCGACGAAGCCGCCCTCCGATCTGCCCGAAGACGTCGGGGCCTTGCAGGGTCTGGTCGTCCACCAGGCGCTCGAGATCGAGAAGCTGAAGCATCAGCTCGCGGTGCTCAGGCGGCATCGCTTCGGATCGAAGAGCGAGGGTCTCGATCAGCTTGAACTCGGCATCGAGGATCTTGAAGAGACAGCTGCAGAAGCTGGCGCATCAGCCTCGTCGAACGACCCTGCCTCTTCAGAGAGCGCTGACCCAAAGAAGAAGCCGAAGCGCAAGCCGTTACCCGAGCATCTGCAGCGCGAGGACGTTGTTCATGAGCCCGAGAGCATCTGTTCGGACTGCGGCAAGCCGATGAGGCACCTCGGCGAGGATGTTCGTGAGGTGTTGGACTACATCCCCGGACGCTTCGTGGTGCACCGTCATGTCCGCCCGAAGCTCTCTTGCAGAGATTGCGGAGCGATCGCCCAGAAGCCGATGCCGAACCTGCCGATCGTCAGGGGTATGCCGGGACCAGGCCTTCTGGCTCATGTTCTGGTGTCGAAGTACGCGGATCACTTGCCGCTGTATCGCCAGTCGCAAATCTCCGGGCGCGAAGGCGTTGATCTTGACCGCTCAACGATGGCCGACTGGGTCGGACAGTGTTCTCGCTTGCTTCGCCCCTTGGTCGATACCATCGGGAAGCACGCATTGGGCGGCAAAGCGCTCTTCACCGATGACACGCCCGTCCCGGTTCTCGATCCCGGTCGAGGCCGAACCAAGACTGGGCGGCTGTGGACCTATGTCCGCGACGAGCGACCATGGGCAGGACCGGCACCACCGGCAGCGTTTTATCGCTACTCACCGGACCGGAAGGGCGAGAGGCCAAAGGATCACCTTCGCGGCTTCGAAGGCTTCATGCACGCTGATGGCTACGGCGGGTACGACAAGATCTACGGCAAGAAAATCATCGAGGTCGCGTGCATGGCGCATGCCCGCAGGAAGCTGTTCGATATCGCAAAGAGCACCGGCTCACCCATCGCCAAAGAAGCCATCGAGCGCATCGCGGAGCTCTATGCGGTCGAGAAAGAAGCCCGCGGCAAGAGCCCTGCGACCCGTGTTGCCATCCGCAAGGAAAAGGCCGAGCCGGTCTTCGACGACCTCGAAGCTTGGCTGCACCAGAGCATACTCCAGCTGCCCGGCAAGGGTGAACTGGCCAAAGCAATCCGCTACACGCTCGGAAGGATGAAGCGTATGCGGAGCTACCTCGAGAATGGGGAATGCGAGTTGGATAATAACACTGCGGAACGCTCTCTGCGGGGTATAGCCGTCGGACGGAAAAACTGGACCTTCGCGGGGTCCGACGCCGGCGGCGAACGCGCTGCCGCGATCTACACTCTGATCGAGACCGCCAAGCTCAACGGCGTCGACCCCCAAGCCTGGCTCACCGACGTCCTCACACGCATCGCCGACCATCCGGTGAATAGGGTCGATGAGCTGCTGCCTTGGTGCTTCAAGCCGGAAGACTGATGGTCCCAGCCGGACGCTCACCAGAAACGTTCTCAATCAGGAGCTGTCCCATCTCCGACCGGCGACGGCCGCCGGTGCCGAACGCGACCAGCAGGATCGTCCGGTCCCGGAGCTCTCTCAACGACAGCTTGCCGTTCGGAAGATCGCCATCCTCGCCGACGATCTGGTCGAGGACGGACCTCACGATCGGCTTCTTGGCTTTACGGTGTTCCGGCTTGGACGAGGCTTTGGTTCCGGCGGTGAGAGTCTGGCGGATGACCGGGCCGCTGAGCGTATCCTCATGTCCCCGAACCTGCGCCACCCTCTTCCACGACGAGAGCCGCCTACGGACGGTGGCAAACGATAGCTGTTAGACCTGGCAGGTGAGCGGGGCTCATGCCTTGGCGCCGACGGCATGGGTATGAAAGACGTTCCTGGCGAGGCCGAGTCCGATTGTGGTGGCTGCATAGTGGGCGGCTCAATAAGCTGACTGGGTACCGACCCGACGAAAGTCCAAAGGAATTTCCTACACAAGCGTACAATCTACAGCTTGTGACTCTACTCGCTTGGCGCTGCACGCTCACTCAGCCGGTATGACACTACATAGAACCGACCACCATTACCGAAATAGCTTGGGAACAGTAGCTCAAGCTTCTCTCTTATCTGATCTTCATTAGGTATAGATGTATCAAGCGGATCCCTGTCTAGTTCCGAAGACAGTAAATTAATGACGTTTGTTGCAGACGGGAACTCAATTCCAATTTCGGTATATTGCGAGCATTCTACGTACGGGAACACCTTGAACACAGATGAAAACTGCGAAACTTTTGCAGGCATTGCATCACTCGAAAATACGACATCGTCGTGCGTAACTGGCACCGCAGCCTTTTGTAGCATACGTGAGCTCCTGCGCCCTTCCACCGATTGTAGCTCGCCCGCGAGATCGAAAAATAGCAGACGCGACTTGTCTACGCCCGCAATGTCTAGGTGTTCAAATGCTACGCAGATCGGTATCCCTTGGGGATTCTCAACCTGCACAGCTAGATACGACGAGTTGGCTAGAAGTTGCGCCTCTGTTCTCAGGGCGGGACCAAGGGGTAATGAAGCAGGACGCTCGACAGAGGAACAGGCGCTAAAAATCAGAGAGGAAATAGCGTAAAAACTTTGCTTTATAAAAGGCATATCATCGACCTAACATGTTTCAAAAACTAAGCATGCAAATGCATCAGCCTGTGCGCGGCTCGTGCCGCCTCTTCGGATATTCGATTCTATCGCTTGACGACCATACAGTTCGTTGAACCCGGACCCAATTCCTACAAGATGCGCGCCCTCATGCACTAACGTGCTTGCTCGATCGTCAGAGTTGGGATCGCCAATATAGCCTTCGTCGAGAGCGATATAATCATTTCCTCCGTTATTCTTTCTGATACATGCTCGACCAAGGCTGCACGAACCTCCGGAAATGATAGCTCCCTCGCCTATGTCGCCTAACTCTGAGTGTATGTCTCCCAAACGATCACTCAGATTCGACAGCCCCTCATCCGATGTCCCCTCATCCCCAAAGAGCGACTGAATGTCGTCTAAATCCCTCTGTTCGCTTGCAGTCAAATCCCGATCGTTAGCACGTGCATCTTGAATATCCGAGATGCGAGTTCGCACATCGTCAATAGCGCTCCGTGCCAATTCTACATCTTGGTGCACCTGCTCACAATCCAAACTACTATCCGCACACATTGCAAGACCAAATGGATCAATGAAGTTTATTGGGTCATTTGAAGTGTAAGAATATCGGTTGAAATAAAGAGGCTCTAAATGATGCAGCTGTATAGGATCGACGCTTACGCTCTCCGGGCTGTGGGCGCCTCAAAAGCCGCCGTTGAGTTCGAGGCGATCCTCCGTATGATCAGCGTCTCACTTCGCGCAACGACACAGGGCGAACGCTGGCATGCACTTGAGCGTCACTGGCCAGACGAAGCCGACGCACATGATGTGATGTCCGAAGTCGCCGACAATGATATCCAGTCTGCGCTGGAGCAGCATGTCGCTGAAAATGAAGCTTTCTATCTGGCGCTGGTCTGAGCTGTTTCAACGCGCTTCTCCCTGGCCGTCCCTGGTGCAATGCCCGGCTTCTTGCCGGTCTTGGTGTAGCCGTTCTTTCGGTTGGCGCGCTTGATCGTCGGCTTCGGCATCTGGTCCTGCGGGTCCTTGACGTAGCGCAGGACGGCCGAGAGCCTCTTGTTCTCGACGATGGAGGCGTGGGTGACGTGCTACTGAGCGTTGTCGAAGATTTTGTGGGGTAGGGCTTCGCCAGCATAGACGATGCTGAACGATCCGTCTGCGTACTGGTGAATGTCGACATACTTGCCGACAAGCCCCTTGGCCGTTCCCTCCGGGTCGAGAATGATCTTCTTGCGGTCGTAGGTCACCGTGAGCTGGCCTCCGACATAGCGTTGAATCTTGAGACAGAGCACCTCGCGGAGCTGCCTGTCCGACTGCCTTAGCGGGCGGTGCAGGTCCGTCTCCTTGGCCGGACGCCGCGCGAACTTCGCATTGAAGCGCTCCACAAAGCCGGGAAGGAAAGCGTTGGCTTCGTTGATGGTTGAGATGCCTTCCGCCCGCAAAGCCTTGACCAGCCTGTCCTGGAGCGTTCTGTTCGCCCGTTCCACGCGGCCCTTCGCCTGGCTGGTATCGGCGCAGATGATCTCGATCTGAAGCTCCGCCAGGGCCCGGCCGAACTGGGTCATGGTCTCGCCGGAACGCTTCGAGGGCCGGTTCAGCTTGAAGACCGAATGCTTGTCCGAATAGAGGGCTAGGGGCCTTCCGTGCTCGGTCAAATCCCCTTCGAGGGCCTGGAAGTAGCTGAACGTGCTCTCGGCTTCGCAGAACCAGAGCTTCTGCAATCGGCTGGTGGCGTCATCGATGAAGACCAAAAGCGAGCAGGGCGCGCCGCGCTCCTCGAACCATCGGTGTTCCGAGCCGTCGATCTGCACAAGTTCGCCGATATGCTCCCGCCGCAGGCGCGGCTGCTGGAACCGCTTGCGCTCTTTGCGCGACAGCCAGAGGCCGTCATGGATCATCCACCGCCTGAGCGTCTCACGACCCACCTTGAAGCCGTGGACTTCTTCTAAGGTCTCAGCAGCCAGTGTCGGCCCATAATCCGCATACTTCTCACGGATCAACCCGAGTGCCCATTCCTGAACCCGTGGGCTGATCTTCCGGTTCGACGACCGACCGCGAAGTTTATGCGCCAGCCCGGACGGGCCTTCTTCGGCCATCCGCTTCTTCAGCCGCTGCACCTGGCGCACCGACAGTCCCAAAACGCCCGCCGCCTGACGCGCCGTCCTCGACCTGCGCCACCACCGCAACCCGCTTCAGCTCGCGCTCGCTCATCGTCACCGTCTACGCCATGCCATCGAAGCTCCCGTCACAACGGGTGCCAAGATGACACTTCAATCTAGCTATCTGGTGACAGTCTTACTTGGCAGCTACAAACACAAAAATGCACAATTGTTATTGTCGCAAATTAGTCAATTATATCAATCGCTTAGCAGTGTTTCAGCTGTTGTCGTAATACACATTATCACTCTCACGCTAGCCCCTCGATTGACGAGACCC
>NZ_BMXU01000006.1 GCF_014651915.1 Parvularcula lutaonensis
GAGATGATTTCCTCGGGTTTGTAGCGCTTCGCGCCCATCGCTCTTCTCCTGCAGACAAGCCATTCTTTCACTCAGACTGGCTGCGTTCAAAGGGGACGGGTCATTGCATGTCTTCACCTCAAAGTCGGAGTGATCCGCGTTTTGAGGTTTATTATTGGCGCTCTGTCCGGTTAGTGTCGTGGCAGGAGGCTGGCAGGTATGCGGGATGCCAAGAAAGATATTGTTGTTCGCCGGAGTTATCGATCCGGCTTTCAACGAAACGCGATCCGAAAGGCATTAAGGGCGCGCTTTGACATCCTGAAAGCGCGCCAGTCCCGTTTTGGTCGCGGCAGATTCCGTGCCGCCATCTTTGATGCGCTGTCGCGTAACGCGGATACAATAAGGTATCCAGACGGAAAGCCTGTCCTGTTCGGCGAAGACGCCATAACAGACAGTGACTTGCGCGACGCGCTCAGTCCCAAAGCCGATCTCAGTAAGACCTGGCAGACCAATGACCAGAAGGTCCGCCTTTACGATGCTTACCTTCAGCTCGTGGACGATGCCTTTCCCTCAGCGGCGGCGATCTTGCAGCGTTATGAGAATGCCAAAGAAACACTTCAGGCGGAACGGAGCTATTCGGCAGATAGCTGGCAGGCGCGTGGGGCGGAGTGTATCTCTCACGACATCCCGGCAGTGTGGGCAGGTCCGGCCAATCTCAGCGATTTTGGCCTTGAAGATCACCCGGACTTCGCAAGCGCTTTCAAAGTTCCGGTCGGTCCGCGCTTTGACGGAAAGCGCGCACGCCTGTCGGTGATCACTCCCCATACGGAGTTCAAAACCGGATACGTCCCCAATGCCGTCTACGTATTCGGCGAGGTCTTGCCGGGCGGTTTCCGCCCGGTCAGCATTTTCATTTATCCAACAAAAGGGTTCTTTCGCGACCAGGGCTGCGTGGAGTCCTTTGGTCTCTACGATCAACTGCCAAGAAGGCCTGAGCACCGATCCGATTATCTTGTGTGGTTGGACAAGCACGTCACCGCATTCTTCCGAAAGCAGGAGCCGATCATTCTTGCCGGGATGGCGGTGCCCAGCTTTCACGGACTTGGGGAAGCATTCATAGCTCAGGACTGGCGATTGAGAATTGATACGCCAGGGCCTCATAAAATGCAGAGGCTTGAGAAGAACATCTTCGAAGCCGGGCGACTGAGTGCGGACAGCCCGGAGCTGGACCTCGTTACTTTCAATCAGGCACTTGGCAGCATCGATCAGTCGGTGCGCGTCTCACTCGACATTGCGTTCTTCGGCGTGAACGTGCCTGCCAATAGAGGGCTAAGGTTTGAACTCGCACCCAGCCGTCTTCCTCTCGTGAACAATATCTTCTTCGATTTTGCAGGCGAACCCCTGGCAATGCGCATCGCGCCTGACGGAGAGCCAATCGAACAGGTTGGCAGGGCATTCGATCCGCCCTGCCTCTTACCGGAAACTCTTTTGCTGGCGACCGAGTTGAACCTTGCACCGATCGTTTTGGAAAACCGACTGTGGGTTCCGAACAAATGGCCGTTCGCTGATTAGGCTTGCCTGTCAGCGGTCCATCGCTTGTTGGGCCGGTCCGTGATCAAGCATCAGTCCGCAAACATGGCCGGGCGCGCCAAACACGCAAGGGCCGCCCGCTCCATTCGCTCACTTAAGTTCGCTCCCGTGTTAGCCCGCGCGAGGCAAATGCCTCGCTTTGCACGTCCGGCTTTTTCGCCCGGCCTTTCTCGTTCGCGTCCCGATCACGGGACCAGAAAACAGCGAGAAAGGACCAAAACAATGAGCAACCGTTACCACGCCACACCCTATGACATTTCTGCCACCGGCTTTTACTTCGATACGTTCGAGGAATATCAGACCCGCGCCGCAGAGCACCGCAACGAGTACGGCGATCCGGTCGAGGAATACGAAATCCAATTCATCGACGGCGACAACTACCGGCTCTTCGACGCCATCGGCGTCAGCCAGGCCAATCTCAAAGACTGGTTTGAGCGCTTCGAGGAGATGGATGACGCTGAGGCCGTAAAGCTCATCATCCTGATTGAGCAGTTCGGATACAGCGTCGAGGACGCGGTCGATCGTATCGACGACCTGCACCTCTTCGAAGGCTCAGCAATCCAATATGCCGAGGAGCTGATCGACAGGACGGGCATGCTCGACCAGTTGCCTGAGAACCTTCGTTACTACTTCGACACCGAAGCCTTCGCCCGCGACATGTTGCTTGGCGGTGATATCACCCAGGTCGAGATCGACGGTCACAGCTATATCGCCGATGGGGTTTAGGGACCCCGTTGCACTCATTTCGTACCCTTAGGCCAAGGGCAAAGTGCGTGATATACTTCTCGCTAATTACGAACGCCAAAACGATCGAATCTGCATGCATTTAACAAAAACCGACTTCATTCACTTTCTTCAGTGCCCAAAATCCTTTTGGCTTCAGAAGAATGATCCCGACAACTTCCCGGCGGGCGAGTTTTCGACGTTTCAACAGAAACTCGTCCGGGAAGGCTATGAAGTCGAGCGCGTAGTGAAGCAATACTTTGCTGGAGCGCCTGAGCGCGAAGTATCGTTTCAGGCAACATTTTCAACGGACGATGGATTATTTGCGCGCGCTGACGTATTCGAAGTAAAGGACGATGATCGTCGAATACTTTACGAGATCAAGTCATCAACCAGCGTCAAGACTGATGCCAAGCATAACCACCTAAAAGATGCTTGCTTCCAGATGATCTGTGCCGAGAGAACCGGCACCGAGATATCTGAAGTTCGCCTCATACATTTGAATGGCGATTACACGCTCGATGGCGAAATCGATCCAGAAGCGATTTTGACATTTGCCGACATCACGGAAGATGTCCGCGCCATCGAGCAGGAAACTGCTGGAGAAATCGATCAGGCCCTTAGCATGATGGCTAAGGACAGTATCGACAGGAGCGGATGCACCTGCCGCAGAAAAACGCGGAGCAACCACTGCGACAGCTTCAAGGTGTTCAACTCGGACATCGCTGAGCCATCCATTTTCGTGTTGCCCAGGATCAGCGTGCCGAAGATTACTGAGCTTGCTGCAAACGACATATATTCGCTTGCCGACGTGCCGAGAGACTTTCACCTTTCGGACGGCCAGCGCCCCGTCGCACTGGCCGCATGGTCCGGCGAGCCCCAAATCGCGCTCGACCGGATTGAGGCATTTCTGAACGGGATGGAGTTTCCGCTCTATTTCTTCGACTACGAAACCTTCGCGACCGCCGTGCCGGTTATCGAAGGCTCAAAGCCCCATGGGCATATTCCGGTCCAATATTCGCTTCATATCCTGGAGGCTAACGGCACGCTCAGCCATCGAGAATATCTAGCCCGATCCATGGAGCCGCCGCGCGAGCTTGTTGATCATCTCGGACGCGATATCGGGGAAGAGGGGTCGCTTGTTTCCTGGCACGCCTCATTCGAGAAAACGCGCAATAAGGAACTGGCCAAGCGATATCCCGATCAGGCGGATTTCCTCAAGCGCTTGAATGAGCGGATGGTTGACCTCGAAGACGTGTTTAAGCGGGATTATGTGGATATCCGTTTTGGAGGATCGACATCGATCAAAAAGGTCCTGCCTGTAGTCTGTCCGCATCTCAGTTATGAGGAGCAGGATGTTCAGGACGGCGCATCTGCGATGGAAGCATGGCAACGCATGATCGCCGCCGACAATGCGGAAGCTGATCAGCTACTCAGTTATTGCAAACTCGACACGTTCGCGATGGTCGAGATTTACCGTTTCTTGCGCCAGCTTGTGGATGGCGCGGAATAGCCCAGCGTCAATGACGGTGGTAATACCAATAAGCTCTCATCATCAGTGTACTACCGGAAAACCCGGTCTTATTTAGACCGCAAGATGTGTGTGGTACTACCACACATCTTGGCAAGGGGCCCGCTGCGCGCCCCTGTGCAACCCCCGGCCTGTGGCTCTTGAGAGGGCATTGAACCCACCAGAGCCAGCAGAACGTATCGCCGTTTCATCACTCGCAAGGGAGCCTTCGGCGCTCCCCTGCACCCCATCCGCCAATGGGCATTTCATAGCCCCTGGACCCTTGACCATTTCATGGAGACGCTTTCAGCGCGACCATTTCATGAAGACCAACCGTGCGCCGATTGGATGCCGATCAGGTCTTTCGCAACCCGATACCTACGACCAAACTCACACCGTTTGGAGAGGCGTCAGCGTATCGCCGCTGAACCCCGACCAAGAACTGTTCTTGGATGCGCTGATTGAGGATATCCCCCTGAAATTCATTGATGAGATGTGTATCCATCGGCTACACTCTTGCAATGAAAGATTCGGGCCTTCGTATTCGTATCGAGCGCGAACTTCGCGAGAAGTTTATCGAGGTTTGTCGTCAACAAGACCGACCCGCAGCGCAGGTCATTCGCGAATTTATGCGCGCTTATATCGCCGATAACGAAACCCCGGAAACGCCTGAGAAGAAGAAACGAGTAAGCCGTTGAACGCCGTCGAGATTGAAGAAGCCGTATCGAACCTCGCTGAGCAGCCATTTGACGCTCAGGAGTTTCCCTATGCCTTCCTGGAAGCGTTCGGGAACAAGGCGACAACGATAAAACGGCTGCGCACCGGCGCGTCGAACAAGTCCGATCTGGATGGCGTCCTTCAGACCAGCAACATCCATATCAAGGTGTGCGAGCCAGGCACAGTCACAGACACACTCGTCGCGCTGAAAGACAGTCCAGCGACGAAGAAAGCGCGCGCAAAATTTGTTCTCGCCACCGATGGTCAATGGCTGGAAGCCGAAGACCTCAATTCCGGTGAGACCGTCGCGTGCGAATACGTCGACTTCCATGACCATTTTGGTTTTTTCCTACCTCTCGCCGGGATCAGCACAGTTCAGCAAATCCGCGAGAGCGCCTTCGATATCAAGGCGACCGGGCGGCTGAATAAGCTCTACATTGAGCTTCTGCGGACCAACCCCGAATGGGGTACGGCGGAACGCCGCCATGACATGAACCATTTCATGGCACGTCTGATCTTCTGCTTTTTCGCCGAGGACACCGAGATTTTCACCGGTGACGACCTCTTTACCTCCACGATCGAGATGATGAGCGATCGGGACAGCGCGAACACTCATGAGGTGATCAGCGAGCTGTTCCGGGCGATGAACACTAAGCATGAGGATCGAGATGCGGCCCGTATCTCATCTTGGGCTCGCAAATTGGACATTCCGTATGTGAATGGTGGCTTGTTCGCGGACTCTGTTGAAGTGCCGAAATTCACAAAAATGGCGCGCAGCTATCTCCTCCATATCGGCAAGCTCGATTGGAGGAAGGTCAATCCGGACATTTTTGGATCGATGATCCAGGCGGTTGCGGATGAGGAAGAGCGCGGCGCGCTTGGAATGCATTACACCAGCGTCAGCAATATACTGAAGGTCCTCAGTCCGCTGTTTCTAGATGACCTTCGCGAGCAACTTGAGGAGGCAGGCGACAATGACCGCAAACTTCTTAATCTGCGTAAGCGCATGGCCAAAATTCGGGTCTTCGATCCGGCTTGCGGCTCCGGCAATTTCCTAGTCATCGCCTACAAAGAGATGCGCAAGATAGAGGCGGAGATCAACGAACGCCGGGGCGAAAAAGATCGGCGCTCCGATATCCCGCTCACGAACTTTCGCGGGATCGAACTCCGCGACTTCCCGGCTGAGATCGCGCGCCTCGCCCTCATCATCGCAGAGTATCAGTGCGATGTGCTCTATCGCGGCCAGCTTGAAGCGCTCAAAGATGTACTCCCGCTCAACGCGATGAACTGGATCACATGTGGGAATGCTCTGCGACTGGACTGGCTCAGTATCTGCCCGCCGACGGGAACTGGTGTGAAGCATCACGCTGACGATCTGTTTCACTCACCGATCAACCAAGCCGAAATCGATTTCGAAAATGAAGGTGGTGAGACCTACATTTGTGGCAATCCACCGTACCTCGGATATAACAAGAGAAGCAAAGAGCAAAAAGAAGATCTGGACTTTGTTTTTGAAGGGCGCGCAAAAAACTGGGGTAATCTAGACTATGTTGCAGGTTGGTTTGTAAAATCGGCAGATTATTTTAGAAATACAAAAGGTGCATCCGCTCTCGTTGCGACAAATTCAATTTGCCAAGGTGGGCAGGTTCCAGTCCTATGGCCGATATTGTCTGAGTTAGGAGCAAAAATATCTTTTGCTTATACATCTTTCAAATGGTCGAACTTGGCGTCGCATAACGCGGGTATTACAGTGGTTGTTATTGGTCTTTCGCGAGAGGATGCAACCAAGCCAACCCTTTTCGAAACAGCGAAATCTGGGGAAATAGCTTCCCGCAATGTAAGTAACATCAATGGATATCTAGTCGCAGCTTCCGATATTTTTGTTCATAAGCGTGCCGAACCTCTTTCGAATCTGGACATTATGTCGTTCGGCAACCACCCTTACTACGGCAGCGCTTTAATATTCAGCCAGGAAGAAGCGCGAATTCAAATTGAAAATGCGCCGGGCTCTGCAAGATTTGTCCGTCCACTTTACGGCTCAACAGAAGTAATCAAAGGTCAGCCAAGGGCTTGTTTGTGGGTGGAAGATACCGAAGTAGAAGTGGCAAATCAAATTGAATGGATTAGCGAGCGCTTTTCAAAGGTCGAAGCCGATCGGCTCAAAAAGAAAACTGACACCACAGCTCAAAAGCTTGTCGCCTCACCTCACCGCTTCAGGGATCGACTTGAAGCAACGAAATATTTTATTGCCGTTCCACAAACCACTTCTGAGAACAGGGCTTATTTGCCGTGCGCGATTCTAGATAAAAGGTGCATCCCGACGTTCAAATGTTATGCAATATATGATGGCAGTGTGTCGAATATCGCGATTGTAACATCGAGAATGCATCTAGTATGGATTGCAACTGTTTGTGGTCGCATGAGAACCGATTTCAGCTATTCCAACACTCTAGGCTGGAATACATTTCCCATCCCTAAGCTCACCGAGAAAAACAAAGAAGACCTAACCCGGTGCGCAGAGGATATCCTTCTAGCACGCGAGGCGCATTTCCCAGCGACCATCGCAGACCTCTACGATCCTGAAAAAATGCCTGACGATCTTCGCGCCGCGCATGATCGAAACGATGAGGTGCTGGAGCGCATCTATATCGGACGGCGCTTCAAGAATGACACAGAGCGCTTGGAAAAGCTCTTTGAGCTCTACACCAAAATGACCAACAACGAGGAAGCTCAAACTAAACAAAAGGCGGTGACGCAATGATCAAAAAGAACCACAAAAACGTCCCGTCAGTATCGGTTTCCTATGCTCAGACCGGTAATGCGACCAAGTCGAACGAGCTTGGCATGCGCCCGATGCAAGAGCGCGCCTATGAAAAACGCGGCGAGCAATACCTGCTAATTAAATCACCTCCAGCGTCGGGAAAGAGCCGCGCTTTGATGTTCATCGCGCTCGACAAGCTGCATAATCAAGATGTCAAAAAAGCCATTATCACCGTGCCGGAAAAGTCCATCGGTGCAAGTTTCAATGATGAACCGCTGACCAAATTCGGCTTCTATTACGACTGGCACGTGGAGCCGCGATGGAACCTATGCAACGCGCCTGGCGAGGACGGCAGCAAGGCCGCGTCCGTTGGCTCATTTTTAGAGAGCGATGATCAAACCCTTGTTTGTCCGCATGCAACCTTCCGCAATGCTGTCGAGAAATTCGGGATCGAAGCTTTCGATGATTGCCTGATTGCCGTTGACGAATTTCACCACGTCTCTGCCAATCCTGAGAACAAACTAGGAGCACAACTCGCAGAATTGATCGCGCGCGATAAGGTTCACATCGTCGCCATGACCGGCTCTTATTTCCGAGGCGACGCAGAAGCGGTCCTCATGCCGCATGACGAGGCGAAGTTCGAGACCGTCACATACACCTATTACGAGCAGCTTAACGGCTATAAATGGCTCAAGACTCTCGACATTGGCTACTATTTCTATTCCGGGCCATACGCTGATGAGATTTTAAGTGTTCTTGATCCAACACAGAAGACGATCGTTCATATCCCAAGCGTGAATTCGCGGGAAAGTACCAAAGACAAGATCAAGGAAGTCGAACACATCCTGGATGAGCTTGGTGACTGGCAAGGCACCGACCCGACAACTGGCTTCCAGCTTGTGAAAACCGAAGATGGTCGAGTGTTGCGCATTGCCGACCTGGTGAACGACGATCCCTCAAAACGTGATCGGGTGTCCGCCGCCCTCAAAGACCCGGCCCAGAAAAACAACCGTGATCACGTCGATATCATCATCGCCCTTGGCATGGCGAAGGAGGGCTTTGATTGGATTTGGTGCGAACACGCGCTGACTGTTGGCTATCGTTCCAGCCTGACCGAGATTGTTCAGATCATCGGGCGCGCGACCCGTGATGCGGAGGGAAAAACCCGAGCGCGTTTCACAAACCTGATCGCAGAACCAGACGCCGCAGAAGACGCTGTGGTCGATGCCGTGAACGATACACTGAAGGCTATTGCTGCAAGCTTGTTGATGGAGCAGGTGCTTGCACCGCGTTTCAACTTCACGCCAAAGAATCCGAACAATGCCCCGGTCGATGGCTACGACTATGGCGAGGGCGGCTACGATCCCGAGAAATGCAATGTCGGCTTCAACGAGGAGCAAGGCTCTTTCCAGATCGAAATCAAAGGCCTCGCCGAGCCGAAATCGAAGGAGGCCGAGCGCATCTGCCAGGAAGACCTGAACGAGGTGATCACCGCATTTGTTCAGGACAAACCATCGATCGAGCAAGGGCTGTTTAATGAGGAGGTCGTCCCTGAAGAGCTAACCCAGGTACGCATGGGCAAGATTATCAAGGATCGATATCCTGAGCTGGATGATGCCGACCAAGAAGCCGTCCGCCAACATGCGATTGCAGCGCTCAACCTGACCCAAGAGGCTAAGAAGATTGCCGTTGGCGATGATAAGGATACTGAGCGAGGCGGAAGCACGGCGCTGATCGATGGTGTTCGGAAGTACGTCACGGATGTGCGTGAGCTGGACATTGATCTAATCGACCGGATCAACCCGTTCGGGGAAGCCTACGCTATCCTCGCTAAAACGATGAGCGAGGATAGCCTAAAGCAGGTCGCCGCTGTGATCGCCGGGAAAAAGGTCAGTATGACGATCGAGGAAGCCCGCGAGCTGGCGAAGCGCGCTCTCAAATTCAAGCAGGAGCGCGGACGGCTTCCATCCATTACCTCAGCAGATGCCTGGGAAAAGCGGATGGCTGAAGGCGTCGCCTATCTAGCCAAGGCGAAAGCGGAGGCTGCTAATGGCTAAATCCGCATTCACCGATGAAGATGATGCCCTATTGGGCGAGCTTGGGGTTGAGGTTGAGGCCAAGAAAAAGAGAAGCCTGACACCGAGGGAAGAACGCATAATTGCAGGCTTTGAGGACATTCAACGCTTCTACGAGGAATATGGCCGCGCACCGCAACACGGCGAAGAGAACGATATTTTTGAGCGGATGTATGCGGTCCGGCTCGATCGTCTGCGTCAGCTTGAGGAGTGTAGGTCGCTTCTAGAACCGCTCGACAATCAAGGAGTGCTGGCCGACGCGCCAGCAGCATCAGGACACGGCGACACTGAAATTGACGATGACGCCCTGCTGGAAGAACTCGGAGTTGAAGCAGAAACAGCCGATATCACCGAGCTGAAGCATGTGCGTTCGCACGCTGAAAAACGCGCCGCCGAGGAAATCGCAAACCGCCAGCGTTGCGAGGAATTTGACAAGTTCAAGCCGCTTTTCGACCAGGTTCAGGATGAATTGGATGAGGGATTACGAGAAACCCGAACATTTGAGCTGAAAGCGGAAATAAGGCCGGGGGCGTGGTTCATCGTTGGAGGCCAAAAAGCCTATGTTGCGGATATGGGAGAGGTATACAGCAATGCCCAAGGTCGCACTGATGCGCGCTTGCGCGTGATTTTCGACAACGGCACCGAGAGCAATATGCTCATGCGCTCCCTACAGAGAGCGCTTCATAAGGATGATGCAGGCCGTCGGATTACGGACTCCTCGGCAGGACCGCTCTTCGCAGACCATACCGCTGATGGCGATGAGGCGAGCGGCACGATCTATGTACTCCGCAGTAAGTCTGACCTTCCGATAGTGAAGGAGCATCGCAACGTGCTCCACAAGATCGGCGTAACAAGTGGAAAGGTCGAACGGCGCATCGCCAATGCGAAGATCGATGCGACGTTCTTGCTGGCTGATGTTGAGGTTGTTGCAACCTATGAACTCTACAACATCAACCGCACTAAGCTCGAAAACCTGATTCACCGCATCTTCGATCCGGCCCGTCTCGATATTGAGATCAAGGATCGCTTTGGCAATCCTGTTGTCCCTCGCGAGTGGTTTCTTGTGCCGTTCAATGTGGTCGATGAAGCCGTCGAGCGGATCAAAGACGGTAGCATCAAGGGCTACGTGTACGATCCGCAGCAAGCCCGTCTTGTGGAAAGGAAGGCGGGATGAACGACGTTTCGAAGGATACTTTTCAGATTTCGACCGAGGATATTCCCGAACCGACTTCGCAAGGCGGCGTGTCCTCGGGAAAGATCGTCCACGGCAAATTGATTCCGCCGCAACAGCAAATCCTTCTGTTTTCCGCTGACGACTGGGAGGCATTTGTCGAGGAATGGGCTCATTATCAGCGCACGCAGTACAAGTTTGTCACGCGGCTTTCTGCTTCAGCAGACATGGGCATAGACGTCGCCGGATTTACAGACGACGAGGGCTTTCAAGGCGAATGGGATAACCACCAGTGCAAACACTACGGCAACGCCATAGCGCCAAGCACTGACCCGTCCCCTTTGAACGCAGCCAGTCTGAGTGAAAGAATGGCTTGTCTGCAGGAGAAGAGCGATGGGCGCGAAGCGCTACAAACCCGAGGAAATCATCTC
>NZ_BMXU01000007.1 GCF_014651915.1 Parvularcula lutaonensis
TATTGTCGCAAATTAGTCAATTATATCAATCGCTTAGCAGTGTTTCAGCTGTTGTCGTAATACACATTATCACTCTCACGCTAGCCCCTCGATTGACGAGACCCCGATGGCGCAGCCAGCTTTTATGTAAGCATTGAGTTACTCCCATTGGAAGGCTGATCTGGCCGGAGCCTCCACATGGTGGAGGCCAGATCAGCCGGGGCGATCGCTTCTGGTGCTGGCGGCTGGTAGCGTAGAGCTGTGTGCGGACGGATCGTGTTGTAGTGCCTTCGCCATCGCTCGATCAGGACCTTGGCCTCCCTCAGGTCGTTGAAGAGTTCGACGTTCAGCAGCTCGTCGCGGAGCTTGCCGTTGAAGCTCTCGTTGTAGCCGTTCTCCCACGGTGAACCTGGCTCGATGAACAGGGTCTTGGCTCCAACCTTCGCAATCCACTCCCGCACAGCGGTCGCCGCGAACTCTGGCCCATTATCGGATCGAATGTGATCAGGAACGCCTCGCTGGACCATCAAGTCTGCCAGGATGGCGAGAACGCTCTGGCTGTTGAGCCTTCGCGCGACGTCGATGGCCAGGCACTCCCTAGTGAACTCATCGATCACTGTGAGCATACGGAACTTACGGCCGTCACGGGTCCTGTCCTGAACGAAGTCGTAAGCCCAGACGTGGTTTGGGCGCTCCGGCCGGAGTCTCACGCACGACCCATCGTTGAGCCAAAGCCTGCCTCGCTTCGGCTGCTTCTGCGGAACACGAAGGCCCTCCCGCCGCCAGATCCGCGCGACACGCTTGTGGTTGACGTGCCAACCATCGCGCCGGAGCAAAGCCGTGATCCGTCGATAGCCGTAGCGACCGTACTTGCTCGCCAGTTCGATGATCGCCGCGGTCAGCGCGTCTTCGTCGTCCAGCTTTTGCGGCTTTCGCCACTGCGTTGATCGATGCTGGCCCACCACGCGGCATGCTCGACGTTCAGAGACACCAAGCTCCGTACACGCATGCTCGATAAACTGGCGCTTGCGAGAGGGCCCTACCAGTTTCCCGAAGCGGCCTCTTTCAGAATGGCCTTATCGAGCTCCGCATCGGCCAGCAAACGCTTCAGCCGCGCGTTCTCCTTTTCGAGATCCTTCAAGCGTTTCGCCTGATCGACCTTCATCCCGCCGTACTCTTTCCGCCACCGGTAGTAGGTGACCGGCGTCACTCCAAGCCGCCGGACCACTTCACCGACGCTGACGCCTTCGGCCAGAAGCACCTCAGCTTCACGCAGCTTCGAGATAATCTCTTCGGGTTTGTACCGCTTCGCGCCCATCGCTCTTCTCCTTCAAACAAGCCATTCTTTCAGTCAGATTGGCTGCGTTCAAAGGGGTCGGGTCAATCTTCGGGCCTTTCTCGTTTTCCAGCCATCGCTGATCCTCCAATTTACGGGACAATCTATCCCAGTTGGTGGACCACTTTCAGGGGGCTATTCCAGTGGCGCGGCGGCACGACCTTTCCACCTCGCAGCTCTTTGCTTGGCGGAAGGCGGCGAAGGACGGCACGGACGCGGGGCTGGCTGCGGTGGCGGCGGCCTTCCTGCCAGTCGAGATCGCAGAAGATCTCGGCGACGGCTCGGGCGGGTACACGCCGCCGGTCCTGCCGCCGATCGAAGCCCTTTCCCGTCCGCCAGGGTCCGTCGTGCCCTTCCGCCGTCACGATGATGCTGACGCCTCCACCTCGGAGGAGGCATCGCAGGCCGGCTCCGCGGCTGGAGGCGGCAGCGTCGGACAAGACGACACCGCAGCTCAGATCGAGGCGGTGCTGCCGGACGGGGTGGTGCTACGCCTGCCGGGCGACGTCGCGCCGGACCGCCTCGCCGCCCTGGTCGGCGCGCTTCGGACGCCCCGTCCGTGAGCCTGTCCTTCCCCGTCGGTACGAAGGTGTGGCTGGCGGCGGGGGTGACGGACATGCGGCGGGGCTTCGACGGGCTCGCCGCGCAGACGGTGAGCGTGCTGAAGGAGGATCCACTCTCGGGGCACGTCTTCGTCTTCCGTAACAGAGGCGGCGACCGGGCGAAGGTGCTGTTCTGGGACGGCCAGGGGATGTGCCTCTACTACAAGCGGCTGGAGCGCGGAACGTTCGTCTGGCCGCGCGCGAAGGACGGCAAGGTGTCGGTGACAGCGAGCCAGCTCGCCTCGCTGCTCGAAGGCATCGACTGGCGGCTGACGCGGGCGCCTCCTGAGAGCCCTCAGCCCACCCGGGTGATGTGAGCTCAAGCTGCAT
>NZ_BMXU01000008.1 GCF_014651915.1 Parvularcula lutaonensis
GCCCCACTCGGCAGACGCGCTGCCGGACGACGTGGCCAGCTTGCGCGGCCTAGTCGTCCACCAGGCGCTGATGATTGAGAAGCTGAAGGCGCAGCTCGCCACTCTCAGACGGCACCGCTTCGGGACGAAGAGCGAGGCGCTCGATCAGCTAGAGCTCGCCATCGAGGAGATGGAAGAGGCGCAGGGCGCGACCGAGGGCGGAGGTGGCGGGGACGATCCATCTGACAGCGCCGAGCCTAGTTTTGCCGACGCGAAGCGTCAGCCCAAGCGCCGCCCGCTGCCAGATCACCTGCCGCGCGAGGAGGTCGTGCATGCTCCGGATAGCAGCTGTTCCAGCTGCGGCGAGACCATGCGGTCGCTCGGGCAGGAGGTCCGCGAGGTGCTCGACTACGTGCCCGGACGCTTCGTCGTGCATCGGCACGTCCGCCCGAAGCTCAGCTGCCGGGCGTGCGGGACGATCGCGCAAGAGCCGATGCCGTCCCTGCCGATCGAGCGGGGCACGCCGGGGCCGGGGCTGATCGCGCACGTCCTCGTCTCGAAATACGCCGACCACCTGCCGCTTTACCGGCAAAGCCAGATCTACGAGCGAGAGGGTGTGCCTCTCGACCGGTCCACCATGGCCGACTGGGTCGGCCGATCGGCGACGCTGCTCCGTCCTCTCGTAGAGGCGATCGGCAGGCACGCCCTTGGCGGCAAGGCCCTCTTCACCGACGATACCCCCGTGCCGGTGCTCGACCCAGGTAGAGGCCGCACGAAGACGGCGCGGCTCTGGGCGTACGTTAGGGACGAGCGGCCCTTGGGCGGGACCGGCCCCGCCCGCCGCGCTCTACCGCTACTCTCCGGATCGGAAGGGCGAGCGGCCAGCCGAGCACCTGAGGCGCTTCTCCGGCATCCTGCATGCCGACGGCTATGCTGGCTACGACAGGCTCTACGGTGAGAAGACCGGCATCGCCGAGATGGCGTGCATGGCCCACGTCAGAAGGAAGCTCTTCGATATCGCCGAGAGTACGGGCTCGCAGGTCGCGAAGGAGGCTTTGGGGCGCATCGCGCAGCTCTACGCCGTCGAGAAGAAGGCGCGCGGCTTGCCGCCCGGCGACCGGCTCGCGCTGCGGCAGCAGGAGGCGGCCCCCGTCATGGACGAACTGCGCGCCTGGATGGGCGCCACCCTGCCGCAATTGCCTGGACGGTCCAGCCTCGCCCAGGCTCTGCGCTACGCCATCACCCGCACGAAGCGGATGGCTCCTTACCTCGCCGACGGTCGCAGCGAGCTCGACAACAACACCGCTGAACGGTCCGTGCGGGCCATCGCGCTCGGGCGGAAGAACTACCTCTTCGCGGGCTCCGATGCCGGCGGCGAACGCGCCGCCGCAGCCTACACCCTCATCGAGACCGCCAAGCTGAACCGCGTCGATCCGCAGGCTTGGCTAACAGACGTCCTGACACGGATCGCCGACCACCCGATCAACCGAATCAACGAGCTGCTGCCCTGGCACTTCAGTCCAGCTTAACGGTCATCACCGGACGGATAC
>NZ_BMXU01000009.1 GCF_014651915.1 Parvularcula lutaonensis
GACCGAATGTGGTCGGGGACGCCTCGCTGCACCATTAGGTCAGCCAGGACCGCGAGAACATTCTCGCTGTTGAGCCTTCGAGCCACGTTGATCGCCAGGCATTCGCGCGTGAACTCGTCGATCACCGTAAGCATACGGAACTTGCGTCCGTCGCGGGTGCGGTCCTGGACGAAGTCGTACGCCCAGACGTGATTGCGATGTTGAGGGCGCAGCCGAATGCACGAGCCGTCGTTCAGCCAGAGCCGGCCTCTCTTCGGCTGTTTCTGCGGAACACGAAGGCCCTCTCGCCGCCAGATCCGAGCGACACGCTTATGATTGACGTACCAACCGTCTCGACGAAGCAACGCCGTGATCCGGCGATAGCCATAGCGCCCATACTTGCTCGCTAATTTGATGATCGCTGACGTCAAAGCGTCTTCGTCGTCCAGCTTCTGCGGCTTCCGCCACTGGGTCGATCGATGCTGCCCCACCGCACGGCAGGCCCGGCGCTGTGACACGCTGAGCTCGGCACACGCATGCTCGATGAACTGACGCTTGCGAGAGGGCCCTACCAGTTTCCCGAGGCAGCCTCTTTGAGGATCGCCTTGTCCAACTCAGCATCGGCCAAGAGACGCTTCAGCCGTGCGTTCTCCTTCTCGAGGTCCTTCAGCCGTTTGGCCTGATCCACCTTCATCCCGCCGTACTCTTTCCGCCAGCGATAATATGTGACCTGGGTCACGCCGAGCCGCCGGACGACCTCGCCGACACTGACCCCTTCAGCCAGCAGGACTTCAGCCTCACGCAGCTTCGAGATGATTTCCTCGGGTTTGTAGCGCTTCGCGCCCATCGCTCTTCTCCT
>NZ_BMXU01000010.1 GCF_014651915.1 Parvularcula lutaonensis
GCTGATCTGGCCTCCACCATGTGAAGGTTCCGGCCAGATCAGCCTTCCATCGGGAGCAACGCCGTGGTTACATAAAGGGTGGCTGCGCCATCGGGGTCTCGTCAAGACTCTCAGGGCAGGGGTGCGAAGTGGGATGCAGAGGGGGACTTTCAAGGCTTCAGGGAGCCAGAGTGAAACATGAAGATAAAGATGGCTGCAGCGGCCTATCACCAATACGAGAACGAGATTGTGGAAATTGAGTTCGACTCTTTTTTCACTATTGTAATTTCTCAAGAAAAAAAATTAGGAGAGTATCACGTTTCCGCAATTTCGATGAGGGAAGAGCAGGTTGATAAGTATAATCGTGGAAGAAACGACACATCTGAAGCTGTGCCGTTGGATGAATTCATGAGGGCTATCAATGAAGCCGTTAATCGGTTAAAGGATTAGATCTTTCAAACCCTTCTCAATTATTTTTGCGCAGAGTATCATCGATACTCAAAATTTTTACGTTAGTCTTGAACGAGCCAATTGTGCCTGCGGACTTCCACAATTGATATTGTCGCAAATTAGTCAATTATATCAATCGCTTAGCAGTGTTTCAGCTGTTGTCGTAATACACATTATCACTCTCACGCTAGCCCCTCGATTGACGAGACCC